>NZ_WHUG01000010.1 GCF_009380215.1 Rugamonas aquatica
GGGTCAAGTCTGACATTTGGACACGGCCTCTGCCGTAAGCGCGCTTACGGCAGAGGCCGTGTCCAAATGTCAGACTTGACCCCGTACTAAGAGATACAAAATAAATGGAATCGTGGAGTTACATTCAATAGACGAGAAACCACTTTAATGTTATCTTCTATCCTCAGGAAATATTGCCGCATAGCTAGATTAGCACTGCGCTGTGTCAGCCTCTGACACCCGATACACTCCTCTCTCCCTAGAATACCTAACATGCTCAAGAAAATTGTCGCTGTATTGCTGAGTTCGTTTACCGTGGCTGCGCTCGCGGTACCGCTCGGCTCGCAGTCGGTGCTGGTCGTCGAAGACGGCACCGGCAAAGTGCTGCTCGAAAAGAATTCCAACGTTCAAGTACCGATCGCCTCGCTGACCAAGCTGATGACCGCGATGGTGGTGCTCGATTCCAAGCCGGACATGGATGCGCCCATCAGCATCGAAAAAACCGACGTGGACATGCTCAAGCACAGCACCTCCCGCCTGCCGGTCGGCGCCGAACTGGCCCGCCGCGACGTGCTGCAACTGGCCTTGATGTCGTCAGACAACCGCGCCGCTGCATCGCTGGCGCGCACCTTCCCGGGCGGCCCTGCCGCGTTCAAAACGGCGGTCAACGCCAAGATCAAAGCGCTGGGCCTGAGCCAGACCGTGATCGAAGAACCAACCGGTTTGTCGCCGAACAACCGCTCGACCGCGACTGACCTGGTTAAAATGGCAACCGCCGCCTCGACCTACCCGGACATCCGCCGCATCACCACCGACACCAAGGATGTGATCAATATCAAAGGCCGCCAGGTCGAATATCACAACACCAACCGCTTGGTCGGCGCCAAGGGTTGGGATGTCGGCCTGTCCAAAACCGGCTACACCGAAGAGGCTGGCCGTTGCCTCATCATGCGCTTCAAGTCGGCAGGCAAAAACGCCACTCTGGTGTTGCTCAACGCCAAAGCCAACTCGGCCCGTCTGATGGATGCGTTCAATATCCGCCGCTTCGTCGCCGGCCCGGATGGGGAACCAAAAGTCATGAAGGCTTCGGTCACCCGTCACAAAAAAGCCGCCAAGTCGGCCAAGCGCCACCGCCGCGCCGCCTGATTTTTTCAGCGCTGCGCAGCAACAGCCGGACCCGAGGGTCCGGTTTTTTTTGCCCCTGCAAGCCAGATTCTGGTGTTTTTAAGCCAATTTTTAGCTTGATTTAGCTATGACGATGCCTTGAGAAGACATCGTACAGAGGGAAGCGAAGGAGGTTAGTTGCCGAGCAGCGTACGCAGTCCGCTGGCGCGCTGGGTGCGCTGGGCGATGGCGTCGAGCAGCACCTGGCCGTTCGGCGTCAGTAACGTGAAGTAGTCGCGCGCGCGCGTGATGCCGGTGTAAATGAGCTCCCGTGCCAGCATGCCGCCGCTGTCCCGGGGCAACACCAACACCGTGTGCTGGAACTCGGAACCTTGTGATTTATGCACCGTCATCGCAAACGCGGTTTCGACGTTTCTTAGCCGTGTGGCAAGAACACTGCGCACTTTGTCACCTTCCGAGAAGTACACCCGCAAGGCTCCCGGACGCGCCGGATCCGGCAAAGTCAGGCCAATATCGCCATTGAAAACGCCGCTGCCGTAATCGTTGCGCGTCACCATCACCGGCCGGCCGACGTACCATTCGCCGCTACGGCGCAGCAAACCGGCCGTCTGCAATCTTTGTTCGATGACATCATTCAATCCAGCAACACCCCACTCGCCTTCACGCACCGCGCACAAAATCCGGAAGGTTTCGAAGCTGTTCAGTACGGATTTCACCCAGGCAAGATGTACGATCTCATCGCCTTCCGGGGCACCGGATTTGATCATTTTCAGATAAGCCTGATAGCCGCCGGGTGCCGTCGCACGACCCGCCAAAGCCAGTTGCAACAGATCGGAAGACTGCGCCGGATCGATCCAGGCGACCTTGCCATCCGTACCGTCACGCAATACTTGTAGCGATGCAGCAGCATTTCCAGCATTCACAGCCAGCGCCAGCGCGCCGATCGGGCCACCGAAACGACGACTTTCGCGCAGCATGACGGTCTGCTGGGCGATGGGTCCGCCGTTGCCGGCGTAGCTTTCCGGAATCTGCTGGCCGGTGCTGGATTGCACATACGACAAGGTTTCCGACTCGTAGCCGCCCGCCTCGGCGTTGTGGCACAGGTCGCCCAACACGGCGCCCGCCTCCACCGAAGCCAGTTGATCCTTATCACCAAGCAAGATCAGCGTAGCCGTACTCGGCAAGGCGGCGAGCAGCGCGGACATCATTTCCAGGTGGATCATTGATGCCTCATCAACAATCAACACATCGACCTCCAGCTGATTGCCGGCATTGTGCTGGAAGGCACGCGTGCCAGGACGCGCGCCAAGCAGGCTGTGCAGCGTGCGCGCCGCGCCCATGCGGGCGGCCAGTTCGTGCAGCGGCAACGCCGCGCCGACTTTTTCCGCCAGATCGTCGAGCGCCGAATCAATCGATTGCTTGAGTCGGGCCGCCGCCTTGCCGGTCGGCGCGGCCAGCGCCACGCGCAAGCCGGACTGGCGCGCGCCGGCGGTGGCGAACAGCAAAGCCAGCAATCGTGCCACCGTGTAAGTCTTGCCGGTGCCGGGGCCGCCGGTGATGATGCCGAGCTTGCCGCGCATGGCGACCGCGCAGGCGATCTTTTGCCAATCGGTGCCGCCGCCGCGCGCGGCATGCGGGAACAGCACATCGAGCCAATGCCGCACATCGGCTGTGCTGGCGTCCTCGTCGGACGCGATCACCCCGCCCAGCGCACGGCCGCGCACGGCTTCGGCGACCAAAGTTTCATCGCGCCAATAGCGCCGCAGATAGAGCCGCTCGCCGTCCAAGACCAGCGGCTGCTGGAAATCCAGGTCGCCCACCGGCCAGACCTGGTCGCAGCCCGCCAGCAGCGCCCGCCAGGCAGAGGCGTTCTTCGGCCAGACGCCGGCGGCGGCACGCAGCGCGCGCCATTCCTCGCCGGTCCAGCCCAGTTGGCCGGACGGATCGTCGGCCAGCTCATCGAGCATCAAACAGCTGTGGCCGCGCCCTTCAAGTTCGGACAACAGCACGCAAGCCACCATCAATTGCGGCGAACTGGCGCCAACCGAGGCGATAAAGCGCGCAAACGCACCGCTCAGGCGGCGCAGCTGGCCGTTTTCGGTCAAGGCATCGACCTGCTCGAACAGGGCTGCGGACGTTTCAATACTCATGCGGTGCCTCTGCTTGTGCTACGCCGGACTCATCCAGCAACCGGTCCAGCCCGTCCAGCAGCTCGGGATCGGGTTCTATCAGGTAACAACCGCGCGTTTGCGGATTCGCAATACCGCGCAGGAACAGGAAAATCGCGCCGCCCAGGTGCTCGGCCGGATCGTACTGCTCGCCCAGGCGGCTTTGCAGCAAGCGATGCAACGCCAGCATGTAGATCGCGCCCTGGATGTCGTAGCGGTGCTCGGCCATGGCCGCCACCAACGCCGGCTGGTGATAGGCCGCGTCGCCCGCGCCCAGCGCGTTCGATTTGTAGTCCAGCACCCAGAACCGGCCCTCGTGCTCGAACACCAGGTCGGCGAAGCCTTTCAGCATGCCGTGCAGCTGGCGTTCCGGCAACGCAGGCCGCGCCGCGCCGCCCAGCAGGAAGCGCGCGCAGAGGGCATCCAGCGCGCCGGTGCTCAGGCGCTCGCTCGGGAACCAGAACTCCATCTCCGGCAGCGGCGAAGCGATAGCGCTCAGTGGCGCATCCAGATACGGCAAGGTGGTGCCGGCGATCTCGCGCAGCCACGCCAGCGTGTCCTCCAGGCGATTGCCCCAGCCGGCGCGCTCCACCCGCCGCGTCAGCCGCGATTCGAAGTGCTCGTGATCGACGACGGCAAAGCCCTCCTGCCCCATCCACTCCAGCTGCTCGTGCAGGAAGTTACCCGGCACCGAGCCGCGCGGGAAACGATGCCACGGCGCGTCTTCCACGCGTGTCGGCAGCGCGAGCGTCGGCATGCCGGCTCCTTCCAGCAGGTTTTCCTGCAGACCGTCGCGCGGCACAGGCAAGGCGGGACCACCACTGCCGATGGTGCCGGTCGGCCCGGTGCGCCGCGCCAGCGAGCTGAAACTGCCCACCGACCAATCGCGTTCGAAACGGCCCGCATAATGCTGGGGCTCCAGCAACGGCGGGCGATCTTCGATGCGGCTCAGGCGCGTGAGCTGCTGCATCGCCATGTCCAGCGTCTCGATGCTGATGCCGTCGCAGCCTTTGCACGCATGCTCCCAGCGCTCCATCATCAAGTCCGACGGCAGCGCTTCGCCGCCGGTCAGCAGATAGCCGAGCGCCGATTCATGCAGCGTATTGTCGCCCGCCTTGCGCGCGGCCAGCGCCGTCACGCCCAGCCACAGGAAGTGGCGCGCACGGGTCAGCGCCACGTACAGCAGACGCAGGTCTTCCTGCAGCCGCGCGCGTTCCACCAGTTCCATCGCGGTGTCGGTCAGCGCCATGTCGATCTGGCGCACGCCGTCTTCGTCGCTGAATTCGAAGAAGCTGCGGTTGCGGCGCTCCACCTTGCGCGCCGTGACGGCAAACGGCAGGTACACCAGCGGATACTCCAGGCCTTTCGATTTGTGGACGGTGACGACCTTCACCAGTTCCGCATCGCTTTCCAAACGCAGCACGCGTTCATCGCCAGCGCCCTCGCCTCCTTCGATCTGCTCGGCGAGCCAGCGTATCAAGGCCTGTTCGCCGTCCAGCTGACGGCTGGCCGATTGCAGCAGTTCCGCCAGATGCAGCAGATTGGTCAGGCGCCGTTCGCCGCCCGGCTGCTGCAGCAAGGCCGCCGGCAGTTTCAGTTCGTGGATGAAGCGGCGCAGCATGGCCAGCACGCCCTGCCTCTGCCACACGATGTGCAGCGCCTTCAGTTGTTCGACGCGCTCCTCCCACGCCAGTTCGTCCGACGACAGCAGCGCCAGTTCCGCCAGCGGCAGGCCGGTGGTGCGGGTGGCGAAGGCGGCGCGCGCCAGCGCACCGTCCAGCGGACTGGCGACGGCCGACAGCCAGCGCAGCACATCGGCTGCTTCCTCGCTGTCGGTGACGGAATCCTTGTCCGACAAATAGACGCTGGCCACCTGGCGCCGTTGCAGCGCGCGGCGAATGGCGGCGGCTTCCTTGCGGTCGCGTACCAGCACGGCGATGTCGGCCGGTTGCAAGCGCACGAAACCTTTCGGGCCGTCGAAGCCCGCACGCTCGTCGTTGAGCTGCGCGACGATATGCTCGGCGCAGTGCCAGGCGAAGAATTCGCGGTAGCTGTCCGCCTTCAGATCCTGCGCGGCGCTGCATGCGATGACCAGCGCCGGCACGTCGCCCGCCGCGTTGACCATGCGTTCATTGCGTCCCTTGGCGCCTACCGCCTCGAACGGCAGCGGGTTCTCGCGTGTGCCGGGGTCGCGGAAGCGGAAGGCGCCGCGTCCGAAGCCGCCTTGCGCAGGCTCGCCCTCCGCGTACATGAACAGGTGATTGACGGCGTCCACCACCGGCTTGGTCGAGCGGTAGTTGGTGCCCAGCTGGTAGTGGCGGCCGGTGGTCGCCTTGCGCGCAGACAGGTAGCTGTGGATGTCGGCGCCACGGAAGCCGTAAATCGATTGTTTGGGATCGCCGATCAGGAACAGGCCCGTCTCGGGGTCGTTGTCTGCCACGCGGTACAGCAGGTTGAAGATCTGGTACTGGTTGGGCGCCGTGTCCTGGAACTCGTCGACCATCGCCACCGGATACTGGTCGGTGATGCGCTTGCGCAGCGCAGCGGCGTTCTCGCCTTGCAGCGCTGCGTTCAGGCGGTCCAGCATGTCGGCGAAGCCGAACTGGCGGCTGCGTTTTTTCAGCTCGTCCATGCGGTTGGCGACGGCGCCGGCTGCGTGGCGGTACAGCGCGTGCGACAGGGGTTCGATGTCCTCCAGCGCTTTCTTCAGCGGTTCTATGGTGTCGAAGTCGTCGGGGATCGTGGCGGTATAGCCTTTCGCGTAAGCGTCTTCAAGGCCGTACGGCGTCAGGCGCTTCCAGGCGGTGTCCGAGATGTCGGGCATGACCATGCTGGCGTCTTGCGCCCAGGCGCGCAGGCCGTTGAACCACGCCACCAACGAATCAGCGCGCATCTTGTTCCCGTTGAAGCACTTGGGCGAGAGCTCGCGTTCCTTGGCGATCCATTGTTCCATGCGGTTGGCGCGATCGACCCAGCCGGCCTTCAGGCCTGTCAGTTGCACCTGCTGCTCGCGCTGGACGGCGGCGATCAGCTCGGCCAGCGATCCGGCGCCGGGCGCGCTGCCGTCGCCGATGATGTCGGCGCGTTTGACCAGCTCCCGTATGGACTTCTTTAACGCGCCCACGTCACCCCAACACGACAGCAGCGCTTCCAGCGACACGGCGTTGAGCGGATAGACCTGCTGACGCCAGTAATCATGCGCGGCGTCTTCGAACAGTGCCTGCTCGTCGCTGACCAGTTCCTCGTCGAACAGGCTGCCGCTGTCGAACGCGTGCTCGCGCAGCATGCGCTGGCACCAGGCGTCGATGGTGAAGATCGCCGCTTCGTCCATCGTCTCCGCCGCCAGCATCAGGCGGTGCGCGGCCTGCTGCTGCTCGCTGTGGCCCGGATAAGATTCGAGGATGGCGTCCAGATAATCGTCGCGCTGCACGCCGCTGCCTGCGCCCAGCCCCATCGCCGAATAGCCGCGGAAGTAAGCAGCCGCCTCCACCAGCCGTTCGCGCACGCGGTTCGACAGCTCGCGCGTGGCGGCGCGGGTGAAGGTCATCACCAGGATATCGGCCGGCAGCAAGGGGCGGCGGTAAGCGTTGTCTTCGCCGTGGCCCAGCACCAGCCGTACGTACAGCGCGGCGATGGTCCAGGTCTTGCCGGTGCCGGCGCTGGCCTCGATCAGGCGCGAGCCGTGCAGCGGAAAGCTCAGCGGATCGAGCGAATTGGCGGCGTTCGTGTTCATGCTGTGTCCTCGCCGTCGATGGTGTCTATCGTGATGCAGTGTTCCAGCCAGTCCGCCAGCGGGCCATACAGCGCCTGCGACACATCGGCAAAATCCGGCTCGGCGCTCAGCGCCGCAAAGTCCGGCCACAGACGGGCCAGACACAGATCGTCGTTCTCGCCGGAGACTTCGAAGCCGCCGTTGTACACGGCGCCCGGATCGCCGCCCTGGGCCAGCGCCAGCGCGGTTTTGCAGGCCGTCGGCAGCGGACGGTTCATGCCGTCGCGCCACAGGCAGACCAGTTCCCGCAAGGCTTCCTGCGCCTCGGCCTGCGCCAGCGGCTTCATGCTGACGATGGCGTCGCGCGCCACCAGAAAGCCAGCGACCGGCATGCCGACCGCCGCCACCGCCAGTTGGCGCAGCCACATGGCGATCAATTTGTCGCCACGCGGCTTGCCCTGCTTGTCCGTCACCTTGGACGACATCTGCGCCAGCCACACGGTCTCGCTGCCGTTGCTGCGCAGCTGGTCGATCCAGTCGTCGATCTGCACGCCGGCCAGCTGGAGATTCAGCGCTACCTTGGACGCCGACTGCGGATAGCCTTCTCGCAACGTCAGCCAGGCGCAGCGCACCGGCACCAGTGCCTGCACCAGTTGGTGCTGATACTGCTGGCCGATCAAGCCTATCGGCAGATCGCCTTTCCGCGCCAGGCGTTCGGCGCTTTCGGTCATCTTGTCGGAGACCTGATGGAGTTCTTCCACCTCGGCGCCGTCCTCCAGCATCCTGTCTTCGAGCAGATAGCGTTCCAACGCGTTGAGCGAAAACGGTTCCTCGTCCTCGCCCACCAGCGCGGCGTCGCCGAACATCACGCCGAGGCGTTGGCGGAAGAAGAAACGTACCGGCTGGCGCATGAAATTGGTCAGCGTCGACAGCTTGAGGCGGTACTTGTCGTCGATTTCGTATGGCGGCAGTTCGGTGGCGGCGGCATCGCCGGCTTCCTCGCCATGCGCCTCGCGCCATTCGCGTGCATAGGTCAGCAGGCCGCCGTCTTCGAAATAGCGGCGGCTGAACGGTTGCAAGGCGTGCTCCGTGGTGCGCGCATGGGGATCCAGCTGCCAGCCATTGACCAGGTAATCGCGCAACTGCGACACCAGCACCGACGGCGGCTGCTCACTGTTGTCGCGCACATTGCGTCCGACCCAGCTGATATACAGCTTGTCGCGCGCGGCCAGCAACGCTTCCAGCATCAGGTAGCGGTCGTCATCGCGGCGCGAACGGTCGCCGGGACGCGCCATGCCCGGCTGCGCCAGCAAGTCGAAGTCGGCCTTGGGCGCGCGGCGCGGGAAGTCGCCGTCGTTCATGCCCAGCAGGCAGACCACGCGGAACGGCACTGCGCGCATCGGCATCAGCGTACAGAAGGTCACGCCGCCGGAGACGAATTGGTGGTTCAGCGTCGGCTCATCCAGAAGTCCGAGCCAGGCCTCGCGCAGCACGGCCAGCGGCACGGCCTCGTCATACTGCGCGCCTTCGCAGGTTTCCAGCCAGTTGTTGAGCGCATCGTCCAGCTGCGCCAGCGTCAGTCGATCCCCCTCCTCGCCCGCCTTGAAGAAGGCCGCCAGCAGCGCGCGCGCCTGCACGCCCCATTCGGCCGGCGAGCGCGATTGCGCCAGCACCTCGCGCCAGTGCAGCAACGCTTCGACCAGCTGCGCCAGCGATCCGGCCAGCGCCGCATCCAGCCCGCCCACTTCACCGTACGCCTCGATGCCGGCAAAGGCCGCATCCTCGCCGCTGGCGTAGCCCAACAACATGCGGCGCACGCCGAACAGCCAGGAATTCTGCTCGCCCGCCGCGCCCAGGCCGAGACCTGCGCGGTGCTCGGTGTCCAGCCCCCAGCGCACGCCGGCGCCTTCGATCCACAGGCCCAGCGTCGGCAGGTCGTCCTCGCCCAGGCCGAAACGCGCGGCCAGCGCCGGCACGTCGAGCAGGTCGCGCACCTCGCTCTGGCGGCAGCGCTGCTGCGGCAATCGCAGCAGCCACTCCAGCGCCACCAGCAGCGGATTGACGCTGCGGTCGTTGACGTCGCCGATTTCAAACGGAATGTAGCGCGGGTCGCTGCGGCGGTGCTGCGCGAACACGGCGTGGATGGCGGCCGTGAAGGTGTCGATGTCCGGCACCATCACCACCACGTCGCGCGGACGCAGGCCGCTGCCATCGGCGAACATCGCCAGCAGCTGGTCGTGCAGCACTTCCACCTCGCGCTGCACGCTGTGGGTGATGTGGAATTCGATGGAACGGTCGTCGTTCGGCGGCGCTATCTGCGGATGCTCGGACAGCGGCAGCAGGTCGCGGATGGCAGCCTGCACTTGCGACAGCAGCGTATCGCCCTCGCCGTCGCTGAACAGGTCGATGCGCAGCGGCGCCATGTCCCCGCCGTCGCTGGCGGCGGCTGCGGCGGCCGAGGCCTCGTCGAATTCGTCCAGCATGCGAATGAAGTCCCGGCCCTGCCGCCCCCAGCTGGCCAGCAGCGGGTGGCTGTGCGCGTGCAGCTCCTCCAGCGGTATCGCACCCAGATCCTGGCCGTTGCGCAGCTGCTGGCGGCGGTGCGCGGAGCGCAGCAGGTCGCGGCCTTCGATGATGTCGCCCCAATAAAACTGGCAGGGATTGGGCACGGCCAGCAGCACCTGCGTGTAGCGCGACAGCGACGCCAGCGCCTGCAGGCTTTGATACGGCAGCGCGGAAACGCCGAAGATGACGATGCGGCGCGGCAGTCGGCCCAGCGGCTGCTCGCCGGCGGCGCAGACGCGCACGAATTCGGTGTGGACGGTGGCGCGACCCAGCTCCCGCTCGTGCGGCTCGACGTCGGCGATCACCGCGCGCCACAACTGGCCCTGCCAGCGCTGGTCTTCGGGCAGCGGCTGCACTTCGCTGCGGGCGTTGCGCAGCTGGTCGCGGCCTTGCGCCCAATCGTCCAGCCAATCGGCGCGATAAACCTGGTATTGATCGAACAAGTCGGCCAGGCGCTCGGCCAGTTGCAGTCGGCGTTCGGCCTCGCCGTCGGCCAGGAAGTGGCGCAGCGGCGTGAAGACGGGATCGGCCAGCAAGGTAGGCAACAGGCGCATCAAACGCCAGGTCAGCGGGCCCTTGTCGAAGGCCGAGCGCACCGGCACCCGGTCGCGCCCCAGCATGCCACGGTAGGTCTCCCACAAAAAGCGCGCCGGCAGCGCCACGCGGGTGGCGGCGCAGACGCGCATTTCCTCGGCCAGCGCGATCTTCAGCCATTCGGCCACGCCGTTCGACTGCACCAGGATCGTCTCCGATTCCAGCGCGCCCAGCGGATGATTGCGCAGCCATTGGAACACCGCCGCGCGCAGCTGCTCCATTTGATTACCGTGCAAGATCAACAAGCCGGGGGTGATGCTCGAATGCATAGGGCTCTTCGTGGGATGGAAGCCCGTATTATCGCTCTAGCCGGGATCGTAGGCCAGCAGTTCCTGCTCCATGCGCTCGTTCAGCACTTCCAGCATGGCGTGCATCTGCGCCACCAGCTGGCGCGCGTTGGCGCAGTCGGCGTCGTGGCGCACCTTTTCCAGCGCCAGGCACAGGTTCCCGAAGCGCATCGCGCCGACCGCGCGCGCCGAGGACTTGATGCGGTGTCCCAGTTCGGACAGCTGGACCAGGTCTTCCCGCGCCAGCGCGGCATCGACTTCCAGCAATCCGTCACGGGCCGACTCCAGGAACAGCAGCGCGTACTTGCGCATCTTGTCGGCCTTGCCGCCGAAGGTCTGGGCCAGCGCGGCAACGTCGAACAGCTCCGCTTCTTCCGGCTCGGCCAAAGCTGCCGGCGCCGTGTGCGTTGCGGGCGCCGATGCCTCGACGCGCACGGTCAGCGGCGGCAGTCCCGACACCATCGTCTGCATCTGCGGCTGCAGCGGCGCGGTGACGGCGGCGCCGTCGGCCATCGTGAAGTAGGACGGCGGCGGTGGCGCCAGCGGCCGCGCCAGGCCGGCGGCGCGCGCCCGCTGGCTCATCCACTTGGACAGCATGTTGAACAACAGCTTGGGCGCGATCGGCTTGGTGACAAATTCGTCCATGCCCGCGCTCAGGCAGCGCTCCTGGTCGTCGCGGCCGGCGTTGGCCGTCATCGCGATAATCAGCGTGGCCGACAGCTTCGGATGGGCGCGGATCAGGCGCGTGGTTTCGTAACCGTCCATCACCGGCATCTGCACGTCCATCAGCACGCAGTCGAAGCGCTCCTTGAGCAGCAGGTCGATCGCTTCCTTGCCGTTGTTGGCCACGCAGACGGTGGCGCCGGCATCCTCCAGCAGTTCCTGGCCCACCTGCTGGCTGAAGATATTGTCCTCGACCAGCAGGATGGAAGCGCCGCGTATGCTGTCCAGCACATCCGGCTGCACCGAATCGTCGCTGGGCTGCAGCATGCTGACGCCCTTGTCCAGCCGCGCCGTGAACCAGAAGGTGCTGCCGGCGCCCGGCCGGCTGTCGACGCCGACGCCGCCGCCCATCAGCTCCGCCAGCTGCTTGCTGATGACCAGCCCCAGGCCCGTGCCGCCGTAGCGGCGCGTGGTCGAGGTGTCGGCCTGATGGAAGGACTGGAACAGCTGCTCCAGCTGTTCCGGCGACATGCCGATGCCGCTGTCTTCGACTTCGAAGCGCACCACGATATGGCCGTCGCGCTCTTCCAGCGGCCGCGCGCGCACAAACACCTTGCCGTTCTCGGAGAACTTGATGGCGTTGCTGGTGAAGTTGAGCAGCACCTGCTCCAGCCGCAGCGGATCGCCGCGCAGCTGCTGCGACAGGCCCGGCCAGATTTCATACACCAGCTCCAGCCCCTTGGCCGCCGCGCTTTCGCCCAACTGGCTGGACATATTCGACAGCAGCACATCCAGCGAAAAGTCCAGCACCTCCAGATCCATCTTGCCCGCTTCGATCTTGGAGAAGTCGAGGATGTCGTTGATGATGCCCAGCAGGTGCTGGCCCGAATGGTAGATCTTCTGCAGATAATCGCGCTGCTTCGGATGCGTGACCGATTTCAGCGCCAGGTGGGCCATGCCGATGATGCTGTTCATCGGCGTGCGGATCTCGTGGCTCATATTCGACAGGAAGTCGCTCTTGGCCTGGTTGGCGGTATCGGCTTCTTCCTTCAGCCTATGCAGCTCGGTGACATCGGTCGACAGGCCGATGACGGCCGTGACGGCGCGGTCCATCTCCACCGGCACCTTGACGGTCCACTGATGCTGCACCACGCCGTCGCGGCCCACGTACTGGGTCTCGCCGGAGCGCTTGACGTTGTCGGCGAATACCGGCCGCTCCTGCGCCCACGCGGCGTCGGCGACGGCGGTCGGCATCAGCTCGCGATCGAGTTTGCCGACGATGTCCTCCACCGGCAATCCCATCGAATCGGCCATCTTGGCGTTGACGTAGATGTAGCGGCGCTTCTGGTCCTTCATGTAGACGTGGGCGTCGACGTTGTTCAGCACCGTATCGAGCAGCACGCCCTGCTTGAGCGCGCGCCGGCGCGAGGAGTACAGCACGAAGAAGTAACCGTACAACAGCATGGTGCCGGCAAAACCGGTCAGCCCCGCGATCCACGGGAAATAGAGATCGAAGCCGGTCAGCAGTTCGGACTTCCTGACCTGGAACTGCGCCTTCCACAAGCTGCCGTTGAAATCGAGCGGCAGCACCGATTCAAAATAGTCGGCGCGCAGCGATACCGGAATGGCTTCCGCCTTCATCGTGCCGTTATCGTTGAACAGCAAGCGGTCGTTATGCTCGATCACCAGGCGGCGCTGCTCGACCTCCTTGCTGCCGTCGGCGTACAGCATCAGGTGCACCTGGCGCACCGTCATCTCGTCGATCGCGCCCTGCACCAGCTTGGGCACGCTGAAACCGATGCCCACCGATCCCAGATAGGCGGCGCGGCGGCCCGCCACGTCGGCCACCGGCATGTTGCGGCGGTAGACCGGCAGGCGGATGCCCAGGCCGATGTGCGGCGTCGGCCGCTGGATCACGATGGGCTGGCCGGACGCGCTGACCTGGCCACTGTCGCGCGAGGCCGCCACCAGCTTGTCGATCACCGGATTGACGACCACGTCGACGCCCATTTTTTCGTCCACCATCGACGCCGGTTCCAGATACGTCAGCACCGCGTAGTGCGGGCGCCGGCCCGGCGGCTTGATGTCGAAATTCGGATAGCCCTGCGGCGACAGGCTGCGGTCGGCGCGCACGCGGGCGACGAAGGCGTCGCGCTGTTCATCCGTCACCAGCGGCGCCCACGTCACGGCTTCGATGGCCGGGAAGTGGCGCGGAATCTCCAGGCTGGCCACGTACTGGTGAAATTGCAGACGCGTCAAATCGTCGCTGGTCTGGAACAGCGCCACCAGGCCGCGCGTCACATCGGAATACGATTTGATGCGGGCCGAAATACCGTATTGCGTGCTGCGCGCCAGGTTCTCGAAACGCTGGCGGGCATCGTCGTCGACGGCCTTGGCGGCGACGCCATACAGCGCCGCGCCGACGGCCAGCGCCAATGCGCCGCCCGCCAGCCAGAACAGCAGGCGGGGCTTGCGGACTGCTTGCGTCGCATTACCCGATTTGAGCATTCGCCATCACTTTAGGTCTATATATTCGCGGAAAAATTTGCATCACAGCAGCATACTATTAATGCCGCCCCGGAACCAGTGAAACAATTGGAGAGATTTCGCCACGATACGGCGCGAAATTCAAGGGAACCATATACAGCAAGGCGCGCTCTAAATGATGAGTCCGAAAACTACCGGCATTGCCGGAGGCCATCATGCGTGCATTGTCTATCATAACGGTATTTGCCTTCAGCATCATCTGCATGCCAACCAGCGGTCATGCGACGACTGTTGACCACCACGAATTCGAAGCCTGGCTGGAGGCGCCCTTCGTCGCCGGCAAGGACGGCACGCGCGCGCTGACGCTGCACTTTTCCGCACCCGATGCACGGCCGGGCCACACGCTGCATTGGCGGCTGGACTTGCTGGCGCCGAACGGGCGCGCGCTGCGCATGTGGCGCCGAACCCAGCCTTTGGAAGAGCCGGGGCGGAACGTGACGATACGCTGGCATGCGCCACCGACATTGCGCCAAGGCGTCTACCGGCTGCGGCTGCGCGCCCGCGCCGGCAACAATCCGGAAGTCGAGCAGGACTGGAACGTGGCGGTCGGCGCCCTGCCGGCGGCTCCGGCCGCGTCGCTGCAGGCAACCGATGCGGTGGAGGCGCTGCCCTACGCCATCTACCTGGGCAATCTGCACAGCCAGACCAACCACAGCGACGGCGGCGGCGCGCTCGACCACTGCACCGGCGCGCAAGCGCCGCAGAGCGCGGCGCTGGGGCCGGCGGATGCCTACGCCTACGCCCGGCAACACGGCCTGGATTTCCTGATGACTTCCGAGCACAACCACATGTACGACGGCTCGGACGGCACCAACATCGAGGCCGACCCGGCCGCCGCCACGGCCCTGTACCGCAGCGGCCTGCAAGCGGCGGCGCAGTGGAACCGAACCCATTCCGGCTTCCTCGCCATCTACGGCCAGGAATGGGGCGTCATCAGCCACGGCGGCCACCTCAATATTCTCAACAGCGGCGAACTGCTGGGCTGGGAACGCAACGCGCTGGGCGAGCTGCTGGCCGATACGGAAAGCCCCCGGAACGACTACGCCGCGCTGTACCGGCTGATGCGCGAACGGGGCTGGGCCGGCCAGTTCAACCATCCGCAACGCCATCAGTTCGCCATCGGCGGCAAGCCTCTGGCCTGGACCGAGGACGGCGACCAGGCCATGCTGCTATGCGAAGTCATGAACAGCAATGCCTTTTCAGCCCATACCGACGAGGCCGAACCGCGCCTGAGCACCTACGAAGCCGCCTGCAACCAGTTGCTGGAAGCCGGCTACCACCTGGCCTTCAGCAGCGACCAGGACAACCACTGCGCCAACTGGGGCGCCTCCTACAGCAACCGCACGGGCGTGCTGGTCGAGCGCGGCGCGCCGCTGGACGCCGCCAGCCTGCTGGCCGCCCTGCGCGCCCGTCGCGTGTTTGCCACGATGGATAAAAATGCCCGCCTGATCCTGACCGCCAACGGCCACCTGATGGGCGAACGCTTCGTCAATCGCGGCAAGCTGACCCTGCGGGCCAGTTACGCCAGCCTGAGCGGCCACCGCGCCGCCGCCATCGACATCTTCCACGGCGTGCCCGGGCGCAACGGGGCGGTCGCCGCGCTGGGCGGCACAGCCCGCACCGTCGTCACCCCGGCCGCCGGCGAGCATTTCTACTACGCCCGCGTGACCCAGGATGACGGAAAAATGCTGTGGAGCGCGCCAATTTGGGTCAGCCAGCAGCCCCGCAATCGTGCGCTGCGGAAAATTGAACTCCGATAATCTTATTGCTGGTAAAAAATATTCCACATATCGATTATCAGATTGATAAAATGAGGGTTTTCGCCATCTTGTAGCCGATTGCAATTTTACTTGACTACCAGATATTCAAGAGTATCTTTTACCTTCCAGACACAGTGCGACCGTCCGATACCTTAACTGATCAGCCAGCCGTGCCTATCCCAAAAGTCCTCCTCGTCAACGACGATCCAGCCAGCCTGTACGCGCTGGAGAGTCTGCTGTCCGAAGCTGCCGACCAGCATGTGTATGAGCTGATCACCGCAGGTTCCGGCAAGGAAGCACTGCGCCAGGTGCTGCTGCACGAATTCGCCGTCATCCTGCTCGATGTCAGCATGCCCGGCATGGACGGCTTTGAGACGGCCGAAGCCATTCATTCCCATCCGCGTTCGGCGGGCGTGCCCATCATTTTCATCACCGCGCATTACGCGGACGAAATCAACCGCCTCAAGGCCTATCAGAAAGGCGCGGCGGATTATCTGTTCACGCCCGTGATCCCGCAAATCCTGCAGGCCAAGGTGGCGGTGTTCGTCGAGATGACCAAGAAGAATATCCTGCTGCGCAAAAAGAGCGAGCAGCTGGCGCGCCTGAACCAGGACTTGCGCGTGCAGCGCCTGCAGGACCTGGAGCGCATCAACGGCGAGCTGGAGCAGGAAATCAAGGACCGCAAGCAGGCCGAGTTGCGCGCCCATGAGCTATCCACGCGCGACGCGCTGACCAACCTGGTCAACCGCCGCGCGCTGATCCAGCAGCTGGAGCACGCGGTGGCCACGTCGGACCGCAGCGGCGCCGGCTTCGCGCTGCTGTTCCTCGACCTCGACAAATTCAAGCAGATCAACGACAGCTACGGCCACGAAGCCGGCGACGAGCTGCTGCGCCAGGTCTCGGCGCGGCTGACGGCGGCCGTGCGCGTGGCCGACGTGGTGGCGCGGCTGGGCGGCGATGAATTCGTCGTGCTGATCGAAGGCCGGGCGGCGGCGGCCAACGCCGCGCGCGTGGCGCGCAAGATCGAACTGGCCTGCGCCCTGCCCTTCGACATCGGCAGCCATCGCCTGAAGACGGCGGCCAGCATCGGCATCGCCATCTATCCACAGGACGGCAACAACGCCCAGGCGCTGATGAAGAACGCCGACACCGCCATGTACCACGCCAAACAGAACGACGCCGGCCCGGTGCAGTTCTTCCACGAAGAGCTCAACGTGCGCGAGCGCGAACGCGAACAATGGACGCTGGAGCTGCGCAAGGCGCTGGCCTCCGGCCAGTTGGAGCTGCGCTACCAGCCGCAGGTCGATATCGCCACCGGCCGCACGTCCGGCGCCGAGGCGCAGCTGTACTGGCACCATCCAGTCAAAGGCATGCTCGATGCGTCGGTGTTCCTGCCGCAGGTGCAGGAACGCGGACTGCTGGACCGCATCGACGCCTGGGTGATAACGCAGGCCTGCGCCCAGGCCGCCCTGTGGCAGCGGGTGGCGTCGGCCGGCGCCAGCGCGCGCCATGGCACGCCGCTGTGCATCTGGATCAACCTGGCGACGCCGCAGCTGACGCCGGACCTGCTGCAAACGCTGCTGCCGGCGATCCGCAAGCAGCACCTGGCGCCAGGCAGCATCGGCGTGGAGCTGAACGAAAAACTGCTGCTGGGCGCGACAGAACCGCTGGCCCAGCTGCTGCAGCAACTGCAAAGCGGCGGCGTGCTGGCAGCGCTGGACGATTTCGGCAGCGCGCGTTCCTCGCTGGCCGCCTGCAAGCGCTGGCAGCTCGACGTGCTGAAGATAGACCGCAGCTTCATCCAGTCCATCGGCAACGACGAAGGCGGCAGCGATATCGTCGCCGCCGTCATCCACCTGGCGCGCGCCTTGTCCATGAAGGTCGTGGCGCTGGGCGTGGACGACCGCGAACAGCTCGAAGCGCTGCGCGCGCTGGGCTGCGACAGCTGCCAGGGCGAACTGTTTTTCACGCCGCTGCCCGCGGCGGGCCTGCTTGAACATGCCGGCGCCAAGCCGGTAGTATCCACCACCGAACCCCATCCCTCCTAAATAACGAGGACTAAGCCGATGAATAACATGACCGACATGGGCGAGCAGATCGACGCAAAAAAACTGCTCGCCACGCTGATGGCACTGAAAAAAGGCGACTTCACCGCCCGCATGCCATCCGACTGGACCGGCATGGCCGGCAAGATCGCCGATACGCTGAACGACATCATCGAGACCAAGGAAAAAATGGTGCAGGTGGTGACGGACGTGAGCCGCGTGGTGGGCCGCGAAGGCCGCCTGACGCAGCGCGCACAGGTGCCGAATATGTCCGGCGGCTGGGCCACCATCGTCAGCGCCGTCAACGCGCTGATCGACGATCTGGTGCGCCCGACCACCGAGATGGCGCGCGTGATCGGCGCCGTGGCGAAAGGCGACCTGTCGCAGACCATGGCGCTGGAAGTGGACGGCGTGCCGCTGAAGGGCCAGTACCTGCGGGCGGCAACCACCGCCAACACCATGGTGGAACAGCTGTCGTCGTTCTCCTCCGAGGTGACGCGGGTGGCGCGGGAGGTGGGTACCGAGGGTAAGCTGGGCGGCCAGGCGCAGGTGAAAGGCGTGGCCGGCACCTGGAAGGACTTGACCGACTCGGTGAACTCGATGGCGGGTAACTTGACGTCGCAGGTGCGTAACATCGCCGAGGTAACGACGGCGGTGGCCAACGGCGACTTGTCCAAGAAAATCACGGTGGACGTGCGCGGCGAGATTCTGCAACTGAAGGACACCATCAACGTGATGGTGGACCAGCTGCGTTCCTTCGCATCGGAAGTGACGCGGGTGGCGCGTGAGGTGGGCACCGAGGGTAAGCTGGGCGGACAGGCTTATGTGCCGGGCGTCGGCGGCACCTGGAAGGACTTGACCGACAACGTGAACTTCATGGCGTCCAATTTGACGGGCCAGGTGCGTAACATCGCGGCGGTGACAACGGCGGTGGCGAACGGCGACTTGTCCAAGAAGATCACTGTGGACGTGAAGGGCGAGATTCTCGAACTGAAAAACACCATCAACGTGATGGTGGACCAATTGTCCTCCTTCGCATCCGAAGTGACGCGGGTGGCGCGTGAAGTGGGTACCGAGGGTAAGCTCGGCGGCCAGGCGCAGGTAAAAGGCGTGGCCGGTACGTGGAAGGACTTGACCGACTCGGTGAACTCGATGGCGGGTAACTTGACCGGCCAGGTACGTAACATCGCCGACGTGACCACCGCCGTGGCCAACGGCGACTTGTCGAAGAAGATCACGGTGGACGTGAAGGGCGAGATTCTCGAACTGAAAAACACCATCAACGTGATGGTCGACCAATTGAACTCCTTCGCCTCCGAGGTGACGCGGGTGGCGCGGGAAGTGGGTACCGAAGGTAAGCTGGGCGGCCAGGCCAACGTGCCCGGCGTGGCCGGCACATGGAAAGACTTGACCGACGGCGTGAACTCGATGGCGGGTAACTTGACCGGCCAGGTGCGTAACATCGCCGACGTGACCACCGCCGTGGCCAACGGCGACCTGTCGAAAAAGATCACGGTGGACGTGAAGGGCGAGATTCTCGAACTGAAAAACACCATCAACGTGATGGTGGACCAATTGTCCTCCTTCGCATCGGAAGTGACGCGGGTGGCGCGTGAGGTGGGCACCGAGGGTAAGCTGGGCGGACAGGCATATGTGCCGGGCGTCGGCGGCACCTGGAAGGACTTGACCGATAACGTGAACTTCATGGCGTCCAACTTGACGGGCCAGGTGCGTAACATTGCGGCGGTGACCACCGCCGTTGCGCGTGGCGACTTGTCCAAGAAAATCACGGTGGACGTGAAGGGCGAGATTCTCGAACTGAAAGACACCATCAACGTGATGGTGGACCAACTGTCCTCCTTCGCATCCGAGGTGACGCGGGTGGCGCGTGAAGTGGGTACCGAGGGTAAGCTGGGCGGCCAGGCCAACGTGTCCGGCGTGGCCGGTACGTGGAAAGACTTGACCGAGAACGTCAACCAGCTGGCGGCAAACCTGACCAACCAGGTGCGGGCGATCGCGGAGGTGGCGACCGCCGTGACGCGAGGCGATTTGTCCCGTTCCATTCAGGTGGAGGCACGCGGCGAGGTGTCCTACCTGAAGGACAACATCAACGAGATGATCCGTAACCTGAAGGACACCACGCTGAAGAACGCGCAGCAGGATTGGCTGAAGACCAACCTGGCGCGCTTCACCCGCCTGCTGCAAGGCCAGCGCGATTTGCAGGCCGTGACCAAGCTAATTCTGTCCGAGCTGGCGCCACTGGTGTCGGCCCACCACGGCGTGTTCTACATGATGGACTCGCAGGAATCCGACGCCCGCCTGCGCATGATCGCCAGCTACGGCTACCGTTCCAGCCGCAAGCTGCCGACCTCCTTCCTGCCGGGCGAAGGCCTGGTGGGCCAGTGCGCGTTGGAGAAGGTCCGCATCTGGCTGACCGACGTGCCGCGCGATTATATCGTCGTCTCGTCCGGCCTGGGCGCGGCGCCGCCGACCAACATCGTCGTGCTGCCGATTCTGTTCGAGCAGCAGGTCAAGGCGGTGATCGAGATCGCCTCGCTGGACCGCTTCACCGAAACCCACCTGTCCTTCCTCGACCAGCTGATGGAATCGATCGGCGTGGTGCTGAACACCATCGAGGCCAACAGCCGTACCGAATCGCTGCTGACGCAATCGCAATCGCTGGCGCAGGAACTGCAACAGACCAACCAGGAGCTGGCTGAAAAAGCCCGCCTGCTGTCCGAGCAGAACATCGAGGTGGAACGTAAAAACCGCGAGGTGGAGCAAGCCAAGCTGGCGCTGGAAGAGAAAGCCACCCAGCTGGCGCTGTCCTCCAAATACAAATCCGAATTCCTGGCGAATATGTCGCACGAGCTGCGCACGCCTCTGAATTCGCTGCTGATCCTGGCGCAGCAGCTGGGCGACAACCCGGATGGCAACCTGTCCGGCAAACAGGTGGAATTCGCCAAGACCATCCACGGCTCCGGCTCCGACTTGCTGACGCTGATTAACGACATTCTGGATCTGTCGAAAATCGAATCCGGTACCGTCACGCTGGACGTGTCCGAGTACCGCTTCCAGAATCTGCGCAACTACGTCGACCGCACCTTCCGCCACATGGCCGAGGCCAAGCACCTGGGCTTCTCCGTGGAGCTGAAGGAAAACCTGCCGACCGCGATGATGACCGACACCACGCGCCTGCAGCAGGTGCTGAAAAACCTGCTGTCGAACGCGTTCAAGTTCACCACCCACGGCCAGGTCTCGCTCAGTATCAGCCTGGTGAGCAGCGGTTTCTCCAGCGACCACCCCAACCTGCTGCATGCGGACGCGGTGCTGGCCTTCGCCGTCTGCGACACCGGCGTCGGCATCGCCGCCGACAAGCTGCAGCTGATCTTCGAAGCATTCCAGCAGGCCGACGGCTCCACCGCCCGCAAATACGGCGGCACCGGCCTTGGCCTGTCGATCTCGCGCGAGCTGGCGCGCCTGCTGGGCGGCGAGATCCGCGTCGAATCGGCGGTCGGCAACGGCTCCACCTTCACGCTGTTCCTGCCGTATAACCGCGCAGGCTTCATCAACTACGACATGGGCCGCCAGCCGCAGGTGCGCCTGCCGTCGCCGGCCCCGCAGGTGGTGTACACGCCGCCGCACTACAGCGAACTGGCCCAGCCCGACCACGAGAACGGCACCGCCATCACCGACATCGACGCCGACATGGCCGATTACGGCAGCAGCGACGACCGCGGCCTGGTGGCGCCGGGCGATCCGTCGGTACTCATCATCGAGGACGACGAACGCTTCTCCAAGATCGTGCTGGACTTCGCCCGCGAGAAGAACTTCAAGGGCATCGTCACCATGCAGGGCGATTCGGCACTGAGCCTGGCGCGCGACTACCTGCCGTCCGCCATCCTGCTCGACCTCGACCTGCCGGACATCGACGGCTTCACGGTGCTGGACCGCCTGAAGCGCGACCCGAGCACCCGCCACATTCCGGTGCACGTGATGTCCAGCCTGCGCGAACGCGAACGCGCGCTGCGCCTGGGCGCGATCTCCTACCTGAACAAACCGGTCAGCAAGGCCGCGCTGCAGGAAGAGTTCAGCCGCATCCAGAAGTTCCTGTTGGGCGGCAAACGCAGCCTGCTGGTGGTGGACGATGAGCAGATGCAGCGCGACGCCATCGTCGCCCTGATCGGCGACGCCGACCTGCACATCGTCGCCGTCGACACCGGCCAGGCGGCGCTGGACGCGCTGCGCGAAGCCCGCTTCGACTGCATGGTGCTGGACCTGACGCTGCCCGACATCAGCGGCTTCGATCTGCTCGACATCATCGGCAAGGACGAATCGCTGCGCGACCTGCCTATCGTAATCAACACCGCCAAGGAGTTGAACCGCAAGGAAGTGGCCAAGCTGAAGCGCTACGCCAAGACCATCGTCATCAAGGACGCCCGCTCGCCGGAACGCCTGCTGGACGAAACCGCGCTGTTCCTGCACCGCTCGCAGGCCAGCCTGCCGGAGGCGCAGCGCCGCATGCTGGAAGAGATCCACGCGGCCGATGGCGGCCTGGCCGGCCGCAAGGTGCTGATCGTCGATGATGACTTGCGCAACATCTTCGCGCTGTCGTCGCTGCTGGAGCGCCAGCAGATGCAGGTGTCGTTCGCCGAGAACGGCCGCGACGGCATCGAGGTGCTGGAAAAAGATCCGACCATCGAGATCGTCCTGATGGACATCATGATGCCGGAGATGGACGGCTACGACACCATGCGCGCGATCCGCCGCATCCCCAAATTCAAATCGCTGCCCATCATCACGCTGACGGCGAAGGCGATGAAGGGCGACCGCGATAAATGTATCGCGGCCGGCGCGTCGGACTACATCACCAAGCCGGTGGACGTGGCGCAGCTGCTGTCGCTGATGCGGGTATGGCTGCACTGATGGCGGGCATGAACTCGTTATTTGCCTCGTTGCGGGCGGCCTTGCGGCCTGCGGATGCGGGCGGTTCGGACCATGTTACGCCGCCGGACCAGCACTCCCCGCCGGCCGCCGGGCCGCGCCGGCAGCCGCCGTCCACCGTCGAGGAACTGGAGCAGGAGCTGCTGTTGGAAGCCGTGTTCCAGGTCTACGGCTACGACTTCCGCGGCTACCAGCGCGATGTGGTGTCGCGCCGGCTGCAAGCGGCGATGTCGCAGAAGTCCGTCGCCACCATCTCGGCCATGCAGGCGCTGGTGCTGCACGATCCGCAAGCCTGGAACGCGCTGCTGCGCGAGCTGTCGGTGGAACCGGCGCTGATGTTCGACGATGCCTCCGAAGTGGCGCTGCTGCGCATGTCGCTGGGCGTGTGCCTGCACGGGGCCGCGCTGCCGCGCGTGTGGCTGGCCGACTGCGCCGGTGCGCAGCAGGCGTGGACGCTGGCCATTCTGCTGGAACAGGAACAGCTGGGCGCGCGCACCGAGATCTACGCCACCGTCTCCAGCGATGCGCTGCTGGCGGAAGCGCAGGCCGCCAGCCTGCCGATGGCGCGGCTGGGCGAGCTGCAAGCGAACTATGTGCGCAGCGGCGGTGTCGGCAAGCTGCTCGATTATTTCGAAGTCAGCGGCGATGGTCTGCATGCGGTGCTGATGCCGCAGCTGCGCAGCCGCATCACCTGGGCCCAGTACAACCTGGTGACGGATGCTTCGTTCAATGAATTCCAGATGATCGTGGGCCGACGCGCCCTGCCCGACTTCGGGCCGGCACTGCGCCAGCGCGTGCTGCAGCTGTTCGACGACAGCCTGGCGCAATCGGGCCTGCTGGTGCTGGACCGTCCGCTGGAAGCGGGCGATCCCTTGGCCAGCCATTACAAGCCGGTGTTTCCGCACCAGCCCTGGTACAAGCGGGTGGCTTAAGCGCGGCGTTAGTAAGGCGCGGCGGCGCTCGGCCGTTCGGCGATGCGGTCGCGCCAGGCCTGCAGGTGCTCCATGCCTTCCGCGCCGGGACGGAACTTCATCAAGCCACGGCCGAACTCCAGCGCGCAGAACGCCGTGATGTCGGCGATGGTGAAGCGCTGCCCGGCCACGAACGGCTGGGTCGCCAGCACGCCGTCCAGCCAGCGCGCGGTCTCGCGCATCTTCTCGCCCTGCGACGCGCCGAAGTCGGCAAACTGCGGCTGCTCCAGCATCGCCAGGCCCGGATGCGTATGGCGCACGCAGTTGGCGATGCCGAGGAACAGGTGCAGCTCGACGCGGCGGTCGGTCATCTCGATGAAGGCGCGCTCGTCGAAGCCGTCGCCCATCAGGTTGGGCTCCGGCGCATAGCCTTCCAGCCAGGTGCAGATGGCGCGCGTTTCGCACAAGACGCGACCGTCGTCCAGCTCCAGCGCGGGCAGGCGGCCGAAGGGATTCTTCTGCAGGTACTCGGCGCTGCGGTGCGCGCCGCTGAGCAGGTCGATCGACACATGCTCGATACCGCTCAGGCCCTTCTCAGCCATGAACATGGCGACCCGGCGCGGATTAGGCGTGCGCGGCGACGTGAAAAACTTCATATCCAACTCCTTTTTTCGCATGATGGGCATAGCGCATGATAGCCGCATTGGCGCCGTTGCGGCATCCCCGCGCTAGCGACTATCAAGATTGACATTCCAACCAGATCGCCGTAGATTGCTCGTTGGCCCACGAAGCCAATAACGGTTTATATCGTATGCCTATCGGCTCACCCTACTGAAGGACATTGCATGCAACGCAGTTTGATTTCGCTCGCCGTGATGGCGCTGCTCGGCCTCTCTTCCGGCCTGGCTCCAATGGCTATAGCTGCCACCTCCGCCGCGCCGGCCGCCAAGGCCGCCAAAGTCACCACCCAGCTTCCCCGCAACGCCGTGCCGACGCACTACGCCGTGTCGCTGGTGCCGGACGCCGCCAACAGCAGTTTCAGCGCCAGCGTCACCATCGCGCTCGATATCAAGCAAGCCAGCAGCAGCATCACCCTCAACGCCTCGGAGCTGAAGTTCAGCGCCGCCGCGATCAGCGCCGGTCCGGGCAAGCCGGTGCAGGCCGCCAGCAAGATCACGGTCGACGACGACAAGCAGACCGCCACCTTCCAGTTCGCCCAGCCGCTGGCCGTGGGCAGCCACCAGCTCAAGCTGGACTACACCGGCGTGATCGGCACCCAGCCGACCGGTATGTTCTCGCTGGACTACCAGAACGGCGGCGAAAAGAAGCGCGCCCTGTACACGCAATTTGAAAACTCCGAAGCGCGCCGCGTGATCCCGTCGTGGGACGAGCCCTTCTACAAAGCCACCTTCGCGCTGGAGGCCACCGTGCCGGCCGGCCAGATGGCGGTATCGAACATGCCTGTCACCGCCACCAGCAAGCTGGCCGACGGCCGCGAGCTGGTGCGCTTTGGCACCTCGCCTAAGATGTCGACCTATCTGCTGTTCTTCGGCCTGGGCGAGTTCGAACGCGCCACGGCGGTCGAAGGCGGCACCGAGTTGGGCGTCGTCACGCAAAAGGGTTCGATCGCGCAGGCGCAGTTCGCGCTCGATTCGTCGGTCGCCGTGCTGAAGGAGTACAACGACTACTTCGGCGTCAGATATCCGCTGCCTAAGCTGGACAACATCGCCGCGCCGGGCCGCAGCCAGTTCTTCAGCGCGATGGAAAACTGGGGCGCGATCTTCACCTTCGAATCCGCGATCCTGCTCGATCCGCGCA
This sequence comes from Rugamonas aquatica, assembly GCF_009380215.1. Lineage (GTDB taxonomy): Bacteria > Pseudomonadota > Gammaproteobacteria > Burkholderiales > Burkholderiaceae_D > Rugamonas > Rugamonas aquatica_B. Next base: position 25,119 of record NZ_WHUG01000010.1, read on the forward strand.
CCGCCACGCAGTCGGACAAGGAAACCTCCTTCCTGGTGGCCGCGCACGAAATGGCGCACCAATGGTTCGGCGACCTGGTGACGATGGCATGGTGGGACGACCTGTGGCTCAATGAAGGCTTCGCCTCGTGGATGGAGTCGCGCACCACCACCCGTTTGCACCCTGAGTGGAAATGGGAACTGCGCGCCGTCGGCACCCGCGAGCAGGCCATGAACCGCGACGCGCTGGCCACCACCCATCCGGTGGTGCAGCACATCGGCACCGTCGAACAAGCCAGCCAGGCCTTCGACAGCATCACCTACCAGAAGGGCGAGTCGGTCATCCGCATGCTGGAGAACTACGTCGGCGACGACGCCTGGCGCGCCGGCGTACGCAGCTACATGGCCAAGCATGCTTACGGCAACACGGTGTCCGACGACCTGTGGCGCGAAGTGGAAAAGGCCGCGCACAAGCCGGTGACGGCGATCGCCCACGACTTCACGCTGAAGCCGGGCGTGCCGATGATACGCGTGGCCGACGCGGTCTGCAAAAACGGCCAGACCACCATCGCGCTGACGCAGGGTGAGTTCAGCAAGGACCAGACCAACAAGAAGCCGCTGAGCTGGCGCGTGCCTGTGATCGCCCAGACCGTGGGCGGCGCCACCGCCAGCACCATCGTCGCCGGCGGCAAGGCCAGCATGACGCTGCAAGGCTGCGGCGCGGTACTGGTCAACGCCGGCCAGAGCGGCTACTACCGCACGCTGTACGCACCGAAGGCCTTCGCCGCGCTGGCCGACCGCTTTGCCGGCCTGCAGACCATCGACCAACTGGGCCTGCTGTCGGACAGCTGGTCGCTGGGCATGGCGGGTTTGATGCCGGCCTCCAGCTTCCTCGACCTGGCCAGCCGCGCGCCGCTGGACGCCGCGCCGCAGGTGTGGGACCAGATCGCCGATTCGCTGGTCACCCTGCACTACAGCTACGAAGGCAAGCCTGAACAGCAGGCGGCGCTGGACCGCTACGCGCGCAAGCGCCTGGCGCCGGTGCTGGCCCGCATCGGCTGGAACAAGGCCGCCGATGAAGCGGCGCCGGTCGCCAATCTGCGCGAGACGCTGATCCACGTGCTGGGCGCCGTCGGCGACGAAGGCGTGGTGGCCGAAGCGCGCCGCCGTTACGCGGCCTCCGCCACCGACAAGGATGCGATGCCGGCAGCGCTGCGCCGCCCTATCCTGGGCGTGATCGCCGACAACGCCGACGCCGCCACCTGGGACAAGCTGCACGCCGCCGCACAGGAAGAGAAGTCGTCGATGATCAAGAGCGAGCTGTATGACCTGCTGGGCACCGCCAAGGACAAGGCCCTGGCCCAGCGCGCGCTGGAACTGGCGCTGACCGATGAAGGCGGCGCGACCGAAGGCGCGTCCATCCTGAACCACGTGGCCGGCCATCATCCGGACCTGGCTTACGATTTCGCCGTCAGCCACCACACGCAGATCGAGAAGAAGATCGACGCCAGCTCGCGCAGCCGCTACTTCCCGGGCCTGGGCGGGCGTTCGTCCGATCCGGCGATGATAGACAAGCTGCGCGCCTACGCCAAACAGTACCTCGCGGCAGACGCGCAGGGCGACACCAAGACCGCGATCGCTTCGATCCAGTACCGCGTGAAACTGCGCACCGCCCGCCTGCCGGAAATCGACGCCTGGCTGTCCAAGCACGGCTGATAGCAAAAAAAAACCAGCGTCATCGCGAGATGATGCTGGTTACGAAAACGCTCGAAAGCGTGGGGATGGCCGCTTGCCCGGCGGCGATAGTGCCGCCTGGGCGAATTCTGTGCCGGGCTTGATGGAGTCCGGCAACCGGGCGCGAGGCTTAAACCTCGCGCTACAGGTGTTACTTTGCCAGCTAACGCCTTGCATAGGCTTAGGGATTCATTAAGGTGAAACTTAAGGGGGGAAAGAGGCGGTGGTGCCGGTGTTTCAGGCCACCGGCGAGCCTGCTGAGTCATGCTTTGTGAAATCCCGTACCAGCTTGGGCACGGAGACCAGCTGGAGCACGCTGGGACCAGCGAGACGCATCATAATGGGGCATTATGACGGCCAAATGACCACACGCGCGGCTATGACAAAAATCTACAGGTATCAAAAAATCATCGCACTGGCGGCCTTGCTGGCCGCTTGTTCCCCGCTGCCGACCAGCTCGCCGCCTGCCCGGCCCGCGGCGCAGCCGCCCGTCGTGGAACCGGCCCAGTCCCCTGCCGCCAACGCCCTGACGATAGACGGCGCGCAATCGCTGATCGCCGTCACCGTGCGGCGCGGCGGGCTGCTGGCGCGGCTGGGACACGATCATCTGGTGGCCAGCCGGCACGTCAGCGGCACCGTGTCGCCGGCGCAGAACCGTGCCGACTTCCAGTTCCGCCTCGACCAGCTGACGGTCGACGACGCCGACCTGCGCACCGCCGCCGGCCTGGAAAAGCAGCCTTCGGCCGACGCCATCGACGGCACCCGCAACAATATGCTGACCCGCGTGCTGGACGCCGAGCGCTATCCGGTGGTGAGTGTGCACGCCGAGCGCGGCGCCGCCGGCCAGCCGCTGCAGGTGGCGATCACGCTGCACGGCGTCACCCGCATCATGGCGATCCCGGCGGACATCCGCGAAAACAACGGCGTCATGACCGTCACCGGCAGCGTCAACCTGAAACAAAGCGATTTCGGCATCACGCCGTTTTCCGTGATGGCGGGCGCGCTGGCCGTGCAAGACCAGCTGGAACTGCGCTTCACGCTGGCGGCAAAGTAAGCCTTTCTTGCAAATCGCCTCATTTGAGCTAAACTATCGTCTCAAAGGAGGCATACATGTCAGATTTCAAAACTCTTGAAAAACCAGCTCCAGTTCGGAAAGAACGCGGATCGATGACAAACTTCTATCAAGATGATCCACAAACGCGCATCGCCACGATCCGCTCAGGTATCCCAGCCTCGATAGTCGGTGAGCTGTCATCGACGATGGGGATGAGTAAAGAGCTGCTGCTTGGCAGCCTCGGCCTGTCCCGCGCAACCATCAGCCGCAAGGAGAAGGACGAGACGGCATTGTCGAAAGACGAATCCGAGCGTGTACTGGGCATAGCGACCTTGATCGGCAAAGTGCAGGCAATGGTGGAGGAGTCCGGCGATCCGACCGGTTTTAACGCGGCACATTGGGTTGCGGACTGGTTAGCCAAACCACTGCCGGCGCTTGGCGGCGCAACGCCGGCAAGCTACATGGACACGTTCGAAGGGCAGAAGCTTGTGACTGAATTGCTGTCCATGAGCCAGAGCGGAGCCTATGCATGACCATGGCCTTGTGGCGTATTGCCGTCGAGGCGCCAGCCTATACGGCCAACGACCTTAGCGGTACCGGCGCCAAGATTTCGGGCGGGCGCTGGAACAGCATCGGCACGCCGCTCATCTACAGCACGCCAAACATCGCCCTGGCGACAATAGAAACGGTCCTGCACATCCGCACTGGCGGCCTGCCATTCAACCGCTTCCTGGTGCGGATCGACGTTCCCGACGACGCCTGGAACGCGCGCATCGTGCTCGACCCGCTGCCCGGAGGCTGGGACGCCGTGCCGTCAGGAATGACCAGCCGGACGACTGGCGACGCCTGGGTTGCGTCATGCAGTTCCGCGTTGTTGCTTGTGCCATCGGTGAGTGTCCCCGATGAATACAATGTGCTGATTAATCCCCTGCACCCGGACGTCGCCACCATGACAGCGACAACCATTAAACGGTGGATTTACGATCCCCGCTTCTTTTCTTGAGCGCAAAAAAAAAGCCCGCAGCACAAAGAGGCGCGGGCCGAAAGTTTTCAAATCGGGAGAGACTTGAAAGAGCAAAGCCAGTATCGCAGTGCAGCATTACGTCCTGATGACATACGCACCCCGAACGGACTTTTTTTTGCTCTTTAGCGGGAAATAATCAATTTCAGGCCCAGACCGACGAAAATCGCGCCGGCCACGCGGTCCATCCACATGCCGGCACCCGGATGACGGTTGATCCACGCGCCCACGGCGCCGGAGAAATAACCCAGCAAACCAAACAGCAGCACGCCCTGCGCCGTGAACAGCAAACCCAGCTGCGCGGTCTGCCAGCTGACCTCGCCACGCTCGGCCACCACGAACTGCGGCAGGAAGGACAGGAAAAACAGCACGACCTTGGGATTGACGGCATTGGCGAACAGCCCCTTGGCAAACAATTTGCGCAGGCTTTCATCCGGCAAGGCCGAGCCGTCGACGCGGGCGCCGCCACGGCTGCGCAGCGCGCCTATGCCCAGCCAGATCAGATACGCCCCGCCCAGCAGTTTCAGCGCGCCGAACGCCAGCGGCGACGCCTTGATCAGCGCGCTCACGCCCAGCGTGGCCAGCAAAGTGTGGCTCAGGCAGCCCAGCGCGCAGCCCAGGCCGAACACCATGCCCTGGCGCCGCCCGCGCGACATGCCGACGCTGAGCACCATCAGATTGTCCGGCCCCGGCGATATCGTAATCAGCAAGGCGGCGCTGAGAAAACCTATGAATTGTTCTGGAGAAATAAGCACGGCGGCATTCCTGTGGCGCAAAGGCGCCATCTTACCCGTCCCGGCCACCATGCGCCAAGCATCGGTCTGTGCCATAGGTCAATTTTTGGATAAAAGAATAAGTTCTCGTTTAAAATGGAAAAAATCACTAATCGAGACCGGCGGCCATCGGAACACTAATGAGTAAAGCTTGCAAGATGTCTTACGGTCTGCCACGTGGTGCCATCCTCGTGCTGCTGGCGATGCTGGCATGGTGGCAACTGTTGTTTACTCCCGTCGCCGCCGCCGAGACGCTGCCAGCTGCGATCAGCGTCAATACCGCCAGTATCGATCTGATGACTACCGGCAAGCTCTATCTGGACGAAGGCCAGCCCTTTCCGGTCGACGCCACCGGCTTGCCCAAGCTGCTGGCCGGGCTCAAACCGGCCACCAAGGTCGACCTGCTGGGCGGCGGCTACTGGCTGTACGCCGAGCTGCGCAACGATAGCCACCAGCCGGCCTGGGTCATCGATCCCAACGATACGCTGATCGACATGGTCGACATCCAGGTGTTCGGCCCGGACGGCAGCGCGCGCCAGATGCTGACCGGCTACCGCCAGCCGCACGCCTACCTGCTGCACTACGGTAAAGACGTCGACCTGCAGCCGGGCCAGCGCTACCAGGTGCTGATACGCTTCGCCAGCCCCTACTATGCGCGCACGCCGGTGATGTCGGTGCTGCCGCGCACCGCCTACCAGCAGCTGGTGGCGCGCGAGAACGTGCTCATCATCGGCTCCATCGGCGCCCTGCTGGCGCTGACGGTGTTCAACTTCTTCATCTACTCGATCACCCGCGACAACTCCTCGCTGTACTACTCGCTGTACGTGCTGTGCTACGCCATCGCCTGGGGCATGACCTTCCACATGACGGCCGACCTGTTCGGCTGGCACAACCTGCAGTGGCATTACGTGCCCTTCTTCCTGCTGCCGGTGCTGAGCACGCAGTTCTACACCAACTTCCTGCGGCTCAAGGAGCATTCGCCGCTGCTGCACAAGCTCAGCCGCATCAACATCGTGCTGCCGCTGCTCACGCTGCCAAGCTGCTTCCTCTACCTCAGCTACGCCCACACCATCGCCACCATCGTCATCTCGATCTGGATGGCGATGGCGCTCACCAGCGGCATCGTGGTCTGGCGGCGCGGCTATTATCCGGCCCGTTTCTTCGTGCTCGGCTTCGTCGCGCTGATGGTGCCGGGCCTGTTCATCCTGCCCGCCAACCTCGGCCTGATCCCGGCCATGGTGACCAATGCCCAGCTGTTCACGCTGCTGGGCGGCACGCTGGACGGCGTGCTGCTGGCGTTCGCGCTGGCCGACCAGATCCGCCTGCTGCGCAACACGCTGGAGCAGCGCGTGCAGGAACGCACCGCCCAGCTGACCGAAGCCAAGGAGCATGCGGAAGTGGTCAGCCGCCACCGCATCGACTTCCTGTCGGCGATGAGCCACGATATCCGCACCCCGCTGGCCGGCGTGATCGGCATGATCAAGTTCGCCATGCGCGACCAGTCGGTACGCGGCCGCACCGAGGAATACCTGCGCATCGGCCTGCAGAACAGCGAATCGCTGCTGGCCATCCTCAACGACATCCTCGACTTCTCCAAGATCGACGCCGGCCGCCTGTCGATCGAGACGGTGGACTTCGACCTGATCGAACTGGTGGACGACGCCATCGGCATCCTGCAAGGCCAGGCCGACGCCAAGAGCCTGCTGCTGCGCTGCGACCTGGCGCTGGACATGCCGCGCTACGTGCGCGGCGACCCGACCCGTCTGCGCCAGATCCTGCTCAACCTGCTGGGCAACGCCATCAAGTTCACCGACCGCGGCGAAGTGCGGCTCGACGCTTCGGCGCTGCTGACCATAGACGGCCGCACCAGCGTCAGCTTCGACATCACCGACACCGGCCCCGGCATCCCGGCCGAAACGCTGCCACGGCTGTTCCAGAAATTCGAACAGGCCGACCACTCGACCACGCGCCGCTACGGCGGCACCGGCCTGGGTCTGGCGATCTGCAAGGAGCTGGTCGAACTGATGGGCGGCTCGATCGCCGCCGAAAGCCGGGTCGGCGTCGGCTCCACCTTCAGCTTCACGCTGCCGCTGGCGCTGGGCGCGGCGCCGGAGATCGATCCATCCAGCCTGCCGCGCAAGGAGCACCACGCCTACCGCCTGCGCGTGCTGTGCGCCGAGGATGTGCGCACCAACCAGATCATCGTCAGCACGCTGCTGGAGAACATGGGCCACGACATCCGCGTGGTGGAAAACGGCTTGCAGGCGCTGCATGCGCTGAGCAGCGCCGCCTACGACCTGGTGCTGATGGACGGCCGCATGCCGATGATGGACGGCGAACAGGCCGCGCGCCTGATCCGCAGCGGCGGCAGCGAAGACTACCGCGTGCTCGATCCGGGCATCCCGATCATCGCGCTGACCGCCAACGCCAGCGACCATGACCGCGCGCGCTACCTGGCGGTGGGCATGGACGGCTTCCTCAGCAAGCCGGTCGACGAGCGCCTGCTGTACGACCAGATCGAGAAGACCATCGCCCAGCACCTGAGCCGCGGCCGGCCGCTGCGGCCTACCGACGCCGCGCGCCTGACCGCCGTTCGCGCCGAATCGCTGGACGAGCAGTTCGGCGTGGCGCCGGCCGTCGAGAAGCGCATCGATCCGGCCACCGTGCAGATCATGCCGCTGGCCGGGCTGTCGCACTCGCATATGCAGCGCATCACCCAGGCCTTCCTCGACGAAGCGCCGCGCCGGCTGGAAAGCGCGCGCGCCGCCGTGGTGGCCGGCAACGCCAACGCGGCGGCGGCGGCGATCCACGCGCTCAAGGGCAGCGCCGGCTATCTGAGTTCGACCCATCTGCACACGCTGTGCCATGAGATGGAAGCGGCGGCCAGCGCCGGCAATCTGAACGAAGTGACCGACCGCTTGCCCGGCGTGGCGGCCGCGCTGGACCAGGCCTGCAACGACCTGCGCCGCGCCGCCAGCAATGACGTCAACATGTCGCAGCCCGCCTCCACCACCTGATCTGCCAGCCGTGAGCCACGCCGGCGCGGACGCTGCTACACTCTGGGCACACCATCCAGGAGCAGACAGCATGTCCAACCGCACCCTCAACCTGACCGATACGCTGTACGACTACGTGCTATCGCATTCGCTGCGCGAGCATCCGGCGCAGACCGCCTTGCGGGAAGCAACCCGCAGCCATGAACGCGCCACCATGCAGATCTCGCCCGAGCAGGGCCAGCTCATGGCCATGCTGGTCAAGCTGACCGGCGCCCGCAACACCATCGAGATCGGCGTGTTCACCGGCTACAGCGCGTTGAGCGTGGCGCTGGCGCTGCCGGCCGAGGGCCGCATCCTGGCCTGCGATATCAGCGACGACTACACCCGCATCGGCAAGCCGTTCTGGGCGCAGGCCGGCATCGCCGACAAGATCGACCTGCAACTGGGCCCGGCCCTGGCCACGCTGGACGCGCGCCTCAAGGATGGCGAAGCGGGCCTCTACGACTTCGCCTTCATCGACGCCGACAAGGTCAATTACGACGGCTACTACGAGCGCTGCCTGCAACTGGTGCGCCCCGGCGGCTTGATCGCCATCGACAACACGCTGTGGAGCGGCCGCGTGACCGAACGCGCCGACAGCGACGACACCGCCGCACTGCAGGCGCTGAACATCAAGCTGCACCACGACGAACGCATCGACCTGTCGCTGCTGCCGCTGGGCGACGGCCTGACATTGGCGCGCCGCCGCTAGCGCAGGCCGGCATGGGATTCCGTGCGCTGCCTTGCTTACGCAGTCCGACAGCGGCGCGGCGTGTACGCCTACTTTCAGCGCCGCCGGGCTGGCTTACGATAGGGGTTCGGAGCGGCCTCACGCTCCGCCCTATCAAAGGAGAGCGATCATGACCCATCCCAGCGACAAAGGCTTCAAACCCGGCGCCAACATGCCCCATGACGACTACGATCCGGAACACGAAGGCATGAGCGAGAGCGGCAACCATGCCACCGGCCATCCGGCCAACGACACGCCGCACGCCAGCCAGCAGCAGGGCCGCCAGCCGGCGCGCTCGGAACAGAGCATCCGCCAGGGGAACCTGAGCCGCAGCATGCCGCGCAGCCGCTGACGGCCCGCCCCCGCGCTAGAAGTCCGTCTCGCCCTCGATGACGGCCGGGTGGCCGCTGATCGCGCGCGAGGTCTGCATGCCGGCCATCGTCGCCGCCTCCACGCAGCCGGCGTTCAAACCGGTCTTGATCCAGTCGCCCGTCAGGTACAGATTGGAGTAGCCCGATTGGTCGGTTTGCAAGCGGTACTTGGTGCTGTTCACCACCGACATCACATACCGCTCCGACGGATCGACATTGGCCCGCCAGTACTGGCTGTCGAAGCGCGCCACGCCGGTGGCCTCGCTGCCATCGACCAGCCATTGCCACGGGAACGCGCCGGCCGGTCCCGCCGCCGGCCACAGCGCGGCGATCTGCCCGCTCAGTTGGCCGATCGCGCCCTGCTTCGCCAGCGCCGCCATGCGCGCCGGGAAGCCGGTGTCGCTCACCGGCGGGTAGCTGTCCACCGTCAGCGCGCTGCAGAAATAGGACACGTTGCGCGGCGCCAGCGGCGGCGCCCAGTCCTCGCGGCACAACAGCTGGTCCATCGGCGCCCAGGTGTCGTAAGGCTCGCTGAACCCGCTCAGCACCGGCTGCTGGCCATCGGGCTGATAGCTCCAGCCCATCTGCGCCAGATCCTTGTTCAGCCAGACCTGGTAAGCCTGCGTCGCCACCGTCTGCACCTTTTCGTAGGTGGTGTTGAGCGCGGGGCTGTGCGCCAGCAGCTGCGGGCACACAGCCTTCAGCGAGCCGACCGAAATGCCGAACACCACCTGGTCGAAATCGATGCCGCGCTTGAGCGTCAATACCGGCAGTTCCTTGTCGAAGTGCTGGTGGTACAGCCTGGGCCAGTCGCTCCAGCTGGATTCCAGGTTGACGTCGTGAGCCTGCAGCAGCGCGGCCTGCGCCGGATCGATCTGCTCGTAGTTGGGCGTGCCGGGCCAGCAGGCCAGGTTCTTCACGTCCACCAGCGGATCGTAGTCCGCGCCGGCCAGCGCCACCTGCTGCGTCATGCGGATGCTGCCGATCTGGCGGCCGTCCGGCACCAGCTCCTCGACCTTGTGGAAGAATTTGAATTTGACGCCACGCGCCAGCAAGGCCTGGTACAGCGGCGTAAACACCGTGTCGCCCATCCCGGCCTGCATCTTGAACATGATGCCGCCCTTGTAGGCCAGGCCGATACGCGCCATCGCGCGCAGCAGCGTGCCGGCTTCGATGTTCGGCTTGTCGAAGTCGCCGCCCTCGTAGGCGAACACCAGGTCGTAGAAGCCGCGCACCGGCGCCGAGTCCACGCACAGCACGTCGTCGCCGCCGTGCTTGCGCAGCCAGTCCTTGAAGTCGATATCGTTGATGACGTCGAAGCCGTTGCGGATCACGCCATCTTCAAACACGCCCTTCATCACCGTCACGCCGAGATCGAGGCAGATGAACAGGCGGCGGATGTCGTCGCTGGCGTCGCCCTCGCCGCTATCGACCAGGGCGCGGTAGCGCGCATGCAGCTTGCCGCGCACGCCCACCAGCGCGCCGGCCAGCGCCAGGTGCTGGCCTTCGGTGTGCTTGCCGACGTCGGGCGACATATTGGCCAGCATGCCGTACAAGGCGCTGCCCAGCAGCGACATGTCCTCCAGCAGCTCGTGCACCGACGACGTCACGCCTTCGGCCAGATGGTACAGCCAATCCGGGATGATGCCGGTGTGGTGCGGATGCGGCGGCAGGTTCATCGCGCGGGTCAGCTTGTCCAGGCCGTCGATCCATTTTTTAATCCAGGAGAACATGGCCTCGGCCATGGTCCACAGCGTGATCTGTTCGTCGCCCTCGCCCGGCTCACCCGGCAGCGGCGGGAATACGATGGACCAGTTGTGCCACTGCTCGCCGACCTGCTCGGACAGCGCCACATAATCGTGCTGCTTGAAGGCGTCGCGCCAGGTCGCCAGCGGTGCGCCGGGCGGGCGATCCAGGCTGGCGTAGGCCGCCTTGATCATCTTGAAGGCGTTGGCGTAGAAGCCGAACCAGATGTGCAGGCCGTGTTCCTCGATGCGCTGGCCGTACCTGGCATTGCGGCCGCTGGCGCCCTTGCCGCCCAGTCGCCAGCCCTGCTGGTAGACGGTGATGTCGTAGTTGTTCTGCCAGCCCGGCAGGTCGCTCAGGTACCAGGCCGCCGTCATCGAGCCGACGCCGCCGCCGAGGATGGCGATCTTCTGCGGCGCGATGGACGAGTTGTCGATCAATTCCTCGCCCGGCTGCGCGGTGAAGTCGAAGTGCAGCTTGTACGGCAGGATGGCTTGCTGCGCGCCCAGCTTCAGACCCAGCGTCTGCTGCAGCGGGAAGCTGTCGAAGGCGTGCAGCACGCACTCGTATTCATAGCCCAGCAGTGTGCCGCTGTGTATGCGGTCGATGGTGGCCGGCGCGGCCAGGATGGCCTGGTACACGGCCTTCAGGCCGGCGCTGTCGGGGAACTGCTTGAGGAAGATCTGGTCGATGCGCGGATTGCGCAGCAGCGAGATGATGTCGTCCCACCCCGCCACGTCGAGGTTGAAAAAATCGGGGATGGAGAGGAACAGCTCGATCGCCTGTTCGATCAGATCGAGCACGCTGGTGATGGGCTTTTCGATGCCGGTCTTCCGGGTCGCGTTCACCTCCAGCAGCGGGTGCATGGCGATCCTGGTTTCCGGCGCAAACGGCTGGAAGCCCTTGGCCGCGACCGCGCAGCGCAGCGGCTCGGCGTCGGCTTGCGGGATCTCGTACTCGCACAGGTATTTGGGATAGCCGAACAGCTCGCGGCCGTTAATCAGCGCCATCGCGTCGTCGACGAAGATGTGCGCGGGGTAGTAGTAGATGTGGGCCAGCTCGCCCTCGTCGTCCATGGCGCCGACCATGATCCAGGTGACGATGTCGATCTCGGTGATCCAGCCCTTGGCATGGTCGACCGGGGCCGCCGAATCGGCGTGGTTGACGCGGGTGAAGGTCAGCAGCACATACGGCGAAATCGCCTTGAAGCGCATGCGCTGGCCGGCCACCTGGTTCAGCGTGCCGTCCAGCGTGGCCTGCAAATTGGACAGCTCGCCCTTGACGAAGAAGCCGTACATCTCGGCGTTCTTCAATTGCAGCGGCGAGTGCATCATCACCGAGCCGCCCTGGTAGATGTATGAAGGTCTTGTCGCCATGAACTCATCCGTATCCGCAGTTCAACAATCGTCCAGTGTATTGCAAATCGACAGATAGTTGCCGAAAAAATCTGCGGCCGTGGGTGTACGATGTCGATTACGCCACAGAGAAGGAAAACCGCATGGGCCGCGACCATCACGAAAACCGCGCCTGGGTCCGCATGCCGTCGGAGCGCCGGCTGGATTTGCTCGATCCGACACCGTTCGACTGGGAAGACAGCGACCTCGCGCTGGGCCTGGCGCGCACCTATCGCTGGGGCGGGCATTCGGCATGGCCGCTGCCGCTGTCGGTGGCGCAGCATTCGCTGACGGTGATGCACCTGCGCGTCGCGGCCTGCAAGGCGGTCGGCCTGGAACTGGCGCCGCTGGCGGCGCTGCGCGAGCTGCTGCACGATGCCGAGGAAGGCTTGCTGGGATTCGATTGCGTCTCGCCGCTGAAGCCGTTTCTGGGCGAAGGCTTCAAGGCCCTGACGGTGCGGCTGGAGAGCGCCGTCTTCCTGCGCTACGGCCTGCCCCGCTGGACGCCGAAGGAACACGCCGCGCACAAGATGGCCGACCGTCTGGCGGCCGCCAGCGAGGCGGTGCATGTGGTGGGCTGGTCGGCCAGGGAAGTGCTGCACACGCTCAAGATCAGCGTGCCGCCATTGAACGACGATCCGCTGCAGGCGGTCTACGGCGGCACCGCGTGGGAACCATGGCCGCCCGCCGTCGCCAGCGACCGCTTCCTGGCCGAGCTCGACCGGTTGAAGGCGCTCAGCGCTTAAACCTTGGGGTCAAGTCTGACATTTGGACACGACCACGGCTGTAGGGTTCGATACGCTCCAGTTCGTGTCCAAATGTCAGACTTGACCCCACCTTTTAGCGCATGGCGACCCGCTCACGGGGGCGCTACACTAGAGCCTGAATTTCAACCCTGGAGAATTTATGGCATCAGCCGACAACGAACTGGCCAACAACGCCAAACTGACCGCGCTGGCGCGCGCGCTGCGCGACCTGCACAAGCAGCTGATCCACGTGGAGACCCAGTACTTCGGCGCGGTCGGCAGCGCGCTGGAACACTTGCAACTGGTGGCCAACCATCCGCATTTCGCCTGGCTGCAAAAGCTGTCCGGCCTGATGGCGCAGATGGATGAACGCCTGGACGAACCGGAAGCCGTCACGCTGGCCGAGGCGCGCACCTTCCGCAAGGCGATCGAAGCGCTGATCGGCCCGTCCGAAACCGGCGACATGGAGTTCCGCACCAAGTACAACACGCTGCTGCACGACGGCACGGACATCGTCATGGCCCACGGCGCCGTGCGCAAGCTGCTGGCCGCTATCGACGGCTGAGCGCCGCTAGGCAGTCTCCGCCGGCCCCGAGCCGATCAGGGTGGCGCCGCATGAAGTCTTCATGCCCTCCACCGCCACCTTCACGCCCATCATGGTGACGCTCACCATGCCCTCGGCGATCACCGGCGAGCCGGAACAGCGCGGACAGCTGACCCGATGGCCGACGCCGGCCACCGGCTTGCCATGGATGGTCAGCAGCGGGAAGCCTTCGAGGACGCGGCCGCCGTGCGAGGTGCGGTCGCCGAGGCGGATGATCGCTTTACCGGGCATGCCTGGTCCCCGCACTTATTGACGAAACAGGACGGACAGCTTGGCGTCCGTCTTCTTGCCGCAGCTGCCGCGCAGTTGCGCGTCGCTCAGCTCGTCGTCGAAGGACACTTGCTGCAACGCGCCCTTCAGCGGCAAGACCAGCGTGACGGCTTCGTCATAGAACATCAGGATCGGCGGCATGGCCTTGCCCTTGCCGTCCTCGGGATTGAAGACTTCCAGCACCGCCTTGCCGCCCTTTTCTTCGAAACCGGCAATCGCGTGGCCCGCCACCTTGAAGCGGCAGGCGCCGGCCTGCTGTTCATAGACGTAATCGAAAGAAGGCACGCCCTTGGCGTCGACCTTCCATTGGCTGAGCTTGAGCGTGTGCTCGACGCCGGCGCGCTTGGTGGTGAACGACGGCGCACCGTCGAAGGCTTGGCTCAGGCTGGAACACAGCAGCAGTGCCGCGAACAATACTTTATTGCGCATACATAAATCCTGTCTAGTGAGTGGAACTGGCGGTCATCGGGGCGTGGTCGCTTTCCACGTCGTGCAGCACATAATCGTCGTCGTAGTGCGGGTAGTCGGACGGATAGCGATAGACTACCACCATCGTCTTCGGACAGCGGCTGTGGCTGACTTCATGGTTCTCGCCCTGGTTGCCGCCCAGCGTGGCGATCTGGCGGCCGTTCGGACTGATGCCCGCCACAAAGGTGACGTGGTGGCCGCCGGTGGGGAATTTGATCAGCGCCACCGCGCCCAGCGCCGGCTTGTTGTCCTTGGTCGGCCGGCCCCATTTGGCGAACGACGCCGCCAGCGCGCTGCCGTTGCCCTTGTAGCCGGTGCGGCCCAGGCACCAGTTGACGAAGGCCGCGCAATACGGGGTTTCGTCGACCGAGGCCGAGCGTTTGTCCAGCGAGGGTGTCGCGGTGAAGTATTCGAGGATGCGGGCGTCGTTCTTCCCCTTGCCGGTGCGGCGCTTGACGCCTTTTTCGAATTCTTCCTGCGCGAACTTCATCCATGGCGCGCGGCTGGAGTGCATCAGGTCGGTCTGCGGACGCTCCTCCGCGTTGCGGAAGAACACCGTATGCAGACCGGTCGTCCCTCTCGACAAAGCCTGTCCCAGCGACGCCAGCGTGATGCCGCCGCTGCCGCCGTCGTGATCGTTGGCGGCCGGGGCAGCGGGCTGCTGCGGCTTGGCGGCGGGCTTGTCGTGCGCACCCTGCGCGGCGCCTTTGCCCGCGGCCGTGCCGTGGGCCGCAGGAGCGCCATGCGCGGCGGCCGGCGGCGCGGCATGACGTTTTTCCTGCTCGGCCAGCTGCGTCTTCACATCGGGCACGCGCAGGATCTGGTCGGGGCGGATGATGTACGGCGAGCTGATGCCGTTGGCTTCGGCAATCGCCTGGTAGCTGGTCTGGTGCGCGCTGGCGATCGAGGCCAGGCTGTCGCCCTTGAGGACTTTGTAGTCCTTGAACTTGGTGACGGCCGATGCCCCGGTCGCAGCCGGCTTGGCCGCAGGCGGCGCGGTGGCAGCCGGCGCAGCCGATGGCGCGGCGGCCGGCTTGGGCGACGCTTTCTTTTCATGCTCGCGCGTACTGGTCTGCGCGGTAAAGGTCGGCGCGATCAGGGTCGCGGTCTTGTCGGTGACGAGCTTGTCCAGCTTGACCGGGTCCACGTTGACCCAGGCGTTCTGATCCTTGTCGAACACCTTGAGCTGGATGTTGACGCTCTTGGGAGCAATGCGGATCACGAAACGGCCATGTCCATCGGTCACGACCTCGGCCTGCTTACCGTCCAGCAGCACCTGCACCTTGCTGTTCTTGATCGGCAGCTTGGCGCCATCGAGCAGGAATACTTCAACCATCGGCAGCACCGGGCCGCAGCCGCGCTCTTGCGCGCGGGCGATACCGCGCCGCATTGTCGGCCCTGAAAACACAGTCGCCAGCTGGTCCACGTAATCGGTCTCGGTGGCGTAGCCGGCTTTTTTCAACGCCTGCGCCTCCAGCATGAAGTTGCCTTTGACCTCGGGCTTGAACAGACCGCTCTTGGTGTAGATGGGATTTTCTCTTAAAAACTTGGTCCGGTCGCTCAGGCTCTCAAGCTTGGAAGCATACACGCGGAAAGGCGCATCCACCCACTCCGTCTTTTTATGGATCGTTTCCCGCACATGAAAGACCTTGGATTCGCCTTTCCAGCTGCTGTCCGCCTTGATGTTGAAGACATTGTTCGTGCCGGGCAAAACCTTCTCACCCCAACCAGTCTCCTGTGCCGCCTGAGCCAGAATCAGCTCCCACGAGCAACCCGTCTGATCGGCCACCACGCGTGCCGGACAATACAAGTCGGCGATGAAATTCAGTTTGTCTTCGTATGTGTATGCCATCATTGGGCTCCGTTCTCGGAGGAGTAGAAAAACAACTTGCCAGCCTGGTTTTTTGCGATCGCCGACCATAGCCGTCCAGCAGTCGCGACCTGGACAACCTGATCATCCATCCATTTCAATTCGATTTCCTTGCCGCTGAAAGGGTCAATTTCCAGCAGCGCCATTGTTGCCTTTCCGGCGTTGTCGTCACACGTTTCGCGCAACGCAATCAAGCTCCTCCCATACGCAGCAATCGCATGAGTGTCGCAATAGCGGCTTGGGTAGGTTCGCATTGGCAACGGCTTGCCGTCGGGCGACACGGTCAACAGCGTTGTGCTTCGACCAGCATTGCCAAGCACATGGATGGTGCCGTCTGCGGCCACGCCGGCACTCACAGCCGGGCGCGCATCCAACTGCGGGTGCGCACTCCACGCATAGCCGCCTGACAGCCGTATCCGCGACGCGGCGAAGTCGTCAATCACCTGGTTTTTCGCTATCTTGGCGGGTGCGAACATGCCAGCGGCATACACGCTGTCGCCAACGATGCGGACGCCGCGGTGGGACGTGTAGGCGCCAGTCTTGCGTATCACTGGCTCACCCTGTACTTGCAGCGCCAGATTGAGAACAGTCGTGTAGACCGAATAGTACTCAAAATCCTGATCCTCGCTTTTCAGATAGCCAGCGACCTTGATACCGTCCGAAGCCAGGTCCATCGCATAGCCATATTGGCCGCGGGCCGGATTGACCAAGCGGCGTCTGGCAAGCTGGAGGCCCTGGGCGTCGAAGCTGTACACATAGGTCAGCGTCTGCGTGATCGGGGGTGAACTCTTCGTATCCACGTTGGCCAGCAGATAGACCCTGTCGTTCGTGGGCAGGCACTGAACGGGGAACAGTCCCGCATAACCATCCGGAACCGGGAAGGTCTTTTGCCAGCGGATCGCATTCCTCCCACGGTCTATCGCGATCAGCCGGCCGGTCGAAGCGCCCAGGTCGTCGCTGTCGACACCGGCGATACAGACCTGTTCGCCATCGGCAGAGAACTCCATGCTATAAACGCTGAAGCTCTTGTCGCGCAACGCCAGTGCGAGCTTCTGCGGCGCCGCCTGCGAGCAGGCGCACAGCGTCCAACCTAGCGCTGCCCAGAAAAATTTCTTACGGCTCATTCAGCGGCCTTCACGGCGCCGGTGTACAAGACCGGCTTGCCGGACTTGTCCTTGCCCACCACCGCCCAGGAGTCCGGATCGGCGGTCAGGTACAGCGGTTCCTCGGCTAACCAGTCGAGCAACTTTTCAGTCTTGCTCTCCGGATTGATCGACACCATCACCGAGCGTCCGCCTATGCTGTTGCAGGGCTTGCGGATGGCAAGGTAGTCGTTGCCATATTCAACCAGCGCCCGTGTTTCGCAATATTTGCTGGCATAGCTGACTTCCGGCCCAAACTTGCCGTCCGGCGTCACCTGCAACAACGACGACGTCTCTTTTTGGTAAGCCAAGCGGAATACGCTGCCATTGGCGCCGACGCCGGTGTATCCCGAAAGAGAGTTCGCGGTAGGAGGACGCTGGCTCCACAGATAGCTGCCGTTCAAACGCAATTTCGACACCGCGTAATCGCCATCGCCCTCCTTCTTGGAGAGTTTGTATGGATAGAAATTCCCGGCGATGTGCAAGCTGTCGCCGACTATCCGCCCGCTCGGGAACGGCGCAAACGCTCCGGTCTTTTTGATCGAAGGCTTATCGGCTTTCAATGCCGCATCCATCCCCTGCGTGAACACAGAGTAGTATTCGAAGTCGTCGTCCTCGTCCTTGATATAGCCGGCCACCTTGATGCCGCCTGGCGTAGCCGCCATGGCATAGGCAAAGTGGTCGCTCCCTGGAAGGTCCAGCACTTTGTAGCCGGTCTGCTTGCCTTGCAAGTTAAAGCTGTACACATAGGCCAAGGTGTGCCGCAGCGATTTGACGCTATCCGTATCGACATTGGCCAGCAGATAAACCGCGCCGCCATCCTTCACGCACTGCACCGGATAGATGTCGGAATGGCCGTCCGGCGCAGGCAGCCGTTTCTGCCAGCGCACCGTACTGCTTGTGCGGTCGATCAGCAGAAGCTGGGCGGTCGCACGGCCGTTCTCATCCGTATTGGTGCCGGCCAGACACAGGTCTTTTCCATCGGCAGAAAATCCTATGTTGTGCGGCAAAAAGCGGGTGCCTGCCACAGGCAAAGGCAGTTGCAGGCGGACCGGCTGCGCCGCGTTCGCCACCGTCAAAAAGTTCAGTCCAGCCACCACTACGCACAAGCATTTTTTCATGTCATTTCTCATTTCGGTAAGAGCATCTCAAGCAGTCAGCGTATCGTCCTGACCTTCGATGGAAGCCTCGTCGACCGCACCTTCGGCATAGTGATCGAACACCACCTCGGGCGCATCCAGCGGCACGCTGATGGATGGATGACGGTCGAAGATCATCTGTTCCCACTTGCCGCCGTTGACGTCGATCTCGATGCGCGCCGGCTCGCCGGTGTCGGTGAACAGCGGCGTCGACTTGCCCTTGCCGTCGAGCGTGCCGCGTCCCAGCACCTGGTTGGTGCGCGACAGGAAGGTGTACTTCAGCGCCTTGACGCCGCTCGGCAAATTCCACAGCGCCTGATCGACAAACACCTGCTGGCTGAATTTCTTCGGTTCCGCTTTTTCAAACTCGGCCTGCTTGACCGCATTCATATTCTTCGGCCCCTCCATCGTGTGTTGGCCTGCCTGCGACAGCCACTGGCCGCCCGTGCCCTGCTCGATGCCCTGGGCGTTGATACGGATGAAGCTGCCGCCGGCGTTGAGCACGATTTCCTTGGCCGCCGTGATCTCGATATTCATCTTCGTGCTGATCAGCTTGAGCACCTGCTCGGCGATGATTTCCACATTGTCGCTCTGGGCCTGGATCTCGACCTTGCCCTTGGCGGCGAACAGCTTCATGCCGGCCTTGGAGACGAACAGGCTGATCTTCTCGCTCACGCTGGCGAACAGGCTCTTGCCCGCCGCGATGGACACGTGGCCGCCGCTGCTGATGGCGGCGTGCTGGCCGCTCTGGATATGCGTGCTTTCCGGCGTGCTGCTGGCGATGCCTGCCGGGCTGGACAATACCAGATGCGGCGCCGCGAACTCGCCCTGCGCCTTGCCGTCGCCGCGCACCGCCGCGTTCTGCGCGCGCACCGCGTCGCCGGCCTCGGTCTGGTCGACGCCGGTCTTCTGCGCCTCCTGATGCTGGGCCGCGTCCGCCATTTGCTGGTGCAGCGCCGCGCCCGAGCTCAGGCGCGCCACGGTCTCGCCCATGTCCTTGATGTGCGAGGCCGCCTGCGGCCGCGCCTCGGTGGTCAGCAGCATGCCCTTGCCGGCGCGCAGCGCGCCCCAGGCCTCGGTGGCCAGCTCGAAGCCTTCGCCACGCTCATCCTTGCGTCCGCTGTTGTCCTCGATGCGCGTGATATGGCCCAGCGACAGCTGGCTGTGCGCGTGGTCGCTCTTGAGCTGCGCCTGGATGGCGGCGTTGGTGTCGTCGAGGATCAGATGGTTGCTGCGTCCCGACGCGACATTGCCGCCGTTCGGCGTCAGCTCGCGGCTGCGCAGGCCGGTCAGCGCCTGCTGGCTGGGCAAGGCCCAGGGCGGCTGGTGCAGCTCGTTGAACACGGTGCCGGTGACGATGGGCCGGTCCGGCGATCCATCCAGCCATTGCACGATGACCTCGGTGCCGACGCGCGGCACCGCCGATGCGCCCAGCTCGCCGCCGCCCCAGGCGCTGGCCACGCGCACCCAGGCCGAACTCTGCTCGTCGTTGCGGCCGACGCGGTCCCAGTGGAACTGCACGCGCACGCGGCCGTACTGCTCGGTGTGGATGCTGTCCGGCCCGTTCGGGCCGACCACGGTGGCCGTCTGCGGCGCGGTGATGCGGGTGTCGACGCTGTTGTAGCCCCGTCCCGGCCGCCACGGCACGGCCTTGCGGATGCAGCTCACGCGGTTGCTGTACTGCGCGCCCTGGTCGTCGCCGGCCTGGCGCTGCAGATAATTGTTGGTCGCCAGGTGGCTGACGCCGACGACCAGGAACGTGTTTTTATCGGCATCGCCGGCATCGTCGAAGTGGCCGCTGAGCTCGAACGCGCGGCCCGGCTGCAGCAGCCTGCAATTGCCGAGGCCGTCGAAATGCTTGCCGGCCGCTTCCAGCTCCTCGATGCGCAGGCGCGCCAGCCGGGCCGCGCCGTCGCCATCGCTGAAGCCGTAGGCGCCCGCATATTCATAGCTTTCGACGTTCAGCACCGCGCCCTGCTGGTTGAGGGTGGGCAGGTTGAACTGGGCCGGAACCGGCTGCTTGAAATTGAAGGCGCTCAGCGCGACGCTGGCCGCGACGATCTGGCGCGCCGGCGACCATTCGCCCATGCCCTCTTCTTCGATCGCGCCGCCGTGGCGCTGGAACGGCACCGGCCGGCCGCCGTCGATGGCTTGCGAGGCCGTGCTGTCGTCGCTCAGCACCAGCGTGTGGCCGCTGGCCGTGTGCTCGTACCAGTAGCTCCAGCCCGCTTCTTCCCAGCGCCGATGCAGATAGTTGTGGTCGCTTTCGCCGAACTGGCAGGCGTCGGTCATCGGCGTTTCCTCGCCGGCGATGCGGCAATCCCACACCGGCAGCGGCGAGTAATCGGCAAAGATGCTGGCGCTCTGTTCGCGCAGCGTCTTGTTGTGGAACAGGTAGTTATCCTTGCGCAGCTTCAGGTAGGCCAGCCAGGGCGCCAGCGCCGCCTCGTAGTACGCCACGCCGCCATCGGTTTTGAGCAGGCGGAAACGGAACACATAGCCGGTGAAGTAGCGCAGGCTGCCGTCGCCGCGCACCAATTCCACGCACATCAGCTTGCCTTGCAGGTCTTTCAGCGACAGCGAGGCATTGTCGGACAGCAGCTCGACCCGGTAATCGAAGTCGCGCGACAGCGCTTCGTCCGCCTCCAGCTTGTTGGGCAGCAGCTGGGCGTCTGGACCGTCGCCCTGGGGGAACGACAGGCGTAAAATCCGCTTGTTCTGCCGTTGCGCGATCAAATCCTGCAAAAATTCACCTGCACCCAACATTGCCACCGCCATGTAAAAATTTATTGGCGAGAATGTTATCATGCAGATAAAGTTGACGACGTTCAATTGAATTTGCCGGCGGCGCCAATCCGCGTTGTTGCAATTCCTGAAGAAAAGCGGCTAAGCAGGTGGATTTAAAGCGCTTTTCACAGATATCCACACCAACTGTGGATAAGGTTGTGAATAACCGCCACTTGACAGCCGAGAACGCCTTTAACGGCGCGGGTTTCAACAAAATGCCTAATCCACAGGCAAAATTTTTACCTAATAAAATCAAATACTTACAGCAGCTAAAATTCAAGCCTCAAGCGCTTTTGAGGCCGCTTGAAAAATATTTTTCTGTGCATAAGTAGGTGTGGAGACACGCCGGCGGGGAATCCTTTGACAAAAGTACTGGCAAGGAATAGTGTCACTGTGAAGGTCCGCAATTCCCTTCTCCGACTCACCGTGGGATTGATGCATGAACCAGAACGACGACGACACCGATTGGATGATAGAAGACGAAGCACCGCCGGCCAGCCAGCCACAGGCAGGCAAACCGGGCGCTGCACAGGCGCCGCCGCCGTGGCGCGTGCTGATCGTGGACGACGACGTCGACGTTCACGTCGTCACCAAATTTTCGCTGAGCAACGCGTGCTTCCAGGGCCGCCGGCTCAGCTTCCTGCACGCCTACAGTGGCGAGGAAGCGCTGCACACGCTGCGCACCACGCCCGATATCGCGCTGGTGCTGCTGGACGTCATCATGGAAACCAGCGACGCCGGCCTGAACGTGGCCCGCCAGATCCGCGACACGCTGCACAACCAGCTGGTGCGCATCGTGCTGCGCACCGGCCAGCCGGGCCAGGCGCTGGAACACAGCATCATCCTCGATTACGACATCAACGATTTCTGGTGCAAGACCGACCTGACCACGCGCAAGCTGTTCACCACGGTGATCTCGTCGCTGCGCGCCTATTCCGGGCTGGAGCAGGCGCACCGCCACGCGCAGGCGCTGCAGCTGGAGCTGGACCAGGCCAGGCAGCTGCTGGCCGCCGTCGACCAGCATGCGGTGATGATGACGCTGGACCAGCGCGGCCGCATCGCCAGCGTCAACGATAAATTCTGCGCCGTCTTCCAGTACAGCCGGGAGGAACTGCAAGGGGCCGATCCGCGCCTGCTGCACGCCCCGCCCTATCCGCAGGACCAGCTGAGCGACGCGCTGCAAGCCTTGAAGGAAGGCGAAGCCTGGACCGACGTGGTCAGCGCCTGGCGCCGCGACGGCCAGGAAGTGCGGCTGCGCGCCACGGTGACGGCCAGCGCGGACACCCCGCCGCGCTACATCGTCGTCGCCAGCGTCCTGCAGGCATTGAAAGTTCCGCTCTAAGTCGCGGATTGTTAAAGCACTTTTCCGGATATCCACAGAGGCTGTGGATATCTATGTGGATATCACCCTCTTGACACCGCAGGGAGGCTTTACCTATGCGGTTTTCAACAAACTGCCCATCCAACAGGCAAAATAAACCCATTGAAAAATCAATGACTTAGCGCGTCAAGCATTGAGACAAGAAAATTTTTAAAGAAAATTCTTGTCAACATGATTTGTGCATAAGTAAACACCGGGGCGGTATAAGCTGGCGCGTCAATGAGGGGATTTTCGACGCTGTTCGGGGTGTAATAGCACCCGTTCGATCACCTGTGGCGCAACGTTGTGGGATTTCATGTATTCGATCGCGCAAACGGTGTTGAAGCTGGATTGCACCAGGATGCCGCGGTTGACTGCGGCACTGCATTGCTCATCACTGCGCTGCTGTAATAGCGAAACGTTCATCATGATCCTTGGCAAAGGTTGGAGGTGTAAACCCTGATCTGCGACATGCTAAAGGAGTATCGGCTAGCCTCCGCCAAAGTCAATGTCAGCTTCCTATCATTTCTGTATTTAAAGTGTTTGTGCGCGATAATAGTGCATGACTACCGATCAACCACGCTCCCGCCCCTCTTCGCAGTTCGATCTTTTCCTGTCCTTCACCATTTTGGCGCTGCAAGGTTTTGGCGGCGTGCTGGCGGTCGTGCAGCGCGAAATGGTCGAGCGCAAGCGCTGGCTGACGCAGGAAGAATTCATCGAGGAATGGGCGGTCGCGCAGATCATGCCCGGCCCCAACGTGGTCAACCTGGCGCTGATGATCGGCAGCCGCTACTACGGCTTGCGCGGCGGCCTGGTGGCGCTAGCCGGCATGCTGACCGTGCCGCTGCTGGTGGTGCTGGTGCTGGCCGTGCTGCACTCGCACTACGCGCAGCATCCCGGCGTGGCCGGCGCCTTGCGCGGCATGGCGGCGGTGTCGGCCGGCATGATCGCCGCGACCGGCCTCAAGCTCGCCTCCGCGCTCGGCAAGCATCCGCTGCCGATGTGGCTGACCGGCGCCATCGCGCTGCTGTGCGTGGTGTTCGTGGTGCTGCTGCATCTGCCGCTGGCCTACACCCTGCTGATACTGGGCAGCATCGGCGTCACGCTCACCTACCGCAAGCTGAAGGGAGGCCAGCCATGAACGACGCCCCGCTGCATCTCGTGCTGAGCCTGGCCGACTGGCTCAACCTGTTCGGCCATTACCTGCTGCTGTCGCTGATGTCGATAGGCGGCGCGATTTCCACCACGTCCGAGATGCACCGCTTCCTGGTCGAGGAGCACCATTGGCTGACGCAATCGCAGTTCAACGATTCGATCGCCATCGCCCAGGCCGCGCCGGGGCCGAACGTGCTGTTCGTGGCATTGATGGGTTGGAATGTGGGCCTCAACGCGGGCAGCTACGCGGCGGCGCTGGCCGGCGTGCTGGTGACGATGACAGGCATCATGCTGCCGAGTACCACGCTGACCTATCTGGCGGCGCGCTGGGGCCATCAGAACCGCGAGCTGCTGGGCGTGCGCGCCTTCAAGCAGGGCATGGCGCCGGTGGTGGTCGGGCTGATGGTGTCGGTCGGGATCATCCTCGGCAGCGCCCACCACAGCTGGGCTACCGACTGGCCCTTGTGGACGCTGTCGGTGGCGGCCGGCCTGGTGATCTGGCGCACCCGCATCCACCTGCTGTGGCTGCTGGCCGCGGGTGCGCTGGTCGGCTGGTTCCAGCTGGTCTGACTTATTTGTTCTGGTAGCCGCCGTAGTATTTCACGGGGCTCCAGTCCGGCTGCACCTCAGGCAAGGCCGGCGCGTACTGCTTGAACTCGCGCGTCGCATACACCACCTTGCCGTTGACGATGGTCAGGCTGCTTTCCAGGTTCTTGATCTGCTCGGCCGCCATCGAGAAATAATCCTGCGGCAGTATCACCAGATCGGCGTACTGGCCGGCGGCCAGCGTGCCCTTGAGCTTTTCCTCGCCGCTCATCCACGCGCTGCCCTGCGTCATCAGCTTGAGCGCCTGGTAGCGGCTCAGCACATCTTTGGGCTGCCATACGCTGAGCCCGCCCGCAGTCTTGCCCGTCACCGCCCAGTAGATCGACGGCCACGGGCCGTAGCTGCTGACGCGTGTGCCGTCCGTACCCAGGCCGACCGGGATTTTCATCTCCAGCATTTTTTTAATCGGCGGCATCTGGCGGGTTTGCGCGCCGTACTGCTTCCAGTACAGCTCGCCCTGGAAGTACATGCGGTTCTGCACCGCGATGCCGCCGCCCAGCGCCTTCACGCGCGCCAGTTGCTTGTCGCTGATGGTCTCGGCATGGTCGAAGAACCAGCGCAGGCCGCTCAGCGGCGTGTCCTTGTTGACCTTCTCGATCACGGCCAGGTCGCGGTCTATGCTCTCGTCATAGGTGGCGTGGATGCGGAACGGCCAGCGGTTCTTGATCAGCAGCCGCAGCACGGGTTCCAGTTCGCTCTCCATCTGCGGCGGCATGTCCGGGCGCGGTTCGAGGAAGTTCTCGAAGTCGGCCGCGCTCCACACCAGGTTCTCGCCGCCGCCTTCGGTGTTGTAGCCGTTGGCGTAGAACAGGTGGTCGTTGTGATCCGGCTTGGCCATGGCGAGCCAGCGCTGATAGTCTTCCAATTCCTTGCCCGGCTTTTGCGCGAACAGATAGTAGGAGGTGCGCACCGTCAGCTTGCCGCTCTTGGCCAGCTCCAGGCTGACGGCGTAATCGTCCGGATACGCCTGCCCGCCGCCGCCGGCGTCGATGGCGCTGGTCAGGCCCAGGCGGTTCAGTTCGGTGTAGTACTGCTGCGTGGAGTTGAGCTGCTGCGCGCGCGGCAGCACCGTGGTCTTGCCCAGCGTGGTGTAGAGGATCATTGCGTTGGGCTTGGCGATCAGCAGGCCGGTCGGCTTGCCATCCGCGCCCAGCTGCACTTCGCCATCCTTGAAGCGGGTGTTGGCGTCGTAGCCCAGCGTGGCGATGCCCTTCTGGTTGAGGAAGCCCAAGCCGTACAAGTAGAGCAGGAACACCGGCTTGTCCG
Organism: Rugamonas aquatica; assembly: GCF_009380215.1. Taxonomy (GTDB): domain Bacteria; phylum Pseudomonadota; class Gammaproteobacteria; order Burkholderiales; family Burkholderiaceae_D; genus Rugamonas; species Rugamonas aquatica_B. The sequence continues at coordinate 50,368 of NZ_WHUG01000010.1, forward strand.
GCACCGCCTCATTGATTTCCGCCAGCGTCGGCAAGCGTTTTTCTTCGAACTGGAATTCGTTCCAGCCGCCGACCACCTTGACCCACGCGCCCTCCGGCGTGCGCGCCGCCTGCTCCTTGAGCATTTGCAGCGCCGTCTTCAGCGAAGTCACGCCATCCCAGCGCAGCTCGGCGTTGTAGTTCAAGCCTTCGCGGATGATGTGCAGGTGGGAGTCGTTGAGGCCGGGGATGACGGTCTTGCCGCCGGCATCGATCAGCCGGGTGCCGGCCGATTTGAGTTGGAGTATGCGGGCATTGCTGCCGACGGCCTGGACCTTGCCGTCCTTGATGGCGATGGCCTGGGCGAATTCGCCCTCCTTGCTCATCGTGGCGATCTTGCCGTTGCTGATGATGAGGTCCGGCGCGGCCTGCGCGAGACCGGCGCAGGCCAAGGCGGCTGCGAGTGCGAACTGGTTCATTCTCATTGTCTGCTGCTCCTAAAAAAAATCGGGCCGGCGCGATGCATGCACCGCGCCGGCCCACATCAGAGACCAGGGAATTGAGCCAGGCTCAGTCCGATTAGTCCTTGATGGATTCGACTGCGAAAGTCAGGGTCACGTCGTCGCCGACGTAGGGTGCGTATTTACCGGCGTTGAATTCGGTGCGCTTGATGGTGGCGGTGGCGTTGGCGCCGCAAGCCAGTTTTTTCAGCATCGGGTGATCCATGCACTGCAGATGGGTCACGGTCAGCTTGACTGGCTTGGTCACGCCCTTGATGGTCAGGTTGCCGTCGATCGAAGCCAGCTTGTCGCCATCGAAGTTGAACTTGGTCGACTTGTAGGTGATGGTCGGGAACTTGGCGGTGTCGAGGAAGTCTTCGCCCTGGATGTGGCCGTCGAACAGTTTCGAACCGGTGTCCACCGATTTGGTGTCGATGGTCGCTTCAACCGAGCCGGTCTTGGCGGCGCGGTCCAGCACGATCTTCGCGGTCGTGTTGTTGAAGCGGCTTTGCTGGGTCGAGTAGCCGAAGTGGCTGTATTCGAAACGGGCAAAGGTGTGGTTCGCGTCGGAGGTGAAGTTTTCCGGCGCGGCGAAGGCGGACAGGGAAATACCGGCAGCAACCAGCAGGGCGAAGATTTTTTTCATTTGTAAGACTCCAGGATGTGGGAACAATATGTAAGAACTCGACCCGGCAAGCTGGTGCCTGCCCGGCGCATGTCTTCGAGTGAAGCGATTATGCTCGCCACATCTACCGTTGTAAAACGAAAAATTTACCGCGTTATTATCGATAAAATCGATCATAAAACCGGCTACTCATGTTGCAATGATAGAGCAGCGGCGATCGGATGGGCATCTGCCTAAAGGCCGAGGGGGGATGTCAGGCTGCGGAGGCGAGCGCCGCCGGCGGCTGCAGCATGCGTTGCTGCAAGCGTTGTTCCAATGAGGCAAACGCCGCGCCGCTGCGCACGCGCGGACGCGGCAAGTCCACCTGTACGTCCAGCGCGATGCGGCCGTGCTCGATCAGCACGACGCGGTCGGCCAGCGCCAGCGCTTCCTGCACATCGTGCGTGGCCAGCACGGCGGTGAAGCCGCGCGACTGCCACAGCGCCTCGATCAGTTGCTGCATCTCGGCGCGGCTCGGCGAATCGAGCGCGGACAGCGGTTCGTCCAGCAACAGCAGTTGCGGCTCGTGCAGCAGCGCACGCGCCAGCGCGGCGCGCTGCTGCTGGCCGTCCGACAACTGCCCCGGCCAATCGTCGGCGCGGCCGGCCAGGCCGACGATGGACAAGGTGGCCGCCGCCGCATTCAGCGAGCGCGGCTTGCCGATCGCCACATTCTCCAGCACCGACTTCCATGGCAGCAGCCGGGGTTCCTGGAACATGATGCGCACGCTGGGGTCCAGGCTGCCGTTGCCGACCGCGATGCTGCCGGCATCGGCGCCGTCCAGCCCGGCGATGGTGCGCAACAGCGTGGTCTTGCCGCAGCCGCTGCGTCCCAGCACGGCGACGAATTCACCGGCGCGCAGCGACAGCCGCAGTTCGTTCAGCACCGGACGGGCGCCGAAAGCCACGCTGACGTCTTCCAGCGCCAGCGCCACGCCCTGGCGCGGGAGCGGCGGCTTCGGCGCTGCGCGGCGGACGGTATCGCTAATGTCGAACAAGGCGGTCGAAATATACATACGGTTTACTCCATTAACGGTAGGCGGGATGCCAGCTCAGGAAATGCCGTGCCATCGCGCGCACCAGCAGGTCGGCCACGCCGCCCAGAACAAGGTACAGCAGGATGCGCGTGCCGGATTGCGCAGAGACGGCCTCGGCAACGATCAATAGCAGCCAGACCAGCCCGAGGCCGACGCGTGCCGTTCGCAGGATCGAAGGCAGCGCCGCCGGCAAGGTCACGTCGCGAAACAGCGGCCAGCCCGAAAGGCCGTAGCTGCGCGCCATCTCGATCAGGGCCGGGTCGGCAGCTGTAGTTGTCCGATGCTTAATATTTCCCATTGCCGGCTCCACGAATATTCATGCCGGCCAGATTAATTCCGCAACAACGAAATCAGAACGAATAGTTTTACGTTTTGATATGCACTTTCTTCTTTATAGGTTTTTGATATATAGAAAGGAAAAAATAGTCGTTTGCCGCATGAAGCGCCGATGAGATACTTGCATTACTGCATCTCCCAAGCTTATTCCCCATGACTACACCCCTGATTCGCATTACCCATGCGAGCAAAACCTTTGCGCTGCCGGACGGCGGCCACTTTCACGCGGTGCGCGACGTATCGCTGGAAGTCAACAAAGGCGATATCTTTGGCCTGATCGGCAAGAGCGGCGCCGGCAAATCCACGCTGCTGCGCCTGTTCAACCTGCTGGAACAGCCGGACAGCGGCGCCGTCTTCGTCGACGGCCGCGAACTGACCGCGCTGTCGAAACGCGACCTGCGCGATGCGCGCCGCAATATCGGCATGATCTTCCAGCAGTTCAACCTGCTGCAAAACGCCACCGTGTTCGACAACGTCGCCTTCCCGCTGCGCATCCACGGCGGCCTGACGGCGGCGCAGATCACCGCGCGCGTCAACGAATGCCTGGAACTGGTGGAGTTGGGCGGCAAGACGGCCAGCTACCCTGCCCAGCTGTCCGGCGGCCAGAAACAGCGCGTCGCCATCGCCCGCGCATTGGCCAGCGGCCCGGCCGTGCTGCTGTGCGACGAACCGACCTCCGCGCTGGACGCCGAAACGACGCGCGCGCTGCTGGCCACGCTGCGCGACATCAACCGCCGCCTCAACGTCACCATCGTCATCGTCAGCCATGAGCTGTCGGTGCTGGGCGAGATCTGCAACCGCGTGGCCGTGATCGAAGACGGCGCCATCGCCGAACAATTCGCGCTCGACGACGCCGCCAGCCTGGCCGAACCGCGCAAGACCGCGCTGGGCCGCGAACTGGCGCAGCACGGCGCCGCCAGCATCCTCGCTGCGCGCCCCACCCCAAGCAACGCCAACACGGAGGCCGCCCATGTCTGAATACCTCGCCTCCCTCGACGCCATCCTCGCCATGCTGCCAGAGATGTGGACCGCGCTCGGCCAGACCCTGACCATGCTCGGCATCGGCCTGACCGCCGCCGTGGTGCTTGGCGGCCCGCTGGGCATCCTGCTGTTCCTGGTGGCCGACGGCCAGTCGCTGCAAAACCGTCCCGCCGCGCTGGTGCTGGGCTGGCTGGTGAACACGGTGCGCTCCTTCCCGTTCATCATCCTGCTGGTGGCGCTGGTGCCGTTCACGCGCATCATCGCCGGCACTTCGATCGGCCCGCTGGCCGCCGCCGTGCCGCTGTCGTTCGCGGCCGTGCCCTACTTCGCCCGCATGGTCGAGCAGAACCTGCGTGAAGTGCCGCGCGGCGTGATCGAAGCCGCCCACGCCATCGGCGCCTCGGAACTGCAGATCGTGCTGCGCGTGCTGCTGGTGGAGGCCCGCTCCGGCCTGGTGCTGGCGCTGACGGTACTGTCGATCAGCTTCCTATCCTATTCCGCCGTGGCCGGCGTGGTGGGCGGCGGCGGCATCGGCGACCTCGCCATCCGCTACGGCTACTACCGCTTCGAAACCGACATCATGGTCGCCACCGTCGCCATCCTGATCGCCATGGTGCAACTGATCCAGTTCACCGGCAACCGCATCGCCAAACGCCTCGACAAACGCTAAACTAAGGACTACACATGCAAGCACCTCGCCGCAACCTGCTGCTGGCCGCACTGGCCCTCGCCCTCGGCATCGCCGCTCCAAGCTACGCCAAGGATCCGAAAGAACTGGTGATCGGCACCAGCGCCGGCCCGTACGCGGACCAGATCAAGCTGGGCATCAAGCCTATCCTGGAAAAACAGGGTTACAAGATCAAACTGGTGGAGTTCAACGACTACATCCAGCCGAACTTCGCGCTGGCCGAAGGTTCGCTGGACGCCAACGTATTCCAGCATATCGTTTATCTGAATGAGTTCGCGGCCAAGAACAAGCTGCCGCTGGCCGATCTGGTGAAGATCCCGACCGCGCCTATCGCCATCTACAGCAAGAAGCACAAGGCACTGAGCGAAGTGAAGGAAGGCGCGACAGTCGCCATGCCGAACGACCCGACCAACCAGGCGCGCGCGCTGGTGCTGCTGGACCAGCTGGGCTGGATCAAGCTGCGCGACAAGTTCGATCCGGTGAAGGCGTCGGAGCGTGACATCGCCGTCAACGTCAAGAAGATCAAGCTGATCTCGCTGGAAGCGGCGCAGCTGCCGCGTTCGCTGCAGGACACCGACTACTCCTTCGTCAACGGCAACTACGCGCTGGCGGCGGGCATGAAGCTGAAAGAGGCGTTGTTGACCGAGAAGATCTCGGCCAACTACATCAACCTGGTGGCGATCCGCAGCGCGGACAAGGACAAGCAGTTCGCCAAGGATCTCGCGGCCGCTTATCGTTCGCGCGAGTTCCTGGCGGTGACCAACAAATACTTCCCGGACTACTCGAAGACCGAAGACCAGCTGGCGCTGGAAGCGGCCGGCGCGAGCAAGCCGGGCAAATAAGGCTACAGAATCAGCCGCGCTGCTGTTTCCTGCGCGCGGCGATTCCCGCTACCAGTCCGAGGCCGGCCAGCAGCATGGCGTAGGACTCGGGCTCCGGCACGGCCGATACCCGGTTCACGCTGGTCAGCATGCCGGTCATGTCGATGTATCCGCTACCGGTGTTCCAAAGTAAGGTGGCTTCAGCCGAATACCAATCGGCCACATTGAAACTGGTCGGAATTGCCAGATTGCTCAAGTTTCCCTTACCAGAGAAATTAAAACCAATGTTTTGGTAGCTTGAGTCACGGGTGCCATACGAGACGCCAGCGTCAATGGACACATAATCGGAAGTGCCATCATGGCTTACATAAACTCTGCCTGCGGCATAAGGCGAGGAGGCGGTGGTGCCGCTCTTGTCAAAAGTGATGCTGGTAGTCCCTGGCATTCCCGCCCAATTGTAGTATATCGTAGTCGTTGCACTCGACATGGCCACTGCGGAGTTCGTGTCGATAGAGTATGTGCCATGGAAATCATTACCTACACGGACACCTCCAGGTATCTTGTTGCTCGACACAACAGCACGGCTATCGCCATTGCCGATGGTTTCGCGCAAAGTGTTGATCACCCCCGTATATTCGAACGTAATGATTTCGGCTGAGGCCGAGGCGCTCAGAAAGAGGCTGACTAAAACGAGTGCAATGCGGCGCATGGAAATTTCCGTTAAGTTATGGAAATAACATTATATTGCGGAAATATCAATTGCGCCACAGATGTTTTAAATAATGCAACCCATTTAATCAAGGTCTTTCGCGTCGTGCCGCTCGGGCACCTGCTCTTCCGGCTCGCCGAACGTGCGGTTGACCTTGCGGCCACGGATCACTGCGGGCCGCGCCGCGATGTCGTCGGCCCAGCGCTTGACGTTCTTGTACTCGTGCACCGACAGGAACTCGCCTGCGCCGTAAATCTTCCCCAGCACCAGAACGCCGTACCACGGCCAGATCGCCATGTCGGCGATGGTGTATTCATCGCCCGCGATATAGCGGTGCTCGGCCAGCTGGCGATCGAGCACATCGAGCTGGCGCTTGGCTTCCATCGCATAGCGGTTGATCGCGTATTCGATTTTTTCCGGCGCGTAGGCGTAGAAGTGGCCGAAGCCCCCGCCCAGGAACGGCGCGGAACCCATCTGCCAGAACAGCCAGTTCAAGGTCTCGGTGCGCGCCGCCAGCTCCTTGGGCAGGAAGGCATCGAACTTCTCGGCCAGATAAACGAGGATGGAACCGGATTCGAACACGCGCAACGGCTTCTCGCCGCTGCGGTCGACCAGCGCCGGAATCTTCGAATTCGGATTGATGCCGACAAAGCCGCTGGAGAACTGGTCGCCGTCGTTGATGCGGATGAGCCATGCATCGTATTCGGCGCCGCTATGGCCGAGCGCCAGCAGTTCTTCCAGCAGGATCGTCACCTTGACGCCATTCGGCGTTCCCAGCGAATACAGCTGCAGCGGATGCTTGCCGACCGGGAGTTCCTTGTCGTGCGTGGCGCCCGCCACCGGACGGTTGATGCTTGCGAACGTGCCGCCCGAAGGAGCCGCGGCAGTCCAGACTTTAGGTGGTACGTACTTCGATTGATCCGTCATTCAAAACTCCATGCATATTCAGTAAAACGTCATTCAGAATATCACGGGCGACGCAAACGCGTTGCCCGCCCCCCACGCCGCGATCAGGGCTTGCTGGCACGCGTCGCCAGGAAGGTTGGCAGATAGCGGTCGATCACAAAGCGCGGCTGCGGTTGATGGTCTTCATGGAAGCCGGTTAGCACGAAGCCCGCCTCCATCTGGCCGCCGATTTGCTCGCCCAGGCTATGGCCGAACACCAGCGCATCGCCGCGCCGGCGCTTCTCCGCCAGCGCCTCCGCACTCAGATGATCGACATCGGAATACGGCAGCACGAAGCGCGGACATATCAAACCCTGCTCCGCATAACGCGGGGCGCGGTCGCCGACAAACACCACCGGGTTGTAGAAACTGCTCAGCAAACTTCCGCCGCTGCGCAGCACGCGGAAGCACTCGCGCCAGACCGGCCGGACGTCCGGCACATACAGGTTGGAGATCGGATGAAAAATCAGATCGAAGGACGCATCGTCAAACACCGACAGATCGCGCATATCGCCTTGCACCACATGGAGTTCCAGGCCGTCGCGCTGCGCCACCATGCGGTCCTGCTGCAATTGCAGATCTGAGGCATCGAATACTGTGACGATGGCGCCGGCCGCCGCCAGCACCGGCGCCTGTTGCCCGCCGCCCGAGGCCAGGCACAATAAGCGCAGGCCGCGCACATCGCCCAGCCAGCCGGCGGGCAAAGGCCCCGGTGTCAGCCTGACTTGCCAGCTGCCGTTGCGGGCTGCGGCGATTTCATCCGCCCCGACAGGCTGCGACCACTCGCAGTGCTGCGCCGCCTGGCGGTCCCACGAAGCGCGATTGTGGCTGAATACATCGATAGAATTGTTAACGGTATGAGGCATGAGTTTTCCTTGAACAGATGGAGAAACTGCCCTCGATACTGCGACCGCAGGATGGCGTAACGAACTGGCGCGGCCCGATGGAACGGGCGCGCGCGGAGGCAACGCTGGAAATGAACGTACAGTAAGCGGCAGGCAGATCGCGTATAGGCAGCGATAAGTCAGTTGGCATTACTTGTTCATGTCGGCGCGCTCCGGTGGAATGGAAGAGCGCCGATTCTAGCATGGTTAATCGTTGCGCATCTGCGCTTGGGACACGTTGCTCCCCGCCGGCACGCTCTGCGTCAGCCAGACATTGCCGCCGATGGTGGAGCCGGCGCCGATGGTGATGCGGCCCAGGATGGTGGCGCCGGCGTAGATCACCACGTCGTCCTCCACCACCGGATGGCGCGGCACGCCTTTGATTAGCGTGCCCTTCTCGTCCGCCGGGAAGCGCTTGGCGCCCAGCGTCACGTGCTGGTACAGGCGCACGCCCTGGCCGATGATGGCCGTCTCGCCGATCACCACGCCGGTGCCGTGGTCGATGAAGAAGCTGCCGCCGATCTGCGCGCCGGGGTGGATGTCGATCCCGGTCAGCGAATGGCCGATGTCCGAAATCAGCCGCGCCAGGAACGGAGAGCCCAGGCGGTGCAGGCTGTGCGCCAGCCGGTAGTACAAGATGGCGATGGTGCCCGGATAGCACAGCATGATCTCGGCCACCGAGGTCGCCGCCGGATCGCCGGAGAACGCCGCCTGCACATCGGACACCAGCAGGCCGCGTATGGCCGGCAGGCCCGCCGCGAACTCGCGCGTGATGGCGTTGGCCTGGCGCGTCAGCTCATCGTCATCCGGCACGGCGTCCGCCAGCGAGAACTGCAACCCTCGCCGCACCTGCTCCGTCAACCGGTTCAGGGTAGTGTTGAGGGTGTCGCCGACGAAGTAGTCGATGCTCTCGTCGGTCAGGTTGGGACGGCCGTAGTGCGTGGGGAACAGCGCCGCCGACAGGCCGTTGACGATGATCGTCAGCGCCTCGCGCGACGGCAGCTCGCGTACTTTGCCATGGTGGCGGATATTGTGCGTGGCCTCGCGCGACACGCGCAGCTGCTCGATCACGCTGCCCAGGTTCCAGTGCGACGGCTTGACGCTGGTGCCGTCATAGGTATCGATAGTCATAATGTCTCGAATAATTAAAAACGCGGGCAGCATCTGCCCATCGTCGCAGCATAATCGTCCATCAGCACCGGGCGAAGGAATGATTTCGCCCTTGGATATGCGATGACCGCATATCGCGTAAAATGCCGGCTCCACCGAACAATACGCCTCAAATGAATATTTTGCTGACACTGCTGCTGGCCGGCCTTTCCATGGTCGGGCCGCTGGCCATCGACACCTACCTGCCGTCGTTCCCGGCGATCGCCCAGAACTTTGACGCCAGCCCGATGCTGATCCAGCAGACACTGAGCATGTTCCTGTTCTGCTTCGCCTTCATGATGCTGTTCTACGGCACGCTGTCGGACTCCTTCGGCCGCCGTCCGGTGATCCTGGTATCGCTGGTGGCCTACATCGCCGCCTCCATCGTCGGCGCGATGGCGCCGTCCATTGGCGTGCTGCTGGCCTGCCGCATCGTGCAGGGCCTGGCGGCCGGCGCGGGTTCGGTGGTCGGCCGCGCCATCGTGCAGGACCGCTTCTCCGGCGCCGCCGCGCAGAAGATCCTGTCGCACATCATGATGGTGTTCGGCCTGGCGCCGGCCATCGCGCCCGTATTGGGCGGCTGGCTGCAGGTCAGCTTCGGCTGGCGTTCGATCTTCTGGTTCCTGAGCGGCTTCGGCATCCTGATGTTCATCGCCGTCCAGCGCGCGCTGCCGGAAAGCCTGGCCGTCAAGGACCGCCACCCATTCCACCTGGGCGTCATCGCCTCCAACTACTGGAAAGTGCTGTGCCACCACCACTTCCTGCTGCTGTCGATCGCGGTCGGCATGAGCTTTGCGGGCGTGGCGCTGTATATCGGCTCGGCCGCCTACTTCGTGATGAACATCCTGCATCTGCCGGAGACCGCGTTCGCATGGATGTTCGTACCGCTCATCAGCGGCATGGTGGTCGGCTCGGCGCTGTCGGGCAAGTTCGCCCACAAGTTCGCGCGCACCACGCAGGTGTGGATGGGTTTTGCGGTCATGATCGCGGCCGGCATCATCAACGTCGCCTACAACAGCGTCTTCGTCGCCGCCGTGCCTTATGCCGTGATGCCGCTGTTTATCTACTCCTTCGGCCTGGCGCTGGCGATGACGCCGTTGTCGCTGATCGCGCTGGAGTACTTCCCGAACAACAGCGGGCTGGCGTCGTCGATGCAGTCGTTTATTCAGATGCTGCTGTTCGCGCTGGTGTCCGGCCTGGTGGCGCCGCTGCTGTTCGACAGCGCGCTGAAGCTGGCCTGGGGCGTGCTCGCCAGCCTGGTCGTCAGCCTGATCGCCTGGCTGCTGGCCTTGACCGGCAAGCCGGTCACGCACTAACCATACATTCAGGGCCAGGGCGTGGGATTCACATCCACGTACTGCGCCCCGCCCTGCTCCGGTTCGCGGGCATCGCCCTGGGCGGCCGACGATGCAGGCCGGCCCGGCGCCTGCGCCGGATTGCGCAGGCCCAGAAGCTCCTTGCGTGTCTCGACAAAATCTGCGCTGGACAAGGGGTGCTCCCGGTCCGGCCAATTCTCTTCCGCCCATTGCTGCAATTGTTCATAGCGTTGCCAGAGTTCGTTGACGAACTGGCGGCGCGCGGCTTCCTTATCCATGCTTCCCCCTGTGTGTCATGCCAGTCTGTGGCAAACTGCCGGTATCGTCCGTTAGGCGCCGCACCAACACACCATGGAACTCCACATCGTCATCGAAGGCAGGAAGGATTTAAGCGGGCAGCTGTACCGTCAGCTGAGCGACTCGATCCGCAGCGGAAGGCTGGCCGACGGCCAGCAGCTGCCGCCCACCCGCCTGCTGGCCGAACAGCTGGGCCTCTCCCGCAAGACCGTCTCCGATGTCTACACCCGCCTGACGCAGGAACGGCTGGTGCTGGGCCAGGTCGGCAAGGGCAGCTTCGTCAGCGCGCCGGCCGAGGCCAGGCCGCGCCGGCAAGCGGCCAACAACCTGGCCAGCGCCGCCATCGTCGCCCGCTGGGACGCCATGCACACGCCGCTGCGCAACCCGTTCCCCGAAGGCCGCTCGCGCTATGAGTTCATCGGCGGCTGCATCACGCCCAGCCTGTTCCCGGTCGACGAATGGCGCCGCTGCGTGATGCACGGCCTGCGCCAGGACGTCAAGGGCAGCGGCATGTACCGCCAGGCGGAAGGCATCGCCGAACTGCGCGCCGCCATCGCCCACCATGCGGCCTTTGCGCGCGGCGTGGTCTGCACCGCCAACAATGTCGTGGTGACCAACGGCGCCCAGCAGGCGCTGGACCTGCTGGGCCGCGTGCTGCTGGAACCGGGCTGCGTGGTGGCGGTCGAAGAACCGGGCTATCCGGCGGCGCGCATGCTGTTCGCCAGCCAGGGCGCGCACATCGTCGGCATCGGCGTCGACCACGAGGGCATGCTGGTCGACCAGATCCCGCAAGGCACGCGGCTGATCTACACCACGCCGGCCCACCAGTTCCCGCTGGGGATGCCGATGAGCGTGGCCCGCCGCGAGGCCCTGCTGGCGCGGGCGCTGGAGATCGGCGCCATCATCATCGAGGACGACTACGACAGCGAGTTCCGCTACGAAGGCCGCCCCACCGATTCGCTGCAAAGCATGGACAGGCACGGCGTCGTGGCCTTCGTCGGCAGCTTCTCCAAGGTGATGCTGCCGGAACTGCGGCTGGGCTACGCGATCCTGCCGGAGGCGGTGCTGAACGCCGTCCTCACGGTCAAGCACCTGAACGACTGGCATACCGCCACCGCCAGCCAGCACGCGCTGGCGAAGTTCATCGGCGACGGCTACCTGTCGCGCCACATCCGTCGCTGCGCCGCCATCTACGCGACGCGCCGCCAGCGCCTGCAAGCGCTGTTTGCCGACGCGCTGTCGCCGTGGTTCGAGCTGGTGCCGGCCAGCGCCGGCTTCCACCTGGCGGCGCTGTGCAAAAAGCCGCTCGACCTGGACCTGCTGCTGCGGCTGGCGCGGCGCGCCGACGTCGGCCTTTACCCGCTGTCGAACTTCTACGCTTCCACGCCGCCCAAGGCCGGCCTGTTCCTCGGCTACGGCGGTATCGAGACGCTGGATATCGATGTCGCCCTGCTGCGCGTGCGCGACATCCTTCAGCAAATGGAGTAAAGCCGGATCAGCATGTAGAATAGTGGACGAACCGTAACGACGACCTCCAGCTATGCGCCTCACATCATTTACCGATTACTCCCTGCGTACCCTGCTCTACCTGTGCGCGCACCGGGACCAGCTGGTGACGATCCAGGACATCGCCGACATGCACTCGATCTCGAAGAACCACCTGATGAAGGTGGTGTACCAGCTGGGCCAGTCCGGCCTGGTGGAGACTGTGCGAGGCCGCAACGGCGGCCTGCGTCTGGCCAAGGATCCCAAGGACATCAACATCGGCGCCCTGGTGCGGATGACCGAGACCGACTTCTTCATGGCCGAATGCTTCGACCGCGAGCACGACACCTGCCCGTTGACGCCCAACTGCGCGCTGAAGCACACGCTGAACGACGCCACCCGCGCCTTCCTGTCCGTGCTGGATCAGCAAACGCTGCAAGACATGCTGCCGCAGCAGGCCGAAGCCGGCGCCGCCAAGCCGGTACGCATCGTCCGCGGCGCGGCCGCCTAGCAGCCTGGCGCTATGCCGCGCCCTGCCGCAACTGCGGCAGCGACGCCATCAAATCCGAGAAACGCTGCCCCTGTATCATCACATGCTCGCGCAGCAGATGCGCGGCCAGCTCGCCGTCGCCATTGACGATGGCCTGCACCACGCCGTCGTGCTCATGATAGGAATTGTGCAGACGGTCGCGCACCCGCAGTTGCAAGCGGCGGTAAGGCCGCAGGCGCCGGTACAGATTGCGCGTCTGCTCGATCAGGAACTGGTTATGGCTGCCGGCGTAGATCGCCTCGTGGAATAACTCATTCTTGTAGTAGTAGACGTCCGGCTCCTGCGCATCCCGCGCATCCTGGCAGGCCTGGTGCGCCACCAGCAGCGACTGCTGCTCCTCGCGCGTCATGCGCCGCGCCGCCAGCCGGCCGCAGGTCGCCTCCAGCTCCGACATCACCTCGAACATCTCCACCAACTGCTGCGGCCCCAGCTCGGCGACGATGGCGCCCCGCCGCGGCCGTATCACCACCAGCCCCATGGACGCCAGCTGTATCAACGTCTCGCGCACCGGCGTGCGGGAGACGCCGAAGCGGGCGGCCAGTTCGGTCTCGTCCAGATGCTGGCCGGGCTTGAGCTCACCGACGGCAATCATCTCTTCTATTTCTTCGCGCAACGTGGCGGAATGGGTGGTCATGGTGTTTGTAGCCTTGTTGGATCAGAGCTTATGTATAACAAGCTTCATTATAAGCAGTGAATATAGCTTGACAATGTATTCGAACGAGATATTCTTGTATACACAAAAAAGATCGTTGCATATTTGACCCACCTTGGAGGAATTATGAGCGTTATCACCCGCAGGACCGTCCTGGCCGCCCTGGCCGCCAGCCCTTTGCTGCTGCAACCGGCGTGGGCGCAGAACGCCACCCTGAAGATTTCGCACCAATTCCCCGGCGGCACCGTCACCGAAGGCGATTTCCGCGACCGCCTGACCCGCATGTTCGCCGCCGAGGTGGAAAAACGCAGCAAGGGCAGCCTCAAATTCGAGATCTACCCCGGCTCTTCGCTGATGAAGACCAACGCCCAGTTCTCCGCCATGCGCAAGGGCGCGCTGGACATGTCGCTGGTGCCGCTGTCGTACGCGGGCGGCGAAGTCCCGGAAGTGAACATCGGCCTGATGCCCGGCCTGGTCACGTCCTACGAGCAGGCCTACGGCTGGAAGAACGCCGAAGTGGGCAAGGAGTTGAGCCGCATCCTGAATGAAAAAGGCATCGTGCTGATTAGCTGGATCTGGCAGGCCGGCGGCGTGGCTTCACGCACCAAGCCGGTGATCGATCCGGACGACGCCAAGGGCATGAAGATACGCGGCGGCTCGCGCGAGATGGACCTGATCCTCAAGGCCGCCGGCGCCGCCGTGGTCTCGCTGCCGTCGAACGAAATCTACGCCGCCATGCAGACCGGCGCCATGGAAGCGGCGCTGACCTCCTCCACCTCGCTGATCTCGTTCCGGCTGGAGGAAGTGTCGAAGGCGCTGACCACCGGCCGCGCCGGCGCCTACTGGTTCATGTTCGAGCCGCTGATGATGTCCAAGGCCGTCTTCGACCGCTTGAGCAAGGACCAGCAGGCCACTATCATGGCGGTCGGCGCCGAGATGGAAGCCTTCGCGCTGAACTCCGCCAAGGCCGACGACCAGGCCGTGGCCGATGTCTACGCCAAAGCCAAGGCCAAGGTGGTGGACCTGAATCCGGCCGCGCTGAAGAAATGGCAGACCATCGCCCGCGCCACCGCATGGAAGGACTATGGCGAACGCAATGAAAACTGCGCCAAGCTGCTGAAACTGGCGGAGAAGACGCTGTGAGCCACGGCATAGAGCTGGAGCCGCCGCGTGCAGCCGCTCCGCCGGACAACGCCGTCGTCGCGGCGGCGACCGCACTGCTGAACAAGCTCAATCACGGGCTGATGATGGCGTCCATGGTGGCGCTGGTGCTGACGGCCTTCGTGCTGACCTACTCCGTGGTGTCGCGCTACTTCTTCCACGCGCCCACCGACTGGCAGGACGAGGCCTCGGTGTTCATGCTGGTCGGCGTCACCTTCTTCTGCACCGCCTACGTGCAGTCGCAGCGCGGCCATATCGGCATCGAGGCGCTGGCCACGCTGCTGCCGCCACGCGTGAATGCGGCGCGGCTGTTCATGGTGGACCTGGTGTCGGCGCTGTTCTGCGCCTTCTTCTCGTGGAAATCGTGGACGCTGTTCCATGAAGCCTGGGTCGACGGCCAAACCACCTCGTCGACCTTCGCGCCGCCGCTGTGGATCCCCTACGCCATGATGGCCGCCGGGATGACCATCCTGACGCTGCAAATCGTGCTGCAAACGCTGGCACGCATGACCAACAAAACGGAGCGCGCAGCATGAGCGACCTGACTCTTGGCGCCCTGTACGGCGCCGTCACCCTGGTGGTGATGTTCTCCGGGATGCCGATCGCCTTCGCGCTGGGCGTGGTGGCCACCGGCTTCATGTACTTCTGCATGCCGCCCTCCTCGCTCGACACCATCACCCAGAACGTGTACGAGGAAATGGCGTCGATCACGCTGCTGTCCATCCCCCTGTTCATCCTGAAGGGCGCGGCCATCGGCAAATCCCCCGCCGGCAAAGACCTGTACTCGGCGATACACACATGGATGCACAAGATACCGGGCGGCCTGGGGATCGCCAACGTGTTCGCCTGCGCGCTGTTCGCGGCGATGGCCGGTTCCTCGCCCGCCACCTGCTCGGCCATCGGCTCGGCCGGCATCCCCGAGATGCGCCGCCGCGGCTACTCGCCCGGTTTCGCGGCGGGTATCATCGCCGCCGGCGGCACGCTGGGCATCCTGCTGCCGCCATCGATCACCATGATCCTGTACGCGGTCGCCGCCGAGCAGTCGCTGGGCCGTCTGTTCCTGGCCGGCATAGGCCCGGGCGTGCTGCTGGTGCTGCTGTTTGCCGGCTACGCCGTCTACCGCGCACACAAGGAATACAAGGCCGCGCTGGTCATCTACGAACAGGGTGGCGCCAAGTCGGCCTACCTCGAAGACGAGCATTTCACGCTGGCGCAAAAGGTCGAGATGCTGCCGCGCGTGCTGCCCTTCCTGGTCCTGCTGATCGGCGTGATGATCGCGCTGTACGGCGGCTTCGCCACCCCGTCCGAAACGGCGGGCCTGGGTGCGCTGCTGGCGCTGGTGCTGCTGGCCGTGATCTACGGCGCGTGGAAGCCCAAGGACTTGTCGCCCATCCTCAGCTCCTCGATCAAGGAATCGACGATGCTGCTGCTGATTATCGGCATGTCGCTGTTCTATTCGTATGTGATGAGCTATCTGCACATCAGCCAATCGGCCGCCGCGTGGGTGGTGAGCCTGCACCTGTCGAAATGGCTGCTGCTGGCGGTGATCCTGCTGATGGTGATCGTATTCGGCTTCTTCCTGCCGCCGGTTTCGATTATCCTGATGACCGCGCCCATCATCCTGCCGCCGCTGAAGGCCGCCGGTTTCGATCTGATCTGGTTCGGCATCGTCATGACGGTGGTGATGGAGATGGGCCTGATCCATCCGCCGGTGGGACTGAACATCTTCGTCATCAAGAACATCGCACCCGATATCCCGCTCAAGGATGTGGTGTGGGGCGTGTTCCCGTTCCTGATCCTGATGTTCGTGGCGGTGCTGTTGTTGTGCGTCTTCCCGTCCATCTCGACCGGACTGCCAGACATGATAATGGGAGCAAAATAAATGAACTGGAATACCCTGCAGCAGAACCGCGCCGCGCGCTTGCAGCGGGCCAGCGCCGCCCTGGGCAATCAGCTGGACGGCAAAAGCCTGCCGGCTGCGCGCATCGCGGACCTGCTGCATTCGGTGCTGGAGTGCGGCGATCGCGTCTGCCTCGAAGGGAACAACCAGAAGCAGGCCGACTTCCTCGGCCATGCGCTGGCCCACCTGAATCCGGAGCGCGTCAACAACCTGCACATGCTGCAATCGGTGCTGGCGCTGCCGGAGCACCTGGACGTGTTCGAGCGCGGCGTCGCTTCAAAGCTGGACTTCTCGTTCTCCGGCCCTCAGGCGACGCGGGTGGCGCGGCTGGCTTCCGCCGGCAAACTGAATATCGGCGCCATCCACACCTACCTTGAGCTGTTCAGCCGCTACTTCATCGACCTGCCGCCGCGCGTCTGCCTGATCGCGGCGGAGGCGGCCGACCGCCACGGCAACCTGTACACCGGCCCGAACACCGAGGACACACCGGCCATCGTCGAAGCCACGGCGTTCAAACAAGGCATCGTCATCGTGCAGGTCAACCGCATCGTCGACACCGTGCCGCGTGTGGACGTGCCGGGCGACTGGGTCGATTTCGTCGTGCAGTCGCCGCGCCCCTACTACATCGAGCCGCTGTTCACACGCGATCCGGCGCAGATCTCCGAGATCCAAGTGCTGATGGCGATGATGGCGATCAAGGGCATCTACGCCGAATACGAAGTGCAGCGGCTGAACCACGGCATCGGCTTCGACACCGCCGCCATCGAGCTGCTGCTGCCGACCTACGCCGAGTCGCTGGGCCTGCGCGGCAAGATCGGCAAGCACTGGGCGCTCAATCCACATCCGGCGCTGATACCGGCGATCGAGGCCGGCTTCGTGCAGTCGGTGCACTCCTTCGGTTCGGAACTGGGCATGGAGGACTACATCCATGCGCGGCCGGACGTCTTCGCCATCGGCCCGGACGGCACCATGCGCAGCAACCGCGCCATGTGCCAGGCCGCCGGCCACTATGCCTGCGACATGTTCATCGGCTCGACGCTGCAAATCGATTTGCAGGGCAATTCGTCGACCGCCACCGCCGGCCGCATTTCTGGCTTCGGCGGCGCCTCCAACATGGGCGCCGATGCACGCGGGCGGCGCCACGCCAGCCCTGCGTGGCTGAAGGCAGGCCAGCAGGCACGCGAAGGCCGCAACACCATCCCGCGTGGCCAGAAGCTGGTGGTGCAGATGGTGGAGACCTTCCGCGAGCATATGCAGCCGGCCTTCGTCGAGAAGCTCGACGCCTGGGAGCTGATGGAACAGGCGAAGATGGCGATCCCGCCGGTGATGATCTACGGCGACGACGTCAGCCACATCCTGACCGAGGAAGGCATCGCCAACCTGCTGCTGTGCCGCACAGACGAGGAACGCGAGCAGGCCATACGCGGCGTGGCGGGCTACACGCCGGTCGGTTTGGCGCGGGACCGGAGGATGGTTGAGAACCTGCGGGATCGCGGTATCATCCAGCGCGCCGAGGATCTCGGCATCGACAAGCGCATGGCCACGCGCGATCTGCTGGCCGCCCGCAATATGAAAGACCTGGTGCGCGCATCGGGCGGCTTGTACCAGCCGCCCAAGCGTTTCCGCAACTGGTAAGGAGCCTCAAGATGGAAACACTGAACTACCGATTCGAACAAGGCACGCAGAGGCTGAAGGCCTCGCCGCAAGTGGTGGGCGTGGTCGGTTCCGGCAACCTGGAAGTGCTGATCGAAGCGGCCGACCTGGCCGGCGCCTGCGCCATCGAGATCACCACCGCAGCCGTCGGCTTCGGGCCGATCTGGGAAGCGGTGATGCGCGATTTCCACCAGCGCTGGCTGCTGGCCGACACCCGCATCTCCATCAACGACATGGGCGCCACGCCCGCCGTGGTCAGCCTGCGCATGGACCAGGCGGTGCAGACCATGCTGGGAGAGCCGCGATGAGCCGTCCCGCAAGCTACCAGGAAGCGACCGCGCGCGAACGCCTGCAACAGCTGTTCGACCCTGACAGTTTTGAAGAATTCCTGCCGCCGTCGGAGCGCGTCGTCAGCCCTCACCTGGGTCAGTTGAACGCGCCGGTGGCTTTCGATGACGGCGTCGCCGTCGGCAGGGCGAAGCTGGGCGGCGTCACCATCTACGCGGCGGCGCAGGAAGGTGGCTTCATGGGCGGCGCGGTCGGCGAGGTGCACGGCGCCAAGCTGGTCGGCCTGTTGCGGCGCGCCGTGCGCGACCAGGCCACGGCCGTGGTGCTGCTGGTCGAATCGGGCGGTGTGCGTCTGCACGAGGCCAATGCCGGATTGATCGCCGTGTCGGAAGTGATGCGCGCCCTGCTCGATGCGCGCGCCGCAGGCATACCGGTGATCGTGCTGGTGGGCGGTTCGAACGGCGCCTTTGGCGGCATGGGCATCGTCTCGCGCTGCGCCAACGTGGTGGTGATGTCGGAGGAAGGACGGCTGGCGATGTCCGGCCCGGAGGTGATCGAAACCGCCAGCGGCGTCGAGGAATTCGATTCGCGCGACCGGGCGCTGGTCTGGCGCACCAGCGGCGGCAAGCACCGTTATCTGATGGGCGATTGCCAGCGCATCGTGGCCGACGATATCGCCGCCTTCCGCGCAGCCGCGCGCGATGCGGTGGCCGCGCTGACCGGCAAGCAGGTAGAGCTGACGCTGGAGGCGCTGGAAGCCGAGCAGCAGATGCTGGACGAGCGCATCGCCCGCTTCGGCACGCTGCAGGATCCGGTCGATATCTGGAGCGCGATGCAGATCGCCGATGCGGCCAATATTCCGATGCTGGATGTGGACAGTTTTATCGCGGCCGCCGCCAAGCACCGCATGGGAGCCTGAGGTGGAGCGTCAACACATGGACTGGAAAAAACTGGCGGACACGCTGTTCCCGCAAGGGCATGCCATCGTCGAGCAGAACGATTTCCTGTGCGGTAGCGCGCAGGTGGATGGACAGGCGCTGGCGGTGATCGGCACCACCGGCCATACGCCGATCGGCGTGGAGATCGCGCTGGCGCAGGCCAAGGCGATCCTGCGCACGGTGCGCGAATTTCCCGGCATGCCGATACTGATGCTGATCGATACGCAGGGCCAGCGCCTGCGCCATCGCGATGAGATGTTGGGCATCAACAGCTACATGGCGCACTTGGGCAAATGCGTGGATCTGGCGCGGCGCAAGGGTCACAAGATTATCGGTCTGGTGTACGACCAGGCGCTGTCCGGCGGCTTTATCACCAGCGGCCTGATGGCGGACGCCTGCTATGCCCTGCCCGATGCGACCATCCGCGTGATGGGTTTGCCGGCGATGGCGCGCATCACCAAGGTGTCGGAAGAGAGATTGACGGAGCTGGCGCAGAGTAATCCGGTGTTTGCGCCGGGGCCGGAAAACTATCTGCGCATGGGTGGCCTGGAGGCGATCTGGGAAGGCGATCTGGCGGCGCATCTGTGTACCGCGCTTGCTGCTGCGCCGGATGGCGATCAGCGCAGCGCGCTGGGTTTGCAGCGTGGCGGGCGGCGTTGGGCGCAGCCGGTGATCGAGGCTGTGATGACGGATGGTCATGTCCGCGTCGACTAAATCGGCGCCTGTGCCGCAGCCGGGGATCGCCGTGCGCGGTCTTGAGCGGCATATGCTGGCCTGGCTTTCCGAGCAGGGATGGCTGGCAGTGCTGCGCGCGGCGCAGCCGCAACATCGGGCCGCGCTGACGCTGTGGCAGGGCCAGGATTGGCCGGCTGTGGTGCGGCGCTTCGATGTCGGCGCGCAGCCGAGCGACGTTTGCCTCGGCCTGCCGCTGCCGCCGGACGAGCGCACCGGCGGAAAAGTGCGCATCTCCCTGTCCGCACCGGCGCTGGAGATCAGCCGGACATCGGCTGCGGTGGAACTGCGCTCGGCATTGCGCTACGCCGGGCCGTGGCGCGAGGCGCTGACGGCGCTGGAGAAGGAGGCCAAGCATCTGCATCTGCGCATCTATGGATCGTTGGCGATGCAGGTGCTGACTGGGCTGCTGTATCTGACGCCCGCTTCCGATATCGATATCCTGTTCCATCCACGCAGCCCCAAGCAGCTGGAGGACGGCGTGACGCTGCTGTCGCGGCATGGCGCGCATTTGCCGCTTGATGGCGAGATCGTCTTTCCCGGTGGTTTGGCGGTGTCGTGGAAGGAGTGGCAGATGGCGATGACCAATCCGGCCCGTGTGATCGTCAAGGAGCTGCATGCGGTGCGGCTGATGGATACCGCGTCGCTGCTGGCGACATTGGAGCAGGCATGATGCGTACCACGTCCCGCCTGATCGCAACCCCTGCCCGCGCCGCGATGCGTATGCGGGCAGGCGTTCCCGCCGCCTTGGGGCGCGCAGCACAGCGGGACTTCGCCTGCGAGGTCGCTCGGCTTGCGGTTCGCAGCCTGTACGCGGAGCTTTGCCTGTACCCCAAGCCTGGGCTGGTGTCGCTGGTGGATACAGGCAGTCATGACGACATGAACGCGCTGACCTTCATGCGCAGCCTGTTCTCGTTGCGGCACTACTTCAAGAAAATCTGTCTGGCAGGATGGCATGATGCGCCGTTCGCGCGGCTCAAGCAGCTGGGCATTGAAGCGGAGGCCTCGATGCTTGAGGCGACGTGTGGCATCAACACGCATCGCGGTGCGATCTTCAGCCTGGGTCTGTTGTGCGCAACCGCCGGCCGCGCCCGCGCGCAAGGCACACCCATGACGCCAGTCGCCCTGCGCGCAGCCATGCTGATACGCTGGGGCGAGGAACTGGCCATGCATGCCGCGCCAACCGATGCACGGGCCGATGCGCCAGCGGCGGGCCTCAGCAACGGCCTGCGGGTCGCGGCGCGCTATGCCGTCAGCGGTGCGCGGGAAGAAGGTGCGCTTGGCTTGCCTTCGGTGTTCGAGATCGGCGTGCCGGCGCTGCTGGCCGCGCGCGCTCGCGGCGCCAGCATGACGCATGCCCGCATCGACACCCTGTTCACGCTGATGGCCCGCATCAACGACAGCAACGTCTACCACCGCGCCGGCCCGCAAGGCGCGCAGACCGTGCGCGCACACGCCCAGCGCTTTATCGACCTTGGCGGTACAGCCAACGCCGACTGGTGCACAGAGGCGCTGGACAGTCACCAGGCATTCGTCCAACAGCGCCTTTCGCCAGGCGGTGCGGCCGACCTGCTGGCCGCCAGCTGCCTGGTGCAAGCCATTACCGCGATGGACTGCGGCCAGCGATGACGATGTCCTATGGCGTCCAATCCCGCCTGCTGCTGCTCTGCCCCGGCCAGGGCGGACAGCACGCCGCGATGTTCGACCTGGCGCGCAGCAGCCCGGCAGGTCACGACGCCAGCGCGCAGCTGGCCAGCCTCGCGTTGGCCGCCCCGGCGCGGCCCGACAGGCCGTCGGCCAACCAGCCGCCAACAGACCTGACGCTGGCCAGCGGCGTGGACATCTACGCCAACCGCAACGCCCAGCCGCTGATCGTAGCGGCCACGCTGTCGATGTGGGCGGCGATACGCGAGTTCGCGCCGACACCGGCGCTGGTGGCAGGCTACAGTATCGGCGAGCTGTCCGCATACGGCATCGCAGGCGCCTGGACGCCCGAGACGGCAGTGCGGCTAGCCGCAGAACGCGCACAACTGATGGACGACTGCGCACAAGCGCTGCCAGGTCAAACGCTGACGGCAATCTCCGGCCTGGCGCTATCCCGCACCGCATCCCTCCTTGCCGAACACGCCTTTTACATGAGCATAGAAAACGGCGACGACACCTGCATCGCCGGCGGCCCGGCCAACCGCGTACAAGCGCTTGAGCAAGCGGTGCACGCAGCCGGCGGCCGCAGCACCCGCCTGCCGGTGGAGGTGGCCTCGCACACGCCGTACATGCAGGCCGCAGTCGCGCCCTTCGCCGCAGCCTTGCAACGAACAGAATTCCAAACCATGAGCGCGCCCGTACTGGCAGGCATAGCCGCGATAACCGTCAACACCAAAACGCAAGCGGTGGACCAGCTCTCGCGCCAACTGGCCGAAACCATCCACTGGTCCGCCTGCATGGACGCCGCCGCCGAAGCCGGCATCACCTACGCGCTGGAAATGGGCCCCGGCGCCGCGCTATCGCGCATGCTGCAAAGCCGCCACCCGCATATCAACACCCGCTCCGTGGCCGACTTCCGCACGCTGGACGGCATCCGCAAATGGCTGGAACGCGCAGCCGAATAACGAACGGCGATAGAACTCAAGCGCGATTATTCTGCATCGCCCAGGCGACGATATTGGACGCATCCATCGCGCCCGGTTGCCGCGCCACCTCGCGCCCGCCCTTGAACAAGGCCAGCGTCGGAATGCTGCGGATCGCATAGCGCGCCGCCAGTTCCTGCGCTTCCTCCGTGTTCAGTTTCACCACACGGAACTGCGGCTCCAGCCGCTGCGTCGCCTGCGCGTAGAACGGCGCCATCGTCCTGCACGGCCCGCACCATGGCGCCCAAAAATCCACCAGCACAGGAATATCGCTGCGTTCGATATGCTTGAGGAAGCGCGCGGCCGACAAATCCAGCGGCTGCCCGGTGAACAGCTCCTTCTGGCACTTGCCGCACACAGGCTGTTGCGCCAGCTTGGCGGCAGGCACCCGGTTCACGGCGTCGCAATGAGGGCAAACAATGTGCAGCGACTCAGGCTGCGCGGCGGTGGTATTCGTCATCTTTATCTCCAGACAGCATCAAACCGCCCATGATAAAGCAAGGACAAAAAAAATGCCGCCCACCGCGAGTCGAATCGCGGCGGCGGCGAAGATCACATGCTATCGGCTTCGTTGCCCGGTTCAGGTTTCTTTGCGGGTGCTGGTTTGCTTGCCGGCTTGCGCTGCCTGAGCGGCAGTCTGCGACTGGGAGGCTTGCCCACCCTGCATGCTGCCTTCGCGGCTTTCGGTGCCGTTGGTGCCGGCGCTTTGCATGGTCGAGCTGCCGCGCATTTCGTTGCCGCGGGATTGACGCATGCCGTCCGCATGGCTGGCGAACGGATCGCTGAAGCGTTCCACCGCATCCTGATGGCTGCGCAGCGTTTTTTCCGCTTCTTCCGACGTCACGCGGGCCACTTCATCGGCCAACGCCTTGGCGGTGCGGCTGGTTTCCTGCACATGCTCTTCCGCCACCTTGGACAGATCGACCTGGGTGTCCGCAGCGATGCGCGACAGATGCTGCTGATAGGCGCGCAGCTTTTCCGCCGCAGGCTGTGCATGCGCGGCGACAGCGGCAAACGCTTCCGTCGGGCGATGCGCGGTGATGACGTGCTGGCCCGCCGTCGTGCTTTCTTCCAGCATGGTTTGAGCCAGTTGAATATTCAGATCACTGTACTGCTGAACGGTACGGAACAGGGATTTCGACATGTCGTTGAAGAACGACAATTGGGCTTCCATATGGTTTTTGGCTGCTGGGGTAACAATTTGGGAAAATGGATACATAAATGCCTCGAAAAGAAAGTAAGGATGGCCTGGGGGTGTCGAACCGGTTTCGACGACGCGTCTGCAGCGCGAATGCCAAGGCTACGTTAGACAGTCCGGCGACCTCTGATCTAGATCAAAGGTGTGCCATCCCTCTTCTCTTCAGTCCCGCGCTCTCCGCCACCGTTGATAGCCGAGACCGCCTATGGTCAGCAGTACGCCAAGCAGCAACTGCACGCTCACCGTTTGCACGCTGGCCACGCCGTTGAAACCGACCACATCCAGCGCAGGCACCTTAGCCGCCTGCGTGGCCACATACAGGCCGAACAGGAACAAGGCCAGGAAGGCGCGCGCGGTGCCGCTCAGGCTGCCCAAGATGCTGGCCGTGCCGGCCAGCGTCACCACGCCGGTCAGCAGCGCGGCAGCGCGCAGCGGCTCCGCCATCGACCAGCGCACCAGCACCGGTGCCGCGAACAGCAGCGCCAGCAGGCAGGAAGCCAGCAACTGCGCGCCGTAACGCCGGCCGCTGCCGCCCGGCGCCGCGCCGCTCATCGCCGCCACATCATGCTGGTGGTCGCGCACGCTGATGTCGCTGGCCAGGATGCCCCAGATGGCGATGGCCGCGATCGTCACGCCGCCCAGGGCGAGGGCCGGCACGAAGCTGCCCACGATCAGCAGCACCAGCGCCGCCAGGATGGCCGCAGGATTGGACATCAGCGTCAGCGCCAGCACGGCCAGCGCCTGGCCGGCCAGGCCCGGCACGCGGGACGCCAGCGCAAACAGCGGCCGCACCAGCCGCGTCAACGGCCGCAGCATGCGGTTGGCCAGCGCCAGCGGCGACCAGCCGCCGCCCGCCGCCCGCACCTTGACGCGGTCCGGCGAGAAGCGGTGGAACAGCCAGAAGGCCGGCAGCAATGGCAGCATGGCCAGCAGCGCGCAGCCCAGCCGCGTGAACACCAGCTGCGCCGACCATAGCCACGTCGGCAGATACACCGGCGGCAGCGTCGCATCGAAGCTGCCGCCGCCAAGCGCGAAACTGGAACTGTGGATGGTCTCCCTGATCATCAGCACCGTGGCCCCCAGGCCGGAGAAATCCAGCAGCAGCAAAGGCGTCCAGCCGTAGCGGCCTTCGGCCGAAACTGCGATCGGCAGCGCCATCTGCGTCAGATACAGGAGGAAGTACAGCACGTCGCCGCGCTTGCCCATCAGCGGCGCCCAGGCGTCGCACAGCAGCGCCATCGCGGCGGTGAAGAACACCAGCGGCAGCATCACCAGCGCGAACATCTGGCCGTAGACCAGCAGCTGTATCGGTCCCTCGCCCCGCACCATGTGCAGCACCAGCATGGTCAGCATGAAGATGACCAGCAGGCCGCACAGGTAAGCCACGCTGCCCAGCCAGCGGCCGAGCAGGAACACGACGCTGCTCACCGGCGTGGCCGCCAGCACCGAACCCGCGCCGCTGCGCACGTCCTCGCTCATGCGTCCGCGCGCGAGATAAAAGCCCGCCAGGCCGAAGAACAAGCCGCCCAGCCCCGCGCTGCCCAAGGCCAGACTGGTGCTGGTGTAGGCCACGCGCGCATTGTCGGCCACCAGCATCACCTGGCTGCCAGCGGGATCGCCGACCATCAGCCAGGTCAGGACGATCAGCGCCAGCACGGCCACCAGCGTGCCGGTGCGGCGCATGCGCAGCCGCACTTCGGTCAGCAGCAACAGCTTCAATGCCAGCGCGTTCATGCCACCGCTTCCTGCACGGCGTAGCGCCGCGTCATCAGCGCCTCTTCCAGCGTCGGCTCGGCCGGCACCGCGCCCGCGCACGGCGACGAGGGATGGGAGATGCGCAAGTGGATGCCCTGCTCGTTGCGCTGCGCCTGCAGCACCTGCACCTCGGCGCGCAAGGCTTCGTAGTGCTGCGCCTCCACCGTCACCGACCATACCTGGGCGCGCGCGGTCTGCACGAAACTGTCCGGCGTATCGTAGGCCACCAGCTTCCCTTTGTTCATGATGGCCAGGTGACTGGCCATGTTCTCGATGTCGGACACGATGTGGGTCGACACGATCACCAGCTTGCGGAAGCCGATCTCCGACAGCAGATGGCGGAAGCGCAGCCGCTCTTCGGGATCGAGGCCGGCGGTCGGTTCGTCGACGATCAGCACATCGGGATCGTTGAGCAGCGCCTGCGCGATGCCGAGCCGCCGCCGCATGCCGCCCGAGAAGCCGGCCGCCTGGCGGTGCGCATGCTCGTGCAGGTTGACCATCTCCAGCAGCATCCGCAAGCGCGCCGGATCGCGCACGCCCTTCAGCGCCGCGAAGTACTGCAGGAATTCCAGCGCGGTCAGGTTCGGGTACACGCCGAAGTCCTGCGGCAGGAAGCCGAGCCGCCCGCGTATCGCGTCCGGCTGCTTGACGATGTCGGCGCCGTCGAACAGGATCTGGCCGCTGGTCGGTTTGGTCAGGGTGGCGATCATCTGCATCAGCGAGGTCTTGCCCGCGCCATTGTGGCCGATCAGACCGACCACGCCGGCCGGCAGATTCAAACTGACGTCGTCGACTGCCCGCACGTTCTTCGTATAACTTTTGACGACATTGCGCAATTCAAGCATGTACAAAGGGCTCCTGGAAATGAAAGCGGGGCCGGCCCAGCACAATGCTGGAGCCGGCCCCGCAGACGGACGCCCTATTCTACTGTGTTATTTAAATAACACGGCAGCTTTTTGCACCGTCAGCCATACGCCGATCGCCAGCGGAATGCCGACCGCCAGCCAGCCGAAGGCCACCGCCACCGGGCTGGTGACGCCGTTCGACGCGACGGCGTTGCCGGTCGATGCGGCCGCGTCGCGCTCGTGCGCCAGCTTCTTTTCGGCGGCCAGTTCGGCCTCGGTCATGAAGTGCTTGTCGGCCACCGGGCGCACCATCAGGTTGCACAGCAGGCCAATCACCAGCAGGCCCGCCAGCAGATACATGGTGATGTCGTAGGCCTGCGCCTTCGGCACGCCCTGGGCGATCTGGTACTCGCGGATGTAGGTCACCAGCAGAGGACCGAACACGCCGGCCACCGACCATGCGGTCAGCAGGCGGCCGTGGATCGCGCCCACCATCTGGGTGCCGAACAAGTCGGCCAGGTAGGCCGGCACGGTGGCGAAGCCGCCGCCGTACATCGACAGGATGATGCAGAAGAAGCCGACGAACAGCGCCAGCTGCGCGCCATGCGCCATCGATGGAATCAGGCCGTACAGCGCGATGCCCAGCACGAAGAAGATGCCGTAGGTGGCTTTGCGGCCCAGGAAGTCCGAGCACGAAGCCCAGACGAAACGGCCGCCGATGTTAAACAGCGACAGCAGGCCGGTGAAGCCGGCGGCGATCGCGGCGATCTGGCCTTTCTGCGCCAGCGTCAGGTCGTTGAACGCGACGTTCACGCCCAGCAGCTGGCCGGCGAAGATCTCCTGCAGCAGCGGCGAGGCCATGCCCAGGATGCCGATACCGGCCGTCACGTTCAGACACAGCACCAGCCACACCAGCCAGAATTGCGGTATGCCCCACACCTTGCTGGCGTGGACGTGGCGGGTGGTAATCATGGTGTTGGCGCTGGCCTTGGCCGGCGGCGTCCAGCCGGCCGGTTTCCAGCCGGTCGGCGGCACGCGGTACGACAGCGCGCCGGCCATCATGAAGACGAAGTAGATCGCCGCCATCACCAGGAAGGTCTGCCACACGCCGACCGAGTCTGGCGTGGCGAAGAACTTCATCAGCTTGTCGGCCAGTGGCGCACCGATCATCGCGCCGCCGCCGAAGCCCATGATGGCCATGCCGGTCGCCATGCCGCGGCGGTCCGGGAACCACTTGATCAGCGTCGACACCGGCGAGATGTAGCCGAGGCCCAGGCCGATGCCGCCGATCACGCCGGAGCCCAGCCACATCAGCCAGATCTGGTGCTGGTAAACGCCCAGCGCCGAGATCACCAGGCCGCCGCACCAGCACACCGCCGATACCACGCCGGCCTTGCGCGGGCCCGCATGTTCCAGCCAGCCGCCGAACAGCCACGCGGCCAGGCCGAGGAAGACGAAGAACATCGTGTACATCCAGCCCAGCATCGAGATCTGCCAATCGCAGCTCGACGACAGGATCTTGGCGATCAAGTCCATGTCGGCCGGACAGGCCAGCGACTCCTTGATGCCCAGCGCGCGCGACAGCGGCAGCCAGAACACGGAAAAGCCGTAAGCCATGCCGATGCACAGGTGGATGGCCAGCGCCGCAGGCGGCACCAGCCAACGATTGAAACCGGACCCAGCTACCGTCCGCTCCTTATCCAGAAAATCAAAAAATGCCATGTGTAACTCCCATATTTCATGTAACTGAAGTACATGTTTCCCCAAAACAACTAAGGGCGGGAGGGTAGCACAAAGCAAGTGGGTTTGTCTTACGGGTAGCGTTTCAAATCGTCTAACGTGAACCACAATTCCTTGCGGTTCAGCGGGGTTTGCGGGGTCAGCAGCGGGTTGGGAAGGTGGATCACCAGCCGATGCTCGAAGCGGGCGTTGCGCAGCAGGCGGCCGTAGTGCAGATAAAACAACTGTTCAAAGCTGCCATCGGCCAGCGCCGCCTCCAGCCCCGTCCGCACGGCCTCGGCCAGGGCCGGATTGCTGCGGTTGACGAAGAAATAGTCGGCGGTCGGATAGTGGACCACGATGTAGGGATCGATCGCCAGCTCGGGATGGCGGGCGGCCTCGGCCCAGATCTCGTTGGCCGAACGCGGCGCCCAGTCGATGCGGCCGGCGTTCAGCATGCCGAACAGGCCGCTATAGACGGCCACCGGATGCACTTTCAGCCCGCTGTGACGCAGGATCTGCAGGTCCGGCCAGTCGTGGCCCTGGGCGGTGGTGTAGCGCTTCAGGTCGTCGATCGTGCGTACATCGCGCAGCAAGTCCTTGTGGTCGGCGCGCACCAGGCCGATGCGCCAGCCGATCAGGCCGCGCGTCATCGGTATCCGCACCGGCAGCAGCGCCTCCTCGCGTTCGGCCGAGGTCATGGTGCCGACGATGTCGATACGGCCCGAGCCGGATTGCAGCTCCACCAGCGCCCGGTTCTGCTGCATGCGCGTCGGCGACAGCTCGACGCGGTAGCTGCCGCCGGACTTGGCCAGCGCCAGCTCCAGCAGCGCCAGGCCGTACTCGCCGCGCTCGTCGTCGATGCTCTCGGCGCGCGGGTAATGGACCACGATGGGCTCAGCCATCGCGGCCGCCGCAGCCAGGAGCAGGCAGGCACATAGCAGGCGACGCAGGATAGGCATGTATTTCGCTCGGAAAGTGTCTGTATATCAATACTCACCCAGTTGCCCGGCGGCGTCAAGTCTGCTGAAATTTTAATCAAATCTGTGCACGGCGCAGCAGAACGGTGTACACTTTCGTTACTTGCCGAAGGGAAATATCATGGCCATCGCCGCACTCAGCTCAGGAATCACCGGTCTCAACGCCTCCGAACGCGCGTTGGGCAACAGCGCGCACGCGATCGCCAACATCGGCACGCAAGGCTTCCAGCCGACGCATGCGACGTTCCAGGAAAACGCCCCGGCCGGCAGCGGCGTCTCGATCTCCTTCCAGGCGCAGCAGTTGCAGGCGACGGACGCGCCCAGCGGCACCAACCTCGCCACCGAAACCACCAACTCGCTGATCTACAAGGCGCAGTTCGACCTGTCGGCCAAGGTGATCCAGGCCGCCGACCAGAATCTCGGCACCTTAATCAATACCAAAGCTTGACAGGGTCTGGCCGAATCGGCACATTGAAGTCTTCCGAAGAGGGAGACCATGATAAGAGACCAGGAAACGCTCAACATCCTGCTGGATAGTATCCGCCGCTTCGTGCGCGAACAACTGGTGCCGAACGAGCAGCTCGTGGCCGACACCGACCAAATCCCTTCAACGCTGGTGGCGCAGATGCGCGAACTGGGCCTGTTCGGCCTCTCCATCCCCGAAGCATACGGCGGCCTGGGTCTGACCATGGAAGAGGAAGTGCTGGCCGCATTTGAAATCGCCCGCACCTCGCCCGCCTTCCGCTCGCTGTTCGGCACCAACAACGGCATCGGCTCGCAGGGCATACTGATCGACGGCACCGAAGAACAAAAGAACGCCTGGCTGCCGCGCATGGCATCCGGCGAAATCGTCGGCGCCTTCGCGCTGACGGAACCCGGCCACGGCTCGGACGCCGGCGCGCTTGAGACCTCCGCCGTGCGCGACGGCGACCACTACATCATCAACGGCACCAAGCGCTACATCACCAACGCACCGGAAGCCGGCGTGTTCACCGTGATGGCGCGCACCGACAGCAACCGCAAGGGCCCTAGCGGCGTCTCGGCCTTCATCGTCGAACGCGACACGCCCGGCATCTCGCTCGGCAAGACGGACAAGAAGATGGGCCAGCGCGGCGCCCACACCTGCGACGTGATCTTCGAAAACTGCCGCGTGCCCGCCGCCAGCATCATCGGCGGCAAGGAAGGCCAGGGCTTCAAGACCGCCATGAAGGTGCTGGACAAGGGCCGCCTGCACATCTCGGCGATCTGCGTCGGCGTGGCCGAGCGCATGCTGGACGACGCGCTGCGCTATGCGATGGAGCGCCAGCAGTTCGGCCAGCCGATCGCCGAGTTCCAGCTGATCCAGGCGATGCTGGCCGACAGCAAGGCCGAAATCTACGCCGCCCGCAGCATGGTGCTGGACGCCGCCCGCCGCCGCGACAACCACGAGGACATCTCCACCGAAGCCTCGTGCTGCAAGCTGTTCGCCTCCGAGATGTGCGGCCGCGTGGCCGACCGCTCGGTGCAGATCCACGGTGGCGCGGGCTATATGTCCGACTACGCGGCCGAGCGCTTCTACCGCGACGTGCGGCTGTTCCGCATCTACGAAGGCACCTCGCAGATCCAGCAACTGGTCATTGCCCGCAACATGATCAAGGCGGCCGAGGGCTGATGGACGCCATCGACACCGCCCGGATACTGGCCACGCTGCCGCAACGCCTGAGCGTCATCCCGCGCAGCTGGGCGGAGCACGCGCCGCAAGCCTGGGCGCTGCACGACGGCGCGCGCCACTGGACCTACGCCGAGCTGACGGCCGCCATCGACGCCACCGTGGCGCAGCTGCGCGCCCTGCAGATACGGCCCGGCGACCGATTGATGGTGGTCGGCGAAAACTGCGCGGCGCAGGTGGCGCTGATCTTCGCCGCCGCCGAGGTGGACGCGTGGATCGTCAACGTCAACGGCCGCCTGTCCGCTCGCGAGGTGGACCAGATCCGCGATCACAGCGGTGCGCGACGCGTGATCTACACGTCGGCGCCGGACGCCGCATCGGAGACTGCGGCGCATGGCCTGCGCCATGGCGCCGTGAGCGCGCCCTCGCCGTTCGGTCCGTGGATGATCGGCGCCCTCAATCCCGACTGCGCGCCGGAGCCGGTGCATGCCTCGTCGGCGCAACAGGTGGCGGCGCTGATCTACACCACCGGCACCACCGGCCAGCCGAAAGGCGTGATGCTCACGCACCGCAATCTGCTGTTCATCGCCGCCGTCTCCAGCACCCTGCGCGGCCTGACGCCGACCGATCGGGCCTACGGCGTGCTGCCCATCACCCACGTCTACGGCCTGGCCTCGGTCATGCTGGGCACTTTGTACGCGGGCGCCTGCCTCTACCTGTGCCCGCGCTTCACACCGGGCGCTGTACTGAAAGCGATCCGCGACGATGGCCTGACGATACTGCAGGGCGTGCCCGCCATGTACGCGCGCCTGCTGGAGACGCAAGGCGGCTCCGGCCTGCAGCTGGCGTCACGGCTGCGCTTCATCTACGCCGGCGGCTCGCCGCTGGCGCCCAGCCTGAAGGCGCAGGTGGAACAGCTGTTCGGCCTGACGCTGCATAACGGCTACGGCATGACCGAAACCTCTCCCACCATCAGCCAGACGCGCCTGGACCAGCCGCGCGGCGACGACTCGGTGGGCCACGCTATCCCCGGCGTTGAAGTGCGCCTGGTCGATGCCGGCGGCGCCGACACGATGGACGGCGCCGCCGGTGAACTGTGGGTGCGCGGCCCCAACATCATGGCAGGCTACTACCGCGAGCCGGAACTGACAGAGGCAACGATGCGCGACGGCGGCTGGATCAACACCGGCGACGTCGCCCGCCGCGATGCCGATGGCGCCTTGTTCATCATAGGCCGCACCAAGGAGTTAATCATCCGTTCCGGCTTCAACGTCTATCCGCTGGAAGTGGAGACGGTGCTGAACGCACATCCGGCGGTAACGCAATCGGCCGTGGTGGGGCGTGGCGCGGCCGATGGCAATGAGGAAGTGGTGGCCTTCGTCGAAATCGATCCGCGCCGCCACGTCACGCCAGAAGAATTACAGCAGTACCTGGCGGGCCAGCTGTCGCCGTATAAATGCCCGTCCGAGATCATCGTCATGCCCGCCTTGCCTGCGGCGGCCACCGGAAAAATATTAAAAGGGCAGCTGCGGCAACTGGCACAAAGATAACCATACCAAGGGGGAGACCGGCATGAAACACATCACAATCGCGGCACTGATCGCGATGGCAATGGCAGGCGGCGCAAGCGCCGAGGAATTCACGGTCGGCGCGGAGCTGCCGCTGACCGGCACGCTGGCCCGCGTCGGCTCCGGCATGCAGGAAGGCGTGATGGTCGCCGCCGAAGTGTTCAACAAGACCAACGGCAAACACAAGATCAAGATCATCACCATCGACGACGAATCGGCGCCGGCCAAGGCGGTAGCGGCGGTGGAGAAGCTGGCCAGCCAGGGCGCGGTGGCGATCACCGGCGGCTACGGCTCCAACAACATTTCCCCCGCCTCCGACGCGGCCAACAAACTGGGACTGGTCTACATCACCTCCGGCGGCGTGGACGATAGCCTGGTCAACAGCGGCCGCAAGAACTTCTTCCGCATCAATAACACCGCCGGCTATGAAAAAGCCGTGCAGGGACTGCTGGCGGACATGGGCGTGAAATCGGTGTCCATCGTGTTCTCGACCAAGGAAGCCACGTCCGACCTGGCCAACTCGGTGCAGAAGGTGTTGACGGCCAAAGGCGTCAAGGCCGTCACCCATTCCTTCGATCCGGCCATCACCGACTTCAAGCCGATCATCAACAAGATCAAGCTGCAGGACAAATCGGAAGCGATACTGATGGTCGGCTACGAGAACGACTACGTCGGCATCCTGCGCGCCGCGCGCGTGCTCAAGCCGTCCGTCAAGGCGATGATAGGCGTGTGGTCGCTGGCGACGCCGAAGATGGCGTCCGAGTTTCCGGACCTGATGCCCAATGTGTACGGCACCGCCCTGTTGCCCTTCCCCGCCCACTTCGACACGGCGGACGGCAAGGCCTTCGCCGAGGCCTACAAGGCCTTGTACAAGAAGGAGCCGGACTATCTCGGCCAGTTCGGCTATGTGCAATCGATGCTGCTGTTCGAAGCCATCGCGCGCGCCGCCGACAAAGGCACGGTGAAGAAAGGCGGCGTGGCCGAAGAGCTGCGCAGGACCGACCGCGACACGCTGATCGGCCGGGTGCAGTTCGGCGCCAACGGTGACAACCCCAACTTCGTGCACCGCATGGGCCAGCACCAGGGCAAGAACATCGTCATCGTCTGGCCCAAGGAGACGGCGACCGGCAGCATGGTGTATCCCGGCCTGCCCTGGTAAGCCGTCGTGACGGAACTGATACTCCAGGCGCTGTATTCCGGCCTGCTGCAGGGCGGCTCCTACGCACTGATCGCGCTGGGCCTGGCGCTGGTGTTCGGCACCATGCGGGTGATTAACCTGGCCCACGGAGAGCTGGTGCTACTGGCGGCCTACATCGCCTACTCGGTGGAGTCTGGGCTGGGGCTCAATCCGGCATGGGCGATACCGATAGCGCTGCTGGTGGTCAGCGCGACGTCGGCCGGCGTGTACTGGATCGTCAGCCGCATCAAGCAGGACCGCGAGATCAACTCGCTGATACTCACCTTCGGCATCGGCGTAATCCTGACCAACCTGATACTGCTGATCTGGAAGGCCGATGTGCGCTCGACCAGTTCCAGCTGGTTGCAGGAGGCCTTCGTGGTCGGGCCGCTGTACAGCATGCGCAGTGAATTGATCTTCTTCGTGGTCAGCCTGCTGCTGATGGGCGGCTTGTGGTGGTGGCTGTCGCGCAGCTGGTACGGGCGCGCGCTGCGGGCCGTGTCCAGCAATCGCGACGCGGCCAAATTGATGGGCATCGCACCGGGCCGCACGGAGCTGGTGTCGTTCATCGTGGCCGGCATGCTGGCCGGGTTTGCAGGCGTGGCGCTGTACAGCTACGGCGTGATCCAGCCAGCGTATGGCGGCGCGCTGACGGTCAAGGCCTTCATCATCACCGTGCTGGCAGGCGTGGGTTCCATCCCCGGCGTGCTGATAGGCGCCGTGTTGCTTGGCGTGGCCGAAGCGCTGACCGTCACTCTGGCCAGTTCGGCCCTTCAGGAATTGGCCGGCATGACCTTGTTCCTGCTGGTGCTGTTCGTGATGCCGAATGGTCTGATGGGCGCGACAAGGAGACGCGGATGAGCAACCTCCCGTCGTCCCCGCGGAAGCGGGGACCCATGCAGCGCTGGCAAACCTGGGCCATGCTGCCGGCCTGCGGCGCCGTGCCCATGCTGCTTGGCGCCGACAACTACATCATGAGCCTGATCGTCGCCGCCATGGTGATCGGCTGCGTCGCCCTATCCTGGGCGCTGCTGGGCAACCTGGGCGGCATGGTCAGCTTCGGCCACAGCGCCTTCTTCGGCGTGGGCGCCTACGTCTCGGCCATCGTCACCGTCAAACTGGGCGTGCCGGTGCTGGCCGGGATCGCGCTGGGCGGCATCGGCGCACTGCTCGCCTCCGTCGTGATGCTGCCGGTGCTGCGGCTGCGCGGCCCCTACTTCGCGCTGGCGATTCTGGCCTACGCCCACATCTTCCGCATCCTCGCCACCGAATGGACCTCGCTCACCGGCGGCTCCGGCGGCATCGCCAACATCCCCGGCCTGCCGACCATCCTCGGCTACGACATGAGCGGCAAGACCGGCGCCTATCTGACGATACTGACCATCGTGCTGGCGTTCGCGCTGGCCTACCGCGCCATCCGCGCCAGCCACTACGGCACCGCCCTGCGCGCCATGCACGACAGCGAGGACGCCACCCGCGTGGTCGGCGTCAACAGCACCTTGCTCAAAGGCCTGATGCTGATGGTATCCGCCTTCATGGCCGGCGTGGCGGGCGCGTTCAACGCCCATTACATCAACTTCCTCGAACCCGACTACGCCTTCAACGGCCTGTGGGTAACGCTGCCCATCGTCGCCGCTATCTTCGGCGGCTACCGCACCATCGCAGGGCCGGTGGTCGGCGCGCTGGTGGTGTACCTGCTGGACCAACTGGTGTTCAAGACCCTGATCCCGACCGGGCATCAACTGGTGCTGGGCGGACTGCTGGTAGCGATGATTATCTTCAGTCCCACCGGCCTGCTCGCCCTGCTGCGGAGGAAAGACCATGCTTGAGCTGAACAATCTCTCGGTACGCTTTGGCGGCCTCACGGCGGTCAACGCCGTCACCCTGGCGGTCGGCACGCACGACGTGGTCGGCCTGGTCGGCCCCAACGGCGCCGGCAAGACCACGCTGTTTAACGCCATCTCCGGCCTGGTGCGGCCGACGGGAGGCACGATACGCTTCGACCGCCAGGACGTGATCCGCACACCGATCTACCGGCGCGCGCGGCTGGGCATAGGCCGCACCTTCCAGATCCCGCAGCCCATGCACGAGTTGACGGTGCGCGAGAATCTGGTGGTGGCGCAGCGCTTCGGCACCGGCAAGATCGACGACGACAAGATCGATGAGATCCTGGAGTTCACCAGCCTGGCCGACAAGGCGCACCGCGATGCCGCCACCGAGCTGGCGCTGACCGAGTTGAAAGCGCTGGAGGTGGCGAAGGCGCTGGCCACCACGCCCAAGCTGCTGTTGCTGGACGAAGTGCTGGCGGGCCTGGAGACCAGCGGCAAGCGGCGCTTCATGGGCATGCTGAAGGAGATGCACGAGCGCTTCGGCGTGGGGATCGTCATCATCGAGCACGATATCGAGACCATCAACTCCTTGTGCCAGCGGGTGGTGGTGCTCAACTTCGGCCAGTTGATCGCGGACGGTACGCCGGAAGCCGTGTTCAACGATCCGGAAGTTATTCGAAGCTACACCGGAGCGGCGCATGCTTGAACTGGACCAGGTACGCGCAGGCTATGGCGCGATCAACGTGTTGTGGGATGTGTCGCTGAAAGCGGAAGCGGGCAAGCTCACCACCATCATCGGCCCCAATGGCGCCGGCAAGACCACGCTGCTGCGCGCGATCATGGGACTGGTGCCAGTGACCGCCGGCGAGATCCGCTTGAACGGAGAGCGCTTGAACGGAACGCCGACGTGGGAAATGGCGGACCATAGCATCGCCATGATCCCCGAAGGCCGCATGGTCTTCCGCGACATGAGCGTGGAAGAGAATCTGATCATGGGCGCCTTCCACAAATCGCACCGCCAGCATGTGAAGCGGCGATTGGAAGAAGCCTACGAGATGTTCCCGCGCCTGCGCGAACGGCGCACGCAACTGGCCGGCTCGTTGTCCGGCGGCGAAGCGCAAATGCTGGCAATGGCACGCGGCCTGATGTCCGATCCGCGCCTGCTGATTATCGACGAACCTTCGCTAGGCCTGGCACCGTTGATCGTCAACGAACTGTTCGAGATACTGGAACGCCTCAAAGCCGGCGGCCGCACCATCGTGCTGGTCGAACAAAATACCGAGCGCGCGGTGGCCGTAGCAGATCATGTCTACCTGATGCAAAGCGGACGCGTAGCCCTGTCCCAATCGGCATCCGAGGTCAAGCTCCAGCACCTCCACGACCTTTACTTTGCGCGCTGAAATGCAGGCCACTTAAAGGCTAGCACGTGATTTCAATTAAACCCGTGAACAACGCGACGATCAGGCCGATGATTCCTCCAATCCCCACCCCAGCGATGACGAGGACACTCTTGAAAAGAATATTGCCAATCGACGAAGCAGGAACTTGTGCAGTGTCATTCATCGTTTTTCACCCGATATAGATGGGCGCTCAGAAATCCGCCGCATGATGTCTTGCTCAAGGTCGTCTGCCGACTGACCGCCCTGCTTAACGGCAGCCATGATGGAATTTACGTCCATCCCACCTGCTCTTGATGCCTCGACCAGGCTCCAGGTTCTTACCGCTCGTTTTCCACTTCTGCAGTACATCAGAATGGGCTTCGGAGCGTTTCTCAGCGCTTCTGCAAGCTGTGCAACGGACTGTTGTGGAATCTCGCCGTGTGGCACAGGCACGTAGTAAAACTTGATGTTGTTGGCCTTCGCCGCAACCGACATCGCCGTCGACGTAGGCTGATCAACGGCCTCCCCATCTGGGCGCAAATCAATTATCGTGGCAAAGCCACGCTCCTTGAGCTTGCCTATCGCCTGCTGTTTGATCTGTTCCGTCACGGAGATGTCTGGCGTGAGTTGGTTAACCGGCGCAAGCGGCGAATTTTTCAAATGGAAATAGCCTGCCAAGCACAATACAATTCCAATGCCGGCCAAGACGGAAAAAAGAAAAGTTTTCATCGTTTAAATTGTGCACCAATGAACTGAAAACAGTTATTTTAAATGCAATCTGATGCGTTCGGAAAAATCTGTCGCCTTGTCCGCCGCGCGCGCCTTGGCGGTGATGTGGGCTTGCTGCCGCAGCGAGTCGAAGCCACCCTGCCCTGCCAGCGCGCCGATATCGAACAGGTAGCGGTCCAGATAGCCCGACGCCAGCAAGCGCCAGTCCAGCGGCAAGCCGGGATCGATGCGTCGCGCCATCTCGAAGACGATGGTGGTGCAGTTGGCGATCAGCGTGTTGTAGAAGCGCGGCTCACGCTTGAGCAGCGCGCCTTCGTCCAGATAGGACAGGAACAAGGAACGCATCGCCTCCGGCGGCATCTTCAGCCGGTACAGATACATGTCCTCACCGCGCACGTTGGTACGCACGCGCAGGATGTCGCGCTCGTCGGCGGCGATCAGCACCGTCTCGAAGCGCTTGAAGAATCCGGCGATGGCGTCGAAGCTCTCGCCGCGCTCCTTGCGGATCTCGATGGAGAACGTCAGATAGCGCCCGTCAGCAAAGCCGAACGACACCAGCGTGTGTGCAATGGCCGGCCCCATCCAGTACGACAGCGCCACATCGACCGACTGCAACTGGCTCAGATCATACTGCCGCTGCTCCCAACGCTGCGTGTAGTCCGCATCGCTGCGCCAGTCGAAATTGCGCACCTGGTCCAGCGTGACGACACTGCCCTGCACCTTCCCCGTGACCATGCGCGCCACATCATCAGCCCACACGCGTTCATGGCTGGGCTTGATGGTGCTCCACCATCCCATCATCAACACGACCGCCGCCAGCCATGGCAGCAGCATGCGCGCATTCCGGCGCCACCACCACAGCACCAGCGTTACCATGCTGGCAGCGGCCCAGATCAGCGCCACAGCAGGCGCGGCCTGGAACCACAACGCGCCGACGCCCCACAGCGACAGGCACAGCGCCACGAACGCGGCGCACAGCTTGCCGGCGAGAGTCAGGTATTTTTTTATCATCCCCGATTATAGGGGCTTAATCCTCTTTATCGTCGACACTGCTCCCGCAGCCGATCTGGACGCATATTACTTTTAATGCAATACTCACGACCACGCCAATTATTCCGATAAGTACCAACATGGCGGTTCCCGTAAAGGTAGAAGAGACGCTTCACTTTAACGGCGCCGCGCATATCAATCCAATATCAAATACGGCGGCCATCTATCTCGAAACGGCATAACGGTGATTTCACTTAAACAGTTTAAATATTTTGTAGAGATCGTGGAGGCCGGCAGCTACTCGCGCGCGGCGGAGAAGCTGTACATCGCGCAGTCGGCGCTGAGCCGGCAGATCAAGGAGCTGGAGGACGAGCTGCAAACCCAGCTGCTCACGCGCGATTCGCGCCATATCGAGCTGACGCCGGCCGGCCAGCTGTTCTTCGAACGCAGCAAGCGCATCCTCGACGATATCGACCATACGGTGGTGCAGGCGCGCCAGGTGGGCCTGGGCGCGCAAGGCCTGATCCGCTTGCAGCATTCCAGTTCGGTGATCCTGACGCCGGCGCTGACGGGCGCGCTGAGCCGCCTGCTGGCGGAGTTCCCAGGCGTGACGCTGGAAATCTCGATGGCGCCGTCGGAAGACCAGACCATGGATATCGAGGAAGGCCGCGCCGATATCGGCCTGATCCGCATGCCGACCTTACGCAAGTATCCGCACATCCAGGTGCGCGAGCTGGCGACGGAGCGGCTGGTGGTGGCGGTGTCGCAGCATTCGCCGCTGGCGGCGCTGGACAATATCGAGCTGGCCGACCTGCACGACGAAGCCTTCATTTCGATCCCGCACAAGAGCCGGGGCGGCCTGAGCTATCTGGTGGCGAATCTGTGCCTGGACCAGGGGTTCTTTCCGAAGCAGGCGCGGGTGCTGTCGCGCAAGTCCTCGCAACTGAGCCTGATCGAGGCCAACCTCGGCATCGCCATCGTGCCCGAGTGCATGCGCTTGATGGCGCCGGCCGGCGTGCGCTTCATTCCGCTGTCGGGCGGCGGCCTGTTGACCAAGGTTGGCCTGGCCAGCCGGCGTCAGGCCGAGCCGCTGGTGTCGGCCTTCGCCGACGCTCTCGTCCGCGAACTCCATCCGGCGTCGTAGCGGGCGACTGATGGCGCCGGCATGTGGCACACTGGACGCCTGTAGATAGTCAACGAGGATGGCATGAGCGCGGGACCGGACGACAACGATCAAGCACAAGCGTCGCAGCACCGTCGCAGCACCGATCACGACCGGCGCGCGCCGCGCCCGGATGTCGGCACGCCGCGTTATCTGGACCCGGGCGACACTGTCTTCACCCTGTGGGGCCGCGTGCTAATGGCGCGCTACCGCCGCATCGCGGCTGCCGCCACGCGTCACATCATTCAACGGCCGCTGCACATCGGCGTGTCGGCCCGCATCTTCCACCCCGAGCCTGGCGCCACCGGCCTGCGCAGCAAGAACCTGCAATATCTGGAAGAGTCGATCGCGCAGTGGGTGATGTCGCGCGATGTGCTGGTGTTCATGATCCCGACCGTCAATACCGACGGCCTGCTGCACCCGTCCAACATCCGCCTGCGCGACTACGCCAAGCATCTGGACGGCTTGGTGCTGCAAGGCGGGGCCGATGTCTCGCCGCAAAGCTATTCGGAAACGCCGACCCGTCCCGAATGGGGCGGCGACCGCGCGCGCGATATGTATGAGCTGGAATTGCTGCATGAATTCGTCGAAGCGGGCAAGCCGGTGCTGGGCATCTGCCGCGGCTGCCAGTTAATCAACGTGGCCTTCGGCGGCACGCTGTACCAGGACATCGCTTCCGACGTGCCCGATTCGCTGGCCCACGTCAACGACGACTACGACCGCAACCGCCACGAAGTCGCCTTCCCGGCCGGCTCTTCGCTGTCCAAGCTGTTCAAGGGCAAGAGCGCCGGCCTGGTCAACTCCATCCACCATCAGGCCGTCAAGACGCTGGGGCGCGATATGGCGGTGGAAGCCTTGTCCGTGCCGGACAATATGGTCGAGGCCATCCGCTACCGCAAGGCGCCGTTTGTGATGGGCTTGCAGTGGCATCCGGAATTCCATCAGGCCGGCGGCGTCGAGTTGCTCGACTGTACCGCCATCCTCGACAACTTCCTGCGCGTGGCGCGCGAGACACGCTTCTAGGCCGCCGCAAAATTGCTGGCCGGGGCTGCTTGCCGGGTGTAAACTCATGACTTACACCGATGAGGTCTTCCATGACGGGTTCGCGTAGCGCCACCATGATCGCTGTCAGCTGCCTGCTGCTGCCTTTGGGCTGCGCTGCAGAAAACACCATCAACGTCGGCTATAGCGAACGCCCGCCCTACATGATCCCGATGGCGGACGGCGCCCCCAGCGGCCTGACCGGCGCACCCACCGCCAAAGCCTTCAAGACCGCCGGCATCCCGGTGG
Source organism: Rugamonas aquatica (assembly GCF_009380215.1). Taxonomy (GTDB): domain Bacteria; phylum Pseudomonadota; class Gammaproteobacteria; order Burkholderiales; family Burkholderiaceae_D; genus Rugamonas; species Rugamonas aquatica_B. The sequence continues at coordinate 90,927 of NZ_WHUG01000010.1, forward strand.
TCTGGCACAACGTGCCGACCAACCGCCAACTGATCATGGTCCACGACGCCAGCGCGCTGAACTGCGCGGTCGGCTGGTTCTGGACGGCGGAGCGGGATGGTTTCGCCAAATTCACCAAGCCGATCTACCGCGACAAGGATTGGATGGTGCTGGCCAACGCGGCCCTGGCGGCGCGCGGCGATACGACCTTGCGCGCATTGTTGCAGCGGCCGGAAACCCGCATCCTGGTCAAGGATAACTATTCCTACGGCACCGAGCTGGACAAGCTGCTGGCGCCGCGCAGTGCCAGCCTGGCGATCTCCACAGCCGCCTCAGGCAAGATGGTGCAGTCGATCGCCAAGGGTGTGGTGGACATGATGTTCGTCTCCGAAGATGAAGGCCATTACATCATGGCCCACCATCCTAGCGAACAGACCCGCAACCTGCGCCTGCTGCATTTCAAGGACATGCCGCACGGCCCCGAACGCCACATCATGTGCAGCAAGGCTGTGCCGGACGATGTCATCAACCGCCTCAACAAGGCGATCACGCTTAAATAGTTTCCATCAATCGTTTAAAACGGGAAGCAGTTTGCAGAAGATCTAATACCCGCTCAAAACAGGGGGTACAGTATGAGGCTTGCCATACCATGGTTTTCACTCATGCCCCTCCCTGACCAACTCACCATGCCGCCGGCCCGCATCGAAAGCCGCATCCAGCTCATTCGCGGCCAGAAAGTCATGATCGATGTCGACTTGGCAGAGTTGTATGGCGTGCCGACCAAAGCGCTCAACCAGGCGGTTAAGCGCAATACTCAACGCTTCCCGGTAGACTTCATGTTCCAGCTCACCGCCGCCGAAAAACAGGAGGTGGTCACAAACTGTGACCACCTCTCCAAACTAAAATTTTCGAAATCGCTGCCGTATGCATTCACCGAACACGGTGCCATCCAGGCCGCCAATGTGCTCGCATCTCCACAGGCCATCGAGATGGGCGTCTACGTGGTGCGAGCCTTTGTGCATCTGCGCGAGCTGGTGGTCTCGAACAAGGAACTGGCGCTTCGACTGGATGAATTGGAGAAAAGGACTAACCTGATCTCGTTCAAGCAAGAAGCCTTCGAACACAATACCCGCGTTCAACTCAAGCAGATCATCGACACGCTGCGCGAACTGATGACGCCTCCGCCGACGGTGCCCAAGCGCCTCATCGGCTTCGTCACCCCCGACGATAGGCCGGTGAAGAGGAAGAAATAGATTCTCCCTTCACCGATCACAAGCCCCGGAAACGCTGGATCGCCGCGTCCACCATACCTTCGGCGCTGCCGCTGCGGTCAAACTGCTGGCGCAGGTAGTGGGCGTCGCTACCCTCGTGCGTGACTTGCATCAGATGCTGCAAGCCCGCCGTGCCGCCCAGCGCGGCGCCGTGCGGCTCCATCTTGCGCAGCGTGGTCAGGATGTCTTCGCGCAGCGACAGGCTCTCATACGTCTTCGGATGCACCAGCGTGCCGTCCAGGCCGAAGCGGCAGGCCTGGAAGCGGTTGTAGTTGTAGACCAGATAGTCATCCTCGGCCGGCGCCTCTTCGCGCCGCTCCAGCAGGTAGCGGCACAGCGCCTGCAGATACACGGCCAGCGCCGCCGCCCGCTCCACCGTCAGCGGCGTGTCGCACACGCGCAGTTCGATGGTGCCGAACTCCGGCTTGGGCCGGATATCCCAGTAAAAGTCCTTCATGCTCTTGATGACGCCGGTGTGCTCCATCTTCGAGAAGTACTCATGCTCGAAGGTCGACCAGCGCTGCATGAACGGCGCCCGCCCGCTCATCGGAAAGGCAAACACGGAATTCAAACGCGCCGAGTTGAACAGCGTGTCATTCCCCTGCACATACGGCGACGACGACGACAGCGCGATAAAGTGCGGCACGTAGCGGCTCAGCGAATGCAGCAGGAACAGCGCATCGTCGCCCGAGGCGCAGCCGATGTGCACGTGCTGGCCGAAAATCGTAAACTGTTTAGCCAGATATCCGTACAGCTCCGATACTTCCTTGAAGCGCGGCTTGGCAAAGATGCGGCGGTCCGACCATTTCTGGAACGGGTGCGTGCCGCCGCCGCAGATGCCGATGTTGAGCTGTTCGCCGGCCTGCACCAGCGTGTCGCGTATCACCTGCAGCTGCGACACCAGCTCACCGTGGTTGGTGTGCACGTCGCTGTTAATCTCGATCATGCTCTCGGTGATTTCCGGCGTGACGTTGCCGGGGAAAGGCTTGCGGCTCAACAGGTGCAGCAGGTCCGGGCTGGACGCCGTCAGGTCGAAGTCCGACAGGCTCACCAGTTGCAGCTCCAGCTCCACGCCCATGGTGAGCGGCTGCGATGATTTGAATGGTTCCAATGGCATGTTAGTGCTCCTCTTCAGCCGGGGTTTCGTTGGCCCAGATCAGCGCCCGCTGGGTGACGATGGGGCCTACCACTTCCAACAACAGCGTCATCGCCGCCAGCGCGGCCAGTTCATCGACCAGCACGATACCCATGTATTTAGTCTGCTCCAGCAGCAGCGTGACGAACACCGACATCGGCGACAGCGCGATCCCGGTCAGCAGCCCCTTGCGCCACGAAATGCCGCCAGCGTGCGAGAACGCCGCCACGGCAGCCGCCTTGACCACGAAGCGCGCCAGCAGCAGCACCACGCCCAGGCCCAGGCCGGCGACCACGCGCTCCCACTCCAGCGTGGACACGGCGAACACGAACAGCAGCACCGTCAGCAGTTCGCCGATGCCGCCGAAGTTGCGCTCGGTGCGGCTGAAGGCCACGCGGCTGTGGCGCGCGGCCAGGCCGAAGGTCAGCGTCGCCAGCACCGGCGAGACGTCGAAGGCGCGCGCCATCGCCACCAGCAGGATCACGCCCAGCGCGAAGGCGATGGTGCCATCCTGCCCGATCGCGCCCAGGCGCCGCAGCACGGCCGGCACGATGAAGCCCAGCACCGCGCCCATGGCGGCCGACACCAGCAACTCGATCAGGCTGTGCGATACGGCCTGCGTCAGGCTGCCGGACGTCTGGAACACCCAGAAGCCGACCACCACCTTGAACACGAACACCGCCAGCACGCAGTTGATGGCGACCAGATGCAGCACGCGCTCGGTCACCTGGCCGGCGCTGTCTTCCTCGTTAATCACGCGCAGCACGCCGGCCGGCGAGGTCGACATGGCCAGCGACGCCAGCAGCAGCGAGGTCAACGACGGCATGCCGGTCAGATGGGAGATCAGGTAGACCACGCCGAAGGTGGCGGCCGATTCGGCCAGGCCGCTGACGGCGATCCAGGGATTGATGCGCAACCAGTTCAGGTTGATGCGATAACCGAATTCAAACAGTATCAGTCCGAAGGCCAGATTGGCCAACATGGTCACATTGCTCGATGCGCCACTGCTCAGCGCGGCCGGCAAGGCCTGCGCCATGAAAAAACCTACCAGACCGTAGACGCTGATGCGCGGCAAACGGGTCCAGCGGTGCATGAGTTCTCCCGACAGCCAGGCCAATGCAATTGCCAAGGGCCAGCCTAGTTCGGTCATGATGACCTGAATATCCGGCATGTACTTCTCCTTTTTAAAGATACTTGTACAATTCTGAACAATTACGGCGATTCTCACCGTGCGCTAAGGAACATATAGGATCAACATGCTTGAATTAATCAGTGAACATGCCTGCTACGGCGGCGTACAGCGCTTCTACCGCCACGATGCACGCGAGATCGGCCTGCCGATGCGCTTTTCCGTGTTCATCCCCGTCCAGGCCGCCGAGGGCCCCGTGCCGGCGCTGTTCTACCTCGCCGGCCTCACCTGCAATGAAGAGACTTTCATGACCAAGGCCGGCGCCCAGCGCGCCGCCGCCGAAGCGGGCCTGATGCTGATCGCGCCGGACACCAGCCCGCGCGGCGCCAACATCGCAGGCGAAACGGACAGCTGGGATTTCGGCGCCGGCGCCGGCTTCTATCTCGATGCGACGCAAGAGCCCTGGGCCAGGCACTACCGCATGTACAGCTACATCCACGAACTGCGCGAACTGGTGGTACAGGAACTGCCGGTGGACGCCAAACGCATCGGCATCTTCGGCCACTCGATGGGCGGCCACGGCGCGCTGACGATGGCGCTGAAGCGGCCGGACGTGTTCCGTTCCGTGTCCGCCTTCGCGCCCATCGCTGCGCCGTCGATGTGCCCGTGGGGTAAGAAGGCCTTCAGCGGCTACCTCGGCGACGACACCAGCAGCTGGGAACAGTACGACGCTAGCCTGCTGATGGCGCGCTCGCACACGCCCTTCCCGGCCGGCATCCTGATCGACCAGGGCCTGGGCGATAAATTCCTGGCTGAGCAGCTGTATCCCGAGGTATTCGAAGCGGCCTGCCGCAGCGCGGCGCAGCCGCTGGAACTGCGGCGGCATGCGCGCTACGACCACGGTTACTACTTCATCAGCACCTTCATGGAAGACCACATCCGCTTCCACGCGCGTTGCCTGGCCGCGCTGTAACTTGCGCCGTAACTTGATCTAGAGCTTGATTTCCGTGCCCAGCCGCTGAAGGAACTGGCCCAGCCACGCAGGGTGTGCGGGCCATGCGGGCGCGGTGACGAAGTTGCCGTCGGTGACAGCCTGGTCGACGGGAATGTCGGCGTAGCTGGCGCCGGCCAGCTTGACTTCCGGCGAGCAGGCCGGATAGGCCGAGATGGTCTTGCCGCGGATGACGTCGGCGGCCGCCAGCAGCTGCGCGCCGTGGCAAACGGCGGCGATCGGTTTCGACGCGGCGGCGAACTGCTGCACGATCTCGATCACGCGCGGATTGAGCCGCAGGTATTCCGGTGCGCGGCCGCCGGCGATCATCAGCGCATCGTACTTGGCTACGTCGACATCGTCGAAGCTGGCGTTCAGCGCGAACAGGTGGCCCGGTTTTTCCGTGTAAGTCTGGTCGCCCTCGAAATCGTGGATGGCGGTCTTGATGGTCTCGCCGGCGCGCTTGTCGGGGCACACCGCGTGCACCGTGTGGCCCACCATCTGCAGCGCCTGGAACGGCACCATGGTTTCGTAATCCTCTGCAAAGTCGCCCGTCAGAAACAGAATTTTCTTAGCTGCCACGGTATATCCTTTCGAGAAATGAACACAAAAAAAGGGCCGCGACGTTGTCGTCGCGGCCCTTCGATACTACCCTTGTTTCGGCTTGCGTGCTTACACGCCCGCCTTGCCCAGCACGGTACGGATGGTGCCTGCCAGATCCTCGGCCGAGAACTTGGCCACGTATGCATCGGCGCCCACGCCCTTGACGTGATCTTCGTTGGTCTTGCCCGACAACGAGGAATGGATCACGACAGGAATCTTGGAGAAGCGCGCATCCTGCTTGACCAGGCGGGTCAGCGTGAAGCCGTCCATCTCCGGCATTTCCAGGTCGGTCAGGATCATGGCGACGCGATCGGTGATCGGCACGCCTTCGGCCTTGGCGCCGTCGGAAATGTGCTGCAGGCGATCCCACGCTTCCTTGCCGGACTTGGTCATGATGAAGTGTGCCCCCATCGCTTCCAGGCCCTTCTCGATCAGGTTGCGCGCGACCACGGAATCGTCCGCCGCCAGGATGACTGCGCCCGGCTTGAGGATGACTTTCGGGCCGATGGTTTCCGGATCGACGTCCTTGCCTTCGGACGGCACCAGCTCGCGCAGGATGGTTTCCACGTCCAGCACCTGCGCCAGGCGGGTGTTCTGCACGTCGCCGTCGACGCGGGCGATACTGGTGACCTTGCCGCCGGCGGTGCCTTCGGCGGTCAGCACCTGGCTCCAGTCCAGGCGCACGATTTCATCCACCGATTCCACGGCGAAGGCTTGGGTAGTGCGGGCGAACTCCGTCACCAACATGATGTTCAGACCGGTTTTTGGGGTCACACCGACGATGCCTGGCAAATCCAGCACCGTGATGATTTGTCCGCGCAGATTGACGACGCCCAGCATATGTGGCGGGGATCCGGCCACTGCGGTTACTTCCGGCATCGCGACGATTTCGCGGATTTTGAAGACGTTAATACCGAACAACTCGGAATGTTCACCGTTGGCGTCGGCGCCAAGGCGGAACAGCAGCAGTTCGAATTTATTGGAGTTGGTCAGGTTACTGCGCTCATCAACTTCCTGTTGAACTGATTTCATAGATTTCGTCTCCGTCGGTGTTAGCTCCGTAGGAAGTATAACGTTTGCAACTGCCCTCGTCACATTTTGAAAGAGGAGATATTGATTTACAGCACGATATACAACGGTTGGCGCGGGGACGGACGTAAAAAAAGGAAGCCCGCAGGCTTCCTTTTAATGTGCTACCGAATTCTGGAGCGGGAGAAGAGTCTCGAACTCTCGACCTCAACCTTGGCAAGGTTGCGCTCTACCAACTGAGCTACTCCCGCAGAAGACGAAATTATGACAGAAAGATTTCAACTTTACTAGTGCCCTGACTCAACTTTTTAGAAAACCATCGATGGTGTAAGCTTGGTAGCGTTTTGCAATGAGTATCGTATCAATAATAAGGAATGAGGAATGGATTCAATTGAAGTCGTGCTGGTGATGCTGCTGGCGGTGGTGGCCAGCGCCTACCTCACGCGCCTGCTGCCGCGCGCCGTGCCGCTGCCGCTGGTGCAGATCGCGCTGGGCGCGCTGATCGCCGCCAAGTCCACGCGCGGCGTGGACCTGGAGCCGGACCTGTTCTTCCTTGTCTTCCTGCCGCCGCTGCTGTTCCTCGACGGCTGGCGCATCCCCAAGAGCGGCCTGCTGCGCGACAAGGGCACCATCCTGGAGCTGGCGCTGGGCCTGGTGGTGTTCACCGTGCTCGGCGCCGGCCTGCTGATCCACTGGCTGATCCCGGCCATGCCGCTGCCGGTGGCCTTCGCGCTGGCCGCCATCATTTCGCCGACCGATCCGATCGCCGTCAGCTCGATCGCCGCCACCACGCCGATTCCGAAACGGCTGATGCACATCCTGGAAGGCGAATCGCTGTTGAACGACGCATCCGGCCTGGTGTGCTTCCGCTTCGCCGTGGCCGCCGCGATGACCGGCGCCTTCTCGGTCAGCACCGCCGGCCTCACCTTCGTCTGGCTGGTGGGGGCCGGCATAGGCGCCGGCGTCGGCGTGACGATGCTGGTGACGTGGGCGCAGCGCTGGCTGACCTGCCGCTTCGGCGAACCGGTCGGCTCGCCCATCCTGGTCAACCTGCTGCTGCCGTTCGGCGCCTACCTGGTGGCCGAGCGCATGCACGCCTCCGGCATTCTGGCGGCGGTGGCGGCCGGCATCACCATGAGCTATGTGGAGCTGAACGGCCACGCGCTGGCCAACACCCGCATCCAGCGTTCGGCCGTGTGGGACACGGTGCAGTTCGCGCTGAACGGCATCATGTTCGTGCTGCTGGGCGAGCAGTTGCCCGACATCTTCCGCGGCGCCAGCGCCACCATCGAAGAGAGCGGCCACCTGAATCCGTGGTGGCTGGCGGTGTACGCGGTGGCCATCAACGTCGGCCTGCTGATGCTGCGCATGCTGTGGGTGTGGGCTTCGCTGCGGCTGACCATCTTCAAGCAGAAGATACGCCACCAGCCGCGCATGAAGATCAATCCGCGCCTGCTGCTGGCGACCACGCTGGCCGGGGCGCGCGGCGCCATCACGCTGGCCGGCGTGCTGACGCTGCCGCTGGCGCTGCCGGACGGCTCGCCCTTCCCTGCCCGCTCGCTGACCATCTTCCTGGCCTGCTCGGTGATCCTGGTGTCGCTGCTGGTCGCCAGCCTAGGGTTGCCACGCCTGCTGGCAGGCATGACCTTCCCGCCCGAGCCGGAAGAGCAGCGCGAAGAAGACCTGGCGCGGCGCGCGGCGGCCAACGCCGCCATCGTCGCCATCGAGCACACGCAGGTGGTGCTGATGGAGGCGGAGTCGTGCATCGATCCGGAGGCGTATCCGCAGGCGGCGGCGCGGGTGATCGCGTTCTACGAGCACAAGCTGAAGGAAGTCGATCCCGAGAACGACGCGGCCTGGCGCAAGACCGACCACGCCGAGAAGGAATTGCGGCTGGCGGCGCTGGACGCCGAGCGCACCACCATCTACGACCTGGCGCGGCACGACCGCATCTCCGACGATATCTCGCGCAAGCTGGTGCGCGAGATCGACTTGATGGAAGCGCGCTATCGGTAGTAACGAACGAACCCGTTGTGCAGTGATAACCAAGGTTAGGACAGTCTTGAAACGAGCGCTATTCATTTGCAGCCAAAACCGGCTTCGCAGCCCAACAGCCGAGCAGATATTCTCCAGTTGGCCTGAAGTCGAAACCGACTCCGCCGGCTTGGGCGGCGACGCGACGGTACCGTTGTCGTCCGATCAAATCGCTTGGGCCAACATCATCTTCGTCATGGAGAAGGCACATCGGAATCGCTTGTCGACTAAATTCCGATCCTTCTTGAACGGCAAGCGTATCATCTGCCTGGACATCCCTGACGACTACGAATACATGCAGCCTGAACTCATCAAGCTGCTGGAAGCGAAGGCCGGTAAATTTTTGCGTTCCTCGTCTTAGCCCGAGGGATTTCCGTGTTTGACACCCCGATCCTGATAACTATGGAGATAGAAAAATGTTAGTGGCGAAACCGTGTACCGAGTGTGGCAATGACGAACATTTTTCAAAGGAAGTCGCACCAGGTGCGACAGGCGAGCTACTACCGGTGGGCAGTCTACATGGGGCTAAATACCGGATCGTCGTCTGCGGTGCTTGCGGATACACCCGGTGGTTTGTCGCGGAACGATTTCTGCCGCTGGTGAGAGAAAAATTTGAAACGTTACGGTAATTCACGTTAAATTCAATCCACTAGTCCCGGTGCCTTTAAATGCCAAGATACAGCGATCAATACCTGTCCCAATTGCTTGCACGGCGTGATTACGGGGCGTTAGTAGACCTGCAGGGAATCGCATTAGGATGGGATGGGTACGACGCAAAGCTCCCGTCATTTGGCTGGCCCCAACCCATCTTCGTGGTCTTCGAGATACTTACATGGTTGGCCCAAGCCGATCGATCAGGCGCCTGGACCTATTATGAAGCGACGCCCCCCGAGCGTCAGGCTTGTGCCTTAGCCACGCTCGAAATACTCAAAGCTGTAACGCTACAGCAGCAATACGCATATGGAAAAATGCACTGGCAAGACAGTGAAGCAAGTGGAAAGCTAGATGACTGGATTCGCGAGAACGAGCAACGCATCATCGAGTGGGCTTTTGTCACTCTGGCGGAACATCCAGCTGCGTTGGCCTTGGTCAGCTCCTGAATTCGAACTTTCGGCACGACTATGCATGTACATACTCCCACGGGTAAGCGCGATGAGTTGACGTATCAATAAGAATCAGCAATCATCTGGGCCATGTTTAAAAAACGTTCACACATCGCGCTCGCCATTGCCTGGTTTTTGTTCTGGCTGCTGATGAACATCACCGCCGTGCAGGACTACCTGCATGACGGATATCACGACATCTGGAAGCCGATCCTGTGGGAGACCTCGTCCGCGGTGACGGCCACGCTGTTGCTGCTGGCGCAGCGCTACTTCACCAGCAAGTACGATGCGCTGGTGGCGCAGCCGCTGCGCTGGTTCGGACTACAGTTGCTGTCGCTGCCGGTGTACTGGGCGACCTTCGTGCCCGCCGCCTTCGGCATCCGCCACGCCGTGTACGCCATGGCCGGCCAGGTCTACAGCCACACACCATGGCCCGAGACCTTCCTCTACGAAGACATCAAGATCACGGTATTCTTCAGCCTCTTCACCGCCATCACCTTCGGCGTGTTGTCATACCACGCCATGCAGGACGAAAAGCTGCGCGCAGAACGCATGAACAACTCGCTGCGCGAGGCACAGCTGCTGCGGCTTACCCAGCAGATGCAACCGCACTTCCTGTTCAACGCCCTGAACACCATCTCCTCGCTGATGCACAGCGACGTGGCGCGCGCCGATGCGATGCTGATCCAGCTGGCCGACGTGCTGCGCGCAACGCTGGATGTCAGCGAGCAGCACCAGGTCACGCTGGAGATGGAGCTGCGCCTGCTGCGCGGCTACGCGGCCCTGATGAGCGAACGCTTCTCCGACCGCGTCCGCATCGACTGGCACATCGACGACGCGCTGCTGGACTGCCAGGTGCCGGTGATGAGCATGCAACCGCTGCTGGAGAATATTTTCAAGCACACCGTCGAACGCCGCCGCCAGGCCACCGCCATCACGATCTCGGTCAGCCGAGATCAGGGCGCCATGCTGCTGCGGCTGGAGGATGACGGCGGCACGCTGGCCAGCGCCGCCATGCCAGGCCCCACGCCCGCCAGCGGCATCGGCGTGCGCAATCTGCGCGAACGGCTGGCGGCCCTGTACGGCGCCGGCGCGTCCTTCGACCTGATCCAACTATCGCCCGCCGGTGTGCGGGCAGAAATGCGATTGCCATGCGCGTCCTGATCGTCGACGACGAGCGCCCCGCGCGCGACAAGATGCGCCGCCTGCTGGAGCAGGAGGCCGACATCACCGCCATCGACGAAGCCCGCGACGGCATCGACGCGCTGGAGCGCCTGCCAGCCTTCGCGCCCGACCTGCTGCTGCTCGACATCCAGATGCCCGAGATCACCGGCCTGGATGTCGCCGCCTCGCTGCCGGCGCCCGCGCCGCTGGTGGTGTTCGTCACCGCCTACGACGAATACGCGATCCGCGCCTTCGACGCCAACGCCATCGATTACCTGCTTAAACCCTACGACCAGCAGCGTCTGCAACGCGCCCTCCAGCGCGTGCGCGAACGTCTCGCGCAGCAGCGCGCAGCCGCCCTGACCGTATCATCCATGCCATTGAACCTCAACGAAGAAGCCATTTCTGCACCACCCGCGCCGCAGCCCGCGCTGCCCGCCATCCGCCAGTTGCTGATCCCCGAACGCGGCGGCACCCGCATCGTCCGGGTCGAGCAGATCCAGTGGATAGAAACCGCCGACAACTACGTCGTGCTGCACACCGACGACGGCCAGCCGCTGATGCGCCAGACGCTGGCCGGCCTGGTCGACAAGCTCGGCCCGCGCTTCCAGCGCTGCCACCGCCGCGCCGCCGTGCAGCTGGACTGGGTCGCCAGCGTGCAGCACCTCGACAAGGGCGACGGCGAACTGGTGCTGCGCAGCGGCGCCCGCGTGCCCTGCTCGCGCCAGTACCGCGCCGAAGTGATGGAGCGCCTGCAGACGACAGCTAGCCGTGCGCCGGAGCAGCCGCCATCCTGCTAGCCTGTTCCGGCAAGGGCCAGCCTGCGCCCGGACAGCAGGCGTCGTCGTCAACCAGAATCAGGAGACCACCATGCACAGCATCCAGAAGATCACTCCCTTCCTGTGGTTCTCGGGCCGCGCCGAGGAAGCCGCCGAGTACTACGTCGGCATATTCCGCAACTCCCGCATCTGTCAGGTCATCCGCTATACCGAGGCCGGCCAGGAGCAACACAAGCAGCAGCCCGGCAGCGCCATGACGGTCGCCCTGAAGCTGGACGGCCAGGACTTCACGCTGCTGAACGGCGGGCCGATCTTCCAGTTCACGCCGGCGATCTCCTTCGTGGTCAACTGCGAGAGCCAGGAAGAAATCGATTACTTCTGGGAGCGCCTGTCCGCAGGCGGCGCGCCGGAAGCGCGGCAATGCGGCTGGCTGGCCGACAAATTCGGCCTGTCGTGGCAGATCGTGCCGACCACGCTGCCGACGATGCTGCAGGATGCCGACGCCGAAAAATCCGGCCGCGTCATGTCGGCCCTGATGGGCATGAAAAAGATCGACCTCGCCGGGCTGAAAAAGGCCTACGCCGGCCAATAGCTTGTGTGGCCGGCCGGCCCGCCCCGCCGGCATCCCGTTTCGCCCCATCGCGCTGGACGCTAGCCATGGGGCGAATCTAGACTGGCTCCATTAAAACAAGGAGCCAGCCATGCAGCAGAACGACCATCAGCGCCTGTACTTTCTCGACTGGATACGCATCTTCGCCTTCTTCGTCCTGATCTTCTACCACACCGGCATGTACTACGTGAGCTGGGGCTGGCACGTCAAGAGCCCTTACGCCAGCACCGCCATCGAGCCGCTGATGCTGCTGTCGTCGCCATGGCGCCTCGGCCTGCTGTTCATGATCTCCGGCGTCGCCACCGCCTTCATGCTGAAGAAAATCCGCGTCGGCGCCCTGCTCAAGCAGCGCAGCTGGCGCCTGCTGGTGCCGCTGGTGTTCGGCATGCTGGTGATCGTGCCGCCGCAATCCTATTTTGAAGTGATCGAAAAGCTCAACTACGCCGGCAGCTACGGCGACTTCATGCGCCTGTACGTCAGCGGCTACCACGGCTTCTGCAAGGAGGGCAGCTGCCTCGACCTGCCGACCTGGAACCATCTGTGGTTCGTGGTCTATCTGTGGGCCTACACACTGCTGATCGGCGCCGTGGCCGCGATGGCCGGCGCCGCGCGCCTTCGCTCATGGTCCGACGCGTTAGGTCGCCGCCTGACCGGCTGGAAGATCATCGCATTGCCGGTGCTGGCGCTGTACGCGGCCCGCTACGCGCTGGCCGAGTACTTCCCGGAGACCCACGCGCTGGTCAACGACTGGTACAACCACGCCCACTACTTTTTCCTGTTCGGGCTGGGCGTGATGCTGGCGTTGCAAAGCGGATTCTGGGCCAATGTGGACCGGCTGCGCTGGACCAGCCTGGGACTGTGGCTATTCAGCTGGGCCGTGATGGTGTGCCTGCACACGATGCCCGACGCGATCGGCGACCTGCCGGTCATCACGCAACTGAAACCGCTGCTGCGCCTGATCTTCTGCGTCGGCCAGTGGGCGCCCATCGCCGCCATCTGCGGTTTCGGCCACCGCCACCTGAACTTCGACAGCGCCAAGCGCCGCTACCTGACGGAGGCCGTGTTCCCGGTCTACATCCTGCACCAGACGCTGATCGTCTCGATGGCGCACTGGCTCAAGCCGGTGAAAATGGCGCCGGGTACCGAAGGCGCGGTGCTGGTCGTGCTGACCTTCGTCCTCAGCTTCGGCATCTTTGAAGTGGTGCGCCGCGTCGCCGTGCTGCGCCCGCTGTTCGGACTCGGTCGCGCTACTTCACAAAAGCCAGCGTATGCACCGCAGGACCAGGCAGCAACGGTGTCGCACGCCCTGTAACCCAGTCGTTGCGGCCATCCAGGAAGTACGGCGACAGCGGATGGCCGCTTTGCCCGCCGGGCATGTTGAAGACGCCCTGCTCCTCATGGCCCGGCGACACCGTCAGCCGTTCCGACTGGCCGAAGGTCCGCCCCGCCACGCGCGGCATATGCTCGTCGCCCGGCAGCATGTCCGGCGCCACTTTCAGGTATTTGCCCAGCACCGGCACCACGGACGCAAACGGATGCGCGCTGGCCGCCGTGTTGCGCGCGCCCCAGGTGGCGCTGGCCAGCGGCTTGCCATCCTTGGTCAGATCGGAGATCACGGTATCCAAGGCATCCAGCTCCAAGGCCTGCCAGCTGGCGTACTGCGGCGGCAGCCAGCCGGCCGGCTGCTGGTCCAGCAAGCGCGCCATCACCACCGGCCAACGCGACGTCACCATCGCCATGTTGGCTTTAACGTCGACCTTTTTCATTTCCCCGTTGGCGGTCTCGAACAGAATATCGTACAGCATGAACATATAGGCGCGCGTGATGCGATAGCCTACCGAATCCACGCTGGCCTTGCCGGTCCAGCTGTCCTTGAGCATCTTCAGCGCTTCGGCGCGTTCGGGATGGCCTTCAAGGGCCTTGCTGTCCAGCGCCGCGATGGCGCGTTCGCGCCAGGCCGTCATGAAGATGGCGCGGTCGTCCAGCGTGATGGCGTAGACTTTTTTCACATCGGTCTTGGGGCCCAGCGCGGTCAGATCGTCGCGTACCTGGTGGGTGCGCGCGCCAAGATCGAAGCCGCCGTCGCCCAGCAATTCCGCACCGGCATTGGCCAGCTGGCGGCTGTTGGCGGTGGCCAGCTGGCCGCCGGCCGGATTGACGACCTTGGGATATTCCTCCGGCTTCAACCAGCCGGTCCAGACGCCGGCCTGGTCGTCCGCCGACATCGGATAGGTGGCGGCCACGCCGGCCGGCGCGCGGCGCGGCAGCGGGCCGGCGATGGTCCAGCCGATATTGCCCTTGTCGTCGCCGCCGACGAAGTTCTGCGCTGGGATGCCCATCGTCGGCGCGATCGCCATCGCCTGCTCCAGCGTATCGGCGAACTCCAGGTTCCTGGCGTTGACGTTGACGGCGGCCGCCGTGTGCGCGACCCAGTGGACGGCGTAACTGCGGCCTCCGGCCTCGCGGACAGGACCGAGGCTGGTGTCACGCACGGCCAGTTTGGCGGCCGGTTCGTCTTTGATTAATATCGTTTCCTCATGCACCACCGGGGTCTCCCAGCCGGTCTGGGTACGCACCTGGCCAGGCTTGGCCGGGTCGGTTTCGAGCGCGATCAGATCGAGATAGTCGCCATAGCTGTTGGTGAAACCCCAGGCCACATGGCCGTTACTGCCGACCACCACTACCGGCGCACCCGGCAGCGTCACGCCGACCACGCGGCGCTGGCCGCCTTTCCCGTCGGGGAACTGCAAGGCGGCGCGGTACCAGATCGCCGGCAGCTGGATGCCGAGGTGCATATCGTTCGACACGATGGCGCCGCCGGTGTCGCTGCGGGCGCCGGCCACGGCCCAGTTGTTGCTGCCCACGGTGTTGAGGAATTCCGCCCCCGCCACCTTGGGACCGGTGCGCGCCGCGTCGTCTTCGGGCTTGGGCTTGCCCCACCATTCCGGCGGTGCGGCCGGGATCGCGATGTCCGCGGCGGCGATGGTCTGCGCGTCAAGCGGTGCATCCCATTGCGTCGATTCCGGCGACAGGAAGGCACGCTGTTCGTCCGTCGTATGGTCGCGGAACCAGCCGCGCGCCAGTTCACGCGGCTCCAGGCTGCCCTGCAGGTCGAAGTACATGGCCCAGATCACCAGCAGCGAATCGGCCGGCGCCCAGGCGCGCGGCGGCATGCCGATCAGCGAATATTCGAATGGCTTGACGCTCAGTTTATCAAGACCCGCATTGACGCCGGCCACATAGCGGTCCAGCAGCGCGCGGTCGGCCGCCGGCATGGTTTTCAGCACCAGCTCGGCGCGGGCGCGGAAACGGTGCAGGCGATGGGATTTATCGAGCGCCAGCGCGCGGCTGCCGAACAGCTCCGACAGTTCGCCGGCCGCCACGCGGCGCAGCAGGTCCATCTGGAAGTAGCGCTCCTGCGCGTGCACGAAGCCGGTGGCATAGGCCACATCGAGCCGGCTGCCGCCGCTAATCAGCGGCACGCCATGTTCGTCGCGCGCCACCGTGGCGCCGCTCTCCAGCCCCGCCGTCTTCAGCGAGCCGTCCAACTGCGCCAGACTGGCGCGCAAATACAGCCAGGCCGCCGCAACGACCAGCAAAACCAGCACCACCACTCCGACTACGACACGCTTGGACCACACCGCCAGCCTGCTCTTTTGCATAGGTTCCCCACGATAGATTAACTTGCCATGTTGGGAATAGTGCCAGAGAACCGGGCGGGCAGGCAATCAAGTGCTTGACGATATTGAAGCGGTCAGAGGTCCAGCTCCCAGGTTTCGTTGACCATCTGTTGGCCGAATGCGAACACCGGCTCTTCCGCCACCAGCACGTAACCCTTGCCGAGGTAGATCTGGCGGGCTTCCTTCTGCTGGTCGGTGGTCCACAGGCGCATCTTGCGGTAGCCGGCGGCGCGGGCGTAGCGGTGGCACTCGTCCACCAGCCGCGAACCGAGGCCGTAGCCGCGCGCCGGCTCATCCACCAGCAGCAGCCGCAGTTTGCCCACGCCGTCCTCGCCGCTGCGCGCCAGCGCGATCGAGCCGACCGGCTGGCCCGCCATCTCGGCGATCCAGCACTGCTCCAGCGCCGGATCGAAATGGCGTTCGAAGTCGGCGCAGATTTCGCCGACCAGCGTTTCGAAGCTGTCGTCCCAGCCCTGCTCCGACGTGTACAGCGCGCCGTGGCGGCGCGTGATCCACGCCATGTCGCCGGCGCGGTGCGGGCGCAGCACGAAAGGCTGGGCGTATTTCAGGCCGCTGCTTTCGTCCAGCAGCTGCTGGATGGTCTGCATCGCATCGAGCATGCGCAGTTGATCGGACTCGCCGAAGCGGGCCAGCAGGTCGCCCACCTCCTCGCGCGAGCGGCGGTCCAGTGGCTCGTAGACGGCGCGGCCGCGCGCCGTCATGTGCAGCAGCTTGGTGCGGCCGTCGGTGGCGGACGGCACGCGGGAGACCAGCCCCGCGCTCTCGAACTTGGCCAGGATGCGGCTCAGATAACCGCGGTCCAGCCCCAGGTCGCGGCCCAGCACCGCGGCCGGCTGGTCGCCGTGGTGCGCCAGTTCGTACAGCACGCGCATCTCGGTCAGCGTGTATTCGCTGTGCAGCAGGCCTTCGCGCAGCACGCCGATCTGGCGCGTGAAGAAGCGGTTGAAGGAACGGACCGCGGCAACGCGGTCATCGGCAACAGGGACGGGCATACGCACTCCGACAAAAATGACACGCCGATTTTGCGACACATCGTTGACTGAGTCAACAATAAATTTCTCCACCGCCGCCGCAACAGTGCTAAAGTCATCACACCCCGATTTCGCGAGCGTGATGCCTATGCTAGCTGCCCCGATCCCCGAGAACGACGCCGAGCGCCTGGCGGCGCTGCGCGAGCTGCTGATACTGGACACGCCGCCGGAGCAGCGCTTCGACAAGGTGGTGCAGTTCGCCGCCGAGGAATTCGACATGCCGATCGCGCTGCTGTCGCTGATCGACGAAAACCGCCAATGGTTCAAGGCCAACGTGGGCCTGGACGTTTGCGAAACCGCGCGCGATATCTCCTTCTGCGGCCACGCGATCCTGCAATCCGATATCTTCGTCATCCCCGACGCCCGCGCCGACGCGCGCTTTGCCGACAACCCCATCGTCACCGGCGAGCCTTACGTGATTTTCTACGCCGGCGCGCCGCTGCGCATGCCGTCCGGTTTCACCATCGGCACGCTGTGCATCATCGACCACAAACCGCGCACGCTGGACGCCACCGAACTGGCGATCCTGACCACGCTGCGCGACCTGCTGCTGGAAGAACTCAACGGATCTGCGGAGGCCACGCATGCCTGACAAAGCGATCAAAAGCCTGAACATGCTGCTGGTGGAAGAGCAGACGCTGTTGCGCCGTACGGTCTCGCTGACCGCGCGTTCGCTGGGCATGGGCACCATCCATGAAGCGGCAAGCCAGGACGCGGCCGAACGGCTGCTGCGCGAGCGCAGTTTCCAGGGCGCGGTGATCTCCATCGACTGCGGCACCCTGCCCGGCTGCGAATACAACCTGACGCTGCTCGACCGCGTCCGCCACGGCATGTACGCCAGCGATAGCACCATCCCGATCGCGGTGATGGCGGAACACGCCACCGCGGAACTGCTGAAGGATCTGCGCGACCGCAACGTCAACCGCGTGATCCTCAAACCCTTCCGCGCCAAG
This sequence comes from Rugamonas aquatica, assembly GCF_009380215.1. Taxonomy (GTDB): domain Bacteria; phylum Pseudomonadota; class Gammaproteobacteria; order Burkholderiales; family Burkholderiaceae_D; genus Rugamonas; species Rugamonas aquatica_B. The sequence goes on from NZ_WHUG01000010.1 coordinate 108,439, forward strand.
GTGCTGCTGGACGCCTTCGCCAGCTTCGAGCAGGTGCATGCGCCCAAGCCCTAGTCACTCTGCATTTCGTGCACCAGCGCCGCCTTGCCTTTGATCGCCTCGCTCCCCATCAGTGAAAACCCTGTCGTGCGGCCGCTATCGCGGTCGCGGCAGATTGCGCGCACGGCCAGAGGCTGCGCGGCCTCCAGCGTCCACTGCCCCTGACGGCTGTCCTGCGGCACCGCCACCACGGTGGGGATGGCCGGCGTCTTGACGCTGATCGGCATGACGGGAAACTCCACCGGTGTCGGCGTGCCACTGAGCGTGCGCGCCAACGCCCGCGCCGCGTGCATGATCGGCAGCACATAGGGCTGCACACGGCCCTCGATCGACGCGCAGTCGCCCAGCGCATACACGTTTGCAGCGCTGGTGCGGCACAGCGCATCGGTGCGGATGCCGAGGTCAGTCGCGATATCCGCCGCCACCGCCAACTCCGTGCGGGGCATCAGGCCGATGGCCGACAACACCAGGTCCGCTTCGATCAAGCCGCCGTCCTCCAGCATCACCTGATATCCTTCGGTCCGCAGTTCCACCGACACCGCCGTGCGTCCCAGATGGAAGCGCACGCCGTGCCTGCGCAAGCCGTCGGCAAAGACAGCGCCGACTTCCGCCGGCACCAGCCTTGACAACGGCGTGCCGGCCGGATCGATGACCGACACCTCGTACCCCGCCAGCGCCAGGTCGTTGGCGAATTCGCAGCCGATCAGGCCCGCGCCGAGTATCACCACCTTGCGGCTGCCTTCCAGCGCATCGCGAAACCGCGCATAGTCGCGCAGGTCGTTGACCGACATGATGCCGGCCGCGCCGGTGCCGGCCAATGCCGTCCGGCGCGGCTCAGCGCCCAGCGCCAGCACCAGCTGGCTGTAACGCCGCCGTTCGCCGCACACCGAAATCGCGACTTCGTTCTGCAAGGGATGAATCGACGCGATCGCGCGATTGGTCAAGATCGTGGCGTCGAGCTGCTTTTCCATCGACAGGGCGTCGAAATTGGCCAATACGCCGGCGGATTTTTTCATCGCCAGCGCGTTCGACAGCATGGGCTTCGAATAGGCGCTGCCGTCGTCCTGCGTGATGAACAGTAGCGGCGTGGTGCTGTCATATTTTCTGAATTCCCGCGCCACGGTGTAGCCGGCCAGTCCTGTGCCGAGAATGATAATTGGATCCATGGTGTTCTTTCGTAGGCTTAGGTGGTGACGAGCTGCATCTCAAAATCGTGCTTGCCGGTGCCGCAGTCGGGGCAGATCCAGTCGTCGGGCACGTCGTCCCAACGGGTGGCCGGCGCGATGCCCGCCTCCGGCAAACCGGCTGCCTCGTCGTAGCGAAAACCGCAGATGATGCATTCAAAAACGCGCATATCGGTCTCCCCTCAATTCTGGCGCAGGCCGATTTCGGCCATGGCCACGCGGTAGGCGCCCGATGAGCGGTCGGCCAGGATGGGCGCTTCGGCTGCGCGGTCGATCGGCAGGTCTTCGGGCCGCTGCCGTTCGACGATGGCGCGGTCTTCCTCGAACACCTGCAGATTGAAATCGTAGACATCCTGCAGCGGCATATGCTGGTCGAAGTTGCGCACGATGGGCACGAACAGGCGCGTCTTGCGCGCGGAAACGGGACTGGCCGCGTTCAGTATGTGCAGCTGCCCGCCCTCCGGAAACTGCACGCGCAAACGGGCGAAGAATGGCGCATCGACCTCGAACCGCCGGCGCCAGATAAAGCCCTCCGGCGCGCGGTGCTGCAGCGCCTTGGGGAAGTTGCTGACGGTGCTGGAGTATTCGGCGATGAAGCCGCGCTGCTTGCGCGTCACCGTATATTGCGGCACCACCGGATTGGCGCGGTCGGCGAAGCTGCCGTGGTGTATCCACGCGAAATGGGCGACGTCGATAAAGCCTTCGGTCTGGCGGCCGGCCGACGCGTTGATGTCGATCGACGGCGGCAGGATCTGCTGGTAGCCCGCCTCGTTCCAGGCCGGGAAATCGGGCAGCGCCTCATGTCCGCCGCCCAGCGACACCCAGATCAGGCCATACGCCTCCCGGGTCGGATAGGTGAGCAGGCGCAGGCGGTCCGGAATATGGCCGTCTCCCTGCGAGGGGATGTGCTTGCAACGGCCGTCGGCGCCGTACTGCAGGCCATGGTAGGGGCAGACCAGATTGCCGTTCTCGACCCAGCCCAGGCTCAGTGGCGCGCCGCGATGGGGACAGACGTCGCGCGCCGCCACCACGCCGTCAGCGGATCGGAACAGCACCAGCTCTTCATCGAGCAGCACGGCGGCGAAAGGCCGGTCGATGGCGACGTCGCCGCCGAAGGCGACCGGGTGCCAATATTGGCTCAGCACCTGCCAATCATGCGCATCGAAAGTGCAGTGGCGCGGCAGGCATGGCGACGCCTGGAATGTGAGCGGACTGGTTGTGGCGGTACTCAAGATGATCTCCTCATTGTTGTTGGCATGCGGCCTTCGGGAGCCGCGTACAAAAAACAATATAGAAAATCGCCACAGACGCCCATGGCGCCGCGCGCATCTAGTCTATGCGGCATCCGGCATAGACTGCCTCGCCGCGCCGGTCAGCTCCCCCACCGCCTGCGTCACCAATGCGCGCAGCCATTTCGACTCCAGCGCGCGGTGGGTCCGCTCGTGCCAGAGCTGGTAGTAGCGCAGCGGCGGTGCGGCGATCGGCAGGGACTCCACGCGCAGCGGCAGCAGCTCCGCATAGTGGCGGGCGAAGGACATCGTGGTGGTGAAAATCAGGTCGGATTTGACCAGCACATAGGGCGCGATACCGAAATACGGCAAGGTGATGACGATGTTGCGTCGCGGGCCAGCCTTCTGCAGCGCGATATCGATGGTGCCCGGCCCGCTGCCGCTGTGGGTGGTGACGGCCAGATGTCCGGCGTGCGCATAGGCCTCCTGATCGAGCCTGCCCGGCCGCACGGGATGACCTTCCCGCATCAGGCACACCAGCCTGTCGTCGCACAAGGGCTGCAGATGCAAATGATCGGGAGGCGTTTGCCAATTGCCGATCGCCAGATCCACAAAGCCGCTTTCCAGTCCGCGTTCGTAGCCGCCGTCAGCCAGCAAATGGGTGAACTCCAGCTTCGCATTCGGCGCGGCGGCCTGGAAGCGCTCGACGATGGCCGGTACGAAGAACACGTCCAGATAGTCGGGCGATGCAATGCGAAAGGTCTGGATGGCCACGCCGGGGTCGAAGCTTTGCGCAGGATGCAGGATTTCGTCGATGCCGCTCAAGACCCGCGCCACCGGCGCCATCAGCGCCAGGCCGCGAGCGGTCGGCACCATGTGGCTGCCGCTGCGCACCATCAGCGGATCGCCGGTGAGTTCACGCAAACGCCGCAGCGCCACGCTGATGGCGGGCTGCGTCTGCCCCAGCACATTGGCCGCGCGCGACACGCTGCCCTGTTCCAGCAAGGTATGAAGAACCCGAATCAGATGGGAATCGATGATTTCTTTGGACATGGTGATGCGAGGCTAGCAGAGTCCCGCATGCCATCGCTATCCGATTTTTTGGATACTATCTATTGCACCCGTACTAGTACATCTCCTTCGCCACTTCGCGCACGATCTTCAGCAGCAGGCTGGCGCCGGGCGACATGATGTGGCCATCCACCGTGATGATGCCGTAGCCGTCCATGCGGCACGGCAGTTCTATCGGCAGGATGTTGAGCACATTCTGCGACTCGTAATACTTGGCGACGGCGACCGGCATCACGTTGAGCGCGTCCGTCTGCTGCAGCAGCGGTTTAATCAGCAGCATGGCGGTGGTGTCCACCACGTTGGACGGCACTTCGAGGCCGGCGCGGCGGAACATCAACTCGCAGCGGGCGCGCAGGATGCTGCCTTGCGGCGGCAGTATCCACGCCTGGCTGGCGATATCGCGCAGCGACAGGTTGCGCGCCTTTAGCAGCGGATGGCCGGGTCGCACCACCGCGCACGCCGGCTCGTCGCCCAGCTCCTCGTAGCTCAAGCCCTCCGCGCTCTGTCGCTCGGGGATGCGGCCGATCATGAAGTCCAGACGGCCGCGCTGCAACTGCTCCAGCAGGATGTTGGACTGCTCCATCTCCACGCCGATGCGCAGCTTTGGCGCCTGCACCTTGGTGCGCGTGATCGCCTGCGGCAGCAGCGCGATCCCCGGCGTCATGATGGTGCCGATGTCCACCTGCCCGGACAGGCCGGCCTTGATGGCGACGATGTCCTCGTGCGCCAGCGAGAGGCTGGTCAGCGCCATGCGGGCGTGGCGTATCATGGTCTCGCCGTAGATGGTCGGCTCCATGCCGCGCGGCAGACGGTCGAACAGCTGCACGCCCAGCATCTCCTCCAGGTCTTTCAGCTGCTTGGAGGCGGCCGGCTGCGTCATGTGCAGCTCTTCCGAGGCACGGTGGATATTGCGTTGTTCGTCGAGCGCGATCAGCAGCAGCAGCTGGCGCGTCTTCAGACGCGCGCGCAAGAACCAGTTCGGGTTAGTTTCCATGGAAAAATGATATCACAATCGGTATTGATATTGATGGCATACCGACTGTTGCGATATCACTTGCATGCAGCGGAAGGATTGGCGGCGGGGCCTTCCCTGGTTTGTTTGATGAACGGGATGGTGCCGTCGGCGTTGTACTGGAACTCCTCCACCGCGACCGAACGGCGGTACTCGCTGCCGCCCGGCAGTTTGGCATTGTGGTAGAAGATGTAGGACTTGCCGTTGAAATCGATGATGGCCTGGTGGATGGTCTTGACCTTGGCGTTCTTCGACATGATCACGCCGCGATAGTGCCATGGGCCGGTCGCGCTTGGGCCGGTCATGTACGCCGTCTCTTCCGGGAAGTTGCGGGAATAGGATAAATAGTATGTACCGTTATGCTTGTGCAGGTAGGAGGCCTCGGTGAACATGTCCATGCCGACGGTCTGGATCGGGCCATCGAATTCGATCATGTTCGGTTTCAGCTTGGCGTACTTCAGCACCGTGTTGCCCCAGTAGAGATAGGCCTGGCCGTCATCATCCTGGAACACGGCGGGGTCGATGTCGTCCCAGGCGATCGGCGATTGCAGTGTCATGTCGTTCGTCACCAGCGCCGAGCCGCGCGCATCGACGAAGGGGCCGGTCGGGCTGTCGGAGACGGCGACGCCGATGGCGTGACCGGGAATCGTCGCGTGATCGACGGTCGAATAGAAGTAGTACTTGCCATCGCGCTTGGTGATGTCGGCGGCCCAGGCGTGGCCGCGCGCCCACTTGAAGGTGGAGGCCTGCACTGGCGAACCGCGGTCGGTCCAGTTCTTCATATCGCAGCTGGTGTAGACGCGCCATTCGTTGAGCACATAGTCCGGGCTTTTCGGCGTAGCTTCGTCGTGGCCGACGTAAAGATAGACGGTGCCGTTTTCCACATAGGCCGACGGATCGGCGGTGAACAGCTTGGTGAACAGCGGGTTGGCCGCCTGCGCGGCGCCCATCGCCAGGCCTGCCAGCGCGACGGCGGCGAATGTAGTCAGTTTGTTTTTCAAAGGTCTCTCCAGTTATTTTTTATGTTTTGCGCCCAGCGCCCAACGCCATGAGCCGCTGCACCACGCAGAAGACGAACAACAGGCCGCCGATCACGATCCTGGTCCACCATGAACTGAGGGTGCCGTCGAAGGCGATCAATGTCTGTATGGTGCCCAGCACCAGCACGCCGGACAGCGAACCTGCCACGTAACCGTAGCCGCCGCTGAGCAGCGTACCGCCTATGACCACCGCAGCTATCGCGTCCAGCTCCGTCCCTTGCGCATGCAGGCCGTAGCCGGACAACATGTAGAACGAGAACAGCACACCGGCCAGCGCCGCGCAGAAGCCGCTGAAGGCATAGATCAGCACTTTGGTGCGCCCTACCCTCAGCCCCATCATCAACGCCGACTGTTCGCTGCCGCCGACCGCGTAGATGGCGCGGCCGAACGGCGTACAGTGCGCGACGTAGACGGCGGCGGCCAGCGTCAGCAAGGCGATCAGCGCGCCAGGCGAGATAAAGCCGCCCAGCACCGGCAACTGCGTCTGCGACATGGCGACGTACAGCGGATCGTCGATGGTGATCGAGTTAATGCTGATCAGGTAGCACAGGCCGCGCGCCAGGAACATGCCGGCCAGCGTGACGATGAACGGTTGCAGCTTGAAGTAATGGATCATCGCGCCCATGGCCGCGCCGAAGCCCGCGCCCAGCGCCAGCGCGATGGCGATCACCAGCAGCGGCGGCAGGTGCCAGCTTTGCAGCAGCCAGGCGGAGATCATCGTGGTCAGCGCCAGCACCGAGCCCACCGACAGGTCGATGCCGCCGGACAGGATGACGAAGCTCATGCCGACTGCGATCACCAGCAGGAAGGCGTTGTCGATCAGGAGATTGAACAGCACCTGCAATGACAGGAAGCCGGGATAGGCAACGCCGCCAGCCGCCAGCAGCACGGCCAGCAGCACCACCGTCACCAGCGACGTGAAATACGGCGACGCCATCCAGGCCCGCCCGCGAAGTATCATGCTGCTCATGCCGCGCCACCTTGTGTTTTGGCGCGCAGGGCACGCCACATGTTCTTGAATTCCGCCGACTGCGACAGGCAGACCAGGAAGACCACCACGGACTTGACGACCATGTTGACTTCCGGCGGCAAGCCGAGGGAGTAGATGGTGTAGGTCAGCGTCTGGATAATCAACGCGCCGATAACGCTGCCCGCCAGACTGAATTTTCCGCCGGCCAGCGAGGTGCCGCCGAGCGTGACGGCGAGAATGGCGTCCAGCTCCAGCAGCAGGCCGGCGTTGTTGGCGTCCGCGCTCTTGATGTTCGCGCTGACCATCAGCCCCGCCAGGCCGGCGCAGGCGCTGCAGAATACGTAGACGAAGAAGATCAGCACCGCTGTCTTCAAGCCCGCCAGCCGCGCGGCCACGGGGTTGATGCCTACCGCCTGGATGAACAGGCCCAGCGCCGTCTTGCGCATCAACAGCGCGGTAGCCAGGAACACGGCGCCGACGATGTAGAGCGAGAACGGCAGGCCGAAAAGGTAGCCGCTGCCCAGGAAGAAGAACGGCGTGTAGTAGACGGTGAGGATCTGGCCGTCGGTGAACAGTTGGGCCAGGCCGCGCCCCGCCACCATCAGGATCAGCGTGGCGACGATGGGTTGCAGCCCGAGGCCGGCGGCCAGCAGGCCGTTCCAGGCGCCGCACAGCAGCGCCGCGCCCATCGCTGCGCACAAGGCCAGGGCCATCGGCGTGTTGGCAGCGGAGGCGCCACCGATGAGCATCGCGGCGACGGTGCCGCTGATGGCCACCACCGCACCAACCGAGATGTCGATGCCGCGCGTGGCGATCACCAGCGTCATGCCGAGGGCGGCCAGCACCAGCGGCGCGGCGCGATTGGCGATGTCGATCAGACTGCCGTACAGGTGGCCGTCCTTGATCTCAAGGTGGAAGAAGCCGGGGACCAGCAGCAGGTCAACCAGCAATAGCAGGACCAGCGCCGCCAGCGGGCGGAATAAGGGATGGCGCACAAACATGGATGCAGTCGATGGTGAGGTGGGGCCGGCGCCACGCGTGGCAGCAGCGGTGCGCGGCATGGCGTTTTCCTTGAGTGGGCTATTCATGAACGTCTCCGGAGGCGATCACTTGCAGCACCGAGTTTTCGTCCAGCGCGCCACGGGGATACTGCCCCCCGGCTTTGCGGTCGCGCATGACGACGATGCGATCGCTGACCCGCAGCACTTCCGGCAGCTCGGACGAGATGAACAGGATCGCCATGCCCTTGCGGCACAGGGCCGTCACATAATCCATGATCTCCTGCTTGGCGCGCACGTCGATGCCGCGTGTCGGTTCGTCCAGGATCAGCATTTTCGGCTCGGTGGCCATCCAGCGCGCCAGCAGCACCTTCTGCTGATTGCCGCCGGAGAGAGTACCGATAGGCGTCTCGATGCTGGCCGTCTTGATGCCCAGCGCCTTGACGTATTCCTCAGCAAGCTGCTGCTGGCGTCTAAGCGGAATCGCGCGCAGGATGCCGGTGCGGGCTTGCAGCGCAAGGATCAGGTTCTCGCGCACCGACAGCTCCAGCACCGCGCCCTCATGCTTGCGGTCTTCGGAGCAGAAGCCGATGCCGGCAGCGATGGCGTCGCGAGGCGAAGCGAAATTGCACTCCTTGCCGTCGATGGCGATGCTGCCGCTGTCCGCCTTGTCCGCGCCGAACAGCAGGCGTGCGGCCTCGGTGCGGCCGGAGCCCAGCAAGCCGGCCAGGCCTAGCAGCTCGCCCTGCCGCAATTCGATATCCATCGGCGACAGCGCCCCCTTGCGGCCCAGGCCCACCGCGCGCAGGAAGGTCGTGAGTTTCGACGACGCGGATGGCGCCGGGGCTTGGGCCGGAGCCGCCGCCAGCGCCGGGGCGACAGCAGCCTGCGCCCCCACCATCTTGTTGACCAATTCAAGCCGCGACAGCTCGCTGCACGCGTACTCGCCCTCCCGCTCACCGTTGCGCATGACCGTGATGCGATCTGAAATTGCGTAAGTCTGGTCCAGGAAGTGCGTCACAAACAGTATCGCCATGCCCTGCTCGCGCAGCCCGCGCAGGACATTGAAGAGCAGTTCTACCTCCTTCTCATCGAGGCTGGAAGTCGGCTCATCGAGTATCAGCACCTTGGCCGACACCAGCAACGCCCGCGAGATGGCCACCATCTGCTGGATCGCCAACGGATAGCGCGCCAGAGGCAGCGATACATCGATCCGTATCTGCATCCGCTCCAGCAGTTCCGTCGCCTGCCGCTGCATGCCGGCCCAGTCGATGCCGCCGCGCTTGCGCGGATAACGGCCGATGAAGATATTCTCCGCCACCGACAGGTTCGGACAAAGATTCACTTCCTGATAAACGGTGCTGATGCCCAGGTTCTGTGCATCCAGCGTGGACGAAGGCTGTATCGCCCGTCCTTCCAGCAGAATCTGGCCCTGGTCCGGCGTGTACACACCGGTCAGCACCTTGATCAGCGTCGACTTGCCGGCGCCGTTCTGCCCCATCAGCGTATGCACCTCGCCCGGATATAGATTCAGCGCCACACCGCTCAAAGCCTGCACGCCGGGGAAAGCCTTGCTGATGCCGCGCAGCTCCAGTACCGGCACAGGCGCCGGCGCGGAAGATAAGATAGCCATCGGATCAGTATTTACGGTTCGGGAATTCCTTGGCCGCGACTTCGGCCGGGAACACGCCCTCTTGGGTCACAACGCGCTTGGGCACAGGCTTGTTCGCCACCACATCACGCGCCAGCTGCATCAGCTGAGGGCCCAGCAGCGGGCTGCACTCCACCGTCACATTCAGCTTCCCTGCGATCATCGCCTCGAAAGCGCCCTTCACGCCATCGATGGAAATCACAACGATGTCCTTGCCCGGCTTCATACCGGCTTCCTCGATCGCCTGGATCGCGCCAATCGCCATGTCATCATTATGCGCGTACAGCACGTTGATCTTCTTGCCCTCGGCCTTGAGGAAGGCTTCCATCACCTCCTTGCCCTTGGCGCGGGTGAAGTCGCCGGTCTGCGAGCGGATCACCTTCAGCTTAGGATTGCCGGCGATGACTTCCTCGAAGCCCTTCTTCCGATCCAGCGCAGGCGCCGAACCGACCGTGCCTTGCAGCTCAACGATATTTATAACTGTATCGGGCGTCTTCTTTGCGCGCTCCAGCAGCCAGCGGCCGGCGCGACGGCCTTCTTCCACGAAGTCCGAGCCGATGAAGGTCGCGAACAGCGAAGGATCGCTGACGTTGACGGCGCGGTCGGTCAGGATGACGGGGATCTTCGCGGCCTTGGCTTCGCGCAGCACAGTGTCCCAGCCCGATTCCACCACCGGCGAAAACGCGATCACGTCCACGCGCTGGGCGATGAAGGAGCGGATCGCCTTGACCTGGTTCTCCTGCTTTTGCTGGGCGTCCGCGAACTTGAGGGTGATGCCGTCCTTCTTGGCGGCGTCCTTGATCGAGACGGTGTTCGCGGTGCGCCACTCGCTTTCGGCGCCGACCTGCGAGAACCCGATCACCAGCGGCTTGGCCGCGAAGACCGGAGTGTTGAAGACGAAGGCGCCCAGGAATGCGGCGGCCAGTACGGTTCTGCGATTGCATGTCATAGCACAGTCTCCAGATGGATTTTTATGTATTTTCTGGATCACATACTATGAGAAACACGAATATCTATCCAATGACATTTTCTGGAAGTTTGATACTCGTTTTGACATCAGCGCAGTAAGCGCAAACCGTACAGGCGCCCGACCATGGAGCCCTCGCGCGCGACAAACTTGACCACCAGCTTGCCGCCGCTCGCCATGGACGATGGAATCGCGTAATCCTTGACGTCGATCTCCTTCAGTATCCCTGATCCCAGGGTCACTTCGGCCAACAGCCGATCATTGACGAATATATCGAAGCGCCGTCCGACACCCAGCGTCGAATAGGTCAATTGCAGCGTGCGTGCTTCGCTCTTCAGATCCTTAAACTCGTAGCTGAACCAGCCGCTCGCCTGCCGCCAATGCAAAGGCCCGTCGACGCCGGCCTCTGTGCCCTCGCCTTTGAAGAAGTGGTCGGACTCCGGCTGCTGCTCGCCCGGCGCCACCTGGTCGATGGTCTGCGCATTCAATGCCAGCCGCGCCGCCTCGTCCTTCGCGGCCTTGGTCTGCATGAAGGCCAGGTTGGCAGGCGTCGAATACGGCCAATACACCACATAGCGCGAATCGTGCAGCCGGAAGAACGGAATGAACGTGACGCTGCCGACGCTCTTGCCCTGCACCAGACCGGGCGCCGTGAACGTCAGCGGCCTGCCCGGCACCGGCTTGAAGCGGTCCATGAAGGCCTTGGTGTCGCTGACCAGCACCGGCGCGGACTCCAGCGGGCAGACCTGCCCTTGCGCCACGTGGCCCATGCGCGAATCGTCGGCGAAGAAGTTCAGCTTTTCACCGGCGAAGGGATTGGTCTTTGCCGCCAGCACGATGGGGCCGTGCAGCACCGCGTAGTAGTTGGACTTGTCCGGCATCTGCTCCAGATGGGTCTTCATCGGCAGGAGGATATCGACCTTGTCGCCGTCGCGCCATAGCCGGCGCAGGCTGACGTAGCGGTCCGCGCCCGCGTCGGCTGACACAGGCTTGCCGTTGACGGTGATACGCAAGGCGCCCCGCGCCACCCACTCCGGATAGCGGATCTTCATCGTAAAGGCTTTGCTGCCCTGGACCGTGATGGTGCTGCGGTCCTCGTCCGGGAAGCGGTTGGCCTGCGTGATCGTCACGCCTTGTGTGCGCCAGTTCAGCGTCGACGGGATGAACAGGTTCACATACAACTGGTCGCCGCGATGCACGTAAATGAATTCGCCGTACTTGGCATGGCTTTCGATCCCCGATCCCACACAGCACCACATGGCCTTGTCCACCTGCGAGTAGACGCGGTAGTGATTGGGCCGCATCGGCGTGAAGTAGACAAAGCCGCCGCTGTCCGGACGCTGCGAGGACAGGATGTGGTTGTACAGCGCGCGCTCGTAGTAATCGCTGTAGCTGCCCTTTGCGTCGCCGAGGAACAGCAGCTCGGTGAGCTTGAGCATATTGTAGGTGTTGCAGGTCTCCGGGCCTTCCACCTCATCGACCATGGACGAGAAATCCCTGCCGTCGTGGAAGTGCTCCTTGACGCTGTTGCCGCCGATGGCGACGGTGCGGTGATGGCGCACGGTCTGCCAGAAGAACTGCGCGGCCTGCTGCCACTCGCGCCGGCCGGTCATGTCGCCGATGCGTTTGAAGCCGATCACCTTGGGGATCTGGGTATTGGCGTGCAGGCCGGTGAGCTGGTCCTTGCCCTTTTCCAGCGGCTGCAGGATGGCCTGGTGCGAGAAGCGGATCGCCAGGTCCGTGTATTTTTTCTGCCCCGTCATCTGCGCGACATCGGCCAGCACCTCGTTCATGCCGCCATGTTCGCTGCGCAGCATGGTCTGCATCTGCTCTTCGCTCAGGTGCGACGTAAGCTCCAGCGCCCAGTCGGACATCGCTATCAGCATGGCGCGTGCATCCGCGTTGCCCGCATAGGTGTAGGCGTCGCGCAGGCCGGCGTACACCTTGTGCAGGTTGTACCACGGGACCCATTTGCCGTTGACGGAGAAGTTATCGGCATGGAGCTCGCCCCTGGCGATGGCCTGCCACGCGGCGCTGCCGTCCGGGATGCCGCCGATGTAGCCGTTGCCGTTGCGCTCCTGGCAGCGTTTGAGTTCCGCGACGAAGTAGTTCAACCGCCGCAGCACTTCCTCGTCGCCGGTGGACGCGTACATCAGCGCCAACGCGGACAGGTAGTGGCCGCCGAGGTGGCCGTCCAGGCCCGTGGACTCCCAGTTGCCGTAGCTGGGCTGCTTTGGTGGCAGACCAGCTTCGCGCAGGAATGGGGCCAGCAGGCGGTCGGGCTCCATCTCCAGCAGATAGTGGAGGTCCGTCCGCTGAGCTTCCAGAAACGGGCTGTCGCCAAGACGAACGTCGGCCAGGGGGAACAGCTGTAGCGGTGCGGCAGCGGCAGATGCGCCCAGCATCGCCGCGAGGATGAACGCAGCGCCCCTGCGCAACGCGACCGCCAACATCATGGCGTCGGCAGCTGCGTGCTGCGGTACCGGTTCAGGTCAGCCTGGTCCACCAACGGCCAGCCGCTGGCATCCCACTTCATTTCCATGATCTTCAGCTTTTGCAGGTAGTTGTCCGCCGTCTCGTAGGCGTGCAGCACCATGTAGTCCTTGCCATCGATGGTGTAGGCGCTGTTGTGGCCCAGGCCCTTCCAGTCCTTGTCACCGGCGATGACGGTGGAGCCGCCGCCTTTCATCATGTCCACGCCGTTTTTGTCGACATAAGGCCCGGTGACATCCTTCGACCGTCCGACCACGACATGGTAAGTGCTGTCGCCCTTGCGGCAGCACAGCCCGAACGATGCGAACAAGTAGTAGTACTCGCCCTTCCTGAAGATGAACGGCGCTTCGATTTCATCCGGCCCGGCCGACTTGTCCGCCACCGACGGCCCACGTGAACGGCTGGCGATAGCGTGCCATTCCTGCGGCTCCGCCAGGCCGGTCCAATCCGCGTTCAGTCTGACCAGTTTCAGCCCGCTCCAGAAAGAGCCGAACGCCATCCATGCACCGCCCTTGCCGTCTTCGACGATGTTCGGGTCGATGGCGTTCCAGTCGTCGCGCAGCGGCACCGATTGCAGCACCATGCCCTTGTCTTCCCAGCGGTAGTCCGGCGAGCGTGGGTTGAGCGTCTTGTTGATGGTGACGCCTATGCCCGACGTGTTCTTGCCGAAACCGGACACGGAATAGTACAAATAGTATTTACCGTTATGGAAGTGCACATCAGGCGCCCAGATATGGCCGTCGAAAGTCGGCGCGGCGCGCTTGGCCCACACCGGCTGCTCCTTGAAGACTGGGCCTTCCGGCATCCAGTCCTTCATATTCTTCGAGCTGTAGAAAGTGATGCCCGGCCCCGTGCTGAACACGTACCAGGTATCGCCCTCCTTCGCCATCACCGGATCATGGACGCTCACCTCCTTGGCGGAGCAAGCCGACAGCACCAGCAGGCCCAATGCAAATATCGCAAACTTCATTTCAACTCCCTGTACGCGCGCCCCAGATCGACACGCCGTCCACCGACTGTGCCGTCCACGTCACCACGAAAGCGCTGGCGTTGGTATTCCATTGGCGCGACAGCACGCCGTTGAAGGTTCCTGCTGCGCCCAGCGATATCGTGATCTTGTTGGCTCCATTATGCGTCCAAGTGCCGGCGGCAGCACCGGAAACCGTACCATCGGCGGCCAGCCTGATATTCTGCGACGCCTTGATCGCGGCCGTGATGTCCTTGCCGTGGTTGATCGTCTTGTAGGCGCCGGCGGCATCGGCCGCTGTCACGTCGGCCGACAGCACCGTCGCGCTCTTGCTGAGCGGCGCGTAACGGAACGGCGACACCACGATCCAGCCATCCTCGTTGATGAACATCTCGTGCACGCGGATCTGGTGCAGCTCGCCGGTGCCTGGGAAGCGCGTATGGAACACCAGGAAGTACTGGCCGGTCGCGGCCTCGTAGTAGGCCGAGTTGTGGCCGGGCGACACATAGCCCAGCGGCGTGCCGCTTTCGCCGTCGGCCAGCGCGAACTGGTGGTTCCCCATGATCTTCTGTCCAAATGGCGCGATGCTGGCGTCGTCGAACAGCGGCAGCGCAGGATTGGCCTTGACGTTCGCCATGTCGTTGCCCTTGGCGTCCACGTAGGGGCCGTCCGGGTTCAGCGAGCGCGCCACGCGCATATTGTAGGCGCCGTTGGCATCCAGTCCGCCAAAGGAGGTGAACAGGTAGTAGTACTTCGACTGAGGGCTGTACATCACGTACGCACCTTCGATGCGGCTGTGGTTCCCGCCCATCAGGTGCTTGCCGTAGCCTTGGCCCGGCTTCTGCAAGCCGGTGGCCGGGTCCATCGCCAGGATGAAGATGCCGCCCGAGTAGGAGCCGTAGACCATCCACAGCTTGCCGTCCTTGTCGAAGAAGGTGGTCGGGTCCACCACGTTCGGCATTGTCAGTGCATCGTAGACGTTGACGCCGTCCTCGCCCACCTGGCCCCACATGCCGGATTTGAGCAGGATCTGCTTGTTGACGTACGGGCCTTCGATCTTGTCCGCCACCGCCACGCCAAGTGCCGAGCGTGGGGAGTCACCCTTGCAGGCGTTGTAGTAGAAGTAGAACTTGCCGTCGCCGAGTTTGACCACGTCCGGCGCCCACAGGTCCGTCACCTGCGCCCAGGTGAATGTGTCCGCCAGCGCGGTGACGACGTTGTTGAACAGTGGGTTGGCGGCGTTGACGCCGTCGGCGATCTTCGTCCAGTTCATCAGGTCAGTCGATTTGGCGGCGGCCAGGTGCGAGCCGAAGACGTAGTACGTGCCATCCACCTTGATGATGGCGGGATCGTGCACGGAGGCCTCGCCGAACGTGATGCTGGTTGGCGTTGGCGTTGGCGTTGGCGTTGGCGTTGGCGTTGGCGTTGGAGTTGGAGTTGGCGTAGGAGCCGGCGCCGGTGTTGGCGTCGGCGCCGGAGCGGCCGTGCTACCGCCGCCACCACAACCCGCCAGCAGCAGCGCAACGCCGCCGGCGATGGCATTGCGGCGCGAGATCGAGATATCGTGTTCGCTCATGGCCTTACTCCACCGTGACCACAATGACAGCCTTCGCCGGAACCTTCACCGTCAGCTTGCCATCGACGGCCGTGGCGCTGTAAGGCGCCGGCTTGATGGCCTGCGGGGCCTGGAAGGTGTTGTGCGCGTCCATCGCGGCAGCGGTCAGCACGCGGCCCTTGACGGCCTTGATGGCCTGCCCCGGCACGTTGATCGCCACTTCCGCAGCCTGCGCTGGATTGGTGTTGACCAGCGCCAGATACAGCTTGCCATCCGTGCCGCGCGCGGCCGATGCGCTGATCTCCGGCACGCTCGCGCCATCGAGCGCGTACGGCGGATTGTTCGACAACGTCAGCGGCAGCGAAGCCGCGCCCTGGAATGGCACATACATCTCGAAGGCGTGATAGGTCGGCGTCAGCACCATCTTGTCCTTGTCGGTGATAATCATCGATTGCAGCACGTTGACCATCTGCGCGATATTGGTCATGCGCACCCGGTCTGCATGGGCATGGAAGATGTTGAAGTTAAGCGCTGCAACAACCGCATCGCGCAGGGTGTTCTGCTGAAACAGGAAGCCGGCGTTGGTACCCTTCTCCACGTCGTACCAGGTGCCCCATTCATCGACGAACAGGCCCAGTTTCTTCTCCGGGTCGTTCTTGTCCATCGCCGCGGAGTTCTTGCGGATGTGGTCTTCCATGCGCAGCGTGTTGGACATCGTGGACATCCACTCGTTCTCCGGGAAGCCGGTGGCCGCGCCCTTCACTTCCCATTTACCGGTCGGGATGGTGTAGTAGTGGAAGCTGATGCCGTCGGTCTGGCGCTTCAGCTGCTTGCTCAGCACCTCGGACCAGCTCACATCGTTGTCGTTGCCGCCGCTGGCGATCATCTTCGGACGGTATTGCTGCGGCGCGCGCAGGAAGGTCTCGACGTTCTTGTACAGGTCAGCGTAGTGTTCCGGCGTCATATTGCCGCCGCAGCCCCAGGCCTCGTTACCGATCGCGAAATAGGCAACCTTGAATGGCTTGTCGCGGCCATTCTTGCGGCGCAGGTTGGCCAGCGTGGACTTGCTGTCCGAGGTCAGATACTCGATCCACTCCGACATCTCCTGTGCACTGCCGGTGCCAAGGTTGCCGTTGACGTAGGCATCGGCGCCCAGCAGGTCGACCAGGTCGAAGAACTCGTGCGTGCCGACGGCATTGGATTCCTCCACGCCGCCCCAGTTGGTGTTGACCTTGACCGGCCGCTTCTCGCGCGGGCCGATGCCGTCCTTCCAGTGATATTCGTCGGCGAAGCAGCCGCCAGGCCAGCGCACCAGCGGCACGTGCATGGCCTTCAAAGCGCCGACAACGTCGTTGCGCCAGCCCTTGGTGTTCGGGATCTTCGATTTCGGGCCGACCCACATGCCTTCGTAGATGCCGGTGCCGAGGTGTTCGGCGAACTGGCCGTAGATGTCCTTGTTGATGACGGCGCCCGGCTTGCCGGCGTCGATGGTCAGGCCGATGGTGTCAGCTGCGAACGCGCCGCCCGAGGCGAGCAGGCACAGGGCGAGTACGCCATGTTTGATTTGGTTCATTGTGATCTCCTGTTTATAGTTTTATGACGAAGCCGCCGTGCGGCTTGATCGTTACTTCCACTTTCTTAACCGCTGCGATGCTGCGCTGGCTGAAACTGCGTTCGGCGTCGCCGTCGCCGATGATCGTGCCCTGCCTGGCGTTGGCAAAGGACAGGTCCAGCATCAGCGTCTTGTCTGCGCCGGTGGCATTGATGCCGGCGACGTACCAGGTGTCGCCGGAGCGGCGCGCTATGACGGCGTATTGGCCCGGGTAGCCATCCACCAGACGGCTATCGTCCCAGCTGCGCGGCAGCTCCTGTAGAAAAGATTTAACGTAGGCCGGCACGGTCGCCATGCCCTCAGGGATCTCGGCGAAGTGCTGGATGCCGGAGATGTACAGCACCGATGTCGCCAGTTCGAAGCCATTGCTGGAGCTGCGCTTGATCTTGGGGATATCGCCAAAGACCATCGGAGTGAAGTCCATCGGATCGAACAGATTGCGGGCGAACGGCAGCATGGCGGCGTGGGCCGGCATCTTGTCCTCGTCGACCTGCTCGAAGGTGGTGAACTCCATGCCGCGCACGGCTTCCATCGTCATCAGGTTGGGCCAGGTGCGGATCCAGCCGCGCGGCAGCGTGGCGCCGTGGAAGTTGACCAGCAAGCCAGCATCCGCAGCGTCGCGCAGGATGGCGATGTAGTAGGCGATCATCGATTGCGCGTCGCCGTTGAAGAAGTCGATCTTCACGCCCTTGACGCCCATATCGCGCAGGCGCTTGAACTCGGCCACGCGCTGCTCGTGCGTCAGCAACTGGCTCTTGGGCGAGTATTCGGTATCGTTCCACGGGCCGGACGAGTTATACCAGAGCAGAATGCCGACGTTCTTCATCGCCGCGTAGCCGACCAGCTCCTTGATCTTGTCGTAGCCGATCTTGCGGTCCCAGTCGGCGTCGATCAGGGTGTAATCCCAGTGCATGTCAGCGGCGTAGTCGATGAACTTCTTCTGCACGTCGTAGACAGTGGCGTCGTCCTTCATCAGCGCCCAGCTCCACGAAGCGTGGCCGGGCTTGACCAGTTGCTTGTCGAAGGCGATGGCCGGTGCGGCCAGGTCGGTGCCGAGCGTGGAGTTGACGACCGTCTTCAACGGCCCCAATGCCAGCAGGCGCCATGGCGACGTCAGCGTGCCGTCGACTTCCGCCAGCAAGCCACCGCCGGGGTAGACTTCAGCGGCCATCGGATTGCCGATGCTGTAGATGCCGCCCTTCGATTCGGGCGCCAGGCGCGAGGCCTGGAAGCTGCCGTCCATGCTGGCTTCGGAGATCGCCACCCAGTTGTCGCCACTTTTGAACAGCGCCGGGAACACCCAGCCCGCCGGTGACGGCGATGGCGTGCCGACCGGGATGTCCATCTGGTAGTGCTCTTCGTAGGATGGATTGGTGCGGCTCCACCCGGTCTGCGCGACGGCGATCGGTTGCAGCCAAGCCTTGGCTGCGGGAGGCAAGGCGAAGGTGGTGCGTTCCTGGATCAGCTTCTTGTGCGGCAGCGCAGGCTCGGCGACGATGTAGCGGAAGGCGACACCGTCGTTCGATACGCGGAACACGATGTCCATCGCCTGCTGCTGCGGGTTGCGCACAGTGTAGGTCTGCTCGTTGGCGCTGTAGCTGATGATGCTCTTTTTACCGACCGCCATCTGGTACTGGTCGTTGATGGAGCGGGCTTTGGAAGTCGCGGTCAACGTCAAGGCGCTGGCCAGGTCGGCCCCTTGCAACTGCAGGCCCAGGGTGGAAGCCAGCAGCACCGGCTTGCCGTCGCGCGAGATCGAGTAGCTCAACGCGCCACCGCCGACGGAATGCAGCGTGACGCTGACGTGGCGATCGGGACTGGTCAGCACCGGCGCCGCGACGGCAGCCGTCATTGCGCTGGCGGCGAGCGCCAGCGCGGAGAAACATGTCTTTACCATGTTCTTACCTTTTTTATGGTTATGTATCCCCACCGCCTCATCGGGCGGCTGTCTCCGGGGCTGGGGTCAAGTCTGACATTTGGACACGGCCTCTGCTGTAGCAACGACTAAAGCAGAGGCCGTGTCCAAATGTCAGACTTGACCCCATCGTTTTTATACCCAGCCTGCGTCGACGATGAACTCCTGAGCGGTGCACATGGCGCCGTCTTCGGCGGCCAGGAACAGCACCATCGACGCCACATGCTGCGGCATCAGTTTGGTCGGCAGGCACTGATTGCGTTTGATGTCCTGCTCGCCCGCGTCGTCCAGCCAGAGGTCGATCTGGCGTTGGGTCATCACCCAGCCTGGCGTCACCGTGTTGACGCGGATGCCGTGCGCGCCGAACTCGCGCGCCAGCCCGCGCGTGAGCCCGTGCACCGCCGCCTTGGACGTGGCGTACACCGGATAGCCTGCGTTTTTCACATGCCACGAAATCGAACCGACGTTGATGATCGAACCGGCGCCCTTCTTCTTCATGCCCGCCAATACGGCCTGGCAGGTGAAGAACATCGGCCGCTGGTTGATGGCGATGCGCTCGTTCCAGTAGTCCACCGTTACTTCCGCCGTTTCGTGGCGCTGGTCGTTGGCGGCGTTGTTGACCAGGATGTCGAAGTCGCCGACAGCGGCGACCATCTCGGACATGGTGTCCTGCAGCGCCGGAATGTCGGTGATGTCGCATTGGCGGAACAGCGGCTCGGGATAGCCAGCTTCCTTCACGCGGCGGACCAGCGCGAGACTGGCGTCGCGGGCGATGTCCACGAACGCCACTTGCGCGCCCTGCTCGGCGAAGGAAATCACCATCGCCTCGCCGATGCCGGTGCCGCCACCGGTGATGAATACACGCTTGCCACGCAAGCTGCCAAATTTGGCCAATTGGGTCATACAGTCTCCTGCTTTTTTTATCGGTATTTGCCAGCTCAGTATGGATTCCCGCTTTCGCGGGAATGACGAGGCGCGGTCGTTCCCGCAAAAGCGGGAACCCATACTGATTCTGCTTAGCTGCGCGTCAGTTCACCGTCGCGGCAGCGCCAGGCTGCGGCGCCGTTGTCGCGCAATACCTCCGGCAGCAGCGCCTGCGACAGGTTCTGATACGACACCGGACGCAGAAAGCGCGAGATAGCCCCCGTCCCCACGGACGTGCTGCGGCCATCGGACGTCGACGGGAATGGCCCGCCATGCACCATCGCGCTGCACACCTCAACTCCAGTCGGGAAGCCGTTGGCCAGAATGCGGCCCGCCTTGCGCTCCAATACAGGCAGCAACGCATGCGCCAGATCCAGATCGCCGTCGTCCAGTTGCAGCGTGGCCGTTAACTGGCCCTCCAAGCTCTCCAACACCTTGTGCAGTTCCACGATATCCTTGCATGCGACCACCAGCGAAGCCGGGCCGAATACCTCTTCCGACAACGCATGCTGCTCCAGGAAAGCCTCGCCGCTGGCGACGAACAGCGCCGGAGCGCCCTTGCCTTCCGACTGCGGCGCCAATGCCAGCGTCTTCACGTCCGTATGTTCCGCCAGTTGCGCGATGCCGCGCTGGAAGCTGCCGGCGATCCCCGGCGACAGCATCGCGCAGGCAGCGCCACCCGCCAGCGCCTGTGCCGCAGCATGGGAAAAGCGGTCCAGGTCCGGGCCGGCGATACCAATCACCAGACCGGGATTGGTGCACATCTGCCCCACGCCCAGCACCAGCGAAGCGGCGAAACCGGCGGCGATGTCCTCGGCGCGCGCAGCCAGGGCGCGCGGCAGCAGGAGCACCGGATTGATCGAACTCATTTCCGCATACACGGGAATCGGCACCGGCCGCGCGGCCGCAACGGCCATCAGCGCCAGGCCGCCACTACGCGAACCCGTAAAGCCGACCGCCTTGATGGCCGGATGGCGCACCAGCTCCTGGCCGATGCCGTTGCCGCTGCCGGTCAGCAGCGAGAACACGCCGGCCGGCAGTCCGCACAGTTCAACCGCCTTGACCACGGCGCGGCCCACCAGCTCCGACGTGCCGGGATGCGCGGAGTGCGCCTTCAGCACGACCGGGCAGCCGGCCGCCAGCGCCGACGCGGTGTCGCCGCCTGCTACAGAAAACGCCAACGGGAAGTTACTGGCCGCGAAGACGGCGACCGGACCGAGTCCGATCATGCGCATCCGCAGGTCCGGACGCGGCGGTGCCCGTTCCGGCAAGGCCTGGTCGATGCGGACATCGTTCCAAGAGCCTTCGCGCAGCAGGTTGGCAAACAGTTTCAGTTGGCCGACGGTGCGGCCACGCTCGCCCTCGACGCGCGCACGCGGCAGGCCGCTTTCGGCCATCACTCGCTCGACCAGCACATCGCCCAGCGCTATGATCTGGTCGCCGATGGTTTCAAGGAAGACGGCGCGCTTCTCGTCGCTCAACGCGCGGAAGGTGTCGAACGCGGCGTCGGCTAGGCGGCAGGCCTGATCGATCTGCGCGAAATCGACGCCGAAGAACTCCGGCTCCATCTGCTGTTGCAACGTTGGGTTGTAGGCGCGGATACCGCCGCCCGTACCTTTGACGGCCACGCCGCCGATCAGTGCTTCACCGGTGATGATCATAATGCTTTCACTTTCGCGACTTCGGTTTTGTACACGGCCAGCTTGTTGCGCAGGGCCGGGCCGAATTGCGACGCTTCGATTTCAAACGTCTCGCCGGGTTTGACGACGATGTTGTCGGCCACGCTCAGCGTCGCCGTGCCGAAGAAGTGGATGTGCACATCGCCGGGACGCTTGAACAGCGGGTACTTGAAGTGGTGGTGCTCCAGGTTGGCGATGGTGTGCGACATATTCTGTTCGCCGCTGAAGAAAGCCTTCTGCCAGCGCACTTTGCCTTCCACGTCGTAGATGCGCGACGTGCCTTCGATATGCGCAGGTGCTTCGCCGACCAGCAGCGCCGGGCCAAGGCCGCAGGCGCGCAGCTTGGAGTGTGCGAGGTACAGGTAGTTCTGGCGTTCGGTCACGTGATCCGAGAACTCGTTGCCGATGGCGTAGCCCACTCGGTATGGCTGGCCATCGTCGCCGATCACATACAGGCCCGCCACTTCAGGCTCTTCGCCGCCGTCGAGCGCGAAGTCAGGCATGTTCAGGGCCTGGCCGCTGGCGGCGACGATGGAGCCGTCGCCCTTGTAGAACCATTCCGGCTGCACGCCCGCTACACCCGCAGCAGGCTTACCGCCTTCCACGCCCATGCGGAACATCTTCATGGAGTCGCTCAGGGATTCGACATCGCCGCCGATTTTCTTGTGCATGGCGTCGCGGGTGTCGGCGCTGCCCAGGTGGGTCAGGCCGGTGCCGGTGACGTAGCAGTGGGCGTCGTCGCTGTGGTCCAGCGGCGGCAGCAAGCCCCCCGCTGCGGCCACGGCGTCGAACGCCAGCACGGCTTGGCCGGCGGCCTTGGCTGCCAGTTCGGCCAGCCCGACCGACTTGCGAATCGCGTCCTGCGCCAGCGCGTAGGTCGTGGCATAGCCTTCGATGACGCGGATGGTGTTCTGTTCCAGCACGCCGATCTGGCGCGCGCCTTGTTCGTTCTTGAATTGTACGAGCAGCATATAGTCTCCTTTGCATCCCGTCATTCCCGCGCAGGCGGGAATCCATGCTGAGCATGCACTCAGGCGTTCTATGGGTTCCCGCCTTCGCGGGAACGACGAGGGTGGTGGTTAGTGCGAATGGCGCGGCACGGCCGAGCCGCGGTTCCCGACCAGGAAGTCGAAGTCGCAGCCTTCGTCGGCTTGCAGCACGTGTTCGATATACAGTTTCTGGTAACCTGTCTTCGGCCCCGGCGCGGAGCCGGCGACGCGCACGGCCTGGCGTTCCGCCATTTCCGCATCCGAGATCTCCAGATTTAGCAGGCCACCCGCGCAATCGAGCGTGATCCAGTCGCCGTCCTTGACGATGCCCAGCGGGCCGCCGGCCATCGCTTCCGGCGCCACGTGCAGCACCACGGTGCCGTAAGCGGTGCCGCTCATGCGCGCATCCGAGATGCGGACCATGTCCTTGACACCGGCCGCCAGCAGTTTCGGCGGCAGGCCCATATTCCCTACTTCGGCCATGCCGGGATAACCTTTCGGGCCGCAGTTCTTCATCACCAGCACCGAGCTGGCATCGACTTCCAGCTCCGGATCAACGATGCGGCTCTTGTAATGCTCGAAGTCCTCGAACACCACGGCGCGGCCGCGATGCTGCATCAGCTCCGGCGTGGCGGCCGACGGTTTCAATACCGCGCCGCGTGGCGCCAGGTTGCCACGCAGGATGCAGATGCCGCCATCCTTCAGCAGCGGATTCTCCAGCGGACGTATCACCTCGTCGTCGTAGATCGGCGCTTCCTTGCAGTTTTCCCACAGCGATTTGCCGTTGACGGTCAGCGCATCCGGATGCGGCACCAGGCCGCCATCACCCATGCGGCGGATCGCGCCCGGCAGGCCGCCGGCGTAGTAGAACTCCTCCATCAGGAAGCGGCCCGACGGCAGCAGGTCGACGATGGTCGGCGTGCCGCGGCCCACGCGGGTCCAGTCTTCCAATTCCAGGTCGACGCCGATGCGGCCGGCGATGGCTTTCAGGTGGATCACGGCGTTGGTCGAACCGCCGATGGCGGCGTTGACGCGGATCGCGTTCTCGAAGTTTTCGCGCTTGAGGATCTTCGACAGCGTCAGGCCTTCCTTCACCATTTCAACGGCGCGGATGCCCGACATGTGCGCCAGGATGTAGCGGCGCGAATCGACGGCGGGGATGGCGGCGTTGTGCGGCAGCGTGGTGCCCAGCGCTTCGGCCATGCAGGCCATCGTCGATGCGGTGCCCATGGTGTTGCAGGTGCCTGCGGAACGGGAGTGGCCCGATTCCGCCGACATGAATTCGTGCATCGTGATTTCGCCGGCCTTGACCTGCTCGTGCAGCTGCCATACGGCGGTGCCGGAGCCGATGTTCTTGCCATTGAGCTTACCGTTCAGCATAGGGCCGCCGCTGACGACGATAGTAGGAATGTCAACCGACGCGGCGCCCATCAGCAGCGCGGGCGTGGTCTTGTCGCAGCCGACCAGCAGCACCACGCCGTCCATCGGATTGCCGCGTATGGATTCTTCGACGTCCATGCTGGCCAGGTTGCGGGTCAACATGGCGGTTGGGCGCAGATTGGATTCGCCGTTGGAGAACACCGGGAATTCAACCGGGAAGCCGCCGGCCTCCAGGATGCCGCGCTTGACGTGTTCCGCCAGCTTGCGGAAGTGGGCGTTGCAAGGGGTCAGTTCCGACCAGGTGTTGCAGATGCCGATGATGGGTTTGCCCTGGAACTCGTGATCAGGAATGCCCTGATTCTTCATCCAGCTGCGATACATGAAACCGTTCTTGTCCTGGGTGCCAAACCACTCGGCGGAACGCAGTTTCACCTTCTTGTCGTTATCAGACATGCATATCTCCTCAGTATGTTCCTGTACGGGGACGTGCTTGTCATGCCCCCGTATCGATAAGCCATACTAAGTTGTAGTGAGATATCTTTCCAATAAATTATTATTCGACTTTGATACCGGAATGAGTATCAGTCGTCGACGGAGAAGCGGTAGCCCATGACGGTGGTGTACTCCGCGCCGGGGCGCAGTATCGTCGATGGGAATTCGGCTTGGTTGGGCGAGTCGGGATAGTGTTGCGGTTCGAGGCAGAAGCCGCTGCGATGGCCGTAGATGCGGCCCTTGCCCTGCATGCCGTCGTGCAGGAAGTTCCCGCTGTAGAACTGGATGCCCGGCTCCTGCGTCACCACCTCCAGCACGCGGCCGGACGATGGATCGCGCACGCGGGCCGCCAGTTCCAGCGCGCCGGTCTGCGATTTGTTCAGCACGAAGTTATGGTCGTAGCCGGCGCCGTGGCGCAGCTGTTCGTCGTCCGCGTCGATGCGCGCGCCGATCGCGTGCGGCGTTCGGAAATCGAACGGCGTGCCGGCCACCGGTGGCAGTTCGCCGGTCGGTATTAGGCCGCCGTCCACCGGGGTGTAGGCGTCGGCCACGATGGTCAGTTCGTGGGCCAGGATGTCGCCCTTGCCGGCCAGGTTGAAATAGGCGTGGTTGGTCAGGTTGACCGGCGTGGCTTTATCGCTGATTGCGTGGAAAGCGATACGCAATTCGTTATCGTTGCGCAGTTCGTAGATCACCGTGACTTCCAGGTTGCCGGGGTAGCCTTGTTCGCCGTCGGGGCTCAGGTAGCTCAGGATCAGGCCTGCGGATTTGGGCGTGGCGAAGGATTCGGCTTCCCACAGGCGGCGGTGGAAGCCGTCCTGGCCGCCGTGTAAATGGTTTATACCGTTGTTGACGTCCAGCTGGTGGGTTTCGCCGTCCAGCGTGAAGCGGCCGTTGGCGATGCGGTTGCCGTAGCGGCCGATCAGCGCGCCGAAATAGTGGGATTCGCCCAGGTAGGCGGCGGGGTCGTCGAAGCCCAGGCAGATGTCGGCCAGCTGGCCGTTGCGGTCGGGGGTGTGGATTTCGGTGATGACGCCGCCGAGGGTGCTGATCTTGACGGTCAGGCCGTTGGCGTTGGTCAGTGTGTACAGCGTGGCGTCAGGGCCGAAGGGCGAACTGGTGATGGTTGGCTGCATGAGTGCTTTCTATGGCAACGGCGGCCGACGGGAATCGCTCCCGTGGCCGCCGCTTGTGTTCTATGGATTCCCGCCTGCGCGGGAACGACGCTTTTAAGCCAACGATGGCTTTCCGAAAACCGGCATGCCCTGCCCGTCCCATTTCAATGGCTTGACGTAGGTGTGCCGGTCCGGGTTCCACAGCGGATCGCCGATAATCTCGGTATAGGTGCGCGCATGATAAACCAACATGACGGTTTCGCCATCGTCGCCGACGGTGAAGCTGTTATGCCCAGGCCCGTACACGCCATGCTCGTAGCAGGTTTGCAGCACCGGCTGCGGTGTCTTGGTCCACGCGGCCGGGTCCAGCAGATCGGCATCCTCGTCCGCCCACAGCAGGCCCATGGCGTAGTTCTCGTCGGTGGCGCTGGCCGAGTAGCTGATGAAGATCTTGCCGTTCTTCTTCAGCACCGACGGCCCCTCGTTGACCCAGAAGCCGCGTATCTCCCAGTCGAATTCCGGCTTGCTCAGCATGACCGGCGGGCCGCCCAGCTGCCACGGCGTTTTCATCGGCGCGATGTACAGGTTGGAATTGCCTTCGATGGCCACGTCCTTCTGCGCCCACAGGTAGTACAGCTGCCCCTTGTGGCTGAAGGTGGTGGCGTCCAGGCAGAAGGTGTCGATGCCGGTGTCGATCTGGCCCATGAACTCCCACTCGCCTTCCAATGGATTCGGATTGGCGTTGCGGATCGCGTACATGCGGTGCTGGAACAGCTTGTGTTTGATCTCGCGGCTCGGCGCGGCGGCGAAGTAGACGTACCAGGCGCCATCGTTGAAGTGCAGCTCCGGCGCCCAAACCAGTTCGCTATACGGTCCGCTGTCCGGCTTGTGCCAGACATCGATCTTGGCCGCATCCGCCAGGCCGGCGATGGTCTTCGCGCGGCGCAGTTCGATGCGGTCGTACTGCGGCACCGAGGCGGTGAAGTAGTAATAGCCGTCGCTGTGACGAATGATAAAAGGATCGGCGCGCTGCTCGATCAGCGGATTCAGTACATCTTCCATTGCTTCGACTTCCAAAAAATTAGACTGCCACATAACCCTTGACTCCCATTTCCGCCTTGACCTCGGTGTAGTACTCGTCGTTGATACGGTACTTGAACATCAAAAGCCCCATCACGGTATGGAAGAAACCGGGGATCAGCGTCATCATCAGCACAATGCCGTGCAGCGCGTACGCGGTCTGCTCGACGTTGGGCACGTAGGCGAAATGCGTCAGCAGCTTGCCGACCAAAACACCGGCGATGCCCATGCCCGCCTTCTGGCAGACCGAGATGCCGCCGAAGGCGAAACCCGACACGCGCTTGCCCGTCTTGACCACGCCGTAGTCGATAGTCTCGGCGATGGCCGACCAGAACACCGGCGCATGCAAATCCACCACGAACGACAGCAGGAAATACAGCACGAAGGCCAGCACGGTGTCGCCCGGCCCGACGAAGAAGTAGATCGCGGCGCTGATGACGCCCACGCCGATCTGCGTCCAGCGGAACAGATTGACCTTGCAATAGAACTTGGTGATCCAGGTCGACGCGATCATCGACAGGATGGCGGCCACCACGCCGGTCGACAGGAAGGCCGAGATGGTCGGGCCGTCCGCGCCGAGATAGTATTTGGCATAGTAGATCGCCACCGAGCCGCGCACCACATAGCCGATGGTGCCGGTGACGCAGACGCCGCACAGGATCAGCCACTGGTCGTTCTTCACCAGCACCTTGACCTGCTCCCACAGCGACTGGCGCTGCACCACGTGCTGCACGCGCTCGCGGGTGGTGAAAAAGCAGAACAGGAACAGCAGCACGCCCATGCCGGCCATGACGGCCATGGCAAACTGGTAGCCAGCGGCAGCGTTGCCGCCACCCCAGCGCTCCGACAGCAGCGGCACGATGACCGTCACCATGAAGGCGCCGATCTTGGCGAAGAACAGGCGGTAGCCGTTGGCGGACAGGGTCTCCTGCGGCTCCTTGGACAAGGCGCTGGGCAGCGAGATGTACGGAATGCCCACGCCCGCCGTCATGATGGTCATGATGATGTAGGTGGAGTAGGCCCACACCAGCTTGGCGCTGTAGCCCCAATCGGGCGTGGTGAAGACGAAGAACACGCTGAGCCCATACGGCACGGCCAACAGCAGCAGCCACGGACGATAGCGCCCCCAGCGGCTGGTAAAGCGGTCGGTGATCTGCCCCATCGTCAGGTCGGCCAGCGCGCCGACGAACTTCACCACGCCAAACATCAGCGCCAGGTCGACCGTCTTCAGGCCGTAGATGTCCGTGTAGAAGAAGGTGATGATCAACATCATCGACGAGATCACCACGTTCAGCGCCATATCACCGGCGCCAAAGCCCACTTTTTCCAACAAAGACATTTTTTGATTCGACATCGAATACTCCAGCAGGTTGTCATTCCCGCGAGCGGGAATGACGTCAACACAACAAGACGGGAACGTTCTTGACCGTCGGGGCTTACATCTTCCAGCGCAAGCCAACCGAGACCGAACGTCCGATCTGGAGCGTACCGAAATTGGTCAACTGCGCGTTACCCGCACTGCCAAAGTGGTAGTACTGCTGCTGTACTTCGTTCGTCAAGTTGACTCCACTGATATCGACCGACATGTTGTCGTTGATTTTATAGGAGATCTGCATGTCGACGCTCTTTTCCGGATGACGCCAGATGCCAATCGGATTGGCAAACAAGGCGGCTTCGTTACTGGCCAGGAAGCCGGAGCGCCATACATAGGACAAGCGTGCGCTGACCGGGCCCTTTTCGTACGCCAGGGTGGCGTTGTAGGAACTGTTCGACACGCCGAAGAACGGTGTCTCAAGCTGGGAGACGATGACGCCGGCATCATTGGCGTCGGGCACGTTCTGCGACGAGGTCAGCCGCGTATAGCTGCCCTGGAATCCCAGACCGTCCAGCAAGCTCGGCAGCCCCTTCGGGAAGTAGATCAAGCCGAGCTCGGCGCCACTGATCGTGCCGTTGGAGGCGTTGACCGGCGAGTTGATGACGTAGTCATAGCCGTTCGTATGGTCGCCGCCCGAGGTCGAGTTGCGGAACGGGTCGTTCGCCGGATCGACGTGCACCTTGCGACGCAAGCCCACGACCAGGCCGTCGATCTTGCGCTTGAACGCCGTGCCGTAGAGTGCGCTGTCCTTCTGGAAATACCACTCAGCCGTCAGATCCAGGTTCTTGGAGTGCGTCGGTTTCAGGTCAGGATTGCCGCCGCTGCCCGAGCCATAACCCACCTTCGACACGTCGTCACCGAGCTGCAGGACAGGATTCAGATCGCCGAAGTTCGGGCGGCGCAGGGTTTCACCATAGTTAAAGCGCAGCACCACGTCCTTGGACGGATCGTAAATCAGCGTCATGCTGGGCAAGACCTTGCTGGTCGACTTGCTGGCACTGGACGGCGTGACCGCCTTGGTGCTGGCATCAACCTTGTAGAAGGTCATGTCGGTATCGACCTTCACGTAGCGCACGCCGAAATTGCCGCGCAGGCGATGGCCGAACAGCTCGTTCTGGGTATTCCCCATCATGAACAGGTTGCTCGTCTTTTCTTCGACCGCGAACGTCTGCTGCAGGCTCAGCTTGTCCGTGGTCAGGAAGTTCTGATCGACCGAGTTAAACAGCTTGCGCCAGTCGTCGATATGGTCGCGAATGTAGTAGGCATTCGGCTCCACCCACGAGCGAGGAACGTCCGAAATGGCCGTGCCGAAGTTCGAGTTGGTGGAGGAATACTCCGGCCCCAGCGTGGCGAGGTTGCGGTTCAGAGTGCTCGATTGGGTGCGGTTAGCCTCCGACGCCTTGCGGTCGTCGAAGCGCACGCCGAAGTGGATCGTCTCCAGCGCACCCCAGCCGGCATCGTAGACGCCTGACAGATTGGCCGTCGCGGCGCTGCCCTTGTTGCGATTGGCGTTATCGTAGAACTGCGCGACATTCCACTTGCTCGCGTCGGTCAGGTCGGCATCGTTATTGAAATGGAAGGCCGTGTTGCCGCCGCCGGCATTGAAGTCGACGTCGATCGAAGGGGCAACGCGATCAATGCGGGTGGCTGTGAATTCCGAGTGAAAGGTGCTGCTCTGATACGACAGATCGCCTTCCAGCTTCAGACGGTTGCCAATGTTCCACTTGCCGTTCAAGGCATAAACGTAGGAATCGGTTGCCGACGTGGTGTAGTCGCCGCTGTTGAAGCCATAGACGTTATTAACCTTACGGGTCTTGATGACGTTGGTTCCCGGGTACGTCGTGATCGAGCCCGCAGGGTTGCTGCCGAGATCGCCCCACCAGTCGACAAAGCTGAACAGCAACTGATTGAAGGACTTGTCACGATAACCGTTGTACATCGATTCGAAGGTGTAGACCGAATCGCTGTTAGGCTTCCACTGCAAGGCGAGATTGGCGGCCTGACGCTCGCGCTTCCCCTGAACGTCGCTCTGGAAAACGGCGTCACGCGCCAGGTAATACGGATAGGCTTTGCCGTTGAAATCCAGTGTTGAACCCGCGGCCATCGGCAAGCCGGTATGGGTGCCAGGCGCCCAGATATTGTTGTCGAAGATGCGCTGCAAGGGCGTGTAACCTGGCGGAACTTCGGAAGCATTGGGGCTGACAAACGGCACCATGGCGCCAGGCGTCACGCTTTCATTGCGGTACTTCGTCTCGCTGGCCGACAGATTGACCAGGGCGCCGACTTCGCCGATGCCGGTTTCCCAGCGGTTGCTCAACATGCCGCTGAGCTGCGGATTCGCCTTTTTGGCTGGATCGAGATAGGTTTCGCGCGCCGACAGCGACACTTTCGGCCCCTTGAAATCGAATGGCCGCAGCGACTTGACGTCTACCTGACCGGCAATTCCGGTGTCCAGCTGGCTGGCGTCACGCGTCTTGTAGACGTCGATCTGGCGCACCAGCGTCGACGGAATGTCCTGCAGCGCCACCTGCGTGCCGGACGCTGTGAAAATATTGCGGCCGTTCCAGGTGGTCTGGACGTCGGGCAGGCCACGAATGGACAAGGTGCCGACTTCGCCGCCGGCGCGGTTGGTGACCTGTACGCCCGTAACGCGCTGCAGCGCTTCGACGACATTGTTATCGGGCAGCTTGCCGATGTCTTCGGCAACGACCGATTCCACGACCTGGTCGCTGGTGCGCTTGATCGCCAGGCTCTTGATCAGCGATGCCTTGACGCCCGTGACGACCACGGTCGCGGTGTCGGTCGCGGTATCTTTCGGCTCTGTCTTTTCGGCGGCCGCTTGCGCCCACACCGAGGCGCTGCTGAGCACGCCGGCTGCGGCCAGCACGGCGACGCCGGTTTTCAGGACGAGGCGATGCTTCGCCTGGGACTCGAAAGTCCCGGTCAATAGTTGGTTCATACGTCTCCTGTGTTATCTGTTTTATAGTTTTGTGCTACGACCTCAAAATCATCTTAGGGTCTGAGCAAAAAACAAACCAATCAATTTTTTCGGGTTTTTGATACCAAAAAAAGTATCAGCACAGGCAGGAAAAACAATAAAAAAGCCCGCGCTTGGCGGGCCTCATGCATTTTTTGCATGACTTTACTGGAAGGCGACCTCCGTAAAGCTGCGTAACTTGCGGCTGTGAAGCTTGTCCACCCCCAAAGCGCGCAGCAGTTCCAGCGCGCGGATGCCGATCCGTAAATGCTGGTCAACACGGTCGCGATAAAACTGGTTAGCCATGCCGGGCAGCTTGATTTCACCGTGCATGGGCTTGTCGCTCACGCACAACAAAGTCCCGTACGGCACGCGGAAACGGAAGCCGTTGGCGGCGATGGTGGCGCTTTCCATGTCCAGCGCGATCGCCCTGCTCTGGCTGAAACGGCGTTCCGGCGTGCGCTGCGGCAGCAGTTCCCAGTTGCGGTTGTCGGTGCTGGCGACGGTGCCGGTGCGCATCACGCGCTTGAGATCATGTCCGGTCAGCTGCGTGACCTCGGCCACGGCGGCCTCGATCGCCACCTGCACCTCGGCCAGCGGCGGAATCGGCACCCACAGCGGCAAATCTTCGTCGAGCACATGGTCCTCGCGCACATAGCCGTGCGCCAGCACGTAGTCGCCCAGCTGCTGGGTGTTGCGCAGGCCGGCGCAATGGCCCAGCATCAGCCAGGCGTGCGGCCGCAGCACGGCGATGTGGTCGGTGATGGTCTTGGCGTTGGCCGGGCCGACGCCGATGTTGACCATCGAAATGCCGGTGCCGTCAGCGCGGATCAGGTGGTAGCCCGGCATCTGCGGCAGGCGCGGCGGCGGTGCGCCGTGCGCGTCGTTGGCCTGCACCTCCTGGCCGACGCGGCGCGTGACCATATTGCCCGGCTCGATGAAAGCGATGTAATCGTCGCCCGGCGCGCCGGACGCCTGGCTCATCAGCTCATGTCCCAGCTTGACGAATTCGTCGATGTAGAACTGGTAGTTGGTGAACAGCACAAACTTTTGGAAGTGCTCGCACGAGGTGCCGGTGTAGTGGCGCAGGCGTTGCAGCGAGTAGTCCACGCGCGGGGCCGTGAACAGCGACAGCGGCTGCGCCTCGCCCGGCGGCGGCTCGTGGGTGCCGTTGGCGATGCCGTCGTCCATCGCGGCAAGGTTGGGCAGGTCAAATACGTCGCGCATCAGCAGGCGCCGTTCGGCGCTCATATTGCCTTCGATGTGCTCGTGCTCGGCGAACGAGAAATGGATAGGGATCGGCTGCGAACTGGTGCCCACTTCGATGCGCAGGTGGTGGCTGCCGTGGTTCTTCAACAGCAACTTGAACTGCTGCTGGTAATAGCGCGCGAACAGGTCGGGCCGCGTCAGCGTGGTCTCGTAGGTGCCGGGGCCGGCGACGAAGCCGAAGGCCAGCGTCGAATCTGCGCGGGCCACGGTGTCGGTATGGACGCGCACGAAGGGATAGCAGCCGCGCACATGCTCGCCGACATCCTCGCCGGCGACAAAGCGTTTCATGGCGTCGCGCAGGTGGGCGACGTTGGCCTCGTAAATGGCCAACACCTGTTCATAGGCAGCAATCGGATCGTCAAATTGCAGGGGGGCGATAAACGGACGGGTCATGGACATTTGGCTCCTTGGTGGCGCAGGTAGTTCCTTATATTTCCTATTGTAAAGGCTGTAAGCGGAACTTGCATTCTCCCTCTAGGGGAACGCACAGGCGTACCGTACAATGACACCCGCCAACACAAAATAAAGTATCAGCATGAACGACCCAGTATCGCCGCACATTCCGCAATCGCATCCAGACATTCTGTACGGGGCGCCGCAAGGCGAACTGCTGCGCGAAGAAATACTGGCCGATCTGCTGGAAGCGAGCGCCGCCCGCAACCCCGGCCAGACCGCGCTGATCTTCGGCGAGCGCCGCCTCAGCTACGGCGAACTCAACGCCCAGGCCGACCTGGTGGCGGCGCGTCTGATCGATGCGGGCGTGCAGCCGGGCCAGATCGTCGGCCTGTGGCTGCCGCGCGGGATCGAGCTGCTGGTGCTGCAAGCCGGCATCGCCAAGGCCGGCGCGGCCTGGCTGCCGGTCGATGAAGACACGCCGGTCGACCGCCTGCAAGTGTGCCTGGACGACGCCGACGGCGCCGGCGTGCTGACCTGCGCCGCCTTCGCGCCGCGCCTGGCCGATATCGGCCGCCCCGTCTGGACCGCCGAAACACTGCTGGCCGCGCCGGCCGATGGCGCCACGCTGTCGCGCCGCGGCGCGGTTTCGCCCGACGTGCCGGCCTACGTCATCTACACCTCCGGCTCGACCGGCAAGCCGAAAGGCATCCTGATCACCCAGCGCAGCATCTGCCACTTCCTGCGCAGCGAGAACGCAGTGCTCGGCGTGACGGCGCAGGACAAGGTGTATCAAGGCTTCTCGGTCGCCTTCGACATGTCGTTCGAAGAAATCTGGATCGCCTACCTGGCCGGCGCCACGCTGTGGATCGGCCCCAAGGAAATCAGCGGCGACCCGGAAACGCTGCCGCGCATGCTCGATGAAAACCAGGTCACGGTGCTGCACGCCGTGCCTACGCTGCTGGCGCTGTTCAATCAGGAGGTGCCAAGCCTGCGCCTGATTAACCTGGGCGGCGAGATGTGCCCGGAATCGCTGGTGGAGCGCTGGTCGCGCGCCGGTCGCCAGATGTTCAACACCTACGGCCCGACCGAAGCGACGGTGTCGGCCAGCCTGGCGCGCCTGCAGCCCGGCCATCCGGTGACCATCGGCACGCCGCTGCCCAACTACGGCCTGCTGGTCATCGACGTCAACGCCCTGCCCGCCTTGCGGCTGCTGCCGCGCGGCGAAATCGGCGAGTTGTGCATCACCGGCCCAGGCCTGGCAGCTGGTTATCTCGGTCGCCCCGACCTGACGGCGGAAAAATTCCTGGTCAATCCCTGGTCCAGCGGCGCGCATGACGGCCGCCTGTACCGCACCGGCGACCTGGCCCGCATCGACGCCGACGGCGAAGTGCTGTGCCTGGGCCGCGCCGACGACCAGGTGAAGATACGCGGCTTCCGCGTGGAGCTGGGCGAGATCGAAGCCGTGCTGGCGCAACAGGAAGGCGTGGGCACCGTGGCCGTCCTGCTGCGCAAGGACGACGGCATCGACCAGCTGGTGGCCTACATCGTGCCGGAAGCGGGCGTGGAACTGGACAGCAAGGCGCTGCGCGCCAGCCTGGCCGCCAAGCTGCCGCCTTACATGGTCCCGGGCCGCTACGAAATGCAGGAAGCCATGCCGCGCCTGACCTCCGGCAAAATCGACCGCAAGGCGCTCAAGGCGATGCCGCTGAGCGCTCCGCCGGCCGGCGGCAGCGAAGACTCCGACTTGCCCGAGACCCCGGCCGAGGAAGCACTGTTCGCCGCGCTGGCCGCGCTGTTCCCCGGCCAACCGGTGCTGCGCCAGGCCGACTTCTTCACCGACCTTGGCGGCCACTCCTTCTTTGCCGCGCGCCTGGCCTCGGCCCTGCGCGCCGACCCGCGCTTCGCCCACATCACCGTGCGCGACATCTACCAGCAGCGCCAGATCGGCAAGATCGCGCAAGTGCTGGCCGACGCGCCCAAGGCGGCCGAAGTGGAAGCCGACTGGACGCCTCCCTCCACGCTCAAGCGCTGGACCTGCGGCCTGGCGCAAGCGGCCGCCATGCCGGCGCTGGTGGCGCTGCGCATGGCGCAGTGGCTGGCGCCGTTCTTCACCTACCACTTCTTCACCGGCGATCCGGGCGACTCCGTGGTGCGCGCCATCGCCGCCTCGGTCGGCGTGTTCCTGCTGGCGACCATCGGCGAATTCGGCATCGCCATCGCCGGCAAATGGCTGATCGCCGGCCGCCTGAAAGCGGGCGACTATCCGCTGTGGGGCGTCACCTACTACCGCTGGTGGCTGGCCGACCGCTTGGTCGAAGCCGCGCCGGCCTATCTGCTGAGCGGCTCATCGCTCA
The DNA here is from genome assembly GCF_009380215.1 of Rugamonas aquatica. Lineage (GTDB taxonomy): Bacteria > Pseudomonadota > Gammaproteobacteria > Burkholderiales > Burkholderiaceae_D > Rugamonas > Rugamonas aquatica_B. Next base: position 143,172 of record NZ_WHUG01000010.1, read on the forward strand.
ACGCCTGGTGGCTGCGCGCGCTGGGCGCCAAGGTGGGCAAGGACGTCATCATCGGCTCGATGACGCTACGCTCGCCAGACCTGCTGAGCATCGGCGACAACGTCAGCATCGGCAACGCCGTCAACTTCGAGAACGCCCGCGTGCAGCGCGGCCGCCTGCTGCTGGGCCAGATCACGCTGGGTGATGACGCCTGCATCAGCTCCTTCGCCGTTTTGGAGGGGAATACGCAGGTCGAAGCGCTGGGCCACCTGGAAGGCCAGTCCGCGCTGGGTGACGGCGCCCGCGTGCCGGCAGGCCGCGTGTGGGCCGGTTCGCCGGCGCGCGACACCGGCGCCTTCGACACCAACCGACTGCCGCCACGCCCGCAGGTCGGCGCCGCGCGCCGTTTGGGCGAAGGTCTGTTCTTCATCTTCGGCATCCTGCTGATCGTCACGCTGTTCTTCATGCCGGTGTTCCCGAGCTTCGTGCTGATCGACTGGTTCGACGAACAGGGCTGGCTGCCGTGGATACAGGGCGACGACGTGCGCATCCAGCTGCTGCGCTACTTCCTGCTGGCCTTCCCCGCCAGCACGGTGTTGATCGTGCTGACGGCGATACTGTCGGCCGGCATCCGCTGGAGCGTGCTGCCGCGCCTTCAGCCGGGGCGCTCGGCCATCCACAGCAACACCTACTGCGCCAAGTGGCTGGTCAGCCAGATCCAGGAATCGAGCTTGAACGTCCTGCACGGCATTTACGCGACGGTGTTCGCGCCGTACTGGTATCGCCTGCTGGGCGCCAAGGTCGGCAAGGATGCGGAGATCTCCACCGCGCTGGGCGTGGTGCCGGATATGCTGACCCTGGGCGACGAAACCTTCATCGCCGACGCAGTGATGCTGGGTGACGAAGAAATCGATGGCGGCTGGATGATTATGAAGCCGACCGTGATTTCGCACCGCAGCTTTGTCGGCAACGGCGCCTACATCCCGGACGGCACGGTGCTGCCGGAGCATGTGCTGATCGGCGTGCATTCGCGCGCGCCGGACAACGACCAGATGAAGAGCGGCGATACCTGGCTTGGCTCGCCGCCGATCAACCTGCCCGCGCGCGAGCAGACCAGCGGCTATCCCGAGAATCTGACCTTCCACCCTTCGCCTATGCGCCGACTGGGTCGCGGGCTGATCGAGGCATTCCGCATCGTCGCCCCGCATGCGCTGGTGATTGCGGTCGGCTACACGCTGGTGCTGGCGGTGATGCCGGCAGCAGGCGCGGGCCGCTGGGCCGAAGTGACGTGGGACTTGACGCTGGCGGGCCTGGGCTACGGCATCGGCAACTACATCTTCGTGGTGGCGCTCAAGTGGCTGCTGATCGGCCGTTACCGCAAACAATCGGAGCCGATGTGGACGCCGTTCGTGTGGCTGTCCGAAGGTGTGACCAATCTATACGAAGGCATCGCCGTGCCGAACTTCATGCGCTACCTGCGCGGCACGCCGTGGTTGCCGCTGGCGTTCAACGTGCTGGGTTCGCGCATCGGCAAGGGCGTGTATCTGGACACCACCGACATCACGGAATTCGACTGCGTGCACATCGGCGACCACAGCGAACTGAATGCGCTGACCTGCCCGCAGACCCACCTGTTCGAAGACCGCGTGATGAAGATCGACCGCGTCACCATCGGCAAAAACGTCTACATGGGGCCACGCAGCGCGGTGCTGTACAGCGCCGTCGTCGGCGACAACGCCCGCCTCGGCGCGCTGACGCTGGTGATGAAGGGTGAGCAGATTCCGGCCAACGGCTACTGGGCCGGCTGCCCGGCGGCGCCGGCGAGATGATGGAGCTGGTCGTCCATGCCTGGCCCGGCCCTGTGCCGGCGCTGCGGGATGGCCTGTTCGTCATCGGTGTTGAAACAAGCGCTCTGCGTGAACGCGCGCGTGAACAAATCCGGCTGGCGGCGCGCACGGCATTGGCCGCAGTGCTCAGCGTCGACGCCGGCGCAATCGCCATCGACAGCACGCCCGGCGAGGCGCCCCGCATCAAACTGGCTGGCGACGAGCACGCCATCGGCTGCTCATTCACGCACGAAGAAGGCTATGCGCTGGCCGCCATCAACCTGCATGGAGCGGTCGGCGTCGATGTGATGAGGGTGCAGGACATCCAGGACTGGGACAACGTGGCACGCGACTATCTCGGCCCGGAGGTTTGCGCCGCGCTGGCTGCTGCCCCCGCCGGCAAGCGAGCTATCGGGTTCGCACAGGCCTGGACGCGGCACGAAGCCTGGCTGAAATGCCACGGCCGTCAGCTGAGCGAGTGGCAAGCCGGCGACGAAGCGTCTACCGGCATCGCCTTGCGTGGTCTGCCTGAAGGATTGGTGGGCCATCTCGCGATGGCCGGCGCGAATTAGTTCGGCGCGTCGAGGAAGAAGATGGCGGTAAGTTTGGCCGGGGTTTTCTCAGTCGGCTTGTCGATCTGCACCTGGGCGCAGTCCTCGGCCACCAGGCTGCGCCAGTTGCCCACGCCGGCGGCGGAGAAGATCGTGTGCGCCTTGGAGCTCATGCTCATGTCGATCGCCAGGCGGGCATTGCGCTCGCCGGTCTTGGCGTAGTTCACGCCGCGCAGTTCGATGCCATAGGCCGTCAGCCATGGCTCCCACAGGCCCGATTCCACGCCTTGCACGATGCGATTCAACATCTCTTCCAGCGTCAGGCCCTTCTTCTTCACCGAGCGCAGCACCGCCAGCGACGGAGCAAAGCGCGCATCGGTGCCTTGCTTACCTGCGCCGCTGTCGCCAATTGCCTTGGCTTCCTTGGAAAACGCCGCATCGCGCTCGGTGTAGTCGCGCATGCGCGAGTAGAAATCGGCGTTCAGGAATGGATTGGCTACCCGGCCCGCAGGCGCTTGTTTTTGGTTCGTCATGATCAGGCCTTAATGTGTAAGGCCGTAGTTTAACCGACCCGGAACGCTTCCACGACAATCTTGCTCGCCTCGGCGAGGATCTCGCTGCGCGCTTTGTCGTCCTTGCCGGGCTGGGTGAGGTAGACCACCAGCACAATCGGCGCCTTACCGGGCTGCCAGATCACGCCGATATCGTTGGTCGTGCCGTAGTCGCCGGTGCCGGTTTTATCGGCCACCTGCCAGCCTGCGGGCACGCCGGCGCGGATACGGGTGTCGCCGGTGGTGTTCCCCAGCATCCAGTCCTTCAGCTGCTTGCGCTGCGCTGCGCCCAGCGCGTCGCCCAGCACCAGTTTGTTCAGCGACTCCGCCATTGCCTCCGGTGTCGTGGTGTCGCGTGGATCGCCGGGCAGCGCGGTGTTGAGCTCCGTCTCGATGCGGTCCAGGCGGAATTCCGTGTCGCCGATAGAGCGCGCAAACGCCGTCACTGCGGCCGGCCCGCCGATCTGCTTCATCAGCAGGTTGGCCGCCGCGTTGTCGCTGTACTGGATGGTGGCTTCGCACAGCGCCGCCACCGTCATGCCTTTGCCGACATGCTGTTCGGTGATCGGCGAATACGCGACCAGATCGGATTTGCGATACGCCACGCGTTTCTTCAGCAACGCCGGTTCGCGCGCCAGCACGGCGGCGGACAGCATCATCTTGAACGTGCTGCAAAACGGGAAGCGCTCGTCGGCACGGTGCAGCAGGCGACGACCGTCGGCCGTGTTCAGCGCGGCCACGCCCAGGCGGCCACCTGATTCCGCCTCCAACTTGGCCAACAGCGCGGCGGCCGACAGGGGCGTGGAGGCCGGCGGGCTATCCAGCAGATCGGCGGCGCTTGCGAAGGGGGCGGCGGCCAGCGCCAGCAACAGGGCACGGCGGGAAGCGAAAACGGTCATGGTGAACAGGTATAGTTAAAACAATATTTCGGATCATACCAGCCGATCCTTAAGCCTGTATTCAATCGAGCGCACCCCAATTTGCGCCGGGCGTAGACTCATCGCATGGCCCCTCAAGTTCTCATCATCGGCGCCGGCCCCACCGGCCTGGTGCTCGCCATCCGGCTGGCGCGGCATGGTATCGCCGTCCGCATCGTGGACCAGAACAGCGGCCCGGGCCAGGCGTCGCGCGCCATGGCGGTGCATGCGCGCACGCTGGAGTTCTACCGCCAGCTTGGTTTTGCCGATGTTGTCGTCAACCTCGGCATCAAGATCGAAGCCATCCACCTGCGCGAAGCCGGCGAAGACATCGCCGAACTGCGGCTCAAGGACATGGGTGCAGGCCTCAGCCCCTACCCTTTCGTGCTGGCCTTCCCTCAGGACGATCACGAACGCTTCCTGGTCGAGCAGTTGAAGGCCCTCGGCGTAGAGGTTGAATGGAACACCGCGCTGGAGTCGTTCACGCAGGACGAATGGGGCGTGCGCGCCGTGCTGGTGCGGGGCGGCGAGCGCATCGCATGCAGCAGCGTCTACCTGTGCGGCTGCGACGGCGCCCGCAGCCGCGTGCGCGAATCGCTGAAGCTGGACTTCAGCGGCGGCACCTACGACCACCTGTACTACGTGGCCGACGTCAAAACCTCGGGGCCGGAAAACCGCGACCTGGTCGGCCACCTGGGCGCCAACACCTTCGCGCTGATGCTGCCGGTGCGCTCACGCGGCATGCAGCGGCTGATCGGCATCATGCCGCCGCAAGCGGAAGCCCTGCCCGAGCCGGGCTTCGAAGACATCCGGCCGGTGCTGGAGCCGCTGCTGGGCATCCAGGTGGAACAGGTGAACTGGTTCTCGACCTACCGCGTGCATCATCGCGTGGCCTCGCAGTTCCGCGTCGGCCGCTGCTTCCTCGCCGGTGACGCCGCCCACATCCACAGCCCGGCCGGCGGCCAGGGCATGAACACCGGCATAGGCGACGCCGTCAACTTGTCATGGAAGCTGGCCCTGGTGCTGCAGGGACGCGGCGACCCTGCCCTGCTCGACACCTACCAGGCGGAGCGCATCATTTTCGCCCGCAGGCTGGTCGCCACCACCGACCGCGCTTTCCAGATGATCGTCTCGCAGGGCGCTGGCGGACAGTTGCTGCGCAGCTGGCTGGTGCCGCATGTGTTCCCGGTGCTGACCGGCTTTACGGCCGCGCGCCGAGCGCTGTTCAAGGCTTTGTCGCAGGTGCAGATTCATTATCCGGACAGCCATCTGAGCGGAGGCCGCGCCGGCGAAGTGATAGGCGGCGACAGGCTGCCGTGGGTGCCGCAGCCGGATGGTCGCGACAATTTCGATGCGCTGCAAACGCTGGATTGGCAGTTGCACGTGTACGGCGAGCCCTCGCCCACGCTGAGCACCGCCGCGCACGAACTGCTGCTGCCGCTGCACGCCTACCGATGGACCGATGCCGCCGGCGACGCGGGCCTGCTGCGCGATGCGGCCTACCTGATCCGCCCGGACATGCATGTGGCGCTGGCCCTGCCGCGCCAGGAACTCGATTCCCTGCGCGGCCTGGTGGCGCGCTACCACCTGCGCTTCGGGGCCGGCAAGTCCGAAATCTAGCGCTGCGCCGCGACCAACAGCATCATCGGCCGGTCCAATTCTTCGGCCAGGCCGGGATTGGCGGCCACCTGGTCTGCCGTCGGCGCCCATTCCTGCACATGGCGCACATTGAAGCCCGCATGGATCAGCACATTGAGCGTGGTGCCGATGGTGCGGTGATATTTCAGCACGCCCTTGGCCAGCCAGTCGGTGCGCCGTGGTCCTTCAATGGAATAGCCGTCCAGCGGCCAGATCCTGCGGCCGTCGGCGGACGCCGTCCATCCTGGTTGCGAGGGCGCCATGTAGACCGGATGCTCGATCGTGAACACAAACTGCGCGCCCGGAGCCAGCGATTGATGGATGGTCGCGGCTAGCTTGCCGAAATCCTCGATGTAGTGGAAGGCCAGTGAGCTGTAGGCAAAATCGAACGCGCCGGCGGGCAGCGACAGCTGCTCCAGATCGGCGATCTGATAGTCGATATTGGCGGCCTGCGTGCTGGCCTTGGCCCGGGCGATCATCTGTTCGGACAGGTCCAGCGCCAGCACCTGCGCGGCGCCCTGCCCGCTGGCCCAGCGGGCGAACCAGCCGAAGCCGCAGCCCAGGTCGACCACGCGCTTGCCTTTGAGCTCAGGCAGCATCGCGCGGATGGCCGGCCATTCGGGTGCGCCGTCCAGGCCATGCACGGAACGCGGCAGCTGGCTGTAGCCGGCGAAGAATTCGGGTTGGTCGTAAATATTCTGTGCCATGCGATCCTCCATGCCCCGGCGGCGGGCCGGGTATAATTATTTTTTTGCCACTGTTGATACCAAGAGGTGCACTATGACAGAGAAGACTTTGAACGCCAAGGTTGATGAATACGTCAGCAAGCCAGGGCAATGGCAGATCGCATATCAAAAACTGCGCGCCATCGTACTCGCCTGCGACCTGACCGAAGAATACAAATGGGGCAATCCCTGCTACACGCTCGACGGCCAGAACGTCGTCCTGATCCACGGCTTCAAGGAATACTGCGCGCTGCTGTTCTTCAAAGGCGCGTTGATGCAGGACCCCAAGGGCATTCTGATCCAGCAAACCGAGAATGTGCAAGCGGGGCGCCAGATCCGCTTCACCAGCGCCGAACAAATCGCGAAAATGGAAGCGTCCTTGAAAGCCTACATCCGCGACGCCATCAAGGTGGAGCAATCCGGCGTGCAGGTGGAATTCAAGAAGACCGCCGAATTCGCGATGCCGGAGGAATTCCTGAACCGGCTGGAGGAATCGCCCGAACTGCAGGAAGCCTTCGCCGCATTGACGCCGGGACGCCAGCGCGGCTACCTGCTACACTTCTCGTCGGCCAAGCAGGCCAAGACCCGCGAGTCACGCGTGGACAAGTGCATCCCGCATATCCTCAAAGGCAAAGGGCTGGACGACTAGCTTCATGAAAAACATAGCCATCATCGGCGGCGGCATCACCGGTGTCACCACCGCTTACGCTCTCGCCAAGCGCGGCTTCGCCGTGACGCTGCTGGAGCGCCATCGCTACGCCGCGATGGAGACTTCGTTCGCCAATGGCGGCCAGCTGTCCGCATCCAATGCCGAGGCATGGAACCACAGCGGCACCATCATCAAGGGCCTGAAGTGGATGCTGAAGAACGATGCGCCGCTGCTGGTCAACCCTAAACCCAGCTGGCACAAGCTGTCCTGGTTCGCCGAGTTCATCGCCGCCATTCCCCACTACCGCGATCACACCATCGCCACCACCAGGCTGGCCGTGGCAGCGCGCGCGCATCTGTTCAGCTGGGCCGAGGAAGAAGGCATAGACTTCGACCTCAAACGCCAGGGCATCCTGCACATCCACCGCGACCGCGCCGGCTTCGAGCACGCGGCCGGCGTGTCCAGGCTGCTGGCGCAAGGCGGCCTGCCGCGCCGCGCCGTCACGCCGCAGGAGATGCGCGCCCTCGAACCGACGCTGGCCGGCCAGTACTACGGCGGCCACTACACGGAAAGCGACAGCACCGGCGATATCCACAAGTTCACCACAGGCCTGGCGCAGGCGGCGCAGCGCCTGGGCGTGGACCTGCGCTTCGGCCAGCGCGTGACCTCGGCCAGCGCAGATGCCCAAGGCATCAGCATCACCGTCGAGCAAGATGGCGCCAGCGACACCCAGCGCTACGATGCGGTGGTGGTCTGCGCCGGCACCGCCAGCCGCGAGGTGGCGGCCATGCTGGGCGATCGCGTCAACGTCTATCCGGTCAAGGGCTATTCGATCACCGTCAACCTGGACGATGCAGCCAGCCAGGCCGCCGCCCCCAACGTCAGCCTGGTGGATGACGCCACCAAGCTGGTCGCCAGCCGCTTCGGCGTGAGCCGCTTCCGCGTGGCCGGCACGGCGGAGTTCAATGGATTCAACCGCGATATACGCGCCGACCGCATCGCGCCGCTGGTCAACTGGGTGCAGCAGTGCTTCCCCGGCGTGAGCACCCGCAGCGTGACGCCGTGGGCCGGGCTGCGGCCGATGATGCCGGACCTGATGCCCCGCGTGGGCCGGGGCAAGGCGCCATCGGTGTTCTACAACACCGGCCACGGCCACCTGGGCTGGACTTTGTCGGCCGCCACGGCCGACATCATCGCCGACGCCGTGCTGGCCGCCCTGGGCGCGCCGACGGCTTCGGTTAGCCAACGTACCGCACAGGCCTTGAAATTGGCGTAAACTGCCATCATATCCAGCCTGTCTTACAAGGAGATCTGACATGACGGCAAAATCTTTCGCACGTATGACCCTGCTGGCCAGCGCCCTGGCGCTTGCAGTGCCGGCGTTTGCGGCCGAACCCACGGTACACGATGTGTATGTCGCCGCCGAAGCAGGCAAATACACCGAAGCCCAGGAGCTGATGGACCAAGTCCTGAAAGCCCACCCGAACAGCGCCACCGCGCACTTCGTCGAGGCTGAGCTATTGGCCAAGCAAGGCAAGTTCGCCGCCGCACAGGGCGAGCTGGCCACGGCTGAACGGCTGTCGCCCGGCCTGCCCAAGGTGAATCCAAGCGCCCTGGCCAAGCTGCGCACGCTGCTGGCCGACGGCCAGAAGCCGAAAGCCAACTACTCGCAGCAGCAACCGGCACGCAGCAACGCCGCTTACAACAACGGTAACTACGGCGCTCCGCAGAGCAGCGGCATCCCCTGGGGCACCATCCTGATCCTCGGTGGCGGCCTGCTGGGCTTTATCTGGCTGGCGACGCGCTTCATGTCGCGCCGTAACGCGCAGAACGACGCATCCTACAACCCGGCCGGCTACAACCCCGGCGGCGGCGCTGCACCCGGCTATGCGCCGGGCGCGGGCTACCCTCAACAGGGCTATCCGCAGCAGGGCTACGGCCAGCCGCAGCAAGGTAGCGGCATGGGTTCGCGCATCATGGGCGGCCTGGCGACCGGCGCGGCGGTAGGCGCGGGTATCGTGGCCGGCGAAGCGATCGCGCGCCAGTTCACCGGCGGCAGCCACGATTCGGGCGCCCAGGCGGCGCCGCGCAACGACATCGTCTACGATGATCCATCGCGCGACGAACTGCTGCGCCGCGACGACATGGGCGGCAACGACTTCGGCGTCAGCGGCGGCTGGGGTGATTCCGGCGGTGGTGGCGGCGACAGCGGCGGCGGTGGCGGCGGCGACTGGGATTAACCCAGCCCCGGCATCACCATCACTTCACGGGGCGCGGCGCTCGCCCGCCCCGGCAGCTTCCATCGCAAGATCCCAGTACGGCGGATCGCCGAAATACTCCCTCAAATGACGTATCAATAGCTGCGCCTTGATCTGGTTGGAACGGCCGGGCATGTGCACGGCATGGATCGCCGATTCGGTCGGTTCGCGCCGGCCCAGGGCTGCGGCCCGCACCACCGGCGCCATCGGGAACACCGGCACCAGCTGACCGGCAACGATGGCGTCGCTCACCAGCCAGTTCGCCAGATGCACCACGCCCGCGCCACCGATGGCTGCGTGCAGCAGCGAGTCGGTATCGTCGCAGCGCAGCGTGCCCTTGATGGCCAGCGGCTGGTTCTGGTTCACGCCGTCGAAACGCCACCAGCCGCGCGGCGCCGAGCGCCCGGTGACGGTCAGGCAGTTGTGGTTGAGCAGATCCAGCGGCGTCTGCGGCCAGCCGTGGCGGGCCAGATAGGCCGGGCTGGCGCTGACCACGCGGTTCTGGATCGCCAGCCGCGTCGCCACCAGGCCGCTGTCCGGCAGCACGCCGGCGCGCACCGCCACGTCCACGCGGCGCGCAGCCAGATCGACGATGTCGTCGCTGACGTGCAGTTCCACTTCCAGCAAGGGCCAGTGCTGGAGGAAGCCGGCGATGGCCGGCGCCACGTGCAGGCGACCGAACGCGGCTGGCGCCGTCACCGTCAGCAGGCCGCGTGGTTCGCTGTCCAGCTCCTGCACGGCGGCCTTGCCGTCGGCCAGTTCGGCCAGGATGTTGCGGGCGCGGGGCAGGAAGCGCACGCCCGCATCGGTCAGGATCACCTGACGCGGGCTGCGCAGCAGCAGGCGGGCGCCCAGTTCGGCCTCCAGCGCGTCGAGCTTGCGCGATACCGACGATACCGCGACCTTCATCTCCGCCGCCGCACGCGACAAGCTACCGTGCTCCACGACTGCCAGCAGGCACTGTAAGCTGTCTATCATCATTTCCCCTCTGTTTTGCAAATATCGCAAATTGCATTTGCCTTAATGGATATTGTGCCATTTTTTGCAAAGATGCATACTGCGTTTAGTAAATTCTTTGATAAGGAAAACCCATGAAACTCATCAGCAAATTCACCCCGCTTGCCGCCGCCATCGCTTTGGCCGTCGCCGCCCCCGCCATGGCCGCCGCGCCGCTGGCCGGCACCAACGCGCCCGGCTTCTTCCGCATCATGCTGGGCGACTTTGAAGTGACCGCGATCAGCGACGGCACCGTCGATCTGCCGATCAACAAGCTGCTGCAACAGGCGCCCGCCAAGACCGACCAGGAACTGGCCCGCTCCTATCTGGCCAGTCCGCTGGAAACCTCGGTGACGGGCTACCTGGTCAACACCGGCTCCAAGCTGGTGCTGATCGACACCGGCGCCGGCAACCTGTTCGGACCGACGCTGGGCAAGCTGCTGGCCAACCTCAAGGCTTCGGGCTACCAGCCGGAGCAGGTCGATGAAGTGCTGATTACCCACATGCACCCGGACCACGTCGGCGGCCTTGCAGCCAACGGCCAGGCGGCCTTCCCCAACGCCACCGTCCGCGCCGACAAGCACGACGCCGACTTCTGGCTCAGCCAGGCCAATATGGACAAGGCGCCGGCCGAGAACAAGGGCTTCTTCCAGGGCGCGATGGCGTCGCTGTCGCCGTACGTGGCCAACCAGCACCTGCAGCCGTTCAACGGCGCGGGCGAAATCACGCCAGGCATCCGCGCCGTGGCCAGCTACGGCCACACGCCGGGCCACATCAGCTACATGGTGGAGAGCAAAGGCAAGAAGCTGCTGGTGGTGGGCGACTTGATCCACGCGGGCGCGGTGCAGTTCGAGCATCCCGAAGTGACGATCGGCTTCGACACCGATCCGAAGACCGCTGCCTACGCCCGCAAGCAAGCCTTCACGGCGGTTGCCAAGGAGGGTGCGCTGATCGGCGCGGCCCACCTGCCCTTCCCCGGCCTGGGCCATCTGCGCAGCGCCGGCCAGGCTTACCAGTGGGTGCCGGCAAACTACACCCAACTGCGTTAAACTGGATCGTATGGAAACAAGTAACACCCCTCGCCCCATCAGCGTCCTTGTCGTTGACGACCACCCCTTGCTGCGCACGGGGTTGGGCGAAGCCATCGCCAGCCAGGCCGATATGCGCGTGGCCGGCGAGGCCTGCAACGGCCGCGACGCGGTCGAGTTGTACCGCACCCTGCGTCCCGACGTGACCATCATGGACATCGCCATGCCGGAGATGTGCGGCGTGACCGCGTTGCGGGAGATACGCCGCGAGCATCCAAGCGCCCGCATCGTCATGCTGACCACTTACAAGGGCGACGTGCAGATTCTGCGCGCCGTGCAGGGCGGCGCGGCGGGCTTTTTATTGAAGAGTACTTTGCGCAAGGATTTGCTGGATACGATACGTGGCGTGCACCAGGGGCAGCGTCGCATACCGCCGGAGATCGCGATGGAACTGGCCCAGCACATGGGCCAGGGGCCGTTGAGCGCGCGTGAAACGGAAGTGCTGAATCACGCCGCCACCGGCCACTCCAACCGCCGCATCGCCGAGCAGCTGGCGATTTCGGAGGAGACGGTGAAGGCGCACATGAAGAACGTGCTGGCCAAGCTGGCCGCGAACGACCGCACCCACGCGGTGACGATCGCCCTGCGGCGCGGGATCATCTCGATCTGAACTCTTAGTCGCTGGCCGCGCAGGCCAGCCATAGCAGCAGCGCGCAAGGCAGCAGCAGGCCATTGAAACCGGCCAGCATGAAGGCCAGCGCGCCGCTGATGCAGCCGACGGCAAACGCCAGCACCGGCCACACCAGCTTCTTCAAGCGCCCCCGCGCATCGGCATCGCCGCGCAATGTGTCGACCAGATCGATCACCAACTGCGTCACATTGCCGGTCATGACGGTGGTGGCGGCGACCTTCCCCAGCAACAGCTTGCCGTAGGCGTTCTGCACCGCCATCGCGCCCGCGCACAGCAAGCCTGTGAGCATGGTCAGCGGCGCGTCGGGCCTGTCGACAGGTGCGGCCAACCAGGCGCAGGCCACGCTGGCCGTCATCAACAAGGTCTGCAACAGCAGGCTGTTACGCAGCTGGCGGCTGCCATTGCGCTCCCAACGCAGTATCAGCAAGCGCGCCAGCGCCACCCCCAGCACGAACACCGGAAACACCAGCAGCTTGAGCCAGATATCCGGCGCCGGCTGCGCCATGCCCCGCCCCAGCAGCACGAAGTTGCCGGTCACGTGGGCCGTGAACAATCCGAACAGGCCGATGAAGCCCAAGGTGTCGACATAGCCGGCCAGGAAGCCGAGTGCCACGCTTTGTTTCGTATCGCCGCGCTCCATCAAGCCTCCTCGCGCAAATCGTGCCACGCCACCAGCAGGAAGGCGCCCGCCAGGCCGAGGTGCTCATAAAAACCGTTGGCCGCCATGAAGCGCTCCGGTCCCGCGATTTCCCAGTAGCGGTTGGCGAGCAAAGTGGCCATCAGCGTGAACACGGCCAGGTAGCCCGCGCCCAGCCAGCGATAGAAGCCGCTCAGTATCATCAGCGATGCACCCAGCTCGCCGGCGATCACCAGCGCGGCCATCGGGCCGGCCGGCGACAGGCCGAAGTGCTGCATCTCGCCGATGGCGGACTGGAAGTCCATCAGTTTGTTGATGCCGCCTTGCAGATAGGCGGCGCAAATCAGCAGCAGGCAGATCCAGCGCAGCCACGGTGTGGCCAGCGGCTTCAACATCGGTTTGAATGGCGCCCCCATCACACCGCCCAGCAGGCGCAACCCAGCGCGCCCCAGAAGCTCTTCAGGTCCGCCGTCGGCAGCTTGCTGGTCCACGCCGTCGCGTGCTGGTGGCCATGGACGTTGCACTGGTTGGCGCAACCGCAGGCGGCCTGCTGCTGGCGCAACTGCTGCTGTTCGCGCTTGCGCAGTTCAAGTTCCTTCAGCGCGGCGCGGTTGTTACCGATCTGCTCACCCCAACCGGCGTAGCCGCCGAAGCGGCGCACCGGCGACCAATCCGGCATCGCCGGCGGCGGCGCCTCGTCGTAGCTGGCGAATTCGCCGGCCGCGTAGACGATCTTGCCGCCGACGATGGTCAGGCGCGAGCTCATGTCGGCGATCTCGCTTTCGGCGCAAGCGTAGAAGTCCTTGTCCGGCACGATCAGGTCGGCCAGCTGGCCGGCCTCAATGCGGCCCTTCTTGCCCTCTTCATTGGAGAACCAGGTGGTGTTCTCGGTCCACATGCGCAGCGCCGTTTCGCGGTCCAGGCAATTGGCGCGCGGGTACATCTGCATGCCGCCCACAGTCTTGCCGGTGATGAGCCACGACAGCGATACCCACGGGTTATACGAAGCCACGCGCGTGGCGTCGGTGCCGGCCGAAACCTTCACGCCCGCTTCCAGGATTTTCTTCACCGGCGGCGTGGCTTCGGCCGCGCCGTGGCCATAGCGTTCGACGAAATACTCGCCCTGGTAGGCCATGCGGTGCTGCACGGCGACGCCGCCGCCCAATGCGGCAATGCGGTCGATGGACTGGTCGGAGATGGTCTCGGCGTGGTCGAAGAACCAGTTCAGGCCCGTCAGCGGGATGTCCTGGTTGACGCGTTCGAACACGTCCAGCGCGCGGCTGATGGTTTCGTCGTAAGTGGCGTGCATGCGCCACGGCCAGCGGTTCTGCGCCAGCACGCGCACCACGCCTTCCAGGTCGTCTTCCATATTGTCCGGCATGTCCGGACGCGGCTGGCGGAAGTCCTCGAAGTCGGCGGCCGAGAAGGTCAGCATTTCGCCTGCGCCGTTGTGGCGGAAGTAGTCGTCGCCCTGCTGGTACTTGACGCTCTGCGTCCAGTTCAGGAAGTCTTCCTTTTCGTGCGCGGGCTTTTGCGTGAACAGGTTGTAGGCCAGGCGTATCGTCAGCTGCCTGGCGTCCGACAGCTGCTGGATCACCTGGTAGTCCTCAGGATAATTCTGGAAGCCGCCGCCGGCGTCGATGGCGCCGGTGACGCCGAGGCGATTCAGTTCGCGCATGAAGTGGCGGGTCGAATTGACCTGGTATTCCAGTGGCAGCTTGGGGCCTTTCGACAGCGTCTGGTACAGGATGGCCGCATTCGGTTTGGCCAGCAGCAGGCCGGTGGGATTGCCGGCGCCATCGCGCAGGATCTGGCCGCCGTGCGGTTCCGGTGTGTCCTTGGTGTAGCCGACGGCGCGCAGCGCGGCGCCGTTCAGCAGCGCGCGGTCGTACAGGTGCAGGATGAACACCGGCGTATCCGGCGCCACCGCGTTCAGTTCCTCGATGGTCGGCAGGCGCTTCTCGGCGAATTGATGTTCGGTGAAGCCGCCCACCACGCGCACCCATTGCGGCGCCGGCGTGATCGCCACTTGCGCCTTCAGCATGCCCATCGCATCGGCCAGGCTGCGCACGCCGTCCCAGCGCAGCTCCAGGTTGAAATTCAGGCCGCCGCGGATGATGTGGCAGTGGTTGTCGATCAGGCCTGGCAGCACGCGCTTGCCTTGCAGGTCGATGACGCGGGTGCGCGGGCCGGCCAGCGCCATGATCTCGTTGGCACGGCCGACGTGGGTAAAGCGGCCATCCTTGATGGCGACGGCTTCGGCGTGCGGGTTGCTGCGGTCCAGCGTGGTGAACAGGCCGCGATGCAGGATCAGGTCAGGCGTTTGGTCTTGGCTCATCATGCGTTCCCTTTGGTTTCATCGTTCTTTTGCGCGGACGGCAGCTGGCCGAAGCAATGCGGCTTCACATGCTGTTCGAACCAGGAGACTTGCTTGGCTTCCGGCTGCCACAGCTGACGCAGCAGCGGCGGCAGCTGCTCGCCGAGCAGGATGCCCAGCAGGCCGACCAACGCCACCACCGGCGGCGCCGGCGAGCGCACGTTCAGGAAGCCATAGATTAATCCAACCAGCAGGCCAACGGCCAGCGACACGACATACATTTTGGACATGGGAATTTCCTCGAAAAGAGAGTGAGACGGCATGTCCACAGTCTAGAGGTCAGGCCATCTTTTGCCATCACCGGGAATGATCGGCGATCGCTGTCCCTTTAGTGAGAGACGTTACAAAATAATCATTATTTTTAAAATAATTTATAGCATAATGAATAACCGTAATTTTTTTATAAGGAAACGTATGCGTGCTCCCAAGCTTTCTTCCCTGGCGTTAAGCCTGAGCCTGATCTTCGCTGGTCAAGCCGCGCAGGCCCAAACCGACAATCCAACCGTTGGCGAGCAAGAGTCGGCCACCGGAGGCAGTCAGCGCGAAGCCTGCCCATCCTCCGCCATCTGTTTTAAGAAACGATGGATCTATGTGTACGCCAACATGGGTGGCCTCAAAGCTGAGAACGATATTTATTTTCAAAAACTGAGCTACCTGATCAACAACGCCAAGAGACTGGGCTATACCGGCATAGCAATCACGTCGAAGAGCTTTGGTGCGCTGCTGGCGGAAACGCCAGACAACGACCATCGCTACTATCAAGAGAACTTTGCGGCGCTGGTGGAATTGGCGAAGACCAAAGGCGTCGATTTGATTCCGGTAGGCGGGACGCCGGACGTGCCACTGATCCGTAATGCCAATCTGATGGAGGCCTTCCCTGTCGATAAGCAACCATTCGTGGTCAATGGCCAGGAGGCGCGGCTTCAAGCCAGCGCCCCAACCGCCCCTCCCATCGTGAGCAACGGCGACTTCGCCGCTGGCGACAACCAGATCTGGGGCGTAAGCCCGGGCAACGTTGCTGGCACCGCCCTCACGTTGAAGATCGTTGATGATGAGGGCCACGATCCCAAAGGCACGGCGAACAACAAATCGGCCAAGTTCATGTCGACGGTGGCCGGCAGCGGAACGGGCTATGCGCGGCTGATGCAGGGGTTCTGGAAACTCAAACAACATACTGCCTACCGCGTCTCGTTCTGGATCAAGACCAGCAACTTCAAGCAACCTATCGTCGTTCATGCGACAGATCTCACGGGAAAAAACGAGATCTATTACAACTACTCCTACCCGACCGGCTATGGAACTGATAGCAATGGCGAGTGGAACCCCAAGGCAAATATTGTGGCGGGCACCCAGGAATGGACGCGCTACGACCTCGATGTCAACACCCTCAATTACAAGGGCTTCCAGCTTCTGTTCACGGTACCCAACGGACCTTCCAGCGATGGCGCCGCCTGGGTGGACGACGTCGAGATACATGAAGTCGGCCTGCCGCATCCAATCCGCCGTACGTCACTGCCTGTCATCGTCACTTCGCGCGATGGCGCCACGGTCTACGATGAATTCGACGACTATACGGTGCAGCCTGAAAAACTGGTCGTCGTTCCAACAGGTCGGCTACAAAACGGCCAGGAGTTGCTGGTCTCGTCATACCAGTCGAGCAAGCACTTCACGTCCGCGCACACGACGCCGGCATCAGCCTGTTCGGATCTGTATTTCGACGAGCAAAAAGCCGTCTACGACAAGATCAGCAAGCTATTCAAATACTCGTCCGACTTCTTCATCTATCACGATGAGTGGCGGATAATGAACTGGGATAAATCTTGCGACACCGGTACTGCCGGTGCCTATCTGGCTCGCACGACTAAAAGAATGCTGGAAACCGTGCGCGCCGTAAAGCCCGACGTCGCCACGTATATTTGGAACGATATGTACGATCCGTATGCCAACGCCCAGAAGGAGTATTTCGCCGTCAACGGCGACCTGACCGATGTGTTAAATGAAAAGAATGGCCTGGGCCCCACCTTCACCATCATGAACTGGATCCAGACGAACCAGCCGGAGTCGTTGAAATATTTCTCCGACATGAAGTTCAGGCAGATGGTCGCGCTGTACTACGCCGACCCTAGTCTCAAGAAAACCGAAAACTGGCTCGACAGCCTGCTGACTGCCGAAAAAAACGGCGTCAAAAACGTGGACGGCTTCATGTACACCACCTGGTCCGACCTCGTGAATACTGACGACTACCTAAAATTGCAGGACGTCACCAAACTGATGCAGAGCGAAAAGTACAAGCGCTTCTGGCCAACCAAGGATGACGTAGTCCCTCCGGCTCAGTAACCCCTTCCATCCTGGCCACAGGCATGCAGGTCAATGATGCCGCGTTCGATCGACAGCGTCACCGCGTGGGTGCGGTCGCTGGCGTTCAGCTTGGCCAGGATATTCTTCATGTGCACCTTGACGGTTTCCTCTGAAATCGCCAGGTGCACGCCGATGCGCTTGTTGCTCTGGCCTCCGGCCACCAGCTGCAGCACTTCGATCTCGCGCTTGCTCAGCGCCCCCTCATACCAATGTTCGGCGATACCGCTGGCCACCGCAGCCTGGATGCTGCGCCGGCCTTCGTGCACGTTGCGCACCGTCGCCAGCAACTCCTTGCGCAGCATGTTCTTGAGCAGATAACCCGATGCGCCGGCGGCGATCGCGCGCCGGGCCAGCACATCGCCCTCGTACGTGGTCAGCACGACGATGCGGGCGTCAGGGAATTCGCTGCGGATGGCGATGGTGGCGTCGATGCCGCTCATGCCAGGCATCTGGATGTCCATCAGCGTGACATCGGGCCGCAGCCGGCGATAGCACTCGATGGCCTGCTCTCCCGTCGTGGCCTCGGCCACCAGGCACATGTCCTCCTCGGCGGCGAGGACGCTGGCTATGCCTTCGCGGAACATCGGATGATCGTCCACGCTCAGTACAGTAATCGGCGTTGTCTGGGCCGTAGTCATTGGCGTTCTCAAAATCTTGCGGGGAAGCGGCAGCATGACACAAATGTGCCACTTCGACCATACCCCCATCTAGGTAGTGTCCGCACCCCGTATCGGGGCGTGGCAAAACGTTACAGAAAGCTTAATCTTCAGCCTGGGTTAGCGATACATCGTAAAGGACAAACGAATATGCGTGGATATACAGCCAGTTTTCCACGAGGGAGCGCGGGCGCGGGCCTGCTGCTGTTGCGGCTCGCGCTCGCGGCGCAGCTGCTGTGGCAGGGCGCCGGCGCGGCTGCGGCCTGGTGGCAAACCCTGCTGGTGGCGCTGCTGTCGCTGATGCTGTGCGCCGGCCTGCTGACGCCGGTGGCGGCCGCGCTGTGCGCCTGCTACCACCTGATGAGCTTTGACCATAACGGCTTGACCGGCGCAGCCACCGCCATTGCGCTGGTGTTGATGGGGCCCGGCGCCTACGCGGCCGACGCCCGCCTGTTCGGGCGCCGCAAGATTTTAATGTAACGACTTGGGAGAATTGACATGCGACTGGATACCAAAAACTGGCCACACACCGCACTGGGCGGCATGGGCGCGGCGGTTGCCGGCACCATCGCCAACTACGACAGCAAGGTGCGCGTAGTGATCGCGCACAGCGACGCCATCGTCAGCGCCGGACTGGCCGCGCTGCTCGGCGCCGAGGGCGACATGCTGGTGGCGCAGGCCGAAGCCGGCGCCCTGCCACAGCCGGTGCAGGCCGACGTCATCATCCTCGATCACAAGGGCGCGCTGGAGCACATGCGCCGCTGCGCCAACGCGCCGCAGCACGGCGGCACGCAGGCGCGCGTGCTGATCGTCACGCAGATGGAACGCGAATGGGAAGTGCGCACCGCGATGATGGCCGGCGTGCACGGCTACCTGCTGCAAAACTGTTCCCCCGACCAGGTGCCGGCGGCGGTGCGTTCGCTGAACCGGGGCATACGCTACCTGAGCGCGGACCTGAGCCGCTGCGTGGCCGACAGCTTCACCCGCATCGGCCTGACCAGCCGCGAGACGGACGTATTGCAGCTGCTGGCGCAAGGCCAGTGCAACAAATCCATCGCCCGTGAACTGGGCATCGGCGTCGGCACCGTCAAGACCCACGTCAAGGGTCTGTTCGACAAGCTTGGCGCCACGGCACGTACCCATGCCGTGGTGCTGGCCACCCGGCGCGGCCTTGTAGGCGACGGCGCCATCAGCCAGCATTGACATCATTACGAGATTGTCATTGGCGTATCCTGCGCAAGCGCTGTAGAATCGCCGCATGCAAGCACATACACGCTCCGTAGGCACATCACATCACAAGACGCGCACCCAGCGCGTCCTGATGTTTTTCGTGCTGGTGTTCCTGTCGCTGCAACTGATCGGGGCGAGTTCGCACAAGCACTCGTACACCGAAACGCAAAACGATTGCGCCGCGTGCGTGATCGCGCATATGCCGGCGGGTGTTCCGCCGCCGGCCATTGCGGTGCTTCCGGTGGCGATGCTGGCCGCCCTCCTCGTCCTCGTTCCGCAGCGTTCCGTTCGGGCCTTCCGAACCGACTTCCTCACCCCGCCCTCGCACGCGCCGCCCGGCGTTGCCGCTATCTCCTTCTGATTCGCTTTTTTAGCACCGTTTAACACGGCCGCATTTTTGCGTCCCGTGCGCGCACCCGCGCGCCTGTACATTTCAAGGATTTACCATGCACCGCACGCCACAACTCCGTACCATGCCACTGCTGCTGGCAGCAGCTTTCTATACCCACCACGCCAGCGCCGCAGAAAATGCCGCCACCGATGGCAGCCCGATGATGCAGCAGGTGGAAGTCACCGCCGCCCATCTGAAAAGCGCGCGCATCGACCTGTCGCCCAACGTCGGCACCACCGTCTACTCCATCGACCGCCACATGATCGAGCAGCTGGGCCAGGGCGACAACACGCCGTTCAACGAAGTGCTGCTGCGCCTTCCGGGCGTGAGCCAGGACTCGAAAGGCTCGGGCTCCATCCACGTGCGCGACGATCACGCCAACGTGCAGTACCGCGTCAACGGCGTGCAGCTGCCGGAATCGATCACCGGCTTCGGCCAGTCGATCGACACCCGCTTCGTCCAGCAGACCGATTTCATCACCGGCGCGCTGCCGGCGCAATTCGGCCTGCGCACGTCGGGCATCGTCGACATCCAGACCAAGGAAGGCACGGTCAAGACCGGCGGCCGCATCGGCGTGCTGGTGGGCAGCCATGATTACGTGGCGCCGAGCGCGGAATTCTTCGGCACGCAGGGCGCCTTTAACTACTACCTGTCCGGCAGCTATCTGTCGAACGCGCTGGGCATCGAGAATCCGCTGCCCACCCGCAGCGCGCTGCACGACCGCACCAAACAAAGCAAATCCTTCGGCGCGCTGTCGTGGTTCCTGGACGACCAGACCCGCCTGGGCCTGATGTTCGGCACCTACAACGGCCGCTTCCAGATTCCGAACAACCCGGACCAGGCCCCAGCCTTCTCGCTGACCGGCCAGAGCGACGCCGCCGCAGGCACCAGCAAGCTGCCGTCGGCACAGCTGGACGAGCGCCAGCGCGAGACCAACCGCTTCCTGGTGCTGTCGCTGCAGAAGAGCGTGGGCGACTTGAACTATCAGGTATCGGCCTTCCACCAGTACTCCGAGCTGCACTACACGCCGGATGCGCTGGGCGATTTGATCTACAACGGCGTGGCTTCCGATACGCTGCGCTCCAACTCGGCCAGCGGCGCGCAGTTCGACGCCAGCTACAAACTGACCGACAGCCACACCGTGCGCGCCGGCCTGGCCTACTCGCGCCAGACCACCCACAGCGACAACGCGGTCGCCGTGTTCAACACCGACGACAGCGGCGCGCAGGCCGGCACCGATCCACGCACCATCATCGACAACAGCAGCAAGACCGGCAAGCTGTCCAGCTTCTACCTGCAGGACGAATGGCGCATCGCCGCGCCGCTGACGCTGAACTACGGCCTGCGCTTCGACAAGGTATCGGCCTACGTCGATGAGCAGCAATGGAGCCCGCGCGTCAACCTGGCCTACCAGCTGGCCAAGGGCACGGCGCTGCACGCAGGCTACTCGCGCTACTTCACCCCGCCACCGCAGGAACTGGCAGTGCAATCGAGCATCGACAAGTATGCCGGCACCTCCAACGCGCCGCAGGTGCCGGTGTCGGACAACGTCAAGGCCGAGCGCACCAACTACTACGACATCGGCTTGAGCCACCAGTTCAGCGAAGAACTGACCGTGACGGCCGACGCCTACTACAAAAAAATCCGCAACATGCTGGATGAAGGCCAGTTCGGCCAGGCGCTGATACTGTCGCCGTTCAATTACGAGCGCGGTTACGCCAAAGGACTGGAGCTGTCGGCCGTGTACAACCGCGCCAACTGGGGCGGCTTCCTGAACCTGACCACGCAGCAGGCCAAGGGCCAGAACATCATCTCGGGCCAGTCGCTGTTCGGGCCGGACGAGCTGGCGTACATCGCCAACCACTACATCTACGTCGACCACGACCAGACCTACACGGTATCGGGTGGCGCCCACTACCACTGGGGCGACACCAAGTTGAGCGGCGATTTCCTGTACGGCAGCGGCTTGCGCAAGACGCCCGACGGCGCCGCGCCGAACTCCGGCACGCTGCCGCACTACACCACGGTCAACCTGTCGCTGACACACGACTGGAAGAATACAGCAGTCGGCAATATCGAAGGCCGCCTGGCCCTGGTCAACGCCTTCGATAAATCCTATCTGCTGCGTGACGGTTCCGGCGTAGGCGTGGGCGCTCCGCAGTACGGTGCTCGCCGCACGCTTTACGCTGGAATTTCGGTTGGATTCTGATTTTAGTTAGGAGTCCTTGATAAACCGGAATTCCTGTGTATAATCGGCGGCATGGACAGCAAAACCAACAAGCCGTGGCAGGATACGCCTGATGTCTCAGCGCGCATCATCTCCTCTATCGGACGCATCGCCAGTGTGATGCGCTCCGGTATGTGGGAGTTCGCCACCGCCGAAAACCTCAATCCGGCGCAGGCCGAGATACTGCAGCTGCTGCAAGGCCGCAAGCAGGGAGTGCGCTTGTCCTGGCTGGCGTCGCAGTTGTCGATCAGCGCGGCCAGCGCCAGCGATTCGGTGTCGGCCCTGGCGGCCAAGGGTTTGCTGTACAAGGCCAAGGCGGAAGACGACGGCCGCGCCACCGCGCTGTTCCTGACCGACGACGGCGCCGCCATGGCGGCCCGCATCGGCGGCGCGTTGGGCTTTGCCGAAGATGCCGCCGCCGCCCTGCCCGCCGCCCAGCAGGCCGAGTTGCTGACCGGCTTATTCAAGCTGATCGCCCAGTTGCAGAAGACCGAACGCTTCCCCGAGATGCGGGCCTGCCTGTCATGCCAGTACTTCGAGGCGAACCGCCATCCCGGCAAGCCGGCCCCGCATCACTGCGGGCTGGTGAACGCGCCGCTGTCGGTGGCGCTGCTGCGTATCGACTGTCCCGAACAGGCGCCGGCCGATCCGGCCACGCGCCAGCGCAACTGGAAGGTGTTTGCCTGAGATTTTTTTTGACCATATTAGTTAGGACTCCTATTTGTTTTTTACCGCAGTGCTTTTGTAGTGCTTTTTTAAACCCATGAAAGGAAATACCATGAACCGCATCGCTCTCGTCTCCCCCGCCGACACCACCGGCGAACGCCAACAGCTGCTGGCGCAAATCCACGGCGCGTTCGGCGCCACGCCGAACATGTTCAAGGCCGTCGCCAATTCGACCGCCGCGCTGAAAAGCATGTGGGGCGCTTTCGGCGCCCTGGGCGGCGGCGTCATCGACGCCAAGCTGGGCGAACAGATCGCCGTCGCCATCGCCGACCGCAATGAGTGCGATTACTGCCTGGCCGCGCATACGGCGCTGGGCCGCAAGGCCGGCGCCAGCGCCGAGGAGATGAGCGCGGCGCAAGCCGGCCAGTCCGCCGATCCACGAACCGCCGCCGCGCTGCGCTTCGCCACCGCCGTCGTCAGCAACCGCGCGCAGATAGCCGATGAGGAAGTGGAAGCGCTGCGCGCGGCAGGCTTCGACGATGAGGCCATCGTCGAGATCATGGCCCACGTCGCGCTGAACCTGTTCACCAACTACGTCAACGTCGCCTTCAAGGTGCCGGTCGACTTCCCTTCGGTGAAACTGCGCGCCAAGTAAGGAGCAACCATGCACGCTATCGCCCCCGAACTCCAGGTTGCGGCCTGGCTGAACGCCAAGCAGCCGCTGTCGCTAAGGCAGCTGCGCGGCAAAGTCATCGCCATCTATGTCTTCCAGATGCTGTGCCCCGGCTGCGTTTCGCACGGCATCCCGCAGGCCAAGACGATACGCAGCACTTTCGACGAACAGGACGTCGCCGTGCTCGGACTGCATTCCGTGTTCGAGCATCACGACGTGATGACGGAGAAAGCCCTGGCAGCCTTTTTGCACGAATACCGCATCCAGTTTCCGGTGGCGATAGACCAGCCGGCGCAGCGCGGCGCCATTCCTCTGACGATGGAACAGTACCAGCTGCGCGGGACGCCGACGCTGCTGCTGATCGATCGCCAGGGGCGGCTGCGGCTAAACCATTTCGGCCGCGCCGACGACATGCAGGTCGGCGCGCTGATCGGCCGCCTGCTCACGGAAGCGGCGGTGCAGCCGGAGGTGCACTGCGACGATACCGCCTGTAGCATCCGCTAGTACTCGGGCGGCCGCACTTTCACACACGGGATTCAGGAACGCATAATCCGCCACTACCGGAGAATCCACATGCGTATCCTGAATGTCCTGATCATCGTGCTGGCGGCGGCTTTGCTGTCCAGCTGCGCGTCCATGAGCTATAGCCGCAGCGTCAAGCAGACGGGCAGCATCGTCGACTACCTCTACCCGGACGCCAAGTCCGCGCCGGCCATGACGCCCACCGTCACGCGCCTGCGGCCGCCGGTGCGGGTCGGCATCGCCTTCGTGCCCGGCGCCGGCTGGGGCAACGGCATGCCGGAAACGGCCCGCTTGAAACTGCTGGAGCGCGTGCGCGACTCCTTCTCCAGGCATCCCTACATCGGCAAGATCGAAATCATCCCGACGCAGTACATGCGCGCCAGGGGCGGCTTCACCAATCTCGAACAGGTGGCGCGCATGTTCGACGTTGAAGTGGTGGCCCTGCTCTCCTACGACCAGGTGCAGTTCAACGATTCCAACGCGCTGTCGGTGCTGTACTGGACCATCATCGGCGCCTATGTGGTGCACGGCGACCAGTACGACGTGCAGACCATGCTGGACGCCTCGGTGTTCGATGTGCAGAGCCACAAGCTGCTGTTCCGCGCGCCGGGCACCAGTCAGGTGAAGGGCAGCGCCAGCTGGGCGGGCTTCAGCGAAAAATCCCGCGCCGCGCAGACCGAGGGCTATAACGCCGCCGTCGACCAGCTGGTCCCCAACCTGCAGGCGGAGCTGGACAACTTCCGCGAACGCATCAAGCGCGACGCCAACTACCAGGTCGAGAACAAGGAAGGCTACAAAGGCGGCGGCGCGATGGGCTGGTTCATGCTGGCATTGGCGGCGCTGCTGGCGGGCGTGGCATGGATGCAAAAGCGCAGTGAATAATCTCCTTGAGTTCGACCGCCACGCGCTGCTGGCCGGCCAGTGGTGGCGGCTGTGGACCGGGCACCTGGTCCACTACACGCCGCAGCACGCGCTGATCGATTTCGCGGTGGTGCTGGCCGCCGCCGTGATCGTGGTGCAGCTGAGCGCCACGCCGGCCATCGGCATGCGCCGCCTTGCGCTGGCGCTGGGCTGGGGCGCGCCGTTCATTTCGGTGGGCATGCTGCTGATCGCGCCGGCCTGCCTGACCTATCGCGGCGCCTCGGGCATCGCCTCCATGCTGGTGGTGATGGCGGGCGGCGCTTTGTGGCCGCGCGCGGCGCGCTCGGTGCGTGCCGCACTGGTGCTGATGGCCGCCACGCTGCTGGCCAAGATCGGCGCCGAGGCCGCGGGATACGCCCACGGCTTGAGCGATCTGCCGGCCGACGTGGTGGTGGCCTGGCAGGCGCACCTGCTGGGCGTGGTCGCGGGCGCCATCACGTTCGCGGTGCGCAAGCCCCGGCTGCAACTGGATTAACTATCAATATAAATCCGACTTGTTTGTGTTTCACAAGCCTCAACATTGCCGTTAATTCTTGTGTATCTGGCATGGATATAGGCATAATCGTTCCGACTTAAACGATCCCTGCCCGATGTGTATCCTAACTGGAGTACGACATGAGCATCCCAGCCCGCACCGTCATTTCCGCCAGCCTGGCCGCTGCCTTCCTCGCACCGTCCGCGTGGGCGGCGGATGAGATTCAGTCGGTGGTCGTCACCGCACAATCCCGCAAGCAGTTCGTGCAGGATGTGCCGATGACCATACAGGTGTTGACCGCCAAGGACATCGACGCCATCGGCGCCAAGGACCTGGGCGATTTGAACGGCTACATACCGGGCCTGGTGGTGGACGCGGTCGAACCGACCCAACCCTCCTTCGGCATACGCGGCGTGCAGACGGGCGATTTCGGCATCGCCACCGATTCGCCGGTCGGCATTTATGTCGACGGCGTCTACACCGGCAAGACCGGCGGCGCGCTGATGAACTTCATCGACGTCCAGCGCATCGAGGTAATCAAGGGGCCGCAAGGCACGCTGTTCGGCCGTAACAGCGCGGCCGGCGCCATCGCCATCACCACCAATGAACCGGGCAAGGAACTCGACGCCGCCGGCCGCATCAAGCTGGGCAAATACGGCCGCGCCAATGCCGACGTGATGATGAACCTGCCCATCACCGACACCTTCGCCGCCCGGCTGGTGGCGGTGCGATCGGGCAGCGAGGGCTGGGTCGACAACACCTCCACCGGCAAGAAGTCCGGCGGCGACAAGGACTGGGCCACCCGCCTGACGCTGCGCAAGGACTTCGACGCCGCCAAGCTGGTGTTCGCGTGGGAGCACGAGAACATGGAGCAGTATGGCCGCCCTGCCTTCGGCGTCATCAAGGATCCACGACTGCCGCTGGGCGGCTACACCGGCGTCTACGACGCGGCCTACACCGCCAACTTCGTCAACCCTTTCAACGCGCCGCTGCAGAATGACCAGCAAGGCACCGAAGGCCGCATGTTCGACGGCGCCACGCTGCGCTTCGAAACGCCATTGGCCGGCATGGTGTTCAACTCCACCACCGCCTACCGCCGCTTCACCACCCACAACATCACCGACAACGACGGCGGCAACCGCCCCGACCTGTACCTGACCACGCAGGACGCCAAGCGCGCCCACAGCTTCCAGCAGGAGTTCAAATTGTCCGGCAAGAGCGGCCAGCTGGATTGGATCGCGGGCCTGAGCTTCTTCCACAACAACGAGCACCAGGACGCCGGCGCCTTCGTCACCACCGGCACGCTCGACACCCTGGGCCAGTTCGCCGGCGGCCAGCCGAATTTCGCCATGCTGTTCGGTGGCCTGGGCGCGGCGGGCGTGCCGGGCGTCGGCCCCGATACGGTGTTCAGCTGGGACGAGACGCACTACAGCGACGTCCGCACCAAGTCGGCCTCGATCTACGGCGACACCATCTGGCACCTGTCGCCGTCGACCAACGTCACCGCCGGCTTGCGCTACACGCAGGACAAGAAGCAGATGACGTGGTTCGTGCCGGGCCGCGTGTCGCCGCAGCTGGACAACTTCCTCAACAGCTACGGGCCACTGGCCGGGCTGGATGCATCGGCCTTCCCGTCCAATGTGATCTTCAGCACGGCGGCGCAACTGGCGGCGTCGCCGGTGACGCGCGAGAAGGACTGGACCGACTGGAGCCCGCGCCTGGTGCTGGACCATAAGCTGAACCAGGACACGCTGCTGTTCACGTCCCTGTCACGTGGTTACCAGGCCGGCGGCTTCAACATCTTCACGCCGCCCAATCCGGCCGCGCCGGCCGCCGCAGGCAAAGACCCGAGCTTCGCGCCGGAGAAGATGACCAACTTCGAAGCCGGCGTGAAGCTGGCCCTGCCCGCTCTGCGCGCCACCGTCAACGCCTCGCTGTTCGCCTACAAGTTCAAGAACCTGCAGGACATCCAACTGTACAGCGTGGGCACGGTGCCGACCTATAACGTGGTGTCCAGCGACCAGAAGGCGCATGGCCTGGACCTGGAAGGCCGCATCCGCATCTCGCCACGCGTGACGGTGTTCGGCGGCATGGAGTATATCGACCAGACCTACACCCGCTACCAGCGCCTCGACGCCGCCGGCAACGTCACGCTGGACCTGGGCGGCCAGCCGGTCGGCACGCCGCGCGTGACAGCGATGGCGGGCGTGAACCTCAACTGGGAAACGCTGGGTGGCCGCAGCAGCCTGAATTTCCAGGGCACGCACGCGACCGCGCAACGCTGCAACAACGACACCGCCAAGCTCCAGTGCCTGAGCACCGCGCAGCTCAAGACCGGCAAGGCCACCAGCAAGTTCGATCTGCGCCTGGCCTGGGACAGCCCCAGCTCGCGCTACGGCGTGGCGCTGTTGGTCAACAATGTGTTCGACCAGCGCTACATCACCAACCTTGGCGGTGAAACCGAACAGTATGGCGCGCCTTACGCCTACCTCACGCCGCCGCGCATGATCGCGGTGGAATTCCGGGCCAGCCTGTAGATGGCGCGTTGGTTCAAGCTGACTGCGGCGGCGGTACTGGTGCTCGCGGGCGGCGCGGTGCTGACGCTGGTGCTGCATCCGCCCGAGCTGCTGCGCGTGGGCGCGGGCTATGGCGCCAAGATGATCTGCTCCAATGTGTTTATCGCGGGCCGCTCGGCGCAGGCCGTGCTGGCCGACGATGTGCAGGCGCCCGGCCATCCCATTCTCAAGCTGCTGCAACTGAGCGTCGACGAAGACCGCAAGCTGGTGCGCGCCGATCTGCTGGGCTTTATCGGCAAAGGCCTGGCCGTGTACCGGCCTGGCACCGGCTGCGCGGTGGTGCCGGATGGCGATGTCGGGAAGGCCATGCAGTACCAGTTCGCGCCATTGAAGATGTGGACGCCCTCGTCCAGCGTGCCGTGGCCGACTGGCTCGCAGCCTGAGGCCGTGCCGGCGGTGCAGGCCTTGCTTGAGCAGGATGCGCTGGCCGGTCCCGGCATGCGCGGCATGGCGGTGATCCACCAGGGCCGGCTGATTGCGCAGCGCTATGGCGCGGGCTTCCACGCCGGCATGCCGCTGCTGGGCTGGTCGATGACCAAGACTGTCAGCGCGGCGCTGGTCGGCATGCAGATCGCCGACGGCACGCTCAAGCCGCAGCAGAACGGTTTCTGGCCGGACGTCGCCGATCCGCGCGCAGCCATCACGCTGGCGCAGCTGATGGCGATGAGCAGCGGCCTGCAATTCAACGAGAGTTATGGCGCTGTCTCCGACGTGACGCGCATGCTGTACCTGGAGCCGGACATGGCGGCCTACAGCGGCGCGCTGCCGCTGGCGCAGGCGCCGGGCAGCACCTGGAACTACTCCAGCGGCACCACGCTGCTGCTGTCGCGGATCTGGCAGCGCGCGGCGTCCGACGCCAAACATGCGCCGACATCGGCGGCCGTGCTGTCGCTGCCCCGTGAGCGCCTGTTCGATCCGCTGGGCATGAGCAGCGCCGTGATGGAAGCGGATGCGCGCGGCAATATGGTCGGTTCCAGCTACATGTATGCGAGCACGCAGGACTGGGCGCGCTTCGGCCAGTTCCTGTTGCAGGACGGCGTATGGCAGGGCAAGCGCCTGCTGCCGGAAGGCTTCGTCGCCGGCATGCAGCAGGTGGCGCCGGCTTCGGGCGGCCAGTATGGACAAGGCCAGGTGTGGCGCTGGGGCCCGTCCGGCGCCACACCGGAAGGACAGAACCCTGATCTGCCGTTCAAGCTGCCGGCCGACACCTACTGGCTGGAAGGCCACGACGGCCAGAGCATCGCCATCGTGCCGTCGAAGCAGCTGGTGGTGGTGCGGCTAGGTCTGACGCCGCACCGGCTGAACTATCAGCCGCAGGCGCTGCTGGCCGCCGTGGTCAAGGCGCTGGAATGATGGCTTCAGCCGGCGGCGCGGTTCCCTACAGCCTGTTGCGCCACCAGGGCGCGATGCTCAGGGCCACCGCCAGGATGCTGTTGCAGGCGGCCCGCAGGTCGCTGCTGCCAGCGTCCGCGCGCCACCACGCCGACGCTCCGCCCGCTGCACACGCCATCGCGCCGCTACAGCGCTGCATCGCCGCGCCGCCGGCGCAGCTGGTCGAACACTACATCCGCTGGTGCGGCGCGGCCGGCCGCTACCACGGCGCGCTGCCGCCGCACATGGTGTCGCAATGGAGCCTGCCGCTGGTGAGCGAGCTGCTGATGCAACTGCCCTACCGGCTCACCGGCATCATCAACCAGGGCGTGTCGATGACCGTGCACGGCACGCTGCCACGCGGCGAGGCGTTGACGCTGCACGCTTCGGTCGAGCAGGTCACTCATGCCGACGGCTGGGCGAGGATAGTCGTCGCCATCGTCACCGGCACGGCGCAGGAAGCGCGGCTGGTGGAGACGCGGCTGCACATGCGCGTGCGCCTGCCCGGCCCGCGCAGCGCGCGCAAGGCGCCGGTGCGTCCGCCCGATCCGGCGTGGCAGAACGCCGGCACATGGCGGGCCGGGCCCAGCGACGGCCTGCGCTTCTCGCTGCTGACCGGCGACTTCAATCCCATCCACTGGTGCGGGCCGCTGGCGCGGCGTTCGGTGTTCGGCGCCAAGGTGCTGCACGGCTTCGGCAGCCTGGCGCGCAGTTGCGAAACGCTGGCGCCGGACAGCTTCCGCGAAATCGAGGTGCGCTTCCTGCGCCCCGTCGTGCTGGACGGCGACGCGCTGTCGGTGCAGCTGGCGCCCGGGGCCGATACCGATGGCCGGCGCGCGCTGCGGCTGGTCGGCGCGGACAATGCGGTGCACCTGGCGGGATGGCTGCGCTGAGCTTGCGTGCCGCTACCGGCCGGTGTATCGTCACCGCAGTTCAACCACTACCAAGGATGCAACGATGACCGTACTGATACTGGGCTTGCTGGTTTTTCTCGGACTGCATTCGGTGCGTATTTTCGCCGACGACTGGCGCACCGCGATGCGCGCCCGCCTGGGCGAGAATGGCTGGAAGGGACTCTACTCGCTGGTATCGCTGGCCGGGTTCGGCCTGGTCATCTGGGGCTACAGCCTGGCGCGGCAGCAGCCGGTGGTCGTGTGGTCGCCGCCGGCCTTCATGGCGCACATCGCCGCGCCGCTGATGGTGCTGGCCTTCATCCTGCTGGTGGCGGCCTATGTGCCGGGCAACGGCATCAAGGCGCGCCTGCATCATCCGATGACGCTGGCCGTCAAAGTCTGGGCGCTGGCCCACCTGCTGGCCAATGGCACGCTGCATGACATCATCCTGTTCGGCAGCGTCCTGGTGTGGTCGGTGCTGCTGTTCCGCGCGGCGCGCAAGCGCGATGCGGCCGCCGGCGCCGTCTACCCGCCCGGCAAAGTGGTGGCGACGGCAATCACGGTGGTGGTGGGCTTCGGCGTCTCGGTGCTGTTCGCCCACTGGCTGCACCTGATGCTGATCGGCGTGAAGCCGTTCTAGACGCTCAGTGGCATTTGCCGCGGATGATGGCGGAGATCACCCACGGCAGCGAATACGGCCCCACCACGGCGATGGGGCCGATGTAGGCCGGTTGCAGCTTGAGCGCGTCCTCGTGCAGGCAATCGGGCACCTTGGCCTGTTCGAAGGCGGCGCTCATCTTGTCGTGCACGGTGGGCGACGTGGTGCCGAAGGCGCCAGCGGTGCGGCTGGCGGGGTCGACCGGATGCGGATCTTCGATGACGACGGCCCGCACCGCCTGGCGTATCAACTCGTCGGACAGCGGCGGCGGTTGACTGAGATCGCGCACTACCGGCTCCGGCTGTTGCGACAATGGCGGCGTTGCCTGCTGCGGCAGGGCCGACGCGGCCAAAGACACCAGGGCCAACCAGGCGGCGACGATAATTTTCCTCATCCAATCTCCATTTTCTGCACACGATACGCTTCTACGTTCCCATCATAACAAAAATGCATTAACATCAGTAGCCTCCCACCTCAGCGAAGGACGGACTATGACGGACTGGACCAGCGGTTACGTTGCGGATATCGGTTATACCTACGGCTATTATGACTGGGTCAATCCGCTGCGGGTGAAACTGGCGCTGCTGAAGGCGGGGCTGGTGCTGCCGAACACGGCGACCGCCTGCGAACTCGGCTTCGGCCAGGGAGTCAGCGTCAACATCCATGGCGCCAGCTCCCCCATCCGCTGGTACGGCACCGATTTCAATCCCGCCCAGGCCAGCTATGCGCAGGAACTGGCCGCCTGCGTGGAAGATGGTCCGCGACTGTACGATCAGTCCTTTGCCGAATTCTGCGGCCGCGACGATTTGCCGGACTTCGACTTCATCGCCCTGCACGGCATCTGGAGCTGGATCTCGGACGAGAACCGCGCTGTCATCGTCGACTTCGTGCGACGCAAGCTGAAGACCGGCGGCGTGCTCTACATCAGCTACAACACCCAGCCGGGCTTCGCGTCCATGGTCCCGGTGCGCAACCTGATGACCCAGCATGCATCCGTCATGGCGCCGGCTGGCGCGGGCGCCGTGGCCAAGGTCGATGGCGCCATCGCGTTCACCAACAGGCTGATGGCCACCAATCCCCTGTTCGCGCGCCTCAATCCGCAGATCGCGGAACGCCTGAAAAAAATGGAAAGCCATGACCGGCACTACCTGGCCCACGAATATTTCAACCGCGACTGGCTGCCGATGTCCTTCGCCGACATGGCCGGCTGGCTGTCGGAGGCCAAGCTCGACTTCGCCTGCTCGGCCGCGTACAGCGAACTCGTGCCGGCGCTGCAGATCACCCCGGAACAGCACGCGTTCATCAGCGAGATCCCCGATGAAGTGCTGCGCGAAAGCGTGTTCGATTTCATGATCTGCCAGCAGTTCCGCCGCGACTACTGGGTCAAGGGCAAGCGCCGCCTGCAAGCGATCGAATACGCCGAACAGCTGCGCGCCCATCGCGTCATCCTGTGCGAACGCGCCGATGCGATCAAGCTCACCGCGACCGGTGCACTGGGCGAAGGCACGCTCAACGCAAGCATCTACCCGCCCCTCATCAATCTGCTGAGCGACCATGCGGTACGCAGCATCGGCGACATCGAGGCGGCGCTGCGCGGCCAGGGCATCACGCTGGCGCAGATACACGAAGCTTGCCTGCTGCTGGCGGACAAGGGCGCGCTGGCCAACGCCCAGGATCCATCGGTCGCCGCGGCGCGCCGCCCGCAGACCGAGCTGTTGAACCAGCGGCTGCGGCGGCAGGCGCGCGGCGACGGCGAGGTCAGCGGGCTGGCCAGCCCCGTGACCGGCGCCGGCGTGGCCGTCAACCGCTTCCAGCAATTGTTTATCAGCGCCATGGCTGAGGGCAGGCAGCAACCGTCGGAATGGGC
This sequence comes from Rugamonas aquatica, assembly GCF_009380215.1. GTDB lineage: Bacteria > Pseudomonadota > Gammaproteobacteria > Burkholderiales > Burkholderiaceae_D > Rugamonas > Rugamonas aquatica_B. The sequence continues at coordinate 175,479 of NZ_WHUG01000010.1, forward strand.
CTACCATGCCTGGCAAGTGCTCAAGGCATCGCAGCAAACCATCACCAAGCAAGGCGTCACGCTGGTCGGCGACGAGGAAAACCTCGCGGAATTGAGCAGCCAGGCCAGCGAGTTCCGCGACCAGCGGCTGCCGCTGCTACGCGCCCTGGGCGTAGTCTGACGGCGCCACCGCGTCGGCCACGCGGACGGCGTTGCGGCCGCCCTGCTTGGCCGCGTACAGCATTTTGTCGGCCTGCATCAGCCAGTCGGCCGGCGCGGTGCTCTTGTCCATCGCCGCCACGCCTATCGATATGGTCAGCGGATGGCCTTCGATCAGGCAGCTCGCGGCCACCGCCGCCCGCAGGTTTTCCGCCAGCCGGCTGGCGGCCGGCAGCGCCGCGCCGTTGGCGATGATGGCGAACTCCTCGCCGCCGTAGCGGAACAGGCGGTCGGTCGCGCGCGTGTGCAAGCGCATCACGTCGCACAGCCGCACCAGCGCCCGGTCGCCGGCCGCATGGCCGTACTGGTCGTTGACCAGCTTGAAATGGTCCAGGTCCAGCAGCAACAGGCAGGACGCCAGGTGCGGACGGCGCTCGTCGGCGTGGTCGGCCAGCTTGCGGTCCAATGAGCGGCGGTTGCCGACGCCGGTCAGGAAGTCCAGCTCGACCTCGGTGTGCAGCGCCTTGTTCTGCTCGCCCGTGCGGTGCGAGAAGATGTAGGCGAACAGATTGACCAGGCCGACGGTGACGACGATGGTCATCAGGTTGAGCCCTTCCAGCTGCGGCGCCAGGATTACTACCAGCCCCAGCAGCGAGCCGCTGTTGATCGCCACCGCCACGGCGGGCCGCAGCACGAAGTAACAGGCGATCATGGTCGGGTACACCCAGTAGACCAGCGACACGCCACGCAGATACACCGTCACCAGCATGCCGGCCGAATACACCAGCGTGACGCAGAAGCTGGCCACGCGGTGGCGGCCGGTGCGCCACACGTGGACGATCACCGCCAGCATGGCCAGCACCAGCGCTATGTCGACCGCGGCCGACAGCCAGTTGCGCTGCACCAGGCGATAGATGCCGAACGGCAGGATGCTGGGGATACTCAGCGTACAGAGCAGCATCAGGATCACTTCTTCGATGCTGCGCTTGCGCTTGCCGGCCAACCAGCCGAAGCGGCCGCCCCCTTCCTTTTCTACGTCGGACATCTTGAATCGCTTTACGTAGCTTGGCCGGCGCCGTGGGCCGGTGTTGCGCCGCCGTGCTGGGCGGCCAGTTGCGCGGCCTGCGGGTCGACCTTGTGCTGGCCCGACAGGAACATATACATGGCCGGCACCACGAACAGCGTGAACAGCGTGCCGATCGACAGGCCGGTGAAGATCACCAGGCCCATCGCGTGGCGGCCGGCCGCGCCCGCGCCGGAGGCCACCACCAGCGGCACCACGCCGAACACCATCGCGGCGGTCGTCATCAGGATAGGACGCAGGCGGGTGGCGGCCGCTTCCTCGATCGCCTCGCGCTTGCTCTTGCCGGCGGCGCGCAGGTGGTTGGCCACTTCGACGATCAGGATGCCGTGCTTGGAGATCAGCCCCATCAGCGTCACCAGCCCGACCTGGGTGTAGATGTTGATCGAGGCGTAGCCGAGGAAGATGAAGGTCATCGCGCCGAACAGCGCCATCGGCACCGAGAACAGGATCACGATGGGATCGCGGAAGCTCTCGAACTGCGCCGCCAGCGCCAGGAACACGATGATGACGGCGAAGGCCATCGTCACCACGAAGCCGCCCGATTCGCTCATGAACTGGCGCGAGCCGCCCGAGTAGTCGACCGTGTAGCCCGACGGCACCACTTCCTTGACGGTGTTGCGCAGGTATTCCAGGATCTCGCCCTGCGAGGCGCCGGTGACGCCGGCAATCGTGGCCGAGTTCAGCTGCTGGAAGCGGGTCACGGATTCAGGCTGCACGCTGTACTTGATGCTGGCCACGGTGCTGGCCGGGATCATGGCGCCGCTCGGGGTCTTGATGTAGAAGTCCAGCACGTCGGCCGGGTTCAGGCGGTCGACCTGCTGCACCTGCGGGATCACCTTGTACGAGCGGCCCGAGATCGAGAAGTAGTTGACGTAGCCGCCGCCCAGCGCCGCGCCCATGGCGTTGCCGAAATCCTGCTGCGTCAGGCCCAGCGTGGCCAGCTTGTCGCGGTCCACTTCGACGCGCGCCTGCGGCGAATCGATCTTCAGGTCGACGTCGGCGAAGTAGAATTTATTGTCCTTGCGCGCCTTGTCCAGCACCGCCTGCGCCACCGTGTTCAGGTTCTCGAACGGTTCGGTGGTGGTGATGACGAACTGCACCGGCAAGCCCGAGCTGCCCGGCAGCGCCGGGAACTGGAACGCCGCCACGCGGCCGCCGGCCACGTTGTTCCATTTCTGCTGCAAGTCTTGCTGGATCTCGTGCGCCGAGCGCGAGCGCTTCTCCCAGGACTTGAACAGCACGCCGCCGATGCCGGCGTTGGTGGTCGGCACGCCGGTGATCTGGAACATTTGCTCGTACTCGGGCAGCGAGTGCGAGATGTCGAAGATCTGCTTGGCGTAGGCCTGCATCTGGTCCGAGGTGGCGGTCGGCGCGCCGACCACCTGCGACAGCACGATGCCCTGGTCCTCTTCCGGCGCCAGTTCCGACTGCGACATCTTGAACATCAGGCCCAGCAGCACGCTGAGGATCAGGCCCATGACGATCAGCACCGGCCAGGTGTTGAGCAGGCTGTGCAGCAAACGCAAATAGCCGTTGTGGACTTTCTCGAACACCTTGTCGATGGCCTTGACGAAACGCCCCTCGTCCTGCTTGGGGTCGAAGAAGTGGCCGCACATCATCGGCGACAAGGTCAGCGCGACGATGCCCGACACCGCCACCGCGCCGGCCAGCGTGAAGGCGAACTCGGTGAACAGCGCGCCGGTCAGGCCGCCCTGGAAGCCGATCGGCACGTACACGGCGATCAGCACCACCGTCATCGCCAGGATCGGCGAGCCGAGCTCGCGCGCGGCGATGATGGCGGCGTCGAACGGCTTGATGCCCTCCTTCATGTGGCGGTCGACGTTCTCCACCACGATGATGGCGTCGTCCACCACCAGGCCGATCGCCAGCACGATGGCCAGCAGGGTCAGCAGGTTGATCGAATAGCCCAGCATCAGCATCACGAAGAAGGTGCCGACCAGCGACAGCGGCATGGCGATCACCGGCACGATCACCGCGCGGAAGCTGCCCAGGAACAGGTAGATGACGATGGTGACGATGATCAGCGCTTCGACCAGCGTCTTGACCACCTCGTCGATGGAGGTGTTGATGAACTCGGTCGAGTCGTAGACGATCTCGCCGGTCAGGCCGTTCGGCAACTGCTCCTTGATCGGCGGGAAGGCTTCGCGCACGCGCTTGGCCACGTCCAGGATGTTGGCTTCCGGCGCCACCTTGATACCGATGAACACCGAACGCACGCCGCTGAAGGCGACGTTGAAGTCATAGTTTTCCGAACCCAGCGTGACGGTGGCGATATCCTCCAGGTGGACGATGGCGCCGCCGGACTGCTTGACGGCCAGCGCCTTGAACTCGTCCACCGTGTGCAGGTCGGTGCCGGCGGTCAGCGGCACGGTCACCATCTGGCCCTTGGAGGCGCCCAGGCCGGTCAGGTAGTTGTTCTGCGCCAGCGCGGCGCTGACCTCGGTGGCGGTGACGCCGTGGGCCGCCATCTTGCCGGCGTCCAGCCAGGCGCGCAAGGCAAACTGGCGCGCGCCCAGCAGCTCGGCGGTCTGCACGCCCTGGATCGAATCGAGTTTCGGCTTGACCACGCGCGCCAGGAAGTCGGTGACGTTGTTGGTCGGCAGCGTGTTGCTGTAGAAGCCCATGTACATGGCGTCGGTGGTCTGGCCGGTCTGCACCGTCAGCACCGGCTGCTGCGCCTGCTGCGGCAGCTGATTGCGCACCGAGTTGACCTGGGTGGTGATCTCGGTCAGCGCGCGGTTGGAATCGTAGTTCAGCCGCAGCGTGGCGGTGATGACGGACACGCCGCTGTTGGACGAGGACGACAGGTAGTCGATGCCCTGCGCCTGCGCGATGGCGCCTTCCAGCGGCTGCGTGATGAAGCCGGCCACGGTGGCGGCGTCGGCGCCGTAGTAGGTGGTGGAAATGGTCACCACCGCGTTCTGCGTCTTCGGATACTGGTTGATCGGCAGGCTGAACAGCGAGCGCAGGCCCAGCACCACGATCAGCAGGCTGACCACGCTGGCCAGGACCGGCCGCTTGATGAAGATGTCGGTGAAATTCATGGCGCGGCTTCCCTTAGTGTTCCTGCGGCGTCGGATTCGGGTTGTTGGCCGGCTGCACCTTGTTGTCGATCACGGCCGGCGTGCCATTCTTCAGTTTCAGCTGGCCACTGGTGACGACGGTCTGGCCGGCCTTCAGGCCGGTCAGGATGGCGACCTGGTCGCCGCGCGTCGGGCCGGTGGTGACGAACACCTGCTGCGCCACCAGGTGGGCGTTGCCCTTGTCATCCTTGAGCGGATCCTTGGCGTCGGCCGGCGGCGGCGCCAGCACGAACACGGTCGAGCCGTACGGGTTGTAGGTGATGGCGGTCTGCGGCAGGGTCAGGTATTTCTTCTGCTCGCCCTGGTCCAGGCTGACGTTGGCGAACATGCCGGGCAGCAGCTGGCGTTTGCCGTTCGGCACGGTGGCCTCGACCTGCACATTGCGGGTGGCGGCATCGATTTTCGGGCTGATCGACGTCACCTTGCCGGGGAAGGCCAGGCCGGGATAGGCGTCGGCGGTCAGGTTCAGCTTCTGGCCGATCGACAGGCCGGCCAGCTGTTTCTGCGGCACGAAGAAATCGACATAAACAGTATCGATGGTTTGCAGCGTCACCAGCTTGTCGCCCGGGTTCAGGTACTGGCCGGGATTGACGGCGGTGATGCCCAGCTTGCCGGCGAACGGCGCGCGTATGGTTTTCTTGTCGACCACGGCCTGCTGCTGCGCGACCAGCGCCTTGCGGCTTTTCAGGTCGGCGTCGTCGTTGTCGAGCTGGGCCTGGCTGATGGCCTGGGCCGCGAACTGCAGCTTGTCGCGCTTGAGCACGGAGGCCGACAGATCGGCGGCGGCCTGCAACGCGCGCAGCTGGGCGATGTCGGAATCGGCGTTCATCTCGAACAGCACCTGGCCGGCCTTGACCTCGTCGCCCGACTTGAAGTGCACCTGGCGCACCAGGCCGGCGATCTCGGTGGTGACATCGACGCCGCGCACCGGCACCAGCGTGCCGACCGAGGTCAGCTGCGGCTGCCATTGCGATTCCTCGGCCTTGATCGCGGTGACGGTTTGCGCGCCCGGCTTGGGCGAGCTGGCGATCAGCTTTTTAATCTGCAGATACTTGCCGAACGCCAGCACGGCGATCAGTAAAAGGACGCCGCCTATCATGATGAACATACGCTTGGTCATGAATCGATCTCCTGCTTTTTAGTGTTGTTTGATGTGTGCTGCTTACTTGGCGCTGCCGTAGGGTGCGGCCGCCGAGACCGCCGTGGCCGCCGGCACGCCGCCGCTGCGGTTCCACCAGCCGCCGCCCAGCGCCTGGAACAGCGCCGCCGTGTCGGCATAGCGCGCCGCCTGCGCCTGCACCAGCGCCACGTGGGCCTGCTGGTAGCTGCGCTGCGCATCCAGCAACACCAGGTAGCTGATCCCGCCCAGCTTGTACTGCTGCGTGGCCAGCGCCAGCGATTCGGCCGCCAGCGATTCGGCCTCGGCCTGCGCCTTCAGCGCGGCGGCGTCGGCGTCCAGCGCGCGCAGGCTGTCGGCGACGTTCTGGAAGGCCGTCAGCACGGTGCTGCGGTACTGGGCCGCCGCCACGTCGTAGGCCGCTTCCGCCGCGCGCCGCCTGGCGCTCAGCGCGCCGCCATTGAAGATGGGCGCGGTCAGGCCGGCGGCCAGGTTCCAGGCCGTGGTCTCGGCGTCGAACAGCTTGCTGAAGGTTTGCGACGACGAGCCGTAGCTGCCGCTCAGCGTGAACTGCGGATACTGGGCCGCCGTCGCCACGCCGATCGCCGCGCTGGCCGCGTGCAGCAGTTCCTCGCTGGCGCGGATGTCGGGCCGCTGGCGCACCAGCGCCGACGGCAGCGACACCGGCAGCGAATCAGGCAGCGTCAGCGACTCCAGCGCGAACTCGGGCATGCCCGCCTCGCCCGGCAGCTTGCCGGCCAACACCGACAACTGGTGGCGGCTCTGCGCCAGCGCCTTTTCCAGCGGCGGCAAGGTGGCGGCGATCTGCGCCACCTGGTTGCGCTGGGTCAGCAGCGTGTTGCGCGGCACGGCGCCGAAGTCGAACTGCTTCTGGATCACGCCCATCTGCTTGTTCAGCGCGTCCAGCACTTCCTGCGTGGCCTTCAGTTGCGCGCGCAGCGAGGCTTCGCGGATCGCCGTCGTCACCACGTTGGCGCTCAGCGCCAGATAGGTGGCTTCGACCTGGAAGCGCTGGTAGTCGACCTGGGCGCGCGCGCCTTCCAGCGTGCGCCGGGTGGAGCCGAACACGTCCGGCGTGTAAGCCACGTTGACCGAGGCGTTGTACAGGTTGAAGACGCCGCCCTTGTTGTCGCCGGCGGCCGCCGTTTTCTGTCGCGCCACGCCCAGCTGGCCGTTGACCGAGGGGTAGACCAGACTGCCGGCCTCGGCGTTGTAGCTTTCCTGGGCCTGGCGCAACGCCGCTTCGGCCGCCGCCATGCTGGGGTTCTGTTCCAGCGCGCCGCGTATCAGCTGGTCCAGCGCGGGCGAGCGGAACACCGCCCACCACTGCGCGGGGATGTCCTGCCCCATCGCGAACTGCTGGGCGCCGCCGGCCGCGCCGGGTGCCGACGCGGTCTTGGCCGCCAGCGGCGTGGGGGTGTAGCTGTCGCCCGCCGCCGCTGGCGCGGCCGGGGTTTTGAAGTCGGGGCCAAGGGCGCAGCCGCCCAATCCTGCCGCGACCAGCGCTGCCGCTCCGGCCCGCAGCACGTGCCGGTGGAACTGCTTGAAGTTCTGTTCTCTCACAAAAAACTCCCGCTTAAGGTTCATGCCATACCGAAAGGTTAACTGAACTGCACTTTTGCCTGACATATTCGCATTTTTTACGGGCTGAGTGTGTTTTTTGTATCGATACGAAAGCGACAGGCATAAAAAAACGGGCGACGCCGCAAAGGCGTAGCCCGTTTCAGGGTATCTGTTGTGTGCCGATCAGGCGGCTTCGGCGGTGGCTACCACGCCGTAGGCGCGGTTGGCTTCGGTCAGCGAAAAGGCCGATGGACCGTTGACCACGGAATCAGCCGCGCGCTCGCTGCTGCGGTAGGTGATCGGCATCTGGTAGCGGCGCAGTTCTTCCGGGCTGATCTTGCCGTCCTTGTTGGTGTCGGCGGCCATGTCGACCTTGCCGCTGGCCAGCAAGCCGTTTTCATCGACGCCAGGCAGAGGATCGGGCGACACCAGGCTGTTGCTGTCGTCGCTGTGGCTGTCGAGGCCGAACTTGGCCTTGAAGAACTCGGTTTCAGGACGTTGCACCAGGCGCTTCAAGCCTTCGTCGAATTGTTTCAGCGCCATCTTGAGGCTGTCGTCATCCGACTCGGCCACGGCTTTGACGACGGCGCTGGCCTTGTCGACAGGAGCGGCGGTCAGCCCGTTTTGCACCGGCGCGTTGAAGCCGGGCAGCGACAGGTAGGCTGCGACCGACGCGCTCAAATCCGCGTTGGTGTCGGCGACAGCGGAGGCGACTTTCTTGGGCTCGAACGCCTTCTCCGCAGCAACCGCTGCGGTCAGATTCGAACCACCAATATTGTTCACCATAATCATAATCGACTCCTGTTTGACGACGCCCCGGGACGGTCGAACAAAAAAAACTTCTACCCCATCATTCTATCAAGGTTTTAGCAACAATCACCATTTTTAGCGGCATCCAAGGCTAAAAAGTGTCTTTTTCCCATGCGAAACTTGCAGTGAGGAATCGTTTTAATAAACAAAATTAATCGCTTAACGCCTGCAATAGTTTTTCTCCATGGGGACAGCCCCAACCCGTGCAGGTATCCCAACCGTGCGTCGCTTGCTGGGTGCCATTGTTGCCGTCCGTGATATCGCGCGTGACGCCCCTGCCCTGCAGCGATCCGTACAGCAGCGGGTTCAAAAAACCGACCGGACGGCCCAGCCGCTGGTTGACCAGCGCCAGCAAGCCGGCCCACAGCGGCGCCACCGCGCTGGTGCCGCCGAACACCAGGTTCTGGCCGTCGACCCTGACCTTGTAGCCGCTGGCCGGATCGGCGTCGCCCGCCACGTCCGGCACGCCGCGCGCGGCCGGGCCATTGCCGTTCGCCACGCCCTGCTGATAATCGGGCCGTCCGAAGAAGCTGCTGTAGCCGCCGCCGGTTGCGCTGTTGGGGCCGCTGTTCCAGACGGTCTCGATGGCGCCGCCGCCATCCTGCATCATCACGCGCGTGCCGCCGCAGGCCAGCGCGTGCGGCGCCGACGAGGGGAAGTCGACGTGTTCGCCGCCGTCGGCCACGCCGTCGGTGGAGCCGTTGTCGCCGGCCGCGCACAGGATCGTCACCCCCATCGCGGCGGCGTCGGCGAAGGCTTGCTCAAAGGCGGTCATGGCCTGCCCGGTCCAGGCCGATTCCGGCGCGCCCCAGCTGATCGAAATCACCGACGGCTGGTGGACGCCGTCATGCACGGCGGCCGTGATGGCGTCGAGAAAGCCGCGCTCGGTGTTGGGCGCGTAGTACACGGCGATCAGCGCGCCCGGCGCCACCGCGCCCGCCACTTCGATGTCGAGCATCACTTCGCCATCGGCGCTGTTGGCGGTGCTGGGACGGTTCTTGGCGTGGTCGATGCAGATCGATTTGACGCGCGGCACCGGCAAGCCCAGCTCGTCGAAATAAATCTTCAGGTCGCGCGGCCGGCTGCCGCCGCCCAGTTCGATGATGCCGATGCACTGGCCGCTGCCGTCCAATCCTTGCGGGAAGTTGTACAAGCGCGCCAGCTGCGGCGGCGTGAAGGCGATGTTGGCCGCGGCCGCAGAAGCGAAGCCGTCGGCCTGCAGGCGCTGGAACTTGGGCGTGGCCACCGGCCGGTCGTCCAGCCCGAACACGCCCTCGACCACGCCGGCCAGCTGGCTCGGCACGCTGAGCTCGCCTACCCGGCCGCGATAGCTGCCATCCGGATACTCGTACTCTTCCAGCTGCACGCCGAAGGCATCGTTCATCTGCGCGGCCGTGCCGGCCAGCACCACGCGGCGCTGGGCCGCGTTGCTGCTGATGACCGCCATGCCGTGCTGCGCCGCGAAGTCCGTCACGGTGGCGATGTCGGCGTCGCTGGCACCGTGCGCCTGGGCGAACTGGGCGCGACTCAGGTAGCGGCGCTCGACCGGCTGGGCGTCGGCGCTGGCGGCCTGCAAGTCCTGCTGCGCGTGGTCGGGCGCGGCGCGCAGCCGCACGGTGATTTCTATGGTCTGCTCGTCCGCCACCGGACCCAGCGCGACAGCACCCTGCAGCGCCAGTTGGCCGCTGCCGGGAATGATATGGGGATTGGAAGTGCCTGCCATGATGGTCTCCTTTCGCATGGATTGCCCTCAAAAGATACTGGCCGCAATGGCTGCGGGATTGATACAGCGCAGAAGTGGCGCCGATAAGACGCCCATTGCGCGCTTGCCGAAATCCCAAATAAGAGATACATTCTCACTTATGAGAAACGACATAGAATCCCGCCTGGCCCACCGTCTGGCCGCGCTGCGCGAAGAGCGCGGCCTGTCGCTGGACGAGCTGGCTGCCGCCAGCGGCATCAGCCGCGCCACGCTGTCGCGCATAGAGCGCGCGGAAACCAGCCCCACCGCCGCCCTGCTGGGCAAGCTGTGCGCCGTGTTCGGCTTGCCGATGTCGCGCCTGGTCGCCGAGGCCGAAGCCCAGCCCGGCGAGCTGCTGCGCGCCGCCGACCAGCCGCTGTGGCAGGATCCCGACACCGGCTTCCGCCGCCGCATGGTGTCGCCGCCGGCGCGCGGCTACGCGGTCGAGCTGGTCGAAGGCTGGCTGCCGCCCGGCGCCCGCATCGACTACGAGCAAGCCCCGGTGGCCGGCATGGAACAGCATCTGTGGCTGCTCGAAGGCGCGCTGGACTACACGCTCGACGGCGCCACCCACCGGTTGCAGGCGGGCGACTGCCTGCGCTTCCACCTGTTCGGCGCCACGCGCTTTGTCTGTCCCGGGCCCACGCCGGCCCGCTACCTGATCGCCATATGCCCACCATAAAACAACTCGATGCCGACGGCCTGCGCCGGCACGCGCCCGAACTGGCGCAAGTGCTGCGCGATTGCGTGCTGCATGGCGCCAGCGTCGGCTTCCTGCTGCCCTGCCCGCTGGAGGAAGCGCAGAACTTCTGGCTGTCGCTGGCGCCGCAGATCGCCAGCGGCGAGCGGCGGCTGTTTGTCGCCCACGGCGCGGACGGCGCGTTGTGCGGCACCGTGCAACTGGTGTTGGGCGGCATGCCCAACGGCCGCCACCGGGCGGAGATTTCCAAGATGCTGGTCCATTCCGGCGCGCGCCGGCAAGGCATCGCCCAGGCGCTGATGGAACACGCGCTGGCCGTGGCGCGGACGCTGGGCCGCACGCTGCTGGTGCTCGACACCTGCACCGGCTTCCCGGCCCAGGCCATGTATGAAAAGCTGGGCTTCGCCGTCACCGGCGTGGTGCCCGGCTACGCCGCCCTGCCCGACGGTACGCTCGGCCCAACCACCTTCATGCACCTGCCATTGTGACCGTCGCCCCCTCCGATATGGCCGCGCACGATTGAGGCCTGAGGGCGGCCGCTGGACCTTACATGATATGATAATCATATCGAGAATCGTGCAGCTTTCTATTGCTCAGCTCGTGTCCAGGCTCTAAGTCACCTGATTCGCCACCATCCCGTAGTCCTCGGTTGACTCTTGCTTTTTACCATACGCCCAACAGACGTCCGATCGCTGCTGGGTGCTTTCTGCTGACCAAAGAATTTATTTAATTTCAACGATGAAGAGAAGACAAGAAATCGAACTATTGCGTGTACTGAGCGCCTTCGGCATCGTCTGGTATCACACGGCGACTGTCGGCCGCGATATCGCCTACTCCGGCTTGATCGCCTTCCTGATTATTTCGATGTACTTCTCCGCCCGTGCCGGCGGCAGCTCCAAGACCATGCTGGAACGGGCCCGCACGCTGCTGGTTCCCTGGGGTATCTGGTTTCTCTTCTATGGGTTCCTGAATCTCTTGAACCACCGCCCCTATCTGCAGCTCGATCACGGCATCGTCGCCGGCCTTTTGGCCGGCACCAGCATCCACCTGTGGTATCTGCCGTTTATTTTCCTTGTCATCATCTTCTTCGACCGCGTCAAGGAACATATCAATGAGCAAACCCTGTCCTATGTCTGCATCTTCCTGGCTGCCGCCATCCTGGTCCTGCACCGGTTCTGGCGCGACCAGTCGCTGGCGTTCAATTATCCCTATGCCCAGTATGCACATGCCCTCGACGGCGTGCTGATAGGCGTGTTCTTTGCCAACTGCAGCGCCCTGCCGCGCGCCTTGCGCGCCGCCTTCATCTCCATTGTGCTCGCGGCCATCTTTATTTTCGCTTTACCGGTACCGGGCGTCGGCATTCCTTACCTGATCGGCATCGCGGTGGCGGCCGTCACCTTGCTGCCCAAGTGGGAGCTGGATTTCGACTTCGACATCAACTGGATCTCCGAATGCACGCTGGGTATTTACCTGTCCCATATCTTCTGGCTCAAGGCGATCAAGAAGATGGCCGATATCAACGACCTGGTGCTGCCTTTCCTGGTGTTTGCGGTTTCGGCGCTGACCGTATGGGCCTTTAAAAAGACTGCGCCCAACCTGGCCAAATACGCGGTATAAACTCCTGCCGCCCCATCATTTTTGTCATCGAGTCGTCACAAGGACGGAGTAGGATGTCGCGGGCGCATGGTAGGCTATGCGCCCACGATCCTTTCCAACCTGACGACGACCCAACATGACAAAGAAACTGTCCCTGCCCGCACTTGTAATCGCGACTTCCTGCTTAGCCCTGGGCGCGTATGCCGCCGCTCCTGCCGCCAGCGCGGCCGCCGCGGCCCAGCCCAAGCTGGTGGTGGTGCTGGTGGTGGACGGCCTGCCGAACGAACAGGTGCTGCGCTACCGCGAGCAGTTCGGCCAGGGCGGCCTGCGCCGCATGCTGGACCAGGGTGCGTCGTTCAGCAACGCGCATCAGGCGCACGGCATCACCGTCACCGCCATCGGCCACAGCGCCGTGCTGACCGGCGCCTACCCGTATGTGCACGGCGTGATCGGCAATAACTGGATCGACCCGGTCACGAAGAAATCGGTGTACTGCACCGAAGACACCAACTACACCTACATCGGCGAAGAAACCAAGTCCAGCGACGGCACCGCGCCGACCCGCCTGAAGGTCGACACGCTGGGCGACCAGCTGCGCTACGCCACCGGCAGCCGCAGCAAGGTCGTCACCGTGTCCGGCAAGGACCGCGGCGCGATTCTGCTGGCCGGCAAAACCGGCACCGCCTACATGTACATGGATAAGAGCGGCAACTTCGCCAGCAGCACCTTCTACATGAAGGCCCATCCGGGCTGGGTCCAGCAATACCAGGCCGGCAAGCCGCAGGACCGCTACTACGGCAAGTCGTGGACGGCGCTGCTGCCGGAAGCGGCCTACGCCGGCGACGCCGATCCCGACCTGAACCAGGTCAAGCCGGGCACCCACAACCGCCTGCCCTACGCCTACTACAGCGAGAGCGGAGAGATCGACGCCGGCTACTACAACAGCCTGAAGACCGGCCCCTTCCTCGACCAGCTGACGCTGGACTTCGCGCGCGCCGCAGTGGAAGGCGAAAACCTGGGCCGCAATCCGGCCGGCGTGCCGGACCTGCTGGGCGTGAGCCTGTCGGCGCACGACTACGTCAACCACGCCTTCGGCCCGGAAAGCAAGCTGTCGCACGACCACCTGCAACGCCTGGACCGCATGCTGGCCGACTTCTTCACCTACCTCGACAAAAAAGTCGGCATGGACAATGTGCTGGTGGTGCTGACCGCCGACCACGGCTTCCCGAACACGCCGGAATTCGCCAAGACCCAGCACGCCGACGCCCAGCGCATCGACGGCGACAAGCTGATGGCCGCGCTGGACAAGCACCTGTCGGAAAAATTCGGCGGCGCCAAGCTGCTCAGCGCCTGGTCGCTGCCCAACATCCACCTCGACTACGCGCAGATCGACAAGAGCGGCCTGAAACGCGAGGAAGTGGAAAGCGCGGCCGCCCGCTACCTGCTGGCGCAGAACGGCATCGTCGAAGCCTACACCCGCACCCAGCTGGAAAGCGGCGCCGCCAACACCACCCGCATCGCCACGCTGATGCGCCGCGCCTGGAATCGCGAAGCCTCGGGCGACCTGATGGTCGTCACCAAGCCTTACTGGTACTTCGGCACCGGCACCAGCGGCACCTCGCACGGCTCGCCGTACGCCTACGACACCAATGTGCCGCTGATGATCATGGGCAAACGCTGGATCAAGCCGGGCGCCTACGGCCAGTATGCGGAAGTGGTCGACATCGCGCCGACCCTGGCCCATCTGCTGCAAGTGCGCCCGCCGGCCGGAGCCGAAGGCCGGGTACTGACGGAAACGCTACGTTAACCGATTGTTATTTACATATTTGAAATAATTAATTGGCAATACTGCGAAATGATGATATTTTTTCATCTCTTACAACCGAGATGGGGAAATGATGAAAAAGATCGCATTCGCAGTACTCGCTTTGATTGCCGGCGTTACCAACGCCGCTGAGTTGTATAACAATGGCCCGGTGGTCGACGCCACCGGGGTCTCCGTGATCGGACCGGACGCCACCACCTTCGGCTTCGGTGCGCAAAGCGGTTCGGGTAATTTCGTCGCCGACGACTTCAATGTCACTGCCGGCAAAAGCTGGAACGTCTCCAGCCTGAGCTTCTTCGGTTACCAGACCGGCGCTGGCGCGTTCAGCTTCACTTCAGCCACCTGGAGCATCGTCTCGGGTGCAGATGTCAATTCGGGCACCGTGGTTGCCTCCGGCACCACCGGCGTCACCAATGGCGGCCTGGCCGGCTATCGCGTCACCGACACCACGCTGAACAACACGCAGCGCGGCATCTACAAAGTCAATGCCGACATCGCCGACATCACGCTGGGCTCCGGCCACTACTGGCTGACCTGGGGCCTGGCAGGCACCGGTCAGTCCGGTCCTTGGCAGCCGCCTACGTCCGATGCCCGCGAAGGCAACGCTGCGCAAGCAACGGGCGGCGGCGCCTTCGCCACCCTGCAAGAAACCGGCAGCGGCCTGACGGTGGAACTGCCGTTCGCCGTCAATGGCACCGTCTCCGCAGTACCGGAACCTGAAACCTACGCCATGATGCTCGGTGGCCTGGGCCTGATCGGTATGGCGCGCCGCCGCGCACGCCGCGGCTGATTTACACCGCGCTGTATTCCTGCATTAAGCCAGGCTGCTCAAATACTGATTCAAGTGATCGAAATTGAGCGGCTTGGAAAAATGCTGGCTGAACCCAGCTGCAACGGCTTTGCGGGCGGAGTCCTGGTCCGCAGAGCCGGTCAGCGCAATGATCGGCAACTGCTTGGCGCCCGGCATACGCCGGATCGCGCGCACCGCGCCAAAACCATCCATCCACGGCATGCCCAGATCCATGATGATCGCCCGCGGCAGCGCCTCGCGTACCGCATCGCAGGCTTCGTAACCGTTGTGCGCGGCCGCCGTGTCATAGCCGTGGCACTGCAACAGCGCCGACAGCGATTCCACCACGTCCAGATTATCGTCCACCACCAGAACCTGTTGAGCTTGTTTTGCGCTTGCCATGGTATGCACCTTGTTGTGTGAGTCGGTTTGTAAGTCGATGACCCATGCTATCCATGCTTGAATGCAATGTATGTTCGCCAGCGTACCTTGCACGCTCAGATCGCATGCCGGCGCAAGACAGCCTTGTTGGTGGAAGTGCTTCCAGCTATAGTGGGCCTCGACATTTAACTTCCATGACGACGACATGAATAAATACGGTTTGCTGCTGGCGGTTTCCAGTGCGGTCGCCTCGCCCTGCTTCGCGGCCACGCCGCGCGCCATCACCGCTGCCGGCGTGGTCGAGGGCACCTTGGAATCTTCCGGCATCAAATCGTATAAAGGGATTCCGTTCGCGGCGCCGCCCGTCGGCGATCTGCGTTGGAAGGCGCCGCAGCCGGTGCAGAAGTGGCGCGGCGTGCGCAAGGCCGATCGCTTCGGCCCGCGCGCCATGCAGCTGCCGCTGTTCGACGATATGGTGTTCCGCTCCGACGGCGTCAGCGAAGACTGCCTGTACCTCAACGTCTGGACGCCTGCCCGATCGGCCAGGGACAGGCTGCCGGTGCTGGTCTACTTCTACGGCGGCGGCTTTGCGGCGGGCGACGGTTCCGAACCGCGCTACGACGGCGCAAGCATGGCGGCCAAAGGCATCGTCACGCTGACTGTCAACTACCGCCTGAATATCTTCGGCTTCCTCGCCCACCCCGAACTGAGCGCCGAATCGCCGCACAAGGCCTCCGGCAACTACGGCCTGATGGACCAGGCGGCGGCGCTGCAATGGGTGCAGAAAAATATCGCAGCCTTCGGCGGCGATCCAAAGCGCGTAACCATCGCCGGCGAATCGGCCGGCTCGTGGTCGGTCAGCGCGCAGATGATGACGCCTTTGTCCAAAGGCCTGATCGCCGGCGCCATCGGCGAAAGCGGCTCGCTGCTCGGCCTCAACACGCCGCAGCCGCTGGCGCTCGCGGAACAGAACGGCGCCGCCTTCGCCAAGGAAATCGGCGCCCCAACACTGGCCGCGCTGCGCGCCCTGCCCGCGCAACAGCTGCTCGACACCCTCAAGCGCCCGGACGCGCCATGGTTTGCCGCGATCGAGGACGGCTACGTGCTGCCCCGCAGTCCGCTCGCCATCTACGCCGCCGGCCAGCAGGCCAAGGTGCCGCTGCTGGCCGGATGGAATGCGCAGGAAGGCCACTACTCGCAAGTCCTGCGCGACAACGCGCCGACGCCGGAAAACTTCAGCAAGGTGCTGCACGAGATGTACGGCGCGCGCGGAGACGCCGCACTGCAAGCCTACAGCGGCGACGTGAAGCAAGCCGCGACCGACCTGGCCGGCGATCTGTTCATCGCCCACGGCACCTGGAAGTGGCTGGACACGCACGCGCGCACCAGCGGCCAGCCGGTCTACCGCTACTACTATGCGCGCCCGCGTCCGGGCCAGGAAGGCGCCAGCCACTCGGCCGAAATCGAATACGCGCTGGGCAATCTCGATACGAATAAAGTCTTTGCATGGAGCGCCGGCGACCATGCGCTATCGGCACAGATGCAAGCCTACTTCGCCAACTTCATCAAGACCGGAAACCCCAACGGCGCCGGCCTGCCCGATTGGCCGCGCGCCAGCAGCGGCAAGGGTTCCCGCCTGATGCGGCTGGACGTTCCATCGGCCGCGATCAGCGCCACCGACGACGCCCGCCACGCCTTCCAGGACCAACAGAGGAAAACCAACTAAGCAAGAATGAAAACTGCCACTTAGTTTGTATTTTATTGTATCCCTTGGTAATTCTTTGAAAAGTTGCTATACACTAGCTTCTTTTATTCGGGCATTCACCAGGAATACAAACTATGCGCAAGACAATTGGCTTTGTGGCTCTTTGCTTCACCGTATCCGCGTACGCAGCGGAGCCTTTCGACGACAAGTTCCGCCAGCTGGACGAAGTTCTCCCCACCGCCAATTCCTACCGCACCGCCTCCGGCGCGCCCGGCGCCGCCTACTGGCAGCAGCGCGCCGACTACACGATCCGCGCCACGCTCGATGAAGCCAAACGCGCCATCACCGGCAGCGAGCAAATCAACTACCACAACAACTCGCCCGATACGCTGAGCTACCTGTGGGTGCAGCTCGACCAGAACATCTACAAAAAAGATTCCGACGCCCGCATGATGCTGACGCAGCCTTCGCGCGAAGCATGGGCCAAGCCGCGCACGCCGGAAGACGGCTACAAGTTCGAAGGCATGCGCAGCATCCTGGCCGGCCGCGAATTCGACGGCGGCTACAAGATCAAGACCGTGTCGGCCGGCGGCCAGCCGCTGAAGTACACCATCAACCGCACCATGATGCGCATCGACCTGCCGGCGCCGCTGAAGCCGGGCCAGAGCTTCGCCTTCAATATCGACTGGTCCTACAACATCAACGAACAGCAGGTGCTGGGAGGCCGCGCCGGCTACGAGCACTTCGAAGACGACAAGAACGACCTGTTCGAAATCGCCCAGTGGTATCCGCGCATGGCCGCCTACTACGACGTGATGGGCTGGCAGCACAAGCAGTTCCTGGGTTCCGGCGAATTCACGCTGGAATTCGGCGACTACGACGTGCAGCTGACAGTTCCCGCCGACCACGTGGTCGCCTCCACCGGCGAACTGCAAAACGCCAACGACGTGTTGACCGCAACGCAGCGCGACCGCCTGGCCAAGGCGCGCACCGCGACCGCGCCGGTGGTCATCGTGACGCAGGAAGAAGCCGAGAAGGCCGAGAAATCCGTCAGCACCGCATCCAAGACCTGGCACTTCAAGGCCGCCAACGTGCGCGACTTCGCCTGGGCCTCCAGCCGCAAGTTCATCTGGGATGCGCAAGGCTTCAAGAAGGATTCCACCAACGTGATGGCGATGTCCTACTATCCGAAGGAAGGCAATCCGCTGTGGGGCAAGTACAGCACCCAGGCCATCATCCACACCATCGACCAGTACAACAAGTACAGCTTCGACTATCCATATCCAACCGCGATCTCGGTCAACGGCCCGGTCGGCGGCATGGAGTATCCGATGATCTCCTTCAACGGCCCGCGCCCGGCCAAGGACAAGAAGACCGGCGCCCTCACCTGGTCGCAGCAGACCAAGTATGGCCTGATCGGCGTCATCATCCACGAGGTGGGCCACAACTACTACCCGATGATTATCAACTCGGACGAGCGCCAGTGGACCTGGATGGATGAAGGCCTGAACACCTTCGTGCAGTACCTGGCCGAGCAGGCATGGGAAGACAACTACCCGTCGCGCCGCGGCGAGGCGCGCAACATCGTCGACTACATGCGCAGCCAGAACCAGGTGCCCATCATGACCAACTCGGAGTCGCTGCTCCAGTTCGGGAACAACGCCTACGCCAAGCCGGCCACCGGCTTGAACATCCTGCGCGAGACCATCCTGGGCCGCGACCTGTTCGACTACGCGTTCAAGGAATACGCGCGCCGCTGGAAGTTCAAGCGCCCTACCCCGGCCGACTTCTTCCGCACCATGGAAGACGCATCCGGCACCGACCTTGACTGGTTCTGGCGCGGCTGGTTCTACACCACCGACGCGGTGGACATCAGCATCGACGGCATCAGCGAATACGGCGTGAGCACCAAGGATCCTGAAAAAGAAAAGGCCTGGAAAAAAGCGCAGAAGGATGCGGAGCCGATTTCGATCTCCGAGCAGCGCAACAAGGCACTGCCGAAGCGCCTGAGCGAGCATCCGGAGCTGAAGGACTTCTACAACGAGCATGACGAGTTCACCGTCACCAACAAGGACCGCAACACCTACGCCGAAGCGATCGAGAAGCTGGAGCCGTGGGAGAAGAAGCTGCTGGACCAGGGCAAGCACCTGTACCTGGTGGACTTCTCCAACGTCGGCGGCATGGTGATGCCGCTGATCCTGGAAGTGGAACTCAAGAGCGGCAAGAAGTACATCGAGCGCATTCCTGCCGAAGTATGGCGCTACTCGCCGAAGAAGATCACCAAGTTGATCGTCACCGACGAGCCGATGGTCAGCCTGACCCAGGACCCGTACTGGGAAACCGCCGACATCGACACCAGCAACAACGCCTGGCCGCGCAAGGTGACGCAGTCGCGCATGGAGCTGTTCAAGACCGAGCGTGACCGCAACAACCTGATGCGCGACTACAATACCCCGCTCAAGGGCAAGGGCGACAAATCGTCGAAGGACTCGTCGTCGGAATGATGCCGCGCGCTTTACGCCTGACCGTAGCTGCCGTGCTGGCGTTTGCCGGCGCAGCGGCTCATGCCCATAATTTTCACATGGGCATAGCCGACATCAGCTACAACGACCGCACCGGCAATACCGAGATCGTGCACACCTACACCGCGCACGATGTCGCCACGCTGCTGGCGAATCTCTACGGCCGCAATCTCGACCTGGGCCAGGCGGACAGCGAAGCGCCGCTGCGCCGCTACGTGGAAAAACAGTTCTACCTCGAAGGTCCGGACCGCAAGCGCCTGCCGCTGAACTGGGTGGGCGTGAAGGCCGATGCCGACAGCATCGTCATCTTCCAGGAGATCGAGGGCCGGAAACTGGCGCCCGCGACTCGCATACACAATGCGCTGCTGATAGACTTCCTGCCATCTCAAAAGAACACAGTCAACCTGCAAACCGATGGCCCCGTCCAGACTCTCATCTTCGATCAAAGCAGCATCGATCAAACCACCCGTTAAATTTTTCCTGCTGTTCGCGCTAGGTTCGGCGCAGGCCGACGACCAGATCCTGCAAAGAGTCTTCGTCGACGGCTCGCGCACCAGCCAGCTCGGCGTGGCCGATGCGGCCAGCGCCGGCAGCGTCACGCAGCAGGAGCTGGCGGCGCGCACCGTCTACCGTCCCGGCGAAATCCTCGAAGCCGTGCCAGGCCTGATCGTCAGCCAGCATAGCGGCGAGGGCAAGGCCAACCAGTTCTACCTGCGCGGCTTCAACCTCGATCACGGCACCGACCTGCGCACCACGGTCGACGACATGCCGGTCAACCAGCGCAGCCACGCGCACGGCCAGGGCTGGACCGATCTGAATTTCCTGATCCCGGAACTGGCGGTGCGGCTCGACTACAAGAAAGGCCCCTACTCCGCCGAGGAAGGCGATTTCGCTTCGGCCGGCACGGCGTCCGTGATGTACGCCAACCGGCTGCTGCGCGGCACGGCCACCGCATCGGCGGGCCAGCACGGCTACGCCCGCGCGCTGCTGGCGGACTCGCTCGACGCGGGCAACGGCACCCTGCTGTACGCGCTGGAAGCGCTGCACAACGACGGCTCGTACACGCGCCCCGACGACTATCAAAAACTGAACGCGGTGCTGCGCTACAGCGAGGGCTATGCCAACAATGGCTACAACGTCAGCGTGATGGCCTACCGCGCCGACTGGAACTCGACCGACCAGATTCCGCTGCGCGCCGTGCAGGACGGCGGCATCGGCCGCAACGACGCCATCGACACCACCGACGGCGGCAAGGCGCACCGCTACAGCCTTTCCGGCGCATGGCGCCGCACCAGCGACGACAGCGCGTCCAAGGTCAACGCCTACCTGATCGCCAACCAGCTGGACCTGTACTCCAACTTCACCTACTTTATGGACGACCCGCTGCACGGCGACCAGTTCGCGCAGCCGGACAAGCGCGTCACCAGCGGCCTGAATGCGAGCCACAGCTGGCACCAGCACACGGACGGCGGCAACAGCGCCACCACCATCGGCATCCAGCTGCAAAACGATAATATCTTTAACGGCCTGCTGAACACGCAGGCGCGCAAGACGCTGTCAGTCACGCGGCAGGATCACATCGTCGAATCCAGCGCCGCGCTCTACGTCGAGAACAACACGCGCTGGAACGCCGCCTTGCGCACGGTGGCGGGCGTACGTCTGGACAGCTACCGCTTCGACGTGCGCAGCAGCCTGGCCGCCAATTCGGGCAAGGCCAGCGACCATCTGGCGAGTCCCAGCCTGAGCGTGATCTACGGTCCGTGGCAGACGGCTGAACTGTACGCCAACATCGGCAACGGCTTCCACAGCAACGACGCGCGCGGCGCCACCATCCAGATCGATCCTAAAACTGGCGAAGCGGCTGGCAAGGTATCGCCGCTGGTGCGCTCACGCGGCATGGAGCTTGGGGCGCGCAGCAGCTGGTTGCCCGGCTTGCAGTCGTCGCTGTCGCTGTACCGGCTGGATTTCGATTCGGAGCTGAGCTTCGCCGGCGACGCCGGCACCACCGAGGCGGGACGGCCCAGCCGCCGCTATGGCGTGGAGTTCTCCAACTACTACAAGCCTTTGAAGTGGTTGTCCGTCGACCTGGACCTGGCCTACGCGCGCGCGCGTTCACGCGACGACGCCCCCGAAGGCAACTACATCCCCGGCGCCATCGAAGGCACGGGCCAGCTGGCGCTGACGGTGGACGACGGCGGGCCATATTCAGGATCGCTGAAGCTGCGCTACTTCGGCCCGCGCCCGCTCATCGAGAACAACAGCGTGCGCTCGAAGCAAAGCCTGACGCTGAATGGACGAGTGGGATGGAAAATCAGGAAGGGGTTGACGCTGGAACTTGAAGCCTTCAACCTGACCAATCGCCGCGATTCGGCGATCGATTACTACTATCCGTCGCAACTGAGAGGGGAAGCGGAGCCGGTCAACGACATCCACTTCCACCCCATCGAATCGCGCTCGCTACGGGCGACGCTGGTCAAGAACTTTTAAAACTCTTCCCACTCGCCGCTGCTGTCGCCGGCGCTGGTCTTCAGTTTCTTCGGCGCGGCGGCGGGGGCTGCTTTGGCGGCCACCTTGGGACGCGGCGTCTTCGGCACAGCAGCGACGGCGACGACCGCGCGCGCTGCCGGGCGTACCGGCGCCTTATGCGCCACATGCGACGCATTGATCTTGAACGCGCTGACCACTTGCTCCAGCTTGTCCGCCTGATCGCGCAAGGTCTGCGCGGCGGCGGCGGTCTGCTCCACCAGCGCGGAGTTCTGCTGCGTGGTCTCATCCATCTGCGTCACCGCCTGGTGCACCTGGGCGATGCCGTCGTTCTGCTCCTGCGTGGCCGCGCTGATCTCGCCGACGATGTCGGTCACCTGCTTGATGCTGGCGACGACTTCCTGCATCGTCGTACCGGCCTGCTCCACCAGCTTGGTGCCGGAACCGACCTTCTCCACCGAATCATCGATCAGCGCCTTGATCTCCTTGGCCGCAGCCGCCGAACGTTGCGCCAGATTGCGCACCTCGGTCGCCACCACCGCGAAGCCACGGCCCTGCTCACCCGCACGCGCCGCTTCCACCGCGGCATTCAGCGCCAGGATGTTGGTCTGGAAGGCGATGCCGTCGATGACCGAAATAATGTCGACGATCTTGCGCGACGATTCGTTGATCGAGCCCATGGTGACAACCACCTGCTCCACCACGGTGCCGCCCTGCGCCGCCACGTCCGACGCCGAACGCGCCAGCTGATTGGCCTGGCGCGCATTATCGGCATTCTGGCCGACGGTGGAGGTCAGCTGCTCCATGCTGGCGGCGGTCTGCTCCAGCGCCGCCGCTTGCGACGAGGTGCGCTGCGACAGGTCGCCCGTGCCGCCGGCGATTTCCTGCGACGCGGTGCCGACGGCCAGCGTCGATGCGCGCACGGTGTCGATCACGCCGGCGATCTGCTCCAGCAGCTTGTTGAAGGCCACGGCCGTGTGGCCGATTTCGTCCATGCGTTCGATCTTGATCTGGTGCGTCAGGTCCAGCGACTGGCTGACGTCTTCCAGCGTGCCGCGGATCGACGCCAGGCTGCCCTTGATGATGACGTACAGCTGCCAGGCCAGCGCGCCAGTCACCAGCAGGCCAAGCACCACCACGCTCACCATCAGGCGGAAGGCGAATTTGTAGGCGGCGTCGCTCTCTTCGCGCACGTCGCTGATCAGCTTATTGTTGTAGGCGATGTGGTCGTCGAAGCCTTTCTTGACCGCGCCTGCGGACAGCGCCAGCGGCGTGCCGGCCAGCAGCGTGGCGCGCACCGCGTCCATGTCGCCGGCGTGGGCGCCGGCCAGGAACGGCACCAGCGCCTGGCGGTAGGCGGCCATGTTGGCCTTGTCCGCTTCCAGCATCTTGCGGTCGGTGTCGTCGAAGATGTGTTCTTTTTCGTAGGTCGCGATCACCTCGTCGAACTTGGCGTGGGCGTCGTTGTAGGCTTTGTCCAGCGCCGTCTTGTCGGCCAGGTTGGAGAACACCGACAGGCGATAGCCGGCCAGGCGGCTGTCGGCCAGGTAGCCCTTGGCCATATTCAGGCCGGCGATGCTGGGGATTAAACGGTTTTGCACAACGTCGAGGCGCTGCTGCGCTCGGGAGAGTTGGGTCAGGCCGGTGATGCCGACGAATATCAGCGCAAGTAACGCCAATGACAGAGTCAAGATCAAGCGCTTTGTAATAGTCATGGTGACTTTTTCCATAGTAGTGGTGGAGGAGCCGGTCGTCTCTGCGACCATAAACCAGTATAACGGAACAGTGTTACCGCAAAATAACCCCAGGACAAATTACAGCGCGCCGCAACCAAAAACGCAACGCAAGCTTGACGCTAAGTCAACACCGGATAGCCGGCCGCCCTGGCCTCGGCTTCCAGCAGCAGCACGCGCTCGTAGTCGGCATCGGCGCGGTGCTCGAAGCGATCGATATGCAAGGCACTCATCAGCTGCCGCACGGCTGGCGATGGCGCCAGCAAGGCGCTGCGCAACTGCGCCGCCAGTTCATCCGGCACGGCGCGGCCGGCGATCAGCGGCAGTCCCGGCGACGGCGCCGAGTACTGCAGGACGGACAGGCCGCGCAGACTGTCCGGCTGCTCCAGCGCAAGGTAGCCGAAGGTCGCGCTGTCGATGGCGGCGATGGCGGCCGCGCCCTCGCGCACCAGGCGCAGGCTGGCCGCGTGACTGCCGGACCATTTGATCGAGGCGAAGAAGCGGCCGTCGCGCGTGTGCGGCGCGACCGCGTGGCGCAGCGCGTTCATGCCGCTGTGCGAGTGTCGCTCATTGACGGCGGCGACGCGTCCGCGCGCATCGGCCAGGCTGCGGATGCCGCCGCCCTCGCGCACCACGATGGCGCTGCGGTAGTCGCTGCCTTCGCAGCCGCGAAAATCGAAGCACGGTGTGGCCAGCAGCGCGACCTCGCCGCGCAATTGCGTCATGTAGGGATAGCCGCAGGTCTGGCTGATCAGCAGCTCGGGGCTGCGCCAGAACGACGGCAGGTCATGCGGCCGCACCAGTTCCGCGTGCACGCCTGCCTCGCAGGCCAGCGCCAGCAACAGGGCCTCGTAGGCGCCTTCGATGCGCGGCGAGACGTTATACATCGGCAGGGCGATTTTCCAGGTCATGATGTGGGCATGTCGGGGTGGACCGGCGCGTCAACGGGACGCACGCCAAAGCGGCGCATCAGTTCTCCGTAACCGTGCAGATGGAAGCCGCCGCTGCGGGCATTGTACGCCGCGCGCCGGGCGCGGTACACGCGCGGCAGCAGATACCACGGCAGCGACGGCAGGTCGTGGTGCACCAGATGCAGGTTGTTATTCAAGAACAGCAACCGGAAGAACAGGCCCGCTTCATTGAGCACGATGCGCTGCTTGTGCTCCGCCGCGGGCCGGTGCTCGTAGTAGGAGCGCACCATCGTCAGCGACTGCGCCGGATACGATATCGCCAGCACGTAGTACAGCGGCGACATGCCGAACGCCGCATGCACCCACCACAGCAACCCGCCCAGCATGGCGAAGTGGATCAACCACATCGGCACATTGCTCCAGTCGCCGCGCAACGGCTGGCGCACCGCCTCGCTCCACGCCGAGGCGACGGCGATGGCGGGACCCACCAGCAGCCGTCCCCAGAAGGTCTTGTTGAACCAGTACAGCAGCCGCACCGGGCGGCTCATGCCGGCCCATACCTCGGGCGATACGTAGTAGCTCTCGGTGTCGAGCGCCGGCATGGTCAGATGGAAGTCGATGTGGTGCCGCAGATGGCTGTCGCGGTACAGGCGATAGGGATACCAGACCGCCAGCGGCGCGTAGCCGAACAGGCGGTTGACCCACACCCAGCGCGTCGGATGGCCGTGTATCAGCTCGTGCTGAAGCGACATATACCAGGCGCACCACCAGATCATCATCAGCGTGGCGGGCACGTTGCCGATCTGGCGCCAGTGCGCCAGCGTGACTAACCAGCCGCCGTAGATCGCGGCGATCAGCAGCCAGGTTGGCCACTCCCCCAGCCACAGCAAGCGTCCGCGCTCGGCGGCGACTTCAGCCCGCTGTGGCGCGTCGACATATTCGGAACGCTGCTGCTTCAGGCTGGGGGAATCCATGGCGGGCCGTTAGAAGCGCGCCCTGGCGCGCAAGCCTATGGTACGCGGACGCACCATGAACAAGGTATCTCCCGGCTGGATGGCGATGGTGTTCGGCGTCACGTCGCTGATCTTGGCGCCGTTGGTCAGATTGGTGCCGAACAGGCCGAACTCGTAGGCGCCGGTCTTGTAGGTGATGGTGGCGTTGAGCGTGTTCGACGACGGTATCTGCGCGTAGCTGCCCTGCGCCGCCGCGAAGTTGGTGTAGGCGTCGCTGTGGTAGGCGTAGCTGGCGGCGATGCCCACTTCATCATTACCGCGCACCGGCAGCGTGTAGCTGGCCGTGGCGGTGGCCGACAGACGCGGCGCGTACGGCGCGCGGCTGCCTTCCGGGATGTTCTGCGCGGCGATGCCGGTGACGACGGTGCGCGTGGCATAGGCGTGGTTATAGGCTGCGCTCAAACCCAGCGACGCGTGGCGGGTCAGCTTGAAGGCGGTTTCCAGCTCCAGGCCTTCGCTGCGGATCTTGCCGGCGTTCTGCGTGAAGTAGTAGGTGCACGGCAGCTTGTTAAACACCTGCACGTCCTTCCATTCGATCACGTAGGCGCTGGCGTTGAGGGTCATGCGCTGGTCCAGCAGCGTGTTCTTCGAACCGACTTCGTAGTTCCACAGGCTGTCCGGCGCGAACGTGGCGGGCGCGTTCACGCCGCAGAAATTGAAGGGCACCGGCTGGTTGTTACCGCCGTAGCGGAAGCCCTTGCCCACCGATGCGTACAGCGTATGGTCCGCATCGACATGGTAGGCGGCGGCGAAGCGCGGATTGGCGCCCTGCGAAGTCGCGCTGCTGTTGCTCACTTCCGGCTGACCCACCGGCGCCGACGGCGTGGCGCCGACCAGGTTGCCGAACAAGCCGGTGAAGCGCAGGTCGAAGTCCTGCGTGCCACGGAACAGGCGCACGCCGGCCGTCAGGTCCAGCTTGTCCCAGACGGTGTAAGTGCCCTCGGCGAACAGCGCCACCTGGCGCGACTTGGTGTTCTGCGTGCCGGAGAAGAAATCGTTGGGGTTGAAGGCCAGGTCGTTGGTCTGCGAGTTATAGCCCGGGAAGTTGTGCGTAGCCGCGAAGCGTTCATCGAAGCCGACGGTCGGTTCGTCCTGGCGCGTGTTGCGCTTGCCGGTTTCGAAGAAGGCGCCGGCGGTCCACTTCAGCGGGCCGCTTCCCTTGGAGTTGAGGCGGAACTCCTGCGCGAAATCGGTGACGCGGTTGCCGATCGTGTAGGCGGCCTGCATCAGCGGCGCCTTGCCGCCGAAGATGAAGGCGGTGGCCGGATACTGGGCCGAGGTCACGTACAGCGTGTCGCGGTGCAGATAGGAGGTCGACGACACCAATTGCGCGCTACCCAGGTCGTAGCTCACGCCCAGGTTGTACAGTTGCAGATTGTCGTTGCTGGTCTGCGGCAGCAGCGCGTAGGTGGTGAACGGCGCCAGTCCCGCGTAGGCGTCGTTGACGCCGCCCTTGATGTTGGAGGCGGTGATGCTGGCGTCGACCAGCAGGTCCGGCGAGGCGCGCAGGCGCAATGCGGCGCGCGCCTGGTTGGTGGAGACATCGTTGGTGGTCTTGCCGAAGGTACTGCTGCCGGCCAACTGGTTGCGGATGTAGCCGGAGTCGTTGCCGGTGTAGCCGGTCAGGCGCAGGCCCAGCACATCGGCCTTCAGCGGCAGGTTGACCATGCCGCGCAGATTGCGGTTGGTGCCGCCGAAGCCGGAGGTGTTCGAACCCACCGCCTCCACCGTGCCGAACAAATCGGCCAGGTCGGGCTTCTGCGTGATCTGGCGCACCGCGCCGGCCATCGCGCCTGCGCCGAACAGCGTGCCCTGCGGCCCTTGCAGCACTTCCACGCGCTCCAGGTCCAGCACCTTCAGGTCGGGATTGGAGGATTTCAGCGTCACCGGCATGTCGTCGATGTAGACCGCCACCAACGACGCATCCTGCACTTCGGACGGCACGATGCCGCGCACGACCAGGCCGCGCATGGTGATGTTGTTGACGCCCGGCGCCTGCTGCTGCACCGACATCGCCGGCACCAGGTTGGCGATATCGCTCAAATTGCCCTGCCCGTAGCGGGTCAGGCTTTCCGGCTTCAATACGGTGATCGCCGCCGGCACCTGCTGCACATCCACCGCGCTGGCCGAGCGGGTGGCGGTGACCTCGACGCGGTCTATTTTTTCCGTGCCCACTTCCGTCTCGGCCGCCTGCGCGGCGGCCATCGCGCCGGCCGACAGCAGCGCCAGCGCGCGATATGCCTTCACTTGCTTACCCATCTGTACCCTTAATCATGTCTCTCAGGGGCGGAGTATAGCGAGTGGCGGCGATCTTGAACACGAAGATAATCGCGTTTGTTTATCTGCCGGCCGTTGGATGGACGCTTGGGCTGAAAATCGGCGTAGGTGGGATAGCGTACAGCCGCGCCAATGGCGGCGGGCCACAATGGGGACATGGATACCTCGCACACCCACCGCAAACCGCCGCCCGCAGCCTACGCGCTGCACCGCCAGATGAAGGCGGTGCAGCGCTGCATGTCAGCGGAAACGGTGGAGGAATCGGTGCGGGCGACGCGCTGGGCCAGCGCCTGGTACAGGCTGGTGCAGCGCAAGCTGGAGCAGCTCCAGCACGCGCCCCGTTACTTGCATTAGGCGGGGACGTAGCAACCGCCGGCGCGGCGCTCCATGGCGCTGCGGTCAAGCACGACCACCGTGCCGCGGCGGTATTCGATCATGCCCTCTTCCTGCAGCTTGCCGGCGCAGCAGGTGATGCTTTCGCGGCGCACGCCCAGCATGTTGGCGATCATTTCCTGCGTCACTTTCAATTCGTTCGACAGCGAGCGGTCCAGGCGTTCCAGCAGCCAGCGGCACAGGCGCTGCTCGATGCTGCCGTGGCGCACGCCGGCCACCGTCTGCGCCAGCTGGGCGAACAGCGCGCTGGTGTGGCGCATCAGCTGGCGGGCCAGCGCGCCGCCGCCGGTGAAGGCCGAGCGCAGCACGGCAGCCTTGATGCGGTAGCCGTAGCCGGCGCAGTGCACGACGGCCGAGCAGTTGGCGCGTTCGGTCTCGTACATCGAGACGCCGACCACGCCTTCGCGGCCCACCACGCCGATCTCGGCGGCGCCGCCGTCTTCAGTCACGTATTGCAGCGACACGATGGCGTTGGTGGGGAAGTAGGCGTATTCCATCTTGTCGCCGAAGTCGAACAGGTGCTTGCCGGCGACCAGCGGCACCAGTTCCAGATGCTCGAACAAGGCGATCAGCTCTTCGCGCGACAGTGCGCGCAGCAGTTCGTTCTGCTGGGCGCCGGTCAGGCTGATGGCGGGAGCGGATGCCTCTGCCTGCATGGAGCGCACTACGTCTTGGGCAACGGCATTATGTGTGGCTTGGTACATGGCGGACCTCTTGTTGTTCGTTGGTAGGTCTTGCGACCTGATGAACAACACTATATCCCCGCTATGTACGGCCGATTATAGGAGCATGGACGCGCTACATGTAGGCAGTTGACAGAGGCCGATGTGGTCCCAGTCCTACGGCGACGCTTACACCTTGAATTTGAAACGCGAAGCTTCCTCGACCAGCCGCTCGTCGCGGCTGCGCAGGCGGCCGGGATTGCGGCGGTGCTCGGGCTCGGATACCACGCGCTGGATCACGTTCTCCGGCACGCCCCGCTGGCTGAGGTAGGTGGCGGCGCTGTCCGCACCTTTTCTATCAGCAACTTCAATACCGGCTTCGACGACTTCGGCGCCAACATAGTCTGGGCGGAAGGTATGGGTGGTGGACATCGGGGGCCTCCAGGGCGGTGAATGGTTGTGGAACACCATCATGCGATTGTATAGCAGGCTGCGCCGTGCGCCAGCACACCATCTGACGGAAGCGGCCGCTGTGTGTGGTGGCGTACGGCGCACTATGGCGAACGCGGCGACGATGATGACTCCCTGGCACTATTGTTCATACCATCATGCAAGTTCATCTCCCCGTGGGACCGGCGCCATGGCGCCAGCTACGCACCATCAACCCCCGCCAAGTGTCGGAAATCCAGTACTGGGCGGCGGAATTCGATGTTACCCCGGCCACGCTGGTCGGCGTGGTGCGCGAAGTCGGACGCAATCTGGACGAAATCAGGAAGCGCTTGTCCGCCTGACTTCGCCCGGAATGGAGGCGGCTCCTGGCGCTTACTTGGCGGGCACGGCGGCCAGCGTTTCGTGGCTGCTGGCGGTGCGCTGTGGCGCCTTGTGCACCATGGTGTAGGCGTAGTCGACGCCCATGCCGTAGGCGCCCGAGTGTTCGCGGACGATGGCCATGACGGCGTCGTAGCTGTCGCGGCGCGCCCAGTCGCGCTGCCATTCCAGCATGACTTGCTGCCACGTCACCGGCACCACGCCGGCCTGGATCATGCGCTGCATCGCGTAGTCGTGCGCTTCCTTCGAGGTGCCGCCGGAGGCGTCGGCCACCATGTAGATTTCGTAGTCGCCCTCGGCCATCGCGCACAGGGCGAAGCTGTTGTTGCACACCTCGGTCCACAGGCCCGAGACGATCACTTTCTTCTTGCCGTTGGCCTTCAGCGCGTCGCGCACTTTCTGGTCGTCCCAGGAATTCATCGACGAACGCTCCAGGATGGGCTTGCCTGGGAAGACGTCCAGCAGTTCGGGATAGGTATGGCCGGAGAAGGCTTCGGTCTCGACGGTGGTGATGGTGGTCGGGATGTTGAACACCTTGGCGGCCTTGGCCAGCGCTACGGTGTTGTTCTTCAACGCCTGGCGGTCCATCGACTGCACGCCGAACGCCATCTGCGGCTGCTGGTCGATGAAGATCAGCTGGCAGTTCGTAGGCGTCAGTACTTCAAGTTTGGGATTGGTCATGATAGCTTCCATTGTGATGAGGTGGATACGCGCCCGCTGCATCCAGCGCGGCTGCGTTCATCTTAGGTCGCTGACCAGTGGAAAACCACTGGCTAAATGGAGAGGCCGGACTACCCTTTTCCCGGCATCTGCCGGTTCAGGAAGGCGACGACGGCATCCACGGCCGGTTGCAGCCACGGATCGAACAGCCAGAACGAGTGCGGCGTGTCGGGCAAGACCAGCGTGCTGCTGGCCACGCCTGCTTGCGCCATGCGCGCCGCCATTTCCTCGCGGCCGGCGGAAAAGCGCGCCTGGGCGCTGGCAATGAACAGCATCGGCGGCATGCCCGGCCGCACGTAGCGGATCGGCGAGGCCTCGGCCCACAGCGCGCTCTTCTCGGCGTAGCGGCCGCCGAACCAGGCGCCGGCCGCGGACGGCTGTTTGCGGGGATCGTCTTCATACTTCAGCGCGGCCTCGGTGGTGAACTCCGACAGGCCGTCGATGTTGACGACGGCTTGCACCGCGCTCGATACAGCACTGTCGGCGGCGCCGGGATCGAAGCGGTCCAGGTGGCCGGTGACGCCGGCCAGGCTGGCGATCTGGCCGCCGGCCGATCCACCCGCCAGCGCGATGCGCCGCGGATCGAGCCGGTACTGGCCGGCATGGCCACGCACCCAGCGCACGGCGGCCCGCACGTCGTGGATCGCCGCCGGATATGGCGCCTCGCCGGACAGCCGGTAGCTGACCGTGACCGCCGCATAGCCGCGCTGCGCCAGCCGCACCGCCATCGGCGCGAACTCGGCGCGGAAGCCCGCCCGCCAGCCGCCGCCATGCACCAGCACCACCACCGGCATGCCAACGTCGGCGCGCGCGGCCAGCGGCAGATAGAGGTCCAGCTTCAGGCAGCGATCGCCGTACTGCGCATACACCTGGTCGCCAAGGCGGTTGACATCCACCGGCAGCGCCGCGCTGGCGATGCGTATCGAAGGATAGTCGCGCAGCAGCTTCTCATAGGTATGCTGGGCGTCGTAGGTATTGGCCGGATCCGGCGGCGGCTCCACGCACGGCGCGGCAAACGCCGCCGTGTGCAGGCACACCAGGGCAAGACTGAAAATATAGCGCAAGGGCATCATCCGTCGAGTATGCCACAAGCCCGAACTGCGGCCACTGCAATAGCTGTGTGCGTGAGCGAACATACATTCGCGCCGCCAGCGCCCACGCTAGCTCCGCAACCATCACACAGAAAGCAGATCATGGCAAAAACAGTCGCGGAAGTCGTTATCGAAACCCTGCAACAGGCGGGTGCCAAACATTGCTGGGGCGTGCCCGGCGATACGCTCAACCACGTCACCGACGCCATCCGCCGCAGCGAGATCGAATGGGTCCACGTGCGGCACGAGGAAGTGGGCGGCTTCGCGGCCGGCGCCGAAGCCTTCGTCAGCCAACGCCTGACGCTGTGCGCCGGCTCCTGCGGCCCCGGCAGCCTGCACTTCGTCAACGGCCTGTTCGAGGCGCACCGCAACCGCTCGCCGGTGGTGCTGATCGCCAGCCAGATCACCCGCGACGAACTGGGCTTCGATTTCCCGCAGGAAGTCGACTACAAGCCGATCTTCGACCAGTGCAGCGTGTTCTGCCAGGAGATCCGCACCGCCGCCCAGGCGCGCCGCGTGACCGCGATGGCGGCCCAGGCCGCGCTGACCAAGGGCGGCGTGGCGGTCATCATCCTGCCGGTCGATGTATCCAGGGAAAACGCCGCCGACGAGCCGCCGTTCGCCGTCCACCTGCCGCGCCCGCAGACCCGGCCGTCCGACGAGGAGCTGGCGCGCATCGCCGAGGTGCTCAACGGCGGCAAGAAGATCGCCGTCTACGCCGGCTCCGGCTGCCAGGGCGCGCATGCGCCGCTGATGGCGCTGGCCGCACGCCTGAAGGCGCCGATCGCCCACACTTCGCGCGCCAAGGACTTCGTCGAATACGACAACCCCTACAACGTCGGCATGACCGGCATCTTCGGCATCGACTCCGGCTACCACGCGGTGGCCGAGTGCGACACGCTGCTGCTGCTCGGCTGCGATTTCGCCTGGCGCCAGTTCTACCCTGCCCATGCGCGCATCATCCAGATCGACATCGACCCGACCCATCTGGGCCGCCGCCATCCGGTCGAGATCGGCGCGGTGGGCGACATCGGCCACACGCTGGCCGCGCTGCTGCCGCTGCTGCAGCAGCACGACGACGGCGCCTTCCTCGACCATTGCGTCGAGCGCCACCAGAAAGCCGTCGCGCACCTGAACGAACGCGCCACGCCCGGCGCCGACGACACCATCCGCCCGCAATACCTGACGGCGATGATCGACAAGCACGCCGACGACGACGCCATCTTCACCGCCGACGGCGGTTCGCCGATGGTGTGGGTGCTGCGCCATACGCACGCCAACGGCCGCCGCCGCACGCTGGTCAGCCTGACCCACGGCACCATGGCCAACGCCATGCCGCAGGCGCTGGGCGCCAAGAAAGCCTTCCCGCAGCGCCAGGTGATTTCGCTGTCGGGCGACGGCGGGCTGGCGATGCTGATGGGCGACCTGATTACGGCGGTGCAGGAAAACATCGCGATCAAGATCGCCGTCTACAACAACGGCTCGCTGGGCTTCGTCGAACTGGAACAGAAGGTCGAGGGCTTGCTCGACGCCTACACCGACCTGAAGAATCCGGACTTCGGCCGCGTGGCCGAGGCCATCGGCATCTACGGCCAGCACGTGGAATCGGCGGCGGCGCTGGAGGACGCGGTGCGCGCCTGGCTGGCCCATCCCGGCCCCGCGCTGCTGGACGTGAAGACCGACCGCTTCGAGCTGGTGATGCCGCCGGTGATCGAGGCGTCGCAAGTGTTGGGCACGGCGCTGTACTCGGCCAAGGCAGTGTTGAGCGGCCGCGCCGGCGACGTCGTCGACCTTATAAAGGACAACTTCGTCAAGTAAGGCGGCCGCGCTGTGTGAGCTGGCTAACACGCAACGACTGTTTAGAAGCCGGCCCCTAACGAACGGCCTCATGCGCTCTATAGACTGCCTTCATCTTATGGCAACTGAAGGAGTCACATGACAGCTATCGAGCAAGCCGTCCGTTACCATGACGGCGTAGAACAGAAGCAGGAAAACGAAGACGCGATGATCGACCAGATCGTCGCGTCGATGGGCCGGGTCAACCGCAGCGTCTGCGACAAGCACCGCCACGGCATGCGCGACGCCCACGCCAAAAGCCACGGCATCCTCAAAGGCACGCTGCAAGTCTACGGCGACCTGCCGGAGCAGCTGCGCCAGGGCGTGTTCGCCCATCCCGCCAGCTACCCCGCCGTCATGCGCCTGTCGACCGCGCCGGGCGATATCCACAGCGACAAGATCCCCGCGCCGCGCGGCATCGCCATCAAGCTGCTGGACGTGCCCGGCCCGCAGCTGGGCGCCGACCGCCAGCAGGCCCGCACCCAGGACTTTTTGCTGGTCAACCATCCGGTGATCGCCTTCGGCCATGCGGCGGCTTATCTGAAAACCCAGCAGCTGCTGGAAAAGCACGCCGACGATCCCGACCTCGCGCGCCAGGCCACCGCCGCGCTGGCCCACGGCGGCAGCAAGCTGCTGCATGCGGTCGGCATCGCCAACCCGATACTCGACACGCTGGGCGCGCCCAACAGCCACATCCTCGGCGTAACCTTCTACAGCATGGCGGCGCTGCGCTACGGCGACTACATCGCCAAGATCTGCCTGGCGCCGCTGTCGGACGAGGTGCGCGCGCTGACCGGCGCCGCCTTGCGCTCCGGCGCCGGCGATTCCGAGCTGCGCGACCTGGTGGTGGACTTCTTCCGCACCCACGGCGCCGAGTACGAGTTGCGCGTGCAGCTGTGCACCAGCCTGGAGCGCATGCCGGTCGAGGACGCATCGATCCCGTGGCCGGAAGACGAATCGCCATACCTGCCCGTGGCCAAACTGACGATACCGCCGCAAGAGGCCTACAGCCCCGCGCGCCGCGTGTTTGCCGACGACGTGCTGTCCTTCAATCCATGGCACTGCATCAAAGCGCACCGGCCGCTGGGCTCGATCATGCGCGCCCGCATCCGCGCCTACGAGGCGTCGTCGGCCTTCCGCCACACGATGAACCAGCAGCCCCGCATTGAAATCACCCACATCGACGACGTACCCAATTAAGGAGCCCTTATGAGTCAAGACAACGATATCCAGCGCAAGGTCCAGGAAGTCCTCGGCGACGCGCCGCAACTGATGAAACTGGCGCTGGAGAACATGCTGCGCGAACACGATCCGGACACCGAGCCCAGCTCCGGCAGCGCCGGCCGCATCGGCAGCCAGTCGGGCCGCGTGTCCGAGCTGACGGCGATGGCGACGCTCAAACCGGGCGGCGCCGACCGCCTGCGCCGCATCTTCAAGCTGGTCAAGGGCAACTTCGCCGGCGCGCAAAAAGTGGCGACGCTGCACGACATGCGCTTCGTCTTCTTCGACAACGACAGCAAGATCCTGTTCGCCACCACCTACGACGGCGACTGGGACACCTACATCGAAGACTTCGCCACCAAGATCCCCGACCTGATGGACCTGATCTTCACCTCGGTCGAAGGCTGGCCCGGCATCAAGGATCCCGGCGTCAAGGACTTCATCGCCAGCCACCAGATCACCGCCGACGGCTGGTACGTGGCGCATCCGAACCTGACCGTGGTCGAGACCAGACGCCTGCTGAAGACCGACCACGCGCTGCAGCAATTCCTCGACCAGATCGCGTGAGGGCCCATGAGCATCTTCGATAAAATCAAGGCCGCCGTCACCCCGGCGCCGGCGCTGGAACTGCATGACATCCAGGCCACGCTGCTGTTCGACCGTCCCGATCCCTACTTCGGCACCCACGTGCTGCTGCGCATCGACACGCCGGAAGGCGGCCGCACCCTGCTGTCGCGGCTGGCGCCTCACGTGCGCTCGGCCGCCGACGCGCGCGGCAACGACGCCGCCTGGATCGCCGTCGCCCTGAGCCACGGCGCGCTGGTGGCGCTGGAAGTGCCGGCGGCGTCGCTGGAGAGTTTTCCCGACACTTTCCGCGAAGGCATGGCGGCGCGCGCCGACCGCCTGATGGACACCGGCGCCAACGCGCCCGAGCACTGGGAAGCGCCGTACGGCAGCGGCCAGGTGCACGTCACCGTCAGCATCTTCGCGCCGGACGAAGCCTCGTGGCGGCAGGCGATGGACACCGCGCGCAGCCAGTTCGACGCCCTGCAGGGCGTCACGCTGCTGGGCAGCCACGACTTCGGCGCCCAGCCGGACAGCCGCAATCCCTTCGGCTACCGCGACAACATCAGCAACCCGGCCATCGAAGGCAGCCCGATGCCGGCCGCGCCCAGTCCGGACCCGGCGATCAAGGCCGGCGAGTTCATCCTCGGTTATCCGGGCGAATCGGGCGTGCCGCTGGCGATGCCCTCGCCGCCCGAACTGGGCCGCAACGGCAGCTTCGTGGTGCTGCGCAAGTACCGCGCGGACGCCGCCGCCTTCAACCGCTTCCTGCGCGACAACGCGGAGACGCCGCAACAGCAGGAGCTGCTGGCGGCCAAGCTGGTGGGACGCTGGCGCAGCGGCGCGCCGCTGACGCTGGCGCCGGAACGCGACGATCCGGCGCTGGGCGCCGACCGCCAGCGCAACAACGATTTCGGCTATGGCGACGACCAGGCCGGTCTGCAGGCGCCGCCCGGCTGCCACATACGCCGCATGAACCCGCGCGACAGCAAGCTGGCCGTGCTGACCGACGTCAATCTGCACCGCATCGCCCGCCGCAGCACCACCTTCGGTCCCCCATGGCGCGCCGATCTGCTGGAGGACGACGGCGCCGAGCGCGGCCTGTTCTTCATCGGCCTCAGCGCGCGGGCCCACGCCACCACCGAGTTCATGCAGCAGGAATGGATTAATCACGGCAACTTCGTCGACCTCGGCAAGGAGCGCGATCCCATCGTCGGCACGCAGCCGGAGGACAGCACCTATACCATCCCGCAATGCCCGGTGCGGCGCCGCATCCACGGCATCCACAGCTTCTGCACGCTGCGCGGCGGCGAATACCTGTTCATGCCCAGCCTGTCGGCGTTGCACTGGCTGTCGCAGCCGAATCCGCACAAGCAGGCGATCTTCAGGTAAATTGGCTGTCTCGTCCATTCACTGTCGCTCACCATGCTTGCCGGCCCCCGCTCCACGTTGTCACTGCGCTCCCTGCTGATCATGCTGACGGCGATCGGCTTGCTGCCGCTGGCGCTGCTGGGGGCGTGGAGCATCCACACCGCCGGCGAGTTCCAGCAGCGCGAACAGGAACGGCTGATGCTGGACCTGGCGCGTGCGCTGTCGAGCGCGGCAGACGCCGAGCTGGACAGCGCGGTCGCCGTGCTGACCGGACTGGGCCGTTCGCCAGCCTTGCAGACCGGCGACCTGCACGCGTTCTACAATACCGCCAGCGCGCTGGCCAAGACCCAGTCCGAGTGGCTGGGCGTGATACTCACCGACGACAGCGGCAAAGTCTTGTTCCGCACCATGGATGCCTGGGGCGCGCCGGCCGCGCCGCTGGCTGATCCCGACAGCCTGCAACAGGTGCTGGCCACGCGCCAGCCGGTGGTTGGCCGCGTGGCGCGCGGGCCGCTGGGGCGGGCCGCGTTCCCGGTGCGCGTGCCCGCCATCGACCAGGACGGCGACCTGTACACCTTGACGGCGGTGATACGGCCGGACCGCATGCTGCGCGTGATCGCGCGCCAGCAGGTGCCGGACGGCGCGGTGATCTCGATCCGCGATGGCACGCGGCTGGCGGTCGCCCGCTCCAAAGACCAGGCCGGCACGGTCGGCGGCGCGCCCAGCCCGTCGATGACGGCGCTGATGGGCACGGGCCCGGAGGGCTTCGGCCAGACCCGCACCATCGAAGGCGAGGAAGTCGCCACCGCCTACACCACCTTGTCGCGCTACGGCTGGTCGGTGGCGGTGGGCCGCCCCACGGCGCAGCTGCGCGCCGCCGCGCGCGAGCGCCTGAGCGTGTATGGCGCCGGCATCGCCGTCTCGCTGCTGGTGTGCATCGGGCTGGCGTCGCGGCTGTCGACCCGGCTGGTGGCCACCATCAAGGCCCTGCAGCAAGGCGCCGCCGCGCTCGGTTCCGGCGTTCCCGTGGTTCTGGCGCCGTCCGGCATCACGGAAATCGCGCTGATCGGCCAGGCGCTGCAGCATGCCGATCAGCAGCGCACGGCGCAGGAACGCGAACGCAAGCAACTGCTCGATTCGCTGAACCTGGCGCTGACCGAAGCGCGCGAAGCCGGCCGCGCCAAGGACGAGTTTCTGGCCGTGCTGGGCCATGAGCTGCGCAATCCGCTCAGCCCCATCGTCACCTCGCTCGATTTGCAGGACCGCCGCAACGACCCGGCCAGCCAGAAGGAACGCGGCGTCATGCGGCGCCAGGTCAACCACCTGCGCCGGCTGGTGGACGACCTGCTCGACGTCTCGCGCATCACCTCGGGAAAACTGCAGATCGACGCCCACCCGGTGAACCTGGCCGATGTGGTGCGCCACGCGGTCGCCGCGCTGCCCGGCCACCAGATACAGCTGTCGGCGCCGGAGGCGGTATGGGTGATGGGCGACGACAGCCGGCTCACGCAGGTGCTCAACAACCTGCTGTCGAACGCCGCCCGCTTCGGCAGCACCGCCACCAAGATCGAGCTGAGCAGCGACGGCGTGCACGCAAGGCTGCTGGTCAGCGACAACGGCATCGGCATGAGCGGCGAACTGCTGGCGCGCGTGTTCGAACCGTTCCAGCAGGCGCCGCAATCGCTGGCGCGGCATACGGGCGGACTGGGCCTGGGTCTGGCCATCGTCCGCAAGATCGTCGAACTGCACGGCGGCACGGTGCACGCGCGCAGCGGCGGCGCCGACGCCGGCAGCCAGTTCGAAGTCGTGCTGCCCATGTGCGCACAGCCATGCGCGCAAACGGCGCCGATGTCCACGGCCGACGGCAACGGCCTGCGCGTGCTGCTGGTGGACGACAACGCCGATGCCGCCGTCGCCGGCGCGGCCTTGCTGGAGGCGCTGGGCCACACGGCGCAAGTCGCGCACAACGCCGCCGAAGCGCTGGCGGCGGTGCGGCAGCGCTTGCCCGAAGTGGCGATACTGGACATCGGCCTGCCGGACATGGACGGCTACGCGCTGGCCTCGGCGATCCGGCAACTGGCGGATGGCGCGCCCATGCGGCTGGTGGCGCTGACGGGTTACGGACAAAAAGAAGATATCGAGCGCGCCCTCAACAGCGGCTTCGATTTGCACCTGACCAAGCCGGCCACCATCGCCGACCTGCAGCGCGCAACGGCGCAACCTGAATCAGCGAACGGGTAGCCACCTGGGTTTGGTGTCGGTATGCAGTTCGCGCTGCACCGGGCCGTCGTATTCCGGCTCCAGCGTGCCCAGCGTGATGGCGATGCGATCCGGCGCCTCGGTGCTGCGCCAGAACAGTGTCGAGCCGCAGACCTTGCAGAAGCCGCGCCGGCCGTGTTCGGACGAGGCGTATTCCGTCACCAGCTCGGCGCCGCGCTCGACGACGTAGCCGGCGCGGGCGACGTTCGCATACGTGCCGCTGGCGGCGCCGTGCTGCTTCTGGCACATGGTGCAGTAGCAGTGGCTGGCATGGCTGGCCGGTCCCTGCACCCGGTAGGCTATGCCGCCGCACAGGCAGCTGCCGCGCAGAACATCGGTTTGATTCATGGCGTCGCTCCGTCGTCATCGATGCCTGCATGATGCGCGGAGTCGGCCTGCGGCGTCAATCCTGCGTCGATCCCGCGTCCTCGGCCAGCGGTTCGCGCGGCTTGCGGCGGCGCTCGGGGAACAGGAAACCCACCGTCTCGCCCACCGCCGAACAGGCGGCGATCAATTTAAGCGTCGGCATCAACTCGGCAAACGCCACGTTCGAGGCCTCGGCCAGCGTCTTTTCCGTGGTCGGCAATTCGGTGGTGAACAGGCCGTCCAGCGACAGGAAGCGTACCGCACGAATCTGCAATTCGCGCGCGATGGTTTCCTGGCTGGCGCTGGCGACGATCACGCTGCCGTCTATGCTGAGCGTCATCGTCACCACATCGTGCTGGCGCGAGAACGCGACTTCTGCCGTCTGCATACCGACTATCCTTCAAAAAAAAACTGCCTCAGACTAGAGGCAGTAAAGGTAAGACCACATAGAAGAGAGAGAAAGACTTCAGGGATGCATATTGCCAGCTAGAAATTACCGGCGTATGACATCAGAGCGAACGCTTGAAGAAAGCCAGCGTCTGGCGCCAGGTATCGGCCTGCGCCCGGGCGTTCGCCTCCGGCGTGCCGCCGGTCTTGAACGCGCCGACATCGTATTGCGTGGTCGGATTCCAGCCGCTGCCGTTGAGCATATGGCCGGCGTCGGTGTAGACCAGGGCGACGGTGTCGCGTCCGGCGGCGGCGCGGCGCTCGGCGATGTTCTGCGCCATCATGCCCGACGCCCACATCTGATCCTCGATGCCGCCGGCCACCAGCATCGCGCCCTTGAAGTCCTCGACCCGGATGCGCGCCGCCACGGCCGCTTCGGGATGCGCGGCGCGGCCCTTGTCCTGCGGACGGCGGTAGCGCACATCGGCGCCGGTCTGGAAGCCGGCCATCTCCTGCAGGAAGTCCTGGTTGGGCACGAAGGGCAAGGCCTGGCCGCGCCACGAGAACGACGAGCGGCGGCTGTCGGGCGGATTGACATCCGGTCCCCAGCCCTGCCACACCACATCGGTGGCGGCGATGGCGGCCACCGCGCTAATCCACGGCATCTTGCTGGCGGCGATCAGCGCGAATTCAGCTC
This sequence comes from Rugamonas aquatica, assembly GCF_009380215.1. Taxonomy (GTDB): domain Bacteria; phylum Pseudomonadota; class Gammaproteobacteria; order Burkholderiales; family Burkholderiaceae_D; genus Rugamonas; species Rugamonas aquatica_B. The sequence continues at coordinate 215,389 of NZ_WHUG01000010.1, forward strand.
CCTTGGAATAGCCGAGCAAGCCGATATGCGCGGCATCGACATCACTGCGCGCGGCCAGCCAAGCGCGGGCCTGCTCCAGCCGGTCGACCGGGATGTCGACGAAGCTGCGCGGCAGCATGGGCAGTTCGCGTTCGGTGCTGTTCCAGGCGGCCGGCGAATAGTAGGGCAAGCCCAGCACCGCGTAGCCGTGCGCCGCCAGCATGGGCGCCAGCTCGCGCACCGCGGAGCTGCCGCCGTCGGAGCCGCTCAGCACGATGACGACCGGGCGCTTTCCGCTTCCCGGCAGGGCTGCGAACACTGCGCCGGGGAAGGCGTCGACAGCTTCCACCTTAACGTCCGGCAGCGTGTTGACGAACTGCATGCGGGCATGCGCCACTTCCTTGCCATCGATGCGCGCCGACAGCTGCACCACGCCGGGCACCATGCCCGCCGCCGGCGCGTCCTTGGACGGCGTCATCGACCAGAACAGTCCCCGCACGTCGGCCTTGCGATAGCTGCCGCTGCGGGGCGCGCTCTGGGCCAGGTCGAGCGTGCCTTCCGCATCGCTGCGGTAGGCCGCCTCAGCGCGGTACAGCACCGGCTGTGCGGCGCTCTTCATCAACCGTTCGGCGACGATCTGCACGTCGGCCTTGGGCGGCAAGCCGCTCAGCGTGATGGCGACAGGGTCGCCGGTCAGGACCGGGCCGGCCGGTGCAATCGTCAGGGTTTGGGCGTGACTAACCAGGCCGGTCCACAGAGTGGCCAGCAGGATGATGCGTTTCATATTGTTCTCCGGTTGTTAGAGTTTGTTGGTGCGACGTATGGTGATGAACAAGGCGATCCACGCCACCAGGGCAAGGCCGGCATACAAGGCTGCCGAACCCGGTGCATCACGCCACATGAAGTAGACCAGGCGGCCATGGGCGTAAATGAAGGTGCAGGGCATGAGGCTGAAGAAGATGCCCAGGCCGATCAGGGTGCCGCGCAGCGCCACTTGCGAACGGACCCGCTTGATGGTGCGCACGCCGTCCGTCGGCGCCGCGTTGCCGGGCACTTTGGGAGACGCCGCCATGGCCTCGCGCATGGTGGCGGCGAACTCGGGATGGGCGGCCAGATAGGCTTCAACGGTGGCCCGCGTGGCCTCGCTGGCATCGCCGGAATAGTACAGCGGCAGTAGATCGACAATGATGTCTTCATGAAGATCGGTCATGATGCTTCCTTCATAATCTGGGTTAGTTTGAGTCGCGCCCGGAACACTTTGACCTTGGCCGAAGACAGCGAGATGCCCAGCGCGCGGGCGATGTCTTCGTAAGGCACTTCGTCCTCCGCCCGCATCAGCACGGCGGCGCGGTCGATTTCAGGCAATTGCTGCAAGGCCGCCAGCGTATGCTGCAGTTCCCGCGCCGCCATCAGCGACTGCTCGGGTCCCGGCGCCATGTCGCGGTAGACATCCTCCAGCTCGGTATGCCGCTGATGGCGATACCATTCCTTCAGATACAGCCGCCGCGCTATGGTGCACAGATAGCCTTGCACGGTTTCCATGCCGATCGGGCTGGACGACATCATCGCCCGCACAAAGGTTTCAGCGACCAGGTCGTTGGCCAGGTGCTTGTCGCCGCACAGCCCCAGAGAGAAGCGGTAGACGACGGTTGCGTGCTGCTGATAAAGAGCCTGGATCGCTTGCATGGATGGGTTTGCGTGTTTGCCTATGTAGAATATCTTTGGCGACGCAAGAAGTTACAGGCGATGTGAGAAATAATTTCCATGCAAGGGTCAGGGGCGCGCAGCGGCGGGCAAATGCACCGTGAAGGCTGCGCCGCCGGCCGGCAAATTGGCGGCTTCGATGCGGCCGCCATGGCCCTGGACGATGGTCTGCGTCAGCGCCAATCCGAGGCCGACGCCGGCCACCGCGCCGGAACGCGCCGAGGCGCCACGGTAGAAACGCTCGAACAGATGCGGCAGGTCGTCGACGCTGATGCCAGGGCCGCTGTCGGTGATGCGCAGGCAGGCGCAATCGCCATCGCGCCGGATATCGATGCCGACGGCGCCGCCGGCCGGCGTGAACTTGATGGCGTTTTCCAGCAGGTTGACCACGATCAGCGTGGCCGCGCCGTCGCCGATGGCCGCGAACACGGGCGCCGCGCCCGACTGCAACGACAGTCCCACGCCGCGCTGCTGCGCCATCGCCCGCGCCCGCTCGATGGCGGCGGCGGCGATGTCGTCCAGCGCGGTGCTGGCCATGCCGTCGCGGTCCTGGCCGGCGTCGTAGCGGGCCAGCGCCAGCAGTTCTTCCACCAGCAAGGTCAGGCGCTCCACCTCCTCCATGCAGGAGCGCAGCGTATCGACGTATTCGGCCGTATCACGCGGGCGGCGCAGCGTGATCTCGATTTCGGCCCGCAGGCGCGACAGCGGCGAGCGCAGTTCGTGCGAGGCGTCCGACGTGAAGCGGCGCTGCATCTGGAAGCTCTGGTCGATGCGGCCCAGCATGTCGTTGAGCGTGTCGACCAGGCGGCCGATTTCGTCGCGGGTGCCGGGATGGGGCAGGCGCTTGTCGAGATCGGCCTCGCCGATGCGCTGCGCCTGGCGCACGATGTCGTCGATGGCGCGGAACACCCAGCGCGTGATCGACGCGCTGGCCACGATCAGCGCCACCAGCAGCACCAGCGCCATGCCGAGGAACATGCGGCTGGCCGAGGCGATCACGTGGCGCACGTCGTCCAGCGAGCCGGCCACCTGCACCGCGTAGCGCAGCGGCTTGCCCGGCACCGGCAGCGAGACGATACGCACCGGCTCCTCGGCGAAATGGTCGAGCGTCTGGAACACCGTGTCGCCGGCGGCCATGTGCGCCATCAGCGCCGGCGGCGCCGGCAGGCTGGCCGCGCCCAGGTTGGCGCTGCGCGCCAGCACCTTGCCTTGCGCGTCGACGATCTGCACCCAGCGGTCCAGCCGCGCCAGCGACGGCCGCGCCGAGCCTTGTTCGGCGTCGTGCACCTGGGCTGGCTGGTCGGGCGCGGCGTGCAGCATCGCCGATTCGGTTTCCGCCAGCGCCAGCAAGGCGCCGTCCAGTTGTTCGTTGACCGCGTCCGACAGGCTGAGGTAGCCCGCGATCGCCGCCACCGCCAGCACCGAGACGATGACGGCGGTCTGCACCAGCGCCAGCCGGCGCCGGAAATTAAGCGTCATCATCGGCGGCCTCCGCCAGGCGGAAACCCTGGCCGCGCACGGTGTGGATCAGGCGCGGCATGCCCACGGGATCGAGCTTGCGGCGCAGGTTGCGCATGTGGGCGTCCATCAGGTTGTCGATCGCGATCAGGTCGGCGGTCCAGATGCGTTCGGCCAGCTGCTGGCGGCTGACCACGTGGCCGGCCTGGCGCATCAGCAGTTCGAGAATGGCGTATTCCTTGGGCGTCAGGTCCAGCACCTGCCCTGCCCGTTTGACGACGTGGCTTTGCGGCTCCAGCGTCAGGTCGGCCACTTTCAGCTGCGGCGGTTGCGTCAGCGTGGAGCGGCGCAGCAGTGCGCGGATGCGGGCCAGCAGCTCGTCGAAGGCGAAGGGCTTGGTCAGGTAATCGTCGGCGCCGGTGTCGAGGCCGGCGATGCGGTCGCCCAGGCCGTCGCGCGCGGTCAGCATCAGGATGGGCGTGGTCAGGCCGCGTGCGCGCAGCTCGCCGCATAGCGTGATGCCATCCTTGGCCGGCAGCATCCAGTCCAGCACGATCAGATCGTAGTTGCCGGTCAGCGCGGCCGGTTCGCCGTCTTCCGCGCTGTGCACGGCGTCGACGGCAAAGTCTTCCTCCTGCAAGCCGCGCTTGAGCAGGCGGGCCGCCTTCTGGTCATCTTCGATCAGCAATATCTTGGTCATGCCTGCATTTTAACGCTGCCCGGCCGTCATGGATGTTTCCTGAAGGAAGATTCAGGATCGCCCGGCTTGCTTCTCTGTACACTTCGGCCCATTCCTCTTACCCATGGACGACACAGGCGCATTCCGGCGTCGTGGACTCCTTTCGCCTTCAGGAAACGCCATGATGAACATCGACCCACGTTTGCAGCGGCCCTTGCTGCTCTCCCTGCTGTGCGCAGCGCTGAGCGGCTGCGGCCATCCTTCCGAAACCGGCACCGCGCCGGCCAGCGCCGTGGTGCGCAAGGGCGCGGCCCTGAGCGTGCCGGCCGCCTCGCCGCTGCGGCAATCGCTACAACTTGCCACCGTCGAAGAGCACGATGTGGCGCGCACCATCCCGGTGCCGGCCGTGGTGGAAGCCGATCCCGCGCATCTGGTGCGCGTGGTGCCGCCGGTGTCCGGCCGCATCGGCCAGCTGCTCAAGCATCTGGGCGACACGGTCAAGGCCGGCGACGCGCTGTTCACCATGGATTCGGCCGACGTGGCGGCGGCTTACAGCGATAACGGCAAGGCCCAGGCCGGCCTGACGCTGGCCCGCCATAACCTGGAACGCCAGAAGGAATTGCGCGCCGCCGACATTTCGGCCCGCAAGGATCTGGAGCAGGCCGAGAGCGACTACGCCCAGGCCCTCAGCGAAAGCGAACGCAGCAAGGCGCGCCTTTCGCAACTGGGCGCCGGCGCGGGCAACGGCCGCCTGTACACGCTGCGTTCCCCGCTGTCCGGTCATGTGATCGAACTGAACGGCGGCCAGGGCGGCTTCTGGAACGACACCAACGCCCCGGTGATGGTGGTGGCCGACCTGTCGACCGTGTGGCTGAGCGCCAGCGTGCAGGAAAAAGACCTGTCCGCAGTCTTTGCCGGCCAGACCGCCGACATCGAACTGAACGCCTATCCCGGCGAGCACATTGCAGGCAAGGTCGGCTACGTCAGCGAAGTGCTGGACGCGGACACCCGCACCGTCAAGGTCCGCGTGGCGGTGGACAACCGCAACGGCCGCCTGAAACCGGGCATGTTCGCCCGCGTCACCTTCAGCGCCGCGCCGCACCGTGGCGTGGTCGTGCCCGCGTCCGCGCTGGTGCAGAACGGCACGCAGACCCAGGTCTACGTCGAGACCGCCGCATGGACCTTCGAAGCCCGCACCGTCACCACCGGCATCCACAGCGGCGACCAGGTGGAAATCGCCACCGGCCTGAAAGCCGGCGCCCGCATCGTCGCCAAGGAAGGAGTACTGCTCAATGATTGATCGCCTGATTGCCATGTGCTTCCAGCGGCGCGGCATCGCGTGGCTGGTGTTCCTGCTGGTCGCGCTGTACGGCGTGTTTTGCTGGAACCAGCTGCCGCTTGAAGCTTATCCCGATATCGCCGACACCAGCTCACAGGTGGTCACGCAAGTGCCCGGCCTGGCTGCGGAGGAAGTCGAAGCCCAGATCACCATCCCGCTCGAACGCGAGATCATGGGCACGCCCGGCATGCATGTGATGCGCTCGAAGAGCACCTTCGGCCTGTCGCTGATTACCGTGGTGTTCCGCGACGGCGTGGAAGACTACTGGTCGCGCCAGCGCCTGCAAGAGCGCATCGCCGGCGTGGCCCTGCCCTACGGCGCCCAGCCCGGCCTCGATCCGCTGACCTCGCCCATCGGCGAGATCTACCGCTATACGCTGGAATCGAAGACCCGCTCGCTGCGCGAACTGTCCGAACTGCAGTTCTGGAAAGTGATCCCGCGCCTGAAGCAGGTGGCCGGCATCGCCGACGTCGGCAATTTCGGCGGCCTGACCACGCAATTCCTGCTGGAGTTCGATCCGGCCAAGCTGAGCAAGTACAAGCTGTCGCTCAAGCAGATCACCGACGCCATCGGCGCCAACAACGCCAGCGCCGGCGGCAGCATCCTCACGCGTGGCCAGCAGGGCTTCGTGGTGCGCGGCGTCGGCCTGATACGCGACCTGGACGACCTGGGCAACGTGGTCGTCACGCAAAAGGACGGCGTGCCGGTGCTGGTCAAGGATCTGGGCGAAGTGCGCCTGGGCAGCAAGGAGCGCCACGGCATCCTCGGCAAGGACAACAACCCGGACACCATCGAAGGCATCGTGCTGCTGCTCAAGGGCGAGAATCCGTCGCAGGTGCTGAAAGGCGTGCATGAGGCCGTGCAAGAGCTGAACGAGCACGTGCTGCCCAAGGATGTCAAGATCGTCCCGTATCTGGACCGCACCGGCCTGGTCGACGCCACGCTGCACACCATCGGCAAGACGCTGGTCGAAGGCATGCTGCTGGTGACGCTGGTGCTGCTGCTGTTCCTGGGCAGCCCGCGCGCGGCGGCCATCGTCGCCGTGACCATCCCGATGGCGCTGCTGACGGCCTTCATTTTCATGCACCATTTCCATATTCCGGCCAACCTGCTGTCGCTGGGGGCGATCGACTTCGGCATCGTGGTGGACGGCGCCATCGTGGTGATGGAAAACATCCTGCGCAAATACGAGGAAAACCACGGCGCCCCGCTGCGCGCCCGCGATGTGATGCAGGCCACGCTGCAAGTGAGCAAGCCCATCTTCTTCGGCATGATCGTCATCATCACCGCCTACCTGCCGCTGTTCACCTTCCAGCGCATCGAGTACAAGCTGTTCTCGCCAATGGCGTTCGCGATCGGCTTCGCGCTGTTCGGCGCGCTGGTGGTGTCGCTGACCTTGATACCGGGACTGGCCTACCAGGCTTACCGCAAGCCGCGCAAGGTGTTCAACAATCCGGTGCTGGTCAAGGCCAAGGAACTGTACGAGCCGCTGCTGGCGTCCGTGGTGGGCAAGTCGCGTGTGACGCTGGCGGCGTTTGCGCTGGCCTTCGCCGCCGTGTGCGCGCTGGGCGCCACCATCGGCCGCGACTTCCTGCCGTATCTGGACGAAGGCTCGATCTGGCTGCAAGTGACGCTGCCTCCGGGCATCTCGCTGGAAAAGGCCGCGCAAATGTCGGACGGCCTGCGCAGCGCGGCGCTGGAGTTCAAGGAAGTGGCGACCATCGTCACGCAGCTGGGCCGCAATGACGAAGGCACCGATCCGTGGACGCCGTCGCACATCGAAGTCAGCGTGACCTTGCATCCCTACGATACGTGGACATCCGGCCTGAGCAAGCAGGAGCTGATCGAGAAGATGGGCCAGCGCTTCGCCAAGCTGCCCGGCACGCGGGTCGGCTTCACGCAGCCGATGATCGACGGCGTGCTCGACAAGCTGGCCGGCGCCCACAGCGATCTGGTGGTGAAAATCTACGGCAGCGACTTCAAGGAAACCCGCCGCATTGCCGCCGCCGTCGAGCGCACGCTGTCGGCCGTGCCCGGCGCGGAAAGCGTCATCATCGACCAGGAGCCGCCGCTGCCGCAGGTGCGCATCGAGGTCGACCGCGCTGCCGCCGCCCGCTACGGCATCAACGCCGCCGATGTGGCCGACCTGATCGGCACCGGCATCGGCGGCAAGCCGGTGTCGCAAGTGTTCATCGACGACCGCCAGTACGACATCGGCGTGCGCTTCAACGATGCATCGCGCAGCAATCCCGACACCATCGGCGACCTGCTGCTGACCTCGGCCACGGGGGCGCGCATTCCGCTGGCCCAGGTGGCGACGATACGGCTGGACGATGGCGAAAGCACCATTACCCGCGAAATGGGCAAGCGCCACCTGACCGTGCGGCTGGACCTGCGCGGCCGCGACCTGGCCTCCTTCCTCGACGACGCCAAGGCGCAGATCGAGAACAAGGTGCAGTACGACCACAGCCGCATCCAGCTGGCCTGGGGCGGACAGTTCGAGAACCAGCAGCGGGCGCAGGCGCGTCTGGCGCTGATTATGCCGATGGTGGTGGCGCTGATGTTCGTGCTGCTGTTCGCGCAGTTCAAGAACCTGCGCCAGCCGGCCATGATCCTGGCGGCCGTGCCGCTGGGCGCGCTCGGCGGCCTGGTCGCCCTGCATCTGCGCGGCATGACGCTCAATGTGTCGAGCGCGGTTGGCTTCATCGCGCTGTTCGGCGTGGCGGTGATGGACGGCATCCTGATGGTCTCCAACCTGAACCAGTTGCGTGCCGAAGGCAAGCTGTCGCTGAAGGACGCGATACTGAAAGGCGCGTACAGCCGCTTCCGTCCGGTGCTGATGACGGCCAGCGTGGCCGCGCTGGGCCTGCTGCCGGCCGCGCTGGCGCATGGCCTGGGCAGCGACGTGCAGCGTCCGCTGGCGACCGTGGTGGTGGGCGGCCTGATCACGGCCACCGGCCTGACCTTGGTGTGGTTGCCGGCGCTGTACTACCTGGTCGAACGCCATATCGAAAACAAACCCAAGCCGGCCGACGATGGTCCGGCCCAAGTGGAGCATGCCCATGACATTTAAACTCAACCCTCTGCGCGCGCTGGTATCGCTGGCCTTGTGCGCCGCCCCGCCCGCCACCGCGCAGGTAACGTTCCGCGACTATGCGTCCGCCGTGGCGAAATACAGCCTGGACTTGCAGATGCAGCGCGAGAATGTGAGCAGCGCGCAGGCTGGCGTATCGATCGCCGGTGTGCGGCCCGATCCGGTGCTGACGGCGGGCATCGACTCGAAGGAACTGTCCGCCGCCAACAAGCCGAACGCGTCCACCGCGCTGACGATGGGCGTGGCGCTGACCATCGAGACGGCCGGCAAGCGGGCGCAGCGCATCCGCGTGGCGCAGTCTACGGTCAAGCTCGGCGAGGCGACGCTGGAAGGCGGACGCCGCCAGCTGTATGCCGACGCGGCGGCGGCCTATGCCGAATCCTGCCGCGCCCGCAACGCGCTGGAGCGCCAGGAGGCGACGCTGCGGGCACTGGGCGAGATCGTCAACGCCAACAATGTGCGGCGCAAGGTCGGCGATATCGGCGGGCTGGAGCTGGCACAGTCGCAGGTCGAGCACGACCGCTTCGAGGCCGATGTGGTGACGGCGCGGGCGCAGGTGCAGACTTCGGCTGAATCGCTGTCGATACCGCTGGGCCGGCGTTTTAGCGAAGTGTTCGGCAATGCGGCGCTGGCTTGCGATGCGCCGGCCGTCAAGGGCTTGGACGATGTGGAGCAGCTGGTGCGGCAGGCGCAGGATGAGCGCGACGACATCCGCATCGCCCATGCGGCGCTGGATGCAGCGCGCTCGTCGGCCGATCTGGCGCAGGCCAACCGCTGGGTCGATCCGGTGGTCAATGTCAGTTTGAAGAACACGCCAGCAGTGCGGCCGGTGCTGGATGCTGGCGGCGCCGTGAGCAACTCGCCGACACAGCGTTCGCTGAGCCTGGGCTTGACGGTTTCCGTGCCGATTCCGCTGTCGCGCACGCAGCGCGGCGAAGTGTTGCAGGCGCAATCGGCTGTGACGCAGGCGACGTTGGCTCTTCGTTCGGCCGAGCTGAAGGCGCAGACCGATGTGCGGCGGGTTTATGCGCAGTTCCGCGCAGCGCAGGCCAACGAGCAGCGCTATCGGGAATCGGTGCTGGTGCATGCGGACAAGGTGGCCGAAGGCATGCGCCTGTCGTATAAAAAAGGCGCGGCGTCGTTGCTGGAACTGTTGTCGGCGCAGCGCTCGGCCGATGAGGTTTATCTCGCCTGGTTGCAGGCGACGGCGGATCTGGCGACGGCCACGGTGCAGTTGCAACTCGCGACCGGCGCCAGTCCGGATTGAGGATGCCTTAGTTGGCTGCTGGCTTAGGTTTGAGCATCATGCGGAAGGCTTGCAGTGCTGCGGGCTGGTAGATGGTCGCGTGCGTTTCGGCGGGCATTTGCTGGTAGTGCCATTGCAGGCCGCCCGGCGCGCGAGTGGTCAGCAGGGCCGACAGCTGTTCCGCGCCCTTGACGATGCCTGCGTTGCTGCTGCTGGCGAAGTACAGGGTTTGCGGGCGGCTTGGGCGCTTGTCCAGCAGTTGCTGGGCTTCGGCGAGCAGCTTGCTGTCGTTCCACCACAGGCTGGGGTCGGCGGCGACGTAGTGGTCGAACAGTTGCGGTTCGCGCAGGAAGGTTTCGACCACGAACAGGCCTGCCAGCGATTCGCCGATCAAGGCGGTTTCGCCGGTGGTGCGGTAGCGCTGCTTCACTTCCGGCATCAGCTCTTCCTTGATGAAGCGGCGGAATTGCGCCGAGCCGCCAACCACGGGGGCGATCTTCTTGTCTTCGGCGTTGTCGGTGGGGCCGGTCATGTCGCGGCGGCGCTGGGTGTTTTCTATGCCGACCAGCATGAACGGGCGCATGGTGCCGTTATCGACCGACACTTGCAGCAGGCCGGCGATATGGAGGAAATCTTCGCGCAGGCCGCCGTCGGGCATGTAGAGCACAGGCAGCGGCGCGTCGGCCGGCAAGCCGTAGCCGCGCGACATGTAGACGTTGATGTGCCGCGTTTCCGCCAGCACTTTCGATTCAATGTTGAAGCTTTCGCCGATCACCAGCGGCGTGGCGGCTGAGATGGCCGAAGTAGAAGGCGCGGCGTGCAGCGGGCCGGCGATACAAGCGCCCAGCAGCGCAGCCGCCAGGCAAAAACTTCCGTGGAACTTATTGAACATAACGATATGCTTCATTTCCGCCCTTCGCGTTGTTGTCGAATGAGCGGGAGTCTGGCGTAAAAAGGTGGTGCTGGTCAAGCCATCTCAAATGTGACCTGACACAGGGCATCCGAAGACCGGCAGCTTCCGCAGCCGATGGCGGTCAGGCCCGTTTCATCCATGATAATCAATATCACTGCAGGTTGGGTCAATATCCTTAACATGATCGACAGGCGGAGATTGAAAAAGTGCCACTTGTTCACGGGCCAAGTACCAGCTCAGATAAGCTCCGAATATTGGTACGAGCAGGATAAGAACTGCTTGCCCCCATCGTTGCGCAGGCTCGTAAAACGGCGAGGCGAATACCTTCCAAATAGCGAAAGCGTCAAGACAAAGCGTTACCACAGAAAACGCCAAGAGAATCCAGCCTGTTGAAGTAAGTACGATCATCTGATTTCTGAACAGCAGCTCTTGGCCGATTTCAGTCTGACCGATCGACTCTATTTGGAGTGGCCCACGTCGAAGCTAGTCGGTCACCATCGTTCCCTGGCAGGACGCTATCGATTGCCACCACTTTTCGGAGCGCAGTCTCTATGTCAAATTTTCTGCATCGATTAATGCTGCCGCTTCATTATGCAAAGCATACGCTACGTGAGCCGCTAAACGCACGTCATGGGGCGCATCATTTTCACTTCCCATATAGGGACTCAACAGCAAACGTATCTCGTAAAGAGCATTGGCAATCAACCTGGCTTCCGTGTTATCTATACTCATCTATCTGCTTCAAAAATTCAGTGGCTGGTACTGGCCGAAATGCGTCAGAGCTACAATAACATGAGTCAATCAAAGTAAGTGTGAGGATTCATTTTCTGAGGTGAAAACCAAATAAGGCCATAGTCGTCTTTTAATATACGGGTCTGTTCGTCCCAAACGGCGTGGCACATCCCCCTTCGCTGTCCCTGTCGTTGAGATATCAAAGCCACTGCTCTAGCGTGAGCCGTAGAAACGATATCTCTAGTATCTTCCGCAACTTCTATCGGGTCCAACAATCTGTTGAGCTCACCAGCAGGGCGAAGAGTCGCCTCAACTACACGTAAAAAGAGAGTAGGTTCCATATTTTTGAGCAGTGTCCTCGCATCTAGCAAAGGACAACCGGTTCTCTTGTGGTACCGGAAGAGTTCTTCTTTCGAAAGTTGGTTCATCAAGGGTTTCCGTAATCGAGATGGTTTTGCAAAGGGCCGTTTCTGGCCGATTGCGCCTATCACGCCGTGGGCACCACCCCTGAATTTATTCTTTCTTTTTCATCAGACCGGCCAATGAAGCGAACGGATTATGCGTTGCCGGCGCGACCTCGGCCGATTTCAGACTAAGTCCCCGGTCGGCCTCAAGATAACGCGAGTGTTCGTTATCGTGGCAGTAAAGGCACAGCAATTCCCAGTTGCTGCCATCAGGCGGATTGTTGTCATGATTGTGGTCACGATGGTGCACAGTAAGTTGCGACACATTGGCATGCGTGAATTCGCGCATGCAGCGCCCACACACCCACGGATACATTTTCAGTGAGCGCTCGCGATAGCCCAGCTCGCGCTGGTCGGCCGCACGTCGTGCGTCGGCCACAATTTTGTCCAGCCGCGCGGCGTCCGGCTTTTTCCCAACGGTCATGCTTATTTCCTTCCCTTGCTGTTACATGTTGGCCGGCAGCGCCCGCAGTCGGCCGGCTCGGCCGCTAGCGCCCACAGCCGGTTTCGGCTATTGAGCAGTTGTACCATTCAACCAGCCTTCTACACTACGGCTTCTGCCAAGGCCAACGGAGTCAAACTCAGCAAAGCCAGGTTTGAAAACTTGTTCTGGCGAGCGGCAGCTGCTGGCCGTATATCATCGACAGGATTGATTATTTGCACGGAAAAAACCGCTCCAAAAATTGCTGAGCCTGTTCTCTCGTCGGCACGTCATCTATCAAGATCGGGTTCGCCTTATATGAATCACCGTCGAGCGCACGTGCGATGGCCTGCACTTGTTCCTTAGGCGTCCCAGACAAGCAAAATTTGGCCGGCGACAAAGCTAGAGAGTGTCCATAGATTACGCCTTCCATGACACCCACCATCTCGGCCCAGGCTCCCATTTCACGTCGCCCTCGCTCGTACTCGGACGTGCACGATAGCTCGCTTGCCCAAACCGGCAGGGCTATAAGTAAACTCATCAGAGCCGCATATGGACCTATTTTCACGTCGGATTATCCCTTCCAATGGAACGGTTTTGTTGTCCTATTTTTGTCTGGCTGCTGCAGGCCGAGTCCAGCAGGTGTGTTTGACGTCTAATTTTACACAATGCCCATCTCATCCGGCCACGATTCGAAACCTAGATTAAGGCTCCCTCCCGGCCGACAGCGATCAAATCTAGCTCTGAGCACGATAATACGCGACCAACGCATTTGCATGCCCGTGACCAAGTTGATGGCCTTCTTTAAGCGTCGCTACGATTTCCATATGCTTCTTATCTTTCAAAGAGCCTACGATGTCTAACCAGTAATTTATCGGTTTTCCATAGGTCTTCTCAATAGACGGAAAGTAAGATGCTGGGCCTTTTACTTTTTCCTCTGTTTTCATATGTGCTCCTTGATAGCTGCAATATTGAATTAAGCGGCAAGGAACTGTGCAGAGTCCGCAACCTGCCACACGCCTTTCACCCGTCCCTGCTCATCCACACCCCAAACATGCGAGAAGCGCACCAGCACCGGCGGGCTACCTTCGGTTTTGGTGACGCGGTAGTGGCCCAGCGCCACGACCGTATCGCCGCCATCGACAAAATTGTCCGGAAAAGCGCCAAACGTATGAACGTGCGCGAGCAGTTTTGGATAGAACCCGCCAAACACCTCGGCGAGGCCGCGATAGATTGCGCCCTCCGGAAAACCTGGCGACACATCCCACACCGGCTCATCAACCAGGATCTCCCGTATCGACTGCTGGTCCTTCGATTTCAGCGCCCGATAAAGCGCTCTCACTTGCCGCAGATTTTTAGAATCGCCCGCACTGTCATCCAGAATTTCGCTCATCAGACGCCTTTCTGAAAAATGCCTATTTTGTCACAAATACATGCTTGACAAGTTCTGAACCCTCGCCAATACTATACCTTATGGTTAACTATAAAGACCCCCACCTGGACCTGATCTTCGCCGCGCTGTCCGACGCCACGCGGCGCGGGGTGCTGGCGCAGTTGGGCGACGGCAGTCAAACCGTCACCGAGTTGGCGCAGCAGTATGAGATGTCCCTGCCCGGCTTCATGAAACACCTGGCGGTGCTGGAAGCGGCCGGCCTGATCGCGCGCTCCAAGGAAGGCCGCGTGGTGCGCTGCGAACTCGATGCCGCCCCCATGCAGGATGCCGCCGCCTGGATCGCCCACTACCAGCGCTTCTGGACCGACCAGCTCGATTCGCTGGGTCGCTATCTCTACCACAAAGAGGAAATCGCATCATGCCCAACACCGAGCAGCCCGCCCAAGTCAGCATCCGCCGCACCTACCCCGTCGCCCCCGAAAAAGTCTGGCGCGCGTGGACCGACCCGCAAGCGCTGAGCCAGTGGTTCGGTCCCGGCCAGGCGAGCTTGACCAAGGCCGACATCGACCTGCGCGAAGGCGGCCAGTACCACCTCGCCTTCGCCGGCCCCGATGGCGGCCTGAATCAGATGACCGGCGTCTATCAGGAAGTGAAACCGTACACGCGGCTGGTGTTCACCTGGGCCTGGCACAGCACGCCGGAACGGGTGTCGCGCATCAGCATCGAGCTCACGCCGGTGGCGGAAGGCACGGAACTCAGCTTCGTGCACGACCGCTTCTTCGACGAACAGGCGCGCATCAACCACGAGCGCGGCTGGGCTCTTTTCTTTAGCAGTCTTGATCGTCTACTTACAGGAGGTTCGCTATGAAATACCAGGGAAGCTGCCATTGCGGCAATGTGAAGTTCGAGGCCGAAGGCGAGATCACGTCGGCCATGTCATGCAACTGCTCGATGTGCCAGCGCAAGGGCGTGCTGATGTGGTTCGTCCCGCGCCAGAACATGCATCTGCTGACGCCGGACGACGCGGCCAGCACCTATCTGTTCAACAAGCACCTGATCAAGCACCGCTTCTGCCCTACCTGCGGCATCGCGCCCTACAGCGAGGGCACGGCGCCCAATGGCGACGCCATGGCGGCGATCAATATCCGCTGCATCGAAGGCATAGACCTGGAGTCTATCCCCGTCACGCACTACGACGGTCGAGCGATTTGAGGAAGGCATCGGCCTGGTGCGCGGAGATGCCGTCGCGCTGGTCAGCGAACAACGCCGCTGCGGCGTCGGCCACCATGAATTCGGGACGCGTCTCCGGCCCCGTCAGATGGATCTTGCCGTGCAGGTCCAACGAGCCGGGACGGGTCGGGATATCGTTGGCCAGCAGGCCGTCGAGCGGCGGTTCATCCAGTTGGCTATCGCTGTCCCACAACGCGTAGATGCGGTCGAACACATCGCGCCGGACTTCCATCCACACGCCCAGGCAGTAATCGAGCGGACGGCCGGTCACCATCAACGGCAGCAGGCCGCGCACGAAGTAGCGGTGGCTGTCGTCGCTGTCGCCCCATATCGCGCACAGGTCGTCGTTCTCGCGGCAGCGGGCTTCCCGCTCGGCATCCGACAGCGCCGCGACCGCATCGGGGCGCCTGAAAACGAGTTCGACTTCATCCAGCGTGTGCAGTTCGCCACACTCTGAACAGGCTATCTGGTCCGACATGTTTTTCCTTTTTACCGAGGTTTGCTTTTAATATAACATGCTAGCAAACTTACGGAGGCTGATGCATGAAGCGCTGGTCCATTCCCTATGCCGTGCTGGTCGGTGGCGCCATTGCCGGCGCGCTCGATATCACGTTCGCGATTTCCTTTGCCGTCTATAACGGGCTGACGCCGGCGCGCCTGCTGCAAGTCGTGGCCAGCGGGCTGCTGGGCAGCGCGGCCTTCAGCGGCGGCGCGCTGACCGCGGCGCTTGGATTGCTGTGCCACTTCGCACTCAGCTTCGTGTGGATGGCGCTGTTCCTGCTGGCGACCCGCCGCGCGCCGGCGCTGGCGGCCAGGCCGCTGCTGGCGGCGGTCTTGTTCGGAACCCTGGTGTTTCTGGCGATGCGGCTGGTGGTGTTGCCGCTGTCGGCCTTCCCCCGCCCTGTCACGTTCCAGCCGCTGTCGACGGTGCTGGACTTGCTGTCCCATATATTCCTGTTCGGCCTGCCGATTGTGTGGGCCACGCGCAAAGCGCTGGGCGGTGCGGCGCTGGATGCGAGCGAAATGCTGTTCTCCTACGGCACCCTGCAACAGCCCGATGTCCAGAAGGCGACCTTTGGCCGCCTGCTCTCCGGCCGCCCGGACAGTTTGCCCGCCTATCAGCTGGCCATGCTGGCGATCGACGATCCGGCGGTGGTCGAGACCAGCGGCAAGACGCATCACCCCATCGTCTCGCACACCGGCTCGCCCGCCGACACGGTCGCGGGCTCGGTGCTGGCGATCACCGCCGAGGAGCTGCGGAATTCTGACCGCTACGAAGTGGCGGCCTACCGCCGCCAGCGCGTCGTGCTGGCTTCGGGCACGCTGGCCTGGGCCTACGTGGATGCGCGGGATGCCCCCACAAGCACCACGCAATAAAAAAGGGGCAGCCAAATCGGCTGCCCCTTTTAGTTTGCGTAAGCTACGCTACGATCAGATCGCGTCGAGTGCCGCGTTGAAGGTAACGCTTGGACGCATGACCGCTTCGGTCTTGGCTGGATCCGGGTAGTAGTAACCACCGATATCCGTTGCCTTGCCTTGTGCCGCGTTCAGCTCGGCGACGATCTTGGCTTCGTTTTCGGCCAGGCTTTTCGCCAGCGGCGCGAAGTAGGCTTTCAGTTCGGCGTCGTCGTTCTGCGCAGCCAGCGCCTGCGCCCAGTACAGCGACAGGTAGAAGTGGCTGCCACGGTTGTCCAGCTCGCCGGTGCGTGGCGATGGCGACTTGTTGTTGTCCAGCAGTTTGCCGGTGGCTTCGTCCAGCGTCTTGGCCAGCAGTTTGGCTTTGGCGTTGCCGGTCTTGATGCCCATGTCTTCCAGCGATACCGCCAGCGCCAGGAACTCGCCCAGCGAATCCCAACGCAGGTGGTTCTCTTCCACCAGCTGCTTGACGTGCTTAGGTGCCGAACCGCCGGCGCCGGTCTCGTACATGCCGCCGCCCGCCATCAGCGGAACGATGGACAGCATCTTAGCGCTGGTGCCCAGTTCCAGGATCGGGAACAGGTCGGTCAGGTAGTCGCGCAGGATGTTGCCGGTCACCGAGATGGTGTCCAGGCCGCGCGATGCGCGCTCCAGCGTGTAACGCATGGCGCGTACTTGCGACATGATCTGGATGTCCAGGCCCTTGGTGTCGTGCTCCTTCAGATAAACCTGGACCTTCTTGATGACTTCGTTCTCGTGCGGACGGTACGGGTCCAGCCAGAACACGGCAGGCATGCCGGAGTTGCGGGCGCGGGTGACGGCCAGCTTGACCCAGTCGCGGATCGGTGCATCCTTGACCTGGCACATGCGCCAGATGTCGCCCGCTTCCACTACCTGGCTCAGCAGCACTTCGCCGGTGGTCAGGTCGGTGATGTTGGCGACGCCGCCTTCAGCCACTTCGAAGGTCTTGTCGTGCGAACCGTATTCCTCGGCTTGCTGAGCCATCAGGCCGACGTTCGGCACGGTGCCCATGGTCTTAGGATCGAAGTTGCCATGCCATTTGCAGAAATTGATCATCTCCTGGTAGATGCGGGCGAAGGTCGATTCCGGCATGACCGCCTTGACATCCTTCGGACGGCCGTCGGCGCCCCACATTTTGCCGCCGATGCGGATCATGGCAGGCATCGATGCGTCGACGATGATGTCGTTCGGCGAGTGGAAGTTGGTGATGCCCTTGGCCGAGTCGACCATGGCCAGTTCCGGACGGTGCTCGTGGCAGGCGTGCAGATCCTTGAGGACTTCGTCCTTCTTGGAGGCCGGCAGGGTTTCGATTTTCTCGTACAGATTGGCCATGCCGTTGTTGACGTTCACGCCCAGTTCATCGAACAGCGCGGCGTGCTTGGCGAAGGCTTCCTTATAGAAGATGCGGACGCAGTGGCCGAACACGATCGGGTGCGACACCTTCATCATGGTCGCCTTGACGTGCAGCGAGAACATCACGCCGGTCTTGAACGCGTCGTCGATTTCCTTCTCGTAGAACTCCAGCAGCGCTTTTTTGCTCATGAACATGCTGTCGATGATCTCGCCGGCTTGCAGCGAAACTTTCGGTTTCAGCACAATGGTCTTGCCCGATTCGGTGATCAGTTCCATCTTGACATCGCGCGCCTGGGTCAGCGTCAGCGATTTTTCGCCATGGTAGAAGTCGCCGTGGTGCATATGCGAGACGTGGGTGCGGGAAGCCTGGCTCCACTCGCCCATCGAATGCGGGTTCTTGCGGGCGAACTCTTTGACGGCCTTGGGCGCGCGGCGGTCCGAGTTACCTTCGCGCAGGACCGGGTTGACGGCGCTGCCGATGCACTTGCCGAAGCGGGCCTTGAGCGCCTTGTCTTCGTCGCTTTTCGCGTCTTCCGGGTAGTCCGGCAGCTTGTAGCCGCGGCTTTGCAGCTCGCGCACGCAGGCGACCAGCTGCGAAACCGATGCCGAAATATTCGGCAGCTTGATGATGTTGGTGTCCGCGAGTTGGGTCAGGGCGCCCAGTTCGGCCAGGGTATTTGGCACTTTTTGCTCGTCGGTCAGGTATTCGGGGAACTCGGCCAGCACCCGTGCCGCCACCGAAATATCGCTGGAGGTCACGTCTACGCCAGCCGATGCGGCGAATTTGCGGACGATAGGCAGCAGCGAATAGGTCGCCAGCATAGGCGCTTCATCGGTCAGCGTGTAGATGATTTTAGTTTTCTGTGTTGCCATGTTCATTCCATGTCATGCGGGCGATACCCGCCGATTGAATTTCTCCGTTTCGGGATGTAAGACGGTTTGTCGTAATCCGGCAACGGGCCCAAACAGCATTTTAGACCTGTTGGCCGCCCCTGCACAGGGGCGGATTCTGCGTAGGAGCCCTTTTCGGCCGAATAAATGCAAAAACGCCATGCACTTTACTTACTGCCAGGCATCTACCGGTCGCGAAAAGTTTCCGAGATTGCCATCAACACATATTTCTTTGTTGCACTGATGCCGAAAGTGACTATCGGAGAGTTTCCAACCGAACTCCGCCTACTAAGATCATGACAGCGTTCTGCCCAAAGCTCATTTGGATATTTGGAATGCACATAAGGCCTGAGGAGGCGATATGAAATTTCAGAATTGGACGATAGCAAACAGGCTGGGCTTAGGTTTCGGCATGTGCGCCGTGTTTCTGCTGGTGGTCATCGCGATGGCTCTGAGCAGCATGCGCCAGATCCAGGAGCGCCTGAACGAGATCACCAAGGTCAACAATGTTGAGACCAAGCTGGCCCAGGTCATGGACCTGACCGTCACCGAGCGCGCGCTGGCCATGCGCAACCTCATCCTGCTCAAGGAAGACAAGGAAATCCAGATCGAGGTCAAGCGCATCGCCGAGCAGCAGAAGAAATACGCGGACGCCCAGGACCAGCTGGGCCAGATGTTCTCCAAGCTGAGTGGCACCTCGGCCGAGGAAAAAGACTTGCTGGAGCAGATACGCAAGCAGGCCGAGCAAGCCGCCCCCTTCATCGAGCGCGCCGCCGCGCTGGCGCTGGAACAGAAACAGGACGAGGCCTACAAGCTGCTGCGCTATGAATTCCGGCCGGTGCAGAAACGCTGGTGGGAATTGCTGCGCAAGCTGATCGCGGTCGAGGAAAAACAAAACGTCGAAGCGGCCGACGCCGCCGAAATCGCCTACGCACAAGCCCGCACGGTGATGCTGATTATCGGCTCGCTGGCGCTGTTGACCAGCGTGGTGGCGGCCTGGCTGATTACCCGCGGCGTGACCCGCGAGCTCGGTTGCGAACCGGCCGAAGCGGCTGAAATCGCCGGCCAGATCGCCGCCGGCAACCTGACCGTGCGCGTGGAACCCAAGCCTGACGACCAGCACAGCCTGCTGTTCGCCATGCGCTCGATGCGCGACAGCCTGGCGCGCATCGTCAACCAGGTGCACGCCAGCACCGAGACCATCGCCGCCGCCGCCGGCCAGATCGCTTCCGGCAACCTGGACCTGTCCTCGCGCACCGAACAGCAGGCCAGCACGCTGGAGGAAACCGCTTCCTCGATGGAAGAGCTGACCAGCACCGTGCGCCTCAATACCGACCATGCCCGCCAGGCCAACGGCCTGGCCGAGTCGGCCTCCGACGTGGCCGCCAAGGGTGGCGCCGTGGTGGCGCAGGTGGTCGACACCATGGCCGCCATCGATATCTCGGCGCGCAAGATCGTCGACATCATCGCCGTCATCGACGGCATCGCCTTCCAGACCAACATCCTGGCGCTGAACGCCGCCGTGGAAGCGGCGCGGGCCGGCGAACAGGGACGCGGCTTCGCCGTCGTGGCGACCGAGGTGCGCAACCTGGCGCAGCGTTCGGCCGCCGCGGCCAAGGAAATCAAGGACTTGATCGGCGATTCGGTCGACAAGGTCCAGGCCGGCAACCGCCTGGTCGAACAGGCCGGCAGCACCATGCACGACGTGGTGTCCAGCGTCAGGCGCGTGACCGACATCATGTCCGAGATCATGCAGGCCAGCCAGGAGCAATCGTCGGGCATAGAGCAGATCAACACCGCCGTCACGCAGATGGACGATGTGACCCAGCAAAACGCCGCGCTGGTGGAGGAAGCGGCGGCGGCCGCCCATGCGATGCAAGACCAGGTCAACAGCCTGAACGACCTGGTCAGCGTGTTCCGCACCGAGGCCCAGTCCGGCGCGCCGCGGCCCGCGCTGCAACGGGTGGCGGTCGCCGTGCCGGCCGCCATGAAACGCGCCGCGCTGCCGGCGGCCAGCCGCGCGCGCAGCGAGGCCAAGGCGCCCGCGCAGGAATGGGAACAGTTCTGATCTGGAGAGATAGCCATGGGTATGATGGAAACAGTCGACGGCCACGCCCTGTCCGGCGCGTCGAATATTTTCTGGCACGGCAGCCAGGTGACGGCTGAAGCGCGCTGCCGCCAGGCCGGGCAGCAGGCGGCGACGGTCTGGCTCACCGGCCTGAGCGGCGCCGGCAAGTCGACGCTGGCCTGCGCGCTGGAAGACCGGCTGGTGGCGTCCGGCCATCCGGCCTACGTGCTGGACGGCGACAATCTGCGCCACCATTTGAACAGCGACCTCGGCTTCTCACCGGCCGACCGCCAGGAAAACATCCGCCGCAGCGCCGAAGTGGCCAGGCTGATGAACGACGCCGGCCTGTTCGTCATCTGCGCCTTCATCTCGCCGCTGCGCCGCGACCGCGACATGGCCCGCGACCTCATCGGCGCCAACAATTTTCTCGAAGTCCATGTCAGCACATCCCGCAAGCTGTGCGAGGCGCGCGACCCCAAGGGCCTGTACAAGAAGGCGCGCGCCGGACTGATACCGGAGTTCACCGGCATCACGGCGCCGTACGAGGCGCCGCTGGCGCCCGCACTGTCGCTGGACACCGGCGCGCTGACGCTGAACTCCGCATGCGAACTGCTATACCAGCAACTGGCGCGCCGCTTCGTCTGATGCCATGGCTGCCGCACTGAACTACGATGTCTTCAACGGCGACGCCGACGGCATCTTCGCGCTGCACCAGCTGCGGCTGCACACGCCGCGCCATGCGCAGCTGGTGAGCGGCGTCAAGCGCGACACCGGCCTGCTGCAACGCCTGCCGGACGGCTGCGCCGGCCGGGTGGTGGTGCTCGACATCTCGCTCGACAGCAACGCCGACGCGCTGCGCCGCCTGCTCGACGGCGGCGCCGAGGTCGAGTACTTCGACCACCACTCGGCCGACTGCGCGTTCGCCCATCCACGGCTGCGCCTGCATTGCGATGGCTCCCCCGACGTCTGCACCAGCATCCTGGTGGACCGCCACCTGAACGGCCGCCACCGGCCATGGGCGGTGGCGGCGGCCTTCGGCGACAACCTGGCCGGCGCGGCGCGCCAGCTGGCGCAAGGCCTTGGGCTCGACGACGGCGCGGTGGCGGCGCTGGCGCAGCTGGGCCAGGTGGTCAACTACAACGCCTACGGCGAATGCGAGCAGGACTTGCACATGGCGCCGGCCGCGCTGTACCGCGCGCTCGGCGGCCACGACAGCCCGTTCGATTTCATCGCCGCCAGCGACGCCTACCGCGCGCTGTGCGCCGGCTACCGCGACGACTGCGCGCTGATGCAGGGCCTGCGGCCGCACGCCGAGCTGGCCAGCGGCGCGGTCTACATCCTGCCCGCCAGCGCGTGGGCGCGGCGCATCAGCGGCGTGCTGGCCAACCAGCTGGCGGCCGCGCACGACGGCGCTTCGTTCGCCGTGCTCAACGAGCGCAGCGACGGCTCCTACCTGGTCAGCGTGCGCTCCGGCGCCCCGCTGACCCTGAGCGCCTGCGGCTTCTGCCAGCAGTTCGAGGGCGGCGGCGGACGCAAGGCCGCGGCCGGCATCAACCATCTTCCGGCGGCCGAACTGGGCCGCTTCATGGATGGCTTCGGCCGTTACTTCAACGCGGCGGCCGGTGCCGATCATGCGCGCTGATGAACCGCTGCCGCCGGTCACGCAAGTCACGCTGGCCACACTGGCCCTGCTGTTCCTGCGCATAGGCTGCACCAGCGTCGGCGGCTTCATGGCGATGGTGGCGGTCACGCAGCAGGTCATCGTCGAGCGCCATCGCCTGCTGCCGGAATCGGACCTGCTGGACGGCCTGGCGCTGGCGTCCATCCTGCCCGGGCCGGTGGCCATCAATGTGGTGGCCTACACCGGCTACCGGCTGCGCGGCATCGGCGGCGCAGCGGTCGCCATCCTGTGCGCGGTGCTGCCGGCCTTTGTCTGCATCGTCCTGCTGGGTTCCCTGTATTTCCGCTTCGGCAGCATGGATGTGCTGCGGCCGCTATTCCTCGGCATCACGCCGGCCATCGTCGCCGTGGTGCTGGCCGCCGGTTGCCGCCTGTGGTCGGCGGCGGTGCACGACTGGCGCCAGGCCGCGCTCGGCATCGGCGCGGCGCTGGCGCTGACCGCCCTGCCCGGCCTGCCCACCACGCTGGCCCTGATGGCCGTGGCCGCCATCGTCGGCTGCACCGA
>NZ_WHUG01000011.1 GCF_009380215.1 Rugamonas aquatica
CCGTGGCCCGCTGCCCGCGCTGCGCCAACCCGCTGCCCGGCATGGCCGCCGGCCAGCTGTGCGGCGCCTGCCGCGCCGAGCCGCCGGCTTTCGATGTCACGCTGGTCGCCGCCGACTACGCCATGCCGCTGGACCAGCTGGTATTGCAGCTGAAATTCGGCCACCGTCTCGCGCTGGCAACACTGTTTGCCCGCCTGTTGCGCGACGCCGTACTGCAGCAGCCCGGCTTCACGCTGCCCGCCCTGCTCTGTCCGGTGCCGCTCGGTCGCCGCCGGCTGGCCGAACGCGGCTACAATCAAGCCATGGAGATCGCGCGGCCACTGGCGCGCAGCCTGGGCGTGGCGCTGCATCCGCGCCTGGTGTGCCGCGTGCACGAGACCGCGGCCCAGAGCAGCGTCGCGCCGGACCAGCGGCGACAGAACATCGCCGGCGCCTTCGCCATCCCGGACCCCGCGCTGGTGCAGGGCCGCCACATCGGCGTCGTCGACGACGTCATGACCAGCGGCCGCACGCTGGACGAACTGGCGGCAACGCTGAAGCGCCATGGCGCCGCGCGCGTGAGCAACCTGGTGTTTGCCCGCACGCCGCCGCATTGAATTTGATAGAGGAGAACCACTTTGTTTCACGTCGTACTAGTCCAACCCGAAATTCCCCCGAACACCGGCAACGTGATCCGGCTGTGCGCCAACACCGGCGCGCAACTGCATCTGATCGAGCCGCTGGGCTTCCCGCTGGAAGATTCCAAGCTCAAGCGCGCCGGCCTGGACTATCACGAATACGCGCAGATGAAAGTGCACAAGGACTGGCAAGCCTTCCTGGCCGAGGTGCAGCCGGACCCGGCCCGCATGTATGCGATGACCACGCACGGCTCATCGCCGTTCGCCGACGCCGCCTTCAAGCCGGGCGATGTGTTCGTGTTCGGCTCGGAAACGCGCGGCCTCGATCCGGCCTTCCGCGAAACCTTCCCGCCGGCCCAGCGCATCCGCCTGCCGATGCGCCCAGACAACCGCAGCCTGAACCTGTCGAACACGGTCGCCGTGGTGGTGTTCGAAGCCTGGCGCCAGAACGGCTACGCCGGCGGGGCATAAGACCATGACCCCGCTTTCCGCCCTGCTGTGCCTGATGCTCTTGCTGGGCAACGCACAGGCGGCGGAACCGGTGAAGCTGTACACGGAAGACTATCCGCCGTTCAGCTGGGTGGATAAAGGCAGCGGCAAGGTGGTCGGACTGTCGGCGGAAATCGTCGCCGACCTGATGCAGCGCGCCGGCGTGCCGACCACGCAACCCATCGTCGCGCCGTGGGCGCGGGCGATGGTGCTGACCATGACCACGCCCAATTCCTGCCTGTACACCACGGCCCGCGTGCCGGAGCGCGAGGACAGTTACCAATGGATAGGCCCGATAGGCCACAACGAATGGGTGCTGTTCGCGCTGCGCGAAGACCACATCCGGCTCGACAGTCTGGACGAAGCCGTCAACTACCAGATCGGCACCTTCATCGGCGACGCCTCCATCACCTTCCTGCGCGAGCACAAGCTGCGCGTGGAGACCGTGCCCAACGACCGCCTGAATCCGCCCAAGCTGCAAAAGCGCCGCATCAAGCTGTGGTCGGTGGGACGGCTGCCGGGCATGTTCCTGCAACGGGAGCTGGGCATAGACGACTTCGAACCGGTGCTGGCCTTCGCCCGCGCCGACATGTACCTGGCCTGTCACAAGAACATGGCCAAGGCCGAGGTGGCGCGGCTGAACGACATCCTGCAAGCCATGTACCGCGACGGCACCATCCGCCGCATCTACACGCAGTACGGCTACGAGAAGGAAGTGCCGCGCTGACGCAGTGTGACAATGCGTGTATTTTTCATTAACACAAGCTGCTATTCTGGCCGGTCCTCAACGATGCCATTGAATACACATGAAAATTTCGCGTCTGCTGCTTAGTCTGGTATTTGTCGTCGCCTTCAGTGGCTGCTCCACCCTCAACGTCACCTCCAAGCAATTCATCCCGAAAGATACCGGCAAGCTGGCGCTGCTGAAGACCTCCGCGCCGGCCTATCAGGTCGACAATATCGAATTCAAGCATCCAGATGGCGCCATCAGCCGCGGCGTGTACATCCACAAGCCGGATGCGCAGTTTACCGTGCTGTACTTCATGGGTTCCGGCATCCGGCTCGATGTGGCAGGTGGCTACTTCGCCCAGCCATTTACCGAGCTGAACGCCAACATCATCAGCTATGACTACCACGACTTCGGCCGCAGCGACGCGCCCGCAACGGCGTTCGGCCTGGCGGATATGGAGAAGGAGGCGCTGGCCTTGTACGATCATGCGCGCGCGACCACCAAGGGGCGGCTGGTGGTCCACGGCCATTCGTTCGGCAGTTTCATTGCCGCCAGACTGGCCAGCAAACGGCCACTGGACGCCTTGGTACTGGAAGGCACCGGCACGAGTGCGCGGGCCTACGTCGAGAATCAGGTGCCCTGGTTCGCCAAGCCCTTCGTGCAGATCAATATCGACCAGGAGCTGTCCGCCACCGACAACCGCGCCGCGCTGCGAGCGTTTCAGGGACCGCTGTTAATCATGAACGGCGCCAACGACGTGCAGACGCCGCTGGCGAACTCGCGTGAGCTGTACGACAGCCTGGACATCCCGCACAAACGATTTGAAGCGATCCGCGAAGCCGGGCATATGAATTCGATGACCAAGCCGGAAGCACTGGCCGCCTACCGTTCATTTACAGGGAGCCTGAATTGAGCACATATCGCTCGTTCATATTGGCGCTGCTGGCGGCAATGCTGCCACTCTCCGCATTCGCAGCAGAATGCGACAAAGCGGTGCTGACCGAAACCTACGCAAAAATGCACCGGGACGATCAGGCTTTGCGGGGCAGGTATATCGAGATACTGGAAAAGGAAAATAGAAACGAGCCCGTCGATCCGAAAGAAAAGGATCAGCTCGAAGTGACGATTTCAAATACCGACGAAAGCAACCAGCACACACTGGATCACTTGATCGCGCAATGCGGCTGGCCCGGAAGCCTCGACAAGAACCGTGCAGCCTTGTCAGCATTCCTGATTATTCAGCACGGGGAGCTGGACTATCAGCTCAAGCATCTGGACATGGTCAAGGCCGCCAACAAGCGGGGAGAAATCCCCAGCCGCACATTGGCGATGCTGATCGACCGCATCCTGGTCAGGCAAAACAAGCCGCAACTATACGGAACGGAATTCGAGTACGGCAGCAACAAGGTGGCCCCCATCGCCGATCCGAAAAATCTGAATCAGCGCCGGAAGAAAATGGGCTTGCCGCCCTTCCGCGCGCCATGATGTACGTTCACAATCAATATATTTTTCGCCAGGTCAGGAGTGCTCAGCAGTGCAGTTGAAATTGAAGATAACGCGTGGAGGTGAAGTCAAGTGGGCTGGCGGTCCATCGCAAGATGACCCGGTCTATTACGGCGGGCCGCCGCCGGAAACCGGCGTTTGGAAGCTGAGTACGGAAAAAATCGAAGACTATTTCGAAGCGGCCCTGCAAGACTTGCACTTCGGCGACTCGATTGATATTTTTGTCCTGGGGTTTGAAATCGCCGATCTGGAAGGATGGGGGAATTTATTCACATCGATGAGCCAGTACACGAGTTACCGCCCAAAGATGAAGATGGTCATTTCGGTAGGCCAGCTGAACTGGCCCGATGTGAAGGATCTCTCAGCGACCGAGCAGTTTCAACGGTTCTCGGTCATCCTGCTGGAGGCCATTGCGCGCGTCGCCACGATGAAGCGGAAACCCAAGAACTTCGACACGGCAGCGTTTTTAGCGGAGGTGACACGGCTGCTGGCGCTATGCCCGGCCTCCGAGATGGAGGAATCAGAAGACGCCTGACTGGATGGTGCGCCGAGCGGGCCGCCGTTCCGCGTGCAGCCACACCGACCACGCCACGCCGCCGATCAGCAGTACGATGGCCAGCACTTCCAGCGGGCGCGGCGCCCGATGCTGGTAGAGGTAGCCGTACAGCAGGCCGAACAGGATTTCAAACAGCAGCAGCTGGCCGGACAGCGTTACCGGCACGCGGCGGCAGGCCATGTTCCACAGCTGGTTGCCGATCACCGAGGCGCCGGCCGCCACCAGCGTAATCAGCAGCCAGAACCGCAACCAGTCGCGCGGCGGTGCGGCGGCCTGCTCCATGCCGCCAATGCTGCCGATGCCGAATACCACCAGCCCCATCACCAGCGCCACCAGGCCGCTGGCGATGCCGAACAAGCCCGACCAGTCGCCGCTGCTGAAGCGCGGATTGCGTTTGAGGAAGCGCGTGTTGTCGACGGCATACCAGGTCCAGCTGAGCAGCGCGCCCACGGCGCATAGCATGCCGGCCGCCACGCTGGTCCACGCGCCCTGCCCGGCTGCGCCACTGAATACCTCGACATTGATGCACACCATGCCCACCGCCACCAGCGCCAGCGGCCAGGCCAGCACGCGCAGCGACACCGAGCCGTGATCGCGCCGGCCCAGCAGCGAGATCGTCAGCGGCAGCATGCCGATAATCAGCGAGGCGGCCGACACGCCCGCCATCTGCACGCCGCACGACAGCAGCAGGTAGTAGACGACATTGCCGGCCAGCGCGTAGCGCAACAGCAGCAGATAGTCGGCGCGCGTCAGCTGGCGCAGCAGGCCGCCGAGGCGCGGCGCCAACAGCACCAGCGAAATCAGCGCATACGCCACATAGCGCCCGAACATCAGCTCAAACGGGGAGAATTCCGCCAGCCACTTCGGCATGACAAACACCATGCCCCACATCGATCCGGCCGCCAGACCGCACAACACGCCATACCACATACCGCCTCCTGTCCTTGAGGCATTGATTGTCGGCGCGGGCCGGGTCCAGGGATTGTGCGTGGCTGTCAGATTTTTGTCTGATTCTGCCGTTCGCGCTTGCGGTAGGCCAGCGGCGTGACATCCATGGCGCGGCGCATCGCGTGCGTCAGCGCGCTCTGGTCGGCGTATCCGGCCAGCGTGGCCAAGCGGGCGATGGGCAAATCGGTTTCCGCCAACTGGCGGCAGGCCCAGCGCAGGCGCATGCCGGTCAGCCAGGCCAGCGGCGTGGTCTGCATCTCGTCGCGGAACACGCGGTGCAGGCTGCTCACGCTCATGTACGCGGCCTTGGCCATGGTGTCGGTACTCCACGGCTGGCCGGGGCTGGCTTCGATGCGGCCCAGCGCGGCGGACAGGCGCGAAGCGGGACGGATTTCCTGCTGCGCCAGCGTTTCCAGCAGCAGCGGCAGCCAGTGGTCCAGCGTCTGCTGGCTGGCGCCGGACTGGGCGCGCAGCAGGCCGATGAATTCGATCAGCTTGGCGGCCGGTGCGCTGATCGGCGCATACGGCCGCTCGGCCAGCCGCGCTGCGGTGGCGTCCGGCACGGCGGCGAGGTCGAAGTCCAGTATCAGCGACTGGTTCGGCTCGGTGGCGGAAGCCTCATGCACCAGCCCCGGCTCGACAAACGCGGCGCGTTGCGGATGGACGATGGCGCCGGAACCCTTGATGTCCATGATGACCCGGCCCTTGAGCGGCAACACCAGCTGGGCGAAGCTGTGCACGCCGGCCAGAGGTTCGGCGACGTAGCTGCGGAGGTCGAGTTCGGTCGGCATGATGCCGCCAGTGTAGCAGCCTGCGCCGTCATCGGAAATACAGCATGCGGGTGAAGAAGGTGTAGCCCGATTCCAGCCACATCAGCCAGGCCAGCACCAGCAGGCACAGCGGCGGCGCCAGCACCACGTACATCAGCGCGGCCCGCTCCCAGCGCAGGTGCATGAAGATGGCGACGATCAGGCCCGCCTTGGCCATCATCAGCAGCAGGATCAGCGTCCAGCGCAGATAGCTCTCGACATGGAAGAAATCGACCAGGTAGGAAAACGTGCTGAGCACGAACAGCAGCAGCCACACCTTCAGGTACAGGCCGATGGGATGGGCGGCGGTTTCCATGGCCCCTCCTACCAAAGATAAAACAGCGCGAA
The DNA here is from genome assembly GCF_009380215.1 of Rugamonas aquatica. Lineage (GTDB taxonomy): Bacteria > Pseudomonadota > Gammaproteobacteria > Burkholderiales > Burkholderiaceae_D > Rugamonas > Rugamonas aquatica_B. Next base: position 6,001 of record NZ_WHUG01000011.1, read on the forward strand.
GATGAATACCCACACCAGGTCGACAAAGTGCCAGTACAGGCCGGCGATCTCGACGATGTCGTAGTTGCCGCGCTGCTCGTAGTAGCCGTTCCGCACGCGGCGCGCGACGATGCTGAGGTAGATCACGCCGGCCGTCACGTGCAGGCCGTGGAAGCCGGTAATCATGAAGAAGCAGGCGCCGAACTGCGCCGCGCCGTCGGGGTTGATCCATGGCCGCACGCCCTCTGCGATCAGCTTGCTCCATTCGAAGGCTTGCATGCTGACGAAGGTGGCGCCCAGCGCGGCGGTCAGCAGCATCAGCGCGGCGCAGCGGGCACGTTCGCGCCGGTAGCCGTAGTTGACCGCTATCGCCATCGTGCCGCTGCTGGTGATGAGAATGAAGGTCATGATGGCGATCAGTATCAGCGGCAGCCTGGCGCCGCCTATGGTCAGCGCGAACACTTCGCTGGGATTGGGCCAGGCCGCCGTGGTCGAGATACGCACCGACATGTAGCCGGTCAGGAAGCTGCCGAAGATGAAGGTGTCGCTGAGCAGGAAGATCCACATCATCGCCTTGCCCCACGGGACGCGGAAGGCGGCGCGGTCGCCCGACCAGTCCGCCACCATGCCCTGCCAGCCGGCTGCTTCCGTTTGCTTGTTCATGGCCCGCCTCCGCAAATCTGGTTCACCAGTTCCGGCGTCACGCCGAACAGCAGCGCGAACATGGCCAGCCACAAGCCCAGCAGGAAATGCCAGTAGCGCGCACAGAGCTGCATCGTCACGCCGTCGCGGCTTGGCCGAGGATGCGCCCAGGCCGCCACCACCAGCCCGCCGATCACGTGCAGGCCATGCACGCTGGTAATCAGGTAAAAGAAGCTGTTGGCCGGGCCGGCGTCCAGCGTCAGGCCGGCGGTCTCCATCGCCCGCCAAGCCCATAGCTGCGAGGCCAGGAAGGCCATCGAGCAGAGGCATGCCACGCCGTACGCCAGCCTCAACGCAGCCGCCGCGCGCTCGTGAGCAGCGCGCCAGGCCAGATGCCAAGCCACGCTTGCGCCGGCCAACAATGCGGTGCTCAGCCACAGCTGCACAGGCACGAAAGGCAGCGGCCGCCAGTCGGGCATGGCCATCCGCATCACGTAGGCGCTGCTGAACAGGAAAAACAGCATGCCGACCACGCCCATGAACACCCACAGGCCGGTGCGCCGTCGCGGCACGTCGGCAGCACTGCCGACCAGGTAGAGGCTGGGATTCATGGCGCCTCCTGCACCGGCGCGCGCTGGCCGGCCGTTGCAACGTCCGGCGGCTGATCCTGCGCCGCATAGTCGCTGTCGCCGTCCTGCTGGCCGTACTCGTAGGCGCCACGACACACCACCGGCGTTTGCTCGCCCCAGTTGCCGTGCACGGGCGGCGTCTGTGGCGTATGCCACTCCAGGCTGGCGGCCCGCCACGGATTGCCGCCAGCCTCCCGACCCCGCACGGCGCTCCAGCACAGGTTCAGCAAAAACAGCAATTGCGATATGCCGACGAACAGCGCGACGATGGTGATGAACGCATTCAGCGCCTGCGCCGATTCGGGAATGAAGGCGTAGTGCTCGTAGGCATAGTAACGCCGTGGCATGCCCAGCAAGCCCAGGTAGTGCATGGGGAAGAAGATCAGGTAGGTGCCGACAAAGGTGATCCAGAAATGCACCCGTCCCAGCATCACGTCGTACATGCGCCCGCTGACCTTGGGGAACCAGTGATACAAGCCGCCAAACACCGCCAGCACCGGCGACACGCCCATCACCATATGAAAGTGCGCGACCACAAAGTAGGTGTTCGACAGCGGAATATCGACGCTCACATTCCCCAGGAACAACCCGGTCAGCCCGCCGATGACGAAGGTGCTGATGAAGCCGACGGCGAACAGCATCGGCACGGTCAGGTGTATATCGCCGCGCCACAGCGTCAATGTCCAGTTGTAAACCTTGAGCGCGGTCGGCACCGCGATAATCAGCGTGGTAGTCGCGAAGAAGAAGCCGAAATACGGATGCATGCCGCTCACATACATGTGGTGCGCCCACACGACGAAACTCAGCCCGCCGATCACCACGATGGCCCACACCATCATCTTGTAGCCAAAGATCTGCTTGCGCGCATGCACGCTGATCAGGTCGGAGATGATGCCGAACGCCGGCAAGGCGACGATGTACACCTCCGGGTGGCCGAAGAACCAGAACAGGTGCTGGAACAGCAGCGGACTGCCGCCCTGGTGCGGCAGGTGCTGCCCCATCGACACCACCGCCGGCACGAAGAAGCTGGTGCCCAGCGCTTTATCGAACAACATCATCACGCCGCTGACGAACAGCGCCGGAAACGCCAGCAACGCCAGGATGGTGGCGGTGAAGATGCCCCACACCGTCAGCGGCATCCGCATCAGCGTCATGCCGTTGGTGCGCGCCTGCAGCACCGTGGTCACGTAGTTCAGCCCGCCCATGGTGGCGGCGGCGATGAACACCAGCAGCGACACCAGCATCACGATAATGCCCCACTCCGTGCCCGGGGTGCCCGGCAGGATAGCCTGCGGCGGATACAGCGTCCAGCCGGCGCCGGTCGGCCCGCCCGGCACGAAGAAGCTGCCCGCCAGTATCAGCACCGCCAGCAGGTAGAACCAGTAGCTGAGCATATTCAGGAAGGGAAACACCATGTCGCGGGCGCCCACCATCAGCGGAATCAGGTAATTGCCGAAGCCGCCCAGGAACAGCGCCGTCAGCAGATACACCACCATAATCATGCCGTGCATGGTCATGAACTGGTAATAGCGGCTGGCATCGATGAACGCGAACTTGCCGGGAAAGCCTAGCTGCAAGCGCATCAGGTCCGACAGCACCAGCCCCACCAGCCCGATCGCCAGCGCCGTGATGGTGTACTGGATCGCGATGACCTTGTGATCCTGGCTCCACACGTAACGCGTCCAGAAACTCTGCGGATGCCCAGCGCCATAGCCCATGCCAGCCTCCTATCTGATGGTCTTGATGTAATCGACCAGCTGCGCCACCTCCGTCGGGCTCAACTGCTGCGCCGGCATGATGGGCTGGTAGCCCTTGACGATGCGCGCGGCGGGATTGGTGATCGACTCGCGCAGATAGGCTTCATCCACGCGCACGGTGGCGCCATCGCTCATGGTCTCGCTGCGGCCGAACAGCCCCTTCCAGCTCGGCCCCGCGCCCGGATTGCCGTCGACGCTGTGGCAGGCCGAACAACCGCGCGACTGCGCCAGCAGACGGCCCTGCTGGCCGGGCTGCTCGCCGCCCGCCGCAGCCGCGACCTGGGAGGCAAAGCTCGGCTGCGCCGCCAGCCATGTCCGGTACGCCGGCTCGTCATCGACCACCACATAGCTGCGCATATTGAAGTGGCCGATGCCGCACAACTGCGCGCACATCACCTCGAATCTGCCGGCACGCGTGGGCGTGAACCAGAACGAGGTCACCATGCCGGGAACCATGTTCATCCGCGTGCGGAACTCCGGCACGTAAAAATCATGCAGCACATCCTGTGCGCGCAGCAGCACCCGCACCGGTTTGCCTGCGGGGATATGCATCTCCTGCCCTGCGACCAGCAGGTCGTCCTGACCGTTGGGATCGGCAGGATTGATGCCGTACGGATTGGCATTGCTGATGAAACGCACATCGGTACTGCCCAGCTTACCGTCCTTGCCCGGCAGGCGGTAATGCCATTGCCACTGCTGGCCCAGCACTTCGAACACCATCGCTTCCGGCGGTGGATCGATCAGCCTGGCGTACACGGACAAGCCAGGCGCCAGCAGCGCGATGATGCCCACCGTGGTCGCGCCGACCAGCCACCACTCCAGCCTGGCGCTGCCATGCGTGGCCGCCGCCCGCACACCGTCCTGGTGCTTGAACGTCACCAGGGCATAGGCCATGAACAGGTTGATGACGACGAAGGCCACGCCGGTGATGGCGAAGGTCAGCAACAGCGCATCGTCCATCTGCTGCCAGTTGGACGCGATGGGCGTGATCCACCATGGACTCATGTAATGAAATTCCAGGGCGCCAACCACGATCAGTATCAATACGAGTGCTAACGCCATGGAGCCATCCAAAAGCTAACGCGGCCTGCCCGGCCTTTCCAGCTTGAGATAAATGAGGGCTGCGGTCATGCCGAAGATGACATGGGCGATTGCCGTCGGCCAGCCTCGCAGCGCTACGAACCATGTATAGACTCCGGCCATGCCGTAAAAGTTCAGTACATAGAGCAGCAGGCCAAACGCCGCGCCGGTGGTCAGCGCCATGGCGAGGCTGGAGTCGAGCCGGAACGGCGCCATGATGGCGGCCAGCATGATGCCGAAGGCCACGCCCAGCGCGTAATGCACCAGCAGCGCGGCGACGGTCACGCCCAGGCTGTAGCCGCTGGTTTGCAGCACGTCCCAGCTCATCACCAGTGCGGCGATCATGCGGGTGGTCAGCCAGGGATCGGTAGCGCTGGTCAGCGACGACCAGCTGAGTTCCAGCAGCATCAACACGCCGCCTGCGCCAAAGCCGGCGACCGCAGCAGCGGCCCAGTCCGGCAGCCGCGCTTGCCATCGATGCGATTGCAGATGCAGTTCCATGATGTCCTCCAACGGATGCCTGTGCGGCATTCAGTCTAGGAGGATTTTCAGGCCCTGTCAGCCCGCGCGCGATTGGAACGCATGGAAAACGACAGCAGCAAAGCCAGCGCGCCGGCCCCGGCCGCACTCACGCAGACTGTGCAGGCAACCACCAGCCCGGCCGGATTGCGCAGGCCGAGCAGGTCGGCGAGGAAGGCCAGCGACACCGTCGCGATCAGCTGAGCCGGATAGAGGAAACGCAGCTGGAGAAAGGCGCGCGCGTCGCCGCGCCGCCAGTAGCGCAGCGCCACCGCGAACGCGGGACCCCACAGCACGCCGAGGAAAACCAGCGCCGCGAACGCGGCAATCAGGAGGCGCATATCAAGGACGCTGTGCGCGCACCTTGGTCAGCAGCTTGGTGGTCGAGCGGTCGTGCTCGAAATCGATGGCGATGGCCTGGCCGCCGTAGGCCAGCACGGCCTTGCCTTCGGGGATGGCATCCATCTGGTAGTCGCCGCCCTTGGCGTAGATTTCCGGCCGCGCCTGCTGCACCACTTCCAGCGCCGTATCCTCGTCGAACTCCACCACCAGGCTGACCGATTCCAGCGCGGCCAGCACCGCCATGCGGTCGGCGCAGTTGTTGAGCGGACGGTCGTCGCCCTTGCCCAGGCGCTTGACGGAAGCGTCGGTATTGGCCGCCACCACCAGCGAAGCGCCCAGCGCGCGCGCCTGCGCCAGATAGGTCACATGGCCGCGGTGCAGGATGTCGAATACGCCGTTGGTCAGCACCACCGGCTTGGGCAGCGCGGCCACGCGGGCGGCCAGTTGTTCACGGGTGCAGAGCTTGGTTTCAAATTGAGGCATGAGCGTTTTCTGGTTACTGGTTATTTGGGTTCTTCGTCTTCCGGCTCTTCGTCGATCTGCATGCTGAGCGAATCGGCCGTGGACGGGCTGTTGTCGCCGGGTTCCTTGCGGTCGCCGCGCAGTTTGATCTGCAAGCGCAGGCCATTGGCCGAATCGGCGTTGCGGATCGCTTCTTCGTAGGCGATATAGCCCTTATTATAAAGTTCGTACAGCGCCTGGTCGAAAGTGCACATGCCGAGCTCGCGCGATTTGTGCATAATTTCCTTGATCGCCTGGAAGTTCCCCTTGAAGATCATCTCGGCGATGGTCGGCGTGTTGAGCAGGATTTCGATGGCCGCCTTGCGGCCCTTGCCGTCCTCGGTACGCACCAGCCGCTGCGAGACGATGGCGCGCAGGTTGGACGACAAATCCATCAGCAGCTGGTTGCGCCGCTCTTCCGGGAAGAAGTTGATGATGCGGTCCATGGTCTGGTTGGAGTTGTTCGCGTGCAGCGTGCCCAGGCACAGGTGGCCGGTCTCGGCAAACGCGATCGCGTGCTCCATCGTTTCGGTGTCGCGGATCTCGCCGATCAGGATCACGTCCGGCGCCTGGCGCAGCGTGTTCTTCAGCGCGTTGTGCCACGACAGCGTGTCGACGCCCACCTCGCGGTGCGTGATCAGGCAGCCCTTGTTCTTGTGCACATACTCGACCGGGTCTTCCACCGTGATGATGTGGCCGGCCGAATTGGCGTTGCGATAATCGATCATCGCCGCCAGCGTGGTCGACTTGCCGGAACCGGTGCCACCCACCACCAGCACCAATCCGCGCTTGGTCATGATGACTTCCTTCAGCACCTCGGGCAGGTCCAGCTTTTCGAAGTTCGGGATTTCCGAAGCGATGGTGCGTATCACCATCGCCACATTCTGTTGCTGCACGAAGACGTTGACGCGGAAGCGGCACACCTCCGGCAGCGAGATCGCAAAGTTGCATTCCAGCTCAGCCTCGAACTCGCGCTTCTGCTTGTCGTTCATGATCGACAGCGCCAGCGCGCGGGTCACGCTGCCGGTCAGCTTCTGCTGGCTCAACGGCTTCATCGCGCCCTGCGATTTCATACTCGGCGGGAAATCTGCAGAAATGAACAAATCCGAACCGCCCGTGTGGTGCATCACTTTGAGCAGTTTGTGCAGGTAGGCTTGCGCTTCTTCGGGACCGAATGTGGAGGACATGCTTGCCTTTCGATGGTTAGTACCAACATACGCTGCATTATATCGACACCATTCGCTACAATACGGGTTAATTATTGCATCCCAGCATTGCCTGTGTTCAAATACATTCATGACACTGACCGAACTGAAATATATCGTCGCCGTTGCAAGAGCGAAACACTTCGGACATGCGGCCGAAGCCTGTTACGTCGCGCAGCCTACGCTGTCGGTCGCCATCAAGAAACTCGAAGATGAACTGGGCGTGGTGCTGTTCGAACGGGGCGGCGCCGAAATCTCCGTCACCCCGCTGGGCGCGCAAATCGTCGCCCAGGCCGAGCGCGTGCTGGAACAGACCGCCGCCATCAAGGAACTCGCCAAGCAGAACAAGGACCCGCTGGCCGGCCCGCTGCGCCTGGGCGTGATCTACACCATCGGCCCTTACCTGCTGCCGCCGCTGGTCAAGGGCATGATAGACAAAGTCCCGCAGATGCCGCTGATCCTGCAGGAAAACTTCACCGTGCGCCTGATCGAAATGCTGCGCCAGGGCGAGCTCGACGCCGCCATCATGGCGCTGCCGCTGCCCGAGCACGGCATGGCCATGCAGGCGCTGTACGACGAGCCGTTCGTGGTGGCGATGCCGGCCCAGCATCCATGGGCCAAGCGCCGCAGCATCCCCGCCGACGATCTGAAAACCGAGAACATGCTGTTGCTTGGCAACGGCCACTGCTTCCGCGACCAGGTACTGGAAGTATGTCCCGAGATGGCCCGTTTCTCTGCGCCGGGCAATGGCATGCAGCGCACCTTCGAAGGGTCGTCGCTTGAAACCATCCGTCACATGGTGGCCAGCGGCATCGGCCTGACCGTGCTGCCGCGCGCCTCGGTGCCGGACATGGACACCAAGGAAGGCATGTTGCAATTCCGCCGCTTCGACGCGCCGGAGCCGTCGCGCCGCGTGGTCATCGTGTGGCGTAAAAGCTTCACCCGCAAGGCCGCCATCGACGCCGTGTGCGAAGTGGTCGCCGCCTGCAACCTGCCGGGCATCACCACCCTCTGCGCCACCGATTAAGCCGGCCGGCGCGCCAGTTGCCCCCGCCGCGCCCGGATTTGCGATAATCGCTATCTTTCCATTCAAGCGGCACTATCCATGAACAAGCTGGAGCTTTACTTTCGCCTGGTCAGGCTGGACAAACCTATCGGCACGCTGCTGCTGCTGTGGCCGACGCTGTGCGCGCTGTGGCTGGCATCCAACGGCAAGCCGGACCTGACGCTGGTAGTCATCTTCTCGCTCGGCACGCTGCTGATGCGCTCGGCCGGTTGCGCGATGAACGACTATGCCGACCAGGATATCGACAAGTTCGTCAAACGCACGGCCCAGCGTCCCATTACCAGCGGCCGCATCAGCGGCAAGGAAGCGCTGGCGATTGCCGGCGCGCTGGCGGTGCTGTCGTTCTGCCTGATCCTGCCGCTGAACGCGCTGACCAAGCAGCTGTCGGTGGCGGCCGTCATCATCGCCGGCACCTACCCTTACTTCAAGCGTTTCTTCGCGATACCGCAGGCTTACCTGGGCATCGCCTTCGGCTTCGGCATACCGATGGCGTTCGCGGCGATCCAGAACACGGTGCCGCTGGTGGCATGGGTGCTGTTGCTCGGTAACGTGTTCTGGGCCGTGGCCTACGACACCGAATACGCGATGGTCGACCGCGACGACGACCTGAAGATCGGCATCAAGACCTCGGCCATCACCTTCGGCCGCTACGACGTGGCGGCGGTGATGCTGTGCTACGCCGTGCACCTGGGCTTGCTGCTGGCCTGCGGCTGGCAGCTGGGCATGGGCCTGTGGTTTGCCGGCGGCGTGGCGGTGGCGGCGGGTATCGCCTGCTATCACTACACGCTGATACGCGGCCGCGAACGCGATCCCTGCTTCTACGCCTTCCGCCACAACAACTGGCTGGGTGCGGCCGTGTTCGCGGGCGTGGCGCTGGACTACGCGCTGCGCTGATCCGGCGCGATTGAGGCAGCGCAAGGCCGCAGCGCCGGCGCTGCCTACAATGGCTATCCCCCTTCCACTCCGATACGCAACGAGGTCATCATGGATCAGATTCAACAGAACGGAAAAGGCGTCGCCGACAGCCAAGCCGCCAGCGCCGTCGCGCGCGACAAGCTGATGGATGAATTGAAGCACGCCATCGGCGAAGCCGAGGACTGGCTGAAGGATGCCTCCCAAGCTCCCGCCCCCAGCTCCGACACCCGCGCCCGTTTCGACGACACGCTGCGCACCGCCAGGACCGACCTGCGCAAACTGGAAGACAGCATCATCGCCCGCAGCCGCAGCGCCGCCGAATCGGCCAACGTCTATGTGCATGACAATCCGTGGAGGTCGGTGGGCCTGGGCGCGGCGATCGGCGTGATCGTCGGCCTGCTGGTGACGCGGAAGTAGTCGGACTAAAATGAATCAGGGCTCTGAGGAGATGTCATGCGACCAGACATTGCTATCAGCAAAACGTTAATGCGACAGGCGCTACAGGCATCAGGACTAAAAAGTGAGCAACAAGCTATAGAGCTTGCCCTGCGCACCTTGATTCGCCTGCATGCACAAGAGCAAATCCGTCGCTGCCGCGGAAAAATGATTTGGGACGGTGATCTGAACGCGATGAGAACCGATCATGATCCTGGTTGATTCCAGTGTATGGATAAGTCACTTTCGCCCTGGTCCACGAACCCACAAAATTGCGCTATTGAACGATAGCTTGCAACGCGAACTCGTACTCATAGGCGATCTCGTCATGATCGAGGTGTTGCAAGGGTTTCGCTACGATAAAGATTTCGAACACGCAAAAAAACTACTTTCCTCTTTAAAGATGGCTCGTCTCGGTGGAAAGAAAATAGCTATTCAAGCCTCTAAAAATTACCGGGCTCTGCGACAGTTAGGGATCACTCCGCGTAAAACCATAGACACCATCATAGCAACATGGTGCATAGAAAACGGCAGTCACTTACTGCACGACGATCGAGACTTCACGCCATTTTCCCAACACCTTGGCTTACAGGTCTTAGACGCATGATGTGACTTATCTCAGACTTAGTTTGGCGGCCAATACATCAGGCTCCCGCGCTGTCATCCCGACGCCATGCAACTTGAGCAGCGACTTCGGCGCCGCCAGCAGCCAGGCTTGCGCCAGCCGTAGCGTCGCGCCTTCGCGGTGCGCTTGCGGCAGGCGCATCAGTACCCACGGATGGTCGCGGTAGTGGTCGGTGATGTAGTAGGTCTCCGGCTCCACCATCAGCAGACGCTCGCGCTCCTCCCAGGTGGTGCGTATCGCCACCGACTCGCCATCCTCCTTCAGCCGCGCCATCAGCTTGCCTTTGACCTTCAACGCCGGCGTGCCGTACGAGGTCGACTCTTCCACTTCGGGTAGCGCCAGGCCCAGCGCTTTGAAAGCTGCGTAATCCATGTCAGCCGAACGAGCTACACCAGCCGCCGGCCGCCACCAGCTTGCCGGGGAAGATGGCACAGCCGCCCATGTCGTTAGCGCCGTCCTCATAGATCTGGCACTTGCTGCAGCGGTCGCCGGCCTTGAAGTCGGGGAATTTGTGCGCGTCCACCTTGGCGGCGTCAATCACATAGTTGAACTCCTTGGCCAGCGCCTCGTCTTCCTTCAGCGCCACGCGGTCCTCGGCCCAGGCCATGCAGCCCAGCGTAGCAGCGGCCAGGCCGGCGCAGCCGTTCAAAATAAAAATGCGGCGATTCGTCATTTTCTTCCTTTCCGTCGCGGCCGCGCCACATGGCGACGGCCCGATCATGATACGCCGTTGCGGCCGAAAACATACTGCTATACTCAATGTTGCCAAGCACTCTACATTTAATAAAATTAATGAGGGGACGTCATGTACAAGGCCATATCCGCAGTTGTTCTTTGCTGTACGATCGCCGCCTGCGGCAAGTCCGAGGCGCCCGTCTCGGCCGAGCAGGCCAGCGCCGGCGCGGCGTTCCAGAAAAAACTGCAGGAGCAGCTGCTCGACGCCAAACCCGGCAGCGTGGTCGAGATCCCGGCCGGTACCTATCATCTCACTAGCGGCCTGACCCTGCGCGGCAACGGCGTCACGATACGCGGCGCCGGCATGGACAAGACCATCCTCTCGTTCAAAAACCAGGTCACTGGACCGGAAGGCATGCTGGTCTACGCCAGCAACTTCACCATCGAAGGCTTGACCATCGAAGACTCCAAGGGCGATGGCCTGAAGATCAACGACGGCGACAACATCACCATCCGCAAGGTCAAGGTGCAATGGACCGGCGGTTCCAAAGTCACCAACGGCGCCTACGGCATCTACCCGGTCAAGACGAAAAACGTGCTGATCGAGGACTGCGTGGCCATCGCCGCCTCCGACGCCGGCATCTATGTCGGCCAGTCCAACGGCGTGGTGGTGCGCCGCTCGCGCGCCGAGCAGAACGTGGCCGGCATCGAAATCGAGAACACCATCAACGCCGACGTCTACGACAACGTCGCCACCAATAACACCGGCGGCATCCTGGTGTTCAACATGCCCAACCTGTCGCAGCCCGGCCATAGCACGCGCGTGTACAAGAACAAGGTCGAGAAGAACAACCTGGGCAACTTCGCCGCGCGCGGCACGGCGGTGGCCAGCGTGCCGGCCGGTTCCGGCATCGTCATCAACTCCAACTCCAAGGTCGAGATCTTCGACAACGACGTCACCGACAACCAGACCGCCAACGTCATCATCTCCAGCTACCACTCGACCGGCTACTACACCGAGAAAGGCGTGGCCGCCGGCTACGACCCGTATCCAAAGGCGATCTACGTCTACGGCAACCGCTTCAAGGGCGGCGGCGATTCGCCCGACGGCCTCGATCTGAAGGCGCTGAAGATCGCCATGTACGGCATCGGCGGCCACCTGCCCGACGTGCTGTGGGACGGCTACGTCGACAACAAGCTGCTGGTCAAGGGCGTGATGCCGGCCGAGCAGCGCATCTGCATCCAGGACGGCGTCGAAGTGCTGAACGCCGACGGTCCGAACAAGTACAAGAACCCCAGCAAGGACTCGGCGCCGTTCCGTTGCGAGCTGGCCAAGCTGCCGCCGGTGACGATCGCCCAACTCTCCGCGCAGTCATGATGGTGAGATTGTCCGCAATCGCGTGCGCGCTGATGCTGGCCGCGTGCACGCATCAGCAGGAGCCGGTCAGCTTCATCACGGAAGGCAACCCGGCCAAGTTGAGCGACTGGCATTTGATGGCCGTCTCCGGCGGCCGCCTGAACCTGAACACCGGCGTGGTCCCCTACGATCTGAACACGCCGCTGTTCACCGACTACGCGCACAAGCTGCGCACCGTCTGGATGCCGAAGGGCCAGAGCGCCGTCTACAACGCCGACACCACCTTCGAGTTCCCGGTCGGGACCATCATCAGCAAGACCTTTTACTACCCCAAGGCCGACGGCCCCGCCAAGGCGGTGCTGGCGACCTACGACACCAGCAAGACCGGCAGCGACAAGCTCGATCTGGCCAATGTTCGCCTGATCGAAACCCGCCTGCTGGTGCGCCGCGCCGACGGCTGGATCGCCCTGCCCTATGTGTGGAATGCCGAGCAGACCGAAGCCGTGCTGTCGCGTACAGGCGACCAGGTGCCGCTGGAAGTCGTGCATGAAGACCGCAGCCGCAAGCCGCTGACCTATGTAGTGCCGAACGTGAACCAGTGCGCGTCCTGCCACGTGGCCGATGTGAAGTCGCGCCAGTTCCAGCCGATAGGTCCGAAGGCGCGGCATATGAACCGCAGCTACAGCTACGATGGCGTGACCAGCAACCAGCTCGACTACCTGGCCCGCATCGGCTACCTGAGCGGCGTGCCGGCCAATGCCGCGACAGCCGCGCCGCACAACGCCAACTGGCTGGACAAGGGTCAGACGCTGAACGCACGCGCACGCGCCTACCTCGACATCAACTGCGCCCACTGCCACAACGACAAGGGCGCGGCCAACACCACGGCGCTGCATCTGAACATGGGGGCGCCGGCCGATCTGCATCTGGGGCTGTGCAAGCCGCCGGTGGCGGCGGGTGCGGGCACGGGCGGCCATAACTACGGCATCGCGCCGGGCCAGCCGGAGGACTCGATCATGGTCTACCGCTTAAGTTCCGACCAGACCGGCATCATGATGCCGGAACTGGGACGGGGCTCGGTGCACAAGGAAGGCGTGGAGCTGATACGCGCATGGATCGCCTCGATGAAGCAAGGCTGCGGCGGCGGCTAGTCGTTCCCGCGAAAGCGGGAACCCATGCTGCGCCTGACAGGATGCGATGCATGGAGGGAATTCAGGCAATGCCTGGATTCCCGCGTGCGCGGGAATGACGTTGGCGTCAGGGTGCGCACTTGTCCTTGAAGAAGGCCCAGGTTTCATCGGCAAATTCCACATCGCCGTTCTGCTTGCCCAGCACCGCCTGCACCAGCCATGACAGGTTGTGCGCGATGCTCGGCTGTACGTGGCCGGCGTTCTCCATCTTCAGGAACTCGACCTGCGTGCCGTTCGGATCGCTGCCCCACACGTAGCGCACCAGCGCCGTCTTGTCGTCGGCATCGCGATGCGGAACTTTCGTGATCGTCGGCGTGGACGGCAGCTGCGCCAGCTCGCGCCAGTACTTCACTGAATCCTCCGCACTCAGGCCCGAGCCACGCCCCGTCAGCAGGAAGTGGCCGACTTCGCCGCCCGCATACGGAGCGATCTTGTCCTCCGTTCCATGCGCCACCAGCACTGGCAAGGCGCGCTTGGGCGCCGCGCACAGATTCTTGGTCGGCATCAGCATGCTCGACACGGCCACCGCCGCCAGGCGCGGCCCCATTTCAATCGCCGCGCGATACACCATGCCGCCGCCATTGGAAGCGCCGGACAGATACACACGAGAAGGATCGGCATTGTGCTGCGCGACCGCCTGGTCGATCATCGCTGCGATGAAGCCGACATCGTCGGTCTTGGGATTGGTGGGTGCATCGGCGCGGCAGTCGTTCCAGCCCTGCTTGTCGTCGCTACCTTTCGCGCCATCGGGCGCGATCACCAGCAAGCCTTCGCGGTCGGCCACGGCCAGCCAGGCGGCGGCCGGATCGTCGATCTTGCCCTTGCCGAAAGTGAGATTGGCCGACGCCGCGTGGCCGTGCAACAGGATCACCAGCGGCAGCTTGCCAGCCACCGGCGTCGCCGGCTGCGCCAGCAGATAGTGGCGCGCGCCTTCCGGGCGCTGCACCGTCTCGTCAACGATGGTTGCGGCGCCCGCCTGTAACGCGGTCATAGCTGCAATCAGTGGGAGGTAGCGTGTTACCGTCATCATGCAGCCCTTCGTTTTAGTTTGCGGAACCCAGCTCGTCGCCCATTTCCTTGCCGCGGTGCGCGGCAGCTTTCATTGCAGTGATGATAGCTGACTTGACACCGCTCTGCTCCATGCTGGTCAGCGCCGCGTAGGTGGTGCCGCCCTTGGACGTCACACGTTCGCGCAGCAGCGATACCGGCTCGCTCGACTGCACCGCCAGCTGCGACGCACCGGCAAACGTCGCCAGCGCCAGCTGCCTGCCCTGCTCCGCGTTCAGGCCCATGTCCAGCGCGGCCTGTTGCATCGCCTCGATGAAGTAGAACACATACGCCGGGCCGCTGCCCGACACTGCCGTCACCGCATCGATTTGCGACTCGTCGTCCAGCCACACGGTCGGGCCGACGGCGCGCAGGATATCGTCCGCAGCCTTCTTCTGCGCGGCGGACACGCCGGCCGTCGCCGCCATGCCGGTGATGCCCATGCCGATCAGCGCCGGCGTGTTCGGCATGCAGCGCACGATGGCGCCGTAGCCGCCCAGCCAGCGCGACAAATCCGCGCCACGGATGCCGGCCGCGATCGACACGATCAGCGGCTGCTTCGCGGGATCGATCAACGGCAGCAGCTGGGCCGCCACTTCGCGCATGCTTTGCGGTTTGACCGCCAGCACGATCACGTCCGCCGACGACACGGCGGCATCGGCGCCGTTGGCCGTGGTCACGCCGAACTGCTGGTGCAATCGCGTCAGCGCATCCGCGTTGGGATCGGCCACGTGGATATTGGCGCCGGCGGTGAGTTTGTTGGCCAGTCCCGCGATCAGGGCGGAGGCCATATTACCGCCGCCGATAAATGCTATCTTCATGTTCAAGCCTTGTTGTAGTTTCGTGAACCAAAAATGGCGCTGCCGACGCGCACGATGGTCGCGCCTTCGACAATGGCGGCGCGCATATCGGCCGACATGCCCATCGACAGCGTGTCCAGCGCCAGACCGTCGGCGCGCAGCTGTTCGTACAGCACACGCAGCTGGGCGAACGCCGCGCGCTGCTGTGCAAAGTCTTCGGCCGGCTCGGGGATCGCCATCAGGCCGCGTAAGGTCAGATTCGGCAGCGCCGCGACCTTGTGGGCCAGCGCTGCCAACTCATCCGGGGCCACGCCGCTCTTGCTGGCTTCCCCGCTGATATTCACCTGCAGGCAGATCTGCAACGGCGCCATGCCTTCAGGGCGCTGCTCGGACAGGCGCTGCGCGATCTTCTCGCGCTCTACCGTGTGCACCCAGTCGAAGTGCTCGGCGATAGGCCGGGTCTTGTTGCTCTGGATCGGGCCGATGAAATGCCACTCCAGCGCCGGCGCCCCGGCCGCCTGCAGTGCCTTGATCTTGTCCACGCCCTCTTGCAGATAGTTTTCGCCGAAGGCACGCTGGCCGGCCTGCACCGCTTCCAGCACCGCCTCCGGCCCGAAGGTCTTGGACACGGCCAGCAACTGCACCGATTGCGGCGCACGGCCAACATCTTGGGCTGTGGCAACAATAGTCGAGGTGATTGCTTGCAAGTTCTGGGGGATCAGGGACATAATCATCGAGTAAAAATCGTTAGAAACAACGGTTAGCGCCACAGCGGCACTTCACCAACGTCAGGCACAGGGATTATAAATGGACATCTCCGAACTTCTCGCATTCTCCGTCAAGAACAAGGCTTCGGACCTGCACCTGTCGGCCGGGCTGCCGCCGATGATACGGGTGCACGGCGACGTGCGCCGCATCAACCTGCCGCCGCTGGAGCACAAGGACGTGCACGGCATGATCTATGACATCATGAACGACGGCCAGCGCAAGGCCTACGAAGAGATGCTGGAATGCGACTTCTCGTTCGCGATCCCGGGCTTGGCGCGTTTCCGCGTCAACGCCTTCAACCAGGACCGCGGCGCCTCGGCTGTGTTGCGGACGATCCCATCGAAGATCCTCAGCCTGGAGGATTTAAACGCGCCCAAGATCTTCGCCGACTTCGCGCTCAAGCCGCGCGGGCTGGTGCTGGTGACGGGACCGACCGGCTCCGGCAAGTCGACCACGCTGGCGGCGATGGTCAACCACCTCAACGAAAACGAATACGGCCACATCCTGACGATCGAAGACCCGATCGAGTTCGTGCACGAATCGAAGAAGTGTCTGATCAACCAGCGCGAGGTGGGACCGCACACGCTGTCGTTCAACAACGCGCTGCGCTCGGCGCTGCGGGAAGATCCGGACTGCATCCTGGTCGGCGAGCTGCGCGACCTGGAAACCATCCGCCTGGCCTTGTCGGCGGCGGAGACGGGCCACCTGGTGTTCGGCACCTTGCACACCTCGTCGGCGGCCAAGACCATCGACCGTATCGTCGACGTGTTCCCGGCCGATGAGAAGGAGATGGTGCGGGCGATGCTGTCCGAATCGCTGCAGGCGGTGATTTCGCAGACGCTGTTGAAGACCAAGGATGGCAACGGCCGCGTGGCCGCGCACGAGATCATGGTGGCGACGCCGGCGATCCGCAACCTGATCCGCGAAGCCAAGATCGCGCAGATGTACTCGGCGATCCAGACCGGCAGCAACGTCGGCATGCAGACGCTGGACCAGAACCTGACGGACCTGGTGCGCCGCAACGTCATCAGCGCCGCCGCCGCCCGCAACGCCGCCAAGACGCCCGACAACTTCCCCGGCTAAACCCCGGGGGTCAAGTCTGACATTTGGACACGGCCTCTGCCGTATGCGCAGCTACGGCAGAGGCCGTGTCCAAATGTCAGACTTGACCCCCAACGAAAAGGACATACCATGGAACGCGATCAGGCCTCCAAATTCATGTTCGACCTGCTGCGTCTGATGACCAGCAAGAAGGGCTCGGATCTGTTCATCACCGCCGGCTTCCCGCCCGCCATCAAGATCGACGGCAAGATGACGCCGGTGTCGTCGCAGGTGCTCACCGCCGCCCACACCATGGACCTGGCGCGCTCCATCATGAACGACAAGCAGACCGCCTCCTTCGAACTGACCAAGGAAGCCAACTTCGCCATCAGCCCCGGCGACCTGGGCCGCTTCCGCGTGTCGGCGTTCGTGCAGATGAGCTCGGTCGGCATGGTGCTGCGGACCATCACCAGCGAAATCCCCAAACTCGAAGACCTCGGCCTGCCCGAAGTGCTCAAGGATGTCGTCATGTCCAAGCGCGGCCTGGTCATCATGGTCGGCGCCACCGGTTCCGGCAAGTCGACCACGCTGGCGGCCATGGTCGGCTACCGCAACGAAAACAGCTACGGCCACATCATCACCATCGAAGACCCGGTCGAATACGTCCACCCGCACAAGAACTGCATCATGACCCAGCGCGAAGTGGGCGTGGACACCGAGGACTGGGCCGTGGCGCTGAAGAACACGCTGCGCCAGGCGCCGGACGTGATCCAGATCGGCGAGATCCGCGACCGCGAAACCATGGACCATGCGATCGCCTTCGCCGAAACCGGCCACCTGTGCCTGGCCACCCTGCACGCCAACAGCGCCAACCAGGCGCTGGACCGCATCATCAACTTCTTCCCCGAGGAACGCCGCCAGCAATTGCTGATGGACCTGTCGCTGAACCTGAAGGGCATGATTTCTCAGCGCCTGATTCCACGCAAGGAATCCAAGGGCCGCGCCGTGGCGATCGAGATCATGCTCAATTCTCCGCTGATCTCGGACCTGATCTTCAAGGGCGAAGTCCACGAGATCAAGGAGCTGATGAAGAAGTCGCGCGAACTGGGCATGCAGACTTTCGACCAGTCGCTGTTCGACCTGCACGAAGCGGATATCATCAGCTACGAAGACGCGCTGCGCAACGCCGACTCCGTCAACGACCTGCGGCTCGCCATCAAGCTTGAAGGCAAGGCCGCCAAAAACCGGGATCTCTCCGCCGGAACCGAACATCTGGGACTCGTCTAACACCATGACCGCAATCTACGATATCAACGCCGACAGCCTGACCGGCGCCCCCGTCAACCTGGGCCAGTACAAGGGCCAGGTTCTGCTGATCGTCAACACCGCCAGCAAGTGCGGCTTCACGCCGCAGTACAAGGGTCTGGAGGCCGTGTACCAGCAGTTCAAGGAGAAGGGCGTGGTGGTGCTGGGCTTCCCCTGCAACCAGTTCGGCGCGCAGGAGCCGGGCCAGGCCGACGAGATCGGCGCCTTCTGCGAAAAAAACTACGGCGTCACCTTCCCGCTGTTCGCCAAGATCGACGTTAACGGCGATAACGCCCACCCGTTGTTTACTAAACTGAAAAAAGACGCGCCCGGCATACTCGGCACCGAAGGCATCAAATGGAACTTCACCAAGTTCCTGATCCGCAAGGACGGCACCGTCTACAACCGCTACGCCCCGGCCACCAAGCCGGAAGACCTGATCGCCGACATCGAGAAACTGCTGGCGGAATAAGCCCCGCCGGGCGCGTGTCCACGACAATCCGAAAAAAGAGTGAAAACGTTTTCCAAAAAACGTGCTTTAGGTTAACTTTTCGGTAATAATGATCTCTGGTCATTTCCAATTATCGAATCAGTCGCCTATGTCGTTGTTTGGAAAACTGTTATCGCACTGGATGCGGATGGGGATGTACTCCCGCTTGTTCGTGCCCATCTTCGCCGTCATCGCCATCGTCGTGGGCGTGCGATACACCCTATTGTTCGATTCGGAAACCGAATACGCCAACGCCCGCTACCAGAAGGACGCGGGCGAATTGGGCGTCTATCTGCACAAGGCCCTGACGCCAGCGCTGAGCACGCCCGACCGCGCCGCGCTCGACAACACGCTGGCCAGCGCCCTGCTGCTGGAGGCCGACCTGGTCTCGGCGCGGCTGGACTATGCCGGCGGCCACCTGGAGGCTTTGCGCAGCGCGCAGCCGGCGCCGGACTATCCGGACTGGTTCCGCCAGCTGAACGGCCTGCAACCGATCAACCGCACCATCTACATCGGCAGCGCCGTGCTGGTGCTGGGCTTTGAACCGACGCTGCCGCTGGCCCAGGTGTGGCGCACGCTGCGCCAGCAGGCGGTGATCTCCATCATCAACATCGCCATCATCTACACGCTGCTGGGCATCATCATCTACGCCAACAAGCGCATGCTGCGGCGCGTGGCCGACACCACCACCCGCTTCCAGAACGGCGATCATGGCGTACGCCTGCCAGTCGCCGGTACGCTGGAAGCGCGCATGCTGGCCGTCACCTTCAACAACATGGCGCAGCGCGTGCAGGCGCTGGTGCACAAGCTGCAGCAAAGCCAGGCAAGGCTCAGCGAACAGCTGGAACATACACTGCAGGCGCAGTCGCTGCTACAGGTGGAAAAGGAACGCATCGAAGTCACGCTGGCCTCGATCGGCGACGCCGTCATCACCACTGACCTGAGCGGAAAAATCGCCACCATCAACGACGTCGCCCAGCAGCTCACCGGCTGGACCGAAGCGCGCGCACTCGGCATGGAGCTGCACCAGGTGTTCGTGTTGGCGAATAACTTCGGCCAGCATGCGCTGCTCAAGTCGATGGCGGCGGTCTATGCCGGCGGTGAGGTGGTCAAGGTCGGCAACCAGAGCCTGCGCAACCGCATCGGCCAGATCGTCACCGTCGAATACACGGCCAACGCGATCCGCTCGGCGCAGCACGAGGTGCAAGGCTCGGTGCTGGTGTTCCGCGACGTGACCGAGCGCCGCCAGCTGATGCAGCAGATCTCCTGGCAGAGCAACCACGATGTGCTGACCGGACTGCCCAACCGCGCCGCGCTGGCCGCCCGCTTCGAACAGGAAGTCGTCCGCGCGCGCGAGGAGGATTACCTGCTGGCCGTCTGCCTGTTCGACCTCGATCACTTCCAGCACGTGAACCAGACGCTGGGCCAGGACATCGGCGACGAGGTCCTCAAGCAGGCCGCCAGCCGCCTGCACGATTTCGCCGGCCAGCGCCATTACGTGGCTCGCCTGGGCGGCGACGAGTTCGTGCTGCTGCTGCCGGAGATGAACGGCCGCGCTGGCGTCGAGCAGGCGCTGGACCGCCTGATGGCGGCGCTGTCGCGCGATTACGTGTGCGACGGCGAGGCGGTGAGCATGTCGGCCAGCGTCGGGGTGGCGGTCTACACCGGCAGCGAGATCAGCGCCGACAGCCTGCTGCGCCACGCCGACCAGGCGCTGTACCAGGCCAAGATCACGGGCCGCAACCGCTATCACTTCTTCGACGCCGACCTGGACGAACAGGTGCGCACCCACCACAACCGCCGCACCGAAGTGCGCGCCGCCGTGCGCGCCGGCGAACTGCGGCTGTACTACCAGCCCAAGCTGGACATGCGCAAAGGCCGCATCGTCGGCATGGAGGCGCTGCTGCGCTGGCAGCATCCGCTGCGCGGCGTGGTCGGACCGACCGAGTTCCTGCCCATCGTCGAACACAGCGACGTGATCGTCGATATCGGCGAATGGGTGCTGCGCGAAGCGCTGCGGCAGTTGCAGGTGTGGCGCGCGTTCGACGCCCGCTGGGTCATCAGCGTCAACATCGCCGCCCGCCATTTCCAGCGCGCCGACTTCGTCGCCCGCCTGACCGCCATCCTGGCCGAATTCCCGGACGTGCCGCCGCATATGCTGGAGCTGGAGATACTGGAATCGTCGGCGCTGAGCGACATCGCCCATGTGCGCAGCATCATGCTCGATTGCCAGGCGCTGGGCATCAGCTTCGCGCTGGACGATTTCGGTACGGGGTATTCGTCGATGTCCTACCTGAAGCGGCTGCCGGCGGACATGCTGAAGATCGACCAGAGCTTCGTGCGCAATATGCTGGTGGACCGCGACGACCTGCACCTGGTCAGCGCCGTCATCGGCCTGGCCAAGTCCTTCGGTTTGGGCGTGATCGCCGAGGGCGTGGAAACCATCGAACACGGCGCCATGCTGATGCGGCTGGGCTGCGACCTGGTGCAAGGCTACGGCATCGCCCGGCCGATGCCGGCCGACGACGTGCTGGCCTGGGTCGCCAGTTTCGACACCGCGCCGGTGTGGCAGGCCGCCGCGCAGCTGCCGCCCATCCTCAGCCTGCACGCAGAACCGGCCGGCGGCACGGCGCAGATGCCCTTATTTGTTCAGGGCTGAGTCGATCAATTCGATCCAGTGCATCACCGGCGTCTCCGTGCCCGATTGCAGGTGCGCGGTGCAACCGACGTTGGCCGAGACGATGGTGGTGGCGCCGGTGTCGGCCAGGTTGGCCAGCTTACGGTCGCGCAGTTGCAGCGACAATTCCGCTTGCAGCAGCGAGTAGGTGCCCGCCGAGCCGCAGCACAAATGGCTGTCCGCGCACAGCACCACGTCCACGCCGACAGCGCGCAGCACGCCCTCCACCTTGCCGCGTATCTGCTGGCCGTGCTGCAGCGTGCATGGCGGATGGTAGGCCACGCGCTCCCGGTTGACGGCGCGGCGCCGCAGCGCTTCCTCGAATTCCGGCATCACCTCGCTCAAGTCGCGTGTCAGCGCCGAGATGCGCTGTGCCTTGTCGGCGTAGGCTGCATCGTGCGCCAGCAAATGCCCATACTCCTTGACCGTGACGCCGCAGCCCGACGCCGTCATCACGATGGCCTCCACCGCGCCGTCCTGCACGTAGGGCCACCAGGCGTCGACGTTGCGGCGCATGTCGTCCAGCGCCGCTTCCTGGTCGTTCAGGTGGTGGCGCAGAGCGCCGCAGCAGCCGGCCTTGGGCGCGACCAGCAACTGCACGTCCAGCGCATCCAGCACGCGGGCCGTGGCGGCGTTGATGTTGGGCGCCATCGCCGGCTGCGCGCAGCCTTCCAGCACCAGCATCTTGCGGGCGTGTTCGCGGGCCGGCCATGCGCCCGCGCCGCGCATCGCCGGAATCTTGTCCTGCATGGCGGGCGACAGCAGCGGACGGAATATCTGCCCGGCGCGCAAGGCCGTCGTGAACAACGCCTTGCGCGGCAAGGCTTCCTTCAACACCAGCCGTTTCATGCGCTCGATGAACGGGCGCTGCACGCGCTCTTCCACCACCTTGCGGCCGATGTCGATCAGGCGGCCGTAGCGCACGCCGGACGGACAGGTGGTTTCGCAATTGCGGCAGGTCAGGCAGCGGTCCAGGTGGGTCTGTGTCTTGACCGTCACCGGCGCGCCTTCCAGCACCTGCTTGATGAGGTAGATGCGGCCGCGCGGGCCATCGAGTTCGTCGCCCAGCAGCTGGTAGGTGGGACAGGTGGCGGTGCAGAAGCCGCAGTGGACGCAGGCGCGCAGGATGGCGTCGGCCTCCGCGCCTTCGGGAGTGTTCTTGATGAAGTCGGCGAGATTGGTTTGCATACGCGCTATCCGTACATGCGGCCGGGATTGAAGATCCCCGCCGGGTCGAAGGCCTGCTTCAGCCTCTGGTTGATCCGGGCCACGGCAGGCGCCAGCGGATGAAACACGCCGACATCCTTGTCCGCGCCACGGAACAGCGTCGCGTGGCCGTCGGCCGCCGCCACAGTGCGGCGTATGGCGGCTGCCTGTTCGGCATCAACGGTATCCGCCTTGAGCCAGCGTTGCGCCCCGCCCCATTCGATCAGCTGCTCGCCGCGCAGGATGATGGCGCTGGCCGCCGGCGGCACCGACAGCCGCCACAAGCTGCCGCCGTCGAAATAGCCGTGCGTCTGGTCGCGCAGCGAGGCCCAGAACGCCGCAGCATCGGCCAGCGGCGCGCCGCCCAGCTTGCGCTGCGCCGCGACCACCGCCGCCTCCGCGCCGGACAGCCGCAGCGACAGCACGCCCTGATGCCAGCAGCTGGCCGATATCGGCAGCGGCTGGCCGGCCCATTCGTTCAGGCGGCGCAGCGCATCGATCTCGCTCATCTCGAAGCGCAGGCTGGCCTCGCACACCGGCACCGGCAGCACCTTGAGCGACACTTCCAGCATCAGCCCCAGCGTGCCCAGCGAACCGGCCAGCAGGCGCGAGACGTCGTAGCCGGCCACGTTCTTCATCACCTGGCCGCCGAAGCGCAACGCCTCGCCGTGGCCGTCCATCAGCACCGCGCCGAGCACGAAATCACGCACCGCGCCCGCACTGGCGCGGCGCGGGCCGGACAAGGCGCTGGCGACCACGCCGCCGATGGTGGATGCGGCGCCGTGGCGCGGCGGCTCGAAGGCCAGCATCTGATGGTGCTGCGCCAGCAGCGCCTCGATCTCGGCCAGCGGCGTGCCGCAGCGCGCGGTGACTACCAGCTCGGTCGGCTCGTAGGCGACGATGCCGGCGTAGGCGCTCGTATCGAATACTTCGCCGTTCAAGGCCTGGCCGTACCAGTCCTTGGTGCCGCCGCCGCGCAGGCGCAACGGCGTGCCTGCGGCGGTGGCGGCGCGGATGCGGGCGCCGAACTGCGCGGCGATGTCGGAATGGGAACCGGTGCTCATGTCACTCCGTTAAAAACGCGGCAAATGGGAAAACGGCAGCATGCCGCCGCTGACGCGCATCTTGCCGAATTCGGCGCAGCGGTTCAGCGTTGGTATGGCCTTGTCGGGATTGAGCAAGCCCGCCGGGTCGAAGGCGCGCTTGACCGAGAAGAATGCCTCCAGCTCGGCCGGCGCGAACTGCACGCACATCGAATTGATCTTCTCGATGCCCACCCCATGCTCGCCGGTGATGGTGCCGCCCACTTCTACGCACAAGGCCAGGATCTCGGCGCCGAAGGCTTCGGCGCGTTCGAATTCATCGGGGATGTTGGCGTTGAACAGGATCAGCGGGTGCAGGTTGCCGTCCCCCGCATGGAACACGTTGGCGCAGCGCAGGCCGTACCTGGTTTCCATCTGCGCTATCCCTTCCAGCACCTGTCCCAGGCGCTTGCGCGGGATGGTGCCGTCCATGCAGTAGTAGTCCGGCGAGATGCGGCCCGCCGCCGGGAAGGCGTTCTTGCGGCCGGACCAGAACTTGAGCCGTTCCGCCTCCGTCTGCGACACCGCGATGGCGCTGGCGCCGGCCGTGTTCAGCACCGCCGTCATGCGGGCGATTTCCTCTTCCACCTCTTCGATGGTGCCGTCGGCCTCGCACAGCAGGATGGCGGCGGCTTCGGTGTCGTAGCCGGCCTGCACGAACGGTTCGACCATGCGCGACGAGGTCCGGTCCATCATCTCCAGCCCGGCCGGGATGATGCCGGCCGCGATCAGCGCCGCCACCGCGTGGCAGCCCGCCACCACCTCGTCGAACGAGGCCATGATGACGCGCGCGGTGGCCGGCTTGGGCACCAGCTTGACCGTGACCTCGGTGACGATGCCCAGCATGCCCTCGGAGCCGATGAACACCGACAGCAGGTCCAGCCCCGGCGCGTCGAGCGCTTCGCCGCCTAGTTCCACCACGTCGCCGTCTATCGTCACCATGCGCACGCGCAGCACGTTGTGCACGGTCAGGCCGTATTTGAGACAGTGCACGCCGCCGGAATTCTCCGCCACGTTGCCGCCGATGGTACAGGCGATCTGCGACGATGGATCCGGCGCGTAGTACAAGCCATGCTGCGCCGCCGCTTCCGAGATGGCCAGGTTACGCACGCCCGGCTGCACCACGGCGCTGCGCGAATAGGCGTCCATGCGTACGATGCGGTTCAGGCGCGCGGTCGACAGCACCACGCCGTCTGCGATGGGCATGGCGCCGCCGGACAGGCCGGTGCCGGCGCCGCGCGGCACGATGGGCACATTGAGTTCGCGGCAGACCTGCAGCACGGCGACGATCTGCGCCTCGCTGTCCGGCAGCACGACGATCATCGGCAGCTGGCGGTAGGCGGCCAGGCCGTCGCATTCGTAGGGGCGGGTGTCTTCCGGCGCGGACAGGATGGCGCGCTCCGGCAGCACCTGCTGCAACGCCGCGGCAACCTGCGCGCGGCGGGCGGCGATATCGGCCAGTACGGCCCGTTCGGGAGTGGCAGTGTTCATGGAGCGGGCACCTGGAAGCACTTGGTCAGGCATCGATTGTAAGCACAAACGCCCCGCAGGACGAAATACCCGACTAAACTGTTGTATTCTTCCGAGCGCGACTCATCTACTTTAGGAATCAATATGGGCAACCGACTCTCCAAAATCGCCACCCGCACCGGCGACGGCGGCACCACCGGCCTCGGTGACGGCAGCCGCACCGACAAGGACAGCGTGCGTATCGACTCGATCGGCGAAGTCGATGAACTGAACTCGCACATCGGCCTGCTGCTGTGCGAAGACATGCCGGCCGATCTGCGCGAGGAACTGGTCACCATCCAGCACGATCTGTTCGACCTGGGCGGCGAATTGTGCATCCCCGGCTACCAGATGATCACCGAGACGCACGTCGAGCGCCTGGACGCGCTGCTGGCCAAGTACAACGCCACGCTGCCGGCGCTGACGGAATTCATCCTGCCGGCGGGCTCGCGGGCGGCCTCACAGGCGCACGTGTGCCGCACCGTGTGCCGCCGCGCCGAGCGCGCCATCGTCACGCTGGGCAAGGCCGAGACCATCCACGAGCATCCACGCCAGTACGTGAACCGTTTGTCGGACTTGATGTTTGTGCTGTCGCGCGTGTTGAACCGCTATGCAGGCGGCAGCGACGTGCTGTGGCAGCACGAGCGCAAACGCGGCTAAGGCTGCGCTAACGGTCTGACTGGAACAGCAGCGCCATCCCCTTGGCCATGCTGAGGCGCGAGGCGCTGGCCGGATAGGCGCCGGCCACCAGCGCCAGCTGGTCGCCGTCGGACAGCTTGCGGTAGAAGCTGACCATGTCGGCGGCCGGCCAGCCGGCGCGGTGCGCCAGCACCATGCCCAATTGGTCGGCCTCGGATTCCTGCAGGCTCGATAGCTTGGACAGCCTTATCTGCACCGACACGTCGCTCTCCAGCCGCTCCAGCACCACCTCCACCGGCACCGCCGGATAGCGGTTCAGAAATAGCGCTTCCGACAAGGTTTCGCGATGATGCTCGGCCACCGCGTGGGCGACTTCGTGCGCCAGCAGCGTCGCCAGCTCGCCATCGTTCAACGCCAGCTGGCGCACGAAGGCGCTGCCCACCAGGATCTTCCCGCCCGCCATGCAGATGGCGTCGACTTCGGTATCGCTGGTGGTGTGGAACTCCCATTGCCAGGCTGCCGCTTCCGGCTTCAGCGCCACGGCGGCGCGTATCAGGCCGGCGCCTATGGCTTGCAGGCGCGCCAGCAAGGCGCGGTCGTCGTCCAGGCGTCCGGCGGCGGCCAGTTCGACCATGCGGTCGATATAGCGGTCTTCCACGGTGCTGGCCACTTCCTCGGCGCTGAAGCCCATCTCCTGCGCCCTGCCCGACTCGGGCACCTGCGCGCCCGCCGTTCCGCAGGCGAACAGCAAACCGGCAAACAGGGAGGCGGCGGCGTTCATGGCGATATAAACCGAATAAACTGTTTATACCAATATAGGACGCGCCTTTGCGATAGGCAAGAAAAAAGCCGCCCGGAGGCGGCTTTGGGCGTAACAGCAACGGTATTTAGCCGTTGTTGACCACCAGGCGCGGCTCGGCGGCTGCGTGGCGCGCCTTGATCGAGGCGGTGATGCCGGCGGCGTCCAGGCCCACGCCGGCCAGCAGCTTGGCCGGGTCGCCGTGGTCGATGAACTTGTCCGGCAGGCCGAGCATCTGCAAGGGCTTGACGATGCCTTCGGCGGCCAGCGCTTCAGCCACGGCGGCGCCTGCGCCACCCATGATGCAGCCCTCTTCCACGGTCACCAGGTAGTCGTGTTCGGCCGCCAACTGCTTGACCAGTTCCACGTCCAGCGGCTTGACGAAGCGCATATTGGCCACGGTGGCGTCCAGCGTCTCGCCTGCGGCGACGGCCGGCGCAACCATCGAGCCGAAGGCCAAAATGGCAATCTTCTGGCCCTTGCGCTTGATTTCGCCCTTGCCGATTTCAATGGTCGTCAGCTCCGGCTGGATCGCCGCGCCGGCGCCCGCACCGCGTGGGTAGCGGATCGCCGCCGGTCCCTTGTAGTGGTAGCCGGTGCTCAGCATCTGGCGGCACTCGTTTTCGTCCGAAGCAGCCATCACCACCATGTTCGGGATGCAGCGCAGGTAGGCCAGGTCGTAGTTGCCGGCGTGGGTGGCGCCGTCCGCGCCCACCAGGCCTGCGCGGTCCAGCGCGAAGGTCACGTCCAGGTTTTGCAACGCCACGTCGTGAATCAGCTGATCGTAGCCGCGTTGCAGGAAGGTGGAGTAGATCGCCACCACCGGCTTCAGGCCTTCGCAAGCCAGGCCGGCGCCGAAGGTGACGGCGTGCTGCTCGGCGATGCCGACGTCGAAGTAGCGGTCAGGGTATTCCTGCTCGAAGCGCACCATGCCCGAACCTTCGCGCATGGCCGGCGTGATGCCGACCAGCTTCTTGTCGGCGGCCGCCATATCGCACAGCCAGTTGCCGAAGACGTCGGTGTAGCTCATCTTGCCCGGCGCGGCGGCCGGCTTGATGCCTTCGGCCGGATTGAATTTCGGCGTGCCGTGGTACAGCACCGGTTCCGCCTCGGCCAGCTTGTAGCCCTGGCCCTTCTTGGTGACGACGTGCAGGAACTGCGGGCCTTTGAGCTGCTTGATGTTCTGCAGCGTAGGCACCAGCGATTCGAGGTCGTGGCCGTCGATCGGGCCGATGTAGTTGAAGCCGAATTCCTCGAACATCGTGGCGGGCACCACCATGCCCTTGGCGTGTTCTTCCAGGCGCTTGGCCAGTTCCAGCACTGGGCCGGGCAGCACCGACTTGCCGACGTTCTTGGCGGCGGCGTAGAACTGCCCCGACATCAAACGCGCCAGGTAGCGGTTCAGCGCGCCCACCGGCGGCGAGATCGACATGTCGTTGTCGTTCAGGATCACCAGCAGGTTCAGGTCTTCCTGGACGCCGGCGTTGTTCAGCGCTTCGAAGGCCATGCCGGCCGTCATCGAGCCGTCGCCGATCACGGCGATCGCGTGGCGGTGCTCGCCCTTGATCTTGGCCGCCTGCGCCATGCCCAGCGCCGCCGAGATCGAGGTCGACGAGTGCGCGGTGCCGAAGGTGTCGTATTCACTTTCGTCGCGTTTCGGGAAGCCGGAGATGCCGTTGAGCTGGCGCAGCGTGTGCATGCGCTCGCGGCGGCCGGTCAGAATCTTGTGCGAGTAGGTCTGGTGGCCCACGTCCCACACGATGCGGTCGTGCGGCGTGTTGAACACGTAGTGCAGCGCCACGGTCAGCTCGACCGTGCCCAGGTTGGACGACAGGTGGCCGCCGGTCTTCGAAACCGAATCCAGCAGGTAGCTGCGCAATTCATGCGCGAGCGGGGTCAGCTGGGTGCGCGCCAGTTTGCGCACATCCGCTGGTGAGTCTATGTTTTCGAGCAATTTCATTTATGCCTTCCGCTGCACGATCAAATCCGCGAGTTCGCGTAACCGCAGAGCTTTTTCTCCAAACGGCGCGAGCGCTGCGTGCGCGTCGAGCCGCAATTTTTGCGCCAGCGCGCGCGACGGTTCCAGACCCAGGATCGAGACATAGGTCGGCTTGTTGTCGGCGGCGTCCTTGCCGGCGGTCTTGCCCAGCGTGGCCGAATCGGCCGTGGCGTCGAGCACGTCGTCCACCACCTGGAAAGCCAGGCCGATGGCGCGTGCATAGTCGTTCAGCGCCTGCAGTTCGGCCGGTTCCAGATCCTTGCCGGCCAGCGCGCCCAGTACCACTGCGGCGCGCAGCAGCGCGCCGGTTTTCAGCTGGTGCATCTGCTCCAGCTGTTCCAGCGTCAGGCTCAGGCCGACGCTGTCGAGATCGATTGCCTGACCGCCGCACATGCCGGCCGAGCCGGAGGCGTGGGCCAGCAGGCGCAGCATCGCCACCTGGCGCGCGGCGGGGATGCTATCCGCCTCGGACAACACCAGGAAGGCCTGCGATTGCAGCGCGTCGCCGACCAGCAGCGCGGTCGCTTCGTCGTAGGCCACGTGCACCGTCGGCTTGCCTCGGCGCAGTTCATCGTCGTCCATGCACGGCATGTCGTCGTGCACCAGCGAATAGGCGTGGATCATTTCCACTGCGGCGGCGGCGCGGCTCAGGATGGCCGCGTCGGCGCCGAACAGCGCGCCGGCCGCGTACACCAGCAGCGGACGCACGCGCTTGCCGCCGCCCAGCAGCGCGTAACGCATCGCTTCGTGCAGCTTGGCCGGGACCACGGTGGGGGCAGGCAGGAAACCGGATAAATCGTTTTCCGATGCCGCCTGCACGGTTTTCATCCAGTCGTCGAAGGCGCCGTTCATTGTTCGGCCTCGGCGGCTTCCGCGAAGGGCTTGAGCATGTCGCCCTCCAGCACCTTGACCTGGGATTCCACTTTTTCCAGCTGGGCGGCGCAGAATTTCACCAGCTCCGAGCCGCGCGCATAGGCGGCCACCGAAGCTTCCAGCGGCAGTTGGCCTGCCTCCATTTGGGCAACCAGCTGCGCCAGTTCCGCCATCGCCTCTTCAAACGAGACGGGGGCGGCGGCGGTCGCGTCGGCAGTTAATTTCTTAGACATAGTCGGTCAAATTTTTCCAAGCAATACAGGCGTGCGAAATGCCAAAAACACAATACGACATGCGAGGACGCAGTGTAACCCTATATTTTAGAGCAAACCACCTGATCCGGTGAGACTAAAGAGAATACGGCGGGGGCTAAAACGGATGAGTGGCATATTTCTAACGTTGCGGATGTTACAATTATTTCTTTTGCAATTAGGAAAACCCATGCCTGCCTTGCTCCGATTTTCAATATTTCCCACACTGTTGTTCGGCTTGTCGCAACTGGCGCACGCGGCGACCTTCCCTACGGAGGTGATTTTCGAAGCGGAACCCGGCACCGCGCCAACGCTATGGGTGAGCACTAACAATCCGGCGCTCGAACCATCCACGCAATACCTGGTGGTCACTGGCAAACCAGATCAAAAAGAGGCCAGTGCCAGCTCCGCCGACGAGCTGACCTACACCATCGACGTGAAGAGCGCCGGAACCCATAAAATCTGGTTGCGCGTATTGGCCGCCGCAGACTGGAGCAATTCCTTTCATCTGGCGATCGATGACGGCAGCAACTACACGCGATACTGGGTCAATACATTCTCACCGGACTGGCAATGGTTTTCCATTGCCGCAAAAGACCTGACAGCCGGGCAGCATAAGCTGAAGATCAAGTATGCGAAATCAGGAATGGGCCTGGACCGGCTGCTGGTGACCAAGCGCATGGATTTCGTGCCCCGGGGCCTGGGTGAAAATCCCACGGTGTACAACTCCATTCCCGCCAATCCTTACCCGGCACCCACGATACTGCCGCCGGCCGAACATCCGCGCCTGTTTGTACGCAGCACCGACCTGCCCCTGCTGCGCGAGCTCGAAACGGAATCGAACACCGCACCGGGAGTGGAGTACACACAACTGAAGGCAGCCTGGCGCCGTCTGCGGGACAATGCCGCGGCAAATCCCAACGGCGTGCTGCCGACGCAACCGACGCCGCCCACCGATCCAAACAAAGTCCAGAAAGCACTGGACAGTTATTGCGTCGGCACGGCCCGCCCCGCCATTCAGGCCAAGGCATTGAGCTATCTGGTCGACAGCAACACGACCAGCGGCCAGCAGGCGATCAATATGATGAATGCTTACTGGGAGGTCTGCAAATCACCGGATAGCCGCACCATCGGCGAGGGCATTACGCTCATGGCCATGGTCTACGACTGGGCCTATCCGCTGCTCAGCACGGAACAAAAGACCGCATTCATCGAACGCTTCATGGCGCTGGCCCCGCAAATGGAATTCGGCTTCGCGGACGCAAGCAAGCAGGGAGCAGTGGTCGGTCACGGCAGCGAAGCCCAGCTGATGCGCGATCAACTGAGCGCCGGCGTGGCGTTCTACGACGAAGCCCCGCAAATCTATCAGATTACCGCCGGCCGCTTCTTCCAGGACTTTGTCGCGCCGCGCAATTTCACGTACGCAGCAGGCGCGCATCATCAAGGCGACTCGTACGGCGCTTACCGCTACTCATGGGACATGTTTGCATCGTGGATCTTCCGCCGCATGGGCGCTGGCGATGTCTTCGACGCCAGCCAGCAATCGGTCCCGTATCAATGGCTGTACATCCGCCGCCCTGACGGACAGCTGATGCGCGACGGCGACAGCTATCAATCCGTTTATACGAAATTCCTCACGTATTGGACCGAGCCCAACGCCTACATGCTGCCTGGATCCTATTACAACGATCCATATATCAAGCATGAATTTGCGCAGCAGCTGTCCGCCCTGGGTTCGGCGGACAGCCTGAAATCCAACGATATCTGGCAAGTCCTGTTCAGCAATCCCCGGCAAAACGCCACGCCGCCAAAAGCCCTGCCGTTGAGCAGATATTTTGCCGATCCTGCAGGGTTGATGGTCGCCAGAACCGGATGGACCGACAGCGTTGTCGCCCAGCAGAACTCCCCGGTGGCAATCGCCACCATGAAAGTGGGCAGCGTCCGCTTCGCCAACCACCAGCACCTCGACTCCGGCCACTTCCAGCTGTACTACAAAGGGCCGCTGGCCATCGATTCCGGCCTCTATGAGGGAAAAACCAGCGATGGGAAAACGGATTTGAATTACGGCAGCCCCCACGACTGGAACTACCACAAACGCACCATCGCGCATAACGCCATGCTGGTTTTCGATCGCGCGGAAACCTTCGCCACCGCCGATTCGAATGACGGCGGCCAGCGCTTCGTCGTACCGGAGCCGGCGACGCTGACGGCCTTGCTCGCCCCTCAAAATGGCTACATCAACGGAAGCAGCCAGGACAGCCACATCGGTCCCGACAGCGACACGCCGGACTATAGCTATTTGAAGGGCGACATCGCCAAGGCCTATACGTCCAAGGTCGTCAATTACACGCGCTCGTTCGTGTTCCTCAACCTGAAAGACAAGCAGCATCCGGCGGCATTGATCGTGCTCGACAAGATCAAGTCCTACAGCTCCGGTATGAAGAAGACATGGCTGCTGCACAGCGAGCAGGAGCCTACTATCGTCGGCGACACCGTGACCATTCTGCGCAATACCAAAGGCTATAACGGCAAGCTGATTAACCGCACCATCTTGCCTGTCGGCGCGTCGATCAGCAAAGTCGGCGGCAAGGGCAATGAATTCAGTGCATACAGCCGCAGCACGGGGACCAACATCAACTACCCCATCTCCGTGTCCGATGCGACAGCCAGCAACGAGCCAGGCGCATGGCGCGTGGAGGTATCGCCAGCCACCGATGCCGAAGCGGACGTCTTCCTCAACACGATGCAAGTAATGGACGCGGACAGCGCGCAGCCTGCGCTGGCCACGGCTGCCATCGCCTCGGATGAGCTGAACGGTGTGCAGATCGGCAACCGGGCGGTACTGTTCGCCAAGACGCAGGACTACATCGCCAGCAAGGCAGGCTTTATCCTGCCGACCTCCCAGAGCGCGGTGCGGGTGCTGGTGAGCGACCTGGCGGCCGGATACTGGTCTATCAACAAGGACAATGTTCCGGGCGGCGTCCAATATGAGGTGAAAAGCGGCCAAGGGGTGCTGTACTTCGATGCCGGCACCGGAGGAAAGTACACGCTGAGCCGGGCGGACACCCGGACCTTGCCGGCGCCTCCGCCGTTACAGAGTTTGCCGCTGCCAAACTAACCGGCCGCGCGCCGGGAATCCGCAGTTCGGGCGGCCCAAGGGCCGCCTTTTCATTTAAACAATCAAACTTACGCTTCCCGGCGAGGTCAGCAGAGGTCAAAACGCGGTATAATCTCCGGTTCTGTCCGAAATACCATTTTCAACGAATTGAATTCAGGTCTTTACGGATTCTGTCTCTCTTTGGTTTGATGTACATATTAAGGGGGGTTGGGATGTCCGATCTGGGTACCCACGCCAAGCTGGCGCGTTCAAACGCGCAACTTCCGGTTGACGTCTATTTTGACGAAACGCTACTGCAGCGAGAAATGCAGCAATTATTCCATGCCGGCCCGCGCTACATCGGGCACGAGCTGATGGTGCCGAATAGCGGCGATTTCGCGACCCTCGTCTCCGAAGATGAAGGGCGTATGCTGGTGCGCAACGCAAACGGGCTGGAAGTGCTGTCCAACGTCTGCCGCCACCGCCAGGCGCTGATGTTCAACGGCCGCGGCAACGCCAACAACATCGTCTGCCCGCTGCACCGCTGGACCTACGACCTCAAGGGCGAGCTGATCGGTGCGCCGCACTTCCCGGAAACGCCCTGCCTGAACCTGCCCAAGACCAAGCTGCAAAGCTGGAACGGCCTGCTGTTCGAGCAGAACGGCTACGACGTCATGGACAAGCTCAAAGACCTGTCGGTGACCAAGGACCTGGATTTCTCCGGCTATATGTTCGACCACGTCGAAGTCCACGAGTGCAACTACAACTGGAAGACCTTCATCGAGGTCTACCTGGAAGACTATCACGTCGAGCCTTTCCATCCGGGCCTGGGCGGCTTTGTCAGCTGCGACGACCTGCGCTGGGAATTCGGCCGCGACTACAGCGTGCAGACCGTGGGCGTCAACAAGGGCTTGCAGAAGTCCGGCTCCGAGATCTACAAGCGCTGGCAGGAGCAGGTGCTCAAGTTCCGCGGCGGCGAACCGCCTCCGTACGGCGCGATCTGGCTGACGCTGTATCCGAACATCATGGTCGAATGGTATCCGCACGTGCTGATCGTCTCGACCCTGTGGCCGGACGGCCCGCAGCGCACCAAGAACGTGGTGGAGTTCTACTACCCCGAAGAGATCGTGCTGTTCGAGCGCGAGTTCATCGAGGCGGAACGCGCGGCCTACATGGAAACCTGCGTCGAGGATGACGAGATCGCCCAGCGCATGGACGCCGGCCGCAAGGCGCTGATGAAGCGCGGCACCAGCGACGCCGGCCCCTACCAGTCGCCGATGGAAGACGGCATGCAGCACTTCCACGAGTGGTACCGGGCCAATATCAAGCTTTAGGAAACCGATGCAGTCACTTTGGATGTTGTTTGCCAGTTTCATGTTCGCCGCCATGGGGGTGTGCGTGAAGCTGGCCTCGGAGGAATTCTCCACATCCGAAATCGTGATGTACCGTGGCGTGGTCGGCGTGGCCGTGCTGTTTTCCATCATCAAACTTCAAGGCGGCAAATTCACCACCACCATGCCGGGCGCCCATCTGTGGCGCGGGCTGGTCGGCGTGGTGTCGCTGTGGCTGTGGTTCTACGCCATCGCCAAGCTGCCGCTGGCCACTGCCATGACCCTCAACTACATGGCGCCGATATGGATCGCCGTCTGGCTGTTCGCGATGGGCTGGTGGCATGCCAAGAATCAGGTCAAGTGGCCGCTGCTGGCGGCGGTCGGCATGAGCTTTGTCGGCGTCACGCTGCTGCTGCAGCCGGCCTTCCATGCGAATCAACTGACGCCGGCGCTGATCGCGCTCAGCTCCAGCGTGCTGTCGGCCATGGCCTATATGCAGGTGCGCAAGCTGGGCCTGGCGGGCGAGCCGGAGAACCGCGTGGTGTTCTACTTCTCCGTGATGAACCTGGTGGCCGGGATCGCCGGCAATTTCGTGTTTGCCGGCGACCAGGGCGCGGTATGGCATCCTATCCACACCATGCATGGCGGCCTGCTGTTGCTGGGCATAGGCATCTGCGCCACCAGCGCGCAGATCGCCATGACGCGCGCCTACCGCCTGGGCCAGACGCTGGTGGTGGCCAACCTCCAATACACCGGCATCGTGTTTTCCAGCGTGTGGGGCGTGCTGGTGTTCGGCGACGCGTTCGGCTGGCTCAGTTGGGTGGGCATCGGTCTGATACTGGTGTCCGGCGTGGCCGCAACGTTTTACAATACGCGTAACACCGAGCGCGGTAAGGCGATAGCCAGTACCGATCCGATAGCCAGCGAAGTCTAAGGAACCCCGGAATATGCACACCACTCTGATCGGCGCAGCCGAACTGTCCCAGCACCTGACCGACGACAATTGGGTGATACTCGATTGCCGCCATGACCTGATGAATCCGAACGCGGGCCGCGACGGCTTTGCCATCGGCCATATCCAGAACGCGCAGTTTGCCAATGTCGACAACGACCTGTCGGGCGCCAAGCTGGGTGCGGACGGCAAGTTCCGTGGCCGCCATCCGCTGCCGGAGCGCGCGGCGCTGATCGACACGCTGCGCGGCTGGGGCATCAACGACGATACGCAAGTGGTGGCCTATGACGCGCACGGCGGCATGTTCGCGGCGCGCTTGTGGTGGTTGTTGCGCTGGGTGGGTCATCCAGCGGTGGCGGTGCTGGACGGCGGCCTGGCCGCGTGGCAGTCGCAAGGCTTGCCGATGGTGACGGCCGAGGCGCCACGCGCACGCGGCGCCGTCAGCGAGCGGGCTTCGCTGACGACGACGGTGTCGGCGGAGGATGTGGTGGCCAACCTGGCCACGCAGGCCCGCACCGTGGTCGATGCGCGCGCGGCCGACCGTTATCGCGGCGAGAACGAGACCATCGATCCGGTGGGCGGCCATATTCCCGGCGCCAAGAACCGCTTCTTCAAGGACAACCTGAGCGCCGACGGCCGCTTCAAGGCAGCCGCGCAATTGAAGGAAGAATTCGCGCCGCTGTTCGCCAGCGCGCCGCAAGCGATCATGCAATGCGGCTCGGGCGTGACGGCCTGCCACAACCTGCTGGCACTGGAAGTAGCCGGCCTGACCGGCGCCGCGCTGTATCCCGGCTCCTGGAGCGAATGGTGTGCAGACCCGGCCCGGCCGGTGGCGACAGGCGCTTAACCTTTGCGCCTCTGGCGCGCCCAACGCGTAACCATGATTTCACCTTGATGGACACGATAGTCAATCGTATGGCCAGTCTTCGGGATAGGGAATCGGCGCGTGTCGCGCCTATCGGTGGGCGTGCCAATTCCCGGCTGAGCTGCGATCACATCCAAGGCATTTTGCAATCGCTGTAAGACAAGCTCGCTTGCTAGAGCATCTTGCGCGTGAATGTGAGCAATGGTCTGATCGAGCGATCTGCGTGCCGTCGATGACCAGCGTATTGCCAGCTTAGCCGGTTTTACGCTTGGGTTTGACATGGGCTTCCAGGATACGTCGCGCCTGCGCCATTACCTCTTCGTTCGAGATGGTCCGGCCCGCCGCGATATCCGCATCCGCATCCAGATCAGCCTGTACGCTCTCCTCTACATCGTCGAATCCATACTGCCAAACTTCTGGCCAGAGATGCTCTGGCGTCACCTCAGCCAAGGCAGCCAGGCGCTCCAGGCGAGCGCGGTCGGCGGCGGAGAGGGCCGCTAATGCTTCAGCTTGCTTTTTTTGTCTGGAGTTCATCCCGCCATGATACTCCCGGCGCCGCCTGGCGCAAGCGCGCGGGATTGAGCGGTCACAAGGCTCAGTGGCCGCGCGTGAGGAACAGCACGATGATGACGCCGAGGGCGATCAGCAGCACTTGCGGGATGGTTTCGCGCAGCGTGGCGCGGCGCTGCATCTGCGGCATCAGGTCGCTGACGGCGATGTAGATGAAGCCCGACGACGCAAACACCAGCACATACGGTATCAGGCTGCTGGCGCGGTCCAGCGTGTAGTAGCCCAGCAAACCGCCGGCGATCGCCAGCAGGCTGCACAGCAAATTGTAGATGTAGGCCCGCGTACGCGAGAAACCAGCGTTGAGCAGCACGATAAAGTCGCCGATCTCCTGCGGTATCTCGTGCGCGATGATGGCCAGCCCCGTCACCAGCCCCAGCTCGGGGTTGGCCAGGAAGGCCGCCGCGATCAGGATGCCGTCGGTGAAGTTGTGCATGCCGTCGCCGACCAGGATCATCCAGCCGGCCTTGCCTGCCTCGCGCTTGTCGTGGCCGTGATGGTGGTGGTGGCCGTCGCCCTCGTGGTGGTGCGAGTGGCGCAGGATGGCGGTCTTCTCCAGCAGGAAGAAGGCCAGCAGGCCGGCCAGCAGGGTCGCGAACAGGCTGCGCGCGCTGGCGCCCGATTCGAACGCTTCCGGCAAGGCGTGCAGCAATGAGGTCGACAGCATGATGCCCACCGACAGGCTGACCATGCGCTCCACCACCTTGGACAGCAGCGTAAACGAGAACACCGCGGCAGCGGTGATGCTGACGACGCCGGCAACCGTGGTGGCCAGTAGGATGGAGATGAGTACGGGATCGATGTTATAGCCTCTTGTAGCAGGGACCGTGCCGCTGCGCGCAGGCCGGGGGCGTTATTTTACCGCCCGGCCCGGTTTTATGCTCATCTTTGGCTAAAAGGCCGGAAAAACAGCCCTTAGATGACGCCGTTCTGCTTGAACCAGGCCAGCAGACGGCCCCAGCCATCCTTGGCGTCGGCTTCGACGTAGCTGGCGCGGTAGTCCGCATTAAAGGCGTGGCCGGAGTTCGGATAGACGACGAAAGTGGACTTGTTCGGCCCCTTGGCCAGCGCCGCCTTCATCGCGGCGATCGACTCCTGGCTGATGCCGGTGTCCTTCAAGCCGTACAGGCCCAGCACCGGCACGCTCAGAGATCCAGCGATATCAACTGGGTGCCTGGGAGTCACCGGAGTGCTGTCGCCCATCAGGCGGCCGTACCAGGCCACGCCGGCCTTGATGCTCGGGTTGTGCGCGGCGTACATCCAGGTGATGCGGCCGCCCCAGCAGAAGCCGGTGATGCCGATCTTGTCGCCATTGCCGCCGTTGGCCTTGGCCCAGGCCACGGTCGCGTCCAGGTCGGCCATCACTTGCGCGTCCGGCGTTTTGGAGATGATGTCGCGCTGCAGCTCGGCGATCGAGGCGGCTTTTTGCGGATCGCCCTGGCGCACGAACAAGTCCGGCGCCAGCGCCAGGTAGCCCTGCTTGGCCAGGCGGCGGGCGACGTCGGCGATGTGCTCGTGCACGCCGAAGATTTCCGATACCACCAGGATCACCGGCAGATTGGTCTTGCCTTCCGGCTGGGCGCGGTACACGGGTACTTGCACGCCGTCCACCGTGAGGGTGATGGTGCCGGCGGTCAGGCCGGCGGTGTCGGTCTTGATGACGTTCTGCGCCACCACCGGCAGCGCGGCGGCGGCGAAGCCGGTGCCCAGCGCCACCTTCAGGAAGTCGCGGCGGTCGACGCCGTCCGACAGACTGGTTTTGGTCAACAAACTCTCTGCATCCTGCGTCAAATCATCCATGCGGTTCCTCCGTGATTACTTCGCGGAAGCACATACTCAATGTGCTTCATCCCAGTTCTTACCCACGCCGACTTCGGCAGTCAGCGGAACCTTCAGCTCCGCCACGCCGGCCATCAGCTTCGGCAGCATCTCCTTGACCAGCGCCAGTTCGGCGTCCGGCACTTCCAGCACCAGTTCATCATGCACCTGCATGATCATATTGGTCTGCAGCTTATCCTTTTCCAGCCAATCCTGCACCGCCACCATGGCGAGCTTGATCAGGTCGGCCGCCGTGCCCTGCATCGGCGCGTTGATCGCCGCGCGCTCCGCACCCTGGCGGCGCGGGCCGTTCGGCGAATTGATCTCCGGCAGCCACAGGCGGCGGCCGAACACCGTCTCCACATAGCCGCGCGCCTTGGCCTGCAGGCGCGTGTCGTCCATGTACTGCTTGACGCCCGAGAAGCGCGCGAAGTAGCGGTCGATATAGCTTTGCGCCGCGCCGCGCTCGATACCCAGGTTGCCGGCCAGGCCGAAGGCGCTCATGCCGTAGATCAGGCCGAAGTTGATGACCTTGGCATAGCGGCGCTGCTCGCTGGAGACGTCGTCCTTCTCCACGCCGAAGATCTCGGCCGCGGTGGCGCGGTGAATGTCGACACCGTCGGCAAACGCGCGCAGCATGTTCTCGTCTTCCGAGATGTGCGCCATGATGCGCAGTTCGATCTGCGAATAGTCGGCCGACACGATGTGGCTGCCCGCCGGCGCGATGAAGGCTTCGCGGATGCGGCGGCCTTCCTTGGTGCGGATCGGGATGTTCTGCAAGTTCGGATCGTTGGAAGCCAGACGGCCCGTCACCGCCACCGCCTGCGCGTAGTTGGTGTGCACGCGACCGGTTTCCTGGTTGATCCCTTTCGGCAGCTTGTCGGTATAGGTCGACTTCAGCTTGGACAGGCTGCGGTATTCCAGCAGCACTTTCGGCAGCGGATAATCCTCGGCCAGTTTTTGCAGCACTTCCTCGTCGGTGGACGGGGCACCGCTCGGGGTCTTCTTCACCACCGGCAGTTTCAGCTTCTCGAAGAAGATCTCGCCGATCTGCTTCGGTGAGCCGAGGTTGAACGGCTGCTCGGCCAGCTCATGCGCCTTCGCTTCCAGCTCGACAATGCGCGCGCCCAGCTCGGCCGACTGGATGTTGAGTAGCTCGGCGTCGATGTGCACGCCGTTGCGCTCGATCTTTTGCAGCACCACGGCGGTCGGCAGTTCGATGTTGCGGTAGATGAAGTTCAGTTTGGCGTCGTTCTCCACCTCGCCGATCATCGCCTGGTGCAGGCGCAACGTGATGTCGGCGTCTTCCGCCGCGTACTCGGTGGCGCGGCCGATCTCCACCTTGTCGAAGGTAATCATGCTGGCGCCCTTGCCGCACACGTCCACGAACGGAATCGTCGTGTGGTTCAGGTGGCGCAGCGCCAGGCTGTCCATGTCGTGCGTGCGGTGCGATTCGAATACATACGATTCGAGCAGCGTGTCGTGCTGGATGCCTTTCAGCTGCACGCCGTGGTTGGCGAAGATGTGGCTGT
The DNA here is from genome assembly GCF_009380215.1 of Rugamonas aquatica. Lineage (GTDB taxonomy): Bacteria > Pseudomonadota > Gammaproteobacteria > Burkholderiales > Burkholderiaceae_D > Rugamonas > Rugamonas aquatica_B. The sequence goes on from NZ_WHUG01000011.1 coordinate 45,566, forward strand.
CGTACTTGAGGTTCTGGCCGACCTTGAGCTTGGTCGCGTCTTCCAGCCATGGCTTCAGCTTGGCCAGCACGTGCTCGCGCGACAGCTGCTCCGGCACGCCCTGGTAGCTGTGCGCCACCGGAATGTAGCAGGCCACGCCCGGCTCCACCGACAGCGAAATGCCGACCATCTGCGCCGTCATCGGCTCCAGCGACGTGGTTTCGGTGTCGACGGCGGTCAGCTTGGCGGCGTCGATCAGGGCGATCCACTTGTCCAGCTGTTCCTCGGTCAGCACGGTTTCGTAGCTGGTGTTGAGTTTGGGCGCTTCGCCGAACATGTCCAGGTTGGCGGAGACGGCGCCGCCGGCCGCAGGTTCAGCAGCCGCAGCGGCAGCCTTGCCGACCGGCGCCTGCGGCGTGGCCGTGCCCAGCTCGCGCAGCAGCGTCTTGAAGCCGTACTTGCTGAAGAAGGCCAGCAGGGTTTCCTTGTCCTCGCCGCGCGCCACCAGCGATTCGGCGATCGTCGTCATGTGCTCCGACAGGTCGCAGTCCAGCTTCACGGTGATCAGCTCGCGGCCTTTCGGCAGCCATTCCAGCGCGTTGCGCAGGTTCTCGCCGACCGCGCCGCCGATCTGCGCGGCGTTGGCGATCACGCCGTCCAGCGAGTCGTAGGCGGTCAGCCATTTGAGCGCGGTCTTCGGGCCGCACTTGGACACGCCCGGCACGTTGTCGACGGTATCGCCGATCAGGGTCAGGTAGTCGATGATGCGGTTCGGCGGCACGCCGAACTTGGCCAGCACGCCGGCCTCGTCCATCTTCTCGTTGGTCATGGTGTTGATCAGCATGACCTTGTCGTTGACCAGCTGCGCCAGATCCTTGTCGCCGGTGGAGACCACCACGTTCATACCGGCCTGCGCCGCCTGCAGCGATAGCGTGCCGATGACGTCGTCCGCCTCCACGCCCTCGACCATCAGGATGGGCCAGCCCATGGCCTTGACCGCCTCGTGGATGGGTTCGATCTGCAGGCGCAGGTCGTCCGGCATCGAGGCGCGCGTGGCCTTGTACTCGGGATACATGTCGTCGCGGAAGGTCTTGCCCTTGGCGTCGAACACGCAGGCGATGTAGGCGGCCGGGAAGTCGGCGCGCAGACGGCGCAACATATTGACCATGCCGTGCATGGCGCCGGTCGGATGGCCGTCCGCGCTGCGCAGGTCGGGCAGCGCGTGGAAGGCGCGATAGAGGTAACTGGAACCGTCAACTAACAGCAGGGTATTTTGCATAGACACTAGATATGGGTGAGGGCGCCGCGCAACAATGGCGGCAAGGCCACGAATGGCGCATTATCGCAGGTTTTGGCGGCGCTTCAGCTGCCCGCCACAGTCTTTTCAAAATAACAATGCCCCAGCGCCACTGTGGGGAAATCGGCTTTTAAAAACAGCGAACCGTGTCTGTTTGTTACAATGGATCATACATAAAAATTTGACGGTTTTTCACACCCGTTTTTCACCCTAAGGCGATCCATCATGATACGCACGACCACCCTCTTGCCTGCCCTCCTTCTGACGCTGTTCGCCCACGCGGCGTTTGCCCAGTCGACCCCGAGCCAGGCGCCGCCAAAATTGGAAAAGATAGAGGAAATGGCCGACGATCCGATCACCGTGACGGCCAAGCCGGCACAGGAGCGCCAGATCACGGAAAAACGTGACAACAGCGGCCAGGTCGTGGAAGCCACCGTCAAGAGCGGTCCCAGCACTTACAAAGTGAAACCCAACCATCCCGTCGGCAGCGCCCTGCCCGGCGACGCCATGGGCAGCGCCAACCGCGGCCCGCAATGGACGGTGATGGAGTTCGACATCGGCAAGAAGAAGAAAAAAACCACGGAAGAAGATGGCTCGTCGGATACCGCCGCGCCGCCTGCCGTGAAATAAAGCGCACGCCCGCCCAGCGGGCGTCCCCCGGCGCCCGCACGACTGCGGCGCCGCTCACCGAACCTCATCAAGTTTTCACATGGCAGTTTTTACCCCGGTCAGCCTGGATGACCTTACCCCGTGGATCAAGCAGTTTCCCCTCGGCCAGCCATTGGCGCTCAAAGGCATCGCCAGCGGCATTGAAAACAGCAACTTTTTCCTGACGACGGAGCGCGGCGAGTTCGTGCTGACCATCTTCGAGAACCTGTCCTTCGAACAGTTGCCGTTCTACCTCAAGCTGATGCACCATCTGGCCGACCGCGGCGTGCTGGTGCCGGCGCCTATTGCCAACGACCGGGGCGAGCTGATCGTCGCCCTGCACGGCAAGCCGGCGTCCATCGTCACCAAGCTGGATGGCAAGTCGCAGATGGATCCGCAGCCGGCGCATTGCGCCGCCGTCGGGACCATGCTGGCGCGCATGCACCTGGCCGCCGTCGACTATCCACTGCAACAGCCCAATCTGCGCGGGCTGGACTGGTGGAACGAGACCACGCCGCAAGTGCTGCCCTTCCTGGACGACAGCTGCGCCCACCTGCTGCGCGCCGAGATGCACTTCCAGGACGCGTTTGCCGGCTGCGACACTTACCGCCAGCTGCAGCAAGGCCCCGTGCACGCCGACCTGTTCCGCAACAACGTGATGTTCGACGGCGAGCGCCTGACCGGCTTCTTCGACTTTTACTTCGCCGGCTGCGACACCTGGCTGTTCGATGTCGCCGTCACCGTCAACGACTGGTGCATAGCCCTGGACACCGGCGTGCTGGACACCGCCCGCGTGCGCGCCATGCTGGACGCCTACCACGCCGTGCGCCCATTCACCGACGCCGAGCAGACCGCCTGGCAGCCGATGCTGCGCGCCGCGGCGCTGCGCTTCTGGCTGTCGCGCCTGTACGACTTCCACCTGCCGCGTGAAGCGGAGATGCTGACGCCGCACGATCCGGGCCACTTCGAGCGCATCCTGCGCGAACGCATCGCCACGCCGGCGCCGGGGCTGCGCGGATGAGCAAACTACCCGCACGCACCGGCTGGCATTGGGTCAAGCAGGCCTTGCAGCTGTTCCGCAAGCAGCCGGGCGCGCTGATGGCGCTGTTCTTCTGCTGCATGTTCCTGTCGCTGTTCTCGCTGGTGGTGCCGCTGCTCGGTTCTGTTGCGCCGACGCTGCTGGCGCCGATGTTCAGCATCGCGCTGCTGCAAGCGTGCGCCGACATCGACCACGACCAGCGCGCCCTGCCCAAGCTGGTGTTCAGCGGCTTCCGCAAGCCGGCGCGCGGGCCGCTGCTGGGCTTGGGCCTGCTGTATCTGCTGGTGATGCTGTTCGCGCTGGCGGTGCTGAGCTGGCTGGATGACGGCGTGCTGATCAAGATGGCCACGCGCCAGATCCCGATGGACAAGGACTTGCTGGAAGATTCGCGCAGCGCGCTGTTCGTTTCGTCCGGCATCTACATGCTGGGCTGGATGCTGACCAGCCTGGCCGCACCGCTGATCTACTGGCAGAAGATGACGCTGGCCAAGGCGCTGTTCTTCAGCGTGGTGACGGTCGCGCGCGACTTCAAGGCCTTCCTGTCGGCGGCCGTGGTGTTGTTCCTGATGTTCCAGATCGGCAGCGCGATTCCGGTGCTGCTGTTCGATTCGGCGCAGCTGGAAGTGACGGCTATCTTCACGCTGTTCCTGATCATGGTGGTCCTGATGCACTGCACGCTGTACGCCTGCTACCGCCAGATCTTCGGCACGCCGGAGGCCAGCGCGCCGCCGGCGACTCCGCCGACGGCATAAGCGCGTCGTTCCCGCGCAGGCGGGAACCCATAGGCCGCGTGCGACGCACGTTCAGCATGGGTTCCCGCCTGCGCGGGAACGACTTGCGGTTCGGCTCAGCGGCCCAGCCGCTCCAGCTTGGCGATGCTCAGGTCCAGCACCTTCATGCCGTGGCTGCCGAAGTTGATTTGCGCGCGGGCGTTGTTGCCGCTGCCCTCGATATTGACGATCACACCCTCGCCGAACTTGCCGTGCGCGACGGACTCGCCGATGCGCCAGCCGGAGCCGGGCGACTTCTGCGCGATCTTCTGCGCGATGGCGTTGTCCGAGCCGACCAGCGGCGTCTCGTCCCAGGCCGACTTCTTGTTGGCGAACCAGTGCGACTGCACCTTGGGCGACAGCCATTTCAGCGATTCCTCCGGCAACTCATCGAAGAAGCGCGACTTCATGTTGTAGCGGGTCTGGCCGTGCAGCATGCGCGTCTGCGCAAAGCACATGTACAGGCGCTGACGCGCGCGCGTGATCGCCACGTACATCAGGCGGCGTTCCTCTTCCACGCCGTCGTGCTCGCGCGAGCTGCTCTCGTGCGGGAACAAGCCCTCTTCCAGGCCGGTGATGAAGACGTTGTTGAACTCCAGCCCCTTGGCCGAGTGCACTGTCATCATCTGCACGGCTTCCTGGCCGGCGGTGGCCTGGTTGTCGCCCGCCTCCAGCGACGCGTGCGACAGGAAGGCCGACAGCGGCGACATCACGGTCGGCAGCGCGGCATCGGCGTCGAGGATCTCGAAGCCGTCTTCGTTGACGATGGGCGCGCCCACCTGGGCCTGGGCCTGCGGTCCCAGATGCGCCGGGGCGCTCTGGCCGTAGCCCTCTTCGGACACGAACTGGGTTGCCGCGCTGACCATCTGCTCCAAGTTCTCGATGCGGTCGGCGCCTTCTTTTTCAGTCTGGTAGTGGGTCAGCAGGCCGGAAGCTTCCAGCACCACGCGCACCAGTTCCGGCAAGGCCATCTGCTGCGTTTCAAAGCGCGCGCCCTCGACCAGCTTGACGAAGCCGCCCAGCGACGAGCCGGCCTTGCCCGCCACATACGGCACGGCGGCGTACAGCGAAATGCGGTGCTGCTCGGCCGCCGCCTGCAAGGCCTCGATCGAGCGCAGGCCGATGCCGCGCGTCGGGAAATTCACCACGCGCAGGAAGGCTGAATCGTTGTGCGGATTGTCCATCAGCTGCAGATAGGCGATCGCGTGCTTGACCTCGGCGCGCTGGAAGTAGCGCAGGCCGCCGTACACGTGGTACGGAATGCCGGCCGAGAACAGCGCATGCTCGATCACCCGCGACTGCGCGTTGGAGCGGTACAGCACGGCGATCTCGCTGCGGGCGGCGCCGTCGGAGATCAGGCTCTTGGTTTCCTCGATGATCCACTGCGCCTCGGCCAGGTCGGAGCTGGCTTCGTACACGCGCACCTGTTCGCCGTGGCCGGCGTCGGTGCGCAGGTTCTTGCCCAGGCGCTTGCTGTTGTTGGCGATCAGCACGTTGGCGGCGTCCAGGATGTGGCCGTGCGAGCGGTAGTTCTGCTCCAGCTTGATCAGGTTCTGCACCTTGAACTCGCGCTCGAAGGCGCTCATATTGCCGACGTTGGCGCCGCGGAAGGCGTAGATGCTCTGGTCGTCGTCGCCGACGGCGAACAGCGCGCTGCCGCCGTCGCGCTCGCCGTGGCCGGCCAGCAGCTTGAGCCACTTGTATTGCAGGTCATTGGTATCCTGGAACTCGTCGACCAGGATGTGCTTGAAGCGCTGTTGATAGTGTTCGCGCAGCGGCTGGTTGCGGCTGAGCAGCTCATAGGTGCGCAGCAGCAGCTCGGCGAAATCGACCACGCCTTCGCGCTGGCACTGGTCGTCGTAGAGTTGGTAGAGCTCGCACTTCTTGCGCTCGTCGGCGTTGTACGGTTCGATCTTGTCGGCGCGCAGGCCCTGGTCCTTGGCGCCGTTGATGAAGTACATCACCTCTTTCGGCGGGAACTTCTCGTCGTCGACGTTGTGGGCCTTGATCAGGCGCTTGATGGCCGACAGCTGGTCCTGGGTATCGAGGATCTGGAAGGTCTGCGGCAGCGCGGCATCGCGGTGATGGGTGCGCAGCAGGCGGTTGCACAGGCCGTGGAAGGTGCCGATCCACATGCCGCGCGTATTAATCGGCAACATCGCCGACAAACGCGTCATCATTTCCTTGGCCGCCTTGTTGGTGAAGGTGACCGCCAGCAGGCCCGACGGCGACACCTGGCCGGTTTGAATCAGCCAGGCGATGCGGGTCGTCAGTACGCGGGTTTTGCCGGAGCCGGCGCCCGCGAGGATGAGGGCGCTTTGTGCCGGCAGGGTCACGGCGGCGAGTTGTTCGTCGTTGAGGTTATGAAGAAGATTGTGCATCCCGTGATTATACCGGTACTGGCTGCATACACAGTACTCCGGGGTCAAGTCTGACATTTGGACACGAGCTCTGCCGTAATGCAGGTTACGGCAGAGCTCGTGTCCAAATGTCAGACTTGACCCCGGAGTTTATTTATGCGGATGGCGCGGGCACGGCTTTGCCGGTCTTGACGGCGTCCTTGATCAGCTCCTTCATGGCGCGCTCGGCTTCGCGGCTGGCCTTGGCCTGCTCGCGGCCCAGCTCACCCATCGCCTGGCCCAGCTCGGCCATCGGCTTGCCGGCTTCCGACATCTGCTTGCTCAGCGCCTGCATGGGCTGATGCATGGCCTGGATTTTCGCCTGCTGCGGCGCCAGTTCGCGCTGGAATTGCGCCATCTGCTTCTGCAGCGGTTCCATTTCCGCCTGCAGGGCGGCCTGGCGCTCGTGGAAGCGGCGCACTCTTTCCGGCGAAGGATCGTCGCCCATGTCGCGCGCCGCCTGCTCGATGCGCCGTCCCACGGCTTCCTGCTGCCGCGCGATCCGGTCCATCTGGCGCTGCTGGCGGTCCATGTCCAGCTGGATCTTGTCGCCCACGTCATGGCCCAGCTTGTCCATCTGCCGGCCCAGCTCGTCCATGACCTTGCCTTGGGCATCCATTTTCTTGCCCTGCGCATCCATTTTTTCACCGATGCGGTTGACGGGCGCCCAGGCTTCGTCGGCCTTGGCGATCGCCGCAGGATCCTGGATCAGGTAAGTCTTGTCGCCCTCGCGGAACCAGATGAAATCGCCTTTGACGGTGCGGCGCGCGGTCTCGATTTTGTTCAGGTCCGTGCGGGAGGCGGACACGGTGATGCTTTCCTTGTTGGCATGCACCAGCGCGTAGCCGGAACGCTGGCCATCGCGGCCGGAGAAGGTGGCGTGGTCAAAGCGGTAGCTTTGCGCTCCAGCCGGAGGCGCGGGCGGCGCGGGCGGCGCAGCAGGTGCAGCCGGCATCGCTGGCATGGCCGGGACTGCCGGCGCTGCGGCGACTGCGGGCACGGCCGGCAAGGCTGGCATTGCGGGAGCCGCGGCCAGGACGCGCGGAGGCTTGGGCGGCTTGGGCGGTTTGACTGGTGCGACAGGCGCCGCCAGTTCGGCGACTACGGCCGGCTCGGCGAGCGCCGCTGGAGCAGCAGCTTGTGGCGGTGCAGGCGGTTGCACCGGATCGGCCTGGGCGGCGTCGGCCGCCTGGCTGACTTGCTCCATCTGCGCGGCAACTACAGGCGGCGCGGCGTGGGCATAGAACACGGCGCCGGCCGCAAACAAACCCATCAGGGGCAAGGCCATCTTCCAGCTGACTGGTTCGACATCGGGACGCAGCAGGCGTTTAATACGAGACATGAGATTTCCTCCGTGAGCCGCGTGGGCTAGTTGTGTGGTGTCGAACTGGAACCGATCCAGTTCCGACAGGGCCTTCGCCAGCCTCTGGGGCTGGCCGAGCATGTCCACTGCGAGGTCGTCGGCGATTTGTTCCCGCTCGATCCGTATCCTGCGCGACAGCGCCCAAACACTAGGGTGATAGAACAGCACGATCTCGATCGCGCTTTGAATCAGGTTGACCAGGTAGTCGTGCCGCTTGATATGCGCCAGCTCGTGCGCCAGCAAGGCTTCCAGCAGGTCCGGCGGCATGCCGCTGACCAGCGCGGTCGGCACCAGCACGATGGGGCGCCAGCATCCGGCCGTGATCGGACTGTCCAGCAGATCGGCCACGCCCAGCCGCACATGGCGTTCGATGTCGAAGCGGCGGGCCAGTTCGGACAGACGCCGCTGCCAGTAATGATTGACGGTGTACTCGCCGGCGCGGGTGCGCGCGGCCACCCATTGCAGACCCAGCGCCAGCCGCAGCGACATCAGCACCGCGCCGGCCAGCCACAGGCCCACCACCCACGGCAACTGGCGCCGCAGCACTGCTTCAAAGGAGGAGAAAGCGCCGTCGCCCAGCAAGCCCGGCGCGGCGGCAGCGGCGGCCTGGCCGGCGGCGTCCGCGAGGCCGGCGCCCTGCCCGGCCAGCGCGCGCAGCAGCGTGGCGGCGCCGGCGCTCTGCTCGGCATCGGCCAGCTGGACCAGGATGCCGGCCAGCGGCAGCGCGGCGCACAGCAACATGCCGGCGCAGGCCACGGCGTAGCGGGTCTGCGGACGGGCGCCGCGCAGCGCATACATCGCCAGCGCGACGGCCCAGCCGATCAGCAGGCCCTGCCAGATAAAGTGCAACAGCGCCCAGCCGATGGCGGGCACCAGGGCGGCCAGAACGCTGCTCATGAGCGTCCTGCCTGCCGTGAAATCTTATGACTGCGTATCGCTTCCATGCCGCACTCCCGAGTTGATGGATGTAGAATAAATTATCTAGATTGCGTTGTCTAGAACTTTTTTTCTACATTCATCGCACCGGGAATCAATGTGCACGCTTGGCGCTGATGGTGACGACTGGCATCTTGACGCCGTCCACCACGACGACCTTGATCTTGCCTGCGTCGATGGCTTGGGTGGCACGCACTTCGGCGCTGGCGTAGCCGGTGGCGCACAGGATGACGGCGCTGGCGACGAAGATGATTTCCATGTTTTTCAGTACGTTCATGATGTTTCTCCTTCAGTGGTGGGCCTTACTTCCATGACTCCACTGTAGACAAACACATCGATGAACGCCTGCGGATTGCGACAGAATGCAGCTTGACCGGAGCCAGCTGCATTCCGCCGCGATGGGCGTCAGTAAATGACGACGGAACGGATCGATTCGCCGCTCTTCATCAGATCGAAGCCTTCGTTGATGCGTTCCAGCGGCAGGCGATGGGTGATCAGGTCGTCGATATTGAGCTTGCCTTCCATGTACCAGTCGACGATCTTCGGCACGTCGGTGCGGCCGCGCGCGCCGCCGAAAGCCGAACCCTTCCACACCCGCCCCGTCACCAGCTGGAACGGACGGGTGGAAATCTCCTGCCCCGCCGCCGCCACGCCGATGATGATGGACTGGCCCCAACCCTTGTGGCAGCACTCCAGCGACTGGCGCATGGTGGTGGTGTTGCCGATGCACTCGAACGAGTAGTCGGCGCCGCCGTCGGTCAGCTGGATGATGGCGTCGACCACGTTCTCCACTTCGGTCGGATTGATGAAGTGGGTCATGCCGAACTTGCGCGCCATGTCCTGGCGGGCCGGGTTGATGTCGACGCCGATGATCTTGTCCGCGCCGACCATCTTGGCCGCCTGGATCACGTTCAGGCCGATGCCGCCCAGGCCGAACACCACCACGTTCGCGCCCGCCTCGACCTTGGCCGTGAACAGCACGGCGCCGACGCCGGTGGTGACGCCGCAACCGATGTAGCACACCTTGTCGAACGGCGCGTCTTCGCGGATCTTGGCCAGCGCGATTTCCGGCACCACGATGTAGTTGGAGAAGGTCGACGTGCCCATGTAGTGGTAGATCGGCTTGCCGTCGATGGAGAAGCGGCTGGTGGCGTCCGGCATCAGGCCGCGCCCCTGGGTAGCCCGGATCGACTGGCACAGGTTGGTCTTCTGCGACAGGCAGAATTTGCACTGGCGGCATTCCGGCGTGTACAGCGGAATGACGTGGTCGTCCTTTTTCAGCGACTTGACGCCGGGGCCGACATCGACCACCACGCCCGCGCCCTCATGGCCGAGAATGGCCGGGAAGATGCCTTCCGGATCGGCGCCGGACAGCGTGTAGTAATCGGTGTGGCAGATGCCGGTGGCCTTGATCTCGACCAGCACCTCGCCCTCGCGCGGGCCGCCCAGTTCCACTTCCTCGATCGTCAGCGGTTTGCCCGCCTGCCATGCAATAGCTGCTTTGGTTTTCATTGTTCGTCCTGTGGCTATGTTGTTCGGGGGACCGGAACGGAGGGCCGTTCCGGTGGTCCGCCATGATAACAAGCCGGGGACGATCTGTGGTGCGCGCTACTACTGAGGTTCGACCGGCATCGCCTGAGCCAGGCACAGCAGGTCCGACACCGTGCGCCACAGCTGGCGCGGCGAAGTCCACGGCTTGGGCAGGAAGGCGCTGCCGGCCAGATGCTGCTCGGGATGGCGCGCCGAGTACAGCAGCACGCGCGCCTCGCCCTGGCGCTGGCGCACCAGCGACAGCAGGCTGCCGCCGTCGCCGTCCGGCAGGTCGGGGTCGATCACCACCAGCGCGAACTGCTGCAGATGCAGCAAGGCTTCGGCATCGGCCAGCGTGGCCACGTGCGTGACCTGGGTTTCCGGCACGAGCAGCGTGGACAGCACCAGCGCCGCGTCGGCGTCGCCGTCCACGTGCAGCACGCGCGGCGCCTCCGCGAAGATCGAAAAGCCGATGGAGCAGCCGCCTTCCTGGTCGCTGAAGGGGCGGTAGGTTTCCTGGGAAAAGTCGTTCGTCATAAGTGTCTCCGCACACAAAACAAATGGGGATGCGGTGCCGGCGGCAAAGGGTGAGAGCCAGGGCAACGCGGGGGTCGGCGGAGTTGGGCCGAGAAGTAATGACGGTCGCAGGGGAAAGGCGGCCGGAGACGCGGCAGGCGCAGGTTGGAGGCCCCCCGCCGCACATCGAAGCGGACGGGTGGAACCCGTCCGCTGACAAACACAGTCTACATCAAGAGTGCCACAAAGCAAGAGAATGCTGGCTGAAAGGCAGCCGGCGTTTACTTTTTCAGACGTTGGCTGAACGCTACGTGCAAACTGTTCAATGTTTCTTCCGCCGCCAGCAGCTGGTCGGCCACTTCGTTGACCTTGCGGCGGTTGGAGCGGGCGTGGTCGCGCAGCACCTCGAAGGCGGTGTTGCGGTCGGTCTGGAACTTGCACATCAGCAGGCCGACGGCCAGGCTGGTTTCGCGGCCGGCGGCCAGCGCGGCGTTCAGGTTCAGCTCGGTGCGGCGCAACTGGCGGATTTCGTCGGCGCGCGCCAGGCCGGCGGCAAACGCCGGCATCAGGTGCTTCTCGTCGACCGGCTTGACCAGGAAGCCGACCGCGCCGTAGGAGGCGGCCTGCTTGCCGGCGTCGGCGTCGCCGCGGCCGGACAGGAACATGAACGGCACCGAACTGGTGGCGTGCAGCTGCTTGGCCAGTTCCAGGCCGTTCATGCCGGGCATGTGGATGTCGAGCAGAGCCAGGTCCGGCTCGCGCTGGGCGATCAGCTGCAAGGCCTGTTCGGCCGACGGCGCCTTGAGGATATCGTAGCCGGCGTGGCCCAGGACCTCGCCGAGGAAATCAAGCAGCAGTTGATCGTCGTCGACGATGAGTATCAGACGCTTCGGGCTGGTAGGGACATTCATATGGCGGCAACCTTGGGCTTAAGCTAACGCCCCAATTATAAAGCGGAAATCCGCGCCCGCCTCAAGCGATTTGTACACCCGCCTTTTCCGCCGCATACAAGCGGGTAAAAGCCGCCACCGCAGCGGCCACATCGTCGGCCTGGTAGACGCTGCTGATGGCCGCAACCATGGAAGCGCCACGCTCAGCCAGCGGTGCGGCGTTTTCCGGCGTCATGCCGCCGATCACCACGGTCGGCACGCGGATGGCCTCGCGCGCCTGGTCGAGGATGTCCATCTTGGTAGTCACTGCGTATTTTTTCACCCGCGACGGGTAGAAACCGCCGAAGGCCACATAGCTGGCGCCGGCCGCCTGCGCCTCCAGCGCGCGCGGCAGATCGCCGTAGCAGGAGGCGCCGACGATCTTGTCCGGGCCCAGCCGGGCGCGCACCTGCGCCACGTCGGCATCGGTGCCGCCGACGTGGACGCCGTCGGCGCCGATCTGCTCGCACAGCTCGACATAGTCGTTGACGATGAAGGGCACGCCGTAGCGCCGGCACAACGCCAGCAGCGCGTTCGCCTGCTCCAGCCGCAGCGCCGGACCGGCTTCCTTGTGGCGGTATTGCAGCAGCGCGATGCCGGGGCGCGCGCGCTGGCCGGCGGCCAGCGCCTGTTCGCTCAGGTCCAGCAGGAGGCCGGTGTCGTCCCAGTTGGGCGTGACCAGATAAAGTCCTTGCATGATGTCCTCTCAGATGTGGGGTAGGCGCTGCGGAATGCGCTGGCCGGAGGCGACGGTGTAGGCGCCGCGCAGCGAACGGTAGCAATACTGCTGCGCCAGTTCCAGCGAGCGCTCCATCGGCATGCCCAGCGCCAGCTGGCCGGCGATGGCCGAGGCCAGCGTGCAGCCGCTGCCGTGGAAGGCGCCGCTCAAACGCGGCCAGTTCCAGTTGCGCGAATCTTCCTGCGGGCCGGGATCGGACAGCCGCTGCATCGGCGCCGCGCCCGGGCCGAACCAGCGGTTGATTACTTCATCGCCGCGGTCGATGCCAACATCGTGGCCGCCGGTGATCAGCACATGGCGGCAGCCGCGCGCGCGCAAGGCCTGCGCCTGCGCGGACGGGTCGGCGGCGCCGGTCAGCGCCAGCGCCTCCGGGCCGTTGGGCGTGAGCACCGTCACCAATGGCAGCAGCGGCGCCAGCGCCTGCACGGCGTCGTCGCGCGACAGCAGGTCGCCGTGGCCGCTGGCCAGCACCGGGTCCAGCACCACCGGCAGCTCCGGCTGGCGGACACGCAGGCGGGTGATGATGTCGGCGATCGCCAGCGCGTTGGCGGCGCTGCCGGGAATGCCGATCTTCACCGCCCGCACCGTCACCTTGTCGACCAGCGCCTGGGCCTGACGCAGCACCATGTCGCCGTCGACCGGCTGCACGCCGTAGACGCGGTCGTTGTCCTGCACCGTCAGCGCGGTGGCCACGGTGAGCGCGTGCGCGCCCTGCCCGGCCACCGATTGCAGGTCGGCCGCGATGCCGGCGCCGCCCGACGGATCGAGTCCGGCGAACACCAGCACGCACGGCCGCGCCACCAGTTGCGCCATCAGCTGCGCGGCCAGTTCGGCGGACAAGGGCACGCTCATGCCAGCCGGCCCGCCATCGGCGACGACGGCGAGGCTGCGAACTTGCGGGCGATGCGGCCGGCCAGGTAAGCCTCGCGGCCGGCCTGCACGCCCAGCTTCATGGCGCGCGCCATGCGTACCGGATCCTGCGCGCCGGCGATGGCGGTGTTCATCAGCACGCCGTCGCAGCCCAGCTCCATGGCGATGGCCGCGTCCGAGGCCGTGCCGACGCCGGCGTCGACCAGCACCGGCACCTTGGCCTGCTCGATAATCAGCGACAGGTTCCACGGATTGAGGATGCCCATGCCGGAGCCGATCAGCGAAGCCAGCGGCATCACCGCCACGCAGCCGATCTCCTCCAGGATCCTGGCCTGGATCGGATCGTCGCTGCAATACACCATGACGTCGAAGCCGTCCTTGACCAGCGCCTCGGCGGCCACCAGCGTTTCCGGCATGTGCGGGAACAGCGTCTTTTCGTCGCCCAGCACTTCCAGCTTGACCAGCTTGTGGCCGTTCAGCAGTTCACGCGCCATCTGCAGCGTGTAGACGGCGTCCTTGGCGGTGTAGCAGCCGGCCGTGTTGGGCAGGATGGTGTACTGCGACGGCGGCAGCACGTCCAGCAGGCTGGGCGCCTTCGGATCCTGGCCGATGTTGACGCGGCGGATGGCCACGGTGATGATTTCCGCTTCGGCGGCGTCGGTCGCCTCGCGGGTCTGTTGCAAGTCCTTGTACTTGCCGCTGCCGACCAGCAGCCGCGATGTGTAGCTCTTGCCTGCGATGGTGAGCAAGTCTTGATGGTTCATGATGATTCCTTGATGTGTTTAACCGCCGCCGATGGCGCGCACGATGTCGACCTTGTCCTGCGGCTGCAGCTCGCGCTGCGGCCACTGCTGGCGCGGCACCACCGCGCGGTTGACCGCCAGCGCCAGCGCCTGCCCGGTCAACGACAAAGCGTCGACCAGTTCATTGAGCGTCTGGCGTGGCGGCACCTGGTGCGGGGCGCCGTTCAATTCGATGTCGATCATGCCGGCCTCACAGCTTGCGATACAGTTCGGCGCCGTTCTTGATGAACTCCACCGCCTTGACCTGCATGCCCTGCTGCAGCGCCGCGCCGTCGCTCATGCCGTTGGCGGCGGCGAACTCGCGCACTTCCTGCGTGATCTTCATCGAGCAGAAATGCGGGCCGCACATCGAGCAGAAGTGCGCCACCTTGGCCGAATCCTTGGGCAGGGTTTCGTCATGGAACTCGCGCGCCTTGTCGGGGTCGAGGCCGATGTTGAACTGGTCGTCCCAGCGGAACTCGAAGCGCGCCTTGGATAGCGCGTTGTCGCGGATCTGCGCGCCCGGATGGCCCTTGGCCAGGTCGGCCGCGTGGGCGGCGATCTTGTAGGTGATGATGCCGTCCTTGACGTCGTTCTTGTCGGGCAGGCCCAGGTGCTCCTTCGGCGTGACATAGCACAGCATGGCCGTGCCGTACCAGCCGATCTGCGCGGCGCCGATGCCGGAGGTGATGTGGTCATAGCCGGGCGCGATATCGGTGGTCAACGGGCCGAGCGTGTAGAACGGCGCTTCGTGGCACTGTTCCAGTTGCAGGTCCATGTTTTCTTTGATGAGCTGCATCGGCACGTGGCCCGGGCCTTCGATCATCACCTGCACGTCGTGCTTCCAGGCGATCTGGGTCAGTTCGCCCAGGGTCTTCAGCTCGCCCAGCTGGGCTTCATCGTTGGCGTCGTAGATCGAGCCCGGGCGCAGGCCGTCGCCCAGCGAGAACGACACGTCGTAAGCCTTCATGATCTGGCAGATCTCTTCGAAGTGCGTGTACAGGAAGGATTCCTTGTGATGCGCCAGGCACCACTTGGCCATGATGGAGCCGCCGCGCGAGACGATGCCGGTCAGGCGCTTGGCCGTCATCGGCACGTAGCGCAGCAGCACGCCGGCGTGGATGGTGAAGTAGTCGACGCCCTGCTCGGCCTGCTCGATCAGCGTGTCGCGGAAGATTTCCCAGGTCAGGTCTTCGGCCTTGCCGTTGACTTTTTCCAGCGCCTGGTAGATCGGCACGGTGCCGATGGGGACCGGGCTGTTGCGGATGATCCACTCGCGCGTTTCGTGGATGTGCTTGCCGGTGGACAGGTCCATGACGTTGTCGCCGCCCCAGCGGATGGCCCAGGTCATTTTCTCGACTTCCTCGCCGATCGACGAGGTGACGGCGGAATTGCCGATGTTGGCGTTGATCTTCACGAGGAAATTGCGGCCGATAATCATCGGTTCGATTTCCGGGTGGTTGATGTTGGCCGGGATGATGGCGCGGCCGCGGGCGATTTCCTCGCGCACGAATTCCGGCGTGATGGTGGCCGGGATGCTGGCGCCGAAGGACTGGCCCGGATGCTGGCGGCCCATCAGGTCGGCCAGGCGCTGGCCCATCGGGCCGGAGTTCTTCAGGTTTTCCAGGTATTCCTGGCGGCGCAGGTTTTCGCGGATGGCGACGAACTCCATCTCCGGCGTGATGATGCCCTGGCGCGCGTAGTGCATCTGCGTGACGTTCTTGCCTTCACGGGCGCGGCGCGGCTTGCGGTGCAGGTTGAAGCGCAGCTCGGCCAGGGCCGGATCGGCGAGGCGGGCCTGGCCGTATTCGGAGGTCGGGCCGTCCAGTTCTTCGGTGTCATCGCGCTCCAGTATCCACGGCAGGCGCGGGGTCGCGGCCAGGCCGGAGCGGATGTCGATGGTGGCGTCCGGGTCGGTGTACGGGCCGGAGGTATCGTAGACGTAGATCGGCGGATTGGCTTCGAAACCGAACGAGGCCGGGGTGTCGGCCTGGGTGATTTCGCGCATCGGCACGCGGATGTCGGGACGGCTGCCTTCGACGTAGACTTTGCGGGAATTCGGTAAGGGCTTGATGGCTGCCTCGTCCACCGTGGCGGTGGCGGAGAGGAATTTAGGATTGGCGTTCATTTGGCTCCTTCGTTAGCTACAGGAGCCAGCAAAGGAGGTTGGACGGTGCCTCTCCACAGGGTGTGGCGGCGATGTCCTAAGCTTCCCTTCGCTGGCATTATCCAGATCAGGTTCGGAGGGTATTTCTCACCCGCGCATCGCAATGATGCGCAGGACCCCTAGCGTGTGCCGCCTTGCGGCAGCGGGACGATTATACCCCCGCCTTTCAACGTTGCGCAAAAAATACTGGTTAGCTTGCTATTTGTATGACTCGTCGCTAGCCTAGGTGTATGAAAAATAAAACAGAGACGGGCCAGCCGCGCAAACGGCTGAGGCTGGCAACGCTGGTGACGCTGGGCGTCTGCGCCACGGTGGCGCTGAGTACGGCGCTGCAACTGGCGCTGGTCGACCACTTCGCCACCAACTACGCCGGCAAGGAAGCCGAGCTGCGGCTGCAGCAGCTGTCCTGGCAGATGCGCGACTCGCTCAACCGCGTGGTCAGCAAGGCGGCCGGCGACGTCCAGCTGGTGACGGCGCTGGCCCAGGTGCGCGAAGCGCGCGACCCGGCCGCCGCGCGCGCCGTGCTCGACAGCCTGCAGGACAGCTTCCCCGACTACGCCTGGATCGGCATCGCCGGCCAGGACGGCAAGGTGTTCGCCTCCGCCCACGGCTTGCTGGAAAACGCCGACGTCAGCGCGCGCCCGTGGTTCAAGGCCGGCCAGGGCGGCTTGCGCACCATCGACTATCATCCCGCACTGCTGCTCGGCAAACTGCTGCCGCAGGCGGCCGACCCGTGGCGCTTCATCGACGTGGCGGCGCCGGTGCGGCGCGCCGACGGCCAGCCGTGGGGCGTGCTGGGCGTGCACATGAGCTGGAACTGGGCGCGCCGCCTGGCGCGCAATCTGCTCACACCGGCGCTGCGCGAATACGGCGCTGAAATCCTGGTGGTGCGCAACGACGCCACCGTCCTGCTGGGGCCGGTGGGCATGGAGGAAAAGAAACTCAACACCAACAGCCTGCAACTGGCGCAGGCCGGCCAGACCGGCGCCATCCGCGAGACCTGGCCGGACGGCAAGGTCTACCTGACCGGCTACAGCCAGACCGGGCAGAGCGGCGACACCGCCACCCTGCAATGGTCGGTGCTGGTGCGGCAGCCGGAGCAGGTGGCGATGGCCGCCTCGCGCCAGCTGGAGCAGTTGATATTGTGGCTGAGCGTGGCTGCGGGCGCGGCGATGGCGCTGGTCGCCGCCTTCCTGGCGCGCCGGCTGACGCGGCCGATGGACAGGCTGAGCCGCACCATCGAACAGCGCGCCAAGGCCGTCGAAGAGGGCCAGCCGCTGCCGGAAGTGCCGGCGATCGACGGCTTCCGCGAAGCGCAGGTATTGTCGCGGGCGATGCGGGACATGGTGCACAGCGAAGCGCGCCACGTGGACCTGCTGCAAACCATGAACGAACAACTGGAAAGCACGGTGGCCCGGCGCACCGCCGAGCTGGAGCAGCTGGTCATGCGCGACGTGCTGACCGGGCTGCCGAACCGGCGCGCGCTGATGCAGGCGCTGCCCGCGGCGATGGCGCGCGTGACCCGCATGCGCCAGCCGTGCGCGGTGCTGTTCCTCGACCTGGATGGATTCAAGAACGTCAACGACACCCACGGGCATGAGGAAGGCGACGAGCTGCTGCGCCAGTTCGGCCAGCGCATCGTCGGCGCCGTGCGGCGCACCGACACCGTGGCGCGGCTGGCCGGCGATGAGTTCGTCGCGATCCTGGAAAACCTCAGCGACGCGGCCGCGGCGGAAGAGATGGGCCGCAAGATAATGCCGCTACTGCGCGAGCCGTTCGTGCTGAAGACCGCCACCGTCAACCTGAGCGCCAGCATCGGCATCGCCATCCACCAGCCGGGCGACGCCGAAGACCTGGACGCGCTGCTGGCCCGCGCCGACCGCGCCATGTACGAAGCCAAGCGCGGCGGCAAGAACAATGTCGTCATGGCGGCTGCCGCCGCGCCGGTTTAGTCCTTGAACGTCGGCGGCCGCTTGCTCATGCCGGACATCATCGCTTCCTGCAGGTCGGCCGACATCAGCATGGCGGCGTTCCAGGTGGCGTTGTAGTTGAGGCCGTCTGCTACCGTGTGATCGCGGGCGTAGGTGATCATTTCCTTCACGCCGCGGATCGCCAGCGGCGCCTTGGCGGCGATCTCGGCGGCGATCGCGTGCACGCCCTCGCGCAGCGCTTCCGGCGTGTCGAACACGCGATTGACCAGGCGGATCTCTTTGGCCTCGGCAGCATCGACCTTGCGCGCCGTGTAGGCCAGTTCGCGCGCCATGCCGTCGCCGATCAGTTTGGGCAGGCGTTGCAAGGTGCCCACGTCGGCCGTCATGCCGATATCGATTTCCTTGATGGTGAACCAGGCGTCGGCCGAGCAGTAGCGCATGTCGGCACAGGTGATCAGGTCGATGCCGCCGCCGACACAGGCGCCGTGCACGGCCGCCAGCACCGGCTTGCGGCAGCGCTCCAGGCTGGTCAGGGTGTCCTGCAGGTCGAGGATCACGCGGCGCAGCTTCTCGCGCGTGCGGCCGTCGCAATCGTCGTGGATCTGCGCGCCCAGGCCCATCATCATTTGCAGGTCGATGCCGGATGTGAAGGCCTTGCCCTCCCCTTCCAGCACCGCCACGCGGATCTCCGGCGTGGCGTCGATGTACTGGAACACGCTGCGGATATCGTTCCACATCGCCAGGTTCATCGCGTTCAGTTTCTCCGGGCGGTTCAGACGCACGGTGGCGATATGGTTTTCAACGCTGAGGGTGACGGTTTCAAAGCTGGGCATCGGGGTCTCCTGTTATGGTTCGCTCAAGAATACCCCAGGTGGGGCGGCCGCAACAACAGGCCGGCCGCCCCGACGTGCGTTACTGCGGCGGATACGTCACGGTCAGCGTGTAGCTGGACGCGGTGTAGCCGTTCAGCAGTACATAGGCATTGCCGGCGGCCGTGTACGACACGCTGCAATTCTCGGTGCTGGTCGGGCCGTCGGACTTGCAGTCGTAGCTGGTGGTGGTCGGCGTGCCGGCCTTGCGCACGTACAGGTCGGTGTCGCCGCTGCCGCTGAGCGCGGCCTTGAAGCTGCCGTTGGCCGCCACCTTGTACGGACCGTAGGCACGGGTCTGGCCCTTGGTCAGCGTGCCGGTGAAGGTCTCGGTGTGGTCGCCCGGCGGCGTCACGCCGGCGCCGTCGCTGCCCAGCTCGACAGCGTAAGCCAGTGCCATGCGCGCGAACTTCAGCGCGTGGTCGGCCTGGTTGCCGGTGTTGGCGTAGGTGTCGTTGGCGGTGTGGATGTAGGGATCATCCTCGCCCATCGCCGCCTCGAACGGCATCGACGACCAGTAGCCGGCCGAGGTCCACGACGCATGGTCCGAGCAGGCGTAGCCGCATTTGTCGTAGCCGATTTTCAAGGTCGGCAGATAGGTCGTGATCAGATTGCCGACGAAGGTGTTCTGCGCATTATCGGTGTAGTCGGTGTACAGGTAGATGTCGTTGACCGAGCCCTTGTAGTTGGTCATGTCGAGCTGCATCACGCCGACCACGTTGACGTTGTTGGCCTTGTGGTTCTGGGCGATGTCCTGCGAGCCGCGCAGGCCCACTTCCTCGGCGGCGTAGCCGATCAGCTTGATGGTGCGGCGCGGCTTGTAGCCGCTGGCCACCATCACCCGCAACACCTCGGTCAGGCTGGCGATGCCGGAAGCGTCGTCGTCGGCGCCGGGCGCCTTGGTGGTCTCGCTGGTGCCGGACTGGTTGATCGAGTCGAGGTGGCCGCCCAGCACCACCACTTCGTTCGGATTGTCGGTGCCGGTGATGGTCAGGATCACCGATTTCTGCGGCCACGATGCGTGCGTGTATTGGGTCACGGCGATGTCGCTGCGGCCGGCGGCCATCGTGGTCCAGCGCTGCTTGAGCCAGTTGGACGCGTTGACGCCGTTGTTGGTGGTGTAGTAGCGGTTGGCGTAGGACGACATGTCGACGATGGTCTGGCCGATGTTACTGGCCTGCATCTGGCTCAGCATGGGATTGACCACGCTTTGCTGGTCGATCACGTACGACGGCCGGATGGCGGCCAGTTGCGCGCTGCGGGCCTGGTCCTTGGCCGGCGACAGCGCGGCCAGGCCGGCCGCCTCGCTGGCATGGAACATGAAGCCACCGCAGCGGCGCAGCTTCTGGTGCACGGCGGCCGACAGCGACAGCATCTGCTGCTCGTCGACCTCGACCAGGTGCAGCTTTTCCTGCCCCGCCGAAGCGGCAAACGTGGCGCGGCTCTCGCGCGCCTGCACCTGCGGCGCCACCTTTTGCAACTGGGCATAGGCGGCGTCGCCGACGCTGATCCAGATCTTGTTGGACTGGGCCAGCGCGGAAGCCGATGCACCGGCGAATAAACCAGCGATCAGCACAGCAATGATGCGTGTTGTCATTTCCGTCTCCTTGTCATTAAAACCATTATCGGGGCCGACAACGGTATGCCTTTGACGGAGACGAGTCAAAAAAATTCCAGAATTCGACATCCTGGCCGCAAATGTCCAGAGTTTAACAAGCCACCAAGCAGCCTCGAATCTGCGCATGGCTTGCCGCGTCATCTATAATGGCTGTTTTCCCAAATTTAATCAGCCAAATCATGGAATTAGCCAAGTCTTTCGAGCCTGCCGACATTGAACAATTCTGGCGTACCGAGTGGGAACAGCGCGGTTACTACACCGCCACCCTCGACGCCGGCAAACCTTCTTTCAGCATCCAGCTGCCGCCGCCGAACGTGACCGGCACCCTGCACATGGGCCATGCCTTCAACCAGACCATCATGGACGGCCTGACCCGCTACCATCGCATGCTGGGCCATAACACCGCCTGGATCCCGGGCACCGACCACGCCGGCATCGCCACCCAGATCGTGGTGGAGCGCCAGCTGGACGCACAGAAAATCTCGCGCCACGACCTCGGCCGCGAAGAGTTCGTCAAGAAAGTCTGGGAATGGAAAGAGAAATCCGGCTCCACCATCACCGGCCAGATGCGCCGCCTGGGCGCGTCGCCGGACTGGCAGCGCGAGTACTTCACGATGGACGAGCCGCGCTCGAAAGTCGTCACCGACGTCTTCGTCCGCCTGCACGAGCAAGGCCTGATCTACCGCGGCAAGCGCCTGGTCAACTGGGATCCGGTGCTGGGCACCGCCGTCTCGGACCTGGAAGTGGTGTCGGAAGAGGAAGATGGCTCGATGTGGTACATCAAGTACCCGCTGGCCGATGGCAGCGGCACGCTGACCGTCGCCACCACCCGTCCTGAAACCATGCTGGGCGACGTCGCCGTGGCGGTGGACCCGACCGACGAGCGCTACCTGCCGCTGGTCGGCAAGATGCTGAAGCTGCCGCTGACCGACCGCGAAATCCCTATCATCGCCGACGAATACGTCGACAAGGAATTCGGCACCGGCTGCGTCAAGATCACCCCTGCGCACGACCTGAACGACTACGCCGTGGGCCAGCGCCACAAGCTGCCGCTGCTGACCATCATGACGCTGGAAGCGAAGATCAACGATGAAGCGCCGCAAGCCTATCGCGGCATGGACCGCTTCGTGGCCCGCAAGCAGATCGTCGCCGACCTGGACGCGCAAGGCTTGCTGGAACAAGTCAAGCCGCACAAGCTGATGGTGCCGCGCGGCGACCGCACCGGCGTCATCATCGAGCCGATGCTGACCGACCAGTGGTTCGTCGCCATGAGCAAGCCGGCGCCGGAAGGCACTTTCTTCCCGGGCAAATCGATCGCCGAAACCGCGCTGGACAAGGTCGCCAACGGCGAGATCAAGTTCGTGCCGGAAAACTGGAGCACCACCTACAACCAGTGGCTCAACAACATCCAGGACTGGTGCATCTCGCGCCAGCTGTGGTGGGGCCACCAGATCCCGGCCTGGTACGACGACGCCGGCAACATCTTCGTCGCCAAGACCGAAGCCGAAGCGATCGCGCAAGCGGCCGCCAAGGGCGTGACCGGCCCGCTGCGCCGCGACAACGACGTGCTCGACACGTGGTTCTCGTCCGCGCTGGTGCCGTTCTCCACGCTGGGCTGGCCGGAAGAAACGCCTGATATCAAGGCCTTCCTGCCGTCGTCGGTGCTGGTCACGGGCTTCGACATCATCTTCTTCTGGGTGGCGCGCATGGTCATGATGACCGCGCACTTCACCGGCAAGGTGCCGTTCGAGACCGTGTACGTTCACGGCCTGGTGCGCGATTCGACCGGCCAGAAGATGTCCAAGTCCAAGGGCAATACGCTGGACCCGATCGACCTGATCGACGGCATCGGCATCGATGCGCTGGTGGAAAAACGCACCACCGGCCTGATGAACCCGAAAGCGGCCGAGAAGATCGCCAAGGCCACCCGCAAGGAATTCCCGGAAGGTATCGCCGCCTACGGTACGGACGCGGTGCGCTTCACGATGGCGTCGTACGCCTCGCTGGGCCGCAACATCAACTTCGACCTGGGCCGCGCCGAAGGCTATCGCAACTTCTGCAACAAGCTGTGGAACGCCACCCGCTTCGTGCTGATGAACACCGAAGGCAAGGATTGCAGCGCCAGCGTGGCAGATCTGTCGAACGCCGACAAGTGGATCATCTCGCTGCTGCAAAAAGCCGAGCTGGACGTGGCCAAGGGCTTCGAAGACTACCGCTTCGACAACATCGCCTCGACCATCTACAAGTTCGTCTGGGACGAGTACTGCGACTGGTATCTGGAAGTGGCCAAGGTCCAGGTACAGAGCGGCACCGAAGGCCAGCAACGCGCCACCCGCCACACGCTGCTGCGCGTGCTGGAGGTGGTGCTGCGCCTGGCGCATCCGGTCATCCCGTTCGTCACCGAAGCGCTGTGGCAGGCCGTCGCGCCGCTGGCAGGCAAGACCGGCGACTCGATCATGACCCAGCCTTACCCGATCGCCAACACCGCCGCCATCGATGAATCGGCCGAGGCGTGGATGCAGCAGCTGAAGGCGCTGACCGACGCGACCCGCAACCTGCGCGGCGAAATGCAGCTGGCGCCGTCGCTGCGCGTGCCGCTGATCGTCGAACCGACCAATGCGGCCGACAAGGCGGCGATGGAAGTGTTCGCACCGTACATCCAGTCGCTGGGCAAGCTGGCCGAAGTGCAGATCGTGGATGCGCTGCCGGAATCGCCGGCCGCCGTGTCCATCGTCGGCACGACCAAGCTGATGCTGAAGGTGGAGATCGATGTGAAGGCCGAGCGTGAGCGTCTGGCCAAGGAGATCGCCCGCGTTGAAGGCGAGATCAACAAGGCCAACGGCAAGCTGTCGAACGAAAGCTTCGTCGCCCGCGCACCGGCCGAGGTGGTGGCGCAGGAGAAGGAACGCGTTGCCAACTTCTCGGCCACGCTGGACAAGATGCGCGAGCAATTCGCCAAGCTGCCGGCTGCCTGATAAAGCCAACTGCCAAGCAAAAAGCCGCACGGTGCAAACCGCGCGGCTTTTTTTTATCAGCGGTCGATACGCGTGGTCATCATGATCGATGTCGTGGTGCGCTCCACGCCATCCAGCGCGCCGATGCGGTCCACCACGCCATCCAGCTCTTCCACCGATGCCGCCTCAACGCCGGCGATGAAGTCGTAAATGCCGTTCACCGAATGCAGCGTGCGCACCTGGGCGACGCGGCGCAAGGCCCGCTCAATGGCGGGCGTCAGCTTGGGCGTGGCCGTAATCATCACCAGCGCGCGCACCAGCCCCGCCTGATAGTCGGCGCTGGTGCGCACCGTGTAGCCGATCACCACGCCTGAGCGTTCCAGCCGCTCGATTCGGCTTTGCACCGTCGTGCGCGACATCCCCAGCTTGCGCGCCAGCTCGGTCGTGGTGGCGCGCGCGTTTTCGCGTAGCAGCGCCAGCAGTTGTTGGTCGATCTCGTCCATGCTTTCCTTTTGCTGAAATATTCGTCATTTTGACAATAATTTTCGCGCAATTCGTCGCCCTGCGCAATGCAATTTGCCGAAGCCGTCCGCACAATGGAGGTTCTGAGTTCAAGGAGTGATCTGATGCGCGACGTAGTGATTATCGGCGGCGGCCACAACGGCCTGGTGTGTGCCCACTATCTGGCCAAGGCCGGCTTGAAAGTCACGGTGCTGGAGCGGCGCTCCGTGGTCGGCGGCGCGGCCGTGACGGAGGAATTCCATCCGGGCTTCCGCAACTCCGTGGCCGCGTACACCGTGTCGCTGCTCAATCCCAAGGTGATCGCCGATCTGGAGCTGGCCAGGCACGGCTTGCGCATCGTCGAGCGCCCGCTGTCGAACTTCCTGCCGCTGGAAGACGGCCGCTACCTGAAAATAGGCGCCGGCCAGACCGAGGCCGAAGTGGCGAAGTTCTCCCCACGCGACGCCGGCCGCCTGCAAGCCTACGCCGAGCACCTGGAAACGGCCGCCGCCCTGCTGCGCGACACCGTGCTGCAAACGCCGCCCAACGTGGTCCAGGGCGGCTGGCTCAGCGCCCTGCCAGAGCTGTTCAAGGCCGGCAGCCTGGGCAACCGTCTGCGCAAACTGCCCATCGCCACCCAGCGCGAATTGCTCGACCTGTTCACCAAATCGGCCGGCGACTATCTGGACGGCTGGTTCGACAGCGCGCCGATCAAGGCCGCCTACGGCTTCGACAGCATCGTCGGCAACTACGCCAGTCCGTACACGCCCGGCTCGGCCTACGTGCTGCTGCATCATGTATTCGGCGAGGTGAACGGCAAGAAAGGCGCGTGGGGCCACGCCATTGGCGGCATGGGCGCGATCACGCAGGCGATGGCGCGCTCGGCCGAGGCCAGCGGCGTCGAGATCCGCACTGACTGTGGCGTGCGGGAAGTGCTGCTGGATAAGGGCCGCGCCGTGGGCGTCGTCACCGCGCGCGGTGAGCGGCTCGATGCGCGGGTGGTGGTGTCCAATCTCAATCCGCGCTTGCTGTACACCTCGCTGGTCGACGCGGCCGCCCTGCCCGCCGACTTCCTGCGCCGCATGGAAGGCTGGCGTTGCGGCTCCGGCACCTTCCGCATGAATGTGGCGCTGTCGGAACTGCCGGATTTCAGCTGCCTGCCCGGCAAGCAGATGGCGGAACACCATGGCAGCGGCATCATCATCGCCCCCAGCCTGGACTACATGGAGCGCGCCTATCACGACGCGCGCGCGCTCGGCTGGTCGCGCAAGCCGATTGTGGAGGTGCTGATCCCGTCGACGCTGGACCCGACGCTGGCGCCGCCCGGCCAGCATGTCGCCAGCCTGTTCTGCCAGCACGTGGCGCCGCAACTGCCCGACGGCGCCAGCTGGGACGATCACCGCGATACCGTGGCCGACCTGATGATAGACACCGTCAACAGCTACGCGCCCAACTTCAAGGCCTCGGTGCTGGGCCGGCAGATCATGAGTCCGCTCGACCTGGAGCGCACCTTCGGCCTGGTCGGCGGCGATATCTTCCACGGCGCGCTGGGGCTGGACCAGCTGTTCTCGGCGCGCCCCATGCTGGGCCATGCCGACTATCGCGGCCCGATCGCCGGGCTCTACACCTGCGGCGCGGGCACGCATCCGGGCGGCGGCGTGACCGGCGCGCCGGGCCACAACGCCGCACGCGAAGTGCTGCGCGATTTCAAGCTGAAGAAGTACGCCTGATTACGGCGCCAGCAAGGCGGCGTAGCGCTCGATATCGACATTGCCGCCGCTGATGATGACGCCCACGCGCTTGCCGCGCAGCTGCTCCTTCATGGCGCGCGCGGCGGCGAAGCCCAGGCAGCCGGTCGGCTCCACCACCATCTTCATGCGGGCGGCGAAGAAACGCATTTCGGCGCGCAGCTGTTCGTCGCTGACGGTCAGGATATCGTCGACATCGCGCTGGATGATGGGGAAGGTCAGATTGCCCAGATGCTGGGTCTGCGCGCCGTCGGCGATGGTCTTGGGCGTATCGATGTGCACGATGCTGCCGCTGCGGAAGGATTGCTGGCCGTCGTTGCCCGCTTCCGGTTCCACGCCGTAGATTTTGGTCGACGGCGAGATCGCGCGCGCCGACAGCGCCGAGCCGCTCAGCAGGCCGCCGCCGCCCAGGCAGACGAACAGCGCATCGAGATGCCCCACTTCCTCGAACAATTCCTTGGCCGCCGTACCCTGCCCTGCGATCACGTCGGGATGGTCGTAGGGCGGGATCAGCGTCAGGCCGTGCTTGCTTGCCAGGTCGCGGCCGATCTGTTCGCGGTCTTCGGTGTAGCGGTCATAGAGCACCACCTCAGCGCCGTAGCCGCGCGTGGCGGCGACCTTCGAAGCCGGCGCGTCGTGCGGCATGATGATGGTGGCGGGTATACCCATCAGCCGGGCCGACAGCGCGATCGCCTGCGCGTGATTGCCGGACGAGAAGGCCACCACGCCTGCGCGGCGCTGCACATCGTCGAAGCGCGCCAGCGCGTTGTAGCCGCCACGGAATTTGAACGCGCCCATGCGCTGCAAGTTCTCGCACTTGAAGAACACCTCGGCGCCCAGTTCCTCGTTGGCGGTGCGCGAGGTGGCCACCGGCGTGCGGTGCGCGTGGCCGGCGATGCGTTCCGAGGCGGCGACCACGTCGGCGTAGGTTGGAAGTTTCAGTTCGCTCATCATAGTCCTTGTCATTACCAGGGCCAGGCGATGTTCGTGCCTGTGCCAGTTGCCAAAGCGCGCTGCTGCAGCATGCGCGCCACCGAAAGATCCTGCAGGGCGATACCCGTCATGTCGAACAGCGTGACGGTGTCCGCCGCGATGCCGTGGCGCGCGCGCCCACCTGCGGCCAGCAGCGTGCCGAATTCCTGCGCCGGCGTTTGCGGCGCCCATTGCAGCTCGCCGATGGTGAGCGCCTGCGTCAAATCGTCGGCCCAGACGCGCGCCCGCGCCGGCAAGCCTTCCGGCAGCTCGCGCTTGCCGCGCGTGTCGCTGCCGACGCAGTTCAAATGGGTGCCGGGACGCACGGCCTGCGCCGCGAACAGCGGGCCGCGTCCGGGCGTGGCGGTGATGACGATGTCGCTGTCGGCCACCGCCGCGTCGGTGCTGGCGCCGGGGGCGATGTCGCAGCGCTGCGCGAAGCGCGCTTCAAACTGCGGATCGCGGCGGCCGTCGGAGGTCAGGTAGCGCACGCTGCGCAAGGCGGGCAGCACGCGCAGCGCGTAGTCCACATGCGCCGCAGCCTGCACGCCGGTACCGAACACGCACAGCGCCGTGCTGTCGCGCCGCGCCAATGCCAGCAGGCCCAGCGCGCCCGCCGCCGCGGTGCGGGTGGTGGTGACGGCGTTGCCGTCGATCAGGCATTGCGGCCGTCCGCTAGACGGATCGAACAACATGATGGTGGCCTGATGGCCGTCGGCGCCGTGCTGGCGGTTGCCGGGCCAGAAACCGGCGGCCTTCATGCCCAGCAGCTCCTGCTGCATCACGCCGCCGGATTTGATGCCGAACACGCCGGCCGGCAGGACTTCGCGCACCAGCGGGAAGATGCGGCCTTCGCCACTAGCGTGCAGCAGGAAGGCTTCGCGCACGGCGGCCAGCACCAGTTCCGGTTGCAATAGCGCGGCGGCCTGGTCGCGGTCCAGCAACAACAGTTGGGCGTTATCTGGCATCGTTGTACACCGTGGCGCGGGAGACGTTGAGGTAATTGGCGACGATGTCCATGGCGCGGCGCACGTCGCTCAGGCCGGACTCTTTCAGCTCGCGCATCAGCGCCTTGCGCTCGTCCGCTTTGAGCGCGCGCGGCGTGGTGGCCAGACGCGCGGCAAACTGGTCGATGCGGGCGCGCAGTGCATCCGCGCCGGCCGGCTCCAGCGTCTCGCGGATGGCGGAATCGTTGTCGACCGAACTGAACTGTGTCAGCAAGGTGTTCAGGCTGCGGAACACCGTCAGGTCGACATTCATGCACAGCGCGGCCACGTACTGCCCGGTGCTATCCTTGATGCCGATCGAGGTACTCTTGGCGCGGCGGCCGTCGGCAAAGGTGTTGGGATAGTTGGCGATGACCTGGGCGATATCGGGATCGGCGGCGCGCGCCAAGCCCAGCTCCGTCGCCGGCGCGCCGATGCTGCGGCCGGACAGGTTGTTATGGATCGCTAAAATGGCGTGCTCGGGATCGGTCAAATCGTGCAGCACCACTTCGCAGAACGGCGCCAGGGTCCTGCCCAGGCCGTCGGCGACTTGCTGCATCTGTTCGAGCAGGTTTTGCTGTTCGGGCGTTTTTTTCATTTACACATATTATCTTATTTTAGACAATGCGTGTAATTCACGTAAAAATAGTACGATCGGTCATTTATTTGCTAAACTCGTTGGACAAAAAATAACCTGGAGACTCACATGCGTACTTTGAAATTCCTCGGCCTGGCCATCGCGGCCTTCATGTCCATTGCCCCAGCCTTCGCCGACGATGCTTCGCCGATCGGCCTGTGGAAAAACATCGACGACAAGACCGGCAAGCCGAAAGCGCTGATCCGCGTGACCGAAACCAACGGCGTGCTGCAAGGCCAGATCGAAAAACTGTTCCGCGAGCCGAATGAAGACCAGAATCCGAGCTGCGAGAAGTGCAAGGATGCCCGCAAGGGCAAGCCGGTGATCGGCATGGTCATCATGACCAACCTGAAGAAGGACGGCGACGAATACAACGGCGGCCAGATCCTGGACCCGGACGATGGCGAGACCTACAAGTGCAAGCTGCACCTGACCGACGGCGGCAAGAAGCTGAGCATGCGCGGCTACATCGGCGTGCCGATGCTGGGCCGTTCGCAAGTGTGGGTGCGCCAGGAATAAAGCCGCACAACCTTCCCGGCGCTGCCCTGCTTTAGGCGTCGACGTTCTTGCGGCGACGCGCCACCACACCCAGCAAACCGAGGCCGGCGAACAGCATCGCATAGGTTTCCGGCTCAGGCACGGCCGTCACCGAGATATCGAGGCGGCCGAAAGACTGCTGGCTGTTGAAGTTCAGCGCGGTCCAGTCGAAATTGGCGGGCACGTAGTTGCCGCCGTCGACAAAGTCCGCATAGGGATTGCCGGTGACGACGTGCACCACGCCATGCTCGTCTATCCCCTGATTCGGCCCGCTCTGGCCGCCGCCGATGCCGTAGGCGCCGTTGGCCAGCGAGTAGGCGAAGTTGTTCTGCTCGGTACCGGCGTCATACACATGGCCGGCGCCGCCCAGCGCCAGCGACAGCTTGCCGCCACCCGCCAGCGACGACAAATCGATCGCCTTGGCATCATCATTCCCGATAAAGAAATCGTTGCTGAGCACGACCATCGCGGCGTAGCTCAGGTAGCGGTTGGCGCCGCTCAAATCGACGTTGTGCAGCGTGAAGCTGCTGCTGTCGCCGGGGAAGCGCGGCCCGTTCGGCAGCCTGGTCTGCAAGCCGCCCGCGACCTGGCTGGCGAAGTTGGAGGTCAGCACGTTGGCATTGCCGTCCTCGGCAGCGCGCTCTATCGCCACCGAGGCGGCAGCGCCGACGTTGAAGCTGTCGAAGCCGCCATCATGCAGCCCCAGCCACAAAGGCGCGACGCCGACGCCGCCGGCCGGCCCGGTGTTGGTGAACGTGAACGTAACGTCTGCCGCTTGGGCGGCGCAGGCGGACAGGCTGATGCAAGCGGCCAGTACGGCCTTGGCGAGAGGGTAAGGTTTCATCTGATGTCTTCCTTTGGAATGTGAACGAAATGCCACGCAAGCTGCGCAGCGCATCTTGGTCACATGACATCGCATCGTCCTTACAATGATTTCATTTTTATATTTTTTGTATCCACTGTAAGGCCAGGGGCGCTAGTCCGACTAAGCCCGCCCCAGTGGTACGATGCGCTTGATGAAAATATTCCTGAACCTGATAGGCTGCCTGGCCGTAGTGCTGGGCGTCCTCGGCATCTTCCTGCCGCTGCTGCCGACCACGCCGTTCATCCTGCTGGCGTCGGCCTGCTTCGCGCGCGGCTCGACGCGCATGCACCACTGGCTGCAAACCAACCGCGTCTTCGGCAAATACCTGCGCGACTACGAGAACGGCCGAGGCATCCCCTTGCGCGGCAAGGTTTGGGTGCTGATCTTCATGTGGTCGTCGCTGGGCTATTCGATATGGCGCGTGGGTAAGCTGCCGTTGCAGATCATGCTGATGGCCATCGGTGTTGGCGTGACCATCTACCTGACCCGCTTCGTGCCTACCCTGCGCATCCAAAAATAATCAAGACGCCTGGTTGGTCGGCATCACAACGACCTGCTGCAAGTTCACATGTTTGGGCTGCGTGGCCAGGAAACCGACCACTTCGGCCACATCTTCCGGCTTCAGGAAGGTGATGGTTTGCCTGGCGCCCTCCAGCCACGCGATCGCGCCGGGGAACTGGAAGTGGCCTTGCAGTTCCGTGTCGGTGCAGCCCGGCTCGATCACCGAGACGCGCACGTTCTTCGGTCCCAACTCCGCCCGCAGGTGGCGCGTCATGTGGCTGACGTAGGCCTTGGTGGCGCTGTACACGGCGAAGTACGGATAGATGTTTTGCGCGGCAATCGACGAGGTGTTGATCAGGTCGACCGTGGCGCCCGCCTCCGCCGACTTCAGCAGTTGCGGCACGAAGGCCGAGATCACGCGGGTCGCGCCGGTGACGTTGAGGTCGATCTGCTGTTCCCAGGGCGCGGTCTCGCGCGCTTCAATCGAAGCCGGCAGCATCACGCCGGCGTTGTTGAAAACCAGATTGGCCGGCCCCCAGTTTTGTTCGATGGTCGCCGCGGCATTGTCGATCGATGCCTGGTCGGTGACGTCGACCGTCAGCGCCATCGCGGTGCCGCCGGCCGCGCGGATCTCGGCGACCAGTTGTTCCAGCATGTCGCCACGGCGCGCCAGCACGGCGACCTTGGCGCCGCGCTCGGCCAGCAGCTTGGCGGTGGCGCGGCCGATGCCGCTGGAGGCGCCGGTGATGACGGCAACACGGTTCGATAATTGAGTCATGGTAGTTCTCCTGTTGGTTAAGCGCCGGAAGCGCCGGCGACAGGTGAACTATAGGCGCGCCACCCCAACCGGAGTAGTCGGAAAACTCCGTTAGAGTAACAACTTAAAGTTTATAAAGTGTGCTTATACAGCTCGGCGGCGGACAGGTAAAACTGCCCGCTGTCGCGCAGCCGCTCCACCGCGAAGTCGATGAAACGCCGCACGCGGCCCGGCATGTCGGCGCGCTGGGCGAAGTACAGATACAAGCCCATGCGCTCGCTGACATGCTCGACCAGCAGCGGCGTCAGGCGTCCGTCGCGGATGGCGGCGGCGCCGTTGATGCTGTCGATCTGGCCGACGCCCATGCCGGCCAGCACCATATGCATTTCCGTGTCGGGGTCATTGCTCAACAGGACGGTCTGCACGTGGTGGAACACGACGCCGCCATCGACCTCGAATTCCCACGCCATCGCGCGGCCGCTGCCCGGCTGGCGGTAGCCGGTGCAGCGATGCGCCTGCAAATCGTCCAGCGTGCGCGGCACGCCGTGGCGCTGCAAATACTCGGGCGTGGCGCAGACGATCTGCTGCACCGGGAACAGGCGGCGGCTGACCACCTGCGCGTCCGGCGCATTGCCGCCCCGGAAGCCGACATCGATGCGGTCGCCCACCAGGTCGGCGAAGCCGTCTTCCTGCAGCAGGTCGAACTGGATCAGCGGATAACGTTGTTGAAACTCGGCCAGCAACGGCGCCAGCATCTTGCGCGCCATCGAGCCCGAGGTGGCGATGCGTATCATGCCCTCGTCCTCGCGCGCCGCGCTGCGGGCGCGGTTGAGCGCGCCGACCACACCGTCCAGGCTGGGCTTGACCGACTCCAGCAGGCGCTGGCCTTCCTCGGTCAGCGAGCTGTTGCGGGTGGTGCGGTGGAACAGGCGCACGCCGAGGTGCTGTTCGAACTGGCGGATGGTCTTGCTGACGGCCTGCGGCGTGGTGCCCTGCGCTTCGGCGACCTTGTTGAAGCTGCCCAGTTCGGCGGCTTTGACAAAGGTCGAGATGGCGCGCAGTTCATCCACGGCCGGCGGACTCGCGCTGGATCTTGCTGATGTGCCGGTCCAGGCTGTTGGCGAAGTTCTGCCGGTCGCCCTGGCTGAAGGCGGCGGGGCCGCCGGTATCGACGCCGCTGCCGCGCAGCTCGTCCATGAAGGCGCGCATGGTCAGCATCTGCGCGATGTTGTCGTTGGTGTAGAACTCGCCGCGCGGGTTGAGCGCGTAGCCACCCTTTTTCAGCACATCCGAGGCCAGCGGGATGTCGCCGGTGACGACCAGGTCGCCCGGCGCCAGCAGACGCACGATTTCCTGGTCGGCGACATCGGCGCCGGACGGCACTTGCACCGAGCGGATGTGGCGCGACGGCGGCACCCGCAGCAGCTGGTTGGCCACCAGCGTGACCTGCAGCGGCACGCGGTCGGCCACGCGATAGAGGATTTCCTTGATGACCGCCGGGCAGGCGTCGGCGTCGACCCAGATCTGCATCACAGATCCCACAGTTCACCGTTGGGATTGGTGCGCGGCGGCGTCACGCCGAAGTGCTTGTAGGCGGCCGGCGTGGCGACGCGGCCGCGCGGCGTGCGTTGCAGGAAGCCTTGCTGGATAAGGTAGGGTTCCAGCACGTCTTCGATGGTGTCGGCCGCTTCGCCGATGGCCGCCGCCAGATTGCCGATGCCGACCGGGCCGCCGCCGAACTTGTACAGCACCGCTTCGAGCAGCTTGCGGTCCATGACGTCGAAGCCGACGGTGTCGACGTCGAGCATGACCAGCGCGGCGTCGGCCACGGTTTTGGTGATGTCGCCGTTGCCTTTGACTTCGGCGTAGTCGCGCACGCGGCGCAGCAGGCGGTTGGCGATACGCGGCGTGCCGCGTGCGCGGCGGGCGATCTCGACCGCGCCGTCAGGGGCAATATTGGCCTTCAGCAGCGCGGCGCTGCGGGTAACGATCTTGGTCAGTTCCTCGGTGTTGTAGAACTCCAGGCGGGCGACGATGCCGAAGCGGTCGCGCAGCGGATTGGTCAGCATGCCGGCGCGGGTGGTGGCGCCGACCAGCGTGAACGGTTGCAGGTCCAGCTTGACGGAACGGGCGGCCGGGCCTTCGCCGATCATGATGTCGATCTGGTAGTCTTCCAGCGCCGGGTACAGGATCTCCTCGACCACCGGCGACAGGCGGTGGATCTCGTCGATGAACAGGACGTCGTTGGCTTCCAGGTTGGTCAGGATGGCGGCCAGGTCGCCGGGGCGTTCCAGCACCGGGCCGGAAGTCTGGCGCAGGTTGACGCCCATCTCGCGGGCGATGATGTTGGCCAGCGTGGTCTTGCCCAGGCCGGGCGGGCCGAACAGCAGCGTGTGGTCGAGCGCTTCCTTGCGGTTGCGGGCGGCGGCGATGAAGATTTCCAGCTGGTCGCGAATCTTGGACTGGCCGACGTATTCATCGAGATGCTTGGGGCGCAAAGCGCGCTCGATCGCCTCTTCATTCGGCGACGATGGCGCCGCGTCGATGATGCGCTGTTCGGTGAAGCTGTCGGTCTGGATGCTCATGCAGTTGCTGGTTGCCTATTTAATCAAGTCTCTGGGTTGGTACGATGCGTTGCTGGTAATTGTTCAGTTCCATTTTGGTCGCTCGCAATTGCTGCTGCTCTTGCTCAGACAGCATGCGTGCGGCAACGCCCGCCAATTCGGGCGGAGAATCGATTTTCACCACCAGTGATTCTACCTTGCCTTCAGCGATCAACTGCTTCCAAGCCCTCAATGATTCTTTCAGTCGAGCGAGTTCGGCTAAGATATCGGGCTTCTGACGCGGTGAGGGATTCGAATCCGAAGCCGAACCGCTGTCGCCACCAATATTCGATGTGTCCATGCTGCCTCCGTAGTTCAGATAGTTTTTCCTCTGCGAGAGCCAACTCCGCTGAATAGTCCTTGCCGGTTAAAACTGTTGCGCCGATAACGCACCCTTTTTGCGCCAGTATATGACCCCGCAAATTGGCAAGCGTTCCACCTTGGCCAATAAAATCGTCTACCAGCAGATAGTTTAGGCCAATTACAATCGATCCACCGAAAACCGCCTGCCGTTGCAACCGCTCATAACCACTGGCACCAGTGTGGCTGACTTTGTTGGTTTGGATTATCCGGGGCTCTCGCGGCCATTTGAGAAAGGCCGAAATTACCCACGTCATCGCATCAGGTATGGCATTGACACCAGACGCCTCCTCGGCGTGCGCACTGACCAATATCGGAGCTTGGTCGTTAAATCGTTTCCAGAGCCGTTCCAAAATCTTGGGAGAAATTGCAGCGCTGGCGAGCTCCATCGCAGCAAGGCCGTCGCCGGCCTTGGCGGCGGAATAGGCCGGGTGCGTCTTAACGAAACTCTCCGATGCGTGAATAAAAACCGCAGGGAAATGGTTCCAGGGAAAGCGTATCGCTTGCTCCATGATCGGCGGCTCCGCTTGGCTCGATGGTCGAGCATAGGCGGGGCTGCCTGCGATTCGATTGAGGAGTATCAGCCTTTGGACAGCGCCTTCAGTGCCTGCTTGATGCCGTCCGACACGCCGCTGCCGGCGGGAACGGTCTTCAGTGCCAGCAAGGCTTCCTTGTCGGAATAGCCCAGCGCCAGCAGCGCGTTCAGGATATCGGATTGCGAGTCCGGCACGGCGTGCGCGCCGCCGGCGCCGAGCTCCGCGCCCAGCTTGCCCTTCAGTTCCAGCAGCAAACGCTCGGCCGTCTTCTTGCCTATGCCAGGCACCTTGACCAGGCGGCCCGATTCCTGCAACGTCACCGCCTGCGCCAGGTCGGCGATCGACATGCCCGACAAAATCGACAGCGCGGTGCGCGCGCCGACGCCGGTGATCTTGATCAGCTGGCGGAACACCGCCCGCTCCTCGGCATTGCCGAAGCCGAACAACAGATGCGCGTCCTCGCGGATCGCCTGGTGCGTGAACAGCACCACTTTCTCGCCCACGCCGGGCAGGTTGTAGAAAGTGCTCATCGATACATCGACTTCGTAGCCGACGCCGCCGCAGTCAACCAGCAGTTGCGGCGGATTTTTTTCAAGCAGAATACCGGAGAGACGACCGATCATCGTGTGATTGCCTTTAAAGAGGGAGGTTTAGCCGACCAGGCGGCCGTTTTTCATGCGCAGGCCGGCCAGCGGGCCGCGCGCGGCGGTAGTCGTGCCCTGGCCGGCGCCGGCGATCAGCGTCAGCGTTTCGCGGCTGTGGGCGTGGCAGATGGCGACGCCGAGCGCATCGGCGGCATCGGTGCCGGGCAGGCCGGGCAGCGACAGCAGCCGCGCCACCATGTCCTGCACCTGCGCCTTGACCGCGCGCCCCGTGCCCACCACCGCCTGCTTGACCTGCGTGGGCGAATACTCGGCCACGCTCAGCTCGGCCGACACCAGCGCGCAGATGGCCGCGCCGCGCGCCTGGCCCAGCAGCAAAGTCGATTGTGGATTGACGTTGACGAACACCTGCTCGATGGCGGCGTAGTCGGGTTGGTAGGTGCGGGCCACCTCGGCCACGCCGTCCAGGATCACCTTCAGCCGCACCGGCAGGCTGCCCTCGCCACTCTTGATAGTGCCGGAAGCGATGTAGCGCAGCTTGGCGCCCTGCTTGTGGATGACGCCAAAGCCGGTCGTGCGCAAGCCGGGGTCGATGCCGAGAATAATCATTCCCGGATTGTAACCGGGAACATTGAATGCTGTATATAAAAACAGTGCGGCGGATCCATAGATCCGCCGCACTGTGCAAGCTACTCAGATTTTAATGGCGGAAGTGACGGGTGCCGGTGTACAGCATGACGACGCCGCGCTCATCGGCCGCGTCGATCACTTCCTGGTCGCGCATCGAGCCGCCCGGATGGATCACGCAGGTCGCGCCCGCATCGACCACCACGTCCAGGCCGTCGCGGAACGGGAAGAAGGCGTCCGACGCCACGACCGAACCGGTCAGCGACAGGCCGGCGTTCTGCGCTTTGATCGAAGCGATGCGGGCCGAGTCGATACGGCTCATCTGGCCTGCGCCCACGCCCAAGGTCATGTTGTTACCGCAGAAGACGATGGCGTTGGACTTGACGTACTTGGCCACGCGCCAGGCGAACATCATGTCCTGCAGTTGCTGCGGCGTAGGCTGCAGCTTGCTGACCACTTTCAGGTCGGCGATCAGCACGTTCTTCGAATCGGCCGACTGCACCAGCAGGCCGCCGCCGACACGCTTGAAGTCCATGGCGTTGACGCCGTTACCCAGCGGGATTTCCAGCAGGCGTACGTTCTGCTTGGCCGACAGGATCTGCTTGGCTTCAGCGGTGAAGGTCGGCGCGATCAGCACTTCGACGAACAGCTTGGCCAGTTCGGTCGCGGCAGCGGCGTCCACTTCCACGTTGAAGGCGATGATGCCGCCGAAGGCCGAGGTCGGATCGGTCTGCAGCGCGCGCTTGTAGGCGTCGGCCGCGTTGGCGCCCAGCGCCACGCCGCACGGATTGGCGTGCTTGACGATCACGCAGGCGGCGCTCTGGTCGAAGCTGCCCATGCTCTTCACGCATTCCCATGCGGCGTCCGCATCGGCGATGTTGTTGAACGACAGTTCCTTGCCTTGCAGCTGGCGGTAGTTGGCCAGCGCGCCTTCGGTCGAGGTGACGTCGCGGTAGAACGCGGCCGACTGGTGCGGGTTTTCGCCGTAGCGCATGTCCTGCACTTTTTCAAACGCCACGTTCAGCGTCTTCGGATAGGTGTTGCGGCTGGCGTGGGCGCGGGTCGCGTCCAGGCTGGTCAGGTAGTTGGCGATGGCGCCGTCGTACTGCGCGGTGTGCGCGTAGACCTTGGTGGCCAGCGTGAAGCGGGTGTCGTAGCTGACGTAGCCCGGGGCGTTGTCGGAAGCCTTCATTTCAGCCAGCACCACGCCGTAGTCGGCCGGATCGCAGATGACGACCACGTCCTTGTGGTTCTTGGCGGACGAACGCAGCATGGCCGGGCCGCCGATGTCGATGTTCTCGATCGCGTCTTCCAGCGTGCAGGTATCCTTGGCCACGGTGGCCTGGAACGGGTACAGGTTGACCACCACCATGTCGATGGTCGGGATGTCGTGCTCTGCCAGCTTGGCCATGTGCTCCGGGAAATCGCGGCGGGCCAGGATGCCGCCGTGGACTTTCGGGTGCAGCGTCTTGACGCGGCCATCGAGCATCTCCGGGAAGCCGGTGTAGTCGGCCACTTCGGTCACGGCGACGCCGTTGTCGGCCAGCAGTTTGGCGGTGCCGCCGGTCGACAGGATGTTGACGCCCATGGCGGACAGCGCGCGGGCGAAGTCCAGCACACCGGTTTTGTCGGAGACGGAGATGAGAGCTTGTTTAATCATGGCTTGAGAGGGCTAGTGGTTGAATATGAGGTAAAACGTATTCGGTATTGCGGGTGCGGCATCAGCGGCCGTCCCCAGCCACTCATGCCGGAAAAACGCGCGCTGTTACAGCAGGCCGTGTTCTTGCAGTTTTTTGCGCAAGGTATTGCGGTTGATGCCCAGCATCTGCGCGGCATGCGACTGGTTGCCGTCGGCGCGCGTCATGACCACTTCCAGGATCGGTTTTTCCACGGTCAGCACGACCATGTCGTAGATGTTCGATGCCTGCTGCTCGCCCAGGTCGTTGAAGTAATCTTCAAGGCTCTTCTGGACTACTTCCTGGATACTTTCTTTGCTCATTTTATATCGTTCGCTGTTTTAATCTGTTGACGCTGGCAAATCGCTCCAAGGGCTTGTGGCCCGGGCGCTTACCCTTCTGATCCGACTTTTTTAGGCTCTCTACGCCGTCTTACGCCGCTTCCAATTCTTCGGGGAGGCGGTATTGTAACCGCTCGCCGTAACTCCACTGGGATTCGAAGAATTGATCGACGGCAATCAGTTGTTCCTCGGTGGACTCCAGCAGGTTCATTCTCTGGCGGAATTCCTCGCCGCCTTGCAGGTCGCGCACATACCAGCCGATGTGCTTGCGCGCGGTACGCACGCCCAGATAATCGCCGTAGAAAGCATAGTGGGCGCGCAGGTGTTCATCCATCAGGGCGCGCACTTCGTCCACATACGGCGCCGGCAGATGGGTGCCGGTGCGCAGGTAATGGTCGATCTCGCGGAAAATCCACGGACGGCCCTGGGCGGCGCGGCCCACCATGACAGCGTCGGCGCCGGTGTAGTCGAGCACGAACTTCGCCTTTTCGGGCGAGGTGATGTCGCCGTTGGCCACCACAGGGATGGCAACCGAGCGCTTGACCGCTGCGATGGTGTCGTATTCGGCGTCGCCGGTGTAGCCGTCGGCGCGGGTGCGGCCGTGCAGCGTCAGCATGGCGATGCCGGCGTCCTCGGCGATGCGCGCGATGTTCAGCGCGTTTTTATGGGCGCGGTTCCAGCCGGTGCGGAACTTGAGCGTGACGGGCACGTCGACCGCCCCCACCACGGCATCGAGGATCTGCTTGACCAGCACCTCGTCCTGCAACAGGGCCGAACCGCACCACGCGTTGCAGACTTTCTTGACCGGGCAACCCATGTTGATGTCGA
This sequence comes from Rugamonas aquatica, assembly GCF_009380215.1. Taxonomy (GTDB): domain Bacteria; phylum Pseudomonadota; class Gammaproteobacteria; order Burkholderiales; family Burkholderiaceae_D; genus Rugamonas; species Rugamonas aquatica_B. Next base: position 83,979 of record NZ_WHUG01000011.1, read on the forward strand.
TGATCTGGGCGCCGCGCTCGACGTTGAAGCGGGCGCAATCGGCCAGATCCTGCGGATCGGCGCCGGCGATCTGCACCGCTTTCGGTTCCATCTCGCCGGTGTGGTCGGTACGGCGCGAGCTTTTTTCGGTCGCCCACAAGCGCGGATTCGAGGCCGCCATTTCCGACACCGCATAGCCGGCTCCGAGCTGTTTGCACAGCTGGCGGAAGGGGCGATCGGTGACGCCGGCCATGGGGGCGACGAAAACGTTGTTGCGCAGTAAATGAGGGCCGATTTGCACTGGCGATACCTGAACGTGAAGAAGGAACCCTCTATTTTAACCGAAGGGGTGCTCAAATAATAAGCACTATTTTTTATGAATTCGGCAAATGTGCAGCCTTGCCGTTATGAACGAACATTTCCATGCATAAATTTTAAGCACGGTCGTCAGATAATATCGTCCATGGCTGCCAGGCTCAGGTGGTCCACTTCGCCCCAGCTGGTGAGCACCAACTTGCCGTCGGCCCAGGTGAAACGGTTGATGCTGGCGTTCTTGACCTGGAAGTCGCGCGGGCTGTCGAGCGACATGCCGACCGCTTCCCGGTAGGCGCACTCCAGCACGCCGCCGTGGGCGACGATGGCGATGGTGCGGCCGGGATGGCGCTCCGCCCAGGCGGCGATGCCTTCGGTCGAGCGCTGGTAGAACTGGCGGAAGCTTTCCGCCTCGCGCACGCCGGACGGCATCACGGCGTCGATATCGCGCGCCTGCCACAGTGCGTACTCGGCCGGATACTGCTGTTCGATCTCGGCATACAGCATGCCTTCGAACACGCCGTAGCAGCGTTCGCGCAGCTGGTCGTCGGTGTGCACGGTCAGGCCGTCGTATTGGTCGGCCACGGCCTGCGCCGTTTGCATCGCCCGCTGCAGGTCGCTAGAGACCAGCACGTCGACCTGCTCGGCGGCCAGCGCCTGCGCCAGCGCGCCGGCCTGGCGGGCGCCCTCTTCATTCAACGGGATATCAGTGTGGCCCTGCAGGCGGCGCACGGCGTTCCAGGAAGTCTCGCCGTGGCGGATCAGCAAAATAGTGGTGTTCTTCATGCAATCTTTTTTCTGGACCGGCGTGGCTTGACGGCCAGGGCCGGGTTCAGGGTGTAGGTGCCTATCAATTGGGCTTCGTCGATGATGTGGCCGTACATGGCGTCGAGCACGTCGGCGCAGCCGAAGCGCGCCTTCAGCGTCAGGCGCGGAATGTCCAGCGCGTAGATGCGGAAAATGTAATGGTGCACGCGCTCATCGTTAAACGGCGGACAGGGGCCATCATACCCGTAATAGTCGCCGGCCATCGCCGGGTCGGCCGAAAACCAGACGCTGTAGTCGTTGACGCCCTGGCGCAGCGGCACGCCGTCCAGCAGCACCTCAGGGCCCGGCTTGCCGCGCGCGGTCACGCCGTCGGCCAGCGCGCCCTCGGCGATCGCCTGCAGGCCGGGCGGGATGTCGACCAGGCTCCAGTGGAAGAAATCGCCGCGCGGCAGGCTGGCCGGCAGCATGCGGCCGACGCGGTTGACGTCGGCCTCATCCTGCGGCGCGTCGCCGTCTATGCACAGCAGCACCAGCGACTCGGTGCCGGCCGGCACGTCGCGCCAGGCCAGCTGGGGATTGCGGTTGGCGGCCAGGCCGACCTGCCGTCCGGAGGCATCCAAGGCCGCGAAAGCATTTTGCGCCGGAATCGCGCCGCCGTCGCGGAAGCTGTCGCTTGAAAGTTTCATGCCCGTCTCCCGACCACGGTTTTACCTGGCGTTCGTTTGCAGCCAGAACGTCACCGGACCGTCGTTGGTCAGCGCAACCTTCATGTCCGCGCCAAACTGGCCGGTTTGCACCACTTTATGCTTCAGCCGCGCCCGCTCGACAAAATAGTTGAACAAGCGCAGGCCGTCGGCCGGCGCTGCGGCCGGCGTGAACGATGGCCGCGTGCCGGACTTGGTGTCGGCCGCCAGCGTGAACTGCGGCACCAGCAGCAGGCCGCCCTCCACGTCGGTGACGCTGCGGTTCATCTTGCCGGCCTCGTCCGCGAAGACGCGGTAGCCCAGCAATTTGGTCAGCAGCGCATCGGCTTCCTTCTCGGTGTCGTTGCGTTCGGCGCACACCAGCACCATCAAGCCGGCGTCGATGGCGCCGATGGTGGCGCCGTCGACCACCACGCTGGCGCTGCTGACGCGTTGCAGCAGCCCGATCATGCCGTCAGCGTGACGCGCGCGAACTTGCGCTTGCCCACTTGCAGCACGAAGGTGCCGGCCTCGATCTTGACGGCCTTGTCGCTGATCACCGTGCCGTCGATGCGCACGCCGCCCTGGTCGATCATGCGGCCGGCTTCGGACACCGAGGCGCACAGGTTGGCCGACTTCAGCAGTTGCTGGATGCCGGCCGGCGCGCCCGGCAGCGTGATTTCCGCCACGTCGTCCGGGATGCCGCCCTTGGAGCGGTTGACGAAGTCGTTCAGCGCCTCTTCCGCCGCGGCCTGCGAGTGGAAACGGGCAACGATTTCCTGCGCCAGCGCCACTTTGGCGTCGCGCGGATTGGCCCCGCCGTCGACGGTGGCCTTCAGCGCGGCCAGGTCGGCCAGCGAGCGGAACGACAACAGTTCGTAATATTTCCACATCATCACGTCGGAAATACTCATGATCTTGGCGAACATGGTGTTGGACGGTTCGGTGATGCCGATGTAGTTGTTCTTCGACTTGGACATCTTGTCGACGCCGTCCAGGCCTTCCAGCAGCGGCATGGTCAGGATGCACTGCGGTTCCTGGTCGTAATCCTTCTGCAGTTCGCGGCCGACCAGCAGGTTGAACTTCTGGTCGGTGCCGCCCAGCTCAAGGTCGGCCTTCAAAGCGACCGAATCGTAGCCCTGCATCAAAGGATAAAGGAACTCATGGACCGCAATCGGAGTCCCACTCTTGAAGCGTTTGCTGAAATCGTCGCGCTCCATCATGCGGGCGACCGTGTAGTGCGAGGCCAGCTTGATCAGGCCGCGCGCGCCCAGCGGGTCGCACCATTCGGAGTTGTAGCGGATTTCGGTCTTGGCCGGGTCCAGCACCAGCGAGGCCTGCTTGAAATAGGTCATGGCGTTCTGCTCGACCTGCTCGCGCGTCAGCGGCGGACGGGTGGCGTTGCGGCCGGACGGATCGCCGATCATGGAAGTGAAGTCGCCGATCAGGAAGATCACCTGGTGGCCCAGGTCTTGCAGCTGGCGCATCTTGTTCAGCACAACGGTGTGGCCAAGGTGCAGGTCGGGTGCGGTAGGATCCAGGCCCAGCTTGATACGCAGCGGCACGCCGCTTTGTTCGGAGCGCGCCAGCTTTTGGGCGAACTCGCTTTCGATCAGCAGCTCGTCGACACCGCGTTTGGTGATCGCGAGCGCCTCCAGGACGCTGTCGGTCAACGGCAGTACTTTAGAGGGGGCTGGCGGTGTCGAAGAAGTGGTAGTCATAAATTTTTTGCGGTATTTTTCAGAAAAAGAGGGGCAGCTTCAGGAGTTTGATATAATCCTCGATCCATCAATCTTGCCGTACGAAAACGAACTTTAATAACAATTAGAAGAAATAAAACGTTCCTGAATAGTTCAAGCGGCAAATTTTAACTGATTGCATGAACCAAATACATAAATTCACGAGCTCACGCTTGTTCAGTCTGCTAGGTTCTACGCGCAAGGCGCGCATCATCAGCGCGTCTGCATTGTTTCTTGCAGTATGTGCTTTTGGTGCCGCCGGCGTAGCTCCGCTCGCCCCTGACGCGTCCGATCTGCCGGTCAAATCGGTGCAGGAATCGGTAGCACTGCCGGACCTCAGCTCCCAGATCTCCGCGCTTGAACAGCAATCCTCCACCGAACACTTCGTCCACGAAGAAAAAATCCGCGCCGGCGATACGCTGGCCGCGCTGTTGACCCGTCTCGGCGTCGACGACGACGCGGCCGAGAACTTTATCAAAAAAGACAAAGTGGCGAAAGGCGTCATGCAGCTCAAGACCGGCAAGCGCGTACAGGCGCAGACGGACGACGAGGGCAATCTGCAATGGCTGCGCGCGGTGGTGGTGGACGGCAAAGATATTCCGGTCAAGAACATCAAGATCACCCGCAAGGGCGAGGGTTTTGTCGCGGAAGAGGAAGCGGCCAAGCTGGAACGCCGCGTGGAAATGCATGCGCGCACCATCAGCTCGACGCTGTATGCGGCCACCGATTCGAGCGAAGACGGCGCCAAGCTGCCGGACACCATCGTCAAGCAGATCGTCGAGATGTTCTCGACCAGCATCGACTTCCGCGGCGACCTGAAGCGCGGCGACCATTTCAACGTGGTCTATGAAACCTTCTGGCAGGATGGCGAGTTTGTGCGAGCGGGCCGCATTCTGGCGGGCGAGTTCACCAACAAGGGCACGACGTATCAATCGGTCTGGTTCGAAGACCCGCAAAGCAAGCAGGGCGGCGGCTACTACAGCTTCGACGGCAAAGCCCTCAAGAAAGCCTTCCTCAAATCCCCGGTTGAATTCTCCCGTATCTCTTCTGGCTTCGCGATGCGCGTGCATCCGATTTCCGGCCAGTGGAAAGCCCACAAAGGCATCGACTTCCCTGCTCCGACCGGCACGCCTATCCGCGCATCGGGCGATGGCGTGATCGATTTCGCCGGCACGCAAAACGGCTACGGCAATTTCGTCATGATCAAGCACTGGGCCAACTACACCACGGCCTACGCCCACATGAGCCGCTTCGCGCCTGGCATCAAAAAAGGCAGCAAGGTCAGCCAGGGTGACGTGATCGGCTACGTCGGCACCACCGGCTGGTCGACCGGCGCGCACTTGCACTACGAATTCCGCGTTGGCGGCGAAGCCAAGGATCCAAGCACGATGAACGTGCAAGCCCAGGCGCCGCTGACCGCCGCCGAGATGTCCCGCTTCAAGGCCTACGCTTCCGACATGTCGCACCGCTTCGCGCTGCTGCAGCCGGGCGGCTCCGGCGGCACCCGCGTCGCGGCGAAATAAGCCACATCAAAACAGGTCGCCTCGGCGGCCTGTTTTTTTTATCATCATGCACCGATGGGGCCGCCTCTTCCGTGCGACAGCACACGCATACTCAGGCAAAATACGCTTTTCAGTTTCGGGGTGCGGCAATGTCTTTGTATATCGGTTTGATGTCCGGCACCAGCCTGGACGGCGTGGACGGCGCGCTGGCGCGCTTCAGCGATGACGCCATCGACACGCTGGCGGCCGCCTACGTACCCTTCCCGCCCGCGCTGCGCGCCGACCTGATGGCCTTGCAGGCCGCCGGCCACAACGAGATCGAACGCGAGGCGCTGGCCGCCAATCAGCTGGCGCGGTACTACGCCGAATGCGTGCAGGCGCTGCTGGCCGACGCCTCGCTGCAGGCGCAGGATATCCGCGCGGTGGCGGTGCACGGCCAGACCATACGCCACCGCCCCGAACTGGGCTTCACGCGCCAGACCAACAACCCCGCCCTGCTGGCCGAGCTGTGCGGCATCGACGTCATCGCCGATTTCCGCAGCCGCGACATCGCCGCCGGCGGCCAGGGCGCGCCGCTGGTGCCGGCCTTCCACCAGGCGCTGTTCGGCAAGGCCGGGCAGACGCGGGTGGTGGCCAATATCGGCGGCATCTCGAACATCAGCGTGCTGGCAGACGGTGCCGTCACCGGTTTCGATACCGGCCCCGGCAATGTACTGATGGATGCGTGGATCGCGCGCCACCAGGGCAAGGAGTTCGACGAGGACGGAGCCTGGGCGGCCAGCGGCCAGGTCATCCCCGGCCTGCTGGCGGCCATGCTGGCCGAACCGTACTTCGCGCTGCCGGCGCCCAAGAGCACGGGCCGCGACCTGTTCCACATCAACTGGCTGGACCGGCACCTGGCGGCCTTCCCCGGCGCGGCGCCGGCCGACGTGCAGCGCACGCTGACGCGGCTGACGGCGCTGACGCTGGCGCAGGCGATACAGACCCACGGCGCGGGCGCGCAGGCGGTCTACGTGTGCGGAGGCGGCGCCTGCAACGGCGTGCTGATGGATGAGCTGGGGGCGGCGCTGGGCCGGCAGGTGGCGCTGGCGTCGACGCAGGCGCTGGGCGTGGCGCCGAACCGGGTCGAGGCGATGGCCTTCGCCTGGCTGGGCTACCGCTTCACCGAGCGCACGGCGGGCAATCTGCCGTCGGTGACGGGCGCCAAGGGCGATCGCGTGCTGGGTGCGCTCTACCCGCGCTGACCCTATAACGCTATATAATGCGCAACAATGCATAAAATGAATTCATCAAGCGAAAGCAACGACTTAGCCTTCCTGGAGCACAATGCTGCCAGCATTCGAAGCGCCAAGCTCCATCTCCCCCATCTCGACCAGTCCGTCAATCTGCTCAACTATATGCGGATTGCCGACAGTGTGGCGACCCTAGTGCCGCAGCGGGCCGCGCGCATCCTGGATTGGGGTTGCGGCTACGGGCAAATGACCTGGCTGCTTCGCCGCCGCGGCTTCGACGTGACCTCATTCGACATCGGCACCGACGAGACGCGCCTGCCCGCCATCCCTTTATGCGACGGGTTGAAAGTCACCTACACGACGCACCCGACGCAGCTGCCGTTTCAGGAGCAGGTCTTCGATGCGGTGCTGAGTTGCGGGGTACTGGAGCATGTCGACGAGTGCAGCGGCGTTGTGGGCAACGAGCTCAAGTCGCTGGCCGAGATCGCCCGTGTGCTGCGCCCGGAAGGCAAACTGCTGATTTACCAACTGCCGCAACGAGCATCGTGGCAGGAGGCGCTGGTGCGTCGTTTTAAACTGGGCTACACGCATCCGCGACGCTACAGCGCCGCGGAGATCATCGGGATACTCGAAGATAAAGGCTTCCGCGTGACCAGCCTGCGCCGCGCCAATCTGATACCAAAGAACCTGACCGGCATGCCGGCGGGCTTGCGCCGCGTCTACAGCCGCTTCAGCCGCCCACTGATCGTGCTTGATCGCTATCTGTGCCGCATTCCATTACTGAACCGCGTGGCGGGGGCAATGGAAATTGTCGCCGTCAAACAACCGGCCGGCATATAAGCAAAAACGGCGGCACAACCGGAGTTGTCCGCCGCTTATCGCAGCCGGCCCAGGGCCGGCTGTGCGCAACTTATACCGAGAACGACGAGCCGCAGCCGCAGGTCGAGGTCGCGGTCGGATTCTTGATCACGAATTGCGCGCCTTCCAGGTCGTCCTTGTAGTCGATTTCCGCGCCGACCAGGTACTGGTAGCTCATCGAATCGATCAACAGCTGGACGCCGTTCTTGACCATGGTGGTGTCGTCTTCGTTGACGATTTCGTCAAACGTGAAGCCGTACTGGAAGCCGGAGCAGCCGCCACCCTGCACGAATACGCGCAGTTTCAGATCGGGATTGCCCTCTTCCTCGATCAGTTGGGCGACCTTCTCCGCCGCGCTGTCGGTGAAGATAATAGGCGACGGGATTACATCGAGCGATTCGGCGACAGCATTCATTTCAGACTCCTACGTGAAAACATTTGATCCATTATAGACCGTTGGCGTAAATTATGCTCCGGAGACCGCCAAAAACGGCTCCGCGCCGGAGCTGTCGCGATGGGTCAAGGTACCCAACACCTGCGCGCCGCCGTGCATTTCAAGAACTTTGTAGCTCACATCCCCAATAATACGGGCACTGGGCTGGATTTCAAGCAGGTCGGCACTGAAAACACAACCTTGGACCTCGCCGTTCACCACCAGGTGGTCACAGCGTATCTCGCCTTCCACACGGGCATGCTCGGCAATGACCAGATAGCTGGGATGTCCTGCCTCCCCGACAACATTGCCGATGACCTCGCCGTCGATACGCATGCCGCCCCGGAACAACACATTGCCTTGCACGCGGGTGGCGGCGCCGATCAGGCTGTCCATATCGATCATCTGCGGCTTTCTGCTGGCGAGGTGGGCGGGAATCTTCAATCTACTATCCCCGCCCTGCCGCACTTTGATTTACGGCAGCAGCGCGATCTGGGTCAGGCCGGTGGTTTCTTCCAGGCCGAACATCAAATTCATGCACTGCACCGCCTGGCCGGATGCGCCCTTGACCAGGTTGTCCTGCACCACCAGCACGATCACGGTGTTGCCGTTGTCCGGGCGATGCAGCGCCAGGCGCAGCATGTTGGAGCCGCGGGTGGAACGGGTTTCAGGATGCGAACCGAACGGCATCACGTCGACGAACGGCGAGTCCTTGTACTGCGCTTCGAACAGCGCCTGCAACTCTTCGTTGCTGACGTCCTTGGTCAGGCGGCCGTACAGCGTCGAGTGCATGCCGCGTATCATCGGCACCAGGTGCGGCGTGAACACCAGGCCGACCTTGTCGGCGGTGAACTTCTGCAGCTGCGCCGAGGTTTCCGGCGTGTGGCGGTGGCCGGCCACGCCGTAGGCCTTGAAGTTGTCGCTGGATTCGGAGAACAGCGTAGCGATCTCAGCCTTGCGGCCGGCGCCGGACACGCCCGACTTGCAGTCGGCGATCAGCGAACCGGCGTCGATCAGGCCGGCCTTCAGCAGCGGGTAGTAGCCCAGCTGCATGGTGGTCGGGTAGCAGCCCGGATTGGCGACCAGGCGCGCGCCCTTGATGGCGTCGCGGTTCAGTTCAGCCAGGCCGTAGGCGGCCTCTTCCAGCAGTTCGGGGCAGGTGTGGTCGATCTTGTACCATTTTTCAAAGACAGCCTTATCCTTGATGCGGAAGTCCGCCGCCAGGTCGATCACCTTGACGCCGGCCGCCAGCAGCGCGGGCGCCTGCGCCATCGCGACGCCGTGCGGGGTGGCGAAGAACACCACGTCGCACTTGCTCAGGTCGGCCTTGTCCGGCGACGAGAAGGCGATGTTCACGCGGCCGCGCAGCGAAGGGAACATATCGGCAACCGGCAAACCATCTTCCTTGCGCGACGTGATAGCCGTCAGCTGCACATCAGGGTGGACTGCCAACAGTCGCAGCAATTCCACTCCGGTGTATCCGGTGCCGCCGACGATGCCAACTTTGATCATGTTCTTTCCTTGAATGAGGTAATGCGTGGAGGGGACTGCCATTTTATCAGGCATATGCGACAGACGTGTTACGCTGCAAACCGCGCCTGCCAGATAGCAAAAAAGCCGCCCGACACAGGGCCGGCGGCTTTTTTGAGGATGCGCCGCAAGCAGCGCACCACAGCGTAAAAATTAACGCTTCGAGAATTGTTTTGCGCGACGTGCTTTGCGCAGACCAACTTTTTTACGTTCAACTTCACGTGCATCGCGGGTAACGAAGCCGGCGCGTGCCAGATCGCCCTTCAGAGCTGCATCGTAGTCGATCAGAGCGCGGGTGATGCCGTGACGCACAGCACCTGCCTGGCCGGACTCGCCGCCGCCGTGAACGTTGACTTTGATGTCAAAACGCTCAACGTTGCCGGTCAGTTCCAGTGGTTGACGAATAACCATCAGGCCGGTTTCGCGGGAGAAGTACTCAGCCGCTGGCTTGCCGTTAACGATGATTTGGCCAGTGCCAACTTTGATAAACACACGAGCTACTGCACTCTTGCGACGGCCGGTGCCGTAATTGTAGTTACCGATCATGTCAGTTCCTTAGATTTCGAGTGCTTTAGGTTGCTGAGCAGCGTGCGGGTGCGAACCTTCAGCGTACACTTTCAGCTTCTTGATCATTGCGTAGCCCAGTGGGCCCTTCGGCAGCATACCTTTAACGGCTTTTTCCAGAGCACGGCCTGGGAAACGCTGTTGCATTTTCAGGAAGTTGGTCTCATAGATGCCACCTGGGTAGCCCGAGTGACGGTAGTAGGTCTTCTCGGTTGCTTTGGTGCCGGTCACGCGCAGTTTGCCTGCATTGACGATGACGATGAAATCGCCGGTATCGACGTGAGGAGTAAATTCTGGCTTGTGTTTGCCGCGCAGTCGGAGTGCCACTTCGCTGGCAACACGTCCGAGGACTTTGTCCGTCGCGTCAATCACGAACCAATCACGCTGGACTTCATGGCCCTTAGCGGAAAAAGTTTTCATGTTGACTTCCTAAATAATAAAACACGCTCAAATGGTGGTTCCGCCATTGCTTCAGCGGACTCGGCCTTCTTATTTACTTTCCTGAGCGAACGGAAAGCCGACAAGTATAAGCGGGAAACGCTTGCCGCGTCAAGCCGCAATGCTGGCGGAATCAGGCTCCGCGGCCCCATAGCGGAAAACATTGACCACATTGAAAGTCGTGTCGGGCACGTAAAGGCGGCCGCGGTCGGCGTAGATGAAGTACGGCATCCAGACGCCGCCCGCATCCGGGTATTTCTTGAACACGGAAATGCCGGCCTCGTAATGCAGCGTGTGCTCGCCGATGCGGAACACTTTCAGCGCGCGGTTGACCAGGTCGTTGACGATCAGGCGCTCGCCGTCGATGCAGACGCTGGCCGGCAGCATGAACTTTTCATAGTCAACATTGACATCATCGCAATAGCCGAGATAACCGTAGCTCCACAGGCTGTTGCCGGCGCGGTCGAACACGCGCAGGCAGTTGTTGAACTGGTCGCAGACGAACAAGCGGTCCTGGGCGTCGATGGCGATGTCGCAGGGCGTGAAGTCTTCGTCCGATTGCCAGCGGAAGTTCTTGCGGAACGCCACGTAGCCGGTCGGCTGCAACTGCCACATCGAAATCCGGTTGTTGAGCGAATCGGCGATATAGATCTCGCCCTGGCCGTTGATGGCGATGCCCTGCGGCGCCTTCAGCGTGCCGTCGCCGCCTATGCCCTCGCGGCCGAACGGCATGCCGTAGTTGATCAGGTAGCCGGCCGGATTGAACTGGTACATCGTCACCGTGCACAGATTGAAGTTGGTGACGAACACGATCGGCGTGCCGGGACAGATCTGCCCCAGCGGCGGCGTGTGCGGATAATAGACGTCCATCGCCAGGTCGCCCGGCACGAAGAAGCCGCGCATCATGTCCTGCAACTGGTGGTAGGGGTCGCTCTCGGTGTTGAAGGTCTTCATGCACCAGTTGCCGGAATCGATGTTCAGCGATGCGTTCGCCATGCGCGCCAGCGGATCGATGCCCATGTGGGTGCGGAACTGGTCGTACCAGTACTTGTAGATGCTGGTCGTGGCCTGGGCCCACTGGTCGATCCAGTTGCCGCCGGCCTGGGGCTCGCGCGGCACGGTACGGCGTTCGCGATTGAAGCCGATCACCGAGGTCATGCAATTGAACTGCGAGCTGTCGCGCAGCCGGCTCTGGTCGTCGCGCCGGTGGCCGACCGACTCGATCAGCAGCGCATCCTCGTCGCCCTGCACGCGCGGGATGCGCACCTTGATCACACTGGAGGCAAAGGGCTCGCTGATGAAATACACGTCCGGCTCACCTTCCGCCGCGCAGACCTGGTAGGGGCCGACGAACACCACATCCTCCAGCGCGCCGTAGACGAAATCGGACAGGTTGTGCACCGGCTCCGGCGTGTGGTTCCACAAGGGCAGCAGGCCTTTGACCTCGCTGACCTCCTTGCCGTCCAGGTCATACACGGTGATGGCGTTCTCGACATGCCCCGGCACGAACACGCGGTCGCAGATCACGCATACCGAGCGCATCACGTTGAACTTGCCGATGCCGGTGGGCTTGCCGTGCTGGTGCAGCATCACCGTGTCATGCGGCGCCTGCACGCATTCGTTCACGATAGGCCAGTCGGTGCTGATCTTCAGCACTTCGTAGTGGCCGGTGTTGGCGAGATAGAGGTTGCCCTGCGCATCGCTGGCCAGGCCTTGCGGCCACAGTAGTTCGTGGCGGACGCCGGGGCCGCCGACGTGGCGGAACTGGCCGACGAATTCGCCCTCCAGCGTGAACTTGACGCAGCGGCTGGCCAGGTCGTCTGCGGTGTGAAAGAACTCGTCGCATACATACAGGTAGTCGACGCCGTCGCGCTCGCGCACCACGGTGATGCCGTTCGGATCGGACAGCGGCAGGTAGTGGCCGTCGCCTTCGCCGAAGGCATAGCTGAACCACACTTCGTCCTCGTCGTAGGCGAACACGACCACGCGGCCGTGGCCCATGTCGGTGCAGTACATCAGCTGGTGGGTGGGATGGGGACAGAGATGAAACGGCATCAGCAGGCGCGGCGCGTCGGGCGTGTCCTCGCCCGGGCCTTCGATCACGTGCAGCAGCGTGGACAGTTCGGCGTCGAAGATCAGCACGCGGCTGTTGCCGGTATCGCACACCCACAGCCTGCCGTAACTATCGGCATGCACGCCGACCGGGGAATTGAGCGTGAAATCGTCGGCCAGCGGACCTGGCTGCGTGCTGCCCGGCGCGGTCAAATCGCCATAGGAACAAAGGTACTTGATAGCATGAGTCATCAGAGCCTCCTTGATCTAAGTCATAAAGTATGCGATTCGTTCGGAGTAACAGCAAGCAATAAAACCTCATGCAAGCCAGTCCGGCCGGACTCCTTTACAATATGCGCAACGCTTTTTAACGGAGAGAATGATGGAATGCAAAGTCAGCTGGAATGGCCCGTCGGGCATGAGTTTCTTGGCCACGACCGGCTCCGGCCACATGGTCAACATGGATGGCGCGCCCGAGGGCGGCGGTCACAACCTGGCGCCACGGCCGATGGAGATGGTGTTGCTGGGCACCGGCGGCTGCACGGCGTATGACGTGGTGCTGATTTTGAAGAAGGGCCGCGCCGACATCCGCGGCTGCGAATGCACGCTGACGGCCGAGCGCGCGGACACCGAGCCGAAAGTGTTCACCAAGATTAACTTCCACTTCACCGTGACCGGCAAGGATCTGAAACCGGAGGCTGTCGAACGGGCGATCACGCTGTCGCACGACAAGTACTGCTCGGCGTCCATCATGCTCGGCAAGACTGCCGAGATCACCCACTCGTTTGAAATTATCGAAGCTTAAATGTAATACGCGGTGCTGGTCATGACCTTGCCCATCACCGCCATCACCGCCTGCACCGGAGCCGGCGTCTGCGAGGCGCCCAGTGCCTGCGCGGCGGCGCCGTGTTCGATTTCATCCAGGCGCATCTGCTCGACAATGGCGCGCGACTTGGCGTCCTGCGGCGGCAGCTTATCCAGATGGCTGGCCAGATGCGCCTCCACCTGCCGCTCCGTTTCCACCACAAAGCCCAGGCTGCGCGCATCGCCCAGCACCGCGGCCACCGTGCCCAGCGCATACGCGCCCGCATAGAACAAGGGATTGAGCACGCTGATGTGCGAATTCAGTTCGCCCAGCCGCTGCGCGGTCCAGGCCAGATGGTCTTCCTCTTCCCTGCCCGCCTGCTCGAACTGCGCGCGCATCTGCTCGGTCTTGGCGAAGCGGCTCTGCGAGTTGTACAGCGCCTGCGCGCAGACCTCGCCCACATGATTCACCCGCATCAAGCCGGCGCTGTGACGGGTTTCCGCTTCGCTCATCATGGCGTCGGCCGCGTGCAGTGCCGGCGTTGGGCGCGATGCGGAGGCGACGCCGGTAATCACGCGCAGCGCCTTGTCGGCGCCGGCAATCAAACGGTCCAGCGGGGTGTGGTGATGTGCGGCCATGTGCAGACTCGAATTCGGACGAAAGCAATATTATAGGCGCGGACGCCTTAATTTGCCTCGGCCGCCTCGCGCAACTGGCGCTGGCGTTCGATGTAGTCGGCCACCGGCCCGCGCACGTCCATCTTGGAAATATCCTTCGCCACGCTCAGGTTCAGGCCGAGCAGGAAGGGGATGTTCTCCACCGGCACTTCGGTGCAGTGCAGTGCGAACGCCCGCAGGAAGCGCTTGGACTCCACCACCGGCACCACTTTCTCCCCGCTCATGTATTGCAGGATGCTAGTGATGCTGTGGCCCTTGCCGATGCTGTGGTAGATGAAGCGGTTGAAGTCGCGGTCCAGCTGCTTGAAGTCCAGCGTTTCCTTGGTCATCAGGCCCGACAGGTAATACAGCCCCAAGGCCACGCGGAAGAAGCCGGTGGACTCGTTACGGTCGACGCCGCAATGTGTCACGGCCAGTATTTTTTCCTGCAATTGAGGATTCATTTTTTATTCTTCTCCCATATCCGACTATAGCAAGACATTTGTACAGCTAGTAGCTTGCGTGTGAGAATTTTTACATGCTACTCTTGAAATCTTTTTAACAAGGACACTGCAATGATCGAGGTCAGGGGTCTCGCCAAGCGTTTTCGGCTGCCTTCGCGCGGCGGCAAGTCCGCGCAGGCGGCGCGCGATCCGCGCGACCACGACGGCTGGTTCCATGCAGTGCGCGATGTCAGTTTCCGCTGCGCGCCCGGTGAAGTGCTGGGCCTGCTCGGACCCAACGGCGCCGGCAAGACCACCACGCTGCGCCTGCTGTCCACCGCCTTGAAACCCGATGCCGGCAGCATACACGCCAACGGCGTCGACCTGCTGCACGATCCGGTCGCGGCCCGCCAGCACATCGGTTTCCTGTCCGGCACCACCGGCCTGTACGGCCGCCTGACCGCGCGCGAAAACGTCGAGTACTTCGGCCGCCTGCACGGCATGAGCCCGCCCTACCTGAAGCGCCGCTGCGATGAACTATTCGAGCTGCTGCAAATGACCGAGTACGGCAACAAGCGCGCCGACCAGCTGTCCACCGGCATGAAGCAGAAATGCTCGATCGCCCGCACCGTCGTGCACGAGCCGCAGATCGTCATCCTCGACGAACCCACCACCGGCCTGGACGTGATGTCGGCCAAGATCCTGCTGGACTTCATCGCCAGCTACAAGGCGCTGCGTGTGCCGCTGATCTTTTCCACCCACCACCTGCACGAGGTGGAGAAGCTGTGCGACCGCGTCTGCATCATCAACCACGGCAAGACCGCCTTCCACGGCACGGTCGAAGAGCTGCGCCACCTGGGCGGCAGCGCCGATCTGTACGACGCTTTCGTCGGTGTCATCAACCAGGGGGGCTGAGCCATGTGGATCATCTATCTGAAGGAATTGCTGGAGCTGGCGCGCGACCGCCGCACCTTTTTCTTCACCGTCTTCATCCCCGTGTTCGCGATGCCGCTGATCTTCACCGGCTTCGGCTACGTGTCCCAGAGCCTGTTCAAGCAGGCCAGCCAGGCCGAAATGACCTACTCCATCTTCGGCAAGGACCACGCGCCGCATCTGGCCGAGCGCTTCGCGAAAGAGAAGGGCTTCCGCGAAGTGGTGCTGGCCAGCCCGGCCGACATCAAGACCGCCATCGGCGACGACCGCATCAAGTTCGCGCTGGTGATCCCCGCCGGCTTCGAACAGAGCCTGGCCCAGCAGCAGCAAGGCGTGATCGCGCTGCACTACAACAGCGCCGTCACCGTCGACCTGACGCGCAAGCGCGTGATGTCGGTGATCGGCGGCCAGAACCGCGTGCTGCGCGAACAGGCGCTGTCCGCGCTCAACCTCAACAAGGAGCAGCTGCGCTTCGCGCTCGACCCGATCACGCTGGAAGACCATTCCACCGCCGACAAGCGCGAGCAGATGGGCGCGGTGGTCGGCGGCATGCTGCCCTACATCCTGCTGATGGTATGCGTGATGGCGGCGATGTATCCGGCAATCGACACCGGCGCCGGCGAGAAGGAGCGCGGCACGCTGGAAACCCTGCTGCTGGCGCCGGTCTCGCGCACCGCGCTGGTGATGGCCAAGTTCCTGATGCTGTTCACCGTCGGCCTGACCTCGGCGCTGCTGATGATAGGCAGCATGGGCATGCTGCTGTACTTCTTCGGCCCGCTGATCGGCGGCGACCTGGTGCAGATGGTGCGCGCCATCGGCCTGCTGGACCTGGCCATGGTGGCGCTGATGCTGGTGCCGACCGCCGCCATCTTCGCCGCCATCCTGTTGTCGATCTCGGTCTACGCCAAGAGCTACAAGGAGGCGGCCGGCCTGATCTCGCCGCTGATCATCGTCACCATCCTGCCGACGCTGGTGGCGCTGCTGCCCGGCGTGGAGCTGAACTGGAAGTGGGCGATGGTGCCGCTGACCAATGTGTCGCTGGCGATGAAGGAGCTGGTCAAGGGCACCATGGACTACAGCATGTTCTCGGTGATCCTGCTGTCGACCACGCTGACCGCCGGCGCCCTGCTGGCCCTGTGCCGCTGGTGGTTCAACCGCGAGCAGGTTTTGTTTAGAAATTGAACAAGTTGTCTATTCAACTAGCCCGAAATGTCCCCGCCTCAGGCCGCCGTCTGGTCGGCCTTTTTTGCACTCTGGCGCGCGGTTTGCGCCGCCCGTCGCAATGGGGCCCCATGTATAGGGCAAACCCAATACAATGCCATCATGTGAAAAGTGTATGGCCGTGCAGAAACGCGGAGCAGACACCGGCAGAATCATTCAGGAGTTAGCATGGAATTACGCATCAGCAACTTGTCTAAAACCTACGGCAATGGCGTCGTAGCGCTGGACAATATTTCGCTCACCATCCCGACCGGGATGTTCGGTTTGCTCGGGCCTAACGGCGCCGGCAAGTCGACGCTGATGCGCACGCTGGCCACCCTGCAGGAATGCGATTCCGGTTCCGTCTTCCTGGACGACATTGACGTGCTGGATGAAAAAGACGAAGTGCGCCGCCTGCTGGGCTATCTGCCGCAGGACTTCGGCGTGTATCCGAAAGTGACCGCCTACGAACTGCTCGACCATTTTGCCGTGCTCAAGGGCCTGTCCAACCGCAACCGCCGGCGCGAGGTGGTCGACGGCCTGCTGCAACAAACCAATCTGTTCGACGTGCGCAACCAGCGCCTCGGCGGTTTTTCCGGCGGCATGCGCCAGCGCTTCGGCATCGCCCAGGCGCTGCTGGGCGATCCCAAGCTGATCATCGTCGACGAGCCGACCGCCGGCCTCGACCCGCAGGAGCGCGTGCGCTTCCACAACCTGCTGTCCGACATCGGCGAAGACAAGACCGTGATCCTGTCGACCCACATCGTCAGCGACGTCGCCGACCTGTGCGCCAACATGGCCATCATCAACAAGGGCCATCTGCTGCTGTGCGGCCCGACCCAGGAATTGATCCACGAAGTGAGCGACAAGATCTGGGCCCGCTTCATCGACAAGCGCGACCTGCCGTCGTTCCAGCTGCGCCATCCGGTGATCTCGTCGCGCCTGCTGTCGGGCCGCACCCTCATCCACGTCTACAGCGAGAACGATCCCGGCGACGGCTTCGAGGAAGCCATCGGCGACTTGGAAGATGTCTACTTCGCCACCATCGCCGGCCGCCACAGCGCTGCGGCCACCTGCGATTAAGGCGGCCCCATGTTTTCCATCGCCTATTTTGAAGCGCGCCAGCGCCTCAAACTGCTGTCCACCTGGGTGTATTTCCTCGGTTTCCTCGCGCTGTCGCTGCTGTGGATGGCCGCCGCCGGCGGCGTCTTCAAGGGCGCATCCGTCACCTTCGGCAGCCAGCTGATCGACTCACCCCGCTCGCTGATGTTCACCACCAGCCTGCTCGGCTCGCTGGGCGTGGTGGTGATGGCGGCCATGATGGGCCGCTCGGTGCAGCAGGATTTCGAATACGACATGCAGCACTTCTTCTTCAGCGCTCCGATCAGGAAGCACCAGTACATGTTCGGCCGCTTCCTCGGCGCCTACCTGACGCTGGCCATCATCTTCACCAGCATCGTGCTGGGCACCTGGCTGGGCAGCTACATCCCCGGCATCGACCCCGAGCGGCTGGGCCAGCCCGGCGTGCTGGGCTATGTGATCCCTTATCTGATCGTCATCCTGCCCAACATCTTCATCTTCGGCGCCGTATTCTTCATCCTGGCCGCGCTGACGCGGCGCATGCTGCCGGTCTACATTTCCAGCGTGGTCATGTTGATCGGCTACATCGTCGCCCCCGGCCTGGCGCGCGACCTCGACTTCAAAACGCTGGCCGCGCTGATCGATCCCTTCGGCACCACCGCCGTGATCCGCCTGACCGAATACTGGCCCATCGCCGAGCGCAACACCCGCATGTTCCTGCCGGAAGGCGTGTACCTGCTGAACCGCGTGCTGTGGAGCTCGTTCGCGCTGGCCGGCCTGCTGCTGGGCTACTGGCGCTTCCACTTCATCGCCACCATCGACAGCGGCGCCGGCAGCACCAGCCGCGGCGAAGGCGAAACGCCGCGCCAGCTGTCGGCGCAATCGACCAGCACCCAGGAAAAGCCCGACTTCGCGTCGCGCAGCCTGGCCGCGCTGCTGTTCAAGATGAGCTGGCTGAACCTGCGCGAAACCACCAAGAACATCTACTTCCTGGTGATCGTGCTGGCCGGCGTGCTGATGATGTTCGCCAGCGCGCTGGACATGGGCTCGATGTTCGGCACCACCACCTACCCGGTCACCTACCTGGTGCTGGAAGCCGTGTCGGAAACCTTCGCGCTGTTCATGTTCGTCATCACCACCTTCTACGCGGGCGAGCTGGTGTGGCGCGAACGCGAGGCGCGCATGGGACAGATGCTGGACGCGCTGCCCATCCCGAGCTGGCTGCCGATGCTGGCCAAGCTGTTCGCGCTGATCGGCCTGCAGGCGATGCTGATGGGCGTGGTGATGGTGTGCGGCATGGCGATCCAGATCGTCAAAGGCTATTTCATCCTCGAACCCGGCCTCTACCTCTACCAGTTGTTCCTGATCCAGCTGCCGGGCTATGCGCTGTCGGCGGTGCTGGCGATCGCGCTGCAGGTGCTGATTAACCAGAAATACCTGGCCTACTTCGCGATGATCGTCTACTACCTGGCCAGCCTGACGCTGGGCACGATCGGCGTCGACGACCCCATGCTCATCTACGGCAACGTGCCGAGCTTCATCTATTCCGCGATGAACGGCTACGGCCACTTCCTGCCGCGCGAACGCTGGTTCGAAGCCTACTGGGGCGGCGCCGCGCTGCTGCTGACGGTGCTGTCGCTACTGTTCTGGGCGCGCGGCACCAACGACGGCTGGCGCCAGCGCCTGCAACTGGCGCGCCACGCGCTGACCGTGCCGGTGCTGACCACGGTGGCCGCTGGCCTGCTGATCTTCATCGGCGCCGGCAGCGTGCTGTTCTATAACACCCACATCGTCCAGTGCTATAAAACGCAGTACCAGAAGGATGGCGAGCGCGCCGACTACGAGCGCAAGTACAAGAAGTTCGCCGTGGTGCCGCAGCCGCGCATCATCGACGTCAAGCTCGATGTCGCCATCGTGCCGGAGCGGCGCAGCCTGGTCGTCAAGGGCCGCTACCTGCTGGAGAACAAGACCGCGCAGCCGATCAGCGACGTGCTGATCTACCAGGACAACACCAGCACCCAGTACAAGGTGCGCTTCAGCCAGGACGCGCGGCCGGGCTTCCAGGATGAAGAGCTGGGCTTCTACAGCTACAAGCTGGCCAAGCCGCTGGCGCCGGGCGCGCAGATGACGATGGATTTCGACGTCGCCTACATCCCCACCGGCATCCTGGGCATGGGCCAGGACACGCCGGTGATCGGCAACGGCACTTTCTTCGACAACAGCGTGCTGCCGCACATCGGCTATCAGCAGATGATGGAACTGAGCGACGCGCGCGACCGCAAGAAGCACAAGCTGCCGGCGCGCGAGCGCATGCTGCCGCGCGACGATCCGGCCGGCCTGGCCAACAACTTCGCCAGCAGCGACGCCGACTGGCTGACCTTCGACGCCACCGTCAGCACCAGCGCAGACCAAATCGCCATCGCGCCTGGCACGCTGGTCAAGGAGTGGAGCAAGCAAGGGCGGCACTACTACCACTACAAGATGGACCAGCCCATCCTCAACTTCTACGCCTTCCAGTCGGCGCGCTACCTGGTCAAGCGCGACTGGTGGCAGGATGTCGGCATCGAGCTGTACTACCATCCCGGCCACGAGTACAACCTGGACCGCATGGACAAGGGCATCAAGGAATCGCTGGACTACTACACGCGCAACTTCGGCCCTTACCAGCACAAGCTGGTGCGCATCGTCGAGTTCCCGCGCTACGCCACGTTCGCGCAATCGTTCCCGACCACGATACCGTATGCGGAATCGATCGGTTTCATCGCCAAGGTCAACGACAAGAATCCGAAGGACATCGACTATCCGTTCTACATCACCGCGCATGAAGTGGCGCACCAGTGGTGGGGCCACCAGCTGGTCGGCGGCAACACGCGCGGCGGCACGGTGCTGAGCGAAACGCTGGCCGAGTACTCGGCGCTGATGGTGATGAAGAAGAATTTCGGCGCGGACAAGATGCGCCGCTTCCTGCACTACGACCTGGACCAGTATCTGGTGGGCCGCGCGCTGGAACGCAAGAAGGAATTGCCGCTGGCGGAGAATGAAAACCAGAACTACATCCAGTACCGCAAGGGCAGCCTGGCGATGTACCAGTTGCAGGATATCGTCGGCGAGGCCAAGGTCAATGGCGCGCTGAAGGAAATGCTGGCGCAGTATGGCCGCAAGAGCGGGCCCTACCCGAGCGTGACGGTGCTGGTCGACGCGCTGCGCAAGATCACGCCGCCGGAGCAGGCTTACCTGATCGACGACCTGTTCAACCACATCGTGCTGTACGAAAACCATGCGGTGTCGGCCACGGCGCGCAGGCTGGCGGACGGCAAGTATGAAGTGACCTTCGCGGTCAGCGCGGCCAAGGTGCGGGCTGACGACCAGGGGGCGGAGAAGGATACGCCGCTGAAGGATTGGATCGACATCGGCATCGACGACAAGGATGGCAACAGCCTGTACCGCGAGCGCATGCTGGTCGAGCGCAAGGACAATCTGTACACCGTGGTCATCAACGGCCGCCCGGCCCGCGCCGGCATCGACCCTGACAACAAGCTCATCGACCGCAAGCCCGACGACAACATGATTCCCGTCGAGCTGCAAGCGCAATAACACAGCGGGGGTCAAGTCTGACATTTGGACACGAACTGAACTGTAGCCCGCGCTACGGTTCAGCTCGTGTCCGAATGTCAGACTTGACCCCCGGTTTTTTTTTAAGCCGCCAGCTTGAAGACGGCGACCACTTCGGTCAGTGCATCGGCCTGGTCGTGCAGGGCGGCGGCCGCGGCGGCCGCTTCTTCCACCAGCGCGGCGTTCTGCTGCGTGACCTGATCCATCTGGCCTATCGCCTGGTTGATCTGCTCGATACCCGAGCTCTGCTCCATGCTGGCCGTGGTGATCTCGCCCATGATGTCGGTCACGCGCTGGATGCTCTCCACCACTTCGCTCATCGTGTTGCCGGCCTGCGTGACCAGCATGCTGCCGGCGTCCACTTTTTCCAGCGAATCATCGATCAGCGTCTTGATTTCCTTGGCCGCCGTCGCGCTGCGCTGCGCCAGGCTGCGCACCTCGGTCGCCACCACCGCGAAACCACGTCCCTGCTCGCCCGCGCGCGCCGCTTCCACCGCCGCGTTCAAGGCCAGGATGTTGGTCTGGAACGCAATGCCATCGATCACGCTGATGATGTCGACAATCTTGCGCGCCGAACCATTGATCGCATCCATGGTCTGCACCACGTCCGACACCACGCCGCCGCCCCGCTGCGCCACTTCCGACGCCTTCACCGCCAGCTGATTGGCCTGGCGTGCATTGTCCGCATTCTGCTTCACGGTCGAGGTCAACTCTTCCATCGACGACGCGGTTTCTTCCAGGCTAGAAGCCTGCTCTTCGGTACGCGAAGACAGGTCCAGGTTGCCGGCCGCAATCTGGCTCGACGCGCTGGAGATGCTCTCGGTACCGCTGCGTACTTCGGTGACGATGCCGATCAAGCCATCGTTCATGGTGCGCAACGCTTCCAGCAAGCGGCCGGTTTCATCCTTGCTGCTGACCACGATACGGGTGGTCAAATCCTTGTTGGCCACGGCGACGGCGATATCCACCGCCTGGCTCAGCGGCACGGTGATGCCGCGCGTCAAACGCCACGCGCAGACGATGCCCAGCGCCAGCACCGCCAGCCCGAACACGATCATGAACTGACGGCTGCGCTCGTACAGCGCTTCGATCGCCGCCGCGTTATCGTCGATGCTCTTGCGCTGCAGTTCCAGCAAACCGCGCAGCGATTCCAGATAAGCCTTGCCGTCCGGCGTGAAATGCTGGTCCAGCATGGCGGCGGCTTCGTCCAGCTTGCCTTCCTTCTTCAGCGCGACGATAGCGTCGCGCGACGCCAGGTAGCGCTTGCGGTTGGCCTTCATATCGTCGAACAGCGCTTTTTCCTTGTCGCTCTCCAGCAGCGGCTCGACCTTCTTTTGCAGGCCGTTGACTTCGGCGGTCGACGCGGCGGTCTCTTCGGAGAAGAACGGTCCCAGCGACGGATCGCTGCTCTTCGAAATCGCCGACGTCCGGCGCACGCTGGTGTGGATCAGGCGATACCAGTCGCTGATCATGCGCTCCTTGGCCAGCGGCTGCTGCATCATGTCGCGGGTGGCTTCGGCCACGGTTTGCATATGGCTGATGCCGATCGCGGTCATCAGCGTCATCAACGCCAATACCAAGCCAAAGCCCGCGGCAAGGCGCGTGCCGATTTTCAAATTTTTCATGATATGTGTGCCCGTTAAGGCAATATTGGAAATAAAGCAGCGTTGCCGCTCAGTGCTACTACTGTTGGAACTGCGAATCGGGCAGAAGGATGAAAGTTGCCCTAAAGAATCGATAGTGTACCACGGCAATTTATTTATTGCTGAAGGGTCGCTAAGCCGTGACCTGCAGCGAGCTGACCAGGCCGGCGTTGTAGGAGTCGGCGATGACGGTGCCGGCCAGGCCGGGATTGATCTTCAGCAGGTCGGCCCAGTTGGACGAAGCCTGCGCGGACAGGCCGCTGACCGTGCCGGCGCCGGTGTACACGCCGGACGCCGACGGCGCCGCTGCCAGGCTGTCCAGCAGGCCCTGGTCCTGCGCATTCTGCGCGGTGGACGAGGTGTCGGTGTTGCTGCCGTCCTTGGGCACGCTGAGTGGCTCGGCCACCGTGCCCGCCTGCTGCAGCGTATCGAGCAAGCCGGACGGAGTGTAGACCGCCGCGCCGGTCGATCCGCCCAGCGAGGCCACCACCGCCGATGCCGCCGACAGGCTCACCGCCTCCGACGACAAGGCTTCCGCCGCCGTGCTGGAAACGACGGGAACATACGGCTGGTAGGCCGGGCTTGCGCTGACGGTGTTGAGGGCGACGGTCATGATGATTTCAATATAGGTGCTCGCGCAGGCCAGCGCAAGCGCAAAAAAGCCGGGCGGTTTGGAGGCGCCCGGCTTTCTGGAAACTTCAGCGGTCAGATCTTGGCAGCGTCGTGGTCGCGCTTGACCTTGTCCGCATGACGCTCCACTTTCGCTTCGTGACGCGCCACCTGTTCCACATGCTTGTCGGCAGTACGGTGGGCGATCACTTTTTCGTCATGCTTGATGGCCTGCTTTTCCACCTTGATGTTTTGCTGCTCGGCGCGACGCGCCTGGTCCAGCTGCTGGGCGCCGGCCAGGTCGCCCTTCTTCACATCGGCGTGCTCGGCGCGGGCCAGCGCATTGCGTTCACCGCGTTCCGCTTGCAGTTGCTGCTGGCCTGCTGCCACCTGGCTCTGCTTGGCGGCGATCACCGCGTTGTCGCGCTGGATCTGGCGGGTGTCCTGGTGTACTTGTTTGACGTCCTGGCGGATCTGAGCATTGTCCTGATGGACTTGTGCCACTGGATTGGTCTGCGCGAAAGCTGCGGCGCTAATCATGGAAAGCACGCCGGCGATCATCAGGGATTTGGTTTTCATGATGGTGTGTCCTTTTCTAGTGGTTGGCAGATCGCTGTTCATCAGCGTCTTGAGCAATTAACGCGGCCCCTCCAAGGGCAGACGACCACAGTTCCGTAAGAAAAGTTACGAGTTGTATCCGGCCAGCGCGGCCGCCAGCTCGCGCTGCCAGGCGCTGGCCTTGACGTGGTTCCACACCAGCGCCACCTGTTCCACGCATTCGAACGCGCAATCGGTGACGTGGATGCGGCGCAGCTCGGGATCGGCCAGCGCGAAGTCCGGCAGATAGGCCAGCGCCTCGCCCGACTTGACCAGCGACAGCAGCAGCTGCAAGTCATCGGTCCAGTAGCGTATCTTGCGCGGCAGCTGGTCGTCGCGCCAGCCGTCGGAGCGGGCGCCGCGCTGCACGCCGCAGAACAGCGAGCGCGACGGACAGGCGAAGTCATGCGCCAGCACCTGCGCCGTGTCCGCCTCCAGCAGCGGCGCCGGCGGCAACGACCGCACCAGCGGATGCCGCTGCCCCGCCACCAGATGCAAGGTCACGCTGCCCAGCGGCGTCACCTGCCATTCGTCCGACCAATGCTCGCCCCGTCCTTCGATGACATCGCCAGTGACGATGGCGGCGTTGATATCGCCGCGCAGCAGCGCCGCCAGCGCCTCATCCTCGAACATGGCCTGCATGCGCAGGCTGGCTTCGGGATAGGCGCGCAATGCCTGCGACAGCATCTGCCCATGCCGCCACAGCAAAATCGCCGGACCGGCGATGCGGCTGTCGACGGCGGCGCGCTCGCCCATCAGATCGGCCTTGGCCTGGTCGGCCAGCGCCAGCAGGGTCTGGGCGCGCGCCAGCAGCAACTGGCCGCTTTCGTTCAGCACCAGCTGCTTGGCGCTGCGGTCGAACAGCGGCTTGCCCAGGCTGTCCTCCAGCCGCTTGAGCGACTTGGACACCGCCGACGGCGTCAAATGCAGCTCCAGCGCGGCCGCGCCCAGCGAGGGACGGCGGGCGGCGCTGACAAATACGCGCAGGTCGGAAAGGTTCATGATGTCCCAACAGGATACGAATAGTGAATTTAAGTTGCTTTACCGGATACGAAGAGCATCTTACCATCTGCCTATGACTACACTGACCCAACAACAATGGATCTACCGCCGCCAGCCGGTCGGGCAGATCACGGCCGAGCACTACGAGCTCGTCGAACAACAACTGTCGACCGCGCTCGGCGATGGCGAGGTATTGATCGAAGCGCGCTGGTTCAGCGTCGATCCCTACATGCGCATCGGCCAGTCGACCAAGCCGACCTACGACACCGATCCGCATCCGCTGAACACCGTGCAGCAAGGCGCCGTGGTGGCGCAGGTGCTGGCCTCGAACGCGCCCGGCTACGCGGTGGGCGACTGGGTGCAGAGCT
Organism: Rugamonas aquatica; assembly: GCF_009380215.1. GTDB lineage: Bacteria > Pseudomonadota > Gammaproteobacteria > Burkholderiales > Burkholderiaceae_D > Rugamonas > Rugamonas aquatica_B. The sequence goes on from NZ_WHUG01000011.1 coordinate 109,017, forward strand.
ACACCGGCTGGCAGACGCATGCGCGCGTCCACGCCAGCGGCCTGAAGCGCATCGACCCGGCGCTGGCGCCGGTGACGACCGCGCTCGGCGTGCTCGGCATGCCGGGCCGCACCGCCTGGTTCGGCCTGACGGAATCGGGCAAGCCGCATGCGGGCGAAGTGGTGGTGGTGTCCGGCGCGGCCGGCGCGGTGGGCTCGCTGGTGGTGCAGTTCGCCAAGCGCCACGGCGCGCGCGTGCTCGGCATCGCTGGCGGCCCGGCCAAGTGCGACTGGCTGCGCAACACGCTGGACGCCGACTGGGCCATCGACTACAAGGCTTACTCCGATGCCGACACGCTGGGCGCCGAGATCAAGCGCCTGACCGGCGGCGTCGACGTGTATTTCGATAACGTCGGCGGCATGGCGACCGACGCCATCATCCCCATCATCAACCGCCGCGCGCGCATCGTCATCTGCGGCCAGATCAGCCAGTACAGCGGCGGCCTGGAGATGCCGGAACTGGGACCGCGCCTGCTGCACCACATGCTGTACCAGCGCGCCACGATCCAGGGCATGCTGGCGCGTGACTACCTGCACCGCATGGACGAGATGATACGCATCGTCGCACCGTGGGTGAAGGCGGGCGAGATCGTGTTCGAGGAAACCGTGATCGACGGTTTCGCGCAACTGCCGGCCGCGCTGAACTCGCTGTTCACCGGCGAGCATCGCGGCAAGCTTCTGGTGAAGGCATGAAGTCCGCGCTGCTGCTGAGCCTGGCCTTGGTCGCGGGCGGCGCCAATGCGGCCGACGCCACGTATGGCGAACACGGCATGGCGCTGTTCGGCGGCCAGCAAGGGCTGTATGCATCGCACTTGCCGATGTTCCATGCGCCGCATGACTACCAGGTGATCCTGCAAGTGCACGTGGCCGATCCCGCCACCGACGCGGCGCTGCGCCGCCGTCTCGACGGCAAGACCGCGCTGTGGACCATCGCGCCGGAGAAGTTCGAGCTGTCGCGCCTGGCGCCAGCGAGCGCGGCGCCGCTGCGGCAGTTCAAGGCCGATGTGGTGCAGGGCCATTTCGAGCAAGGCGGCAAGACGCAGTTCGCCGCCGCCACCATCGTGGTCGACAAGGTGCTGATGTTCCGCCAGCTGTCGCCTACGCAGAAGACCAGCAACGACGCCAGCTACGTGCAGATCGGCAGCGGCAGCCAGCGCTATCTGGTGAAGCAGATCGACAGCCGTCCGGATTTCGATCACATCGTTTCCTACGCGGCGGCCGGTGGCGCGCCGACTGCCGCCATCACGCTGAACAAGCAGGCGCTGCAGCAGCCGCAGGCAGCGGCGCTGGCCGCAGCGCTGCATGTGCCCGCCAGTGCGATTCGTGGTACGGTCTACTTTTACACCGACGATTTGAAGTGACATGGTTCCAGCGGAATACGAAGGCTTGTGGCGCCGCAGCGGCATCTGGCGCAGCAACGGCAGCAGCGATCTGACCACGCAGGTGTGGTGGTTCCAGGCGGCGCGCTATCACATCGACCTGCGCGTCCCCGTCGACCGCATCGGCATCAACGGCTTCGCCGGCGAGACCGTCGTGGAAGGCACGCGCTGCACCTGGCATCCCGCCATCGCCTACCCCGCCCTCAGCAGCGAGCTCGACGCCGGCTGGATGCGCTTCGACGATGCCGACCACGTCCACGAAACCGGCCTTGATAACAGCTACGACGAAGACTGGTACCGCGAACCCAGCGGCCCCATGCACGGCGTGCGGCTGGCCGCAGCGCACGGCGATCAGCTCGCCTATCTGCTGATCAGCGATGAGTGGATGGCCTGGGCCTGCGGCAGCCCAAGCGGCGCTTGCGACATCACCGTCTATCGCCGCGAGCAGCAGCAATGGGTCGCCATCGCCAGCAACCTGCCTGCGCCAGCGCACGCGGTCATGCTCGGCAAGGAACAAGTGCTGCAATGGCAGGCCGGTGATCTGATCGAGGTGCCGATGACGCCAGGCATGAACTACCAGGTCGCCGGCAACACCGAGCCGCACCGCTCCTGGCCCCCGTAAGGCTCGATCCGCATCAGTTCTGGACGTGACGGCAAATCGGATGGCAGGGTGAAGTCCCAGGCCAATCCCGTGCAGCGCATCATGCACAGCACCCACCAGCCTGGATCCCACTCGCCGGCGTGCAGACCCAGGCGCGCAGAGCCGGGGAAAGCGTGATGATTGTTGTGCCAGCATTCGCCCATCGTCAGTAGCGAGGTCAAACGGATGTTGTGGCCTTGCACTGCGGCGCCCTGCACTTCGTAATGCATCTCACCGTGGTTGTGCGCGAAGTAGCCTATCAGCCAATGGCCAAACACCCCGGCGGTCACCCGGGCGCACGTACCGAAAAATACGAACGACCAGCCACCCCAGCAAAACAGCAGCACAGCGACCGGCAGTTGCTGAAGCATCCAGGTGCGCTCAAGAAATCGATAGAAGCGGTCGTCGGCAATGCGCGCTTCGATGTGGATGTTCGGCTCATCGGCCAGGTGCAGTTCGCAGTTGAGCTGCCACCAGGCATCCACCCACGCCGAGCGGCCGTGCCGCAGATACTCATGGCAATCCGGCAGACGCTGCGCGTAGTCGCGCAACTCGTGCTGGCGCAGCAGCCCCAGCGGGCCTGCCAGTCCAACTTGCACACCGAGATAGACCAGCAGGTACTCCAGCCATTTGGGACACTGGTAGCTATTGTGAATCAACTTGCGATGGCTGCCCAGCGAGTGGCCGAACAATAGAACGACCGCTGTAGAAACCAGGAACAGCGCCAGGCCGGCCAGTGAAAATGTCGCGTAGCCGCCGATCAGCGCGGCGGCAGCCATGCCTAGTAACCACAGCGACTTCAGCGGCGCGTATCGCACTTCGCCGATCACTACGCTGCTGGCCGCAGCGGCGCGGACACGATGTTGCTCTATGTTGAAAAACGAATGAGACATGGCGTAACTCCCTACGGTAGTGTACAGATCACGTGGTTTTCTTTTTCTTGCTCAGTGCGCGCGACTCGCGCTTCAACTTCCCGCCGACCGGACAGACTTCCAGCGCGTAACCGGTCAAGGTACTGGCCAGACTTTCCGCATTCAGCTTGTAGAGCACGAATTGCCCCTTACGCTCACTGGTGACGAGGCCGGCGTTTTCCAGTATCGACAGATGACGTGAGATCGCGGGCGTGCTCATTTCGAAGCGCGTTGCCAGTTCCGAGGTCGACAATTCGAGTTCAGACAGATACGCCAGGATTTGCCTGCGAGGCTTGGAGGCCAAAGCCTCGAATACGCGATCCAGTTCCATGAATTAACCTATTAACGAATAAGTTAATATTTAAATCCAATTTCGCCTTGATGTCCACTACTTTGAGCAATAAAAAACGGGACCATCAAGGTCCCGTTTTTGTTGGTGCTGCCGAAGATTACTCAGCGGTCGCGGCGGCCTTTTTAGGGGCTGCTTTTTTGGCTGGCGCTTTCTTGGCCGCAGGCTTTTTGGCTACCGCCGCCTTGGCCGGAGCCTTGGCTGCTGCGGCTTTCTTGGCCGGCGCTTTCTTGGCTGGCGCCGCGCCTTCCGCAGCTTCCGCGCCCTCGTCCGCTACGGCGGCTGCCTTGCCCTTGGCGCCCGACTTGTCAGTCGGGCCCTTGGCCTTGCGTTCCTCGAACTCGAAGCTGATCTTGCCGTCCTTGCCCTTGGTCAGGAAAGCCTTGAACGGACGACGCGTGCGCTGCGAAACAAAGCCCGGCAGCAGATCGGTCTTGCCGTCGTTGAGCAGCTTGGCCATCTGCTCAGGCAAAATCTCCTGCTGCAGAATGATGCGGCCGCTGCGGAAGTCGCAAGTCTTCGGCTTGGCGACGCTGTTTTCGCAAACATAGGCCAGGCCCATCTCGTACACGCCACCGGCACACTTGGGGCAAGGCCCCAGAGCGGTCTGGCCGGTGAAGTCGACCGGTTCCGCATCTTCCGAGTCATCGTTCTGACCGAAGTCGAACTCCAGCTTGAAGTTTTTGATCTCTTCGTCGCGCACGATGCGCAGGATGGCGGCGAACGGGCGGCCCATCTTCGAACGGAAACCTTGCAGCGGGCCGATGGTGCGATCCTTCAGCAACTGCTCGACTTCCTCGATTTCAAACTGGCGGCTGCCCGGCGTTTTGCTCATCGAGAATTCGCACTTGGTGCAGGCGAAGCGGCGATAGTTTTCCTTGACCACGCTGCCGCAGTTCGGGCACGGCGTGTGCAGCGTGTGGTAATCACCCGGGATCGTATCGTTGTCGTATTCCTTGGCGCGCTTGACGATGACCTGCGTCATCTGGGCGATCTCACGCATGAATTCGTCACGCGAGATCTTGCCCTTCTCCATTTGCGACAGCTTGTATTCCCACTCGCCGGTCAGTTCCGGCGCGGTCAGTTCGTTCACGCCCAGGCCGCGCAGCAACGTCATCAGCTGGAACGCTTTCGCGGTCGGCATCAGTTCGCGGCCTTCGCGCAGCAGGTAGCGCTCGGTCAGCAGACCCTCGATGGTGGCGGCGCGCGTCGCCGGCGTGCCCAGGCCCTTGCCAGCCATCGCATCGCGCAGCTCGTCGTCCTCGACCAGCTTGCCCGCGCCTTCCATGGCCGACAGCAGCGTCGCCTCGGTGTAGCGTGCAGGCGGCTTGGTCACCAGGCCGTTGGCGTTGACCGTGTCGGTCAGCACCTTCTCGCCCTTGGCGACCGGCACCAGGTTGCCGTTGGCGTTGCCTTCCTTGTCGTCGTCCGACGAGGCTTCCTTGCCGTAGATCGCCAGCCAGCCCGGGTTGGTCATGACCTTGCCTTCAGTCTTGAACTGATGGCCGGCCACTTCGGTGTAACGGGTCGTGACCTGGAATTCCGCAGGCGGGAAGAACACGGCCATGAAGCGGCGCGTGACCAGGTCGTACAGCTTTTGCTCAGGCTCGGACAGGTTCTTCGGCGCGATGGTGGTCGGAATGATCGCGAAGTGATCCGAGATCTTGGTGTTGTCGAAGATGCGCTTGTTCGGCTTGACCCACTTCTTGTCCAGGATCTGCTTGGCGAACTGGTGGTAGTTAGGATTTTCCTTGACCACTTCCAGCGCCTGCATCACGGTCGGAATGTAATCTTCCGGCAGGTGGCGCGAATCGGTACGCGGGTAGGTCAGCACCTTGTGCTTTTCGTACAGCGCCTGGGCCAGGCCCAGCGTGTTCTTGGCCGAGAAACCGAAGCGCGAGTTGGCTTCGCGCTGCAAGCTGGTCAGGTCGAACAGCGCGGGCGCCATCGACGTGGTCGGCTTGGCTTCCTCGGTGACGGCGCCCTGCTTGCCGCGCACGGCCAGCGCGATGGAGTCGGCCGCGGCCTTGCTCCACAGGCGCTCGGCGCGTTTTTCCGGATCGGTCTCGTCCTTCTTGAACTTGGTGTCCAGCCAGCGGCCTTCGTAGACGCCGGCGGCGCACACGAACTCGGCGCGCACTTCCCAGAAGTCGCGCGAGACGAATTTCTTGATCTTCTCTTCGCGCTCGACCACGATCGACAGGGTCGGCGTCTGCACGCGGCCCACGGTGGTCAGGTAGAAGCCGCCCTCTTTCGAGTTGAACGCGGTCATCGCGCGGGTGCCGTTGATGCCGATCAGCCAGTCGGCTTCCGAACGGCAGCGGGCGGCGTCGGCCAGCGGCATCATGTCTTCGTCGGTGCGCAGCTGGGTGAAGCCTTCGCGAATCGCGCCCGGCGTCATCGATTGCAGCCACAGGCGCTTGACCGGTTGCTTGGCCTTGGCGTTCTGCGCGATCAAACGGAAAATCAGTTCCCCTTCGCGGCCCGCGTCACATGCGTTGATGAGGGTGGTGACGTCTTTACGCTTGATCAGCTTGTTGAGCACCTTGAGGCGGGCCTCGGTCTTGGCGATCGGGTTCAGCGCGAAGTACGGCGGAATCATCGGCAGGTGGGCAAAGCTCCACTTGCCGCGTTTGACGTCGTGTTCTTCCGGTACGGCGATTTCCAGCAGGTGACCGACGGCGGAGGACAGCACGTACTCGTCGGATTCAAAGTACTCATCGTGCTTGGTAAAGCCGCCAAGCGTCTTCGCGATGTCGTTCGCGACAGAAGGCTTCTCGGCGATGATGAGGGTTTTGGTCATATTTTGTATCTCGTTTTTTAACACTTTGGATGGGTGCAGCAAGCGCATCATACATGGATCGCGCCGCAGTCTGCACTTTTGCGATGCGGATGGCAAGGCCGAGGCGTCACAGTCTTGTCAAAGCGCCAATGATAAGCGCGTTGCCGACCAGACTGCAAGCAAACAGCACAATACAGCGTATCACGCCGTCGAATGTTGCTTAAATTAATTACTCGAAGGGAAAATACAGGCCGCTGCGGCGTGTATATATTAGTGCAGCAGGCGTGGCGCCTGGTCTTCGTCCGAGCCGAACAGGTCGTCGAACATCAGCGCGTCCGGCTCCTTGCCTTGGCTCCAGAGCAACATCAGGACGATGACCTTGAGCTTGCCCAGCGATACCGGCGCTTCTTCCAGCGCCAGCGCGCGCTCGATGACGATTTCGCGCTGCAACGGCGACAGCACCTTGGCCGACTCCAGGAACTGGATGAAACCGATCGCGCCCGGCCCCAGCACGTCCTGCTCTTCTTCGACGTAGAAACGCGTGCCGGTCGAGGACGCGGTCAGCGTATGTTCCACCCCGGCCATGGCGGTCAGGTCGGTCAACCACACCAGGGCTTCGGAAATCTCGACATCGTCAAAACCGACGGCCGACAGTTTCTTGGCCAAGGCCGCCGGTTCAGGGCAGGCATCGGGACGGTAGTAAGTCTCGTAGAGGTAAACAAGGATGTCGAACATGGCTCTACTCTATCAGTTAAAACAGATCGGGCACAAGTGCCGCACAGATCGCCTGTTTTTCAGGCAATTTCATACCGATCAGGCCCGCAAACGCTGGAACATGCCACCAGGCAAACGCTCGACCAGGCCGGCCAGTTCCAGCGCCAGCAGCTGGCCTTGCAGGTCGGCTGCGGACTGCTGCAGCCGCAACGCCAGCAGGTCGGCCCCGGCCGGATCCTCGCCCAGCGCCTCCAGCACGCGGTCGACAAAGCTGTCGTCCGGCGACGGCCGGCCGCCGGGTGCGTCGGGCGACAACAGTTGCAGGTCGGTCAGGATGTCGGCGGCGGTTTCCACCAGCTTGGCGCCTTCGCGGATCAGCGTGTGGCAGCCCTTGGCCAGCGTGGCGTGGATGGAGCCGGGCACCGCGTACAACTCCCTGCCCTGCGCCGCCGCCAGCCGCGCCGTGATCAGCGAGCCTGACTTGGCGGCCGCCTCCACCACCAGCACGCCGCGCGCCAGGCCGCTGATGACGCGATTGCGGCACGGGAAGTTGTCGCGCAGCGGCGGCGTCCCCAGCGCATACTCGCTGACGATGCAGCCTTCCTCGGCGATGCGCCTGGCCAGCAGCTTGTTGCGGGCCGGGTAGATCCGGTCCGGCCCGGTGCCGATGACGGCGATGGTGCTGCCCGGCCCGTTCAAGCCGCCCGCGTGCGCCGCCGCGTCGATGCCCAGCGCCAGGCCGGACACGATGGTCAGCCCCGCCTCCGACAGCGCCTGCGCCATGCGGTCGGCGTTCAGCATGCCTTGCGCGCTGGCGTTGCGCGAGCCCACCACGGCCAGCGACGACCGCTCCAGCAGCTCGGTCCTGCCCTTGAGGTAGAGCAGCAAGGGCGCGGCGGCGATATTGCGCAGCGCTTCGGGATAGCCGGGATCGTCGTAGCTCAGCAGGAAATTGCCAGGCTGCTGCTGCCAGGCCAGCGTGGCGTCGACCAGGGCCGCCAGCGCATCCGGCGGCGGCTGCAACAGAGCATCGGCCTGGCCGGGCTTGACCTCGCGCAGCAGCGCCGCGCGGTCGGCGTCGAACACCGCCTCGGGCGTGCCTAAACGCTGCAACAACCGGTGCGCCGTCATCAGGCCGACGCCGTCGGTCATCTGCAAGCGCAGCCAGCCGGCCAGCGCGGCGGCGCTGACTGGCTGGAATGGAACGTTGGGGGTATCCGTGGCTTGCACGGCGCGGGTCACTCCGGCGACTTGGCGACGTCGCCCACTTCCACCGGCGCCGACACCTGCATGATCAAGCCGTAGGAAATATGCTTAAACACGCGGAAGATAAACAAGCTGCCCACTTCCTCGTCCGGCAGCTTGACCTGCTGTTCGCGCATGCCCAGCCAGCTCTTCGCCGCCGTGCCGTCGCTGACAGTCTTCCCCGCATGGTACAACTGGAGCACGGAGCCGATGTCGAGTCCATCAAGCTTTCCGCGATTAATGCTGACAACCTGGTTCTGCCCGGCGTGCGTGACGCCGCCGTAAATCGCCACCACCCGCGCGCCCACCTTCTGCTCGGGCGGATGCGGCACATAGTTCTGCATCGGCATCGGCGGTATCGCGCGCAGCTGATCGCCCTTGCCCATCTCTTCCTTGGCGCTGGCCACCACGAAGGTGTGGACATCGCTGCCGCTGCCGGGCTGAGCCTCGGCCTGCAATTTCAGCGTACCCAGATAAAACGCCTCGAAGCCGATGACGGCCTTGGTGACGGGATCTTTCAGCGGGCTGCCGGGACGGAACACCTGGAACGAGCTGCCTCCCTTGAGGTCGCCGCGCACATAGGCCTTGTCGTCCTTGCCGAGGAACACATGGCCATCCTGCGTGGCCACCACGCGCGGGGCGCCGGCCAGCTCATCGTTTTCGATAATCAGCGGCTGGGTCAGAAAGGGTTCAATCACGCCGGCCGGGATCGACATCACGGCGTCCTTGCCCAGGCCTTCGGTGCGCAGCTGCGGCTTCAGGCGCAGGTTGCCGGCGCTGCCTTCGCCGCTGGCCTCGATCTTGTTGCCCAGGCGCAGACGGCCTGCGGCGCGGTCGAACCAGATGATCTGGCCCGGATAAATCCAGTGTGGATTGGCGATTTCCTCGCGGTTCATGCCCCAGACGGTGGGCCAGCACCACGGGCGCTCAAGGAATTTACCGGAGATATCCCACAGCGTATCGCCCTTGACCACCAGATGCTGGTCGGGCGCATCGGCACGGAATTCACATTTCAGCGGAGCCGCGGAGGCCGCCGTCCAGCCCGAAAAAAGAGCCGCCAATACTAAGCGGGTGCCGACTGTGCTAAAATTTTTCATTAGTAGATCCAGTAATTGCGCCGTAAATTGCGCAGGCACACCATAGCAAGAGGCGCCCTATCAATGGAAAAGGCTTGCTAAATTGAATCAAATTCTGCCCATAAAACCCTGAACTAGCAAGCGAAACCGCGCAACGGAAGCCCGCGCGGTTGTTGCATTTTTGATCGGGAAAATGACGGCGGCGGCGTAGTCTGCGCGGCCGCGTTATCAAGGCATTCACTTAGTTATCAACACAGTTACAGCATATGGCCATCTTAAATATTTTGCGTTACCCCGATCCGCGTCTGCACAAAGTCGCCACGCCAGTCACCGTCTTCGACGCCAAGCTGGAAAAGCTGGTTGCCGACATGGCCGAGACCATGTACGACGCGCCGGGCATCGGCCTGGCCGCGTCGCAGGTCGACGTGCACGAGCAGCTGGTCGTGATCGACATCTCCGAAACCAAGGACGCGCTGGTCGCCTACATCAATCCGGAAATCATCTGGGCCAGCGAAGAGAAGCAGGTCTACGATGAAGGCTGCCTGTCGGTGCCTGGCATCTACGACGGCGTCGAACGCCACGCGCAGATCAAGGTGCGCGCACTGGACGTCAAGGGCCAGCCTTTCGAAGTGGAAGCCGACGGCCTGCTGGCAGTCTGCATCCAGCACGAAATGGATCACCTGCTGGGCAAGGTCTTCGTCGAATACCTGTCGCCGCTGAAGCGCAACCGCATCAAGGCCAAACTGGTCAAGGAAGAACGCGGCATGGCCCGTGAAGCCCAGCTGCGCGCCGCCGGCCGCCGCTTCTAAGCCGCACAGGGAACCCGCATGAAAGTGATCTTCGCCGGCACGCCGGAATTTGCCGCAGTGGCGCTGCAAGCCTTGCACGAGGCGGGCTTTGAGATTCCGCTGGTGCTGACCCAGCCGGACCGTCCGGCCGGACGCGGCATGCATCTGCAACCGTCGGCCGTCAAGCAGTACGCGCTGGCGCAGGGCATAGAGGTGCTGCAGCCGCTGTCGCTGCGCACCGACAGCAAAGACCCGGTGCGCGCCGAGCAGGCGAAGGAAGCGCATGCGCGTTTGCTGTCCACGCCATATGACGTGATGGTGGTGGCGGCCTATGGCCTGATCCTGCCGCGCGCCACGCTGGACATCAAGCCCTGCCTGAACATCCACGGTTCGCTGCTGCCGCGCTGGCGCGGCGCCGCGCCGATTCATCGCGCCATCGAGGCCGGCGATACTGAGACCGGCATCACTATCATGGAGATGGAAGAAGGCCTGGACACCGGCCCGATGCTGCTGATCGAACGCATCGCCATCGGCGAGCAGGATACCACCGGCATCGTGCACGACAAGCTGGCCGCGCTGGGCGGCAAGATGATCGTCGAAGCGCTGCGCAAGATGCAGCACGGCCAGCTGGAAGCCGTGGTGCAGCCGGAAGCGGGCGTCAACTACGCCGCCAAGATCAGCAAGGAGGAAGCGGCGCTGGACTTCACGCAATCGGCGGTGGAGATCGGCCGCAAGATCCGCGCCTTCAATCCCTTCCCCGGCGCGCATGCGGCGGTCAACGGCGTCAACGTCAAACTGTGGGGCGCCGAAGTGCTGGAAGCCGACAGCAAGGGACCGGCAGGCCGTGTACTGGCGGCCGATGCGCAGCATGGCATCGTGGTCGCCTGCGGCAGCGGTTCGCTGCGTTTGACGGAACTGCAAAAGCCGGGCGGCAAGCGCCTGCCGGCTGCGGAATTCATCAAGGGCTTCCCGCTCGAAGGCCAGAGCTTCGCCTGATCCTTAGCCCGCCGCCGCGCGCGCCTTGCGCCGCGTGGCACGGCGGGCATCCGGCGCACCGCCGCTGTGCGCCGCTTCTTCACATATCCAATCGCGAACGACGGCCGCATCGGCGCTAAGCGCTTCGCAGGTGAGCAGCCAGTACGCATAGTCGCTGGCCGTCGCCGGCAGCGCGCTGGCCAGCGCCAGCCGGCCCTGCTCCAGCAAGGGCCGCACCAGTTCCAGCCGGCCCAACGCCACGCCCTGCCCCGCCAGCGCCGCCTGTACCACCTGATCGTATTGATTAAAACTCAGCACGCCCTTCGGCTTTGCGCGCCCGGCACCAGCGCTGCGCAACCACGCCGGCCATTGCAGCCACGGGCGCGACACGTCGTCGAACTCCAGCAGCACCTGATGCTTGCGCTGCGCCGGATCTTCTATCGCATCCACCGCCAATGAAGGATGGGCCACCGGCACCAGCGCCTCGCCGAACAAGCGCAGCGCACCTTCGGGCGCATCCTGCGGGCGGCAGTAGCGCAGCGACAGATCCACCTGCTCGCGCTCCAGATCGACGAAGCGGTTGCTGGCCGCCACGCGCACATCGATCTTTGGTGCAGCCTGCAGGAAGGCGTTCAGGCGCGGCAGAATCCACAAGGCCGTCACGCCGATACTGGCGCTGATCGTTACCGCCTGACGCGCATGGCCGCGCTCTGGCCGCAGACTGGCGACCACTTCGCCGAGCTGCTCCAGCATCGCATCGGCATGGCGGAACAGCCGCCGCCCTTCCGGTGTGAACTCGATGGAGCGGTGCCCGCGCACCAGCACGCGATAGCCGAGCGCCGCCTCCAGCGCCTGCACCTGGCGGCTGAGGGCCGATTGCGTCACGCACATGTCCTGCGCGGCGAGCGTGATACTCATGCGCCTGCCGACTGCGACCAGGCTGCGCAGCAAGTCCAGCGGAGGAAGATCCAGAAGTCGATTAGCCATGGCGTCAATGTATCACGCATGCGGATTGGGAATGTGAAACCGCCGGAGATATCGTTTGAACGCGCCATGGCGATCGGGTTCAATGGAGCTTTCAGGGAGGATGCGATGACACACAACACCACCGCCGCACTGGAGTATCTGCGCCCGACGCAGGAGCGGCCCCACACCTATATGTACCCGCCGCCCGACGACCAGCCTTGGGAGAACGCCAGCTACCATCGCGTGCCAGTGACGATACGCGACGCCCGCGCCGACACGGCCCTGTCGCTGGACCGCGAAGGCTATCTGCTGCGCCACGCTCCCAGCACCGTGCGCGACTTCAGCGACAAGGAAGAAGTCATCCGCCGCTACTACCCCCAAGTGGCAGAACTGGCCCTGGCGCTGACCGGCGCCAGCGAAGCCTTCGTGTTCGACCACCTGCTGCGCAAGCGCATACCAGGAACACCGCAAGCCTTCGGCCGCATCGAAGGCCAGCGCCCCGGCGCAGCAGGTCGCGTGCACTGCGACTTCACGCCCGCATCGGCACGACGGCGGCTGGAGCTGGAACTTCGCGGCGACACCGAATACGTACAACGCTACAGCATCATCAACCTGTGGCGCTCGATCCGCCACCCGGTGCTCGACGCGCCGCTGGCCGTGTGCGACGCCCGCAGCGCCACGCCCGCCGATCTGGTGGCCAGCGATATTTTTTACCCGGAGCGGAACGGCGAAATCTACCAGGCAGTGCACAATAGCGAGCATGCATGGTCATACTTCCCGGCGATGACGCGCGATGAGGTACTGGTGTTCAAGCAGTTCGATTCCGCGCCGGGACCGGTGGCCCGCTACACGCCGCACGCCGCCTTTGAACATCCCGACGCACCGGCCGACGCACCGCCGAGGGAAAGCATCGAAATCCGCTGCCTGTTGATTTACAAGGGGAGATGAAAATGAAATTGGAATTCTGGTTCGACTTCGCCAGCAACTACAGCTATCTGAGCGTGATGCGCCTGCGCCAGCTGGGACAAACGGACGTTGTGTGGCGCCCCTTCCTGCTCGGCCCCATCTTCAAGGACGCCGGCTGGAACAACTCGCCGTTCGTGCTGCAGAAGGACAAAGGCGCCTACGTGTGGCAGGACATGCCGCGCCAGTGCGCCAAGTACGGCCTGCCGTGGCGGCAGCCGTCCACCTTCCCGCGCAACTCGCTGCTGGCCGCGCGCATCGGCATCCTGTGCGAAGAACAGCCGTGGATGCTGGACTTCTGCGAACGCACCATGCTGGCCAACTTCGCCGACGACCGCGACATCAGCAACGAACAATGCATGTCGGAGATCTTGTCCGCGCTGGGCCAGGATGCGGAAGCCATCCTGCGCGCCGCACTAGCGGACGACAACAAGGCCAGACTGCGCGCACGCACCGAGCAAGCCAAGGCCCATCGCATCTTCGGCGCGCCCACCTTCCTGGTCGGCGACGCCATGTTCTGGGGGAACGACCGGCTCGACGACGCGCTGGCGATGGCGCTCAGTTCACCGCAAGGTCTGCGCAAAACGGCCGGCTGACATTCTCGTCGCGCAGTATCGCGCTCAGCGCCAGCAACTCACGGTGCTGGCGCGCCAGCGCCTCCTGCTGCTCTTCGACTTCACGCAGACGGGTTTCGGTACGCTCCAATATCTCCGTTTTCAGGCACTGGCCATTTTCGCCAAACATGCCCTTGATGACATCGAGCGAAAATCCCAGCCGTTTCGACACCTGGATCACATGCAGCCGCTCCATCGCATAGTTGGAGTACTCGCGATAACCAGCAGCCGTGCGCGAAATCGGCGCCAGCAGGCCCTGCTCCTCATAAAACCGTATTGCCGATGGGGTCAACCCCGATTTCCGGGCGAGTTCACCTATTTTCATTTTCTGCCTTGACTCTCAAGTTGACTTGAAACTTATTATAGAGCGGTACCCTGGCGCTTGCTGACCGGGGGCGCATAACGATTTCTCACTGGAGCTCACCCATGACCGAAGTAATTGACAAACTCAACTGGCGCTACGCCACCAAGAAATTCGACGCCGCCAAGAAGGTGGACGACGCCAAACTGGAACACATCCTCGAAGCGATCCGCCTGGCGCCGACCTCCAGCGGCCTGCAACCGTTCGAAGTCTTCGTCGTCAACAATCCCGAGCTGCGCGCCAAGATCCAGGCCGTCGGCTGGAACCAGGCGCAGATCACGGAAAGCTCGCACCTGCTGGTGTTCGCAGCGTGGGACAACATCACCGAAGCGCGCGTCAACATGATGTTCGACCTGACCAACGAACAGCGCGGCTTCATCAACGAAGGCTGGGAAGCCTATCGCAAGCAGCTGCTGGGCATCGTGGCCGCGCGCGGCGAAAAGGCCAACTTCGACTCCGCCGCACGCCAGGCCTATATCGCGCTGGGCGTGGCGATGGTGGCCGCAGCCTTCGAGGGCGTCGACGCCACGCCGATGGAAGGCTTCGACCCGGCCGCCGTCGACGAAATCCTGTCGCTGAAAGAGCGCAATCTGCGCAGCGTGGTGATACTGCCGATCGGCTATCGCCAGCCTGAAGGCGACTGGCTGGTCAACCTGAAGAAGGTGCGCCGCTCGCGCGAGAACCTGATCACCGAAATCGCTTAATCGCGCAGCGACACCACACGGTCGCCCTCGCCCGGCTTGCAGCCAGCGGCGATGGGCGTCCAGCCGCGATGGATGACGATACGCTCATCGTCGTGGCACATCTCCACGCGTGTACTGGCCGGATAGCGCTGGTGCACAAACGCCTCCACCGTTGACGGAAGACTGATACGCAGCTGCATGGCCGAACGGTCCTCGTCAGGATGGTCGTCCAGATGCAGCAGCGGTACAAAGTGCGAGGCCAGCATCAGCCAGCGCGAGCCTACATGCACCGGTTGCGGCGTGTAGTGTGCGTCGCGCAGCCAGGCCTGGGCGCGGGCGCGCAGATCGTCGCCGTCGGGCAGATCGCCCCAGCCGGCGGCCAGCATCTCCATCACCCACTGGTTGCAATTCTGGTAGCGCACGCTGAACGCGTAAGCGCTGGCGCTGTATTGGGATGCCAGCAGATGCTGCACGCGCGGCCCGTCGAGCAGCGCAGGACGCAGCGCGGCGATCGCCTCCGCCGGCAAGCGCACCACCGAGACATACCCCAAAGCCGGATCGTCGGTGCCGAGCGCGAAACCGGCCAGGCCCTGGTCGAAGATGCGGGGCCGGCTTTCATCGCAGGCATAGTACAGCTGGCGCGCGGACCATGCCCCGGCCTCCGAACGCCAGGCCAGCGCCGCATGCGAATAGCGGATATCGAAGCGCGACAAGTCCAGGCCCGAGCGGCTGACCAGCGCCACGCCGTCGTCGACATCGGCCAGCTCCTCGCGCAGCACGGCGGCGAAGCGCAGCAGACGATCCTGTTCGGCGGCGGTCAGCGGCTGGCCGCGGTCGCAGAAGCGCGAGGCGCCGGAGGAACCAGCCACGCTGCCCGCCAGCGCCGCCCCCGAAGAGGCCAGCGCCGCGCAGGTCAGCGCGGCCAGCGCCAGCGCGCGGTGTGGCGTCAAAGGCTGACTGGGCGCGACGCCAGCTCGCCGTACCACTCGTCGGCCAGCACCAGATAGAACGGCTGATGCTTGTCGCTGCGGCCGAACTCAATGCCGTAGGCGCGGTTCTGCGCATACATCGCATCGCCGACGACGAGCTGCTGCTTGTCGAAGGTGATCTGCGGCAGATCGAGCACGATACGCTGCTGCGGATCGTTGGCCTGCATGGTGATGCGGGTGCGGTCGCTGCGATCCGGCGTGGCGGCGATCTGGATGATGCGGTACTCGCCGTCGGCGACCTTGCGCTTGTCGCCGTGCGAGCTGTTGCTCGAACCGTTCAGCGAATCGGAAATGCTGCCGCTGGATGCGGAACCGGCGCTCGACGCCGACGAGACGAAACTGTCGGCATTAGCCTGCACGGCCAGGCCCAGTGCGCCGGCGGCGGCGATGAGGCGGATTGGTAGGGAAATGGGCATCGGATGTCCTCGGTTTTTCAAACGGCCAGTATAGAGGTTTCAATTGAACGCGGCCAGCAACTCGTCCGCGCCTTTCTCTATGCCGGCTTTAGACGCGTCCATCGGCCCCAGGCTGGCCGAGATATTCATCGGGCTTGGATACTGCTTGGCGACATAAGCGCTCACCAGCAGGTTGGTGTTGGCGTCGTACAGTTCCACCGCATAGCTTACCGATCCGGTGAACGTGCCCTCCTTGCCGCGTATGCTCTGCACGATGTTGTACGGGCCGCCCACCAGGTCGAAGCGCGTCACCGTGCTGAGGAAGCGCGTGCTCGACTTGGCGCCGGTCAGTGTCAGCTTCAGGCGCAGCGTTTTCCAGCCAGCGTCCCGGCTGATCCGCAGGCGGTGGCGCAGCCTGGACTCGAACTCGTCCTGCATGTAGGCGGCCAGCATATCCTTCTGCTCATCGCTCACCTCCTCGAACTGGCTGTCCTGGCCGCGATAGACCAGCACCGGATCGATGATGATGCTTGAATAGTCGCGCAGCGTGACCGTGGTCGAATAGCTGTAGGGAACGCGCCCGGACTTGTCATCGGCATTCGGCCGCAGCTGGGCCGCCGACGCCAGGCCGCCATAGGCGACCGGCTGGGTGCTGGCACAACCGGCGATCGCGCCGCATAGGGCTAGCAGGATGGGGAACTGCAATTTGAGTGAGGAGTACATGGCATGGCCTTATTTGTGAGGGGAAGAAACACGCGCTGGAGAATTCCATAACTGAACACACCAGTACAGTATTGATTGATTAACCACCACTGTCAAGCGAGTTTGCGCATAAAATGTACGGCAGGGTTCAGATATGGAGTAGCAATGAAGGTACGTACCGAGGCGCGCCGCCAGGCCATCGTCGAAGCAGCCGATGCGCTGTTTCAGGAAACCGGCTATGAGGGCGCGTCCATGAGTGAGGTGGCGAAGCGCTGGGGGGGATCGAAAGTCACGCTGTACGGCTACTTCCCGTCCAAGGAGGCGCTGTTCAGCGCGGTGGTGCAGTCCTGCGCCACCGGCCATCTGGCCGATGCGACACGGGATTTATCGACCGCGCCGACGGACCGCGCCGGGCTGGAGTCGGCGCTGGAGCATTTTGGCGTGCGGATGCTGGGCGTGCTGGCCAACGACAAGAGCGCGCTGGCGGTCTATCGCATGGTGGTGGCCGAGTCGGGCCGCTCCGATGTCGGCCAGCTGTTTTACGATGCGGGTCCGAGCACTTCGGTGGAGACGCTGGCGGCGCTGCTGTCGGGCGCCATGGAGCGCGGCGAGATCCGCCAGGCCGATCCCAAGGTCACTGCGCAGCAGTTCCTGGCGCTGCTGACGGCTGAAGTGGACGTGCGCCTGTACCAGCGCGATCCGCCGCCGCTGTCGCCGCAAGAAATCCGGCAACTGGTAAAGCGCGCCAACGACATGTTCTTTGCCGGCGCCGCGCCTAGGCCCGCGCCGCCAGGTTGAAAACCGTCTCGTCGCAAATCCGCGACTCGCGCGGCAGCACCAGGCGGCCGTGGCGCACCTGGCGGTTCCAGTCGTGGTTGGCGCGCTCCTTGTCGGCGCAGTAGTAGCTGCGGCCGTGGTCCAGGTGCAGGCTGACCAACGTATGCCGCGCCCGCACGCCGCGCACGCCGATGTGGTTCAGCCGCAGCCCCATATTCAGATCCCCGCCACCGTAAGCCATCTGCTCATCGAAGCCGCCCACCGCCAGCACATCGTCGCGCCACGCGCAGCTGTTGGAGCCGCTGAAGGCGTTGCGCTGCGTGAGCACGTCCAGCGCGCGCGCCAGCCAGCGCTTGCGCGTGAGCCGGTTGGCGCTCTTGCAAAAGCCCGGGATCGCACTCAGGTAGCCATAGTCGAACAAACTCTGATCGCGCACCGCCTCCAGCAAATCGTGCCGCAGGTGATACGCCTCGGGGATGCTGACATGGCTGCCGCCCGACAGAAAAATCCCCCGCCGCATCAGCCGCACATAGTTGGCCACGTAGTCGTCGCGTGGAATGCAGTCGCCGTCGGTGAACAACAGCAGGTCGCCGCTGGCCGCCAGCACGGCGCGGTTGAGCGCGCGGTATTTGCCGAAGCCGCGCTGCTCCTGGTTCTGGTATAGCAGCGGGATGCTCCAGCCGCGCCGCCGCACCGCCTCCAGCGCGGCGCCGATCGCGGGATCGCGCCCGTCCTGCGCAACGATGATCTGATCGGGCTTGCGGGTCTGCATGGCGTAGCCGGTCAGCACGCATTCGAGCTCGCGGCCCTTGCGGTGCGCCGAAATGATGACGGTGATTTTCATTGTGGCGCCTGGAGAATAAAGAAAGCTTATTCTCTCGACACCATGTTGCAGGCGGATTGCGCACTGTAGCGCCTGCGTATCGCTATGTGTCGCAAAGCTGCGCGATGTAAATACAAGCAAATTTGGCAGATTGTTGCTGCGTCGCAGCAGTCTTCTGAAGCAAATTCCGTGATGCCGTATAATTTTAGACCGTCGGCAACTCCCGTCGCGCTCGTCCACGACCAAAGAAAGTAATAAATGAATAACAACGTGTCCCGCCCCGTCATGTCCAAGACCGATGCCCAACTGCGTGAGATCCTCGCACGCCGCATCATGATTCTCGACGGCGCGATGGGCACCATCATCCAGCAGTACAAACTGGATGAAACCGCATACCGCGGCGGCCCCAACGGCCGCTTCATCGACTTTGCCGCTCCCGCAGACTCCGGCGCGCGCGAACTGTTCGTCAAAGGGAACAACGAGCTGCTGACGCTGACCCAGCCGCATGTGATCCAGGAGATCCACGAGCGCTATCTGGCCGGCGGCGCCGACCTGATCGAAACCAACACCTTCGGCGCCACCACCATCGCGCAGGACGACTATCACATGGGCCACCTGGCCTACGAGATGAACGTGCAAGCGGCCAAGCTGGCGCGCGCCGCCTGCGACAAGTACAGCAGCGCCGACAAGCCGCGCTTCGTGGCCGGTGCGCTCGGGCCGACGCCCAAGACCGCGTCGATCTCGCCGGACGTGAACGACCCCGCCGCCCGCAACATCACCTTCGACCAGTTGGTCGACGCCTACCACCAGCAAACCAAGGGCCTGATCGAAGGCGGCGTCGACGTGCTGCTGGTCGAGACCATCTTCGACACGCTGAACTGCAAAGCCGCGCTGTTCGCCATCGACAAATTCTACGAAGAGAACCCGGACCAACCGCGCCTGCCGCTGATGATCTCCGGCACCGTGACCGACGCCTCCGGCCGCATCCTGTCCGGCCAGACCGTGCCGGCCTTCTGGAACTCGGTGCGCCACGCCAAGCCGCTGACCATCGGCCTCAATTGCGCGCTGGGCGCGGCGCTGATGCGCCCCTACGCCGAAGAGCTGTCGCAGATCGCCGATACCTTTGTCTGCATCTACCCCAACGCCGGCCTGCCCAACCCGATGAGCGACACCGGCTTCGACGAGCTGCCGGCCGACACCTCGGCGCTGCTGAAGGAGTTCGCCGAAGCGGGCTTCATCAACATCGCCGGCGGCTGCTGCGGCACCACACCCGACCACATCCAGGCCATCGGCGAGATCCTCGCCAAGGTCACGCCGCGCAGCGTGCCGAAAGTGCATGTGGCGCAGCGCCTGTCCGGCCTGGAGCCGTTCACCATCGACGACGATTCGCTGTTCGTCAACGTCGGCGAGCGCACCAACGTCACCGGCTCCAAGGCCTTCGCGCGCATGATCCTGAACGAGCAGTACGACGAGGCGCTCAGCGTGGCCCGCCAGCAGGTGGAAAACGGCGCCCAGGTCATCGACATCAACATGGACGAGGCGATGCTCGATTCGCTGGCGGCCATGACGCGCTTCCTGAACCTGATCGCCTCGGAACCGGACATCTCGCGCGTACCCATCATGATCGACTCGTCGAAATGGTCGGTGATCGAAGCGGGCCTGAAGTGCGTGCAGGGCAAGTCCATCGTCAACTCGATCTCGATGAAGGAAGGCGAGGAAGAATTCATCCGCCAGGCCAAGCTGTGCCGCAGCTACGGCGCCGCCGTCATCGTCATGGCCTTCGACGAAAAGGGCCAGGCCGACACCTTCGAGCGCAAGATCGAAATCTGCGAGCGCGCCTACAAGCTGCTGGTGAACACCGTCGGCTTCCCGCCGGAAGACATCATCTTCGACCCGAACATCTTCGCCATCGCCACCGGCATCGAAGAGCACAACAACTACGCGGTGGACTTCATCAACGCCACCCGCTGGATCAAGGACAACCTGCCGCACGCGAAGATTTCGGGCGGCGTGTCCAACGTATCGTTCTCCTTCCGCGGCAACGACCCGGCGCGTGAAGCGATCCACACCGTGTTCCTGTACCACGCCATCAAGGCCGGCATGACCATGGGTATCGTCAACGCCGGCATGGTCGGCGTGTACGACGACCTGCCGGCCGAGCTGCGCGAGCGCGTCGAGGACGTGGTGCTGAACCGCCGCGACGACGCCACCGAACGCATGATCGACATCGCCGGCACCTTGAAGGCCGGCGCCGGCAAGCAGGATGCGCAGAACCTGGAGTGGCGCAACGCGCCGGTCGAGAAGCGCCTGGCGCACGCGCTGGTGCACGGCATTACCCAGTTCATCACCGACGACACCGAAGAGATGCGCCAGCAGGTATTGGCCGCCAACGGCCGTCCTATCCACGTGATCGAAGGCCCGCTGATGGATGGCATGAACATCGTCGGCGACCTGTTCGGACAGGGCAAGATGTTCCTGCCGCAGGTGGTCAAATCGGCGCGCGTGATGAAGCAGGCCGTGGCCCATCTGATTCCCTACATCGAGGAAGAGAAGAAGGCCGAGGAAGCGCGCACCGGCATCGTCGCCAAACCGAAGGGCAAGATCGTCATCGCCACCGTCAAGGGCGACGTGCACGACATCGGCAAGAACATCGTCTCGGTGGTCCTGCAGTGTAATAACTTCGAAGTGGTGAACATGGGCGTGATGGTGCCCTGCTCCGAGATCCTGGCGCGCGCCAAGCTGGAAAACGCCGACATCATCGGCCTGTCCGGCCTGATCACGCCGTCGCTGGAAGAGATGGCCCACGTGGCCAAGGAAATGCAGCGCGACGAACACTTCCGCATGATGAAGATCCCGCTGCTGATCGGCGGCGCCACCACCAGCCGCGCCCACACGGCCGTCAAGATCGCCCACAACTACGAGGGTCCGGTGGTGTATGTGCCGGATGCGTCGCGTTCCGTATCGGTGGCGCAGTCGCTGCTGACGCCGGAGAGCCGCCAGCAGTACATCGACGAGATCGAGCAGGATTATGTGCGCATCCGCGAGCAGCACGCCAACAAGAAGGCGCTGCCGATGCTGTCGCTGAAGGATGCGCGCGCCAACAAGATGGTGGTGCCGTTCACCGGCGCGGCCGCGCCGGTCAAGCCGAAGTTCATCGGCCGCCGCGAATTCAAAAATGTCGACCTGGCCACCATCGCCAAGTACATCGACTGGGGCCCGTTCTTCCAGACCTGGGATCTGGCCGGTCCCTTCCCCGCCATCCTGACCGATGAAGTGGTCGGCGAAGCGGCGACCAAGGTGTACGCCGAAGGCCAGGCGC
This sequence comes from Rugamonas aquatica, assembly GCF_009380215.1. Lineage (GTDB taxonomy): Bacteria > Pseudomonadota > Gammaproteobacteria > Burkholderiales > Burkholderiaceae_D > Rugamonas > Rugamonas aquatica_B. The sequence goes on from NZ_WHUG01000011.1 coordinate 130,506, forward strand.
TGCTGAAGAAACTGATCGACGGCCGCTGGCTGACCGCCAACGGCGTGATCTCGCTGCTGCCGGCCAACAGCGTCAACGACGACGACATCGAGGTCTACACCGACGACACGCGCGGCACCGTCGACTTCACCTACTACGGCCTGCGTCAGCAGGGCGTGAAGCCGGTGGTGGACGGCGTGCAGCGGCCCAACCAGTGTCTGGCCGACTTCATCGCGCCGAAGGAATCGGGCATCAGGGATTACATCGGCATGTTCGCCGTGACGGCGGGCCTGGGCATCGAGAAGTACGAAAAGCGCTTCGAAGACGCGCACGACGACTACTCGTCGATCATGCTCAAGTCGCTGGCCGACCGCCTGGCAGAAGCCTTCGCCGAGTACCTGCATGAACGCGTGCGTACCGACCTGTGGGGCTATGCTCCGGGCGAGGCGCTGAGCAACGACGACATGATCGCTGAAAAGTATGTGGGCATTCGTCCGGCGCCGGGCTATCCGGCCTGCCCGGAGCACACCGTCAAGCGCGAGATGTTCAACACCATGCAGGCCGAGGACATCGGCATGGTGCTGACCGAATCGTTCGCCATGTATCCGGGTGCGGCGGTGTCGGGCTTCTACTTCGCCCACCCTGAGTCGAAGTACTTCGTGGTCGGGAAAATCGGCGAGGATCAGTTGAACGACATGGCTGCGCGCCGCCAGGTGGACAAGGCCGACATGGAGCGCTGGCTGGCGCCTAACCTGTCCTGATGTTTTACAGCGCGGTCATCGTCTCGGTGGCCGCCGCGTCCACGCCGGGCGCGGCCTGCGTCAGCAGCCTGCTGTCCGGCGGCAGGCTGGCCTGGAACAGCTTGTAGGCCTCGGCCGTCAGTGCCACAAAGGCATTCTGATGCGCCAGCAACTGGCCCGTCATCCATTCCCAGCCTTCGTCGGTTTCGTGCAGCCAGACCATGCCATCCGGGAAGGAGTTCGGGATCGCATCGATCGGCGCCTGCAGGGCGATCTGGCTTTGCGGCCCCCACAGGAAGTCCGGCGGCAGTTCGCGCCGCCAGCCGTGGCCGTTCTTTTCAGCGTAGATGTGATTGTGTCGGAAAGTCAGGTCCACCACTTCGCGCTCGGTCATCACGTCGTCGGCCGATTCGATCCAGCAGTGGTAGGCGCCGCCGATGGGGTTGGAGAAGGCATCGTTGTCCATCATCCGCATCAACTCGCCGCCACCGCAATCGACTGCGGCCAGGCCCGCCACCGGCCGGAACACCCGCCCCAGCACGATGCTGATCAGGTTGGAACCAACGATGGCGTAGACATGGCACAACGAACAGTATTGTTCGGGATAGTACTGGCGAACCACCTGGTTCACGCAGTGCGCGATCAGGGCCCGGACGGATTGAGGCATTCAAAAGCTCACGAAAACGATTTGTATCCTTATGTATCGGATTGATTTACGGAAACTTTAGGTTAAAGTTCTGCTCGGTTTGATTTGAATGAAGGGGGGTTGCAATGGAAGTAGTAATGCGGAAAGAGATAGCCCAGGAAGTGCTGTCCATGCTTGAGGCACAGTCAAAAGAACTGAATAATTCGCTCATCCGGGTGCGGGAAACCTGCAGCGAAGAGGAGTTCGACGCTTACCGGGAAGAGATAGGAAAAATCATCGGGGCGATGTATCTCGACATCATGAAGCCCATACACAGGAAGTATCCAGAGCTCGAACCCGTCGCGTTGCGCTTATCCACGTCAGAATAATCGATTCCTCAGGACTTCAGGCGCTTTAGGGTCACGGGACAGGTGGCAGGATCGATTCCTGCAGCGCCGCCTGGCGTACCGGATTGAAGGTCAGCGTTTGCTGCCGAATACCGTCGCTTAATGGTCTTGGTGCGACAGCCATTTGAATTCTGCCGCCCGCTGCAACAACCGATGCAAAACGAGGTGCTTGCGGAACGCCGTTCTCCGGGTAATTCACGAGCACGCTGGACAGCTCGACAACATGGCCGTTGAGCGACGGGGGATCAAAGGTGATGGTCACGGTCGGGATCACGGAGTCCGATCCGTAAACTTCAACAAATGATCCAAGCTGGGGGGCAAGCATGGCGTCGTCACCGTCCATCCGCAGCAATCCCGCCGTGCATACGCTCTTACCACGGGCGTCCTGTACGGTGGCGGCAAGCCAGCTCTGGCCGCCCTTTACTTCGCGCTTGACGGCGTACACATAGCGGCCGGCGTGCCAACGACAAGCAGAGCGGACGCTCACGAAATTTCCCTCATAGGAACCGGCCTCGAAATGCGTTCCCGGCGGTCCCTTGGCATAGTCCAGATCAATCACCTTACCGGTGGCCCAGCGGGAAAACAAGGTTCCGCGTCCGAGCGGAACCAAAGTACGCTCGGCGGCACTTGGCCAGCCGGCCACGCGGGTCTGAACACCGCCGTAAAAATTCGCGCCGCCAACCGTCATCAGGCCGAGTGGCGCGATGTATAGATCGACGTCGTCCGGAACGTCGTTTGAGATGTCGAACGCGATGCTCAGCGTATCGAGCCGTTGGTGTGAAGGCAAGGTCCACCAGATATCCGCCAAATGCCATGGATAGGCTGGCGGCGCGTCGGCAGCGCTGGCCCGCAGCGACAGTGAGGAGGTCGCCAGGATCAGTGCGCGCAGCGTTGTTGAGTATCGTTGTCGCGATACGCGCATCGTCAGCCCTCGCTTGTTCTTCATGCGATCTGCACCGCCTGGCAATTTCGAGGCGTCGCATTTTCATGATAGAGGTCGGCCAGATACTCGCACAGTTCATGCTCGGCGATGTCGCCTGGGACGATGAAGTCCGCAGGCCGGCGCTTGCCGTCAGCGCCAAGGTAGTAGGCGCGCCAGGCCCCGGCTGTGCCGGTGATCGCAATGAACTTTCCGAAAATATTAAACCTGAACTCCTTCATGCTTACCCCCGCTCGCGGCGGCGCGTCCATTCATCCGCCACGTCGCCCATATTCTTCGCGGCGCCGCCACGCACCCAGGCCATCAGCTCGCGGTCGAACTTGAAATCCGGCCCGCACTGGCCGGTAAGAAAACGCCGCACGTTTTGCGTGTTCCGATAGTCGGCATCGATTTCAGTTGCCCGCGAAATTTCTGCACCATGCCAGTCGAATTTCGTCATTTCTGATCCCGCAAAAATTTCCAGCCCGCGATACCGCCGAACACCACGGCAAACGCCAGCTGCACCGCGATCGGTTGCAGCACGCCATCCAGCCCCAGGCCGCGCCAGGTGACGGCGTCGAAACCATCGACCGCCCAACGCGTCGGCACCACCAGCGTGGCCTGCTGCACCCAGGCCGGGAACACGAAGGACGGCACCCAGGCCCCGCCCAGCATCACCATGATCAGCGTGGCGAAAGTGGCGATGCCGCGCGCCGCTTCCGGCGTCTTGCCGAAGGCGGCGATCAGCAGGCCGAAGGCCGCCGTCATCAGCGAGAAGCTGGCGGCCATGCCAAGGAAGCCCGGCACGCTGCTGATCTGCACCTTGAAGATCAGCATGGCGCAGACGAACATCGCGCACATCAGCCCCATGGCAATGATGGCGCCCGACACGGCGCGGCCGCTCAGCACCGTGGCCAGCGACACCGGCGCCGCCAGCAGGCGGTTCCAGACACCGGTGCGGCGCGCCAGCAAGATGCCGACGCCCATGTCGATGCCCATGAATAGGATGAACTGCACGCCCATGCCGGCAAACGAATGCGCATAGCCGTTGTACTTGGGACCGCTGCTGAGCGCCTGGTCCTGCGTGGTGTAGGGCATGGTCATGCCGACCGGCGCATCGGCAGGCGCCGGCTTGCCCTCGGCCTTGGCGGTGGCTTCCTTGCCGGCCTCGTCGGCGGCGCGCTGGTCCTGGAATTTCTTCAGGCTGGTGAGGAACTCGCTCAGCGGGGCCTTGGCGGGATCGCCTGCGGCTTCGGCGCGCAGTTCGGCCAGCTGTTTTTCCGTGGTCAGGTTGCCCTTGGGGCCCATGGCGGCGGCGCTGGTCACCTGCATCACCTGCTGCGTCAGCAAGCCCTTCACCATGGCCAGCATGGTCGATTGCGAAGGATCGTAGTAGACCGGCAGCTCGGGCTTGTTGCGGCCGCTGAACAGCGCACCGGCGGCGGCATCGCCGAAGCCGGCCGGTATCACCACCGCCACCGACAGCTTGCCATGCCGCACCCGGTCCTGGGCTTCGGTGTCGCTCAGGTCGATGATGGTCAGGGCGCTGTCGGCTTTCAGGCCGGCGGCGATTTTCTTGCCGCTGTCGGACTGGTCCAGCTGCACCAGGCCGACTTCGATCTTGCTGGTCTTGGCTTCGGAACCGCCGCCGAACAGCGAGCCGAAGAAGGCCGCCAGGATGACCGGCATCAGCAGATGCAGCATCAGCGCGCGCTTGTCGTTGATATAGAGGATCAGATCCTTGCGGACCAGGGCGATCAATGCAGTCATGGTGTTCCTATCAGTCGCGCAGGCTGCGGCCGGTCAGGTTGAGGAAGATGTTTTCCAGCGAAGTCTTGGCGGTGGCGAAGTGCAGCAGCGGCGTGCCCTGCTGCGCCAGCCAGGCCAGCACGGCCGGCGCGTGGGCGGCGTCGGCCAGGCCGATGTCGAGCGCGTTGCCCTCGCCCTGCACGCCGGTCACGCCGGGCTGGGCCTGCACGCCGGACAACAGCGCGGCCGATGGTGCGGCGGCCAGCTCGGCGCGCAGCGCGGCCTGGGCCGGCAGGCGGCGGTACAGCGCGGCCGGAGTTTCGTCGGCCAGCACTTTGCCGTGGTCGATGATGACGATGTGGTCGGCCAGGCGCTCCACTTCCTCCATGTAGTGGCTGGTGTAGATCAGCGAGCGGCCCTGCGTCTTCAGCGTTTCCAGCGTGTCGAAGATGGCGTTGCGGCTTTGCGGATCGACGCCCACGGTGGGTTCGTCGAGGATCAGCAATTGCGGGTCGTGCAGCAGCGCGGCGGCGATATTGAGGCGGCGCTTCATGCCGCCCGAGAAGGTGGCGGGCTTGTCCTGCGCGCGGTCGGTCAGGTTGACCAGCGCCAGCGCCTGATCGCAGCGCTGCTTCAACAGTGCTCCCTTCAGGCCGTAGAGCGCGCCGAACAGCTTGAGGTTTTCCAGCGACGACAGGTCTTCGTACAGCGCCAGGTCTTGCGGCACGAAGCCGATCTTGCGCTTGGCTTGGCTGGGACCCTGGCTGATGGTTACGCCATCCATGACGATGCTGCCGCTGTCGCTGCGCAGCAGGCCGCAGATCATGCTGACGGTGGTCGACTTGCCGGCGCCGTTGGGGCCGATCAGGCCGACGGTCTGGCCCTGTTGCACCTGGAAGGACACGCCGTCCACCGCCTTGCGCGCGCCGTAGGATTTGGAGACCTGATTCACGCTGAGTAATACCGAAGCCATAGCCGTCCTGTTGAGTATTCGATAAGCGGCAAGCATAGCGTCGCGATACCTAAATGGCAAGTTGCCAATCCCGGCTGTGAACTTTTACGTTGTTGCGGGGCCTAAGAATGAACGCCGCCATCCGGGCGGCCTGACTAGGGAGGCGCATATGGCAACCAATCCGTCCATCAAACGCTGGCAGGATCAGCTGATCTTGCTGCTGGGGCTGTGGTTCTTTATTTCACCGTGGGTGTTTGCGTATCCGATACCGTCGATACAGGCGTGGACCGCGTTCATTTCCGGCGCAGTCGTGGCGCTGCTGGCCGCGTTCGATCTGTACAAGACCTACTTCTGGGCCGTGGTGCTCAATCTGCTGGTGGGGATATGGGTGGCGATTTCACCGTGGGTGCTGAAAATCGCCGACAACCGCGAGCTGATGTGGAACTCGGTCGTGGTGGGCATTGCGGTGGCGGTGCTGGCGTTGTGGGAAATGCAGACCGATCCGGAGCTGCACAAGCACTGGCCGGGCGCGGGCCACGCTACATAGCCCGGCCCGCCGTGGTGCGTTACAGCGCGTAGCGCACCACGTTGTCGCTCCATTCGAAGGCGGCCATTTCCAGTTCCACCAGTTCGTCGGTGGACATGGCGAGGTCGCGCAGCGTCGGCACGATGTGGTCGTCCATTTCTTCGATGCGCTCTATGCACTCGGCCAGCTTGAGCAGGTCGCCGAAGAAGCCGCCGCGATACAGCAGCGCTTCCGACACTTCCTCGTTGACCGGGATCTGCGCCAGGATTTCGGACATCGGTATGCCGAACAGCGTGTCCATCAGCGACATGATGCCGACCGTGAACGCGATGTCGGCCGAGTTGCGCTGGCTAGGGCGCAGCTTGCCGGCCAACAGCTCCAGCAGGCGGCCGCGCGTGGTGGCCAGCATCAGCAGCGGCGTCATGCTGTGGCCGCGCTTGCTCGGCTCGGCATACAGCATGATTTGCAGCCAGCGTTGCAGCTGGCGGCGGCCCAGTATCGTCACCGCCTGGCTCAGCGAATCGATGCGCTGGCGCGCGCCGACGGCCGGCGTGTTCACCAGGCGCAGCAGGTTCAGCGCCAGCGACACGTCGCGCTTGATGGCGCGTTCGATTTCCTGGTTGTCCGCCTCGGACGTCACCAGCGTCATCAGCTCCATCACCGCCAGCTGCGACGGCGACAGCTTCTTGCCGCTCATGATGACGGGTTTGGAGAAGTAATAGCCCTGGAAGTAGTCGAAGCCCAGGTCCAGGCAATTTTTGAATTCTTCGCGGGTCTCGACCTTTTCCGCCACCAGCTTCTTCTGCTCCTGGCGGAAGCGCGGAGCCAGCTTCATCAGCGTGGACAGCGGCAGGTTGCGCATGTCCATCTTGATGTAGTCGACCAGCGGCAGCAGCGCCGCCACATTGGCCGTATCGCCGGTGACGTCGTCCAGCGCGAAGCGGAAGCCGTGGCCCACCAGTTCCGTCATGCGCGCCAGCAGCGCCGGCGTCAGCGGCAGGGTTTCGGCGATCTCCAGCACCACTTTTTCGCGTGGCAGGAAGGGGAAGATGTCGGTCATGATGACATCGGCATCAACATTGACGAAGCCCAGGGCGTCGCCTATGGTCTTTTCCATGCCCAGCTGCGAGGCATGGGCGATCACCGCCGCCGTCGCCGCCAGCTCGTTGGTGACGTTGGCCGGGCCCACCGGAGCGTTGCGGAAAAGCAACTCGTAACCGAACAGGGTCTGGTTACGGTCCAGGATGGGCTGGCGCCCCAGATAGAATTCGCGCACGCGCAGATTCCGGGGACCGGTATCGTGTAGGGAGAGATCGATCATTGCTTCTATCAGTACAAAACATGGGGCTGATATTTCGCCGTACTAATATTTTGACAGCAATATCTGGCCCTGTCTTGATAATTTGGCTCAGTCCCCGGCCTGCGGGACGCCGTCGATGAACAGTTTCAGCTCGCCGGGGGCGAAGGCCGTCCATTGCTCGTTGGTCGTCAGCGGCTGGGTGACGATGATGGCGACGCGGTCGTTGGGGGTGGTCACTTGCGAAAAATCGACGCTGACATCCTCGTCCGACAGCACCGCCTTGTCGAAGGGATGCTGGCGCACCAGGTAGAACAGATTGGTCGAGCAATGGGCGAACAGCTCGCCGCCGGACGACAGCAGCATGTTGAACGTGCCATAAGCGGCGATCTCGCGCGCCATGTCGGCCAGCGCGGCGCGCAGCTCGGCCAGCGGCGGGCGCTGCTCGCCGAAGCGGGCGCGCAAGTGCTGCAAAATGTAGCAAAACGCCCGTTCGCTGTCGGTATTGCCGACCGGGCGATAGGCGCCGTTGAGTACCGGCGCGAATTCCTTCAGGTCGCCGTTATGGGCGAACACCCAGTACTGTCCCCACAGCTCGCGCACGAAGGGATGGCAATTCTCCAGCGCCACCTGGCCCTGCGTGGCCTTGCGGATATGGGCAATGACATTGGTGGACTTGATCGGATAGCGCTTGATCAGCTCGGCGATCGGCGAGGCGATGGCCGCCTGGTGATCGACGAAGTGGCGCACGCCGGCGCCTTCGAAAAAGGCGATGCCCCAGCCGTCATGGTGGGTATCGGTCTGGCCGCCGCGCATGGCGAAGCCGGTAAAGCTGAACACAATGTCGGTCGGGACATTGCAGTTCATTCCTAGGAGTTGGCACATGGTCTGGTTCTCTGTTGTTACAGGCGAACCATACCATGCGCCGCGTGCTTTTTTTAGTGCAGCAGCACCGGATGGCTCATCAGCTCATCATAACTGCCCAAAAACTCGTCGATTTCCGCCATCGTCGGCTCGCCCGCGATCAGCTCGTTGACGTCGCGGCGGAAATTCTGCGCCAGGATGCCGTTGATGAAGATTTCGCGCTTGCCGCCTTTGTCGACGATTTCATAACCGCCGAAACGCAACGCATCCAGGGTACGGTCCGCGCCGAATTCGACAACACTGTATTGCTCGCTGTTATAGATGAGGTTCATGTTGCTTCCTTTCACAAGGGGCGTAACACTACTCGGTTGCGCCTTCAGTACCGAAATGGGGCTGAAAGCGGACGATTCAAGGCCAAAACAGGCCGATCAGCGGGCGGGGGCTAGGCCGCGATGTCGGGTTGCAACTCCAGCAACGCGCCGTAGGGCGCCTCGGACAACCAGGAACGCAGCAGTTCAAGGTGCTCGGCGGAAGCCAGACTGATGTAGAGCCGCTCCGGAGGACGGCGCAGCACGCGATTCAATGTTACTCGCAAAATGAGATTGCCGCTGCAATGGAGACAGCCTGGGGCAATACGCAACACTTGCGGTACGGGATCGAAGGGGATGGGGCCATCGGCGGGGTCGAAGGCCAGTGCCGGACAACCGTCCGACAGGCCTTCCAGGATGACGACGCTGGACACGCCTGTTTCCAGGCGTGCAGCAATGGCGGTTTCGCGCTCGCGGGCGCGGGAGCCAATGACCAGCCAGGTCGGCACCGGCGCCCGTGATGGGGCTGCGCCGGCGGACTTGGGTCCGGTCACGGGCTCAGACGCCCTTTTTTGCGAGTTTGCCCGGCTCCACGCCCAATTGCTTGAGCTTGCGGTACAAGTGGGTGCGTTCCAGGCCGGTTTTCTCGGCCACGCGCGTCATGCTGCCGCCTTCGCGGCCCAGGTGGTGTTCGAAATACATGCGCTCGAAGGCGTCGCGCGCCTCGCGCAGCGGCAGGTCGAACGACAGATTGAACATGTGGTTGTCGGCGCCGGCAATGGTGGCGCCGCCGCGCACGGCAATCGCCGCAGCCGGGTTGGGCTGGTTGAAGCCGGCGTTGGGCGCCTCCTCGGGTTGGGCCGCCGCAACCGGACGCGGCGCCAGCGCCGGCGCGCGCACCGTTTCCTGCGCGCGGGTCAGGCCTTGCTGGACCGCCTTCAGCAGTTTTTGCAGGGCGATCGGTTTTTCCAGGAAATTGAGCGCACCGATGCGGGTCGCCTCGACCGCCGTATCGATGGTCGCATGACCGGACATCATAATCACCGGCATGGTCAACAGACCGTCGCGCTGCCACTCCTTGAGCAGCGTGACGCCGTCGGTATCCGGCATCCAGATATCGAGCAGCACCAGGTCGGGCGCACCGCCGGCCCGCGCCTCACGCGCCTGCTGGGCGTTTTCCGCCAGTTGTATCGCATGTCCTTCGTCGCTCAAGATTTCCGAGAGCAACTCACGGATACCCATTTCATCGTCCACTACCAGAATGTTTGCCATCTTCCCTTGCCTTCCTCATTTCGCCAGCTCATGGCCGGCAATGATTTTTCTAATCCGTGCTACTCAGGTAATTTGCGTCGCCGGTGCTAACTTTAACAGCAAAATCACTACCGACGCGCCACTTCTATCGACATGGTTCTGGATATCGATCCTGCCCCCATGTTCATCGATAATTTTTTTCACCATCGCCAGCCCCAGGCCTGTGCCTTTGGCCTTCGAGGTGACATACGGTTCGAACGCCCGCGCCAGGATTTTCGGCGCGAATCCGGGGCCGTTGTCGGAGATCGCCAGCCGCACCGCCGTGCGTGTGCTGCCGTCCGCGCCCTGATAATGAATGGCTTCGCTGATCACGTCAATGTGCGGCTGCGGTGCGCCCGCCGGCAGCTCGGCCATCGCGTCCTGGGAATTCTGCAGCAGATTATGGATGACCTGGCGCAGCTGGGTCGCATCGCCCATCACCAGCGGCAGGCCGGAGGCCAGTTGCGGATGGATGATGTCGTCGCCCTCGCCGCGCAGGTACAGGTGCAGGATCTCCTCCACCAGCGCGTTCAGGTCCAGCGGTTCCAGCATGGCCGGCGGGGTCTTGGCGTAGTCGCGGAAATCGTCGACCATGCGCTTCATCGCCGCCACCTGGTTGACGATGGTGGCCGTGCCCTTGTTGAGCAGCTCGTTGTCGGCCGGCGCCAGCTTGCCCTCCAGCTTCATCTGCAGCCGTTCGGCCGACAGCTGGATCGGCGTCAGCGGATTCTTGATCTCGTGCGCCAGGCGGCGCGCCACCTCGCCCCAGGCGATCGAGCGCTGCGCCGAAATCACGTCGGAAATATCGTCGAACACCACCAGGTAGCCGCTGCCGCCGCCCTCGATCGGCAGGCGCGAGCCGCGCGTGAGCAGGGTCTGGTCGTTGTCGTCCAGCGCGGCGCTGCGGCGCGGCACCTCGATCTGGCGCTGCCAGTGCAGGCGCTGCAGGTTGCGCCCGGCCGCCGACTGCGCGCTCTGCGCCGCGAACGCCGCCACGATGGCGCCGCCGAATTCCTGCAAGCCTTCGATCTCGTCGAGCTTCTGGCCTATCATCGTCACGCCGGCCTGCTGCAGGATGCGCTCGACCGAGTCGTTGCAGCTGATCAGGTGGAACTCATGGTCCAGCACCATCACCCCGGCCGACATATTGGCCAGCACCGATTCCAGGTGGGTCTTGGCGTTTTGCAGCGCGGCGCGGTTGCGTTCGACCGCGCTGCGGGCGTCCGACAGCTGGCGCGTCATGGTGTTGAACGATTGCGTCAGCGTGCCCAGCTCGTCCGACGTGGCGACGATGGGGCGCGGCGACAAGTCGCCCTCGGCCACCGCGCGCGTGCCCTCGGCCAGCAGCAGCAGCGGCTGGGCCAGGTCGCTGGCGATCAGGAAGGCGCTGGCGATGGCGCCGAACACCGCCAGCAGCAGCGTCAGCGTCAGCGTCACGATGTACATCTTGCGCAGGCCGACGCGGGCCACGAAGCGTTCCTTGTAGTCCGAATAGGCGCTGCGGATGGTCTCGCCGTCGGCCGCCAGCTGCGCCGGCGCCAGCTGGATCAATTGCAGATAGCGCGGCGCCAGGTGGGTGCCGTTGGCCTGCACGAAGTCGGGAATGGCCAGCACCACCCGCAGCCGCAGCTGGCTGGCGCTGTCCTGGGCGTTGACGGGGGCGTTGATCAGGTTGCTGCGCAGCTCGCTGCCGCCCTCGGGCGCGCCGTAGCCGCCATCCTTGGCCTTGGCCATCATTTCGCGGGTCGGCAGGTCGGCGCTGAGGTTGCCGCTGCGATTGGCGCGGGCGCTGATAATCAGGCCACCGTCGGCGTCGACGATGATGGCATTCTGCATGCCGCTGTATTCCTTGACCAGGCCGGCCAGCGCGGCGCGCTCGGTGCCGTAGGGCCGTTCGGCCAGCTGCTGCGCGGTCCGGCTGGCGGTGGCGTTCAAGTCCTTGAGCGCCGTGTCCAGGCCGGCGCGGCTGAGGTTGATGCCGGACTCCAGCGCCTCCTCGACCGGCACGTTGAACCACGATTCAATCGAATGGGAAACGAACTGCACCGACACCAAAAAGATCACCAGCCCCGGCAGCACGCCGATGGCGGCGAACAGCAGCACCAGCCGCGTCATCAGCTTGGAGCCGAACTTGCCGCTCTTGTAGCGGGCGTACAGACGGAACAGGGAAATGGCCACCAGCAGCAGCAGCGCGCCGGCCACCGCCGCGTTCAGGCCCAGCAGCCAGGCGTAGTAGCGGTCGAAGAAGCCGGAATTGTCGGAGGCGGAAGCCAGCAGGAACAGCAGGATACTGATGAGAGCGCCGCCGACGACGGAAAAGTACCGCAAGGCCGTGCTCACTTACTCCGCCTTGTACTGGAAGATTTTCTTGTCGGACGCCAGGCGCCATTCGCTGCTGTTCAGGGCCGTGACCTTGAGCGGCTTGGACACATAGTTCGGGTCCAGTCCCATGCTCAGCTTGACGTTATAAGTCTTGCCGACCTCCAGCGCGCCGCGCGGCGCCACCACCCAGCGGTTCGGGCTGCGGATACGGAGCAGCGCATCGTCCAGCGACGAGAAGGTCTGGCGCACATTGCCGTCGACCGTCACGTGGTACTGGCGGGTCAGCACATTGTAGGACAGGCTGATGGTCTGGCGCTTGACGATGGCTTTTTCGTCGAACCAGTACCAGCGCGGACGGGTGAATTCGATTTCGGTGGTGAAGTACAGGGTCACGCCGTAGCCCAGCGTGTCCTCCATATCGTGCGGCAGCTCGAAGCTGTATTTGGCGTTCAGGCGGTAGCCGTCGTCGCTGGCCTCGATCAGCCAGCGCTGGATTTCCACGCCGTCGGCGGCGTTCGCGGCCTGCGGCAGCACGCAAGCCAGCACCAGCAGCAGTTGTCCGATCAGGAGGCGAAAAAATCGTGATGTCACGTGGGGGCCGGTGCTCAAAAGGTCCGTCGGTAGCAAATGGGCAGCTAAGCTGCTAACTAAGCAGGCAAAACGGTTACGCATTTTTCTGGAACAGCGCGTAGAACAAACCATCGTGATCCTGACCTGCGCCACCGGCGGGGAGCAATTGGCCTGGCGCGTCGAGCCGCACAGCCTGGTTTCGCACTGCAAACGCGGCTGCCTGCGCCTCCGATTCCTGCGGCCACAAGGAACATGTCACGAATAGCAATTTACCACCCGGTGCGAGCATCTGCCAAAGGTTGTCGAGGATTTTGGACGAAAGTGTTGCAAGTTGGAGCGTGTCGCCCTTGCGGCGCAGCCAGCGGATATCCGGGTGGCGGCGCACGATGCCCGAGGCGGTGCACGGCACGTCGGCCAGGATGCGGTCGAACGGTTTGCCGTCCCACCAGCCGGCGCTCTGGGCGTCGGCGGTGCGCAGCGTGGCCTGCTGGCCGAGCCGCTCCAGGTTCTCGCCGACCCGGGTCAGGCGCTTGGCGTCGGCGTCCAGCGCCGTCACGCTGGCGTCGGCCAGTTCGAGGATGTGGCAGGTCTTGCCGCCGGGGGCGGCGCAGGCGTCCAGCACGCGCATGCCGTCCTGCACGTCCAGCAGCGGCGCGGCCAGCTGGGCGCCGGCGTCCTGCACCGACACCAGGCCGTCGCTGAAGCCGGGAATCAGCGTCACGCCGACCGGCTTGGCCAGCCGTACCGCATACGGCCCGATCTGGGTCGCCGCCATGCCGGCACCTTCCAGAGTGGCCAGATATTCGGTCATCGAGGTCTTGCGGGCGTTGATGCGCAAAGTGAGCGGCGGCGCGCTGTTGCCAGTGGTGAGCACGCCCTGCCAGTCCTGTGGCCAGGCGGCCTTGGCGGCGTCGATCCACCATTGCGGGTAGTTCCACTTGGCCAGCGGCTGCAGCAGCGCGGTCTCCAGCAGCGCCTTGCGCTCACGCAGGAAGCGGCGCAGCACGGCGTTGACCATGCCCTTGGCGCGCGCGGTGTCCGGATGGGCGTCGGCCGCCGTCACGGTCTGGTCGACCACGGTGAATTCTTCGTACGGCGAGACTTCGTCCGGCGCCGTCATCAGCGCCAGCGCGCAGGCCAGCAGGGCCGCCACCAGCGGTTCCGGGGCTTTCGGCGCCATCAGGCCGATCAGGGTTTCGCTCTGACCCAGCTGGCGCATGCAGCGGTAGGCGATGTCCTGCATCGCGCCGCGCGCCTGCGGAGTGGCCTCGCCCCTGGCCCAGACCTGGGCCAGCGCCTGCGGCAGATTGGTGCCGGTGCGGACCTGGGCCACCGCCTGGGCGGCGCCAATCAGGCTGTAGGCCAGCGAATCGGGCTTGAGGCCGGTCTGGAAGCTGGTTTGCGGCGCCGGCTTGAACTCTCGTGCATGGCTGGCGCGCAGCTTGGGCGCAGCCGCCTTGGCGGGGGACTTTAAGGAGAGCGTCGGACGCTTGTTCATATGCTAATTCCAGGTATTGCCGGCGGGCGTGATCGCGCAGTATACAGCAGTGCATATGACAAGGCGATGAAGACGATTGTAACGCTTGTAACCTTCGCGTCCCGCTGCGATGACCCGGCAGCGGCAAACCAGTATAATTACCGCTGTTTGGCCGGTGCCAGCGCGCCGTCCGTTTTCGCTTCTGGATGTACTTACACACGCGGTTCAGCCGCCTTTTTGCTCATGCTCGCCCAACAAAAACAAGATATCACCGCCCTGTTCCAGGCCGCCCTCGCTCCCATCCTGGCCGGCACCGAAGTCGCCGCCAACGTCGTGCTGGAGCGACCGCGCGACCCGTCCCATGGCGACGTGGCCTGCAATATCGCCATGCAACTGGCCAAGCAGCTGAATATGAACCCGCGTGAACTGGCCACCAAAGTGGTCGACGCGCTGCTGGCCAACCCCGCCGGCAAAGGCCTGGTCGAGTCGGCGGACATCGCCGGCCCGGGCTTCATCAACCTGCGCGTGAGCGCCGCCGCCAAACAGGCCGTGGTCAAGGCCGTGCTGGCGCAAGGCGCCGCTTTCGGCACTGCCGAAGCCGGCAAGGGCAAGAGCGTCATCATCGAATTCGTCTCGGCCAACCCGACCGGCCCGCTGCACGTGGGCCACGGCCGCCAGGCGGCGCTGGGCGACGCGCTGTCGTCGCTGTTCGGCTCCCAAGGCTACGCCGTCACCCGCGAGTTCTACTACAACGACGCCGGCGTGCAGATCCAGACCCTGGCCAATTCGGTGCAAGCCCGCCTGCGCGGCCACAAACCGGGCGACGCCGCCTGGCCTGAATCGGCCTACAACGGCGACTACATCGCCGACATCGCCGCCGACTTCCTGCTGAAGAAAACCGTATCGGCCTCGGACGGCTCGCCGGCCACCGCCTCGGGCGACATCGAAGACATCGAATCGATCCGCCACTTCGCCGTCACCTACCTGCGCAACGAGCAGGACATCGACCTGCAAGCCTTCGGCGTCAAGTTCGACAACTACTACCTCGAATCGTCGCTGTACGCCGACGGCAAGGTGGACGCCGCCGTCGACATGCTCAACAAGTCGGGCAAGACCTACGAAGAAGAAGGCGCGCTGTGGCTGCGCACCGAAGACTACGGCGACGACAAGAACCGCGTGATGCGCAA
Source organism: Rugamonas aquatica (assembly GCF_009380215.1). Taxonomy (GTDB): domain Bacteria; phylum Pseudomonadota; class Gammaproteobacteria; order Burkholderiales; family Burkholderiaceae_D; genus Rugamonas; species Rugamonas aquatica_B. The sequence continues at coordinate 145,718 of NZ_WHUG01000011.1, forward strand.
GAAGGACGGCACCTACACCTACTTCGTGCCGGACGTGGCCTACCACATCGTCAAGTTCCAGCGCGGCTTTACCCAGGCGATCAACGTCCAGGGTTCGGACCACCACGGCACCATCGCCCGCGTGCGCGCCGGCCTGCAGGCGGTCAACGTCGGCATCCCGCAGGGCTATCCCGACTACGTGCTGCACAAGATGGTCACCGTGATGAAGGGCGGCGAAGAGGTCAAGATCTCCAAGCGCGCCGGCTCCTACGTGACCGTGCGCGACCTGATCGAATGGTCGGGCGGCGGCGACATCGAAAAAGGCCGCGACGCGGTGCGCTTCTTCCTCATCTCCCGCAAGGCCGACACCGAGTTCGTATTCGATGTCGACGTCGCGCTGAAAACCTCGGACGAGAATCCGGTGTATTACGTGCAGTACGCCCACGCGCGCATCTGCCGCATGCTGGAACAGTGGACCGGCGCCGAAGCCGACCTGGCCAGCGTCGACCTGTCGCCGCTGACCGCGCCGACCGAAGCGACGCTGCTGGCCACGCTGGCCGCCTACCCGGAAACGCTGGCGCGCGCGCAAGCGGAACTGGGCCCGCACCAGATCGCGTTCTACCTGCGCGACCTGGCCGCCAACCTGCACAGCTTCTACTTCGCCGAACGCGTGCTGGTCGACGACGAGGCATTGAAGGCGGCACGTATCGCGCTGATGGTCGCCACCCGCCAGGTGCTGCGCAACGGCCTGGCGCTGATCGGCGTCTCCGCTCCCAACAAAATGTAATTGCGAAGGACATCCCGCACAATGAATTTCCGCTCCAGCCTTACCCCACGCACCCGTCAGAACGGCAACACCATCATCGGCATCGTCATCGGCCTGGTCATCGGCCTGGCGATCGCCGTGGTCGTGGCCCTGGTAATCAACAAGGGCTCGACGCCGTTCACCGACAAGGGACGTACCAGCAAGGCCGCGGAACCGACTGCGGGACAAGCCGCCGATCCGAACAAGCCGATGTACGGCAACAAGGAAGCTGCACGCGAGGCGGCCAAGGACTTCGCCAAGGAGCCGCCTAAGGCGCCGCCTCCGGCCGATCCGCTGCAAGCGGTGGTCGACAAGATCCAGGGCGCGGCCGCACCTGCGGCTCCAGCGCCGGCGCCGGCTCCTGCCGAAAAGCCGAAAGCTGCACCGGCCACGCCGGCCGCCGCCAACGTCGCGCCGGTACCGGCCAAGGCAGCACCTGCCGCCGCTGCCGACAACGGCGACGACAAATTCATCTACTACCTGCAAGCGGGCGCCTTCCGCGAGATCGCCGACGCCGAAAGCGCGCGCGCCAAGCTGGCCCTGTTGGGCTTCGAGGCCAACGTCTCCGACCGCGCCACCGACACCGGCGTGCTGCACCGCGTGCGACTGGGTCCGTTCAACCAGGTCGAAACGATGAACAAGGTTCGTAGCAAGTTGTCCGAAAACGGCATCGATGTCGCCGTCGTCCGCAATCAAAAATAAGCCAGGAGTATCCAGATGCGATTCATGAAATTCGTTGTTGGTGTGTTGATGCTGAGCGTTGCAGCCCTGTCGCAGGCCTCCCCTGCCGATCCGAAAAACGGCGTCGAATACAAGACACTGCCGGCGGCGCAGCCTACCGACAGCGGCAAGAAGGTCGAAGTCATCGAGTTCTTCGACTACGCCTGCCCGCACTGCTTCGCGTTCGATCCATCGCTGTCCGCCTGGATCAAGAAACAGGGCGACGCCATCGTCTTCAAGCGCGTGCACATTTCGCGCAGCGGCACCGACCTGCCGCAGCAGAAGATGTTCTACACGCTGAGCGCCATGGGCCTGCTGAACGACGCCATGCACACCAAGATCTTCACCGAGATGCACGTCAACCGCAACCGCATGAACCGTGACGAATCGGCGTTCGACTTCGTCGCCAAGCAGGGCGTGGATCGCCAGAAGTTCATCGAGATCTATCGCGGCCTGGGCGTCAGCGGCAGCGTGCGCCGTTCGGGTTCGATGATGGACGCTTACGGCGTCGATTCCTGGCCGATGATCGCCATCGACGGCAAGTACGTCACCTCGCCGACCATGGCCAATGAAGGCTCCAAGTCCGCCACCACCGAAGCCGAACTGCACACCCAGGCCGTGCAGGTGATGGACATCCTGGTCGCCAAGGCGAAAGCGGAAAAGAAATAAAGATGAACAACCAGGGCGCAGGGCCGGAGCGGGTCTTCATCACCGGCGCCTCAAGCGGCCTCGGTGCGGCCCTCGCCGCGCAGTATGCGGCGCAGGGCGCCACACTGGGCCTGCTGGCCCGCCGCAGCGAGATGCTGGACCAGCTGATCGCCTCCCTCCCCAACTCCGAACGCCACCGCGCCTACGCGGTCGATGTGCGCGACCACGCCGCCATCGCCACCGCGGCTCAAGCCTTCATGGCCCATGCCGGCGGCATCGACGTGGTGATCGCCAACGCCGGCATCTCGGTCGGCACGCTGACCGAGTTCGCCGAAGACATTCCCGTATTCGAAGCCGTCATCGCCACCAACGTGGTGGCCACTGCCGCCACCTTCGCGCCCTTCATCCCGGCGATGAAAGCCCAGATGAAAACGCAAAACCGACCGGCGCGGCTGGTGGGCATAGGCAGCGTGGCCGGCATACGCGGCCTGCCGGGCGCCGAGGCGTACAGCGCCTCCAAGGCCGCCGTCATCAGCTACTGCGAATCGCTGCGGCTGGAGATGAAACCCTACGGCATCCGCGTCGTCACCATCTGCCCCGGCTACATCGACACGCCGATGACGCAGGTGAACCCGTACCCGATGCCCTTCCTGATGGCGCCCGAAAAATTCGCCGCCAAGGCCGCGCGCACCATCGCCGCCGGCAGCAGCTACAAGGTGATCCCGTGGCAGATGGGCGTCGTCGCCAAAGTGCTGCGCTTGCTGCCGAATTCACTGTACGACCTGGCCTTCGCCAAGGCGCCACACAAACCACGCAAGGCCGCATCATGAACACTCTCGACGCCGACGTCATCCGCGCCAGCTGCGCCACCAGCGCCTCGCACGTGGCGATAGAAACCGTCGCCGAAACCGGCTCCACCAACGCCGACCTGCTGGCCCGCATCGACACGCTGGCCGGCCCCGTGCTGCGCATCGCCGGCAACCAGACGGCGGGTCGCGGCCGCGCCGGCCGCAGCTGGCTGTCCGCGCCGGGCGCCGCGCTGATGTTCTCGCTGGCCTGGCGCTTCAAGGGACCGCTGCACAGCATGTCCGGCCTGCCGATGGCGGTCGGCGTCGCGCTGGCCGAAACCATCGCCTCGCTCGGCGTGCCGGTGCGGATCAAGTGGCCCAACGACCTGCTGCGCGACGGTAAAAAACTGGCCGGCATCCTGGTCGAAACGCAAGCCGCCCGCAAGGACGGCGACGGCGCCATCTGGGCCGTGATCGGCGTCGGCATCAACCTGCTCATGCCGGACGAGCTGGAAGCGCAGATCGGCCGCGAAGTGGCCGCCGCGCCATGGCTGGCCAAGATGAACCGCAACCAGTTGATGGCCGCCCTGCTCAGCCGCCTGGCCGCCGTGCTGGCCGAATTCGACGACACCGGCTTCGCGCCCTTCGCCGAACGCTGGAACCTGCTGCATGCGTGGCAGGGCCAGGAAGTCGTCATCCTCGACAACGGCAAGGTGCTGCAACAGGGCCGCGCCGCCGGCGTCGACGCCATCGGCCGCCTGATGCTGGACACGGAACAGGGCCGCGCCGAGGTGCTGTCCGGCGACGTCTCGCTACGCCTGTCGTCAACCATCGCTTCTTCTATCGGACCAACATGATTTTACTGATCGATGCCGGCAACACCCGCGTCAAATGGGCGCTGGCCGAAACGGGTACTGAACTGGGCGCATGGATCGCCCACGGCGCCGTCATGCACGCCGACCTGCAACAGCTGGAACTGCACCTGAGCGAGGCCGTGGCCGACCGCGGCGTCGACCGCATCCTGATCGCCAACGTGGCCGGCGGCGCGCTGCGCGTGCAGCTGGAGTACGTGCTGCAACGGACCTTCCCGGCCATGATCCTGCCGGAGCAGGCGATCGAATGGTTTGCCTCGCTGCCGGCGCTGGCCGGCGTCACCAACGGCTACCGCAATCCCGGACAGCTGGGCTGCGACCGTTTCGCCGCCGCCATCGCCGGCCACGCGCTGGCGGCCGGGCGCGAAGTCATCGTCGCCAACTGCGGCACCGCCACCACCATCGACGCCATCACGGCCGACGGCATGTTCCTGGGCGGGATGATCCTGCCTGGCCTGGGCCTGATGGCCAGTTCGCTGGCGCGCAACACGGCGCAGTTGCCGCAAATTGCGCAAGACGGTAAGCTGCCGGACGGATTCGCCGACAACACCGACGACGCCATCCTGAGCGGCTGCCTGGCTGCGCAGAGCGGCGCCATCGAGCATGCGTTCGCATGGCACAAGGCCAGCGAGTGCATCATCTCCGGCGGCGCGGCGCCCTACATCGCGCCGATGCTGAAGGTGCCGTACCGTATCGTCGAGAATATCGTGTTAATCGGTTTGCATGCTGCCGCCGGCAGCGCCGACTAAGGTTGCAAGGGAAGCTCCGTGCTGAAATTTATTTTCTGGTCGCTGGTCGCCGTCAATGCCGCGCTGTTCGCGTACGGCAAAGGATATCTCGGCCATTTCAGCGGCAACGAGCGCGAGCCGGAGCGCCTGCTCAATCAACTCAACGCCAGCAAGCTGGCCATCATCTCCGCCGAAAAGGCCAATGAGGCATCGGCGGCGACGGCTGCAACGGCCAGCGCCGCCGCCAGCGCCAAGCCGGCGCCGGAAGTGCTGGCCTGCGTGGAAATCGGCAGCTTCGTGCTGGCCGACGCGCGCCGCTTCGAAACCCAGCTCGCGCCGCTCAAACTGGGCGACCGCCAGTCGCGCCACAACCTGCCGGGCAGCGAAGTATCGAGCTATATCGTTTATATGCCGCCGCAGGGCAGCAAGGAAGGCGCCGACAAGAAAGCCGGCGAACTGCGCGCGCTGGGCGTGACCAACTACTTCATCATGAACGACAATTCGCCGCTGCGCTGGGGGATTTCGCTGGGCGTGTTCAAGACCGAAGGCGCGGCGCAAAACCAGCTGGCCGCATTGATGAAGCAAGGCGTGCGCACCGCGCGCGTCGCGCCGCGCATGAGCGGCAGCAAACTGCTGGCCTTCCAGTTCCGCGATGTGGATGCGGAGCTGAAGGCCAAGCTGGAACAGTTCCGCGCCGGTTATCCCGACGCGGAAAGCCACGCCTGCAAATAACCCAGGCTTAGGCGCTGAAGCCGCCGTCTATCGTCAGGCTGGCGCCGGTGATGTAGCCCGCTTCCGGGCCCGCCAGATACGACACGAAACCTGCGATCTCCTCCACCTTGCCGTAACGCGGCAGTGCCATCATGGCTTTCAGCGCGCCGGCGAAGTCGCCGCTGTCCGGGTTCATATCGGTATCGACAGGGCCGGGCTGCACGTTGTTGACGGTGATGCCGCGCGCGCCCAGGTCGCGCGCCATGCCCTTGGTCAGGCCGACCAACGCCGATTTGCTCATCGCGTAAGCGGCGCCGCCGCCGAACGGCATGCGTTCCGCATTGGTGCTGCCGATGGTGATAACGCGGCCGCCCTGCCCCATATGGCGCGCCGCTTCCTGCGTCGCCACGAACACGCTGCGCACATTGATGGCCAGCGTGCGGTCGAAGTCTTCCAGCGTAAAGTCTTCCAGCGGCGCGATCGCCAGCACGCCCGCGTTGTTGACCAGGATGTCGATACGGCCGTGGGCTTCGGCGGCGTTGCGGATGGCGGCTTTCAATGCCGATGCGTCGGCGCTGTCGGCTTTGACGGCTTGCGCCTTGCCGCCGGCGGCTTCGATCTCCGCCACCAGTTGCGCGGCCTTGTCGGCCGAACTGGAATACGTCAGCACGACGGTGGCGCCGTCCGCTGCCAGCCGTTTTGCGATAGCCGCGCCGATGCCGCGCGAGCCGCCCTGTACGAATGCGATTTTACCGTCGATCATTTGAAGCTCCTGGTGAGTGATTTGGAGCCTTCAGTATCCGCTTCTAATTATGTCGCGACTAGACCATAGTTACTATCTTCAGTTAATCCCATTGGTTTAAAATGAAAACCATGGAAACCATGATTAGTATTGAGTGCTTCGTGCGCAGCGCCGAAGCGGGCAGCTTTTCGGAGGCGGCCCGCAGGCTGGGATTGACGCCTGCCGCCGTCGGCAAGAACATCTCGCGGCTGGAGGCGCGGCTGGGCGTGCGCCTGTTCCAGCGCAGCACCCGCAGCCTGTCGCTGACGGAGGCCGGACAACAGTTCCTCGATGAAGTGGGCGGCAGCCTGTCGACGATACAGAACGCGGTCGCCAACCTGGCCAGCGCCGGCGGCCAGCCGGCCGGCACGCTGCGGGTCAGCATGCCGACCAACTTCGGCCGCAAGTACATCGTGCCGATGCTGGGCGAGTTTTTGCCGCGCTATCCCGCCATCTCGCCCGACTGGGCTTTCGACAATCGTCCGGTGGACCTGATCGCCCAGGGCTACGATGCGGCGGTGGGCGGCGGCATAGACCTGTCTCCCGGCGTGGTCGCGCGCCGCTTGTGCCCCGCGCATCGGATACTGGTGGCGTCGCCGGCGTATCTGGACGAACATCCCGCGCCAAAGTCGCCCGCCGACCTGCACGAGCATGACGGCATTCTGATACGCTCGCCGCAGACTGGCAGGATACGTCCGTGGGCGCTGGTCAATCGCAGCAAGCAGCAGGCGCCCATCACGCTGCGCGTACGCATGACGATGAGCGATCCCGGCGCGGCCTGCGACGCGGCGGCGCTGGGCCTGGGCATCGCCCTGATCAACTACTCGGAATCGCTGACGCATCTGGAAGCAGGCACGCTGGTGCGGGTGCTGCCAGGCTGGCATGTGGATGGCGGCGCCGTGTCGATCTACTATCCGGCGCAGAAGCTGCTGCCGGCGAAGACGCGGGCCTTCGTGGAATTTGTCGTCGAGCGCTTCCGCGCGGAGCGGTTGGCGCAATTGCTGTCGGCGGTCTAGCGCAGGACGACGAGCGGCTTAACGGGTGGCGATGATGATGATGTCGGCGTCGCAGTTACGGTAGTGGATGACGATGACGATGATGCGTCGCAGCCGGGCGGCAGCGGCAACGCCCAGGTCCATGGGAGCGCGGTCGGCGCGGTTCTTCATCGTCAGGTCCACGCGCGATTCGGCGCTGACGGGGATATTCATCGCCTTCAGCGCCGCCTTGGGATTGGCCATCAGCGTCAGCGCCGCATCGGGGTCCAGCTCGGCCCTGTGGACCGACTCGACCTCGCCCGCATCTGGATTCATGTCCGCAAACAGCTTGCGCAGCACCTCGGTATCGTCCTGGATTTCCATGATTACCTCCATTGATAGTGGAGGTTCAGTCTAGCCAGCGAACCCTTGTGAACCGTTGATGTAGCGCATGGATTAGCGCTGGACGACGATAGGCTTCAGGTTCAACGATGAAGGCAAGCCTTGCGCCGCCTGGAGCGCTTCCTGGCGGGTGGCGAACGGGCCGGTGAACAGACGGTGCACGGAGCCGCCCTGCACCACTTCCAGTCCGTTCAAGCCTTTACCGGACAGCTTGTTGCGCACCACTTCCGCATTCTCTGCGCGCGAGTAGGCGCCCAGTTGCAGATAGAAGCCGCCTTTGGCGGTGCTGGCGGCCAGCGTTTCGGTGCTGGCCGGCGCGCGATCGGTCAGCATCAGCGCTTCCGCGTCGGAAGACGGCGCACTTGGCATGGCCTTGGGCGCCAGTACCAGCGGCTCGCTCAGCGTGGTCGATGGCGTCAGCAGCAGCGGGCTGTCACCCAAGGCGCCCGACGATGTCCGCCTGGGCGACGACTGCGTCTGCAAGCGCGGCGACACCGAGTTCGACACGCCGCCACGCACCGCCAGCATGCGGTCTACCTCATCGGGCAGGATGCGCTCGATCTGCAGTTCGTGGCTGCCCTTGCCCAGCAAGCCCAGTTTCAGCGCCGCCGTGTACGACACGTCGATCGCGCGATTCGCATGGAACGGCCCACGGTCGTTGATACGCACGATGACCACCGCACCGCTCACCAGATTGGTCAGGCGCGCATAGGATGGAATCGGCAGCGTCGGATGCGCGGCCGTCATCTTGTACATGTCGTAGATCTCGCCGGACGAGGTGCGCTGGCCATGGAATTTCTTGCCGTACCAGCTGCCGACGCCGATCTGCGAGTACGGCTGGTTGTTGGTGATCGGCGTGTAGGTCTTGCCGAAGACGACGTAGGGACGGTTGGAGTACGGCAGCAGCGGATCGTTGCGCACATCGGCGTCCGGCACGTCGGCCAGGTTGGCGGGCGGCGCGTCGCCGGGACCATCGTCCTGGTAGTAGCCGCCACGGCCCGAATTCGCAGGCGGCAGCACCGGCAGGCCGGCGTCCGGTTTGCCGGTGGACGGCGCCTTGATTACCGGGCCTGAAGTACGGGGCGGCTTGGGCGTCGGCGCGGTATCGCTCACTGTCGGCGCAGTACCGCAGCCGACCAGCGCCAGCAAGACCAGCCCGGTACAGACATTCAAAATACGGCTACGGTTCATACGCATCACATCTTCCTTACGGTTTTTTCCGCACCGGCGGTACCGGGGCGACAGGGGCGGCTACCGCAGGCTGCGATGGCTGCTGCTGCGGCGCCGGCTGCGATGGCGCACGCCGTTCGAATTCGGCCAGCGCGGCCTGCTCTTCCAGCGTCTGCCCTTCCACCGGCAGCACGATCTCCGCGTCTTCCTTCGGCACCTTGGTGCTGTCCTTCTCGGCCGGACGCTTGCCCAGCAGGTAGTAGTCCAAGGCCTTGCGGGCGATAGGCGCCGCTTCCGCGCCGCCCTTGCCCGCGTTCTCCACCACCAGCGCCAGCACGATGCGCGGCTTGTCCGCCGGCGCAAAAGCCGTGAACAGTGCATTGTCGCGCAGGCGTTCGGCCAGCCGCGCGGCGTTGTACTTCTCGCCCGAGCGGATGGTAATCACCTGCGCGGTGCCGGTCTTGCCGCCCACCGTGTAGCCTGCGCCGGCGAACGCGCGCACGCCCGTGCCGCCCGCCTCGGTGGTCACGCCGACCATGGCGCTCTTGATGGTGTCGATATTCTCCTGCTTGAGCGGAATCCGGTAACTCTCCTTGGGCACCGTCAGCTTGCGGGCGCGGGTTGCGCCATCTTCCACGATCTTGACCAGGTGCGGCTTCATCACCACGCCGTTGTTGGCCAGGTTGGCCACCGCATGCGCGATCTGCAAAGGGGTGTAGGCGTTGTAGCCCGAGCCATTGCTGACCGAGATGGTATCACCACCGACCCACCGCCCCGCCGCACCCTTGAAACGCTTGCGCTTCCACTCCTGCGACGGCAGCACGCCGGTCTTTTCGTTTTCCAGGTCGATACCGGTCTGCTGGCCGAAGCCGAAGGGCTTCATGAACCCGGAGATGGCGTCGATGCCCATGTCGTGGCCCAGCGCGTAGTAGTAGGTATTGCAGGACACGACGATGGACTTGTGCATATCGACCGAGCCGTGGCCGCCGACCACGTCGTCGTTGAATTTGTGCCCGCCGAGGTAGTAGTAGCCAGGGTCGTAAGTGGTGTCGCTCGGCCGGCGCTTGCCCAGCTCCAGCGCGGCCAGCGCCATGAAGGGCTTGAAGGTGGAACCCGGCGCATAGGTGCCGGACAGCGGACGGTTGACCATAGGCCGGTCCAGCGAGGTATTGAGTTCGTTCCAGCTTTGCGCGTCGATACCGTCGACAAACAGGTTGGGGTCATAGCCGGGGCGCGATACGTAAGCCAGGATGTCGCCGGTCGACGGTTCGATGGCGACCAGCGCGCCGCGCCGCTCGCCGAAAGCGTCTTCCACCACTTTCTGCAGCTCGATGTCGATCGACAGTATCAGGTTGCTGCCCGCCACCGCAGGTGTACGCGACAGGGTGCGGATAGCGCGGCCGCCGGCCGAGACCTCCACTTCCTCGTAGCCGGTAGTGCCGTGCAGCTGCTTCTCGTAGCTCTTCTCCAGGCCTTCCTTGCCGATATGGTCGGTGCCCTTGTAGTTGGCGGCATCGTCGGTGTCCTCGATGCCCTTGGCCTCGGCGCGGCTGATGCGGCCGATGTAGCCGATCACGTGCGACGCCGTCTCGCCCAGCGGATACTGTCGGAACAGGCGCGCCTGCACTTCCACGCCGGGGAAGCGGAAGCGCTGCGCCGAAAAGCGCGCCACTTCCTCGTCGCTCAAACGGGTGCGCAGCGGCACGCTCTCGAAGCCCTTGGATTCCTCCAGCAGCTTCTTGAAGCGCTTGCGGTCCTTGACTTCGATCTCCACCAGCTTGGACAGCTCGTCGATGGTTTCATCCAGCGTCATGCTCAACTTCGACGGCGTGATCTCCAGCGTGAAGGCCGAGTAGTTACGCGCCAGGACCACGCCGTTGCGGTCCAAAATCAGGCCGCGATTGGGCACGATGGGCACGATGGCGATGCGGTTCTCCTCCGCCTTGACGGCGAAGTCCTTGTACTTGACCACCTGCAGCCAGATGAAGCGCGCCAGCAGCAGACCGAAACAGATGAACACCATCGCGCCCAGCACCGTGATGCGGGTGCGGAATTGCTGGAGCTCGCGCTCCGTGTCCTTAATCTCCGTCATGCCGCGGCTCCCCACGCCCGCGCGGCGGCGCCGCCGCGCACGCTGCGGCTATGGTGCTGGATGCTCATCAGGATGCCGCCGCCCAGGCCCAGCGTCATCAAGGCGGTGCCGCCGTAGCTCATGAACGGCAGCGGCACGCCGACCACCGGCACAATGCCGCTGACCATGCCCATGTTGACGAAAGCGTAGGTGAAGTAAATCATCGTGATGGAGCCCGCCAGCAGGCGGGTAAAGAAGGTGGAAGCATTGACGGCGATATTCAGGCCGCGCACGATCAGCAGCAGGTACAACACCAGCAGCACCATATTGCCGGTCAGGCCGAACTCCTCGGAGAACACTGCGAAGATAAAGTCGGTGGTGCGTTCGGGGATGAACTCAAGGTGGGCCTGCGTGCCGTGGGTCCAGCCCTTGCCACCGAATCCACCCGAACCGATGGCGATCATCGACTGGATGATGTGGAAGCCTTTGCCCAGCGGGTCGTGATACGGGTCGATCAGCGTCAGCACGCGGTCGCGCTGGTAGTCGTGCATCACGGACCACAGCACAGGCAAGGCCGCGCAAGCCGCCGCACCCATCGCCGCCACAGCCTTCCACGACAGGCCACCGAGGAAGATCACATACGCACCGGCCGCCACCACCAGCATCGCCGTGCCCAGGTCGGGCTGGCGCGCGATCAGGCCTACGGGTATCGCCAACAGCAGCGCCGCGATCAGATAGGAATGCCAGCGCAGCTGCCCCTGCTGCCGTTGAAAGAACCACGCCATCATCAACGGCATGGCGATCTTCATGTATTCGGAAGGCTGCACCTGTATGCCGAAAGTCAGCCAGCGGCGCGAGCCGCCCTTGATGGTGCCGACCAGCGCCACCGCCACCAGCAGCGCCACGCCCAGCGCATAGGCCGGCACGGCGATACGCATCATCACCTGCGGCGGCGTGTTCGCCGCGATCCACGTCACCAGGAAAGCCATGCAGATATTGCGCATCTGGCCCGTCATCTGGCCCGGAATCGCGATGCCGGCCGAGTACAGCGTGACCAGGCCCACCGACAGCAGCATCAGCATGATGACGGCCAGCTGCGGATCGAACACCGCAAAGTAAGGCCGTACCCGCTGCCACAGCGGGCGCCCGTCATGCACGCGCATCAGGTCTGCACCAGTTTGCGGTGCCGCTGTATGCTCATCAGGATGCCCGCGCCCAGGCCCAGCGTCAGCAGCGCCGTGCCGCCGTAACTCATGAACGGCAGCGGCACGCCGACCACCGGCAGGATGCCGCTGACCATGCCCATGTTGACGAAGGCGTAGGTGAAGTAAATCATCGTGACCGCGCCGGCCAGCAGGCGGGTGAAGAAGTTGGGCGCGTTCCCGGCGATCATCAGGCCACGGCCGATCAGCAGCAGGTACAGGAACATCAGCACCAGGTTGCCGGTCAGGCCGAACTCCTCAGAGAACACGGCGAAGATAAAGTCGGTGGTGCGCTCGGGGATGAACTCAAGGTGGGCCTGCGTGCCGTGGGTCCAGCCCTTGCCGGTGATGCCGCCCGAGCCCACCGCGATGGTCGACTGAATGATGTGGAAGCCCTTGCCCAGCGGGTCGGAAGTCGGGTCGATCAGCGTCATCACGCGTTCGCGCTGGTAGTCGTGCAGCACCGACCAGATCACCGGCAGGCTGGCCGCGCCGGCCACGAACAAGGCGATCAGCGCCTTCCACGCCAGGCCCGCCAGGAAGATCACGCAGAAGCCTGCGGCCACCACCAGCAAGGCGGTGCCCAGGTCGGGCTGCTTGACGATCAGGCCGACGGGTATCGCCAGCAGCACGGCGGCGATGCCGTAGTCCTGCCAGCGCAGATGGCCGGCGCGCTGCTGGAAGAACCACGCCAGCATCAGCGGCATGGCGATCTTCATGAATTCTGACGGCTGGATATCGACGCCCAGATGCAGCCAGCGCCGCGCACCCAGCTTGATGGTGCCGAACAGCGCCACGCCGATCAGCAGGGCCACCGCGACCACATAGGCCGGCACGGCGATCCGCATCATCATCTGCGGCGACACATTGGCCACGAACCACATCACGATGAAGGCCAGGAAGATGTTACGCAGCTGGTCTTCCACCTTGCCGGGAATGCCGATGCCTGCCGAGTACAGCGTGACCAGGCCGACCGACAGCAGCGCGCAGATAATCAGCGCCAGCGGAATGTCGAAAACGGTGAAGTACGGGCGAAGGCGGCGCCACAGGGAACGCCTTTCGTTGATGCGCATGCTGGTCCTTTATTCCTTGTTGCCGGGTGTTTCAGCGCCGGGTTTCTTCTCGTCGCTGACGCCCTGTTCGGCCTGGACATCCTGCACGGAGCGCAGCTCGGCGTCTTCCTTCGGCACGCGGGTGGTTTCTTTTTCGTTCGGGCGTTTGCCCAGCAGGTAGTAGTCGAGTGCCTTGCGCACGATGGGCGCGGCCACGCCGGCGCCGAAGCCGCCGTTTTCCACCACCACCGCGATGGCGATGCGCGGCTTGTCTGCCGGGGCGAAGGCGGTGTAGAGCGCGTTGTCGCGCAGGCGTTCGGCGATCAGGTTGGCGTTGTACTTCTCGTTCTTCTTGATCGCCACCAGCTGCGCGGTACCGGTCTTGCCGCCCGAGGTGTAGCCGGCGCCCGCGAACGCGCGCGCCGCCGTGCCGCCGATGGTCACGCCGACCATGGCGTTCTTGATGATGTCGATATTTTCCTGCTTGAGCGGGATGCGGTAGCTTTCCTTGGGCACCGTCAGCTTGCGGGTGCGCGCGACGCCGTCTTCGACGATCTTCACCAGGTGCGGCTTCATGACGATGCCGTTGTTGGCCAGGTTCGATACCGCGTGCGCCATCTGCAGCGGCGTGTAGTTGTTAAAGCCGTTGCCGATGGCGATGGAGATGGTGTCGCCGCCCACCCACTTCTGCGCCGCCACGTTCTTCTTGAAGCGGTTGCGCTTCCATTCCTTCGACGGCAGCACGCCCTGCTTCTCGTGTTCCAGGTCGATGCCGGTCAGCTGGCCGAAGCCGAACGGCTTCATGAAATCGCTGATGGCGTCGATGCCCAACTCGTTACCGAGGATGTAGTAATAGGTGTCGCAGGATTCGACGATGGACTTGTACATATCCACCGTGCCGTGGCCGCCCGGCTTATCGTCGCGGAATTTGTGGCCGCCCAGCGTGAACGAGCCCGGATCGAAGATGGTCTGGCCCGGCGTGCGCTTGCCCAGTTCCAGCGCGGCCAGCGCCATGAAGGGCTTGAAGGTGGAACCGGGCGGATAGGTGCCGGACAGCGGACGGTTCACCATCGGCTTGTCCAGCGAGGTATTGAGTTCGTTCCAGCTCTGCGAGTCGATGCCGTCGACGAACAGGTTGGGATCGTAGCCGGGCCGCGATACATAGGCCAGGATGTCGCCCGTCTCCGGCTCGATGGCGACCAGCGCGCCGCGCCATTCGCCGAAGGCTTCCTCGATCACTTTTTGCAGCTCGATATCGATCGACAGTATCAGGTTGCTGCCCGGCGTGGCGGGCGTGCGCGACAAGGTGCGGATGGCGCGGCCGCCGGCCGACTTCTCCACTTCCTCGTAGCCGGTGATGCCGTGCAGCTGCTTCTCGTAGCTTTTCTCCAGGCCTTCCTTGCCGATATGGTCGGTGCCGTTGTAGTTGGCGGCGTCCTCGGTGTCGGCGATGGCCTTGGCTTCGGTGGTGTTGATGCGGCCGATGTAGCCGATCACGTGGGACGCGATCTCGCCCAGCGGGTACTGGCGGAACAGGCGCGCCTGCACTTCCACTCCGGGGAAGCGGAAACGCTGCGCGGAAAAGCGCGCCACTTCCTCATCGCTCAAACGGGTGCGCAGCGGCACGCTCTCGAAGCCCTTGGATTCCTCCAGCAGCTTCTTGAAGCGCTTGCGGTCCTTGGTCTCCACCGTAATCAGCTTGGACAGCTCGTCGATGGTTTCGTCCAGCGTGGCGCTCAACTTCGACGGCGTGATCTCCAGCGTGAAGGCCGAGTAGTTGCGCGCCAGGACCACGCCGTTGCGGTCCAAAATCAGGCCGCGATTCGGTTCGATGGGGACGATGGCGATGCGGTTCTCTTCGGCCTGCGCGACGTAGTCGCTATGCTTGTAGACCTGCAGCCAGATGAAGCGCGCAAGCAGCGACGCAAAGCAGAAGAACACCAGCGCGCCCAGCACCGTCAGGCGCAGGCGGAACTGGTGCAGCTCGCGTTGGTTGTCCTTGAGTTCAGTCATGGTGCTCAGTCACGGTGCTCAGTCACTTCTCGGCCGGGCGTCAGATCGGGCGGGTGTGGTCGCGGTCCACCGCGCGGCGCTGCGGCGCCAGCAGCAGCCAGGTCGCCAGCGGCCACAGGGCCACGGCGATGACGCTTTCGACGAAGTAGAACCAGCCGGGGAATTTGCCGGAGACGAAGAAGCGCACGATCAGCTGCACCGACTGCGCCATCAGCAGCAGCGGGAACACGTGCATCGCCTGCGTCAGCAGCGGGAACCACAGCACCCGGCGGTGCAGCATGATGGCGAAGTAGGACAGCAGCGTGTAGGCCAGCGCATTCTCGCCCAGCAGCGTGGAGTCATGCACGTCCATCAGCAGGCCGAGGAAGAAGGCGGTGCCGATGCCGACCTTGCGCGGCTGGTGCACGCCCCAGAACACCAGCACCAGCGCCACGAAGTCCGGCACGCCGATGAAGTTCCCCCAGGGGAGCAGGTTCAGTAGGAAGGCGCAGAACAGGCTGAAGGCGATGAACAGCGGGCTGACCGGCAGCAGAATATAGTGGGGACGATTCATCGTGCCGGCTCCTTCGGTTTGGCGACAGCGGGTGCGGGCTGGCCGTTCGCGGCGGCGGCGGCAGGTGCTGCTGCAGTTGTAGCAGGTGCGGCGACCGGCGCGGCTGCGGCAGGCGTACCAGCACCGGTGCCAGCACCAGCAGCCGGCGCAGGCGCCGGTTTGGGCGCAGGCGGCGGCATCACCGGCATCAGGCCGGGCGGCGCGTTGTTGGCCGGCGCGGCGGCCGCAGGCGCCGCAGGTTCGACGCCCTCTTTCGGCGCCTCCTTGATCGGCGCCATCTTGTTGTTGTGCTTCTTGAGCGCGCGCGTCTCTTCATCCGGCGGACGCGGAGGCATCTCCGGCGTCGACATCAAGATCAGCAGCTGCGTATTGTTGGAGATGCCGCCCAACGGCTGGCACACCACGCCGCCGAACGATCCGGCCGCGCTGTTTTCCACCTGGCTCACGCGCGCCACCGCCAGACCGGCCGGGTAGACGCCGTCCAGGCCCGAGGTAACGACGATGTCGCCGACCTGGATATCCGCATTCGGCGCAGTGAAGCGCAGCTCCAGCGCGCCGGACTTGCCGCGTCCATAGGCCACGCTGCGCAAGCCGTTGCGCAGCAGTTGCACAGGGATGGCCTGCTCCTTATCGGTCAGCAGCGTCACTTCGGAGGTAAAGGGGAACACCCGCGTGACCTGGCCGACCACGCCCTGGTTGTCGATCACGGGCAGGCCGAGCGCCACACCCTGCTGGGTGCCGCGGTCGAGGATCACCTTGCGGCTGTTGACATCGCGCGCGTCGTACAGGATCTCGGCCAGCATGGACTTCACCGGCAGATGCTCGCGCGCGGCCATCAGGCGGCGCAGCTGGTTGTTCTCAGCGGTCTGGAGCTGGGCCTGTTGCAGCACCAGCGCGCCGGCGATCTGCTGGCGTTTGAGCTCGCGCACCTGCTTTTCCAGCGACGACAGAGTGGAGAAATAATCGCCGACGCCGTAGATGGCGTCGCGCGGCAGCAAGGCTGCCATTTGCAGCGGATACAGCACCGTGGCTGCCGCCTTGCGCACGGTGGTCAAAGTGCGCATGCGCGCATCGACCAGCAGCAGTGCAATCGAAATGCACGCAAACACCGTCATCTTGACGCGGGCGGAGGCGCCTTGCTTGAAAAGTGGCGGAGGACTGTATTCCATGACTTCCAATAATCCGGCGCTCGCGCGCCAACGAGACTGTCAACTCATCCCAATGCATCGGGGCCGCTGTTTCGCGGCCCCGTCTTGTCAGATCATTCGTAGGAGAAGATCGAGCCCAGCTGGTCCATCCGCTCCAGCGCCATGCCCGAGCCGCGCACCACGCAGGTCAGCGGATCTTCCGCCACCAGCACCGGCAGGCCGGTTTCTTCCATCAGCAGACGGTCCAGATCGCGCAGCAGCGCGCCGCCGCCCGTCAGCATCATGCCTTTTTCCGCAATGTCGGCGCCCAGTTCCGGCGGCGTCTGTTCCAGCGCGTTCTTCACGGCCGAAACGATGTTGTTCAGTGGGTCGGTCAGCGCTTCCAGGATCTCGTTGGACGAAATCGTGAACGAGCGCGGGATGCCTTCGGACAGATTGCGGCCCTTGACTTCCATTTCCTTCACTTCCGAACCAGGGAAGGCCGAACCGATGGCCTTCTTGATCGCTTCAGCGGTCTGTTCGCCGATCAGCATGCCGTAGTTGCGGCGGATGTAGTTGACGATGGCTTCATCGAATTTGTCGCCGCCCACGCGCACCGAGCCTTTGTACACCATGCCGCCCAGCGAGATGATGCCCACTTCGGTGGTGCCGCCGCCGATGTCGACCACCATCGAGCCGGTTGCATCCGACACCGGCAGGCCGGCGCCGATCGCCGCAGCCATCGGCTCTTCGATCAGGTAGACTTGCGAAGCGCCAGCGCCCAGCGCCGATTCGCGGATCGCGCGGCGCTCAACCTGGGTCGAGCCGCACGGTACGCAGATGATGATGCGCGGCGAAGGACGGAAGAATTTGGAGTCGTGCACCATGCGGATGAACTGCTTCAGCATTTGTTCGGTGACGGTGAAGTCGGCGATCACGCCGTCTTTCATCGGGCGGATCGCCTCGATATTGCCAGGCACTTTGCCCAGCATCTGTTTTGCTTCCTTACCAACTGCCTGGATAGTCTTCTTGCCGTTAGGGCCGCCCTCTTGGCGGATCGCGACGACCGACGGTTCATCCAGGACGATGCCCTGGCCGCGAACGTAGATCAGAGTGTTGGCCGTGCCCAAGTCGATGGCCAGATCGGTGGAAATATACCTGCGTAAAAAACCAAACATGTGTGTCCTGTGGCGCTACTGGTGTGCGCGTAAGCCGTTAGAAAGAAATCCTGTGGTGACGCGGCGGCTGCAATGATTCAGCGCCGGCAACGCATCAACCCGCCATTCTACCTTATAATTTGAATGCGATTTGCCGAAAATCCCGCCAAAAGTGTATCGGCTGAGTCCGCGAGTTAAGCGGTATTCGTTCTCTTTTGCCAGCGAAAAGGCAGAATTTCCAGTTTTTTATCAATATTACAATTAAACCTAGCGCGGCCCGCCCGCGCCATTCGCCATGTCCCTGACCATATCCGACGTAACACGCATTGCAAAACTGGCACAACTTGAGATGAGCGAGCAGCAGACCGCTACCGCGCTGGACCAGTTGAACGGCATTTTTGCGCTGGCCGAACAGATGCAGGCGGTCGACACCGACGGCGTCGCCCCGCTGAGCCACCCGCTGGCGGCGCACATGAATAACATCGCCCTGCGCCTGCGCGAAGACGTGGCCACCGAGGCCAATCGCCGCGACGACTACCAGGCCGTCGCGCCCAAGACCCAGGACGGGCTGTACCTGGTGCCGAAGGTGATCGAGTAACACCGTCATTCCCGCGCAGGCGGGAATCCATGCTGAGCCGATTAGGCCAGCGTTCTATGGGTCCCCGCTTGCGCGAGGACGACGCCGCAACGAATCTGAATTGAAACGCCATGCACACCAAAACCATTAAAGAGCTGTCCGCGCTGCTGCAAAGCAAAGCCATCACCGCCACCGAACTGGCGGCGCACTTCCTCGACCGTATCGAAAAAAGCGACTTGAACGCCTTCCTGCACGTGGACCGCGCGCTGACCCTGGCGCAAGCGGCCGAAGCGGACGCCCGCATCGCCGCCGGCACCGCCACCCCGCTGACCGGCGTGCCGATCGCCCACAAGGACATCTTCGTCACCCGCGACTGGCGCTCGACCGCCGGTTCGAAAATGCTGGCCAACTACGTCAGCCCGTTCGACGCCACCGTGGTGGAAAAATTCCGCGCGGCCGGCATGGTCACGCTGGGCAAATTGAACTGCGACGAATTCGCCATGGGCTCGGCCAATGAAAACTCGGCCTTCGGCGCGGTGAAAAATCCGTGGGATAAAAACGCCGTACCTGGCGGCTCCTCCGGCGGTTCCGCCGCCGCCGTGGCCGCGCGCCTGGCGCCGGCCGTCACCGGTACCGACACCGGCGGCTCGATCCGCCAGCCGGCCGCGTTTTGCGGCATCACCGGCATCAAACCCACCTACGGCCGCGTATCGCGCTTCGGCATGATCGCCTTCGCCTCGTCGCTGGACCAGGGCGGCCCGATGGCGCAAACCGCCGAAGACTGCGCGCTGCTGCTCAACGCCATGGCCGGTTTCGACGAACGCGATTCGACCTCGCTGACGCCTGAAATGGGCGGCATCGACGAAGACTACACCCGCGAACTGGGCCAGCCGCTGGCAGGCCTGCGCATCGGCGTGCCGAAGGAATACTTCGGCGAAGGCCTGGCCAAGGACGTGGAAGACGCCGTGCGCGCAGCGCTGGCCAAGTACGTCGAAATGGGCGCGACCCTGGTCGACATCTCGCTGCCGAACACCGCGCTGTCGATCCCGGCCTACTACATGATCGCGCCGGCCGAAGCCTCGTCCAACCTGTCGCGTTTCGACGGTGTGCGCTACGGCCACCGCGCTTCCGAATACAAAGACCTGTCGGACATGTACCGCAAGACCCGCGCCGAAGGCTTCGGCGCAGAGGTCAAACGCCGCATCATGGTCGGCACCTATGTGCTGTGCCACGGCTACTACGACGCCTACTACCTGAAGGCGCAAAAAATCCGCCGCCTGATCGCGCAGGATTTCGAAGCGGTGCTGAACGGCCCTAACGCCGTCTGCGACGTCATCATGGGACCGGTCGCGCCGACCGTGGCATGGGACCTGGGCGACAAGTCCGACGACCCGGTCGCCGCCTACCTGGCCGACATCTACACGCTGTCCACCAGCCTGGCCGGCTTGCCTGGCATGTCGATCCCGGTCGGCTTCGGCGCCAAGAACCGCCCTGTGGGCCTGCAGATCATCGGCAAGCATTTCGGCGAAGCGAAACTGCTGAACGTCGCCCACCAGTACCAGCTGGCGACCGACTGGCACACCCGCGCACCCGCCGGCATCTAAGATCAACGTCATTCCCGCGAAGGCGGGAATCCATGCTGAGTATGGATTCCCGCTTTCGCGGGAACGACAAGCAAACATAAGCGAGAACAATATGGAATGGGAAGTCGTCATCGGTCTTGAGAACCACGTGCAGCTCACGACCGAATCTAAAATTTTCAGCGGATCGCCGATCAAGTTCGGCGCCGACGCCAACACGCAAGCCAGCCCTGTGGACCTGGCGCTGCCAGGCGTGCTGCCGGTGATGAACAAGCAGGCGGTGGACCGCGCGATTCGCTTCGGCCTGGCGGTCGGCGCGAAGATCGCTCCGGCGTCCATCTTCGCCCGCAAGAACTACTTCTATCCCGACCTGCCTAAGGGCTATCAGATCAGCCAGTTCGAAGACCCAGTCGTCATCGGCGGCGCGCTGACCTTCGGCTACGAGAAGGATGGCGAATTCGTCACCAAGACCGTCAACCTGACCCGCGCCCACCTGGAAGAAGACGCCGGCAAATCGCTGCACGAAGACTACGCCGGCATGAGCGGCATCGACTTGAACCGCGCCGGCACGCCGCTGCTGGAAATCGTCTCCGAGCCTGAAATCCGCAGCGCTGCAGAAGCCGTGGCCTACGCCAAGGCCCTGCACTCGCTGGTGATGTGGCTGGGCGTCTGCGACGGCAATATGCAGGAAGGCTCGTTCCGCTGCGACGTCAACGTCTCCGTGCGTCCGAAAGGCCAGAAGGAATTCGGCACCCGTTGCGAGATCAAGAACTTGAACTCGTTCCGCTTCATCGAGGAAGCGGTGCACGTCGAAGTGCGCCGCCAGATCGAGTTGATCGAAGACGGCGGCAAGGTTGTTCAGGCTACCCGCTTGTACGACCCGGATCGCAAAGAGACCCGCGAAATGCGCAGCAAGGAAGACGCGCAGGACTACCGCTACTTCCCGGACCCGGACCTGCCGCCGCTGATGATTTCCGAAGAGTGGATTTCGAAGGTCAAGGCATCGATGCCGGAACTGCCGGCCGCCATGCGCGCCCGCTTCGTCAGCGAATACGCGCTGCCGGAATATGACTCGCTGGTGCTGACCGCGTCGAAAGCGATGGCGACCTATTTCGTCGCCGTGGTTGAAAAAGCCGGCAAGGAAAACGCCAAGGCCGCCGCCAACTGGCTGATGGGCGACGTGTCGTCGACGCTGAACCGCGAAGGCGTGGACCTGGATCAATCGCCGGTATCGGCAGTGCAGCTGGCCGCCATGCTGAAGCGCATCGCCGACGGCACCATCTCCAACAAGGCCGCGAAGGAAGTATTCGCCGGCATGTGGGAGGCCAAGTCCACGGACGAGAACCTGGTTGACACCATCATCGACGCCAAGGGTCTGAAGCAGATCTCCGACACCGGCGCGCTGGAAGCGATCGTCAACGACGTCATCGCCGCCAACGAGAAATCGGTGGAGCAGTACCGCGCAGGCAAGGAAGCGGCGCTGAACTCGCTGATCGGCCAGGCGATGAAGGCATCGCGCGGCAAAGCCAACCCGGCGCAGCTGACCGAGCTGCTGAAGGCCAAGCTGGCCGGCTAAAGATGGCATGTCTGAAAGGGACGCCACGGCGTCCTTTTTTTTCGCCCACTGTCACTCGTCCGTGATAATGCGCGAGTATTCCAGGATCGCAAACTGCTATCCTGTTCAACCCTACGACTAAAGAAGCAACGCAATGACCGATACGAGAATACGCCTGGCCGTGCCTGAAGATGCAGCCGCGATCGCCGCGATGGCCGTTGCGCTGACAGAAGAAATATCGCAGCGACTTGGTGTAAAAACCTTCAACCTGGATCAGCAGAAAACCGCCAGCTTGTGCCACGCCCTGCTGCGCGAGGAAAAGTACCTTGCGCTGATCGCGATTGCGGAAGGCGAGACGATCGGCTTCGTCGGCATCTCCGAAGGCCGCGCGCTGTATGCGGAAGGCGCGCTGGCGACCATGCAGGAATTCTTCGTCGCCCCGCCCTACCGTACCAACGGCGTCGGCGGCCAGTTGTTGAACGCCGCCGCAGAACTGGCGCGCAAGCGCCGCTGGAACCGCCTGGAAGTCTGCACACCGCCGCTGCCCGAGTATGACCGCAGCCTGGCGTTCTACGAGCGTCATGGCTTCGAGATCACCGGTGGCCGCAAACTCAAACGCCTCTTTACGGAAGCCCAATGAAAAAACTGATTGCCCTGCTGGCCTTGAGCGTATTCACGCTGGCCCATGCCGCCACGATAGACTGGCCTTTGAGCTACGAGGGCAAATCGACCAATGCCTTCATCTGGGACAAGCGCGCCAAAGCGCTGGTCCAGACACACGTGCCCAGCAAGCTGGCCAGGGATGTGCTGGCGGGATTGGGCGGCCCGCCGGAGCCGGTGTTTGTGGTGGATAAGCGCTACGTCAGCGCATCGGCCTGCGTGCCGCATGCCTGCCCGGAAAAGGGCTTCTTCTGGATCGACACCCAGACCGGCCAGGGCCTGGGCGCGGACATCCTCGACGGCGCGCTGCGCCTCGGCTCCAACAGCCTGTCCGCAACACAGATTCCGGCGCCAGCACGCCGTGCATTGATCGACTGGATGAGCGCCAACGACGTTACTCCCGTCAGCGTGGAATTCATCGACAACCGCGGCGCCAGCACCAGCATCGACGCCGCGCAATTCAAACCGGCGGCGCACTTCGAGCCGACGGCCGAAGGTCCATCCTATGACTGCAAGGCGGCAGCCACACGCGTTGAAAAAACCATCTGTGCCGATGCGGCTTTGGCCAAGCAGGATCTGGCGCTGGCCAAGCTGCTGAAGGAAATCCGCCAGGGCCACGACAGCATCGCCTCCCGCAACGAGCTGCGCGACTTTCAGCGCAAATGGCTGAAGGAGCGCGACACCACCTGCGCCTCCGCTGCGGACATCAACGTCTGCCTGGGCAAGCAGTACCAGGCCCAGAACGACCGGCTGATGAACTGGATACCCGGCCGCTAAGCATGGAGAGTACGAAGTTGAACAAGACATTCGATGTGGTTCCAACTGCGGCTGCCTGGACCAAGGGATGGACGCTTACGCGCGACAAGGCGTCCCCGGTCCGACAACCCTATGGCTACAAAATCGACCTGGGCGCTCCTGAGCGTTTGGAGCGCCATGTCATGGTCGACTACGACGCGAACATTCTGCAAGCGCTGACCGACAGCCTGCACACGCCGGGCACCTGGCTCAAAGTGTGCGCGCATCCGGAGCAGGTCTCTCCGCTTTTGCACGGAAGCTGGCAAGTACAAGCGACGGAATACCTGATGGCGGTGGCGTTGGATAACGCCGCAGCAGCGGCGCCCGACGGCTACCGACTGTCCCTGTCCACCTCAGGCGCAGTCACCGACGCAGAGCTCCGCGCTACGGACGGCGAACTTGCGGCGCGAGGACGAGTAGCCCACAGCGATGGCGTTGCCACGTTCGACCAGATCATCACCGAGCCTGCACATCAACGAAAAGGGCTGGGCCGCGTCATCATGGCGACGCTTGCCAACACGTCCATCGCCCACAAGGCAAACGTGGGCGTATTGGTCGCCACGGAACAGGGCCGGGCTCTCTATCAGGCGATAGGATGGACACTGGTTTCGCCTATCACTGCGGCGGTTATTGCTTGATACTACGCGTCCTCAAAGCCTCGCTTTTTCTACTCCTGATCGTCGGACAGCACTTCGCCCAAGCGTCGGAACCAGGTCCCCTGCTCATCGATTACAGCCATACGGCATGGTCCGAAAGGGATGGCGCGCCGACGGGCGTGACCAAGTTCGCACAAGGCCCCGACGGCTGGCTATGGATCGCCACGCCAACCGGCATGTACCGGTTTGACGGCGTGCGCTTCGAACGCACCGAAAAAATCCACGGCCATCCTCTGGAGTCCAGCAACATCATGGGCCTGACCACCGCGCCCGATGGCGCAGTGTGGGTAGGCTACCGCGTCGGCGGCGTATCCGTGTTCAGGAAAGATGGCGCTCACACCTACGCGGAGCAGGACGGCCTGCATCCGGTCGGTTCCATGCATATCGAAGCCGCCCCCGATGGCGCGGTCTGGGTGGCGATGCGCGACGGCCTGGCGGTGCTGCCGCGCGGCGGCAGCCGCTTCCAATACCTCGGCCCTGAGGCGGGGTTACCGGCGCTGGGCGTGTTCCAGATTTTGTTCGCCCGCGACGGCACGACATGGATAGGGACGAACACGGGCGCCTTCTTCCGCAGGCCGGGCGAAACCCGCTTCACCCAGGCGTGGCCGCGTGTCGCGCTGGTCTGGTTGTGCGAAGCGCCGGACGGCACGATATGGGGCAACGATTTCAAGAACGGCTACTACAGGGTGCGCTCCACGCAGCCTTCCGCCAGCGAGTCCCTCAAGCCCGAACTCGATGGCTATGGCATGCACTTCGACCGCCAGGGGACGATGTGGATGATGCATACCGATGGCCTGGAACGCAGAGTGGCGCCGGCAGGGCCTAGCCTTCAAGAGCAGCGGCTGTCGAAAGAAAACGGCATCAGCGGCCCGATACTGAGCACGCGGTTCCAGGACCGGGAAGGCAATCTGTGGATAGGCACGGCGGGCGGGATAGACCGGCTGCGTCCCAATCGCCTGAGGACCATGCCCGTGGAGACGCAACTGGAATATCCCGCACTGGTGGCCGGACCATCCGGCGATGTCTGGGTGGGCGACTATGCCCGCGATGTCTGGAAGTACAGCCTCGCAGGACGCGTCAGCCGCGAGGCCCTGGGGCCGATCACAGCCAGCTACACCGCGCCGGACGGCGTCCTGTGGCTGGGCGGGACAGAAGCCCTGCAGCGGCGCGACCGCGACGGCGCCGTGACGTCGATCCCCTACCCGCCCGAACTGAAAAGCCTGCGCGTCCACGCACTGCAGCAGGACCGGGACGGCGCCTTGTGGGCCTCCTTCTCTTCCGGCAAAGGCGTGTACAAACTCGTTGACGGCCAGTGGATCAAATCGGGCGGATTGCAGGGACTCACCGATCTGCTGACCACCTCCATGGCTCGCGACGCCAAGGGGAACTTGTGGATGGCGCATCTGCGCAGCCAGATCACCATCATCGACGGCAGCACGGCACGCACACTGGGGCCGAAGGAAGGTCTGCAACTGGGCACGGTCATGCAGGTGTACCGCGACGGCCAGGCCATGTGGGTGGGAGGAGAAAATGGCGTCGTGCTCTATCGCGACGGCCGCTTCGCCACCTTGCGCGGCGAGCGTAACGAAATCTTCCGGGGCGTATCCGGCATCGTCAGGCTGCCGGACGGCGACCTGTGGCTGCACGGCGCCGACGGCCTGTATCACATCGCCGCCGCTGAAATCAACGCGTGGCTGAACAACGAGCAGACCACCGTGGCATTCGAACGCTTCGATGCGCAGGACGGCATGATGGGCCACGCGCCGCAACTGCGGCCCGTGCCGTCGCTGATGCGTTCACGCGACGGCGTGCTGTGGTACGCGACATCGACGACGATCGGCACCATCGATCCGGCCCACATCCTGCGCAACCCGCTGGCCCCGCCGGTGGAAGTCATCAGCGTGACTTCCGATGGCATGCGCTACGCCACGCCATTGAACCGTGAACTCGGCCTACCGGCGGGAACGCAGAATCTGCAGATCGACTTCACGGCAATGAGCCTGTCGATACCCGAGCGTGTGCGCGTGCGCTATCGGCTGGCCGGCCTGGATCACGCGTGGCAGGAAGCGACAGGCCGCAGGCAGGCGTATTACACCAATCTGGCGCCGGGCAAATATCGCTTCGAAGTCATCGCATCGAACGAGGACAATCTCTGGAATACCAAAGGCGCCGCGCTGGAGATAGACATTCCGCCGACCTTCATCCAAAGCGGCTGGTTCAAGCTGTTGTTGGCGGCGTTGGGAATACTGCTGCTGTACAGCGCCTACGCATTGCGGATACGCTACCTGACGCAGCGCATGCAGGAGAGCTTGCAAGCGCGCCTGGCGGAACGTTCGCGCATCGCACGCGCCCTGCACGACACGCTACTGCAAAGCATGCAGGCTTTGCTGATGTCGTTCGACGCGCACAGCCGGAATCTGAAGGAAGGCACGACGGAGCGCACGCGCCTGGACCAAACGCTCAATCTCGCGGAGCAGTTGCTGGTGGAAGGAAGGGACCAGATCATGGACCTGCGCGCATCCGCCTCGCCGGATGCGCTGGAGCTCACGCTGGAGCAGTTCGGCAAAGGGCTGGCGGAGCATCGCTCGCACGCCTTTGTCATGAAGGTCAACGGCGTGCCGCGACAATTGCGCCCGCATGTACACGACGAGGTCTACGCCATCGCGCGCGAAACGCTGTTCAACGCCTCGCGCTACGCGGACGCCAACCGCATCGAGCTTGAATTGGACTACAACCCCAACGCCTTCGTCCTGCGCATTCGCGACAACGGGAAGGGTCTGGACGATGCAGTCGCCGCAGCAGGCCACCGGCCGGGCCACTGGGGAATGGCAGGCATGCGCGAACGCGCCCACAACATCGGCGCCAGTCTCGCAATCGACAGCAAGCCGGGCGTGGGCACGGAAGTCATTGCGACAGTTCCCGGCAAGGTGGCTTACTGAGCGCACGAGTCCAGATCGGATTATTGGCAGCGCCGAAAACAACGCTGGTGGTTGCACTGGAAAGCGGTATCTCAATATCGAACGCACAAGTCAACCCTGGCTGGGTAGGCGTCATTTTGACACTGACCTGCACTACACCCTCCACCCGTTTCATATCCACTCGATCAACCGCCATGGCGCTATGAAATAGCAGTCCGTTGATACGAAAAAAAGCGTTCCCTTCCTTTTCAATTTCAGCTAAAGAATGGAATCGGACATCCTGTATTTCAGCAATTTTTACAGTTTTCATATGCCCTCCTTCCGCATCATTTTAGACCTGTCCTCTTGGCCTTGCTGCGGCTTTTTTTTGGCGAGGATAGTGTACTGGTGCGCAGCCACGATCCATCGTCACCATTGGCCTTTGCTATCGATGCGGCCAAAATGGTTGGGGTACTGACAAGCCCTAATCGATGAGTCAACCGCTCTCCCGTTACACAATACCATGCGTCTGCGGCAAAGGCTGAGCATGGCCTGCGCAGTGACCAGGCCTTCGTCCCTAGCGCCTTGTACTGAGCGATCTTTTCAAACAATCGAATTTCCTGCGCGTCTGAGATATAGGTCATCCTGCACGCATGGGCATCACATCCAAGTTCCAGATTCTCGAACAGACCATTGCCACTCCCCGTGGGAGCATTTCCCCAGGTACCGTATGTAGCGGGCGCCCCATCAACTGGGCAGTAGCCAATCCAGCTATGCCCAAGAAATCGGTCGCCGCCCACATTCGAGAAGATTTTAAGTATGCCTGCCATAACAGCAATCTACGCGGCCTGGCAAAGTGTCCTTTATGCTCCATCAACCGGTTTAGCGCTATCGAGGAAATCCTGACCGCGCAAGGTCAGCGATAGGCCAGCAGGTCCAGTATCGCGTTGCCGTTCTCGCCGACCAGCTGCAGCGCGGCGGGCGCGGTGTCGGCGGATGCCAGCGCCAGTCCTTTGTAGCTGCCTTCGGCGGAGTTGCCGCAACCGCTGGCGGTCAAGGTCAGCGCGGCCGCGCCGCCGTAGGTGGCGCTGAAGTCGACCTTGCCGGACAATTTGCAATCACTGCTGCCCGCGCTGATGGCGCCATCGGCAGCCACCGTGAACAGCGCCGGCTTACCGCCGATGAGCACCTGGTAGTTACCGGCCGCGTTGGCGGCAGACAGCGCATTCAGCACCAGCGCCTGTGTGCGGTCGTAAGCCAGCGTCACCATGCCGCCACCGGACACCGGCACGCGGCGTCCCTTGCTGCCATCGACAACGTGCATCACCGTGGCGGCAGCGTCACCGTCGGCCGACAGCAGCACGTAGCCCTTGCCATCCTTGTTGGTGTAGATGCTGGCGCCGGACACCGTGTCGCCATTGGCATAACCTTGCAAAGCGCCCTCGCCCAATACCGGCACGCTGCTGGTCGGCGCCGGCTCGTTGCTTGACGAGCCATTACATCCCGCGAGGCCGACAACCACGGCCAGCAAGGCCGCCTTCATCGTGTTGTTCATTGCGCGATCCCGTTCAATTTGATCTTCATCGCATCTTCAAACGCGCGGCGAGCTTGCGGTACGCCTTCGACCGGAGAAATCGTCACCGCCGTCTTCGCGGCGATCACATTGTCTTCCGACGTGGCGGCGATATCCTTGGGCAGCACTACGCCGCTCGGCAGCGTGGTGCCGCCGGTGGCCAGGCTGATGCCGGGCATAGGGAAGTTGACGCCCGAAGCCACAGCCAGCGGGCTATCCGACAATTTTTCATAGAACGCCGGCACGTAGCTGCTAGCCTTGCCGATGCGGGTGAAGCGGTACGGCAGCGCCGCGCCGGCACCTGCGCTGAAGTCCGGCACGTTGACGTTCAGGCCCACGCCATCCGGCATCAGCAGGCCGCCGGCCTTGGCCTTGTTGGCGATCAGCGTGTCGACCAGCTTGACGACGATGCCCGCCACTTCATAGGCCCGGTGCGAAGCCGGCAACGCGCCGCTCCAGTTGACCTGCGCGGTGGCGGCGTCGCTGACGGCCATTGCTGGCAAGCCGCGGTTAATCATGTAGATCAGGTTATTGAAGGTGCCGCTGCTGGCGTTGATCGCGCCGGTGTTATTGCCCTCGTTGGGACCGGAGATCACCAGGTCGGGCGCGCCGTTCCACTTCTTCTTGGCCAGCACGTCCACGCCATACAGGCAGGCCGTCACCGGCGTGCCGTTGACGTAGGAGACATCGGCATCGCCAGCATCCACACCCACGCCGGGAGCGCCGGCGGCCAGCCCCAAGGCCAGCGCGCCGCGCTCCTTGCCGGTCAGCGCGCTGACCGGTGTGAGGAAGGCGATGTAGCCGCCACGGCCGGATTGATTGTCGATAGGCGCCGCCACCGCCACGCTATGCCCTGCTGCGGACAGCTTCGTTTTCAACGCGCGCAGGTTGGCGGCGGTGATGCCGTCATCGTTGCAAAGCAAGATGTTCAGCGCGGACGCTGGCGCCGCAGCGGTCAAGGCAAGGGCGCCGCACAAGGCGATTGCGCTGTTGAAGCGTGAGGATGGCATGGCACTTCCTGTCGAATGAATAAGAACGCAGAAGTGTAGTGATGCCTTGTTACCGCAACGTGACACGACAGCCGTCAGCGCCGATACCCGGTATATCGAAACAGGACTAGTCGCGCACGCCGACCCAGCGGCCGTTCTCCAGGCGCAGGCGCTGCTTCATCTGCATCTTCCCTTCGCCTTTCATGATGTAGGCGATCATCGGGAACACCTGCTGCGCGGCCGGTTCGTGCATCCATGGCGCGGCGGCGAACTTGTAGGTGTAACTGGCCGTTCCGGTCGCGGCATCCCAAGCCACCACCTTGGCCACACTGAGTTTGCCGACACAGAAATCACCGGTGCGCGCGATCTTCTCGCCGGTTGGCGCGACGGTGCTGGTGTCGCGCTTCAGATAGAATTTTTTCCCGGCTTCGGTCAGGCTGTAACGCTGTACCGGCACCTCCTGCTCGACACCTTCGGCGTTACGGCGCACCACCATGCCGCCAACCGCTTCCGCCAGCCCCAGTTGCGCCAGCACCGGCAGCTGTACCGCATCGCGGCTGCCCGCTTCCGCGTCACCCGGCGCCACGTCGATAGGCCAGTCGAACTTGCCGACACAAACGTCGCCTTGCTGCGCAAGGTATTTGCTCAAGCCTGCGGCCAGCGCCTTGTTGCCGGGTTGCGGTGCAGAGTAGGCCGAAGCCGAAACTGCCGCCAGCATTGCCACCATCGAAATCATCTTCATTTTTTTACCACCAGATCGTTATCGGTCAGCGTGTTAAGGAACGCTTCCAGGTCCTGCATTTCCTGCTCGGTCATCGGCGGTTCGCTGCCGCGTTTGCGGCCATCGAGCGGCATCTGCTTATCGAGGTTGGCGCGGTAGCGCGCCGGCAGGTCGTTATACTTTTGCACCACGCCTTTGACGGTCGGATACCAGCGCTCTGGATGGGTGTCGCGCGTGTTGTAGAAGCGGATCACATCCTTCAGCGACTTCAGCGCGCCATTGTGGAAGAAGGCCGAACGCGTCGCGACGTTGCGCAGCGTCGGCGTCTTGAACATGCCGCAGTACTGGCCGCTGGCCGGACGCGGATGGTCGGGACGGTCGCAGATGCCCAAGTCGAAATAGCCGGCCTTCACATTGGCAGGAATGTCCTTGTTGCGCGGGACGCCTATCGCAGCATAGGTAAAGTCGGTGAACAGCTTGACGCTGCCGTTCAGACCAGCGCCGTTGTAGTGGCACGCAAAGCAGTTGCCCTTGTTGGCATCGCTGTAGACGGCGAAGCCGCGCATCTCGGCCGCAGACAATTCGCCGCCGATCTTGTTGCTGGAGTAGAGGTCATACTTGCTGCTGTAAGGGTGGAAGCTGCTGTCCTCCAGCTGATAGGCCTGCAACGCGTCCAGCGCGTGCCTGAAGGCCTTTTGATCGCTCTTGAACACCTCCGGCCCGAACGCCTGGCGGAACTGCTCCGCGTAGGCCGAGGCGCGCAGCTTGCGCACCACATCGGCCGCGCTCTTGTTCGCCATCTCGTGCTTCGCCAGCAGCGGTATGCGCGCCTGCTCGGCCAGCGTTGCCGCGCGGCCGTCCTGCGTGTGGCCGCCGCCGGGGCCGGGCGTGCTGATGCCGTCCGGGTTGTCCAGCATGTCCTCATACGGCGGCGTGTATTCCTGGTAGCGCAGCGACGGCACGGCGCGCACGCCCGCCGTCGTCAGTCTTGCGCCGCCCAGTTGCACCGCCAGATTGTTCGGCGGCGCATGGGCGTGGGCCGGATCGTGGCAGGTGGCGCAGGACATCCTGCCGGAACCCGACAGCGATTGATCGAAGAACATCTGCTTGCCGATTTCGGCGGCGGCGCTCAACGGCGCTACCGCCGGCGCGGCGACGGCTTGCGCCGCCGCCACGCTCAACACCAACATCAAGGCCAGTCTCATTTACTTGAGTGCCCAGCCGTTACGCTGATCGGCGTCCGGACCGACCTGCTTGATGGTTGGGTAGCCGTTCTTCTGGACGTAGCCGGCCGGGATCACATAGGTGTGATTCATCGGACGCACCGCGTCGAAGTGGGCATCGGCGCTGCCAGCATATTCCGGCAGGTTCAGGATGTTCGCCGCGATGAACTTCTGGCTGTACTTCGAACGGTTCATGTACGACCAGTCGTCCGCAGGGTCGGCTAGCTGGAACATGTCCTGCAAGGTGCGCACCAGCGAGATGTGGCTGTAGGCGTCGCTGTCGACCACGCCCTTCGGTGCGCCCGGCTGGTTGTTCAACACGCCGAAGATGCTGGTGCCGTGGCCCTTGTTGCCCTGCTTGTAGTTGGTGACGGCTTCCACCGACACGCTGCCGTCGGCGTTGCGCACCAGCGGGCCCAGTGCCACCGGCGTGCCGCTGGTGTTCCAGCCGCAGCACGAGTTGAAGCCACTGGTGGCCGTGCCTTCGTCGAACATCATGACGATGGCGACGCGCTTTTGCGGGTTGTTCCACAGCGGCGAAGCCTGGATCTTCTTGATCAGATAGTCCGTGTATTTATCGCCGCGATAGATCAGCGGGCTGCCGGAGCAGTCGCTGGCTGGCTTGGTGGTGGAGCTGCCCGGCAGCGTGCCGACCAGCGTGACGCCGTGCATGTCGTCGCACTGGTCAGGTTCCAGAATGTTGATCTGGCCAACGTCGCCGCTTTGCAGATCGTCGCCGAACTGGTCGACGTTCCAGCCTGCCGGCGCCACTGCCGCCAGCGCGGCATCCCACTGCCCGCCGCCCAGGGTGCGGTTATTCTTCAGGAATTCCGGCGAGCTGCGCACGTTCTGGAAGAACACGCTGCCATTGTGCTTGGCCGCGTACAGCGCGCCGGCCAGGCGCACATTCAGGCCCGGCGTGCCGATGGCGCCAACCGGTTCGTTCGCCGTGTACAGATAGTCCGGTGCGGTGATGGTGGCGTCGGCAGTGCCGTCCTTGCGCCAGTCGCCGCCAGGGTTCTTGGACTCGCTGTAGACGCGCCAGCTCATGCCCTTGCTGGTCAAGGCATTGAACAGGTTGGGCCGGCTCTTGACATTGTGGTTGGTGTTGTTGTTGCAGGCGTTGACGCCCGGCGGCAGCGGCAGGTCTTCAATCGCGTTGGCGGCGGCGGTGCCGCTCGGGTAGCAGTTGAAGGCGCTGTCGTCGGTGATGCCGAAGTCGTCGCCGGCGGCGATGGCCAGGCGATTTGGCTCACTCGGATTGCCGGTGGCGTAGTAGCTGGTGAACTGGTTGCCCGCGTTCAGATAGGCGTTGATGCGCGGCGCGTAGACCGAGTTCTTGATCGACGACGTGGCCTTGTTTTCCAGGACGATCATGAACACGTGGTCGTAGCGTGGAATGCCTTCCAGGTTCATCGCGGCCTGGTGCGCTTCCTTCATCGTGATCGCAGGGCCGGTGGCGCCTGGATCCGCGGCCAGCGCGGCGGGCGATACGTCGCGGCGGTCCACCATCTTGGCGGCGTAGGCGAAGCGGTTGCTGAGGATGACGGATTCCTTCAGCAGGTCGGCGCCGGCGGCGGTCATATCGGCCAGCACGGTGTCGGACGAAACGTTCAGGCGGATGGCCAGGTTGTTCTTGGCCGATTCAAAGCTGATGCGGTCTTCTTCCATCATCCGCACCACTTCGGTGGTCAACGGCGAGATCGCGACCTTGGCCGGCACCAGTGGATTAATCAACGCTGCCGATACCTGATCGGCGGCGGCGCGCAGCACCATGCGCTGGCCTGCGGGGTGGCCGCCGTTGAGCGAAGTGGCCGAGACTTCGGCCACCAGTGCGCCCGGCGTGCGGGTGACCAGCAGGAAGCTGCCGTCGGCCTTGGTCAGGGTGCTGGTTTCACCGGCGTCGCAGACGCCGTTGTCGTTGGCGTCGATGCAGACCTTCACCGACTGGAACACCGAAGCCACAGTGCTCGACGCGGCGCTGGCGGCCGGCGAGTTGGCGATGACCGGCGGCGTAAACCAGGTGCCGGAGACGACACCGCGCACGGTAACAGGCGCGGTGGCGGCATGGGCCGGCGCCGACAGCGCCAGCACGGCGCCGGCGACGGCGCCCGAAATCAGGGTAGTTTTTAGCATGGATATTCTCTCGTCAATGACTGGATGGCGGAATCAAGCCTGGCGGCGACGGCGGGCGATGACGCCTGCCACACCCAGGCCGGCGATCAGCATCGCGGCGCTGCTTGGTTCCGGTACTGGCGCGGCCACCAGCGACCAGCTGATGTTGTTGGTCGGCTGGTCGAACGCCGCGTCAGTGCAGTTGCCGTTGCAATTGAGGGCGTACGCCTGATTACCGATCTGCGCATCGCTGCTGGTGACGAAGAAGAAGTAGTTGCTAACGTCGTTGTAGTTCGTCTGCGGATTCGCATCGGCGAAGATGAAGTTGTTCTTGCCTGCGACAGTCGACACGACGGCGCCCGCGGCGCTGTTCCAGTTGTGCGTGGAGGCGTCCCACGATGCGCCGGTCAGTGCACCGGTAAAATCGGTGCCGTTGAAGTTGATGTGTACATTGGAGACGTTCTCCACCAGATCGCCGTTCAGATGGCCGGACAGCGAGCCGGTGATGGCCTGGCTGTCGCCGAAGGTGTAGGCGAAGGTGAAGTTTTCAGCGTGTGCAGAGGCAAACGCCGCCAGCAGGATGGCTGCGGAGCAGATTTTTTTCATAGTGGCTACCTGGTATGAACAGCAAAGAAAGAAGCGCATCGCTTCATGTTTGAAACCGTCGCCGGTATGATGTGTTTTTTTTATTACAGCGCCATGACATAACGGCAATGTCCGCTGTCTTATTTTTCACGTAATGTATCAAGCACCCCACATGACACGACTGGAACAACGCCTGGCCGCCCTGGTCCGCTCCTCGGCCGAGCTGATGGCCGCGCTGTCGGCCGCGCGCAGCCTGGGTCTGGACAGCTGGTGCATAGGCGCGGGCGCGGTGCGTACGCTGGTGTGGGACTCCCTGCACGGTCACACCATCTCTACGCTGCTGGCCGACGTCGATCTGGTCTACTACGATCCGGATGCGCCGCCGCAGCGCGACGCGCAGCTGGAAGCCTGTCTGCGGACGGCGATGCCGTCGCTGGCGTGGGAGGTAACGAACCAGGCGCACGTCCACACATGGTTCATGCGCGAGTTTGGCCGCGAGGTGCCGCCGTTGCTGTCGCTGGAGGATGGCGTGGCCACGTGGCCGGAGTATGCGACCTGCGTCGGCGTATCGCTGGAAGCTGGCGACACCATCCGCGTGATCGCGCCGCATGGACTGGAAGACTTGTTTGCACTGCGCGTGCGCCACAACCCGGCCCGCGCCGACATCGACACCTACCGGCGGCGTATCGCGTCGAAGCGTTTTGCGCAGCGTTGGCCGCTGCTGGTTATCGCATCACTCCAGTAAGGCGGCGATCGCCAGCGGCGTGCTGCTCGTGACCACCTGCCCGCTCTCGGGCAGCGCGGCGAAGCGGTAGACGAACACCCGGAAGCTGGCGACCACGTCGCCCACGAAGGCCGGTCCTTCCTTCGCCACGAGTGCGCTGACTGCGCCGCCGGCGGCATGGAACTGCACCTGCGCCGCATCGTTCTTCGGATAGGAGAACTGCACGCCGGCGCAGCTCTTGCCGCCGGCTTCACCCGAGTAGCGCAGATAGGCCAGCAGTTGATCGCAGGCGGTGCGCAGATCGGCGGCGCTGTAAACGCCGTCCGGCCGCGTGACGATCGATACCCAGGCGCCGGACTTGATCTGGCCCGCCTTGCGGTTCACAGTCAGTTCCGCGTTGTCGTCATACGCCGCCTTGGAGAACGGGAACATGGCGCGCCCCAGCGCATCGAGCGGCAGCGCCAGGTGCGTGGCCTTGCTGTTAAGCGTCAGCCGCAGGCCGTCCATGGCTACGCTTTTGTCGCGTGGCCGGATGCGGAAGTGATTCTGCAGGAACTGCTTCGGTTTGCCGTACTTCTCGAACCAGATCATCTGGCGATAGGCTTCGCGATACTCGATCCAGTCGGAGTCCTCCTGCGCGCGGGCGAACGCCGGCAGCAAGGCAAGACAGAGCAGGATGAGTCTAAGCATATCGATTAAAACCGGTAAGCCAGGCCGCTGGACCAGGTGATGAAATTGCGGCGCTCGACGAACGGAGCGCCCGCCGGCCCGCTGCCCAGCCGCGTGCCCGTCACCGAGCTGTTGATCAGCCATTTGCTGCTCAAGGCCCAGTTCCAGTTGACGCTGGCGTTCAACGCCATCACGCCGGCGGACGGGCGATAGTCACGCACACCGCCGGTGGCCGTGCTCACTTCATACAGCTCACGCATCACCGGATCGCTGGCCAGCGAGGCGCCGGCCGACAGCGTGACCGTGTGATGCGGCGCCAGTTCGTGCAAGGTTTTCTGTATGCCGACATAGCTGCGGAGGCCGTGCGCGCTGGTGTCGTACATGAGGTTCGATGTCAGGCGCGTCGCGTCGCCGAGATAGTAGTTAAAAAAAATGCCCGCATCCGGCGTGCCATTGATGGCATGCGTGCCGCGCAAGCGCCAACTGTCAGCGGGGTGGCGGTTGTTGCTGGCGAAGACCTGCGGCCCATATTCGACGCCCACCTTCTCCGACACATTCATGCCCAGTACACCGTTCGCCGAGACGAACACTCCGTTACTCCACTGGACCTGAAGCAGCGGCCGCAGGATGACCGGCCGCGTCTCGCCCTCCGCGACCGCCGTCCTGGTTGTGAAGGCTACCCCCACGTACATGTCCTTGCTCCCATCGGGCATCATCAACTCGGTGGTGTTTTCGGCCAGGACCGGGCCACATGCGGCCAACAATAAAAATAACGGGGATAGCTTGTTCATGTATTCCTTAAAAACCGAAGCGCACGCCCAACGCGAGTCTGTTCAGTCCCACGCTAAGCCCTTCATAGTTCAATTTACCGATACGTTCCAACTCCACCTGCAGCGCCACATCCTTGCTGACCACGTAGGACGCGCCTGCGCTCAGGTACAACCCTGTCTTGTTCATCGACTGATCCGGCGGCGCATTCTGGCCGCGGATGTCCAGCTTCAGGCTACTGCGCGCTAGGCCTGCCTTGCCGAACAACGACCAGTCATCGTTCAGCTTCCAGGTTCCTCTGGCAGCGAGGTAGGCAGCGCTGGTGCGCACCTTCAGCTGATAGCCCGGCATAATATCAAAGCTGGTCGAACCGCCGCTGCCGCGATAGCCCCCTTCCAGCGCCCAATCCGGCGACAGGTCATATCCGGCGAACACCGCAAACGGCGTCTGCTTCTGCACAGCGTTATGCTGTGTCGTCACGCCTTTCTCGGTATAGCTGACATGACCATCTTCGGACGGACTGATATTGACACCGGCGTACAGGCCATCGGCATGCGCCAGCGAGCTTGCGGTGAGGACGACCAGGGCACTGCATACAAATTTTTTCATGTTCGGATTCCGGGTTGAAGTAAGAGCCTCAATGTTAGGCATCCACCGCCAAAGAATCCGCCTCGGTCTGTCGTCGAATTGTCCGCAATTTGTAGGCGCCATTTGTATAGAAAATGTACGAATGTGTACCCGATTGTCGAAAATGCCACTTCCACGCCGCGCTCCACTACAATACCCGACGAAATGGAGGCCCAATGCAGCGTGTAATGCTGGTGGAGGACGATGCGCGGCTCGCCGCGCTGGTCAAGGAATACCTGGACGAATACGATTACGAAGTCGACGTGGTGACACGTGGCGACCGTGCGCTTGAACACTTCCGCGACACCCAGCCCGACCTGGTGATACTCGACCTGACACTGCCCGGCGTCGACGGCCTGGTGGTGTGCCGCCAGCTGCGCCAACTAAGCGCGGTGCCGATCCTCATATTGACAGCGCGCGAGGACAGCTTCGACGAAGTCTCCGGCCTCGAACAGGGCGCCGACGATTACGTCAACAAACCGGTGCAGCCGCGCGTGCTGCTGGCACGCCTGCGCGCACTGCAACGGCGCGGCAGCGGCGTCACCAGCAGCGACATCGTCATCGGCCAATTGCGCATCTCGCGTGAGAACCGTGCCGTCTACTGGCGCGGTGAGGAAGTGGCGATGAATAGCACCGAGTTCAAGCTGTTCGTCATCCTGGCCGATGCCTCCGGCAAGGTCATGTCGCGCAACGCCATCCTGGTGAAGATGCGCGGCATCGAATTCGACGGCCTCGATCGCAGCATCGACAACTGCATCTCGCGCCTGCGCCGCAAGTTCGGCGACAGCGGCACGGAGCGCATCAAGACCGTCTGGGGCGAAGGCTATCTGTTCAGCCCCTCGGCCTGGGAATGAACCGTCTTTTCTGGCGCTTCGCGGCACTGGTGATGCTGGCCATCACGCTGGCCACCTGCGTGATCTACTTCACCTTCAGCCGCCTGTTCGGCGATCCGCTGGGGGAGATCGCGCGCCGCCAGGCCGCCGGCCAGATCTTCCTGCTGGAGCAATACATCGACCGGGCGCCCGCCGATGAATGGCTGCCGCGCCTGAACAAGGTGCGCGAGGTGTCCGAGGCCACGCTGGAGCTGAAGCCATTGCGGGCGACGCTGGCGGCGCTGCCCGATTCCAAACGCGCCCAGTTGCTGCAAGGGTCCGTGGTCATTGACGTCAGCGGGAAATCCTTCTATCGCCGCGTCGACACGACCGGCGCGCGCTACATCGGCAGCGACGACGACGTGATCCACGCCCAGCACCTGCCCATCGATATCGGCCAGGCGCTGGGCATGGAGGCGATACGTTTCGGCGTGATCGCGCTGTTCCTGCTGGTGCCGATAGGCTGGTGGTCGCGCCGGCACTGGCGCGGCCTGATGGCGCTGTCGCGGATGGCCGACGACTTCGGCCAGGGCAACCTGGCGGCACGCGCCACGGTGCGGCCGGCATCGAGCATCGCACCGTTGGCGGGCCGCATCAACGACATGGCCGAACGCATCGCGCTGCTGATGGAGGCGCGCAAGAACCTGCTGCATTCGGTGTCGCACGAGCTGCGCACGCCGATCGCGCGGCTGGAGTTCGGCCTGGAGCTGCTGCGCGAACGCCATGCGGCCGACGATCCGGCGCTGCAAAAGCGCGTCGCCGCCATGGAGGTCGATGTCGATGAGCTGAAAACTCTGGTCAACGAGCTGCTGGACCTGACGCAGCTCGACCATGCACAAGCGATGGCGCGCCAGCCGTTTGCGCTGGCGCCGCTGCTGCAAGCCTGCGCGCCGCCGGCGCAGCCGCCATCACAGCTGCATTTCAGCGCCAGCATCGCCGCCGACCTGGGCGAGCTGCAAGGCGATGCCCGCCTGCTGGCGCGCACCGTCGACAACCTGCTGGGCAACGCCGCCAAGTACGCGGCATCGCGCATCGCGCTGTCGGCAGCGCGCAGCGGCGGCGCCGTGCACATCACGGTGGAAGACGACGGTCCCGGCATCCCAGCAGAATCACGCGAGCGCGTGTTCGAACCGTTCTACCGGCTGGCCCGCGAACAGGACTACGCAGCCAGCGGCTACGGCCTGGGTCTGGCCATCGCCGCCAAGGCTGTCCTGCTGCACGGCGGCGCCATCGCCATCGACGACTCCCCACTCGGCGGCGCGCGCTTCACCATCACTTTGTAGACAACTCTGTCTATGCAATACAACGCCTGAAATCCGCGTTAAAAATTAAAGTATACATTCTTGTCTAGACAGACTAATCTACAAATACTTTAGCAAGTTAACAAGAGAACCGCCATGAGCATACCCAAACCGACCGCCGCCGAACTCGATCTGCTGCAAGCACTGTGGCCGCTCGGATCAGCCACCGCCAAGCAGGTGCACGAAGCCATGCTGGAAGAGAAACCGGACTTGGCCTACGGCACCGTGCTGCGCCTGATGCAGATCATGCACACCAAGGGCATCCTGATCCGCGACGAGAGCCAGCGGTCGCATGTCTACGCACCGGCGCAAGCGCAGGACGCGCTGCAAACCAATCTGCTGAAGGACTTGATGCAGAAGGCCTTCGCCGGATCGGCCAAGGCGCTGGTGCTGGCTGCGCTGCGCTCGGGCATCTCGAAAAAGGAACGGGAAGAGATCGAGAAAATTCTCAAGGATGAAAAGAAATGAGCGCCTTCATCTTCCACCTTGGGCTGACGCTGATGCACTTCCTGTGGCAAGGCCTGCTGCTGGGCTGCGCCACCGCCGTCGCCCTGACACTGCTGCGCAACAGCCGCGCCGAATACCGCTACCTGGTGGCCTGCTCGGCGCTGCTGGCCTGTCTGTGCTGGCCGGCGCTTGAACTGTATCAGCGCCTGAGCAGCGGCGGCGATACCACCGGCACGATCGGCGCATTCGGCGCCGGCATGCTGCGGCTGGCCGCGCAATCCATCGTCGGCAACAGCGAACCGTTCGACCTGCGCGACTCGCTGCGCGAGATCGTCAGCCTGTGGGCCTTGTGCGCCATCGTGCTGTCATTGCGGATGATACTCGGCCTGTTGTGGATAGACCGCGCCGCCAAACAATGCGACTGCCAGCACCGCCAGGACCAGTTGCGCTGGGAGGCCAGCCTGTCCCGCCTCGCCGCTCGCTTCGGCATCAACCGCAAGGTGCAGCTGCGCATCGTCGACACGGTGTCCAGCCCTATCACCGCAGGCTTGTGGCGACCGATAGTGCTGCTGCCGGCCGCGCTGGTGGCGGGCATGCCGCCCGATCTGCTGGAGGCGCTGCTGGCGCACGAAATGGCGCACATCAAACGCCATGACTACCTGATTAACCTGCTTCAGAACGTGATCGAAACGCTGCTGTTCTACCACCCAGCCGTCTGGTGGATCTCACACCGCATCCGCATCGAACGCGAACTGATCGCAGACGATTTCGCAGCAAGGCAGCTCGGCGAACCGCGGCGTCTGGCCCTTGCACTTTCAGAGCTGGAGCGTCTCCAGTTCTCAACTCACCACCTGGCCCAAGCGGCCAATGGAGGAAATTTGATGGATCGTATTCAACGTCTGTGCCGCCCTGCCCCGCAGGCCCTGAACTGGAAAACCGCCGTGCCGATGCTGGGACTGGCGCTGGCCTGCATGTCGATTTACGCGGAGGCCGTGGCCGCCGACAAGGCCGCCGCGGAGACGGTACCCGCCCTGGCCGACTTCAGCACCTGCGAAAAGCCGAAATGGCCGGAGGGCGCCATGGCGCGCAAGGAAGCCGGCACCGTCACGCTGAAGTTCCTGATCGGCGTCGACGGCAAGTTCAAGAAATCGCAGGTGCAGAAATCCAGCGGCCACCAGGACCTGGACGAAGCGGCCCGCGCCGGCATCGAGAAGTGCGGTTTCAAGCCCGCCCTCAAAGCCGGCAAGCCGGTGGAATCGTGGATGCAGATGCAGTACGTCTGGGTGCCGGAGTAAGCTCAGTGGGCAGGGCTTAACGCCATCCAGGCCAGGATGTCGGCGAAGATCTGCTCGCGATTGAGCTCATTGAAATTCTCGTGGTAGTTCTGCGGATGCCGCTGGTAGGTCAACAACGCCGGCGGCACCGATTTCAGCATCTTCTCGGCCGCATCGGCGTCGGCCAGCTTGTCGTCGCCGGCCACCACCGCGAACAGCGGATGCGTCCAAGCCGCCATGCGCGGCGCCAGCCCTTGCTGCGCATGGGTCAGCGCGTTGCCGAAGCGGACCGTGATCTCGGTGGCGCGGATGCCGTCGCGTTCATCGTCGTAATGGCGGGCGGTGATGGTGCTGTCGTGGGTCAGCATGTCGGTCAACGGCGCCAGCGGCACCTTCATGCGCGGCGCCAGCGCGCCCAGCACGCCGGCCAGCGCCAGCAGCACCGGCGACACCTTGATCGCATTCACGTAGTACGGCGAGGACAGGATGAAGCCCTTGATGGCGGCATCGCCGGCAAAGTGGCCCAGGCCCAGGTGGGTGGCGATCAGCGCGCCCATCGAATGGCCCATCACATAGATCGGCACACCCGCATAATTCTGCTTGACCCACTGGAGGAAGGCGACGCTGTCGTCCAGGAAGACATGGAAGCCGGGGATGTCGACGCGGCGTGCGTCCTGGTGGCCGCACAAGTCGTAGGCCACGGTGGCGATGCCGTGCTGGCGGAAGTACAGTGCCGGCGTGACGTAGTCGCCGGCGTGCGCCATGCCGCCGTGGATGGCCAGGATCACCGCGCGCGGCGCAACGCCGGCAGGTTCCCAGATGTGGACGCGGCGCTCGGCCTGCGGGCCGGCGCGGAAGCTGGCCAGGCGGTCTTCGGCGAAGCGCATCAGGCGATGATGCTCAGGTTGATGCCCATGTCGACGAACAGCTTCAGGTCCGCCAGCGTGAAGTCCAGGCTGGGGGTAGCTTCGCCGCGCTCGGTCGTGAAGGAGATGCGCAGTTCGGCCGCCACATCGGAACGCTCGAAATGAATGCCGCGCGCCTTGCATTCGGCCAGGTAGTGGCGCAGCTGCTTGAGCAGCTCGTCCGGGTTCATGTCGGCGCCGAGCGCCACATAAAACCCGGAATCGATGCGTACCCGGCCGTCGGGCTTGACATCGCCCTTTTGCCAGTCGCTGTCCGGCTCCGTCGGCAGGCCGTCACGGATGTCGGCCAGGCCCTCGTCGTCGCCGTGGACCTTCATGGTTGCGATGTTCATGGATCAGCCCTTATCGTCTCAGGTATACCGAATAAGGTTACACCAAAGAAATTTCAAAGTCTAGCAATATGGCTGGTTAGGCAATACCGTACTGGGTGCGGTAGGCGGCCACGGCGTCCTTGTATTGCAACAGCTGCGGGTCGGCGCCGGCTCCGTTCAGGTAGCTGAACAGGTCGTCCAGGTTGCCGATCGAGATCACCGGGATGTTGTAGGTCTGGGCCACTTCCTGCACCGCCGAGTTCGGCGACAGCTGGCCATCCTTGCCCGAGCGCTCCATGCGGTCCAGCGCGATCAGCACGGCGCATGGTTCGGCGCCGGCGGCGCGTATCATGTCCACCGATTCGCGCACCGAGGTGCCGGCCGAGATCACGTCGTCGATGATGACGACCTTGCCTTGCAGCTTGGCGCCGACGATGGTGCCGCCTTCGCCGTGGTCCTTGGCTTCCTTGCGGTTGAAGGCGAACGAGGTGTTGCGGCCCTTGCCGGCCAGCGCGACCGCCGTGGCGGACGCCAGCGTGATGCCCTTGTAGGCGGGGCCGAACAGCATGTCGAACTCGACGCCGGAATCCAGCAGCGTCTGCGCGTAAAACTGGGCCAGCTGGGCCAGCGTCGCGCCGTCATGGAACAGGCCGGCGTTGAAGAAGTACGGCGACTGGCGGCCGGCCTTGGTGGTGAAGTCGCCGAAGCGCAATACACCGGTCTGGACCGAAAACGCGATAAATTCCTGACGTAAGTTATTCATAATGCCTCATTTCTGTAAAGTGCCTGTATTTTAACGCTACACTAACGCATTCCAAAATTTCCGCACCGATACCGCCATGCCAAAAATCATCTCCGCCAATCTGAACGG
The DNA here is from genome assembly GCF_009380215.1 of Rugamonas aquatica. Lineage (GTDB taxonomy): Bacteria > Pseudomonadota > Gammaproteobacteria > Burkholderiales > Burkholderiaceae_D > Rugamonas > Rugamonas aquatica_B. The sequence continues at coordinate 188,187 of NZ_WHUG01000011.1, forward strand.
CATCCGCTCCGCCTCCAGCAAGGGCTTTTTCAAATGGATGGCCAACCAGGACGCCGATTTCGTCTGCGTCCAGGAACTGAAGGCGCAAGCGCCGGACATGACGCCTGAATTCCTCAATCCGGGCGGCTACCATGGCCATTTCCACTATGCCGAGAAAAAAGGCTATTCCGGTACCGGCGTCTACAGCAAGGTCGAGCCGGACCGCGTGGTGATCGGCTTCGGTTCGCCGGAGTTCGATGCCGAGGGCCGCTATGTGCGTTGCGATTTCGGCAATCTGACGGTGATTTCCGTGTACTGCCCGTCCGGCTCGTCGGGTCCGGAGCGCCAGGAAGCCAAGTTCCGCTTCATGGACCTGTTCCTGCCGCACCTGCAAGCCTTGCACGCCGAGGGCCGCGAAGTGGTCATCTGCGGCGACTGGAACATCGCGCACAAAGAGATCGACCTGAAGAACTGGAAGGGCAACAAGAAGAATTCCGGCTTCCTGCCGGAAGAGCGCGAGTGGATGACGCGCATCTTCGACGAAGTCGGCTACGTCGACGTGCATCGCGGCCTCGATCCGCGCGAAGAGCAGTACACGTGGTGGAGCAACCGCGGCCAGGCGTATGCAAAGAACGTCGGCTGGCGCATCGACTACCACGTCGCCACCCCGGGCATCGCCGCCAAGGCCACCACGGTCGCGATCTACAAGGAAGAGAAGTTCTCCGACCACGCGCCGCTGACCATCACCTACGCCTAACCCACTGGGGTCAAGTCTGACATTTGGACACGAACTCTGCCTTAGCGGCCACGAAGGCAGAGCTCGTGTCCAAATGTCAGACTTGACCCCACTTTATAAGCTGCGGCGGCTGCGGAATTCGCGTGGCTCGCCGCTCAGCGGGTCGGTGAAGGCGATGCGGCGGGCCAGTAGTTTCAAGGGCTGGGAGACGTCGTCCTGCTTGCACGGCAGCGCCACCGGATAGAACGCGTCGTTGATGATGGGGATGCCCAGCGACGACAGATGCACGCGCAACTGGTGCTTGCGGCCGGTGTGCGGATGCAGCCGGTACAAGGTGCAGTCGGCGCGGTGCTCGATGACGTCGATCAGCGTTTCCGAATTGGGCTCGCCCGGCTCTTCCTTCATGATGAAGAACTTGTCGCCGTCCACCATGCGGCTGCGGTACGTGAACGGGAATTCGCGGCCGTGCAGACGCGGCGCCAGCGCCTCGTACTCCTTCTCGATCACGCGCTTCTGGAACATCGACTGATAAGCGCCACGGCTCTCCTGCCGGCGCGAGAAGATCACCACGCCGGCCGTCTCGCGGTCCAGCCGGTGGATGGGCGTCAAATCCTGCTCGCCCAGCTTTTTCTTCAGCCGCACCAGCAGCGTCTCATGCAGGAAGCGGCCGGTCGGTATCATCGGCAGGAAGTGCGGCTTGTCGACCACCACCAGATGCTCGTCCATGAACAGCACTTCTTCCTCGAACGGAATCGGCGTCTCGGCCTCCAGCTCGCGGTAGTAGAAGATGCGCATGCCGCGCTTGTAGGCGCTGTGCGGCGACAGCGGATTGCCGTCGCCGTCCACCACATCGTTGCGCGCCATGCGTGCGCGCCAGTCGGCTTCCGTCACGTCGGGATAGCGCGCCACCAGAAAGGTCAGCAGGTCCGGCCACTGCCCTTCCGGCAGCCACAGATAGCTGGGCGCGACACCGTCGCGCATGGGCAGCGGAGGACGCGACATTATGAGCGCGGCAGCGCCAGCGAATGGTAGGCCGGCAGCGCGTTCGGATCCAGGCCCTTGGCGCGCGCGTACACCGGCAGCACTAGGTACATATTCTTGTTCATGTCGTCGATGCGCTTGCTGCCGCTGGGGTGCGTGGACAGGAAGGGCAAGGGCTGGCTCTTGTTCACCGCCCCCATCTTCTGCCACAGCGCGACGCCGGCGCGCGGATCGTAGCCTGCGCGTGCCGCCAGATCCAGGCCGACCAGGTCGGCCTCGCTCTCGTCGCCGCGCGAGAAGCTCAGCGCCGCGCCCTGCGCCACCATGCCGGCCGCCGCATCGCCCAGACGCGGGTCGACGCCGAAGTAGGCCGAGCCGACGGCGCCCAGGATGCGCGTACCGACCGAGGTGATGGTGTTCTTGCCCGCCTGCTCGCGCGCGTGCTCGCGCAGCGCGTGGGCGATCTCGTGGCCCATGACCATCGCCACTTCGTCGTCGGTCAGATTGAGCTTGGTCAGGATGCCGTTATAGAAGGCGATGCGGCCGCCCGGCATGCAGAAGGCGTTCACCGTCGGCGAATTGAGCAGGTTGACTTCCCACTTCCAGTTGGCGGCGTCCGGGTTCCAGCGCGCGGTGAACGGGATCAGGCGCTTGGCGATGGCACGCAGGCGTATCAGCTGCGGGTTGCGCTCGGTGGCGACAGCGTCTTTCTGGTGGGCCTGGGCCAGCATCTGGTCGTATTGCAGCTTGGACTGCTGGTCGAACTGGCGGGCGTCTCCGCCCAGGCCGCGCAGGCGCGACATGCTGCTGACGGGGATGCCGTCGTCCTGGCCGTGGGCCGCGACGGGCGCGGTGGCGGCGGCGGACCAGCAGGCCAGCGCCAGCAAGGCGGCGTTTAATTTAAGCTTTTTCATTCCGGGTATTCCAAGGGGCGATTTTAGGCAGCATCATCATGGCAGGAAACGCCAGGATAAAGCACACGATAAAGAACCAGAACCAGCCGGTTTCCGCCACAATATAACCTACCGAGGAGTTGATGAATGTGCGCGGCACCGCGGCCAGGCTGGAAAATAAAGCGTATTGGGTGGCAGTGTAGCGCGGATCGGTGGCACGGGACATGAAGGCCACCAGGGCCGCCGCGCCCAGCCCCAGGCTGGCGAAGGCTTCGAAGCCGAAGACGGCGCTCAGCAGCAGCGGATCGGGGCCGGTCTTGGCCAGCCAGGCGAAGCCCAGAATCGCCACAGCCTGCAGCACGCCGAACACCCACAGTGCGCGGTTGATGCCCAGCTTAATCATCCAGATGCCGCCGACAGCGCCGCCGGCCAGCGCCGCCCACCAGCCGGTGGCGTTGGCCGCGAGGCCGATCTGCTTGGTGGTGAAGCCGATATCGAGGAAGAATTTGGTCGACAGCGCGGTCGCCATGCTGTCGCCGATTTTGTAGAGCAGCACGAAGCCGATAATCAGCAAGGCCTGGTTCCAGCCGTCGCGCTGGACGAACTCGCGGAACGGCAGCACCACGGCTTCCTGCAGGTTCTTCGGCGGCGCGCCATACACGGCGGGTTCCTTGGCCAGCAGCGTGCACACAAAGCCCGGCAGCATGAAAGCGGCGACAATCCAGAACACGGCCTGCCACGGCATGCTGTCCGCCAGCACCAGCCCCAGCGCGCTCGGTATCAGGCTGGCGGCCTTGTAGGCGTTGACGATGATGGCCGCGCCCAGGCCCTGCTCATTCTCGCTCAGTATCTCGCGGCGGTAGGCGTCGATCACCACGTCCTGGCTGGCCGACAGGAAGGCGATCAGGAACACGGCGCCGGCGATCAGCGTCAGTTCCAGTTTCGGGTCCAGCATGCCCAGGCCGCCGATCACCAGGAACAGCGCCAGCTGCGTGGCCGCCATCCAGCCGCGCCGGCGGCCCAGCGAGCCGATGGCGTAGCGGTCCATGAACGGCGCCCACAGGAACTTGAAGGTGTACGGGAAGGTCACCAGCGCGAACAGGCCCAGCGCCTTCACGTCCAGCCCGGACTTGGCCAGCCACGCCTGCATCAGGTAGATCAGCGTGTACAGCGGCAGGCCGGAGCTGAAGCCCAGGAACAGGATGGAGACGGTGCGGCCGTTCAGGTAGGTGCGCCAGCCGGGTTGCTGTTCCTGGATCGTCATCAATGGCTTGCCTTTTTACGCAGTCGGAACACGGCGAGGTCGCCGCGCAGGTTGGGGAGGAAGGAGACGCGCTGGCCTTCCGCCAGCGCCACGCAGTCGATCACCTCCAGGCCACACTCCACCGCCAGGTCGCGGAAGTCGTTGATGGTGGCGCAGCGCACGTTGGGCGTGTCGTACCATTCGTACGGCAGCGATTCCGACACCGGCATGCGGCCCTTCAGCAAGGCCACGCGGTGCGGCCAGTAGGCGAAGTTGGGGAAGGAGACGATGGCCTCCTTGCCGACGCGGACGATGTCGCGCAGCAGCGGCTCCACGTGTTTCATCATCTGCAGCGACGACAGGCACAGCACCGTGTCGAAGCTGTTGTCGCCGAAGAGCGCAAGGCCGTTCTCCATGTCCTGCTGGATCACGCGTACGCCTCGCTTGGTGGAGTCGAGCACCTTGTCGTCGGCGATCTCGATGCCGTAGCCGCTGCACTGCTTGTCGCTTTGCAGATAGTCCATCATGACGCCGTCGCCGCAGCCGACATCGAGCACGTGCGCGTTCTCGGGCACCCAGTGGGCGATGAAGGCCAGGTCCGGCCGGGCGCTGCTTAAATCGTTGAAGTTCATGCTGCCGCTTCCTTGTTAATGTCGTTCCACACCTGCTCGTAATAGGCGCGCACCAGCTTCATGTAGCGCGCGTCCTCCAGCAGGAAGGCGTCGTGGCCGTGCGGCGCATCGATCTCCGCGTACGTCACCTGGCGGCGGTTGCAGATCAGCGCCTGCACGATCTCCTGGCTACGCTCCGGCGAGAAGCGCCAGTCGGTGGTGAACGAGGCCAGGAAGAACTTGGCCTTGGTGTGGCTGAGGGTCTTGGCCAGGTCGCCGCCGTGCGCGCGCGCCGGGTCGAAATAGTCGAGCGCCTTGGTAATCAGCAGATAGGTGTTGGCGTCGAAGTATTCGCTGAACTTGTCGCCCTGGTAGCGCAGGTAGGATTCGATTTCGAAGTCGACGCCGAAGCCGAATTTGTAGTCGCCCGCCTCTGCGGAGTCGCGCAGCTTGCGGCCGAACTTCTCGGCCATGTCGTCGTCCGACAGATAGGTGATGTGGCCGACCATGCGCGCCACGCGCAGGCCGTTTTTCGGCACCACGCCGTGTTCGTAGAAATCGCCGCCGTGGTAGTCGGGGTCCGACAGGATGGCCTGGCGGGCCACGTCGTTGAAGGCGATGTTCTGCGCCGACAGCTTGGCGGTCGAGGCGATCACCACGCAGTGGCGCAGGCGGTCCGGGTACATGATGGACCAGGCCAGCGCCTGCATGCCGCCCAGCGAGCCGCCCATGACGGCGGCGAACTGCGTGATACCCAGTTCGTCGGCCAGGCGCGCCTGGGCATTGACCCAGTCCTCCACCGTGACCACCGGGAAGGCCGCGCCGTAAGGCTTGCCGCTGGCGGGGTTGACGTGCATCGGTCCCGTCGAGCCGAAGCAGGAGCCGAGGTTGTTGATGCCGATGACGAAGAACTTGTCGGTGTCGAGCGACTTGCCCGGGCCGACCATATTGTCCCACCAGCCCTGGCTTTTCGGCTGGCCTTCGTATTCGCCGGCCACATGGTGCGAAGCGTTGAGCGCATGGCAGACCAGCACCGCGTTCGATTTGTCGGCATTGAGGGTGCCGTAGGTTTCATACATCAACATGTAGTCGCGCAGCGACGCGCCGCTTTGCAGCGGCAGCGGCTGCGCGAAATGCATGGTTTGCGGAGTAACGTATCCTAAGGATGGCATTGTGGTTTGGTTTTTATAGGGGTCGGCCCCGCGGGCCATCTATCAAGGTGGGACCGCGAGGATGGGTCCCACCGACTTACATCAACTGCAATTGTTCGACCGCGTCTGCAATTACGTTGGGTTCCATCGAGCGCATGATCTTGCGGGTTTGCGGCATGATGCGCGCAAGGTCGCTGTTCAGGATTTCCTGCTTGACCGACAGCAGCTGTGCCGGGTGCATCGAGAATTCGCGCAACCCCATGCCGAGCAGCAGGCGGGTGAGCTTGACGTCGCCCGCCATTTCGCCGCACACGGCCACGTCGATCCCGGCTTTATGCCCGGCCGCAATCGTCATCGAGATCAATTGCAGCACAGCCGGATGCAGCGGATTGTAAAGGTGTGCGACCTCATAATCAACCCGGTCGATCGCCAGCGTGTACTGGATCAGGTCATTGGTGCCGATCGACAGGAAGTCCATGCGCTTGACGAACATCGGCAGCGCCAGCGCGGCGGCCGGGATTTCGATCATGGCGCCGACGTCGACATCGTCGTCGAACTTGACGTTCTGCTCGCGCAGCTCGGCCTTGGCCTGGGCGATCATCGCCAGCGACTGGTCGATCTCGAACGCATGCGCCAGCATCGGGATCAGGATGCGGACCTTGCCGAACACCGAGGCGCGCAGGATGGCGCGCAGCTGCGTCAGGAAGATCTGCGGCTCGGCCAGGCAGTAGCGGATCGCCCGCAGACCCAGCGCCGGATTGAGCGCCGTGTGCTCGCTCTGGTCGAGCGGCTTGTCGGCGCCGATGTCGAGCGTGCGTATCGTCACCGGGCGGCCCTTCATCGCCACCACGGCCTTCTTGTATTGTTCGAACTGCTCGTCCTCGGACGGGATCTTGCTGTTGCGGCCCATGAACAGGAACTCGGAGCGGAACAAGCCGACGCCGTTGGCGCCCGCCTCCATCGCGGCCGGGCAATCGTCCGGCAGTTCGATGTTGGCCATAAGCTGGATCTCGACGCCGTCCTTGGTGATGGCCGGGGTCTTCTTCAGCTTATTGAGCTTCTTGCGCGCGCGGGCGGCGGCGCCCTGGCGTTCGCGGTACTGCTCCAGCACCAGCGCGCTCGGGTTGGCGATCACCACGCCGGCGTCGCCGTCGATAATCAGCCAGTCGTCCTGCTCGATCAGCGTCGAGGCGCCGGACATGCCGACCGCCGCCGGGATGTCCAGGCTGCGGGCGACGATGGCCGTGTGCGAGTTCTGGCCGCCGACGTCGGTGACGAAGCCGATGAAGGAACGGTCGCGGAACTGCAGCATGTCGGCCGGCGAGATGTCGTGGGCGACGATAATCATCTGCGCCTGGAAGCCGTCCTCGCCGGCGGTGGCCGGCAGGATCTGGGCGGTGCCCATCAAGACCTTCAGCACGCGCTCGGCGACCTGCTGGATGTCGGCCTTGCGCTCGCGCAGATAGGGGTCTTCGATTTCGTCGAACTGCGCCGACAGCTCGTCGATCTGGGTCAGCAGCGCCCATTCGGCGTTGTAGTGGCGGGCGCGGATGATGTCCAGCGGCGCTTCCGAGATCATCGGGTCGGACAGGATCAGGGCGTGGACGTCGATGAAGGCGCCCAGTTCGGTGGGCGCATCCTTCGGCAGTTCGTTCCACAGCGTTTGCAGTTCCTTGTGCACCTGGGCCAGCGCCTGCTGCAGGCGCGACACTTCCGCCTCCAGATGCTCTTCCGCCACCAGGTAGTGCTTGACGTCCAGCGCCGCCGGCGCCAGCTTGTGGGCGCGGCCGATGGCGATGCCGCGCGAAACCGGGATGCCATGCAAGGTGAAGGAAGCCATAGGCGGACCTGTGGGGGTACGTGGGCGGCTGCGTTCCGCAGGCATTACTCGCCTTCGCCGAACTTGTCGTTGACCAGCGCCGTCAGCGCGGCGATGCAATCGCCTTCATCGGCGCCGTCGGCTTCCAGCGTGACCTTGGCGCCCTTGCCGGCGGCCAGCATCATCACGCCCATGATGGACTTGGCGTTGATGCGGCGCGCGTTGCGGGTCAGCCAGACGTCGCTTTGAAATTTTGCTGCCAGTTGGGTGAATTTGGCGGAGGCACGCGCATGCAAACCAAGCTTGTTGATAATCTCAAGTTCTTGTTGAATCATTTTTCTTTTGTCTCAATCAGAAATGCGCACTGCAAAAATAAAGTCCGGAGTCAGGGTTGCCCGACCCGGATGCGGTTATCGACGCGCACTGCCCCACTCTGCGCGCCGGCCAGGGCCATTTCGACCACCACGTCCAGCGTATCGCGGCGGTAGGTGATGGCGCGCAGCAGCATCGGCAAACTGATGCCCGCGATGACCTCCACCCGGCCGGCGTCCGCCAGACGGTTGCAGCAATTGGCGGGCGTGCCGCCTTTGACGTCGGTGATGACCAGCACACCGTCGCCTTCGTCGAGACGCTGGATAGCCGCCGCCGCCAGAGCCTGGACTTCGCCGAGATCCTGGTCGGCGATCACGTCGATCGCCTCCAGCCGCTCGGTGGGACCACGGAACACATGGGCGCAGGCGGCAATGAAGGCCTGTCCCAGTGGTGCGTGCGTCATAAGCAGTATGCCAACCATATTCTTAAACCGCCAGTGAGCGCGGACGTTTTTTGGCGTCCGGCGCGTGTTAATGATGCGTTATTGTGCCTGCACGGCTGCTTCGACGGCGTCGATGAACATCGCCGCCACCTGGAAGCCCGTTTGCTGGGTGATTTCCTGGAAGCAGGTTGGACTGGTGACGTTGACTTCTGTTAAGCAATCGCCAATAACATCTAATCCTACCAGCAACAAGCCACGGGCGGCCAGTATCGGCCCCAGGGTGTTGGCAATTTCATAATCGCGCTCGGTCAGCGGCTGCGCCACGCCAACGCCGCCGGCCGCCAGGTTGCCGCGCACTTCGCCGTTCTGCGGGATGCGCGCCAGCGAGTACGGTACAGGTTTGCCGGCGATCACCAGGATGCGCTTGTCGCCCTTGACGATCTCGGGGATGTAGCGCTGCACCATGATGGTGCGGGCGCCGTTGTCGGTCAGCGTTTCGATGATGGAACCCAGGTTCATGCCGTCGGCCGTCACGCGGAACACGCCGGCGCCGCCCATGCCGTCCAGCGGCTTGAGGATGATGTCGCCATGCAGCTTCTGGAAGGCGCGGATGCGCGCCTCGTCGGCCGTCACCAGGGTCGGCGAGGTGAACTGGCTGAACTGGGCTATCGACAGCTTTTCATTGTGGTCGCGGATCGCGGACGGCTTGTTGAACACCTTGGCGCCCTGCTTTTCGGCCAGCTCCAGCAGGTAGGTGCCGTAGATGTACTCCATGTCGAACGGCGGATCCTTGCGCTGGATGATGGCGTCGAACTCGCCCAGATTGGTTTCCTGCGCCGGCGCCGCGCGGTACCAGTCGTGGCTGTCGCCGGTGATGGTGATTTCGGCCGCGTTGGCGTAGACCACGCCGCTGTCCAGCGCCATGTCTTTTTGCTCGAAGGCGTAGACGGTGTGGCCGCGCTTGGCCGCTTCCACCATCATGGCGTAGGTCGAATCCTTATAGGTCTTGAAGGTCGACAAGGGATCGGCGAGGAAAGCTATTTTCATGGGCGCATCCATTCTGGGTAATGCCTGATTTTAGCCGAGATTCGCCTGCGGCACCGGGGAGCGGACCAGGCCGCTCCCGTGAGGCTTAGTAGACTTCCGGATTCGGATCGGTGCGTTCCATTTCCAGCGACGCCGCCAGCAGGGCCAGCCGCGCCACCACGCCGTAGACGTAGAAACGGTTCGGCGCCGCCGTGCCCGGCTTGGCCTTCAAATCCGGCACCGCGTGCTGCTGGGCGAAGGCCAGCGGCACGTATTGCGATCCGGGCGCGTTGAGGTTCTGGTCGATGCCCTTTTCCGCGTGCACGCGGTAGAAACCGCCCACCACGTAGCGGTCTATCATGTAGACCACCGGCTCGGCCACCGCATCCTTGATGCTCTCGAAGGTCGGCACGCCTTCCTGGATGATGAAGTCGGTCACTTCCTTGCCATCCTTGACGACGATCATCTTGTCGCGCTGGGCCTGGCTCAAGTCCTTGATTTCGCTGGAATCCTTGATGGTCAGGATGCTGGTGCCGTAGGTGCCGGCGTCCGGCTTGACGATCACGAACGGCTTCTGGTCCTTGATGCCGTATTCCTTGTACTTCTTCTTGATCTTGGACAGCAGCGCGTCGATATTGGCGGCCAGGCAATCATAGCCCTCGCCGGTGCGGAAGTTGACGGCGTCGCACTTGGCGTGGAAGGGGTTGAGCATCCACGGATCGACGCCGATCAGCTTGCCGAACTTCTTGACCACCTCGTCGTAGGCGTTCATGTGGTTGCCCTTGCGGCGCACGGCCCAGCCGGCATGCAGCGGCGGCAGCAGGCTTTGCTCGTGGATGTTCTGCAAAATGTCAGGAATGCCGGCCGACAAGTCGTTGTTCAGCAGAATCGTGCACGGGTCGAAATCCTTCAGGCCCACGCGGCGGCCGTTGGCCGAACGCACCAGCGGCTCGACCACCAGCATATTGCCGTCAGGCAGCGCCAGCGGCGTCGGCTGGGTGATTTCCGGCGACAGCGAGCCCAGGCGTACATGCAGGCCGGTCTGGCGGAAGATCTGCATCAGCCGCGCGACGTTCTGCCAGTAGGTCGGATGGCGCTGTTGCACTTCCGGGATCAGCAACAGGTTGCGGGCGTCCGGGCAGTATTTGTCGATGGCCGCCATGGCCGCCTGCACCGACAGCGGCAACATTTCCGTCGCCAGGTGGTTGAAACCGCCCGGGAACAGATTGGTATCGACCGGCGCCAGCTTGTAGCCGGCGTTGCGCATGTCGACGGAGCAATAGAACGGCGGCGTGTGCTCTTGCCACTCCAGGCGGAACCAGCGCTCAATGGCCGGCGTTGCGGCCAGAATTTTTTCTTCGAGGTCGAGCAGCGGTCCGGTCAGGGCCGTGACGAGATGGGGAACCATGGTTACTTCCTTAGCTATTACCGTGCAGATAGCCCAAGTCAGGGCGAAAACTGTATTTTAAAGGCAGGAAATGAAAAAAGCGCCTCTTTTGGAGGCGCTTCTTTCTTTGCCCGTGGCAACGGGCGGTATTACGTTACCAATAAAGCATTAAGCGTGGTAAGCGGACTCGCCGTGGCTGGTGATGTCCAGGCCTTCGCGCTCTTCTTCTTCCGGTACGCGCAGACCGATGACGATGTCGACCAGCTTGTAGGCGATCAGCGACACGACGGCCGACCAGACGACGGTGGTGCCGATGGCCGTAGCCTGGGTCGTTACCTGGGTAACGATCGAGTAAGGATCGGCCGACATTTTGTTGGTCACGTAGTCGAACACGCCCTGACCGCCCAGCGACGGTGCAGCGAACACACCGGTCAGCAGCGCGCCCAGGATGCCGCCGACGCCGTGCACGCCGAACACGTCCAGCGAGTCGTCAGCGCCCAGCAGGCGTTTCAGGCCGTTCACGCCCCACAGGCAGACGACACCAGCCAGCAAGCCGATGACCAGCGCGCCCATCGGACCGACATAACCGCAGGCCGGGGTGATGGCCACCAGGCCGGCAACCGCGCCCGAAGCGGCGCCCAGCATCGAAGGCTTGCCTTTGACGATCCACTCGCCCAGCAACCAGGACATGGTGGCGCAAGCGGTAGCCAGCAGCGTGTTGACGAAGGCCAGCGCGGCGACATCGCCCGCTTCCAGTGCCGAACCGGCGTTGAAGCCGAACCAGCCCACCCACAGCAGCGAAGCGCCGATCATGGTCATGGTCAGCGAGTGCGGCGCCATCGATTCACGGCCGTAGCCGACGCGTTTGCCCATCATGTAGGCGCCCACCAGGCCGGCCACGGCGGCGTTGATGTGCACCACGGTGCCGCCGGCGAAGTCCAGCGCGCCTTTTTGCCACAGCCAGCCGGCTTTGGCGGTTTCAGTCGCCAGGGTGGCCGCATCCTTGATCGCGTCAGGACCGGTCCAGAACCAGACCATGTGGGCAATCGGCAGGTAGGCAAAAGTGAACCACAGCACGACGAAGGCCAGCACGGCGGTGAACTTGGCGCGCTCGGCGAAGGAGCCGACGATCAGGCCGCAGGTGATGGCGGCGAAGGTCGCCTGGAACACCACGTACACGAACTCGGGAATCACTACGCCTTTGCTGAAGGTGGCGGCGGTCGAGAAGGTGGCTTTGACCGGATCCCAGATACCGTTGAGGAAGGCGCGGTCGAATTTGCCGATGAAGGCGTTGCCTTCGGTGAAGGCCAGCGAGTAACCGTACACGCACCACAGCACGATGATCAGCACGAAGATGGTGAACACTTGCAGCAGGATGGACAGCATGTTCTTGGAGCGGACCAGGCCGCCGTAGAACAGCGCCAGGCCGGGAATCGACATCATGATGACCAGAATGGTCGACACCATCATCCAGGCGGTGTCGCCTTTGTTAGGCACGGGAGCGGGTGCTGCGGCTGGAGCGGCTTCTGCCGGTGCGGCGGCGGCCGGAGCTGCGGCTGGCGCGGCTGCGGGAGCGGCGGGCGCGGCTTCAGGCGCGGAGGCGGCCGGGGCGGATGCAGCGGGCGCGGGCGCCGAAGCAACCGGCGCCGAGGCTGCCGGCTTGGCCTCCTGGGCAACCACCGGCGCGGCGAGTGCGAACAGGATGGATACCCCAGCCAGCAACGTTGTTATAGTTTTTTTCATCAATCTTCCCCTTAAAGAGCTTCGTTGCCGGTTTCGCCGGTGCGGATGCGGATGACTTGTTCCAGGTTGTACACGAAGATCTTGCCGTCGCCGATCTTGCCGGTGCGGGCAGCGCCTTCGATCGCCTCGATCGCCTGCTCGACGATGGAATCGTCCACCGCCGCTTCGATCTTGGTCTTCGGCAGGAAGTCCACGACGTATTCGGCGCCGCGGTACAGTTCGGTGTGACCTTTCTGACGGCCGAAGCCTTTCACCTCGGTCACGGTGATGCCTTGCACGTTGATCGCCGAGAGGGCCTCGCGGACCTCATCGAGCTTGAACGGCTTGATAATGGCGGTAATCATTTTCATACTGGCCTCGCTTAGAAGGTTTTGGAAATGGTCAGGACAGCACCTGTTTTTGCCAGGTTCTTTCCATCAGGTCCGACGTAGGCTTTCGTGTCGGCATAGACCGCCGCCAATGCCACCGTCACTACGCCGAAATCTTTGGTGACGCCCAGCTTGTAATCCGTGTAGCTGGAAGCGCCGTTGTGCTTGACGTTCTGATGGCCGGCGTGCACGTTCAGCACGTAGCCGTCGGCCAGCTCGAAGTTGCCCGAGGCATCGACGTAGCCGCTGTTCTTGCTGTCGGCAAAGCCGAACAGATTGGTCGTCGACTGCGAGTATTTCAGCGAGACGGGACCGTAGGAAACCTGGCCGTACAATTCGAAGGTATTGGCGCTCGGATGCAGGCCATTGGATGGATAGAAGTAGTAGAGGCCGCCGACGTCATAGGACACATCCTTGACGATCTCGCCCCGTTTGCCGGCGTACAGATCCCATTCGACATCGCCACTACCGCCCGCGTCCTTGGTCCACTTGATGGTGGACAGCCAGGTACCGGCGTAGAAGCCGGTCGGATTATTGGTATAGTCCGCGCCGCCCTGCAGTGCAGGTTTCAGACGGGTTTGCGATATGCCGCGGTAACGGTAGTCGCTGACAATGGCCGCATTGAAGCTGACTTCATTGTCCGGTTTCGCCTCGGCAGCGGGTGTCGCTTCCTCGGCGTGCGCCATGCCGGCGCTGATGGAGGCGAATGCTAAAGTCAACGCTGCGACCAGGGTGAAGTTCTTGCTCAAGCTTTTCATAATTGTTTTCCTTGTGTAGTTGAACTTATTTAGCAGTTGCGGTTTAAAATCCTGTGTGAAGCGAAGCGATGAAAGCGTTCATGGCTTCTTTAGCAGAATGCGTGCCAGCTAATGTTGCCGAGGTGATAGCTGCCGTATCAACATCGGCAACGGGACCGCATTTGAAAGAGTGTGAGAATGGGATGGGTGCGGCGGTGATGTTTCAGAATTTCGCACCACATTAACGCCGGGATGCACTGCAATGGTGCAGTGCATCGCTGGTTAGATCAAGGAATATTATGGATATGAACACTTTTTTCAACGACTTGCAAAGCAAGATCAATCAGGCCATCGAAAACTCACCAGCAAAGGACATCGAGAAGAACGTGAAGTCCATGATGACCCAGGGTTTTGCCAAGCTGGACTTGGTGACGCGCGAGGAATTCGATGTGCAGGCGCAAGTTCTGGCCAAGACCCGCGCCAAGCTGGAAGCGCTGGAAGCGCGTCTGGCTGAACTGGAAGCCAAAGCTGGTCAATAAATCCGTGCTGGCGCCCGCCCGTTTGGGCTAGCGCAAAGCACGGCGGCGGGCGTGGGCTACGCTGGCGGCTGGTATCCACTGGTCGTCCGCTATCCCATGAGCCTAGCCGTACTCAAAAGCCGCGCCCTGGCGGGCATGGAGGCGCAGGAGGTCAGCGTCGAAGTGCATCTGGCCAACGGGCTGCCGGCCTTCACCATCGTCGGGCTCGCCGACACCGAGGTCAAGGAAGCCAAGGACCGCGTCCGCGCCGCCATCCAGAACGGCGGTTTCGAATTCCCCGCGCAACGCATCACCGTCAACCTCGCCCCCGCAGATTTGCCGAAAGAGTCGGGCAGGTTCGACTTGCCTATCGCGCTCGGCATCCTGGCCGCATCCAAACAAATTCCCTCTTCCCGCCTGCATCAATACGAGTTTGCCGGCGAGCTGTCGCTGTCCGGCGAGTTGCGGCCGATACGCGGCGCGCTGGCGATGTCGCTGGCCACGCGCCGAGATGGCGGCACGCTGGCCTTCATCCTGCCGCTGGCCAACGCCGACGAGGCGGCGCTGGTCGGCAACGCCGCCATCTATCCGGCGCAATCGCTGCTGCAGGTGTGCGGCCATTTCGCGGCCAAGTCGGTCGAGTCCATGCTGTCGCGCCATGAATCGGCGCCGCTGTTGGAGTCGCTGGAGTATCCCGACTTCGCCGACGTCAAGGGACAGGTGTTCGTCAAGCGGGCGCTGGAGGTGGCGGCCGCGGGCAACCATTCGATACTGCTGGTTGGTCCGCCGGGCGCCGGCAAGACCATGCTGGCGGCGCGCTTCGCCGGCCTGCTGCCGGAGATGACCGACGAGGAGGCGCTGGAAGCAGCCGCCGTGCAATCGCTGACGGGCAACTTCCGCATCGAGCACTGGAAGCGGCGTCCCTTCCGCTCGCCGCACCATACGTCGTCCGGCGTGGCGCTGGTGGGTGGCGGCAGCGTGCCGAGACCGGGCGAGATTTCACTGGCACATCGGGGCGTGCTATTTTTGGATGAGCTGCCCGAGTTCGCGCGCAGCGTACTGGACGTGCTGCGCGAGCCGATGGAATCGGGCCGCATCACCATTTCACGCGCCGCCCGGCAGGCGGACTTCCCCGCGCATTTCCAATTGATCGCCGCGATGAATCCCTGCCCTTGCGGCTACTGGGGTCACACCAGCGGCGTATGCCATTGTTCACCGGATCTGATCCGGCGCTACCAGGGCCGCGTCTCCGGCCCGCTGCTGGACCGCATCGACATCCAGATAGAAGTGGCGGCAGTCGATCCCGAGATCCTGGCGGCCGATGCCGACGGCGAATCATCACGCACCATCGCCGCCCGCGTGCAGGCCGCCACCAACATCCAGCTGCAACGCCAGGGCAAGCGCAACCAATACCTGAACACACGCGAGATCGACCACTACTGCAAGCCCGAACGGCCCGCCAAGGCGCTGCTAAAACAGAGCATGCAACACTTCCAATGGTCAGGCCGCGCCTACCACCGCATCCTGCGCGTGGCCCGCACCATCGCCGACCTGGCCGGCAGCGAGCGCATCCTCTTCGCGCACGTCTGCGAAGCCGTCCAGTACCGGCAGGCGCTGCGCAAGATCTGAGACAACGACGGCAGCATTCACGATCCTTCATGCGAAACCGACGCCGCACCGCCGCAGTCGGGCGCAAGAAACGGAGTTCGCGCTCCATGGCGCTTCGATATCGTTGGCCTTGGAGAACTTGAAAGCACTCCACATCCCAACTCGATAATCTAAGGAATCCATCATGTCTACAGCCGAAACCAACAAAGCCATCGTCGGTCGCTGGTTCACCGAATTCTGGGGCGACACCTACAACCCGGCCGTCGTCGACGACCTGGCATCGCCCGACATGCTGCTGCAATATTCGCTGCACGAACCACGCCGCGGCCGTGAAGACATCAAAGCCTTCATGGGCGACTTCCGCGCCGCCTTCCCCGACCTGTCATTCGCCGGCGCAGCCGATCTGATCGCGGAAGGCGACTACGTCGTCGGCCGCTGGATCGGCGGCGGCACCCACACCGGCCCCGCCTTCGTCGATTTCCTGATCGGCGCGCTGCCGGCTGAAACCGGCCGGAAAATGCGCTTCACCGGCACCACGGTGCTGCGCCTCAAGGACGGCAAGATCGTCGAAGAACTGGGCCTGGACGACGGCGTCACAGCGCTGCAGCAACTGGGCCTGATCCGCAAGGCTTGATCGACCGGGCCAGCGGCGGCGGATGCAGGCCAGCATCCGCCGCCGCCCGTTCTAAATTCTGCCGATCCCGGCGCTAAGCGTCACCTCTTCGCTGGCCTTGCTGCTATATTGATCGATGCCCTTACAACCACGGGAAATCGATGACACGCTTGCCCCTCTACCTCGCCGCCAGCGCACTGCTGGCCGGCTGCGCCGCCACCCAGGTTCCGCTGACCGACTTCACCGCCAACTCCGGCAGCCCGCGCGCGCCGGAACAACTGGCCGTCACGTTTGAAAAAGCCGACCTGGCGCTGCGCGTCGATCCCGCCAGCCAAAGCATCAGCGGTGACGCCGCGCTGACCTTCCTCGCCGGCGCCCCGCTGACCCGCATCGCCGTCGAACTGGACCGCAACCTGCCCGTCGATTTCGCCAGCGTGGACGGCGTACAGCTGGCGCCATCCGCGATCAGCAACCCCGATGGCCGTCTCTACCTGACCTTGCCGACGCCGCTACAAGCCGGCGCCCGCACCACCGTCCGCATCCGCTACCATGGCGTGCCGCACGTGGCATCGCACGCGCCGTGGGACGGCGCCTTCATGTGGAGCAAAACAGCCGATGGCCAGCCGTGGATTTCCACCACCGTCGAAGGCGAAGGTTGCGACCTGTTCTGGCCCTGCATCGACCATCCGCAAGGCAAGCCGAAATTGATCGACCTGCACATCAGCGTGCCGTCGCCGCTGGTGGTGGCCGGCAACGGCATCGCCCTCGGCATGGAAGAGAAGGATGGCTGGCGCACCTACAACTGGCGCGCGAAAAACCCCAGCACCTACGGCGTGGCCCTGAACATCGGCCCTTACGAAATGCTGTCCGGCGACTACGACAGCCGCTACGGCAACAAGATCCCGCTGCGCATGTGGTACCTGAAAGGCCACGACAAGCAAGCCAATGGCCTGTTCGCCGAGTTCGCGCCGATGCTGGATTTCTTCGAAGCCCGCATCGGCCCCTACCCGTTCGGCGACGAGAAAATGGGCGTAGTTGAGACGCCGCATCTGGGCATGGAACACCAGACCATCAACGCCTACGGCAACGGCTACGCCAAGTCGCCGCTCGGCTACGACTGGCTGCTGCACCACGAGCTGTCGCACGAATGGTTCGGCAACCAGATGACCAACGCCGACTGGGACGACATGTGGCTGCACGAAGGCTTCGGCAGCTATATGCAGCCGCTGTACCTGGAGCATCTGCGCGGCGAGCGCGAGTTCCAGGCCGAGCTGTTCAACCAGCGCAAGTCGCTGCTGAACAAGGTGCCTGTCGTCAGCGGCAAATCGAAGCGCATCGAAGATGTCTACGAAGACGCGCGCGGCGGTCCCGGCAACGACATCTACACCAAGGGCTCGCTGATCCTGCACACGCTGCGCAACCTGATCGGCGACGACGCCTTCTTCCGCGCCACGCGCCGCATGGTCTACGGCACCGACACGCCAAAGCCGGGCAACTTCGAACCGCGCTACAGCAGCACCAAGGAATTCATCGCCATCGCCAACGAGGCCGGCGGCCGCGACCTGGGCTGGTTCTTCGACGCCTACCTGTACCACGCGGCATTGCCGGAGCTGGTCGAGGAACGCCACGGCAACCAGCTCAAGCTGAGCTGGAAGTTGAAGGACGGCGGCGCCTTCCCGATGCCGATCGAAGTACGCGTCAACAACCGCATCGAGAAGCTGGCGATGAGCAACGGCCAGGGCGAACTGACGCTGCCAGCGCAAGCGCTATACACTATCGATCCGAACTCCCGCGTGCTGCGCCAGCAAGCCCATATCGACGAATGGAAGCAGCAGGAAGAACAACGCAAGAAGAAAGCCAAGTCCTGATGAAAAAAATCTCCCTGGCGCTGCTGCTGGCCACTGCGCTGTCGGCCTGCAGCCCGCAATACGATTGGCGCGACTATCGCAGCAACGACGCTCCGTACGCCGTGCTCTTCCCCGGCAAGCCGGCCAGCCAGACCCGCAGCATCCGGCTCGATACCGTGTCGGTGAATATGACAATGACGGCGGCGGAAGTGAACGGGGTCATCTTCGCGGTCGGCAGCGCCCAGGTCGCGGAGGCGGCCCAGGGGCCGGCGGCGATCGAGGCCATGAAGACCGCGCTGGTCGGCAATATCGGCGCCACCGTCACCAGCAATAAATCGGCCACCGACGGCAGGCAGTCCACGCTCGATGTCGAAGCCAAGGGCAGCCAGAACGGCGAAGCGATGCGCCTGATCGGCCATTTCATCGCCCGGGACAAGCGGATTTACCAGGTCATCGTCATGGGCCGGGACAAAAATATCGTGCAGGACACGGTGGAAACCTACCTCAGTTCCTTCAAATTGAACTGAAAACCCGGTTCTGGCTTAGAAAGTGCTTAATTTGACGTGCGCTACCGCTCAGACAGATGGGTGTGCCTCTTGTAAAGTTCCACCAATAGCCTAATGTCACTACTACGGCATACCGTTCCACTACAAGACTAAGAAAGCTCTCTCTATGTTAATCGCCTTTAAATCGAAATCCAGTCCCGAAGTCCTGATGTATCAGGAACATGCCCAGCGCATTCTGGACCTGCTCCACAAAAACCCTACGCGCGGCGTCATCACGGCGGAAGAAGCGGCCCGCGCCCTGTCGGTGCTCGAACATGAAGTTGCCGAGAGCAAGTTGCACCCGGAAAGCGATGTCGAGCACGACATCCACAGCCACGAGAAGGAAGACGGCGAAACGGTGGAGCACGCCGTGATGCAGCGCGTCGGCTTTGCCGCCCGCGCCTTCCCGCTGCTGGAAATGCTGCGCTCGGCCAAGCAGGAAAACGAGAGCATCATCTGGGGCGTCTAAGCCACTAATCTCCCGCCAATGAAGCCTTGAGCGGGAGATCTATCGTAAAGCGCGTACCGACGTCGATCGCACTGTCGACGCGGATGCTGCCGTCCAGCAGCGAGGTCACGATGTTGTAGGTGATGCTCAGGCCCAGGCCATTGCCGCCCTGCCCCAGCTTGGTGGTGAAGAAGGGGTCGAAAATGCGCGCTTGATGCTCGGTCTGAATGCCCTTGCCGTCGTCCTGGAACACTATCCTCACCTGCTCCGATCCCAGCCGCACCGCCCACATCTTGATGACGCCGCCGCTGCGTCCCTCGAACGCATGCAGCAGCGCGTTGTTGATCAGGTTGATGATGACCTGGCCGTACGGGCCGGGGAAGCTGTCCATCTGTATATCGTCCGGCATTTCCAGCTCCACCTGATGGCCGGCCTTGCGGATCTGGTTCTTCATCGTCGTGACGATTTCCTGACTGGCCTGGTGCAGATTG
The DNA here is from genome assembly GCF_009380215.1 of Rugamonas aquatica. Classification (GTDB taxonomy): domain Bacteria; phylum Pseudomonadota; class Gammaproteobacteria; order Burkholderiales; family Burkholderiaceae_D; genus Rugamonas; species Rugamonas aquatica_B. Next base: position 207,685 of record NZ_WHUG01000011.1, read on the forward strand.
AAATGGCGCCGCTTGGCGCTGGCCTGGTCCACCGCCACCTGCTTGAAACTGTTCACCAGCTCGGCCGCGTTATGCAGACTGCGCATCAGCAGCGTCGACGCTTCGCGCGCCGCATCGATGAAGTTTTTCAAGTCGGAACGACGCAGCTGGTTTTGCTCCTGGCGCTGGTCGATCTCGGCCGTCTTGTCTTCCAGCGTGCTGGCGATCACCAGGCTGTTGCCGATCGGCGTGTTCAACTCGTGCGCGACGCCGGCCACCAGCGAGCCCAGCGCCGCCAGCTTTTCGCGCTCCACCAGTTGCTGCTGGGTGTCGCGCAACTGCCGGTAGGAATCGGCATTGGCGAACGCCACGGCCACGTAGGAAGCCAGCGTGGTCAGCATGTCGAGGTCGATGCGCTGGTAGGCGTTGGCGCGGTAGCTGTGCACCGTAATCACGCCGCGCACCTGGCCCGCCACCGAGATCGGCACGTAGATCAGCGAGCGCGGCTCGGTCGGCAGCGAACCGTCTTCCAGCGTGCCCATGTCGTCGACGCCGGACACCAGTTGCAAGTGTTCGATGTAGCGCGAGTATTCCTGCTCCAGGTCGTTGATGAACACTTCCTGCGCATGGGTGATGCACCATACCGCCAGCTGGTTGGGCTCGCGCATGCTGCGCGTGTAGGGCGCGTAGCGCTTGCCCTTCTCCATCGCGAACGGATATTCGATCAGCTCTTCCTTGGGCCGGTAGATGCCGATGCCGAACACACTGGCGTCCATCAGCGCATGCACCTGCTGATACAGCATAGCCATGATGGCCTCGCTGTCGAGATTGGCCGTGATGCGGCGGCCGATATCCGACAGCAGCGAAATATTCCGGTGCGCCAGCTCCACGCTTTCCTTCTGCCGTTCGACTTCGCGCTTCTGCCGTTCTATCGATTCCTTCTGCTGCACCAGCTCGCGCGTGCGGCTGCCGACTTCCGCCTCCAGCGCATGCTTCTGGCGCACCAACATGCGGATGCGGATGCGGAACAGCAGATACGCGCTGCCCAGCGCCAGGGTCAGCGCCAGCAGCCGGAACCACCAGGTCTTCCACAGCGGCGGCGCGATGATCACTTCCACCGCCACCGGCTCGCTGCTCCAGACGCCGTCCTTGTTGGCGGCCTTGACGCGGAACACGTAGCGGCCGGGGTCGAGATTGGTGTAGGTGGCGAAGCGCTTGCCGGCGTCGGCCGTCACCCACTGCGGATCGAAGCCCTCCAGCTGATAGGCGAAGCGGTTGCGCACCGGATCGGCGTAATGCAGCCCGGCGAATTCGAACGAGAACACCGCGTCGCGATAGCTCAGATTGAGCGTCTTCGCTTCATAGATCGGGCCCTTGGCCAGCACATCGTTGCGCGGCTGGCCGGTCAGGATCGACTGATTAAAAATGGAAAAATCGGTGATCGATACCGGCGGCGCATGCGGGTTGTCGTGGATGCGCGAGGGCTGGAACGCCGTCACGCCGGACAGTCCGCCAAAGAACAGCGTGCCGTCGGCCGCCTTGTAGCCGGAGCCGATGAAGTAGGAACCGTCGATCAGGCCGTCGCGCGACGTGTATTCCTTGAACGCGCCGGTGTCGGGATGGAGCATCGTCAGGCCGGAGGTGCTGCTGATCCACAAGCGCCCCTGCTCGTCGCTGAGGATGGCGCCGATCGGGTCCGGCGCATGGGCCGCGCTGGTCGGGGTGTAGTGGAAGTGGAGCTCGCCGTCGGCGCCCTGCTCGGCGCGGCACAGGCCGGCGGCCGTGCCTATCCACAGGCGGCCCTTGTCGTCTTCGTAGGTGTAGTGCACGCGCTTGTGGCTGAGGCTGTCTTCCTTGCCCGGCGTGTGGCGATAGTGGCGGAACTTGCCGATGGCGCGGTCGAAACGGTCCAGGCCGTTTTCAGTGCCCAGCCACAGCACGCCCTGACGGTCCTCCATCAGCGAATAGATGCGGCCATCCAGGCTGTCGGGGTCGGCCGCGTCATGGCGCCAGGTGTGGACCGCGCTGGTTTGCGGGTCGATGCGGTGCAGGCCGGCGCGCGACGCCACCCAGATGACGCCGTCACGGTCGACCAGTATCCGCTGTATCGTCGCGGCGGCGGGATCGGCATCCAGCACGAAGCGCGTGAACGGGCCGCCGGCCGCATCGCGCCAGGCCAGTCCGGTGGAACTGCCGACCCATAGCCGGCCGCGCCTGTCGGTCTGCAGCGCCTGGATCTGGTCGCCGGGCAGGCTGGACGGATCACGCTCGTTGTGACGCCAGACCTCGGTTGCGCCGGTGACGCTGTCGAGCAGCGTCAAGCCATTGCCGGTGCCCAGCCAGTACTTGTTGGGGCCGGCGCCGGTAATCACGCGCACCTTGTTGTTGCTGATGCTGGGCATCACGCCCGGGTATTCGGTGTAGCGTTCGAAGCCGCCGCTGGTCAGGTCTACCCAGTCGAGGCCGGTGTACCAGTTGCCGACCCACAGCGTGCCGGTGCGGTCCTGGTACAGCGCGCTGATCTGGTTGTCGCCGACGCCGTGACGATCCTGGCTGTTGTGGCGGTAGGTGTAGAAATGCCGCGAGACCGGATCGCGCCGCTTCAAGCCGTCGGCGAAGCTGCCGGCCCACAGCACGCCATCGCTGTCGTGCAGCAGCGCGGGGATGCGCTGGTCGCGCAAGTCGTCGGCCGCGTCCAGCGGGATGCGCTCGGCGCCGTCGCTGCCCGGTCGCCAGGCCTGCAAGCCGCTCATCGTGCCCGCCCACACCACGCCGTCCGCGCCTATCGACAAGGACAGGATATTGTTGGCCGGCGTCGAGCCGCCCGATGGATTCAGATGACGGAACTTGCGGCCGCCGGCCACCAGCATCTCCAGGCCGCTGGCCGTGCCCACCCACAGATTGCCGGACTTGTCGCGCGCCAGCGCGCTGACGCGGTCGTCACGAATGCTGTCGGCGTCGGACGCCGCATGACGCAAGGCCTTCACCTGGCCGCTGGCGATATCGAGGTGCTGCAAGCCGTCGCTGGTGGACAGCCACAGCCCCTGCCGGCCGTCGCCGACGATGCTGAACACGGTCAGGTTGCCGCTGCGGCTGAGCTGGTGCACGAAAGACAGCGTGGCGGGATCGTAGCGGTCCAGCCCGCCCTTGCTGCCGATCCAGATGTTGCCGTTGCTGTCTTCGTACAGCGCATGCACATAGTTGTCGAGCAGGCTGCGCGAATTGGCAGGATCGTTCTTGAACGCCGTCATGCGATAGCCGTCGTAACGGCTCAAGCCGGCCTGCGTGCCCAGCCACATATAGCCGTGGCGGTCCTGCAGCACGGCTGTGACCGATTCCTGCGTCAGACCTTGTTCGACACCGAGGTGCTCAAACCGAAGGCTGAGCGGCGCGGCGCGCGCGATGGACAGCAACGCCAGCAAGAGCAAGCCGCATAAATGGACTGAACGTATTGCGTAACCAGGCATAGGGCAGCATCTCCGAGATGCGACCCATTCTAATGCACAACAGCAAAAAACCCCATGAATTCACAGCCCCGGTGAGCGCTCGGGCCTGCTCTGTCAAAGTATCTTCATGCTGACCGTCGCGTAGCGTCCACGTGCACGTAGCGGATTTGTTTGCGACGGTTGCCCAAGCTCACGGCGCGGGCGCGGGACCGGGATTAAGCTCATCCATTCACACCAACCATCGGGAGGCGTATGAATCTTCGTCTTGCAATTCTTGCACTGTCTGACAAATACGGTCTTTCAGACGATGACAGCGAACGGCTCCGGCAGCTGGCCGGCCTCGACGAACCGTCAGCGTGGCTGGCCGAGCACCTGCCATTGGGCAGCGCCATCCTCGGCGCTGCCCTCGGCGGACTGGGCGTGCTGTTCTGGATCGCCGCCAACTGGGCGTCGCTGCCCGCCTGGGGCCGATTTGCATTGCTGGAGGGCGCGCTGGCCTGCATGCTTCTCGGAGCATGGCAGCGGCCAGGCGCCAGGGTCGCATTGTCGCTGCTTGGCTTGCTGATCTGCGGCGGCCTGCTGGCCTGCATCGGACAGACGTACCAGACCGGCGCCGACGCGTGGCAACTGTTCGCACTGTGGGCCGCGCTCACGTTGCCGCTGTGCCTGGGCCTGAGACACGATGTGCTGTGGACCGCATGGACGATCGTCGCCCTCACCGCCGCGCTGCTGCTGTCGCAAGTCCGTAGCGCTGGCTGGTGGGATAGCGGGAATTCCCCGCTACTGAGCAGTCTCGGTTCCTGGATGCCGGCACTGGCGCTAGCGTTTGCCTATCGCTATGTTCCCAAGCGATACACCGGCACAGGCCTGTGGCCGATGCGGCTGTGCATGATCTACGCGACCATCGGCCTGGCGTGGACGGCGTTGCTGAGCATGTTCGCCGACGACAGCCTGGGCGTGTATCCCTTGACGCTACTCACCATCGCTTGCCTGGCGTACGCCTTCAGCCTGCCGAACATGTTCGATGTCTTTGTCTTCAGCGCACTGGGCCTGAGCGCCAATGTGATCGTGGTCAGCGGGCTCGCGAAACTCCTGCTGGGGCCAGGTAGCAACGACCTGAGCGGCGCGATGGTCTTCATTGGTGGGACCGCCGCAGCCATGCTGGCGGGGACCGTCAAACTGATCGTCGATCTGACACACCGTAACACGGAGGCGTCCTCATCATGAACCAATCGAGACTACAGCAGCTAATCCAGTCAGCGATCGAGCGTGGCATCCTGCCCAAAGACGCCTCGCTCGACGACACATCCCGTCCGTGGCCCATCGTGCTGCTGACCGGCGTCGGCGCATGGTTGGCAGCCATTCCCCTGTTCATCCTGATGTTCCTGATTTTTAATGCAACCCTGCTTGATGGCCCTTGCTGTTACATGCTGGGACTCCTCCTGACCGGCTGCGCGCTGACGGCCTTGCACAAGCCCGGACTACCGATCTTTGCAGAACATATGAGTTTGCCCGGACTGCTGGTCGGCGCCTCCTTGATCGGCTACGGCGTCTACCGCGATATGCCGTACGCGGTCGCCGGAGTACTGGTCACGGCGGTCAGCCTGGTCCTTGCATGGTTGGCGCCGCAGAACTGGTTGCGCACCTTGCTCGGCGCCCTGGCCTGCGCAACGTTCGTCGTGGCGACATCGGATGCAAGGGAATACAGCACGCTGTTCCCAAGCTGGAGCGGGATCCACTACGGATTGTTGGCATGGCTGCTGGCGCAGGCGTTCTTTTACGCTCGGCTGGTCGACGGCGATTACTCTGACACCATGATCGCGGCCGAATCCATCGCCAACGGCTGGATACTCTGGGTGCTGTTCGCCATCACCCACATTTCCGGCCCGTCGTTCATGAGCGGCGCATTGGCAGGCGGCTGGTATCCGCACGAACTGATGTCGGCGCTACTGGACGAACCAGTGCAAAAGATACTCTCCGCGCTGATGACGCTCGCAGCCGCCGCGTGGCTCGCGTACCGCTGGCCGTCCTTGCGCGCGCCGCGTTATCTTGTGGCGGCTGCGATGCTTGCAGCGTTTGCATGGCTGGTCCAAACGCTGGGGGCAATGCTGCTCGTGACGGCTATATTCGCCGGCAGCGGCCATTGGCGGCTGGCGGTTGCCAGCGCCATCGCAACTGCGTGGATCATTGGCACCTTCTACTACCAACTGAATGTGGCGCTGGCCATCAAGGCCATCATCATGATCGTCATGGGCGCAGCGTTCGGCCTGGTGGCGCGGCGCGGATGGCGTGGCGGCGTTCGGCCAGCGATTTTGGTAAGCACGATGTCCGGCACTGCGGGCCGATGGCAACGGCCCGGCATCGCGGCATCGCTGCTGGCCACGCTTGTGGTCGCAAATTTGGGGATCTGGCAAAAAGAGGAGTTGATCCGTACGGGCCGTCTAGTATTTCTGGAGGTGGCGCCGGTCGATCCTCGCTCGCTCGTGCAGGGCGACTACATGGCATTGAATTTCAAGATGCCATTGCCGGACGTATTACACACCTCCAGCCTCCTGGCGATCGCCAAAATTGATGCCCGCGGGATCGCAGTCGTCGACCGAGTCAAAGATACAACCGCCTTGGCTGGTGACGAGATCTTGATCGAATTGATACCGACGGGAAGCGGCCTGCGGCTAGCCAGCGATGCCTGGTACTTCAAGGAGGGCGAAGCGGATCGCTGGGCTAAGGCCAAATATGGCGAATTCCGGATAGACCGACAGGGACATGCCTTGTTGGTTGGGTTACGCGGCCCAGACCTGGAAAAACTATAGACGAAAAAAAGCCCACCAAGATCACCTGGTGGGCTTTTTAGTATAACTAGCCTGACGATAACCTACTTTCACACTGGTTGCAGCACTATCATCGGCGCAGAGTTGTTTCACGGTCCTGTTCGGGATGGGAAGGGGTGGGACCAACTTGCTATGGTCATCAGGCATTGACTTGTACGAGCGACGCTTTCAGCGACGCTCCGAATCTGGAAAAAGTAAGTAATGGGGTAATGAAGTTGTATCAACGAACGTTCCAACATACTTCTCATTCACCATAACCTGCTAAGGTTATAGGGACAAGCCGTACGGGCAATTAGTATCAGTTAGCTTAATGCATTACTGCACTTCCACACCTGACCTATCAACGTCCTGGTCTCGAACGACCC
>NZ_WHUG01000012.1 GCF_009380215.1 Rugamonas aquatica
TTGACTAAGCGCTGCGAACCACCGCTAAGGGGGACTACAGCGTCCTAAGACTTACTAAAATTTCCGTATCGAACGCTATCCGATACTAAAATTTTTAGGCCTCTATTCGTTAGAGCCGCTCAGTAGCCGTTAGTTCCCGATTAGTGCGAACTCTGATGAAATATCGAGGGATATCATGAGGCAGCAGTGGTTATCGCGTTCTAGTAAAACCCGAAAAAACGGCAACCACCCCACGTGTCCTCTGATCGTGCCGGCGAACCGGGCGCCTTGCGATCATGGACGCGCCCAACACCGCATTTCCCGGCAATCCGCGATGAACCTTTTTTATGGGGGGGGGGACGATAGATGAGATCGTGTCCGAATGTCAGACTTGACCCTACTCTGCTTTTAGCTGCAAGCGCTTGATGGCGCCGTTCTTCCCGTAGGTGGCCGACACCAGCAGCGGCTTGCCGCATTGGGTGCGGTAGAGATAGGTGCGCTCTTCGCCGTCGACGGTGCGCCGCAGCAGTTCCAGCGGTGGCGCCGCCTGTGACGGACAGGCGCGCAGCAACGACGCTCCTTCGCCGGCGGGCGCTGCCGCCGGATCGACCGCCATCTTGGCCACGGCGGCCGCCACTTGCTGCGTCACCTCCGGCTCCACATCCTCGATCGCCTTGGGCGCTTGCGCCATCGCGCAGCCGGACGTCATCACCAGCGGCAGCAGCAGGGAAAACAGTCGTTGCATCGAAGGCCTTTCGTTGGATATTTGGGCTCCATCTTAGCGCCGCCCGCGCGCCGCCGCTATGTCTCATTTTTAACAGAATCGCACAAAGTGTCTAAAAACGCCTGATTTTACAAATGGCAAAAAGGCGTGGCTATACTCGTTTGGCACCCACAAGGCTCGCATCCAAACTACATCCCATTTAAAGGAGTCCATGCAGCATGCGCCAATTTGCCCGCCCATTACTTGCCTCTCTGATCGTCCTGGCCTACGCGGGTACCGCGCACGCCGGCAGCTATTCGGTTGAAAACCTGACGGTGTACTCCGGCACCGCGGCCACCTCGGCCGACGACGTGCTGCGCCAGAATGCCGCCCGCTTCGGCCTGCCCGCCTCGCTGAGCAACCTGGGCCTGGTCAAGGTGCAGGAATCCCTGACCGGCAAGCACTACCACTACCAGCAAATGCTGCGCGGCCTGCCGGTGGACCGGGCCGAGATCATCATCTCGATCGGCAAGAACGGCCAGCTGCAAAAGATCTTCAACGAAACCCGCTACATCTCCGACAAGGTGGACGCCAGCGCCGTCAACCAGCTGTACAACCAGGCCCAGATCAGCGAAGACCAGGCCCTGGACAAAGCCTGGACCAATATGAAGGTGCAGCATCCGCTGGTGGCCACGCCATCGACCGAACTGGTGTGGGTGCCGACCAAGGACGGCGTGCAACTGGCGCGCAAGGTCCGCATCGAGGCGCAGATGCCGACCGGCGGCTTCGTGCAGTTCCTGAACGCGCATGACGGCACCGTCATCAGCTCCTACACCACCTCGCTGCCGCGCCGCGGCGAACGCACGCTGGGCGCACGCGGCGCCGTCGCCGGCCCCGTGCTGGACCGCGCCGCCGCCACCAAGGCCGTGGCCAACAGCCAGGGCTCGCGCTCGCAGCTGAGCGCGCAATCGGCCGCCGCGGCGCTGGCCACGCCGTCCGGCATCAACGGTTCCGGCTACGCCTTCGATCCCGATCCGCGCACCGTGCTCAACACCGATGCGCTGACCGACACCTCGCCCGCCTCCGCCTTCGACGCCGCCTACTCGACCAAGACGCTGCGCGACCTGACCGTGACCGGCGGCGTGTACAAGCTGAGCGGCCCGTTCGTCAACATCAAGAATATCGAAGCGCCGGCCACCGCGCCGAGCACCACCACCAACGGCGTGTGGACGGCCAAGCGCGGCAACAACGCCTTCGACGACACCAACGTCTACTTCCACCTGGACCAGAGCCAGCGCTACATCCAGTCGCTGGGCTTCACCGGCACCAAGTCCATCATCAACCGTCCGCTGGACGTGGACACCGACGGCGTCAACGGCGACGACAACTCGCACTACAGCGGCGGCGCCGCCGGCTCGGACTACCTGGCCTTCGGCCACGGCTGCGTGAACGACAGCGAAGACGCCGACGTGATCCTGCACGAATACGGCCACGGCATCCAGGCCAACATCAACTCGAACTGGAGCGGCGGCGACACCGGCGCCATGGGCGAAGGCTTCGGCGACTACTGGGCCGCGTCCTACTCCTACAGCACGCCGAACGGCAAGATCTACCATCCGGAATGGGCGTTCAGCTGGGACGGCCACGGCGCCTGCTGGGACGGCCGCCTGCTGAACCGCACCAACGCCAAGTACAACGCCGCCAAGACCTACGGCGCGCACCAGTCGGTGACGGAAAACGGCGTCACCTTCCAGTCCGACGAGCTGTGGTCGGCGCCGCTGTACCAGTCGATGGTGGCGCTGATCGCCGCCGGCAAGCCGCGCGCCAATATCGACCAGATCATCCTGGAAGCGCACTTCGGCCTGGGCAGCAACATCAAGATGCCGGCCATGGCCACCGCCATCGTCAACGCCGCCAAGGCGCTGTACCCGTCGGACCTGAGCTACGCCAACACCTTCCAGGCCAAGTTCGAGGCGCAGAACATCCTGTCGTCGGTGGTCAGCGGCCCGACCATCAATGAAGTGGAAAGCAACAACACCACCGCCACCGCGCAAGCCGTCAGCACCGCCGGTACCACGGTCAACGGCACCATCAGCGCCTCGTCGGACGTCGATTACTACAAGATCGTGCTGCCGGCCGGCAAAACGCTGACCGTGACCCTGGCGCCGAACGCCAGCTCGGACTACGACCTGGAGCTGTACAACAGCGCCGGCACCAAGGTGGCGTCCAGCACCAACGGCACCGGTTCGGCCGACAGCGTCAGCTACGGCACGGCCGGTACGCTGTACGCCAAGGTGATCTACTACAGCGGCGGCACCGGCGCCACCAGCGGCAAGTACACGCTGCAAGCCAGCTGGTAATCGCACTGCTCACATTGCCCAGGTCTTCTTCCAACGCCCCGCTCCGGGGCGTTTTTTTTTGCCTGGCCGGGGAAAACCCCATTACGCTTGAGTCAGATTCAGAATCCGGGGCCGCGAACATGGTAAGCTTCGACCCCGGCGCTTCACGTGGCGCCCCATCCCCACCAACTCATTACTTACCTCATGGATATCGTTCTCGCACTCAAAGCCCTGATCATGGGCCTGGTTGAAGGTTTCACGGAATTTCTGCCGATCTCGTCGACCGGCCATCTGATTCTGGCGGAGCACCTGCTGGGCTTCCACGGCCTGGAAGAAAAAATGAAAGTGTTCGAGATCGTCATCCAGGCGGGCGCCATCTTCGCCGTCTGCTGGGAATACCGCGCGCGCATCGCCGCCGTGCTGACCGGCCTGGGCGACCCGAAGCAGCAGCGCTTCGCGCTCAACGTGCTGATCGCCTTCATGCCGGCCGCCGTGCTGGGCGTGCTGTTCAGCAAAGCCATCAAGGCCAAGCTGTTCGCGCCGGTGCCGGTGGCGCTGGCCTTCATCGTCGGCGGCTTCGTCATCCTGTGGGTGGAAAAGCGCGAAAAAGCCAATCCGGCCATGGCCCGCATCAATTCGGTCGACGACATCAAGCCGATCGACGCGCTCAAGATCGGCATCGCCCAGGCGTTCGCGCTGATCCCGGGCACCAGCCGTTCCGGCGCCACCATCATGGGCAGCATGATCTTCGGCTTCTCGCGCAAGGTCGCGACCGAGTTTTCGTTCTTCCTGGCGATCCCGACGCTGCTGGGCGCCACCGTGTATTCGCTGTACAAGGAGCGCGCGCTGCTGTCGGCCTCCGACCTGCCGCTGTTCTCGATCGGCACCGTGGCGGCCTTCGTCTCGGCCTTCCTGTGCGTGCGCTGGCTGCTGCGCTATATCAGCTCGCACACCTTCACCGCGTTCGCGTGGTATCGCATCGCCTTCGGCCTGATGGTGCTGGTCACCGGTTACACCGGCGTCATCGTCTGGGCCGATTAAACCTTTTTGTAGTTTTGTTGTCGGAATCGAGTAGTAGCAATGGATCATCAGGAAAATAACGAACGCGCCCTTCAACTGCTGCAAACCGTGTTCGGCTACCCAGCCTTCCGCGGCCAGCAGGCGGAGATCGTCGGCCATGTCAGCGGTGGCGGCGACGCGCTGGTCCTGATGCCCACCGGCGGTGGCAAGTCGCTGTGCTATCAGATTCCCGCGCTGGTGCGCGACGGCGTCGGCGTGGTGGTCTCGCCGCTGATCGCGCTGATGCAGGACCAGGTGGACGCGCTGGCCGAAGTGGGCGTGCGCGCCGCCTTCCTCAACTCCACCCAGACCTACGAAGAAGCGAGCCGCATCGAGCGCCTGGTGCGCACCGGCGAGATCGACCTGGTCTACGTGGCGCCCGAGCGCCTGATGACGGAGCGCTGCCTGAACCTGTTCCAGGCCTCGAAGATCGCGCTGTTCGCCATCGACGAGGCGCATTGCGTGTCGCAATGGGGGCACGACTTCCGGCCGGAGTACATCAAGCTGTCGGTGCTGCACGAGCAGTTCCCCAACGTGCCGCGCATCGCGCTGACCGCGACCGCCGATCCGCAGACCCGCGCCGAAATCATCCACCGCCTGCAGCTGGGCGATGCGATGCAGTTCGTGTCCTCGTTCGACCGCCCCAACATCCGCTACCAGATCGTCGAGAAGGCCAACGGCCGCAAGCAGCTGCTGGACTTCATCACCACCGAGCATGGCGGCGACTGCGGCATCGTCTACTGCCTGTCGCGCAAGAAGGTCGAGGAGACCGCCGAGTTCCTGAACGAGAACGGCGTGCGCGCCATGGCCTACCACGCCGGCATGGACCACGCCAAGCGCGCGGCCAACCAGGCCAAGTTCCTGCGCGAAGAGAACATCGTCATGTGCGCCACCATCGCCTTCGGCATGGGCATCGACAAACCCAATGTGCGCTTCGTCTGCCACCTGGATCTGCCCAAGAGTATCGAGGGCTACTACCAGGAGACCGGCCGCGCCGGCCGCGACGGCGATCCGTCCAGCGCCTGGATGGCCTACGGCCTGCAGGACGTGGTGCTGCAGCGCCGGATGATCGACGAGTCGGAAGCCGACGAGACCTTCAAGCGGGTGCTGGGCAACAAGCTCGATGCGATGCTGGGCCTGTGCGAAACGCTGAGCTGCCGGCGCGTGCGCCTGCTCGATTATTTCGGCGAAGCCTCCGGCCCTTGCGGCAACTGCGATACCTGTCTGATACCGCCGGTGTCCTTCGACGGCACGGTGCCGGTGCAGAAGCTGCTGTCGGCGGTGTACCGCGTCGACCAGCGCTTCGCCGCCGGCCACGTGATCGAAGTGCTGCGCGGCGTGGAGACGGACCGCATCAAGACCTGGCACCACGATTCGCTGTCGGTGTTCGGCATCGGCGCCGACCGCAGCGAGGCCGAGTGGCGCGCCATCCTGCGCCAGGTGATCGCGCTGGGACTGGTGACGGTCGACCATGAACAATACAGCTCGCTGAAGCTGACCGACGCCGCGCGGCCGGTGCTCAAGGGCGGGCAGAAGGTGCAGCTGCGCCAGTACCAGAAGCCGGTCAAGCAGAAGAGTCCGAGCAAGGCGTCGAAAGGTTATGTGGAGAGCGATCTGTCGCCACGCGAGCAGGCCATCTTCGACAAGCTGCGCTGGTGGCGGGTGGAGACGGCGCGCGCGCACGACGTGGCGGCCTACATCATCTTCAACGACGCCACGCTGCGCGAGATCGCCAAGGCGCGACCGACCACGCTGTCCGACCTGCGCGGCATCTCGGGCGTCGGCGAGAAAAAGCTGGCGTCGTATGGCGACGAGATCGTCGCCATGATCAGCGAGATGGAATAAGCGGAGCGCCCACGAAGTCCAGCAGCGCCTGCGCCACCTCGGCGGGACTTTCTTCGAGCACGAAGTGGCCGGCGCCAGGTATCGTCAAGCCGCGCACGTCCGCCGCCACCAGTTTCATGGTGTTGAACATGCCGGCGCCTACGCTATATTGGCCGCCCACCGCGAGCACCGGCATCCTTAGGCGGGCAGCCGCGCGCACGCGATTCTGTTCCAGGCCTGTATCACTGAAGGCGGCACGATAGTAGCTGAAGGCGGCGCGGGCGCCGCCTGGCTGGGAGAAAACACGGGTGTACTCATCGAGGGCATCCTGTGTGAACACATACCGCTGCACCGATTTTTGCGCAAAAATCCAGGAGAGGTAGGCGCGCTCATGTCCCTGTATCAGAATTTCCGGAAGATCCGGCAGGCGATTGAAGGCGAAATGCCATGAGCGCAGGTTTCCTTCATCACTGGGAATGCCGGCTGGCGCAGGCGGCGTAATGCCTGGCAGGGCTGCCTCCATCACGGTCAAGGTCTTCACATCACCGGGCCAGTCGGCCGCGTGGGCATATGCCATCCATGCCCCCACGTCATGGCCAACCACATGCAGCCTGCCTGCGCGGGCCAGGCCACTTGCCTCGATGAAGGCATGGATGTCGGCGGCCATGGTCTTGCTGTCGTAGCCGTCCATCGGGTGATCCGAGTCGCCCATGCCGCGCAGATCGAGCGCCACGACCCGATGGCCCGCAGCCACCAGCTTCGGCATGACCAACCGCCAGGCATATTCGCTCTGCGGCCATCCCGGAATGAGCAGTATCGGATCGCCCGTCGCCTCCTGTCCGCCTTCGACATAGTGCAACCTGACGCCGTTTGCCAGTATGACGCCGTGATGAAATTGAGCAGGCGCGGCGGAGGCGGTAGCGATGCCTGCGGCGGCGCACCCGGCGAGCACGGAGCGCAGCAAGCGGAATATTGTGTTTGCCATGATGATCCTTTGTAGAGAAGAATTCAGTCGATGATCTTCATTGCTTGCCCGACCACCGCAACGAAGCCTGCCTTGCCGTGTGCAGCGCTCTTGCCCACCAGGCGCATGCCCTGCATCAGGCATAGCAATGAACGTGCTGTCGCCTGGCGGTCTTCCAACATCCCGATGGAGCCGTCTTCTTCCGCCTGGCGCAGTAATTCACCCAGCAGGGTTTCGGTGCTTTTCCAGGACGCGGTCACCCGGCGTGCGATGTCCGGATCGTGAAGCGACAATTCGATCGCTGTGGCGACGACCAGGCAACCGCGCTGGCCATCAGGGCTGGCCGAAAGTTCAGCATATAACTCAAGCACCGCCTTGATACGCTCGCGCCCTGTGCCGCCGGTGCGCGCCGTGGCTCTGAGACGTTCCTTCCCCTCGGCGGCATACAAATCATAGGCGGCAGCGAACAGGGTTTTCTTGTCGTGGAACGCCTTGTAAAAACTGCCGCGCGACAGCTGCATGCCTTCCATCAGATCGACAATGGAAGTGGCCGTATAGCCGCGTTGACGGAATACCTCGATGGCGAGGCGCAAGGCGTGTTCCAGCTCGAATTCGCGCGGCCGGCCACGCGATGGGGCGGTTTGTGGGTGCATGGATTAAATATGGAACAAATCGGTTCCCAATTCTATATCAGATTGCAAATCGCCGTGTTTGAGGACAGCGTAGTCAAAAAAAAGCAGACTGGGTTAGACTTGCAAGCTATGAACACACCGACAATTTTTAACCGCTACCTCGCTCAACTGGCGGGCGTCATCGAAAAGGCGAAGGCACGACCGGAGATACTTGGCGCGCGGCTGCACGCGGAGATGCTGCCGTTTTCCTCGCAGGTGCGGGCCACGGCCAATTTTGCTTTGCGGGGCTGCTGCCCGCTGGCGGGTTTGCCGCCGGTGAGCTTCGATGGCGCCGAAGTGTCCTTTGCCGCGCTGGCGAAGCAGGTCGACGACACCATCGCCTATATCGCCGCGATACCGCCGCAGCAGTTCGAAGGCCCGGCCGACCGCGTTTGCCGCGACCGCGCCGGCTTCGCCGACATCGCGCTGCCGGCCGACGAATACCTGAACCTCTACATCCTGCCCAACTTCTACTTCCACTTCAGCATGGCCTACGCGATCGCGCGCAGCCACGGCGCGGAGATCGGCAAGCAGGACTTCGACGGCTACCACCTGTACGCGCCCGGCTTCTCGTTCGAAAAACCTAGGCTGTAACGATGCTGCGGTAACGGCTCGGCGGCGCTCCCACGCTGTCGCGGAAGCGGTGGCTGAAGTGGCTCAGGTCCGCGTAGCCGCAGGCGTCGGCGATCTGCTGCAAGGGCTGGTCGGTGGTCTTCAACAGCAGCCGCGCATGCTCCACGCGGCGCGCCGCGATCCACGCCGACGGCGGCATGCCGAACGAAATCCTGAACATCCGCGCCAGGTGGTACTCCGACATGCACGCCAGCTGCGCCAGCATGCCCAGCGAGATATTCTGCCCAAGGTTCGCTTCGATGTAGTCGGCCAGCCGCCGCCGCACCACCGGCGCCAGTCCGCCGCGCACGCGCTGCTGGTGCTGCGGCATCGATTGCGACAGCAGCAGATGGCTCAGGGTTTCGTGCGCCGCCTCGTTGGCGCGCAGCTGGCCGTCCGCGCCTTCCCACGACATATCCGCCAGCCCGGCGCACAGCTTGCCGATGCGCTCATGTTCGAAGTAGGTACGGTCGGCCAGCGTGAGCTCGCGCGGTTCGCGGTCCAGCTCCACCACCGCGCGCCGCGTGAAGTGCTCGGGCAGGAAGTAGACGTGCAGGAAACGCAGCGGTCCGCGCACCGTCCAGCTGGACTCGTGCCAGTCCGGCAGCGTGCACAGACGCTCCGGCGCGCCGTACAAGCCAGGAAGTTCGTCGCGCTCGGTGCGGTAGCCGCCGCCCATGTAGTAGGACAGCGTATGGTGGCCCGGCTTGTTGTAGCTGGTCTCGGCGACCTCGGTGTCGCGGCGCCAGATGGCCACCGCCAGCTCGTCGCCCAGCCAGGCGAAGCGCTCCAGCACCGCGTCCGTTTCGGACATGGTGCGGAATACCGCGTGCGAAATCAGCCCGTCCGGCGCGCGGGCGGGGGAGGCATCGGTGGCGTTCAGAGGACGGGCTGGCACGGCGCGGTCATTCAGTAAGAGTTGGCTTAAAGTCTAGCACGGAGCGCCCACTCCCCGCTGGCGGCCGGCCGATTTGCGCAATTTCAGACAAGCGCCGCCCGCGCCCGCACGGCATGCTGGAGGCATGAATATCTTCCTCTACCTGCTCACCGTCCTGATCTGGGGTACCACCTGGATCGCCATCACCTTCCAGCTCGGCGTGGTGCCGGCGCCGGTGTCGATCGCCTACCGCTTCTGGCTGGCCGCCGCCGTGCTGATGGGATTTTTGCTCGTCACCCGCAAGCCGTGGTGGCCGCCGCGCCAGGCCTGGCGCTACCTGTTCGCCCAGGGCATGGCGCTGTTCTGCCTGAACTTCCTGTGCTTCTACTACGCCAGCCAGTGGATCACCAGCGGCCTCGAAGCGGTGGTGTTCTCCACCGCGCCGCTGTGGAACGCCATCAACGGCCGCATCTTCCTCGGCCGGCCGATACGCCGCCAGGTGATGGTGGGCGCCCTGCTCGGCCTGACCGGCATCGTGCTGCTGTTCGCGCCGCAGATGGCGGGCCACTGGCACGACAGCAAAGTGATGATGGGCCTCGCGCTGACCTTGGGCGGCACGCTGTGCTTCTCGTGCGGGAACCTGCTGTCGAGCCGCATGCAGTCCATGGGCCTGACGCCGTGGCTGACCAACAGCTGGGCCATGCTGATCGGCTCCACCACGCTGGGCGTGGCGGCGCTGGCGCTGGGCATGCCGTTCGCGCTGGAGCCGACCACGCGCTACGTCGGCGCCCTGCTGTACCTGGCGATCCCCGGCTCGGTGATCGGCTTCACCGCCTACCTGCTGCTGGTCGGCCGCATAGGACCGGACCGTGCGGCCTATTCCACGGTATTATTCCCCATCGTGGCACTGACCATTTCAACGATCTATGAAGGCTACCACTGGACGCCGACCGCCCTGACCGGGCTGGCGCTGGTACTGGCGGGGAACCTGCTGGCGTTCCTGCCGCTGGCACCGCGCGCCAAGGCGATGGGAGCCGCATAAAAACAGGGGAACGCATGAACCGATACGTCGTCGCATTGGCGCTGGCATTCACAGGATCGACGGCCGCCGCAGCACCGGCCGACACCATCTACCGCAACGGCTACATCTACACCGTCGACGCCAAAGACAGCGTGCAGCAGGCGCTGGCCGTGCGCGCCGGCCGCATCGTCTACGTCGGCGACAATGCCGGCGCCAAACCGCTGACCGGCAAGAAGACCAAAGTGATCGACCTGCACGGCCGCATGCTGATGCCCGGCCTGATCGACGGCCATATGCACCCGCAGTCGGGCGGCAGCCGCCTGCTCAACTGCAGCCTCGATTACGAAGCGCTGACCGTGGCCCAGTTCCAGTCGCGCATCCAGGCCTGCATCGACAAGGACAAGAAATCCGGCGCCGACCGCTGGCTGGTGGTGGTCAACTGGTTCCAGCAGGGGATGCTGCCGGACGGCGTGGAAACCACCGCCGCCACGCTGGACGCGCTCAAGACCGAACGCCCCGTCATCGTGCGCTCCTCCTTCGGCCACTCCGCGCTGCTCAACACCAAAGGCGTGCAGCTGGCCGGCATCAAGCGCGACACGCCCGATCCCGCCGGCGGCAAGATCACCCGCGACGCCAAGGGCGAAGCCACCGGCCTGCTGGAAGACGCCGCGCAGGACATGGCTATGAACCTGCTGCCGCCGCTGACGGTGGCCGAGAACCTGGCCGCCTCCAAGGCCGCGCTGGCGGCGATGCGCAAGCAGGGCATCACCAGCTTCCTCGACGCCTACACCGATCCCGAAACCATGACCGCCTTTGCCGACCTGCACAAGCAGGGCAAGCTGACGGCGCGCGCGCACTTCGCGGTGCTGATCGACCTCGATAAAGGCGCGACGCCGCAAAGCGCGGTGGCCGAGCTGCTCAAGCAGCAGAAGCAGTTCGACCAGGGGCCGACCGTCGTCGCGCCATCGATGCAGGTGCGCCACGCCAAGCTGTTCATGGACGGCGTGATCTCCGCGCCGGCCTTCACCGGCACCATGCTGGAGCCCTACCTGGTCAACAAGGGCACGGCGGACAAGCCGGACTGGCAGCCCGGCGCCAGCACCGGCCCGGCCAGCTACTTCTCGCCCGAGGCGCTGAGGACCACGCTGACCGAACTGGCCAACGCCCGCATCGATCCGCACATCCACGTCGACGGCGACCGCGCCGTGCGCGAATCGCTGGACGCCATCGAAGCCCTGCGCGCCACGCCCGCCGGCAAGGCCATGCGCCCCGCGCTGGCGCACGACGAAATCGTCGCCCCGGCCGACTACCCGCGCTTCGCCAAACTGGATGTGACGCCGGTGCTGTCCTTCCAGTGGGGGAAACCGGCGCCCGACACCGTGGGCGCGCTGAAGGACTACATGGGCCCGCAGCGCTACGCCATCGTCGAACCGCAGGCGCTGCTGCTGAACGCCGGCGCGCGCATCGCCTATGGCAGCGACTGGCCGGTCGATCCGCTCGACGAATGGTTCGCGCTCAAGGTCGGCGTGACCCGCACCGCCGCGCCCAACGCCGGCAAGGAGTACGAAGGCACGCTGGGACCGCAGCCCGGCATGCCGCGCGCCGCCGTGCTGCGCGCCATCACGCTCAACGCCGCGTACACGCTGCGCCAGGAGGCGCTTACCGGTTCGCTGGAGCCGGGCAAGCTGGCCGACATGATCGTATTGGACCGGAATTTCTTCACCATCCCGGCCGAGGACATCGCCAACATCAAGGTGCTGCAGACTATGGTGGGCGGCAAAATTGTGTATCAGGCCAAGAGCATGCGTTAAGATGTCGGCCTTTAGATAAACAGGCATAAACAAGCCCGCCATGGAACTCGCCATCTCCCTGCTGATTATCGCCGTCACCGGCCTGGTGGTCTACGCGATCATCAAGACCAATCCGGCCAAGCCGATGCAGCTGCCGGCACGCCCGGCCACGCCCTACGAGCCGGCGCTGCCCGAAGGCGCTCCCGCGCTGCACTGGTCCGACGACGGCCGCTTCCTGGTCGAAGTGGTCAACGAATCGCGCTACCAGGCCACGCTCAAGGCGCTGGCCGGCGATCATGGCGACCAGGCTGCGGCCGCGCCCTACCTGGCCACGCTGGTGCCGGACGACGTCAATCCCTACGAAAGCGCCGCCGTTGCGGTCTTCCTCGGCGGCCGCATGACGGGCTACCTGTCGCCCAAGGCATCGCTGACTTTCCGCGCGCTACTCAAGCACAAGGAGATCGACGGCAAAATCACCAGCTGCGAAGCCCAGGTGCGCGGCGGCGGCGTGTGGCAGAACGGCCGCCTGTCGTACGTCGTGGTGCTGGACATGGAGCCGCTGGAGAAGTGATGAAGGTGTACGCCCTTTCCCTGCTGATGGCGGCAGGCGCCGCGTCGGCCCAGACGCCGGCGGCACCGCCGGTACCACCGCCAGCTGCGCCGCTGGCGCTGCACTTTTCGCACAGCCCGCCGCTGCAATACGCCGACTCGCGCGGCGTGCTGACCGGCCATGTCGCCAAGCCAGCCATCGCCGCGCTGAAGGCCGCGGGCATTCCCTTCCAGGTGCGGCAGACGCCGGCCAAGATGCAGCTGGTGCTGATGCAGGGCGACCAGGAGCAGGCCTGCATGCTGGGCTGGCTGCAAACGCCGGAGCGCGAGCGCACCGGCAAATTCTCGGAAGTGGTGTACGAAGACAAGCGCCCGTTTGCGCTGACGTGGAACGGCAACGCCGCCATGCACGACGAGGAACCGCTGAAGGACACGCTGTCCGACAAGAACCTGCGCGCAGTGGTGACCCGGGGCGCCTCCTACGGCGTCGCGATCGACCGCGGCCTGCTGCGCTACAAGACAACCACCATCCCCAGCACGGCCGACACCCAGCAGCTGCTGGACATGCTGCGCCGGCACAGCATCGATTACTTCTTCATCACGGAGGAGGAACTGGAGGAAGCCGTCAAGACTTCGGGATATCCGGCTTCGCACTACAAGCGGATCTACTTCTCCGACCTGTACAAAGGCTACGAGCGTCGCCTGTGGTGCAGCAAGTCGGTGCCGGACGAGACGTTCAAACGCTTGAACGCCGCCATCGTCCGGCTGCGCAAATAATTACTTCTTGGTGAAGACCAGGTCCCACACGCCGTGGCCCAGTTTCAGGCCGCGGTTTTCAAACTTGGTCAGCGGACGATAAGCCGGCTGCGGCGCATAGCCGTCGGCGGTGTTCTGCAAACCCTCTTCCGCGCCCAGCACTTCCAGCATCTGCACCGCGTAGTCTTCCCAGTCGGTGGCGCAATGCAGGTAGCCGCCCACGGACAGCTTCTGCACCAGCAGCTTGACGAACGGCGACTGGATCAGGCGGCGCTTGTTGTGGCGGGCCTTGTGCCAAGGGTCCGGGAAGTAGATGTGCACGCCGTGCAGCGAGCCGTCCGGGATCATCTGGTTCAGCACTTCGACCGCATCGTGCTGGATCGCCTTCAGATTGGTCAGGCCCTGCTCTTCGATCAGCTTGAGCAGGCTGCCCACGCCGGGCGTGTGCACTTCCACGCCGATGAAGTCCTTCTCCGGCATCACGCCGGCGATGTGCGCCGTGGTGCCGCCCATGCCGAAGCCGATCTCCAGCACCACCGGCGCCTTGCGGCCGAAAGCCTTCTCATAATCGAGCGGCGCCTTGGCGTATTCGATCATGTACTTCGGGCTCAGTTCTTCCAGCGCGCGCGCCTGCGCCGTCGACAGGCGGCCGGCGCGGGTGACGAAACTGCGGATGCGGTGTTCGGTCGGGTCGTAGAGCATAGGCCGCGCTGGGCCGTCTTTAGGGGTATCGGAAGACATGGGATGAACTGAGTCGATAATCAATGAGGCAGCATTATATCAGCCACCCAGGCCCGCCCCGCCCTCGCCGCCGCCCCACTTCAGCAAATGATTGACACCCAGTTTGAGTTCAGGTCTAATCGTGCTCAGTGTCTTGAAAACGTTTTCAAACACTCCCGTTAATCCTCAAACGACATCAACATGACCGATTTCACGCAATTTCCGCCCTCGTTCACCTGGGGCGTGGCCACCAGCGCGTTCCAGATTGAAGGCGGCGCGGCCGCCGACGGCAAGGGGCCGTCGATCTGGGACACCTTCAGCCACACCCCCGGCAAAGTCATCGACGGCAGCAATGGCGATGTCGCCTGCGACCACTATCACCGCTACCCGGAAGACGTGGCCATCATGGCCGGCCTGGGCGTGGACGCCTACCGCTTCTCGATGGCCTGGTCGCGCGTGCAGCCGCAGGGCAAGGGCGCGTGGAACGAAGCCGGTTTCGCCTTTTACGACCGTCTGCTGTCCGAGCTGGAGGCCAAGGGCATAGACGCCCACGTCACGCTGTACCACTGGGATCTGCCGCAGGGCCTGCAGGACGACGGCGGCTGGCTCAATCGCGACACCGCCTACCGCTTTGCCGACTATGCCGGCGAAGTGGCGCGCCGTTTTGGCTCACGCTTGAAAACGATTGCAACGCACAATGAGCCATGGTGCACGGCCAATCTGGGCTACGGCAATGCGCAGTTCGCGCCGGGCGTGGCGGACCTGAAGCAGGCTATCCAGGTGTCGCACCACCTGCTGCTGTCGCACGGACTGGCGATGCAGGCGATGCGCGCGGCCGGCAGTCCGGCGCAGCTGGGCATCGTGCTCAATCAGTGGACCGCCGACGCGGCCACCGACAGCGCGGCCGACAAGGCGCTGGCGGAGTTCGAATATGCGCGCTCGGTGCAGTGGTTCATGGATCCCATCTTCAAGGGCAAGTACCCGGAACTGGCGCTGCAAGGGCACGGCGACAACGCGCCTGTGATCCACGAGAACGACTTCAAGGACATCCAGCACAAGATCGACTTCCTCGGCGTGAACTACTACTTCCGCGCCTACTGCTCGGCCGAGACGCCGCCGCGCCAGCCGGAAGCGAAGCTGGGCACCACCGACATGGGCTGGGAGATCTTCCCCGACGGTCTGACCGAGCTGCTGCTGAAACTGAAGGCCGAATACGATCTGCCGCCGATCTACATCACCGAGAACGGCATGGCCAATCCGGACGTCATCGTCGACGGCGAGATCCCCGACGAGGCGCGCATCGATTTCGTGCTGCGCCACCTGAAGGCGCTGAACGACGCGCGCCTGCAAGGCGTGGACATCCAGGGCTACTTCCTTTGGAGCCTGCTCGACAACTTCGAATGGAACTCGGGCTATGCGAAGCGCTTCGGCATCGTGCATGTGGACTATGCGACGCAGCAGCGAACGCTGAAGCACAGCGCGCACTGGTACCGCGAATATCTGTTGAAACAAAGGCCGCAGCGCACAGCGCACGCGGCCTAGAGCAAGCGTTTTAACCCCGCCGGCGCAGATGCCGGCGTTTTCCTTTCTACAGGCCGCAGAGCCTGATGCTTTACACTCCAACGAGAATAACGAGGACGACATCATGCAAACCGCACCATCCGCCGTGCCACAAGAGCCGCAGGCCCCCGCCGCCAATCAACCGCCATCGCTGCTGCGCGCCATGTTCGCGCGCGGCACGCCGATGCTGTGGGTGCCCAGCGGTTACTTCGCGATGGCGCTGACCTACATGATGCTCACCAGCGTCACCTCCATCATGTTCAAGAACCTGGGCATGGACAATGGCCAGGCCGCGCAGTACGCCAGCTATCTGATCCTGGCCTACACCATCAAGCCGCTGTTCGCGCCCTTCGTCGAAATGTACCGCACCAAGAAGTTCTTCGTGCTGTGCGCGCAGCTGATTATCGGCGTCGGTTTCGCCGGCGTGGCGCTGGCGATGTCGCTGCCGGACTACATGGTGGTGATGGTGTTCCTGTTCGGCGTGCTGTCGCTGGTAGGCGCCACGCAGGACATCGCCTCCGACGGCGTCTACGTCACCTCGCTGGACGCCAGGACGCAATCGCTGTTCTGCGGCATCCAGAGCCTGAGCTGGAACATCGGCCCCATCGTCGCCTCGGGCGGCATGGTGTATTTGAGCGGCTGGCTGCACACGCACTACTTCCACCACCAGGCCGGCGTATTCGGGCCGGAGTGGATCGAATCGTGGCGCATCATCTTCTTCATCGTCGCGGCGATCACCATCGTCGCCGCCTTGTGGCATATGCGCGTGATGCCCGATGGCGCCAAGGCGGAGAACGCGCCGGCGTCGGTGGCCGAAGCGGCCTTCATCCTCAAGGATTCCTTCGTCACCTTCTTCCAGAAGCGCGACGTGTGGATGATGGTGTCGTTTGCCTTCCTGTTCCGGCTCAGTATCGGGCTGCTGGAAAAGATCGGTCCCTTCTTCATGGTCGATCCGGTGGCGCAAGGCGGGCTGGGATTGTCGAACGAGATGCTGGGGCTGATCTACGGCACGTATGGATTGATCGCCGTATTGCTGGGGTCTCTGCTGGGCGGCATCTTCGTCGCGCGGCGCGGCCTGCCGGCGACCTTGTTCGTGCTGTGCTGCGCCGTCAACATCCCCAACGTCACCTTCCTGTTGATGAGCATCTACCAGCCGGACAACCTGCTGGTAATCAGCGCTGGCGTGGCGATCGAGAAGTTCTTCTTCGGTTTCGGTTCGGTGGGTTTCATGATCTATCTGATGCAGCAGCTGGCGCCGGGTAAATACACGACCACCCACTACGCGTTCGGCACGGGCCTGATGGGCTTATGCATGATGGTGACGGGCATCGTCAGCGGCCATTTGCAGCAGGCGCTGGGTTATGTGCACTACTTCTGGCTGGTGATGACAGCGACGATCCCATCGTTCATCGTCACCTGGTACGCACCGTTCCATCACAAAGACTAAGTCGGTAAGAGAACAAGTAAAAGGGCCGGTGCTTAAAACGCCGGCCCTTTTTCCATCTCAATCCGGGGTCACAATCCGGGGTCAGGTCCTCCATTTCTACACGAGCACTGCCTTAGTTGGTCCTACGGACCAGCCCGTGTAGAAATGGGGGACCTGACCCCGGATAAAAAAAAATCCCCTCGGCCTTGAGGGGCCGAGGGGTTGGAAGACCACTACAACTGGGACTACAGGAAAAACTCTGTGCTTAGAACGACTTGCCGACGTTGATGCCGAAGGTGCGTGGGGGCAGGTACTGCGCTTGCCACGGGCCGTTGGCGTTCATCGCGCTGGTCTTGATCTTCGCGTCTTCCGCGTTGCGGACATACGCATCGAAGTACC
Source organism: Rugamonas aquatica (assembly GCF_009380215.1). Taxonomy (GTDB): domain Bacteria; phylum Pseudomonadota; class Gammaproteobacteria; order Burkholderiales; family Burkholderiaceae_D; genus Rugamonas; species Rugamonas aquatica_B. Next base: position 17,250 of record NZ_WHUG01000012.1, read on the forward strand.
ACTTCGAATTGGCGTCGAAGCGCAGACCCAGGTCGGTACGGGTGTAGGCCTTCTGCTTGTCCGGCTCACCCAGATTGAACACGCTCAGCCAGCTGGCCGTCTCGTAGTGCGCGCTGATGCGCGGGATCAGCGTGCCGCTGTCCAGCGCGAAGCTGTGCTGGTACATCACCTGCGCGCTGAACTTCGGCGAGTGCGGCATGGTGTTGCCGCTCACGTCCAGGCAAGGATTGGTGATGCCTGGCGCCGTGCAAGCCGGCAGCACATAATCGTTACTGCCGCCGATCAGATGCTTCAGCGTGGCGTTGGTGTACGCGGCGGTGAACTGCACGCGGTCTTCACGCGTGATCTTGGCCGCGATCTCCGTCTCGATACCCCATACCTTGGCGCCTTCCGCATTGCTGGTCGCCAGGCCGCGCGTGCCGTCCGCATACGTCACCGGTGCGCTGAACTGGAAGCCCTTGAACTTCTCGTAGTAGGCCGAGTTGTTCATCCGTACCGTGCCGCCGAAGAAGGTGCTCTTCGAACCTATCTCGTAGTTGGTCAGCGTCTCGGAACCATATGGCACGCCGCCGTCCTGCAAACCGCCCGACTTGTAGCCGGTGGATACGCTGGCGTAGACCATGTTGTTCTTGTCGATCTCGTAGCTAGCGCGCACCAGGCCAGTCAGCTTGTGATCGGTGAACACACCGTCGTTGTGCTGGTAGGTGGTGAAGCCAGTGCCGCCGCCCAGGGGATTCATCGAAGGGCTGACAGGAATCTGCGGCGCATCGGAATTGCTCCAGCCATTGTTGGTGCCGCCGATGTTCTTGCGCTCGTCCGAGGTGTAGCGCAGGCCGCCGGTCAGGTGGAAAGCGTCGCCGGCGTTCAACGTCACCTGGCCGAAGACGGCTTTCGAATCCACGGTTTCCTTAGGCTGGATGAAGGAACCCTGCCAGCCCACGGTGCCCTGCTGGGTGCCGTTCATGATCGGGATGTCGAAGCGGATGCCGTTGTCCTCATTGGCGTAGTACAGGCCAAGCAGCCAGTCCACATCGCGCTTGCCGGTCGACTGGATTTCCACTTCGTGGCTGTAGTTCTTGTACTTGGACCAGACGGTGTTGTTGGCCTGGTAGCTGCCGTTGCTGGTGAAGCTGGTCGGGATATTCGCGCCGCCATCTTGGTCGAAGGTCGACGAGCCGTTGAAGCGCGAGTAGCCGGCGATGTAGGCAAGGCTGATGTCCTTGTTGATCTCGTAGTCGACGCGGCTGCGCAGCGAGTGCGAATCGCGGTTGACGCTGGGCGCCGTATCGATCAGCGCCGACCAGAATTCCTGGCCCGCGCGCGGCGTCTGCATCAGGTTCATGCTCGGCGTGCCGCGATCCATATAGTGCTCGTACGCGACGTTCCATTTCAGGCCGGACGTCGGCTGCCACAGGAAGCTCAGACGCGCCGCGCTCTGGTCCTGCGCGCTGTACTTCTGATTGTTGTTGACGAACAGGTTGGTGTTAATCGGCTGGAAGGCGATCGGGTTGCCCGGATGCGCCTTGTTCCATGCGGCGATGACCGGATCGGCCGCCGCATGCTGGTCCGCCAGCGACAGGTTGGGCGCGGTCTGGTAGTTGACGTAGCCATTGTGCTGCTCGTGCACCACCGCCACGCGCATCGCCATGGTGTCGCTGATCGGAATGTTGACCGCGCCGCGAGCGCCCAGGCGGGCGTAGCTGCCGTAGCCGGCTTCGAAGTTACCGGCGCTGCTGCCGATCTCCGGCTTCACGGTCTGCATATTGACCGCGCCGACCGTCGAATTGCGTCCCCACAGCGTGCCTTGCGGACCACGCAGCACCTCGATCGCTTCCAGGTCGAACAACAGCGCGGTCGCGCCTTCCGGACGCGGCGAGTAGATGCCGTCGACGAAGCTGGCCACTTCAGGATCGGCGTATTCGGTCTTGGCGCTGTCGTTGCCGATGCCGCGCAAGGTCATGGTGATTACGCCGTGGTCACCCTGGCCGGTGGCGGCGAAGCCTGGCACCAGGTTGACCACGTCCTGCAAGGTCTGCACATGGTTATCGTCCAGCACCGCAGCGTTCAGCGCCGTCACGGCCACCGGGGTCTTTTGCAGCGAGGTGGAACGCTTGGTCGCGGTGACATACACCTCGGTGATGGCGGTCGAGTTTTTGTCGGCGGCGGTGGCTGCAGCTGCGGCGGACTGCTCGGCGGCTGGGGCGTCGGCCGGCGACGGCGAGGCGTGCGCGGCGACGCTGGTGCCGGCCATCAGGGCGAGGATGGCCAACTGGATCGGGGACGGCAAGCGCTTCCCGGACTGCGGTACGTGGACGTTCATAAGTCTCCTTTGTCGTAGCGATCGCAGCGGGGTGGCGACGCTACATTTATCATCGTTAAAAACGATTCCATGTTGTTTGAAAACGTTTTCAAATCAACTGAAACCGTTTTCCTTATTTGTGAAATCGATTTCATGGTACATAATTCAAATCACGGATGTCAATTTAAAAATTGTAGCGGCGTTGTTTCCCTGGCATGCCCGGGCGACGGCGCACCCTGCCGATGGAGACCGGAAAAACGATGAAAACGATACCAACACCAGTCAAACACGTCCTGATCGTCGGCGGCGGCACCGCCGGCTGGCTGACGGCAGCCTTCCTGGCCCGCACCCTGGGCGCCGACGCCGCTCCAGGGGCCGGCGCGGACAGCGTGCGCATCACGCTGGTGGAGTCGAAGGAGATCGGCATCATCGGCGTCGGCGAAGGCACCTTCCCGTCGATCCGCGGCACGCTGGCCGCCATCGGCATCGATGAAGCGCGCTTCATCCGCGAATGCAACGCCACCTTCAAGCAGGGCATCAAGTTCACCGACTGGGTGCGCCCGCCCGGCACGCCGGGCAACGACCACTACTTCCATCCATTCAGCCTGCCGAGCCAGCGTCCCGGCGGCGCGGAACTGCTGCCCTACTGGCTGCAAGGCGCCGCGCCGGCCGGCGTGGGCTTCGCCGCCGCCGCCACCATGCAGAAGCGCGTGGCCGACGCGTCGCACGGACCCAAGCGCTTCAACGACGCCGACTTCATGGGACCGCTGAACTACGCCTACCATTTCGACGCCGGCAAGTTCGCCACCCTGCTCAGCACCCACGCGCAATCGCTGGGCGTGCGCCACGTGCTGGCGACGGTGGAGCGGGTCACGCTGGACGGGCAAGGCGCGATCGGCGCCGTGCACACCAAGGAAGCCGGCGAGCTGACGGCCGACCTGTACATCGACTGCACCGGCTTCCGCGCCGCGCTGATCGGCGACGCGCTGGGCACGCCCTTCCGCAACATCAACGACACGCTGTTCGTCGACCGCGCGCTGGCGATGCAGGTGCCGTACGATACGGCCGACGCGCCCATCCCCTCCTACACCATCGCCACCGCGCACGAGGCGGGATGGACCTGGGACATCGGCCTGCACCAGCGGCGCGGCATCGGCTACGTCTACTCCAGCCGCCACACCGACGACACCCGCGCCGAGCAGGTGCTGCGCGCCTACATCGGCAAGGCCAGCGACGGCCTCAATCCGCGCCAGCTCAAGCTCAACGTGGGCTACCGCGAACAGCACTGGGTGAAGAACTGCGTGGCGGTCGGCTTGTCGGGCGGCTTCCTGGAGCCGCTGGAATCGTCCGGCATCGGCCTGATCGAAACGGCGGCCTACCTGGTCAGTTACCTGTTCCCGCACGACGGCGAGATGGCGCCGGTGGCCAGGGTGTTCAACGAGATGATGAAGGCGCGCTACGAGCGCATCGTCGATTTCGTCAAGCTGCATTACTGCCTGACGCAGCGCCGCGACCACGCCTTCTGGACCGACAACACCGCTCCGGCCAGCATCCCCGAATCGCTGCGCGACAAGCTGGCGATGTGGCGCCGCCGCGCGCCGCACCGCATGGACTTCGTGGTGGACCTGGAGATGTATCCGCCGTCCAGCTGGCAGTACGTGCTGTACGGGATGGAGTATCCGACCGCGCAGTACGCCAACGCCAGCACGCTGCCGCGCTTCGAGGAGGCGCGCAAGGAGTTCCAGATGATCGAGCTGATGTCGCACCGCGCGCTGGCCGACCTGCCCACGCACCGGGCGCTGATCGATCATTTCCTCCAGCGCGGCGAACGCAAGATCGCCTGAGCTGATTGTCGTATCGCGGGAAAAAAGCGCCGAGTGTACGAGCGCGAACATACCGCCGTTGCGGCGCAATGCAAGATGGCCTCTGCTTGAACATCAAAAACCAGAGGAGAAACCATGCATACCCAACCCTTACACGCCGGCGCGATCGCCAGCCACGAACTCGGAGACGGCTACGCCTCCGGCGTTTCGTGGGGCGCCGTGTTCGCCGGCGCGGCCGCTGCCGCCGCGCTGTCGTTCATCCTGCTGATACTCGGCACGGGCCTCGGCCTGTCGTCGGTATCGCCCTATCAGTACAACGCCACGCCGCTGGGCGCCGCCACCATCGCCTGGGTCGCCTTCGTGCAGCTGGCGGCGGCGGGCATCGGCGGCTATATGGCCGGCCGCCTGCGCGTCAAGTGGGCCAGCATCCATGGCGATGAGGTGCACTTCCGCGACACCGCGCACGGCCTGCTGGCCTGGGCGGTCGCCACGCTGATCACCGTGGCGGTGCTGGCCGGCGGCGCGCGCGCTGTCCTCAGCGGCGCCATCGATTCCGGCGCCGCCGTCGCCAACGCCGCCGCGCCAGCTCTGGCGCGCGAAGCCGGCCGCAGCAACACCTACTTCGCCGACATGCTGCTGCGTTCGCCCAACGGCGATGCCGCGACCGATGCGCAGCGCAATGAAATCAACCGCATCCTGATCACCGATCTGCCCACCGGCAAAATCAGTGCAGAGGACCGCGGCTATCTGGCGCAGCTGGTCGCCAAGCGCACCGGCCTGACGCAAGACGAAGCGGCGCAGCGCGTGGACCTGGTCTACGCACAGGCAGCGCAAGCCGCGAACGACGCCAAGGCCAAGGCCATGGCCGCCGCCGAGGAAGCACGCAAGGCCGCCGCCCATTCGGCGCTGTGGATGTTTGTCGCCCTGCTGCTCGGCGCTTTCGTCGCCAGCCTGTTTGCCACGCTGGGCGGCCGCCACCGCGATCACGCACGCGTCATCGTACGCACCACCACCATCTAATCGGAGAACATCATGCGCTCGATACTACTGCTGTTGCTTGGCATTCCACTCCCGATCGTCATCCTGATCGCGCTGTTCGTTCGTTAATACGCGTCGACGTCGATCACGGCCTGGGCGAACGCCTGCGGCGCTTCCTGCGGCAGGTTGTGGCCCACGCCCTTGATCACGCGATGCGTACGTTTTCCGGTGAAGCGGGCGGCATAAGCCTTGCCGTCCGTGGCCGGCGCCACACCGTCGCTGTCGCCGTCCAGCGTGATGGTCGGCACGGCGATCGCCGGAGCGGCCGCCAGCCTTTTCTCCAGCGCGTCATACTTCGGATCGCCGTCCGCCACGCTCAAGCGCCAGCGGTAGTTGTGGATCACGATGGCGATGTAGTCCGGATTGTCGAACGACGCCGCGCTGCGGTCGAAGGTGGCCTGGTCGAAGTTCCACTGCGGCGAATTGGCCTTCCAGATCAGGTTGGCGAATTCGCGGCGGTTGGCCTGGTAGCCCGCCTGTCCCCGTTCGGTGGCGAAGTAGAACTGATACCACCAGCCGTGTTCCGCCTTGGGCGACAAGGGCAGCTTGTTGCGCTCGCGGTTGTTGATCAGATAGCCGTTCACCGATACCATGGCCTTGCAGCGCTCCGGCCACAGGGCCGCGATGATGTTGGCCGTGCGCGCGCCCCAGTCGTAGCCGGCCAGGATGGCCGTGGGAATCTTCAGCGCGTCCATCAGCGCGATGATGTCCAGCGCCACCGCCGCCTGCTGGCCGTTGCGGAACGCCGCATCCGACAGGAAGCGCGTGCTGCCATGGCCGCGCAGGTGCGGCACGATCACGCGGTAGCCCTGCGCCGCCAGCAGCGGCGCCACCTCCGCGAAACTATGTATATCGTATGGCCAGCCGTGCAGCAGCAGCACCGGCTTGCCGTCGGCGGGGCCGGCCTCGTAGTAGCCGACATCGAGTTCGCCGGCGCGGATCTGGCGGATCGGCGCCAGCGGCTGCGGCAGATCGGCTGCGCGCGCCAGCGATGCGAAAGGCAGCTCGGCGGCGGCCAGACCGACGGCGGCCAGCGCGCCGGTCAACAGGTTGCGGCGCCGGGTATTCATGCTGCCAGCGCCAGTTCGACGTGGATATTGCCGCGCGTGAGCTTGGAGTACGGGCAGGTCTGATGCGCCGCCTCGATCAGCGCCTGGCCCACTTCGCGCTCCAGGCCGGGCAGGCTGACGTTCAGGCGCGCTTGCAGCAGGTAGGCGCCGCCGGCCGTGCCCAGATCGACTTCGGCATCGACCGCCAGGTCGGCCGGCAACCGCACCTTCATCGCCCGCGCCGCATGCCCCAGGGCGCCGATGAAGCAGGCCGACCAGCCGGCCGCGAACAGCTGCTCCGGATTGGTGCCCTGGCCGTTGCCGCCGGGCGGCGACAGCTGCAGGTCCAGACGGCCGTCGCTGCTGCGGGCGTTGCCGTCGCGGCCGCCGGTGGTGTGGGTTTTGGCGGTGTACAGTACTTGTTCGATGCGGGTCATGGCGTGTTCCTTGTCGTGGGTGGGATGATGTTTTGTATCGCATCCGACTAAATCGGATGAGACGAATAATATCTCAAGCAAAAACAAAGTCAAGCTTTTCCGATCAAATCGCATCCGATGTATAATCCGGCATCTGCAGACCACGGGGACCGCCATGAGCACCAAAGCCGCCGCAAAAAAAGAATCGCGCAAGCTGGCCGATTTTTTATGCTTCTCGATCTACTCCGCCAACCTGGCGTTCGGCCGGGCCTACCGCCCCATCCTGGACGAGCTGGGGCTGACCTACACCCAGTACATCACCATCATCGCGCTGTGGGAGCAGGACGGCCAGACCGTCGGCAGCCTGGGCGAAAAGCTGTTCCTGGAATCGAACACGCTGACGCCCATCCTGAAGAAGCTGGAGGCGATGGGTTATCTGCGCCGCGAGCGCGATCCCGGCGACGAGCGCCAGGTGCTGGTCAACCTGACCGGCGCCGGCCGCGCGCTGCGCGAAAAAGGGCTGGGCATGAACCTGGTGGACGCCTGCGGCCTGACGCCGGACGAATTCTCCACGGTACAAAAAGCCGTCGCCACGCTGCGCAACAGCCTGATCAAGTCGGTACAAGACAAGGGCTAGGCATGGCGAGGAAACGGTTTTGGCTGTTCGCGGCATGTGTCGCGGTAATCGTGTGCGGCCTGCTGTCGCGCAGATACCCATTCCTGCTGCCGGCGTTCCTGGGCAAATATCCCGGCGACGCGTTGTGGGCGGTGATGGTCTACCTGGGTTGCGCCTTTATCCGGCCCGGCGCGGCGAGGGGCCGCCTGGCGGCCAGCGCTTTGGCGATCTGCTATCTGGATGAATTGTCGCAGCTGTATCAAGCGCCGTGGATCAACGCGGTCCGCGCGACGACGGCCGGACATCTGGTGCTGGGCTCCACCTTCTCGTGGCATGACATGCTCGCCTACACGGTCGGCATCGCACTGGTCGCGGGCATCATGGAGCGGGTGAAGGGAATCGAACCCTCGTCGTAAGCTTGGGAAGCTTCTGCTCTACCATTGAGCTACACCCGCGATGGCTGCATTCTACGCGGCTTTGCATCAGATTGACAATGTCGCCGGTTGCGGCGCACGCATCTTGCGCCTCGCCGACCATTCGTCATAGCGTTCCTGCCATTCATCCCGCCGCAGGCCGCGTTCATCGGGTGCAGCTCACGCAGCACACCCGCCGTCCCTAGAATATCCGGACTTTCAACGATCGGAGACCACCATGTTGCGACACCTGCCCCTGCCACTGCTGCTGCTGGCCAGCGGCGTCCATGCACAGCCATTGGATGCGGTAACGAGCGCCATCAATGCGGGAGAGTACCAGCAGATCACCAGCGTCGTCGTGTCGCAGCATGGCAAGCTGATCTACGAACACTACTTCGACAAGGAAGGCCCCGAGGGCTTGCGCAACACACGGTCGGCAACCAAGACCGTGACGGGCATGCTGGTGGGCGTGGCGGTCGACCGCAAGCAGCTGCGCCTGGACACGAAAGTGCTGCCCCGCTTCCCCGAGTTGCAGCCGCTGGCCAACCCCGATCCGCGCAAGGACAACATCACCGTCGAAGACTTCCTGACCATGAGCTCGCTACTGGAATGCGACGACGACAACCAGCATTCCCGGGGCAACGAAGAACGCATGTACCTCATCGAAGACTGGAGCCGCTTCGCGGCCGAGCTGCCGATACGCGGATTCCCTGACTGGCAGCCGCGCCCTGAGCAATCGCCCTACGGCCGCTCCTGGAGCTATTGCACTGCGGGCGTCACGCTGCTGGGGCCTTTGCTGGAGCGCGTCAGCGGCCAGAGCGTGCCGGACTTCGCCGCCGCCCATCTGTTCAAGCCGCTGGGCATCGAGCATTTGAAATGGCAATTCCAGCCCAGGGGATCGGCCATGACCGGCGGCGGCCTGCAGCTGCGCAGTGTCGACCTGGCCAAGCTCGGCCAGCTGTATCTCAACGGCGGCCGCTGGGAAGGCAGGCAAATCATTTCATCCGAGTGGGTGCGCAACTCCATCGCGCCGCATGCGAATGCGCGCGAAGGTTACGACTATGGCTATCTGTGGTGGCTGCAGAATTTCAAGGTTGACGACCGCACCGTGCCCGCGTTCGGCATGTCCGGATCGGGCGGCAACAAAGTGTTCGTGTTGCCGCAGCAGGATGCGGTGGTCGTCATCACGACGACCAATTTCCAGATTCGCGGTGCCCATCCGTTGAGCGAAAAACTGTTGACCAGCCTGATCTTGCCGACGCTGCTGCGTCCTTGAGGATCGGGGATGACAACGGCGGGGCCGCCCCGCCGCTGCCGTCTCAGTTCAGCAGGTTGAAGTCGGCCCGGTAGTAAGTGCCTTCCGGGCCATCGCCGGCGCGTTGCAGATAGATGGACTGCTTGCCGATGCTGGCGTGCTCGACTTCATAAATGCCGCTGGCCAGCGTCTGGCCGGCAGCCACCGCGAAGGTCAGCGAGAACTGGTCCCCGCGCCCATCGACGAAGCTGCGCTTGACGCTCAACAGCGTCATCGCCATCCCCCGGTTGCCCGGATACACATTGAAGCGCTCCTGCACCAGCGCCAGATACGCGGCGCTGCCGGCCGCCGCGGGCGCGACGTTGCCGGCGCCTATGCCGGCAACCGGCGCGCTCCTGGCTTTGCTCAGCTCGGCCGCGCCACTCAGGCCGCTGCTGCCCAACAGGCCGCCGGTAGCCAGCACAAATGTTCGACGTTCCATAATCGCTCCTTGACGAAGATTAGCCGCGCGGTGGGAAGATGCCCTGCAACGCAATAATAAAATTCAGCTCCAGATAGGGCTGCACATTGTTGTGCGCCTGGCCGCCGCCGTTCGCGCCGCTCAATATGGCCGGCCCCATCGGACGCAGCGGCGCCGGCCCGATATACGGCGGCGTCGGCGACACCGAAACCGCCAGCGTGTTGCCGTTCGGGCTGGCGGTGGTCGCTGGCGTACTGGTGGCCTGCATATTGTGCGAGTGCGCCGGCAGCTCGGCGGCCGCCAGCGTCACGCTGGCCTGGCCGCCCGATTCGCCCTGGAAGCGCTCGCTCAAGCCCGGCCCCTGGCCGACGCCCATCGGTGCGCGCTGGCGCAAGTTCGGCAAGGCGAAAGTACTTTTCCCGTCGCCGCCGTACTGGGCTCCCAGCAAGGAAAACAAGGCCGTATTCTGCGAGATCGGCAATAGCTGGCCATCGCAAGTGGCCCAGCCGCGGGGTGCAAAGTTTCCGGTAAAGAGACGGATCTCCGCGAGGAATGGATCTGCCATGACTGCTCCTTAACTTTGGGAAGGGAAGACGCCGTACAGCGCGATGATGAACTGGACCGCGAGATAGGGCGCCATGTTCTCGTGCGACTGGCCGCCGACGTTCGGGCCGATGGTGCCGGCGCCCATCAGCAGATTCGGCGGCACCGCGGCGTAGACCTTGGGCTTGGGCGACGGCGCCGCCGGCACCCAGCTGTTGCCGTCGGTGATATTGATGCCGCTGCCCGACGGCGGCGGCGTGGCGGTGCTGGCGTTGATCACGTGCTTGTGGAATGGCATTTCCGCAGTGCTCAGCGTGACCCGCTCCAGGCCGCCGTTCTTGCCGAGCTGGTAAGTGTCGCCCTGCAGCGTGCCGACGTGGACCGGCACGCGCCCGCGCAGATCGGGCATGGCAAAGGTCTCGACGCCGTCGCCGCCATAGGTGTTGCCGATCAGCGCGAACAAGACTTCATTCTCCGAGATGGGCCACTGGGCGCCATCGCAAAACGCCCAGCCCGCCGGAGCGAAGTTCCCCGCAAACATACGAATTTCACCGACATAAGGTATCGACATGGTTAGTCTCCTGAAAGCAGGGCAAGCTTAATTGCGCGAAGGGAAAATGCCGACCAGGGCGATGCAGAACTGGCTGGGGGCGTAAGGCTGGCGGTTCTCGTGCGGCGCCGAGCTGCCGGCATAGCCGACCGTGTCGGGATGCAAGGTCGCGCTGCCGTCGAAGCCGTGATAGATGTTGGCGCCGCCGGCCGGTATCGAGTCCAGGTAATTGCCGCTCGGACTGATGGAGCGGTAGGCGCTGGGATCGACCTCGTTGGCGGCGTTGACGGCGTGGCCATGCTGCGGCACCTGCGCCGTGGTCAGCGTGTGGCGCGCCGCGCCGCCGCTGGCGCCCGGCTGGACGTTGTGCATCGGCATGCGGCCGCGCAGGTCGGGCAGCGCGAAATTGTTGATGCCATTGCCGCCGTAGCTGGTGCCCAGGATGCTGAACAGCGCCTGGTTCTGGTTGATCGACAGCAGTTGTCCGTCGCAACGCACCCAGCCTTTGGGGGCGTAGCCGAAACTGAACATGCGGATTTCACCTAAGAATGGTTCGGACATGGTGGCTCCTGGTAGCGAGAGAGGCCGCGTTGGCGATGCCGGGCGGCGTAAGAAAAAGCGCCGTCGGCGGACGGCGTTCAGGCGGACGTGGTCCGGCTCAGGATGGCCGGCGCCGTTTGGCGCGGCCCACCAGCAGCAGCACGCCCAGGCCCAGCGGCAACATCATGACGGAAGCAGGTTCAGGCACAGCGAGGCCGGTCGCATACACCGAGACATTGTCGAGCGCCGTGTAGTCGAAATAGTTTTTATTGAAAAACTGCAGCCAGACCTGCCCCTTGTTGCTCCACAGATTGGAGATCGTGATGTGGGTCCAGTCGCCGCCCGTATTGGTCTGCTGCCAGATGACTTTGCCGTTAAGCAGCACCTTGGAGTCATTGACGACAGAGTCACTGCTCGCATGGTAGCGTTGCAGGTCGAAGTCCAGCCGGTAGACCAGATGGGAGTCCAGCGTGATCTGCTGGCCCAGGATGCCGAAGTCCTCATAGGCGCCATCGCTGAACACCATGTTGAACTGATGCGACAGCGGCGTTTCGGAATAATCGTGGCCCAGCGTTTGCGCCGAGGTGTCGCCGCTTTGCGTCCAGTAAGGCGACAGCGTGGCGGCGGAGAAATTGCCATCGACGATCAGATTGGCTGCGGCAGCGATGGACGAGGCGCCGAACGCGACGGTGCACAGCAAGGCGGAGAATAACTTACGCATGGCTAACCTTCAAAAGGATAGGAGGATATGGCGAGCAACAGTGCGGTCATTCTACTGCGAAAATGTCAACAAATTATCAATATGATAGCTATTTTTAAAAATATTATAAAAACGTTGTTTTTATAATAGTTGCAAGATGCAAGTGGCCTCAGCGGGCCAGCCAGCCGATGCTGTGGGCGGCGACATTGTGGATGTAGAGGCGGCCGCCGGCCTCGGTGGCGCCGGTGGTGACGGGCGAGTCGCCGCCGGGATCCTGCAGGTCGGCGACGATGCTGCCATCCTCGGTGAACGCCAGCACGTGGCCGTAGGGCCTGGGCTCGGGCCACAGCGCGCGCGGCACGCGCAGCATCAGCTTGCGCAGCCAGGGCTGGCCGGCCATCTTGTCGAGGTCGTTGCGCTGGCCGGACAGGCCCAGCCAGATGCGGCCGCCCTCGCCGCGCACCAGGTTGTCCGGATAGCCGGGCAGGTTATCGAGCAGCACCTGCGCCTGCGCCGACGCCTGCCGCACATCCAGCCTGGCCGCGTTGACATCGATTTTCCAGACCCGGTAGCGGCCGCTCTCGCACACATACAGGTGGCGCTGGTCGGCGCTCATCAGCACGCCGTTGGAAAAGCTCAGGCCGTCGGCGACCACGCGCGTGGCCTTGGCGGCCGGATCGTATTCCAGCACGCGGCCGGTGGCCGATTGCTCCAGCACGTCCAGCATGGCCGCCTCCATCGTGTCGCGTTCGCCGGGGCCGAAGCGCCGCGACGCATCGCTGAAGTAGATCTTGCCGTTGGCCGCGACCGCCACGCCGTCGGCAAAGCGGATAGGCTCGCCGTCGACGCGGTCGGCCAGCACGCTGACGCGGCCGTCGGGCGCGACCGACAGCAAGCCCTTGATGGCGTCGGCGACGATCAGCTGGCCGCCGGCGTCGAAGGCCAGGCCGAGCGGCCGGCCGCCGGTGGAGGCCAGCACTTGCTGCGCGCCGCCGTCGGCCTGCATGCGCAGGATCTTGCCGCTGAGGACACCGGTGTAGAGTTTGCCGTCGGGGCCGGCCAGCACATGCTCGGGCCCGGATTCGGCGCCCAGCGATATCTGCTGCAGGCCGGCCAGCCGGGTGTTGACCGCGTGGGGGCCCGTGTAGCCGGGCGGTGTGGGGGAGTTCCAGCTGACCGGCTGGATCGGGACCGGCCATAAACTCAGGTAGGCAGCGACAATCAATGCAGCAAACATGGACACCCTGGCGATTTTTTTCATAGTGCGTACTAGTCTACGCAATCCTGGTAAAAAATGGCAAAGCTTGCATCATCGCCCGGCAGCGGCTGCGTGAGCCGCCGTCGCCGGATGCGCGGCGATGGCTTGCAGCACGATGTCGTGCAGCCGCCGGGCCGGGGCGCTCAGCTCGTCGCTGCCGCAGTGCAGGCGCAGGCCGATCACCGGCAGCGGCGGCAGGTCGGGCTGCTCCAGCGCGCGCAGGGCCGGCGGCAGGCCGATCGCAGTACGCACCGTCACGCCCAGTCCGGCCGCCACCGCGGCCCACACGCCGCCCAGGCTGGGGCTGCTGAAGGCGATGCGCCACGGGATGCCGGCCCGGTCCAGCGCCTGGATCGCGGCCGAGCGCATGATGCAGGGCGCATCCATCATCACCAGCGGCAGCGGCTCGGCGTGGCCGCTCCAGGCCGGCCAGGCGGCGCTGTCGGCGGCGGCGATCCAGCGCATCGGCAGGCGGGCCAGCTCGGGCGCGGGCGCCGGCGGCGCGGCATCGCTGTGCCAGGCCAGCGCCAGCTCCAGCCGCCCGGCCGCCAGCTGCGCCATCAGGTCGGCATTGCGCGCCACGCTGGCCTCGATGCGCAGCCTGGGATGCACGCGGGCGAAGCGGCCCAGCACTTCGGTGAGGATGTGCTCGCCGAAATCTTCCTGCATGCCCAGCCGCACGCTGCCGGCCAGCTCGGCGCCGCGCACCGCCGTGGCCGCCTCATCGTTCAGCTCCAGCAGCCGGCGCGCATAGCCCAGCAGCGACTCTCCGGCCGAGGTCGTCACCATGCCGCGCCCTTCCTTGCGCAGCACCGGCAGGCCCAGCTGGTCCTCCAGTTTTTTCAGCTGCGCGCTGACGGCCGAGGTCGAACGTCCGAGCCGCTCCGCCGCCTTGGCGAAGCTGCCCAGGTCGACGCCGGTGACGAAGGTGCGCAGCACATCCAGGTCGAAGGTGATCCGTCGCATAACCATCCCGATTTATCGAAGTATTCATCAAAATATTCCTGATTTTCAGGATCAAAATATCGCTGTATCGTGAAGCTGTCAATCACAAAACGGAGGCCGTCATGCCCATGAGCCGCATCTCTCTGCTGAAAGGAAAATCGCCCGAGTACCTGAGCGCGCTGTCGAACAGCCTGCACCGCGCCATGGTCGAGGCCTTCAACGTGCCGGAAAAAGACCGCTTCCAGGCCATCCACCAGCACGAGCCGTATGAGCTGGTCTTCGACCGCGACTATGAAAGCCCGGCCGGTCCGCGCTCCGGCGACTACGTGCTGATTAACATCACCACCGGCAAACCGCGCAGCACCGAAATGAAGCAAGCCTTCTACCGCCGCCTGGTCGAGCTGCTGGCCGAGGCGCCGGGCCTGCGGCCGCAGGATGTGATGGTGGTGCTGTCCGTCTCGCAGGGCGACGACTGGTCGTTCAGCGGCGGCGCGCCGGCGGCCAGCCTGTGGAGGCCGGCATGATCGCCATGCAATACAGCTTCAGCCTGCCGGCCGACTACGACATGGCCACCGTGCGCGAGCGCATCGCCAGCAAGGGGCCGCTGCTGGACCGGCTGCCGCATCTGGCGTTCAAGGCCTATCTGTACGCCGAGCGCGGCGCGGCGCCGGAAAACCTGTACGCGCCCTTCTACCTGTGGCACAGCGAGGATGGCATGCACGACTTCCTGAACGGCCCCGGTTTCGCCGGCGTGGCGCAAGCCTTCGGCTGGCCGGCGGTGCGCACCTGGACGCCGTGGCACGCCAGCGTCGGCGCCGAGGTGCGGCAGGCGCGCCACGCCACCCGCAGCGTCGAGGCGATCCCGCCCCACAGCGATCTGGCGCAATGGCGGCAGCGGGAGGAACAGCACGCGCGCCATGCCCTGGAATGCGGCGCGCTGGCGGTGGTGATCGGCTTCGAGCCGGGCGGCTGGAGCATCGTGCGCCTGTGCCTGTGGCGCGCGGAACCGGCCCTGCCGCCGCTGCCCAACGAGCAGCGCTACCGGGTCGGCCACGTGTCGGCGCCGGGCCGGGACTAGCGCAGCAGCATCAGCGCGCTGCGCGGCTGGGCATTGGCCTGCGCCAGCATCGAGGCGCCGGCCTGGCGCAGGATGCTGGCGCGCGTCAGTTGCGCCGTCTCGCTGGCGTAGTCGGTGTCGCGGATGCGCGAACGCGCCGCCTCCAGGTTGTTGGCGCCGCTTTCATCGTTGCCGGCCGCCGCCGACAGCCGGTTGCTGGCCGCGCCCAGCGTGGCGCGGATCTCGCTCACCAGATCGATCTTGCCGTCGTAATAGTCCAGCGCGGCCGACGCGCCGCTGAAGTTGGACAGATCCTGCACCGGCTCGCCGCCGCTGTACACATCCTGCAGCTGCAAGTCCGGCGGCCCGACCACCACCGACGCCTGCCGCCCCGCCAGCAAGCCCGCGGCCGCCGGATTGGCGCCGCCGATGCCGATCGGATGCGATCCCGGCCGCGGCACATTGCTGACGGTGACATTGCCCTTGTGCGTACCCAATGTCAGCCCCAGCGATGCAGTGCTGCCGGGGTTGGATTCGGTGATGAGAATGTCGCGGCCGTCGGCGGCGCTCAGTGTCAGCGTGCCGCCACTGGCGCTGGCCGTCACGCCGCTGGTGGCCGATGCCGCGCTGATGGCGCCGGCGGCATTGGCGGCGCGTATCGCGGCAGTGTTGCCGGCGATGGCGCCGATGTTGACGCCGTTGATGGAAAAGCTGCCGGCCGCCAGCACGCCGCTGGCGCCCACATCGCCGGACAGCGTGGTGGTGGCGCTGGCCGTCACGTCGCGCACATTGGCGGCGTTGATGGCGGCCGCCACCGCGTAGGCGCTGGCGGCGCCCTGCCCGGCCTGCGCACCGGCGGACGAGGCGCCGACCGCGGCGCCGTTGATGACCAGATCGCCATAAGCGATCGCCGCCAGCACCGTCGTGCCGACGGCGGTGGCCTGCTGCGGCGCGACGTTGACCAGGGCCTTGTTGTAGCCGATCGGCGCCAGCGCGGCCGGGATGTTCAGCGCCAGCGTCTGCCCCGCCCTGGAGCCGACCTGCAGTTGCTGCGAGAACGAACCGTCCAGCAGGGTGAGGTTGTTGTAGCGGGCGCCGGCCACGATGTCCACATTGGAAGCGACCAGCGCATTCACCTCGACCTGGATGGCGGCGCGGTCGGTCTGGCTGTTGGTGTCGTTGGCGGCCTGCACCGCCAGCTCGCGCATGCGCTGGAAATTGTCCAGCAATTGCCCGGCCGCGCCGTCCGCCACCTGCAGTAGCGAAATGCCATCGTTGATATTCTGGCGCGCGCGGCGCAGGCCGTTGATGTCCGAGCTCATGCGGTCGCTGATGGCCAGGCCGGCGGCATCGTCGCGGGCCGAATTGATGCGCAGGCCACTGGAGAGTTTTTGCAGACGCGCAGCCATGTCCTCGCCCGACAGCGCATAACTGCGCTGGGCGTTCAGGGAGGAGAGGTTGGTGTTGATCTGCATGCCGTGGTTATCCGATGCCACTACGGAAAAGTGGTTGTCGTCTAACTAACGGCAATAAACGGCGGGACTTGAACGTTCCGCGAGAAACAATGCGGCCCGCGCCGGCCGGCGGGCAGGCGTCTTAGCTGGGTAGCAATTCCAGGCGTTCGCGGGCTAGCGCCAGCTGGTTGCTGTCCATGCGGGCGGCGGCGTTTTTCAGGTAGCGGCCGGCGGCGGCATAGCCGCTGCGTTCGGCCATCGCCAGCCACATCCAGGCCTGCGCGATATCGGCGCGCACGCCCTGGCCGACCATGAACATCAGGCCCAGGTTGAACTGCGCGCGCGCATGGCCCTGGCCGGCGGCCTTCAGATACCAGTGATGCGCCTGCACATAATCCTGCGCCAGGCCCTGGCCGTTGTCGAAGCGCAGCCCCAGCGTGAACTGCGCCAGCGCATGACCCTGCTCGGCCGCCTTGGCGTACCAGCCGTTGGCCTGGGCGCAATCGGGCTGCGGACCGTCGTCCTTGTCGAACAGCAGGCCGAGGTTGTACTGGGCCGCCGCGTAATCCTGCTCGGCGGCGCGGCGGTACCAGGCCATGGCCTTGCGGTCGTCGCGCGGCACGCCGCGTCCCGTTTCGTAGCGCAGGCCGAGGTCGAACTGCGCGCGCAGATGGCCCTGGTCGGCCGCCTTGCGGTACCAGAAGATCGCCTCCTGGTGATCCTGCACCACGCCATGGCCGGCGTCGTACAGCATGCCCAGATGGTATTGCGCGCCGGGGAAGCCCTGCTCGGCCGCCTTGCGGTACCAGAACTGCGCCTGCTCGTAATCCTGCGCCACGCCCTGGCCGTGGTCGTAGCGCAGGCCGAGATTGTTCTGCGCCGCCGCGTGGCCCTGCTCGGCCGCCTTGCGGTACCAGTCCAGCGCCTTCTGCTCGTCGCGCGGCACGCCCTGGCCATTGTCGTAGATCAGGCCCAGGTTGAACTGCGAGCTGGCGTGATCCTGCTCGGCCGCGCGGCGATACCACAGGATGGCCTTCTGGCTGTCCTGCGCGATGCCGTCGCCCTTGTCGAAGCGCAGCGCCAGGTTGAACTGCGCCGGCGCATAACCCTGGTCGGCCGCCTTGCGGTACCAGGACATCGCCTGGCCCACGTCCTGCGGCACGCCCTGGCCATTGTCATAGCGCAGGCCGAGGTTGAACTGCGCGCGCGGATAGCCCTGCTCGGCCGCCTTGCGGTACCAGGCGATGGCTTGCTTGAAATCCTGCGGCACGCCCTTGCCGGTGTCGTACATCATGCCGAGATTGTTTTGCGCGCCGGCGTCGCCCTGGTCGGCGGCCTTGCTGAACCAGTACATGGCCTTCTGCGTGTCGGCGTCCAGGCCCTGGCCCTTGGCGTACAGCCAGCCCAGGTTGTACTGCGCGGCGGCGTAGCCCTGCTCGGCGGCCAGCTGGTACCACGCGGCCGCCTCCTGGTAATTCTGCTCGACGCCCTGGCCCTTCTGGTACATCACGCCCAGGTTGTACTGCGCATGTTCGAGGCCGGACTGCGCAGCCTGGCGATACCAGACCACCGCCAGCTCATAGCTTTGCGCCACGCCCTGGCCGTTGAAATACATAAAGCCCAGGCTATGCTGGGCATTGGCGACGCCGCGCTCGGCCAGTCCCTTGACGCGCAAGAACTCGGCCGTATAAGTGCTGCCGTTATTTGCGTCGGCTTCGTTGGGACTGTATTTCGTCATACCGTTTTTCTACGCTGCGTCAGGCTTGGATCGCGATCATCGCCGGTTGGGTGTCTAAAATGGGAAGCGCATGCAGCACATGGGCCGACGGCGGCGCCGTCAAACGGCCCTGCTCCTGCAGCACGTCCATGAAGCTGGCCAGCGAAATCGGCCGGTGGTACAGATAACCCTGCATCGTGGTGCAGCCGTTCGCTTGCAGATAGCGCGCCTGCACCTCGGTCTCCACGCCTTCCGCCACCAGGTGCAGGCCGAGGCCGCGCGCGATGGAGATGATCGCCAAAATCACCGGATAGTGGCCGTTCTCGTCGTGGATCTCCTTGACGAAGGACTGGTCGATCTTGATCGTGTGGATGGGGAAGCGGTGCAGATACGACAGCGACGAATAGCCGGTGCCGAAATCGTCGATGGCCACCGATACGCCCAGCTGGCACAACTTGTTCAACTGCTCGATCGCGTACTGCGGATTGCGGATGCAGATGTTCTCGGTGATCTCGACTTCGATCTGCGCCGGCGAAATGCCGTAGCGCGTCAGCGCGCCGCGCATCTTCTCGAAGAAATCGCCGCGGTCCAGGTATTGCGGCGACAGGTTCAGCGACAGGCGGATCGCCTCGCCGCCGGCCGCGTTCCATTGCAGCAGATCGCGGCACAGCGCGCCCAGCATCCAGTCCGAGATTGGCAGCATCAGGCCATTCTCTTCGGCGAACGGCAGGAACTCGCCGGCCGACAGCAGGCCGCGCTGCGGATGGTTCCAGCGCATCAGGCCCTCGGCGCCGATGATGCGGCCGGTGGCCACGTCGACCTGCGGCTGGTAGTACATTTCCAGCTCGTTCAGTTCCAGCGCCTTGCGCAGGCTCTGCTCCAGCGCGATCTTCTGGTGCGACACGTCCAGCATCGAGTTGTGATAGAAGCTGTGGCCATTCTTGCCCAGCGCCTTCACCTGGTACATGGCGATGTCCGCGTGGCGCAGCAGCTCGTCGATGGTCTCGCCGTCGCCCGGATAAATCGCGATGCCGATCGAGGCCGAGATGTGCACCTCGTGGCCATCGAGATCGAAGGGCTTGTGCAGGCTTTCGAGGAATTTGTCGGCGATGGACTTGGCGTCCTGGCGGTCGCGCAGCTCCGGCAGCACGATGGTGAATTCGTCGCCGCCCTGGCGCGCCAGCGTGTCGCCGCGGCGCAGGCAATCCTTGAGGCGCGTGGCCACCTGCTGCAGCAGCTCGTCGCCCTTGACGTGGCCCAGCGTATCGTTGACCAGCTTGAAGCGGTCGAGGTCGACGAACATCACGGCCAGCTCGGTCAACTTGCGCTTGGCCTGGATCACGGCCAGGCCCAGGCGGTCCTTGAACAGCATGCGGTTCGGCAGGTCGGTCAGGATGTCGTGGTAGGCCTGGTAGGAGATCACTTCCTCGGCGCGCTTGCGGTCGGTGATGTCGCGGGCCACGCCGTAGGTGCCGAAGAACTCGTGCTTCTTCACCTCGTGGTCGGGGATGTGCATGCCGATCGCGTTGAGCGAAATCGTCATCAGCGTGTTGTTGAAGGTGCGCTCGATGCCGCTGCCGGTATTGCACTTCAGGCGCAGCTCGACGTTGCGCGACGCGCGTTCGTCGACGCGGCGCTCGTTGAAGGCGTAGCGCGCGCGCTCCTGGTCTTCGTCGTGCACCAGCACCGAGTAGTGGCGGCCGATCAGCTCTTCGCGGGTAAAGCCCAGCAGCTGCTGCACGCGGTCGTTCACGAACGTGAACTTGCCTTCGTGGTTCAGGGTGTAGATGATGTCCGGCGAGCTGTCCACCAGATAGCGGTACATCTTCTCCGAGTTTTCCAGCTTGGAGGCGATGCGCTCGTTGTCGATGGCCAGGCGGCGCTTTTGCAGCGCGTTCTCCACCGTCTTGAGCAGCTCCTCGCGGCTGTAAGGCTTGCGCAGGTAATCGTAGGCGCCGCGCTTCAAGGCGCCGATGGCCGCCTCGATGCCGACATCGCCGCTCATGACGATGACGTCGCCGTCGATCTCCTTGGCGTTGATGAAGTCCATGATCTCGTGGCCGCTCATGTCCGGCAGGCGCAGGTCGAGCAGGATCAGGTCGAATTTGAGCCTGGTCAGCTGGGCCAGCGCCTCGCTGCCGCAAGTGGCCGTGACCAGATGGTAGTCGCGGTCGCGCAGCAGTTCGTACAGGGATGACAGCAAACGCGGCTCGTCGTCTACGAGCAGGATGCGCGGGCAGTTATCGGGAAGGGCGACGGGGGCGTGGTCGTCCGGGGAGACAGCGGCTAGGCTGACTGGGTTCAGGTTCATCATGGCCTTAAACTGAATCCATCGCCCGCGTTTGCACGCCGGCGACTTGACTGGTGCTGCCGCGGGCGGGCAGCAGGATCTCAAAGGTGGTGCCCGTTTTACCGGAGCGGCAGGTGATCAGTCCCTGCATTTTCTTCACCAGGCTGTGGACGATGGACAGGCCCAGGCCGTGGTGCGCGCCTTCCTTGGTGCTGCGTACTGCGGAGAACAGATTGGCCAGCACCTCGGCCGACAAACCGGGGCCGGTGTCGCTGACCACCAGCTCCAGGTAAAGCTTGCGTTCGCGGTTGACGTGACCGCGATTCGATATTTCGATCTTGCCGCCGTCGGCCAATGCCTCGACGGCGTTCTTAATCAGGTTGACCAGGATCTGCTTGAGCATGTCGGCGTCGCCGTCGATTTCGGCCGGCTCCTCCTGCATGCGCACCACGATCTGCACCGAGGCCGGCACGAAGTCGGTGGCGCGGAACAGACGCAGCACGTCGTCGACCACGCGGCCCACATCGGTCACGCGCGAAGTCTCGGTCGGCTGCAGATCGGCCAGGCCGTTGATCAGTTGTCCGACGCGGTCGATTTCCTCGTTCAGGATGGACATCTCGCCCACCACCGGCTCGCGCTTGGCCAGCTTGCCGTCCAGGACCGACAGATAGTTCTTGATGATCGACAGCGGGTTGTTCACCTCGTGCACCACGCGGCGCGAGGCTTCACGGTATTCTTCGGCCACGTGGGCGATCTGGCGCTTGGTGTGACCGCGCTCGCTGATCGCCGTCTCCAGCGCGGACGCGGCCTGGGTGCCGAACGATTGCAGGAAGCGTTCGCGCTTCTGCAGGCCGGCCATCTGCCACGCCGGCGCGCCGCCGATCAACACGCCCAGGCAGCGCTGGTTGGCCACCAGCGGCAGGCACACCATGCCCTCGCTGCCGAGGATGCGGAACAGCTGTTCTTCGGCCACGCTGAGGGCCTGCGAATCGCGGCTGACGAAACTCAGCTTGCGCGCGCTCGCCGACTCGGCCACCACGCCGCCCTTGTTGAGCGGGATGACGAATTCGGCCAGCCGCTGTTGCTGGTCGCCGGTGGCGGTGCCGTGCAGCGCGTGGCCGGTCGGATTCTCCAGCAGCACGATGGCGTTTTCAAAATCGAACAGAATGCGCGCCGAGCGCGTCATCGCATCCAGCAGGCCGGCTTCGCCCTGCTGGCGCGCGAAGGTCTGGCCCATCTCGGACACCAGCACCATATTGCGCACTTCCTCGGACAGCCGCTGCTGCACCGGATCGACCACCGGCGGCGCATAGGCCGAAGGCGTCGGGATATCGTCGGCGCCGGCCAGGTCGATGCCCAGGTAGGCGGCCGACTTCTCCACCTGGCGGGCGGCGCTCTTGACGATCAGCTCCAGCGCCTCGCCATCCAGGCCGCACAGGTGGCCGGCTTCGGCGATGGCCTGTTCCTGGTCTTCGTGGAAGCACAGCAGGTGCGCCAGGCGCACCACGCGGATCAGCGGATGCGCCGACTCCACGCGCGAAATCGGCTCATGGTGATACAGCACGCTGTCGGCCAGGAAGGAGTCCAGGTGCCAGCGCTCGATCAGCCAGGCGCCCGCTTCCGAGTGGGTGATTTGCAGCGTGCGCTGTTCGACGGCGCACAGGTCTTCGTCGTCGCGCGCCATGAAGTTGAACGCGTATTCCTTGGGTGCGGTCGCCAGCAGGGCCAGGCGGCCGACGTTGTGCAGCAAGCCCGCCAGATAAGCCTCTTCGACGTGCGGGTACTCCATCTTCTTGGCGATGTCGCGGGCGATGACGGCGGTGGTCAGCGAGCCTTTCCAGAAGCCGCGCAGGTCGGTGCTGCTCGAATGCGGGAAGCTGTTAAAGGTCTGGAAGACGGATTCGCTGATGACCAGCGTCTTGATCATGTCGGTGCCCAGCGACACCAGCGACTGCTCCAGGCCGACCACGCGCGCGTTGCGGTGGTACGCCGAGCTGTTGGCGACGGTGAGGATCTTGCTGGTCATCGCCGCATCCTTGGCGATCAGGGCGGCCAGCTCCGGCATGCCGGCGTCGTCGGCCTGCAAGTGCTCAATCAACTTAATGAGTATCTGCGGCATCGCCGGCAGACGGGCAATCAGCAGGCGATTGCGAATATCATGGTCAGGTTGATGCATCGTATCAAGCGTTGTCTGGGCCAGGTGCGTTGTGCAAAAAACATCGGAAAAAATCACTACCAAAAAGTTATACTAACATAAAGTCTTGTAGTAACTTAACAGCAAGTAAGATTTCTTTCTAAACTAACTCAATTTCCTGCCGTAAATAATTATTGGCCCGGATGGCGTAGTAGCATGCTCCGGTAATAGCGCGACGTCAACCACAAAACGAGAGCAGAGGCACTAAATGCCATCTGTCCTGCGGCTAGCCAGAGCACCGAGTGTGATAGGAAGGGTGCAATCACCCCCGCCACGATGGCGCCCAGCAGCGTGGTGGCGAAAGATTGGCAGGATGCCACCGTTCCCCGGATATGCGGGAACAAGTCCAATGCCAGCAAGGTCGCCGCCGGCGCCACCACCGACATGCCGAAGGTGTAGAAGAACATCGGCGCCACCGACCAGGGCAGCGCGGGCGGCAGCAGCAGGTGGTAGCAAACGTTAAATATCGACGCCGCCAGCAGGAAACAAAAGCCAATACCAATCTGTCGCGAAAATGTCATCTTTCCGGCAATCCGGTTCGCCGCCAGCGCGCCGAGGAAAATCCCGCTCACCGACGGTATGAACAGCCAGCCGAACTGCGAGGCGCCCAGCCCCAGATGCTGCGGCAGGAACACCGGCGCCGACGAGATGTACAGGAACAGGCCGGCGAAATTGCAGGCCACCACGCCGGACTTCATGTGGAACAGCGGCGAGCGCAAAATCTCGGTGTAGTTACGCAGCAGGAAGTGCGGATTGAAGGGCTGGCGTTTTTCCTTCGGCAGCGTCTCCGGCAGGCGGCGGTAGCAGTAGATGAACAGCAGCACGCTGTAGGCCAGCAGTGCCAGGAAGATCGCCCGCCAGTCGAACAGCGTGACCACCCAGCCGCCCAGTATCGGCGCGATGGCCGGCGCGATCGAGAAGATCATCGTCACCATCGACAGCAGCCTTGCGGCGGCGGCGTCCTCGTACAGGTCGCGGATGATGGCCCGTCCCACCACCACGCCGGCGCCGGACGACACGCCCTGCAGGATGCGGAAAGCCCACAGGTAATGCACGCTGTGCGCGGCGGCGCAGCCCAGCGTGCCGATGGCGAACATCACCAGCGACACCAGCACCACGTTGCGGCGGCCGAAGGCGTCCGACAGCGCGCCGTGCCACAGCACCATGCAGGCGAAGGACAGCATGTAGAACGTCAGGCTTTGCTGCACCTCGATGGGCGTGGCGCCCAGCGTGGCCTGGATGTTGGGGAAGGCGGGAAGATAGGCGTCGATGGAGAAAGGCCCCAGCATCGACAAGGCCGCCAGCACGGCGGCCAGCGCGCCGGCGCTGAGGACTTTCATGTGCGACGGCGGCGGTTCCGGCACCTCCGCGACAGGATCGGGAGGCAGATTGGCGGGAGGTGTAGGGAACATGCGGTGCTTTCCGGCTGAGGGGTCGCACCGCGCCGCGCCGAAACGCGCGCGGCGCTTACTGCTTAAACTTCTTTAGGCTTGGCGGCTTCGCGGCGGTTGAAGCCCGCCACCATATCGAAGCGGAACAAGCGGCATTCCAGCGCGCCGTTGAAGAACGGCGTCTTGCGCGATTCCTTCAGGCGCAGCAGCTTGGGCAGGCCCAGGTCGGCCGTGAACAGGAACACCGTCCAGCCGGCGAAGCGCTGCTTCAAGGTGGTCGACAGCGCCGAGTAGAAGCTGGTCGCCAGTTCGTCTTCCGGCAGCGTGCTGTCGCCGCGCACGCCGATACGCTCGCCGTACGGAGGATTGGTCAGCAGGATGCCCGGCTGCTCGGTCGGCGCCTTCACTTCCTGCGCCTCGATCTGCTTGAGCGGCACGTCGAACATGATGCCGGCGCACTTCAGGTTATGGCGCGTCATCGCCACCATGTCGCCCGAAATATCGGAGCCGAAGATGGTCGGCGATTCCGGCAGCGGATTGGCCTTGATCGAATTCTTCATCTCGTTCCACGGCGCCGGATCGAAGTCGTTGAAGGCTTCGAAGGCAAAGCGGCGGCGCGCGCCCGGCGGAATGCCCTGCACCATCTGCGCCGCTTCGCACAGGATGGTGCCGGAACCGCACATCGGGTCGAACAGCGGCATGCCCGGCTTCCAGCCCGACACGCGCAGCAGGCCTGCGGCCAGGTTCTCGCGCAGCGGCGCGTCGCCGGTCTCTTCACGCCAGCCGCGCTTGAACAGCGCTTCGCCGGAGGTGTCGAGGTAGATGATGAACTGGCGCGCATCGAGGAAGCCGACGATGCGCATGTCCGGTTCCTTGGTGTTGACCGAAGGACGCTTGTCGAACTGGTCGCGGAAGCGGTCGCAGATCGCGTCCTTGATTTTCAGCGTGGTGAACTCCAGGCTTTTCAGCGGGGACTTCACGGCGGTGACGTCGACGCGGATCGTGTGGTCGTAGGTGAACCAGTCTTCCCACTGCTGCGCCAGCACCAGGTCGTAGATGTCGTTCTCGTTCTGGTAGCCGGTGACGGCCATGCGCATCAACACCCGCGACGCGATGCGCGAGTGCAGGTTGATGCGGTAGGAATCGAGCAGGTCGCCGGAGCAGTGCACGCCGCCCGGTACCTGGTTGTGCACCTTCATGGTGGTGCTCAGCAGGGCGATTTCGCCCAGTTCTTCGGCCAGCGCCGCTTCCATGCCGCGAGGGCATGGGCAAAAATAGGATGCCATAGGTGTACCTTTTGTCCGTTAAAAAAAACTTACTTCTGCATTGCTCTTTCCAGGAAGTCCAGGCGGTCCTGGCCCCAGAAACTTTCACCATCCAACACATACCACGGCGAGCCGAACACGCTGGCCGCCGTTGCGTCTTCCGTATTGCGGTCGTACTCGGCCTGCACGCTGGCCGTCTCCGCCGACTTGATCAGCGCCTTGCCATCGAGGCCGCAGCTGCCGGCGATCTGCACCAGCGTCTCTTCGTCGCCGATATTTTTATCTTCAGCCCACAGGCCGCGCATCACCGCGAACGCCAGCGCCAGCGACACATCCACGCCGTGCGTCAGGCGCGCGGCGATCACCATGCGGTTGGACAGCTCCGGCGAGACCGGGAAAAACTTCGGCTGCACATTGAGCGGAATACCGAGGAACTCCGACCAGCGCGTCAGCTCGACCAGGCGATAGGCCTGGCGCTGCGGCGCGCGCTTGGCCAGCGGCACGCCGCCGGACACGCCGAACACCTTGCCCAGGTCCACCGGGCGCACTTCCACCTGCACGCCGTGCTGACGCGCCATGGCGACAAAGCGCTCATGGCCCAGATACGTCCACGGCGAATGGGTGGCGAAAAAATACTGGCAGACTTTACTCATGACGCTCCGATCAGAAGGGTTTGACGACAACCAGCAGCACTATCGCCAGCACCATAAACACCGGCATTTCATTGAAGACGCGATACCACTTGTGGCTGCGGTTATTGACGCCCTTCTCGAATTTTTTCAGAATGCCGCCGCACGCGTGGTGATAGCCGATCACCAGCACCGCGAAGAACAGCTTTGCATGCAGCCAGTGCGGCAGCTCCGCGCCGTACTGCATCCAGGCCAGGGTCGCTCCGAACACCACCGCAAACACCGACAACCACATCGAGAACCGATACAGCTTGCGCGCCATGACCAGCAGGCGCGCGGTCGTGGCCTTGTCGGTTTCCATCGCCAGGTTGACGAAGATGCGCGGCAGGTAGAACACGCCCGACATCCAGGCAATCACGAAGAAAATGTGCAGTGCTTTAATCCAGAGCATACGTCCCCTTATTGACGAATTTCGCCGTGACCGAACACGACATACTTCAGCGAAGTCAAACCTTCCAGCCCCACCGGGCCGCGTGCATGCAGCTTGTCGTTGGAGATGCCGATCTCCGCGCCCAGGCCGTATTCGAAACCGTCGGCGAAGCGCGTCGACGCGTTAATCATCACCGACGCCGAATCGACTTCGCGCAGGAAGCGCATCGCATCCGTGTGGTCTTCGGTGATGATGGATTCCGTGTGCTTGGACGAGTAATGGTTGATGTGCTCCATCGCCTCATCGATGCCGGCGACGATCTTCACCGACAGGATCGCAGCCAGGTATTCGGTCGACCAGTCTTCCTCGGTGGCGGCCACCAGGTGCGGGTAGCCTGCCGCCGACAGAATCGCCAGCGCTTCGGGATCGGCGCGCAGCTCGACCTGCTTGGTCGCATACAGCTTGGCCAGTTCCGGCAGCACCACCGGCGCAATGGCGCGCGCGACGAGCAGCGTCTCCATGGTGTTGCAGGTGCCGTAGCGATGGCACTTGGCGTTGAAGCCGATGTCCAGCGCCTTCTTCAGATCGGCCTTGGCGTCGATGTAGACGTGGCAGATGCCGTCCAGGTGCTTAATCATCGGCACCGTCGCCTCTTCCATCAGGCGCGCGATCAGGCCCTTGCCACCACGCGGCACGATCACGTCCACGTACTGCGGCATGGTGATCAGCGCACCCACTGCGGCGCGGTCGGTGGTGTCGACCACTTGCACGCCGTCTTCAGGCAAGCCAGCGCCCAGCAGGCCTTCCTTGACCAATTTCGCCAGCGCGCGGTTGCAGTGGATCGCTTCCGAGCCGCCGCGCAGGATGGTGGCGTTGCCGCTCTTGATGCACAGCCCTGCCGCGTCCACCGTCACGTTGGGACGCGATTCGTAGATGATGCCGATCACGCCCAGCGGCACGCGCATCTGGCCGACCTGGATGCCGGTCGGGCGGAATTTCAGGCCGGTGATTTCACCGATCGGATCGGGCAGCGCGACGATCTGGCGCAGGCCTTCCACCATCGTCGCGATGGCCTGGTCGGACAGCGCCAGGCGGTCCAGCATGGCCGGGGCCAGGCCGTTCGCGGCCGCCGCGTCCATGTCGAGCTGATTGGCGGCGCGCAGCTGGGCGGCGTCGCGTTCGATCGCGTCGGCGATCAGCGTCAGCGCGCGGTTGCGGGTCGCGCTGTCGGCACGGGCCATGGCGCGCGATGCCTTGCGCGCCTGCTGGCCCAGTTGTTCCATGTAGTGCTTGATATCCATGTTCATCCCATTAGAACCCCGTCATTCCCGCGCAGGCGGGAATCCATAGAATGCTGGCGGGTACGCTCAGCATGGATTCCCGCTTTCGCGGGAATGACATTCGTCAGCCGCGTGCGACTTTCAAGGCTAACTGCAGCATCGAATCCCACGCGTCGCCCGCGTGCGCTTTGGCGCGCAAGCCCTTGATCATCTTGTCGACCTGCGCCGCGTCCTTCATCGCCGCTTCCAGTACCGGCAGCGAGATGCGGCGCAGCGCCGGCTCCATCATGCGTTCCTTCGGTCCCCAGATGCGATACTCCTTGAGCAGCGCACCCAGCGGACGGCCCTGCGCCATGCCCGCCTTCAGCTTGAGCAGCGTGCGGATCTCTTCCGACACGGCCCACAGCACCAGCGGCAGCGCTTCGCCCTCGCCTTTCAAGCCTTCCAGCATGCGCACCAGACGCGCCGGATCACCCGACAGCATCGCTTCACTGAGCTTGAACACGTCGTAACGCGCCACGTTCAGCACCGCATCGTGCACCTGCTCGTAGGTCAGCTTGCCCGGCTCGTGCAGCAAGGCCAACTTCTGTATCTCCTGATGGGCCGCAAGCAGATTGCCTTCAACGCGATCGGCGATGAAATCGATGCTCTGTCTATCCGCGCTTTGCCCTTGTGCGGCAAGGCGCTGGCCTATCCAATTGGGTAACTGCGCCCGTTCAATCTGGGCGATGTCGATATACACCGCCGCCTGCTGCAGACTGGCGACCCAGGCCGCCTTCTGCGTCTGCCAATCCAGCTTGGGCAGCGTAATCAGGGTCAGGTTGTCCGGACTCAGATCTTTCACATAATTCTGCAGCGCCGCGCCGCCATCCTTGCCGGGCTTACCGGTCGGGATGCGCAGCTCGATCAGCTTCTTGTCACCGAACAGCGACAGCGCCTGGTTAGACGCCAGCAGCTCGCCCCACTTGAAGCTGCGCTCCACGGTCAGCACGTCACGCTCGGAGTAGCCTTGCGCGCGCGCCGCCTTGCGGATCTTGTCGGCGGCTTCCAGCGCCAGCAGATGCTCGTCGCTGGTGATCACGTAAAGCTGGGACAGCGACTTCGTCAAATGGCCGTCCAGCGCTTCCAACCTTAATTGCATCGAGCGTCCTTACTGGCCGAGGGCCGGCGGCGGCGGCGGCAGCGATATCTGCTGCGGCTTGATCGCCGCGATACGGCGCATCATCTGCTGCACCAGATCGGTCTGCATATCCTTGTACAGCAGCGCTTCTTCCTGTTCCTTCGCCAGCAACTGGGTTTCGTTGAAGTCGATGGGACGGGTCAGCAGGATCTGCGTAGGCGCCAGCAGTTCCTTGCCCTGCTTGTCCAGCACGCGGAACACGATGTTGTACGACAGCAGATACTGTCGCACGCGGCCATTGCTGTTCAGCGACAGGATGGTCTTGGTGCGGGTTTTCTCAGGATTGGACAGCACCTCGATCACGCCGTCCGCATCCTTGGCCGCGCCGACGACGGTGGTGCCGCCGTTGGCGCGGATGTTGCGCTTCAAATCGATGGCCAATGGCGACGCTTCCGGCAGTCCGATGTACATCGACGGGAACGGCAGCGTGTAGTGGCCGCCGTCGCCGCGCAGATGGAAGCCGCAGGCCGACACGGTCAGCGCCACGGCCAGCACCGCGGCGCCCAACCGGCCGCGCCGGAACAACTCGGAAGTAGTCAGCATGTTTGAATCCAGTTAAACCACGATGTTGATCAATTTGCCCGGCACGACGATGATCTTCTTCGGCGTACCTTCGATGAACTTCTGCACCGCTTCGTTGGCCAGGGCCGCCGCTTCGATGCTCGCCTTGTCGGCGGTCTTGGCCACCACCACGCTGCCGCGCAGCTTGCCGTTCACCTGGATCATCATTTCGATCTCGGACTGCTCCAGCGCCGCAGGGTCGACTTGCGGCCACTGCACGTTGAGGATGTCGCCGTGCGCCTTGGCGTAGCCCAGTTCTTCCCACAGCACGTGGGTGACGTGCGGGGCGACTGGGTTCAGCAGGCGCAGGAAGATCGCGTAGCCTTCGGCGACCGACGCGGCATCCGCATCCTTGGCCGATTCCAGCGTGTTGAGCATCTTCATGCAGGCCGATACCACGGTGTTGTACTGGATGCGCTTGATGTCGTAGTCGGCCTGCTGCAGCACCTTGTGCAGTTCGCGGCGCAGGGCCTTGCCTGCATCGGTGGTGGCAACGGCGGTCAGCGGCGCGCCGGCGGCGGCGATGGCTTCACGCTGCGCGTAGCCGAAGGCCCACACGCGGCGCAGGAAGCGGTTGGCGCCTTCGACGCCGCTGCCCGACCATTCCAGCGTCTGTTCCGGCGGCGAGGCGAACATGGTGAACAGGCGCGCGGTGTCGGCGCCGTATTGTTCGATCTGCGCCGCAGGGTCGATGCCGTTGTTCTTCGACTTCGACATCTTCTCGGTGCCGCCGATGTTCACCGGCTGGCCGTCGGCCTTGGAGGTCGCGCCTTGCGGACGGCCTTTGTCGTCCAGCGTCAGGTCGACGTCGGCCGGGTTGAACCAGGTCTTCTTGCCGGCTGCGTCTTCGCGGTAGTAGGTCTCGTTGAGCACCATGCCTTGCGTGAGCAGGTTGGTGAACGGCTCGTCGAACTTGACCAGACCGAAGTCGCGCATGATCTTGGTCCAAAAGCGCGCGTACAGCAAGTGCATGACGGCGTGTTCGATGCCGCCGATGTACTGGTCCATCGGCATCCAGTAGTCATTGCGCTCGTCGACCATGGCCTTGTCGGCGCCCGGCGAGGTATAGCGCATGTAGTACCACGACGAATCGACGAAGGTGTCCATCGTATCGGTTTCGCGGCGCGCAGGCTTGCCGCACTGCGGGCAGTCGCACTTGAGGAAGGCTTCGTATTTGTTCAGCGGGTTGCCGGTACCATCGGGTACGCAGTCTTCCGGCAGCACGACCGGCAGATCTTTTTCCGGCACCGGCACCACGCCGCAATCGCCGCAGTGGATCATCGGGATAGGCGTGCCCCAGTAGCGCTGGCGCGAGATGCCCCAGTCGCGCAGGCGGAAGGTGATCTTCTTCTCGCCCAGGCCCTTGGCTTCCATGTCGGCGGCCACCGCGTCAACGGCGGCGGCGTAGGCCAGGCCGTCGTACTTGCCGGAGTTGGTGACGATGGAGACTTCCTTGTCGCCGTACCATTCCTGCCAGGCTTCGGTCGAGAACTCTTTACCCTCGGCCTTGATGACCTGCTTGATCGGCAGATTGTATTTTTTGGCGAAGGCGAAATCGCGCTCGTCGTGCGCAGGGACGCCCATGACGGCGCCGTCGCCGTAGGTAATCAGCACGTAGTTGCCGACCCAGACTTCGACCTGCTCGCCGGTCAGAGGATGGGTGACGAACAGGCCGGTCGGCATGCCCTTCTTCTCCATCGTCGCCATGTCGGCTTCGATCACGGAGCCCAGCTTGCACTCGGCGTTGAAGGCGGCCAGTGCTGGATTGGTCTGCGCGGCGTGGATGGCCAGCGGGTGCTCGGCGGCCACGGCGCAGAAGGTCACGCCCATGATGGTGTCCGGGCGGGTGGTGAAGACGTACATTTTGCCGTCCTGGATCAGGGAGCCGTCGGCGCCCTTGATCTGGTGCGGGAAGGCGAAGCGCACGCCGGTCGATTTGCCGATCCAGTTGGTCTGCATGGTGCGCACGCGCTCAGGCCAGCCTGGCAGCTTGTCGTCGACATAGGCCAGCAGCTCGTCGGCGTAGTCGGTGATGCGGGCGTAGTACATCGGGATTTCGCGCTTTTCGATCAGCGCGCCGGAACGCCAGCCGCGGCCGTCGACCACCTGCTCGTTGGCCAGCACGGTCTGGTCGATCGGATCCCAGTTCACGGTGCCGGTCTTTTTGTAGATGATGCCTTTTTCCAGCATCTTCAGGAACATCCACTGGTTCCACTTGTAGTATTCCGGCTTGCACGCGGTCATTTCGCGCGACCAGTCGATGGCCAGGCCCATGGACTCCATCTGCTCGCGCATGTGGGCGATGTTGGAGTAGGTCCATTGCGCAGGCGGCACGTTGTTGGCCATCGCCGCGTTTTCCGCCGGCATGCCGAACGCATCCCAGCCCATCGGCATCAGGACGTTGTAGCCGTTCATGCGCAGGTAGCGGTACATCACATCATTGATCGTATAGTTGCGGACGTGGCCCATGTGCAGCTTGCCCGATGGGTAAGGCAGCATCGAGCAGGCGTAATACTTCCCTTTCGGGAAACGCGGGTCGTGCTCGACGGCTTTGTAGGCGTCGATGGCTTTCCAGTGGGATTGAGCGGCTTTCTCTACGTCAGCGGGACTATATTTATCTTGCATGATGGTGTGCGGCCAATAAGTGAATATGAACCGGACATTATACCGTCTCATGCCCCTGCTGAGCGCGCCGGCTCCGGCGAGGGCCTAATCCGGCTTGTAACGATCGCTGGAGTTGGACCATTCCGGGCGTTTTTCGACCGGAATGTCGGCCTGGTCGAAGCTCTCCAGCTGTTTCAGCGACTTGGCGTCGTACAGGATTTCGCGGCCGGCGAAGTGGCTGCCGCCGCAGTCGATGGCGATGCGGCTGCCTTTTTTCCAGTACCAGAACTCGCGGATGAAGGGGGCGCACTTGATGGCGCGGGTCTTGCCGTCGCGGTAGATGCGCAGCTCGCTGGAGCCCCACACGCTTTCGCCCTGCCCCGGCGGCTCGCCCATGTACAGCCAGGCGGCGCTTTCGCCATCCGGCGACAGCTGCGGCTCGGCGGCCTTGCCGTCGTTGGCGATACTGAGCGCCTTGCCGCCCGCCGTCACCAGGCGGATGTTGCCGGCTGCGTCCAGCGCGACGTCCTTCAGCGCCGCAGCCTGCGCGTGCAGGCTCAGGGCCAGTGCCGAAACGGCGATCAGCTTGTTCATGGCGACTCCCGTTGCAGAATTGTTATGGTTACCAGCATAGCGGAAGCGGCGCGAACGGGGCGCATGGCATACTGTGCGGATGTATTACCGCGAATATCCTCCCCACCCGGCGCTGGCCGCGCATGTCGAGTGCATGTGGGCGGCGTGCGCGCCTGGTGGTGCTCATACGCATCGGGTGTTGCCCGATAATTGCGTCGATATTCTCTGGCAGGACGGCGGCCAGCCTGGTTTCGCGGTCGGCATGATGAGCAGTGCGATCCTGGTGGCCGGCCATGGGCCGCTGCGGACGGTGGCGGTGCGCTTCAAGCCAGGTGCGGCAGGCGCCTTCCTGGCCGTGCCGCTGCACGCGTTGACCGACCAGCGGGCCGACATCGACCAGCTGTGGGGCCGCAGCGACGCCGAGCGGCTGGCCGATGCGCTGTGGACCTGCGAACTGTCCGACCGCGAGCGGATCGCCGTCATCGAACATCAACTGCTGCAGCGGCTGCGCGCCGCGGGCGGCGGCACAAAGCCGGGCGATGCGGGCGATCTGCTGATCCGCCGCGCGCTGGCCGCGCTGGAGGCCAGCGGTGGCGCCTTGCGCATCGAGGACCTGGCGGCGCAGCTGGGCGTATCGCGCCAGCACATGGCGGCGCTGTTCCGTACGCGGGTCGGGCTGTCGCCCAAGCTGTATGCGCGCATCTGCCGTTTCCGCCTGGCCGCCGCCGCGCTCAAGGCCACGCCGGCGCCGGACTGGGCGCAACTGGCGCTGGACTGCGGCTATTTCGACCAGTCGCACCTGATCCACGATTTCCAGGAATTCGCCGGCAGCGCGCCGGAGCGTTTCCTGCTGGCGGCCTAGCTTCCATTTTTACAATCGCAAACGCCGCCCTTGTGCCAAGATGATGTTTTCAACCTTTCAGTGGAGACAAGCATGATCAAGGGATTACGCACCGTGGCCTATCCGGTCACCGACCTGGCCGGCGCCAAGGCCTGGTACAGCAAGGTATTCGACACCGCCCCCTACTTCGACCAGCCGTTCTACGTTGGCTTCAACATCGGCGGCTTTGAGCTGGGCCTGATCCCGGACGGCAAGCCGGGCCAGACCGGCAGCATGGTCTACTGGGGCGTGGACGATATCGCCGCCGAAGTGGAGCGCATCGTCGCCCTCGGCGCCACCGTGCACGGCGCCATCCAGGACGTCGGCGAGAACATCAAGACGGTTGAACTGGCCGACCCGTTCGGCAATCTGCTTTGCCTGATCGACAACCCGCACTTCGACCTGAAGGCGGTGCGTTAAAGATCGCGGCACGCATTTGTGGCAGAATACGCGGCTTAAAAAATGAAAGAGGTCGTCCCATGTCCCGCCGTAACGCCAATCTGATCAAGTCGCCCGAGCAAATCGTCCTGGCGCGCGTCGCCGCCCAGCTGGCGGCCGATGTACTGACGATGATCGCGCCGCACGTCAAGGCGGGCGTCAGCACGGCCCACCTCGACCAGCTGTGCAACGACTACATCGTCAACGTGCAGCAGGCGATACCGGCCAACGTGGGCTACGGCGGCTTCCCGGCCACCGTGTGCAGCTCGGTCAACCATGTGGTCTGCCACGGCATTCCGGCGGCCGACCACATCCTCAAGGATGGCGACATCATCAACATCGACGTCGCCGTCATCAAGGATGGCTGGCATGGCGACACCAGCCGCATGTACTACGTCGGCGAGCCGTCGAAAGCCACGCGCAAGCTGGTCGAGACCACCTATTCGGCGATGTGGGCCGGCATCCGCGCGGTCAAGCCGCGCGCGACGCTGGGCGATGTCGGCTTCGCGATCCAGACCATCGCCGAGAAGGCCGGCTACAGCGTGGTGCTCGACTACTGCGGCCACGGCATCGGCATGGTCTATCACGAAGAGCCGCAGGTGACGCACTACGGCCGTCCGGGCCAGGGCGTGGTGCTCAAGCCGGGCATGCTGTTCACGATCGAGCCAATGATTAACGCCGGCAAGGCGGCGACCAAGGAATTGAGCGACGGCTGGACCGTCGAGACGCGCGACAAATCGCTGTCGGCGCAATGGGAGCACATGGTGCTGGTGACGGAAACCGGCTTCGAGGTGCTGACGCTGGCCCCGGGCGAAACCGGCGCCAAGGCGCTGATCCCGAACGCCGTGCCGGCCGGCGCCGCGCCTAGCGCAGCGTAAGTTTCAGGGCCGGCTTCTCGCCGTAGTCTTCGTAGCGTTCGTTGATGCCGGCCACGCAGTACGTCACTTCCTCCAGAATATCGGGGACCGCGGCCTTCATGGCCGCCGCGTCCTTGATGACGATTTCCAATACCTCGTTCGGCTTCAGGCGGAACTTGCTCATGCCGTCTTCATCGCGCAGATAGCTCAGGCAATCGACCCAGGCGTCCATGGTGTTGCCGTAGCTGTCGGGGAAACCCAGCGCGGCCTTGCAGGCGGCGTGGAAGCTGTCGAAGCCGGTGATTTCCGCGCCGTTCAATTCTGCGGTTGCCATTATTTTTTCTCTTTCTTGGGATCGGTGACGAAGCCCAATTTCGTTAATCCATTCGACTGCGCGGCCGCCATCACCTGCGCCACCACTTCGTAGCGGGTGTCCTTGTCGGCGCGCAGTTGCAGTTCCGGCTGCGGCTCCAGCTTGGCCGCTTCGACCAGGCGCGCTTCCAGCACGCTCTGCTCGACCGGGTCGTTGTTCCAGAATATTTTGCCGGCGCCGTCGATAGACAGCGTCACCGTGGCCGGCTGCTGCGGGTTCGCCTGCGCCTGCGCCTTCGGCAAATCCAGCTTGACCGAATTGGTGAACATCGGCGCGCTGAGGATGAAGATCACCAGCAGCACCAGCATCACGTCCACCATCGGCGTGACGTTGATGTCGGCCATCGGCCCCGGATTGCGGTGGTGGTTGAATGCGCCAAAGCTCATGCTTGCTCCTAAAACGGTGGGGTCAAGTCTGACATTTGGACACGAGCTCTGCCGTAGCGGCCGCTACGGCAGAGCTCGTGTCCAAATGTCAGACTTGCCCCCCACCCGCACGCTCGCCCGTGGTCAGGTAGGCGTGCAGGTCGTGCGCGAAGGCGTCCAGTTCGGCCAGGGTCAGCCGGTTGACGCGGTTGAATCCGTTATACGCCAGTACGGCGGGAATCGCCACCGTCAGGCCGATGGCGGTCATGATCAGCGCTTCGCCCACCGGGCCGGCCACTTTGTCGATCTGCACCGTGCCGTTGGCCGACACATTGGCCAGCGCATGGTAGATGCCCCACACGGTGCCCAGCAGGCCGACAAACGGCGCGGTGGCGCCGATCGACGCCAGCAGCGTCAAGCCGCCTTCGAGGCGGTTGGTGGAAGCCTGGATCGCCACGCGCAGCACGCGCGTCACCTGGGCCGCGTGGCCCATGGCGCCGCCCAGCGACGGGCGGCCGGCGGCTTGCAATTGCGCGGCGCCCTGCTGCGCCAGCGGCAGGAAGACTTGCTCGGGGTCGGCCAGCGTCAGCGCGGCGACGCCGTCCTGCATCGACGGCGCTTCCCAGAACGCCTGCACGGCCGGCGCGCTGCGGCGAATGCGCCACGCGGCATACGCCTTGGACAGGATGAAGAACCAGCTCACCAGCGACATCGCCAGCAGCACCAGCGCCACGATGTGGCTGATGGTGTCGCCCTGCTCCCAGTAGCTCGCGAGGGTGAAGTGGTTGGGCGTCATCAGTTCAGCGCCAGCACGTCGTTCATGTCGTACAGGCCGGTCGCCTTGTCGGCCAGGAAGCGGCAGGCGCGCAGCGAGCCGTGGGCGTAGGTCACGCGGCTGCTGGACTTGTGGCTGATCTCGATGCGCTCGCCGGTGCCGGCGAACAGCACGGTGTGGTCGCCGACGATGTCGCCGCCACGGATGGTGGCGAAGCCGATCGACGACGGGTCGCGCTCGCCGGTCACGCCTTCGCGGGCGTAGACGGCGCAATCCTTCAAATCGCGGCCCAGCGCGTCGGCCAGCACTTCGCCCATCTTCAGCGCGGTGCCGGACGGGGCGTCGACCTTGTGGCGGTGGTGGGCTTCGATCACTTCGATGTCGTAGCCGGTCGACAGCGCCTTGGCCGCCTGTTGCAGCAGCTTGAGCGTGACGTTGACGCCGACGCTGAAGTTGGGCGAGAACACGATGGCGGTTTTCTTGGCCGCTTCGGCGATGGCCGCCTTGCCCGCTTCATCGAAGCCGGTGGTGCCGATAATCATCTTGATGCCGTGCTCGGCGCAATAGGCCAGGTGCTCCAGCGTGCCTTCGGGACGGGTGAAGTCGATCAGGAACTGGGCGCCGGCCAGGCCCTTGGCCAGTTCCGCTTCGACCGGCACGCCGGCCGGCTTGCCGAGGAAGGCGGCGGCGTCGCTGCCGATGTTGGCCGAGCCCGCGCGGTCCAGCGCGCCGGACAGGCGCGCGTCCGGCGCGTCCTGCACCGCTTCGATCAGGATGCGGCCCATGCGGCCGCCGGCGCCGGCGATGGCGATGTTCAGGTCTGTCATGCTTCTGTCCTCGTGCTTATTTCTTGTCGTTGTTCACCGTGATGCCCACCGGTGCGGCGGCGGCGTTGTCGCTGCCGGCCGGAATCGGCGAGGTATTGCCGACCGGGCGCGCATCCGGCGTGTTCAAGTCTTTCTTGACCTTGGGGGCTGGACCGGCGATGCGGGCGATGTAGTCTTTTTCGGTCGGCAGGTTGCCGCCTTCCCAGCGTGCGACCTTGCCGTCCTTGTCGAAGAACACGATCACGCGGCTGGTGGTGATTTCGCCGTTGCCCTTGGCCATGCGGAACGCGTAGTCCCAGCGGTCTGCGTGGAACGGGTCGGCCAGCAGCGCGGTGCCGAAGATGAAGCGCACCTGTTCGCGCGTCATGCCCAGCTTGAGCTGCGACAGCATTTCCTCGGAGACGAAGTTACCCTGCTGGATGTCCGGACGATACGGCGAGAAGAACCACATGAACTTCTGGAACTTGGTGATGGTGGTGGTTTGCGCGCCTTTGCTGGCGTCCAGCGTGGTGCCGGTTTCTTT
The DNA here is from genome assembly GCF_009380215.1 of Rugamonas aquatica. Lineage (GTDB taxonomy): Bacteria > Pseudomonadota > Gammaproteobacteria > Burkholderiales > Burkholderiaceae_D > Rugamonas > Rugamonas aquatica_B. The sequence goes on from NZ_WHUG01000012.1 coordinate 54,818, forward strand.
CACTTCGGTCGATTTCTCGCCCAGCGTGGTGTTGGATGCACAGCCGCCCGCGGCCAGCGCGACGCAAACAGCGCCGGCGAGCAAGGGCGCGCGGCGGGTGAAACGGTGCAACAAAGACTGCGATAAAGCCTGGGTGACGCGCATGGTTGTCCTCAATCTGATCGAGCGGAAGTGCCGAAAAACGCTATATCATAAAGCACAAGGTGCGACATGGGGCTGCGCGGGCACTCGGAGAGATCGCATTATCCAGCAAATCGGCAACTATGTCCTTGTTTTATAAAGATTAATTGTAAAACATTGCAAATGTAAATTTCACGCGGGGCGACGCCGGACGGCGCGAAAGGTGCGGTGGCAGCCGGAGTGCGTTAAACTGTGGGCTAGCTATCGCCAACCACTACTAAGAGTCTCCACCATGGGTAACAATCCGACCGATCTGAAGGCCAGCGGCCTCAAAGCCACGCTGCCCCGTCTCAAAATCCTGGACATCTTCCAGAACAGCGACGTACGCCACCTGACCGCAGAGGATGTCTACAAGATCCTGCTGGCGGACAATATGGATGTGGGCCTGGCCACCGTGTACCGGGTGCTGACGCAGTTCGAGCAGGCCGGCCTGCTGAACCGCAACCACTTCGAAACGGGCAAGGCCATTTTCGAACTGAACGAGGGTTCGCACCACGACCACCTGGTATGCCTCGATTGCGGCCGCGTGGAGGAATTCTTCGACGAGGAAATCGAAAGCCGCCAGCAACTGGTGGCCAAGGAGCGCGGCTTCAAGATCGCCGAGCATGCGCTGGCGATCTACGGCAACTGCACCAAGACCGCCTGCCCGCACCGGCCATAAAAAAAAGCCCCGTCGGGGCTTTTTTTAATTGTGGCTCAGCGCATTCGACAGCAGCTTGGCCGTGATGTCGACGATCGGTATCACCCGCTCGTAGGCCATGCGCGTCGGACCGATCACGCCCAGCGTGCCGACGATCTTGCCGTTGGCCGTGTACGGCGCCGTCACCACGCTCATCTCGTCCATCGGCACCAGGCTCGATTCGCCGCCGATGTAGATCTGCACGCCGCTGGCCTTGCTCGACACGTCGAGCAGCTGCATCAATCCCGTCTTCTGCTCGAACATGTCGAACATCTGCCGCAGCGACGTCATGTTCGACGACAGGTCGCTGACCGACAGCAGGTTGCGCTCGCCCGCGATGACCATGTCGTCCGAGTTGTCCGCCATCGCCTCGCTGCCGGCCTCCACCGCCGCCTGCATCAGCCGGCCCATGTCGTCGCGCAGCTGGCGCACTTCGTTCTGCAGGCGCATATGCACTTCGTCGAACGCCAAGCCGCCGTAGTTCTGGTTGATGTAGTTGGCCGACTGCACCAGCTGCGCCGGGCTGTAGTCCACGTCCGTCAGCAGCAGGCGGTTCTGCACGTCGCCGGTCGGGCCGACGATGACCAGCAGGATGCGCTTCTCGCCCAGCCGCAAAAACTCGATCTGCTGGAACACCGATTCGCGCCGCGGGCTCAGCACCACGCCGGCGAACTGCGACAGCGACGACAGCATCTGCGCCGCGTTGGAAATCATTTTCTGCGGCTGCGGCGCCTGCAGCCGCATGCGCCCTTCGACCGACTGTTCGTCCAGGTGCTGCACGGTCAGCAGCGTGTCGACGAAGATGCGGTAGCCGCGCGGCGTCGGCACCCGGCCGGCCGAGGTGTGGGGACTGGCGACGTAGCCCAGCTCCTCCAGGTCGGCCATGATGTTGCGGATGGTCGCCGGCGACAGGTCCAGGCCGGATATCTTGGACAGGGCGCGCGAGCCCACCGGCTGGCCGTCCGCGATATAGCGTTCGACTAGGGCCTTGAGCAAGGTTTGTGCGCGGGTATCGAGTTGCATGGTCATTTACTAATGGTAGTTGCGCTTATTATGCACGCTCTGCGGGCGCCGGGGGCCGCCGCGTGGCGTCAATGCTGCATTTGGCCGCGTACCCAGGCCAGAAGTTCATCAAATCCGGCACAGATGGCGTCCGGCGCGATGCCCGCCTCCAGGTGCGCGGTGCTGCCGACCCGGTTCATCCACACCGCCCGCAGGCCGGCGTTCTGCGCGCCCTGCACGTCCAGCCGCAGGTCGTCGCCGACGTAGACGGCGTCCGCCGGCGCCACGCCCATCGCTTCGCAGGCGGCCAGGAAGATGGACGGGTCGGGCTTGGCGCGGCCGAAGCGCGACGAGGCCAGCACGGTATCGAAATGGTGGTGCAGGCCGATGACTTCAAGGTCGGCGTTGCCGTTGGTGATTACGCCCAGCCGCAGCATGCCCTGCAGCGCGACCAGCCCGGCCGCCACGTCGTCGAACGGCGTGACGGCGTTGCGGCGCTGGTGGAAGTGCTGCATGGCGCCGTCGATGTGGGCGGCGTCGGCGCCGGCCTCGGCGAAGGCTTGTTCCAGCGCCACGCGGCGCAGCTGGTACAGGTCGACCACCAGTTCCGGCCGCTGCTCCAGCAGCGCCATGCGGCGCGCCCGCAGCTCGGCCACGCTGTAGCGCTGCGTCACCTCGGGCGCGCGCTCGGCCAGCCAGGCGTGCCAGCTGGTTTCCGCCGCCGCGATCACCGGGCCGATCGGCCACAGGGTGTCATCGAGGTCGAACAGCAGGGCTAGCGGGCGGCGTGGGGTCATGGCGGGCAACTCGTAATGGGCAATCCGCGTATTGTCGCACCGATCGCCGCCGGACGAGGGCATGGTAAATTACCGGATTGCCCTGCTGGAGATCCCGTGCCCTTGTCCCTGCCCTTGCGCCGGCCTGCGCGCCGCCGCGCGCCCCTGCCGTTTGCCGCCCTGTTTGCCTCGCTGTCCGCCGCCCTGCTGGCCGGCTGCGCCACCGTCGGCCAGCCGCCGGCCTTTTCCTCGTACGTGGTGCTGAGCGAGCGCGGCGCCGCCGTGGCGCGCGTGCTGATAGACGCCCCCGCCTGCCCCGACATCGTCATCGACCAGCGCCCGCAGCCGATGACGCTGCGCGCGCCGGCCGCCACCGTGGCGCTGCGGCCGACGCCGTCGGCCCCGGCCGATTCCAAGCCGGCCGCCTTCCCGTTGCTGACCTGCGAGGCGCCGCTGCCGGCCGCCGGCAGCTACGCCGGCGCCAGCGTGCTGGGCCGGACACTGCCCGTGCCGGCCGTCGCGCCGCAGCGCATCGTCGTCATCGGCGACACCGGCTGCCGCCTGCAAAAGAGCAGCAACAGCTACCAGGCCTGCAACCGCGAGGCCGACTATCCGTTCGCCGCCATCGCGGCCGCCGCCGCCGCGTGGCGGCCCGAGCTGGTGATCCACGTCGGCGACTACCATTATCGCGAAAACGCCTGCCCCGACGGCAACGCCGGTTGCGCCGGCAGCCCGTGGGGCTATGGCTGGGATGCCTGGAACGCCGACTTCTTCGCGCCCGGCGCAGCGCTGCTGCGGGCGGCGCCGTGGATCATGGCGCGCGGCAACCATGAAAACTGCGCGCGCGGCGGCCAGGGCTACTGGCGCCTGCTCGATCCGCGCCCGCTGCTGCCCGGCCGCGACTGCAACGCCGCCAGCGACGACGCCAGCGGCAACTACAGCGCGCCCTACGCCGTGCCCATCGGCCAGGACACCCAGCTGCTGGTGATGGACACCGCCAACACCACCTGGAAGGGCTTGAAGCCAGGCGACCTCGGCTACGACAAGTACCGCGAGCTGTACCGCCAGCTCGATGCGCTGGCGGCCCAGGCGCCGCGCAACATCGGCATCGACCACCACCCGCTGCTGGGCATGGGCGCCGACCGCAAGGCCGACGGCGCCATCGTGCTGCTGCCGGGCGACGCCGGCCTGCAGCAAGCCTTCGGCTCGCTCAATCCGCAGCTGCTGCCGGCCGGCATACAGGCGATGCTGTCCGGCCACGTGCATCTGTGGGAACAGGTCAGCTTCGCCAGCGGCCACCCCAGCCAGTTCATCGCCGGCTTTTCCGGCACCGCCGAGGACATCGTGCCGCTGCCGGAGCGCCTGCCGGACGGCGTGACGCCGGCCCCGGGCGCGGTGGTCGAGCAGTTCAGTTCCTGGGTCGACGGCTTCGGCTTCATGACCATGGAGCGCCAGGGCGCCGACCGCTGGCTGGTGCAGGTGCACGATCTGCAGGGCCGGGTGCGCAATACCTGCCAGCTCGACGGCAAGCGTTCGCGCTGCGCGGTGGCGCAGGTCAAATAAGCGGCGGCGCCGGCCCGCGGGCGCTGCAAGTGTCACAAGCTGTTACATCGCTTAGCGGGCCCGGTGTTACCAAATGCACTAAAATACGGCCCATTCCGTGTAATATGCTGCACCCGAGTGTTGCCGGCCCCTATTCGTTTTGGAGAGAGATTTTTATGAAAAGTTCGTATCTGCGTCCGGGCCTCGCCCTGCTGTGCGCCGCCCTGCTCACTGCCTGCGGCGGCGGCAACAATGGCAACCTGACCTTGTCGGGTACTATCACCGGCCTGACCAAGCCGGATCTGGTGTTGATCAACAATAAGACCGGCGAAAAACTGCCGGTGCCCGCCAACAGCACCTCCTTCACGTTCACCAGGCTGATCGCGGTCGATGAAGAATTCAACGTGACGGTCGTTGCGCCCGGCCCGACCGGCGCCAAGTGCGATCCCGTCAACGGCAGCAACGTCGGCAAGGCCAATGCCTACACCGCCTATCCGATCACCTTCAAATGCACCACCAATCCCTACACGCTGGGCGGCACCGTGAGCGGTCTGAGCAGCAAAGGCCTGGTGCTGGCCAACGGTTCCGACCTGGTCAACGTGCTGCCGCCGTCCACCGCCGGCGCGCCGGTCAACTTCACCATGTCGAGCCTGGTCGGCGACGGTTCGCCGTACGGCGTCACCGTGCTGAGCCAGCCTAACGACCCGGTCGCCCAGGTCTGCACCGTGGCCAATGGCGTCGGCAACATGCCCGCTGGTAACTTCCTCGGCGTAACCGTCAGCTGCAAATAATTCCCGGGCCGGTCATCGCCGTGGTGGCCGGCCCGCTTCGCCTCTTTTTGGAGTAATAGATGAAATTTTCGACTTTGAGCGCCGTTGCGGCGCTGATGCTGACCGTCGCGCTGTCCGCCTGCGGCGGCAAGGCCCAATTCGCCGTGCAGGGCACGATTTCCGGCCTGGGCAATCCCGGCCTGGTGCTGGCCAACGGCAGCGATACGCTGACCGTGCAGCCCGGCGCGCTGTCGTTCACGATGCCGCGCCAGATTCCTTACGGCACCGAGTACAACATCACCGTCCAGCACGACCCCGACCACCAGACCTGCCAGGTGGTATCGGGCGCCACCGGTTCGGCCGGCCATACGGTGGCGATCACCGCGCAGGTGCTGTGCCAGCAGAAAACTTACCTCGTCAGCGGCCAGTTCGTCGGCCTGTTCCCCAACAATGACGCCACCGCCACCACCGCGGCCACTCCGCGCATCGTCGTGCTGACCAATGGCTCCACCGGCGGCACGGTATCGGTATCGAGCGCCAACGCCCTCGACCTCGCGCAAGGCAAGGGCAATTTCCAGTTTGACACCAAAGTGCCGCACGGTATCGCCTACGGCGTCACCATCCTGTCGCAACCGGCCGATCTGAATTGCACGCTGACCGGCGGCACCGGCGTAATCAACGACGCCGACGCCAGCAATCTGTTGCTGAGCTGCAAACCGAAGTAATCAGGAGCAAGGCGCCGCGCACCATGCGCGGCGCGGCGGAAGTGGGGAGAGTTATACGATATCGTGATGTTCGATATTCGAAAAATAAACTTGCGTTATATGCCGCGACGCAGCATACTTCACTCGTCTCCTCCACTTCTTGCAAAGGAATTGGATTTAGCCCGCTTTCACCAGCGGGCTTTTTTTTTGCTTACTGCGGCTTGAGCAGGTTGGCCAGCGCGACGTACTCGGCCAGGCCCACCGCTTCCGGACGGTCGGTCGGCTTGATGCCGGCGGCGACGATCTGCTCTTCGGTGAACATGCCGGCCAGGCAGTTGCGGATCACCTTGCGGCGCTGCGAGAACGCCTTCAACACCACCGCCTCCAGCGTGGCGCCGTCGCACGGCAGCGGGTTGGCGACCGGGATCATGCGCACGATGGCCGACTCCACCTTCGGCGGCGGGTCGAACGCTTCCGGCGGCACCACGAACAGCAGTTGCATGTCATAGCGCCACTGCAGCATCACCGACAGGCGGCCGTAGGTCTTGCTGCCCGGCTCGGCCACCATGCGCTCCACCACTTCCTTTTGCAGCATGAAATGCTGGTCCTGCACCTGCGGCGCGAAGTCCGCCAGGTGGAACAGCAGCGGGCTGGAGATGTTGTACGGCAGGTTGCCGACGATGCGCAACTTCTGCCCGGCCGGCACCGGGATGCTGCCGAAGTCGAACTTCAGCGCGTCGCCGGCGTGGATGGTCAGCTTGGCCGGGTTGTAAGTCTTTTCCAGGCGCGCCACCAGGTCGCGGTCCAGCTCGACCACGTGCATCATCTTCAGCGTACGCATCAGCTGCTCGGTCATGGCGCCCAGGCCGGGGCCGATTTCAACCATGGCGTCGTCCGGCGCCGGCGAGATGGCTTCGGTGATGCTGGAAAGGACGTATTTATCGTGTAAAAAGTTTTGGCCGAAGCGTTTGCGGGCGACGTGTTTCATGGTTGTTTTTCTGGTGAGAGTGAGGTGGAGGCGGCCACGGCGTCGGCCATGGCCACGGCGGTGGCGATCGCGGCGTCCATGCTGCCGCAGTCGGCCAGGCCCAGGCCAGGGCCCTGCGCCGCCAGGTCCAGCGCGGTGCCGTGGTCGACCGAGGTGCGTATCAGCGGCAGGCCCAGCGTGATGTTGACGCCCTGGCCGAAGGTGGCGTACTTCAGCACCGGCAAGCCCTGGTCGTGGTACATGGCCAGCACGCAGTCGGCGTCCTGCAGATACTTGGGCTGGAACAGCGTGTCGGCCGGATACGGGCCGCGCGCATCGATGCCGCGCGCCTGCGCCGCCGCGATGGCCGGCGCGATGACGTCGATGTCCTCGCGGCCCAGGTAGCCGCCCTCGCCCGCGTGCGGGTTCAGGCCGCACAGCAGGATGCGCGGGGCGGCGATGCCGAACCTGGTTTTCAGGTCATGGTCGATGATGTCGAGCGTGCGCGCCAGGCCTTCCTGGCTGAGCGCGGCGGCGACATCCTTCAGCGCCAGGTGGGTGGTGGCCAGCGCCACCCGCAGCGGCGACGGCAGCGGCTTGCCGGCCGGCGCCAGCGGCTGGCCGGCCAGCAGCATCACCACTTGCGCGGTGCCGGTGCGCTCGGCGAAGTATTCGGTGTGGCCGGAGAACGGCACGCCGGCGTCGTTGATGGTGCTCTTTTGCAGCGGCGCCGTCACCACCGCCTCGAACCAGCCGGCCTGCACGCCTTCGATGGCGGCGTCCAGCGTGGCCAGCACGCTGCGGCCGTTTTCCTTGTCCAGCTTGCCCGGCACGACGTGGGCCGCCAGCGGGATGTCGATCACGCACAGGCGCTCCGGCCCGAACTGCGGCAGGCCGCCGTTGCGCAGCGCCTGCAGCGACAGCGCCGCCACTTTGATGTCGGGATCGATGGTGCTGGCCGTCATGGCCAGGAAGGCGGCGTCGCCCAGCAGCACGCAATTGACGTCGTGGCGGCGGGCCCAGGCGGCGCGCAGGGAAATCTCCGGGCCGATGCCGGCCGGCTCGCCGACGGTGACGGCGATGGCCGGGCGGCCGGCGCGGTGGACGGGACGCAGCGCGCTGCGCCCGGTGTGTAAAGTGGCGCTCACGCGTGGTCCCCTTGATGATTACTTGGCGGCGGCTGCGCCGTCTTCGGTGCGGAACTCGACGTAGGCGCGGTCGCGCACTTCGCGCTGCCAGCTTTCCGCCGCTTCCTCGACCTTGCGCTCGCGGATGGCCTGGCGCGCGTTGGTGCGCTCACGCTCTTTCGAGACGTCGTCGCTCTTGCGCTCCAGCACTTCGATCAGGTGCAGGCCGAAGCTGGTTTCCACCGGCTGGCTCACTTCGCCGATCTTCAGGTTGTTCATCGCCGCCTCGAATTCCGGCGTGACGTCGCCCGGCGCCAGCCAGCCCAGGTCGCCCCCCTTGGAGGCCGAACCATCGTTGGAGACCAGGCGCGCCAGGTCTTCGAACTTGGCGGCGTTGTTGTCCAGGCGTTCCTTCAGCTCGGCCAGTTTGCGCTTGGCGTCGGCCGCGCTCATGGTCGGCGTCACCTTGATCAGGATGTGGCGGGCGTGGGTCTGCTGCACGGCGGCCACGGCTTGCGCCTCGGCCATGCTGCGGCGGTCGACCGCCTTCAGGATGTGGAACGCGCCCACGCTCTTGATGATCGGCGTCACCTGGCCCGGCTTGAGCTTGGTCAGCGCTTCGGCGAACACCGGCGGCAGGCGCTCGGGCTGGCGCCAGCCGACCACGCCGCCCTGCAGGGCGTCGCTGGCGTCCGAATAGGTGGCGGCCATCTTGGCGAAGTCGGCGCCGGTGCGCAGCTGGCGCATCACTTCCTCGGCGCGCGCGCGGCGCTGGGCGATCACTTCGGCGGTGGCGTTGTCGGGGATGCGCACCATGATCTGCGAGATGTTGATCTCGAACTGCTCGGCGGCGGCGGCCTTCTCGGCGGCCAGGAAGCTGTCCACCTCGGCTTCGGAGATCTGGATCTTGGCGTCGACCTCATGCTCGCGCAGGCGCTGCATGATGATCTCGTCGCGGATGTCTTCGCGGAAGGCGGCGTACGGCGTGCCATCCTTTTCCATCTGGTTGCGCAAGTCCTGCACCGACAGCTTCTGCGCTTCGGCGATGCGGCCGATGGCGCGGTCGAGCTGCTGGTCGTCGACCCGCACGCCCATTTCCTTGGCCATCTGCAGCTGGGCGCGGTCGACGATCATGCGCTCCAGCATTTGGCGGCGCAGGTCGGCCGGGTCCGGCATCTGCACGTTCTGCGCCTTCATGCGGGCGGTCACGCTCTTGATGCGGTTGCTCAGCTCGCGCTGGGTGATGACGTCGTCATTGACCACCACCACGATGGAATCGATCGCCACATTGCCCGATTCGCCAGGCGGCAGGAAGCCCTTGCCGTCGGATTTGGCTGCCGCCTTGGCGCTGGCGGTGGTGGCCGGCGTGGTGTTCAGTGCGGCGCCGGCGACCGGCGCGGGCGCGGTAGCAGCGACGGGTGCGGCGGCCGGGGCCGGAGCAGGCTTCTTCGAAAACAGGCTGCAGCCGCCGAGGGCGGTGGTGCACAGCAGGACGGCCAGAATTTTCATTTCGAACTTCATCTTAAGAACGCTCATGAGTCAGGTGTAAAAAATCAAAAAGCGCCCGCTGCCCTGTTACGGCGGCGGCGAACGCCGGTGTGGCTTGCTTTAGCGGCCGTAGCCCTCGTTCAAACGCTGATAACCGGGGATGCTGTTCTTCATCGCCTCCAGCGGGCTGCCCACGCCCAGGTGCGACAGGCCGTTCAACTCCAGCTGGAAGAAGATCGGCGTCGACGCCTTGGTCGAGGTGGTCACGAAACGCTGCGCGCCCATGCGGAACACCCAGCAGTCGCCGTTGTATTCCAGCCCGACCAGGCTTTCCAGGATCTTCTTGTCCTGCATCGAGTAGCTGACCCGGCCGACGCCGTACCAGCGCTGGAAGATCGGCCACTGGCTCGACACTTCCAAGTTCTTGAAGCTGCCGCGCAGATAGCGGTAGCCCAGGTTGAGCACCTTCTTCTGGCCCGGCATCCATTGCGCGGTATAGCTTTCCGACACCACGCGGCGCTGGCTGGGGCTGTACTGCACGGCGCTGTCGAAGCCCCAGGTGTCGGAGATGCGGCCGGTCGCGGCCAGCAGCATGTCCGAGCGCGAGTCGACCACCGGCGTGGCCGAGTTCAGCTGCACGCGCTGGTCGCGGAAATAAAAGCGCTGGCCGAACGCCAGGCGCAGCGTCTCGGCGCCGGCCGCGTCCAGGAAGCGCGACACCAGCGCCGCCGTCAGCTGGTTGGCGTCGCCGATGCGGTCCGAGCCGACGAAGCGGTTTTCGCTGAAGATCTGGCTGAAGTTGAAGGTGGCGGCGTCGGTGTCGAAGGTCGGGAACTGGCTCTGGTCGCGGTACGGCGTGTTGACGTAGAACAGGCGCGGTTCCAGCGTCTGCGTGATGTCCTTGCCGCCGAGCTTGGTGTCGCGCTCGAACACCAGGCCCGAGTCCAGCGAGAAGGTCGGCACCATGCGCGACAGATTGTCGGCCTTTTGCGTGCCGTAGCTGTCGAGCTGGTAGCTGGCCAGGTTGACCATCACCTTGGGCGTGATGAAATAGCTGGAGCCGACGATAGGGTAGCTCACCTGCGGGATCGCCACCAGGCGCGTGCCGTTGATCAGGGTCGGGTGGTAGAAGCGGGTCAGCTCGCTGTCGACGGCCCAGTCGAAGCCGCCGGCCACGTCGTACTGGGCGGCGTGGAAGTTGATCGCCGGCAGGCGGTCGTAGGGGCGCGACACGAACAGCGACGGGTCGACCACCGATTCCGGATCTTGCAGCACCTGGTATTTCTGCACGCGCGCGGTCAGCGTCCAGAAGTCGCCGTGGTAGTCGGTGCGCAGCTCGCGCAGCAGCTGGCGCTCGGTCGAGCTCGACACGGTCTTGGAGAAATCATTCGGATAGTTGTCGTCCGAGGCGGCGCGGATGCTCCAGCCGTACGACCAATCCTTGGACAAGTCCTGCGTGTGGCTGGACTTGATGGTCCAGCGGTCGGTCGAGCCGCCCGGCGTGGTCGGCACGTACTGCTTGTCGTGCGGCAGGTACTCGACATAGGTTTCGCCCTGGTACAACAGGCCGTTGTCGGTCTGGCCCAGGTAGCGGCCGTTGGCGCCCAGCTGGAAGCCGCGCCGCGGGATGATCTTCGGGTACACCGTCAAGTCGCGGTTGGGCGCGATGTTGAAGTAGTAGGGCACGGTCAGCTCGGCCGCGCCCTTGGAGCCGAAGCCCGGCATCGGCGACAGCCAGCCGGAGCGGCGCGCGCCCGACAGCGAGAACGACAGCGCCGGCGTGCCGAGGATGGGCACGTCCTTGAAATAAATGATGGTCTTGCCGGCGGTGCCGACATCGCGGCCGGAATCGAGGTTCAGCGTGTTCGAGCGCAGGTACCAGTCCGGCGTCGGTCCCTGGCAAGTGCTGTAGGTGCCGTTGACCACGACCGCCTCGTCTTCGTTGATGAAGTTGATGCGCTCGGCCTTGCCCTGGGCGTGGTTGGCTTCCAGCCGGTAGGTCGGGTTGAGCATATAGCCCTGGCCCGTGTCCATGTTCAGCTTGAGTTCGTCGCCGGTGAAATAGTCGCCGAAGCGCCAGATCTTGACGTTGCCCTTGGCCTCGACCTCGTCCTCGACCTGGCGGAAGCAGGCGGTATCGGCCTTGACGCGGGTCTTGTCCTTGAGCAGCTCGGCATCCCGCTCCAGCGTGATTTCACGCTCGGGACGGCCGCTGATGTCCTCGGCCTGGATGGTGGTGACGGCGTTCTTGTCCTCCACCCGCGGCGCGCGCGCCTTCGGCGGCAAGCTCTGGGCGTGGGTCGGCACGGCCGTCACGGCGGCGATGGCAGTCAGGGCAAACGCCCAGCGGTGCGACGGGAAAGGGGGGGCCGGAAGCCAGTGCATGCGACTCATGAAAAGAAGGGATGAAACACCATGACAGGCGATTTTTTGATTTGAATCCCTTATTATATGGGAATCTTCACCCAACACCGGTTTCCCGGGCCCGCTTAATGTCTTTATTACAGAATTTAACTTCCGATACATCTTCCAGCAGTGCGCCAGACCTGCGCCTGCAGCAGCTGACCGCCTGGCTGGCCACGCTGGGCGTGGTCGATGTCGCCAGCGCGCGCCCGGCCTCGGCCGACGCCAGCTTCCGCCGCTATTTCCGCGTCGATGTATTGCCCGATCAACAAGCCGCGCTGGGCGCGACGCTGGTCGTCATGGACGCGCCGCCCGAACGCGAAAACGTGCTGGCCTTTGTCAAGCTTGACGAAATGCTCACACATGCCGGCGTCAGCGTGCCGCGCATCGTCGCCACCGACTACGAACGCGGCTTCCTGCTGATGTCCGACCTGGGCGTGACCACCTACCTGCAAGTGCTGGACCACGACAACGCCTCGACCATGTACGCCGAGGCGCTGGAAGCGCTGGTCAAGTTCCAGCTGACCAGCCAGCCCGGCGTGCTGCCCGAGTACGACCGCGCCTTCATGCTGCGCGAAATGAACTTGTTCCCCGAGTGGTACATCGGCCAGCACCTGAAAGCCACGCTGACCGACAAGCAGAGCGCCGAACTGCAAGCCGTATTCGACGCCATCCTGGCCAACGTCACCGCCCAGCAGCAAGTGTATGTGCACCGCGATTTCCACTCGCGCAACCTGATGTGGATGGACGCCGGCAACCCCGGCGTGCTGGACTTCCAGGACGCGCTGTACGGCCCGATGACCTACGACCTGGCCTCGCTGCTGCGCGACGCCTACGTGCAGTGGGACGAGGAACTGGTGCTGGACTGGGCGATCCGCTACTGGCAGCACGCCAAGTCGGTCGGCCTGCCGGTCAACCAGGACATCGACGGCTTCTACCAGGACTTCGAGTACGCCGGCCTGCAGCGCCACCTGAAGATCCTCGGCCTGTTCTGCCGCCTGAACTACCGCGACGGCAAGGCCCAGTACCTGAACGACCTGCCGACCGTGATGGACTACGTGCGCAAGACCGCCAGCCGCTACAAGGACTTGCGTCCGCTGGTGCGCCTGCTCGACCAGCTGGAAGACAAGCAGCCGCAAGTCGGCTACACCTTCTGAGGCGGCGCGCATGAAAGCCATGATCTTCGCCGCCGGACGCGGCGAACGGATGCGCCCGCTGACCGACACCACGCCCAAGCCGCTGCTCAAAGTGCGCGGCCGGCCGCTGATCGTCTGGCACATCCTTAACCTGGTACGGGCCGGCATCACCGAGATCGTCATCAACCACGCCCACCTGGGCGAGCAGATCGAAGCGGCGCTGGGCGATGGCAGCCAGTTCGGCGCCAAACTGATGTACTCGCGCGAGGAGAAAGCGCTGGAGACGGCCGGCGGCATCGCCACCGCCCGCCACCTGCTGGGCGAGGAACCGTTCGTCGCCGTGTCGGGCGACATCTACATGCCCTACTTCGACTTCGAACAGGTCAAGGACGTGTTGCACGACAAGGACATGTGGGGCAATCCCTACCCGGCCGACAAGCGCGACATCTGCTGGCTGTACCTGGTGCCGAATCCGGACTTCCATCCCGAGGGCGACTTCGGCCTGACCATGTACACGCTGACCAACGAAGGCTCGCCCAAATGGACCTTCGGCAACGTCGGCGTCTACCGTCCTGAAATGTTCGACGGCATCGCGCCCGGCGAATACGCCAAGCTCGGCCCGCTGATCCGCGCCTACGCCGACAAGCAGCAGGTCGGCGGCGAGGTCTACCAAGGCGAATGGCACAACCTGGGCACCGTGCAGCAGCTCGACCTGCTGAACGCGCCGCCGGCCTCGCGCCTGGCGGCCGCCAAGGGCGTGCAGTGATGCAGACCTACGCCACCCGCCGCGTGCGCCTGCTGGCGCAGATGCCGCCCGGCGCCGTGGCCGTGCTGCCGACCGCGCCCGAAGTCACGCGCAACAGCGACAGCGAATACCTGTACCGCCACGACAGCTACTTCTACTACCTGACCGGCTTCGCCGAGCCGGAAAGCACGCTGGTGCTGGTGGCCGCGCGCGGCGACGCGCCGGCGCGCGCCATCCTGTTCTGCCGCCAGAAGAACATCGAGCGCGAAATCTGGGAAGGCTTCCGACACGGCCCGGACGGCGCGCGCGCCGCCTTCGGCTTCGACGCCGCCTACGCCATCGAAGACCTCGACACCGAGATCGTCAAGCTGCTGGCCGATGCGCCGGCCCTGTACTACGCCTTGGGCAGCGCGCTCGATGCGCAGGTCAAGCTGTGGCTGGCCAGCGTGCGGCGCATGGCGCGCACCGGCGTGACCGCACCAGCCAGCGCGGTCGACCTGCTGCCGCTGCTCGACGAAATGCGCCTGTTCAAGGACGACGCCGAACAAGCCACCATGCTGCGCGCCGCCACCATCTCGGCGCACGCGCATGCGCGGGCGATGCGGGCGTCCAAGCCCGGCATGTACGAATACGAAATCGAAGCGGAGCTGCTGTACGAGTTCCGCCGCAACGGCGCGCAGGCGCCGGCCTACAACTCCATCGTCGCGGCGGGCGCCAATGCCTGCGTGCTGCACTACAGCGCCAACAACGCGCAAAGCCGCGACGGCGAACTGATACTGATCGACGCCGGCTGCGAACTCGATGGCTACGCCTCCGACATCACGCGCACCTATCCGGTCAACGGCCGCTTCAGCGCGCCGCAAAAGCGTCTGTATGAACTGGTGCTGGCCGCGCAATCGGCGGCATTGAAAGCCATCGCACCCGGCCTGCCGTACTCCGGCGCGCACGAAGCGGCGGTGCAGGTACTGGCGCAAGGCATGCTGGATCTGGGCCTGCTGAATCCGAACACGCATGGCAGCCTCGCCGACATCATCGCCGACAAGCGCTACCTGCAGTTCTACATGCACGGCACCGGCCACTGGATCGGCATGGACGTGCACGACGTCGGCCAGTACCGCGACACGGCGGCCGAAGGCAAGCCTTCGCGCACGCTGCAGCCCGGCATGGCGCTGACGGTGGAACCGGGCATCTACGTACGCCCGGCCGACGGCGTGCCCGAAGAATACTGGAACACCGGCATCCGCATCGAGGACGATGTGCTGGTGACGCCGGACGGCCACACCATACTGAGCGCCGCCGCGCCGAAGACGGTCGCCGACATAGAACAACTGATGCAACAGCAATGACAGATTCCACTTTCGATGTCGCCATCTGCGGCGCAGGGCCGGCCGGCATGGCGCTGGCCGCGCTGCTGGCCAAACGCGGCATGTCCGCACCACGCATCGCCCTGATCGACGCCAAGCCCCTGGAGCAGGCCAGCAAAGACCCGCGCTCGATCGCGCTGTCCTGGGGCAGCCGCCAGATACTGGAAGAAATCGGCGCATGGCCGGTGGCCGCCACGGCGATCCACCAGATACACGTATCGCGCCGTGGCCAGTTCGGCCGCAGCCTGATCGACCGCGACGAGCACAAGCTGCCGGCGCTGGGCTACGTGCTGCGCTACGGCGATCTGGTGACGGCGCTGGGCGCGGTGTGCGCTCGCGCCGGCATCGCCACGCTGCGCCCCGCCCGCGTGGAAGCGATCGGCGAAGGCGCGGATGCGGTCGCGCTGACCATCGCCGGCGCGGATACCGCCACGGCAGCCATCGTCGTGCAGGCCGAAGGCGGTTTGTTCAGCGATCAGGAAAGCAAGGCCCAGCACCGCGACTACCAGCAAACCGCGATCATCGCGCAGGTGCGCAGCAGCCGTCCGCTGGCGCACCGCGCCTACGAACGCTTTACCGAACAAGGCCCGCTGGCCCTGCTGCCGCAAGGCGAAGAATACTCGCTGGTCTGGTGCGTGCGGCCCGATACCGCAGCGCGCCTGCAAGCGCTGGACGACGATGCCTTCCTCGCCGAACTGGGCGCCGCGTTTGGAGAGCGCGTCGGCAGCTTCACGCACGCCACGCCACGACTGGCCTTCCCCTTGGGATTGAACGCCGATCCGCGCAGCACCGCGCGCACGGTCGCCATCGGCAACGCGGCGCAGACGCTGCATCCGGTGGCGGGCCAAGGCCTGAACCTCGGCCTGCGCGACGTCGCCGTGCTGGCGCGCCTGCTGGCACAAGGCGCGACGCCAACCATGCTGGCGCAATTCACCGAACTGCGCCGCCAGGACCGCAACACCACCGTGCGCCTGACCGACACCATGGCCCGCATCTTCGCCAACGACTCGCCGGCGCAAGCGCTGCTGGGCCTGTCGCTGGCCGCCATCGATATGGTCGCCCCGGCCCGCAGCGTGCTGGCCGAGCTGATGATGTACGGCCGCCGTTGATGCTTACGTACGCGTGATCGAAGCGCCGCCATCGACCAGTGATGCGGTGCCGGTGACGAAGGACGAATCGTCCGAAGCCAGGTACAGCACCGAGCGCGCCAGCTCCTCCGGCTGCGCCACGCGTTTCAGCGCATGCAGATTGGTGACGAAGGAAGCCGATTCCGGCGTGTTGTTCATATCGCGATACATCGCCGTATCGACCGCGCCCGGCAGCACCGAGTTCACGCGCACGCCTTGCGGGCCGTACTCCGAAGCCAGCGCCTGGGTCAGGCCGATCAGGCCCGCCTTGCTGGCCGCATAAGCCGCCACGCCCGGGAAGGCAAAGCTGTAGCCGACGAAGGTCGAAGTGAAGATCACCGAACCGCCGCCATGCTTGATCATTTCAGGGATTTGATGCTTGGCGCCGAGGAAGGCGCTGGTCAGGTTGGCGGCGATGGTCTCGTTCCAGCCCTGCTCCGACACACCGGTGGTCTCGCCCATTTCTCCCAGCGTGCCGGCGTTGTTGTAGGCGATATCCAGCCGGCCGAAAGCCTCGACCGCAGCGGCGACCAGTTGCGCATTGAACGATTCGGAAGTGACATCGCCGGCCAGCGCGATAGCCTTACCGCCATCGGCGGCGATTTCCGCCACCAGCGTATCGAGCTCGGCCTGACGGCGCGCCGCGACGACAAGCTTCGCGCCTTCAGCGGCAAACAGTTTAGCGGTGGCACGGCCGATGCCGGAACTTGCGCCAGTAACGATAGCGACTTTGTTTTGTAAGCGGTTCATGGTGAGACTCCTTGAGGTGGGTTGATGTAGCCATCGTAGGCTTCATCAAACACGACATCAATCGACAACAAACTAATGGTAAATTCATCTTTTATGAAATGATTTACCTTTATAACAACATCGCTGTATTATCACAACTTAGTCAGTCCCCACCATCTGGAAACGCCCATGAAATACGCAATCGCCGTCTTGTCCGCAGCCCTGCATCTGCAAGCCGCAGCGATTACGCAGCAGCCGACTAGTCCCGCGCAACGCATGCTGACCAAAGTCCAGTATGAAGAGCTGCTGGACAACGCAAATAGAGGTGACGCGCACGCCGAGGCGCTGCTCGGCGATCTCTACGAAAATGGCGGTTATCTCAACCAGGACTATGAACAGGCGCGGCACTGGTTTTCGCTGGCGGCAGCACAAGGCGACGCGCGCGCGCAGCTGGAACTGGGTTGGCTTCACCAGTACGGCAAAGGCGGGCCGGTGGACCTGAAAGAGGCGGTGAAGTTCTATCGCGCCGCCGCCACGCAAGGCAACGCTACCGCGCTTTACTTTTTCGGCCTCTGCTATAGCAATGGCACAGGGGTCGACACAGACTATCCCCAAGCACTGTCTCTGCTGCGCCAAGCACTGGCGAAAGGCGAACTCCGCGCGCAGACCTCTCTGGCCTACTTGCTGGATGCAGGACTTGGCGCCAAACAGGATCGCCAGGAAGCGCGTCGCTTATATCTGCTGGCAGCCGAGCGCAACGACAGCAGGGCACTGTACAACTTGGGTAACATGTATGAGCAGGGACTAGAAGGCTCGCCGGACTACGTCGCCTCTCGTCGTTTTTTCCAGCGCGCGGCCGCTGCTGGCGACCCGACTGCGAATGCCCGGATAGGAAACCACTTCCTCAACGGCCACGGAATTCCGGCCGACCCAGCGCAAGCCGTCGCACTGTTCCGTCAATCGGCGGAACTCGATGACGACTATGGCGCGAACAAGCTGGCGCGATGCTACGAACAAGGCAAGGGCGTCGCGCAAGACTATGAGCTGGCCAGGCGTTGGTACGGCGTCGCTGCACGGCTGGGCAACAGCGAAGCGCAGTTCAGGCTGGGCGGGCTGTATGCGGACGGCCTCGGCATGACCAAAGACTATGCTGAGGCGGCAAATTGGTATCGGCAATCCGCCGACCAGGGCAACGCAGAAGGCCAGCGCAGACTGGCCTGGTTATACTGGGAAGGCGACGGTGTGCGCCAGGACTGGCACAAGTCCATCGAGCTGCTCCGTGCTGCCATCGACGGCGGCAACACGCTGGCGCTATCTGACTTGGGCATGCTCATTCTGTACGACATCGAGTCGGCGACGCCAGACTACAGCCACGCACTCCCACTGTTCGTCAAAGCGGCGCAGGCTGACGATGCGGTGGGCCAGATGCGCCTGGGTCGGGCCTACAGTCTCGGCCTGGGCGTCGGAAAAAATGACAGCGAGGCGAAGAAATGGCTGGCGCTCGCGGCCCGGCAAGGCAACACTGACGCCAAAATATTTTTAAAGAATCTATACCGCATCGAGGTGGACTGAGCGTCGTTATTGCGCCCCAGTGTTACGCTTCAGCGTACCTTCCGCCCATTGGCTGAAAGTCTGCGCGCCGGCGTTCAGGCAGCGGATATTATCGACTACCCGGCTCCAATGCGTCAGCAACTGATTGCTGGTATCAAGCGCAACGTTGAACACCCACGATTCATCCCAGCAGTCTCCTTGAGACCGATGCATGCCGACGGCAACCGCGTTGAAATTATTCGGATACAGTTTGAATTGACCCGGCGCGATACGCATCCATTTCCCATCACTTTGCAAATTCTGGACTTCGAACTTGCCATCCTCAATATCAAGGCGCACCGCTAAATCATAGCCGGCCGTGGTGCCAACGGCAGCGACCTTGAGCATGCCTTCCCAATGCCCATCCAGATATCCCGCACTCTTC
Source organism: Rugamonas aquatica (assembly GCF_009380215.1). Lineage (GTDB taxonomy): Bacteria > Pseudomonadota > Gammaproteobacteria > Burkholderiales > Burkholderiaceae_D > Rugamonas > Rugamonas aquatica_B. Next base: position 73,532 of record NZ_WHUG01000012.1, read on the forward strand.
GTGTTTTCGGATTGTGCGGCACCGGACCAGGCACACGATAGTCCCAGCAGCAAGGAAAAGATACGGAAGTGTCGTGTCATATTTCAACTGGAATACGGATAGTGGGAGGCAAATAGTAGCATCCGCTCTCCCACCTAAGCACGAAATTATTCGACCGCTTTGACCATATCCTCAATGACCTTCTTCGCATCGCCAAACACCATCATCGTGTTGGCCTGGTAGAACAGCTCATTGTCCAGACCCGCATAGCCGGAAGCCATCGAACGCTTGTTGACGATGATGCTCTTGGCCTTGTACGCCTCCAGAATCGGCATGCCGGCGATCGGCGATTTCGGATCCTTGGCGGCCGGGTTGACCACGTCGTTGGCGCCCAGGATCAGCACCACGTCGGTCTGGCCGAATTCGCCGTTGATATCCTCCATCTCGAACACCTGGTCGTACGGCACCTCGGCCTCCGCCAGCAGCACGTTCATGTGGCCCGGCATGCGGCCCGCCACCGGGTGGATCGCATACTTCACGGTCACGCCCTTGTGCGTCAGCTTCTCGACCAGCTCCTTCAGCGAGTGCTGCGCGCGCGCCACGGCCAGGCCGTAGCCCGGCACGATAATCACGCTTTCCGCATTGGCCATGATGAACGAGGCATCGTCGGCCGAACCGGATTTGACCGGACGCTGTTCCTTCGAACCGCCGGCACCCGCCTCCGCCGGCGCGCCGCCGAAGCCGCCCAGGATCACGTTGAAGAACGAACGGTTCATCGCCTTGCACATGATGTACGACAGGATCGCGCCGGACGAACCGACCAGCGAACCGGCGATGATCAGCATCGAGTTATTCAGCGAAAAGCCGATGCCCGCCGCCGCCCAACCCGAATACGAGTTCAGCATCGACACCACCACCGGCATGTCGGCGCCGCCGATCGGGATGATGATGAGCACGCCCAGCACGAAGGCGATCGCGGTCATGATGAGGAACGGCGTCCACGCCGGCTCGGTGCCGCCGGCGAAGCAGAACACCAGGCCCAGGCCCACCATGACGATGGCCAGGATCAGGTTCAGCATGTGCTGGCCGGCGAAGCTCACCGGTGCCCCCTGGAACAGGCGGAACTTGTACTTGCCCGACAGCTTGCCGAACGCGATCACCGAACCGGAGAACGTGATGGCGCCAACGAAGGTACCGATGAACAGCTCGATGCGATTACCGAACGGCAGCGCCTCGCCCGCCGCAGCGATGCCGAACGCATGCGGCTCCGACACCGCCGCCACCGCGATACACACGGCGGCCAGACCGATCAGCGAGTGCATCGCCGCGACCAGTTCCGGCATCTTGGTCATCTCGACCTTCTTGGCCAGCACCGCGCCGATGCCGCCGCCGACGATCACGCCCAGCGCCACCAGGCCCAGGCCCATGCCGCCGGAAGTCCCCGCCACTGCGGCCGCCGTGGCTTCCGCCTTCAGCTTCAGGATCAGGGCGATGGTGGTCACGGCGGCAATCGCCATGCCCGACATGCCGAACGCATTGCCGGTGCGCGCCGTGGACGGCGACGACAGGCCTTTCAACGCCTGGATAAAGCACACCGATGCGATCAGGTACATCATCGTCACCAGGTTCATGGAGATGAAATTCATGCGTGATCTCCCTTTTTCGCTTTAGGCTCTTTTTTCTTGAACATTTCCAGCATGCGCTGCGTCACCAGGAATCCGCCGAACACATTGACGGCGGCCAGCGCCACCGCGACGGTGCCGGCGACCTGGCCGATCAAGCCCTCGGTCAGCGAAGCGGCCAGCATGGCGCCGACGATGATGATGGCCGAGACGGCGTTGGTGACGGCCATCAGCGGCGTATGCAGCGCCGGCGTCACGGTCCAGACCACGTGGTAGCCGACGTAGATGGCGAGCACAAAAATGATCAGATTGATGATGGTGTGGCTGACTTCCATTATTCGTTCCCCTGTTATTTTCTAAGCAGCTCGCCGCCGCTGCACAGCAGCGTGGCCTTGATGATTTCATCTTCGCGGTCGATCGCCAGCTGGTCTTCCTTGTCGATAATCAGCTTGAGGAAGTCCAGCACGTTGCGCGCATACAGCGCCGACGCGTCGGCCGCCACCAGCGTCGCCAGGTCCGGCTCGCCGACGATGTGCACGCCATGCCGCACCACGGTCTTGTTGAGCTCCGACAGCGGGCAGTTGCCGCCCTGCGACACGGCCAGGTCGACGATCACCGAACCCGGTTTCATCGCCTTCACCGTCTCTTCGGAAATCAGCACCGGCGCCGGACGGCCCGGGATCAGCGCGGTGGTGATGATGATGTCGGCCAGCTTGGCGCGCTCGTGCACCAGCTCCGCCTGACGGCGCATCCAGTCCGCCGGCATCGGCCGCGCATAGCCGCCCACGCCCTTGGCGATTTCCTTTTCCTCGTCGGTCAGGAAAGGCACGTCGATAAACTTCGCGCCCAGCGACTCCACCTGCTCCTTGACCGGAGGCCGCACGTCGGACGCCTCGATCACCGCGCCCAGCCGCTTGGCCGTCGCAATCGCCTGCAAGCCCGCCACGCCCACGCCCATGATCAGCACTCGCGCCGCCTTGACGGTGCCGGCCGCCGTCATCAGCATCGGCATGAAGCGTTGATAGGTATTGGCCGCCACCATCACCGCCTTGTAGCCGGCGATGTTGGCCTGCGACGACAGCACGTCCATCGACTGCGCGCGCGTGATGCGCGGCACCGCCTCCAGCGCGAAGGCTTGCAAGCCGGCCGCCGCCATCGCCGCGTTGTTGTCGGCATCGAAGGGATTGAGCATGCCGATCACCACCGTGCCGGCCGGGATCAGCGCCCGCTCTTCCGCATTCGGCGCCCGCACCTTCAGCACCACCTGCGCCGCAAAGGCTTCCGCCGCGCCGACGATCTGCGCGCCGGCCGCGGCGTAAGCCTCGTCCGTCACCGATGCCGCCACTCCCGCGCCGGCCTGCACGATCACTTGATGCTTGGCTGCGAGCTTCTTGACTGTCTCGGGCGTTGCCGCTACCCGGGTTTCCCCCGGCCGCGTTTCGGCCGGTATGCCTATCCTCATGGTGCCTCCAAATGATTAATAAACTGACTAGAATCTAACACGGAATGCATGGGCAGCAACGCCCGTCGATGGCTTCATGATACTTAATATCTATTTATCAATAAATAGCGCTTTCATCACATCATTTATTACTATTTGTAATGAATTGCCGTTAAAACAGCTAATTTCGCACACGGCAGCCACTGCAACATGGATTAAGGAGACAAACCTTGCGATATTTCAATACGAACCCATATTTCCGTGCAGGCGGGTTCAAACCAAACGCCCGGAACAGGCTAAAATGTCGGCTCTTTCAAGGATGACTCATGCCGCGTATCTGGAAACCCTCTGTTACTGTTGCCGCCATTGTCGAAAAAGATGGCAAATTTTTGCTGATCGAAGAAGAAACCAGCGATGGCATCCGCATCAACCAGCCGGCCGGTCATCTCGACCCGCACGAATCGCTGGAGCAGGCCGTCATCCGCGAAACGCTGGAGGAAACCGCCTACGACTTCACGCCGACCGCGCTGGTGGGCATGTATATGTCGCGCTACACCTCCAACCGCACCGGCGAGGAAGTGACGTATCTGCGCTTCACCTTCTGCGGCGTGCCGGGCGCCCAGCATGACCGTCCGCTGGACGAAGGCATCCTGCGCACCATGTGGCTGACGCGCGACGAACTGGCCGCCTGCGCCGACCGTCACCGCAGCCCGACGGTGCTGCAATGCGTGGACGAATACCTGGCCGGGCGCCGCGCCCCGCTGGAACTGATACAAACCCACACCTCGGTGTACAAGGAAGCGGTGAGCACCGCGAATGGATAAGGCAGGAAAGTAAGATGAGCAAGAAAAAAGTCGTGATCGGTATGTCAGGCGGGGTCGATTCCTCGGTCGCGGCGTGGATGCTCAAGGAACAGGGCTACGACGTGGTCGGCCTGTTCATGAAGAACTGGGAAGACGACGACGATTCCGAATACTGCTCGACGCGCCAGGACTGGATCGACGCCGCCAGCGTGGCCGACGTCATCGGCGTCGACATCGAAGCCGTCAACTTCGCCAGCGAATACAAGGACCGCGTGTTCGCCGACTTCCTGCGCGAATACCAGGCCGGCCGCACGCCCAACCCGGACGTGCTGTGCAACGCCGAGATCAAGTTCAAGGCGTTTCTGGATCACGCGATGCACCTGGGCGCCGACCTGATCGCCACCGGCCACTACGCGCGCGTGCGCCAGAACGGCGACCGCCACGAGCTGCTCAAGGCCGTCGACCACACCAAGGACCAGAGCTACTTCCTGCACCGCCTGAACCAGGCGCAGTTGTCGAAGACGCTGTTCCCGCTGGGCGAGATCCCGAAAACCGAAGTGCGCCAGATCGCCGAGAAACTGGCGCTGCCCAACGCCGCCAAGAAGGATTCGACCGGCATCTGCTTCATCGGCGAGCGGCCGTTCCGCGAATTCCTCAACCGCTACCTGTCGTACAAGCCGGGCCCGATGAAGACGCCGGACGGCAAGGTGGTCGGCGAGCACGTGGGCCTGAGCTTCTACACGCTGGGCCAGCGCAAGGGCATAGGCGTGGGCGGCATGAAGGCCTACAAGAACCCGGACGGCAGCAGCGACGCCTGGTATGTGGCGCGCAAGGACGTGGCCGAGAACACGCTGTACATCGTGCAGGGCCACGACCATCCATGGCTGCTGTCGTCGACGCTGCGCGCCGACCAGGCCAGCTGGATCGCCGGCGAGGCGCCGTCGCCGCGCGCGATGTCGGCCAAGACCCGCTACCGGCAGGCCGACGTGGCGTGCGAGATCGCCCCGGAAGGCGATTCCGATTTCGCGTTGAAGTTCATGGATGCCCAGTGGGCGGTCACGCCGGGCCAGTCGGCCGTGCTGTACGACGGCGACGTCTGCCTGGGCGGCGGCATCATCGACAGCTCGACCTTCGCCGTCTGATGTTCCCGGCCAGGCCGGCCTGACTACTCGGCGGCGGGCTCGCCGCCGTCGCCTTCCGGCGCATCCGCGCCATCCGGCGTGCCGGCATCCTTGGCCAGCGCCGCGCGCTGGCGCTTGACCATGGCGATCACCGTATTGCGTATCGTATTGAGCACGGTATCGGCCTTGAACGGCTTGACGATGAAGCCGTTCACGCCCATCGCATGCGCGGCCTGGATGGTGGCCGCATCGAATTCGCTGGAGACCATGAAGATCAGCGCCTTCGGCCAGTTGGTCTTGATCTCCCGCACCACATCCTCGCCGTTCTCGATCTGCTCGCGGGCGATGCAGACGATGTGGGGATTGTGCTTGAGCAGCAGCGCCAAGCCGCTGGCGCAGGTGTGGGTCTGGCCCACCACGTCATAGCCGCCATCGAGCAGGACCGTGTTGAGCAGGCCGCGCGCGATCGCGCTGCCGTCGATAATGACCGCTTTTAACATCTTGCAAACCTTGTCTTAGTGGGCGTGCGCTCAGTTCTTATCCCAAGCCAGCATATTCCAGCTTACGCCGACCCGCACGTCCGTTTTTAATTGCACCAATTGTTTCGAAAGATACAGCATTTCGCGTTCTTTTCGTAGAGTTTCGCCCAGCGTATCCTTCAGAATGCCGGCCCCGGCCATGATCGCATCCAGAGTGCCGTAAGTACGCAACAGTTTGGCCGCCTTCTTGACGCCGACCTTGGACACGCCGGGGATGGAATCGGTGGCGTCGCCCATCAGCGCCAGCAGGTCCGGCAGCTGCTCCGGCGGCACGCCCCATTTCTGCTCGACCCAGGCGTGGTCGTGCCATTCGCTCTTGAAGTGGTCCCACACGCGGGCGCCCTGCGCGATCAGGCCGTGCAAGTCCTTGTCGGTGGTGGCGATGGTGGCTTCGCCGCGGCCGTCGGCCAGCCAGCGCAGCACCACGGTGCCGATCACATCGTCGGCCTCCACCTCGGGCAGCGACACCACATGCAGGCCGACGCCGCGCAGTTTGTCGTAGAAGGCCGGCAGCGCATCGCGCAGCGGCGACGGCATCGGCGCGCGGGCCTCGCGGTAGCCGGCGTACAGCTCGTGGCGCCAGGTGGGGCCGCCGAAATCGAAGGCCGGCAGCACGTGGGTCGGCTCATGGTCGTTGAGCAGTTTGCGGAACGAAGACAGCGCGTGGCGCAGCGCGATCTCGGCCTTTTCAGGACTATCGGGTTCGGGGCTGGCTTCGTAGACGCGGCGCACGATATTGAGGCCGTCGATGGCAAGGAGTCTACCCATGTTCAACATCTTCCGGGCTTGTTCAATCCATCATTTTACCCGAGCCACCCGCCGCACCGCAGCTTACTTCAGCAGCTCGTACGGGCCGCCGCGCTCCAGGCCGCGCTGGAAGGCCGGGCGGCTGTGGATGCGTTTGAGGAAGGCGCTCAGGTTGGGACGGCGCTCGTCCAGCCCGCCGCGCGCGGCGGCCGCCTCCAGCGGGAAGCTCATCTGGATATCGGCCGCGCTGAATTCGGCGCCGGCGAACCATGGCGTCTTGTTCAGCTCCGCCTCCAGGTAATCCAGGTGCGCCTCGATCTGCGGCAGGATGTAGCTGTTCTTGACCTTCTGTGCGATGCCGCGCGCGATCGGCTTGACGAAGAACGGCGCCGGGCTGGTCTCGACCCGGTCGAAAATCAGCTTCATCAGCAACGGCGCCATCGCCGAACCTTCCGCATAGTGCAGGAAGTAAGTCCAGCGGCGGCGATCCGCCGTGCCGGCCGGCGGCGCCAGCCGGCCCTGGCCATAAGTCTCGACCAGATACTCGACGATCGCCCCCGACTCCGCCACCACGATATCGCCATCGGAAATCACCGGCGACTTGCCCAGCGGGTGGATCGCCCGCAGCTCCGGCGGCGCCAGCATGGTCTTCTTGTCGCGCTGGTAGCGCACGATCTCGTACTCCAGGCCCAGCTCCTCCAGCAGCCAGAGCACGCGCTGCGAGCGCGAATTATTCAGATGGTGGACTACGATCATGGTGAGCTTCCTGGAAAAGAACGGCCGTGCGCCGCAACGCCGCTAGCTTAGCATTGTTGGCAATCTTGCGCGCCGGCAGTACACTGCCCCATCAGCAGCCGCCAACCGGAGCATCCATGAACCTGTTTTCCCCGCGCTACCTCGTCCTCAATGCCGCCGTCGTCGCGCTGGCCGTGTCGCTGGCTTTGGGGGCGCCGTGGTGGATACCGCTGGTCGCCGCCGCCCTGACCGTGGTCGGCATCACCGACCTGCTGCAAACCAAGCGCGCGCTGCGCCGCAACTACCCCATCCTGGCGCACTTCCGCTTCTTCTTCGAATCGATACGCCCCGAGATCCGCCAGTACTTCCTGGAAGACGACACCGTCGCCGAACCGTTCTCGCGCAACCAGCGCAGCATCGTCTACCAGCGCGCCAAGATGGACACCGACAAGCGCCCCTTCGGCACCCAGCTCGACGTCTACGCCCCCGGCTACGAATGGATCAACCACTCGATCAGCCCCGCGCCCGAACAACACCACGACTTCCGCATCGAGATCGGCAACCACCCGGACTGCCGGCGCGCCCAGCCCTATTCGGCCAGCGTGTTCAACATCTCGGCGATGAGCTTTGGCGCGCTGTCGTCGCACGCCATCCTGGCGCTGAACGGCGGCGCCAAGGCCGGCGGCTTCATGCACGACACCGGCGAAGGCAGCATCAGCCCCTACCACCGCCAGAACGGCGGCGACCTGGTGTGGGAAATCGGCTCCGGCTACTTCGGCTGCCGCAACGCCGACGGCACGTTCTCGGAAACGAACTTCGTCGCCAACGCCACCTCGCCGCAAGTCAAGATGATCGAGCTGAAGATGTCGCAGGGCGCCAAGCCGGGCCACGGCGGCGTGCTGCCCGGCGCCAAGGTGACGATCGAAATCGCCACCACGCGCGGCGTGCCGCAAGGCCAGGACTGCATCTCGCCCTCCTCTCACTCGGCCTTCGGCACGCCGCTGGAGATGCTGGCCTTCATCGACCGTTTGCGCACGCTGTCCGGCGGCAAGCCGACCGGTTTCAAGCTGGCCATCGGCCACCCGTGGGAGTTCTTCGGCATCGTCAAAGCCATGCTGGCCACCGGCATCACGCCCGACTTCATCGTGGTCGACGGCGGCGAGGGCGGCACCGGCGCCGCGCCGGTCGAGTTCACCGACCACGTCGGCACGCCGCTGCAGGAAGCGCTGCTACTGGTGCACAATACGCTGGTGGGCGCCAACCTGCGCGACAAGATCAAGATCGGCGCCTCCGGCAAGATCATCACCGCCTTCGACATCGCCCGCACCCTGGCGCTGGGCGCGGACTGGTGCAACTCCGCGCGCGGCTTCATGTTCGCGCTGGGCTGCATCCAGTCGCAGAGCTGCCACACCGACCGCTGCCCGACCGGCGTTGCCACCCAGGACCCGACCCGCCAGCGCGCGCTGGTGGTGCCGGACAAGACCCGGCGCGTCGCCAACTTCCACGAGAACACATTGAAGGCGCTGGCCCAGCTGATCGCCGCCGCCGGCCTGACGCATCCGTCGCAGCTGAAGGCACACCACCTGGTGCGGCGCATCTCGCCCAACCAGGTCAAGCTGGCGTCGGCGCTGCTGCCCTACCTGGAGCCGGGCGAGCTGCTCGACCCCAGCCAGCTGTCACGCCTGCCGCCGGTGTTCGGCCTGTACTGGCCGATGGCGCAGGCCGAATCGTTCAACCCACTTTGCTGACAGACCATGACACGCTATACCATCGTCCACGCCACGCCCTCCATCGCCACCTACCAGGCGCTGCGCGTCGGCTCCGGCCTCAGTCCCAAATCCACCGAAGCGGCCGCGCGCGGCCTGCCCGCCAGCTTGTTTGCCGTGCAGGTGCTGTGCGACGGTGAGCCGGTCGGCATGGGCCGCGTGATCGGCGACGGCGGTTGTTTTTACCAGGTGGTGGATATCGGCGTGCTGAAGGCGCACCAGGGACAGGGACTGGGCAAGGCGATCATGAAGGAGATCAAGGCCTACCTCGACCGCGAGGTGCCGCCCGGCGGCTACGTCAGCCTGATCGCCGACGGCCGGGCCAACGAACTGTATGCGCAATACGGCTTTGCGCCGACCGCGCCAGCCTCGATAGGCATGGGCTACGTGGCCTGATCAGCGCTGCACGCGCTGCACTGGCCGATGGTGCAGGTCGAATCGCTCAGTCAGGATAAGGCAGATAGCCGCGACGGATCGCCCATTCTCGCAACACAGCGTTGATACCTAACTCCCACCCCTCGCCAGTGCGTTTGAAGACGTCGATCAGATCCACATCGTAATCGATGCTGACCTTCACTTTAGGCGCATCCGCAGGCGGCAGCAGCCGCAGGCGCCACGGACGAAATTGCGCCAACTGCTCTTCTGTCATCGGCAACGCATCAGGATCGGACAAGGCGGCGGCGGTAATTGCCGCATCCTCCTCCGGCGTCGAAAATATGATCTTACTTTTGTCCAACATACAATATCTCCTCGCCTCCGTTCGCCTTGCGCAAACTGATGATTCGACGCTCGCGACCGCGATCAACGAAGGTCACATGAAACAAACGAAGACCGATCAACCCAATCGCACACTCCCGGACTTCTGAGTAATGATAGCGCTGATCTATCCAGATCAGCGCGTTGTCCCAGTCAAACCCCGACGCCGCAGACAGCGATATGCCGTGCTTGCGCTGGTTGAGCTTGTCTTTCTTGGGATCGAAGGTGATCACCATGTTTCATCTTATCCGCAAAGATTGAGAAATCAATCGCTATGCGGACAAGATTAAACAGGCTGTGGCCGGCGCAGAGGGGTGGGAATCAGCGCTGCACGCGCAGCATGATGACGCGCTTGAGCGGCGCGGAGCTGGATGCGTCGGACGATGCGGCCGGCGTGGTCTCGCAGGAACCGCAGCTGGAACAGCCATCGCCGCAGCTCGATTTCGTGTTAAACAGTTTAGCCAGTTTATTCTGGTCGAAGCCGCGCCGCGACAGCAGGTAGACGATCTGCTTGCGCAAAGCCGCCGGCAGATACTTGGTGCAGAAATGCACCAAAGCCGCCACCACGATCAACGCCACGATCACTTGCTGCCACATGCTCAGCCTCCGATAAGGAACAGGGAAATGCGATACGTCAGGAACGACGCCGTGTACGCCAGCGCGAACATATAACCGGCCATCATCAGCGGATAGCGGATGCTGTTGGTCTCGCGACGCACCACACTCAGCGTCGACATGCACTGCGGCGCAAACACATACCACGCCAGCAGCGACAAGGCCGTCGGCAAGGTCCACGAACCGGCAATGATAGGCGTCAGCGACTGCGCCAGCTCCTCGCCGCTCTGCGACAGCGCGTACACCGTACCCAGCGCACCCACCGCCACCTCGCGCGCGGCCAGGCCGGGCACCAGCGCGATGCAGATCTGCCAGTTGAAGCCGATCGGCGCGAACACATACTCCAGGCCACGCCCCAGGATACCGGCCAGGCTGTAATAGATAGGCGGATGCGTCGCCCCCTCAGGCGCGCCCGGGAAGGAACTCAGGAACCACAGCAGCACCATCAAGGTCAGGATGATGGTACCCACGCGCGACAGGAAGATCTTGCAGCGCTCCCACAAGCCCAGCGCCAGGTTCTGCATGTGCGGCCAATGATAGGCCGGCAGCTCCAGCATCAGCGGCTGCTTGCTGTTCGCCCCCATGGTGCGCTTCATGACGTAAGCCACCGCCATCGCCGACGCGATGCCCGCGAAATACAACGCGAACAGCACCAGGCCCTGCAAGCTCATGAAGCCATACACTTCGCGCTCCGGGATGAAGGCCGCGATAATCAGCGCATACACCGGCAAGCGCGCCGAGCACGTCATCAGCGGCGCGATCATGATCGTCACCAGACGGTCGCGCGGATTCTGGATGGTGCGCGCCGCCATCACGCCCGGAATCGCGCACGCAAAGCTCGACAGCAGCGGAATGAAGGCGCGGCCCGACAAGCCCACGCCGCCCATCAGGCGGTCCAGCAGGAAGGCCGCGCGCGGCAGATAGCCGCAGTCCTCCAGGATCAGGATGAAGAAGAACAAAATCAGAATCTGCGGCAGGAACACCAGCACGCTGCCGGCCCCGCCCAGGATGCCTTCGACCAGCAGGCTGCGCAGCAAGCCATCGGCCATCGCGCCCTTGACCATGGTGCCGACGCCGTCGACGCCGGCCTTGATCATATCCATCGGCACATTGGCCCAGCTGAACACCGCCTGGAACACCAGGAACATCAGCACCGCCAGGATCACCGGGCCGAGCACCGGATGCAGCACCACGTTGTCGATCTTCTCGGTCAGGTTGCCGGTATCCCGGGCATCGCTGCTGACCAGCGCCAGGATGCGGCGCACTTCGCGCTGCGTCTCCTCGACGCTGACCGCATCGATCGCCGCCAGCGGCTGCGGCGCGCTCTCGTGCAGCGGCCACATCGCGTCCAGCGCGCGCAGCAGCGACTTCTCGCCGCCGGCCTGCACCGCCACGGTTTCCACCACCGGCATGCCCAGCTCCTGCGCCAGACGATCAGCATCGATCTCGATGCCGCGCTTCTTGGCCACGTCGACCATGTTCAGCGCCAGTATCATCGGCAGGCCGAGACGCTTGATCTCCAGCACCAGCCGCAGGTTCAGGCGCAGATTGGTGGCGTTGACCACGCACACCACCACGTCCGGCGACTGCTCGCCCGCGCGCAGGCCGGCCACCACGTCGCGCGTGATGGCCTCGTCCGGCGTATGGGCCGACAAACTATAAGCGCCCGGCAAGTCCAGCACGCGGAAGCCATGGCCCGCAGGCGAGCTGAACGAGCCCTCCTTGCGTTCGATGGTCACGCCGGCGTAGTTCGCCACCTTCTGGCGCGCGCCGGTCAGGCGGTTGAACAGCGCGGTCTTGCCGCAATTAGGATTGCCCAGCAACGCCACCATCGGCGTCCGGGAAAGCAGCGGCGCCTGCGGCACCGCGATATCGACTGCACCCATGGCTTATTCCGGTTGGATCGAAGGTTGTAGCCAAACCAGCGCCGCCTCGAAGCGGCGCAGGGCGAACGTGGAGTTGCCGACTTTGATCGCCAGCGGCTCGCCACCCGGCATGCCGCGTTTGAGCATGCGGATTTTTTCGCCGGGCACAAAGCCCAGCTCCATCAGGCGGCGCACCAGCGTGGCGCCGTCGTCGGCCGAGTCGCCGGGGCGCACATGGGCCACGGTGGCGCTCTGGCCGACCTGCAAGGTATCGAGGGTGATCAAGGGAACAGCGTGCGTCATGGCTAAGTCCGTTCAAATCGCCGCCCGGCCTGCGCCGCTGCGGCTTGCCGGCGAACTGCAAGATCGCGTTCTCGCCGGAAATAAGATACTAGCATTATAAACGGTAATGCGAATTACTTCTATTTGCGCTTGCATCCCGCTCAAACTTGAGGCAGTATACGATTAATGATAATGATTCGCATTAAGTAGCTAACGAGCAATCATGTCAGTTCATTCTTTTAAGTAATGCCTAGCCAGAAGGTGTATCGATGATTGTATGTGTCTGCAACAACATATCTGATCGTGAAATCCGTCAAGCCATGGAATTGGGATTGACGTCGATGGAAGAACTGCGCCGCGATCTGGGTGTGGCGACGTGCTGCGGCCAATGCTTTTCCTGCGCAGAAGAAATCCTGAACGAGCACCTGGCCGCCACCGCCCGCGCCGGGATCCAGGAAACCGTACTGAAGCGCCCTGCCTTCAGCAACTAAGAATACTCTCATGAATACCATGACCTATGGCCAGACGGCGACGCCGTCGGCAGACGACAGCGGCCTGGCCGCGCAGCTGAAATTGCAATGGCAAGTACGCGGCCGCAAGTTCGCGCCGCTGGCCGCCATCGTCATGGTCCATGCGTTCGGGTTTTATATGTTCCAGTCGGGGATGCTGCGTCAGGTGACGCACGCCATCCTGCCGCAAGTGGTCAACATCACCTTCGTGGCCTCGCCGGAGCCGCTCAAGCCGGCCCCGCCGCCGCCGAAGACCGTGCCGGTCGTGCGCCAGGCGCCGGCCTTCATTCCGCCGATCCCATTGGTGAACGTGGTGCAGACCGAGCCGACCATCACCGTCGCCCCGCCGCAGCCGCGCACCAGCGAGCCGGCCACCGTCTCCGCCCCGGCCGCGCCACCGGCGCCGCCGCATGTGGCCGCACCGGCCCAGCCGAAAACCGTGTCGGGCGTCGAATACGTGCGCGCGCCGCAGCCTGTCTACCCCAACATCTCGCGCCGCATGGGCGAGAGCGGCACCGTGATCCTGCGCGTGCTGATCGGTGAAAAAGGCCAGGCCGAGCAAGTGGTGATCCACAAGTCGTCCGGCTCCAGCAACCTCGACGAAGCCGGCCGCCAGGCCGTGATGCGCGCCCTGTACAAGCCGAACATGGAAGACGGCAAGCCGGTCCCCGTGTACGCGCTGGTGCCGATCAACTTCCAGCTGGGCTGATCACACGTCCAGCCGGCCCTCGATCGAGTCATCGAGGGTCTTGCCGATCACGGCGCCGATCAGCATCTTGACGCTGGCCACCGCCTTGCCGTGCTTGGTATCCCAATAGTAGCCGTAGGTCGGCGCGAACTTGATCAGCGTGATGCGCGGATCGTCTTCGCCGCCGGTGAACCACGTCTTCATCGTAAAGCTCCACAACTCCTTCAGCTTGACCGGATCGCGCAGCACCGTGGCGATGCCTTCCAGGTGCATGAACTCCGCATGGGCCGAACCCTGGAAGTACAGCGTGGCCGACGGCTCGGCCGCCAGCTCCATATTCTTCAGGCTGTCGCTTGCGCTGATGAACCACAGGTTGCCCTGCACATCGACCTGCAGCGCCGTCATCGGCCGCGCATCGCCGGGGCCGCCCGCGACATCGCTGGTGCAAAAGAAGCAGCCGGGTGTGCTGTCGACGAATTCGCGAATCTTCTTGACGGCGTCTTCGCCGATCAAGTCCTGGTGGTTGTTCTCTGGCTGATTGGCATTGATCGTATCCATGGCGGCGTGCTCCGGTAGAGGTAGTGGATCGATACTACCCCTGACAACATCAGCACTCCGTGGGTTGTCTCACACTTCCGCCCACATCCTCAGCAGGTTGTGATAGTGGCCGGCCAGTTCCACCGTGATCTCATTGTCGCCATGCGCGGCGCGCAGCTTCTGGATGTTCTGATCGAGCGCGAACAGCATGCCGCGCTTGGCATCGTCGCGCACCATGCTCTGGCTCCACAGGAACGAGCTGACCCGCTCCCCGCGCGTCACCGGCGCCACGCGATGCACACTGCTGGACGGATAGACGATCACATCCCCCGCCGCCAGCTTGACCTCGTGCGTGCCGTAGGCATCGCTGACGATCAGCTCGCCGCCGTCGTACTCCTCCGGTTCGCTGAGGAACAGGGTCGACGACACGTCGGCCCGCATCGCATTGGCCGTGCCGGGCCGCGTGCGGATGGCGCTGTCGATATGCATGCCGTACTGCTCGCCGCTTGCGTAGCTGTTGAAGTAAGGCGGCAGTATGCGCAGCGGCAGCACCGCCGCGAAGAACAGCGGATGATTCGCCAGCGCCTGCGTGATGACGCCGCCCAGCTCCTGCGCCAGCGGCGACAGCTCCGCCAGCTGGCGGTTGCGCTTGACCTGCGCGCCCTGCGGGCCGGCGGTGGCGCGGCCGTCGATCCATTCAGCCTGCGCCAGGTGGCGCCGGAACTCCTGCACCTGCGGCTTGGTCAGCACAGCGGGGATGTGCAGCATCATGAGCGGTCCTTTCGTATCGACGGTATGCGAATGTTAATTGTTTTCATTTGCTCCAACAATCTCAGTCCGGGGATATTGGTACACTTTCGCACGCGCCACTGTGGGAACCGCGTGGTTCGTGGCAAAATGTCAGTATTCCACCACCATTGTAGAAAGATTCCCATGAAGGGTGATCCAGAAGTTATACGCCTGCTGAACGCTCAGCTGACCAACGAACTCACCGCAATCAACCAGTACTTCCTGCACTCGCGCATGTACCGTCACTGGGGTTTCGAGAAGATCGCGAAAAAGGAATACGAAGAATCGATCGGCGAAATGAAGCACGCCGACAAACTGATCGACCGCATCCTGATGCTGGACGGCCTGCCTAACCTGCAAGCCATGCACAAGATCATGATCGGCGAGAACACCGAAGAAATGATCGGCTGCGATCTGAAGCTGGAAAAAGGCGCACAGATCACCGTCAAGGAAGGCATCGCCGCCGCCGAGAAGGCCGCCGACTACGTGTCGCGCGACCTGCTGCTGATGATTTTGGAAGACACCGAAGAACACATCGACTGGCTCGAAACGCAGCTGGACCTGATCGGCAAGGTCGGCATCCAGAACTACCTGCAAAGCCAGATGAACGACGAGTGATCTAACTCGCCTCGTTCAGTTCACCAAGCCGCAGCTTCGCCTGCGGCTTTTTTATTTTCACCGCCAGCACGGCCACTGCGCCGCACAGCATCAGCGCCCCGGCCAGGCGGATCACATTCTCCGGGTTCCCGCCCAGCAGGCTGCGGTAGTACAGCGGCAGCGTGAAGATCTGGATAATCATCGGTATCACGATGAACATATTGAAGATGCCCATGTAGACGCCGGTGCGCTCCGGCGGTATGCAGCCCGCCAGCATCACATACGGATTGCCCATGATGCTGGCCCACGCCAGGCCTATGCCCACCATCGGCACGAACAGCAGCGCAGGCGAGTGGATCATCGGTATCGACAGCATGCCGATGCCGGCCAGCGCCAGGCAGATGCTGTGCGTGATCTTCGGCCCGTAGCGCCGCGTGAACGGCACCAGCGCCAGCGCGCCGACAAACGCGATGAAGTTGTAGAACGCCCCCACCTGCCCCGCCAGCAGCCCCGCGTCGCGGAAGCCTTGCGAGGCCTGGTCGGTCGTGCCGTAGATGGTGGTCGACAGCGACAGCATGATGTACTGCCAATAGCAGAACATCGCATACCACTGGAACAGCTTGACCCAGGCCAGCTGCTTCATCGTGGCCGGCATCTCGCGCACGGCGCTGGCGACATCGCCCAGCGTATGCCGCCAGCCGGCAGGCCGCGCGCGGATCTGCGCCAGTTCCTCGCTGCTCAACGGGTATTCGGGCGTGGTCTTCAAGGTCCACAGCACGGAGGAAATCGAGAACACCGCGCCGATCAAAAAGGCGACGATGACGATGTGCGGGATATGGCTGCCATTGACCGCATCCTTGTTCATGCCCAGCCAGACCAGCAGCGACGGCGTCAGGTAAGCCAGCGTTTGTCCCAGGCCGGTAAAGGCGCTCTGCGTCAGGAAGCCGAGCGAATGCTGCTGCGGATCGAGCTTGTCGCTGACAAAGGCGCGGTACGGCTCCATCGTCACGTTGTTGGCCGCGTCCAGTATCCACAGCAGGCTGGCCGCCATCCACAGCGTGGGGCTGAAGGGCATCGCCAGCAAGCCAAGGCTGCACAGGATGGCGCCGATCAGGAAGTACGGCGTGCGCCGTCCCCAGCGCGTAACGGTGCGGTCGCTCATGGCGCCGATCAGCGGCTGCACCAGCAGGCCGGTCATCGGCCCGGCCAGCCACAGGTAAGGCAGGCTGGCTTCGTCCGCGCCCAGGTATTTGTAGATCGGGCTCATGCTGCTCTGCTGAAGACCGAAACTGAACTGGATGCCGAAGAAGCCGATGTTCATGTTCACGATCTGCCAGAACGACAGCCGCGGCTTCATGCGACGGCTCCGGGCATGACGCCATCGCCGCGCCATGCATTGATCCACGGCTGGTAGAACGCGATATCGGCCGGCACCGCGCCGGAGATGCCGCAGATGGCGCCGGCGAAGGCATTGGCCCGCGCCAGCGTGAGGCTGACCGGCCAGCCCTTCGCCTGCCCGAACAGGAACACGGCCGAGAAGGCATCGCCCGCACCCACCGTATCGACGATGTGCACCGGCGCATGGCAATCCTGGTTGGCGATGACGCCGCCCTCGGCGCCGAAGTACAGCGCGCCGCGCTCGCCCAGCGTGACGATCAAGCCTTGCAGCGAGAAGATACGCATCAAGGCCTGGCAGGCGTCCACCATCTCGGCGTCGTCGATGGCCTTGGTGCCCGGCTTGGTGTGGGTGTACCAGCTGAACAAATCCTTCAGCTCATCCTCGTTGACCTTGACGATGTCCGCCAGATGCAGGGATTCGAAGGCGCAGCGCTCCGTCACCTGGCCGTCGCGTACATTCAGATCCAGATAGCGCTGCGCATTGGAGGCATCGAGCATCGCCCGCAGCGCCGCGCGCGACTGCTCGTGCCGCTGCGCCATGGTGCCGAAGTAGATCGTGCCGGGGGCCGCCTGAGACAGGGCCTCCAATGCAGGCGCGGTCTCGACGTAGTCGTAAGCCTGGTCGGGCAGGATGATGAAGCGGTGGCCGTCCGCATTGCGCTCGACCACCACACGGCCCGTGGCCTCTTGAGGATCGAGCTGCAAGCCCGCCTCGCTCATGCCGAAGCGGCCGAACTCACTGCGCACCAGCGCGCCGTTCTTGTCCGCGCCGATGCGCGTGACCATCAGCGTCTCCATCCCGAAGGCCGCCAGATTGCGCGCGACGTTGAACGGCGCACCGCCGACGACTTGCTCGGTGATGAAATCGTCAACCAGCGCTTCGCCGAATACGGCGATAGTTTGTTGGGTCATGCTCGTCTCCACGCCCTGCTCGGGCGATTCTATATTATTCGCGTTCCAGCCAGTACATCGCGTACGGCTCCAGCACCAGCGTTCCACTCGTCGCCTGCTCCGCCACGCACTCGCGCCATTCGCCTTGCAGCGTAAAGCGTTGCGGCTGGCCGGAGAAGTTCATCAGCGTCAGGAAGCGTGCGCCGCGTGCCAGCGCCAGCATGCCTTCCGGCGCATCGGCCAGCAGCGCGCGCGGCGCGTTGGCGGCCAGCGCTGCGTGCCGGCTGCGGATACGCACCAGCTTTGCCAGCGCCTGATGCATCGCGCCGGGCACCGTGGACACATCGTAGCGATGCTTCCAGCGCTGCTGATCGAACACCGGGCGTTGCAGCCAGCGGCTGTCCATCGCGTGCTGCGGGCGATGCAGATAGCTGTAATCGTTTTCCATCGCCAGCTCGTCGCCCATGTACAGCACCGGCAGCGCGCCGAAGCTCAGTGCGAGGCCGTGCAGCAGCAGCATGCGGCGCAGCGCCAGTGCGCGCTCCTCTTCGGTGGCCGCAGACTGCAAGCCGGTCAGCGACGCGGCCATGCCGTTGCTGCCATGCGCCGCGTTGGGATCGGTGCTCTGAAAGGCGGCGCCGGTAGCGTAGCTGCCCTCCGCGCCGCTGAAGAACCGAGCCACGCGGGCCAGCCGCGCCGCGCTGTCGCTGCCGTCGGCAGAAGCCTCGGCCCGCAACACGTTCCAGCCAATGTCGTCGTGGCAGCGCACGTAGCTGAGCCACGTCGCGGCGGCAGGCAGCGCGGGCGTATTGCGAATCACCTCACGCAGCATGCCGGTATCCTGCTCCGCCAGCGCCACCCAACCAGCCGCCATCAGGCTGCTGTGATACGCGATGTGGCACTCCGGCGCGGCAGCGCTGCCCAAGTACGCAGGCAACTCACGCGTCGGCACGATGGCCTCGGCCTTCAGCAGCACGCCCGGCGCGACGATATCGACAATCGCCCGCAAGGCTTGCAGCAACTGGTGCGCTTCCGGTTGATTCATGCTGTTCGTGCCTTCGCGCTTCCACAGGAAGGCCGTCGAATCGAGCCGGAACACTTCGATGCCGCGATTGGCCAGGCGCAGCAGCGCGGCGGCCATCTCCGCGAACACCGCCGGATTCGCGTAGTTCAGATCCCACTGGTACGGATAAAACGTCGTCCAAGCCCAGCCATCCAGCGCTTCGACAAAACTGAAATTCCCAGGTGCGACCTGCGGGAACACCTGCCCCAGCGTGCGCTCGTAACGATCCGGCATGGCGCGGTCCGGGAACACATGGAACATCGCCCGCGCCCCAGCATCGCCCGCCTTGGCTGCCAGCGCCCACGCGTGATCGTCCGCCACATGGTTCAGGATGAAGTCCGAACACAGGCTGATACCCGCCGTCCGCAACTGCGCCGTCAACGCATCCAGATCCGCATTGGAGCCAAGCGCCGGATCGACTTCATCGAAACTGGAGACGGCAAAGCCGCCATCGTTCTCTCCCTCGCGCGGCCGCAGGAACGGCAGCAGATGCAGATAGCTGACGCCCAGTTCCCGCAGATACGGAATGCGCGCCGCCACGCCATTCAAATCTCCGCCGAAGTTCTGCACGTAGGCGCAGTAGCCCAGCATGCGCTGGCTGAGGAACCACTCCGGCTGCGCCGCCCGCTTCGCATCGAGCGCCCGCAGCTCCGCCGGCCGCGCCGCGTACAGCGCGCCGAGCGATTCCATCAGATCGCCCAGCCACGCATCGAAATCGGCGCGCTCGCCATACAGGCCGGCCAGCAGCCGGCGCAGCACCGGCTCCGCTGCCGCCAGCCGCTGCGCAGCCTGCGGCCGCAGATCATCGGAAAGGACCGCCAGCAGACGGTCCGAAAAAACTTTAGAAGGCATAAGACAGGCTGACTTTCGCGGCACGGCCGGAGATCGAGCGCGCGGCATGGCCGTCGCCTTCGACTTCGGTGTAGCCGATTTTGTTAAGCAGGTTGTTCACGCTCAGCGACAAGGTGGCCTTCTCCGTCACGCGATAGTTGACGAAGGCGTTCACCACCTGATACGCCGGCAGCACGATGGTGTGGGCATCGTCGCCCCACGACTTGCCGGTGCCGATCAAGCTGGCGCCGACCGTGGCCTGGCCGAAGGTATAAGTCGGCGCGATCTGGTACACCACCTTGGCCTGACGGCGCGGCGTGTTGCCGATCACCGCCACGTCGCCGGGCGCGGTGCCGGTGATCTTGGCGTCCGTGTAGGTCATGCCGCCAGTGACGCGGAAATCGTTCAACGCGTAGGCGCCTTCCAGCTCCACACCCTTGGCGTCGTACTTGTTGGAGGTGCTGCGCTGCGTGGTCGCTTCGTAGTTGCTCTCATCGGTCTTGGCCTGGAACAGCGTCACAAAGGTGCTGATGCCGCCGCTGCGCCACTTCACGCCGCCCTCGATCTGCTTGACGGTGTTGATGTTGATCGGCGCGCTGCCATCGAGCGGTGTGCCGAACAGAATACGGTCCGCATTGAAGGCCACGCCATCGCTGACGCGTGCGAACGCCGCCAGGTTGCTGGTGATGCGGTAGTTGCCGCCGATCGAATACGAGTTGTGGTTGATCTTGTAGTCCACCAGCTGCTGCGTGGCCGGATCGTAGCGCAAGGCGCCGCCGCTCATGGTGGCGATGTTGGCCGTGCCGCTGGCGCGCTGGCGATCCTGGCGCACACTGGCATCCAGGTTCAGCGGGCCGGTTTCATAGCCCACGTTCAGGTAAGGCGATGTCAGTTTGTATTCCATGTCGACCGCGCGCGAGCAGCAGCCGCCGAAGGCCGGGCCCACCAGGCCAGGCGTGGCGCTGGCCGTTTGCAGCAAGGCCGGCTTGTCGCCGCTGGCCTGCATCAGATACTCGTTGAAGTTCCAGGTCAGCGCCAGCTTCTGCGTCGACAGGTACAAGC
The DNA here is from genome assembly GCF_009380215.1 of Rugamonas aquatica. Classification (GTDB taxonomy): domain Bacteria; phylum Pseudomonadota; class Gammaproteobacteria; order Burkholderiales; family Burkholderiaceae_D; genus Rugamonas; species Rugamonas aquatica_B. The sequence continues at coordinate 94,168 of NZ_WHUG01000012.1, forward strand.
CTGCGGTGGTGGTCAGCCTGGAGCCGTCGGCCAGCTTGAAGGTCTTGGCCAGCTTGGTGTCGTTGAGCGTATTGCCCGCATCGTCGATCGACGTGTTGAACACCACGGCGGAGAAGGCGCGGCCGTTGTAAGCCTTGCCCTTGTTCGGTCCCGTCGCGAACACGTAATTGCCGACCGTGCCGTTGTTCCCGGCGAAGACGCCGGTGAAGCGCCCGCTGTTGCTGGAGATGCGGAACTTGTCGCTCAGGTTCCAGCCGTCGCCCAGGTCGAACGAACCTTCCAGGCCGACGGTATCGCTCTTCACTTTCAGGCCGTCGTTGACGTTGGTCGACACCGGCGTATTGTTCTTGCCCAGCGTGACATCGCGCACCCAGTACGGCGAGTAGAACGTCACCTTGCGCGGATCGATGCCGGGGATTTCGGTGATCTGCTGGTTCACTACCTGCACCGGCACCGGCAGCACCGTCGGCGACTTGTCGTCCACATGCTTGAACGACAGGCGGATAAAGCCGTTGTCCAGGTCATGCGTGATATTGCCGCGAATCTGGCCGCCGTCCTCGGTGCTCATGCCCGTGTTGCGCGCACCCTCGCCGGTGCGGTAGTTCCCGCCGATGAAGAAGCGCGTCTTGTCCGAGATCGGCGCGCCGTAGTCGAAGTCCAGCCGCGTCTCGTCGTAGCCCAGGCCGTGGCTGATGCCGATATGGCCGCCCTTTTCCTCGCCGGTCTTGGTGATGAAGTTGATGATGCCGCCCGGCGCGTTGGTCGCCAGCGTGGAGGCCGAACCGCCGCGCACCACTTCCAGATGATCCAGCGTGCCGTCGATCTTGACGTAGCTGTCCGGCGTGATGAAATTGAAGTCGCCCGATTGCAGCACCGGCAGGCCGTCTTCCTGGATCTGCACATAGCGCGCGCCGCCGGCGGAAATCGGCACGCCGCGCACCGTGATGTTGGCGTTGCCCTCGCCGCCCGACGACTCCGAACGCACGCCCGGCACCGAACGCAGCACCTCGGCGGCGCTCAGCGGCGCGCCGTTCTTGATGGTGTCGCCTTCCAGGGTACTGATCGACACGCTCGATTTCATCTTGGTGGAACCGCCGGAGCTGCCGGTGACAACCACGCGCTCCATGTTCAGTCCATCGGCGGCGGGTGCGGCTTCTTGCGCCGAGGCGCCGCCCATGTGCAGGACAGCCGTTGCAACAGCGGCAGCGATGCCACCCAGTTTGAATGTGCGTTGTTCCATTGTCGTCTCCAGATATTGTCGTTTTGGCCTGCTCTTTTATTGAGCAGGTACGGCATTATTCAACGGATTCCGATTTAATGCAATCGATTGCATAACTCTGCAAAAATATATCTACAGCGCTAACTGACAACTTTATGCAATCGGTTGCATAAATCAGACAGAACTGCTGCGGACGATCAATTGGGTAGGGATTTTCAGCGAAGGCGCCGGGCGGCCGTCGACCAGCTCCAGCAGCTGGGCCACCAGCGCCCGGCCGGCCTCGCGTATCGGTTGCTGCACGGTGGTCAGCGGCGGATGGAAGTAGCCGGCCAGCTCGATATCGTCGTAGCCGACCACGGCGACCTGGCCCGGCACGTCCAGGCTGTGCTGGCGCAGCGTGTTAATCGCGGTCATGGCCATCAGGTCGCTGCCGGCGAACACGGCGTCGAACGGCAGGCCGCGGCGCAGCAGTTCCTGCACCGCCTCCTTGCCGCCGTCCGGCAGGAAGGACACCGACACCTGCAACGCCGGATCGACCGCCATGCCGGCCTGCCGCAGCGCGCGGCACAGGCCTTCGTAACGCTGGCCCACTTCGGGCAGATTGATATCGCCGAAGAAGGCGATGTGCTTGCGGCCCTGCGCGATCAGATGCGCGCCGGCCAGCTCGCCGCCGGCCACGTTGTCGCCGCCGACGGTGCAGTACAGCTGCTGCGGCAATTGCGCGCCCCACACCACGATGGGCACATGGCGCGCGGCCAGCTGGTTCAGTTGTTCATGGTGGCGCCACTGGCCGATCAGGATGATGCCGATCACGCGGCCCGTATCGAAGGGCGCGGCGGCCGCGTCCAGCTCCTCGGCGTCCACGCGCGAGACCAGCATGTCGAAACCCAGCTCGGTCAGCGCGTCGGCCAGGCTGCCCAGCATCGACAGGAAGAAGGGATCGGACAAATGCTGGCGCGTGGCCGAGTCGTAGGGGATCACCACGCCGACGGTGCGGTTCTGCTTCATGCGCAGGTTCTGCGCGCCGATGTTGATGGTGTACTTGAGCGAGCGGGCCAGCTCCATGATGCGCACCCGCGTCTCTTCGCTGACCAGCTTGCTGCCCGCCAGCGCGCGCGACACCGTCGAGGTCGACACGCCGGCCAGCCGGGCGATGTCGGCCATTTGCAGGCGCCGCTGTTGGGCGGAACTGTCCGCGTCGGGCGGCGTGGTCTTGGGCATGGCTTACTGAGGAACCGTGTCCTTGAACGACTGGCGCTCGGACAATTTGTCGAACAGGCGCGCCAGGTTCGGATGGTCGTCGCGCCAGGTGATTTCCGGGAAGCGGAACGACAGCCAGCCCAGCGTGCAACCCACCGCCACGTCGGCCAGCGAGTAGTGGATGCCGGCGCAATAGGCCGACTCGCCCAGCTTCTCCGACAAGGAGGCCAGGCCCAGCTGCACCTTGCGCATCTGGCGCGCGATCCAGTCTTCGCTCTGCAATTCAGGCGGACGCTGGGTGCGCTCCAGGCGCACGATGATGGCGGCGTCCAGCATGCCGTCGGCCAGCGCTTCCCAGCACTTGATATCGGCGCGGTCGCGGCCGTTTGGCGGCAGCAGCTTGCATACCGGCGTCAGCGTATCGAGGTACTCGACCATGACGCGCGAATCGATCATGACGTTGCCGTCTTCCATGACCAGGCTAGGCACTTTGCCCAGCGGGTTCAGCTTGTCGATGGTGGTGTCCGGCGCCCACACATTTTCCAGTTCAAACTGGTAATCAAGCTTCTTTTCCGCCAGAACAACACGAACTTTGCGTACATAAGGACTGGCGAGGGAACCGATGAGTTTCATAGAGGCTTAGAGTGGAAGATCAGACAACAGTATAACATCGGAGGCCTCGCGCCCGGCCAATGGTAAAATCTACCTTTGCGCAATTTTAACCCTGCCTTCCTTCCCATCATGACCACTACTCCTTACTCCACGCTGTCGGCGCTGTCGCCGCTGGACGGCCGCTACGCCGGTAAAACCGACCTGCTGCGTCCCATCCTGTCCGAATCGGGCTTCATGCACCACCGCGTCAAAGTAGAAATCTCCTGGCTGCAAGCGCTGTCGCTGGCCGGTTTCGCTGAAATCAAGCCGTTCTCGGCCGCAGGCACCGCCCTGCTGGACAAGATCGCCAACGAGTTCACCGAGCAGGATGCCGCCCGCATCAAGGAAATCGAAGCCGTCACCAACCACGACGTCAAGGCCGTGGAGTACTGGCTCAAGGAGCAAGTCAAGGATGTGCCGGAACTGGTGGCCGCGTCGGAGTTCATCCACTTCGCCTGCACCTCGGAAGACATCAACAACACCTCGCACGGCATGATGCTGAAAGCGGCCCGCGACAGCGTCATGCTGCCGTCGCTGACCAATGTGATCGCCAAGCTGAAAGAGATCGCCATCGCCAACGCCGACGTGCCGATGCTGTCGCGCACCCACGGCCAGACCGCCAGCCCGACCACGCTGGGCAAGGAAATGGCCAACGTCGTCGCCCGCCTGCAGCGCGCCATCAAGCGCATCGAGCAGGTCGAGATCCTCGGCAAGATGAACGGCGCGGTCGGCAACTACAACGCCCACCTGTCGGCCTACCCGTCGTTCGACTGGGCCAACTTCTCCAAGGACGTGATCGAGCGGCGCCTGGGCCTGGTGTTCAACCCGTACACCATCCAGATCGAACCGCACGACTACATGGCCGAACTGTTCGACGCCTTCGCCCGCGTCAACACCATCCTGCTGGACCTGAACCGCGACATCTGGAGCTACGTCTCGCTGGGCTACTTCAAGCAGAAGACCAAGGCCGGCGAAATCGGTTCGTCGACCATGCCGCACAAGGTCAACCCGATCGACTTCGAAAACTCGGAAGGCAACCTGGGCCTGGCCAACGCCGTGCTGAAGCACCTGTCCGAAAAACTGCCGGTCTCGCGCATGCAGCGCGACCTGACCGATTCGACCGTGCTGCGCAACATCGGCGTCGGCCTCGGCTACACGCTGCTGGCCTACGACAGCTGCCTGCGCGGCCTGAACAAGCTGGAAGTGAACCACGCCCGCCTGGCCGCCGACCTCGACGCCAACTGGGAAGTGCTGGCCGAGCCGGTGCAAACCGTGATGCGCCGCTACGGCATCGAGAATCCGTACGAGCAGCTGAAAGAGCTGACCCGTGGCAAAGGCATCTCGAAAGACGCGCTGCGCGACTTCATCACCGGCCTGGCGATCCCGCAGGAAGCCAAAGACCTGCTGCTGGCCATGACCCCGGCCAACTACATCGGTATCGCGACGGATCTGGCTAAAGCCATCTAAGCAAACCGTTAAAACTGTTTTACACTAGCCCCCGCCGACATTTGTCCCGGGGGCTTTTTTTTGCCCGTCCAGCGCGCATCGCATTTCTTTGGTATATTAGTCCTAACACGTACTATTTCTGGAGTTCAAGCTTATGCAACGCTATACCAAAACGGCAATGCTGCTGCACTGGCTGACCGCCCTGCTGATCATCGCCGCCTTCTTCCTCGGCCTGACCATGGTGGACATACACGGCATCACGCCCACCAAGCTCAAATACTATTCCTGGCACAAATGGCTGGGCGTGACGGTGCTGGGCGTGGCCGCCATCCGCCTGCTGTGGCGCAAGGCCAATAAACCACCGCCGCCGCTGGCTAGCATTCCGGCCTGGCAGCACAAGGTGGCCGACGGCATGCACTACCTGCTGTACTTCTTCATCTTCGCGGTGCCGATCTCCGGCTACCTGTATTCGTACGCGGCCGGCGTGCCGGTGGTGTACCTGGGCCTGGTCCAGCTGCCGGCCATCATCGAGCCGAACGCCGAACTTAAGCCGATCTTAAAAACCGTTCACTATGTTCTGACCATGACGATGGCCGCCGCCGTAGTGGCCCACGCCCTCGCCGCACTCAAGCATCACTTTGTCGACCGCGACATCACGCTCAAACGCATGCTGCCGTAATCCCCACTCATCACCGGAGCCACTATGAAAACCATGAAAAAACTCGCCCTCGTCTCGCTGATGGGTGTTGCCCTGGCCGCCAGCGCCGCCGCCCTGAAGACCGATCCGGCCAAGTCCACCGTGTCGGCCGTGTTCAAGCAGATGAACGTGCCGGTCGAATCCAAGTTCAAGAAATACACCGTCGCCATCGACTACGATGCGGCCAAGCCGGACGCCTCCAAGGCCACCGTTGAAGTCGAGACCGCCAGCCTGGACGTGGGCGACGCCGACATGAACAAGGAAGTGGCGAAGAAGGAATGGTTCAACTCGGCCCAGTTCCCGAAAGCCACCTTCGTCTCGTCGTCGATCAAGAGCGCCGGCGCCGGCAAGCTCAACGTCACCGGCAAGCTGACCATCAAGGGCAAGACCGCCGACATCACCTTCCCGCTGACGGTCAAGGCCGACGGCGGCAAGCAAGTGTTTGAAGGCGCGCTGCCGATCAAACGCCTGGCCTACAACATCGGCGAAGGCGAATGGAAAGACACCGGCATGGTCGCCGATGAAGTGACGATCAAGTTCCACGTCGTCGCAGGCCAATAATTTAACCAAGGAGACACAAGCGCATGAAATTCCAGATCCTGATCGCCACGCTGCTGGCCGCCTCGGCCTCGTCGGCCATCGCCGCCACCTACAACATCGACCCGACCCACACCTACCCGAGCTTCGAGGCCGACCACATGGGCCTGTCGGTATGGCGCGGCAAGTTCGACAAGACCAGCGGCACCGTGACCATGGACCGCAGCGCCAAGACCGGCGCGCTGGACATCGCCATCGCCGCCGACTCGATCGACTTCGGCATGGACAAGATGAACAGCCACGCCAAGACGGCCGACATGTTCAACGTCGAGAAATTCCCGACCATCACCTACAAGAGCAAGTCGTTCAAGTTCGACGGCGACAAGCTGGTCGGCGTCGACGGCGAGCTGACCCTGCTGGGCGTGACCAAGCCGGTGGCGCTGAAGGTGGACAAGTTCAACTGCATCATGCACCCGCGCTACAAGCGTGAAGTGTGCGGCGCCAACGCCGTGGCCGAGTTCAAGCGCACCGATTTCGGCCTGAACTACGGCACCCCGGCCTTCGCACCGGAAGTCAAACTGGCGATCCAGATCGAAGCCATCAAAGCCGACTAAGCCAGCCAAGCTGCCTGCCAGCCCCTGCCCATCCAATGGATGCGCAGGGGTTTTTTATTGTTATACTCCCGCCGTTGTTCCCTTTCCCACCACTTCAACAACGACAAAAATGCATAAGACACTGATCGCGCTCGCCATCCTGAGCACCGCAGCCCAAGCCGATGAAGGCATGTGGATGCCGCAACAGCTGCCACAAGTAGCCAAGCAACTGAAAGCCGCCGGCCTGAAGCTGGACCCAGCCAACCTGACCAAACTGACCGAGTTCCCGATGGGCGCCATCGTCAGCCTGGGCGGTTGCTCGGCCTCGTTCGTCTCGCCGCAAGGCCTGGTCGCCACCAACCACCACTGCGTCTACGGCAGCGTGGCGCACAATTCCACGCCGGAGCGCGACCTGCTGGCCAACGGCTTCCTGGCCCATAACTTCGGCGAAGAACTGCCGGCCGCCCCGGGCAGCCGCATCTTCGTGACCAAGGCCGTCACCAACGTCAGCAAGCAAGTCGTCACCGCCGATGTCGCCAAACTGAGCGGCAAGAAACGCAGCGACGCCATCGAGAAGAACCAGAAAACCATCCAGGCCGAGTGCGAAAAAGACGAAGGCCACCGCTGCACCGTGTCGTCCTACTACGGCGGCCTGGAGTACTACCTGATCAAGCAACTGGAAATCCGCGACGTGCGCCTGGTGCACGCGCCACCGGCCGGCGTCGGCAAGTTCGGCGGCGACACCGACAACTGGATGTGGCCGCGCCACACCGGCGACTACGGCTTCTACCGCGCCTACGTCAGCAAGGACGGCAAGGCCGCCGACTTCAGCAAGGACAACGTCCCTTACCTGCCGCAGCACTTCCTGAAACTGGCCAAGGAAGGCAGCAAGGAAGGCGACTTCGTCATGGTGCTCGGCTACCCAGGCCGCACCAACCGCCACCGCCTGCCGTCGGAAGTGTCGTACACCTTCGACTGGAGCTACCCAACGTTCGTGAAGACCTCGGCCGAGAGCCTGGCGACCATCGCCGACACCACCAAGGACAACAAGGACACCGCGCTGAAATACGCGTCGCAAGTGGCCAGCATCAACAACTACTACAAGAACCGCCAGGGCATGCTGGACTCCTACGCCGGCAGCGACATGCTCAAGCGTAAAACCGCCGAGCACGAAGCGCTGAAGACCTGGATCAACGCCAACCCGGCCCGCAAGGCCGAGTACGCCGGCGACATCGAACTGGTGGAAAAGCTGATCGCCCAGCGCGACGCCGAAACCAAGCGCGACTACTTCCTGTCCTCGTCCAAGCCACGCCTGCTGAACACCGCGCGCACCTTGTACCGCCTGGCCAACGAAAACACCAAGCCTGACGCCGAACGCAAGGCCGGCTTCCAGGTCCGCGACGTGCCGCGCATCAAATCGTCGGTCGCCGCCCTGGTGCGCAACTACGATGAAAAGGTCGACAAGGCGCTGGTGATGAACAGCCTGTCCAAGTACGCCGCCCTGCCGGCAGCCCAGCGCAACGCCGAGTTCGACGCCGTCATCGGCATCAAGGACGGCATGAGCAAGGCCGACCTGCAAGCCGCGCTGGACGTGATGTACGCCGGCAGCAAGCTGGGCGACGCCGCCGAGCGCAGCAGCTGGATCGGCAAGACCCCGGCCGAGTTCAAGGCCAGCAACGACGCCTTCATCAAAGCGGCCGTGGCCCTGTACGAGCCGGGCATGAAGGAAGAAGCGGAAGAGGAAGAGCTGGGCGGCAAGCTGCAACAGGCTTACGCCAACTACATGAAAGCCAAGATCGCCTTCATGCAGAGCAAAGGCCAGGCCGTCTACCCTGACGCCAACGGCACGCTGCGCGTGACCTTCGGCCAGATCGCCGGCCGCGACCACGGCGCCGACGGCACCACCTGGAAAGCCTTCACCACCGTGGAAGGCGTGGTTGCCAAAGCCACCGGCGAAGGCGAGTTCAACGCACCGAAAGCCCAGCTGGCCGCGATCAAGGCCAAGGACTTCGGCAAGTACTTCGATCCGAAACTGAAATCGGTGCCGCTGGCCTACCTGGCCACGCTGGACATCACCGGCGGCAACTCCGGCTCGGCCGCGCTGAACGCCAAGGGCGAGTGGATCGGCCTGGCCTTCGACGGCACGCTCGATTCGATCATCTCGGACTGGGACTTCAACAAAGCCAACACCCGCGACATCCAGGTCGACCTGCGCTACATCCTGTGGAACATGAAACACGTGGACCACGCCGACAACCTGCTGAAAGAAATGAACGCGGAATAAGCCGTCTCCGCCTCACCCTCGAAACCACGCCCCGGCAACGCGGCGTGGTTTTTTTATGGATCGGTTACATTAAGGGTTCCTCAACCTTCTTCAGGAGATGTCATGGCCGCGAAAAAAGTCGCTGTAGTGATCGGCAGTCTGCGCAAGGATTCGCTGAACCGCAAGTTCGCCCACGAGTTGATCGCGCTGGCGCCGCCGTCCTTGCAATTGGAGATCGTCGAGATCGGCGAACTGCCGCTGTACAACCAGGACCTGGAAGAAAACGGCGCCACCGCGCCGCAAACCTGGACCCACTTCCGCCAGCGCATGCAGGACGCGCAAGCGGTGCTGTTCGTCACGCCGGAATACAACCGCTCGGTGCCGGCGCCGCTGAAGAACGCCATCGACATCGGCTCCCGCCCCTACGGCAGCAGCATCTGGAGCGGCAAGCCGGCCGCCATCGTCAGCGTGTCGCCGGGCGCCACCGGCGGCTTCGGCTCCAACCACCATTTGCGCCAGTCGATGGTGTTCCTCGACATGCCGCTGCTGCAGCAACCGGAAGCCTACATCGGCGGCGCCGCCAAGCTGCTCGGCGACGACGGCAAGCTGAACAACGACAGCACCCGCGAGTTCCTGCAAAAGTTCATGAACACCTTCGGCGCCTGGGTCGAAACCAACGCCAAGAAATAATCAGCGCGCGATCAGCGTTTGATCGCCTTGAAGGCGTGGCCGGCCTCGGTCAGCGCGGCCGGCTTGGCGGCCGCATTGCCGGCTACATTGCCGGCCGCCGGCCGCGCCGCGCGTTGCAGCGCCAGCAGCAGCGGCGCTTTGCGCTCCGGATCCGGCAGCAGCGCCAGGTCGGCGCCCGGCAGACGCTGGGCCAGCGCGCCCGCCTCATCCGCCCCCAGCTGCTCGCAGCTGACGTAAAGCCGGTACGACGCCCAGCTGTTGCCCACCTCCAGCATGAAGCCGGCCACGTTCGCCGTGCCCGGCTGGCCCGGCAGCGCCGTCACGCGCAGCCTGGTCTTGCCTTTGCGCAGATGCAGCGTATCCCAGGTCTGCATCGGATAGAAGCGCGGCGCATCGGCCCCCTCCATCGGCGACGATGCGGCGGCCGGCTCCGCCACGATCACCGGCAGCTTGCCCAGCGACGCCAGCGGCGCCACCCCGCCGTAGCGGCCGCTGCCGGCCGGCGTCACCAGCAGCAGATCGGCCGCCGGCCACTGGCGCACCGCCTCGGCGCTGTAGGCATCGGCGTCGGCGCCCACGGTGAGGATGCTCAAGCCCTGGAAGTGAATCAACGCCAGCCCCCTGCCCGCCAGTTGCACCCGCCCCGGCGCCGCAGGCGCCACCGGTGCAGCGCCCTCCAGCTCGATCACATAGCGCGGCCCGATCTGCGCCAGCCCCACCTTGCAGCCCAGCGCCAGCAAGGCCACCACGATCAACGCCCGCCATCCATAGCTGTTGCCCATCGCATTCTCCCGCTCATGCCCGCCGTTCTCCAGTAGAGCACCGGCGCCGCAGGGTTTTCTTGAAGCAACTCAAAAGGCGGGTCTGCTTCGGCTGGCGGCGCTCAAAAATCGGGCACGAATGATACAATTCCGCCCTCGGCAGCGCGTTGCAATGCTTACCAGGCGCGACGTGCCTTTCCACCCAACTCCCTCTGAGATCCAGACTGCCATGCACCCAGACATGCCTACGCCTTACGAAAAAGGTAATCAAAACCAGACCACCCTGTGGACCGAATGCATTGCGTTCTACCAGGAACTGGCGCAGCGCTTCCCGCAAGTGCTGCGTTTTGAACAGATCGGCACTTCCGACGGCGGCATCCCGGTGCATGCGGGCGTAGTCAGCGCGGACGGCGTGTTCGACCGCGCGCAAATCAAGGCTGAAGGCCGCACCGTCTTCTTCAACAACAATGGCATCCACCCCGGCGAACCCGAAGGCGTGGACGCCTGCATGGCCATCGTGCGCGACCTGTGCTTCGATCCGGCCCGCCTGGCCGCGCTGGGCAAGACCGTGCTGCTGTTCGTCCCGCTCTACAACGTCGACGGCGCGCTCAACCGCGCCAACACTTCGCGCGTCAACCAGGACGGCCCGGAGCAGTTCGGCTTCCGCGGCAACAGCCGCCACCTGGACCTGAACCGCGACTTCATCAAGTGCGACACGCTCAACGCGCAGCTGTTCAACCAGCTCGTCACCAGCTGGGATCCGGACGTGATGGTGGACACCCACACCTCCAACGGCGCCGACTATCCATACACGATGACGCTGATCCACACGCAGGCGGACAAGCTGGGCTACGGCCTCGGCCCCTTCCTGCGCGAGACCATGCTGCCGCACATCTACGCCGAGATGGAAGCCAAGGGCTGGCCGACCTGCCCCTACGTCAATCCGGTGCAGGACACGCCGGACGACGGCATCGCCGAATTCCTGGAAGTGCCGCGCTTCTCGACCGGTTTCGCAGCGCTGCACCACGTCATCGGCTTCATGCCGGAGACGCACATGCTCAAGCCCTTCAAGGACCGCTACGATTCGATGCGCGCACTGCTGGACGTGACCATGGCCTTCACCGTCACCCACGGCGAGCAAATCCAGAAGCTGCGCGCCGACGCGCGCGAGCAAGCCGCCAACGCCAAGGAGTGGACCGTCAGCTGGAAGATGGATGAAGCGAATCCGTCGACCTTCCGCTTCAAAGGCTACGCCGCCAAGCGCAGCCCTAGCCTGCTGGGCAACTACACCCGCCTGTCCTACAACCGCAGCCAGCCGTGGGAAAAGGACATCGCCTACTACAACAGCTTCGTGCCGTCGGCCACCGTGCGCGCGCCGAAAGGCTATGTGATCCCGCAAGCCTGGCGCGAAGCGATCGAGCGCCTGCAATGGAACGGCGTGGAGATGGCACGCTTCGACGAAGCCTCCACCATCGAAGCGCAGTACTACCACATCGCCTCCGTCACCTCGCGCCCGCACGCCTACGAAGGCCATATGTACCACGACGTGGTGGAACTGGAAGCGCGCACCGGCAGCTTCACCGTGCAGCCGGGCGACTACTTCATTCCGCTCAAGCAGGCCAACGCCCGCTACGCCGTCGAAACGCTGGAACCGCAAGGCCACGACTCCTTCTTCCGCTGGGGTTTCTTCAACAGCGTGCTGGAGAAAAAAGAAGCCTTCTCCGACTACGTGTTCGAAGACCTGGCGATGGAGATGCTGGAAACCGAGCCTGAACTGAAAGCCAAATTCGAACAATGGAAGGCCGACCATCCGGCGCTGCTGTCCGACCAAGAGAAGGTACTGGGCTTCATCTTCGAAAACGGCAAACGCCACGCCGAGCCGGAATGGCGCCGTTACCCGGTGCTGTCCGTCTTCTAAGTCCCCGCAAGTATCAACTAGCGTTACCCCATGCGCGCAGCGGCGATCCCGCGGCGCGCATGCAAGCTGCCCACAAGGCCATAGCCATGCATTACGCACTCAACCTGCGCACGTTTTTTTACAGCCATTACTTTTACCTGGGGCTGCGCTTCGCCGCAGGCCTGGTCGGCGTCACGCTGATTACCCTCCAATTCGCCGACATGGCCACCGCCATGACGGTGTGCATCGGCGCGCTCTGCACCGCGCTGATGGACATGCCCAGTCCCCTGCGCCACAAGTTCAACGAGATGAGCGCCTCGGTGCTGCTGTGCAGCGCCGTCACGCTGTTAATCAGCCTGTGCGCGCCGGTGCACTGGCTGCTGATGTCCATGCTGGTGGCGATCAGCTTCCTGGCCTGCATGATGGTCGTCTACGGCAAGAAGTCGATGCCGCTGCAACTGGCCACGCTGTTCATCATGACCATGTCGATGGAACACGACATGACGGTGCGCGAATCCTTCATCCATACCGGCCTGTTCACGCTGGGCGCCGTGGCCTACCTGGCCTACGCGATGGGCATCTCGTGGATACTGCGCCACCGCATCAAGCAGCAGGTGCTGGCCGAGGCGCTGTTCGAACTGGCCGCCTACATCGACATCAAGGCCGACTTCTACGACACCCGCTACAACCTCACCGAACAATTCAACAAACTGGTACGCCACCAAAGCCTGCTGGCCGACCGCCAGCAAGCCTCGCGCGACCTGATACTGCGCAGCCACCAGAACAGCAAGGACGCCATCGTCGTGCAGACCCACGTCTGCATGCTCGACCTGTATGAGCTGATCCTGTCGACCCACACCGACTACGCCCAGCTGCGCGTGCACCTGGCCGATTCGCCGGTACTGAAAACGCTGCACGACCTGGCCTACAAGGCTGCGCGCGACATCGAGTCGGTGGCCTACGACGTCACCCGCAAGAAGGCTTCCTACCCCGAGATCAGCTACGAGCCGGAACTGGACGCCATCGAAGCGGAGCTGGCATCCCTGCAGCGCCGCGTGGACGAAGGCAAGCCGGCGCAGGAAGCGCTGGCCGTGCTGCGCGCGCAGCGCAACAAGGTACGCGGCATCATCAAGATGATCGTCGAGCTGCACCGCGCCAGCCAGAAGGTCTACGACAGCACGCCGTTCTGGGTCGACGCCGACATGGGCCCCTTCCTGTCGCAGCAGAAGTACGAGCTGCGCATGATCCTGTCGCACCTGCGCCTGGACTCGCCGATCTTCCGCTTCTCGCTGCGGGTGGCGATGGCGATCTCGGTCGGCCTGGCGGTGGCCGCATGGCTGCCGTATGCGGCGCACAGCTACTGGATCGTGCTGACCATCGTCATCATCCTCAAGCCCAGCTTCAGCATGACCAAGCAGCGCCGCAGCGACCGCATCGTCGGCACCATCGTCGGCTGCGTCATCACGGCGCTAATCATCAAGTACCTGAACTATCCGGCGGCGATACTGGGCTTCCTGATTCTGTCGACGGTGGCCACACCCACCTTCATCTACCTGCGCTACCGCTACGCGGCGATCGCGGTCAGCATCATGATCCTGCTGCAGATGCACCTGATCGCGCCGGGCAACCATGACCTGATCATGGAACGCCTGATCGACACCTTCATCGGCGCGGCCGTGGCGACAGCCTTCAGCTTCGTGCTGGCCAGCTGGGAATATCAAACCCTGCCGCGCCTGATCCGCGAAGTGCTGGGCGTGAACCTGCGCTACATGCAGGCCAGCTTCGATCTGCTGCAAGGCAAAGGCAAGGACGATTTCGCCTACCGCATCGAGCGCAAGCGCCTGATGGACAGCCTGGCCGCGCTCAGCTCCGCGCTGGTGCGCATGCTCGACGAACCGGCCCGCAAGCAGCGCGCGGTGGAGGACATCAACCTGTTCATCGTGCAGAACTACCTGCTGGTGGCGCACGTGGCCGCACTGCGCTCCATCCTGCGCCGCCACCAGAAGGAGCTGCCGACCGCGCCCGTCAACGCGATGCTGAACGAAAGCCACGAGCAGGTCGTGCGCACGCTGGCGCAGGCGCTGGCGCCGCAATCGGCCACGCCGGCGACGGAGCCGGCAACTGCGACGGCCGCCGTGGACACCGCCAGCGTGCCATGGTCCGGCTGGCCGCTGGTGCAGCGCCGCATCCGCCTGCTGCAAGCGGACGCGGTCAAGATCATCGTCCACAGCGAAGCCATCGTCCGCAACGTCGCCTGATCCGGCGCAGGCCTGCTACTATGGACGGATGAGCGCTTCCTCCTCCCCATCCGCCTTCAGCACCCGCGACCTTGTATCCGCCCTGTTCGTCGTCCTGATCTGGGGCACCAACTTCGTCGCGATGAAGGTTGGCCTGCGCGACCTGACGCCGTTCCAGATGGGCGCCGCGCGCTACATCTTCGCCGTGCTGCCGCTGATCCTGTTCATCCGCCCGCCCAAGCTGCCGGTCAAATGGATCGTGGCTTACGGCTTGTGCCAGGGCGTCGGCCAATTCGGCCTGCTGTTCCTGTCGCTGAAGGTCGGCATGTCGGCCGCGCTGGCGTCCGTGATCCTGCAAACGCAAGTCTTCTTCACCGCCTTCTTCGGTTTCGCGCTGCTGCACGAACGCGCCAGCCGCGCACTGCAAGCGGGCCTGCTGCTGGCCGCCGTGGGCCTGGTCTGCTTCGGCATGAACTACGTGCAGCCCGGCCACGCGGGCGGCACCACCGCCGGCGGCTTTGCACTGTGCCTGGCTGCCGCCGCGATGTGGGCGGCGTCGAACATCGTCGTGCGCCGCGCGCAGCAGGCCACGCCGCAATTCGATGTGGTGGGTTTCATGGTCTGGTGCAGCCTGGTGCCGATAGTGCCGTTCATCGGCCTGTCGCTGGCCTTCGACGACCCGGCCACGCGCTGGAGCTGGACCAGCGCACCGCTGGCCACCTGGATCTCGGCCGCCTACCTGGGCTGGATGGCGACCATCCTCGGCTACGCCATGTGGACGCGTTTATTGAAGCGCCACCCGGTCAACCGCGTGGCGCCGTTCAGCCTTGGGGTGCCGGTGGTCGGCATCAGCGCCGGCATGATCGCGCTGGGCGATGTCATCACCGGCTGGCAGTGGGCCGGCATCGCGCTGATCGTCGCCTCGCTGATCTGCACCATGTTCGGCGGGCGCTGGCTGGGCCAGCGTTAAGCGAAGCAGACCCGGTTGCGGCCCGTCTGCTTGGCGCGGTACAGCAGCGCGTCGGCCTTTTGCAGCATGGCCTCGGCCGTGCCGGCGGCCAGGTCGGCGTAGACGCCCATGCTCATCGTCACCTTCAGGTCCGGGTGCACCTCGTGCCACGGGAAGCCTTCGATGATGTTGCGCAGCTTGTCGCACAGGGCGGCCGCTTGCGGCAGCTCGGTCTCCGGGAAGGCGATGACAAATTCCTCGCCGCCGTAACGCGCCACCAGATCGCTCAGGCGCATATGGCTGCGCAGGATCTCGCCGACCTGGCGCAGCACCGCGTCGCCGGTGGCGTGCGAGAACTGGTCGTTGATACGCTTGAAGAAATCAATATCCCCTATCACCACGCTCAATGGCCGCTTGTGGCGCACCGCGTGGCTGAACAGCGTAGTCGCCTGCTCGTCGAAGTGGCGGCGGTTGTGCAGCTTGGTCAGGGCGTCGCGGACACTGAGCTCGCGCATCTGCTCGGCCTGCGCCAGGATGGTCTGGTGCGACTCCTTCAGTTCCTCGTGCGAGCGCGCCAGCTGTTCGCTCATGTCGTTGAAGGCGCTGGCCAGCGCCGCCACTTCGTCCTTGCCCTCCACCGGCACCCGCTGCAGCAGCGAGCCGCCGTGCATGGCGCGCACCGCACCGGTCAGGTGACTGAGCTTGCGGCTCAGGCCACGGCTCAGCAGAACGCCCAGCACCAGCGCCAGCGCGGCCGCGCCGGTCACGCCGGCCACCAGCGCCTCGCGCATGGCGTCGATATATTGCTGCTCCTGTTTGCTGGGCGTGAACACGCCCTCCGGCGAAATATAGGCCGCCACGTGCTCGCCCACCTTGATGGCGCGCGCATCCTTGCGGGCCGACTCGGGCAGCACCTCGCCCGGCCGGTACACGCCGGCGCCCAGCAGCACGCGGAACTGGCCGTCGGCCACGATGAAGTGGAACGGCGGCTCGCCGTTCGCGCGCGGCGGCGGGCGTCCGCCCTCCGGACGCGGCGGCGGTCCTTCGCCCGGCGGCGGTCCGCGATGCTCACCGCCTTCCTCATCCGGCGGCGGCGGCCGGTTGCCCTGCCCATCCAGGCTGTGCATGAAATTGTCGAAAGGCTCGGCGGCGGTGGCGGCTTGCCAGCTGCCGTACTTTTGCAGATAACCGTTCATCCCCTCGTAGAAATGATCGGCGGCCCGCTGGCGGCGGATCACGTCGACCTTCTTGGTCATGCCCACGTAGGCCAGGCCGCCCACCATCGCCACGGCCGCCAATCCGGTCAGCAGCAAGGCAAGCATGAATTTCGTGCGCAAGGACATCGGAGCTCCGTCAAATTATTGCCAATTGGACAGTAATCATACCCGATGGCAGTCTGTACGTAAAAAAATCCGGCCTTAAAAAATTACTCTTGAGAACGCTTTTCTCATAGGGAAAATCGCCAGTTATACAGAATTCTTATGGCGAGTATCACAAATCAAAAGTTTATTTATTACTGAAAGGCGCGCATACTGCACTGCAACAAACGAACATTTAAGGAGCTTCTGATGAGCGCAACTAACAACCTGATTTACATCGACCTGACCTCGACCCGCTATGCAAGCAACGTTGCCGCCGCAGCGCGCCAGCTGATTGCCGCACTGTTCGCAGTCAAGCCACGTCCAGCTGTCGTCGCTGAAGAAGTTGTTACGCAGCGCCAGCAAGAGTCCGCCGCATCCTGGCTGAACAGCATGGCCAATGACTGCGAACGTCATTCGCCCAACCTGTCTGCCGAGCTGCGCTACATGGCGTCGCGCGGTTAATCGTACCGAATTTAACTTCCTGGAGATCACCATGCTGACCATCATCGAAAACCTGCCTGCCGCCATCGCCCTGTCGGGCCTCGTACTGCGCCTCTACCTGGGCGCCAATCCGGGTAAAGACGAAGCGTAAGCCGTCCGTCATGCACGTAAAAAAGCCCCGGTAACGCGCAAGCGGCCGGGGCTTTCTAACGTCCAGGGTTTTACTTGGCCGTATTCAGTCGCGAGTTGCGCATGCCGTACAGGAAGTACGTCAGGATCGCCGCGCTCATCCAGATGATGAAGATGGTGTAGGTGGTCAGCGACAGGCCGAACATCAGATACAGGCAGGCGGCAATGCTCAGGCCCGGCACCACATACGGACCGAACGGCACGCGGAAGCCTTTGGTGCCCGTGCCATTTTCCTTGCGGCGCATCACCGGCACCGCCAGCGACACCACGATGAAGGCCGTCAGCGTACCCATGCTGACCATATCCCACAGGAAGGTCGCGTCAACGAAACCGGCCACCAGGCCGACCACGATGCAGACGATCAGCGTGTTCTGCACCGGCGAGGCCGTGCGCGCATTGACCTTCTGGAAGGACTTGGAAATCAGGCCATCCTTCGAGATCGCGTACAGGATGCGAGTCTGGCCGTAGATCGTCACCAGCGTCACGCTGAACACCGAGATCACGGCGCCGGCCGACAGCACCAGCGCAGGCCAGGTCTTGCCCGTCACGTTCTGCAGGATCACGGCCAGGCCGGCTTCCTGCCCGGCGAACTTGTACGCAGGCTGCGCGCCCATCGCGGCCACGGCCACCAGCAGGTAGAACAAGGTGACGATGCCCAGCGCCGCCAGGATGCCGATCGGCACGTTGCGCTTGGGATCGCGCACCTCTTCGCCGGCCGTGGCGACCGTGTCCAGCCCGATGAACGAGAAGAACACCGTGGCCGCGGCGGCCGTCACGCCGGTCATGCCGGTGATGTGGACGCCGTTGTCCGGGCTGAAGAATGGATGGAAATTGTTTATATCAAAGCCGGAGAAAGCGATCACCACGAAGAAGATCAGGATCGCCAGCTTAATCATCACCATGATGGCGTTGGTGGTGGCCGATTCCTTGGTGCCGCGTATCAGCAGCAGGCAGCACAGGCCGACCAGCAGGATAGGCGGCAGGTTGATATGGCCGCCGTGGAACTCGATGCCCTTGGGCGTGGACACAATCATCGGCGACCGCAACATCTCGGGGATGTGCACGCCGAAAGCATTGTTCAGGAAATTGTTCAGGTAATCGGACCAGCCGATCGCCGTGGCGCTGGCCGCCAACCCATATTCGAGCAGCAGGCAGGCCGCCATGATAAAGGCCAAGAACTCGCCGACGGTGGCGTAGGCAAACGAGTACGACGAGCCGGACGCCGGAATGCGGAACGACAGTTCGGCGTAGCACAGCGCGGTCAGGCCGGCGGTGATCGCGGCGAACAGGAAGGACAGGATCACGGAAGGGCCGGCTTTCGGCACCGCCTCCACCATCGTGAAGAATATCCCGGTGCCGATCGTGGCACCGACACCGATCATTGTCAGGGGAAACAAGCCTATGGAGCGGTGCAGGCCGTTGCTACTGGAGGGAGCAGTTTCTACAGTGTTGTTGACCGGCTTGGTACGGGTCAGTTTCTGGACCAGCGTTTGGTTCACAGGCAATCCTTGTGGGAGATATGTACGGGCAAAAAAACTAAGCGATTATAGGGCCTTCCGGGCCATCGCATTACAGTAATTTTGTGTTAGAAAAACAACTCAGACCCCAAGCGGGGCAAGGGCTCCGTTACAGTTGCTTACTTTTGATACAGCGGGATGTATAGATTGGAAATTGTTGTCAAGTTACTCTAGGGACAAGTGTTACAACTAGCCTAGCCCAAGCCCAAGAGAGCCTGCCATGCCTATCCAAAAAATCCCCACTGTATCCCGGCGTTTCCATCCTGTCGTGACTGGCGCCGCCGTTGCCCTGTTGGGTTTGGCGGGCACGCTGGCTGCGTGGCTGGCGCGCGGCTGATTCAGAACGGCCC
Source organism: Rugamonas aquatica (assembly GCF_009380215.1). Classification (GTDB taxonomy): domain Bacteria; phylum Pseudomonadota; class Gammaproteobacteria; order Burkholderiales; family Burkholderiaceae_D; genus Rugamonas; species Rugamonas aquatica_B. The sequence continues at coordinate 113,166 of NZ_WHUG01000012.1, forward strand.
GAGATAATCGCGCTTGCCGACCGGGACGCCCTGGTTGCGCAGGATATCGTGGGCGGTGACGATGTGGAAGAAGAAGTTCGGCAACGCGAACGTCAGCAGGTAGTCGTCCCCTGTGAACTCCGGCTGAAACGAACCAAAATTAAGTGCGATCGTGCGCGCCTCGCTGTCGGCGAACGCGTTCTCGTCGATGCTTTCCAGGTAGGCGATGGTATCGGCGATCCGCTGCTGCAACTGATCGAACGACGTTTCATTGTCTTCAAATTTGGGCGCGGGCACGCCGCTCAAACGCTCCACCGACAATTTCGACGTATCGCTGGCGCGCTGCACCTGCGCAGACAACGGCAACATGTCATCGGCCAAGCGCGCCGAGATCATCGCATCCGGCACCGAGCCATGCTGCTCGACATAAGCCTCGGCCTTCCCCAGCAACTCCGACAACACCTTCAAGCCCCGCACAAACACAGGCACCGAAACCTGATACATCGATAGCGACATCGCGAACTCCAGACGTGAGATAGAGAACTGCGAGTGTAGCGCAAGGAATCAGTCTATGCGCTGCATGCCGCACGCTTGGCCGCAATCTCGACCATCTCCTCGATCGTACAGTCCAAGTCCGGCTTCGGAAGAATTCCCTTCAGCACAGATGGCGACAAATTCATGGCGATCATTACGACCTGTCCATCGCCGAACGGAAGAAATTCAATTCGGCCGCCATTCTCCAGGCCAAGCGCTTTCCGTATAGGCGGCGGAACAGTAACACTACCATCAGCGGAAACGAATGCAATAGTCATGATCTACTCCTCAACGCAGTTCGCTTTACTCTATGCGTGCGCGAAGAAAAATCAAGAGAACGTCCTACTAACTTTGTGAGCGGTCAAAGACATTCTTTACCAACCGCATCGACGATAAAGCGGGCTGAGGCGAGCAAACTGCTGGTCAGGCCAGCTGGTCGACGTTGTTGCCGATTTTGCTGGCGTCGGTGGTTTTGTCGGGATGGGCGATGCTGTAGACCAGTTGCTCCTGTGCTGAGACTGTGCCGTCCTTGTTGGTGTCGGCTGCTTCGTAGGTCGTGGTTGAGCTGCTTGTGCTGCTGACGCCACCTGCACCACCACCGCCTCCACCGCCGCCCGCACCGTGAGCGCCATGCGCGCCTTGGCCGCCTTGAGCGCCGCCGGCACCACCACTTGGACGCGGCGGCGCAAAGGTGCCGCTCTTGATCGCAGTCTCCAGATCGGACTGCGTGATCGAACCGGACTTCTGCGTGTCGATCGCATCGAACTGCTTGGTGGCGTCGTCTGCCGACACGCCTTTCTTTTCCAGGCCCGATACGAATTCGTCTTTATTGACCTTGCCATCCTTGTCGGCATCCAGATCGCCGAATACCTTGGCCGCAAAGCGCGCCGCCCCCTTCGCAGGATCGAAGGAGGTGGCTTGGGTACTACTGCCGCTTGAAACGCCGCTGATTGCTGTCGTCATGATGATTACTCCGTGGTTAAGGACACTGTTGTTCCTGTTAACGAACTAATCGATGTAACTATGACCCCGCAGAGTGTAAAGCGACGTAAAGATCAGGCGACCCGCACCACCATCAAGCCCGCACGCAAGCCGATACGAACATCAGGATTAGGGAACACCACCAGCTCCTCAGGATGCTGAACGGTATAAATAGTATCGCCGTCGCGGGCGATTTCCTCGCCCTGCTTCAGCGTCGTGAAGTTGTGCGTCTCTTTGCCAAACGCCATCTGGAACTTGTCGCTCAACTTGATGATCTGGCGCGCAGTGTTGAACACGTGCGGCTGCTGCCTGGCCTCACGCTTGGCAGCACCGCGCAGCAAATCATCCAGCGCCTGCGACGCATCGACAAACTGCGACAGATCGTTCTGCCCCAGCGTACCGATACGCCCCAACTCCACCGTGGTGCCGGCCGCCGCATGGTGCTCGGCCGAGTAATAACTGTAAGTCCCGACCGACGCCGGATTCATGATGACCGCACCGATGCCGGCCAATCCCAACCACTCGATCAACTCACGGCGAGGCTGATCGGCGATCAGCTCCGGCACGATGGCAAAGGTCGGATACACCGACGGCCTAATCGCCGTATGCAAATCCAGATGCCAGCGCACCGGCCCCGCGCCTTCGAAGAACGCCGTCGTCGCAGCGATCATCACATCCGCACGCGCCGCTTCCGCCGTGCCTTCCAGCGACCCGCGCTCCTTGCGGAACATGCGGTTCAAGTCAGCATCGATGAAGCGCTTGCCGGCGCGGATGGCGCCGATATTGCCAACGCAAAGCATCAGGTTGACCGCCAGCGACGACGCCTGCTGCGACAAGGCGTCCAGCAGATACGCCACCACCTCGATCGGGCCGGTCTCGTCGCCGTGCACGCCGACCGAAACCAGCACGCTCGGACGTTCGCCTTCGGCCTTGATCGTCAGGATACCGTCGGCCGGCTGCGTCACCGCAAAACCAGCCGCCGAAAAACGCTGCGCGACAGCGCTGAAATCCGCTTCAGCAAGCGCGCGTACCGATTCCGGCAAAGCCTTAGGCAAATCAGTCATCTACTTACACCGCCAGCGTCGTGTTACCGGAGTTGGTCGCTTCGGACAAAGCCCAAACGTCCAGCATCGCCTGTTCCAGATCGGTCGCCGCCGCGTAGCCGGACAAGCCCAGCGTGTTGGCCACGACTTCCACCGCTTCCGCCGCCGTATGGCCGCCGGTCGCATGCTGCAGCACCTGCGACAGCAGGCGTTGCTGCGTGCGGCGCAGCGCGTTCTGCGCGTAGCTGCGCAGCTGCTCTTGCGAGCGGCTGGTGGCCGGCAGTTTCAGGCCGCGTTCCAGCGTATCGATGCCGACCTGCGCGCGCAGCGCCAGGCCAACCTGCAGGAACGCCGGCAAGTCCATGCCCGCCGGACGCGATACCGACAGCGCCGCGAACACAAACGCCGCCACCGCCTCGATCGCCTCGACTGCCTTCCAGGCCTGTACGAATTCGGCGCGCAGGCCGGAGGTGATGTCCGCATCCGACTGGCCGTCGGCTGGCGTCAACTGCGCCAGCGTCTCAGGCTTGGCGAACAACTTGGTCAGCTCGGCGACACCGGCGCGCAGCTGGTCGGCAGGCACCGTCAGCACACCTTCGATCACCGACTTTTGCAGCACGCGGGTGCGACCATCGACCTTGATCGACACGGCACGCGGCACCTTCAACGCATCCGCATCCAGCGTCGTGAAGATAGGCGCCAGGTTCAGCGCGGACCATGCTTGGCCCCACGCCAGGATCACATCCGATTCATCCACGCCATGCTCGCCGGCCAGTTGACGCAGCATCAGCGGGCCGCAACGGTTGACCGATTCATTGGCCAGCACGGTCGCCAGGATGGCGTTGGCCAGCGGGTGCGCCAGCGCAGGACGGGTAGCCACCAGCAGGTCCGGGAAGTACGGCTTCAGCACCGACTCGGCCCAATTCAAATCCGTCAGCGGCAGCGCCGACAGGATGCGCTTGTAGCGGTTCTTCACGTTGGCGATCACCACCGCCAGTTCCGGCGTGGTCAGGCCACGGCCGTCGGCCTTGCGGCGCGCCAGTTCAGCCACCGATGGCAGCTGCTCCAGTTCACGCGACAGCGCGCCCTCTTCTTCCAGCGATGCGATCAGCGCGGCATAACCATCCTGCACGGCGGCGTCGACCTGCGCTTGCGCTTCGCGCACCAGCAGCTGCGTTTGCAGCGTGTTGTCGCGCAGGACCAGGCGTTCGATGTCGGCGGTCATTTCGTTCAGCACGCGGTTGCGGTCTGCTTCGCTCAGCTGGCCGGCGTTCATTTCCACGTCCAGCCACATCTTCGCGTTCACTTCATGGTCGGAGCAATCCACGCCGGCCGAGTTGTCGATCGCATCGGTGAAGATGCGGCCGCCCGACAGCGCGAACTCGATACGGCCGGCCTGGGTCGCGCCCAGGTTGCCGCCTTCGGAGACGACCTTGCAGCGCAGCTGGTTGCCGTCCACGCGGATGTTGTCGTTGGCGCGGTCCTTCACTTGCGCGTGCGATTCGGTCGACGCCTTGATGTAGGTGCCGATACCGCCGTTGTAGAACAGGTCCACCGGCGCCAGCAAGATACGGTGCATCAGCTCTTCAGGCGACAGCGCGGTTTCTTCGATATCCAGCGCGGCGCGGATCTGCGGCGACAGCTCGATCGAACGGGCGGTACGCGGGTACACGCCGCCGCCGGCCGAGATCAGTTCCTTGTTGTAGTCGTCCCACGAGGAGCGCGGCAGCGCGAACATGCGCTCGCGCTCAACGAAGGATTTTTCCATGTCCGGATTCGGATCGAGGAAGATATGGCGGTGATCGAAGGCTGCCACGATTTTCAGTTTGCGCGACAGCAGCGCGCCGTTACCGAACACGTCGCCCGACATGTCGCCCACGCCGACCATCGTCACTTGCGTGGCGTGGATGTCGTGGTCCATTTCGTAGAAGTGGCGCTTGACCGCTTCGAACGCACCCTTGGCGGTGATGCCCATTTTCTTGTGGTCGTAACCGTTCGAGCCGCCCGACGCGAACGCGTCACCCAGCCAGAAACCGCGCTGCACGGCGATGCCGTTGGCGATGTCGGAGAAGGTCGCGGTGCCCTTGTCGGCAGCCACCACCAGATACGGATCGTTGCCGTCGTAGCACACGGTGTCCGCTGGCGAAACGATATTACCCAGTACGCGGTTGTCGGTCATTTCCAGCAGGCTGGCGATGAACAGGCGATACACTGCTTCGCCTTCGGCCGCGATGGTTTCACGCACGGCGTCTTTCGGCATCTGCTTGCAAACGAAGCCGCCCTTGGCGCCGGCCGGCACGATGACGGCGTTCTTCACCATCTGTGCCTTCACCAGGCCGAGAACTTCGGTGCGGTAGTCTTCCATGCGGTCCGACCAGCGCAGGCCGCCACGGGCGACAGGGCCGCCGCGCAGGTGCACGCCTTCGAAGCGGCGCGAGAACACGAAGATCTCGCGGAACGGACGCGGCTCCGGCACCAGCGACAGGCTGCTGGTGTCGAACTTGAAGATGATCTTGTCGCCCTTCTGTTCGTTCTGGAAGTAGTTGGTGCGCAGCGTGGCGACCATCAGGTCGGTCATCGCGCCCAGCACTTCTTCGCTGTCGGCGTGGTTGATCGCAGGCAGGCGGCTCTTGATGCCGGCCAGCTTGTCCAGCGCGGCGGTGCGGGTGGCTACGTCCAGCGCAGGGTTGAAGCGCTGCAGGAACGCGTCCACCAGCTCCTTGACGATGACCGGCTGCTTGCGCAGCGTTTCAGCGATGTAGCGCACCGAGAAGCGGGTGCCGGTCTGGCGCCAGTAGCTCATGTAGGCGCGCACCAGTTGCACCTGGCGCACGCTCAAGCCGCCTTCGATGACCAGGCCATTCAGGCGGCCGTCTTCGGCTTCGTTGTTGAACAGCGCGGCGAACAGTTCCTGCGCGACCGGCACGACATCGGCCTTGGCCAGGTTGGCGGCGCTGGCGGCGTCCACCGACAGGCTGGTGACGAAGTGGCGCTGGCCATCAACGCGCAGCGAGTGCGCCTGTTCACGGTCGATCGACACGCCGGCGTTATGCAGCGCAGGCAGGATGGTCGACAGCGACGGTACGCGGTCGACGGAGTACAGACGGATGGTGGTCGCATCGGCGACGGTTTCCACACGCACGTCCACACGCGACGGATCGGTGTTGCGCAGGATGGTGCCCAGGTCGTGGAACGCGGCTTCCGGCGCGGTGGTGGCGACGTAGTCGGTCGGCAGCGTGGCGCACATCTTGCGCAGGCTGGCGCGCAGCGGCAGGTCGGCCACGGCGTCGGCCAGCACGGAGAACTGGTCGTGCCAGCCGTCCAGCACCGACAGCAGCGGTTGTTGAATATCGGTTTCCAGGTCCAGCGGGTAGCGCGCGGCGTGGGCGATCAGGTACACGCGGGCCAGTGGGCCGTCGGCCACCAGCGTCTGCGAGCTGACGTACTGCGCGCCGGAGCTGGCTTGCAGCGCCTTGGCCAGTGAGGAAGCGACGCTTGCGCTGTAACGCTCGCGTGGCAGGTAGACCAGCACGTTCAGATGGCGCGCATACACGTCGCGGCGGGCGAACACCTTGGTGCGTGGCTGCTTGTACAGCGACACGACGGCGCCGCAGACTTCGGCCAGCCATTCAGGTTCCGCTTCCAGCGCTTCGGTGCGCGGCAGCGATTCCAGGATCTCCAGGAACTTCTCGGCGCGGAAGCCTTCCTGGCGCACGCCGGCGATGCTCAGCACCTTGGCCACGCGGCCACGGGCGAACGGCAGGCGGTTCAGCGGCGTCGCGGTGGCGGCGCGGGTGAACAGGCCCACGAAGCAGTACTCGCCCAGGATCGCGCCTTGCGCGTCGGTGTGGCGAATGCCGATGAAGTCCAGCTGCTGGTCGCGATGCAGCGTGCCTTCCACGTCGGCCTTGACGATGGACAGGGTGTGGGCGCGTTTCGACAGCGTGTCGAAGTCGCCGGGGATATTGGCCAGGCAGGTGCCGTAGACCGGATGCGAGGTATCCTGCAGCACGCCGATGCGGCTAGGGATGTCGCGTTCCAGTTCGCGCACGCCCGGTTTGACCTGGTAGTAGGCGTAGCCGAACGGCTCGAAGCCCTCGGTCTTGGCCCATTCCAGGAAGGCGGCGACTTCCTTGCCTTCTTCGCCATGCGACGCGGCTTCGGCGCCGATGCGGCTGAAGTGTTCCTGCATCGCGGCTTTGTCGCGGCGCACCACGGCGGCGTCGCGGGACACCATTTCCAGGCGCTCGACCAGCATGCCGATTTCGGCTTCAGGCAGGTCTTCGGACAGCAGGCACAGAACGTAGGATTCGAGTTTGTCGCCGGCCTGGCCGACGGCGGTCACTACGCCGTCCGCATTGCGCGCAACCGGCAGCACCGAGTTCAATACACCGTTGACGCCCACGCGCAGCTTGCGCATGGCCATGACCATGGAATCGACCAGGTAAGGCACGTCGTCGTTCAGCACCAGCAGCGCGGTGGCCATGCCGCCGCGGCCATCCGCGTAGCGCAGCTTGGCGATCTGCGCGCCGGAGCCGGTGCGCTTGGAAGCTTGAGTGAAACCATCCCACAGGACCGGCGCCAGGCTGTCTGGCACGGTGCCGGCCAGGTCTTCGTCGTCCAGGGAACCGAGCCAGGCGCTGATCAGCGCGGCGACTTGAGTGCTGTCGCTGGCGGGCTTGCTGGCGTTGACCAATTCCAGCGTTTGTTTACGCAGGTCTTGTGGCATTTGTTTCATCGTTGCTTCTCCAATACGTTATGTGTATTTTATGTTGCAGGCGCCGCGCCGGCTTGTGGCTGCGCGGCAGGGTTGAGCGCTATTAGACACCAAATCCCCATATGGGGGCGAGATGGTGTTTTACAAATCATACAGTCCAGGCAAGCCCAGAATCCGGCTCAGGTCTTCCAGCGCGGTGTGTACTTCGATCGCCAGCGCAGGATCGGCCAGGTCGGACGGCTCCAGGCGGTCGCGGTAGTGCTTCTCCACCCACGCCACCAGCGTGTGGTACAGCGCCTCGGTCATCACCACACCTTGATGCATCGCAGCCGCTTCGGCATCGGTCAGCGCCACGCGCAGGCGCAGGCACGCAGGGCCGCCACCGTTGCGCATCGACTGGCGCAGGTCGAAGTGAATCAGTTCGTCGACCGCGTTGCCGCTGGCGACCAGGCCTTGCAGATAGGCCGCAACGGCGGCGTTTTCCTCGCACTCCTGCGGAATCACCAGCGCCATCTTGCCGTTGTCCTTGCTCAGCAGCTGGCTGTTGAACAGATAGCTGTGCACCGCGTCGGCCACCGACACCTTGGCGGTATCGACGCGGATCGCGTTCAGGTCCGCGCCCACGCCGCCCATCGCGCGGCGCAGCTGTTCCAGCGCGCCCGCTTCGTCGGCGAAGGCCTGCTCGTGGTAGAACAGCACATTGCCGTTACCGACCGCGATCACGTCGTTGTGGAACACGCCCTGGTCGATCACGTCCGGATTCTGCTGGATGTAGACGGTGCGTTCGGCCGACAGGCCGTGCAGGCGGGCCACGGCCTGCGATGCTTCCAGCGTCTGGCGGGCCGGGTATTTTTTCGGCGCCGGCGCCGAGGCGTCGAACTCGGTGCGGCCGTAGACGAACATCTCGACGGCGGCGCTGCCGTGGTCCTTGCACAGGCGCGTGTGGTTGGCCGCGCCCTCGTCGCCGAAGGCCGGCGTGCCTGGCAGCGCGTCGTGCACGGCAAAGTGCTTCTCGTCCTTGAAGATGGCGCGCAGCGAACGCGCCGACTGCACGTGCTCGAAGGCGCGATGCAGCTTGTTATTCAGGTTGGCGGCGGTGAAGTGCGTGCGGCCGTCGGCGCTGTCGGCGGACGGGCTGACCGTGGCCGCGTTGGCGGTCCACATCGGCGAGGCCGAGTAGGCGCACGCCAGGATCACCGGCGATTCCTTGGCGGCCTTGGCCAGCACCTCGGCATCGCTGCCGGTGAAACCGATGCTGCGCAGCAGGCGGAAATTCGGACGGTCCTGCGGCGGCAGCAGCGCCTGGCCGAAACCGCGCGCGGCCAGGGCGCGCATCTTGGCCAGGCCTTGCAGGGCCGCCAGCTTCGGATTCGAAGCGCTCTTGACGTTGCTGAACGAGGCCACATTGCCGAACGACAGACCGGCGTAGTTGTGCGATGGGCCTACCAGGCCGTCGAAGTTGAATTCGCGTGCGCGCATTTCAGTTCCTTAGAAGTGCATGCCCGGCGACAGTTTCGCAGGCATTTCAAGTACATTGTTTTCGATCGAAGCGACTGGATAGGCGCAGTAGTCGGCCGCGTAGTAGGCGCTCGGACGATGGTTGCCCGATTGGCCCACGCCGCCAAACGGCGCGCTGCTGGCCGCGCCGGTGGTCGGGCGGTTCCAGTTGACGATGCCGGCGCGTGCGCGCACCTGGAAGATCTTCCACAGGTTTTCGTCGTTCGAGATCAGCGCCGAGGCCAGGCCGAATTCGGTGGCGTTGGCGGCTTTGATCGCGCTGTCGAAGTCCGCCACGCGGATCACTTGCAGCAGAGGGCCGAACCACTCTTCGTCAGGAATGCCTTTGGCGTCGGTGACATCGACGATGCCGGCCGAGACGAAGCCGGTGTTCTCTTCCAGCTGACGCATAGCCAGCAGGCTGCGGCCGCCCTTGGCGATCATGTCGGCCTGCGCCTGCACCAGGCGCTTGGCAATCGCTGCCGACACCACTGGGCCCATGAACGGCGCCGGTTCGGCGGCGGATGCGCCGATGGTCAAACGGCTGGCCACATCGACCAGGCGCGCGATGATAGCGTCGCCCTCGGCGCCCTGCTTGACGATCAGGCGGCGCGCGCAGGTGCAGCGCTGGCCGGCCGAGATGAAGGCCGACGAAATCGCCATGAACACGGCGGCGTCGATATCTTTAACGTCCCACACCACCAGCGGATTGTTACCGCCCATTTCCAGCGCCAGCATCTTGCCTGGCTGGCCGCCGAACTGCTTGTGCAGCGCGGTGCCGGTCTGGCAGCTGCCGGTGAACAGCACGCCGTCCAGCAAGGCGTTCTGGCCCAGCGCGATACCAGCATCGCGGCCACCGTTGACCAGGTTGATCACGCCCTTAGGCACGCCGGCTTTTTCCCACAGCTGCACGGTCTTGACGGCGGTGCGCGGTGCGTATTCGCTAGGCTTGAAGACCACGGTGTTACCGGCGATCAGCGCAGGCACGATATGGCCGTTCGGCAGATGGCCAGGGAAGTTGTAAGGACCGAACACGCCGAACACGCCGTGCGGACGGTGGCGCAGCACGGCCTCGCCATCGGCGACCTTGTTATTGGTCTCGCCGGTGCGCGCGCCGTAGGCCTGCACCGAGATATCGATCTTGTTGGCCATGGTGGTCACTTCGGTGCGGGCTTCCCACATCGGCTTGCCCACTTCTTCGGCGATCAGCAACGCCAGCTCTTCCGCGTCCTGCTTCAGCAGATCGCGGAAGCGGGTGCACACGGCGATACGCTCGGCCAGCGGCGTCAGCGCCCAGGCTTCGAACGCCTCGCGCGCGGCGGCGGCGGCGTGGCCCACGTCCTGCGCGGTCGATTCGTTGCTGGCCCAGGTCTGCTTGCCGTTCGACGGATCGATCGTCACCAGTTCGGCGCCGCTGCCGGCGAGCCACTCGCCGTTGATGAAGTTACTCAGAGCTTTAGACATGTGGATTCTTCCTCAGATTAAGGGTCAGCGTGCGCACCGTATCGCCAGGATGGCAGTGCAGGAGTTGTTGTTCGGCTTCCGGCAGCGCGATGGCGCCATTGACCGGCACCGATTGCGACAGGATCATGCGGAAATCCTTGAGCGTAGTGTTCGACACCAGCATCGGTTCGGCGACGGCCGTCTCCGGCGCGCAGGCCGAATCCCAGTCGGTCGCCAGGCCGATTTCAGCCAGCGTGCTCTCGCGCATGGCGCGCAGTTCCGACACGCGCGCCTGCAGCACCGGGCCGGCGTCAAAGATGTCGACATAGCCTTCGAAGTACAGACCTTCCTGTTCCAGCAGGCGGCGCGCCGGCGCGGTCGAGGTATGGACCTTGCCGATCACTTCCTGCGCGTCTTCCGGCAGGTAGGCCACGTACAGCGGCTGGCGCGGCATCAGTTCGGCGATGAAGGACTTCTTGCCGACGGCGGTGAGGTCGTCGACATGGTCGAAGTCCATCTTGAAGAAGTGGCGGCCCAGGCCTTCGTAGAACGGCGAGCGGCCGCCCTCTTCCTGGTAGCCGCGCATCTCGGCGATCAGCTTTTCGGTGAACAGATGCGGAAACTGGGCGATGAACAGGAAGCGGCTCTTCGACAGCAGCTTGCCGTTGTTGCCGCTGCGGTAGTCCGGCGCCAGGAACAGCGAGCACAGTTCGGTGCTGCCGGTCAGGTCGTTCGACAGGTAGAGCGTGTCCATGCGGGTGAACACGTCCAGCTCGCGGCTGGAGTGCACCAGCGTGCCGATGCGGTAGTTGTAGAACGGTTCGGTCAAACCCACCGAGCCCTTGATCGCGCACACGCCGGCGATGCGGCCGTTGCTGGTGTCCTCCATGACGAACATGTAGTCGCGCTTTTCGGGCGGGATGGTTTCGGCGAACGAGGCCACGGCGATGGCCAGGCGGTCGCCCATCATCTTCATGTCCGGCTTGAGGGTGGTCATGCCGCTGCCGACCTGCGTGGCCATCACGTACAGGGCGTCGAGGTCGTTGGCTGTGATTGCGCGTACTACTAGCATAGGTGGTCCACTCTTAGATTCTGACGCAGATGACGGTATCGCCTTCGGCGATCTGAAGCGCTTCCTGCACATCGGCCGGCAGCGCCACGTTGACTTGCGATTCCAGCGCCGCGCAATGCGTAATCACGGAGCGGAAGTTGTGTTCGGAGCCCGACGACACGGCGTAGCGCAGCTGCGGCTCGCGGCCGCGGTCCGGCGATTCGCCGGCCGTGGTCACGCGGCGCTGCAGCGCGCCGGTGAAGGTGCGCAGCGTGTTCTTGTGCGCCTGCAGAATCGGGCCGCCGTCGAAGATGTCGATGTAGTCGTCGGCTTCGAAGCCTTCGGCCGTCAGCAGGTTGAACGCCAGCTCGCCCGATGGATGGATCTGGCCCATGGCCGCTTGCGCGTCGCCCGGCAGCAGCGGCACGTAGACCGGATAGTGCGGCATCAGCTCGACGATCAGCGTGCGGTTGCGGGCGCCGCCGATGACGCGCTCGGCATCGAGGAAGTCCATCTTGAAGAACTTGCGGCCCAGCGCATCCCAGAACGGCGAACCGCCGTCAGCGTCGGTGACGCCGGCCAGCGGCACGAAGAAGCGGTCGGCGAAGCGGTGCGGCGCCAGCACGGCGAACATCAGGCGCGCACGCGACAGCAGCGCCGCTTCCGGCGTGCCGTGTTCGCGCTCGCCGACGTAAAAGCTCGACAGTTGGGAGTAGCCGGTCAGCTCGGAGCACAGCGTCAGCGCGTGCACGCTGTGGCTGATGTTCAGGTCGCGCGATACCTGCTGGATCACGTCGTTGCGGAAGGAGAAATAGGTGCCGTTGGAGCCGGCGGCGGCGAACATGGCGGCGGTGCCGACGATGGTTTTATCGGCCGGCGACTCAAGCACCAGCAGGTAGGATTCTTCGCTCGGGATGTCGACGTGCGCGGCAAACGAGGCGATCGAACGCTCGATCATGTCGACGATCTTTTCGCGCGTTTTCGGCAAGGTGTGCACACCCGGCATGGTCACTGCGGCCAGCGCTTCGAGGGCAGCAATATCCGCAAGTTCTACCGGACGGACTACATACATGGGAACTCCTTGGTGCTTTAAATGCATGCAAGCCCGTAGCGGACGCCCGGGCCGTTAACGTCGTTCCCGCGGAGGCGGGAACCCATGGAACGCCGGCCCGGAGGCTCAGCATGGATTCCCGCCTGCGCGGGAATGACTTCGGTAATTACGCCGCGTTGATCATGCCATCCAGCGACAGGCGCAGGATGCGGTCGACCTCGGCGATCTGCGCGTCGGTCACGATCAGCGCAGGCGCCAGGCGCACCACGTCCATGCCGGCGATCAGCACCATCAGGCCGTTGGCTTCAGCGGCGCGCTGGATATCTTTCGAACGGCCTTTCCAGCCATCGGTGACGACCAGGCCCAGCAGCAGACCGGCGCCGCGCACCAGCGTGAACACCTGCGAGTAATCGGCCACCAGTTTTTCCATCGTCGAACGCAGCTTGGCGCTGGCTTCTTTCACGCGGGCCAGGAAGGCTGGCTGGTTGATCGTGTCCAGCACGGTCAGCGCCACAGTCGCGGCCAGCGGGTTGCCGCCGTAGGTGGTGCCGTGGGTGCCTACGCCCAGCGTCTTGGCCAGTTCGTCGGTGGTCAGCATGGCGCCGATCGGGTAGCCGTTGCCCAGCGCCTTGGCGGCGGTCAGGATGTCCGGGGTGATGCCGTAGGTCATGTAGTGGAACAGGTCGCCGGTGCGGCCCATGCCCGATTGCACTTCGTCGAAGATCAGCAGGGCGCCGGTCTTGGTGCACAGGTCGCGCAGCTCTTGCAGGAAGGCCTTGTCGCCAGGGACCACGCCGCCTTCGCCTTGCAGCGGTTCGACGATCACGGCGCAGACGTCGTCGCCGATGGCGGCGCGTGCGGACTCGATGTCGTTATAGGTGACGTGTTCGATCGCTGGCGGCAGCGGCTCGAAGCCTTCGGTGTACTTGGACTGGCCGCCGACCGACACGGTGAACAGCGTGCGGCCGTGGAACGACTGGTAGCACGACACGATGCGCGATTTGTGCGCGCCGAACTTGGTGTGGGCGTATTTACGGGCCAGCTTCAGTGCGGCTTCGTTGGCTTCGGCGCCGGAGTTGCAGAAGAAGGCGCGGTCGGCGAAGGTCGCTTCGGTCAGCGCGGTGGCCAGGCGCAGCACTGGCTCGTTGGTGTAGCCGTTACCCAGGTGCCACAGGGTGTTGGCCTGGCGGGTCAGCGCTTCGACCACGGCCGGGTTGCAGTGGCCCAGCGATGCGACGGCGATGCCGGAGGTGAAGTCCAGGTAGTGCTTGCCATTCTGGTCCCACAGGTCCAGACCAGCGCCTCGGACCGGTACCATCGCTGCTGGTGCATAGGTTGGCACCAGAACTTCATCAAAGGTCTGACGAGTTACAGGACGGGTGGTGACGGTCGTATCGAGCTTGGCGTTCATGGCATTCCCTATTAATGTTGGGTAAGGCGCGGCACAGCACCGCGTGGACCCATTATAAAAAGCGGCATGCTAAAACTCTTTTCAAATGGCGACAAGGATTTTCACTTTTGGCCGCAAAGTAAGCTTGTCAGAACGACTAGCCTATACAGGTGGGCTGAGCTTGCGTTGCCGCTCTTCTCGCGGGGTGTTGCCGAACAGCGCGCCGAAGGCGGTCGAGAAGTGGGAGCCGGACGAGAATCCGCACATCAGCCCCACCTGCACGATGGAATGATTGGTCTCCAACAGCAACTGCCGGGCGCGCTGCAAACGCAACTCCAGGTAGTAGCGCGACGGCAGGCTGCCCAGGTATTGCTTGAACAGCCGCTCCAGCTGGCGGCGCGACAGGCCGACCAGGTTGGCGATGTCGTCGGTGGACAGCGGTTCCTCGATATTGGTTTCCATCAGCGTCACCGCCTCGGACAGGCGCGGCTGCAAGGCGCCGAAGCGGGCCTGCAGGGCGACCCGCTGGCGCTCCTCGTGGCCGCGCACGCGCTCGATGCACAGGCTTTCCTTGATGGTGGCTTGCACGGTGGCGCCGAACAGATGCTCGATCATGGTCAGCGAAAAGTCGATGCTGGCGGCGCCGCCGCAGCAGCTCAGGTGGCGGCCGTCCAGTTCGAACAGGTGCGGGGTCAGGATGGCGCGTTCGGAGATGCCCTCGGTGTCGGCGTACAGCGCCCACGGCAAGGCGATACGCACGCCCGCCATCAAGCCGGCGGTGGCCAGCCACAGCACGCCCGCGCCGACGCCGCCCCAGTACTCGGCCGAACGGCAGCGCTCGATGACGGCGCGGCTCAGCTCCGGGGCCATCGGCGCCTGGCCCTCGTCGGCCACCAGCAGCGCGAGGTGAGGATTGTGAGGCGGCCAGCCCGGCTGCGCCAGCACCACCTGCGCCGGCGTCATGGTTTCCAGATGCAGCACGTCGCGGCCCAGCGTGGCGGCGGCCAGGCGCAGCGGCTGCACCAGGCCGGCCCAGGTGATCGCATCGGCTTCGCCCGCGTTCACCAGCAGCATGCGCAGCGGCCGCTCTTGTGTGACGCGGGATAAATTATCGAAAGACATCGGACCTCTACTCCGGAGCCAGCGCGGCGGCGGGCCGCTCGGTGCTCCATTGGCTGACGATCATGCCGGAAATCAGCAGCGCCGCGCCCAGCAAGCCGTTCCAGGCCAGCGTCTCGCCCAGCCAGAAGTAGGCGAAGATCGCCGCGCAGCCCGGCTCGAACGCATAGATCACCGCCGCCTCGTTGGCGCTGCTGTGGCTCTGGCCCCAGGTCTGCAGCGAAATGATGGCAGCCGTGGCGACCACGCCCAGGTAGACCAGGTTCAGGCCGTACATCTGCAAGCCCTTCCAGATGTAGCTGACGTAGTCCGGCAAATCCTGGCTGCGCTCGGCAAAGCCCAGCGGCACTTCGCGCATCAGCAGCCACACGGCGGCGCACACGGCCACGGTCCAGATCTGCGAGGCGGTCAGCACCATCAGCTTGTCAACCTTGCGGGTGGTGGTTTCCATCAGCTTGACGTAGATGCCGAAGAACAGCGCGCACAGCAGCGCCAGCGTATCGCCGCGCCCCCAGGTGAAGCTGCCCTCCCAGCACAGCGCGAACAGGCCGGCCAGCGCCAGCACCAGCGCGACGACGATGCGGCGCTCCAGCCGCGCGCCCATCAGCACGCCCAGCAGCGGCGGCACCAGCACGTTCAGGCCGGTGACGAAGGCGTTGCGGTTGGAACTGGTCAGCGCCAGCCCCTCGATCTGGAACACGTAGCACAGGAACAACACCGCGCCGGCGATGATGCCCCAGCGGATATCGTTCCATTTCGCCCGCCACATAAACGGCAGCAACAGCACGCCGGCCAGCGCGAAGCGGCACAGCACGATCCAGCTGGCCGACAGGTAGCCGGTCATGTCCTTCATCGCAGGGAAAGTCGTGCCCCATACCAGGGTCACGATGAGCAAAGCGGCAATACCGCGCAAGTGTTGAGGCATGGTTTTTTTATTATGAATGTGCGTCCGCCATTATAGTCCCGGCCAAGATTGCCGGTGCGAACCGGCTATAATCACAGTCTATGGGTGAACGTTTTTTGAAAAGCATCCGGCTGCTGGCCGATTGCTTACAGAGCTATGAGCGGCTCTCTGGCCAGTATGTGCGCCAGAGCGGCTTGACGCACGCCCAGTTCGATATCATCGCCACGCTGGGCAATACGCCCGGCATGTCCTATAAAGAACTGGGTGACAAGACACTGATCACCAAGGGCACGCTGACCGGCGTGATCGAACGACTGGAGCAAAAAGGCCTGGTGGAACGTCAGCGCAACGACTGCGACAAACGTTCCTTCTTTGTCCGGCTGACGGCGGAAGGCGAGCAGGTGTTTTGCACAGTCTTCCCGAAAGTCGTCGGGGAAAGCGGGAAAGTGTTCGCGCACTACAGCGAAGACGATTTCGCCGCCCTTGAAAAAACGCTGTCCGAACTTAAAACTGTGATTACGGCCGGCCATACCGAATGCCCGTCCACCCACGACTCAACCAAGGAAATCATTTGAAAACGACTCTGCTCGAAGGCAAAAAGCCTGCCAAATTCGACAAACACATCATCGGCAACCTGCTGCTGAACCAGGCGACGCCTGACGAAGTGCGCCAGGAAAAACTGATCATCGGCGTACGCAACGAAGACGGCGAAATCTACCGCCTGATCGGCGCGACCAAGCACAACAGCTTCATGAACGCCATCGAAGAACTGTTCGACCTGGGCCTGACCGACGAACTGCAAGACACCGACGCCACGCAAGACGGCTGCGACGCCATCTTCAGCGAGCAGTAATCTGCGCTGAAGGCGGCTTGTTGTGCCGCGCAAAAGTATTTTCAGAAGAAGTGCCACACGGCAATATTCCGAGTATAATTTTTTGCAATGGACAGACTCGACGCCTTCAAGACTATTGCTGCTCAGGCGAGCCGGGGTGAGCTTTCGTTCCCGGCCAACGTCAACGCCTCGCTGCGCCTGCAGCAGGCGCTGAGCGATCCCGACTGCCACGTCGAAGCGGCAGCCAAGCTGATCCAGGCAGACCCGTTGCTGGCGGCGCGCAGCGTCGCCATCGCCAACTCGGTGGCCTACAACCGATCCGGTACTGAAATCTCCAGCGTGCGCGCCGCCGTGCAGCGCCTGGGCGTACGCACCCTGCAATCGCTGGTGGCGGCGCTGATCGTGCGCCAGATCGGCAGCCAGGTCACCGATCCCGGCCTGCAAGCCAAAATCAATCAACTGTGGGAACACACGGCGCACGTGGCCGCGCTGTCGCAAGTGATCGCGCGCAGGGTCACGCACGTCGATCCGGATACCGCGCTGTTTGCCGGCATCATGCACGAGGTGGCGGGCTTCTACATGCTGTCCTGCGCCGGCGACTTCCCGGAAGTGATGGACGGCGAGCCCGAAGACTGGGTCGAACATGGCGAGGTGGAAATAGGCCGCGGCGTGCTGACCAAGCTGGGCGTGCCGGACGGCGTCTACAAATCGCTCGAATCGATGTGGATAGGCTTGCGCGCGCTGCCACCCGAAACCCTGGGCGACACGCTGCTGCTGGCCAATGATTTATCGCCGGTGCATTCGCCGCTGTACCAGCGTCCGGGCGCGACCACGCTGCAGGGCGCGCGCACCATCGACTTCGTGGTCGGCGAAGGCACGCTGCACGCCATCATGAGCGAATCGGCCAACGAGGTGCAGTCGCTGTACGCGGTGCTGATGCTGTAATGTCATTCCCGCGCAGGCGGGAATCCATAAGCCGCGTCCGAAGCACGCTCAGCATGGGTTCCCGCGTTCGCGGGAACGACGCCGCACAAAAAAAAGCCCGCTGGGAAGCGGGCAAAGTCCAAAACTAGGGATCTCCTCCAGAGGAGACACACCCAGAGTACCCCGCCCGTCCCGCTCGCTCTGTGCGCCAGTTCACATATAAGCGCATTTTTCTATCACCACACCGGTTCCGATTGTTTCCACGCATCCAGCTGCTGAATCCGGCCCAGCCACGCCATCATCTTCGGATATTGGGTGACAGGCAATTTAGCTTGCTCGATGTACATCAACGGCGCGGCCACCGCCAGATCCGCCAGGCTCAGCTTGTCGCCGGCAACCCACTCGCGCCCCGCCAGATGCTGCTCCAGCACGGCGCCGAAACGCGCCACCAGCCGTGCGCCCTTGTCCAGTTCCGCAGGGTCGGGCATGCCGCCGCCGGTGATGCCCTTCCAGATGTTTTCCCAGACGATGATGCCTATCGCCGGCGAAAAATGCTGGTTGGCCCACAGCATCCAGCGGTTGATGTCGGCACGCTGCACGATGTCGTCCGGATACAGCGTCTGGCCTAGCGTGCGGTCGGCCAGGTATTGCATGATGGCGCAGGATTCCCACAGGATAAAGTCGCTGTCCTGCAGCACCGGCACCATGCCGTTGGGGTTGAGCACTGTCAGGCGGCGGCGGTCTTCCTCGCTCATCAGGTTGACTTCGGTCACGTCCAGCGGCGTGCCCATGTGGATGGCCGCCAGCATCACGCGGCGCGAATTGGAGGAAGCGGGGTGGTGGTATAAGCGCATTTGAAAGTCTCCATCAGGTGAGTTGAGGACTTCATCGTACGACCGGGCCGCGACAGTTTTTGTCAGTAGTCTTCGCGCAGGTTCTGTTGCTGGCGCCAGGTCTTCAGCAAGTCGCTGCGACGGGCCGGATAACGCACGCCCAACGATTCTACGCCTGCAATACGGTCGATGCGGAAATGGCGGAAGGCCATGCGCATCTCGCACCACGCGGCCAGCAGCCGCTTGCCCTCAAGGAAGGCCAGCGCGAACGGCCACACCACCCGGTCCGACGGCTTGCCCTGTTCGTCCTGGTACGACATGCGCAGCCGGTGCTGGTAGCGTATCGCCTCGCGCACCGGGCGCACGTGGACGTCGCTGGCGGCATCCTGGTCCTGGCCCAGCGGCACCCACAGGCTGGTTTCGGCCATGTCGTCGCGCAGGTCTTTCGGCGTGGCGGCGGCGATCTTGGCCAGCGCGTTGTTGGCGGCGGCGGCCAGCGCCTCGTCGCCCTGCCGGCGCACCCAGCGCGCGCCCAGCACCAGCGCCTCCAGCTCGTCGGCGCCGAACATCAGCGGCGGCAGGAAGAAGCCGGCCTTCAACATGTAGCCGACGCCGGCCTCGCCCTCCAGCGGCGCGCCCAGGCCGGACAGGGTCTGGATGTCGCGGTAGATGGTGCGTTCGGATACGCCCAGTTGCTCGGCCAGGCGAGCGGCGGTGACGGGGCGGCGGTAGCCGCGCATCGCATCCATCAGCAGGAAAAGTCGGCCGGTACGGCTCATCGTTGCTCTCTCATTTGTCGGTCGGCGGGACGTCCGCCCGCCGACTAGTCGAGGTCGAGCAGGAAGTTGCGTTGCGGTGCGTCCAGCGTGGTGTTGTCGGTGGCTGTTTCATCCTTGAGCGCGACGCCGGACAACTGGCGTTGGCGCGACTCGGACAGCAAGTAGTGAAGCTTGAAGGCTGCGTCGTCGTAGGTCAAGCCCGCAGGCCGTACATTCGAGATGCAATTGCGGGCGGCGTCGGTCAGGCCGCTCTTCGGCGCCCAGGTCAGGTACAGGCCCATGCTGTCCGGCGAGCTCAGGCCGGGACGTTCGCCGACCAGCACCACCACCGCGCGCGCGCCCAGCAACTCGCCCACCTCGTCACCCACCGCCACCCGCCCCTGGCGCACGATGGACAGCGGCGCCAGCGTCCACGACTCCGCGGCCAGGCGCGCCATCAGCACCTTCAGGAAGGGCAAGGCGTTCTGTTCGATGGCCAGCGCCGACAGGCCGTCGGCGATGACGAAGGCCAGGTCATAGCCGGCCGGGTCGGATGCGCGCTCCAGCAGCGCCTGGCGCGAGGCTTCGTCCAGTCGCCGGCCCAGGTCGGGGCGTTGCAGATAAATGTCGCGACTGGCGGCCGCGCTGTGCAGCGGCAGGCAGGGCAAGCCGCTGGAGGCTTGCAGGGCGTCGCCCAGCGCGGCGTGGTCCAGCGCCAGGTGCACGGCGTCGCGTGCGCGCGCATGGGCCAGCTGGAACTCCAGTTGCGGCGCGGTCGGCTGGCTGACGCCGCTGCGGCCCAGCGCGATGCGCGCCGCCGTGAAGCGCCGCAGCGAACGCCACGGATTGGCGATGACGACGCCGTCCTCGCTGGCGTCGGCGCAGTCGCTGGTGGCCGGAAGCAGGTGCTCGGCGTCGTTCATGCGGACTCCTATCAGTTCAGACTAGCCAACGCGCGCTGGAAGGATGCCGGCAGCGCATTGCCCAGTGTAGCGCACTCGTCGCCGGTGAAGATTTCCATCTGCTTCAGCCAGGCCTCGAATTCCGGCGCCGGCTTCAGGCCCAGCACGCGGCGCGCGTACAGCGCGTCGTGGAAGGAGGTGGTCTGGTAGTTGAGCATGATGTCGTCCGAGCCCGGGATGCCCATGACGAAGGTGCAGCCGGCCGTGCCCAGCAGGGTCAGCAGGATGTCCATGTCGTTCTGGTCGGCCTCGGCGTGGTTGGTGTAGCAGACGTCGCAGCCCATCGGCAGGCCCAGCAGCTTGGCGCAGAAGTGGTCCTCCAGCCCGGCGCGCACGATCTGCTTGCCGTCGTACAGGTACTCGGGGCCGATGAAGCCGACCACCGAATTGACCAGCAGCGGCTGGAACTTGCGCGCCACCGCGTAGGCGCGCGTCTCGCAGGTCTGCTGGTCGACGCCGTGGTGGGCGTTGGCCGACAGCGCGCTGCCCTGCCCCGTCTCGAAATACATGACGTTGTTGCCCACCGTGCCGCGCTGCAGCGACAGCGCCGCCTGCTGCGCCTCGCCCAGCAAGGCCAGGTTGATGCCGAAGCTGGCGTTGGCCGCCTCGGTGCCGGCAATCGACTGGAACACCAGGTCGATAGGCGCACCGCGCTCGATGGCGGCGATGGTGTTGGTCACGTGCGTCAGCACGCACGATTGCGTGGGGATGCCGTAGCGGTCGATGATCTCGTCGAGCATGGTGACGATCTTGATTACCTGCGGCACGTTGTCGGTGGCGGGATTGATGCCGATCACCGCGTCGCCGCTGCCGTACAGCAGGCCGTCCAGCACGCTGGCGGCGATGCCGGTGGCGTCGTCGGTCGGGTGGTTGGGCTGCAGGCGCGTGGCCATGCGTCCCGCCAGGCCGATGGTGTTGCGGAAGCGCGTGACGACACGGCACTTCTTCGCCACCAGGATCAGGTCCTGGATGCGCATGATCTTGGAAACGGCCGCCGCCATCTCCGGCGTGATGCCCGGAGCGACGGCGGCCAGAACCGCCTCATCGGCGGCGTCGCCAAGCAGCCAGTTGCGGAAGTCGCCCACGGTCAGGTGGGCGATGCGGGCAAAGGCGGCGCGGTCGTGATCGTCGACGATCAGCCGCGTCACCTCGTCCTGCTCGTACGGCACCACCATCTGGTTGAGGAATAGTGTCAGCGGCAGTTCGGCCAGCGCCATCTGCGCCGCCACCCGCTCCTCGGCGCTGGCCGCCGCCAGCCCCGCCAGATAGTCGCCGGAACGCGCCGGCGTCGCCTTCGCCATCAAGTCCTTCAGGTCGCGGAACTGATAAGTCCTGCTGCCTACCGTATGTGCAAAGCTGCTCATGGCCGTCTCCCGATACTGCCGGTGTACTAAAGACCGTCGTTCCCGCGCAGGCGGGAACCCATAGAACGCGTGAGTACAGGCTCAGCATGGATTCCCGCGTGCGCGGGAATGACGAATTAACCGTTACTAAAAATTGCGCGCGGCCGTCAGTTGCAGACGCTTCTGTGCCACGTTCTTGCCGCTGCCGTCGGCGTTGAAGAAGGTCCACAACGGCGTGCCGTTCTTGCTGGCGTCGCCGCTATTGTAGGTGGCCGCCGCCGAGAACGCCCAGCTGTCGATGGTCTTGGTCACACCGGCCTTGACGTCGAAGAAATTGAAATCGCTCATATTGCGCACCTGCTGGCGGCCGGCGTGCAGGTTCAGCACCAGGCCCGGCGCCAGCTCGGGATTCCAGTTCGCCTCGACATAGGCGGTGCCGCGCGTGTTGGCCAGCTTGCCGCTGTCCGGCTGCACGGCGAAGCCGAACCAGTACTCGCTCAGCGCCACCCAGGCGTAGGCATTGAAGGCGCCGATGTTCACGCCCAGCTTGGCCTCCTGGGTATGGTACTTGATGTCCTTGCCGCCTGCCGCAAAGTGCGCGCCCGGATACCAGTAGGTGACGAGGCCGGCGTCGATATTGTTGCCCTCGCTCAGCGGGTAGCGGTAGCCGCCGTAGACGTCGATCTCCGAACCGCTGCCGTTGTTGTAGGCCGCGTGCGAGACGCCGGAGCCGAACAGCCCAAGGTAGAAGCCGCTGACATGCGTAAAGTCCAGCGTGGCTTGCGCGGTGGGCTTGGCCTGCGTCTGCGAAATGCCGCGGAACAGGTAGTCCGACACCAGCGTCAGGTTGCCGGTGTTGGTCCAGTCTGGCGCGGGTGCGGCAGGTGCGGCATCGGCAGCCAGCGCGCCGCCTGCTGCGCAAGCCAGGCAACCGGCCGCAGCCAGCATGGAGAAGAGTTTTTTGGACATGGATGAAGCTCCGTAATTGGAAAGTTAGACGGCGTCGAAAGCCGCGTGCTGCTGGCGGTTGCCCTTGGTGGCCAGGAAGAACACATAGCCGGCAGCCAGGAAGGCGACGAACACGCCGAAGATCAGCGGGTTGTAGTACACCATCGTCACCAGGCAGACCAGGGCGCCGGCCAGCGCGATGGCCGGGAACAGCGGATAGAACGGCGCGCGGAAAGGACGCACCATGTTCGGCTCCGCGCGGCGCAGCTTGAACAGGCTCAGCATGCTGAGGATGTACATCGTGATCGCACCGAACACCGACATGGTGACGATGTTGGCGGTCAGGGTCTGGCCGCCGATCTTGATCAGCTCGTCGCTATAGATGGCAGCGATGCCGATCACGCCGCCCGCAAGGATGGCGCGGTGCGGCGTCTTGAAACGTGGGTGGATCTTGGCGAAGTAATGCGGCAGGTAAGCCTCGCGTGCCAGTGCAAAGATCTGGCGCGAATAGCCGAGGATGATGCCGTGGAAGGAAGCGATCAGTCCGAACAGGCCCAGCCACACCAGCATGTGCAGCCAGTTGCTGTTCTCGCCGACGATGATCTTCATGGCCTGCGGCAGCGGGTCGTTGATATTGGCCAGCTTGGTCCAGTCGCCAGCGCCGCCGGCAAACACCATCACACCGATCGCCAGCAGCACCAGCGTAATGATGCCGGCGATGTAGGCGATAGGGATCGAACGTTTCGGATCCTTGGCTTCCTCGGCCGCCATGGCCACGCCCTCGATCGCCAGGAAGAACCAGATCGCAAACGGGATCGCCGCGAACATGCCGGGGATGGAAGCGATGCTGAAACTGTCTTGTCCGGACCAGCCGCCCTTGACGAAGTTCGCCACCGAGAAGCCCGGCGACACCACGCCCATGAACACCAGCAGTTCGAAGATGGCCAGCAGCGTCATCAGCAATTCGAAGGTGGCCGCCACCTGCACGCCGACGATGTTCAAGGTCATGAACACCACATAGGCGCCGACCGCCGCCGTCTTCGGATCGACCGTCGGAAACTGCACGTTCAGGTAGGCGCCAATCGCCAGCGCAATCGCCGGCGGCGCGAACACGAACTCGATCAGCGTGGCCGCGCCGGCCAGGTAGCCGCCGGTCGGACCGAAGGCGCGCTTGCTGTAGGCGAACGGGCCGCCCGCATGCGGGATCGACGTGGTCAGCTCGGTGAAGCTGAAGATGAAGGTGGCGTACATGGCCGCGATGAACAGCGCGGTGATGGTGAAGCCCAGCGTCCCCGCCGAGGCCCAGCCGTAACTCCAGCCGAAGTACTCGCCCGAGATCACCAGGCCTACCGCGATGCCCCACAACTGGAAGGTGCCTAGCGACTGTTGCAGCGCCGGTTGCCCGGCCGCCTGTTTTGCATTCATGTGATTCTCCCTAAGGTAAAGCGCGTCTGGTATGGAAGTTGCAGCAGAATCGAGTATAGGAGCCAGCCAAATGCCAGCGTTATCGAAAATCGGCAAACTTGCGAGGGGCTAGCGTCCAAGGGAAGAAATAACAACAGTGGGAGAAAAATAATATGCACCAGACTGCGACAGAGTTGTTACACAGTGCGCCAGATTTGCGCACTGTGATGGCGCACGACGCCGACGAATTGGCCAGCAAGCTCACCAACTGGCAACAAAGCTACGACCAGATCAGCTCCGGCCTGTTCCGTGGCGCGCTGACCGAGCTGCGCCTGCCGCAGCTGCAAGTGTTCCGGGAAAGCCTGAGCCAGTCGGTGCGCCAATCCTGCCGCGTGTGGCCGGACGCGATCTGGTTCGGCCTGCCGGACCACGGCGCCGCCACCCGCATCAACGGCCGCCAGACCGCCGCCGACTGGATCATGGTGCAGCCCGGCAACGTTGAATTCGAACTGGTAACGCCGAGCGCCTACAGCATCTACGGCATCGTCGCCAGCCGCGAGCTGCTGGTCGAGACGGCGCGGCGCTACGGCTGCGAGATCGACTGGCAGCGCGTGCAGTCGGCCGAGCTGTTGCAGGTGGATGCGCAGGCGCAGGCCCGCTGCCTGCATGTGCTGGGGCAGTTGCTGCCGGCCGAAGGCCTGGGCTGCGCCGAAGGCATGGCGCAGTGGCAGGAGACGGTGCTGAGCGCCCTGCTCGACATGCTGGACCACAGCTGTGTGGAACCGGCGCTGGCCGCCAGCCTGCAACGGCGCCGCCACGTGGTCGCACTGGCGCGCGAGTACATCATGGCGCACCGCAGCGAATCGATCACCGTGCCGGAGCTGTGCGAGCGCGTGCACGTCAGCCGCCGCACCTTGCAGTACTGCTTCGAGGACGTGCTGGGCATGAGCCCCATGCTCTACCTGCGCATGGTGCGCCTGAACGGCGTGCGGCGGCAGTTGCAGGACGGCGGCGCCATCGGCGACGTGGCCGGCTCCTGGGGGTTGAGCAACTTCAGCCAGTTCTCCAGCGACTACCGCAAGCTGTTCGGCCAGTGCCCGTCGGCGTCGCTGCGCTCGCGTTCACGCTCGACGCCGCACTCGCTCAGATAAGGCGCAGCGCGCCGGCCAATGCGCCGGCGGCGATCAGTATCACCGGATTGATTTTGGAGCGCAGCAGTATCAGCGCGGCCGCCAGCGTCAGCGCGTCGGCCTGGATGTCGACGTTGGAGATGCGCGTGAACAGCCAGGCGGTGGCGGCCAGGAAGCCTATCGAGATCGGCGCGAAGGCATCGCCCAGCGCCCGCGTCAAACGCCCGCCCGCATGCCGCGCCTGCAAGCGGATCGCGGTCAACGTGAGCAGCGTGGAAGGCAGCAGCACCGCCAGCGTAGTGCAGATGGCGCCGGCCCAACCGGCGATCAGCCAGCCCACCAGCGATACGAACAGCAGATTGGGACCGGGCGCCGCCTGCGCTATCGCATACGCCGCCGCGAACTGCTCATTGCTCAACCACTGCCTGGCGTCGACCACATAGTGCCCCACCTGCGGCCCAAGCAGCACGACGCCGCCGCCCACTGCCATCAAGGACATCACCGCGATATGCAGCGACAGTTCCGTCACCGGAGATTGCTCGTTCATTTTTTCTCTCCCACCAGATAAAACGCCCCCGCGCCCAGCGGCGCCAGCAGGCCGAACACCAGCGCCAGCTGCCATTGCAGCAGGCCCAGTCCTATAAAGGCCAGCGCCAGCAAGGCCAGTCGCAGCAGCGTGCCGCGTGCGCGCCAGTCGGCCTTGGCGAACAGGGACTTGGCCATCTTCACGGCGGTCGCCAGGATCAGGCCCGCCGCCACCGCAGCCATGCCGCGTATCGCGTGGCGGAACACTTCGACCTCGCCGAAGCGCTGGTACGCCACGCCCAGCGCGACCACCACCAGGAAGGGACCGGCGATCATGCCGGCCAATGCAGCCAGCGCGCCGCGCGTGCCGGCGTAGCGGCTGCCCACCATCAGCGCGACGTTGCAGATGGTGGGACCGGGCAGCATCTGGCTGGTGGCGAGGTACTTCGCGAATTCCTCGGCCGTCAGCCACTTGCGCTGCTCGACCAGCGCCCGGTAGGCGAACGGCATCACGCCGCCAAAGCCCATCAGCGCCAGCCTGGAAAACACCAGGAATATGGTTGATAGCGGCATGATCTTCTCCTTCGGTTTCGATGGGGAGAATTTTCCGCCTCGGAGAAATATAAGTACAATGAATTTATTTAGACCATTCATTCATATTTCTAATGAAAATCGACATACTCGGCGTACAGGCTTTTGTCGCGATTGCGGACTTCGGCGGATTTCAAAAAGCGGCGGAGACGCTGCACGTGACGCAGACCGCCGTCACGCAGCGCTTGCGCAATCTGGAGGACTTCCTGGGCGTGATGCTGATCGAACGTACCACGCGCTCCATCGCGCTAACCAGCATCGGCGAGGATTTCCTGCCGCAGGCGCGGCGTCTGTTGCAAGAGCTGTCGTCGACATTGAGCGAGATACGCGAGACGGGCAAGGCGCAGCGCGGCGACGTGGCGCTGGCCTGCGTGCCGACGGTGGGCATACAGTATCTGCCGCAGATCATCCAGGCCTACTCGGCGCGCTTCCCCGACAATCGCATCAAGATCCTCGACCACGCCTCATCGCGCGTGGCGGAGGCGGTGCAGCGGCGCGAAGCGGAATTCGGCATCAGCCTGGCGGGCAGCATGCATCCCGACCTGGTGTCGGTGCCGCTGCTGGAGGACCAGTTCGTGCTGGTGTGCCGCGACGATCATCCTCTGGCGAAGCGACGCTCGCTGACGTGGACGCAGATCCAGCCCTACCCGCTGATCTTCTCGGGTGACGTCAACGGCAACCGCGCGCTGCTCGACAGCTACCTGGGTGACAAGAGCGCGGACCTGAACCTGCAATTCCAGTACGACGTGCAGCGCAGCGCGACGGCGGTGGGGCTGGTGGCTTCGGGCATCGCCGCCGCCATCGTGC
Organism: Rugamonas aquatica; assembly: GCF_009380215.1. Lineage (GTDB taxonomy): Bacteria > Pseudomonadota > Gammaproteobacteria > Burkholderiales > Burkholderiaceae_D > Rugamonas > Rugamonas aquatica_B. Next base: position 139,932 of record NZ_WHUG01000012.1, read on the forward strand.
CACGGCTGGCCATCCTCAAGGGCAGCTATCCGCGCCTGCGCATCATCACGCTGAAGGAGCCGACCATCTCGCGCCAGCTGGTACTCATCACCCGCAAGGCCGGCCACCTGTCGCCGGCCGCGCAGGCGCTGTACGACATGATTAAAACGGGGCGCTGACGTACCGGACACTCAGCATGGGTTCCCGCCTGCGCGGGAACGACCGTCATTCCCGCGCAGGCGGGAATCCATACGACCTCAAAACAATCAGAAGCTGATCCCATACTCGCGGAACTTGGCCGACATCGTGCGGCGTTCCTGCTCCTCGGCCTCGCGCTGCGCCGGATCTTTGCTGGTGATTTCGGCCGGCATGCGGCCGGCGGCGGTTTCGAACTGTCCGCGCGCCTCCTCGCGCCGGCCCAGCGCCTCGTAGGCCAGGCCGCGATGGAAGTAAGCCGGCGCGTAGCTCGGCTGCGACTGCAATCCCAGCGACAGCGCCTGCACTGCTTCGTCGTAGCGCTTCATGGCATGCAGCGTCAGGCCGAGATGGTATTGCATCATCATCGACGGTTTGTTGAACAGCACCCGGGTCAATTCCTCGGCCTTGCGCAGGATGCGCAGGCTTTCGCCGTACTTGCCATCCTTGCGCGTCTGCGCGGCGTAGTTGATGTAGCGGTAGAACACGCGTGTCTGGCGCTTCTTGACCATCTCGCGCAGGTCGGAGAGGTAGCGGCTGGTGTCGTCGCCAGCGTGGGCGGCGCAATCGTCGTAGGCGCGCGCGCCGCGCTTGCCCCAGCTGGTGTAGACGCGGCGCTCACCGATGCGGTTCAGCAGGCCGGACATGGTCGCGTAGTCGCCGGCCTGGCAGGCGAAGTAGGCGTAGGCGTTCAGGTTCCACGGATCGGGATAGCGGTCCACCAGCGCATCGAAGCTGGTCTTCATCTCGCTCCAGTCGGCGAGGCTGTTTTCGAACAGCTTGTCGTCGTAGGCCATCTGGCTCATGTACCAGTAGACGCGGGCGTACATCGCTTCCGAATCGCCGGTGCGTACGGACATCGCGCTGCGGGCGATATCGTCCACCGCATCGGGCGCGCTGGCCCACATCTCGGTGGAGAAGAAGGCGGCGCTGAAGTAGGTCTCGTGATAGTTCGGGAATTCCTTGCGGGCGTCGGCCACGGTGTTCATCACGCCGAGGAAACTGTAGTGGTCCGTGTACGGCAGCACTTGCAGCAGCGCTTTGTAGAACTCCGGATCGCGTTCCTTCAGCATCGGCTTTTCAAGCGTGTTGATGATGCTCATCGCCTCGCGCGTGGCGACCAGCATGCGTTCGATGTCCGCCTTGGGTACGTCCTTGTAGTTGGCCGTGCCGCGGAAGGCTGTGCCGCGCGCGAGCAGCACGTAGGTGTGATAGATGCGCGCCGCGCTCGATTTGGGGAACTGCTTTTCCCAGGCCTTGGCTTCGTTCTCGATGCGGGTCCAGTAGGCCATGTCGCGCGTGGCCTGCGGACGCCAGCGCAGCTGGTTGTAGAAGATCGCCAGCTTCCACACGCCGCTGCCGGTGCGCTGCTGCGGATCCAGCAGACGCTTGCGCAGCGCCTCCAGGCTCTTGTAGTCGCCTTTGTCCAGATAGCCCTGCACTTCGGCGATCAATGCGTTGCGCGCTTTCAGCTCCTCGCTCTCCGGCGCCGATGGCGCGGCGGCAGGAACGGCGGCGGCAGGCGCCGCCTCCCTTGCACCCTCCATCGCTTTTGCCACTGCTACTTGCAAGCGCCCCGCTTCCGGTCCGGCAGGGCGCGACTTGTCGATCCGCTCGCCCCACTCATCGCCGCCGATGGCCCGCTGCGACGACACGCCATCCACATACACGCTGATGTAGCCGAAGTAGTTGAGCAGCAGCGGCTTGCCGGGGCCGAAGTAGTCCTTCTCGACCACCAGCCCGTCGCCGCTCGGCGGCCACGGATCGTTCATGTGCAGCACATCGCGGATCGCCGCTTCGACCCGCACGGGGTCGAGTTTTTTGCATTCATCGTTCAAACGCTTGGGATGGAAGCTGCACACCTGCGCGGTGTTGCGCGTCTTGATGAACCACTGGGCGATGGCGTCGCCGGCATGGCCGTCGGGCTGCTCGATCAGCATCGACGCCTCGATCGGCTCGCCCGCGTACTCCGCCAGCTTCTGATGGATGGGCCGCTGCGGATGCTGCTGCGGCCAGATCCGCATGAATTCACGTTCGGCGATCGGATGGTCGCGCAGCGCGGATTGATAGCTCAAATCCCACGGCAGCTCGGCGCCATGCGCGGCGCAGCAGACCAGCAGGCCGGCCAGTAATTTGTACGACGGCATAAAAAAAATCCCCCAAGGCGTAAGCGCTGGGGGATTCTACTATCAAATCGATAACGTTGTTTTACACTACAGCGCCATCGGTTTCGTCTTTTTCCTTGATCGGCTTGATCAGGTCTTCACGCTTCACGCCCAGCCACATGGCCACTGCGGCAGCCACGAACACCGACGAGTAAATACCGAAGCAGATACCGATGGTCAGCGCGACGGCGAAGTAGTGCAGCGTAGGACCGCCCAGGAACAGCATCGACAGCACCATCATCTGCGTGCAGCCGTGGGTGATGATGGTACGCGAGATGGTCGAGGTGATCGCGTTGTCGATCACTTCATGCACCGACGCCTTGCGCTGCTTGCGGAAGTTTTCGCGGATACGGTCGAAGATAACCACCGACTCGTTGACCGAGTAACCCAGCACCGCCAGCACCGCCGCCAGCACCGTCAGCGAGAACTCCCAGTGGAAGAAGGCGAAGAAGCCGAGGATGATGACCACGTCGTGCAAGTTGGCGATGATCGCCGCCACCGCGAATTTCCATTCGAAGCGCACGGCCAGGTAGATCATCACGCCGATGATCACCATCACCAGTGCGTTCAAGCCGTTCTGCGCCAGCTCGTCGCCGACCTGCGGGCCGACGAATTCGACTTTTTGCAGCGACACCGTTTCAACACCGGCAGCGTCCATGCAAGCGGATTTGACCACGTGCTCGCCCTTGACGCTCACGGCGTCGATCTGCTTGGTGGCACCCTGCTCGGCCGCGCACAGCGTGGTGAACACCAGTTGCGACGCATCCTTGGAGGTGACGTTCTTCACCACCGGCAGGCGCAGCATGACGTCATGCGCGGTGCCGAAGCTGGTCACTTCAGGTTGCTCGTAGCCGATCTTCTCCAGCGAGTGACGGATCTGCTCCAGCTTTGCAGGCTGCTGGTATTTCAGTTCCATCACCGTGCCGCCGGTGAACTCCACCGAGAAGTTCAGCGGACGGGTGATCAGGAAGAACACGGCCGCGACGAAGGTCAACGCGGAAATCACGTTGAACACCAGCGCGTGGCGCATGAACGGTATGTCTTTTTTGATGCGGAAAAATTCCATGTGAACCCCTGAGTTATTTCAGACCCGGTACCCAAACGGTACCGATGGCGATCGATTGCAGCTTCTTCTTGCGGCCGTACCAGAGGTTGACCACACCGCGCGAAATGAATACGGCGGAGAACATCGAGGTCAGAATGCCCAGGCAGTGCACCACGGCGAAGCCGCGGATAGGACCGGAACCGAACACCCACAGGGCGATACCGACGATCAGCGTGGTCACGTTGGAGTCGATGATGGTGGCCCATGCGCGGTCGAAGCCGGCCGCGATGGCCGCCTGCGGCGTGGCGCCGGAGCGCAGCTCTTCGCGGATACGCTCGTTAATCAGCACGTTGGCGTCAATCGCCATACCCAGCGCCAGCGCGATAGCGGCGATACCAGGCAGGGTCAGGGTCGCCTGCATCAGCGACAGCAAGGCCAGCAGCAGCAACAGGTTGCAGGCCAGGGCCAGCACGCTGAAGAAACCGAACATCATGTAGTAGGCGACCATGAAGATGGCGATGGCGGCAAAGCCGTACATCGTCGAATGCAGACCCTTGTTGATGTTCTCGGCACCCAGTTGCGGGCCGATGGTGCGTTCTTCGATCACGTCCATTGGCGCGGACAGCGCGCCGGAGCGCAGCAGCAGCGCCAGCTCAGCGGAGTTTTCCGCGTTGCCCATGCCGGTGATCTGGAAGCGGCTGCTCAGCTCTTGCTGAATGGTCGCCACGGACAGCACTTCAGGCTTGCCTTTTTCGAACAGCACGATGGACATCTTCTTGCCCACGCGGTCGCGGGTGGCATCACGGATCTTGCGGCCGCCGTCGCCGTTCAGCTCGATGCTGACGGCAGGCTGCTGGTTCTGGTCGTAGGTGGCGGTGGCGCTGGAGATGTAGTCGCCGGTCAGCACCACGTCCTTGGACAGCACGACCGGCACGGCCTTGCCGACGGTGAACAGCTCCGAGTTGAACGGAATCGCCGCCGACATTTCGGTGCCCGGCGTGACGCTCTCGTCGACCATGCGGATTTCCAGCGTCGCGGTGCGGCCGATCACGGCGCGCGCGCGCGCCACGTCCTGCACGCCCGGCAGCTGGACCACGATGCGGTCGGGGCCTTGCTGCTGGATGATAGGCTCGGCCACGCCCAGCTCATTGACGCGCTTGGACAGCGTGGAGATGTTCTGCTTGACGCCGTCGTCGACGGTTTGCTTGAGCGCGATCGGCTTCAGGCTGATGGTGGTTTTCAGCGCATCGCCTTCGCCGGCATCGACGAACATCAGGTCGGTCATCTGGCCTTGCAGTACGTCCTTGGCCTTCTGGCGGGTGGCGTCGTCGCGGAATTTGATTTCAATGGTGTCGCCCACGCGGTCGATGCCGGCGTGACGCACGTTCTTGTCGCGCAGCAGGCTGCGCGATGCGGCCTGGATGCCTTGCACACGCTTGGTCAGCACGGCCTTGGTATCGACCTGCATCAGGAAGTGCACACCGCCGCGCAAGTCGAGGCCGAGGTACATCGGCAACGCATGCAGGGCTTGCATCCATTTAGGCGTATCTTTTTGCAGGTTCAGCGCGACCAGATAGGTCGGATCGGCCGGATCGGCGTTCAAGCCTTTTTCCAGCACCGACTTGGCGCGGAACTGGGTGTCGGGATCGGCGAAGCGGGCGCGCACGGAAGCGTAGGTGCCGGTGCCGTCGAAGGCGATGCCGTTGTAGGCGATGTTGGCGCCCTTGAGCACCTCTTCCACCTTGGCGCGCATGTCGGACGACATCTTGACGGTCGATTTGCCGCTCGTGACTTGAACCGCAGGCGATTCACCGTAGTAGTTGGGCGCGGTGTACAGCGCGCCCAGCAGGACGGCGACTACGATCAGTATGTATTTCCAGAGAGGATAGCGATTCATATTGTTCAACGTTCAGTGTTAGGCGTCGGATGCAATACGGCCCGCGCAATGCGGGCCGGGACCAGATTACAGCGCCTTCAGCGTGCCCTTAGGCAGCAGCATGGTGACGGAGTTCTTTTGCACCGTCAGTTCGGCGCCGCTGGAGATTTCCAGGGTCACATACAGGTCGGTCACTTTGGAGACCTTGCCCAGCACACCGCCGGCGGTGACGACTTCGTCGCCCTTGGCCAGCGCTTCCATCATGGCCTTCTGCTCTTTCGCGCGCTTCTGCTGAGGACGGATCATCAGGAAGTACATCGCGACAAACATCAGGATCAGCGGCAGGAAGCTGCCGAGATTGCCGCCCAGGCCGAGTGCGTCGAGTGGGGATGCCGATTGGGCGTAAGCGTTGGAAATGAACACAGGTGACTCCGATAATAGTTTGAAAAAATAGCGCTGTATTCTAGCACTGGCCGGAAGGCGCTAGGTCTTCCGGCTATGTGGGTGGCATAAATCTTTTTACAAGACTTACAACACTTTTAGTTATTCTTAGACGCCGCGCGCCCGGTCGGCGTGGAATTGCAGGGTCCAGGCGTGGAAGCGGTCCTCATCCAGGGCCTCGCGCATCTGGCGCATGATGTCCAGGTAGTAGTGCAGGTTGTGGATGGTGTTCAGGCGCGCGCCGAGGATTTCCTGGGTGCGGTTCAGGTGATGCAGGTAGGCGCGCGAGAAGTTGCGGCAAGCATAGCAGGAGCAGGTGCTGTCCAGCGGTTCCTTGTCTTCCTTGTAACGGGCGTTCTTGATTTTCACGTCGCCGAAGCGGGTGAAGATCCAGCCGTTGCGGGCGTTACGGGTCGGCATCACGCAGTCGAACATGTCGACGCCGTTGGAAACGCCGTTGACCAGGTCTTCCGGCGTGCCCACGCCCATCAGGTAGTGCGGCTTGTTGGCCGGCATTTTCGGGCCGACGTGGGCCAGGATGCGCATCATGTCTTCCTTCGGCTCGCCAACCGACAGGCCGCCGATGGCCAGGCCCGGGAAGTCGATCTCTTCCAGCTTGGCCAGCGATTCGTCGCGCAGGTTCTCGAACATGCCGCCCTGGACGATGCCGAACAGCGCGTTCGGGTTCTCGCCACGGTGGAATTCATCCATCGATCGTTGCGCCCAGCGCAAGGACATGCGCATGGATTTAGCCGCCTCATCAAGAGTCGCCGGGCGGTTGTCGATTTCATAAGGCGTGCATTCGTCGAACTGCATGACGATGTCGGAGTTCAGCACGCGCTGGATCTGCATCGACACTTCCGGCGACAGGAACAGCTTGTCGCCGTTGATCGGCGAGTTGAAGTGCACGCCCTCTTCCGTGATCTTGCGCATCGCACCCAGTGAAAACACCTGGAAGCCGCCGGAGTCGGTCAGGATCGGTTTATCCCATCCCATGAAATCGTGCAGGCCGCCGAACTTGGCCATCACGTCATTGCCCGGGCGCAGCCACAGGTGGAAGGTGTTGCCCAGGATGATCTGGGCGTCGATTTCCTTCAGCTCCAGCGGCGACATCGCCTTGACCGAGCCATAGGTGCCGACCGGCATGAAGATCGGAGTCTGGACCACGCCGTGGTTCAGTTTGACTTCGCCGCGGCGGGCCTTGGTCAGACCGCTGCTATCGGTCTTGTGCAGTTTAAATTCCAACATTATTCATTCCTTATTGTTACCTCCCGTCATTCCCGCGAAAGCGGGAATCCGCACACTGCTTGGATTCCCTCCATAGTCAGCATGGGTTCCCGCTTTCGCGGGAACGACGGGCGGCGGGTGTTAAGCGCGTTCCTGGGTCGTCAGCAGCATGGCGTCGCCATAGCTGAAGAAACGGTATTCGTTGGCGATCGCGTGGGCGTAAGCCTTGCGGATCTCTTCAAAACCGGCGAAGGCCGACACCAGCATCAGCAGGGTCGACTTCGGCAGGTGGAAATTGGTGATCAGACGGGTGACCGCCTTGAACTGGTAGCCGGGCGTGATGAACAGCGCGGTGTCGGCGCTGCCCGCTTCCAGCTGGCCGCTCTGCGACGCTGATTCCAGCGCGCGCAGGCTGGTGGTGCCGACCGCCACCACGTCGCGGCCGGCGGCGCGGGTGGCGCGCACGGCATCGACGGTCTCCTGCGGCATGGTGTACCACTCGGTGTGCATCTTGTGCTCGGCCAGTACTTCGGCGCGCACCGGCTGGAAGGTGCCGGCGCCCACGTGCAGCGTGACGTAGGCGAAGTTGACGCCCTTGGCCTTCAGCTCGGCCAGCAGCTTCTCGTCGAAGTGCAGACCGGCGGTCGGCGCGGCCACGGCGCCCGGCACCTTGTTGAACACCGTCTGGTAGCGGGTTTCGTCGAAGGTATCGGCATCGTGCTCGATGTACGGCGGCAGCGGCAGGCGGCCGTGCGCTTCGATCAGGTCAAACACGTCGGCGTCGAAATGCAGGGTGTAGAACTCGCCCGCGCGCTCGCCGACGGTGACGTCGAAGGCATCGGCCAGGCGGATCTTGACACCGGGGCCGGGCGACTTGGAGGCGCGCACCTGGGCCAGCACGGTGCGGTTGTCCAGCACGCGCTCGACCAGCGCCTCGATCTTGCCGCCGCTTTCCTTGACGCCGAAGAAGCGCGCCTTCAGCACGCGGGTATCGTTCATCACCAGCAGGTCGCCGGCCTGCAGCTGGCCGACGATATCGGCGAACTGGCGGTCGATGATCTGCGCGCCGTCCAGGTGCAGCAGGCGGGAAGCGCTGCGGTCTGGCAGCGGGAATTGCGCAATACGCTCTTGCGGCAAGTTAAAATCGAAATCGGAAAGCGAGTACATGGGCGGACTTCTGGAAACTGTTGAAGAAAATTCGGGTAGGCCCGATGGCGGTGCAAGTCGTACAATACCGGCGTTGCTTTGCTGCGGCCAACCCTCTATTTTACGCTAGTGCCCGAAAAACGCTCCAATATGCCTGTTTCAACCTCCAAACCCGTCAAAAAGACAGTCAGCCCGGAAGCCAAGCTGGCCAAGCTAGGCCTGCACACCGATATGGACCTGGTGCTGCACCTGCCCATGCGCTACGAGGACGAAACCCAGGTCATCACCATCGAAGAGGCCCGCCTGCACGGCGGCGAGACCTCGCAGGTCGAGGGCGTGGTGGTCAAGAACGAGATCACCTACAAGCCGCGCAAGCAGCTGCTGGTGCACATCGCCGACGAAAGCGGCGACCTGCAGCTGCGCTTCATGAACTTCTACGGCAGCCAGGTCAAGCAGCTGGCCGAGGGCACGCGAGTGCGCGCGCGCGGCGAACTGAAACACGGCTTCTTTGGCGCCGAAATGGTGCATCCGGCCTACAAGGTGGTCAACGAGGGCGCGCCGCTGCCGACTTCCCTGACGCCGGTGTATCCGTCGGGCGAAGGCCTGTCGCAGCCGATACTGCGGCGCGCCATCGGCGACGCCATGAAGCGGGTCGACTGGACCGATACGCTGCCGGCCGATCTGCGCGCCGCGATGCAGCTGTCCGATTTCGAGCCGGCCGTGAAGCTGCTGCACTACCCGCCGCAGCAAGTGGACGAACATGCGCTGGCCGACCGCTCGCATCCGGCGTGGACGCGCATGAAGTTCGACGAGCTGCTGGCGCAGCAGCTGTCTCTGAAGCGCGCGCAGCGGGCGCGCCGTTCCAAGGGCGCGGCGGCGCTGAAGACGGTCGGCCAGTTGTCCGAGCGCTTCCAGGCGGCGCTGCCGTTCAAACTGACGGGCGCTCAGCAGCGCGTGCTGAACGAAATCCGCGCCGATCTGCGCCATCCGTATCCGATGCAGCGGCTGTTGCAGGGCGATGTCGGCAGCGGCAAGACCGTGGTGTCGGCGCTGGCGGCCGCGCAGGCGATCGACAGCGGCTTCCAGGCCGCGCTGATGGCGCCTACCGAAATCCTCGCCGACCAGCACTTCCGCAAGATCGCCGCGTGGATGGAGCCCTTGGGCGTCAAGGTCGCGTGGCTGACGGGCAGCTTGAAGAAGAAGGACAAGCTGGCCGCGTATGCGCTGATCGAATCCGGCGAAGCGCAACTGGTGATCGGCACGCATGCGCTGATCCAGGAGGCGGTCAACTTCGCCAACCTGGGACTGGTGATCGTCGACGAGCAGCACCGCTTCGGTGTGGGCCAGCGGCTCACCTTGCGCAACAAGGGCGTCGAGGGCGCGATCCCGCACCAGCTGATGATGTCGGCCACGCCGATTCCGCGCACGCTGGCGATGACCTACTACGCCGATCTGGAAGTATCGGTGATCGACGAGCTGCCGCCTGGCCGCAGCCCCATCGTCACGCGCGCCGTCGACCAGAACCGGCGCGATGAAGTGATCGAGCGTGTGCACGCAGCGGCGCTGGAAGGACGGCAGATCTACTGGGTCTGTCCGCTGATCGAGGAATCGGAAGCGCTGCAACTGCAAACTGCCACCGACACCCACGCGCTATTGGCCGAAGCCCTGCCGGACCTGAACGTGGGCCTGGTGCACGGCCGCCTCAAGCCGGCCGAGAAGCAGGTGGTGATGGATGCCTTCAGCGCCAACGAGATGCAGGTGCTGGTCGCGACAACGGTGATCGAAGTCGGCGTGGACGTGCCGAATGCATCGCTGATGGTGATCGAGCACGCGGAGCGCTTCGGCCTGTCGCAGCTGCACCAGCTGCGCGGACGTGTGGGACGTGGCACGGCGGCCTCGGTGTGCCTGCTGCTGTATCAAAGCCCGCTGGGAGGCGTCGCCAAGCAGCGCCTGATGACGATGCGCGAAACCACCGACGGCTTTGAGATCGCGAGGCGCGACCTGGAGATACGTGGTCCCGGCGAATTCCTCGGCGCCCGTCAATCGGGACAGGCGATGCTGCGCTTCGCCGATCTGGAAACGGACGGCTGGCTGGTCGATCAGGCGCGCGACGTCGCCCACGACCTGCTGCACGCCGACACCCCGGAAAAAGCCGCCACCGTCGAAGCCCACCTGGCTCGCTGGCTCGGCGGCCGCGAAGAGTTCCTCAAAGTCTAGTTGGGGTCAAGTCTGACATTTGGACACGGCCTCTGCCGTAGCAGCCGCTACGGCAGAGGCCGTGTCCAAATGTCAGACTTGACCCCATTTTAGAAGCAGAGGTAGATGCGGTTGGCGAGGTCCAGCATGAAATCCGGCGTCAGATAGGCCATGAACACCAGCGCCAGCAACACGGCGCCGGCCGCGCGGAGCAGCCAGGTTTTCATGGCTATGCCGCTTTCAGATCGCCCCGTTCCAGGGCGCGCTCGTTGATCGGCAGGTTGATTAAGCCGGCCATCACGCTCAGTCCAATCGCGATGCCCCACACGATGTCGTAGCTGCCCAGCTTCGCAAACAGATAGCCGGCCAGCCAAACGCCGATGAAGCTGCCCATCTGGTGCGAGAAGAACACCACACCCGCCAGCATCGACATGTGTTTGACGCCGAAGATGCCGGCGATGATGCCGTTCGTCAGAGGCACCGTCGACAGCCAGATGAAGCCTATCGCCGCCGCGAACACGTACACCGAGTACGGCGTCAACGGCGCCAGCAGGAACAGGCCGATGACGACGGCGCGCGTGAAGTAAATCGACGACAGCAGGTAGCGCTTGGGGAAGCGTCCACCCAGCTTGCCCGCGTAGTAGGAGCCGAAGATGTTGAACAAGCCTATCAGCGCCAGCGCCATCACCGCCACGCCCGGACTGGCGATGCCCTTGTCCTTCAAGTACGCCGGCATATGCACGCCGATGAACACCAGCTGGAAACCGCACACGAAATAGCCAGCCACCAGGAACAGGAAGGAGCGGTTGCCGATTGCCTCGCTCATCGCCTCGCGCACGCTTTGCTGGGGACCGCTATGCTCCACCGCCGGCTCGCGCAAGTGGAAGGACATCGGCACCATCAGCACCACCACCAGCGCTGCCAGCAAATAGAAGGCCTGCTGCCAGCCCACTGCGGAAATCAATTGCTGCTCGACCGGCATCATCAGGAACTGGCCGAAGGAGCTGGCCGCACCGGAGATTCCGAACGCCCACGAACGCTTTTCCATCGGCGCCACGCGGCCGATGATGCCGCTGACCGCGCCGAACGCGGTACACGCCAGCCCCAGTCCGATGAAGACGCCGGAGCCGATCACGAACAAGGTGGGCTGCGTCACCAGCGCCATCCACACCAGCCCCGCCATGTAGCTGACCGCGCCCACCAGCACCACGCGCATGGTGCCGAAGCGGTCCGCCGCCATGCCGGCGAACGGGCCGAACGCGCCCCACAACAGGTTCTGCAAGGCCAGCGCCAGCGAATAGGTTTCACGCGTCCAGCCGTTGGCTTGCGAGATAGGCTGCATCCAGAAGCCGAAGCCGTGGCGCACGCCCATCGCCAGCGTCAGGACGACGCCGCTGGCCAGCAGGACGGTTTTAAGAGAGGGAGCGCGGGTGGCGACGAACATGATAGGGTCCTGATTGTGGAAACGACATCTGTCGATTCTAACCAGTTCCCGCCGCCCGCGCTTGAAGGCCTTAAATGTCGAAGGTGTATTTCAAGCCGATCTGTGCGCGGATATCGTCCAGCGTGCCCATGATGGACAGCGTTTCCTCGTGCGGCATCACCGGGCTTTCGATCAGGCCGGCGCGAATGCAGCGCCCCACTTCCTGCGCCTCGTGCGTGTAGCCGTTGCCGCTGCGCGGCAGGTTGATGGTGCGCTCGCTGCGGTTGGCGCCGTCCACCAGTGTGACGGTGATGGTCTCGGTGTTGTGGAAGCGGTCGTGCAGGCGCACGAAGCCCTTGGTGCCGGAGATTGTCAGCTCGGTCGGCGTGCGCGAACGCAGGCTGCACGCGCACGACGATACGCCGCCATCCTTGTGCATCAGCGTGAACGCGGTCTGCATGTCGACGCCGGTGGCGGCCATCTCCGCCTGCGCCTTCACGCCCGTGACCGGGCCGAGGAAGAACGACGCCATCGACAGCGGATAAATGCCCAGGTCCAGCAGCGCGCCGCCGCCCAGCTCCGGCGCGAACAGGCGGTGCTCCGGTCCCGCATCGGAGGTAAAGCCGAAATCCGCGCTGACATGGGCCGGCACGCCGATCTCGCCGCTGTCGACGATGCGCTTGGCCTCCACCACGGCCGGCATGAAGCGCGTCCACATCGCCTCCATGACGAACAGTTTTTTCTGGCGCGCCAGGTTGATGATGTCCTCGGCCTGGCGGCGGTTCATGGTGAAGGACTTCTCCACCAGCACACCCTTGCCGCCATGGAGGCACATCAGCGCGTTCTCGTGGTGCATGGGGTGCGGCGTGCCGATGTAGATGACATCGACCTCGGGATCGTCGGCCAGCGCCTGATAACTGCCGTGGAAGCGCTCCGCGCCATACTCTATGCCGAACTTGGTAGCGCTATCTACACTGCGCGAAGCGACGGCGGCCAGCTTGGCGCCGGGCGTATCCTGCAAGGCGATGGCGAAAGCCTTGGCGATCTTGCCGGTGCCGAGTATCCCCCAACGAATTACCTGCGTCATGGCGTGCTCTTTCTGCCGCGTCGGCGGCGAGGTCGGTTAAAAATCTATTTTACCGCCGGTGCGCGCTTGGGGCGGAACACCGTTGCGTCGTCGTAGAAGGCGTCGTCCTGCTCCGGCCACCATCCCGGCACGCCCAGCGCCTGCATCGGCATGAAGTCGGCGGTGCTGAGGCCATGCTCGGCCAGCTCCTGCGCCACTTTGGCGTCGATCCAGTGGCGGCGGGCGTCGTGGTCCATGGCGAAGAAATCGTCGCCCGCGACTACCACCCGTGTGTGCGCGGTGATCGCCTTGCGCGGTGCGACCAGCTTCTCCATCAGCGCGTGGCCGAACAGCCAGACCTGCGCCTCCGGCCCGAAGCTGGCGCGCTGCTCGACGAAGGCGGCGCGCCATTGGTGGTCGCGCAAGGCGGCGATCAGCGCGTGGCCGGCGTCGCTGTCGCGCACCACCAGCAGCGCGGCGTTCTCGTCGAAGATGGTGGCGCCATCGCGCGCGGGTCCGCGCGATTTGCCGACGCCGTCCAGCGCGATCTGCGCCGCCTGCAAGGCGTTCAGCTGCACTTTGATGCGCGGGAAGCTAAGCCATACCAGGCCGTTGAAGAAGTCGTGCAGATTGTCCCGCGTGGGCACGCAGCCGGTGGCGCCGATGAAGGCTTCGTAGGCGGTGCCGTCAGGCAGGGATTCCTGCGGCACGAAGGAGATCGGCAAATCCAGGTGATTGCGCAAGCCCAGTGTGGCGGCCCGCGCGTTGAACGTGTCCATGAAGGGCACGTCCGCCGACAGCTGGCCGGCCGCGGCGCGTATCGAATCGTACCAGGGACGCGGCCAGTCTATCGCTTGCAGCACTGCTTATACCATTTTCCAGTTGATGGTTTCGCCGGCGTTGAGCGGCACCACGTGCTGGTCTGCCAGCGGCAGGGTTTCCGGCAGCGTCCATTGCTCGCGCTTGAGCGTGATGGTGTCGGTGTTGCGCGGCAGGCCGTAGAAGGCCGGGCCGTTGAAGCTGGCGAAGGCTTCCAGCTTGTCCAGCGCACCGGCGCGTTCGAAGGCTTCGGCGTAAAGCTCCATCGCGTGCAGCGCGGTGTAGCAGCCGGCGCAGCCGCAGGCGGCTTCCTTGGCGCCCTGCGCATGCGGCGCGGAGTCGGTGCCGAGGAAGAAGCGTTCGTCGCCGCTGGTGGCGGCCGTCACCAGCGCCAGGCGGTGTTCTTCGCGCTTGAGCACCGGCAGGCAGTAGTAGTGAGGACGGATGCCGCCTTTGAAGATGTCGTTGCGGTTGTACAGCAGGTGATGCGCGGTGATGGTCGCGGCGATCGGGCCTTCGGCTTCCGCCACGTACTGCGCGGCGTGCTTGGTGGTGATGTGTTCGAAGACGATGTTCAGCGCCGGGAAATCGCGGCGCAGCGGACGCATGACGCGTTCGATGAAGACGGCTTCGCGGTCGAACAAGTCGATGTCCTGGTCGGTGACTTCGCCGTGGACCAGGAAGGGCATGCCCACTTCCTGCATCATCTCCAGCGTCTTGTAGCAGTTGGACAGGTCGGTGACGCCGGCGTCCGAGTTGGTGGTGGCGCCGGCCGGATACAGCTTGACCGCGTGGACGATGCCGCTTTCCTGGGCGCGCAGGATTTCGTCCGGCGGCGTGTTGTTGGTCAGGTAGAGCGTCATCAGCGGCTCGAACTTCATGCCAGCCGGCAGAGCCGCCATGATGCGGCTGCGATAAGCCTCGGCAGCGGCGGTGGTGGTGACAGGCGGCTTCAGGTTGGGCATCACGATGGCGCGGCCGAACTGGCGGGCGCTATGCGGCAGCACGCTGGCCAGGGTGGCGCCGTCGCGCAGGTGCAAATGCCAGTCGTCGGGACGGGCGATGGTGATGCTGTCTGGGGTGTGTTCGAGGTCGGACATGGCGGCGGGCTTTCAGGCTATCAAAGACGAATACCGCCATTTTACCCTCTTGCGCCGTCCGCTTGACAGTGCGTACGTTAAGGCGTACGTTTTGAATACGCCACAAGGGAGCCGCCATGGACACCATCTCAGCCAGCGACGCACGCGCACGGCTCTATAACCTGATCGACGAAACCGCAGCCAGCCACCAGCCCATCACCATCACCGGCAAGCGCAACAACGCCGTGCTCCTCTCCGCCGAGGACTGGCACGCAATCCAGGAAACGCTGTACTTGCTGTCGGTGCCGGGAATGCGCGAATCCATCCTCGCCGCACGGGCGGAACCACTGGGCGACAGCGATAAGGAATTGATCTGGTGAGCTGGCAGCTGGTGTACTCCCACCAGGCGCAGAAGGATGCGAAGAAGGCGGCGGCAGCCGGAATGAAAAAGCAGGTGCAGGCGCTACTCGACCTGCTGGCAGACGATCCGTTCAGGCGCCCACCGCCATTTGAAAAGCTGGTGGGCGATCTGGCGGGGACCTACTCGCGCAGGATCAACATCCATCACCGCCTCGTGTATGAGGTTTTCCCGGATCAGCATATTGTTCGCATCCTGCGCATGTGGACACACTACGCTTAGTGCGACTGGCTTCCTTAGAAGCGGATCACCGTCTTACCCGCGCCGTGGCCGGTTTTGTTGCGCTCGATGGCGGCTGGCGCCTGGTCGGCGGTGACGACTTCCGAGACCACCACGGTCAGCTCGCCGCCGGCCGCCTGCGCAGCGATGCGCGCCAGCAGTGCGCCGTCGGGATGCATGGTGTGCCAGCTGCCGCGCCGCCCTTCCGGCACGCGCGCCGCGATGTCCGGCGCGGCGATGCTGACGATGCGGCCCTGCGGCGACAGCACCTGCCACGAACGGTCCAGCGTTTCGCCGCCCACCAGATCGAACACCAGGTCGACGTTCTTCGCCACGTCCTCGAAACGCGTGGTTTTGTAGTCGATCACTTGATCGGCGCCGAGGCGGTGAAGCAGATCAGCGTTACGCCCTTGTGCCGTCGCCAGCACGCGCACGCCTGCCTGCTTCGCGAACTGCACGGCGTAGCCGCCGACGCCGCCGGCGGCGCCGTGGATCAGCACCGTCTCGCCACGCTGGAGCCGGCCGGTTTCAAACAGCGCCTGCCATGCCGTCATCGCGGCGACAGGAATCGCCGCAGCGGTGGCGTCGTCCATGGTTGCCGGTGTCAACGCCAGCTTGGACGCGGCAACCGCCACATGGCCCGCATATGCGCCCAGGCCACCCAGCGCGCCGAATACGCGGTCGCCTATCGCGTAGCCGTCCACTCCCGCACCGACCGCGGCGACTTCGCCAGCCAGTTCGAGACCCAGCGTGGCGGGCAGCGGCAGCTGGAACACATCCTTGACCAGGCCATCGCGGATTTTCCAATCGAGGCCGTTGACGCCTGCTGCGGCAACCCGCACCAGCACCTCGCCCGCACCTGGCTGCGGCGCCGGCACGTCATCCCACTGCATCACTTCCTCTCCGCCGTAGGCATGGATGCGCAGCGCGCGGTTGGCCGGGGCGTCGGCCTGCGCCGGATAGTCGATATAGCCCTGCGCGCCCGGCGCATAGAACAGCGCCGGATTCGGCGCGTTGAGCGGCGCCTGCAACGCGAAGCGGCGCGGCAGGTCGGGGTTGGCCAGGAAGGCGCTGCCATAGGCCACCGCATCCGCCTCGCCGGCCGCGATGCGCTGCTCGCCGGACTCGCGGGTCTGGCCGCCGCCCAGGATGTAGGCGCCGTTGAACAGCGGCCGCAGCGCGCCGTGATAGTCGTACTCCGCCTTGAACTTGGCCACATGCAGATAGGCCAGGTTCAACGGCGCGAGCTGGCGCACCAGGTAGGCGTAGGTCTCCACCAGCGATTCATCCTTGATGTCGTTGAAGCCCATCTCCGGCGAGATCTTGATGCCAACGCGGTCGCTGCCCGCTTCCGCGATCATCGCATCAAGCACCTCCAGGATGAAACGCGCGCGGTTGGCAATCGAGCCGCCATACTGGTCGCTGCGCTGGTTGCTGCCTGAGGAAAGGAACTGCTCCGGCAGATAACCCGACGCCGCATGCAATTCAACACCATCGAAGCCCGCCTCCAGCGCGCGGCGCGTCGCCTGCCGGTATTCGGCCACGATGCCAGCCACCTCCGAAGTCTCCAGTGCACGCGGCATGACGAAATCTTCCATGCCCTTGGCGGTGAAGGACTGGCCCGCAGGCTTGATGGCCGACGGCGCCACCGGCAGCGCACCACCCGGCAGCATGCTCGGATGCGAGATACGCCCCGTATGCATCAGCTGCATGAAGATGCGGCCACCCTCGGCGTGCACCGCATCCGCCACCTGCTTCCATGCCGCGACCTGCGCATCGGTGTGAATGCCCGGCGTGCGCACATAGCCCTTGCCCATCGCGCTGGGGAACACGCCTTCGGTGACGATCAAGCCGGCCGTGGCGCGCTGGCGGTAATAGGTGACGGCCAGTTCGGACTGCACGCCGTCCGCATCGTTGGCGCGCGAACGAGTCATGGGCGCCATGACCATGCGGTTGCGCAGGGTATAACGGCCGATTTGCACTGCTGTCGATAAGGTGTTCATGGAGAGCCTCGCTAAGTGAGTGAATGTGCAGCCATCATCCATTGATTCGCCATTGGGATAAATAGCTTAAAATGAAATCACTGATCCACTGATGGAGCAATCACTATGTCACTCTTATCGAGCATGGAGCTGTTTGTGGCGGTCGCCAACGCCCGGGGCTTCCGGCGCGCAGCCGAGACGCTGGACATGCCCAACTCCACGCTGTCGCGCCGCATCTCGGAACTGGAGAAGGAAATCGGCGTACGCCTGTTCCACCGCTCCACCCGCAAGGTCGAGCTGACCGAGGCCGGCCAGGCCTACTTCCGCCGCTGCGAAAGCATCGTCGCCGAAGCGCGCATCGCCCACGAATCGCTGCAGGAACTGGCCGAGCGCCCCAGCGGCACGCTGCGGGTATCGATGCCGGTGGACCTGGCGATCTCCTACCTGGCGCCGTCGCTGAAGGCCTTCGGCGAACAGTATCCGCAAATCGATTTCGAAATGGACCTGACGCCGCGCCGCGTCGACCTGGTGACCGACGGCTTCGATTGCGCGATCCGCATGGGTACGCCGCCGCCCACGCCGTCCACGCTGATCGCCCGCCAGGTCGGTCTGCTGCCGCGCTACCTGTATGCGTCACCGGCGTATCTGCGCGGTGCGCCGCCGCTGAAACACCCCGACGACCTGGCCAACCATCAGTGCATGATCCAGTTCCCCGGCGGAGGCAAAGCGCAGTGGACGCTGTCCTCGCGCAAAAAGACCGTGACCGTCGACGTCAGCGGCCGCTACACCGCCAACAACGTCAGCATGTGCAGGAAGATGGCGGCACTGGGCATGGGCGTGGCGATTTCCGCCGGCCCCGAAGCGCTGGAGGAACTGGAACGCGGCCAGCTGCAACGCGTGCTGCCGGAGTGGGACTTCTCGCCGATACCCGTGTACGCGATCATCGAATCGCGCCTGATCCCGTCGCGGGTGCGGTTGTTCATCGATTTCGTGCAGGCCAGCCTGAAGGGATACTCCGCACCGTTGTAGGCGCGGAGCCTGCTCTTACTGGGCCGCGACCCAGGCCTTGGTGTCGGCCAGCATGCGGTCGAGGCGCGCGCGGTCGTAGACCTGGCCGCGGCTGACCACCGTGCGGATCTTGCGGGTGGCGGCGATGTCCTGCAGCGGGTTCGCATCCAGCACCAGCAGGTCGGCCACCTTGCCGGCCTCCAGGCTGCCGTAGCGGTCCAGATGCCCGAGGAAGCGCGGGCCGTTGATGACGGCCGTCTGCAAGGCCTGCACCGGCGTCAGGCCGTACTGCACGTACAAGCCGATTTCGTCATGCAGCGCCTGGCCCGGATAATCGTAGGAGTTCAAAAAGCCCGCATCCGTGCCGGCGATGATGCTCACGCCCTCCTGCGCCAGCAACGGCAGCAGTGACGCCGACTTCTCGAAGACCGCCTTGCGCTGCGCGATCGCTTCCGCGTTGTCCTGCGCGGCGCGCTGCACGCGCCAGTCGTAGGTGGCGCGCAGGCCTTTGCCGATGTACTGCAAGGCCGGATCGTGCGAGTGATCGTCGCGGTCCAGATAAGCCACCACACGCGACACCGACAGCGTCGGCACCACGGCCGTGCCCTTGGCCGCCATGTAGCGGAACGATGCGCGCGCGGCCGCCTCGTCGTAGGTTTGCAGGCTTTGCTTCATGGCTTCCTTGCCGGTCAGCGTGCCGGCGGCCACTTGCGCGGTCAGCTCGGCCTCCTTCGGCGTCGAGGAGCGCAGCAGGTAGGATTGATGCTCCACCGTGCCCAGGCCTGCGTCGAACATCTGCGCCAGCGTCAGTTGCACCGGAATGTGGCCGGAGGTGCGCATGCCGCGCTCCCTGGCCTGGCGCAGCGCTTCCAGATAGATCTCCGGCTTCAGCGTGTTCTCGGTAATTTTGACGAAATCGACTTTCTGCGCCTGCAAGCCGTCCAGTGCCTTGCTCACCTCTTCCGGCGTGCCGACTTCGATGGTGCCCTTCCACAGCGGCTTGTAGCCTTCCAGCTTGGCGCCGGAGGTGAAGATGGTCGGCCCTTCCAGCTGGCCGGCCTGGATCTGGCCGCGCCAAGCCAGCACCGTGTCCGGCAGGTCGCCCGAGCAGTCGCGCACGGCGGTGATGCCGTTGGCCAGGTACAGCGCCAGCAGATGCTTGTTCTCTTCGATCAGGGCCGGGCCGCCGCCGAAGTGCACATGGGTGTCCCACAGCCCCGGCATCAGGTACTTGCCCGGCAGGCGGATGGTCTTTTTGGCGGCATAGCCGGACAGCTGGCGGTCATCGACCACGGCGACGATGGTGTCGCCCCTCAGCACGACGGACTTGCCCTTGACGGCCTTGCCGCCCGCCACATCGATCAGCGTGGCCCTGGTCAGCACCAGGTCGACGGCGATTTTATCGGCTGCGTGGGCCGCGCCCAGCAATCCCAGCGCCAGCATGGCGCCGGCGAGCGGTTTGAGAATTGTCATAAGAGTATTGGTTAGTGGATGATGCGGGCCAGGAAGTCCCGCGCCCGTTCCGAACGGGGGGCGCCGAAGAACTCGTCCTTGCTGCAATCCTCCAGGATGCGGCCCTGGTCCATGAACACCACGCGGTTGGCCACTTTGCGGGCAAAGCCCATTTCATGCGTCACCACCATCATGGTCATGCCTTCCTGCGCCAGGCCGACCATCACGTCCAGCACTTCATTGATCATTTCCGGGTCCAGCGCCGAGGTGGGTTCGTCGAACAGCATGGCGATCGGGTCCATCGACAGCGCCCGGGCGATGGCCACGCGCTGCTGCTGGCCGCCGGACAGCTGGCCGGGGAACTTGTCCTGCTGCGCCAGCAGGCCGACCCGGTCCAGGTAGCGCAGGCCGCGCTCGGTAGCTTCGTCGACGCTGCGGCCCAGCACCTTGACCTGGGCCAGGTTCAGGTTGTCGCGGATGGATAAATGGGGGAACAGCTCGAAATTCTGGAAAACCATGCCGATCCGGGCCCGCAGCGCCGGTAAATCGGTGTTTTTGGCGCCGACGGAGATGCCGTCGACCCTGATTTGCCCCTCTTGGAACGGCTCCAGGCCGTTGACCGTCTTAATCAGCGTCGATTTGCCGGAGCCGGAGGGGCCGCAAATCACCATCACATCGCCCTTTTCCACCCGGGTACTGCACTCGCCCAGCACCTGAAATTGGCCATACCACTTACTGACGTTGTTGATTTCGATCATATGTACGCTGAATAAAAAAACCGGCCCGAACCCGCGTGGGTGCGGCCCTACATGCGCTTGACAGCGCCTCTGCCCACAAGGATACTGCGGAACTTGCCAATAGTTTCATCAGCCGGACCATAAAATACCGGTTGCAGCCAATGCAGAACCACAGCAGCGGCGGACACCCCGCCCTCTGCGCAGGCCCAGAGAGACACTACCACAGGAAACGCACACCATGCAGAAACAAAGCCGATTGACTACCTACATCCTCGTCGGACTGGCGCTAGGCATCTTTGCCGGCTACCTGGCCAACACCAACCTGGCCAAACCGGTCGAATTCGCCGATTACATGTCGCTGATCACCACGCTGTTCCTGCGTCTGATCAAGATGATTATCGCTCCGCTGGTGTTCTCCACGCTGGTGTGCGGCATCGCCAAGATGGGCGACGCCTCCGAAGTGGGCCGCATCGGCATCAAGACGCTGGGCTGGTTCTTCATCGCTTCGGTGATGTCGCTGAGCCTGGGCCTGGTGCTGGTCAACCTGTTCCGTCCTGGCGACGCGCTGCTGGGCCACATGGCCGCCACCACCGCCAAGTCCGACCTGGTCGTGACGGGCCTGACGCTGAAGGAATTCGTCACGCACCTGGTGCCGTCCTCCATCGTTGAAGGCATGAGCAAGAACGAGATCCTTCAAATCGTGATCTTCTCGCTGTTCTTTGGTTCGGCCGCTGCGGCGGTTGGCGAAAAAGCCAACGTCATGGTCGCCGCGCTGGACGGCGTGGCCCACGTGATGCTGAAAGTAACCGGCTACGTGATGCAGTTCGCACCGATCGCCGTGTTCGCGGCCGTGTCGGGCGTGATCGCCAAGAACGGCCTGGGCGTGCTGTCGACCTACGGCGTGTTCATGGCCGAGTTCTACTTCGGCATCATCCTGCTGTGGGCGCTGTTGATCTTCGTCGGCTTCGTCTTCCTGAAGGGCCGCATCTTCGCCCTGATCAAGGAACTGCGCAGCCCTGCGCTGCTGGCTTTCTCGACCGCGTCGAGCGAAGCGGCGTATCCGAAGACTCTGGAAGGCCTGGAGCGTTTCGGCGTCCGTAACCGTCTGGCCGCGTTCGTGCTGCCGATCGGCTACTCGTTCAACCTGGACGGCTCGATGATGTACTGCACCTTCGCCACCGTGTTCATCGCGCAGGCTTACGGCATCGAGATGTCGCTGGGCCAGCAGATGACCATGATGATGGTGCTGATGCTGACCTCAAAAGGCATGGCCGGCGTGCCGCGCGCCTCGCTGGTGGTGATCGCCGCGACGCTGGGTCAGTTCAACATTCCGGAAGCGGGCATGCTGCTGTTGCTGGGCATCGACCACTTCCTCGACATGGCGCGCTCTGCGACCAACGTCATCGGCAACGGCGTGGCTACTGCAGTCGTCGCCAAGTGGGAAGGCGAACTGGCCGCTCCCGGTGAAGTCGAGTTGGTCAAAGCCGCGTAACCAAACATCGCGCACCAACGAAAAGGCCACCGCGAGGTGGCCTTTTTTTCGTCACAACCAAGTGCGCTTGCCCTCAGGCTTGGCGCCCATCTCGCGCAATCTGCGCCGCAATCGCCCATTGTCGATGAGGACGGACACCAGCGTCACCAAAATGATGACGTTGAAAGCCTCGTTGCCGAAAAGTCTGAAGAACAAAGCTGCGCCACCCGCGCAAAGCAAGCCGGTAATCAATAGCAGCAAACCATCTTTCATTGGCTTCTCCTCGTTTGCCCTCTGCGGAAATACCATCGGAGCGTAGCCTGGGTGGCCATGATGCGCCTTGCGCCGCCTCAGAGCAAGCAGGCGGAACAAGGCGCGTTGGGCTTAGTTCTGACCGGCGTAGACCTTCACCAGGTCGTACAGGAAGGTCCGGCCTTCCATCAGCGATTGCACGCCGATGTATTCGTTCAGGCCGTGGATGTTGCCCAGGTCCGGCGTCAGGAAGATGCCGCTGATGCCGTAGGTCGGAATGCCGGCTGCGTTCAGGAACTGGCCGTCGGTGGCGCCCGATTGCAGGATAGGCAGCACCGGCACGCCCGGCCACATCTTCGCGGTCAGCTTCTCAACCGGCTCCATGATGGCGCGCGTCAGTTCAGGCGGGGCCGAGTTCTCGCCTCGAATCTCCAGCGTCTCCACCTTCACCGCCGGATCGTTGATCGCCTTCACCAGCGCTTCACGCACCGTCTCCTGCGTCACACCCGGGAAGATGCGGCAGTTGATGTTGGCGCGTGCGCGCTGCGGCAGCGCGTTGGTGGCGTGGCCCGCATCGAGCATGGTCGCCACGCAGGTCGTGTGCAGCATCGCGCCCCAGCTGGTGTCGCGGCCTGAGACCAGCGCCACCGCCTTGGCGTCCTTCGGATTCTTCACCACCGCCAGCATCGCCGCCGCCACGTCCTTGTGGCCTTCGGCAGCCTGGATCTTCGACATGCCGGTCAAGTAACCACGGCTGCCGTCAGCCAGCTGGATCGGGAAGGTATAGCCTTCAATCTTCTTCAGCGCGCCGGCCAGGTGATAGATCGCGTTGTCCTTCTGCGGACGCGAACTGTGGCCGCCGCGATTGGTCACTTCCAGCCGGTAGTTCTGCGACACCTTCTCGCCCGCCTGCACCGTCATCGACACGCGCTTGCCCGCCGCATCAAGCTCGCCGCCCGCGCCTTCGTTGATGGCGAAACCGGCGTCGATCAATTCACGACGGTTCTTGGTCAGCCACTCCGCGCCGTTGAAGGCGCCGCCGGTCTCCTCGCCGCAGGTCAGCGCCATCTTCAGCGTGTGGCGCGGCACATAGCCTTCCTGCTTGAAGCGCACCAGCGTGTCCGCCCAGATGGCCGCCTGCGCCTTGTCGTCCAGCGCGCCGCGCGCGTAGAACTTGCCGTCTTCCTCGATCAGCGTGAACGGATCGCGCACCCAATCCTCGCGCTTGGCCTCGACCACGTCGATATGCGCCAGCAGCAGGATGGCCTTGGCCTTCGGATCACTGCCCGGCATGACGGCCACCAACCCGCCCTCCTTCGGATGCGCCGGATCGGCAAACAGGTGCAGCTGCGAGTCGGCGAAGCCCGCCGTCTTCAATCGAGCCGCAACCCGCTCGGCCGCCAGCGTGCAACTGCCCGACGACAGCGTGGTGTTGGTTTCGACCAGCTCCTTGTAAAGGGCGCGGAACTGCTGTTCCGTGGGGTCGGCATACGCGCTCTGCACGCAAGCCATCAAGACAGTTACTGCACCCAGCACAAAGCGAGACTTCATAGTCGGTTCCTTATTTAGACTGCATCCACGACGTCATCGGGCGACGACGCCAATTCTTCATCGGCCTTGGCCTGCTGCCGCTGCCACATCTGCGCGTACAAACCGTCGGCCGCCAGCAGCGACTGGTGCGTGCCGCGTTCGACGATGCGGCCGTGGTCCAGCACCAGGATCTGCTGCGCATCGGCCACCGTGGACAGGCGGTGCGCGATCACCATCGTCGTGCGGCTCTTGGCGATTTCCTTCAACTGCGCCTGGATCGCCTGCTCGGCCTTGGAGTCTAGCGCGGACGTGGCTTCGTCGAAGATCAGGATGGCGGGATTCTTCAGCAGCGTGCGGGCGATCGCCACTCGCTGTTTCTCGCCGCCGGAGAGTTTGAGTCCGCGCTCGCCGACCATGGTCGCGTAACCGTCCGGCAGGCTGTCGATGAAGTCGTGGATGGACGCCGCGCGCGCCGCCGCCACGATCTGCTCCTTGGTCGCGCCGGGCTTGCCGTAGGCGATGTTGTATTCGATGGTGTCGTTGAACAGCACCGTATCCTGCGGCACGATGCCGATCGCATGGCGCAGCGTGTCCTGCGTGACGGCACGCAGATCCTGGCCGTCGATGGTGATGCTGCCGGCGTTGACCTCGTAGAAGCGGAACAGCAGGCGCGATAAGGTCGACTTGCCCGAACCGCTGTGGCCGACCACCGCCGTCGTCGTCCCCGGCGCGATGGTGAAGTCGACGTCGAACAGGATCTGGCGCTTGGATTCGTAGCTGAAGTCCACATGGTTGAAGCGCACCTCGGCACCGCGTGTCGCCAGCGGCTGAGCGTCCGGCGCATCGGCCACTTCGCGGTTCTGATCCAGCAGCGCGAACAGCTTCTCCATGTCCGCCAGGCTTTGCTTGATCTCGCGGTAGATCACGCCGAGGAAGTTCAACGGGATGTACAGCTGGATCATGAATGCATTCACCAGCACCAGATCACCCAGCGTCATCTTGCCGTCGATGACGCCCTGCGTCGCGCGCCACAGGATCAGCGTGACGGCGGTGGCGATAATCAGCGACTGCCCGGTGTTCAGCAGCGACAGCGATGTCTGCGATTTGACGGCTGCCGATTCGTAGCGCTGCAAGCCTTCGTCATAGCGCTTGGCTTCGTAGTCCTCGTTGCCGAAGTACTTCACGGTTTCGTAGTTGATCAGCGAGTCGATGGCCTTGGTGTTGGCCTTGGAATCGAGGTCGTTCATGGTGCGGCGGAAGTGCGTGCGCCAGTCGGTGATGAAGATGGTGAAGGAGATGTACATCACCAGCGCGACAAAGGTAATCACCGAGAACCAGATGTCGTAGTGCGTGACGAGGTAGCCCAGCACCAGCGTGATCTCCACCAGCGTCGGCAGGATGTTGAACAGCGTGTAGGAGATCAGCGAGCCGACGGCGCGCGTGCCGCGTTCGATATCGCGCGTCATGCCGCCGGTCTGGCGGTTCAGGTGGAAGCGCAGCGACAGCGCATGCAGATGGCGGAACACCTGCAACGCGATGGTACGCACGGCGCGCTGCGTGACGCGCGCGAACAGGAACTCGCGCAGCTCGGTGAACAGCGTGGTCGACACGCGCAGCACGCCGTAGGCCACCAGCGCGCCCAGTGGCAGCACCAGCAGCGCCTGCGGATGCGAGGGCGATACGCTCAAGCTGTCGATCAGGCTTTTCATCACCACCGGCACGCCGACGTTGGCCAGCTTGGCGCCGACCAGGCAGCCCAGCGCCAGCAGCACGCGCCATTTGTAGACCCACAGATAAGGGAAGAGTGTTTTCAGCGTCGCCGTGTCGCTGCGCGGGGGCGCGGCATTGCTGGCGTTGGCTGGCGGGGTGTTCGGGGAGTACGTAGTACGTCGCATGGCGGATGTCGGCTTTTTATGGTTCAATCCCGGTAATTGTAGCCCTTCAAGAGAATTCACGATGACCACGCCCCAAAACCCCACTCCCATCAAAGTCGAAACCGTCAACCGTGGCCTGCCCGCAGGGAAAATGCCGGAATTGCGCATGATGCCGGCGCCCTCGGACGCCAATGTTTACGGGGACGTATTCGGCGGCTGGATCATGGCGCAGGTCGACATCGCCGGCTCGCTGCCAGCCACGCGCCGCGCCAATGGCCGCGTCGCGACCATTTCAGTGAACTCCTTCGTGTTCAAGAATCCCGTGTTCGTCGGCGACCTGCTGTCGTTTTATGCTGATATTGTCAAGGTTGGCAATACGTCCATCACCGTCAACGTCGAGGTGTACGCCGAACGCAATCGCCTGCAAGCCTGCACCGTCAAAGTCACCGAAGCCACGCTGACCTACGTCGCCACCGATTCGGACCGCAAGCCGCGCAAGGTGCCGCCTATCGAAACGCTGATCCGTTCCTGATCCGCCGCGGCATGCAGCAGCCCCGCCGCGCCTTTCTCCATACAGCCGGCCGCCTTGCCGCGCTGGCCGCGTCGTGCGGCGCCGGCGGCATCCAGGCCGCGCCTTCCAGCGCCAGCAAAGCCTATCCGTTCAGCCTCGGCGTCGCCTCCGGCTCGCCGCTGCCGGACGCCGTCGTCATCTGGACCCGCATCCTGCACGATCCCCTGAACGCCGCAGCCACGCCGCCGCTGGCGTTCAGCGTGCGCTGGGAAGTGGCCGAGGATGAACGCTTCAGCCGCATCGTCGCCAAAGGCGCTGCCAGCGCCACGCCGGAGCTGGCGCACAGCGTGCACGTCGATGTCACCGGCCTGGCGCCGGCGCGCTGGTACTGGTACCGCTTCATGCTGGGCGACGCCGTCAGCCCGGCCGGCCGCACACGCACCGCGCCCGCCGCCGGCGCCATGCCGGACCAGCTGAAACTGGCCGTGGCCTCCTGCCAGCACTGGGAGTTCGGCAGCTACGCCGCGCACCGCCACATCGCGGCCGCTGCGCCCGATCTGGTGGCCTTCCTGGGCGATTACATCTACGAGTGGGGGCCGTACCAGCTCAGGCATCCGCAAACCGCGCTAAGGACCGCTGAGAGCTTCACGCTGGCCGACTACCGCGCCCGCTACGCCCAGTACAAGACCGACCGCGATCTGCAAGCCGCCCACCTGGCCGCGCCGTGGATCGTGACCTGGGACGACCACGAAGTCGCCAACGACTACGGCGGCGACCGCGACGAGCGGCTGGACCCGCGCTTCGCCGAGCGCCGCGCCGCCGCGTACCAGGCCTTCTACGAACACATGCCGCTGCGCCTGCCGCCGACAGACTTCGCGCGGCTGCGCATGTACCAGCGCTACGACTGGGGCCGGCTGGCGCGCTTCCACGTGCTGGACGACCGCCAGTACCGCTCGCGCCACGCCTGCACGCCGGCCGGACGCGGCGGCTCCAGCTCGGTGCTCAAGCGCGAGTGTGCCGAACTCGGCGATGCAAACCGCGCCATGCTCGGCGCGGAACAGCAGCGCTGGCTGGAACAGGGGCTGGCCTCATCGCCAGCGCGCTGGAACATCCTGGCCCAGCAAACGCTGATGGCGCAGAACAGCCAGGTGCCTGTCATCAAGGAATCCGACGGCCGCTTCTGGACCGACGGCTGGGACGGCTATCCGGCAGCGCGCCAGCGCCTGTTCGACGCGCTGCATACCAGCAAGGCCGCCAATCCGCTGATACTGGGCGGCGACGTGCACAGCTTCTTCGCGGCCGAGCTGAACCGGATCCCCACGCGGGCGCGTTCAGCCGCCAACCCGGTCATCGCGATGGAATTCGTCGGCACCTCGGTGACATCGCCGTCGCGTCCGCAGGCGCGCACCGAGCAGTATGTCGCCATGAACCACAGCATCAAGTATGGCCGTAGCGACAAGCGCGGCTTCATGCTGCTCAACATCACGCCGGCCGACACCACCGTGTTGTTCCTGGCGTTGGACGATGTGCACGATGCGGCCAGCCCTATCGGCACTGCCGCCAGCTTCCTGGTGCGCGGCGGCCAGCCCGGCCTGGTCCGCGCTTGAATTGGTGCCGACACCGCCTATACTGCCTAGACCATCAACGTATGGAGGCGCTACATGTTGAAAGTCACTGAGAGTGAAATAGCTCAGGAGCTCGATAGCTATTTGCACCGTGCTCTGACACAGACGATAGTTGTGGAACAGGCCGACCGCGATCCCGTGGTTGTGCTGTCACTGGCCGAGTTTGAAAGGCTGCAGGATGTCGACGACCAGCACTGGGCCGCATGTGCCCGCAAGGCCAATGTCGAAGGCTACATCGATCACGATCATGAGGTACGCCAGCGACTGGCCGCCGCCATGAAGGACAAGCGGCTCGCTTGCATCAAGAAAGGGCCGCGTTTCGACCACCACTAGATAAAAAAAATCGCCTGCATCATCCCCGAAGTCATTCCCGCGCAAGCGGGAATCCATACTCGGCATGGGTCCCCGCTTGCGCGAGGATGACGGGGTGGCAGGCGATTTTTTTACGCTGCGACTTTTTCGTCGCGCAGCTGACGGCGCAGAATCTTGCCGACGTTCGTCTTCGGCAGCTCATCACGGAACTCGATGTACTTCGGCTTTTTGTAAGCGGTCAGTTCATGCTTGCAGAAGTCCAGCAGCTGCTCGGCGGTCAGGTTAGGATCCTTGCGCACCACGAACAGCTTGACGGCCTCGCCCGAGTTTTTGTCCGGCACGCCGATGCACGCCACTTCCAGCACGCCAGGATGGGACGCCACCACGCCTTCCACTTCGTTCGGATAGACGTTGAAGCCGGACACGATAATCATGTCCTTCTTGCGGTCGACGATGCGGGTGAAGCCCTGCTCGTTCATGATGCCGACGTCGCCGGTCTTGAAGAAGCCGTCGGCCGTCATCGACTTGGCGGTTTCTTCCGGACGGTTCCAGTAGCCGGCCATCACCTGCGGGCCGCGGATCGCGATCTCGCCGGTCTGGCCCAGCGGCAGCGCATTGCCGTCGTCGTCCAGGATGCAGACGTCGGTCGATGGGATCGGCAGGCCGATGGTGCCGGTGAATTCCTTGATGTCTACGCGGTTGGCAGTGGCCACCGGCGACGTTTCCGACATGCCGTAGCCTTCGATGATCGGCGTGCCGGTCAGCTTGAGCCAGCGGTCGGCCACGGCCTGTTGCACGGCCATGCCGCCGCCGTTGCAGACCGAGTACGACGAGAAGTCCAGCTTGGCGAATTCGGCGTTGTTGAGCAGCGCGTTGTACAGCGTGTTCACCGCAGGGAACACGGCCACGCGGTACTTGGCCAGTTCCTTGACGAAGCCAGGGATGTCGCGCGGATTCGGCACCAGCAGGTTCATGCCGCCCATACGCATGCCCATGAAGGCGCTGATGGTCAGCGAATAGATGTGGTACAGCGGCAGCGCGCACACAAACACCAGCTGCTCGGCCTGCGGCTTGAATTGCAGCCAGGCTTCGTTCTGCAGCACGTTGGCGATGATGTTACGGTGCAGCAGCACGGCGCCCTTGGACACGCCTGTGGTGCCGCCGGTGTATTGCAGGAAGGCGATATCGTCATGGCCCTGCTTGACCGGATTGAGCACCAGGCGCGAACCCTCGGCCAGCACCTGCTTGAACGACACGGCGGTCGGCAGCGAGAACGACGGCACCATCTTCTTGACCTTGCGGACCACGAAGTTGACCAGCGTGCCCTTCAGCGTGCCCAGCATGTCGCCCATGGTGGCGACGATCACGTGCTTGACCTGGGTGTGCGCCAGCACCTGCTCCACCGTCGTGGCGAAGTTTTCCAGCACGATGATCGCTTCCGAACCGGAGTCCACCAGCTGGTGCTGCAACTCGCGCGGCGTGTACAGCGGATTGACGTTGACCACCGTGTAGCCGGCGCGCAGGATGGCGGCCATCGCCACCGGATATTGCAGCACGTTCGGCAGCATGATGGCGACGCGCGCGCCCGGCTTCAGGCCCTTGCTTTGCAGCCAGGCGCCCATTTGCAGCGACAGCTTGTCGAGCTCGCCGTAGGTCAGGAACTTGTCCATGCACACGTAGGCGTTGCGATCGGCATACTTGCGGAACGATTCTTCCAGCAAGTGCGTCACCGAGCGGTACTGCGTGCTGTCGATCTCAGCGGGCACGCCTTCGGGGTAGGACTTCAGCCAAATCTTTTCCATGTCTTATGCAGCTTTCTTGTTCTGGCCGGGAGGTTCATCGCGCAGCATGCGCCGCAGGATTTTCCCGACGTTGGTTTTGGGCAGCTCCTCGCGGAACTCGATATATTTTGGCTTTTTATAGCCGGTAAATTGTTCTTTGCAATAGGCCATCAACTGCTCGACCGTCAGGTTCGGATCCTTGCGCACCACGAACACCTTGACCGCTTCGCCCGAGTGCTCGTCCGGCACGCCGATGCACGCGCACTCCAGCACGCCAGGGTGGGCGGCGATCACGCCTTCCAGTTCGTTCGGATAGACGTTGAAGCCGGACACCAGGATCATGTCCTTCTTGCGGTCGACGATCTTCACGAAGCCGTTCTCGTCCATCACGCCGACGTCGCCGGATTTGAAATAGCCGTCGGCCGTCATGACCTTGGCGGTTTCGTCCGGACGGTTCCAGTAGCCGGCCATCACCTGCGGGCCGCGAATCGCGATCTCGCCCGGCTGGCCCAGCGCCACTTCATTGCCGTCGTCATCGAGGATAGCGATGTCGGTCGACGGCACCGGCAAACCGATGGTGCCGGTGAAGGCCTGGCTGTCGGCGCGGTTGCAGGTAGCCACCGGCGACGTTTCGGACAGGCCGTAGCCTTCGATGATGGAGACGCCCGTCACCTTCAGCCATTTATCGTTGACGGCCTGCTGCACCGCCATGCCGCCGCCGTTGCAGATCTTCAGGCCCGAGAAATCCAGGTTGCCGAACGACGGATGATTCAACAGCGCGTTGTACAGCGTGTTCACCGCCGGCAGCATGTTGAACTTGTACTTGCTCAGCTCCTTGATGAAGCCGCCGATGTCGCGCGGATTCGGGATCAGGATGTTCAGCGCACCCACCCGCGTGCCCCACATCGCGCAGCAGGTCAGCGCGAAGATGTGGTACAGCGGCAGCGCGCAGACGATGGTGATCTGCTCGGTCACATTGCCCAGCGCCGGCTTGGACCAGGCCTCGTTCTGCAACAGGTTGGCCACCAGGTTGCGGTGCGTCAGCGTGGCGCCCTTGGAGACGCCGGTGGTGCCGCCCGTGTATTGCAGGAAGGCCGCGTCGGAAGGCTCCAGCGATACCGGCGTCAGCTTCATGCGGCCGCCCTGCGACAGCGCATCCTTGAAGCGCACCGCGTTCGGCAGCGAGAACGGCGGCACCATCTTCTTGACGTTGCGCACCACGAAGTTGACCAGCGCGCCTTTGAGGCCGCCGAGCATCTCGCCCATGCTGGCCACCACGATGTGCTTGACCTGCGTGCGGCCCAGCACCTGTTCCAGCGTGGTCGCGAAATTTTCCAAAATCAGGATGGCTTCGCTGCCCGAATCGTTGAGCTGGTGCTCCAGTTCGCGCGGCGTGTACAGCGGGTTGATGTTGACCACCGTGTAGCCGGCGCGCAGGATCGCGGCAATGGCGATCGGATACTGCAGCACATTCGGCATCATGACGGCGACCCGCGCGCCCTTCTTCATCCCGCGGCTTTGCAGCCAGGCGCCCAGGCGCTTGGAATACGCGTCGACTTCGGCATAGGTGAGGAATTTGTCCATGCAGACGTAGGCGTTGCGGTCTGCGAACTTGTGGAAGGATTCTTCCAGCAGCTGCACCAGGGAGCTGTACTGCCCCGTGTCTACTTCCGTCAGCATGCCGGGCGGGTACGACTTCAACCAGATTTTTTCCATCCTGTGCCTCGTGTCTCGAATTATCGTTGTAAGGTCCGGCGCACAGTGCCGGTTCAGGGTCGGTGATTCGTCTATGCGAACTTCCGGAGCCTACTTATGACGATGCTATCGGGCAGCAAGCTCAGACGCAAGCGCATTTAACCATATTTGAAGGCGGCTTCTAACGGCTTTTTATGCTGCGTCGCAGCATCAATGCGTGCCTTCCGGCGGCGTGTCCGCCTGCTTGGCGGTCTCCGCGTTGAGCATTACGGGGCGGCCCAGTTGCTGCAGCTGCTGCTGACGTTGAACTAGATCAAGAGAAGCTAAATTTTGCACTGCACCATAAAATCGCACGAACGTTCGTTCCTGCTTTAGCAAGGTACGGAAGGCGGGCAAATAATCGTGGTAAGTTCCCACAGCGCTGAGGTGGGCGTTGGTCAGCGGCTCGGCAAACCAGCGGTCGTAGCCGGCGTAGCCGCCCCAGCTGTCCTTGAGCTTCTGGTACTCGGTTTTCAGGTGGGCGAAGATGCGCGCCTTCTCGGCACGCTTGTGGCGGGTGCTGGTCTTGCCGGCGTAGGTGTCGGCCAGCATCTTGCGGTGGCTCACCAGCAGTTCGAGGAAATCCTGGCGGCGCGCGTTGTAGCGGGTGTAGGCCTCGCGCATCGGATCGGTGCCGTACAGTTCCAGCCAGCGCGCCACGCCGGCCTCCTCCACCGCCGTCGCGAAACCTTCGTTGAATTGCGAATCGCCCGGCACGTACACCACCTGGTGCGCCAGTTCGTGGAACACCATGCGCGCCAGCTCGGCATCGGAATAGTTGATGAAGGTCGACAGCAGCGGATCGCTGAACCAGCCCAGCGTGGAATAGGCCGGCACGCCGCCCACCTGCACATCGTTGCGCTCCTTGCGCAGCTCGTCGGCGTAGGCCATCGCATCTTCCTTGCTGTAGTAGCCGCGATAGCTGACGCAGCCGGCGATCGGGAAGCACCACTGGATGGGACGCAGCGACAGCTCCGGCGTCGCCACCACATTCCACAGCACGAAGGGGCGCGTCAGCGCGGCATAGTTTTTGTAGCTGGCGTTGTCGGGCAGGCCCAGTTCCTTGACGGCGAAGCGGCGTATTAACAACGCTTTTTCCAGACGGGCCTTCAGTTGGGGATCGGTGGACGGATCGCCCAGCCAGTCTTCAATCGGACGGGCGTCCGACCACAGCGCATACTGGCCCTGGGCGGCCTGCATGTAGTACTTGAGTTGCGCGCAACCAGCCAGCAGAAGTGCTGCGCAGCCCGCCGCCAACCAGTATCTGGCACGGACGATTCGGCGGGCTAGGTTGCGCATACATTACCTTCAAGCAGCGACTCTTTCGACTTGTACCAGTGTATCGTAAAAAGTTGGCGCGCGGCCCATATCAGTCAACTGTTGGCTGGTAACCTCATTGGCGTTCTTGCCATCCCTGCCTAGCTTTTTCCACCATACTGACAAGCCTACAACGAGGCCCGCCCGCGCCTTGTCCGTGACCCGCGCCTTGGCGACGAAACTGCCGCGGTCATTGAAGATGCGGACCATGTCGCCGTCGACGATGCCGCGCGCCGCGCTGTCGTCGGGATGGATGTCCAGGTGCGGCTCGCCCTCGGCCGAACGCAGGCTTTTCACGTTGACGAAGCTGGAGTTGAGGAAGTTACGCGCAGGCGGAGAAATCATCGCCAGCGGAAACCGTTTAGCCAATTCCGGATTGCTGGCCACCGACTCGTACGGCGGCAGATACGTGGGCAGCGGATCGAGGCCGTCGGCCTCCATCGCGGCGGAGTAAAACTCGCACTTGCCGGACGGCGTGGGGAAGCCGCCCTGCGCGAACGGCGCATCCGGCACATTGAGTTTTTGCCAGCCCTTCTGCTTCAGCGATTCCCAGTCGAAGTTGACGGCGCGGACGTCCTGCGCATCGAAGGCCATGGCCGCCAGCTGGTCGTCGCTGTCCTGGAAGCACGGATCGTCAAAGCCCATGCGCGCGGCCAGCAGGCGGAAGATCTCGGTGTTGGCCTTGGCCTCGCCCATGGGTGCGATGGCGGCGTTGTTGGCCATCATGTACAGGTGGCCGTAGGACGTGTGCGTGTCGATGTGCTCCAGCTGCGTGGTGGCCGGCAGCACGATGTCGGCATAGTCCACGGTGTCGGTCTGGAAGTGCTCCAGCACCACGGTGAACAAATCCTCGCGCGCGAAACCGGCCATCACCTTGGCCGAATCCGGCGCGATCGCCAGCGGGTTGGCGTTGTAGACGATCACCGCTTCCACCTCCGGTCCGAACTCCGGCGAGCTGGCGCGCAGCAGGTCGTCGCCGATGGTGGTCATGTTGATGGTGCGCGGCTGGTTCTTCAGCAGGTCCGGCCGTTGCAGCGCCGCCTTGTTGGTCGGGAACGAGCCGCCGGACGACAGCTGAATGCCGCCGGCCGGATGGCGCCACGCGCCCACCAGCGCCGGCAGGCAAGCCATGTTACGCACCGACATGCCGCCGCCGCGCACGCGCTGCACGCCGTAGTTGGTGCGGATCGCCACCGGTTCGCCGGCGCGCGCCATCGAGCCGTACAGGCGCGCCAGCTCGACCACTTCGGCCACGCTGATGCCGCAGGTTTCGGCGGTGCGCTCCGGCGTCCACTCGGCCGCGCGTTCCTTCAGCTGCTCGAAGCCCAGCGTGTATTGCGCGATGTAGTCGTGGTCCAGCAAGTCTTCGGCGATCAGCACATGCATCAGACCCAGCGCCAGCGCGGCGTCGGTGCCCGGCAGCAGGGCGATGTGCTGATGGCACTTTTCCGCCGTCAGCGAGCGATAGGGATCGATGGCGATCAGCTTGGCGCCGTTGCGCTTGGCTTCCTGCGCGCGGGTCCAGAAGTGCAGGTTGGAGGCGATGGGATTGCCGCCCCAGATCACGATCAGCTTGGCGTTCTGGAACTGCTCCATGTCGATGCCGATCGAGCCGCCTATCGTGTACTTGTAGCCGGTAAAGCCGGCCGTCGCGCAGATGGTGCGGTCCAGCAGCGACGCGCCGATCTGGTTGAAGAAGCGCGACGACATCGACTCGCCCTGCACCAGCCCCATGGTGCCGCAGTAGCTGTACGGCAGGATGGCTTCCGGCGCGCGCGCTGCGATCGGCTTGAGCCGGGCAGCGATGGTGTCCAGCGCCTCGTCCCAGCTGATGCGCTCGAACTTGCCTTCGCCTTTCTTGCCGACGCGGCGCAGCGGATACAGCAGGCGGTCCTCGTGATAAGTGCGCTCGGTGTAGCGCGCCACCTTGGTGCACAGCACGCCGGCGGTGGTCGGATGGTCGGGGTCGCCCTTGACGGCGGTCGCTACGCCATCCTCCACCGTCACCAGCAGCGCGCAGGTGTCGGGGCAGTCATGCGGGCAGGTCGCGCGGACTTGTGTGGTTGTCATGTCAAACGCCTAAAAAACGTGGATGCAAAGCAGTATGGTAATCGATACCGCGACGATTCCGCCGGCGCTGGATTTGTTTGCACGACAAGGGCTACAATGGCTGATCTCGATGCCCAAAAGGCAAGCGAACCCGATATTGGAGAAGCAGATGAAACTAGTAGATCCCATCATTGCATTTCAATCTGAAATACAGCAAATCCGGCGTGACCTGCACGCCCATCCCGAGCTGTGCTACGAAGAAAAACGCACCTCCGAAGTCGTCGCCGACAAGCTGGCCGAATGGGGCATCCCCGTGATCCGCGGCCTGGGCCTGACCGGCGTGGTCGGCATCATCAAGGGCGGCAACTCCAAGCGCGCCATCGGCCTGCGCGCCGACATGGACGCGCTGCCGATGCAGGAAGTGAACACCTTCGCCCACGCCTCGCGCCATCCCGGCAAGATGCACGCCTGCGGCCACGACGGCCACACCGCCATGCTGCTGGGCGCCGCCAAGCATCTGGCCGCGCACCGTAATTTCGATGGAACGGTTTACCTCATTTTCCAGCCGGCCGAAGAAGGCGGCGCCGGTGCGCGCCGCATGATCGAAGACGGCCTGTTCGAGCAATGCCCGATGGATGCGATCTACGGCATGCACAACTGGCCGGGTGCGGCGACCGGCACGATGAGCGTGGTCGAAGGGCCGATGATGGCGTCCAGTAACGAGTTCTACGTCACCGTCAAAGGCAAGGGCGCGCACGCGGCCCAGCCGCACAAGGGCATCGACCCGGTGATGGTGGCGGTGCAGATCGCCCAGAGCTGGCAGACCATCATCAGCCGTCAGAAGAGTCCGCTGGATACGGCCGTGCTGTCGATCACGCAGATCCACGCGGGCAGCGCCACCAACGTGATTCCCGACGAGGCCGAACTGGTCGGGACGGTGCGCACCTTCACGCAGCCGGTGCTGGACATGATCGAGCAGCGCATGGAAGAAATCGCCAGGCACACGGCGGCCGCGTTCGGCGCCGAAGTGGAGTTCAAGTTCCGCCGCAACTATCCGCCGCTGGTCAACCATGCGGCCGAAACCAGGTTCGCGGTGGAGGTGATGAAGTCGGTGGTGGGCGCGGACAATGTCGACGACAACGTCGAGCCGACCATGGGCGCGGAAGATTTCGCGTTCTTCCTGCAGGCCAAGCCGGGCTGCTACGTCTTCATCGGCAACGGCGAGGGCGAGCACCGCGACGGCGGCCACGGCCTCGGCCCGTGCGTGCTGCACAACGGCAGCTACGACTTCAACGACAACCTGCTGCCGATCGGCGCCAGCTTCTGGGTGCGCCTGGCTGAGCAGGCGCTGCCGGCTGCTTAAGCCAACCGGTCCGGGGCGGTGCCGACGCGCTGGCCCGGATTCAACGCCTCCAGTCCCAGCAAGGCCGCCGAATGGTCGGCCTGCGGGATGGTTTCCGCCAGCGTCTGGTAGCGCTCCGTGACCAGCTGCGTCACCGGCAAGGCGATGCCCGCCGCTTCCGCCGCCGCCAGGATATTGCGCTGATCCTTCAGCTGCGTCTTCACCTGTCCACCGGCGACGAAATTCCGCTCCAGCATGCGCTGGCCGTGCACGTCGAGGATTTTGCTTTCGGCGAAGCCGCCGCGTATGGCCGCGCGCATCGCCGTCGGATCGGCGCCGGCCGCCTGTGCCAGCAGCAAGGCTTCGGCCACGATGTTGATGGTGGCGCCGACGATCAGCTGATTGCACAGCTTGGCCACCTGGCCGCTGCCGGCCGGGCCCACCAGCGTCGGCCGGCCCATCGCCGCCAGCACCGGTTGCAGCTCGGCGAAATCTTCCGCGCTGCCGCCCGCCATGATGGCCAGCGTACCCGCCGCCGCGCCGCCGACGCCGCCCGATACCGGCGCATCGACAAAGCGCCTGCCCTGCGCCGTCAGCAGCGCATGGAATTCCTGTGCTTCCGATTGCCGGGTCGAGCTCATGTCCACCCACAGCGCGCGCGGCGCCAGCGCCGGCAAGGCGTCCTGCATCACGGCGCCGACGACGGGGCCGGCCTCCAGCATCGAGATGACGATGTCGGCATCGCGCACCGCATCGGCCAGTTCGGCGGCTGCGCGGGCGCCGGCATCGGCCAGCGCGGCGGCCTTGGCATAGGTGCGGTTCCATGCCGTCACGGCATGGCCGGCCGCCAGCAGGCGACGCACCATCGGATCTCCCATCAAGCCAATACCGAGAAAAGCAATTTGCGTAGACAATTCCAACTCCAAAGATAGACAAAATAGCAGCCCGGCCGGAATAATTTCAAGAACCCCGGTACAATCTGGGCAGCCGTATACAACTGAGATACAGCATTAACATTAGCAAGGATACTATGTTCGCGAAAAAAATGATTGCGGCTGTGGTCGCACTGATGGCCGTGCAAGGTGCATATGCCGACGACAAGCTGGTCGACTCCGTGTCGGTCGACTACGGCAATGCCGCCAAAGTACAAATGGTGCGTTTCAGCGCCGCCAAGGATTGGAGCGCGCGCTGGTTCCAGTCGAACGGCACGCATCTGAGCGGCTACTGGGAAGCCAGCGCCGGTTTCTGGAACCAGAGCCAGTACCAGAATATTTCGGGCAAGTCCGCGAGCCTGTGGGACGTGGGCTTCACCCCGGTGTTCCGCTTTGAGAACGACAACAAGAAGGGCCTGTACTACGAAGGCGGCATCGGCGTGCACCGCCTGTCCAAGCTGTACGACAACGACACCTATCGTTTGTCGACCCACTTCCAGTTCGGCGACCACATCGGCATCGGCTACGTGTTCGACAACAACTGGGAAATCGGCGGCAAGATCCAGCACTTCTCGAACGGCGGCTACAAGAAGCCTAACACCGGCGTCAATTTCCTCGAAATCAAAGCGGCCTACCACTTCTGATTAAAAAACAATTTGGGGTCAAGTCTGACATTCGGACACGAGCCCTACCGTAACGCTCGTTACGGTAGGGCTCGTGTCCGAATGTCAGACTTGACCCCTTTTTTTTCTTTTAAACGTTCGATTCCGCGACAATCTTCCAGTTCTTGCCTTCCTTGGCCCAGTACTGCTTCTTGCGCACGGCGTGGCGGAATTTGCCGACCACGATCTGCTGCGTGAAATTGCTGACAATGACTTCCTCCTGGCTAGGCTGACGGAAGTAGCTCGGCTCGGTGACGGTGACGCTGATCTTCTTGGCGCCGGGCAGGAAACGGTTCTTGTCCAGCCACGCGGTCACATCCTCGTCGGCCGCCGATTTGAAGCGTGGCGAATACAGCGCGCGCAAACCGGCCTCGTCGCGGTTCTCGACATCGCGGCGCCAGGTCTCCACCAGCGCACTGGCCACGCGCAGGTCGCGCTCCATCTGCTCCTTGCTGACGAACTCCACCTGGTCGCCGATCAGGATAGGCGTCTTGCCGATCTCCACCGTGCGGGTCAGCGTGTTCAGATCGTCATTGCTGACCACCACGCAGCCGTCGGTCGACAGCGGCGGACGGCTGAAGGTTTCCGGCGGCGTGCCGTGCACCCAGATGCCTGAACCGCTGCGGCCCTGCACCTTGTCCCAGTCGTTCGGATAATCGAGCGGCAACGCGCCCTTGCCATACATGTCGGGCAGCTTGACGCCGGGCAGATGGCCGATGATGTAGTACACGCCGACCGGCGTGCGCATATCGCCTTCCTTCAGCTTGTTGATGCCGAGCTTGCCCTGGCTGACGTAGAAGTCGGACAGCAGGCGGATCTGGTCGTTGCGGTTCTCGTACAGATACAGGCGCGAGTGCTTGGCGTCGACAATCAGCGCGTGCTTCTGGTCCTTGCGCATCTGCAGCAGCGCGCGCGGCAGCAAGGCCGGCGACGGTCTGCCAGGCTCGGCCTGCATGCGCACGGCGGCCTCGCGGCGCAGATCGGCCAGCTTGCCTTCCACCCCTTCCGGCGCGGCGGCGCCCAGCGCGCTGACGGCGCGGGTATGCATCAACAGGATATCGCCGCGGACCAGGTGGCCGAGGCGGAAATTGGGATAGGCCGCGACCAGCGCGTCGGCCTTTTGCTGGGCTTCGCGCAGGTTGTGCTGGGCCAGCTCCCTGTAGATATCAGAGAGCTGCTCTTCCGGATTGGCTTTACGGACGACTGGCGCCCGTACAGGCTTTTTTGCGGCGTAGCTGACCTCTTCCCCCAATCCGACGAGAAGGAGAGCGCACAGCAAACCACCTGCCCGCCAGTGTTTCGAAAATCTAAAGTGTGACATCAGCTACCCGAGGACTCCTGCTTGATCTGCCATTTTCCACCATTTTTGACCAGCACGAGCGTCTTCCGGCTTTTTGCGGTGAGACGGTCGGACTCATAGGTCTGGCGGAATGTGACTTTGGCCGTATTGCCGTTCACAAGCACTTCCGGCCCGCCCACTTCGACGCGGATGCGGCCCTTGCCTTCGATACGGGCACGGCGCTCATCGGCCCATGCCTTGCGCGACAGGCCTTTCGGCGGTTCGAACTCATGGCTGTAGTAGCCCAGGTAGGAGTCGACGTTCTGCGCGGTCCAGGCCTTGGCCCAGCCATGAACCTGGGCCAGCACGGCATCGCGTTCGGAGGTGTCCGGCTTGGCGGCTTTTTCAGGTTCAGGCTTGGCTGGTTTGGACGCTTCCACTTTGGCGGGCTTGGCCGGCTCGGCCTGGGCAACGACCACCGGTGCGGCTTTCGCAGGCGCTGGAGTTGGCGCCGGCGCAGGCTTGGATGGCTCAACCTTGGCGATGACCGGTGCCGGCGCAGGAGCCGGCGCGACAGGCTTGGCGGCCACTGGTGCAGGTGTTGGAACCGGTACCGGTGCAGCGGCAACTTTTGCTGCCGGCGTAGGTGCAGGCGTTGGCGCCGGCGCGGCTGCAACCTTGGCAGCAGGTGTAGGCGCTGGGGCCGGTGCCGCGGCAACTTTGGCGGCCGGTGTCGGCGTCGGCGCGGGCGGCGTGACCGACAGCGCCGGTATGCGTTGCAGCATGGTCGACTTGCCGGTATCCGGAGGAATTTGCGAGATCAGCGGCGGCGCGGCATTGGCAGCAGTGGCGGCGGCACGCGGTGGCGTCGCCTGCGGTGCCTGGCTTGGTGCGGCGGCCAGCACAGCGTTCTCCGGCGCAGCAAACTTGGCGCCGGTGGTGGTCGAGAAGTTGCGCAGCAAGGTCAGCTTGGATTTGGCCGGCGGCGCATTGTTCGCGCCCAGTGCCAGGGCCTTGTCGTAAGCCTGGCTGGCCATTTTGCCGTAGACATCGCCCAGGTTCTCGTAGGCCGTCATATAGCTGGGATTGGTGCGGATCGCCTTCTCCAGCGACACGCGCGCCTTGTCGTACTGGCCGCTGGCCGCGTACAGCACGGCCAGGTTGTTGTACGGCTCCGGCAGGTCTTTATAGTCCTCGGTCAGCTTGGTGAAAACGGCGATCGCCTCGTCCGATTTGTTTTGCTCGGTCAGCAGCACGCCTTTCATGAAGCGCATCTGCGGATCGGCTGGGTGTTTGCTCAGGTATTCATTGGTTTTGTTCAGCGCTTCGACAACCTTGCCGGCCTTGGCCAGTTTGCTGACGTCGGCCATCTCGTCGGCCCGCGCGGGCATGATCGTCAAGATGATTGCCACGATGCCGGCGGACGCCAGGGCACGGTACAGCAGGGTTGGGGCTGTCTTATTTTTCATTGAGGTCTGAAGCAAGCGCGAAAGAATACATGGTACACCTTTCGTTTCCCCAGATCAAAATCTAGCTTGTATCTTATATGCCTCTTTTCGCTACAAAAAAACACGCCAGAATGCAAAAAACCCCAACCAAGATCACTTGGTGGGGTTCTTCATATAACTAGCCTGACGATAACCTACTTTCACACTGGTTGCAGCACTATCATCGGCGCAGAGTTGTTTCACGGTCCTGTTCGGGATGGGAAGGGGTGGGACCAACTTGCTATGGTCATCAGGCATTGA
>NZ_WHUG01000013.1 GCF_009380215.1 Rugamonas aquatica
CCCTCCGGCCGAGGCCGAGGCCGCGCTGCGCGCCGACGCCGCCGCCCTGCCGCGCCGCGCCGCGCTGGCGCACGCGGTCTATGCGCCGGAAGTGCGGCACCCGGTCGAAGTGGGCGCCGACCAGCAAGCCCACCTGGTGGCCTGGCTGTCGAAGCGGCTGGGGGCGCCATTGAAGCCGCCGCAGCTGGCGGCGCTGGGCTATGCGCTGGAGGGGGGGCGACTGCTGCCCGGCCACAGCGGGCCGGTAGCGCAATTCATGTACCGCGACGCCGGCGGCGCGCGCCTGACGCTGTACGTGTCGACCGAACAAGCCCACGGCAGGGAAACCGGCTTCCGCTTTGCGCAGGAAGGCCAGGTGGGCGTGTTTTACTGGATAGACGGGCAATTCGGCTACGCCCTGTCCGGCAGCCTGGACCAGGCGGCGCTGGCCACCGTGGCCAATGCCGTCTACGCCCAGCTGGAACCGGCGAAGTGATGCACGCCGACTAGGCGTGTTTGCTGATTTCGATCAGGCGCGAGCGCATGACGTCGCTGGCGGCGGGCCCCGGCGCGAACATATAGTCCTCGTCGTTGATGGCCAGGCCGCTGTTGGCGTCCACCAGCACCTGGTCGGCCGGCTTGCCGGTTTCGCGGC
This sequence comes from Rugamonas aquatica, assembly GCF_009380215.1. Classification (GTDB taxonomy): domain Bacteria; phylum Pseudomonadota; class Gammaproteobacteria; order Burkholderiales; family Burkholderiaceae_D; genus Rugamonas; species Rugamonas aquatica_B. The sequence goes on from NZ_WHUG01000013.1 coordinate 635, forward strand.
TGACCACCAGCAGGCTGGCGCCTTCCGGTGCCAGATGGTCATTGCCCCAGGCGATGAAGGCCAGCAGCACCGGTTTGAAGGCGCGGCCGGACTTGGTCAGCACATATTCATAGCGCGGCGGACGGGCGCTGTACTGACGGCGCTCCATCAAGCCCCCTTCGACCAGCCCGGCCAGGCGGCGGGTCAGCATATTCGGGGCGATCTTCAGGCTCTTTTCAAACTCATCGAAGCGCGACAGACCATAAAAAGCGTCGCGCAGGATCAGGATACTCCACCACTCCCCTACTTTGCCCAGGCTGCGGGCGATCGGGCAAGGCATGCGGCCAAAGTCGGTATGTTTCATTTTTGACTCCTCGGTTCCAGGGTTAGCAAACAAAAAACCAGCAAACACAGCACGGCGAAAACAGAGTTACTTGCAAGTTAGAGGAAAGAATTTGTGACTTTTTTAGGTGACGTCTCCGGTGTGACAATGTGTGTATTTTCACGCTCCGCTTGCTCCACCTTTTTCAGGCACAATTTTTGGGTATTTCCCCTATGAAAAACTCGATTTTTCCGCCGCCTTCCCAGCCTCAAAAATAGGCCAAAAAAGCGGGCTGAAAACTCTCCAAAAATCACTTTATTTCCATGTGTCAATTTCCCTGTAAAATGTGTCCAGTCGAGCGCATGTTTTTACGGGGTAAAATTCTTCCTGTAGATTCATGCCGCGATACCTGATGGCTACCACAGGAACCGGTCTGAATCCCCCCAGATACCGGTTGTGGCCATCGCAGTGATAGCCGCGCACCTCAAAAACGTGTGTAAAAGATGAAAACTTTGTCTAAAGCCCTTGCCCTCGTTCTGCTCAGCGCACCGCTGCTGGCGCACGCCGGTAGCAAAATCGCCACCAGCACCATGCAGGTCAGCTTCATCGTGACCGAATCGTGCAACGTGCAATCGGCCGCCGTCGCCACCGCCCAGCGTCCCGCCGTCTCCTGCCAGCTCAACACGCCTTACCAGGTCAACCGCAGCGCCGACAAAACCGCCGCGCCAGCCGCCGCCACCGCACCGGCAGCCGCCGTCAACGCCGCGCCGCTGCGCACCGAAACCGGCGCCCAGGACTGGACCATCTACTTCTAAGCGGCGCCCGCCGCGGCGTTCCGCTTCAGAACGCCACCAACGCCGTCACCGTATCCTTGTAAGACCCCGGCGGCACCGCGCTCTGCAACGGCACCAGCCCGTACACCGTGACCGACTGCGTGCTGCCGTCGCCGGTTCCCGTCACCATCACCGTGCCCCCCGAACCATCGCCCCACACCGTCCCGTCCAGCGTGTTCGACAGCTGGTACGACACCTTGTTGCTGGCGCTGGCCAGGTTTTGCATCTTGCGCCCCGTCACCACGCCGGTCACGCTGCCGCCGTTGAGCGAAATCTGGTAGGCGGCGTTGGGACTGCAGGCCACCGAGATCGCCGAGGTGGCGCGCACCGGATTGCTGAGCAAGCTGCCGCTGGGGAAAGCCAGCGTGCCGGCGCTGATGGTGCAATCGTTGATGACCTCGGCGCGCGCCTGGAACGGCAGCGCCGACACCGGCCCGGCCAAGCAGGCGGCCAGCCCGCCCAGCACGAAGGAATACTGCATCGCCGCGCTGCCGGCGCCGAAATCCGAGGTGTACATGGCCGAGCCGGTGCCGGCGGTCTTGGCGGCCGACAGCGACGCGTCCGCCGTCAGCTGGCCGTACACCGTCACCGTCTGCGTCAGCGAGCCGGCCGAACCGCCCTTGGTCATGGTCAGGATGATGGGCGTGGGCGTGGCCGCCACCGTCGGCGCGCCCCAGATCTTCGCCGCCGTGTAGCTGGCGTCGGTGTACAGGTTGTAGTTCAGCGTCTGGGTGCCGTACTTGAGCTGGCGCGGCGTGGTGTTGGCCGAATTGGTGCCGTTGCCCAGGAACAGGCACACCGTCACGTTGGGGAACAGCACCAGGTAGGGCGGCGTGGCCAGCAGCCCGGTCCAGGTGCAGGTGACGGTGGCGGTGCCGGTGGTGGTGACGTTGACGCCGGCGATCGGGCTGACCGGCGTGAACAGCACGTCGGTCATGCTGGCGGTGCAGGTGTCGGCGCGCGCCTGGCCGGCGGCCAGCAGCATGAGCAGCCCCAGCAGCGGCGCCAGGCAACCCATCAGGCGGACGGCGCGCATCAGTGCACCGCCTTGCAGACCAGCGGCCCCAGCGTGGGCAGCGCGCGCAGCGGATCGGGCAGGTAGGCGAACTGCACCGAGCAAGCCTGCGCGCCCTCGCCGATCAGCAAATGGTTATCGTCCTGCAGGCGGTCGATGAAAGCCACGCCGTCGAAGCCGACCACGGTGCGGCCGCCGCTTTCCACATGCAGCACCCCGGTGCCGGTGGCGACCGGCTTGCCGTCGGCCGTCTGCAGCAGCACGCTGGCGGCGGCGTATTTCTCCACCGGGAAATGCGCCAGCACGCCCGACAGCCGCGCCGGCACCACGTCGAGCGAGGTGGTGCCGATGTGCGCATCGAGCGGCAGGCCGGACGTGTCGATGGTCAGCGGGTTGGACAGATAGGGATTCAGGTTGGGCACCAGCAGATGGCCGCTGCGGTCGGTGCGGCCGATCTGGCGGTTGGCCTGCAGCACCGGCACGCCGGCCACGCCGTCGGTGGACACCAGCGCGAAGCCGGCGCCGACCTGGCGCGCCGCGTGCACCGAACCGTCCATCAGCACCAGCGCCCCGGCCAGGTCGAGCGCGCTGTTGCGCTTGCCCCCGGCGTCCAGCGTGAAGGCGCTGAGCTGGCCGTAGGCGCCCAGGTACTGGCCCTGCGCCTGGCGCACCGACGCGTCGCCGCTGCCGGTCTGCTGCAAGCCCCAGCCGAAGCCGCCGCCGTAGTCCGGCGCGCGCGCCATGGTGTAGGTGGTGGCGCGCACCGCGCCCTGGCGGCTGCGGCTGGCGTTGGCGGCGATGCGCCCGCCGAAGGTCATGCTGAGGTTGAAGAACAGGCCGCGCACCTTGCTGTCGTTGAGGTCGCGGTAGGCGCTGGCGCTGAAGTACAGGCCCTGCCCGATCGCGGCCGAATACGAGGCCGAGACGATGCGCGCGGTCGGCGTCAGCGGCGCGCGCGCGGCGACATAGCTGACGCCCACGCTCTGTCCCAGCGGCAGCGCCAGGTTGAGCGTGACGCGGTCGCTGCCCAGCGGCGACAGGCTGCCGCTCGCCGTGCCGAGGTCGCTGTAGCCGGCGCTCGCGCGCAGCCGCAGCGTATCGATGCTGAACCAGCGGCTCAAATACTGGTAGCCGAGCGAAGCCTGGCCGCCGCGTCCGCTGACGGTGTAGACCGTGCCGATGCTGATGTTGCCGCCCGGCGCGGCCGGCGCCAGCACGCCCTGCACGGCGGTGGCGCGGCCGCTGCTGCCGGACAGCGAGGCGCTGACCACGCCGGCCCGGCCCAGCTTCCACAGCGCGCCGGCGCCGCCGTTGACCAGGCCCTGGCCGGCCTCGCCGTGCGTCTCCAGCGTCAGGCTGTCGTTGACGCCGTAGCGCAGCGCGCCGCTGGCCGACGGCGTGCGCGCATAGCCGAAGGAATCGCGGCCGTAGTTGCGGCGCAGCGCGCCCAGCTCCAGCGAGTAGTCGCTCAGGCCGGTGGCCAGCATGCGGGTGTCGACGTACAGCGGCAGCACGGTGGCGACGGCGCGGCCGGCGGCGTCGCGCGTCACCAGCGTGGCCTGGCCGGCGCCGTTGATGCCGGCCACCTGGTTGATGACGAAGGGACCGGGCGGCACCGCCATCTCGACCTGGCGCACGCCGTTGATGAACAGGCTGACCGCGCTCGGCACCACGGCCGAACCGTTGAGCGAGGCGACCGGATAGGTCAGCAGGTCGGGCCGCAGATCGAAGCTCTTGCGCCATTGCACGCCGGCCATGCGCAGCGAGCGGCTCCAGCTCAGCGAGGACGAAATCAAGTCGCCGACCTGCCAGGTTTCCAGCGTGTCCGGGTCGGCGTGGCTCCAGTAGGTGTCGAAGCGGATGAACTGGTTCTGGCCCTGGCCGGTGTTCCACACGCCATTGCTGCTGAACACGCCGCGCGATGAAAAGTAGCGCAGCTCGCCCAGCAGCGAGGCGCTGCGCGCGGCGCCCAGCTGGGTGTACAGATCGTAGTTCAGCACGTAGCCGGGCGACACCTGCGCCGGCGCCGCGCGCGGCGCGCTGCGCGCGCTCAGCGCGACCGGCGTGCGCAGCGCGTCGCTGACGCGCAGGGCGATACGCTGCAGGCCGGCGTCGTACTCGTAGCTCAGGCCCGGCACCGCGTCGAGGTCGAATTCCTCCTGTCCCTGCAAGCCGAACAGCGCCGGATCGAGATTGAGGTCGCGCAGATTCTGCACCGTGCTGCGCAGGCCGGCCTTGCCGCGGGTAAAGCGCAATATCAGTCCGCTTGCTTCGCCGTTCACACTCACCTCCAGAAAAAGCTCATCAGTTGCCGCCGCCGGCAGGCGGGCCACCACGTCCTCGGACGCGCCGCCGGCGGTCTGCGCCCGCGCCTCGCTCACGGCCGCGCACGCCAGCCAAGCCAGGCCCGCCAGCCACCCTGCCAGACGCCGCGCGCCAGTCATATCGGGACCTTGGTTCAGATCGGAAATCTCCAGTACTGCGCCGGCCACCTGGCCGGCGCGTTCAGTCCACTTTGTCCACCGTCACTGCCGTCTGCGCCTGCATATTGATGTTGGCCTTGATCGCCAGCTTGCCGTTCAGGTCGGCGTCGCCCGGGGTCGGCAGGCGCCACTCGCGCAGCTGGCCCGACAGCACATAACCGAACAAGCCCTGCGCCAGCACGAACTGCTTGCCGGCCGCGTTGCTCAATTCCAGCGCGCCGATCTGCGCCCGCTGGCTGCCGCTGTTGCGTACGCGCAGCATCCAGGCGTCGTCCTTGCGGAACACGCTCCAGGCCAGCGCCGGCGCGCCGCGCTCGTCGGGCGGCAGCACGAACATCGGCACCGAATAGCGCAGCCGGATGTCGACGCCGCTGCCGGCCGCCTTGTCTTCGCGCGGGATTTCATCGATCAGGATGCGGTAGCTCAGCTCGCGGGTAGGCAGCTGCTCGCTGCGCCGCACCAGCCGGATCACCTGGCTGCTCTTGGGCGCGATCTGGATGATGGGCGGGCTGGGCACGACCTCCTGGGTCGGCGTCAGCACATCGTCGCCATCCTTCTGTTCCCACAGGAATACCCTGACCTGGCCATACACCGGGCTCTCGCTGAGGTTCTGCATGGAAATACCGGTCGCGCCCTGGCCGGCGCGCAAGGTGATCATCACCGGCGAGATCTGCAGGTTCGCCGCGTGCGCCGCCGCACCGGTCCACAGCAGGAAACCGCCCAAGATCCAGCCGGTACAACGCGTCAATCTATTCATCACGCCCCTGCGGTCCAGTACGCACATTGCCTTCATTCAACAGTCGATTTCATTATTATCGATCTAAGAAACATGTGCTTTTGCCACAAGCGACGGCGGTTTTGATTGCGTAGAAATCTATTAAAAATATTTTCAGGATAGGCAAAATTTGCAACAACCTTGCAAGCGGCTCAGAAATAAACCGTCGCCGTGATGGTCGATTTGTAGGCGTCCGGCTGCGGCGTGGCCTGCACCGGGATCTGGCCGTAGACCGTCAGCGATTGCGCGGCGCCGGTGCCGGTGCCGCTCTTGGTGTCGGTGCCCTGGGTGTTGCCCCACAGCGTGGCGCCGGCGGTCTGGAACAGGTTGAAGGCGATGGTGCTGCTATTGCCGCCGGTGCCGCTCAGGTAGCGCGTGGTGCCGCTGGAGCCGGCGCCGGTGCCGGCGCTGAGGCCGACGTTGTACGGCGTGGTGTTGGTGCAGGTCACGCTCAGCGTGGTGTTGGCGGTGACGGCGGTCGCCAGCACGCCCTGCGAAGAGCCGAAGTCCAGGTTGTTGGCGGCGATGGTGCAGTCGGCGATGATGGTCACTTGCGCATCGAAGGTGATGGTGCGGCTGCCGTTGCTGTAGACGGCGGCGCCGGCCAGGTGCGGTGCGAGCAGGCCGAGCGACAGCAGGGCGGCGAGGTGTTTCGCGGTAGGGCGCATGATGAAACTCCGGGTAAAACGGTGGCTGCCCGGCGCCTGCTGGCGCGCGGCGGCAGTATCCCATGGTTGGGTAACGCAACTCGCGGCTCGGGAGTTGTAGCTATGCCACACTCAGGTGGCGAAGATCGGGCTGTGCTGAGGCCGGATCAGAAATACACGGTGGCGGTGATGGTCGATTTGTAGGTGTCGGGCTGCGGCGTGGTCTGCACCGGGATCTGGCCGTAGACGGTGATGGTCTGGGCGCTGCCGGTGCCGGTGCCGCTCTGGGTGTTGGTGCCCTGGGTGTTGCCCCAGACGGTGGCGCCGGCGGTCTGGAACAGGTTGAAGCCGATGGTGCTGGTGTTGCCGCCGGTGCCGCTCATGTAGCGCGTGGTGCCGCTGGAGCCGGTGCCGGTGCCGGCGCTCAGGCCCAGGTTGTACGGCGTGGTGTTGGTGCAGGTCACGCTCAGCGTGGTGTTGGCGGTGACGGCGGTCGCCAGCACGCCCTGCGAGGAACCGAAGTTCAGGTTGTTGGCGGCGATGGTGCAGTCGGCGATGATGGTCAGCGTGACGTCGAAGGTGCTGGTCTTGCTGCCGTTGCTGTAGACGGCGGCGTCGGCGACGGCGGCGAACAGGGTGGTGGCGGCGAAGGCGACGGCGAATTGGACAGCGCGTTTGGTGGTGGTCATGGCAAACTCCAGAAGTCGAGATATAAAAAATTGGAAAAAGATTTTTTGTAGCTCAACTCACTGATTGGGAGTTGCATACTGTGGCGCCGGGGGCGCCGGACCGGCTGTATCTGGGCACGGTCGAAACAGGCTTGGGTTCTACTCGCTGGCTTTGGTTTATTGCCGTTCGCCAACTGATGTGTCCATTATTATCGAAGGAAAAAAATCGTGCTTTTGCGCAATGTGACAGAGGTTTTGCTGGCGGAGAAATCTATTAAAAAATTTCAAAAGATAGGCATAATACGCAACAGGGTGTGATAAAACCTTATCAACCGGGTATCAAAGGTGGGCCCATGCAAACTGCCAGCGACACACAAACACGCAAGATCCTGATCGTGGACGACTCCGCGTTCGAACAGCGCGTGCTGGTCGATCTGCTCAGCGAGCTGCCTTATAAGGTCTCGGTGGCCTTCAACGGCCTGCAAGGCTACCAGTTGGCGCTGGCCCAGCATCCCGACCTGATCCTGCTCGACGTGCGCATGCCGAATATGGACGGCTATACCGCGTGCCGCCTGCTCAAGGCCAATCCCGTCACCCAGGACATCCCCATCATCTTCCTCAGCGGCGCCGACGCCGACGAGGAGCGCATCATGGGGCTGTCGATCGGCGGCGTGGATTTCGTCGCCAAGCCGTTTTCGCCGGGCGAGCTGGCGGCGCGCATCCAGGTGCACCTGAACCTGGCGCGCCGCGCCGCCCAGCCGCGCGCGGCGCCGGCGCACGGCGACGCCGCCCAGGCGCGCGCCACGGCGGCCGACAGCGATCCCGACGCCGTCATCGTCAACGCCGCCAAGCGCCTGATCGTCGACAACCTGGCCTCGCTGCCCGGCCTGGCCGAGATCGCCCGCAGCGTCGGCACCTACCGCGAAAAACTGTCGCAGGTGTTCCGCGAGCAGACCGGCATGACGGTGTTCGCCTTCATCCGCGAAACCCGCATCCGGCGCGGCGAAGAGCTGCTCAAGGATACCGACATCGACGTGCAGGACATCGCCCTGCTGATCGGCTTCAACAACGCCGGCAACTTCGCCACCGCCTTCCGCGAGCGCATGGGGGTCACGCCCAGCGCCTTCCGCCAGACCATCCAGCAAAAAAAAACGCCGCTCGACTGACGCCGGCGGCGGTGTAGCGTCCGGCGCGGTCGCTCAGCGCAGGCGGAACACGCTGACCACGCTGGCCAGGTTGGCGGCCTGCTCCTGCAGCGAACCGGCGGCGGCGGCGGCCTGTTCGACCAGCGCGGCGTTCTGCTGCGTCACCTCGTCCATCTGCACGATGGCCTTGTTGACTTCCTCGATGCCGGTGCTCTGCTCGCTGCTGGCGGCGGAGATTTCCGCCACCACGTCGCTGACGCGGCGCACGCTGGACACCACCTCGGCCATCGTGCTGCCGGCCTGCTGCACCAGCGCCGTGCCGCTGTCGACCTGCACCACCGAATCGTCGATCAAGCCCTTGATTTCCTTGGCCGCCGCCGCCGAGCGCTGGGCCAGGTTGCGCACTTCGGAAGCGACCACGGCGAAACCGCGCCCCTGCTCGCCGGCGCGCGCCGCCTCGACCGCCGCGTTCAGCGCCAGGATATTGGTCTGGAAAGCGATGCCGTCGATCACGCTGATGATATCGACAATCTTGCGCGACGACGCGCTGATCGATTCCATGGTGGCGATCACCTCGCCCACCACCTTGCCGCCGTCGGCCGCCGTGCTGGAGGCCGATTGCGCCAGCTGGTTGGCCTGGCGCGCGTTGTCGGCGTTCTGCTTGACGGTCGAGGTCAACTCTTCCATCGCCGACGCGGTTTGCTCCAGCGAGCTGGCCTGGCCCTCGGTGCGGGCCGACAGGTCCAGGTTGCCGCTGGCGATTTCCGCCGACGCCGTGGCGATGGTGTCGGTGCCGCCGCGCACTTCGCCGACCACCCGCAGCAGGCTGTCGTTCATGGCCTTGAGCGAGTGCATCAGCTGGCCCGTTTCATCCTTGCCGTGGCTGACGATGTGGGCCGTCAGATCGCCCTCGGCCACGCGGCGCGCCACGCCCACCGCTTCTTCCAGCGGCCCGGCGACGATGCGCGCCACCACCGTCGCCAGCACCATGCTGAGCACGATCAGCACGATCAGCGTGCCGATAATCATCTTGCGCGACAGCGAGAAGATATCGCTCGCGGACTGGTCGGCAGCGGCGCTGCCGTCATCGTTGATCTTGACCAGCGCATCGAGCTGCTCGTTGGCCTGCCGGAACAGCTTGTTGGAAGCGCCGCGGAACAGCGTGCGCGCATCGTCCTTCTTGCCTTCGCGCGACAGCGCGGCCAGCTTGCTGCTGCTGGCCAGATAATCGTCCAGCGATTTCTGCAGCTCGGCGTAGATGCGCTTTTCTTCCGGCTCGGAGACCAGCGTCGCATATGACGCTTGCTGTTTGCGCAAGGTTTCCAGGCGCGTGGCCATCGACTTGTCGGTGGCCGCCATGTCCGCCTCTTCGCTGAGCAGGATGTGGGTGGCCTCGGAAATGCGGTAGCGCGACAGCGAGGCCTGGATCTGCCCCAGGTAGCGCACCGCCGGCATCCAGTTGGTGGCGATGTCGGTCGATGCCTGGTTGACCTTGACCAGCTGGGCCAGCGAAAACACGCCCAGCAGACAGGTCAGCGCGATCACGACGCCAAACGCCACGATCAGCTTTTTGCCGATTCTCAAGTCGTAAAACCATTGCATGGTATCTCCTCGGGTAATTCCTTATGGAAATATCATGATAGAACGGGTGACGGTGAATGTCACCCCTTCATTTCAGCTGTTGAGCAAGGGCTTAGAACTTGGTGTTGAGCTTGAGCGAGGCGAAGCGCCCGCGCGGATCGGCCTGGGTAAAGTCGAAGAAGGACGTCGACGAATCCCACGACGGCCGCTTGTCGGTCAGGTTTTGCACGCCCAGCGTCAGCGTGGTGGCCGTGCCCAGCTTGCGCGACACGCTCAGGTCGTAGGTGGCGTTGGACGACACGTGCTCGCCCACGCGCGCGGCCTGCGCGGTCTGCTCGTAGCCGCTGGTGTAGTTCCAGCTCAGCGTGCTGCTCCAGCTGCCGATCTCCCAGGTGGCGTGGCTGGCGCCGCGCCAGCCCGGCAGCGAACCGTGGTAATTGTTGCCGGCGCCATTGGTCAGCGGCTCGCCTTCCGACAGCGGCGCCGCGTAGCGGAACAGGCGGCTCAGCTGCGCGCGCAGGTCCAGCTTGCCGTAGGCGGCGCTGGTGTAGCTCTGGCGCAGGTCGAAGTCGACGCCGGACACCACGCGATCGCCCTGGTTGCGGTACTGCAGGTACAGCGTGCTGATGCGGCCGTCGGCGTCGCGCACCACCTGGCCGGGACGGTTGGCGGCGATGATGGTGTCGCTGTTGTCGGTGCCGATCACGCCGCGCGTCTTGATGCGGTAGTAGTCGACGCCGATGCTGCTGGTGCTGCTCGGGGCGACCACGAAGCCGAGGTTGAGGTTGTCCGAACGCTCGGGCCGCAGCGCGGCGTTGGCGGTGGTGACATTGGTGACGCCGCGCGGCTGCTTGGGCGCGATCGGATCGCGCGGATCGACCACGGCGCCGTAGCTGACCGAATTGCTGTTGGTGATTTCCGGCAGCGACGGCGCGCGGAAGCCGCGCGACACCGTGCCGCGCAGCAGCAGGCCGGGCACGGCCTCGTAGCGCAGGCTGGCCTTGGGCGAGAAGGCGTTGCCGAAGTCGCTGTAGTGGTCGGCGCGGCCGGCCACGTTCAGGTTCAAGTTGCTGGTCAGCGGCGCGTTGGCTTCGGCAAACAGCGCCGACACATCGCGCTGGCCGTTGATGATGTTGATGGCCGGACGCAGCTCGGTGCCCGACAGCACGGCGCTCGAGGTGTTCGAGTTCATGCCTTCGCGGCGCCACTGGCCGCCCAGCGCGACGCCGAGCGGGCCGGCCGGCAGGTTCAGCACATCGCGCGCGGCGGACAAGTCCAGCGTGGTCAGCTGCGATTGCGCCGGACGCAGGGTCGACAGGCGCAGGCGGTTGCGCACCGCTTCGCTGTTCTTGCTCTGGTCGGCGAAGTTGTAGCTGCCGTCGGCCAGCACTTTTTCAAACTCGTAGCGGTTGACGAAGTTCTGCACCGTCTCTTCCAGCGTGCTGGCCGAGCGGCCCAGCGAGGCGTCCACGTCCCAGCCCGCGACCTGGCCCTTGACGCCGCCCAGCGCGCGGTAGAAGTCGACCTTGTCGGCCTTCAGGCGCGGGCCCAGGTCGAACAGCGTGGCGGTGATCGCCACCGGCGTCGTGCCCGGATTGTTCGGATGGCCGACCGGCAGCGTCGCGCCTATGGTGTCGAGCTTCTGGGTCTGGTTATTCCAGGCGCGCAGGCTGCTGCTGACCGTCAGCGGCGCGCCGAAGGTCTGGTCGGCGCGCGAGTAGCTGTACAGCAGGTCGGCATACGCCACCAGCTCCGGCGTCAGTTGCAGGCTGCCGCGCACCGACGCGTGCACCCGCTGCACCGCCGGGATCAGCGTCTTGTACTCGGCCGGATTGTAGGCCAGCACCTGGCCCTGCTTGCCGTCGCTGATCGTGCCGTACGGCGTCAGCTGCAGCGGCCCCTGCACGCCGCCCAGCAGCTTGGTGGCGTCGGTGCCGTAGTAGTTGGTCGGCACCCAAGCCAGGCTGCCGTTCTGCTGGGCGCGGAAATCGCTGCCGCGCATCCAGTCCACATCGGTCTGCTGCAGCTTGCTGCGCTGCTGGGCGTCGAGCGCGAACACCAGGCTGTAGCCGTCGTCCGCCAGCGAGCCTAAGCCGGTCTGCAGCGCCGCGCGCCTGTCGGTCTGGCCCGTGCCCTGGGTCGACTCGCCGCCCTCCACCGTCACCTCGGTGCCCTTGAATTCCTGGTACAGGATGATGTTGAGCACCCCCGCCACCGCGTCCGAACCATAGATCGACGAGGCGCCATCCTTGAGCACCTCGATGCGCTGCACCGCCGCCATCGGCAGGCTGTTCAGGTCGACAAACACTTCCTGCAAATCCTGCGCCGTCGCATACGGGCTGACGCGCTTGCCGTTGACCAGCACCAGCGTGTTCTTCTGCCCCATGCCGCGCAGCGACACGCCGGCCGTGCCGGCCGAGAAGCTGCCGGTGTACTGCTCGTTGTAGCTGTTGCCGCTGTTGGCGGCCAGCGAGCGGATGACGTCGGCGATGCTGGTCTTGCCGCTGGCGGCGATATCCTTGGCGCTGAGCACCTCGATGGCGGCGGCGCCCTCTTTTTCGGTGACGCGGATATTCGAGCCGGTGACGATGACGCGCGCGGGATCGGCAGCGGCGGCGGCGGCCTCCTCGGCGTGGACCAGTTGCGGGAAGGCGGCGGCCAGCGCCAGGGTGATGCTGAGTGGTTTGAACATGATTCCTCTTGGTGGGTTTGGTACTGCTTTTCCGATAGAAAAAGCGTGCAAAAGCGCAGCCGCTGCCGGCCTGGTGGGCCGGACGGATTTGCTCGATGGGACTACGGGGTGTGAAAGCGGCGTTACAGCGCGCGCCACATGCACTGCGCCATGCAGAGCATGTACAGGACGTGGCGATAGGAGGCTGAGGTGGAAACGTGGGTGCGATGCATGGCTACAGGCCGCTGATACTTGGAGCCTGAACTATAAAGACCGCCGCCGGCGAAGGGAACGAATTAAATTCTACTTGTATATGCCAATTGAATCTAAAGCTGACTCTGCAGCGCGGGGGCTGGCGCGGCGCGCATCTGGCGCCGCCAGAAGAACCACGACACCAGCGCGTTGAGCCAGTAGGCCGCGTACAGCGCGGCGGTCAGGTGCAGGCCGCGACTGGCGTACAGCGGCACCGAGATGGTGTTGACCAGCAGCCAGAACGGCCAGGTGTCGAGGCGCCGGCCCATCAGCAGCAGCTGGGCCACGATGCTGAACATCAGCACCGCCGAATCGATGAAGGGCGCGTAGGCGTTGGTGTAAGCCTGCAGCATCAGGCCGTAGGCGGCGGTGGCGGCCAGGCCGACGCCGACCATCCAGCCCAGCGCGCCCAGCCTGGCGCGGCTGATCGGCAGCGCGCCGCCGTCGCCGCCGCGCACCCAGCGCAGCCAGCCGATGAAACAGGTGACGATGAAGAACAGCTGCAGCGCGACGTCGGCATACAGGTTGACGCTGTAGAACAGCGCGGCGAACATCACGCAGCCCACCACGCCCAGCCACCACGAATGCACATTGTTGCGGCCGGCCAGCACGATCGATACGGTCATGACGATGTTGGCGGCGATTTCGAGGGGAGCGGTCAACGGCGGGATCCAGTCAGGGGTTTAGTTGCGGCAGTCGGCCGGCAACACTTGGGCGGGAATGTCTTCGCTGCCGCACTGCCAGGCAACGCGCTTATTTTCGTCCAGCCTCGGCGTGAACGCAATAGCCTTGCCGCGATAGACGGGATCGGACGGCAGCACGCGCACCACGCCATTGCCCGGATCGACCGAGACTTCCTGCACCACGTGGCTGGGGTCGTCCATCGCGTAGCCGGCCTGCGCCAGCGTGGCCGGGCCGCGGCCGTTGGCGTAGAAGTAGCGCTCCACCGCCGCCGTCGCGTCCTGGCCGACGCCGACCACCTGCGCCATGCGCGCACGCGCCGCGTAATCGTTGTAGGCCGGCAGCGCCACCGCGGCCAGCATGCCGACCAGCGCGCACACGCCGATCAGCGAACCGAGGCCGCCCACGCCCAGGCGCGGCACGCACAGCGCCAGCACATAGGCCAGGCCGTGCCGGCCCGGCTGGCTCACCTCGTTGCCCGAGGCCAGCCCCCGCACCACCGCCATGCGCTTGACCAGCCACGGATAATCGGCCACCAGCTCGTGGAAGGACATCCAGAACCCCGACGAGGCGCGCGCCTGGGCGGCGTAGCCGGAAGCGTTCATCTGCCGCCAGCGCTTGCCGCCGGCGGCCAGCGCGGCCAGTCCGACCTGGGCGCTTTTCAAATCGTCGCAGGCGTGGAAGCCGTGGCGGTCGCAGGTGTATTCGCGGGCGCGCGCATAGGCCGCGCCCAGCAGCGGCACCAGCGACGCCGGCGCCAGCAGCGCCGACCAGCGCAGGTGGTTGCGCTTGATGTGGCCGATCTCGTGGCCGATGTAGAAATTGATCGCGTCCGGCCGCTCTTCCAGCGCGTCGACCACGTCCGAGTACAGCACGATGATGTGATTGCCGAGAAAGCGCGTGGCGAAGGCGTTGAAAGAGCCGCCCATCTGCAGCAGATAGGCTTCCGGTTCGACCTCCAGCGCCAGCCGCCGGCAGCAGGCTTCGATGCGCAGGTGCAGGTCGGGGAATTGCTGCGGCGTGATGCGTACCGCCGTGCCGCGCAGCCAGGACACCAGCGCCGACTGGGCGAAACACCAGGAAACCACGAACAGCAGCAGGTACAGCAGCGCCATGCCCTTGGTGCCGAGCATCAGCCCGGCCCAGATCAGCAGCGACACCACCAGCATCAGGCCGAATAGCGGTTTTTCGTTCTTATAAACCAGTTCCACAACGTTCCCCGCGCAAAAGTTTCCACGCGGCTATTTTAATGGCTAGTTTAAGAAAAACATAACCATTTATGATAACTTTACATCTGCATCCACCGGTAACACGGCTTGCAGCTCGGCGATATTGACCGGTTTGACCAGATGGGCCGCGAAGCCGGCCTCGCGGCTGCGCGACTTGTCGTGCTCCTGGCCATAGCCGGACAGCGCCACCAGCTTGAGTTCCGCGCCGCCGGGCAGCTGGCGCAGGTGGCAGGCCAGTTCGAAGCCGTCCATGCCGGGCAGGCCGATGTCGAGGATGGCCACCTGCGGCATGGCCCCGGCCGCGCCGGCGGCGGCCACGGCGGTGATGGCCTGGGCCGGATCGTAGGCCACCGTGGCGTGGTAGCCCAGCGCGCCCAGCAGCTCGCCCAGCGAATCGGCGGCGTCCTGGTTGTCGTCCACCACCAGCACGCGGGCGCCGGCGGCGGCCAGCGACAGCGCGGACGGGGCGGCCACCTCGGCCTCGGCCTCGGGCACCAGCGAGTCCGGCAGCGTGATGGTGAAGGTGCTGCCACGCCCTTCCCCGGCGCTGTAGGCGCTGACCTCGCCGCCATGCATCTGCACCAGGTTGCGCACCAGCGCCAGCCCGATGCCCAGCCCGCCCTTGGCGCGGTCCAGCTGGCGGTTGCCCTGCACGAACAGGTCGAAGATGTGGGGCAGCAGCGCCGGCGCGATGCCCGAGCCGTCGTCCGTCACCTGGATCTGCACGGTCTGCTGCCGGATCCGCGTGCTCAGCGTGATATGGCCGCCGGCCGGCGTGTAGCGCGCCGCGTTGCTCAGCAGGTTGGACACCACCTGCGCCAGCCGCGCCGGATCGCCATGCCAGCGCACGCCGGGCACATCGACCAGCAGGCGGTGCCGCTTTTGCTCCAGCAGCGGGCTGGCCATTTCGATCGCCCGGTTCAGCACGTCGGCCAGCTGCACGGTTTCCTTGCGCAGCTCGACCTTGCCGCTGGCGATGCGCGACACATCGAGCAAGTCGTCGACCAGCCGCACCAGGTGCTCGACCTGGCGCTCGATCACGGCCTGCTCCGGCGCGATGTCGGCGCCGCGCAGCTTCATCAGCTTGAGCGCGGTGACGATGGGCGCCAGCGGGTTGCGCAGCTCATGCCCCAGCATGGCCAGGAATTCATCCTTGATGCGCGAGGACAGGTTGAGGTCGACGTTGAGGCGCTCGCTTTCGGCCATCGCCTGGGCCAGCGCGCGGTCGCTCTCCAGCCGGCTCAGCGTGGCGCACACGGCGGCCGTGATCTGCTCCAGGAACTGGCGGTAGGCGTGGTCCATCGGCAGCCGCGGCGACACCTGGAACACCAGCATCAAGTCTTCGCACAATTGCAGCTCGGCGCCGCGGATGACCACCACGCCGGCGCCCGCCTCGGCCACGCCGTCCTGGGAGCCGCGCCGCAGCGCCACGCCGGCCAGGTCGCCCGGATTGCCGGCCACGCAATGGGCGATGCTGTCGAGCACCTGCGCCTCGTCGCGGCAGTTGAGCAGGCTGCGCGCCAGCAAGTCCAGCGCGTGGCGGCGCCGTTCAGCCAGCACCTGGGCGGTGGTCTCGGTGCACACCACCAGCACGCCGGCCACGCGGTCGGCCTCGTCGAACACCGGGGTGTAGGTGTAGCTCCAGTACACATCCTCGATGCGGCCGTTGCGCTCGATCGGCACCAGGTTGTCGGCATACCACCGCGGCTCGCCACCGTTGCGCACGCTGTCGATCTGCGGACCGATGACGGACCAGATCTCCGGCCAGCACTCGCGCCCCGCCTGCCCCAGCGCGGCCGGATGCTTGCCCTGGCCGAAGCTGGGCACATAGGCATCGTTGTAGACCTGCACCAGTTGCTCGCCCCACCACAGGAACATCGGATGGACCGAGTGCATGACCAGGCCCACCGCCGTGCGCAGCGACGCCGGCCACGAGGCGATCGGCCCCAGCGGCGTGTACTCCCATGCGTGGCGCTGCACCAGGTCGCGCATGGGCGTGCCGGCGCCGATAAAGCGCCAGCCGGTATCGCACTCGACAGGGGACAAGGCAGAGGAAAATTGCACCGGCATAGGCATTCCGAATCCAGAAAGCACAAGTGTAGCAACTATACTGTACCAAGGCGCACGCTTGACATTCTCTCCACATCTGGCAAATTGTAGCCATAGATCAAGAAAGGGTTTCGCCATGCAAGCGCGTTGCGTCGGTTCCGTCATGGCGTTCATCGTCGCGTCCGCATTGCCGGCGCCAGCCGCTGCCTGCCAGATGAAAATGGCTTTGGAGCAATGGCCGCCCTACGTCTACAGCCAGCCCAACGGCCCGCCGTCCGGGCTGGACCTGGAACTGGTGCAAGCGATCTTCAAGGAGGCCGGCTGCACGCTGCAACTCTTGCCCGAACTGCCGACCGCGCGCCGCCAGCGCCAGTTCGAGCTGGGCGGGCTGGACCTGCTGCTGGCCGCCTCCGACACCGGCGAGCGCCGCAAATACGCGCGCTTCAGCCTGCCCTACCGCCATGAATCGGTCGGCGTCTTCGTCCGCAGCGCCAACCTGGCGAACTACCGCGACGTGCGCAGCCTGGAAGCCTTGCTCAAGAGAAAGTTGTCGCTGCTGGCGCCCAAGGTGGGCTGGTATGGCCCGACCTACGCGCGCGTGCAGCCGGAGCTGCTGGCGGCCGGCCACCTGAGCACCTTCCTCAGCTTCCAGCAGGGCTTGCGCATGCTGGACGCCGGGCGCGCCGAACTGATACTCGGCGACACCGCCGCCCTGCGCCACGAGGCCAGGGAACAGGGCGTGGCCATCGCGCCGCTGCCGTTCATGGTGTTGCGGGCGCCGGTGCACCTGATGCTCAACAAAAACAGCACCACGCAGGCCGATCTCGACCTGCTGAACGGCGCCATCCAGCGCCTGGAGAAGCAAGGCGTGCTGGCGGAAATCCGCAGCCGCTACGGCGAATCCTAGCCGGCGCCGCGCTCAATGCATGCGCGGCAGCCACATGCCCGCCGTGGCGACCGCGACGCCCACGCCCATGGCGACGGTCAGCCCGGCCAGCAGGGCCGCCACGCCATATTGCGCCGCCGCCCCGCGCAGGCGGCAGCGCAGATACAGCTCCAGCACGGCCAGCGGCAGCAGGCACTGGGCGAAGGCGAGAAAACTCAGGAACGGGCCGCGAAACGTTGCGGCGTCGAAGCCGGACGGCCCGCCATGCACGGCGATCCAGAACATCAGGCCGACGCGGAAGAACCACACGCCGCCCACCGCCAGGAACAGCCGCAACGCCCAGCGGCGATGCGCGGCCAAGTCGCGCGTGCGCGCACGCTGCACGGCCAGGCCGGCAAACAGCAGGATCAGCAAGCCGTTCAGCGTGGTGCCGAGGTGCTGCGTCAAATCGCCCACCGTGCCGCGCCACCACAACATGTACATGCCGCTGACGCTGGCGATGACGGCGCCGGCCACGTAGAGGCGGCCGTTCACGCGGTGCAGGCGCGGCGCGCGGGCGCGCACTTGCGGCAGCAGTTGCAGCGCGCCGCTCAGCATGATGACGACCGCCAGCAGCAGATGCGCGACTATCGCGGCATTGCCCGCCGTATCGCCCGGCACATGGCCGTGCGTCATGACCGCGTTCCAGCCGGCCATGTCGCCGCGCAGCGCGGCGCCGCCGTACAGCACGATGGCGTAGGCCGCGAACATCAGCTGGCCGGCGACCGTGACGGCAAACCAGAGCTGCACGGCGCGGGCCAGGGTGCCGGCCGCCCGGCGCTGCATGGAGAACGGCGGCAGCAAGGCCGCAGCGCTATAGTTTTCTGATGTCATGACCACCTCCCGTGTGTTTGAATGGCTGCGACGATAGCCCGCCGCTGCGCCCGCGCGGCGGCGCCACCGCCAACCATGCGACCGGCGACGGTTTTCAGGGCTTGAACGGCGGCGGCGAAGCGGTTATTGTGGCCGTATGCCGCCCGCCACCTCCCGCCCCCACACCGCCGACACGGCCTTGCCGACCAGGCAGCAGGCGCTCAAGGTGGCGGTCTTCACACTCCTGTTGTCGTGGCCGCTGCATCGGCTCAGCGGCACGCCCTACCACGCGGTGTTCGGCCGCATCGGCTTCATCGGCATGGCGCTGCTGCTGGCGTATGCGGCGGCCGGCAGGTTCAAGCCGCACTGGCTGGGGATCGCTCCCGCCCGCCTGATGGCGGTGGTGCTGACCGCGCCCGTCGCCGCCCTGGCCACGGTGCTGGCGACGCAGGGCGCAAACTTCGTCACCTACCTGGGCGAACGGCAAACGCTGCTCGGCCAGATCATGATGGTGTTCCTGTCGATCTTTTTCGGCGTGCTGTTTTCGCTGGCGGCGATGCGCAAGGAACGCAAGCAGCGCGAACGCGCCGACCGTCTGCAAACCCAGCTGGAAAAAGACGCGCTGGAGCGCGAGCTGCTGGACGCCCGCCTGCGCCTGCTGCAAAAACAGATCGAGCCGCACTTCCTGTTCAACACGCTGGCCAATGTCGAAGCGCTGGTGGCGTCGGGATCGGACAACGCCGGGCCGGTGCTGCGCCACCTGATCGCCTATCTGCGCGCGGCGATGCCACGGCTGGGCGACGCCGACGCCACGCTGGCCACGGAGCTGCAACTGGTCCGTACCTATTTGCAGCTGATGCATCTGCGCATGCCCGACCGGATGCAATTCTCGGTCAGCGATGTGGCTGAGGCAGAGACGCTGCGCTTTCCCGCCATGGCGCTGCTGACCCTGGTCGAGAACGCGGTCCGCCACGGCATCGATCCCAGCATGGACGGCGGCAGCATCGAGGTCGGCGGCAGACGCGACCCGGGCAGCGGCCGCATCACGCTGTGGGTCAGCGACACCGGCGTCGGCATGTCGGAAACGGCGCAGCCTGGCACCGGGCTGGCCAATCTGCGCACGCGCCTGCAAGGCTTCTACGGCGCCAGCGCGCGGCTCGACCTGCACGAAGCCACGCCGCGCGGCGTGCGCGTCGAACTACACTTTGATCCGGGAACAAAACCATGAAACCAGTGACGGCGCTGATCGCCGACGACGAACCGCTGCTGCGCGAACGCCTGCGCAGCCACCTGGCCGCCTTGTGGCCGGACCTGGCGCTGACCGACGATGCGCGCAACGGCCAGGAAGCGCTGGAGCTGTTCGAGCAATGCCGCCCCGACATCGTCTTCCTCGACATCCACATGCCCGGCCTGAACGGCATCGACGTCGCGCGCGCCCTGGCGCGCCGCGCGCAACTGGTGTTCGTCACCGCGTATGAACACTATGCGGTGGAAGCGTTCGGACAAGGCGCGCTCGACTATCTGGTCAAGCCTATCGACGCCGGGCGGCTGGCCGACACGGTGCAGCGCCTGCAACGCCAGGTGGCCTTGCCGCTGCAAGCCAACCATGCGCTGGACGCGGTGCTCGACCAGCTGGCCGGCCGCATGCAGCAGCGCGCGCAACCGCGCCAGTGGCTGCAATGGATACGGGCGTCGGTCGGCAACAGCGTGCGCCTGATCCCGGTCGAACAGGTGCGCTACCTGCGCGCCGAGGAAAAATACACGCAGGTCGCATGGGAGGAAGGTGAAGCGCTGATACGCAAGACCATCCGCGAACTGGCCGAGCAGCTGGACCCCGAGCGCTTCGTGCAGACGCACCGTTCGGTCATCGTCAACCTGAGCTGCGTCAGCATGGTGGTGCGCGGCGTCAATGAAACGGCCGAGCTGCACCTGCGCGATGGCGACGAAGTGCTGCCGGTCAGCCGCAGCTACCTGCATCACTTCCGCCAGATGTGAAGCCCGGCAGTGAAGCTCAGTAGTGGTAGGTCAGCATGGTGCTGAGGATGGCGCGGTTGCGCTGCCCCACCAGCGGACTGGCGGCGGCCTGCCCGCCCAGCCGGCTCACGCGCAGCCAGGTGTTCAGGTAGTACTTGTTCGCCACCTGCCACTCCCACGACGGTTGCAGATACACGCTCAACAGGCCCGGCCGCGGCGCGTACAAACGGTGCGATTCGACCTCGGCCTGCTCCCGCGTGACGCCGAAATACGCTTGCAGATAGCGCTGGTTGGCCAGCACCATGCCGGCGCCCAGCGCCAGCGTATGGTGCGCCGCCACCGGCGTCGACGCCTCGGCCCACAGGTGGGCGCGCAGGCCCAGGCCGCCGTCGTTGCTGCTGGCCATGCCCTGCGCGCCCAGCTGGATGTTGTGCGCGTAGCGGTAGTAGGTGAACAGGCCGGCCTCGGTGGCCAGGCCGCCGCGCTGGCCCGGCGTATCGCTGCGCACTTCCCGCGAGCTGAAGCGCAGCAGCGGGCCATAGGCCAGCGAAGGATCGTCCGACAGATGCCAGCCCAGCCCCAGCCCGTCCTCGCTGTTCAGGTCGAGGAAGGCGCCGCTGCTCCACTGCACCGACAGCGTCGGCAACAGCGTCATGTCGCGGCCGCTGTCCCTGGCGTGGACCAGGTCGAGCGCCGCCAGGCCGAAGTACATGTCCTCGGTATCTTCCGGCATCATCATGCGGGTAGGTCCGGCCTGCACGGCGCCGCACATCAACAGCGCCAGCGGCGCCCAGATTTTCTTCATCAGATATGTCCCAGTTCCAGTCCGCGCAACACCGCGCGCACCCGGTCGCGCACGCCCAGCTTGGCCAGGATGCTCGACACGTGGTTCTTGATCGTGCCCTCGCTCGGTCCCAGCGCGGTGGCGATTTCGCCGTTGTTGAAGCCGGCGGCCATCAGCGCCAGCACTTCGGTTTCGCGCGCGGTCAGGCGCTCGCCATCGTCGCGCAGCGGCGACGGCGCGCCCGCGCTGCTCTCGTAGGCGCTGCGGGTGCGCTCGGTCAGCGCCGGCCGGAACACGGTGGCGCCGGCCGCCACGGCGCGGATGCCGTCGGCCAGCCGTTCCAGCGAAATGTCCTTGAGCAGGAAGCCTTTGGCGCCGGCGCGCATGCCGTCGAGCAGCGCCTCGTCGTCGTCGAAAGTGGTCAGCAGGATGGTCGGCGGCAGCAGCGCGGCCGACTGCTGCAACAGCGCGATGCCCGACAGCTGCGGCATGCGGATATCGAGCAGCAGCACGTCCGGCCTGGCCGCCGCCACCACCGCCAGCGCAGCGGCGCCGTCGGCCGCCTCGGCCACCACGCGGATGTCGGGCGTCAGCGCCAGCAGGCCGCTGATGCCGCTGCGCACCAGCATCTGGTCGTCGACCAGCACTACACGAATAGGCACTGGGACGTGCGCCGTCATGCCGCGCCCGCGCCAGCCGGCAGCACGATCTCCATGCCGAAGCCGCGCTGCGGCCGGTTGCCCGCCGTCAGCTCGCCGCCGAGCAGCGCCAGCCGTTCGCGCATGCCGCGCAAGCCATTGCCCTCCTGCTCGGCGCTGCTGCCGCAGCCGTCGTCCTCGATGCGCAACACCACCGACGCGCCATCGGCCGCGCGCGCCAGCGCGATGTGCAGCTGGCCGGCCGCCGCGTGCCGCACCGCGTTGCTGATCGCTTCCTGCGCGCAGCAGAACAGCGTATGCGCCACGGCCGGCGAAGCGATCTCCAGCCCCGGCTCGAAGCTGAGCGCGATGCGCGGCTGCGGTATGCCGGCGCACAGCGCGGCCAGCGCCTCGCGCAGATCAATGTGCTGGTCGCGCCGCTCGCTGCCGACCACCACGCGCACCTCGGCCAGCAAGCCCTGCGCCAGCGAGCGCGCCGTGGCCAGCGCCGGCGGCGCGTCGGCGCCGGACTGGCGCAGCGACAGGTCCAGGTGCAGATTGAGCGCGGTCAGGTGGTGGCCGACGATATCGTGCAAGTCGCGCGCGATGCGCAGCCGTTCGGCCGAACGCACGGTGTCAGTCAGCAGCAGCTGGGTGGCGCGCAGCTCGCCATTGGCGGCGGCCAGTTCGATGCGGCCGCGCCGCTCCACCGCCGCCATGTAGCCGATGCCGTAGGCGATGCACTGCCACATCGAGATCGTGCCCAGGTCCAGCAGCACCGTCTTGACCCAGCCGTCGCTGCGGGTCGACTCGTTGCCCGGCAGGGGCAGCAAGGTCAGCAGCGCCAACAGCAGCACCTGCAAGCCCAGCCAGCGCAAGCCGCTGTGCAGCGCCAGCACCAGGCCCAGCTCGGCGGCCAGCAGGTACAGCAGCCCATGCGGATAGCTGAGCGCGATCAGCAGCTGCACCAGCAGCATCGCATCGCCGCGCCAGCCCAGCCGCCGCATCGCGCCGCTGGTGCGCAGCCAGAACAGCAGCGCGAACAGCAGCATCAACGCCGCGTAGGCGATCAGGAACAGTTGAACGGTGAGGTCGTCGCGGTCGGTGCCGGCGCGGATCGCCGACGGCGCCGGCGTGAACCAGCTGGCGCACCACAAGGCCGCGCGGCCCAGCGGCATGTCCTCGTTGATGCCCTTCATCATGAAGTGGCTGCCGTCCAGCGCGCCACCGACCAGGCAGCCCAGCAGACCGATAACGCCGATAAGATTTTGCTTCAAACGGTGCAGCATGAGGTTCCTGGCGGGAGCATGAGTCGGGCCATGATACGCGAGCCCCAAGGCCAGCGACAGTGCCGGAAGTCATGTGGCATTTCCCCCACGCCCATGCTGCGCAGATGAGCGCAAGGCCGCGCTTTGACCTAGAATCGGCAGTCCCTGAACTCGCCGATTCCGCCGATGAAAACATTGCCGCTCTGGATTGCAGTCCTGCCGCTGCTGCCGCTGACGGCCGCCGCCGGCGATGTCGGCGAAGACCCCAAGGTGATCGTCAGCGCCGAGCGCGACTCCGAATGGAACAGCTACCGCCACGCCTACAAGGCCGCCGCCTTCTTCGCCCACTACACGCGCAGCCGGCCGCTGATCCAGGCGCACATGCAGATCCGTCCGCTTGAAGCCAGCGCCCCGCTCAACGGCCTGAGCCTGCATCTGGTCGGCGAGAAGACCGACATCACGATCCCGGTCGACGGCATCGGCCGCGCCGAGCTGCCCATGCTCAAGCAGGCGTATCAGGACGACGCCGTGCTGCGCCTGAACCGGCAGAAGGGCAACTACTACTTCAGCGGCCGCTATTCGATCCGCGAGCACGCCGACGGCGTGTACGACATGGCCGAACTGCGCGCCGCCTGCGAACAGCTGATCAGCGCGCAGCGCGAATCGGGCTACCGCATGCGCCTGATCGGCAAGCAGTGCCAGGGCATCAAATTCGTCTATCCGGCCGGCGCCACGCCGGAGGTGCGCGCCCAGACCGGCGGCCCCAGCGGCGTGCTGCCGCTGGTCGACGCCCATCCGTTCGAAGGCAGCTCGATGGGCATCTACAAGGTGGCGCTGTACCGCTTCGCCGACTGGCCGCAGCAGGGCAAGATCCAGACCGTCAGCGCGCCGCTGGCCATCGGCACGCTGTACGACTAACTCTTACTCGAAGGTCTTGAAGAAATCGCGCGCCGCCACGTTGCAGCCGGCGAAAGCCATGTAGCCATGATAGTTCTCCTGGCTGGTCGGGTCGCCGTTGGACGCGACCACCCGCCGCCGGGCTTCGGCAAACACCGACTTGGCGCTGGCGTAGGGATCGTTGGCCAGCGCCGGCGTATCGACATCGAGCACCGTCACCAGCTTGGGCGCGACGCCGTGGGCGTTGAAGTAGGCCTGGGTCAGCGTGGCGTTGTTGAACGGCACCTCGTCATCGCCATGGCCGCCGCACATCAGCACCGGCACGGTCGGCACCCAGGTGCGCAAATCGTTCTTGAACCAGGCGGCGCGCATCGGATGCGCGGGCTTGCAATCGAGCGGCGCCGTGGACGCCGTCACCGGGCAGGGATGGTTGATGATGTCGTTGAACAGCGCCGAGATGTAGGCCGACTTCAGCAGGCTCTGTTCCGGCGTGCCGAAGTTGATCTGCTCGGCCGCCGACAGGCTGGCGTAGCCCGGCATGTCGCGCGCCAGCAGATGCGGCGGCAGCTTGCCGCTGCCGACCAGCGAGCCGACCGGCAGCAAGGTCGGCGCCAGCGTCTCCATCGATGCCGCATAGCCGGGCTGGTACAGCTCGGTGGGCGCGGCATACAGATTACCGTAGGCCTTTTGCCAGGCGGTGAACTGCAGCACCAGGTCGAGCATGGATTCGGTGCCGACCTGGCCCAGGCCGCGCAACACTTCGGGCGAGCCCAGCGTGGTTTCATAGCTGACGCTCTCGGCGTAGTTGCCGCTCAGCGGAGCGGCAGCCGTCACGCTGATGCCGGCCGCCTGCATGGCGCGGTGGGTGGCCATCGTCACATAGCCGCCTTCGGAATAACCGGTGAGGAACAGCTTGCCATTCTCGACAACCGGATGCGGCAGCCTGGCGAAGGCCTTGCGGGCGGCGGTCAGCGCATCGATCATGTCCTTGGCGTGCTGGTCGGCGATGTGGTGCGGATGGTAGCTCAGCTTGGAAGTGTCGTAGCCGGCGTAGTTGGGCGCGACCACGATGTAGCCCTGCGCCGCGTACAGCGCCGCCACGGTGGCGCTGGTGCCGGCAAACGGCGCGCCCGGCGTCAGGTCGCCCAGGCGCACATTGCGCTGCGTCGAGCTGCCGTGGCCGTACATCAGCAGCGGGCGCTTGCCGCTGCAGGCCGGGTCGCTGCCGCTCGGCACCATCAGCGAACCGGACGCGGTGGTGGTCTCGCCGGCCGCGCCGACGGTGCTGTATTCGAACTGGTGGAAATCGACGCCGCACTTGGGCTGGCCGGCCACCGCCAAGACCTGGGTGCCGAACTCGCCGAGGCGGCCCAATGCCTGCACCAGTCCGGCGGGATCGAGCGAGCGCGCCAGCGGCGGCGGGTTGAACAGCAAAGCGCCGCGCGCGCCGGAAGTGTCGGCCTCGCCGACGGGCGCGGTGGGCGCCACCGGCGGCGTCGGCGGCGGTGTCACGGCAACGGCGCTGCTGCCGCTACCGCCGCCGCAGCCGCTCAGCGCGGCAAACAGTGAGGCGAGGCACAGCGTGCTGATGGTCTTGTCCATGTAGTCTCCTGAATGAGGCGGTTCGTTGTTGAACCAGCCTGCATTCTGGAGAAACCCTCATGGACGCACATGTGCCGGAAGGTAGACGGTCAGGAGCGGCGCTGGCGGCGGCGCGCCACCAGGCCAACCAGGGCCAGGCCCGCGCCCAGCATGGCATAGCTGGCAGGCTCGGGCACCAGGCTGCCCATGGCCTGGAATTCCGACACGGCGAAGTGGTCGTCGCCGGTGCCGGCTGCGCCGGAAATCATGAACGCGGTGGCCACCACCGGCGCGCCGAGTATCGTGCTGCCGTTGTCCAGGCCCCACGAGCGGTTCGGCGACATCACCGCCAGGTCGTGCCAGACGTTGGCGGTGTCGCGGTACTGGATGCGGTAATCGTTGTCGTTGTCGGCCTGGATGGCGAGCTGGTTGACCGAGGCGGCCTGGTTGAGGGTGATGGTGATGGAATCGGCGCCGACGGCGCCGGTCCAGAACACCGTGCCAATGTTCCACTGGGTGCTGATCGGCAGGTAGGCGCCGTCGGTGATCGTTGATGGATCCGCCGGTGTGCCCGGTCCCCAACTACCGCCATCCCAGAAGCCCGAACCGGTGAGCGACACACCGCCGCCCAGAGCCACGTTGGTATCGGCCGTAGCGGCGCCGGTGCAGGCCAGACAGGCCAGCGCAATCGCGAGAGCTTTCATGTCTTCTCCTTAAGCAATATAAAATTGATAAGATAAGGATCCAGAATAGCATCAGTTCGCTTGAGCGCAAGGACGAGCGTCTCGCGTGCGCGACAGTGTCAGGGCGGCGCGTACAGTCTGACGCCGAATCGGTATAGACATGGAAGTACACCGCTGTAGCCAGGCGGCGCACTTTGAGTTCGATGTCGCCTTCGTACGGATAGCGCGTGTTCAGCTCCAGCCTTGCCGCAGCCGCCTTCCATTCCAGCGTCGACGGGATGTAGAGATTGACGAACAAGGTATCGCCATTCTCCCAGTAAATCGAATCGCCGTGCTTGGCGTGGCTTTCCATGCCGGACAAGACGCAGCACCAGAAGTCATTGTCCTCGCTGGAATATTCGCGCGCTACACCGGACATCAACGGCGTCATGTATGTGAACATGCCGGTGCGCGGATTCTGGTGCGCGAGGATGTGGTTCAAATGCGTACGCTCGTAGTGATCGAAGTAAGCTGCATCGGGCGCCCAGCTGTAGAGATGCCGCGTCATCTTCAGCATGTTGTAGCTGGCGCAGGCTTCGCAGGTCTGCTCGGTGATGTGGGCGGCGATGCTGTCCGGCGCGGAGAAATATTCGCGGTCGCCGTTGCCGCCGATGACATAGCTGTGGTGCTGCGTGACGCGCTTCCAGAAAAAGTCGACCGCGTCGGCGTCGCCGCGGCGGCCAGTCAGTTCGTGCAGGCGCGCAAGGCCGATCAGTTTGGGGATCTGCGTGTTGGCGTGCAGATTGGCCAGTTCGTCGCGGCCTTGCGTCAAGGGGAGCAGCACCTTGGTGTGGTACAGCCGCCGCGCCAGCGCCAGCCAGGTTCTGCGCATACATCAGCGACAGCGCGGACAAGTAATGGCCCAGTCCCTCGCCCGCGATGGTGTCGGACTCCCAGCCGCCGTAGATGGCGCCCTTGGTCGGCAGGCCGGCGAAGCGGTGGTAATTGTGCAGGAAACGGTCCGCGCTCAGGCGCAGCAGGTAGGCCTGTGCATGAACGGCGGCCGTCTTGTGGTGGCGCCGCTAAAAGGATGACGAAATCGGCACAATCCGGCGCCATCCGTTCACCAGCCCATTTTCTGGCGTATGAACGCCGTCAGCTGCTCCGCGTTGTCCGGCCCAAGTTGCGCGCCAGCGCTTCCCCCAGGTCTTTGTGTATGCCAGTGACCACGCTGCCGGACTAAAAACTTGCCATCGGCATGTCCGACGCTGCCCGATCTTGGAAACCTTACGTATTGCACCAGACAACCATGACCAGCTTCCCCTTTACGGCAGGCGGAATAGAGTTATTACTGTCATCAACGGTCCAGCCGTCGTTATCGTAATGGGCAAACCTGTAACGGGTCATGTCCTTCTTGCGCAATTTATCGAGCTGCACCACGTCATCGGCTCTCGCCGTCAAAATCGCGGCCGCGAACAACATATTGTTGCTTTTCCAATCGGCGTCAAACGATTGGATCTTTAGAATGTCCCCATCGAAATCGTCTAGCGTCGCCAGGTAGGCGCTGGTGCGTTGAGTTTTCAATTCGGCGTAGATGGGCACGCCGCCGGAGGCACCGATGAAGCACAAGTCGTACTTCTTACCGGCCCCCTTCGCTTCAACCGGATAGGCTTGCTCGCGACTGAAGGCTGTAAACTTAATTGTTTCGAGAACCTGCGCGGCGAACTCTACCTGCAGCCACGATTCCCAGCCGCCGGTCAGCGCCGCCTTCGTGAGAAAGTTCCCAATAATCGAGTTGGACGACTTCTTGTCGCGCTCGACGACGTCCCGGAGTGCTTTGATCAGATCTGCGCTGCGTGCCATGGTGCTATCCCTTAAGTAAAAACTTCACGGTGAGTGGCGCTCTGACTGTCAGAACCGCCAAGGAGTACGTGCCGAACTATGTCATGGGCATTTTGACGCCGGGTTGGCAATGTGAAGCCGTGGCCGCCTCACCAGCAAACCCTTGAACTGCTCCAGCGTGCCGTTGAAGACGTTGCAGTCCAGCGCGCGGGGGAATGTACCGACGCGACAATCCTGCGAGTATTGCCAGAACCTCCATTCACTCCATCCCGCCGGCAGCGTTGGCTTGGACACGCCATATTCGGCCAGCCACAGGTTATATCGGCCGAACTCTCTCAGATGGTCACCGGCGAAACTCCTCCCGGAGTAAATGATGGGCCGCGCACCATACTTCGCTTCCAGCGCATTAAGGAATACCTGCAACTCCGCCCTCATGTGCGGCAATGATTCTTGGCTCATTTTTTCGATATCGACGATCGGAGGCAGATCGCCGGGACGAACCACAACGATCTTTTCAAAATTCTCCAATTGGTCGGCTGCGGCAGCGTCGGTGTCGTAGTAGTGATAGGAGCCGACCGCCAGGCCGGCTTTGCGCGCGTTGGCGATATTTTTGAGGTAGTGCGAGTCATGCATGGACATGCCTTCACTGGCCTTAACGAAGACGAAACGATGGCCGGTTCCGGCGATGTCGCTGAAATCGAAAGTGCCCTGGTGGTGCGAGATGTCGATGCCTGAAACGACAGGAGCCGGTTCCTGCGACTGGGCCAGGCAGTGGACAGAGCCCAGCAGCATGAAGGCAAACAGCGGGCGAGAGGCGGGTGTGTTCATTTTTTCTCCTTTGCTTTGGATAGGTTTGCTTGGTCATTCGTGGATGGGCCACCGGCGCCGGGCTTAACCGCCTTGCTGATAATTCTTCATTTCGAGCAGCTTCCATTGGCGAACTTTTTGCCATCGCTCATTGCACAAAAACGCGTTGCGGTAGCCTTTATCGATCACGTCAACCAGCATCTCTTCCCTTTGCTTCATCGACGCGGCTTTGTACGCCTCCTGGCCTGGCGGTGCGCCGACCGTACAATCGCCGAGCAGATTGTCATCGGGGGCAATGAGCACGGTTTTATAGATCGGCGCAGCGGGGGGCGCGCTGGCGCAGCCGCTGAGCAATAGCGCCGACACGGCAAATATCAGCACAGGCGAATTAATCGTTGACATGGCGGTACCTTCCGACGAAATAGGGCAATCTGGCTTCATGGTGTTTTCACGCATTGCGGTGCTGCGGGCTGCCCGGCGCAATAGCTACTCCACAGGCCGTCGATCATCGCGGCGCTGGTTGCGTTGTCGCGTTCGCTGGCATGCAATGGCGTCGCCGTCATGGCATCGAAAGTCCGGTCGATGTTTGCCACGGCAGTCCGGCGCCGGCTTGCCAGATCGTCCTGACGCGTCGCAATCTGCTGTGCTTCGGCCACTTCCTCCGTGTTGATCTGTTCCTTGATGTCGGCGGAACCCTGTTCTTCTTTTACGGTTTTTTCGAGGCCGGCAATCGATGTGCGCGCGACGGCGTTTTCGCCTTGGAGTTGTTTGAGGTCGGCTCCGCGGCTGGCCCATGACCAGTAAAAGGCCAGCGCCAGGCCCGCTGCAATGCCGATCGCAAGCAGCTTGTATTTGAATCCGATGAAGAAGGAGGCAAGATTGAACATGGTTTTCCAGTAGCGTTGTTGAATAAATAGAAATCGGAATCAGGGCCGGGGTTCCATCGTTCGCCAACCAAGGCAGCTGCGGTAGCCGCGCCCGTCCGGCCCGTGGTCCGCTACCACGTGTTTCCTTCTCCGACCGGGCCCACATTCATGCGCGCGGCGATGGCCACCGGCATGGCCATGCCATCCCAGGGCGAGCCGGCATTCTGATGCCGGACCGAGGCATAGTGGTCGACGTAAATGATGTTGATTTGCGCGTCATGCAGCGCGTCGTAACAAGTGCCGGCCCAATCCCGGCCGGGTCCGCAAAACACGTCAAGCAGCATCGGGTTGGCCTGGTCCCGCGCCGCCACCAATGGATCCCAAGTGCCCGTCACTGTCGCCGCAAATTGCGGTGTCAGCGTCCAGGACAGCAAGTGCAGTGTTCCGGGTACGCCGCCGACGGCATTGGCCGTCCAGTACCCGGGGTCGAAATTCGGATCATCAAGATCACGCCAGGTTTGCTCCGCATACCGGTACCGGACCCGATTGCGCAATTTGTGCAGCTGGTTCGCGCGCATGCCGCTGTACACGAATCCATCTTCAAGCATCGCGCTTTTTGAATACTGGTCAAACAGCGCGATTTGGTTCACGAGCACGTTCGGGTATTTCGGCGACAGCAGGAAAAAGCCTTGATAAGGAACCGCAGGCCAGAGCTCGAGGTAGCTCGTTGGTGGCGTGTCGAGCGCCCCATCGTATAGAACCAAGACGCGCGAACGCATGGCCAGAGGGTTCGCAACAGGCGGTGGAAAACCGCGTGCCACCGGGTCGCACAGCAACTGCCAGTAGGGACAGCTGAAGATGTTGATGTCCTGCTGCGTGTAAGGCACCAGATAGTCGCCCAGAGTATTCCTGATGGCGTCGATGAGCTCGTCATGCATGGCATCCGAAAACTTGCTGAAGTGGGATACGTTGAGAATGATAATTTCACGATCGGTGGGGGCCAGGCTGTCGAGGTAAGCCCTGATCTGCTGCAAGATGCCGTCGGCGCCGGTCAGCCGCCCGCCCCAATACAGCGGACCGTGGTAGGTCCAGAACTCGTCGCCGGATTTGCATGGGCGCAGGTCGAAATAGCGCACGCCGCCGGCGAGCTGCTGAAAAATATCCTGGGTCTGCGTGGCGGAGTAGACGTTCGAGAGCCGCTGGTCGCGGTAGCATCCCGAATCGTGGGTGCCAGGCAGCGAAATCTGGCTCAGCATCCGGTCCCGGAACGGCCCCCGCGGAGACTGGTCCAGTACCGGATCGTGAAAGAGGTCAGTTAGCCAGGGCATCGCTCGTCCTTCGAAGGTGCGGCAGATGCCGCGTGTGTGGATGGAATTATTCGGCGGACGGGGCGGCAACCGCCTTGCCTGCCAGCGCTGCGCTGGCTGCGGCCATGGCCGCCTCGGCCTGCGTATGTGCCTGCTCAACGGCCTGGGTCTGCGCCTGCAGCGCTTGCTGCATGGCCTGCTGGCGCTCCGCCAGGTCCGCCTGCAGCGCGCTTTGCGTCTGGGCCAGCGCTTGCGCGACCGCGTGTTCGCCCGACAGTTCCGACGCGGCTACCGCCCCCTGGGCGGCGGCCGCTGCGGCGGCGACTGCCGCGTTCACTTGCGTCTGGGCCGCCTGCAGGGCATCTGCGGCCCAGTCGATGGCGCCCGTCGCGCTGGGCGCCTGGGCGCTGTCGGCACCGGGCGCCGCAGACGCGGCGACGGCGGGATTGCTCTCGGTAGATGGGGGCGGGAACTGGTCCATGGTGCTTACTCCGGTTTGGATGTGCTTGATGGGGAATTGGGCAGCGCGGCCAAGGCGTCAGGCGGGGTCCAGCTGCCGAATTTGCGCAATGAAAGCAGGCGATCCGCATTCACATACAGCTGTGCCTGTTGCGTCGCGTCCTGCAGGGTGAAAGTCAGGCTGGCGCCGTCCTGTTCCAACCGGCTTTCCTTGATGCGATTGCCACTCATGAACGACTGGGCCGTGCTGAGGTAAAGGTCAAACAAGCGGCGCGCGTCGGCGCCGGTTTCCGTCTTGAAGGTGGTCTGGGTCACCATTTGCAGGACCGCTTGCGACAGGCTGGAAAAACCGATCCGGTATCCCTTGGCCAGCCAGTTGCGCAAACAAGTCTCCACTTCCGCCGGCGACGGCAGGCGATCTGGCAGCTGCGGACAATCCATCGCACCAAAGGCCAGCGGCAACAAGGTCTGCACCGCCTGGCTGGCCAATTGCGCGCGTGTAGCCGCATCACTGTTGAGCGCGTCCATCTTCTTGGAGTGGGCCAGGTAGATATGGTAGTAGTCGCAAAACTGCGGTACGGACCGGGCCTGTTCCAGGGAAAATGCGGCGGCCTCGAAGCGCAGCTGTTCGGGCTTCCCGCCGTCCTGGCCCAGTGGCAGGGCGGCCAGTGCGCACAGGGCGATGCGGTCCTTGAAATCGAGGGCCTGAAACACGGGGGCCGATTCGACACCCAGATCCTGCAAAAAGCTGCCGGCCCCGCTCAAGTTCTGCGCGGTGAGCAGATGGTTGTCCGTCAGGATCCGCTGCGTCTGCTGTACCACGGTGGTGCTGGTATCGCCCGTTTCGACCTGGCCCAGGGTGCGCAAGTTTGCGCTGCCGAGCGTCATCAGTTTTACCGGACTGACCCATAAACCCAATTCCGGCAGCAGGGCCATCGGCGAGGAATGCAGACCCTGCTGCACCTCGGCCAGCAGGGTTGTTTCATCGGCGACGTCGTAGCAGACCATGGGGTTGGGCATGGCCCAGGCCAGCCACTGCGGACCGCCGTCGATATAGGCCAGCGTCTGGCGCGCGAGCTCTGACAGGCCAGAGCTCTTTTGAATCAGTTTGCCGGCAACGATGACAGTCATGGCGTAGGTTCTTTCAAAGAGCGGTTAGAAGTACTCTGGTGGTGGTCGGAATCAGCCCGGGGGATAGCCCTTGATGACTGAGGCGGCGGTGGCGCCGACCTGGCCAAACTCCACGTTTGCCTGGGTCATCACCTGCTGCGCGGCTGCGATGACATCGACGTACTTGGCGTCCTTAGTCGCGAGCAACTGGGACATCGCCACGCCGATGGCGGTGGTGGCGATGGTCGAGAGATTGCGCAAAGCGTCGGCGGAATCCTGCACTGCGATGGCCGTCGATTGCGCCACCGACTGATAGGCCTTGCCGGCGCCGCTGGTCGTGACAACTTGCGGCGCCATCGTGGCGAGCTGTACCTGGTTAATGCTGTCAATGACCTGGGCGTTGATGTTGTCCATGACTGTTCCTTAAGCTTTGCTTGGATGATCGGCTGTCCTTGCCGAATTCAACTGTGAGTCGTCGGGTTATTCGCCGGGTTCGCCGCGTTGGCCTGCGGCGTGGCGGTGACGACCGGAGCCGGCGCACCTGACGCCACCGTGCCTGACGCTGCCGTGCCGGCAGGGGTTCCTGCAGCGGCCGGTGCCGCGGTGGCTGCCTTGGCGGTGGCCGTGCTTGCGCCGGCCGGAGGCATCGCCGCCAGTTTTGCCAGGCTTTGCAAGTCGTCATTGGCCTCTTGCGCCACCGCGCCGGCAGAGGCGGCAGCCCCTTGCAGGACGGTGATGGCGTTGCCTCCCTGGCTGAAGGCGGTCTTGACCATCGCATCACCCGAGGGCGCGGGCGTCGGGGGCGGCAAGGCATGGACGGTCGGCGGCGGCGGCGGTGGCGGCGCTGGGTCGGGCGCCGGCGCCGGCGGGTACGCGTTAAGCATGCGTGCACAAGCCGCGGTCACGGCTGCGGAATTCACCATGCCGGCGTTTTGCTGGCGATTGACGGCGTTATACATGGCCATGCCCAGCGTTTCAGCCATGACCGTATCGAGCATGGCAAACGCGTGCGCCGGCGACTGCCCGGCAAGCAGCGTGTTGACGCTGTTGACACTGTCCACGACCTGGTCGTTCACTGTACCGATATCATTCATTTCGAACTTCCTCCCAACTTGATGATTAAGACCAGCGTCTGGCACACGGCCGCTGCGGCGGTCGCCTGTCCGCGTTGCTGGTTCGCCACGGCGTTTTGCATCGATAAGCTCATGCTGTCCGCCATGGCCAGGTAGGTCATACCCATGGCCATGGCGGGCGCATGCGCCAGGCTTAACGGCGCTGCCATCGCCGCACCGCAATGAAGTCATGTCGCTCAACACGGTGCAGCGTCACGGCAGCGCTCCCGCCTTAGTGCAGACCCAGCACCCTGGCGGTCGCCACCCCGTCGGAGGCCGTGTCGATCGACAGCATGGTCGCTACGCTTTGCGTGGTGGTCGCTTGCATGGTGACGTACGATTGCTGCTGTGCGTTGGTGGCGTTATGTGCGGCGTTCGACAGCGCCTGGCCCGTGGCCACGAACAAATTTCCCAGTGCGACTGCCGGGGAATCGCCCAGCACCGAGGTGTTCACTTGTGAAACGGAATCGGTGATTTGACTATTGACTGAGGTAGGGAAAGCCATGTTGATTACTCCTTAGGTGGATAGGTGCAAAATAAAGGGTCCGGCGTTGAAGCGCGTTCAAGACCCGAAGATCGCCTTGACGGCTTTAGCATCGGAAGCCGTGTCGAGCGAATAGAGCATTGCCACTCCCATGGTCGTGGCCGCCTGCGCCGCCACGTACATTTGCTGCTGCGCGCTGGTGGCGTTGTGCGCGGCGTTGGCCAGTGCCTGCGCCGTGGCTTGGTACAGATTGCCCATCGCGATCGCTGGCGCGCTGCCAAGAACTTGTAGATTGCTTTGGGTCACTGAGTCGGTGATTTGACTGTTGACAGCTGTTGGAAAGGCCATTTTCTGTATTCCTCTTGGCTAAGGCACACTGGCAATCACGGCCAGGGCGCGGGGAGCGTGCGCACGGATTGTGCGAGCGCAATACGGATTAACCCAGGATGGTCTTGGTGGCCACGCCGGTGGTGGCGGTATCGACCGAGTACAGCGTCGCCACCCCCATGGTGGTGGCCGCCTGCGAGGTCACATAACTTTGCTGCTGGGCGTTGGTCGCGTTGTGGGCGGCATTGGCCAGGGCCTGGGCGGTTGCCTGGAACAGATTGCCCATTGCGATGGCCGGTGCGTCGCCCAGCACCTTGGTGTTGGCTTGGGTGACGGAATCCGTGATTTGGTCGTTGACTGCGGTAGGGAATGCCATGAGATTCTCCGATTAAGTAAGTGAATGAAAAGAAGATGCCAAACAAAGTGCCCCAGGAGGCGTGACGCCGACGTAAAGCCACGCCTTAAGGAGTACCCAAGCCCCGTACGCCCCCGCTCGGGGTCAGGATGGTCTTGGTGGCCACGCCGGTGGCGGCCGTGTCCAGGGAATACAGGGTCGCTACACCCATGGTGGTGGCGGACTGCGAGGTCACGTAGCTTTGTTGCTGCGCGTTGGTCGCGTTGTGCGCCGCGTTCGCCAATGCTTGCGCAGTGGCCTGGTACAAATTGCCCATCGCGATGGCAGGTGCGTCACCCAACACCTTGGTGTTGGCCTGCGTGACGGAATCTGTGATTTGATCATTGACAGCGGTCGGAAAAGCCATGCTTCGTTCCTCCTGAGTGGAACCATTTTCTGGTCCGGTTGACGGTTAACAAAAGTGCGCGTCATCGATGTTTTTTTCGTTGACCCGCAGACAAATGGTAGCGGCGCGGGCGCAATCGCGAGTGGGCCAGACGATCGGAATAGTGGGCTGGACGATGATGTTCGTCTGTTTGCAATCGCCGAGGCGGCAACCCAGCCGCGCACGGTCCAGGATGCGGAATGGGGAATGGCAGTGCGCTGCGGCGGAGCGGCGTGAGCGACCTAGGCGTCGTGAAAATGGGTGCCGATCGCGAGGCTGTGTTTGCGGCGGCAATCCCCCGGGGTTTGCCCCGTTATTTCACGAAAGCATTTATGGAAGTAACTGAAATCGTTGAAGCCCACACTGAGCGCGACGTCGGCGACGCGCCGTGGTGGAAGCTCAAGCAAAAGGCGCTTCGCGTGCGCGATGCGTAGCTGCTGCAGCAGGAGTTTGAATGAGATGCCCAGGTGGTCGCGAAACAGGAAGCGCAGGTGAGAGGCGCTGACATGGCACTGTTGCGCCAGCTGTTCGGCTGTCATCGGCTCATGGTAACGCCTGCCGACGTACTGAAGCGCCCTATTCAGCCCGGCCGGAAGGCGCGCCAGCACGGAGGCATCCTGCTCGAGCACGCAGCGGACCCAGTGCGCCGAGCCGGGCAGAAACGCAGCGCCGACCGGCGCCGGCACGTCCGCCGCCGGGGTGTCGGCCAAGGCGTCGGTCGCATCGTCGTCGTCCGCTGGCCGGAGCGGACCTTCGCGCAACATGCGGGGAGCATGCTGGTTGATGTCGCTCGCGCCGATCCGCATATTCGGCGTGAGCACCGCCAGGCGCGCCACGGCCCATTCCAGTTGCGAAGCATTGCCCGGCCAGTGGTAGTTGGCGCACCAGTGATGCAAGGCATCGGTCGCGCGATCGTCCGCGTCATGGCCATGGTAATCGAGGACGGCGCGGGTGAGCAGGGGCAGGTCGTCGGGCCGCTGCGACAGGCTCGGCAAGTTGATGTATAGCCAGTCGCACATGCCCTCGCCTGCCGGCCGCTTGCGCGATTTCTGCGCAATCATCAATCGGCAACCGCCCCTGTCCTGCTCGATGGCTGGGACGCCCGCCGCCGGCTCGACTGCAGGTACGGCCTGGCCGAGCGCCTGTTTCAGTTGCCGCCACAGGTGTTCCTGATCGGCCTCGGTACCGCCATCGACGCCGCACAGGAACAGCGTTCCGCCGCGCGCGCGGGCGAGCCAGCGTTTGGGCGATTCCAGCGTCTTCTCACAGTCCACTTTGACAAACGCATGGTCGGCGGCTTTGCTGCCGAGATGTATGGCCAGCGCTGTTTGCAGCGCCTCGTTGCCTGTCGTCCCAAGCAACAATATCGGGCGGTTGTCGCTGCAGCTGGCCTCGATCGACCTGTCCAGTGTCAGCATGGCCTTGCTGGAGCCGATCAGGCACGGGGCGCCGAGTTGACGTTGGACCATCCAACGCTGGCTTGCCAGGCGCTGGGCTATGCGCGCGCATTGTGAAGCCAGCTCTGACAGGGTATGGCGATGCTGCGGTTCCAAGATGAAATGAGGTAGCAGCTGCAGGGTCAGGATGCCGAGTTTTCGCTGCAGGAAGTTCACCGCAAAGATGGCAGTGTCCTTGGCGGACCGCGCCGACGCGGAGCGCGGTCCGGCGTCGGCCGGACCGGGCGCGCCCCCCTGCACCAGCAACGCCGGCCGGCCGGTCAATTCGAGCGTGGCCGTCAACCACCAGGTGCGGCAAACGCTGCGCTCCAGGCACAGGCGAATTTCATCGAGCTCATACATGTAAGCGGGCGTCGACAGCTGTTGGGGGCTGCCCAAGCCGCCCACGGAAAGCGCATCGTGATGTCCGTGCTGCGCTCCCATGGAAATCACGGACGGTTTGCGCGGCGCGAATCAGGAACGGGCCGGTGCAACCTTGACGCAAGCGCCTCGGCGGTCCCCGTTGCGCTGTGGCTTGAGAGGCCTTCCCAACAGTGCAGCGGCAATTTGTGCACACAAAGCAAAGGCAACAAACAAGACCGGCGTCGATGGTGAGGTCATCTCATGCTCCATTTCATGGTGTCGGGACTGGTCGCTGTGCTGCCGCGAAAGCGACCGCCGGCGCGGCAGAGGCGATGCTTGCCCCGTCCGCACCCGGCGCGCTGGCCTTGCTACGCGCTCAGGGTGCGGTCGATTCGGTTGACCTCGCTGTCATGCACCGTCACCGCGTCGA
This sequence comes from Rugamonas aquatica, assembly GCF_009380215.1. Classification (GTDB taxonomy): domain Bacteria; phylum Pseudomonadota; class Gammaproteobacteria; order Burkholderiales; family Burkholderiaceae_D; genus Rugamonas; species Rugamonas aquatica_B. Next base: position 37,829 of record NZ_WHUG01000013.1, read on the forward strand.
GGATCAGGTTGGCGTAGTCAAAGGCATCCTGGTGCGCGGCCACGTAGTCGATCAGCCTCTGGTAGCTGACCCGGTGTCCGGCATCGGTCAGACGCGAGGCGATGCATTCGATGCCCGCGTCGATAATGCTCTTGCAATAGTTGGCCCATTTGGCATTGCATTCCCTGAGCGACACATCCTGCGTTGTGTTCGATTCGATGGATGCGGCATACAGTGGACACCAGGATTCCCCCCGCCCAAGGTGGGTTGCCGATGCCGGGAAACCATTCGCCTCCATAAAAATGGCGCAGGTAAAGCAGGACGCCAGCTTGGTGGTCTTTTTGCCGACCGCAATTTCATAGGGCGTTCCCTTCTTGAGCCAGCGTACGTTGTAGATTGCCTGGATCATCCCGTGCGTATAGCCGACGATGTCGGTGAGCGCCAGCGGCTGTTGCGCACGGCTCTTGTCCTCGTCCCGGAAATACATGTCCAACTTTTTTAGCGTACATTGCAGCGCATTGTCCTGGATCATGCCCCAGTAGCGCTCGTCACCGCCGATGCCGATCCTGGCACCCAGATCCCACTTGGGTTTGAGCGATCCATTGGGGGCTTTGGGGTCGACCGGGGGACTCTTCACCATGCTGGGCATCCAGCGGCGCGGATTCGTTTTGTCGACGGGCATGCTGGGCGACGCCGCGCGCTGGCGGCAAGTGCAGAACAGGCCAGGCTGACTGCTGCCATCGTCGACCTGGACGAAACCGGTATAGGCGCCGCGGCCCTGGTAGCCGACGTCGGGCTGCTGTGCAATCCACAGCAGCAAAGCGCCCGGCAGTGTTGCCTTCGGCGACACGACGGTATACCGGTCCTTGGACATGGGCGACAAGTCGCCGGTCCCGCCGATCACGCGGACGATCCCCGCATCCTTGTCGCATACGGGAGTCACGCCCACCATCGCTTCCTTGCCTCTTTCGGGCTGGCCGAAGTTGTCGCCCATGCTAGCCAGCGCTACGTTGATCTTGGCGACGCAGCGCACGTGCTGCGCCCAGTTAAAGGCCATTTTGGCGGCGGCCGCGGCTTCGTCTGCGCTTCGGGGAACGGGATTGGGCGAGGTCGACAGCGTCTCGGGATCGATTTCAATATCGAAAAGGCAGTTCTTTTTGGCATCGAGGCGGATATAGGCATGGCCAACGATGGCCGCGGTCATAATGACGTCGGCATCTTCGACCGGACTGGTGGCTGCGTCGAGAATACCCTGTTGAGTAACGATAAGCATGGTGGTTTCCTTATGCAAGATGAGCGCTGTCCATCAGCCAGCGCAGGTTAAAACTCATGCCACGGCGCCGTCGACTGGACCTCGCGGCCGTTTGCAATCGCAGTGATCCGAAGCCATGGTAGGAGTCGGTCTCGACGTAACACAAGTAACGGCGAGGTATCACGCCGGCAAGTTACGGCGCGGCACGGCTGTTTAAAATGAAGCATTTTCTTGCGAGTACCTGATGCCTAAACCGCGCGACCTTGACTTCCCCTCGTCGCTGGCGTTTGTTGAAATAAGACCGCCGTTTCGTTTCGGCCAATGGCGGGTGGTGCATGCCCGGAACGCTATCGAACACGGAGACGAGAAGCGTCAAATGGAGCCGCGCACGATGGAGGTGTTGCTGGCCTTGTGCGAGGCGGCCGGCGAGATTGTCAGCAGCGAGCAATTGTTGGCGCAGTGCTGGGGTAGCACCAGCTACAGCGATAGTCCGGTGCACAAGAACATCGCCCAGCTGCGCCGCATACTGGGCGATAACGCCGGCGCGCCGCTCTACATCGAGACCATCCGCAAGCGCGGCTACCGCGCGGTGGCGCCGTTGGATTACTTCACGGCCAGCACGACGCCCGACAACTGGCGTGACGGCTCGCCATTTCGCGGCCTGCTGGCTTTTGATGAAACCCATGCGCAGGTCTTTTTCGGCCGCGCCGAGATCACCCGCAACCTGGCGGCCGTGGTCCGCAGCCAGGTCGACAACGGCCTGGCGCTAACGCTGCTGCTCGGTCCCAGCGGCTCCGGTAAAACCTCGTTGGTGCAGGCAGGTCTGCTGCCGGCGCTGTCGGCGGCGCGCACCGACGGTGCGGCGGCAGTGCTCGCCTCCACCACCTTTGATCTGATCGATCAGGGCCAGCAAAACCTGTTCACGGCCTTGGCCGGCGCGCTGCTGGATCTGGAATGGGATGGACAGCTGGCCTTGCCCGGTGAGAACGCCATGTCGTTGGGGCAGCGCCTGGCCGCCGGCGGCGAAACCGTCAGCGCCGACCTGGTTGCAGCGCTGGCGGGACAGCGCTCCGGCCTGCGCTTTGCCGTGTTTATCGATCGTTTCGAGGCCATGTTCAACATGGCCAAAATTAGCGAGGCCGAACGCAACGCCTTTATGCACACACTCGCGCAACTGGCCCGCAGCCCGGCGCTCATCCTGATCCTGGCGTGCCGCAACGATTTCTATCCCAGCATCGCCCGCGATCCGCTGCTGATCGAAGCCAAACGGCGCGGCGGCCATTTCGACCTCGACCCGCCCAGCTTCCGCGACATCGTCCAGATCATCCGCGGGCCGGCCGCCGCGTCCAAACTCAGCTTTGGTGTCGATGCGCAGACCCAAGCCCGGCTGGACGACGTCCTGTGCCAGCACGCGGCCGCCAGTCCCGACGCCCTGCCGCTGCTGCAATACTGCCTGCAGCAACTGTATCAATTGCGTACCGCGCAGGGCGAACTGACCTTCGACGCCTACCAGCAGTTAGGCGGGCTCGAAGGCGCCATCGGTCAACGCGCGGAACAGTTGGTGCTCGCGCTGACCGCCGCGCAGCGCGACAGCCTGCCACACATCATGGCCCAGGTGATTGTGCTGTCGACCGATGAGGAAAACGTCAGCAGCCAGCGCGCGCCCTGGAGTGCACTGCCCAGCGAAGCGGCCCGGCAAACGGTGACGGCGCTGATTGACGCGCGGCTGTTTGTCAGCGATCTGGTGGCAGGCGTACCCGTATTTGGCATCCCCCACGAGGCAATCTTGCGGCGCTGGGAACGCATGAGCGAGTGGATCGACACCCACCGCGGCGCCTTGCGCGCCCGCGCCCGGCTGGCCCTGCACGCGCGGCGCTGGCAAGACGAGGGGCGGCCCGGCGATCTGCTGCTGCCGAGCGGTAAACTGCTGGACGAAGCCAGACTGCTTCAGCTCAGCAATGGCGTGCCACTGACAGACAACGAACGGGACTGCATCCGCCTGTCCGCGCGGCGAGCCCGCCGGCATGAACGGCTGCGTGTCCTGGTCCTGACGCTGATCGTCGCGCTGGCGATGCTTGCATCGGGCTTGGGACTGAGCGAGATGGCGGCCAAACGCGCGGCAGAGCTGCGCCGCAGGGAGGCCGAAAGCCTGGTCGACTTCATGCTGGGCGACTTCACCGACAAACTCAGACCGCTAGGGCGACTGGATTTTCTTGAAAGCGTCAGCCAGCGGGCCTTGCAGTACCTGCGTGGTGCGCAAACCGAGGAGCGCAGCCTGGCCGAGCTGATGCTACGCGCCAAAGGCTTGCAAGTGCTTGGCGAAGTGAGCCGCTCACGCGGCGATTCCGCTGGCGCCATCGACGCCCTGAATCAGGCCAATGCCATCCTGCTGCGGCAACAACAGGCGACGCCCAATGACATCAAGGTGCTCAAAAACCTGGGCGTCAACGCTTACTGGCTGGGCCAAATGCACAGGGACCGGAACGACTGGCAAGCCGCGGAACAGGACTGGCGCGCCTATCTGCGCTTCTCAGACCTGCTGCACGCGCTGGAACCTTCCAATACCGAATGGTGGGTGGAACAGTCTTACGCGCACAACAGTCTGGGAAGCCTGGCACTGACACGCGGAATGCCTGCGCTGGCGGTGCCCGAATTTGAAGCGTCGATTGCGTTGAAACGACGAGCGCTGGCGCAGATGCCGGCATCGCGCACCGTCACCGTGGAACTGGCCGACAGCTACTCCTGGCTGGCATCGGCCAAACAGTCGCTGGGCCAGCTGGAGGCGGCGCAACAGTTGTATGCTGACGAGATGATGCTGGCACGCCAGCTATCCGAACGGTATCCGGACGAGTCGATGTGGAAACGGCGCCTTGCACTCGCATTTCAGCATCGAGGGCTGATCAACCTGGCTAAGGGCAGGGATGCGGACACCCTGCTCGACTACGAGCTCGCCATCGAGCTGTACGCCGCCATCGTGAAACAGGACCGCGATAACCGTGGCTGGCAGGTCGAGCTGGCCAATTTGAATCAAGAACGACTGTGGCTGATTTCCCGCCGCGCGCCGGCTACCGTCATCCTGCCGCAGCTGGCCAAGACGCAGCAAACCCTGCAGTCGATGGCCGCGCTGGATCCGAAAAATGTGCTATGGGCGCGGCGTGACGCCATCGCGCGCGCGCATTTTTCCGCCGTCTTGCTGGCCGCTGGCATGACTGGCGACGCCGAACGGCAAATCGACACCGCGCTTGTCACGCTGGCACCGATGTATGAACACAATCCCTCCAACCTGAGCAGCCGGCTAACCTTGGCCGAAGCTTTATTGGTTTACGCAACATTAAAAAATAAACAAGGCGATACCGCGGCCGCAATACAGACTTGTCAAAAAATTTATGTCATGCTCGACGCGGGACATATGGCAACCATGAACTATCAAATTCTCGATCTCTGGGTGCGGGCCAATACCTGCCTCGGAAATCGTGATGCCGTTCAGGTTGCCACAAGGCGTCTGAATGAAATAGGTTACCGGGACTACGCATACCTGCAATTCATCTTGAATATATAAGGAACAACATGACGAACCAACAAAGCAGCCCCGCCGTTCCACAATTTGTCGTTACCGTCTCGCTCACCGGCTTAGGCCAGTCCACCCGCGCGAGCTATAGCTATACTGTGCCCCAGGATGACGGCGGCTGGATAACCTTCCAAAATATTTCCAAGTGCGATTTGGTGGTATTCAGGTCCACTAATTGCCTGTTTGTGCTGGACTATAAAACCACACTGGCGGGCTGGTCTATCCATAGCATTACCACGAGCGCCGACAACTCGTCTTTGAGCACGCTTGCGGGACCATTGAACTTGTCGTACATGACGATCGACCCTGATCAGGTCCTTCACCAGTACGACCTCACCATCAATTACCGCAACGGTGACATCACGGTGCCGATTGATCCGCAAGAAACCAACGTGCCCCCTAAGCTCGAACCAGGTAGCGTTGCAGGCCGCGGCTGATCACCCCGGCCAGCGCTTCCTGCAACGGTATGCCTAACTCACCGCGACAGTCAAATTGCCCCAGCCAGGCGATGCGTCCGGCTGCCGCGTCCAGCAGCCGGACAGAGGCCCGCACATGCTCGGGGTCCATGCGGATGCTGCCTTCCAGGCAGTAATCCGGTTGGGCAAGATTGTTGCCGCCGGGCCGAGTCGGGGCGCTGCCGTGCAGTTGCACTGCATCGCCGAACATGTGAAACAGCACCGCGCCCAGTTCCTCATTCAGCCCACAGACAAAGGTATCGTTACCCTGACTGCCGCTCAAATTGCGCAGCGCCGCCAGTTGCAGCTGCTGACAGCGCCAAGACGGCGGCGCTTCGACCGCTGCGGTCAGCACGGGTACATAGCTTCCCGGCGGGATCGTGATCTGGCGACGCGCCGCCGCCCCGAGAGCGCGGTAACTTGCAGCCAGACGTTCCCGCAACCGCCCCATCTGGACCCGCACCACGGGGTCCAGGGCGGGGTGATAGACCTGCGGATCGCGCCGGAACACCGCCAGACCGATGGCATATTCACTGAACTGGTCCTGGCTTCCGGACAATTTGGCCGCCACCAAAAACGATAACAGCTGGCTCATGCGTGGTGCCTTGGCAAAGGCGTCTGTACACAACGCCAGCGCCAGCGCACGTTGCATTTCCTCGGCAGCGCTCGCCGCGTCCTGTTTCTCTGCGTTATCAATGATGGTCTTCATGCGTGTCTCCATTGTGCGGGTACTGCCACAAATGGGCTTCCCCGTGCTTGAAGTCACTCTATTAAAAACCTGACATTGTTACCTTACGATCATCTTACGGAGCCCTATCAAGGTCAGTCATACGCGCAGCAGCATCGTCCGCTTTCTACCGAGATCACGTGCTATAAATGAAAAACAGCCTGCATTGCACAATACCAACTGGCCGTCAGTGCATGGTTGCGCTGGCGTTATGAGAACTTGCTGAAGTCCGGCTTGCGTTTTTCGAAGAAGGCGGTGAACGCTTCCTTGGCTTCCGGGGCGGCCAGCATGGCGCCGAAGAAGGTGTTTTCGGCGGCGATGGCTTCCGTCACCGGGCCTTTGCGGGCGGCCTTCATCAGCTGCTTGGTGGCGCGGATCGAGCTGGCCGGCAAGGCGACCAGCTTGGCGGCCTGGCCTTCTGCAAACGTGCGCAGTTCGGTCACCGGCACGATCTTCGATACCAGGCCCATCTCCAACGCTTCCTGCGCCAGGAAGGCTTCGCCCAGCATCAGCTTCTCGGCTGCGCGCGGGTAGCCGGCGATCTGCGTCAGCAGCAGGCTGGACGCGAACTCCGGGCACAGACCCAGCTGCACGAACGGCATCGAGAACTTGGCGTTGTCGGCCGCGTAGACCAGGTCGCAATGCATCAGCAGCGTGGTGCCGATGCCCACCGCCGCGCCAGCCACCGCAGCGACCACCGGCTTGGTCGAGCCGCTCAGCGCCATCATGAACTTGTACACCGAACGCTCTTCGATGCCCGAGCCGTCGGCCGGACGCGCAGTCTTCATGAAGTCTTCCAGGTCGTTACCGGCGGTGAAGATCTCCGGCTTGCCGACGATCAGGATGGCGCGCACGGCGGCGTCCTGCTCCGCTTCGTTGATGGCGTCGGCCATGCTCTGGTACATCGCCGAAGTAATCGCGTTCTTGCGCTCAGGGCGGTTGAATTCCAGCGTCAGCACGCCGTTGGTCTTGCTGCTCAAAATATCCATGTGATCTCCAAATGATTAAAGGGCGCCGTGGTTGAACCGCAGCGCCCTTCTTATGATTCCGTGCTTAGCTTACACGCGTTCGATAATGCCCGCAGCGCCCATGCCTGCGCCTACGCACATGGTGACCATGCCGTATTTCAGGTTGTTGCGGCGCAGTGCGTGCACCACGGTCGCAGCGCGGATCGCGCCGGTCGCGCCCAGCGGGTGGCCCAGAGCGATCGCGCCGCCCATTGGGTTGACCTTGGCTGGATCCAGACCCAGATCGCCGATCACGGCCAGTGCCTGTGCCGCGAACGCTTCGTTCAGTTCGATCCAGTCCAGTTGGTCCTGGGTGATGCCGGCAGCTTTGCACGCATCAGGAATCGCGAACTTAGGACCGATGCCCATGATTTCCGGTGGCACGCCTTTGACGGCGAACGACGAGAACTTGGCCAGCGGGGTCAGGTTGTGCTCGCGCAGGAATTTCTCCGACACGACCAGCAGCGCGCCAGCGCCGTCGGACATCTGCGACGAGTTGGCGGCAGTGACCGAACCCTTGGCGGCAAACACCGGCTTCAGCTTGGACAGCGATTCCACGGTCGAATCGGCACGTGCGCCTTCGTCGGTATCGACGGTGCGGGTCTTGATCTTGATTTCGCCCGAAGCCAGGTCAGGCGTGCGGGTGATGATCTCGACCGGAGTGGTCTCGTCCTTGAAGAAACCGGCCTGCTGCGCGGCGATGGCGCGGCGGTGCGATTCAACAGCGAACGCGTCCTGCGCTTCGCGCGAGATTTTCCATTGGGTCGCCACTTTTTCAGCGGTCAGGCCCATGCCGTAGGCCATGCCGACGTTTTCGTCGGTGAACATGTTCAGGTTCATCGATGGGTGGTGGCCCATCATCGGCACCATCGACATCGATTCAACACCGCCGGCGATCATCGCATCGGCTTCGCCAACGCGGATGCGGTCGGCAGCCATGGCCAGCGCGGTGATGCCCGATGCGCAGTAGCGGTTGATGGTGACGCCGCCGATGGTCTTAGGCAGGCCGGCCAGCAGCACCGATTGACGGGCGATGTTGAAGCCCTGTTCCGCTTCCGGGAACGAGCAGCCGATGATGGCGTCGGTAATCAGCGCCGGGTCCAGGCCAGGCGCTTGCGCCAGGGCCGATTGCAGCACGCGCACCAGCAGGTCGTCCGGGCGGGTCTTGTTGAACATGCCGCGCGGCGCCTTGCCGATCGGGGTGCGGGTGGCAGAGACGATGTATGCGTCTTGAATTTGTTTGCTCATTTTGTTCTTTCGAAAATTTTTGATCGAAGACTATGCGGAACTAGGAAGCCCGCTTCTCGGATAAATACCAATCCACTTGAACCTGTGCGGCCAGCGTGCCGGCGGCGTCGAAGATGTCGACTTCCACCGGGAACGCCACCTTGCCCTGCTCTTTCAGCTCGGCCTTCAGCGCGGCCAGATCGCCAGGGACGCGGCCTTCGGCGCGCGTGGCGCCCTTGGCTACTTTCTGGTACTGGATGCGCGATTCCTTGGCGACCGGGCGCAAGCCCAGGATCAGCTCCGCGAAGCCGCCAGCCATGGCCGCGCCGGAGGCCGTTTCGGCCAGCGTGAACAAGGCCCCGGCGTGCTGCGTGCCCAGGTGGTTATTGAGCTTCGGGTCTTCCGGCATCGACACTTTCGAAGTGCCTCTGCCGATCTCGTCGATCCTGATCCCCAGCAAGCGCACGAAGGGCAAGGTATCCATCATCTGTTGCTTGATACGGTCATACACCATGCTAGGCCTCACGCGCAGTAAAACTCTAAATACGAACTTCAGGATCGACACGCAGTTCCCCGACTATGGATTAGTTGCGGACTGGCTTACCGGTCTGCATCATGCCCATGATGCGTTCCTGGGTCTTCGGATGGTTCAGCAGTTCCAGGAAAGCTTTGCGCTCCATGTCCAGGAACCACTGCTCGTTCACGAACGAACCCTGGTCGATATCGCCGCCCGACACGATCTCGGCGATCATCTCGCCCAGCTTGAAGTCGTGCGCGGAGATGAAGCCGCCGTCGCGCATATTGACCAGCTGTGCCTTGATGGTGCCGTAGCCGTAACGGCCGGTCACTTGCACAGGCGTCTTCAGCGGTGGACGATAGCCCTTGTCGAACATGGCGCGCGCTTCAACCTTGGCGACGTGCAGCAGTTCGTAAGGGTTGAACACGATCACGTCGTCTTCCTTCAGGTAGCCCATGGCTTGCGCTTCCAGTGCCGACTTCGACACGTTGGCGGTAGCGGCATTGGTGAAACCGGTTTTCAGGAATTGCAGGATGTCGTTGCCCTTGGCTTCCTTGAACGCGCGCACTGCCGCTTCTTTCAAGCCGCCGCCCGCAGGGATCAGGCCGACGCCCACTTCCACCAGGCCGATGTACGATTCGATCGAGGCCACGCGCTTGGAAGCGTGCAGCGCCATTTCGCAACCGCCGCCCAGCGCAAGGCCAGCAACAGCAGCCACCACCGGCACGTTCGAATATTTCATCGCCATGAAGGTGTCTTGCAGTTCGCGGATGATAGGGTCGACCGCTTTCGCGCCGCCCTGCATGAACGCAGGCAGTGCCGATTGCAGGTCGGCGCCGGCCGAGAACGCGCCGCCGTCGGCTGCGTCCGCGCTCCAGATCACCAGGCCCTTGAAGTTCTTCTCGGCTTCGGCCAGTGCTTTGCGGAAGCCGGCGATCACGCCCGGGCTGATAACATGCATCTTGGTTTTCAGCGAGATCACCAGGACGTCGTCGCCCGAGTGCCACAGGCGGACGTCGTCGTCTTCGTGCACGGTGGTGCCGGCGGTGCGGCCATCGATGGCGCCCGAACCCAGCACCGGTGCGCGGAATGCCTGACGGTCGTAGACGGCCAGCGACGAGCGCGGCACGAACGATTTCGAGACTGCGGACCACGAACCTTCGGCAGTATGGACGCCGCCTTTTTCAGCGACCGGACCTTCGAATACCCAGGCTGGCAGCGGTGCGTTGCACAGTGCGTGGCCGGCTTCGATGTCTTCCTTGACCCACTGGGCCACTTGCGACCAGCCCGCGGCTTGCCACGTTTCGAACGGGCCGACGTTCCAGCCGAAGCCCCAGCGCATGGCGAAGTCGATGTCGCGCGCGTTGTCGGCCACGGTGTCCAGGTGGATCGCGATGTAGTGGAAAGCGTCGCGGAAGATCGCCCACAGGAACTGGCCTTGTGGGTTGGTCGATTCGCGCAGGGCCTTCATCTTCTTGACCGGATCTTTTTCCTTCAAGATGCGGGCAACGATGTCGGCAGCCTTGCCGCCGCCGGTGACGTATTCGCCGGTGGCGAAGTCCAGGCGTTGGATCTCTTTACCAACTTTTTTGTAGAAGCCCGCGCCGGACTTTTGGCCCAGCGCGCCTTTTTCTACCAGGCCCGCCAGCACGGCTGGAGTCTTGTAGACAGCGGCGAACGGATCGTTCGGGAGGTAGTCTTGCATGGTCTTGATGACATGACCCATGGTGTCCAGGCCGACCACGTCCGCGGTGCGGAAGGTGCCCGACTTGGCGCGGCCCAGCTTGGCGCCGGTCAGATCGTCGACCACGTCCACGGACAGGCCGAATTTCTCGGCTTCGTGCACGATCGCCAGGATGCCGAACACGCCGACGCGGTTGGCGATGAAGTTAGGCGTATCTTTGGCGCGTACCACGCCCTTGCCCAGGGTGGTGGTCAGGAAGCCTTCCAGCTGGTCGGAAATTTCCGGCTTGGTGAACTCGGTCGGGATGATTTCGACCAGGTGCATATAGCGCGGCGGGTTGAAGAAGTGCACGCCGCAGTAGCGCGATTTCAGGTCGGCGTCGAAGCCTTCGGACAGCTTGGTGATCGACAGGCCCGAGGTGTTCGAGGCGAAGATCGCGTTGGCGGCGATGTGCGGAGCGACCTTCTTGTACAGGTCGTGCTTCCAGTCCATGCGCTCGGCGATGGCTTCGATGATCAGATCGCACTCGGCCAGCTTGGCCAGGTCGTCTTCGTAGTTGGCTACTTCGATCAGCGCGGCGTGGTCCTTATTGCCCAGTGGTGCAGGCGACAGTTTTTTCAGGTTCTCGATGGCGCGCAGCACGATGCCGTTCTTCGGGCCTTCCTTCGCAGGCAGGTCGAACAGCACCACAGGCACTTTGGCGTTGACGCAATGAGCGGCGATTTGCGCGCCCATCACGCCGGCGCCCAGCACGGCTACTTTTTTAACGATGAAATTGGTCATGTCGTTTCCTCTAGGTTCTTAGAACAGGTCGGCGTCGAGTGCCATCAGGTTGGCGGAGCCCGAACGTGCCTGGCGAATCAAGGTTGCAGTTTCTGGCTGCAGGCGAGCGAAGTAGAAGCGCGCCGTGGCCAGCTTGGCTTTGTAGAAATTGTCGCCGCTGTCTTCTTTGGCCAGGGCGATTTTCGCCATCTGTGCGAAGAAGTAGCTGTACACCATGTGGCCGACCACGCGCAGGTAAGGTACGCATGCCGCGCCGACTTCGTCCGGGTTCTGGAAGGCTTTCATGCCGATTTCCATCGTCAGCTTGGTGACTTTGTCGCCCAGGTCGCCCAGCGGGGTGACGAATTCGCTCATCGCTTCGTCGGTGCCGTTGTCTTCCACGAAGGCTTTGATCTTCTCGCCGAACTTGCGCAGCTTGGCGCCGTTGTCGCCCAGGATCTTACGGCCCAGCAGGTCCAGCGACTGGATGGTGTTGGTGCCTTCGTAGATCAGGTTGATGCGGGCGTCGCGCACGTACTGCTCCATGCCCCACTCGGAGATGTAGCCGTGGCCGCCGAACACTTGCATCGCTTCCGAAGTGGCGATCCAGGCGTTGTCGGTGATGAAGGCCTTGACGATAGGGGTCAGCAGCGCGACTTCGTCGGCGGCTTCCTTGCGTACTTCTTCGTCTGGGTGGTGCAGTTCGCGGTCGATCTGCAGCGCCACGTACGAAGTGAAAGCGCGCGCGCCTTCGGCGTAGGCCTTGCCGGTCAACAGCATGCGGCGCACGTCAGGGTGGACGATGATCGGGTCGGCCGGCATTTCCGGATTTTTCACGCCCGACAGCGAACGCATCTGGATGCGGTCCTTGGCGTAGATCAGCGCGTTCTGGTAAGCGATCTCGGTCAGGCCCAGCGACTGCATGCCCACGCCCAGACGGGCCGCGTTCATGAACACGAACATGGCGTTCAAGCCTTTGTTCGGCTGGCCGATGATCCAGCCACGGGCGCCGTCCAGATTCATCTGGCAGGTCGAGTTGCCGTGGATGCCCATTTTTTCTTCGATGGCGCCGCAGGTGATCGGGTTGCGTTCGCCGATGGTGCCGTCCGCCTTCGGCAGGAACTTAGGCACCAGGAACAGCGAAATGCCTTTCGAGCCTTCCGGTGCGTCCGGCACGCGGGCCAGCACCAGGTGCAGGATGTTTTCAGCCATGTCGTGTTCACCGGCCGAGATGAAGATCTTGTTGCCGGTGATGAGCCACGAGCCGTCTTCCTGTGGCAGCGCTTTCGAGCGCAGCATGCCCAGGTCGGTGCCGCAGTGCGGTTCGGTCAGGCACATGGTGCCGGTCCACTCGCCGGAAACCAGCTTAGGCAGGTAGACTTCCTTCTGGTGGTCGGTGCCGTGTTCTTTCAGGCACTCATAGGCGCCGTGCGACAGGCCCGGGTACATGGTCCAGGCCTGGTTGGCCGAGTTCAGCATTTCGTAGAACGAGTTGTTCAGCACGACCGGCAGGCCCTGGCCGCCGAATTGCGGATCGCAGGCCAGCGCAGCCCAGCCGCCGTCAACGTACTGCTTGTACGCTTCCTTGAAGCCTTTTGGAGTGGTCACGGTGTGGTTGGTCGCGTCGTGCTTGCAGCCTTCGCGGTCGCCCGAGTGGTTCAGCGGGAACAGCACTTCAGCGGTGAACTTGCCGCCTTCTTCCAACACCTGATTGATGATGTCGGCATCGACTTCGGCATAATCCGGCAGCGATTTCAGTTCTTCTTCCACTTTCAGGAACTCGTGCAGAACGAATTGCATATCCCGGATTGGCGCGACGTATTGACCCATGATTTTCTCCTGATGACTTTTGTAGTGACTACGAAATTGATTAAATTAGTGCTGCGGCTTTATTGCTGCGCCACCACCGCGGACGGCGATTGCGGATTGCGATAGGTTTCGATCAAGCGCTCGAAGCCGATGCCCGCCCGGCCCAGGCTGCCCGGAATGCGCAGGAAGCGCGCATCGTGGTGCAATGCCAGGATCAGGCCATACATCTCGTACACCAGCTGCTGCGGGTCGGTATCTGCCTTCAGGTCGCCGGACTCGATGCACTGCTGCACGCAGCGCAGCAGCGCGCCCTGCCAGGCGCCAACCATGGCCATCAGCTCTTCACGGATCGGCCCCGGACGGTCGTCATACTCGACCGCGCCGCTGATGTAGATGCAGCCCGAGGCCACTTCCACACTGACCCGCTTGACCCAGCGCGCGAACATCGACTTGAGCCGCTGGATGCCGCGCGGCTCTTTGACGCTAGGGAAAAACACTTCCTGCTCGAAACGATGGTGGTACAGCTTGAGTACTTCCAACTGCAAATCTTCGCGCGATCCGAAGTGCGCAAACACGCCGGATTTACTCATGTTCATCTTATCCGCGAGCAATCCTATGGTCAGGCCTTCCAGACCATCCCGGCTGGCCAGGTCCAGCGCCACGTCGAGGATTGCGGCACGGGTGAGTTCACCTTTGCGCATAAATTTAGTTGAGGTATTAATAAGATTGCATCCCAAAGTAAAATTTAATCATGGAGAAAAGAGCATTTTGCTCCAGTTAAATTTACTCCGTGTGAAAAGAATTGCGAACGCTCGTACTATTATCCACTGGGTGGTAAATGTCAAACAGTACCGTTAGAGGTGGCGTTCTATTGCTGCGTCGCAGCAATACGGGGCGGCAACTTGCTTAGAGTTTGCCCAGCAGACGGCGGTCGCGCTTGGTCGGCCGCCCTTTGAAATCCGCGCTCGGTTCGCGGAACATCTTGCGTTGTTCGGCCACGGTGGCGCGGCGCTCGACGCTGGCGTCGGTCTCTTCGTAGAGGTTGCGGGCGATGGGCGCGGCGGCCCGCACGTCGGACAAATTCATCACATCGACCTCCCAGCGGTCGGAGCCATTGTCGATGTCCAGCGTGTCGCCGATGCGCACGGCGCGCGCCGGTTTGACCTTGTCGCCGCCCAGCTTGACCTTGCCGTTATCGACCGCCTCGGTGGCCAGCGAGCGGGTCTTGAAGAAGCGCGCGGCCCACAGCCATTTATCCAGTCTGACACTTTCGCTCAAGCGTATTTCCCCACTGCGAAAACCCGCATCGCCATCTTGTACGCGAAGAACGCGATCTCGTAGCCGATGCGGCGGAAGCGGCCGACGTGCTCGAAATCAGCGTAGTCGACCACCACGCCGTCGGCGATGGCGGCCTCGATATGCTGGCGCAGGCTGAGCGCGAAGGCCGCATCCTTGATCACCACATTCGCTTCCTGGTTCAAAAACAGGCTCAAGCCGTCCACATTGCTGGAGCCCACGGTCGCCCAGTCGTCGTCGATCACCGCCACCTTGGCGTGCAACTGGGTCTTGTGATATTCCACCACTTTGACGCCGGCCGCAAGCAGCTTCGGGTAGAAGGAATGCGCGACCGCGTCCTGCAGCCAGATTTCGCCGACGCCGATCAGCAGCGTCACCTCGACGCCGCGCTCGGCGGCGGCGGCCAGCGCGTGGCGGAACCTGGCGCCCGGCGCGAAATACGGATTGGCCAGCAGCACGCTCTTGCGGGCGCGGCCCAGCGCATGCATGTAGGCGCGCTGTATCGTTCTGCGGTTGCGAAAGTTGTCGCGCACCACGAAGCCGGCCTGCACCATGTTTTCGCGGGCGATCTTGTTCACCTTGCGCATGTCGCGGAACAGGCCGATGCGTTTGATCAGACCCAGCTTGCCCAGCCGGCGCCACTGGGTCTGCGCTTCCAGCTGAATCGCCGCCACCAGCGGGCCGCGCACCTGCACCGCGAAATCCCAGCGCGGCGCCGACAGCTGGCGGCTGTGGTCGTAGTCGCAGAACATGTCGTCGTTGATGTTGATGCCGCCGACAAAGGCGATCTCGCGGTCGGTCACGCAGATCTTGCGGTGGGTGCGCGTGACGCCGCGCTTGAACCACGGATTGAACATGCGGTGCTCGACGCCGGCGGCCGCCAGGTCCGCATGCATGGCGTTGATCTGCCGGCGGCCTGTGCCCCACCAGTCGGTAATCATCCGCACCTGCACGCCGCGCTGCGCCGCGCCCTTCAGCGCCGCCAGCACCCGCTGGCCGGTGTCGTCGGCGGCAAAGATATAGGTTTCGAAATACACCTCGTACTGCGCCGCGTCGATGGCGGCTATCAGCGCCGGAAAGAAGTCGGTGCCGGTATGCAGCAGCCTGACTTCGTTATCGGCGAGGAAGTTCACAGTACGCATGGGTCGCTCAGGCCAGTTCCAGATTGGCGACGATGGGCGCGTGGTCGGACAGCTTGGCCCACAGGCTGCCGTGCATCACCTCCGCCGCGTCGACCTTGAAGCCGCGCACGTAGATGCGGTCCAGCCGGAAAAACGGCAGCGCGGCCGGAAAGGTGCGGGCCGGGTTGACGCTGGACTTGCGGCGCAAGGTGCGCACGATCTCGTCCAGCGCCGAGGTCGAGCCGATCTGGTCGAAGGCCTCGACCACGCCGAGCGCGTTGCGCAGCTCGCCGCTGAGAGTGTTGCGCCAGTCGTTGAAATCGCCGGCGATGATGACCGGCTCGCCGTTCGGCGCGGACTGGCGCACGGCCGCGATCAGCGCCTGGGTCTGGCGCCGGCGCCCCGCTTCGAACAGGCCCAGGTGCACCACATAGCAGTGCACGGTGCCGCGCGGCGTCTCCAGCACGCAGTGCAGGATGCCGCGCTGTTCGTAGGCATGGTCGGAAACGTCGTGGTTGGCCTGGTTGGCGATCGGGAAGGCGCTCAGCAGCGCGTTGCCGTGGTGGCCGTGGTCGTAGATCGCGTTCATGCCATAGGCGGCGTGGGCGTGGCGCGACTCGCCGGCAAAGTACTCGTGCTGCGCGGCGGCCGGCCAATGCTTGTGGCCCAGATGCTCGGCGCCGTACTTGGCGGCGTTCAAGTCATGCTTGCCCTGGACCTCTTGCAAAAAAACCACATCGGCGTCGAACAGGCCGATCGCCTGCTTCAGCGCCAGCACCCGCGGCTCGCTGCGGATGGCGGACACGCCCTTGTGGATGTTGTAGGTCGCGACTCGGATTTTCATGCAGCTATTCTAACCCTGAGTCCGCGGTTGCGGCGTACGCCGCCGCACACAGCGCCGGTCAGAGCACGGCCACCACGTGGTGGTCGGCGTTGACACCGACCAGCACCACATCCTGCGCGCCGGCGCCGGCCTGGACGCCGCCTGACATCGAGGCCACCGTCTGGATCACCGTGGATTCGTAGCCGATGATGCTGGTGCTCTGGTTGACGCCGTCGAGCAGCGTGCGCGCGGTGGCGGCGGCCGCGTTACCGGCATAGCTTGCCTGCTCGGTCGGGGTGTCCAGCAGCGCCGTGAAGTTGGAGGCGATCACCAGGCGGTTGTTGACCAGCGCGCCGTCCAGCAAGCCCTGCGGCGTGGTATTGCCTTCCGCGCCGGCCATGATGTTGAGCGCCGCCACGCCGTGCGACAGGCCGGCGTCGAGCGCGTTGGTCCAGTAGGTCCAGCCTTCCCCGTCCGGCGTGCGGCCCAGCAGGTGGGCATAGATGGCGGCGACGAAATCGTGGTTGGTGCCGTGGTACAGCGCGGCCGATTCGGTGCTGTTGCCGAAGCTGTCCACCAGCGCCTTGATGGTGGCGTTGGTGGCGTAGGCGCTGACGAAGGCCAGCGTGGCGGTGGGCGCCTGGGCGGTCTTGAGCTGGTTGACCATCGCGCCCAGGCCGGCGGCGTCGGCCGGACGGCCGAAATAGGCCACGTAAAACTTCTGCGCCAGCGCGACATACTGGGCCTGGACCGGATCGTTGTCCACGCTGGCCAGGTTGAGCGACATGGTGCCGTCGGCAAAGGCCAGGCGTTCGATGTTGCTCAGGCTGTCGCTCTGGCCGGCGTCGGTGCGCGACGCCACCGTGTAGCCGCTGCCGCCGGCCGTCACCGTGTAGTTGCTGAAGTTGCCCGTGTAGACGGCGGTGTCGATGCCGGTGCCGCCGTCGATGGTGTTGTGGCCGCCGTTGCCCTGCAGGCGGTTGGCGCTGCTGTTGCCGATCAGCGTATCGTCGCCGCTGCCGCCGGTGGCGTTTTCTATCACCGTACCGTAGGCGATGGCCAGGTTGTTGGTGCCGTTGTAGGTGCCGATCGGCGGCGGCGTCTGCCAATTGATGCCGGCGCCGGTGTCGGATGGAATACGGATCGACGAGTAATGGCCCTGCTGCAGATCGATCACCGAACCGTTGCTGAAGTTGGAGACCGAAATGGTGTCGTTGCCGCCCGCATCCCAGATGGTGCTCAGGAACGGCGTGGACGGGTCGAAGGTGTAGACATCGTTGCCGGTGTGGTAGGTGGTGTTGGCGCCATACAGGTATTGCATCGCCGCGATATCGTCCAGCATCGGCGAGTTCGGCACCACGTTGTAGGATTTCCACGAGGCCGAGTTGGCGGTCTCGGTGACGTCGACGAACTTGCTGTTGGGCGCGTCGGTGTAGGCCATCAGCGAATACTGGCGGTTGGCGCGCGCCAGGTCGACCGGCGTATCTTCAAACGGGTGCTTCAAGCCCAGCGCGTGGCCCAGCTCGTGGACCAGGGACATGTAGTTGTACGAACCCACCGACCAGTCGCTGTTGCTGAGCGCGCCGTCCGCGTCGGTGCTGACCCAGACGTCGCCGCCGGACGGATAGGTGCTGTTCGGATAGTTGGCCCAGCCCCAGGCGCCGCCGCCGCCGCTGGCGTCCTGCGTGGCCGAGGTCCACGCAAAGCGGATGTCGCCGACCAGCAGGGTGCTGTCGGTGGTCTGCAGCGGCTTGATGTTGGCGACGTTGGCCCAGGCTTGCAGCGCGGTCTGCGCCGCGGCCTGCTGGGTCGCATCGAAGCCGTAGTGCTGGCTGGCGTGCGGCTCGTCCAGGTCGGAATAGCTGCCGCCGCCGGGGCCGCTGAACACCGCCGAGCTGTTGGTGGTGAACGGGAAGCTGTAGGTGACGGTGACGCCGCTGCCGACCGCCCCACCCCATTTGACGCCGCCCAGCAGGGCGTCAATGATCAGGTTGCCGGAATCTTTGACCGAGGTGGTAGGGCTGGACGAGGTCGGGGTGCTCATAGTGGTTCTCCTGGGAAGCCACCAAGCGCGGCCTGTCTTCCAATTTTATGCAAAAAAACCGGAAAGCACAGGAAACACGCGGCCTGGAGGATCATGATTTTGGGCAATGTTTCCGTAATTGTAATACAGCCTCGGCGTTGGACGAAGAGAAACAACGGTCGGCCGCCTCCAGGTAAGGCAGCCAGACGTGGTTCAGGTGTTCGCGCGGCGCCAGCTTGATGGCGATGTCGCGCGGGACTTCGACGCTGAAGACGTGCTCGGTGTTTTCCGTCACGCCCGGCGCATAGCGGTGGCGCCAGACCGGATAGATGGTGTAGACATTGGACAGCCGCCAGTCGCGCAGCACGATATGCTCGCCGTCGGCGACGATGCCGGTTTCCTCGAACAGCTCACGGCGTGCGGTGTCCATCAGCGGCTCGTCGGGCGCGTCCAGCGAGCCGGTCACGGACTGCCAATAGCCGGGCCGGTCGGCGCGCTCGATCAGCAGCACTTGCAGGTCGGCCGTGTGGATCACCACCAGCACCGACTCAGGGATCTTGTAAGGCTTCATGTCGGATAAAAGAAAAGGCGCCGAAGCGCCCTTTCCATTGCGTTATCAGCCAGCCACTTTCGGCTCGGCGGCGCGCAGACGGATGTGCAGTTCTTTCAACTGCTTCTCGTCCACTTCCGACGGTGCCTGGGTCAGCAGGCACTGGGCGCGCTGGGTTTTCGGGAAGGCGATCACGTCGCGGATCGAATCGGACTTGGTCATCAAGGTCACGATACGGTCCAGGCCGAAGGCCAGGCCGCCGTGCGGAGGCGCGCCGTATTGCAGCGCGTCCAGCAGGAAGCCGAACTTCAGGCGGGCTTCGTCGGCGTCGATCTTCAGCGCGCGGAACACTTTCGACTGCACTTCTTCGCGGTGGATACGGATCGAACCGCCGCCCAGTTCCCAGCCGTTCAGCACCATGTCGTAGGCCTTGGCGATGCAGGCGCCCGGATTGGTTTCCAGCATGTCTTCATGGCCGTCTTTCGGCGCCGTGAATGGATGGTGGGTCGCGGTCCAGCGGTCGGCTTCTTCGTCGTATTCGAACATCGGGAAGTCCACCACCCACAGCGGCGACCAGACGTCGTCGAACAGGCCGGCTTTCTTGCCGAATTCCGAATGGCCGATCTTGACGCGCAACGCGCCGATGGCGTCGTTGACCACCTTGGCCTTGTCCGCACCGAAGAAGATCAGGTCGCCGTCTTCGGCGCCGGTCAGTTCCAGCACCTTGGCCAGCGCGGCGTCGTGCAGGTTCTTGACGATAGGCGATTGCAGACCGTCGCGGCCCTTGGCCTTCTCGTTGACCTTGATGTAAGCCAGGCCGCGCGCGCCATAGATGGCGACGAACTGGGTGTAGGCGTCGATTTCCGAACGTGGCATGTCGCCGCCCTTCGGTACGCGCAGGCCGACCACACGGCCGTTAGGCATGTTGGCGGCGCCCGAGAACACCTTGAAGTCGACGTCTTTCATCACTTCGGTCAGGTCGGTGAACGACAGCTTGACGCGCATGTCCGGCTTGTCCGAACCGTATTTGCCCATGGCTTCGGCGAAGTCCATCACCGGGAACGGGTTAGGCAGTTCGACGTTCATGGTGTTGCGGAACACCTTGCGGATCATGTCTTCGAACAGATCGCGGATTTCCTGTTCGGTCAGGAACGAGGTTTCGCAGTCGATCTGGGTGAATTCAGGCTGGCGGTCGGCGCGCAGGTCTTCGTCGCGGAAGCACTTGGTGATCTGGTAGTAACGGTCGAAGTTGGCGACCATCAGCAGCTGCTTGAACAGCTGCGGCGATTGCGGCAGCGCGAAGAAGTTGCCGGCGTTGACACGCGACGGCACCAGGTAGTCGCGCGCGCCTTCCGGGGTCGACTTGGTCAGCATCGGGGTTTCGATGTCGATGAAGCCCAGGTCGTCGAGGTACTTGCGCACTTCCATCGTGACCTTGTAGCGCAGGCGCAGGTTGTTCTGCATCTGTGGACGACGCAGGTCCAGCACGCGGTGGGTCAGGCGGGTGGTTTCGGACAGGTTGTCGTCATCCAGCTGGAATGGCACGGCCACGGAGGCGTTCAGCACTTCCAGTTCGGAGCAGACCACTTCGATCTTGCCCGATTTCAGGTTGGCGTTGACGGTGCCGGCCAGGCGGTCCTTGACCACGCCGGTCACGCGCAGGCAGAACTCGTTACGCACGGCTTCGGCCGCCTTGAATACTTCCGCCTGCTCCGGATTGCAAACGATCTGCACCAGGCCTTCGCGGTCGCGCAGGTCGATGAAGATCACGCCACCGTGGTCGCGGCGACGATGTACCCAGCCGCACAGGCTGACAGTTTGGCCAAGCAGCGCTTCAGTGGTGAGGCCGCAGTAGTGAGTACGCATTGAGGACATGTTTATTTCTCGGTTCAGGTTAAGTTACTCAGTTAATCTATTTTTTAATCTATTTTATTTGCTGGCGATCTCGATGGCCTTGGGCGCGTCTTCCGGCGCCACCACACCCATCGAGACGATGTACTTCAGCGCCGCATCGACGGACATGTCGAGCTCGACCACGTCCTTGCGCGCCATCATCAGGAAAAAGCCCGACGTCGGATTCGGCGTGGTCGGGATGTAGACGCTGACGTAGTCGCCCACCAGATGATTCTTGACATCGCCGCCGGGGGTGCCGGTCAGGAAGGCGATGGTGTACGAGTTCTGGTGCGGGTAGGGAATCAGCACCGCCTTGCGGAAGGCATTGCCCGACGACGAGAACAGCGTATCCGACACCTGCTTGACGCTGGAATACAGCGAGCTGACGACCGGAATGCGGGTCAGCAGTTTTTCCCACAGCTTGACCACGTAGTTGCCGACCAGGTTGTTGGTCAGCAGGCCGGTCAGGAACACGATCAGGATCGTCAGCACCGTGCCCAGGCCGGGAATGTCGAAGCCGATCAGGGTACGCGGCTGCCAGCGTTCCGGCACGAACAGCAGGGACTGGTCCATGGTGCTGATGACTAGGTTCAGCACCCAGGCGGTAATCGCCAGGGGAACCAGGATCAGCAAGCCGGTAATGAAATATTTACGCATCGATTACTCTTCGAGTGGGTGGTGCTGCGGGGTGCTTCGGTCCGAATTCAGTCCGACTTCGTGCCGCTGCCGGCGGCAGGGGCAGCTGCCGGCGCCGGCGTATCCGCCGAAGCGGCGGGCGCGGCCGGTCCGGTCGCGGTGCCAGTCGCCGGCGGCGTACCGCCACGGAAATCGGTCACATACCAGCCCGAACCTTTCAACTGGAAACCAGCGGCGGTCAGTTGTTTCTTAAACGTCTCTTTGCCGCACGACAGGCAAACAGTCAGCTGCGGGTCGGAAATCTTCTGCAAGACGTCCTTGGCAAAACCACATGCCTCGCAGCGGTAGGCGTAGATCGGCATCTATTACTCCGCAAAAATCATCAAAACCCTGAATTATAAAGCTTTTTACCGGGCGCTTGCCTGTTTCCTGTGGCCAAGAGCAGACGGAGGGCCGCGATTAATCGATTTCATCCGCAAAATCTATTCGTCAATTGTCGCAGGACATGATTAAATATGGCCTGAAACACGCCGATTTCCCAATCCCTGAATCGCCGTCTTAACGTTGCCCCGGACTACGCACCATCGCCACCGAACTATGATTGGGAAACATAATGAAAAAACACTTTTATGCCGGCATCCTGGCCTTCACCCTGGCCTCCCCCGCTTTCGCCGCATCCACCTTCCTTCAGCCGTCCACACCGGACCAGCCGCTGCGTAGCCGCGCCGTGCTGTCCTGCATGGCGCTGCTGGTGGGCCTGCATGCCTACAACCGTCGCTTCAAAAAACAAAGGCGGCATGGCTTGCAGATGATCGCACCGGACTGAGTCCTCCGGCGCCTCATCCCCGGCGGCGCCACACCATCCACCGCTCCTTGCCCTCGAACACGGGAATCGAATCGCCGACGGCGTCGTCGGCGATGCACTCGAAGTCCGCGTCCAGCAAAGCCTGCAACTCGCTGCGGGCGATGCCGAACGGCGGCCCCTTGGCCGCCTCATCGAAGAAAAAATAACCGGCCAACAACGCCCCCGGCGCCAGCAATGCCGCCCAGCGCGCCGCCACCTGCGGCCGCATCGCGCGCGGCAAGGCGCACAGGAAAGCCCGTTCGTAGATCAGTTGCAGCGGCTGCGCCGGCTGCCAGCTGAAGAAATCCGCCTCCACCACGCGCGCCGCGTGCGCGCCGACCGCCGCCTTGCCCGCCGCCACCGCGGCCGGCGAAAAATCGATGGCCACCGCATCCCAGCCCGCGTCGGCCAGCAAGGCCAGCTCGTAGGCCGAGCCGCAACCCGGGATCAGCGTCGCCAGCGGCGCGCTGGCGGCGGCGAACTCGCGCAAGGCCTGCGGCACGCCGCCCCGGTCCCAGGGTGTGAAGTTGCGCTCGAAGCGCTCATCCCAGAACGCCGGCGACATCGGATCGCGCTGTGCGAAATCGACCATGGTCAGACCAGATGCTGCCAGCGCAAATACAGCTGGTACAGCGCCAGGCCGAGGCCGAAGGCGCCGGCAAAGTACACCACAAAGCCCAGCAGGCGGTTGGTGCGCTGCTGTTCGCCGATCAGCACCTTGATGAGCTCGGCGTTATCGGCCGGACGCTCGCCCTGCTGCTCCAGCGCGCGGTGCAGCAAGCGCGGCAGTTGCGGCAGGATGTGGGTGTAGCGCGGCGCTTCCGCCTTCAGGCGCTGCCACATGCCCTGCCAGCCGACCTGCTCGGCCATCCAGTTTTCCAGATAAGGCTTGGCGGTCTTCCACAGGTCCAGGTCGGGATCGAGCTGGCGGCCCAGGCCTTCGATATTGAGCAGCGTCTTTTGCAGCAGCACCAGCTGCGGCTGCACTTCGACGTTGAAGCGGCGCGAAGTCTGGAACAGGCGCAGCAGGATCTGGCCGAAGGAGATGTCCTTCAGCGGCCGGTCGAAGATCGGTTCGCAGCAGGCGCGCACGGCGGACTCCAGCTCGTCGACGCGGGTTTCCTTGGGCGCCCAGCCGGACTCGATGTGCGCCTCGGCCACGCGCTTGTAATCGCGGCGGAAGAAGGCCAGGAAGTTCTGCGACAGGTAATCCTTGTCGAAATCGTTGAGCGTGCCGACGATGCCGAAATCGAGCGCGATATAGCGGCCGAAGGTGGCCGGATCGATGGACACCAGGATGTTCCCCGGATGCATATCGGCGTGGAAGAAACCGTCGCGGAACACCTGCGTGAAGAAGATCTCGACGCCGTCGCTGGACAGTTTTTTCAAGTCCACGCCGGCCGCTTCCAGGCGGTCGATCTGCGACACCGGAATGCCGTGCATGCGCTCCATCACGATCACGCTGTTGGAGCAGTAATCCCAGTGCATCTCCGGCACTAGCAGCAGCTGGGAATCGGCGAAGTTGCGGCGCAGCTGGCTGGCGTTGGCGGCCTCGCGCATCAGGTCCAGCTCGTCGTGCAGATACTTGTCGAACTCGGCGACCACTTCCTTCGGCTTCAGGCGCTTGCTGTCGGCCCAGACGCGGCCTATCCATTCGGCGGCGATGTGCATCAGCGCGACATCCTCGTCGATGGATTTCTTCATGCCCGGACGCAGCACCTTGACCGCCACCTGCTTGCCATCCTTGAGCGTGGCGAAGTGCACCTGCGCGATCGAGGCCGACGCCACCGGCGTGCGCTCGAAGCTGGCGAACAGCTGGTCGGGATGCGCGCCCAGCGATTTGCGGATCTGCGCGATGGCCAGGTCGGAATCGAACGGCGGCACGCGGTCCTGCAGGCGCGACAGTTCCTCGACCAGGTCGGCCGGGATCAGGTCGCGCCGGGTCGACAGCACCTGGCCGAACTTGACGAAGATCGGGCCCAGCTCTTCCAGCGCCATGCGCAGGCGCACGCCGCGCGGCGCCGACAGGTCGCGCCAGAAAAACACCGTGTCGATCAGCTTGGTGATGCGCGGCTTTTTCAAGCCGGAGATGGCGATTTCATCGAGGCCGTACTGCACCGATACCCGCAGGATTTTCAGCAGGCGTAAAAATTTCAACATCATTTGGGATCCAGTTTCTGTGCCAGTTTTTGTTCCAGCCGGGTCAGGCGCTTGGCCGCACGCTCGACATCGTCGCGCAGGCGCACCACGTCGGCCGAGAAGGCTTCCACCACTTGCGGGCGGATCAGCACCGGCTTTTCATCGAGCAGGAATTCGGCGACGTTTTCGGCCAGCTTCTGATGGCCCGTCTTGATCGTCTCGAACGCGGCGCGGGCGCCGGACACCATGCGCACGGCGGCGATCGGGCCGACCACTTTTTCCAGGTCGTGCTCGGCTTCCCAGCGCAGCGACTTGCTGAGGTTGGAGATGGCGTTGGCGAACTCGGCGTCGCCCTCGATCTGCACGTAGGAGAACGCGCGCTCGCGGTTTTGCGCGATCAGCGGCAGGTCGGACAGCTTGACGCGGATGGTCACGCGGGCCGGCTCTTCGGCGGGCGCGGCTTCCAGCATGCCGTCGGCCGTCACGCGCAGGCGCAGCACCAGCGCGCCGGTGTCGATGGCGGCGATCTTGCCGGCGTGGCGCTGCAGTTCCGCGCGCGCCCAGGGCTCCTGCGCCAGCAGGTGGTTGATGGCGGCGCTGGCCGGCGCCGCAGCGGAGAAATTCGGTGGTGTCATTCGTTAACCGTGAAAACAAAAACCGCAAAACAAAACCGCCCGGAAATACGGGCGGTCTCGCAATCTTACCAGTTACCAGCTTGCCTCGCCGTTACGCGAGCTGTTGAATGCCGGCCAGCAGCCAGCCCGAGGCGCCGGAGACAGGCTTGGACAGGTTCCAGACCTCGTTGAACGGCTCGGCCAGCGCATCCGGCGCAGGCTTGATGGTGCCGGTGAACTTGACGCTGGCGAGGTAATCGCTGTCGCTGGTTTCGATGCCCAGCAGCTCGGCTTCGATGGTGACGACGTCGGTGTAATCCTTTTGCGCGCCGCGCTCGGTGATCTGCATCTTCAGCTCGGCAAACACTTCAGGGGTGGTGAATTCGCGGATGTCGGCCGAATCGCCCTTGTCCCAGGCCGCTTGCAGGCGGATGAAGTTGCTCTTGGCCACGCGCAGGAAGGATGGCGCGTCGAAGTCGGCCGGCACGCCCCAAGGCGTGTGGGCGACCGGAGCAGGCTGGGCATAAGACTGCTGCTCAGCTTGCAGGCGCGAACCGATTTCCGGCGTGCCGCTGGCTGGCGGCATCGGGTAGACGTTGTTGCCGCCAAACGCGGCCGGCGCCGCGGCGGCAGGCTGCGAGCGGCTGCGGATCAGGCGGATAACGAAGAACACCGCGCCGGCCAGCAGCGCCAGCATAATCAGCGAACCGAACATGCCGCCCATCGCGCCGCTCAGACCGAAGTGCGAGAACAGCGCGCCGATACCCAGGCCCAGCAGTGCGCCGCCCAGGATGCCCTTCCACGGGCTGGCCGGTTTAGGTGGAATCGCGGCCGGCGGAGCGGCCGGCGTTGGCGCGGCCTGGCGCGGCGCGGCAGGCGCAGGCGCGGCGGCCGGGGGCATGCGGTTGACGCTTTGCGACTGACGTCCGATCGAACGGCCGCCGCCCATCGGACGGGCCAGGGCCTCGCCCAGCATCGACAGTGCGGAGACGGCCAGTACGGTGCCGATCAGGATTTTCTTGATGTTCATGATGTTCCTATCACTACAGTTGACTACAGTTTGATACCGGTGTGTAAAGCGGCCACACCTGCCGTCAGGTTGTAATACGTTACGCGTTCCAGGCCCGCCTCTTCCATCATGGTCTTCAGCGTTTCCTGGTCCGGGTGCATGCGGATCGATTCGGCCAGATAGCGGTAGCTTTCGGCGTCGCCGGCGATCTTCTGGCCCATCCACGGCAAGATCTTGAACGAATACAGATCGTAAGGTTTTTGCAGCGGCTCGGCCACTTTCGAGAATTCCAGCACCAGCAGCTTGCCGCCCGGCTTCAGCACGCGGCGCATTTCCGCCAGCGCCTGGTCCTTGTGGGTCATATTGCGCAGGCCGAAGGCCACGCTGACGCGGTCGAAATAATTGTCAGGGAAAGGCAGCTTTTCAGCGTCGCACAACAATGTGGGGGTCAACAGGCCGCGATTCAAGAGGCGGTCGCGGCCGACGCGCAGCATCGACTCGTTGATATCGGTGAGCCAGACCTCGCCGGTCGGGCCGGCCTGCTTGGCGAACACCTTGGCCAGATCGCCGGTGCCGCCGGCGATGTCCAGGCACTTGAAACCGGGGCGCACGGCGGCGTTAGCGATGGTAAAAGTCTTCCACAGGCGGTGCAGACCGGCCGACATGACGTCGTTCATGATGTCGTACTTGGCGGCGACAGAATGGAAAACCTTAGCGACTTCGCGGACTTTATCGTCTTCCGCGACAGTTTTGTAACCGAAGTGAGTGGTATTGGTCATGATAGGCAGGCCTGTTAGTTTGCCTGCATTATACAAGACGCTACTGCGCATTCAGGTGCCGCCACCCCAGTCCGAGCGCCGTGCGCGGACGAAAACCCTTCCACAGGCCCGGATCGGGCTTGATGGTGCCGTCCGCGCCCAGCGGCGGCAAGTCCAGATACGGCTGGAACGGCTGCTGCTTGAGGTGGATGCCCAGGAAGGCCGTCACGAAGTGCTGGTTGATGTTGTTGATGCGGCGGCTGTCCCACACCGGCTCGGCATAGGACTGGAAGTCGTCGAAGTTGGCCAGCATGGCCGGCGACGGCGGATTCGGCGCGGAGTTGTGGCGGCCGCCGATGTAGGTCAACAAATAACGGTCGGCGTGGATGGCGCCCTGGAACAGGCGCAGCACGCCGTCCTGGTAACCGGCCACGTCATCCTGGTCGCCGCTGACGAACAGCGTCGGCGTGCGCACGCCGGCCAGGCCGGCCGGCTCCCACACCTGGTGCGCGCCGCCCCACGGAGCAAACGCCACCACCGCCTTGATGCGCGGATCGCGCCGCGCCTCGTATTGCGCATTGCCCTGCTGGTTGACGGCCAGCTTGCCGCCGGGGACATAAGCGACCGCCACCGGGCCGACGCCGGCGCCGACGGTGTTGAGCACGCCGTAGCCACCCATCGAATAGCCGACCAGTGCGGTGTTGTCCGCATCGACCAGGCCGGACAGGAAATGGCCGCTGCCCGGCCTGGCCCAGGCGGCCACGGTTTGCAGCACGAACAGATCGTCCTGCGCGCGGTTGAGCAGCGTGCTGGCGAAGCCGGCCTTGTCTGCGCGGGTCGATTCGGGATGGTCGATGGCCACCACGATATAGCCTTTGGAGGCGAGGTTTTCGGTCAGGTAGCTCATCTGCAGACGCGAGCCGGGATAGCCGTGCGAGACGATCACCAGCGGGTAGCCGCCGGCCGGCGCGGTGGCGGCCGGGGCCAGCGGCGCGGCATCGCGGGCGGCGCGACCGTTGAACTCGAACGGGGTGTTGGGGCGGGCTGGATCGCCGGGACCGGAGCCGAGCACATCGGTATAAACCGTATATTCTTTTTGGCCGGGCTGGAGCTTGGCCGGGTACCAGACTTCCAGCGTCAGCTTGCGGCTGTAGCGCGGGTTGGGCGTGGCGTCGCTGTAGCGCAGGATGTCGAGCTGATCGGCGTGCTCGGCCACCAGCGTGCGCACGCCGACCGGCGACGGACCACGCGCCGCCAGCTCCGGCGCGTCGGGCCGCGCATCGCCGTAGTATTCCTGAGCGTTTAAAGGCGCGGCGATCAAGGCCGCCGCCAGCACCATCCATCCGCAAACATCCTTCATGCCAACTCCCATCAAGCGAAACCGCCAACTATCCCACGGCGCTGTGACAGCTTGATGAAATCCGCTTGATTTAGCCGAAGCCGCAGCCAACTGGACGGACTAATCTGGCTGAAGCCATCAGAGGTTCAATCATGTCTCCAACCATCTATCTCGATACCTCCGTCATTTTTCATCTGACCGACCCACCGAGCCCCAATCCCATTACGCGCGCGTGCCAGCAGTTGACGCAGCTGTGGTGGCACACCCGCTGCGTTCCAAACAAGACCTTCATTTCCGAATATGTCTTGGATGACATCAAGAAACGCGATCCGCTCAGAGCGATGCGATGCATGCGGGCCATTCAGCATCTGGCGAAGTGCCCAACGAACTCGCATGTCGCACATACTGGTGAACTTTTAATATTGGGAGGTGGTCTAAAAGCAGGAGCCCTCGGGGCCGGTCGACATATAGCATGCGCAGCAATAAGTCATTGCGAGATCCTCCTGACATGGGACTGTAAAAACATCGCAAATGCAAAAAATATGCCGTTAATTCGGCTGCTGATGTACAGCGATAAATTCGCGTTGCCGGAGTTGGTTACACCATTTGAAATCATGGAGAACTGCTATGAAAATTTATGACGTAGAGATCCCTGCCGATCTGGAAATTCCCGAGCTGGATGACAAGACCAGGGCTGAGCTTGAAGCCACGCTGGCCGAAATCAGACGATACAGGAGGGAAGAGGAACAGCGACTGGCGGCATCCCCTTTAAGAGACTGGCAACCAGCAGTCGTGCGATTCAAGGAATGCCCACCGCCCTCACCACCGTCCATCGATGTGGAAGCGCTGAGGAGAATGCCACCCAAACTACGCGCCATCTTCGTCTTCGCCCATCGTGACGACGTCACATACTGAGCATTAGTGCTTGTGGCCGCAGCCGGTATGGTTCTTCGAACCCGGCCCGGTCAGCGTGACGCCGGTTTCGCGGCCGCTGTCGCCTTCGAAGCCGGATGCATGCAGGCGGTCCATGTAGTTGGCCCACAAGGCGTCTTTTTCATTGCCCAGCTTGTACAGGTAATCCCAGGTGTACAAGCCCGTGTTGTGGCCGTCGGTGAAGGTCGGCTGCACCGCGTAGTTGCCTACCGGGTCCACCGCCGCGATGCCCACTTCGCGCTTGCCCACCTGTAGCACCTCCTGCCCTTCGCCATGTCCCTTCACCTCGGCCGACGGCGAATACACGCGCAGCAGCTCGAACGGAATCGAGAACGAAGCGCCGTCGTCAAATTCGATGTCCAGCACTTTGGACTTGTTGTGGACGGTCAGGCCAGTAGGTTGCTTGCTCATTGCTTATGCTTTCAAACGTTCGATAATCGCCGCGTGCAGGGCCGGCAGCAGCGCGCGGCGCGCAGCCAGCACTTCCGGCGCTGACGCCCGCTGTGCGACAGCCCAGGTCGGATTCGGGAAATGCGCATCATCCACATAACGTGGAATCACATGCCAGTGCACATGCGGCGTCATATTACCAAAGCTGGCCAGGTTGATCTTTTCCGGTGCCATCACTGCGCGCTGAGCGGACTCGACCGCCCACACCACCTCCATCACGCGGCCGCGTTCGGCCGGCGACAGATCGGTCATTTCCTTGACGTGGGCATTCCACACCACGCGCGTAAAGCCCGGGTACTCAGCCTCGTCCACGGCGACCACCGACAAGCGGTCATCGCCCCAGATCAGCGCCGCACCCGGCGCTGCCAGCAGCTTGCACAGATCGCAGGCCATTACACCAGCACCCGCTCGATGCCGCCGTCGTTGGCGCGCTTGACGTAGTCGGCCATCCAGTTCTCGCCCAGCAGGTGCTTGGCGATCTCGACCACGATGTAGTCGGCCGTCGTGCCCGCATCCTCGCCGTAGCGCGACACGCCGCCCAGGCAGGCCGGGCAGCTGGTCAGAATCTTGACTTCGCCTTCAAATCCATCAGCGCGCAGCTTGTCCGCGCCCTTGATGACTTCCTCTTCCTTGCGGAAGCGCACCTGCGTCGAGATGTCGGGACGCGCGATCATCAGCGTGCCCGAATCGCCGCAGCAGCGGTCGTTCTTCTCGATCTTAACGTTGTCGTGCGTCTGGATCAGCGTGTTGACGGTCTTGGTCGCTTCCTGCAGCTTCATCGGCGTGTGGCAAGGCTCGTGGTACATATAGCGCGTGCCGGTCACGCCTTCCAGCCGGACCTGCTTTTCCATCAGATACTCATGGATGTCCATGATGCGGCAGCCCGGGAAGATCTTGTCGAACTCGTAGGTCGCCAACTGGTCGTAGCAGGTGCCGCACGAGACCAGCACGGTCTTGATGTCCAGATAGTTGAGCGTGTTCGCCATGCGGTGGAACAGCACGCGGTTATCGGTCATCATCTTCTCGGCCTTGTCGTACTCGCCGGCGCCGCGCTGCGGATAGCCGCAGCACAGATAGCCCGGCGGCAGCACGGTCTGCACGCCCACTTCCCACAGCATGGCCTGGGTCGCCAGGCCCACTTGCGAGAACAGGCGCTCCGAACCGCAGCCAGGGAAGTAGAACACCGCTTCCGTATCGGCATTGGTGGCCTTGGGATTGCGGATGATAGGGATGACCTTGTCATCTTCGATATCCAGCAAGGCGCGCGCGGTTTTCTTCGGCAGGCCGCCCGGCATTTTCTTGTTGATGAAGTGAATCACCTGCTCGCGCACCTTCGGCTTGCCCACCGTCGGCGGCGGCGCCTTGGTCTGCTTCTTGGCGAATTTCTTCAGCAAATCGTTGCCCAGGCGCTGAGCCTTGTAACCGATGCCCACCATCGCCGCGCGGGTGGCGTTGATGGTGGCCGGATCGGTGGCGTTGAGGAAGAACATCGCCGCCGACTTGCCGGGATTGAAGCTCTTCTTGTCCATCTTGCGCAGCAGGTTGCGCATGTTCATCGACACGTCGCCGAAGTCGATGTTGACCGGACAGGGCGTGACGCATTTATGGCAGACCGTGCAGTGGTCGGCCACGTCCTCGAATTCTTCCCAGTGCTTGATCGAGATGCCGCGACGGGTCTGCTCTTCGTACAGGAAGGCTTCGATCAGCGACGAGGTCGCCAGGATCTTGTCGCGCGGCGAGTACAGCAGGTTGGCGCGCGGCACGTGGGTCGAGCACACCGGTTTGCACTTGCCGCAACGCAGGCAGTCCTTGACGCTGTTGGCGATCTCGCCGATATCGCTTTGCTGCATAATCAGCGATTCGTGGCCCATCAGGCCGAACGACGGCGTGTAAGCGTTGGACAGATCGGCTTCCATGCCGGCCAGGTTCAGCAGCTTGCCCTTGTTGAAGCGGCCTTCCGGATCGACGCGCAGCTTGTAGTCGCGGAACGGTCCGATTTCTTCTTCGGTCAGGAACTCCAGCTTGGTGATGCCGATGCCGTGCTCGCCCGAGATCACGCCATTGAGCGAACGGGCCAGGGTCATGATGCGCGCCACGGCCTGGTGCGCCAGTTGCAGCATCTCGTAGTGATCCGAGTTGACCGGCAAGTTGGTATGCACATTGCCGTCGCCGGCGTGCATGTGCAGCGCCACGAACACACGGCCGCGCAGCACGCGCTTGTGGATGGCGGTCGCTTCGTCGAGGATCAGCTTGTAGGCCGCGCCGTTGAATATCTGGCGCAGCTGGGCGCGGATTTCCTGCTTCCACGTGACGCGGATGGTGCGGTCCTGCACCACATCGAACAAGGTCGCGTTCGGTTGAGTCTTCAGGCGTTCTTCGAACACCGGCAGCAGACGCTCCAGGCCCAGCTCGGCCAGTTGCGCGGTGACGGCGGTCAGCGGCTTGTCCAGCTCGGCCAGCAGGAAGGTCCAGCGCGCGTGCACTTGCGTCAGCAGCGCTTGCGCCTGCTGCTCGCGGTCGCCCAGCATTTCCGCATCGCCGACGGCGTCGTCGGCGTCGTCGCTCTTGCCGATCGGCAGATTGCCGGCGGCGAAGAACTGCTGCAGCTCCTCAGCCAGCTGCAGCTTGTTCTTGATCGACAGTTCGATGTTGATGCGCTCGATGCCGTCGGTGTACTCGCCCATGCGGTTCAGCGGGATCACCACGTCTTCGTTGATCTTGAAGGCGTTGGTGTGCTTGGCGATGGCGGCGGTGCGGGCGCGGTCCAACCAGAATTTCTTTCGCGCTTCCGGGCTGACGGCGACAAAGCCTTCGCCCACGCGGGTATTGGCAATACGCACCACTTCCGACGCGGCCAGCGCGACCGCGTTTTCATCGTCGCCGACGATGTCGCCGAACAGCGCCATCTTCGGCAGCACGCCGCGTTTCGACTTGGTGGCGTAGCCGACCGCGCGCAGATAGCGCTCGTCCAGGTGCTCCAGACCGGCCAGGCGCAGCGTGCTGAACTGCTCGCCGGTGGCCGGCAGGCCGTCCAGGTAATCCTTGATTTCAACGATCGACGGTATCGCGTCGCGCGCCTGGCCGAAGAATTCCAGGCAGACGGTGCGGGCGAACTTCGGCATCTTGTGCAGAATCCAGCGGGCCGAGGTGATCAGGCCGTCGCAGCCTTCCTTCTGGATGCCCGGCAGGCCGGCCAGGAATTTGTCGGTCACGTCCTTGCCCAGGCCTTCCTTGCGGAACTTGCGGCCTTCGATTTCCAGCAGCTCGGTCTTGAACGGCTCGCCTTTCGACTCGCCGCGCGCGGTTGGATGGGTCCACTCCAGCTTGAAGCGGGCCAGCGGCGTATCGTGGATCTTCGACAGATTGTGGTCGAGACGGGTGACTTCCAGCCAGTCGCCGTTCGGATCGACCATGCGCCACGAAGCCAGGTTGTCCAGCGCCGTGCCCCACAGCACGGCCTTCTTGCCGCCCGCGTTCATGGCGATATTGCCGCCGATGCAGGAAGCGTGGGCCGAGGTCGGATCGACCGCGAACACGAAGCCGGCTTTCTCGGCCGCTTCGGACACCTTGTTGGTGATGACGCCGGCGCCGGTGTAGATGGTCGCGTAGTCGCGGTCCAGGCCGGGCAGCACCTTCATTTCCACCGCGCCCATGTTGAGCAGCTTCTCGGTGTTGATGACGGCCGACATCGGCGTCAGCGGAATCGCGCCGCCGGTGTAGCCGGTGCCGCCGCCGCGCGGGATGATGGTCAATCCCAGTTCGATACAGCCCTTGACCAGGCCGGCCATTTCCTCCTCGGTGTCCGGGGTCAGCACCACGAACGGATATTCGACGCGCCAGTCGGTGGCATCGGTCACATGCGAGATGCGCTTCATGCCATCGAAGCAGATGTTGTGCTTGTCGGTGTAGCGGCCCAGCACCTTGTTGGTGCGCTTGCGCAGGTCGTAGACTTGCTTGAATTCTTCGCCGAAGTCAGCCACCGCCTTGCCGGCCGCGCGCAGCAGCTTGGCGACGTTGGTGCTGCGTGCGCGCGCCGCTTCGTCGCCGGTGTCGTCGACGGTCAGGCGGCGCTTGTCCACTTCGGCCAGGCGATGATGCAGCGCATCGATCAATTCCTGGCGGCGTTTCGGGTTGTCCAGCATGTCGTCCTGCAGGTACGGATTGCGGCGGACTGCCCAGATATCGCCCAGCACTTCGTACAGCATGCGGGCCGAACGGCCGGTCTGGCGGGCGCCGCGCAGCGCATCGAGCAAGCTCCACGATTCCTCGCCCAGCAGCCGGATGACGATCTCGCGATCGGAAAACGACGTGTAGTTATAAGGAATTTCGCGCAGGCGGACAGCCTCCGGACCGTGGGGCGTTTCCGCCAGCAGAGCTTGAATTTGAGCAGGGGCATTCATGTGAAATGGACTTGTAGACTGAACCCGGGAGGGCCATTCTAGCGTATTGCGGCGCACCACGCCGGAACAGCCTTAGGCGGCCGAGGGGCTATCCGGGATGCAACAACCCGCCAAAAATTTGCAAAATACCGCTTTTCTTGGCAATAACGGATAAATACCCGCTATAAAACTGAACGAAATTTATGTGCGACTGCAAATGGCAATATGATAAATTGCGCCAAATTAGCTCAGCAATTGCCCGAGCCGGTGCCACGCGCCGTCCGGCACGTACAACAACAGCGAGGTCATGGTCAGGTAGCGCAGCAGTTTGCCGACCGCCATGTAGGCGATGCTGGGCCAGAAAGGCAGCTTGAGCCAGCCGCCCAGGGTGCACAGCGGATCGCCGATGCCGGGCAGCCAGGCCAGCAGCATGGTCTTGGCGCCGTAGCGCTCCAGCCAGTGGAACCAGCGGCTTTTGCGCTCCCTGGCGAAGGATTGCTTGGCCTGGTAGCCCATCCAGTAATCGACCGCGCCGCCCAGCGTGTTGCCGACGGTGGCGACGGCGATGACGCTCCAGAACAGGGCGGGATTGGCCTTGATGACGGCGAACACCGCCGGTTCCGAGCCCAGCGGCAGCAGCGTGGCGGAGATGATGCTGATGATGAAGACCGAGGTCAGGCCCACTTCCGGCGCGGCCAAAATGTGCAGCAGCCAGGTGATTGCAGAGTCGATCATCGGTTTCTTTGAGCGGGAGGAAAGGTGTCCATTATAATGAGTCGCACACCGCATGATTGAACAGTCCGGCCACGCACCCATCCGCGCGCGGCCCGCGCCCCTGCTCCACCCGGTAACAAGCCGGATAGTTAGCACTGAAAAGCAAAGTACCCCTGGGGTCAAGTCTGACATTCGGACACGGGCTGGTCCGTAGGCCTTGCTACGGACCAGCCCGTGTCCGAATGTCAGACTTGACCCCAGGTTGAGCCCCGGAATTACTATGTTTGCAAACCATGACTATCGACTATCTGAAGAAAATCCTGACCGCGCGCGTCTACGACGTCGCCACTGAAACCCCGCTGGAACTGGCGCCGACCCTGTCGCAGCGCTATGAGAACCGCATTTATTTCAAGCGCGAGGACATGCAGAGCGTGTTCAGCTTTAAGATTCGTGGCGCGTACAACAAGATGGCCCACCTGAGCGAATCGCAGCGCAAGCGCGGCGTGATCTGCGCCTCGGCCGGCAACCACGCGCAAGGCGTGGCGCTGTCCGCTGCCCGCATGGGCTGCCGCGCGGTCATCGTGATGCCGACCACCACGCCGCAAGTGAAGGTCGAGGCGGTCAAGGCGCGCGGCGGCGCCGATGTCGAAGTGGTGCTGCACGGCGAATCCTATACCGATGCCTACAACCACGCGCTGCTGCTGGAGCAGGAACAGAAGCTGACCTTCGTCCACCCTTTCGACGATCCCGACGTGATCGCCGGCCAGGGCACGATCGGCATGGAAATCCTGCGCCAGCATTCCGGCCCCATCCACGCCATCTTCGTGCCGATCGGCGGCGGCGGCCTGATCTCGGGCATCGCCGCGTATGTGAAACAGATCCGTCCGGACATCAAGATCATCGGCGTGCAAAGCCTGGACTCCGACGCGATGGCGCGCAGCGTCAAGGCCGGCGAGCGCGTCACGCTGTCGGACGTGGGCCTGTTCGCCGACGGCACGGCGGTGCGCCTGGCCGGCGAGGAAACCTTCCGCCTGGTGCAGCAGTACGTGGACGACATCATCCTGGTCGATACCGACGCCATCAGCGCGGCCATCAAGGATGTGTTCAGCGACACCCGTTCCATCCTGGAGCCGTCCGGCGCGCTGGCCATCGCCGGCGCCAAGGCCTATGTCGAGCGCGCGGCGCTGACCAAGGATCCGATCAAGAATGAAACGCTGATCACCGTCGCCAGCGGCGCCAATATGAACTTCGACCGTCTGCGCTTTGTTGCCGAGCGCGCCGAGCTGGGCGAAGCGCGCGAGGCGGTGTTCGCCGTCACGCTGCCGGAGCAGCGCGGCAGCTTCAAGCGCTTCTGTGCGCTGGTCGGCCCGCGCAACGTCACCGAGTTCAACTACCGCATCAGCGACAAGGACGAGGCCCATGTGTTCTGCGGCGTGCAGATCGCCGACCGCAGCGAATCGAGCGTGCTGGCCCGCACCTTCGAGCAGCACGATTTCAAGACGCTGGACCTGACCCACGACGAGCTGGCCAAGGCCCACATCCGCCATCTGGTGGGCGGCAAGAGCGCGCTGGCCAAGGACGAGTTGCTGTATCGTTTTGAATTCCCCGAACGGCCGGGCGCGCTGATGCGCTTCCTCAATTCGATGGCGCCGAACTGGAATATCTCGCTGTGCCACTACCGCAGCCAGGGCGGCGACGTCGGCCGTATCCTGATCGGCCTGCAGGTGCCGTCCGGCGAGATGGACCAGTTCGCGCAATTCCTGACCACCCTCGGCTACCGCTACTGGGATGAAAGCGCCAACCCGGTGTACAAGCTGTTCCTGGGCTAACCGCAGCACGACGGCATGGTTTGCGCTACCATGCCGTCCTTCACTGAAACACCTGGACTACCATGACCAACACCGTCGACTTGTCCCCGCTGGGGAAAACCTCCGCCTACCGCACCGATTACGCGCCGGAGCTGCTGTTCCCGATTCCACGCCAGGGCAAGCGCGATGAAATCGGCCTGGGCAGCGGCAGCACCCTGCCCTTCTTCGGTGTCGATATCTGGAACGCCTACGAAATCTCGTGGCTCAACGCGCGCGGCAAGCCGCAGGTGGCGATAGCCCGCATCACCGTGCCGGCCGATTCGCCCAACATCATCGAATCGAAATCGTTCAAGCTCTACCTGAACTCGTTCAACCAGACCCGGCTCGACAGCGTGGTCGCGCTGAAGAACCTGCTGCAACAGGATTTGTCGAACGGCTTCGGCGCCACCGTGCACATCTCGCTGACCCAGCCGGAAGAATTCGGCATGGTGGAAATGGGCGAGCTGGACGGCCTGCTGCTGGACCGCCTGGACATCGAGGTCGACCACTACAGCCCGGCGCCGGAACTGCTGAAGGCGGCGCTGGACGAGGAACCGGTCGAGGAAAAACTGGTGTCGCACCTGCTCAAATCGAACTGCCTGGTGACGGGCCAGCCGGACTGGGCCAGCGTGCAAATCCATTACGCCGGCCCGCAGATCGACCAGGAAAGCCTGCTGCGCTACCTGATCGGTTTCCGCGAGCACAATGAGTTCCACGAGCAGTGCGTGGAGCGCATCTTCACCGACATCCTGCGCCAGTGCCAGCCTCAACAATTAGCCGTGTACGCCCGCTACACCCGCCGCGGCGGCCTCGACATCAACCCCTGGCGCAGCAACTTCAGCACCGCCAAGCGGCCGCCGAATCTGCGTGGCGCACGTCAATAAATCTGGTGCTTTTTCCAATCAAATCAGAAAAATCAGGCGTATGATGTGCAGATGACGCGCGGTTGTCCGCAACAGCGCGTCATACGGCCACAGCGGCCCGAAAACGCGCAAAAATCGGAAATTCGCCCCAGACCCTGGCGAAAAACCGGCGTTTTCCGAGATTTCTACTCAGAAATAGCGATTCCTTTCTTTGGTGCACATACCGCCCAGCCCGCGCGTCGGCTGGCCGACATAAACGCAACGGTAGGCGCGAGCGATTTACTGTTACATGGCGCAGAAACAAGCCTATAATTCTGCTCGCATGCCACCTTTGTGCGTTGCAACATTTTATGTCGCGTTATGAATAACCT
This sequence comes from Rugamonas aquatica, assembly GCF_009380215.1. Classification (GTDB taxonomy): domain Bacteria; phylum Pseudomonadota; class Gammaproteobacteria; order Burkholderiales; family Burkholderiaceae_D; genus Rugamonas; species Rugamonas aquatica_B. The sequence goes on from NZ_WHUG01000013.1 coordinate 75,418, forward strand.
TAGCAAAATACTCTCTCTTGAAAACGTGCAGCTGGATCTGGAAGTGTCCAGCAAGAAGCGCGCTTTCGAGCAAGCCGGCCTGATTTTCGAAAACAACTGCGGCATCGCCCGCTCCACCGTCTCGGACAATCTGTTCGCGCGCGAGCGCCTCGGTTCGACCGGTCTGGGCCACGGCGTCGCCGTGCCGCACGGCCGCATCAAGGGCATGAAGAGCCTGAAATCGCCGCTGGCGGCGTTTGTCCGCCTGGCCGAACCGATTCCGTTCGAATCGCCGGACGGCAAGCCGGTCAACCTGCTGTTCTTCCTGCTGATTCCGGACCACGTCACCCAGCAGCACCTGGAGATCCTGTCCGAGATCGCCGAGATGTTCTCCGACGACGCCTTCCGCACCGCGCTGAGCACGGACGCGGACCCGAAATCGGTGCACTCGCGCATCGTCAACTGGATGCCCAGCCTGCAGGCCGCAGGTTGAGATAGCCGGGGTCGTCAAACTATAGGTTAAACTAAGGTTTAGTTCATCCTCTTGCAAAGACGACCCATGCTGCAAACTCCGCTGACGATACAAAGGCTCTACGACGACAATCGCGAAAGTTTGCAGCTAGGCTGGTTCGCCGGCTTCCCCGGCGGCGAGCGCCTGATCTCCGGCGACGTCGCCTCGGCCGCCGACCAGGTCGGCCACCTGAACACCATCCACCCGGGCCGCATCCAGGTCTTCGGTCACCAGGAAATCAACTACTACCAGCGCTTGAAATCGCTGACGCGCGCCCATGTCATCGGCGAGCTGATCGCTGGCGGCCCGCCGGCGCTGATCATCGCGCAGGGCCTGGAAACGCCGCCCGACATCCTCGCCATCTGCGACGAGAAAAACATTCCGCTGTTCTCCACGCCGCTGCCGGCCGCGCAGGTGATCGACTTCTTGCGCGTCTACCTGTCGAAGAAGCTGGCGCAGCGCATCATCATGCACGGCGTGTTCATGGACGTGCTGGGCGTGGGTGTGCTGATTACCGGCGATTCCGGCCTGGGCAAGAGCGAGCTGGGCCTGGAACTGATTTCGCGTTCGCACGGCCTGGTGGCCGATGATGCGGTGGAGTTCTCGCGCATCGCGCCGAATATGATCGAAGGCCGCTGCCCGGCGCTGCTGCAGAATCTGCTGGAAGTGCGCGGGCTGGGCCTGCTGGACATCAAGGCCATCTTCGGCGAGACCGCCGTGCGCCGCAAGATGCGCTTGAAACTGATCGTGCACCTGGTGCGGCGCGGCGCCGCCGACGAGGAAGTGGAACGCTTGCCGTTCCAGTTCCCGACCGAGGATGTGCTGGGCCTGCCGATCCGCAAGGTGGTGATCCCGGTGGCGGCCGGCCGCAACATCGCGGTGCTGCTGGAGGCCGCCGTACGCAACACCATCCTGCAACTGCGCGGCATCGATACGCTGCAAGAGTTTATGGAACGCCAGCGACAGGCGATGAGCGGCGACTGAGCCGCCCCCGTCGTCGCTCCCGCGCAGGCGGGAGCCCATGCTGAATAAGCCATTACGCTCAGCATGGGTTCCCGCTTGCGCGGGAACGACGGTTTCTAGGCTGGCTTGGCCCACACGCTGTCCGCCGGCCCGTGCCGGGCGCGGCGCGCAGTTAAGCGCGCCGCATACGCAAACAGCAGCGCAAACACCAGCGCCGTCACATCGACGCCGATGGCGGCCATGCTGCCATGCGCCCACCATCCCAGCGACGGCAGCAGTAACGCCATCAACGAGGTCAACGGAATCGCCAACGCGCCCAGCGCGCACAAGGCCAACAGGTGCACCGCCGCGCGCGATGCGCCGCGCCAGAACGCCCACGCCAGCGCCGCCAGGAACACGCAGTAATACACCGTCAGATAAGCCGAGTTGATATTCTCCGCCGACGCGAACAACCATTTGCCGGCGACGATGGCGAAGCTGACACCGGCCATCGATCCCAGACACACGCCCACGGTCGCCGCCGCCATTACCCGCGTGGTGACCAACTGCCGCGGCACGGGACCGTTGCGCAACTGGTTCTTGCGCCGCTTCTCCACCCACAGCAGATTGCCCGAGTAGAACAGGAAGGCGCCGCTGGCGCCGAACAGGAAATACACCCAGCGCATCAAGCTGCCGCCGTAGCTGCCGAAGTGCAGCGCGAACATCGGCGCCACCACATCGCTCCACGTATCGCCCTTGCTCGGCAACATGCTGGTGTCGACCACCTTGGCGGTGTAGGGATGGATCATCACATAGCCGGTCTCGGCGCCCTGCACCAGATAGCGCGGGCTGGCCACCGCCGCCCGTATCATCGGGCGCGGCGTTTCCAGGCCCATGTACATCAGCTCCGTCACCTCGAAGCCGGGCGCCTCGCGCTGCACGGCGGCCACCAGCACGCTGGCCGGCTGCAAATCGCCGATGTGATGCGGCGCGGCGTCGGCCGCGCGCGGCGCGAACATCGGCTGCTCGCCGTAGATGACCTTGGAAAGACCGCCGTAAAGCTGGTCGTGAAAGGCGAACACGATCACCGTCACGCTGATGACGATGTGGTACGGCAGGCTGGCGATGCCGACGATGTTGTGCGCATCCAGCCAGAAGCGCTTGCGGTTCTTGCCCGGCCGCAGCGCGAAGAAATCCTTCACCAGCGTCGGCAGCAGCAGGATCACGCCCGAGACCAGCGCCAGGAAATACATGATGCCGGCGACGCCCATCAGATAAGCGCCGATGTACTCGTCGCCCAGCCGTCCCGGTATGCCGCCGGTCCTGTGCAGCATGTCGATCATCTCCGCCAGCAGCGACGGCACGTCCTCCTGCACCAGCAGTTTGCCGGACGAGTCCAGCGCCGCATGCCAGCGGGTGGCCGAGACATCGATGCTGCGCTCGCCCTCGCCTTCGCTCCAGCTGACCGGCGCGGCGATGTTTTCATGCCGCTGCAAATGCAGCGTGAACTCTTGCCGCGCCGCCGGCTTTTGCGACAGCAGCTCGCGCACCAGTTCATCGGTCTGCGCCGCAGGCATGGCCGGCAGCGCGTGCGCCGGCGCGCTGATCCATCGGTCCAGCGGCTGCTTGAACATGGTCAGCGCACCGCCGAAGAAACCGATGAACAACAGCATGCCCGCGCAGATGCCGACCCAGGTGTGCAGCGACTGGTAGACGCGCAAGATGTCGCTACGGATTTTCATATCAAGCCTCGCGCATGAAACAGCGCGGCATACGCCGCCACGTTGGCGGCCGACAACCACAGCACCGCGCGCAAGCCGGTGCGGAACAAATAGACGAAGGCAAACACCGGCATCCAGAACACGGCGATGCTCCACATCACGGCCTGCGTCTTGTTCGGCGCGGCGATGCCGCCGGGGCCGTACCACGCCAGCAGGCCGGCCAGCGCGAACGCCAGCGAGAAGCCGAGCACGGCGCCGGCAAAGGTCTTGCTCCACCAATCGGGGGCGATCTTGTTATGCATCGCGGCGCTTCAACAGAGAAAGGAAAGGCAGCGTGCTGAAGGCCAGCATCTGCACCATCAGCCACGCGCACACGGCGGTCAGCGGGCTGTAGTAGCGCAAGCCGCAGGCCAGCGCCAGCATCAGCAAGCCGGCGCCGGACGCCCTCGCCGGCCAGGCCGGCAGGGGCGCGCGCAGCCAGCCCTGGTGGCGGTGGCTCAGGTACAGCAGCACGCACGCCGCCAGCGTCAACAACAACGCCACCAGGGGGATCAGCATCGCTTAGAACGCATAGGCTGCGCTGACGTAGTAGTTGCGGCCCAGCTCGAACGTCTGGAAGCTTTGGCTCTTCTTCTCCAGATTCACGTCGGTCAGGTTCTTCACGCCGAAACGCAGCGTGATATTGCGGCTGGCCTTGGCCGATGCCGACACGTCGACGCGGGTGTAGGCCGGCAGCATGGCGTCGTCATAGGATTGCTCGCCGGTGTAGTGCGCCGCCAGCGCGCCTTGCAGCCACGCGGTCGCGGTCCAATTCAGGCTGACGCTGGCCATCTGACGCGGACGGTTATCCAGCTTGGCTTCCTTGCCGGATTGATCGGTGTAGTTCGCGTTCAGGTGGGTGTAGTTGCCGCTGATCGACAGCGCCGGGGTGATGACGGCGTCGGCCTGCAACTCGATGCCGCTGGTCTTGGCCTTGGCGACGTTGAGCCACTTGCGCGACGGCGGATTGTTGCTGTAGATCGAGTCGATCATTTCCTTCACATCGTTCTTGAAGGCCGCCGCGCTGGCGTTCAAACCCTTGCGGTGGAACTCGACGCCGAACTCGTAGTTGATGCTGGTTTCAGGCTTCAGGTCGGGATTGCCGTTCAGGTAGCAACCGCCGCCGCAGCTGACGATGCTGTAGTCCTTGACCAGCTGATAGGCCTCCGGCGCCTTGAAGGCCTTGTTGACGCCGCCCTTGACGGTCCACTCCGGCGTCGCCTGGTAGACCAGGTAGGACTTCGGCGTGAAGTGGTTGCCGAAGTCGGTGTGGTCTTCGCGGCCGGCCAGGGTCAGGCTCAGCTGCTTGGTCAGCGCGATCTCATCTTCCACGAAGACCGCCGAACGGTCGGTGGTCGACTGGCCGGTGGTCAGGTAGGACAGCGGATCCTTGACGACCTGGCGGCGCAGATCGACGCCGGCGGTCAGCGAGTGATTGCCGAACTCGGTGCTGCCGTAGACCTTGGCCGAAGTGTTCTTCTCCCGCAGCACGCGCTGCTGCGGCTTGTTGTAGCGGCTGTTGAAGTCGTCGATGCGGGTCTCTTCCTGGCTCAGGAAGGCGGTGGTGCTGCCCCAGCCCCACAGCGCCTTGTGCGTCACGCCGAAGGTGCTGCGCTTGATGGTCTGCGCGCGGAAGTCCTTGGCGGTGTAGTTCCATTGCGGGTTGTAGCTGTAGTAGAACATGCCCAGCGGACGCTCATCCTTGTTGTAGCCGAAGTCGAAGTCCAGGCTCTGGGTTTCCGACAGCTTCCAGGTCAGCGTGGACACCAGGTTTTGCGCGCGCTTCTCTTCCAGGCGCGGCGGACGGGTCGGGTCGGAAGCGCTGGTGCTGTACCAGGGCTTGCGGTCGTAGTCTTCGCCGGAAATCGACAGGCTGACGGCGTCGTTGAAGGCGCCCGCCACCGACGCGCCGAGGCGGTACTGGTCGCCCTGGTCGCCGCTGGCGATGGTGCGGTATTCGCCGGTGACGGCGCCGCTCCAGTCCCTGGTCGGGGTCTTGGTGATGATGTTGATGACGCCGCCGATGGCGTCCGAGCCATACAGCGCCGCCATCGGGCCGCGCACGATTTCCACGCGCTTGATGCTGTTGAGCGGAATCGAGCTGAAGTCGAAATCGCCGCCGCGCCACAGCGCGCCGGTGGAGGACAGGCGGCGGCCGTTGACCAGCATCAGCGTGTATTTGCCGGGCAGGCCGCGGATCTGGATTTCGTCGCGGCCGGTGCCGTCGCTCTGGTTGTTCACGCCGACGGTTTCGCGCAGCAGGTCGGCCAGGCTGTTGACCGGCGACTTGGCGATATCTTCCGCCGTCAGCACGGTGGTAAAGGCCGGGGCCGACGCCAGATTATGTTCGCGCAGGGTGGCGCTGACCACCACCGTCCCCGCATCCTGCGCATCCACAGCGGCGGCGGCCATTGCCGGACCAAAACCACATGCGCCGGCGATCGCGGCGACCATCGTTTTTTTTGTAAAAGACATTCCCATCCCTGCGTTCTGAAAAAAAATGAACGCAAATGATAATTATTTCTATTTAGATTGGCAAGGTGTTCGGTATCTTTTTCGCATTATTGCCGAAACAAAAGATGGTCATTATCGGCAAGGTTGGCCGGGCTGCGGTATCATCGGGACTTATGCGCATCGTACTCATTACCGGTATTTCCGGCTCCGGCAAATCCGTCGCCCTGAACGTCCTGGAGGACACGGGGCACTATTGCGTCGACAATCTGCCGCCCGCGCTGCTCGCCAGCCTGGTGGACACCCTGGTGGCGGAAGGGCTGGAAGCGCTGGCCGTGGCGGTCGATGCGCGCAGCGCCGCATCGCTGGCGACGCTGCCGGCCGATGTCGAGCGCCTGCGCAAGCAGGGTCACGATGTCAAAGTGATGTTCTTGACCTCGAACACGCATTCGCTGGTGGCGCGTTTTTCGGAAACGCGGCGCAGCCATCCGCTGTCGCACGAATTGCGGCCGGGGCAGAACCCGGCGGCGCGGCGCACCCTGATCGAATGCATCTCGGAAGAGCGCGAGCGGCTGTCGCCGATCGAGCAGCTGGGCCACGTGATCGACACCTCGGAGCTGAGCGCCAACAAGCTGCGCGCGTGGGTCAAGGATCTGGTGGCGATCGAGCGCGCGCCGCTGATCCTGTTCTTCGAATCGTTCGCCTTCAAGCTGGGCGTGCCGCTGGACGCGGACTTCGTGTTCGACGTGCGGGCGCTGCCGAATCCCTACTACGATCTGACCTTGCGCCCGCTGACCGGCCGCGACGGCCCGGTGATCGATTTCCTCAACGCCCAGCCGAGCGCGCTGGACCTGATGAACGACATCCGCGTCTTCATCGAAAAATGGCTGCCGTCCTTCAAGACCGACAACCGCAGCTACCTGACGGTGGCGGTCGGCTGCACCGGCGGCCAGCACCGCTCGGTCTACATGGCCGAACAACTGGCGGCCTACTTCCAGAAATCCGAACGCGTCATCCTGCGCCACCGCGAGCAGGCCTAAGCAAGCTTACCCGCGCCGATCGCGCAGCAGGATGCGCGTGCACTCAGTCCAGGTGGCGCAGCGGGTGGGCGTAGTCCGGCCACACCGGCTGGAAGAAGCGCTGCACCATCGCCTCGTCGACCGCGTCCAGCGATGACGGTTTCCATTGCGGCGCATTGTCCTTGTCGATGACCAGCGCGCGCACGCCTTCGATCACTTCGCCATCCTCGAAATTGTGGCGCACCAGCGTACGTTCCAGGCGCAGGCACGCCGCCACATCCAGCGCGGCGCCGCGCCGGACCAGCTCGTGCGTGACGCACATCATCAGCGGCGAACGGGTCGCCATCACTTGCAGCGTCTTTTGCGCGAAGGCGCTGTCGTCCGTTTTCAGCGTATCAACAATGGCGGCCACCGAGGCGGCGCCGAAGTGGCGGTCGATGGCGCTGCGCTCGGCCGCCAGCCGGCTCTCGCCCACGGCAGCGCGGAACGGCGCCGCGAAGGCCGCGATGGCGTCCTTCAACGCCGCGCCTGGCGTCGATTCCAGCAGCGCCGACAAGGCCGCCATCTCGGCGGCCGGCACGTAATGGTCGGCCAGGCCGGCGTACAGCGCATCGGCCGCGCCGATGGTGACGCCGGTAACGCCCAGATAACTGCCCAAGCGCCCCGGCGCGCGCGACAGGAAATAGCTGCCGCCCACATCCGGGAACAGGCCGATATTCACTTCCGGCATGGCCATCTTGGTCCGCTCGGTGACGATGCGTACGCGGCAGTCAGGGCCGCCCTGCGCCACGCCCATGCCGCCGCCCATGACCACGCCGTCCATCAGCGCGATATACGGCTTCGGATAAAAATGGATCAGATGGTTGAGCGCATATTCCTCGGTGAAGAAATCCTCGACCAGCGCGCTGCCGCCCTGCGGCGTGGCGCGGCCGTTGTCGTAGAAGAAGCGGATGTCACCGCCGGCGCAGAAGGCCTTCTCGCTGCTGCTGCGGATGACGACGGCGGCCACGCCGCTGTCGTCGCGCCACGCCATCAGCGCCGCCGTGATATCGCGCACCATCGCCAGCGACAGGGAGTTCAAGGCCTTGGGCCGGTCCAGTGTGATGAAGCCGGTTCCGTTGCTGACGCTGGTGTGGACGTATTCGCTCATGAGGTGCTTGGGGTCGTGGAAAAAACCCTATTCTACTGCGACTTGCGCGGCGCCAGATGCTCAAGCGGATTGGGCAGATTCAGGTCGCCGCCCAGCCGCGGCTGGAAGTTGGCCTTGGCCGGCATCAGCTCCGCCCTGCCCTCGTGCCGGGCATAAATAATGGCGAACGACATTTCGCTGGCGTTGGCCCGCTCCTGCGCGAAGCCGGTGGCCTTCTCCATCGCCGACGGATCTTGCGCGGCGGCGATGGTGAAGCGCATCAGCTGCTCCAGCTTGGGCGAACGGATGTCCAGGATGGATGCGCTCATCACCAGCGGCACGGCGGCGAACACGTGGTAGTGCAGCGCCTTGGCCCCGCGCTCCATTTCCGGTGGCAGCGAACCGTCGGCCGCCACCTGCCCCATCGCATGCTCGAACACCTTGCGGCCCCAGTCCAGATAACGCTCGTCGCCGGTCACGCCGCCCACCGCCGTCACCGCCAGTCCCTCCCAGTAGTAGTGGTTGTTGCGCGTGCCCTTGTGCGCGTCGGAATGCGCCATGGTGGCGTCGGCCAGCGTCTTGAACCAGGCTTCGATGGCTTGCTGCTGCGCCGCGCTGGCGGCCGGCTTGACGCGCGCGTAGCTCAGCGCCATGCCGCCCAGCGTCCACTTGCGCACATACCAGGCTTGCTCGCTGGAGAGCTTGCCGGTCAGCGCACGCCGCCCGGCCCAGCTGCCCAGCCACTCCAGCGCGCAAACGGCGTCGCCCTGGCTGGCGCTCTTGGCGACCTGGGCCAGGAAATCGTCGATGGGCTTGGTGTTGGCGATATTGCGCGCCCGCAGCACCGGGTCGATGACGGAATGATGGGCATCCGTGTAGTAGCCGTTGGCGTCGATGTCCATCATCGCCGGCGGCGGCGCGCTGCACGCCATGGCGGCCGGCACGGCCAGCGCCAGCAGTAATCCGGTAAACAGTTTAGTTCGTTTCATGCCGCTCCCGTCCGAGAATAATTTAAACCAGGTAAAACGTTTACTTTAAACCAGATGGGCGCAAAAAAGGGCGCCTCTGCGCCCTTAGTTGGTGGTGCCGGGGCCGTTGTTATAGGGCGGCGGCAGCGGGTTCGTAGCTATCCGGGAGATGCTTGATCGCATCGTGGCCGTGCTCTTGGACCTTGGCTTTGTACTTCATGACCTGCCGATCCAGCTTGTCGATCAAGGTATCGATGGCGGCGTACAGGTCTTGCGACAGGCTTTCCACGTAGACGGTTTTGCCCGACAGACGCAGGTTGATTTCAGCCTTCTGGCGTTTCTCTTTCTCTTTAAGGTTATCTACAGTCAGGATGACAGCAATATCAATCACTTGATCAAAGTGGCGGGTGACGCGCTCAAGCTTGTTCTGCACATATTCACGGATGGCCGAGGTCACTTCGAGATGATGTCCACTGATGGTGAGATTCATACACACTCCTAGAGATAATGTCGCTTCTTACGGTTAGTGCGTAGCCCATTACTGCCGGGCGCGCAGGAACCAAAATAACTACAAAGACTTGCGGAGACTGACTGGCGGGATTTTCAACGCTTCGCGATATTTGGCAACAGTTCGTCGCGCAATCACCATGCCTTGTTCTCCCAGCATGTCCGCAATCTTACTGTCGGATAAAGGATTTTTCGGGTCTTCTGCTCCTGTCAATTGCACGATGAGTGCACGTATCGCCGTCGAACTTGCTTCCCCCCCCGCTTCGGTGGCGACATGGCTACCAAAGAAATATTTCAACTCAAACATGCCATGCGGGGTCAGCATATATTTTTGAGTTGTTACACGAGAAATAGTGCTCTCGTGTAGTCCCAGTGTATCAGCAATTTCGCGAAGCACAAGGGGGCGCATGGCGACCGCGCCGTGCGAGAAAAAGTTCTTTTGTCTTTCTACTATCGCCTGGGCGACGCGCAGGATCGTGTCGAAACGCTGGCGCATATTTTTGATCAGCCACTTGGCTTCCTGCAGCTGCGCACCCATCGCGCCCTCGCCTTTTCCCTGCTTGAGCAGGTTGGCGTACATGGCGTTGACACGCAGGCGCGGCATGACGTCGTTGTTCAGGCTGACCTGCCAGCCGGTGCGCGATTTCTTGACGATCACGTCCGGCACCACGTAGTCGGACACGTCCGAAGCGAAGGCCGAACCGGGATGCGGATTGCACTGGCGGATGACGGTTTGCGCCTCGCGCAAATCCTCGTCGTCGCACAGCAGCGCCTTTTTCAGTTTGTTGAAATCGCGTTGCGCAAACCAGGTCAGATGGTTTTCCACGATGGCCAGCGCCATGCGCCGCGTGACCATCGGGATGCCCGGCAGGCGCTTGATCTGCAACGCCAGGCACTCGGACGCATTGCGCGCGCCCACGCCCATCGGATCGAAGCTTTGCAGCAGCGACAGCGCGGTGCGCAGCTCGTCCAGGTCGAGCTCCAGCTCTTCCGGCAAGCGCGCCAGGATTTCTTCCAGCGGTTCTTCGAGGTAGCCGTTTTCGTCCAGCGCATCGATGATCAGTTCGACCAGCGCGCGGTCGCGCATCTCCAGCACCGTCACGCGCATCTGCTCCATCAGGTGCTCGCGCAGCGTGCAGTGGCTGGCTTCCAGTTGCGGACGCGAGTCCTCGTCGTCGGGCGCCTTGCTGCGGCCGGCGTCGCTCCAGTCGACATCGGCGTCGCTGCTGGTGCTCTCGGTATCGGCGGCCGGGCCGTCGTAGTTGTCGGCGTCGGCTGCCGGTGCCTCTTGCGCGTTGGGCGGGCCTTCCGGCGGTGCGTCGCCGACCGGGGCTTGCTGGCTGATGGCGCCGTCCGACAGCAGCCGCAGCGAGCGGTCCAGCGGGTCGTCGAGGCGCTCCAGCAGCGGATTATCGGTCAGCAGCTGTTCCAGTTCCTGGTGCAGCTCCAGCGTCGACAGTTGCAGCAGCCGTATCGACTGCTGCAATTGCGGTGTCAGCGCGAGGTGCTGCGACGTGCGCAGTTGCAAAGACTGTTTCATGGGTTTTACATGCGGAAGTGTTCACCCAGATACACGCGACGCACCGATTCGTTGGCGATGATGTCGTCTGGCCGGCCTGAAGCCAATACCGTGCCCTGGTTGATGATATATGCACGGTCGCAGATGCCCAGCGTCTCGCGCACATTGTGATCGGTAATGAGGACGCCGATGCCGCGTTCCTTGAGGAAGCGCACGATGCGCTGGATCTCAATCACGGCAATCGGGTCGACCCCGGCGAATGGTTCGTCGAGCAGCACGAAGCGCGGGTTGGTCGCCAGCGCGCGCGCGATTTCCACGCGGCGGCGTTCGCCGCCCGACAGCGACAGCGCCTGGTTTTCGCGCAGCTTTTCGATCTGCAAATCGGCCAGCAGGGTATTGAGCCGTTCATCAATGGCAGCCTTGGATAAAGGCTTGCCGTCCACTTTCTGAATTTCGAGGACGGCGCGGATATTTTCTTCCACCGTCAGCTTGCGGAACACCGACGCTTCCTGCGGCAGGTAGGACAAGCCGAGCGAGGCGCGGCGGTGGATGGGCAGCGAGGAGATATCGGTGCCGCTGATATCGATGCTGCCGGCGTCCGACGGCACCAGGCCGACGATCATGTAGAACGAGGTGGTCTTGCCGGCGCCGTTGGGGCCGAGCAGGCCCACCACTTCGCCGCATTCCACTTGCAGGGACACGTCATGCACGACCTGGCGCTTGCCGTAAGTCTTTTGCAGGCCGCGCACGATCAGGGTGCTACCGCAGGATGCTTCCATGCTTACTTCTCCGTGGCCGGTGGCGTCGGGGCCGCAGGCGCGGCCGGACGGATGGTCGGCTGGATCACCATGGTGCCGCGGCCGGCGCCCGGCTTGCTCTCGCCGGTGACGCTGTTCTTCACCGCGAACTGTTCCTTGCGGCTGTCGTAGGAAATGAATTCGCCGTCGACTTCATCGCTGAGGCGGCCGCCTTCGAGGCGACGGATCTTGGCCTTCGAGAACAGTTTGACCAGGTCGGTCTTGTTGCTGTACTCGATGCGTTCGGCTTCGCCTTCGACCCACTGGTCGCCGGCGCCGTCGCGCTTCTGGCGGAAGGTGGCGGGCGTGCCGGCCGTGCTGGTCAGCACGACGAAGTCATAGCCTTCCGGGTCGGTGGTCATCACCGCTTTCGGCGACTTCATCAGCAAGGTGCCGCGCGTCAGCACCACATTGCCGATCAGCGTCTTGATCTGCTTGACGTCGTCGATCTGCAGCTCGTCGTAGTTGATCGTGGTCGGTTTGTTGGCATCGGCTTTTTCAGCCTGCGCGGCGGTCACCGCCAGCAGCAGCATCGTGGCCGAGAGTATCAATTTCTTCATCGTCATTCCATTCATCATCGTTGGTTCTTCAGCGGGCATCGCGCGGCGGCATCACCAGCTGCCCGCGTCCGCCCAGTTGCACCTGGCGGGTGGCGTTGTTGGCCTTCATGCCGATGCCGGTGGCGGTGGCCTTGCCGACCTCCAGCGCCACCGGGCTGGCGGTTTCCATGCGTTCTTCGTCCGGATAGACGGTCAGCGTCGGCGTGGTCATGTGCAGCGCCTGCGCCTGCGGCGTGGCCGGGCGCACCACGTCCACATTACCACTGAGCTTGACGCGCGTATTGCCCTGGTCGACATGGGCGGTATCGGCGTGCATATTCATCGGCGGCTGGTCGCCGGACAGGCTGTGCACATACGGCTTGTCGATATCGGACGAATCGTCGATCGGGCGGTGGGTCAGCTTGTCGCCGGAGATGATGTAGGCCGGCTGGCCGGCCTTGTTCATGCGTACCAGACTGAAGCGGTCGATGATGTAGTCCGGCTCGTTGCGGTGCTGGTCTTCCTGCGCTTCCTGGCCGGCCTGGTTGACCACCTGCACCAGCCAGAAGCTGCCGACGGCGACAAACACGCCGACCACCATGATGATGGTCAGCTGCCAGCGGTGGGCTGTTCTTTTACGCATGCCGCTCTCCGTCACACCAGGAATTGCGCCATGACGCGCTGGTAGGTGTTTTGCGCGTGCAGCAGCAGCTCGCACACTTCGCGCACCGCGCCGCGGCCGCCGTGGGCGACGGTGGTGTGGTGGGCGCGCTCCAGCACTTCGGCGCGGCCGTTCGGCACGGCGACGGCGAAACCGACGCGCGTCAGGATCGGCAGGTCGACCACGTCGTCGCCGATGAAGCCGACCTGCTCGGCGGTGAGGCCGGTCTTTTCCAGCAGCGCGTTGAACGGCGTCAGCTTATCGTGGCCGCCCTGGTGCAGGTGGACGATGCCGAGGTCGGCAGCGCGTTTAATCACCTGCGGCGAGGTGCGCGCGCTGATGATGGCGGTCTGCACGCCGGACTCCTGCAGCAGCTTGATGCCCAGGCCGTCGTGCACATTGAAGGTCTTCAGCGCTTCGCCGTCGGCGCCGTAGTGCAGGCTGCCGTCGGTCAGCACGCCGTCGACGTCGAAGATCATCAGCTTGACGCGCGCGGCGCGTTCCACATACGTTAAATCGGTCATCAGATCACCTTGGCGCGGGTCAGGTCATGGATGTGCAGCGCGCCGACCAGCTTGCCGGCGGCGTCCGTCACCAGCATCTGGTTGATGCGGAACTGCTCCATCACGGCGACGGCGTCGACCGCCAGCTTTTCCGGCGAGATGGTGCGCGGATTGGCGTGCATGACGTCGCGGATCACGACCTTGGTGAAGTCCTGGACCTTCTCGATCATGCGGCGCAGGTCGCCGTCGGTGAACACGCCGATCGGCTTGCCGTCGGCGTCGACCACGGCGGTCATGCCCATGCCCTTTTGCGTGATTTCCAGCAGCGCGTCGGTCAGCTTGACGTCGGCGGTCACTTGCGGCACGGCGTCGCCGCTGCGCATGACGTCGCGCACGTGGGTCAGCAGACGGCGGCCCAGCGCGCCGCCCGGATGCGAGCGGGCGAAATCTTCTTCCTTGAAGCCGCGCAAGTCCAGCAGCGCGACGGCGATGGCGTCGCCCAGCGCCAGCGTGACGGTGGTCGAGGTGGTCGGCGCCAGGTTCATCGGGCAGGCTTCCTTGGCCACGGCCACGTTCAGGTGCACGTCGGCGATCTCGGCCAGGCTGGAGCCCGGCTTGCCGGTCATGGCGATGACTTTGCTGCCCATGCGCTTGACCACCGGCAGGATGGTCATCAGCTCGGCGCTTTCGCCGGAATACGAGATGGCGATGAAGGCGTCGTCGGCCGTCACCATGCCGAGGTCGCCGTGGGCGGCTTCGGCCGGATGCACGAACAGCGCCGGCGTGCCGGTCGAGGCCAGCGTGGCGGCGATCTTGCGGCCGATATGGCCGGACTTGCCGATGCCGGACACGACCACGCGGCCCTTGCAGTTCAGCAGCAGGGCGATGGCCTGCACGACGCTGTCGTCGGCGTCCAGGCGGGCATTGAGGGAGGCGATCGCCTCTGCTTCGTTCTGCAGGGTGTCGCGGGCCAGCCGCAACGCATGCGCGGCCATATTTGCGTCAAAAGCTTTCAGCATTGTTTTTTCATGGGTTACACTCATGCCCAAGTATAGCCGAATTGAGAAAGCAAAAAACTTGCCAGTCACAACATAACGCCCGCATCGGTCGACAAACAACGAAATATTATTTACTGGCTATGTTGATATGACGTTTTCACCTTTGGAATTAACATTGTTGTTATTGGGGAGCGCGGTGCTGGGCGTCGTCGCTTTCCGCATGATGCACCTGCCGCCCATGCTGGGCTATCTGGCGGTCGGCATCCTGATCGGGCCCCACGCGCTGGGGCTGGCCGAGTCGAGCGAAGCGTTCCACTCGCTGGCCGAATTCGGCGTGGTGTTCCTGATGTTCTCCATCGGGCTGGAGTTCTCGCTACCCAAATTGATGGCCATGCGCAGCATCGTGTTCGGGCTGGGCATGGCGCAGGTGGTGCTGACCATCGCCGCCACCATGCTGTTCGGCTGGACCATCGCCACCCAATTGCCCCCTTCGATCCACATCAGCTGGCAAGCCTCGTTCGCGCTGGGCGGCGCGCTGGCGATGTCGTCGACCGCCATCGTGTCAAAAATGCTGACGGAGCGGCTGGAGCTGGAGAGCGAACACGGCCGCAAGATCATCGGCATCCTGCTGTTCCAGGATCTGGCCGTGGTGCCGCTGCTGATCCTGATCCCGTCGCTGGGCCAGCGCCCGGACGCGCTGGTCGAGACGCTGGCCTGGGCCGGCGTCAAGGCGGTGATCGTGCTGGCCCTGCTGCTGTTCTTCGGCCAGAAGCTGGTGCGCGGCTGGTTCACCATCGTGGTCAAGCGGCGCTCGCAGGAACTGTTCATGCTGAACCTGCTGTTGATCACGCTGGGCGCGGCCTGGATCACCGAGCGCGCCGGCCTGTCGCTCGCGCTGGGCGCCTTCGTGGCCGGCATGCTGATTTCCGAAACCGAATACAAGCACCAGGTGGAGGAAGACATCAAGCCCTTCCGCGACGTGCTGCTGGGGCTGTTCTTCATCACCATCGGCATGCTGCTCAACGTGCAGCTGGTGCTGGCGCACTGGTGGCTGGTGCTGGTGCTGCTGGCGGGACCGGTGCTGCTGAAGTTCGCGCTGATCGCCGGCCTGGCCAAGCTGTTCGGCGCCTCGGACGGCATCTCCATGCGCACCGGCCTGGCGCTGGCGCAGGCGGGCGAGTTCGGCTTCGTGCTGCTGAACCTGGCGGGCGGCAGCCATCTGATGGATCCGTTCATCATCCAGGTGGTGCTGGCGTCGATGGTGCTGTCGATGCTGGTGGCGCCGTTCATCATTTCCAAGTCGGACCAGATCGTGATGAAGGTCTCCAGCAACGAGTGGATGATGCAGTCGCTGGCGCTGACCAAGATCGCCAGCCGCACCATGTCGACCAACAAGCACGTGATCGTGTGCGGCTTCGGCCGCAGCGGCCAGAGCCTGGCGACCTTGCTGGGCGAAGAAAACATCGACTACCACGCGCTGGACCTGGATCCGGAGCGGGTGCAGGAGGCGCAGACCGCCGGCCGCCACGTATCCTACGGCGACGCCGCGCGGCGCGAAAGCCTGATCGCGGCCGGCATCTACCGCGCCAGCGCGGTGGTCATCACCTACGCCAGCACGCCGTCGGCGCTGAAGGTGCTGCACCTGGTGCACGAGCTGGCGCCGACGCTGCCGGTGATCGTCCGTTCCTACGACGACACCGACCTCGACCTGTTGAAATCGGCCGGCGCGGCGGAGGTGGTGCCGGAGCTGATGGAGGGCAGCCTGATGCTGGCCTCGCATGCGCTGGTGATGCTGGGCGTGCCGCTGCGGCGCGTGGTGCATCGCGTGCAGACCGCGCGCGAGGAACGGTATGCATCGCTGCGCGGCTACTTCCACGGCGTCAGCGACGCCGGCGAGGAGGCGGATCTGGAGCGGCTGCATTCGGTCACGCTGAGCGCCAGCGCGGCCGGCGTGGGCAAGGCTTTGGGCGAGATCGATGTGGCGGGCGCGGGTGCGGAAGTGACCAGCATCCGGCGCGGCAAGGGGCGGCTGGACGTGGCGGCGGACGTGGTGCTGGAAGCGGGCGACGTGGTGGTGCTGCGCGGCGCCGCCGACGCCGTCAACCGCGCCGAGCAGCGGCTGCTGCGTTAGCCGTCATTCCCGCGCAGGCGGGAATCCATGCTGATCATTTATAGCACGCGTCGTATGGATTCCCGCTTTCGCGGGAATGACGCATTCTTACGCCTGCTCTACCGGATCGCGGCTGACCACGCGGTTGCGGCCGGTTTCCTTGGCCACGTAGAGCAGCGTATCGGCGTGCGCCACCCAGGCGCGCGCGACGGCCGCCGGATCGCCTTCGGCCTCGCCCGGATTCAAACACGCCACGCCAATCGACACCGTCACCGACAACTGCAATTCCTGCGACAGCGCAATCATGCTGCCCGCCACGCTGGCGCGGATGCGCTCGGCCACAAAGGCGGCGCTTTCCAGATTGGCGTCGATCAGCAGCACGACAAACTCTTCGCCGCCGAAACGCGCCAGCGCATCCGACGTGCGCAGCTCGTTCTTGATGCGGCTCGCCACCTCGCGCAGCACATCGTCGCCGCCGCCGTGGCCGACAGTGTCGTTGACGCGCTTGAAGTGGTCGATATCGATGTACATGAACGAAATCGGATACTGCTGGCGCCGCGCCCGCGCTATCTCTTCCAGCAGGCGGCGGTCGATATAGCGGCGGTTGTACACGCCGGTCAGCGAATCAGTCAGGCCGATGTACTTCAGCATCTCGTTACTGATGACGTTTTCCAGGCAGATGGCGATGATCGACGCCATGTGCTCGATGAAGTCGGTCCCCAGGCTGGGCGTGAAGCGGGTCGGGTCGCAGCTGCCCAGGTTCAGGCTGCCGATGATGCGCTTGTTGCGCAGCAGCGGCACCAGCGCCACGCTCTGCAGGCCGGCCGGCGGCTGCGGGAACGGCGTCGCGTGGCGATGGGCGTCGTACATGCCCAGCATCGGCTTGGGCGTCGGCGTGTAGGCGTTGCGCTGGCCCAGGTCGAAGCCCAGGCCGTCGATCGTCTCGACAAAGATCAGCTCGGGGAAATCCTCGAACACCACGTCCAGCTTGGCCATGACGGTGCGGATGTCGGCGTCTTCATCGATCAGCGTCAGCGTCACGCTGTCGAGCTCGGAGATCACCGGCAGCACGCGGAAGATGGTGCCTATCAGTTCGGGGAAATTGGCGGCGCTGACGATGTCCAGGTCGAACGCCTGGTGGCGGGTCATGATGGAATGGTTGCGCTCGGCCTGCTCAAGCAGGTAAGCCATGCGCGCACGCAGGGCCTGGTTTTCGGCCGCCAGATCGATCGCGCGCGCGGCGTGATCGGTCTGCGGCGTGAACTTGCCTGTTGCAGTTTGCGTCATATATGCCCTTACTCATCAGCTAG
The DNA here is from genome assembly GCF_009380215.1 of Rugamonas aquatica. Taxonomy (GTDB): domain Bacteria; phylum Pseudomonadota; class Gammaproteobacteria; order Burkholderiales; family Burkholderiaceae_D; genus Rugamonas; species Rugamonas aquatica_B. Next base: position 93,121 of record NZ_WHUG01000013.1, read on the forward strand.
TTTCATGCCAGATGCCACATTACGCCAAGTTTTAGCACTTGGGAATGCCTGACTGCGTTAAAACGCCAATGTGACGACGATTTCCTGCCCCACGCGCACGCGCTGGCCTTCGCCGGCGATCAAAATGCTGTTCATACCGAAACACAGGGCGCCGTCCACTTCCGGCTTGGCGCGGTAGCTTTGCATGATGTCCAGCGGGTCGGGACCGAATTCGCCGGTGGCCTGGTTGACCGACGGCATGGGGCAGCGCGGGCACGGCTTGACCGGTTTGAGCAAGGCGTCGCCGAACTGGAAGGTGTCGGCGTAGTCCTCTTCGAAGGCTTCGATGCCTTCGATGACGAGGTTGGGACGGAAGCGGTTCATCGGGATGGCGTCGCGGCCGGCGCGGCGCAGCTTGTCGTTCAGGTCGTCCAGCGAGGCGGCGCCGGCCACCAGCACCGGATAGCCGTCGGAGAACATGGTGGTGGCGGCCACGCCATTGGTCCACTTCTGGCTGACGGCGCGCTCGGCCTTGGCGTGGAAGCGCGCCAGGCGGCACGGCACGCCGATGGCCTTGCTGAACCATTCAGCGGTCAGCTCATCGCAGTCGTAGGCCAGCACGGTGTCGTCCCAGACCTGGGTGGTCAGCGTGGGGGCGAGGTAGGGATCGGGCAGGTCGAGCGGGATTTCCAGGCACAGCATGCCGGGCGCGCGCAGCTCCAGCCGGCTGCCCTTGATGCTGGGGATAATCAGCGCCATGTGCGGATGTTCGCGCTGGGTCAGGCAGACGCCTGCGCTGTCGACCACCATCCATTCGCGGTCGTAGATCTGCTCGGTCATCAGACCGGTGGTGGTCAGCGTGGCTTCCTGCAGCGACATGCCGCCGCAGGATTTGATCGGATACAGCGTGATATCGGAGAGGATGGGCATGCTTGGGCACCGGTCGTTAGGCAGATAAAAACATTGCCATTATACGATCAAGCGGCGCAAAGCCGCTTGCCGTGGGCCGTCCGGCGACGGCGCCCTTCCCTCCGAGCCGAATTACTCCTCGGCCTTGGCCGCAGCCGCCTTGGCCGGACGCGGAGCGCGCGCCGCCGCAGGCTTGCGGGCCGGCTTGGCTGCCGGCTTGGCCTTGGCAGGCTTGGCGGCTGGCGCCGCGTCCGCCGATGCGACTGGAGCCGGCACGGCCGGAGCCGCTTCGACTGCTGCCGCAACCGGCGCAGGCGCCGGCGCCGGTGCGGCCGCCGCCGGCGACTGCTCACCCTTCACCGCAGCGCTCTTGCCGCCGCGTGCATTTTTCGCGCCCTTGCCGCCCTTGGCTGCAACTTCTTCCGTCTTAGGCTTGGCCGCTTCCTTCAGCTTGCGTGCAGGCGGTTTCTGGCCGCTTTTCTTCTTGGCAGGAACTTCCTCGGCCACGACCGGCTCGCTGACGACGACCGGCACTTCAACGACAACCGCCTCGGCAGCAACATCCTGCTGGCCCTGGCGTTCGCCCTGCTTGCGGCCACCGCGATTGCCGCGACCACGGCCTCGGCCACGATCGGACTCGGCGGCTGGCGCCGCATCCGGCGCGACGGCTTCAGGCGCGTCAGGCTGGCCGGCCAACTGTTCCGGCTCCACATAGGGATGCACTACCGGCTCGGCATCGTCCGCCTCGCCATTCGCGTGCGCGGCGCGGGCCTGCTGGGCCAGACGCTCGGCCTGGCGTTCCGCGAAACGCTCGGCGGCGGTGCGGCCGCGGCCGCGGCTGCGGCGCGATTCCTGCTTGCCGCCGTCCTGGCTATCGCCCTGCGCGCCGTCGGCCGACGACGATTCGCCGACCTGCAAGCCCGGCGTCGGCACGCCGGTGCCACGGTACACATAGGCGCCGGATTTCTCGTCACGGCCGAATTCCAGCAGGCCGCGCGCCTTGCATTCCTCGATCAGATTGCCGAAGGTGCGGAAGCCGTAGTAGGACTCGCTGAAGTCCGGCTTGCGGCGCTTGATCGCCTCTTTCAGCACGGACGCCCAGATCTTGCCGCTGTCGCCGCGCTCGGACACCAGCGCCTCGAAGGTATTGGCGGCGATTTCCACCGCCTGGTTGCGGCGCTTGTCCATCTCTTCGCGGCGGGCGCGTTCCTCTTCCGGCGAGCGCTTGACGACCGGCTTGGTCTCGTTGCTGGCTTCGCGCTTGGCGCGGCGGCTCTCGCGCACCAGGTCGTCGTAGAAAATGAATTCATCGCAGTTGGCCACCAGCAGGTCCGAGGTCGACTGCTTGACGCCGACGCCGATCACCTTCTTGGCGTTCTCGCGCAGCTTGGACACCAGCGGCGAAAAATCGGAATCGCCGGAAATGATGACGAAGGTGTCGACGTGCGACTTGGTGTAGCACAAGTCCAGCGCATCGACGACCATGCGGATGTCGGCCGAGTTCTTGCCGGACTGGCGCACGTGCGGGATTTCGATCAGTTCGAAGTTCGCCTCATGCATCGGCGCCTTGAAGCCCTTGTAGCGATCCCAGTCGCAATACGCTTTCTTGACCACGATGCTGCCCTTGAGCAGCAGACGTTCCAGCACCGGCTTGATGTCGAACTTGTCGTAATTGGCGTCGCGCACACCGAGCGCCACGTTTTCAAAATCGCAGAACAGCGCCATGCTGACGTTATCGTTGGAAGAAGCCATGAAGAGTATTTTCTAATGAGGAGTGAGGCGGGTGAGGAAGGTAGACGCGGCGGTCGTTCGATCCGGCAATCCGACGATTATACCCAACAACGGGCCGTGCGCGACGAACGCGACAACTAGCGGCACAGCTTGCGTTGGGCGTCGGTGGCGCCGGACTGGCGCGGCAGCACCAGCTTGCAGGTGCCGAACGTCTCCTGCCACGGCCGGTCGGCAATCAGCACGTCGACTTGGCGGTTGAGGAAATCCAGCAGTTCCGGCTGGTTCGGCGCAGTAAAAAAGGCCCGTTCGAACACCGTGCGCGGCTTGGGCGACAGGTACAGCCATTGGTCGAGGTCGGCGAAGCGCCGGTGAAAGCGCGGCAGCGAACTGGCTTGCAAGAACGCCACCGACACCCTGCGCTGCTGCAGTTTGAGCAGGTTGCGGGCTTCGGTGTCGGCGTCGTCGCGGGCCAGCTTGCCTTCCTTGACCAGCGGTTCCAGGTTCTTGTAGGTGTAGCCCTGCACCGTGCCGATGTTCTGGCCGTACAACGAGCTGTCGTCGACGTAGTCCAGCGGCGCGCTGCGCAGCGAGGCCACCAGGTTGGCGTCGACCATGTAGTAGCGGCTCCAGCTCTGGCGCGCAGCCGAGGCGGTGAACCAGCGCGGATTGGCCCAGGCCACCACGCCCGGCCAGGCCGGCTGCTCCATCATCAACTCCAGCCGGCGGCGCGGCAGTTGGGTGGCGACGAAGTGGTAGCGGCCGTTGGAGCGCTGCGTCAGCCAGGCCGCCATCTTGTCGGTCAGGCTGTCGGACGAGCCGGCGGCGAAGGTGGGGTCGGAGTAGTAGACGTACAACGGCACGCTCTCAGCCGCCGGCGCCAGGCGCCCAAGCAGCATCAGCGCCAGGCCGGCGAGCTGTCCCCATGTCCGTATTTTTATCATGCCGACCATACTAGCAGCATGCTGCGGCCGGGGCCAGCCCTGGCGACAACGGCTGCGCGTCCGGTCTAGCCGGCCTTGGAGAACATGGCGGCCATCTCGGTCACATCGCGGCCGACGCCGCGATAGCCGGCGAAGCGGCCGGTGTCGTCGAACATCGGCTCGCCGCTCACTTGCAGGTATTGCACCACGCCGTTGATGGTCCGGCTATAGACGAAGTCCAGGAAGGCCTTGCGTTCGGCGATATTCGATTCCAGCAGCGCGTGCTCCGCCACGTCCCAGCCGCCGGTGTCGCTGCCGCCTATGCCCACCATGTCGGCCACCGGGCCGGACCAGTTGGTGAGCTTGCCGTCGGCATCCTGCTCCCAGTACCAGTCGGTCGACAGTTCGGCGAAGCGCTGGAAGCGCGCCTCGCTGGCGCGCAATTGCGCCGTGCGTTCGAACACCTTGTACTCCAGCTGCTGGTTGTAGCGCTGCAGCTTGCGGTGCAATAGCCGCACTTCCAGCAGGTTGCGGATGCGCGTTTCCACTTCGACCAGCTCGAACGGCTTGCCGACGAAATCCTTGGCGCCGGCCTGCAGCGCGCGCAGCTTGTGGTTGGGCTGCGCCGTGACCACCAGCACCGGCACATAGCCGTCCGGCTCGATATCCTTGAGCGCTTCCAGCACCGCGAAGCCATCCATGCCGGGCATTTGCAGGTCCAGCAGGATCAGGTCGTAGTGATGCTGCTGGTGCAGGCCGCAGACGGCAAACGGGTCCATCGTGCTGCTGACGCGGGTGTAGCCGGCGTTGGCCAGCATCTGCTCCAGCAGCATGACGTTGGCTTCCTGGTCGTCGACAATCAGGATCTCGGCGTGCAGTATTTCTGAGGGCTCGATCATGATGCGATCTCCGGTGATTGGCTGGGGCTGCGGCCTTCGGCAGCGAACTCAAGTGCAAAATCCAGGGCGCTCATGAATTCAACCACGTTGATCGGCTTGGTGAGATAGCGCAGGAATCCTGCTTCCACACCTTTTTCTATGTCGCGCGGCATGGCGTTGGCCGACAGCGCCATCACCGGGATGTGCGCGGTGGTGGCGTCGTCCTGCAAGATCTTGAGGCAGCCGAAGCCGCTCACGCCCGGCAAGTTTATGTCCATCAAAATCACATCGGGCTGGTAGGCGCGCGCCAGCTGCATGCCGGTATGGCCGTCGATGGCGGTCAGCAGCTTGAGATCGCTGCGGCGCTGTATCAACTGCTCCACCAGGCTCAGATTGGCGGGGTTGTCCTCGATGTACAGCAGCGTCTTCAGCGCCGCGCCGTTGCCGGCGCCCAGCGCCAACGGCGCATCGAAGGCTGCGGCTTCCAGCACCGGCTCGCTGCTGGCGGTCAGCTCGATCCAGAACGTCGTGCCGACCCCGACTTCGCTCTCGACGCCGATGGCGCCGCCCATCAATTCGGTCAGCTGCTTGGTCACCACCAGGCCGATGCCGGTGCCCTCTTCCGCGCCGTCTTCCTGGCCCAGGCGGTTGAACGGCTGGAACAATTGCTCCATCTGTTCGCTGCTCAGGCCGGTGCCGGTATCGGTCACGCTGATGCGCACCATGCCGGCCCGGCCCGCCGCGCACTCGACCGTCACCTTGCCGCCGTGGCGGTTGTACTTGATGGCGTTGGACAGCAGGTTAATCATCACCTGCTTGACGCGCGTGCGGTCGGCATGCACGAAGAACGGTTCGCTCAGCGAGGCGAAGAACAGGCGGATGCCGCGCTTTTCCGCCTGCGGCCCGATCAAGGCCTGGCAATCGCGCAAGACCTCGGACAGGCCCATCGACTCCTGCGACATCGTCACCTTGCCCGATTCAATCATGGCCAGGTCGAGGATCTCGTTAATCAGTTGCAGCAGATACCAGCCGCCCTTGAGGATCTGATCCAGCGAGCGCTGCTGCGCCGCGCTCGGCGGCGGCTTGTCCGACGCCAGCAGCTGCGCAAAACCCAGCACCGCATTGAGCGGCGTGCGCAGTTCGTGGCTCATGCCCGACAGGAAATCCGACTTGGCGCGATTGGCTTTTTCGGCCACCGCGCGCGCCGCTTCCAGCTCCACATTGGTTTCCTGCAGCGCCAGCTGCTGCTCGCGCAGGCGCTTGTCCAGCACCGCCTGCTCGCGCTCCACCTGCTTGCGCGCCGTATTGTCCGTGCCCATCAGCAGATAGCCGATGATTTTTTCCTCGGCATCGCGCAGCGCGCTGACCGAGACGATGGCCGGAAAGCGGCTGCCATCCTTGCGGATATAGGTCAGCTCGTAGATGTCTTCGATGCCGCGTGAAGCCTTGAACACCAGCGCGTCAAAGCCGGGCCGGATGGTCGTTCCCAGCTCTTCGCTGAGCGCGGCGGCGCGGGCGACGACTTCCTGTGCATCGGAAATGCCGGCCGGCGTGATGCGGTTCACCACCTCGGCCGCGCTGTAGCCCAGCATGCGCTCGGCGCCGACGTTGAAGATCTGGATCACGCCCTGCGCGTCGGTGGCGATGCTGGAGAAGTTGGCGCTGTTGTGGATCGCCAGTTGCAGCGCATCGGCCTTGAGCAAGGGGCTGTCGGGGAGTGGATGGGTTTTCATTGCGATTCCTGACGTTGGCGTACGTCTGACATCAGGCGCGCGAATTCTTTTTTGACGACTTCATAGCATTCACAGACATCGCCCTCCAGCCCGACCCGGTCCAGCACCGAGATATGGCCGCGCCGGTTGCTGATGTAGCCCTTGGCCTGCAAGCGGCCGGCCGCCACCGTCACCCCTTCGCGCCGCACGCCCAGCATGGTGGCGATCAGTTCCTGGGTCATGGTCAGTTCGCTGGTGGGCAGGCGGTCCAGCGTCAGCAGCAGCCAGCGGCACAGCTGCTGTTCCAGCGTGTGATGGCGGTTGCAGATCGCCGTCTGCGACATCTGCGTGATCAGCGCCTGCGTGTAGCGCAGCAGCAGGCGCATCACCGGCCCGGCGCGGTTGAACTCGTCGAGCAGGATTTGCGACTTGAGGCGGTAGCCATGGCCGGCGGTCTGCACCACGGCGCGGCTCGGCGTGGTGTTGCCGCCCATGAAAAGCGAGATGCCGAGGATGCCCTCATTGCCGACGCCGGCGATCTCGGACGAGCTGCCGTTCTCCAGCACATAGTGCAGCGAGACGATGGCCGAGGTCGGGAAATAGACGTGATTAAGCTTGCCGCCCGATTCGTAGAGCACATCGCCCAGCCGCATCATGATCGGCTCCAGATACGGCGACAGACGGTCGAACTCGGCGTCCAGCAGCGCGGCCAGCAAATGGTTTTGATTGGGGTTGTTGAGACGCATGAAACATTCCTTGTTCCAGTCGTCAACTAGGCGGGCGGCGAAGACGGCAAACGATGGCCGTCAGACACAGTAACACACTTCTCCAGATTGCAAGGCGGCGTACCGGATCGGCACGCCGCCCGCGCAGGGTCAGGCGCGGCGACGGCGCGCGATCGCGCCGAGCAGCAGCAAGCCACCGGCCAGCATCGCGTACGACGACGGTTCCGGCACGGAGCTCACCGAGAAATGGATATTGTCGATGCCGACGTTGTAGGCGCTGTCATGCCACAGGATGCTCAGGCCGCTGGCCGAGGACACGTTGGCGAACAGCGTCGTCGCCGAATTGCCGGTCGGGATGATGCCGTCAAAGCTGAACAGCACCGGGCCGCCGATCGCCGACACCGTCACGGACGTGGTGTGCGCCACGCCGCCATAGGTGCCGAGGTCGAAGCGCGACAGGCTCACCACCTGGCCTGCTTGCGGAACGAAATCGATGCGCGCGGCCGAATGGGCATCGCTGGCGCCGGCGTACAGTACGCCATGCAGGGTGTTGTAGCCGGCATCCCACCAGTTGAGCGTGCCGTGGCCGGTGTAGGGTGCGGCGTATTGCACGTCAACGACGCCGGCGACATCGCCATAGGATTGCGCGATGCTGCCATTGCCATTGGAGCAGTCCTGACGGGGGCCGTAACCGCTGCCATTGGCGGTGCAGTTCAGCTTGTAGTCAAAATCCAGCGTGTAATCGGCCGCGTGCGCGGTGCCGCCCAGCGCCAGCACAGCGCTCAGGACGAGGAATGATTTTTTCATGTTGGCTGTCTTGGATTGGTGTCAAAAAGGAAACGTGGGCACTATATCATGAATTATCATTTCAACATCTCAGCGCCTGACGTGCTGCTAAGGCGCCGCGCGCGGCAAGCGCTCGCTATTGAGCAGCCCCCATGCCAGCACCGCCATCACCTGCGTCGCCTGCTTCAGGTCGGCTTCAACGATGTGATCGATCGAGTCGGCCTGGCTGTGCTGGGTGTGGGTGCGGTAGTCGCGCAGATCCTGTATCGGCGGGAAGGTGGGAATGCCCTTGGCGGCGAACGGTTCGAAATCCGAACCGCCGGCCAGGCCGTAGACGATATCGATGGCGCCCAGCGGCTTGGTCGGCGCGAGCGCGCCTTGCAAGCTTGCGTACCAGGCCTCCTGCTTCATGTCGAGGAAGCCGGTGATGCGGCCGGCGCCGCTGTCCTGCACCAGCACCGCCTGGATTTTCGACAGCTCGTCCGCATGCGCGGCGACGTAGGCCTTGCTGCCCAACAGACCCTGCTCCTCGCCCGAGAACAGCACCACGCGCAGTGTGCGTTTCGGCTGCAGGTTCTGGGCGCGTAGCGCGCGCACGATCTCCATCATCGTGACGACGCCGGCGCCGTTATCGGTGGCGCCGGAGCCCAGGTCCCACGAGTCGAGATGCGCGCCGAGCACGACCATTTCGCCGGATGGATCCGTCCCCGGGAAGTCCGCCACCACGTTGTAGGCGGTGATGGGCTTGGCGCCGAAACGGCCGCCCAGTTCCATCGCCACGCGCGGGGCACGGCCGCGCGCCAGCAGACGCTTGAGCACATTCGCATGCTCGCTGGAGATGATGCCGGCGTTGCGGTCGAACAGTGAGTTCGGACCGCCCCACATTTCCTGCAGGCTGTTGCTCTTGGTCGAGACGAACAGCACGCCGGCGAAGCGCGCATCGTCGATGGTCTTTCTGGATTCGGCCAGATAGCGCGGCAGGTTCTTGCGCTGTTCCGGCGTGGCCTTGGGCACCGATTCCAGCAGCACGATCTTGCCTTTCAGCGCGGCCGATGCGGTCTTGAAGTCGTCCCAGGTCTTCACGTCCAACACCGCGACATCGCCCTTGACCACGCCTGCGGTGCCGGAGGTCCAGGCCTTCTGCACGACATCAAGCTGCATGCCGCTGGCGTTGAGCAGACGCGCACGAGCGATGCCGCGCAGCCAGGGGCGGCCCATGTCATAGCCCTCCAGATGCGCGTTCGCAGCGCCATAGCTGGCCAGCCGCTGCACGGCCCATTGTTGGGCGGCGCGCAACTGGGCCGAGCCGGTCAGGCGCGGGCCGACGTCGTCGCAAATCTCTTCCAGATTGGACATCAAGCGGGACCGTTGGCCGATCTCATCGATCAGCCGGTTTTCTGCGGAAGCGGATGGAGACTGAGCGTGCGCAAGGCCTGCGCCCAGCAGCAGCGCCGCTGTCAGGATATGTCGTCGCAAGGGCATGGCCGGCCTCAGCGCTTGGGCATCGGCGGCAGGGCGCGGACGAAGGCGAGCAGCGTGCCTTTATCGCGGGCGGCGATGGCTTCGTCCAATTGCTCGGAGCGATTTTCAGGCCGGGCGGCAAGCAGGCTTTCATAAGCGCGCAGCACGCCTTCCAGGCCGGCGACGGTCTTGGCTTCGAAATCGTCCTTGTTCTTTTGCGGATCGTGGATCTGGTGCTGGACCTGGTAAGCCGCCGTGCTCACCATGTGCTGGAAGATGGCGGCGCGTTTCACGTCGCCCTTGGCGGCGCCGTTCATCAGCCAGAACGCGCCCTGGTCGGGGCCGAAACTGTAGTCGGGCACATCGTCCGACCATTTCTGGAACCAGCGGCCATCGGCCGACGCCATCGTGGCGAGGGGGTCTTTGTCCGACGCGGCGGCGATCTGGACGACGCGCGCGATTTCTTCCGGCGTCGCCGGGCCGCGGCTATCGGCGGCCAGGGCAGAGGACAGCATGCCGCAGCTGACGGCGAGGATGGTGCACATGCGGGTGAAGAGGCGATACATGGTCATGGTTCAGGCTCCTGTGAGTGTGGATGATCGAACGAGGATCGCCACTCTCGCAGCAAGCGCTGTGCCACTTGCTAAGTCGTTGATACTGCGGGGGTTTCACTGTTGCCAGGCCGCGTGCAAGTGTACGCTTCCGAACAAGATCGACCGTAGGCGGACAGTGGGAGCGCTGCTATCATAGCGGCGGTATAGACGCCATGTTTGTTTTGGTAAAAGGTGCTGAGCGGGGGACAGTAACTGATCGAGGAAAGTAGTATCGGAGCCTGTTTAACGATATAAACGATTTACACGGAAAAACATGACAGATATTGTTGGAGTAAATAGCAACGCATATGCATCCGCTGCAATTAAGTGCCTGACCGGACATTGGCCATGCCCATTCGTCATCAACAATGGAACTGCTGTCATTCAGGCGGCAGGTTCGGGGCCGAGGTGAATCATGTCCCTTAAGAATTTTTTTGTTGTTATAGCTGTTACGGTAACGTCTCTTGCTAGCTGCGAGTATTACGCGAGATATGAGTCGCGGACCAAGGTCCGGGAACTTGAGAGTACCGTTCGTTCGGCAGCAACTATTGGGAAGACCAGATTGGCCGTGGAATCGGAGCTAAATCGCTTTGGCATAAAGCACCAATATTCGGACAAGACTCGTGCGGTCTATGGACGTTCTGTCGTTGGTAGATTCATGTTTGTTTATAACACCGAGTACTCGTACGTGATTCACTTTGATTCAGCCGATTCCGTTGCCTCTGTTGCCTCAAACGTATTTCATGAGGGGCTGTAAGGATACAACTTGACACGACAAAAAACAAAAAAGCCCCGCAATTGCGGGGCTTCTTCGGTGATTTCAGCTTAGACGTTGAACAGGAAATTCAACACGTCGCCATCCTTGACCACGTATTCCTTGCCCTCGGCGCGCATCTTGCCCGCTTCCTTGGCGCCGCCCTCACCCTTGTACTGGATGTAGTCGTCATAGGCGATGGTTTGCGCGCGGATGAAGCCGCGTTCGAAGTCGGTGTGGATCACGCCGGCAGCTTGCGGTGCGGTGTCGCCGATGTGGATGGTCCAGGCGCGCACTTCTTTGACGCCGGCGGTGAAGTAGGTCTGCAGACCCAGCAGCTTGTAGGCGGCGCGGATCAGACGGTCCAGGCCCGGCTCTTCCATGCCCATGTCGCTCAGGAAGGCGGTCTTGTCGGCGTCGTCCAAGTCGGCGATTTCCGCTTCGATCGACGCGCAGATCGCGACGATAGGCGCGTTCTGGGTGGCGGCGTAGGCGGTCAGCTGGTCCAGCAGCGGGTTGTTCTTGAAGCCGGTGTCGGACACGTTGGCCACGTACATGGCCGGCTTGGCGGTGATCAGGCACAGCGGCTTGATCAAGGCCATTTCGTCGGCGTCCAGGCCCATGGCGCGCACCGGCTTGGCTTCGTTCAGGTGCGGCACGATGCGCTCCATGATGGCCAGCAGCTTGGCGGCGTCCTTGTCGCCGGAACGGGCTTTCTTGTTTTCGCGGTGGATGGCTTTTTCCACGGTACCCAGGTCGGCCAGCGCCAGCTCGGTCTGGATCACTTCGATGTCGTCCAGCGGGCTGACCTTGCCGGCCACGTGGATGACGTTGTCATCTTCGAAGCAGCGCACGACGTTGACGATGGCGTCGGTTTCGCGGATGTGCGACAGGAACTGGTTGCCCAGGCCCTCGCCCTGCGACGCGCCCGCCACCAGGCCGGCGATGTCGACGAACTCGACGATGGCGTTGACCATGCGTTCCGGTTTGACGATGTCGGCCAGCGCGCCCATGCGCGGGTCCGGCACTTCGACCACGCCGACGTTAGGTTCGATGGTGCAGAACGGATAGTTCTCGGCCGGGATGCCAGCCTTGGTCAGGGCGTTGAAGAGGGTGGACTTGCCGACGTTAGGCAGGCCGACGATGCCGCATTGGAGACTCATGAAAAACCTTTAATTATCAATTTCGCCGGCAAGCGGCTGGTGAAAAACGGCCGCCGAGGGGCGTTTTCTGGAAATTCGTGCTTTTTAAAGCGTTCAAGGGTCAATTGTACCTCCCTCGCAGCGACTCTTCAAAAAAACAGACTTGATGAACTTGCATTCCGTCGGCATTCCTGTCGATCCATCGCATTCCGCCCTGCCCGGCAATTCTTCCCGGATACAATGGCCGCCATGAATACCAGCTCCCCTTTCCACCTGGCCTGGCGCTCGTTCTGGCAGCTTAAAAAGCACCGCCAGGAGCCGCTCTGGGCGCAACTGGCGGTCGGCGCCGCCCTGGCGCTGCCGATCGGCCTAGGCATGATGCTGATTAACGGCCTGCTCACCGGCCGCGTGAGCGATCACGGCTGGTGGCGCGCCTCGCTGCTGTTCAACCTGTTCAGCTGCCTGTGCGTCGCCTACAGCATGCTGGCGATCACCCGCGCCGTCGAGAAGCTGCTGCCCGCCGCCAGCATCGAACGCATGTCCGAAGCGGCCGACTGGCGCTCCGCGCTGGTCATCAACGCCATCGCGATCGGCGGCGTCATGCTGGGCGCCGCGCTCAGCCTGAGCATGTACACCTGGCTCACCGACTGGAATGGCTGGACCAGCTTCATGGGCCACAGCGTGGCCAAGACCGAATTCCTCGCCTTCCTGCTGGTGGTCGCGGCGGCCAACTGGTTCTGGTGGCGCTTGCGGGTCAAGCAGGACCGGCTGCTGCATCAGGCGATGGAAGCCCAGCTGCGCCTGCTCCAGGCCCAGATCGAGCCGCACTTCCTGTTCAATACGCTGGCCAATGTTCAAAGCCTGCTCGACCGCGACACGCCGCGCGCCCGGCTGATGCTGGAAAACTTCACCGACTATCTGCGCGCCAGCCTGGGCCAGCTGCGCCACACCGACAGCACGCTGGCGGCCGAGCTGGCGATGGTGCGCAGCTATCTGACCCTGCTGCAGATCCGCATGGAAGACCGGCTGCGCTTCGAGATCGACGCCAGCGACGATGCGCTGGCGGCGACCCTGCCCACCCTGCTGCTGCAACCGCTGGTGGAAAACGCCATCGAACATGGACTGGAACCGAAGATCGAAGGCGGCCGCGTCCGCATCCGCGCGCGCGTGGTCGACGGTCAGCTAGACATCTGCGTCGACGACGACGGCCTCGGCCTCGACAGCCCGCGCCGTCCGCGCCAGCGCGGCAATGGCATGGCCCTGCCCAATATCCGCGAGCGGCTGCGCACCCGCTACGGCGGCAAGGCCACGCTGACGCTGACGCCGCAGACGGTGGGCACGCAGGCCGCGCTGTCCCTCCCCTACCGGACGCCCGCATGACGCGCGCCCTGATCGCCGACGACGAGCCACACCTGGCGCTCTATCTTAAGGAGCAGCTGGAACTGCTGTGGCCGGAACTGGAGATCGTGCACCTCGCCCGCAACGGCGTGGAGGCGGCCGCGCTCATCGAAGCGCTGGAGCCGGACCTGGCCTTCCTCGACATCCAGATGCCGGGCCTGAGCGGCCTGGAGGTGGCGCAAGGCATCGAGGGCAACACCCGCGTGGTGTTCGTCACCGCCTTCGACACCTATGCGGTGCAAGCCTTCGACCATTGCGCGCTCGACTACCTGCTCAAGCCCTTGAAGACCGATCGTCTGGCGTTGACGATAGAGCGCGTGAGGGCCGCGCTGGCCCTGCAGGCGGCCGGCCGCGACGCCCAGCCCGATGCGCGCCTGTCGCAAGCCCTGCAGCAGTTGACGCGCGGGCCGGCGGCGCCGTCGCGGCTGCGCTTCGTGCGCGCCGGCCAGGGCGAGTATGTGCACCAGATCGCCGTCAGCGACGTGCTGTTCTTCCATGCCGACGACAAGTACACGGTGGTGCAGTCCACCGGCGGCGAGCACCTGATCCGCACCACGATCTCCGAACTGTCCGAACAGCTCGACCCCGAACAATTCTGGCAGGTGCACCGTTCCACGCTGGTCAACCTGGATTACCTGGCCGGCACCCGGCGCGACGAAAGCAGCCGCCTGTTCCTGCGCATCAAGGGCCACGCCCGCGAGTTGCGGGTCAGCCGCGCCTACGTCCATTTGTTCCGGGCGATGTAGGCCGCTGCCGCCGGCACAGGGGCGGTGGGATCGTTGCGTGCCTACCGATCCCACAGGACCTCGCCATGAAAAAAACCGTTACGCTGTTGTCGATGCTGATGCTGAACTGCCCGCTGTTCGCGGCCACCGATCCCCTGCTGCTGCCTTCGACGATCCCGCCGGCCTGGCGCAAGCACAGGCGGCCGAACGCAGCCGCCGCGCAAAGTAAGCCGGCGCAACACTCCGAAAAGGAATGGTGGACTTATTGCCGCGTAGCACTATCATACAGTCAGTGCCACCCGCCGGAGTCCACGCCATGTCCGCAATCGCCGAGATAGCCCCGATCTACATGCGCAGCAGGCGATTCGATCGCCTGTTCGTGCTGGGCATACCTTTGCTGGCCCTGACCATGGGCGCGCTGGCGCTGGGCCATCCGCAATACCTGGTGCTGATGCTCACGCTGGACCTGGCCCTGCTAGGCTATCACCATGTCATTTCCACCTACACCCGGCTGCTGTTCGACATGAAGTCGGCCCGCCAGCACTGGGCCCTGCTGCTGCCCTTGCCGGTGGTGGTGTTCGCCTGCGTCTACCTGCTGATACGCTGGGGCGGGGTGGCGGCGGTCGCCACGCTGTACATGCATTGGCAGTGGTATCACTACACGCGCCAGAGCGAGGGCATCAACAAGGCCTACGGCATGAAGACGCGCAGCGTCCAGGCCGGCAATGCGCTGTTCAACCGCCTCACCTTTTACCTGGTGCCGGTGGCGGCCTTCCTGATGATGAGTGCGCGCCCGGAATCGACCTTCCTGGGCATCGAGGTGTGGAAGCTGCCGGTGCCACAGTGGCTGGCCCAGGCCACGCTGGCGACGGCCGGCGCCTGTCTGGCGTGGTGGCTGGCGGCGCAACTGCGGGCGCTGCGCGCGGGCACGCTGGGGCTGCTGCATTTTGCCTATCTGTGTTCGCATTACCTGATTTATCTGGTGTCGTACGTGGCGATCCGCGACATCACGAACGGCTGGCTGGTCATCAACGTGTGGCACAACGCGCAGTACATCGCCTTTGTCTGGCTGTTCAATTCCAACCAGTTCAAGGGCGGCGTCAACCGGCAGCAACTGGCGCTGTCCTGGCTCAGCCAGGAAGGCCGATGGCCGCTCTACCTGATGGCCTGCGTGGCGCTGGCCAGCGTGGTGTACCGTTCCATCGACGCCACCAACGCCTACCTGGCCAACTACACCGTGGTGCCGCTGGTCGTCATCGCCTACCAGGGCATCAACTTCCATCACTACATCGTCGACTCGATCATCTGGAAGCTGCGCAAGCGCGATGTGCAGAGCGCATTGAAGATAGGCTGACCATGCCCGTCTCCGAGCGCAAGGGACTGGCCGGCAATCCCGGGCGCTATCCGGTGCTCGATGCGCTGCGCGCGGTGGCGATCCTGCTGGTGCTGGCGCGGCATTGGGCGGTGGCGTCGCAGAGCGCTTTCGGCATCGTGCCCGGCGGCCCGCTGGCGGTGCTGTCGCTCAATGGCTGGCTGGGTGTGGACCTGTTCTTTGTGCTGAGCGGATTTTTGATCGGCACGCATTTCGCCGGTCCGCAGGCGCCGCCGTTCAGCCGCGCCGCCGTGCTGGACTTCTACCGGCGGCGCGCGTTCCGCACGCTGCCGCTGTACTGGGGCGTCATCCTGCTGTGCTGGCTGAGCGCGCCGTGGCAGCCGGGCGCCGCGTTCACCAGCCTGTCCTTCATCACCCATCTGCTGTTCATGCAGGATTATCTCGGCTCGGACGTGATCGTCACGCTGTGGTCGCTGGCGGTGGAGGAGAAGTTTTATCTGACCGCGCCGTTGCTGCTGTTCCTGCTGCTGCGGCTGCGTACCGGCATCGCCTGCGTGCTGCTGGCGGCGGCCATGGTGCTGCTGTGCTGGTCGATGCAGGCCGATGCGGCGGGCGTTGCGCCGGGCGATTACGCGACCTTCTTCTGGTCGGTGCGCGCGCCCTTCCACCATGCCGCGCTGGGCATCCTGGCCGGCGTGCTGGTCGCCGTGCAGCACAGCGCATCCAGCACGCGCAAGGCGCCGCGTCCGCTGTTCCTGGCGCTGGCCGCGCTGCCGCTGGTGCTGCTCATGTGGCGCGATTGGCAGGGGCATGGGGACTGGCAGGCGGTCTGCAGGATCATCGCGCTGTCGTCCTGCCTGTTTGCGCTGCTGGTGCGCTGCGGCCTGGCCGTCAATCGCCAACATGCGGCGTTCGGCGCGGCGCGGCCGTTGCGTTACATCGCCAGGCTGTCGTATGCGCTGTATCTGGTGCACTACCCGCTGATCGAACCGGCCATGCAGCTGTGCCGGGCGCTGTCGGCCAGCTTGCAGCAGACTGCGCCGGCAATGGCCAGCCTGCTGTTCCTGGCGATCTACGGCGTCGTGTCCTGGGCCGCCGCGTGGCTGTTGCACGTGGCGTTGGAACGGCCCTTCCTGCTGCTGCGCGACCGGCAGCGCGCTAACGAACAGCCGGTCGCTATCTGACTCAGACGGTGTCGGTCTGGTCTTTGACGAACAGCGCCGTAATCATGCCGACCACGCTGATGGCGATGACATAGTAGGCTGGCGCCAGCGGATTATTCTTCAGCATCAACGCCACCACCACCGGCGTCAGGCCGCCGAAGATCGCGTACGACAGGTTGTACGAGAAGGACAGCCCCGAGAACCGCACCTGCGCCGGGAAGGCCTTGACCAGCACGCAAGGCACGGCGCCGACCACGCCGACGCTGAAGCCGACCAGCGCGTACAAAGGCAGCAGCAAATCGGGACGGACCTTGATGGTGGTGTAGAAGATGTAGGTGCAGACCGCCAGCAGCAAGGCGCCGCCGAACAAGGTGCTGCGCGCGCCGATGCGGTCGGCCAGCACGCCGGCCACCAGGCAGCCGATCGACAGGCACAGCGTCGCCACGGTGTTGGCCACCAGCGAGGTATGCGGATCGAAGCCGTAGATTTTTTGCAGCAGCGTCGGCGTCATCAGGATGACCACGACGATGGCGGCCGACAGCATCCACGTCAGCAGCATCGAGATCACGACCGGGCCGCGATGATTGCGCAGCACGGCCTTGAGCGGCATTTCGGCGGCCAGCGCCTTGCGCTGTTGCAGCTCGGCGAACACCGGCGTTTCATGCAGCCAGCGGCGCAGATACATCGCGCCCAGGCCGAAGATACCGCCCAGCAGGAACGGCAGGCGCCAGGCGCCGTCGGCCACCTGGTCGGGCGTGAAGGCGGTGTTGATGCCGGTGGCGACCACCGAGCCCAGCAAGATGCCGGCGGTCAGGCCGGCGGTCAGCGTGCCGCAGGCATAGCCGATGTGGCGGGCCGGCACGTGTTCCGATACGAACACCCACGCGCCCGGCACTTCGCCGCCCACCGCCGCGCCCTGCATCACGCGCAGCAGCAACAGCAGCACAGGCGCGGCCAGGCCGATGCTGGCGTAGGTAGGCAGCATCCCCATCAGCAAGGTCGGCACGGCCATCAGCAGGATGGACATGGTGAACATTTTTTTCCGCCCCAGCAGATCGCCGAAGTGGGCCATGACGATGCCGCCCAGCGGACGCACCACATAGCCGGCGGCGAAGATACCGAAGGTCTGCAAGACCCGCAGCCAGTCCGGCATCGATGGCGGGAAGAACAGCTTGCCGAGCACGGCGGTGAAGAACACAAAAATAACGAAGTCGTAGAACTCCAGGGCGCCGCCCAGGGCCGACAATGACAGGGTCTTGTAATCCTGCCGGGTGAGCGCGCGCGCCGGTGCGGCGTGGGCTTCCTTCCTGGCGTTCGGGGCCACTGCGGTTGCGCTATCTTCTATGTGCATATATTCGTCTCGCTTTTTGTCTCGTTTTTATGGGTGTGCCGGTTCGCGGCAACCATAGAATACGCAATTTTTCCCGCGATGAGTAAACCTGATCGACAAATGCTAGACTGCTGGGCGCAAATCATCTCAACTTCGAGGACACCCATGCCAACTGCCCGCCCGCTCGCCGCGCTGACCACTTCCGCCCTGATTGCCGCTTTGCTGATCGGAGCACCACCGGCGCAGGCCGCCGCAAAACCGGCCCACACGCAGCAGGCCGGACAGGCACAGAAGCAGCTGGCGAAGCTGGCCGCCGCCTTCCACACGGCGCGCTGCAAGTTCGACCCGTTGCTGTTCGCCACCGCCAACGGCGACGGCCGCTACGATGACCAGCTCGGCCTGAGCATTTCGCCCAAGGTGCGCGCGCAGCAGTTCACGCTGTACCGCCAGATGCAGAAGCAGCTGATGACGGTGCACCGCGACCAGCTCGGCCAGCAGGACCAGCTGACCTACGATCTGCTGTCCTACGAACTGAACAACGCAATGCAGCTGGAGTCCTTCCCGGAACACCTGCTGCCGCTGAACCAGCTCGACAACGTGCCCAGCACGCTGGCCAACTACGCTGACGGCAACGGTTCGCAGCCGCTGGGCACGGTCAAGCAATACCAGGCTTACCTTAGCCGTCTGAACCAGCTGCCGGCATGGATAGACCAGGCCATCGCCAACATGAAGCTGGGCATGCGCAGCGGCATCGTGCAGCCGAAGGCGATCACGGTGGCGATGCTGCCGCAGTTCCAGAACCTGCGCAGCGCTACGCCGGAAGCGAGCATCTACTACTCGCCGGTGACGCGTTTCCCGGCCGGCTTCTCCGCCGCCGACAAGCAGAAGCTGACCGCCGCCTACCTGAAGACGGTCGATACGAAAATCGCGCCGGCGCTGAACCGTCTGGTGAGCTTCCTGGAAAATGAATACCTGCCGGCCAGCCGCGCCAGCACCGGCTGGAGCGCGCTGCCGAACGGCGCCGCCTGGTACGCCGCGCGCATCAAAGACAGCACCAACCTGCCGCTGACGCCGGACGCGGTGCACGCGCTGGGTTTGAAGGAAGTGGCGCGCATCCAGCAGCAGCTGGCCGCGCTCGGTCCCAAGCTGGGCTACGACGGTCCTGAGAAGCAATTGCCGCAGTGGGTGGCGGCGCAGGACAAGTTCAAAATCTTCAGCACCGACGAGCAGGTGCTGGACGCTTACCGCGACATCTACGCGACCGTGCAAACCAAGTTGCCGACCTACTTCAGCCTGGTCCCGAAAGCCAAGCTGGAGCTGCATCTGGAGCCGGAGCTGACGCGCGCCACCGCGTCCGACCACTACACGCCGTCGGCGGCCGATGGTTCGCATCCGGGCGTGTTCTGGCCGGTGGTCAACGATCCGAAGAAATACAGCCGGGTCGACATGGTCAGCCTGTTCCTGCACGAAGGCGTGCCGGGCCACCACCTGCACGCGGCGCTGTTGAAGGAACTGGACTTGCCGGACTTCCGCAAGTTCAGCACCGAGAATCCAAACAGCGCGGCCTACACCGAAGGCTGGGCGCTGTACTCGGAAACGCTGGGCCGCGAGATGGGCTTGTATGAAGATCCGGTGGCCTACTACGGCCACCTGAACGCGGAGATGCTGCGCGCGGCGCGGCTGGTAGTCGACACCGGCATGCACGCTAAAAACTGGAGCCGCGAGCAGGCCATCACCTATCTGGCGGACACGCTGGGCTGGAGCGAGGCGCGCGCCAAGAACCAGATCGAGCGCTACATGGTGTGGCCGGCGCAGGCGCTGAGCTACAAGATCGGCTCGCTGAAGATCCTGGAACTGCGGGCGCGCGCGCAGCAGGCGCTGGGCGACAAGTTCAGCTACCAGAAATTCCATGAGGTCGTGATCGGCGACGGCACGCTGCCGCTGCCTATCCTGGAAGCGCGCGTGGACCGCTGGATCGCCGCCAGCAAATAAACACTCTGGGGTCAAGTCTGACATTTGGACACGTGCTCTGCCGTAGTGATAGCTACGGCAGAGCACGTGTCCAAATGTCAGACTTGACCCCGGGTTTATTTAAGGATGTTGAGGACGGCCAGCGTCATCGCCTGGGCGGCGGTCTTGATCGACGGTTCCGGCACCGGCGCGTAGTACGGCGAGTGGTTGAAGGCGATCGGCTTGCCGCCCGGCCTGGCCGCCTCGGCCACCGCTTTCGGATCGTAGACGCCGGTGAAGAAGAACATGCCCGGCACGCCTTCGTTGACGTAGGCCGAGAAATCTTCGCTGGCCGTCATCGCCGGCATGCGCGCGACGTTGGCGTCGCCGAAGGCTTTTTTCAGCACGCCCTCGGTGCGCTTCACCAGCGCGTCGCTGTTGTCGATCGCGGCGCCGCCGGTAATCAGCTCCACATCTGGCGCCGGCGCATCCGCCATCGCGGCCGAGGCGTTGGCGACGCGGCGCACGCCGGCCAGCAGTTTCGCCCGTACTTCCGGGCTGTATGAGCGTATCGTGCCGCGCACGCGCACCGTGTCCGGGATGATGTTGCCGACCGAGCCGCCGTTGATCGCGCCGATGGTGACGACGCCGAATTCCTTGGGATCTTTTTCGCGGCTGACCACGGTCTGCACGTCCACCACGAAACGGGCGGCGATGGTGATCGGGTCGAGCGCCTTGTCCGGCGCCGAGCCATGGCCGCCGCGGCCTTTAAAAGTGATTTCAATCGCGTCCGAGTTGGACGACACCGGCCCGCTGTTGTAGCCGATGGTGCCATAGGCCAGCGGCCAGGTATGCAGCGCGAAGGCGTAGTCCGGCTTCGGGAAGCGCTTGAACAGGCCGTCGTCCAGCATGGCCTTGGCGCCGCTGACGGTTTCCTCGGCCGGCTGGCCGATGAACATCAGCGTGCCCTTCCACTGCGACTTCAGCGCCACCAGCGCGCGCGCCGCGCCCAGCCAGGCGGTCATGTGGACGTCGTGGCCGCAGCTGTGGGCCACCATCGTATCCTTGCCGTCCAACAGCGCGTGCGCCTTGCTGGAATAGGCGTAGCCGGATTTCTCCTCCATCGGCAGGCCGTCAAGCTCGGTACGCACCAGCACGGTCGGACCGGCGCCGTTCTTGTAGATCGCCACCACCCCGGTCTTGCCGACTTTTTCCGTCACCTCGAAGCCGATCGCGCGCATCTCGGCGGCCAGCTTGGCGGCCGTGCGTTCTTCCTGGAAGGCGATCTCGGGATGCGCGTGCAGATCCTTGTAGATCGCATCGAGCTTGGGATACATGCCATTGATCTGGCTGGCGACGGCGGACGCATCCTGCGCCTGGGCGGCGTGGATGCACAATAATGCGGCAACTGGAAGCAGCTTCATCGATGGTTTCCTGGTCTGGGGATAATCAAACCAGCATACCACCCATTGGGGTCAAGTCTGACATTTGGACACGGTCTCTGCCGTAGCAGCCGCTACGGCAGAGACCGTGTCCAAATGTCAGACTTGACCCCAACGATTAAGCTGTATGCAACTTCATCGTGGCGGCGTCGAACTTGCCTTCGACGATCAGCGGCATCACCAGCAGCGACTTGTCGATGGACTGCTCGATCAGTTCCTGGTCTTCGCGGCGCGGGCGGTGCAGCACGAAGTCGGCCACCTGCTGCGCCAGGCTCAGCGTGCGCGGATGGCCGATGCCCAGGCGCAGGCGCCAGTAATCCTGCGTGCCCAATGCGGCGGTGATGTCCTTCAGGCCGTTGTGGCCGCCCGAGGAGCCGCCCTTTTTCAGGCGCGCGGTGCCGGGCATCAGGTCCAGCTCGTCGTGCACGACCAGCACTTCGTCCGGCAGGATCTTGAAGAAGCGGCACAGGCCGCCCACCGACTGGCCGGAGCGGTTCATATACGTCTGCGGTTCCAGCAGATAGACTTCCTGGCCGGCCACCGAGCCCTTGGCCATCAGCGCGTTGTACTTGGTCTCGCGCTGCAGGCGCGCGCCGATGTCGTTGGCGAGGTTGTCCACCAGCCAGAAGCCGGCGTTGTGACGGGTTTGTTCGTATTCGGGGCCGGGATTGCCGAGGCCGACGATGAGACGTATAGGCATGACGTGTGGTCGAAAAAAGAGAAACGTGATTATCGCTTAAAAAACAAAAACCCCCGCCGGCATGTAGCACTGGCGGGGGCTTTTTCCTGCAACCGCCCGAAGGCGGCGTCAGTGATTACTTCTTGGCCTTGGCGGCTGGCTTGGCGTCAGCAGCTGGAGCTTCAGCAGCAGCGGCTTCAGCAGCAACGTGACCAGCTGGTACCGAAGCGGTAGCGATGGTCAGGTTCGAGCCGTGGGTGACAGCGGTCACGCCAGCTGGCAGAACCAGGTCAGCGATGTGCAGCGAGTGACCAACGTCGATGGTCGACAGGTCAACGGTCACGAACTCTGGCAGGTCTTTAGGCAGGCACGAAACTTCGATTTCGTTGGCTACGTGGCTGATGGTGGCGCCGTGCAGTTTGACTGCTGGGGACACGTCGGCGTTAGCGAAGTGCAGAGCAACTTTCATGTGCACTTTTTTCGAAGCATCAACGCGCTGGAAGTCAGCGTGCAGAACCAGTTGTTTGTATGCGTGGACTTGGAAGTCGCGCAGCAGAACTTGCTGGGTCACGCCGTCGATTTCCAGATCCAGGATCGACGAGTGGAATACTTCTTTTTTCAGCGCGTGGTACAGCGCGTTGTGGTCCAGCGAGATGGTCACTGGCGCTTCGGTACCGCCGTAGATGATGCCTGGGGTTTGGCCCGAATTGCGCAGGCGGCGGCTCGCTCCGGAACCTTGCAATTCGCGTTTGAATGCAACAACTTTCATGTGTAACTCCAAAAATAACAGGGCTCGCGCCCCGTGTTATGAAGCCCCCGCGACCAGGGTGCTTCGAAAATGAGCTGACTGCGCTCATGAAACCGGGAAAAGCAAAGGCGCGACAAGCAATTTTTGCTTGTCGCGCCGCTAAAACTAGCTAAACAGTTTATCTCAGTCGATAAACAGGGAGATCACGGAATCGCCCTTGATGATGCGTTTGAACGTTTCTGCCAGCAGCGGTGCGCAGGTCAGTTGACGGATCTTGCCGCAAGCCTTGGCCGAATCGGACAGCGGGATCGTGTCGGTCACAACCAGTTCGTCCAGCGACGAATTGGTGATGCGCTCGATCGCCGGGCCGGACAGCACCGGGTGCGTGCAATACGCGATAACTTTCTTCGCGCCGCGCTCTTTCAGTACTTCGGCAGCCTTGACCAGCGTACCTGCGGTGTCGACCATGTCATCCATAATCACGCAGTTACGGCCTTCGACTTCACCGATGATGTTCATCACTTCGGAAACGTTGGCTTTCGGACGACGTTTGTCGATGATGGCCAGGTCGCAGCCCAGGCGTTTAGCCAGGGCGCGCGCACGTACCACACCGCCGACGTCCGGCGATACCACCAGCAAATCCTGGTAGTTCTTCTTCTGCAGGTCGCCCAGCAGAATTGGCGAAGCGTAAATATTGTCAACCGGGATGTCGAAGAAGCCCTGGATCTGGTCTGCGTGCAGATCCATGATCAGGACGCGCTCGACGCCCGCTTCTTCCAGCATGTTCGCGACCACTTTGGCCGAGATCGCAACGCGCGCCGAACGTGGGCGACGGTCTTGACGGGCATAGCCGAAGTAAGGAATAGCTGCGGTGATACGGCCAGCGGACGCGCGTTTCAGGGCGTCGACCATCAGGATCAATTCCATCAGGCTGTCGTTGGTTGGAGCACAAGTCGATTGCAGAACGAAGACGTCTTTACCGCGGACGTTTTCGTTAATCTCAACCATCACTTCGCCGTCCGAGAATTTCGAAACGTTTGCCTTGCCGAGAGGGATGCCGAGATTTTTAGCGACCCCTTCTGCCAATGCAGGATTAGCGTTGCCGGTAAAAACCATCAGGTTTTCGAAAGCCATTGGGAGTCCCAGAGATAGTCGATGAAAATTTTTGAAAAGTCGCCAGCGGAAGCCGCGCGGCGCTGTACTTAGATCTTAGTTGAATGGCTCGCTCTGGGCTGAGCCATCTTTGCTCTACCTGGCCGGAGACTTGCGCCTCGACGGGTCCAGATACAAACGAATGGCAGGGGAACAAGGATTCGAACCTTGGTATGCTGGAATCAAAATCCAGTGCCTTAACCAGCTTGGCGATTCCCCTACGCAACTGACTGCTTGTCGTTACATGGCCGGTATTTTACAGCCATTTTCACGCTAAGCCAAATTTTTTTACTGCATCACAACTTCGCGATGATCGGATGGCGATTCAGCGCTTTTGCTTTCCAGGCCTTCCACTTCGCCGGTACTTTTGCAAGCACCGCATCCGCTTCTGCCTCGGTTGCTACCGCACTGAACACGCAAGCACCGGAGCCAGTCATCCTGGCATCACCGTAAGCACTGAGCCATTCTATCGCCTCTGCTACCGGCGGGAATAACTTCGTTGCTACCTGCTGCAAGTCATTCTTTCCAAACCCTTTTAAACCGTTTCGATTTTCGAGGTGGCTGGAAAAGTCCGTTATTATGACGACCGGAGTATCCCTTGTCAAATGTTCTGAGCAAAAAATTGCAGCCGTGGGCACGGCCACGCCCGGTTCGATGACGACATACCAACAATCCGGCGCTTGCACCGGCCGCATCGCCTCCCCCACGCCCTCGGCAAAAGCGGTCTCGCCGAAGATGAAAAAGGGGATGTCCGCGCCCAGCGGCAGGCCCAGCGCCATCAACTCTTCCTTGCTTAGACCGGCCTGCCACAAAGAGTTCAACGCCATCAGCGTGGTGGCCGCATCGGACGAACCGCCGCCCAGGCCGCCGCCCATGGGTAGCACCTTGTCGATGGCGATATCGACGCCGCGCGGCAGCGCGCCCGTGCGGCGCAGCACCTCGGCCTGCAGCAGGCGGGCGGCTCGGATAATCAGGTCGCTCTCTTCCGGCACGCCGGGCAAGTCGGTCACACGGCGGATGGCATCATCGTCGCGCAGCTCGAAATGCAGGGTGTCGCCGTGGTCGATCAGCTGGAACACGGTTTGCAGCAGATGGTAGCCGTCGGCGCGGCGGCCGTTCACGTGCAGGAAAAGGTTGAGTTTGGCCGGAGCCGGGCAATTCTTCAGACTGGTCATGGTGCTGCTTATTCTGCGTTCGGACGGATGGCGATGCGTATCGTCAGGTCATCCACCTGCCCCGCGCCCAGGCGCGTGAGGTCGATGCGTTTGGGTTGCGGCACGGCGGCTGTATCGTCTTGCCACGTGACGTATTCGATTTTCCAGCCGTCGCGGGTGACGACCGTATTGTTGGCCGGCGAGGCGACGAAGCGCTTGCCGCTGGCGTCGGTGGCGTAGCCTTGCAGCCATTCGCGCAGGCCGGAGACCGGCAGCGTCCAGCCCAGCGTCTGCGCGGTCAGGCTGTCGAGGTCGGGCGCGGTGCGCGGCGGCTTGCCGCCCTGCTTGAGCGTGGCCGATTCCGGCGTGACGCTGATGACGGCAATGGTCTGGCCGAGCGGCGAGATCAGCGTGACCTGGGTGGCGGCCTTGCTTTGCTGCCAGGTGAAACTGCCGGTCATCGGTTCGGCCTTGCCGTCGCGGGTGTAATTGACGGCGATGCCGCCGCCCAGTTCGATGCTGTCGCGATATGGCGCCACGGCGGCGGTCGAACGCGGCGGAGAGGTGGCGCAGCCGGCCAGCACAGAGACGGCCAGCACGGAAGCGAGCAATGCGGCGGGCGCGCGGCGGCGCAGGGGGAATAAGGTCATCAAGTGATATCGTCGCTTACAGGCTTTGATTTAATCGGGCGAGCGTGCTTTTCAGCGCGTCGTTCTTCGGGTCTTTGGCCTGGGCTTCCTGCCACATCTGCTGGGCGCCCGCCTTGTCGCCCTTGGCGAACAGCACCTCGCCCAGATGCACGGCGATTTCCGGATCGCTGCGCAAGGCGTAGGCGCGGCGCAGCATCGCTTCCGCCTCACTCAGGTTGCCCATGCGGTACTGCACCCAGCCCATGCTGTCCATGATGAACGGATCGCCGGGCGCCATCTTCATCGCCTTGTCGATCAGCGAATAGGCTTCCGGCAGGCGCTCGTTGCGCTCGGCCAGCGAGTAGCCCAGCGCGTTGTAGGCATGCTGGTTGTCGGGCGCGGCGATCATCACCTGGCGCAGCGCCTTTTCCATCAGCTCCAGCTGGCCCAGCTTTTCGGCCACCAGCGCGAAGTCGTACAGCAGGTCGGGATTGTCCGGGTAGCGCTTGACCGCGTTTTCCAGCACCGTGTAGGCAGCGCGGTGGTCGCCGGCGTCGCGCAGGATCTGCGCATCGGCCTGGAAGATCTGCGCCTGGTCGACGGCTTCGGACGGCTTCAGCTCGGCCAGCTGCTTGCGGGCTTCGTCGACATTGCCTTTGCGGGCGGTCAGCTGCGCCATCTTCATGCGCGCGGCCAGGTAGATTTTCTCGTCGTTGCCTTCGACCTTGTCCAGCCAGTTGTAAGCCGTGTCGAGGTCGTTGCGCTGCTCGGCGATCTGCGACAGCATCATCAGCACCTTGGACGGATCGCGCTCGTCGCTGGGATGCTCGGCCAGCACGTTGACGAAGCTGGTGAAATACTTCTCCGCCGCCGGGATGTCGTTGGACTGCATGCCGATCACGCCCAGCGCGTACAGCGTGGCCAGGTTGTCCGGCTGGTCTTTCAACAGCACCAGGAATTCCTTGCGGGCCTGCTCGGTCTGTTTGGAATCGACCAGGATGCGGGCGTAGGCGGCGCGCACTTCGCGCGACTTCGGATATTTGTCCAGGAAGGTCGACAGCACTTTCAGCGCCGCGTCGATATCGCCCGACACCTGCGCCGTGGTCAGGATCGCCAGCTCGGAATCGGGCTTGATGCGCAGCGCCTGCTCGGCCTCGGTGCGGGCGCGCTCGTTGTCGCCCAGCGAGAACGCACCCTGCGCCAGGATCAGATGGCTTTCCAGCATGTCGCCGTAGGGCGCCAGCACGCGGTCTTCCAGCGCGAAAGCGGCGGCCTTGTCCTTGGCGCGCAGCAGGAATTGCTGCATCTGGAACATCGCCAGCGGACGCGCGCGCAAGGGTGCATTTTTCAGGCGCTCGGCGAAGATCTGCTCCGCTTCGCCGAGATCGTCGTTGACGACGGCAAAGCCGAGGAAGTACTGGGTGGCCTCGTCCGAATCCGGCGCCAGGCTGCGCCACAGGCGGATCGCCGACAACGCTTCCGATCCCTGCTTGGCGCCCAGCGCCATTTCGGCGGCGCGGCGCGCCAGGCGCGGATCGCGGGTCTGCTGGGCCAGCGCCATCATCGTGACGTAGGCGCCCTGCCAGCGGCCCTGCTTGAATTCCAGCTCGGCCTTGGTGATGCGGTACAACATGTCGCTGGTGAGGTCGACATTGGGCAAGGCTTCCTCCGCCGGCGCCACAGCAGGCGGCGCGGCGCTGTCCGCAACCGCCTCGGCGGGCGCGTCCGGCTCCGCAGCGGCGGTGGACTCCACCTGTTTTTGCGGCGCGATGGCGCACGCGGACAGCAAGGCGGAGAGAGTTACAATGGCGAAAGCGTTTTTCAAGGGAAGATCCTGGCAAGTCGGCAATAGGTACAGAGTCAGTGGATTTTACGCCCAACGCAACGATCGCGTCTTTTGACTAGTGTAACCAAATATTCCGCCACGGCCAGAGTGTCGCCGCTCATTATTTCGACTGTTTGCCATCCAGATGCCAGAATTACCAGAAGTTGAAGTGACCCGCCGCGGCGTTGCGCCGCATCTCGAAGGCCGCACCGTGCACCAGGTGGTGCTGCGGCGCGAGGGCTTGCGCTGGCCGTTTCCGGCGCAGCTGCCGCAGCTGCTGGCCGGCCACCAGGTGCTGCACATCGGCCGGCGCGGCAAGTACCTGCTGGTGCATTTCGACCATGGCACGCTCATCATCCACCTCGGCATGTCGGGCCATCTGCGCATCATGCCGGACGGCATAGAGCCGGAGAAACATGATCATTTTGATCTCGTTGTCGAGACGCCGGACGGCTTGCAGGTGCTGCGCATGAAGGATCCGCGCCGCTTCGGCGCCGTGCTGTGGCACGACCACGCCGACGGCATGCTGGAACACCACGTGCTGCTGCGCGAGCTGGGCGTGGAGCCGCTGGAAGCGGGTTTCAGCGGCAAATTGCTGTACGATCAAACCCGGCAGCGCAGCGCGCCCGTCAAGCAGGTGCTGCTGGCGGGCGACATCGTTGTCGGTGTCGGCAATATTTATGCTTCGGAAAGCTTGTTCCGGGCCGGCATCAATCCTAAGACGCCGGCCAAGCGCATCAGCCTGGCGCGCTACGAGAAGCTGGCCCAGGCCGTGCGCGAAATCCTGGCCGAGGCCATCGTCCAGGGCGGCAGCACGCTGCGCGATTTTATTAGCGTCAACGGGCAGTCCGGGTATTTTCAGCAGAGTTATTTCGTCTATGATCGTGCAGGCGTACCCTGCAAGGTGTGTGCGGCGCCGATACGCCAGATCAAGCAGGGGCAGCGCTCCACGTTCTACTGCGTGAATTGTCAAAAATAAGGGCAGAGATGATGGTCAGGGATTTCGAACAATACAGCGCGTGGCGGCAAGGCGTGGTCACAGCCTTGAAGAACTACCAGTCCTGGGTGGCCGGCGCGTCCCTGACCGATGCCGCCACCGACCAGCGCATCGTGCGCACCTTGGCGCGGCTGGCCGACGATAAATTGTCGGTGGCCTTCGTCGCCGAATTCTCGCGCGGCAAATCGGAGCTGATCAACGCCATCTTCTTTGCCGACTACGGCCAGCGCATCCTGCCGTCCGCCGCCGGCCGCACCACCATGTGTCCGACCGAGCTGATGTACGACGCCAGCTTCGCGCCATCGATCCGCCTGCTGCCTATCGAGACGCGGGCCGAGAACCTGTCCACCAGCGACTACCGCGACCAGCCCGCCGCCTGGACCGTGCTGCCGCTGAACCTGGACGCCGGCGCCGACATGCACGAGGTGTTCAAGCAAGTCAGCCTGACGCGCCACGTGCCGGTGGAGGAAGCCAAGCGCTACGGCCTGTACGACGAGGACGATCCCGACATGCCGGTCACGCTGAACGATGCCGGCCTGGTCGAAATCTCGCTGTGGCGCCACGCGATCATCAACTTCCCGCATCCGCTGTTGAAGCAGGGCCTGGTGATCCTCGACACGCCGGGCCTGAACGCCATCGGCACCGAGCCGGAACTGACGCTGAACCTGATCCCGAACGCGCACGCGGTGCTGTTCATCCTGGCCGCCGATACCGGCGTGACCAAGAGCGATATCGAAGTCTGGCGCAACCACATCGGCGCGGGCGCGGGCCGGCTGGTGGTGCTGAACAAGATCGACAGCATGTGGGACGAGCTGCGCAGCGAGGCCGAGGTCAACCTCGAAATCGAGCGCCAGCAGGCCAACGTGGCGCACGTGCTGGCGCTGGAGCCGCGCCAGGTGTTCCCGGTGTCGGCGCAGAAGGCGCTGGTGGGCAAGATCACGCAAGACCCTGCGCTGCTGGAGCGCAGCCGTCTGCAGTCGCTGGAGAGCGCGCTGTTCAACGAGCTGATCCCGGCCAAGAAGGAAATCGTGCGCAAGCAGCTGGGCGAGGAATTACAGGCGCTGAGCACGGCGCAGCTGGCGATGATTAACGCACGCAGCCGCGGCGTGGTCGAACAGCTGCACGAGCTGAAGAGCCTGCGCGGCAAGAACCAGAGCGTGATCGCGCACATGATGCGCCGCATCGATGTCGAGAAGAAGGAATTCGACGCCAGCCTGTTCAAGCTGCAGGCCACGCGCGCCGTGTTCACGCGGCTGTCGACCGAGCTGTACACCAGCATGGGCATGGACATCGTGCGCGACGATATCGAACTGGTGCGGCAGGAGATGCAGCGCAGCCGTTTCTTCACCGGCGTGCGCGAAGCGGTGCGCAATTACTTCGAACGCATCCGCGCCAACCTCGACGCGGCCGAGCGCAAGACGCTGGAGATCAGCGAGATGATGGGCGTGATGTACCGCCGCTTCTCCAACGAGCACGGCTTGACGCTGGCCTTGCCGATGCCGTTCTCGCTGGAGCATTACCGCGAGGAGATCGCCAGCATCGAGGCGATCTACTACAAGCAGTTCGGCACGGCGACCCTGCTGACCACCAGCCGCGTGGTGCTGATGGAGAAGTTCTTCGACACCATCGCCTCGCGCGTGCGCGGCTGCTTCCGCGCCGCCAACAACGATGCGGAGGCGTGGCTGAAGGTCATCATGGCGCCGCTGGAGGCGCAGATCCGCCAGCACAAGGACCAGTTGAAACACCGGCTGGCGTCGATCCAGCGCATCCACGATGCGACCGACAGCCTGGAACAGAAAATCGATGCGTTCGAGGGCAGCCAGCAAGAGCTGGAGGCGCAAAAGGCGCGGCTCAATGAATTGGCGGGGCAGATCAGCATCGCCATCAATGCGGAATTCGTGGCGCTGGACGCCGCCGCTTAAGACTTAGGAACAGAATGAAAGTTGTAGCAGTTGAGAATTTTGCAGATCCCAGTTTCTCGGCCGATCTGATCGGCTGGCAAAAAGTACATGGACGCCATGTGCTGCCGTGGCAAAACACGCGCGATGCGTATCTGATCTGGCTGTCGGAAATCATGTTGCAGCAGACGCAGGTGTCGGCTGTGCTGGGTTATTACGCGCGCTTCCTGGAGCGCTTCCCTACCCTGCGCGACCTGGCCTCGGCGCCGGTCGAGGATGTGATGGCACAGTGGAGCGGCCTGGGCTACTACACGCGGGCGCGCAATCTGCACAAGTGCGCGCAGCGCGTGGTGGCGGAGTATGACGGCGTATTCCCTTCCGATCCGTTGTTGCTGGCGGAGTTGCCGGGCATAGGCCGTTCGACGGCGGCGGCGATCTCGGCGTTTTCCAGCGGCACGCGGGCGGCCATCATGGACGGCAACGTCAAGCGCGTGTTCGCGCGTGTGTTCGGCATCGACACGTATCCGGGCGAGCGCAAGACCGAGGAAATGATGTGGCGCCGCGCCGAGGCTTTGCTGCCCGAGCAGGGCATTGAATCGTACACGCAGGGCTTGATGGACATGGGCGCGACGCTGTGCACGCGCAGCAGTCCATCGTGCGAGCGCTGTCCGATGCAGCCGCGCTGCGTGGCGTTTTCCACCAACCGCACCAAGGATCTTCCTGTGCGCAAACCGAAGAAGGCCAGTCCGGAAAAGCACGCGGTGATGCTGGCGATTATCGACGGCGGCCAGGTGCTGCTGGAGCAGCGTCCGCCAAGCGGCATCTGGGGCGGTTTGTTGTCGCTGCCAGAGCTGGACGGTCATCTGCTGGCCGAGGATGATGAGGTGGAAGCGGTCGATGACGATGCGCTGATGCTGGCGGTAGGCAAGTTCGGCGAGATGGAATCGCATGAGCGGTTGTCGACGGTGACACATGTGTTCACGCACTACAAGCTTCACATCGCGCCCTACCGCGTGACCCTGGCACGCCGGCAGGCGATGGCCGCCGAATCCGGCCACGTCTGGTATGACGCCGCCAAAATCCCCGACGCCCCGCTGCCGGCGCCGATCAAGAAGCTGCTGCTGGAATTGGTGGGCGACAGCAAGGCTGCGCAGCAAAGGATGTTTTAAGGCCAGAGCTTGATGGCGGAGATTACTACGGTACAAATCGACGCCGCGGAGCCAAGGCACCATTTGATCATGCGGGATTCCAACTTAGCCAAGTCTTTTTTGGTAACGTAGTTTTCCAGGATTGCGGCGACTCTGGCTTCAAGGCGAGCAAACTCTTCTTTGGTTACGTAATTTTCTTGAATTGCGACGACTCTGGCTTCAAGGCGAGCAAACTCCTCTTTGGTTACGTAATTTTCTTGAATTGCGGCGACTCTGGCTTCAAGGCGAGCAAACTCTTCTTTGGTTACGTAATTTTCTTGAATTGCGACGACTCTGGCGTCAAGGCGAGCAAACTCTTCTTTGGTGACGTAGTTTGACTGGATAACCATCACCCGGCCCTCTACCCGGAGGAAGTCTTCCTTCGTGACATAGGGCTGGGCTGCCAAAGTCGCGTTGATGACAGCCGTGTCTTTTTCGACGGCTGCCACACGCTGCCCCAGTTGTGCGATTTGATCGTCCATCCCCCATCATTGTTCAATGACGGGGAATGTTCAAGGTCAGCTGCTTGAGTTGAATCAGAGCTCGTCGAGCGAGAACAGCCGGCGGTGTTCGCGGATGGCATAGCGGTCGGTCATGCCGGCGATGTAGTCGGCGATCATGCGCGCCTGCTTGCCGACATCGCCCGACTTCTCCTGGTAATCCGGCGGCAGCAGCACCGGCTCGGCCATGAAGGCGTGGTACAGCTCGCGCACGATGCGGCTGGCCTTCACCCGCATGCGGTTGACCTTGTAATGCCGGTACAGATTCTCGCGCAGGAAGCGCTTGAGCTCGGTCGCGTCCTTGCGCATCGGATCGGAAAAACGGATCAGCGGCGGCGAGGCGCGCACCTCGTCCAGGCTCTTGGGCGCGGCATCGGCCAGCAAGGCGCTGGAGGTGACGATCAAATCGTCGGCCAGCGCGGTAATCAGCCGGCGCAAGGTTTCGTAGATCGCGCGGCGGCCCGACAAGCCCGGGAAGGTCTGCTGCACATCGCGCCACAGCCGCGCAAAAAACTCCACCTGCTCCAGCTGCTCGATCGTGATCAGCCCGGAACGCAGGCCGTCATCGATATCGTGGCTGTTGTAGGCGATCTCGTCGGCCAGGTTGGTCAGCTGCGCCTCCAGCGACGGCTGCGTGCGGTCGATGAAGCGCTGCGCCACCGGCCCCAGCATGCGCGCGTTGTTCAGCGAGCAGTGCTTGAGGATGCCCTCGCGCGTCTCGAACATCAGGTTCAGGCCGTTGTAAGCGCCGTAGTGCTCTTCCAGCTCATCGACCACGCGCAGGCTTTGCAAGTTGTGCTCGAAGCCGCCGTGGTCCTGCATGCATTCGTTGAGCACGTCCTGCCCTACATGGCCGAACGGCGTGTGGCCCAGATCGTGCGCCAGCGAAATGGCTTCCACCAGGTCTTCGTTCAGACGCAGATTGCGCGCCAGCGAACGGCCGATCTGCGCCACCTCCAGGCTGTGCGTCAGCCGGGTGCGGAACAGGTCGCCTTCGTGATTGAGGAACACCTGGGTCTTGTATTCCAGCCGGCGGAAAGCCGAGGAATGGATGATGCGGTCGCGGTCGCGCTGGAACTGGCTGCGCGACGCGTGCGCCGTTTCTTCAAAGCGACGTCCCACGCCGCCCGCCGAATGGGCCGCGTAAGGAGCGAGGAATTCGTCAGGCAGCATGGCGGCCTCCGCTTAAACGCAGGCGGCCAGCGTGGCCAGCAGCAGCTCCTGCGGCGCGTTGGTGATGCTCGGCGCGCCCAGCGGTTTCAACAGAATGAACTTGATGGCGCCGCCCTCGTTCTTCTTGTCGACTTCCATCAGTTCCAGCCAGCGCTGCGTGCCCAGGTCCGGCGCCTTGACCGGCAGGCCGGCCGCCGCCACCAGCGCGCGCATGCGCGCCACCGTGGCCGCGTCGACCAGGCCCATGCGATGGGACAGGTCGGCCGCCATCACCATGCCGCAGCCGACGGCTTCGCCGTGCAGCCACTCGCCGTAGCCCAGGCCGTTTTCAATCGCGTGGCCGAAGGTGTGGCCGAAATTCAGGATGGCGCGCAGGCCGCCCTCGCGTTCGTCCTGGCGCACCACGTCGGCCTTGATCTCGCACGAGCGGGCGATGGCGTAGGCCAGCGCGCCCTTGTCGCGCGCCATCAGCTTGCCGATATTGGCTTCGATCCAGTCGAAGAAGACGGCGTCGATGATGGCGCCGTGCTTGATGACTTCAGCCAGGCCGGCCGACAGCTCGCGCGCCGGCAGCGTTTCCAGGGTCGACGTGTCGGCGATCACCGCACGCGGCTGGTAGAACGCACCGATCATGTTCTTGCCCATCGGATGGTTGATGCCGGTCTTGCCGCCCACCGAGGAATCGACCTGCGACAGCAAGGTGGTCGGCACCTGGATGAAGTCGACGCCGCGCATATAGCTGGCGGCCGCATAGCCGGTCAGGTCGCCGATGACGCCGCCGCCCAGGGCGATCAGCGTGGTCTTGCGGTCGGCCTTGGCGGCCAGCAGCGCATCGAAGATCAGCATCAGGCTGGACCAGTTCTTGTGCTCCTCGCCGTCCGGCAGCACGATGGCCGTGACTTGCTTGCCCGCGCCGCGCAAGCCGGCCTCGACGCGCGCCAGGTACAGCGGCGCGACGGTGGTGTTGGTGACGATGGCGACCTTGTCGCCGTGCACGTGACGCGCCAGCAGCGCGCCGTCTTGCAGCAGCGCCGGGCCGATCGAGATCGGGTAGCTGCGCTCGCCCAGCTCGACATTTAACAGGATGGTGGATTCTTCGTTCATCGATGGTTCGGCTTGTGTGACGCAGTTGGGCGAGGCCTCGCAGGCCCGGGTTTCCAACTGGGTCAGGATGGATTGGACCATCGATTGTACGTTAGGTCGGCCGGTATCGATGACGATATCGGCAATTTCCATGTACAAAGGATCACGCACCGCCATCAATTCTTCGAGTTTCTTGCGCGGATCGGCCGTTTGCAGCAGCGGCCGGTTCTTGTCGTGCGCCGTGCGCTGCAGGATGCTGTTGACGGTCGCGCGCAGATAAATCACGGTGCCGCGCGCCTGCAGGTAGGCCCGGCTGTCGGCATTGAGGATGGCGCCGCCGCCGGTGGCCAGCACCAGGTCTTGCTGGGAAGTCAGCTCGCGGATCACGTCCGCCTCCCGCCGGCGGAAGCTCTGTTCCCCTTCAATTTCAAAAATCCACGGGATCGAAGCGCCGGTGCGGGCCTCGATCTCGTGATCGGAATCGATAAAACGCGAGCCCAGCTTGCGGGCCAGGATGCGGCCGATGGTGGTTTTTCCTGCCCCCATCAGGCCGACTAGAAACACATTAGGCATGAACAGTCCGAGTTAATTCGGGTTACTACATAAGGTTGATATCCCGTAAGGGCTGGTAACGCCCGGAGGCTGTGTCGATTGGGTCGAGTAATCAAGGCCCAAACCCGGCAAGTGTACCAGACCCGTGTAGATGGACTCAGTGCCATTTACCTGTCCGCGCACGGTCAGGTTCACATCCAGCCAGAAAGCGTGGTCGCGCGGGTACACCAGCGAGACGATGGCCTGGCCTTTGGCGTCGGTGGTGACGTTGGTGGTGACGCTGACCGGGATGCCCGGCGTGAGCACGCCATCGCCGTTGGTATCCTCGCCCGGATCCAGGATGCCGTCGCGGTTGATGTCCTCGTTGGAGCAGCCCACGTGCTGCACCGGCTCCCACGGTCCCAGCGGCAGCGTGTACTTCATGAAGCCCTTGAAGTAGGTGGTCGGCAGCACCGAGGCGGTCAGCTTGACGCCGGAGGCGGCATTGCCGGCCGCATCGGTGACGAGCACCACGTAGTCCAGCTGGTAGGCCGCGGTGCCGCTCTGCCCCACGGTGCTGCCGGTACCGGCGCTGATGAACAGCGATTTCTTCGCCACCGTCAGGCTGGCGATCGAGCTGGCGCCGGAACCACCAATGATCTTGGCCTGGATCTTCACCCCGTTCAGCGCCGACGGCGTGGCGCCGGCGATGAAACTGACCGTGGCGGCGCCGTCGGCGCCGGTGATCACCAGCGCAGGCTGCGTCAGCGTGCCGCCGCTCGAATCGGCCAGGATGGAGAAGGCCACGGTGGCGTTCTTGACCACGTTGTTCAGCGCCGTGCCGTCGCGCACCACGGCGCGCAGCGTGGTTTGCTCACTGGTGCTGCCAGCGTTGTTGACGCCGATGACAGCCGGATCGGCCTGTATCGTGACGATGGCGGTATTGGTCAGCGGCGCGATGAACTCCAGGTCGGTCTGGGTGGTCAGGCTGCCGTTGGCGGCGGCGGTGATGGTGGCCACGCCGGGGCCGGTCGCGTTGACATAGGCGTCGGCCGCGCCGCCGACCAGCGTGCGCGTGCTGCTCAGCACCGTGTTGCAGGTCGATTCGCTGTAGACCACACCCCGCGAACTGCTGATGGCGACGCTGCCGGTCGGCCCGCCGGTGACGGCGATGTGCTGGCAGCCGCCGATGTAGGCCGAGGTCTCAGTATTGCCGTCCGTATCCAGCACCTTGACCGCGAAGGTCGAGGAATTGATGGAGATGCCGACCGAGTTCGATTCGCCCGCCGCCTTGACCGTGACGACGTCGGAAGGGCCGGTGCTGGCGGCATAGGTCAGCACCAGCTGGCCGGCCGAGTTGGTGACGGCCGCGCCGCCGCCCTTGACGGTCAGCGCATTGAAGCTGGAGCTGAACGTCACCGCTTTGCCGCTCAGGCCGTTGCCGGCCGAGTCGACCAGCTTGACGGTGACATCGGCGCTGGCGCCGACATTGATGGTCGGCTGGGCATTGATGGTCAGCTTGTTGCCGGACACGTTGACGATGGTCGTCACCGGCGCGGCGCCCGGCGCCGAAGCGGTGACCTTGATCGCGCGCGAAGTCGGATCGCCGCCGGTGCCCAGTTTTTCCGTCACCAGGCCCTGGGCGTTGGAGACGCGGTTGGTCAGCGACAGCGCGCCCGAGTCGGCCTTGAGGTCGACCGTCACGCCGGACATCACGGTGTTGTTGGCGTCGCGCACCAAGGCGACGACGTTAACTTCATTGCCGGCGGTGCCAACCGAGGCCAGCGTGCCGGAATCGGTGGTCAGCGTCAGCGTCGGCACGGCGGTGACGACCGCCACCGAAATCTCGCCGGACTTGGCCGCGCCGTTGTTGGCGCTGGCGGTGATGGTGATGGTGCGCGGGGTGGCATCGCCCTTGACGCTGAGCTTTTCGACCACCTGGCCGGAGCTGTTGGTGATGCGGTTGGTGTTGCTGATGGTGCCGGAACTGGCCGTGAAACTGACCGTCTCGTTCGGCAGCGCATTGCCGCCGCTATCCTTGACGATGGCCGTCAGCGTCACCTCGGTGCCGTCCAGGCCGGACGAGGCGATGGTGGTCGCGCTGGCCGTCAGCACCACGCTGGCCGCCTTGGACGGCGCCACGCCGCTGCTGTTGGAGCCGGCCGAACCGCCGCCGCCGCCGCAGGCGGCCAACCAACTGGCGCAGGCCAGCACGGCCAGCCATCCGGTGAATTTTTTCATGGTGCTTTTTCCGTGAGTGTTCATAGTGGACCTTGCAGAGCAGTGGAACAGGAAGGCTTAGCGCGTCGACAGCCGTTCGGCGACGATCTTCGGCGTGATAAAGACCAGCAATTCTGTCTTGTCGTTGGTGCGGCTGTTGGTGCGGAACAGATAGCCGAGCACCGGCACATCGCCCAGCAGCGGCACCTTGGACGTGGTGTTGCGTTCGGTCTGCTGGTAGATCCCGCCCAGCACCACCGTGCCGCCGTTCTCGACCATGACCTGGGTCTTGACGTGCTTGGTGTCGATGGCGAAGCCGGCGCGGGTTTCCTGGCCGACGCTGTCCTTGTTGACGTCGACATCGATGACGACGTTGCCGTCCGGCGTGATCTGCGGCGTCACTTCCAGCCGCAGGTTGGCCTTGCGGAACATGATCGAGGTGGCGCCGCTGCTGGTGGCCACCTGGTACGGCAGTTCGATGCCTTGCTCGATCAGCGCGATGGCCTTGTCGGCCGTGATGACGCGCGGGCTGGAGATGATCTTGCCGGTGCCGTCCGCCTCCAGCGCCGACAGTTCCAGGTTCAGGAAGCGGTTGGCCGCCGACGAGAACAGGCTGATCGCCAGGTTGCCCGCCTGGGCGCCATTGATGGGCCCGGCCGGCAGGTTGATGAACTGGCTGTTGCCGTAGCTGGTGTCGGTCGGCTTGATCTGGCCCGTCACTTCGCCGACGCCGGTGATGTTGCCGCCGATGGCGACGCGGGTGTTGCTGGTGCCGAGCTGGTAGCCGGAATCGCCGCCGCGCTGGGTGCGCAGGTCGGCAAAGCCCAGCTTGGCGCCGAGGTTGCGCGTGAAGGTGTCGCTGGCCTCGACGATGCGGGCTTCGATCAGCACCTGCTTGGAGGCGACGTCGGTCTTGGCGATCAGCCGGCGGATGTCTTCCAGCTTGGAGGCGATGTCGGTGACGAACAGCTGGTTGGTGCGCGGCTCGATGATGGCGCTGCCGCGCTTGGACAGGATGCGGTTCTTGCCGTCACCGGCGCCCTCCAGCCCGAACACGGTCTTGAAGGCGTCGGCCTTCTGGTAGTTCAGCTGGAAGATTTCGGACTTCAGCGGTTCCAGGTCGGCGATCTGGGCGCGCTGCTCCAGTTCCAGCTTTTCCTTGGTCAGCAGTTCTTCCTTGGGCGCGATCCACAGCACCGAGCCGTTCTTGCGCATGTCCAGGCCCTTGGCTTGCAGCACCACGTCCAGCGCCTGGTCCCACGGCACTTCCTTCAGGCGCAGGGTCAGGTTGCCGCCGACGCTGTCGCTGGTGATGATGTTCAGGCCGGAGATGTCGGCGATCGCCTGCAGCGCCGCGCGCACTTCGACGTTCTGGAAGTTGAACGACAGCTTCTCGCCGCGATAGCCCTGGGTGCCCTGGGTCAGCTTGTTCGGATCTTCCTTGATCGGCTTGACGTCGATCACCAGCTGGGTGTCGCTCTGGTAGACGGTCTGTTCCCACAGGCCGCGCGCCTCGATGGTCATGCGCGTGTTGTCGCCCTGCGGCACGGTCGTCACCAGCGCCACCGGGGTGCCGAAGTCGCTGACGTCGAGCCGGCGGCGCAGGCTTTCCGGCACGCCGGTCTTGAGGAAATCGACCACCACGCCGGTCGGCGTCTGGCGCACATCGACCGCCACCTGGCTGTTGGGCAGGTCGACCACGACCCGGCCTTCACCGTTGGCGCCGCGGCGGAAGTCCATGTCGCGCAAGAGCTGGCGGCCGGTCGGCGCGGCAACCTTGGCGGCCACCGGCAAGCCCTTGGCATCGACCGCCTGGGCCAGGCCGCCGGAACCGTCGATGGTCAGGATGACGGCGTTGCCGTCGATGGCGGTGGCGTAGTTGAGGCTGCGCTTCAGGTTGAACACCAGGCGCGAGCGCTCGCCGGCCTGCACCACGTTGACGCCGCGCAGGTCGCCCAGGCTGAGCTCCTGCACGGTCTTGCCGGTGGCGTTGGAGGTGGCGCCGAAGTCCAGCGCGATGCGCGGCGGATTGGTGATGGCGAAGCCGATCGGCAGTTTGTCGGGAGCGTTCTTCAGCGCGATCTTGACGATCACGTTCGAACCCTGCTGGTTGGCGGTGATCGCCTCGATGGCGTTCGAAGACGGCACCTCAGGCGCGGCTTGGGCGCGGGCGACGCCGGCCAGTTGCATGGCGAAGGCAAAAGCGAGCACCGGCATCCAGCTGGCGACGGCCAGGGCGCGCCGGGGCGTGATGTGAGCGGTCATTTGGTGATCTCCTTGCTTTCCTGCAGTTCCAACTTCGACATGCGTTCGACCCAGTCGCCGCCCGCATCCTGTACGATTTCCTTGACGCTGACGCTGGTGTCATTGATGGCGGTGATCAGGCCGAAGTTCTGGCCCACGTGCTGGCCCACCACCACATGATGCAGATTGCGGTCGACTTGCAGCAGTCCGTAGACCACGCCTTTTTTCTCCATCGTGCCGACCATCTTGACGGTGTCGAGCGGGAAGCTCTCCAGCAATTCCTTGCGCCGTTCCATGTCCGGCTTGATGCCGTTGTTGCCACGGGCCGAGGCCTTGGCCAGTTCGGCCAGCAGCTTGTTGGGGTTGAAGGGATCGATCGCGTCGGCCTGGGCGTAGGCGAAGGGGATGAAGGTCTTGGGTTCGGCCAGCGGCGGCACCGCCACCTTGGCCTGGGAGTCGACCTGCTTCATCCAGGCGCGCACTTCCTGCACGTCGCTGTCGCCGCAGCCGGCCAGCAACAACGCCGCCATGATTCCTGCGATCAGGGTTCTCATGATTTCTTCGCTGCCTTTTTCTTGTCGGCGGCGGCCTTGCGCTGGGCGCTGACCTCCTCCGGATCGAGGTAGCGGAAGGTCTTGACCACCGCCTCCAAAGTCAGCACCCCGTCCTTGCCGGTGGCCAGGGCCATGTTGTTGAGCGTGACGATGCGCGACAGATTGGCCATGTTGCCGGCAAAGGCGCCGATGTCATGGTAGCTGCCGGTGACGCGGATGTTGATCGGCAGCTCGGCATAGTAATCCTTGACCACCACCGGCGCCGGCGTGAACGATTCGAACTGCAGGCCGCTGCCGGTGCCGGCGCGGTTGATGTCCTTCAGCAGCGCATCCATCTCGGCCTTGCTCGGCAGCTGTTTCTGCAGACGGTCGACATACTGGTCGACCTGCATCTTCTGCGCGCGCAGCGCCTCCAGGTTGACGGCCTGCGCGGTCTTGAACTTGTACTCGTCGCGCAGCTTGATCTCGGCCTGGGCGCCGGCTTCCTGTTCGTCGAACTGCGAACTCCAGTAGCCGAAGTAGCCGGCCGCCACCACCGCAGCCATCACCCCGATGCTGCACAGCACGCGCGGCGCCACCGGCCACTGGCCCGGGTGGCGGTCGCCGAGGTTGCGGAACTGGTCGGCCAGTTGCGCGCCCAGTTCGTTGATGTCGATCTTGGCCATGGCGGTGCGCGCTCCTAGCTCTTGGCCGGCGGCAGGCCGGTGTTGGGGGCGTCGGCGGCGGACGCGGGCGCGGCGGTCTTGCCCTTGGCGCCGTTGGCGCCGGTGCTGCCATTGGCGGCGGCGTCGCGGTCGCGCGGTCGCTTGATGTTGACTGTCAGGTTGAACTCCACCACCTTCTTGGCGGTCTTGCCCTGGCCGAGGCCGGTGGACTTCACGTCGATCAGTTCCGGCCGCTCCAGCCACGGCGACACGCCGGCCAGGTTGCCCAGCAGTTCGGACACCCGCTCCTGCGACTGTGCATAGCCGCCCATCGCCAGCTTCTGTCCTTCCTGCTTGAAGG
The DNA here is from genome assembly GCF_009380215.1 of Rugamonas aquatica. Classification (GTDB taxonomy): domain Bacteria; phylum Pseudomonadota; class Gammaproteobacteria; order Burkholderiales; family Burkholderiaceae_D; genus Rugamonas; species Rugamonas aquatica_B. The sequence goes on from NZ_WHUG01000013.1 coordinate 133,631, forward strand.
CCTTCAGGTAGACGCCGGCCGGGATCTGCTTGACCAGCTCGTCCAGCAGATAGACCGGCTGGTTGCGGTCGCCCTGCAAATCTTCCACCGCCTGCTGGCGCGCTTTCAGCGCTTCGATTTCCTGCTTCAGCGTGGCGATCTCGGCGATCTTTTTATCGAGGCCGGAGATGGCGGTCTTGATCGCCTGGTTGCGTTCGTTCTGGATGGAGATAGCGCGCGCGTTGTAGCCGCCCACCAGCAGCACCACGCCAATGCCGATGATGCCGCCCAGCGCCAGCAGCGCAAAGAAGGCGGCCTTTTTCTGTTTGCGTTTTTCCTCGCGGTGCGGCAGCAGGTTAATCTTGATCATCAGCCAAACCTCCGCAGGGCCAGGCCGCAGGCCACCAGGTAGGCCGGGGCGTCGCTGCGCAGTTGCGACTCGCGCACCGAGGAGCCAAGCTGCATGCCCTTGAACGGCGAGATCACGGCGCTGGAAATCTTGGTGCGGCTGGCCACCAGTTCAAGCAGGCCCGGTAGCAGCGCGCAGCCGCCGGCCAGGAACAGCTGGTCGATCCGGGTGTAGGGCGTGGACGTGTAGAAGAACTGGATGGCCCGCGTCACTTCCAGCGCGGCGCTTTCCAGGAAGGGCGTCAGCAATTCAACGCCGTAGTTGTCGGGCAGGTCGCCGGATTTCTTGCGGGTTTCGGCCTCGTCGAAATTCATGCCGTAGGCGCGCACGATGTCCTGGGTCAGCGCGTTGCCGCCGAAGGGCTGCTCGCGCTCGTAGACGGTGACGCCGTCCAGCATCACGGAGATATGCGTGACCTGGGCGCCGACCTGGAACAGCGCCACCACTTGGCCGGCGCCGGCTTCGGGCAGCTGGGCGGTCACGCGGTCCAGCGCGGCGCGGGCGGCGTAGGATTCGATGTCCATCACGGTGGCCTTCAGGCCGGACGCTTCGGCGATGGCGACGCGGTCCTCGACCTTCTCGCGGCGCGAGGCGGCCAGCATGACTTCGATGTCTTCCGGCGAATTGGCGGCCGGGCCGATGACGTCGAAGTCCAGGCTGACCTCGTCCAGCGCGAACGGGATGTATTGGCTGGCTTCGGATTCGACCTGCACTTCGAGCTGGTCTTCCGACATGCCGGCCGGCAGGATGATTTTCTTGGTGATGACGGAAGCGGGCGGCATGCCCAGCGCGACCAGCTTGGCGCGGGTGCCGCTCTTCTTCCAGACCCGGCGCACGGCTTCCACCACCTGGTCCATATTCTCGATATTGCCGTCGACGACGGAGCCGCGCGGCAGCGGTTCGGCGGCGTAGCGTTCCAGGCGGTACTCGCCCTTGCCGCTCTGCGCCAGCTCGACCAGGCGCACGCTGGAAGTGCTGATGTCTATGCCCACCAGCGGCGGGTTCCCCTGTCCCAGCAGCGCCTTGATGTCGATCATACGAGCTCCCCGGCGCCATCGTTGGCACCCGTGCTACATTGCCGCCGAATCAACATTCGAACTGTGTGCATAGAGGAACTCGTGTAAAAACCAGCGTTTAGCCTACGTATGTCAGCCCCTACATTAAATCGTGCCTATATAAGTGTAAAGGTATTTCTATTGTGCACAATTGCCATGGTGTGAGGCTTACGCCACACTTTTTTGGCGGCCTGTAGCCTCAAAAACAACTGAGTTGCATTGTTGCTTACGGGTAAATATTCCTGTCGTCCGGCAGTGCGCGCCGTGGGTGTTGGCTAGCTTATAATGGCCCGCATACTTAACAGAAAGATCTAACTGCATGGCCTCTTCTTCAAATTCGGCACCTCCACCCTCGAATCCGCCGGGCGCATCGGCCCAAGGCAAACCCGCTACGCGCTTCTTCCTGCTGGCCGGCCTGTCCGTGGTCGGCCTCGGGCTGGTGGCGCTGCTGCTGGTGGTGTTCGGCCTGGCGATGGCCTACCCCAACCTGCCCGAGCTCGACACGCTGACCGACTACCGCCCCAAAATGCCGCTGCGTATCTTCTCGGCCGATAACGTGCTGATCGGCGAGTTCGGCGAAGAGCGCCGCAACCTGGTGCGCATCAAAGACATCCCGGACGTGATGAAAAAAGCCGTGCTGGCGATCGAGGACGACCGCTTCTACGAGCACGGCGGCGTCGACTACACCGGCATCCTGCGCGCGGCCGTGCACAACGCCACCGGCGGCGCCAAGCAAGGCGCGTCCACCATCACCCAGCAGGTGGCCCGCAACTTCTTCCTGTCGAGCGAGCAGACGCTCAAGCGCAAGGCCTACGAGGTGCTGCTGGCCTGGAAGATCGAGAAAAACCTCAGCAAGGACCAGATCCTTGAGGTGTATATGAACCAGATCTACCTGGGCCAGCGCGCCTATGGTTTCTCGTCGGCCGCACAAATCTATTTCGGCAAGAATCTGAAAGACATTAGCGTGGCCGAGGCCGCCATGCTGGCCGGCCTGCCGAAAGCGCCGTCGGCCTACAACCCGGTGGTCAACCCGAAACGCGCGCGCACACGCCAACAGTACATCCTGCAACGCATGCATGACTTGGGCTATATCACCGACAAGCAGTTCGAAGCGGCCAAGGCCGAACAGCTCAAGGTCAAGACCGACAGCAGCGAGTTCGGCGTGCACGCCGAGTACGTGGCCGAGATGGCGCGCCAGCTGGTCTACGAGCAGTTCAAGGAAGACACCTACACGCGCGGCCTGAACGTCTTCACGACGATCACCAAGGCCGACCAGGACGCCGCCTACCTGGCGCTGCGCAAGGGCGTGATGGACTACGAGAAGCGCCACGCCTATCGCGGCCCGGAAGCCTACATCGACATCCCGCAGAACAAGGAAGAAGCCGACGACGCCATCGAGAACGAACTGGCCGACCACCCGGACAGCGACGACATCGTGGCCGCCATGGTGCTGGCCGCGACGCCGCAGCTGATCACCGCCGTCACCGCCACCGGCGAGGAAATCAAGATCACCGGCCCGGGGCTGGAGATGGGCCGCTCGTGGCTGTCCGACAAGGCTGCGCTGAACAAGCGCATCCGTCGTGGCGCGGTGATCCGCGTGATGCAGGAAGGTAAGGACTGGCAAGTGACGCAGCTGCCGGAAATCGAATCGGCCTTCGTTGCGGCCGACACCCACGACGGCGCGATCAAGGCCATGGTGGGCGGCTTCGACTACAACCGCAGCAAGTTCAACCATGTGACGCAGGCGTGGCGCCAGCCGGGCTCGTCGTTCAAGCCCTTCATCTACTCGGCATCGCTGGAGCGCGGCCTGTCGCCGGCCACCATCATCAACGATGCGCCGATCTCCTTCGACGCCGGCCAGACCGGCGGCCAGGCCTGGGAGCCGAAGAACTACGACGGCAAGTATGAAGGCCCGATGACCATGCGCCGCGGCCTGACCAAGTCCAAGAACATGATCTCGATCCGCATCCTGCACAAGATCGGCGCCAAGTACGGCCAGGAATACGCCACCCGCTTCGGCTTCGACGCCGACAAGAACCCGCCCTACCTGACACTGGCGCTGGGCGCGGGCAACGTCACGCCGCTGCAGATGGCCGGCGCGTATTCGGTGTTCGCCAACGGCGGCTACAAGGTCAGTCCTTACCTGATTTCCAAGGTGACCGATGCCGACGGCAAGATCCTGTCGCAAGCCAATCCGGACAAGGCAGGCGACGAGCGCAACCGCGTGATCGACGAGCGCAACGCCTTCCTGATGGACAGCATGCTCAAGGACGTGGTGCGCTTCGGCACGGCGACCAAGGCGCTGGTGCTCAAGCGTCCCGACCTGTCGGGCAAGACCGGCACCACCAACGATTCGATCGACGCCTGGTTCGCCGGCTACCAGCCGCACCTGGTGGGCATCGCCTGGATCGGCTACGACCAGCCGAAGAACCTGGGCAACCGCGAAACCGGCGGCGGCCTGGCGCTGCCGATCTGGATCAGCTACATGCAGAAGGCGCTGAAGAATATCCCGATCGAGGAACGCGCGGTGCCGGAAGGCGTGATGCTGGTGGGCGACGAGTACTACTATGCGGAAAACCCGCCGGGCGCCGGCGTGCATAACATCGACGGCGCCACGCGCGGCACGCCGGTCGAGGAAAAAGCCAAGGACGCCGTGAAGAACGAGTTGTTCTAAAACGGGTTGTTCGAAAAAAAAGGGGCCTCGGCCCCTTTTTTTATCCCAGCACCACCGGGCTGCCGCCCTGCGTGCTGACCATCTCGGACAGCGCCGCGAACAGTTCGGAGCCGTCGCGGGTGTTGAGCCACTTGCCGTCCTTCTGCCTGTAGTGGTAGCCGCCCGAACGGGACGCTACCCACAGTTCCTGCATCGCCGCCTGGCTGTTGACGATGATCTTGGAACCATTGTCAATAAATTCAATTTCCAGCACATTGCCGCTGCGGCTGCACTCGACATCGAGCATGTCCTCATCGTTCAAACGGTCCAGCGCGCCTTCGATGGCGGTGAGGGTGGCCTCGGCCTGCGCCAGGAATTCTGATTCGCCCATGCTACACTCCAATATCTATACTTAATCCATGATTTTATCGTGAAGTCCACTTTCCGTTTATTTATCGGCACAAGCACCTTGTGCCTGACCACCTTGTTGAGCGGTTGCGGCCAACCCGGCCCGCTGTACCTGCCCAAGGCGCCATCGGCCAAGCCTGTCACGAGCAGCGACGCGCCACGTCAGGGCGCGGCTCCGGTCAGCGCCCCTATTTCGTCCACTCCTCCAGCTTCCCAACAATAAGTTTATGTCCCAATTCAGTTATCAAGACGGCGTGCTGCACGCCGAGGGCGCGTCGCTAGCCGCCATCGCCGAGCAGTATGGCACCCCGACCTATGTGTACTCGAAGGCGCAGCTGCTGGCCAACTTCGCCTCCTACGCCGACGCCTGCGCCGGCCGCGACGCGCTGGTCTGCTACGCGATGAAGGCCAACTCCAACCTGGCCATCCTCGACCTGCTGGCCCGCCAGGGCGCCGGCTTCGACATCGTCTCCGGCGGCGAGCTGCTGCGCGTGCTGGCGGCGGGCGGCGATCCGCGCAAGGTGATCTTCTCCGGCGTCGGCAAGAGCGTCGATGAAATGCGCCTGGCGCTGTCGCACGACATCCTGTGCTTCAACGTCGAATCGATCCCCGAGCTGCACCGTCTGAACGAAGTGGCCGGGGCCATGGGCAAGACCGCGCGCGTCTCGCTGCGCGTCAACCCGAATGTCGACGCCAAGACCCATCCGTATATCGCCACCGGCCTGAAGGCCAACAAGTTCGGCGTGGCCTTCGACGATGCGCTGGACACCTACCGCGCGGCCGCCAGGCTGCCGCATCTGGAAGTGGCCGGCATCGACTGCCACATCGGCTCGCAACTGCTGGACGATGCGCCGCTGCTGGAGGCGCTGGACCGCCTGATCGAGCTGATCGACAAGCTGGGCGAGGAAGGCATCGTGCTGCACCATCTGGACATCGGCGGCGGCATCGGCATCAACTACGGCGAAGCGGGCGAAGCTGCGCCGGTGCCGGTGGGCGACTACCTGGGCCGCCTGTTCTCCAAAATCGACGCCTGGCGCGCAGCGCGCTACGAAGGCAAGGCGATCAAGGTGATCTTCGAGCCGGGCCGTTCTATCGTCGGCGACACGGGTGTGCTGCTGACCAAGGTGGAGTTCATCAAGCACGGCGAGGAGAAGAACTTCTGCGTGGTCGATGCGGCGATGAACGACATGGCGCGTCCGGCGCTGTACCAGGCGTGGATGGACATGCAGCCTGTGGTGCAGGGCAAGGCTGGCGCGTTGACGTATGACGTGGTGGGTCCGATCTGCGAATCGGGCGACTGGCTGGCGCGCGACCGCGAGCTGGCGGTGGAAGCCGGCGATCTGCTGGTGATGCACAGTGCCGGCGCGTATGGCATGACGATGGCGTCCAACTACAACACGCGCGGCCGCGCGGCGGAGATCATCGTCGATGGCGAGGTGTGCCATGTGGTGCGCCAGCGCGAGAATCCGGCCGATCTGTATGCGCTGGAATCGCTGATCAAGTAAGCCGTTCAGCTAGCACGCAAAAGCCGCCCGCCTCACCGCCGGCGGCTTTTTTCATGCGGGCATCGTAAATGTCGCTCATCGTCCTAAGGTGCTCAAGTCGAAACGGCGCTGCCAACAAATTATTTGCAGCATCCAGAGCCGCTCGCGATAGCCGCCGCAAGTCCACTAGCAGGTATCGCTGCGCGGCCTGGCAACGCAGAGTTTTATTCGATTTATTTTATTTAATTAGAATACTTACTTTGCAATAGTTTCATATTTACAATTACAATCCTTTCAACAGGCATCCGACGATTTTCAGATCCATCGTTTCGCGATATGTGCAGCACATTATTTATTGAGAGTTTTTGAAATTGAGACTTTGCAGGCGATTTACCCGGGCAGCAGTTTTCCCAACTTTGATTTTCGTTCAAAGCATGTCTTCCGCCCACGCTTCGGATCCCGGCGATATCGTCGTGGTTGAAGGAAAAGACAGTGACCTGCATAAGCAATTTGTCGCCGGCAAACTCATTGTCGGGCGCAAAAGAATCGAAGAAAGCGGCGGAAAAACCGTCGAAGAAGTGCTTCGAAAAGAACCGTCTGTCACCATCAGTTCAAACGGACGATTAGGTCTGCTTGGCTTACCCGGCTATACGCAAATTCTGGTCGATGGCGCACCAGGTTCGACGGGCAGGAGTCCGCTCGAATTGGACGTCGTGCACATCGAACGTATCGAGATCGTCAAGACCAGCATCGCCGAATTGGGGCCTTACGGAACTGCCGGCACCATCAACATCATCACCCGCAAGATTGCCAGGCTATCCCTGACTCAGGCTCGGTTGGGCGGAGCATTGGGCGCGCGGGATCACGCAGGGAATTTTTCCTGGTCGAGCAATCACCCCGGAACATTCTTCTCCTACAGCCTGCAGGCATCCGGCGGTTATCAACGCCGTTCCAGCGACTCCGAAACTTCAGTGCTTCGTGATGCCGGGGATGCCCTGCCGTTGCAACAGCAGACAGCAAACTCACGAAACACAACAGATACGCCGCGCCTGTCCACCAGCAGCTCGCTCAGTTGGGCCATTGCCAAGGGCGAGAAGATCGAATTGAGCCCGTCGATCCTGTGGTTCAAAACGACGAGCAACGTCGATGAGTACAGCGCATGGGCCGCACAGTATCAGCCAGGCAGACCGACGCATAGCGAAAGCCAATCAGACCAGGATCTGTCCACCATCTCGATTCCATTGAAATGGAGCTACCGGCCCGACAAGGACACCCAGCTTAGTCTGCGGCTCCTGAGTACCCAGTCGAGGGTCGCGTCCTTGCTCGATCGCCGCGATCAGATACCAGCACAGTCCGATGAGTTTCGCCAATCGAATCAGTGGATGCGGATGCATAATAATTCGTTGAAATTTGATTTCAGCCAGGGCATCTCGGCCAGTCACGAACTTAAAGCCGGCCTCACACTGTTAAACAATCGAACCTGGACCGACCTTGCAAACTTGCGGGACAAGGAATTCGAGTCGAGCTTCGATACGTTTGGACGCGCACGAGAGGCGATCCAGCGAACCAGAAGCTACTTCCTGCAGGATGAGTGGAAGATCAGCGAAGAGGTCTCCACCAATTTCGGTATCAGCGGCGAGCTTCGTACGACGAACATGGCAGAAGGTGAGTTTGTTTCAGCGTCCAGGTACTCGGTTGCGGCGCCTTCCGCTCACCTGGCGTGGAAGATAGACGGGAGTGATCGCAAACAAGTCCGCGCCAGCGTTGCGCGGTCTTTCAAAGCGCCTTTCCTGGATCAGATGGTGGTACGCCCCGTCATCAATCCAATGGCCGCTTGTCCGTCGAAGAACGAGTGCCTGACCAACGCTCCCGAATATGCGGACACCGCCGGGAATGCCCAGTTGAAGCCGGAAAAAGCGCTGGGCTTCAATCTGTCCTACGAACATTATTTTGGAAAGGAGACCTCCCTGACGATCGAATTATTCGAGCGGCGCATTACGGAATTAGTCGTCAATCGCATCGAATACGCGTCCGTTCCCTGGTCACGCGCGCGCAGGTATGTGCAGCGGCCAAGCAACGATGGGGATGCGAGGCTGCAAGGACTCAGTCTTGAGGGCGTGCTGAACGCGCGCGAAATTCTGGCGGAGAGTCCGAAAATTGAAATGCGTGGCGGCGTCACTTTTGCGCGCTCACATAGAACGGATCTGGCCGGTGCGGACAATCATATTCCCGACCAACTGCCTTGGCGAGCAAAGCTCGGCATCACGTACGACATGGAGTCGGCTCCGCTGCAGTTCGGCATCAACGCCAATTGGGAGCCAAGCGAGCGTATACAAATCAGCGATTTACGGAAAAGTATTATCGACCGAAATTTCGAACTGGGCACCGAGGCAAGCTGGAAAATAGATCAAAAATATCGGCTGCGGTTCGCGCTTGAAAATATCGGCAAGGCCAGGCGCAGGCAAGCGGACCAATATTTCGAGACGAGCAGCGTGGTCTCCAAAGAGACCGTTCGTCACACCGCCCCCAAACTGGGCATCACCCTGGATATCAAACTCTAAAGACAACCATGAACATCAAAACGACTGGCAAGCAGATTTTCACCGACCTGGGATTGGCAGCGATTGCAATCATCATTGCGATTCCGTTAGGCCGCTATGCGGCAACCGCATACGAGAACTACCAGCGCCCGACCGCAAGCGGCGACTACCCGGCTCACGCAGCGAAGCAAACCTATGAAGTTGCCGTCTATGGCACTTCGACATGCGCAGATTGCATCAATACTTTTGCCAAATTCGATCCGAAGGCCTGTTACAAGCGCTGCATGGAAAAAATAAATGACAAGAAAGAATGCGAAGAAATCTGTTACAAGAAGGAAGAGTGATATATCAGCCTTCATGATTGCTGCTGGCGCATGCGGCGGGTGTAAAAAAGCGCGCCGCTAGCGCGCCGCCGCAGCCACGGCCTTGCTGCGCGCCCAGTACACGCGCATCAGCAGCAGCACGCCCAGGATCACGCCGAAGATGATCGGCTGCGTGAAGTTGTGCTTGCCCGCCTTCATCCACCAGAAGTGCAGGATGGCCAGCGGCGCGATCACGTAGATCACCCGATGCAACCACTGCCAGCGCTTGCCGCCCAGCCGCTTGACCATGGCGTTGGTGCTGGTCACCGCCAACGGTATCAACAGCACGAAGGCAATGAAACCCACCGTGATGAACGGCCGCTTCAACACATCCTTCCACATCTCCTGCACGTCGAAGAAATGATCGAACCACAGGAAGGTCATGAAATGCAGAAAGCCGTAAAAGAACATGTACAGCCCCAGCATGCGGCGCAGCTTGATCAGCCAGTTCCATTTGCTGAGCCGGCGCAGCGGCGTCACCGCCAGGGTGAAGCACAGGAAGTACAAAGTCCAGTCGCCGGTGCCGCGCGTGATGAATTCCAGCGGCTCGACCAGTTGCCCGGTCAAGGTCAGATACACCATGCGCGCCAGCGGCACCAGCGCCAGCACAAAGATCGCGGCCTTGATTAACCCTGCCTGCCGCGTTGAAGGATTGAACGCCATACGATCAGAAGAACTTCTTCAGGTCCATGCCCGCGTACAACGGCGCCACGTCGGCATAGCCGTTGAACATCAGCGTCTTGCGCTTGCGGGCCAGGAAGCCGTCCTCGCCGATGCGGCGCTCGGACGCCTGCGACCAGCGCGGGTGATCCACTTCCGGATTCACGTTCGAATAGAAGCCGTACTCATTGGGCGCCGACAGATTCCACGAAGTGCGCGGCTGCTCCTTGACGAAGCGGATCTTGACGATGGACTTGGCCGACTTGAAGCCGTACTTCCACGGCAGCACCATACGCACCGGCGCGCCGTTCTGGTTGGTCAGCGTTTCGCCATACATGCCCAGCGTGAGCAAGGCCAGCGGATGATTGGCTTCGTCGATGCGCAAGCCTTCGGTGTACGGCCATTGCAGCACGCGGCTGCCCACGCCCGGCATCTGCTTCTTGTCCGCCAGCGTGACGAACTCCACATACTTGGCGTTGCCGGTCGGCTCGACCTTCTTGATGATCTCGGAGAACGAGTAGCCGATCCAGGGAATGACCATCGACCAGCCCTCGACGCACCGCAGCCGGTAGACGCGCTCTTCCAGCGGCGCCAGCTTCAGCAGCGCGTCGATGTCCAGGGTCATCGGCTTCTTCACCTCGCCCTCGATGGACACCGTCCACGGATGCGTCTTCAGCGTGCCGGCATACATGGCCGGTTCGCTCTTGTCGGTGCCGAATTCGTAGTAGTTGTTGTAGCTGGTGGCGTCCTTGTAGGGCGTCTGCTTGTCGAGCGCCGAGTAGGACGGGTTGAGCTTGGCGGCCAGCTTGGGATTGACACCCTGCGCGAACGCTTCGCGGTTGGCCATCTCCAGCAGCGCGGCGCTGCCGATGGCGCCGGCGGCGATCTGCTTGATGAACTTGCGGCGCGACTCGTAGACGTCGCGCGAGGTGATTTCTGATGAAAACGGCAACTCGATGCCGTTGGGGCTACGCTTGATCAGCATGCTGACTCCAAAGAAAGTGCAAGGTTGAGACTTGGTCGCCCCAGTAGCCTGAACCTTACACCAATCTTCGTCAGCCGTTTATAACATCGCGTTTACAACTTGCCGTAGGAATGCAGGCCGGACAGGAACATATTCACGCCCAGGAAGGCGAAGGTCGTCACCAGCAGGCCCACCAGCGCCCACCAGGCCGCCGGACGGCCGCGCAGGCCCGTCATCAAGCGCATGTGCAGCCAGGCCGCGTAGTTCAGCCAGACGATCAGCGCCCAGGTCTCCTTCGGATCCCACGACCAGTAGCCGCCCCAAGCCTCCGCCGCCCACAGCGCGCCGAGGATGGTGGCGATGGTGAAGAAGGCGAAGCCGGCCGAAATGGCCTTGTACATGACGTCGTCCAGCACTTCTTCCGACGGCAGGCGGTCGACCAGATAGCCCGAGGTCTTCAGCAGATAAGCCGCCGCGACCATTGCCGCCAAGGCAAAGTTGCCATAACCGATGAAGTTGGCGGGCACGTGGATCTTCATCCACCAGCTTTGCAGCGCCGGCAGCAGCGGCTGGATGTCGGCGGCGTCGCGCGAGGTGGTGTACCAGAACAGGAAGCCGATCGCGGCGGTGATGACCAGCGTGACGAAGGCGCCCAGCTGGCGCGTGGCGTAGCGCTGTTCGAAGTACAGGTAGAACATCGCGGTGATCAGCGAAAACAATATAAACACTTCATACAGATTCGACACCGGGATGTGGCCGACGTCGGTGCCGATCAGGTAGGACTCGTACCAGCGCACCATCATGCCGGTCAGGCCCAGCACCACGGCGGCCCAGCACAGCTTGGAGCCGATGCTGGAGGCGGAAGAGGAACGGGTCGCCAGGCCGATCACGTAGAACAGCGTCGACAGGCAGAACATCACGCTCATCCACAGGATCGCGGACTGGCTGGACAACATCATGCGCAGCCAGAATTTCTTGGTGCCGTTGTCCAGCTCGCCCGCATACATGGCGATCGCGCCCAGCGACAGCAGGGCCACCAGCGGCATCAGCCAGCGCGCCGGCTTCCAGTGCCAGCCCAGCGCGGCAAACGCCGGCGCGGCCGCCAGCAGGATGCCCTTCTCGTAGACGTCCATGTAGTGGCCGTACGTGCTCAGGCCGTACAGCGAGCCGGCCACCAGGGCCAGCGCGAACAGCCAGTCGAACGCGTTCAGGCGCTTGAAGTAGCCGGGCGCCTGGGTATAGGTTTGGGTCGATTGCGTCAGTTCCATCATTTATCTCCGTGGCCGCTATAGCTTACGCCGATTGCGGCAGCTTTTCTTTCAAAGTTTCAAACTCGCGTTCGAAGTCCAGCGTTTTGCGCTGGGTGCTCATGGCCATCAACGCCTCGGCGCCGTTGGCGTCATCCTTGATCCAGACCCACAGGCGGCGCTCGCGGATGTAGAACATCGAGAATACACCCAGTACCAGGAACACACAGCCCAGGTAGACCACGTTCTTGCCCGGCGAGCGCGTGACCTGGAACACCGAAGCCTGCACCTGGGTGAAGTCGTCCAGTTGCAGGTAGACCGGGGCGCCGTAGAAGAAGGCGTCCGACAGCGCGTTGGTGGCCAGTTGCAGGAAGCGGGCGTGCTGTTCGTCGGCGCTGACCGGGGCCAGGCCATCCTTCTCGCGCGCGGCCTGCCACAAGTCCCACAGGCTGCCGTTGAGGATCTTCATGAAGACGTCGGCTGCCTTCTCCTGCTCGGCGGCCGGGATTTTTTCCAGGAACTGCGAAATGGCGACGAAGCCGGCCGCCCTGTCGTTGCCGGCGAAGATGGTCAGGCTCTTGTCGGCCGACGCTTGCAGCTGCACGCGCAGCGCGTCGCTGTTGTTCGATTGCGGCGTGGCGCGCTCGGCGTAGCGCTTGGCGGCGGCGGCGCGCAGGCCGGCGTCGCCGAGGGCGGCGCGCAGGCGCATCCATTCGGTCACGCTGTGGCCGTCGTCGGCCGGGATGCGCAGGAAGCTGAACTGGTCGGACGGATTGACGCGCATGCCGGCCAGGAACACCGTGGCGCCGTCGACCGTCACCGGCTGCATATAGTTCTGGTACTCGCGCGCCTGGCCGGTCTTGTCGCGCAGCTTGTAGGTCACGCTGGGGCCGACGTTCTTCAAATCCTTGTTGTTGGCGTTGCGGCCGGCCGAGCCGGTGTGCTTGTCGAGCGAGTTGGCGAACTGCTCTTCCAGGGTCTTGCCCTTGGCGACGGCGCGCGGGTCTTGCGAGGCCGCCAGGTTCTCGACGTTGAAGGGACGGAAGCCCGACCATTCGACGGTGTAGGCGTCGGTCATCGGCGTGCTGCCGCCCACTTCGCCGGCGATGTCGAAGGTGGCGGTGGCGCCGCCGCGCATCGGGTAGCCGGTGAGCTTGAGCTTGCTGCCGCCATCGTCAAAGCTGGACTGGTAGATCGCCAGGCCCTTGTACAGCAAGGGCTTGTTGACTTCGATGACGGCCTTGACCACTTCGCCGCTGGCGTGGTCGCGCACTTCGACTTCGCTGGCGAACAGCTTGGGCATGCCGGTGCTGTAGAAATCGATGGTGAATTTCTTCAGGTTGATGGTGAACGGCAGGTCCTGGATCAGCACGCCGTCGGGACGGGTGATGATGGCGCTTTCGCTGGACTGGCCTTCCGGGATCATGGTGTTGCCGCGGAAAGTGGGATTGCCCAGGCCGAGACGGCTCTGCGCCGGCACCGCCGAGATCAAGCCGCTGCCGCTGAACGGCACCTTGCCGAGGAACCATTCCTGCAGCCGGATCGGCACGTCCGAATCGAGCAGGCCGCCGATGCAGATGACCACGATGGCCGAGTGCGCGAAGATGTAGCCGAACTTGTTGGCCGCGCCCTGCTTGGCGGCCACCAGCGTGCCGTTGTCCTTCTCGACCAGCTTGATCTTGTAGCCGGCGTCGGCCAGGCGGGCGGCGGTCTGCTGCGCCAGCGCGGCGCGCGCCAGCGGCGAACGCCATTGCATCTTGTGGTGGAAGTTGAGCAGCGAATTCTCGCGCACGTTCTCGCGCCAGCTGCGCATGTCCTTGAGCATCTTGGGCGCGTTGCGGACGATGCACAGCGAAGTCGACGTCACCAGCGCGGTCATCAGCAACAGGAACCACCAGGCCGAGTACACGGCGTACAGGCCCAGCTTGCCGAACACCTCGAACCAGAACGGCCCGAACTGGTTGATGTAGTTGTTGGTCGCCTCGCCCTGCTTCATCACGGTGCCGACGATGGCGGCTATCGCGATCATCGCCAGCAGCGCGATGGCGAAACGCATTGAGGAAATCAGTTCGACGATTTCGCCGACGATGGGGCGGCGGGTTTTCAGTTCGATGCCGGTGGTGCTGGGGCTGCTGCTCATGCTGGGACTGTCTCAAAAAAGGTACGCTGCGGGCAGCATATCAACAAAAAGGGCAGCCCGCTTACGCTGCCGCCCTCTATGCACTATCAGTTGCACCGCAACCCAGGGGCGCGGCGACGTGTTCTTATTTCAAACCGGCGACGTAATCGGCCACGGCTTTCATTTCTTCATCCGACATGCGCATGGCGATGGTGCTCATCTGCGCGCTGTTCTTGCGGCCGCCCGCTTTGAACAGGCCCAGCTGGGCTACCGTGTAGTCCTGGTGCTGGCCGCCGATGCGTGGGTACTGCACCGGAATGCCGGCGCCGGCGGCGCCGTGGCAGCTGGCGCAGGCTGGCACGTTTTTCTCGGCGATGCCGCCGCGATAAATCTTCTTGCCCAGTTCTACGGTGTCCTTGCTCTTGGCTGCGCCCGGCTTTTGCGCCTGGGCGGCCAGCCAGGCCGAGATGTTGTGCTTTTCTTCGTCGGTCAGCATCTTGGCGTAGGTCGTCATGACTGCTTGATTCCGGTCCGCCGCCGTAAAGTTCACCAGTTGCTTGTAAAGATAGCCCTCGTGCTGGCCGGCCAGCTTGGGATTGACCGCGATGGTCGAATTGCCGCCGGCGCCGTGGCAGGAGACGCAGGCCGGGAGGCCGCGTGCGTTGTCACCCGTTTCAAACAGCGTGCCGCCCTTGGCCGCATCGACCTTGGGTGCGACGGCTTCGGCGTGGGCCGGTTTTTTTTCTTCGTTGGCGGATGCGGTGCCCGCAACTGCCAGCACGGCGACCAACAGGGATTTTACAAACGGTGAAAACGCACGATTCATTCAAGCACCCTCAAAAAAGTTTGTCGAACGTATGCCGCAGGCTAGACGCTAGAGGCTATGGCAACACTTCGTAACCACTCATTGTACAATAGCTTTCCAGCATATTTGCTCCCTTTTGTTGCATTTTCCCCCATCCCATGTCCAAACTCTGGCAAGCCCGCTTCTTTACGACCGTCAACCAATTGCGCGACCTACCCGACACCCAAGTGCCGGAAATCGCCTTTGCAGGTCGCTCCAACGCCGGCAAATCGACCGCCATCAACATCCTGTGCAACCAGAAAGGCCTGGCGTTCGCGTCCAAGACCCCTGGCCGTACCCAGCACATCAACTACTTCTCGATCGGCGGCGCGCACGTCGCGCAGCACCGCAAAGACCCGACCATCGTCGATGAGATCGAGTGCCTGCTGGTCGACTTGCCGGGCTACGGCTACGCCGAAGTGTCCGGCTCGGCCAAATTGCACTGGCAACGCCTGCTGGGCGACTACGTCCAGCGCCGCGAACAATTGGCGGCCTTGATCTTGATCATGGATTCGCGCCGCCCGTTCACCGAACTCGACGTGCAGATGCTGGAATGGTTCGCCCCGACCGGCAAGCCTATCCATTGCATTCTGACCAAGGTTGACAAATTGAACCGCAATGAATCGGTCAATGTGCTGCGCCAGGCGAAAGCCAAACTGGACAGCTATGTCGACGAAGACGGCGAAGGTTTCCCTTTCACCGTGCAACTGTTCTCCGCGCTCAAGCGCATCGGCATCGACGAAGCCAACGACAAGATCCTGGAACTGGCCGGCGTCACCGATGACGAAGCGGCGGCCCAGGTCGATCTGATCGAAATGGAAGACGACGTCGAGCCCGACGAGCAATAACCCCACAGCTTAGGAAAGTTTTAGCGATGCCCACTCCACACGTTTCCGCCCAATTCCCCGCCATCCGCATGCGCCGCATGCGGCGTGATCCGTTTTCGCGCGCCTTGATGCGTGAAAACAACGTCACGGCCTCGGACTTGATCTACCCGGTGTTTATTCTCGAAGGTACGCACCAGCGCGAGCCGGTGCTGTCGATGCCGGGCGTGGAGCGGGTGTCGGTGGATCTGCTGCTGAAGGTGGCGGAGGAATGCGTGCAACTGGGCATTCCGGTGCTGGCGCTGTTCCCGGTGATCGACGCCGCCAAGAAGACGCCGGACGGCGTCGAAGCGACCAATCCGGACGGCCTGGTGCCGCGCGCGGTGCGGGCGCTGAAGCAAGCCTTCCCGCAGCTGGGCATACTGACCGATGTCGCGCTGGATCCGTACACCAGCCACGGTCAGGACGGCCTGATCGATGAAAACGGCTACGTCATCAACGACGTCACCACCGACATGCTGGTGCGCCAGGCCTTGTGCCAGGCCGAGGCCGGCGTCGACGTGGTGGCGCCGTCGGACATGATGGATGGCCGCATCGGCGCGGTGCGCGCCGCGCTGGAAGAGAAGGGTTTCATCCATACCCGCATCATGGCGTACTCGGCCAAGTATGCGTCGGCCTTCTACGGCCCGTTCCGCGATGCTGTGGGTTCGGCCAAGAACCTGGGCAAGAGCGACAAGAACACTTACCAGATGGATCCGGCCAACAGCGATGAAGCCTTGCGCGAAGTGGGCCTGGACCTGGCCGAAGGCGCGGACATGGTGATGGTCAAGCCGGGCATGCCTTACCTGGACATCGTGCGCCGCGTGAAGGATGAGTTCAAGGTGCCGACCTTTGCCTACCAGGTCAGCGGCGAATACGCGATGATCAAGGCGGCCGCGCAGAACGGCTGGCTCGATCACGACAAGGTGATGATGGAAGCCATGCTGGCCTTCAAGCGCGCCGGCGCCGACGGCGTGCTGACCTACTTTGCCCTCGACATCGCGCGCCTGCTGAAGAAAGCGTGATGTCATTCCCGCGAAAGCGGGAATCCATGCTGAGCTTGCTACAGAGACGTTCTATGGATTCCCGCCTGCGCGGGAATGACGCCGGTTAACCGTCGCTGCGCAAGGCGGCGATGGGATCGAGCGCGGCGGCCTGGCGCGCGGGGAACACTCCGAACGCCAGCCCCACGCCGACGCACAGCAGCACCGCCACAATCAAACTCAGCGGCGACCACGCCACCGACCAGCCGGCCAGCGCGGCGATGCTGTAGGCCGCCACCGCGCCCAGCACCACACCCAGCAGCGCGCCGCTGACGGCGATCACCAGCGCTTCCGCCAGAAACTGCTCGACCACGTCGCGCCGGCGCGCGCCCAGCGCCCGCTTCAATCCCACTTCGCGCCGCCGCTCCAGCACATTGGCCAGCATGATGTTCATGATGCCGATGCCGCCCACCAGCAGCGACACCGCCGCGATCGAACTCATGACGATGGTGAAGATACGCTGCGTCTGCTGGTTCTGGCGATACAGGCCCATCGGCACGATCAGGTTGGTGTCGTCGGCGCCGCCGTGGCGCTGCGCGATCAGCGCCTGCAGCACGCGCGCCGCGCTGTCTGGCGCCACGTCCGTGCCCAGGCGCACGCTGATGCCGTCCACCTCGTCCTCGATGCGCTTGAAGGCGAAGCGCGCACGCCCCGTCTCCCAGGCCACAAACAGGCGCTCATCATCCAGCCCCAGCTTGACGCCTTCGAAATCCGATTTGCTTTGCGCGCGGTCCGCCAGCACGCCCACCACCTCCAGCCACACATGGTTGAGCTTGACCCGCTGGCCCACCGCCGGCCCGTCGCCGAACAGGGTGCGCGCCAGCCGCGCGCCGACCACGCACACCGGCGCCAGCGTGGCGCCGTCCTGCACGGCCAGCCAGCGTCCAGCGGCCACCTGCAAGCCGCTGTGCGACGCGTACGACGGCGACACGGCATAGGCGCGGCCGCTGACCACCTTATCGCCCAGCACCAGCTGCTCGACCTTGATTTCCTTCTTCAGCGCCACCGACTGCGCGCCCGGCACCACCAGCAAGGCCGCGTCGGCGTCGGCCGCCGACAGGCCCAGCGAACGGGTGCGGATTTCCTTCAGCTGCTCGGGGTCGATGGCCTTGCTTTCGATGAGCACATTATCCAGGCCCAGCTCGGCGACCAGGCGCAAGGCCTCGCGCTTGCTGCCCTCGCCCACCGCCAGCATGGCGACGATGGCGGCGACGCCGAAGATCATGCCCAGCAAGGTCAAGCCGGTGCGCAGCTTGCGCCGCTGCAGTTCAGTAACGGCTTCCCGTATCAATGCCAGATTCATGCCGAAGTTCATGACTTTACCGCCGTTGTCGATGGCGGCAGCAGCACGATGCGCGCGCCGGCCGTCAATCCGCTTTTGAGTTCGCTACGCACCGGGCCGCGCTGCCCCAGTTCGATCTTGTGCCGCACCGGCTTGCCCTGCTCGTCCGTGTAGACGGCGTAGCCCGCGCCCTCCTGTACCAGCGCCAGGTTGGGCACGGTCAGCGCGGCCGGCCGCGCCACCAGCTGCACGCTGCCGCGCAGCGCCTGGCCCGGCTTCAGGCCCAGCTTGAGCGCGGTGTCGTTGGGGATGGCGGCGTCGAAGTCGCTGTACTTGACCGGCGACTCCTGCGAGGTGGTGCTGGCGCTGCTGCCGACGCGGGTGACGGTCAGCGTCAGCGCGGTGCCGGTGCCGGCCAGGCGCACCTGCACCGGCAGGCCGGGCTTGAGTCCGTAGGCCTGGCCCTCGGCCACGCTGAAGTGCGCCACCAGTTGATGCAGGTCGGGCAGCATGCCGAATTCCTGTCCGGCCGACTGGCTGGCGCCGACCTCCGGCTTGGCGCCATCCCAGCGCGGCACCAGCAGGAACACGCCGTCGTGCGGCGCCACCAGTTCCAGCCCGGCCAGGCTGTCGCGGTTGCGCTTGGCGCCCAGTTCCACGCTGTCGCGCTGCGAGTGCAGCACCGCGTCCTGCGCCGCCGTGCGCGCCTGCGCCTGGCCGCCCTTCCAGTCCAGGTAAGTGCGCTTGGTGCTGAGGAAGCCGACGTCGGCCAGCGCGTCGAGGATGGTGTTGCGGGCGAAGATGGTCAGGTCGACCTTGGCATAGCGCTGGCTCAGGCCGAGATCGTCCTCGACCTTGGCGCGCTCGCCGGCCAGCGTGCTGCGCTCGACGGCGGCGTTGCCGGTGTTGCCGGCTTCGGCGATGGTCTTGCGCAGCAGTTCCAGTTCGGCCTGCGACAGCTCCATGCGCGCCTGCGGCGCGTCGAAGCGCGCCACCACATCGCCCTTGCGGACGGCGCTGCCGTCGGCCACCATGCTCACCAGCACGCGGCTGCTCCAGCCGCTGCCGGGCACGGGCAGCGTGGTGCTGGCGGCGGCCTTGATTTCGCCGTCCACCGCCAGCGTTTCGGACCACGGCCGCGCGGCCAGGGTTTCGATGGCGCCGGGCGCGGTGGTAGCGCTGTCGCCGCAGCCGGCCAGCGCCAGCACCGCGGCCGCGCTCAGTAGATGCTTGTTCATTGCTTGCGCTCCTTGCCGTGCGCATCGGCATCGGCTACCAGTACCGCCTGCACGGCGGCGCCCGGCTTGAGGCCCTGAGGGTTGTCGTCAAACTGCAATTCAAGATTGCGCACGATGGTCGATTGCGCGGTGGACTTGCCGTGGAAGGCGCGGCCCAGCGCGACCACGTGGGCGTTCAGCGCCTGGTTGGCGCCCGGCACCGTCACGCGGGCGCGCTGCCCCACATGGACCAGCGAGGCCTGCGCCTCCGGCACGGAGGCGTTGATGTACAGCTGGCCCGGGTCGGCCAGCGTGGCGACCGACAGTCCCATCCACACCTGGCTGCCGACCGCGACCTTCTCGCCGGAGAAGGTGGTGCGGTACATCAGCAAGCCCTTGCGCGGCGCCACCACGGTCATCGCCGCCTGGCCCCTGGTCAGCGCGGCCAGCTGCTGCTGGATGTCGGCCACTTCCGCCTGCAGGCCGGTGCGTTCGGCGCGGCGGGCGCGGATCTGCACGGCGCGCTGGGTGACGGCCAGCTTGGCCAGCGCGACCTTTTCGGTGCGTTCGATGACCAGCTTGTCGTAATCGACGCGGCGTATCAATTCCTTCGGCTGCGAGGCCTTGCGCTCGGCCTTCTCGGCATTGCTTTGCGCCTCGGCCACGGCCAGTTCGCTGGCACGGTCGGCCTCGGCCTGGTCGAGCAGCATCTTGTCCAGCGCCCGCTGTCTTTCCCTGAGCTGGCCTTGCTGCTGCATCAGCTGGGTGGTGACTTCGCCCGATTCGAACTGGGCGATGGTCTGGCCGGCCTCGACCATCGCGCCCTCGGGGGCGATGCTGGCCAGCTTGTACTGCCACACATACGGGATGGTCGGCGGCGACACCGGCAGCGCCTGGCGCGAGGCGATCTCGCCTTCGATGGACGGCGCCTCGGCGGCAACGGCCGGCTTGCGCGCCGTGCCCGCGCCGGCGTGCGGTTCGGCGAACACGCTCATGCCCGCCACCAGCGGCAGGCCGTGTCCCTCCGGCAGGCCGATGCGGACGCGGAAGTAGCGGCCGTTGCCCCAGCTGGCGCGCGCTTCCGGCGCGCTGGTGATGCTGAGGATCTTGCCGGTCAGCGCGGCGCCCGGCAGCGCGTCGAAGCGCAAGCCGAGGGCATCGCCTTCGGCCAGGTAGGGCCGGTCGGCTTCCAGCACCCAGGCCGTGACCGCCATCTGGCCGTCGCCCTGCACCACGCCGGCGGCATTGCCGGGCCAGGCCGACGAACCTTCCTCGAAGCGTTCGCCCTTCCACGGGCTGTAGCCGTGCACCACCACGCCGTCGCGCGCGGCGCGCACTTCAGCCTGCTTGAGCTGGGCGATCTGGAAGGCCAGGTTGATCTGCATTTTTTTCACTTCCAGCTCGCCGTCCTCGCGGCGGCGCTGCACCGATTGCCGGTAGTTGTCGCGCGCTTCGATCTTGATCGCCAGGTCGCGCGTAGCGCGGTCCAGTTCGGCCTGGTTGCGGTCGTAGTTCAGCGCCGTGATTTGCAGCTTGGGCAAAGCGGCGTCGACCTTGGCCTTGGCCAGCGCGGCCTCGGCGGTGATCAGCGCTTTCTCGGTATCGATGGCGCCCGCTTCGAGGCTGGCGGTGTCGCGGTCGATGCGCGCGATGGCGCGCTCAAGCTCGGTCTTCAGGCGGTCGACATTGGCGGCGCCGCCGGTCTCGATGCGCAGCACCAGGTCGCCGGCCTTGACCGATGTGCCTTCGGCCACGAAGTTGCGCAGCACCAGCGGCGACGAGTTCGATGGCGGCACCACGATGGTTTGCGTGTCCAGCGCTTCGACTTCGCCGGTCAGCAGCACCGGTCGTCTGGCCGGGCTCTGGCCGCCGGCGGCGTGCGGCGCGGACGAGGTTGCGGCCGGCGCGGTATGCGATGCGCTGGCCGACGAGACGGCGGCGGCAATGCCGGCGGCCAGCAGCGGCACGGCGCACAGTACGGCGATGGTGGAGCGTTTCAGGCGCGGCTTCATGCGTGGTCCTGGTCGATGCGGCCGTCGCGCAGGTGGATGGTGCGCTGGGCGGCCGCGGCGATGTCGGGATCGTGCGTCACCAGCACCAGCGTCTGCCCGCCCGCGTGCAGTTCCTTCAGCAGCGCCATGACGTCGGCGGCGCTCTTGGAATCGAGGTTGCCGGTGGGCTCGTCGGCCAGCAGCAGCGCGGGCTGGTTCAGCAGCGCGCGGGCGATGGCGGCGCGCTGCAACTGGCCGCCGGACAGTTGGCCCGGCAAGTGGTCGGTGCGCTGGCCGAGGCCGATGCGTTCGAGCAGCGCGACGGCGCGGCCGGCGGCAGCCGGATCGGCGGTGCGGGCGTAGCGCTGCGGCAGCAGCACGTTTTCCAGCACGGTCAGGCGCGGCAGCAGGTGGAAGGATTGGAATACGAAACCGATGCGGCGGTTGCGCACTTCGGAAGCGGCGTCGTCGTCGAGGGCGCTGATCTCGTCCTCGGCCAGGCGGTAGCGGCCGCTGTCGGGCCGGTCCAGCGCGCCGAGCACGTTCAACAAGGTGGATTTGCCGGAGCCGGACGGCCCCATGATGGCGACGAACTCGCCGGGGGCGATATGCAGGTCGATGCCGTCGAGGGCTCGGATATCGTTGCCGCCCTGGCGGTAGGTCTTGCGTATATCGCTCAGTTGTATCATCGCGGAAGTATCTCCGCCGATGAGGGCTTTGTCAATTCATTAACTTCACTTTTTGTGTAACGATTTTGTCGTTCCCGCGAACGCGGGAACCCATACAACGCCGACGTCGCACGCGCTGTATGGATTCCCGCCTGCGCGGGAATGACGTTCGCTCTTACTCGACGCTGACTTCCTTGCGGTTGTCGCGCGAGACGCGGTCGATCATCTTGTTGTAGGGATCGACGCCGACATCGAACGGCTGCTCCTTGACCGTCACCGTCACCACCGGATCGCTGCCCTGCAACACGCGCTTCTCGCTGAACAGCACGCGCTCGTCGCGCTCCTTGGCGCCCTTGGCGCGGGCGAACACGGCGATCTCCACCGGCTCGTCATACGCGCGCGGCGTTTCCTTGCCCTTGCCGTCCGCCTCCAGCTTGGCCAGGTGCAGCGTCATCGTCACGTCCCACTGGCCGTCGGCGCGTTTGTGGGCCTTGGCCTCGGTCACGCGGTTGTCGTAGAAAACGATCTTCTCGAACAGGTCGGTAATCAGCGCCTGCTTGTCCTGCGGCGCCTCGGCGCGGATGTAGGCCAGCAGTTCGCGGCTGGTGGTGTACGGCGCCTGCTGATAGCCCTTGTCCTGCAGGAAGCGCTTCAGCGCGCGGTTGAGCGCCGCCTCGCCGATCTCGTCGCGCAGGCGGTAGAACACCAGGCTGCCCTTGCGGTAGTGGATGTACTGCTGGTTTTCCACGCGCATCAGCGGCTGCTCTTCGACCAGCTCGCCGCCACGGTCGCGCAGATAGTGGTCCAGCTCGAAGCGCAGGAAGCGGCGCAGCTTGTCGCGGCCGTATTCCTTCTCCATCACCATCAGCGCCGAGTACTGCGCCAGCGATTCGATCAGCATGGTCGAACCCTGGACGTTGGCGCTCACCACCTGGTGGCCCCACCACTGGTGCGCCATCTCGTGCGCGGTGACGTAGTAGACGTAGTCGATGTCATCCTTGTCGCGCAGGTCAGCGATGAAGCCTATCGATTCCGAATACGGGATCGTGTTGGCGAACGATTGCGCAAAGCTCTGGTAGTTCGGGAACTCCAGCACCCGCACCTGCTTGTGCTGGTAGGGCGTGTAGTTGGCCTCGAAATAGTCGAGCGATTTCTGCGCCGAGGTAATCATGCGGTCGATGTTGTAGGCGTGCTTGCTGTCGTAGTAGATCTCGATCGGCAAGCCGTGCCACTCGCCCTTGCGCACCTGCCAGCGCGCCGACAGGTAGGCGAAGAACGGCACCATCGGCCGGTCCATCTTGTAGTGGAAGTAGCGGCGGCCGTTCTGCTCCCAGCTCTTCTGCAGATAGCCGGGGGCGACGGCGATCTGGTCCGCGCTGGTCGAGACCGTGGTTTCGAAGTTGATCCAGTCCGCCTCGTTGCTGAAGATGGCGTTGGCGCGCGCCTTCTCGTCCTCCAGCTTGGCCATGCGTACCGGCTCGCCCAGGCCGCGCTTGCGGCGTTCGTTGCGGTCGGTCAGCTCGGCCTGGTCGTTGTAGCCGAAGTGCGGGAAGTAGGTGAAGTTGTTGAAGAAGGTGCCGTTCAGGTTGACGTTGTCGGCCGCGCCGCTGTTGGTGAAGCCCTGGTTGTGGATGTCGACGTTGAAGGCCAGGTTCAGCTTGGCGGCGGGCGCCAGCGGCTGCGTCAGCTTGATGATGCTGAAGCCGGTGTCCTTGTCATCCAACACCACCGTGTGCGGCGGCAGATTGTCGAAGCGGGTGTCGACCTCCGGGTTGCGCTGGATGCGCAGCACGTCCAGCGTCAGGCCGGTCTTGTTTTCCAGCAGGTAGTGGCCGCGTATCGCCACGCGGCGCTCGGCCGGGTAGATGTCGACATCGGCGCGCACGTCGGTGATGCGCGGTTGCGGCAAGCCCTTGTACTGGCGGTACTGCTTTTCGTAGCGGGCTTGCTGGTCCATGGCCGCGTCGGACGCCACGTACTTGTTCAGCACGTTGGTGTTGTAGAAGATCCAGGCGCCGCTGCCGACGAAGCCGGCCAGCAGCATGGCCAGCGCCACGCCGGACGAGCCCTTCAGGCGGGCGGCCGCCACACGCACGCGCTCGCGCCACGGACGCGCCAGGCCGCGCACCCAGAAGGCCTGCGCCAGCACCAGCAAGGCCGCCGTGAACAAGCTCCAGTACAGCGCGAACCACGACCAGCCGGTCAGGAAGTGGCCGTAGCCGTTCATGTCCGAATAGCGCAGGCCCGGCAGCGAGGCGAAGTTGTACAGGTTGTGGTCGAAGTGCATGATGCTCAGCACGATCTGCGACACCATCAGCACGATCACCAGCAGGTAGCCGATGAACTTGTTGTTGGTCAGCACCTGCAGCACCAGGGCCAGCAAGCCCATCAGCACGAAGAACATCGATTCCAGCAGCACGCCCTGGACGTACAGGCCGACCTCGACCGGCGCGCCGCCCTTGAACAGCTGGTAGGCCGCGCCCGCCAGCACGCCGGCCAGCAGGAAGCCGGCGATCACGCCGACCAGCGCCAGGCACTTGGCCGCCAGCGGCGCCCAGTCCGGCACCGGCATGGCGTCGCTGACGTCGGCGATCTTGACCTGGCGTTCCTTGAAGATCAGCTCGCCCGCGTAAAAGGTCAGCACGATGATCAGCATGAAGTTGAAGCTGCCGCTCAGCGTGCGCAACATCAGGTAGGTGACCGGATACACCGTGGTGCCGAAGTTGGCGCCGGCCTGGGTGACGGCGCCGATAAAGTTCAGCACGCCGAACAGCAGCATCACCAGGAAAGGCACGCTCTTGAACACGCCCATGGCGTCGAAGCGCAGGATGTGCCAGCACTGCAGCCAGCCGGTGCTTGCGCTGAAGCGCGCCACGCTGCGCGGCAGCGCCAGGCTCGATGGCGCAGGCGCCGGTGCGGCGGCGGCCGTCTTGGCCTTGCCGAACAGTCGGCGGCCGGTGCCGGCGCGCTGCGGCTTGAACAGCACCAGCGTGGCGCCGAAGAGCACCAGCGCCACCGCCATCCACAGCGCGCGGTTGGCCAGCAGGAAGCCGCTGAACGGCGGCAGGCCGGCGTTCGATTCGGCGGCCGAGAAGTAGCGCACGGCGCGGCTGAAGGCGCGCACGCCGAACGGATCGAGCAGCACGGCGGTCCATTCGCTGTTGATGTCGCGCGAGAAGACGCCGGCGACGATCCACAGCACGAAGAAGCCCAGCACGCCCACATACACCAGCATCATCGAGCGCGTAGTCGAGGCCAGCAGCATCAGCAAGGCGCCGATGAAGATCAGGTTGGGAATGACGAAGAAGCCGAAGCCCCACAGGTAGGCCGACAGCGACAGCGGGCCGACGCGGGCGGCGTCGACCCAGGGCATGACCGGTCCCAGCAGGATGCCGATGGCGATCAGCACGAAGATGCTCAGGCAAGCCACCAGGCCGGCGATGAAGCGCCCGGCCAGGTACTGGTACTTGCGCATCGGCGTGGCGAACAGCATGTCGGAAATGCCGACCTCGCTGTCGCGCAGCACGGTGCCGGCGATGAAGATGGTGACGATGAAGGTCGACACCACGGTGAACGAGCCCAGCAGCTGAGCCACGACCACCGGCGCGTTGCGGTGCACATTGCCGATCGCTCCGCCGACCTGGATGGCGTCGCTGGTGGCGGCGCCGAAGGCCAGCAGGCCGAGGATCAGCCCCGTCACCCACAGCAGCGGCTGACGCAGCTGGTAGCGCAAATCGAATGTAAAGAATTCCATCAACATGGCGCGCCCCTCAGACCACGGCGGCCGCAGAGGCGGCGGCGTTACGCACATGCAGGAAGTACACGTCTTCCAGATCCGGCTCGACCTGGATGAAGCCCTCCTCGGGCTGGCTGTCGGCATAGACATTGATCTGCGGCTTGCCGCCGACCAGGCGGGTGTGCAGCACCTTCATGCGCTGCTGGTAGTCGGCCAGCGCTTCCTGGCTGATGCTGCGGCGCCAGACCTTGCTGCGCAGCGTGTCGATGGTGGCTTGCGGCTCGCCCTGCAGCTGCACCTCGCCCTTGACGATCAGCGCCATGCGCGGGCACAGGTCGGTGACGTCGGCCACGATGTGGGTCGACAGTATCACCACCACCTGCTCGCCGATCTTGGCCAGCAGGTTGAGGAAGCGGTTGCGCTCGTCAGGGTCGAGGCCGGCGGTGGGCTCGTCGACGATCACCAGCCGTGGCGAGCCGAGCAGCGCCTGGGCGATGCCGAAGCGCTGGCGCATGCCGCCCGAGTAGGTGCCCAGGCCGCGCTTGCGCGCTTCCCACAGATTGGTCTGGTGCAGCAGCGCTTCGACCGCTTCCTTGCGCTCGCCGCGTCCGGTCAGGCCCTTGAGCACGGCGAAGTGATTGAGCAGTACCTCGGCCGTCACCTTGGGGTAGACGCCGAAATCCTGCGGCAGGTAGCCGAGCTGGCGGCGCAGCGCTTCGGGCTGGGCCAGCACGTCGAGGCCGTCGAAATGGATGCTGCCGCTATCGGGATCCTGCAGCGTGGCGATGGTGCGCATCAGCGAGGACTTGCCGGCGCCGTTGGGGCCCAGCAGGCCGAACATGCCATTGGGGATGTCCAGGGTGACGTCGTTGATGGCCTTGACGCCGTTGGCGTAAGTCTTGCTCAGCTGTTTGATCGATAGCATGGAACACATTCTCCTGATAGGGGGACGGACGGAATCCGCGACAAAGTTACTTTAAAGTAAAGTTGTCAAGCTATCAGGAGTTTTGCGACCAAACGGCGGTTTTGAGGGATGGAACGTGGTTTTTCAGCAATATTCCGCTACTTCTAGCGGGAAGCGCCACGGGTGTACTCGGGGAACATCTCTTTCAGCAGGAAGGCGATCAAGTCCTTCTCGTCTTCCTTGCGGGCGCTCATGATGACCACTTTGCCCAGACGCCGCGATTCCCACGGGAAGTCGCCGGTCTTTTCCTTGCGGATCACCTTGATCATTTCCTTGACCACGGCGGTTTCGATATCCGGCTCGGCGCCCTGCTCCACGTGCAGCTGCTGGGTCCAGTTGCGCTTGAAGTTGGTGTTCCAGCCGCGGAACTTCACGTCGGCGCTGTGGTAGCTCTTGTCGACCGAGAAGATGCCGCCGGTGTCGTCCTTGTCGGCGCCGCCGGAACGGCCCTGGGCGCCGGCGATATTGGCCTTGGCGATGCGCAGCGAACGTTCGGCATCGCTCTCCGCCGGGGCCGGCGGCGCCGGTTGCGGATTGTTGGCTTCGCGCGCGGCGCGGCGCTTGGCGATCATCTCGGACATGTCCTGCTCGGGCGGCGGCGTCATCGTCGCCTGCACCGGCGGCACATAGGTTTCCAGCTTGGGACGGATGGCGGCCGGCGTATCCCTGGTCGCCACCTGCTTCGGCGGCGGCGGCTTGCTGGCCTTGGCCACTTCGGTTTTCTTCGGTTGCGGCTTGTTCGGGTTTTTCTTTTCCGGCAGCGGCGCGATGTAGACCATCACCCCGCCCTTGGGCGGCGCGGCATGCTTGCGCTCGGGCGCGGGCGCCAGGAAGTAGTACAGCACGCCGATCAGGTGCAGCGCGATGGAGATGCCGATGCCGACCCGGTTGGACTGCGATTTACGATCCCACGCGGCATACCTCTCGCCGGCCTCGGGCAAACGCTGGCCGCAAGTTTCGCAATATTCGGAATTTGCAGAGAGTAAGTGGGAATCGTGATGCAAAATAGCAAACCTTGATTGGAACGACGTCGACAAAATGCGGCCATAGTGCCAGAGTCCCGCAATTTTGGGAACCGTTGTGCATGGCCATGATAACGCGCCGGGCGGCGGCGCGTACGCTCCAGGGTATTCAAGGGGAATAGCTTACAAGTTCCGCGTCTTGACGGGTGTTACCGTATGTATCAACCGGCTTTACAAAGCGGCTTGCTGCAACGCCGTGGCGGCGGTGTCGGCGGCGGCGCGGCGGGCGGCGGGCCGGGGCAGCTCGTCCATCTGCGCACACATGGCGTGGACGCAGCGGTCGGCGTCCAGCACCTGGCGCGAACGCAGCTGCGGGCGCGGCAAGGCGTGCGTGTAGTAGTGCGCGCCCTCGACCAGATAGCCCAGCGCCCACAGCCCGCCCGAGGGCTGGCCGCGCGCGTCGAGCGGCCGGCCGCCGGCGTCGATGTCGATGCCGCCGGGGTGGAAATCACCGTTGCAATACGGCCGCACCAGCCCGCGCTTCAACACATTACGGATGAGTAAGGAATCGTCGGTTTCCGGGAAAAAGCCGTCCAGCCTGGCCACCACCAGCACATCGAAGGCATGCGCGACGGCGCCGTCGCCGAAGCCGGTGCTGAGCACGTAGCTGGCGGCCTGCCCGTCCATGTCGATGCGGCTGCGGGGGCCGGAGACGATCTCGATCACGCCCGCGTCCAGCAGCGCCAGCAGTTCCTGGTTGCGGCGCAGCGGCGGGCCGAAGGCGCTGCGGTTGATGGCCGCGTGGTAGACGGCGAGGAAGTTGCGGTGCGAGGCCGGCGTCAAACCGCCGTGTTCGACGGCCGCCTGCAGCGTGGCGCGCACATCGCGCAGCACGTCGGTGGCGGCCTTGGTCGCGCTGCCAACATTGCCCAATCGTGCTTCGGCCAGGTCGTCGCGCAGCCAGTCGGTGAAATACTGGCGGAACGCTTCCAGCGTGGCGAAACGGCGCCCGCGCAGCGGGAACAGCAACTGGTCGATCAGCACGTCGTCCTCGGCGGTCGGCACGAAGCCGGCCGGATCGGGTGCGACGCCGCCGGGCGTGGCCGTGGCCAGCGTGCTGCGGTAGACCCAGGCCATTTCGCGCTTGAGCAGCGGCAGCAGCTCGCGCTCGAAATCCAGCTGGCGGCTGCCGCGCCCGGCCAGCGCCATGCGGCGCAGCGCGTCCACCGCGGCCGGCGTGAAGTAGTGCGGCTGGTGGCGGCCGTCCAGGCCCTTCTGGTTGACGCCGCGCGCCGCCGCCGGCAGGCAGTTGCGCGAACACAGCGTCAGTTGCGGCTCGGCGCCGGAGCGCTGGTAGCGCAAATTGCCCTGCCCGTCTTCCACGAAGGCGCCGCCGCGCCCCACCGTCAGCTCGGCGATGATGTCGTGCGCGCTCAGGCCCAGGCCCTGGATGGCGACGCGGGCGCCGGCGCCGATGCGCGCCAGCCGCTCCAGCGGATAGGCGTGGCGCACGAAGGCCAGCCGGCTGTTGCTGCGCGCGTGGGCACGGGCGAAATCGGCCAGCCGGGCATCGAGCTCGTCGGGCACGTTGCGGCCGTGGCCGGTGGTCAGGAAGACGAAGTCGCTGTCCAGCTGGTAACCCGTTTCCAGCTCGACGGCGTAGCGGCCGTCGGCCAGCGGCAGCAGGTCGACGGCGCGCTGGCGGTGGTGGTTCAGGTTGACGCACGAGGGCAGCAAGGCGGCGATCTGGCGGTAGGCCCAGGCCAGGTATTCGCCCAGCAGGCAGCGCGGCAGGTAGTCGGCTTCGGTGATGTCGGCGCCGCCGTGTTCGCCGAGGCGGTAGTAGCGCTCGCCCACGCGGCGGTAGCCGGCCTGGCGCGCCCATGCGGTCAGCGACGGCGTGGCGCACAGCGGCGGATATTGCACCGCGCCGGGCGCGGGGAACAGCGTGACCTGGCTGGCGATGGTGTTGATCAGCAGGTGCTGCGGCTGGCGCACACTGTGCACGCCGGGGCCGCAATCGCCGGGCTCGACCACGTTGATGTCGAGCGCCAGCCGGCGGCTGCCGGCGACGGCGGCGATGCGTTCAAAAACGCTGAGCCCGCGCGGACCCATACCGATGATGGTGACACTGTAGCGTTTCATTTCCGACCGTCCTTTATCCGGGCTAACTTGCCCATGATAAAGAGACGGTCTTCAGAGCAACTTGTCGATGCTCAATTCTTCGATGCTCAGTGTTTGACGGTGTTCACGGCCTTCAGCGGCAAGGCATGGACGCCTTCCGCCACCGGCGCGGCGTCGCCGGCCAGTTCGTCGTCGCTCATCGGGCCGGAGCCGCTGTACTTGTCGAGGAACAGGTAGATGACCGGCGTGATGTACAGCGTAATCACTTGCGAGAAGATCAGGCCGCCCACCACGGCCAGGCCCAGCGGCTGGCGCAGCTCGGCGCCGGCGCCCAGGCCCAGCGCGATCGGCAAGGCGCCCATCAACGCCGCCATGGTGGTCATCATGATCGGACGGAAGCGCAGCACGCAGGCTTCGCGGATCGCCTCGGCCGGCGTGCGGCCCTCGTTGCGCTGCACGTGCAGCGCGAAGTCGATCATCATGATGGCGTTCTTCTTGACGATACCGATCAGCATCAGGATGCCGATGATGGCGATCATCGTCAGATCCAGGTTGAACAGGCGCAGCGTCAGCAAGGCGCCGACGGCGGCCGACGGCAGGCCGGCCAGGATGGTCAGCGGATGGATATAGCTTTCGTACAGCACGCCCAGCAGCACGTAGATCACGCCCAGCGCGGCGACGATCAGGATCAGCTGGCTGCCCTGCGAACTCTGGAACACCGCCGCGTCGCCGCCGTAGTTGGTGATGATGGACGGCGGCAGATGCATGTCCAGGCCCATCTGGTCGATCTTGGCGGTGGCCTTGCCCAGCGGGACATCCGGCGCCAGGTTGAACGACAGCGTGATCGCCTGCAGCTGGCCCTGGTGGTTGACGGCGGTCGGGCCGATGGTGCGCTGGACCGTGGCAAAGCTGGACAGCTGCACCAGGTTGCCGCTCTTGTTGCGCACCGAGATGCGGGTCAGCGCGTCATCGAACTGGCGGTCGGCGGTGGCCGCCTCCAGGATCACGTAGTAGCTGGCGGCCGGCGAATAAATGGTCGACACCTGGCGCTCGCCGAAGGCCAGGTAGAGCGCGGTGCGGATGTCGCCGATGGCCACGCCGAGGTTGTTGGCCTTGTCGCGGTCTATCTTCAGCGAGGCTTGCAAGCCCTTGTTCTGCGAATCGCTGGTGACGTCGCGGAAGTCCGGATCGGCGCGCAGCTGGTCCATGTATTTCTGCGCCCAGTCGTTGAGCGCGCCGGGGCTGACCGATTGCAGCGTGTACTGGTAGCGGCTCTTGGACTGGCGTCCGCCCAGCTGCAAGTTCTGCACCGGGCTCAGGTAGACGGAGATGCCGGGCACGGTCTTGGTGGCCTTGCGCAGGCTGTCCAGCACCTGCGGCATCTTCTGGCGCTGGTCGCGCGGCTTGAGCACCAGGAACATGCGGCCGCTGTTGCCGCCGCCGACGAAGGATGTCACGTCCTGCACATTGGGGTCGGCCTTGATGACGGCCGCCACGCGCTCCTGCAGGTCCAGCAGCGAGGACGAGGAAATGTCTTCCGACGCTTCCGTGTTGACGCGGATCTGGCCCAGGTCTTCCTCGGGGAAGAAGCCTTTCGGGATGGTGATGTACAGCACCGCCGTCAGAGCGAAGGTGCCGATCGCCGCCGCCAGCACGATGTAGCGGTGGTGCAGCGCGATGTCCAGCGTGCGCACGTAGCCGTTGCGCAGCGCGGTGAAGCCGGTCTCGAACCAGCGGCCGATGAAGCCGCCCTTGTCGTGCTCGGGATCGATGGCGTCGGCCGGCAGCAGGCGGCTGGCCAGCATCGGCACCAGCATCAGCGACACCGCCGCCGACACCAGCACCGACAGCGCCACCACCACGGCGAATTCATGGAACATCAGGCCGATCACGCCCGGCATGAAGAAGATCGGAATGAACACGGCCACCAGCGAGACCGAGATCGAGATGATCGTGAAGCCCATTTCCCTGGCGCCGATCAGCGACGCCTGCAGCGGCTTCTTGCCCAGCTCGATGTGGCGGACGATGTTCTCCAGCACCACGATGGCGTCGTCGACCACCAGGCCGACCGCCAGCGTGATGCCGAGCAGGGAAACGTTGTCCAGGCTGTAACCGAAGGCGTACAGCAAGGCCAGCGCGCCCAGCAGCGAGATCGGCATGGTGATCGCCGGAATGAAGGTGGCGGCGGCGCGGCGCAGGAACAGGAAGATCACCATCACCACCAGGAAGATGGTCAGCAGCAAGGTCAGGTTGACGTCGTGGATGGCTTCGCGGATCGACACCGAACGGTCGTTGACCAGGTTGATGTTGATCGACGCCGGCAACTGGTTCTTGAAGCGCGGCAGCAGGCGGCGCACGCCGTCGACCACCTGCACGGTGTTGGCGTCCGGCTGGCGCTGCACCAGCAGCACGATGGAGCGCTCGCCGTTGTAGCTGCCGGCGGTCTTGACCGACTGGAAGCTGTCCTCGACCGTCGCCACATCCTTCAGGCGCACCGGCTGGCCGTTGCGCTGGGCGACGATGAGCTCGGCGAATTCGGACGCCTTCATCAGCTGCGCGTTGCCCTGGATGGTCAGCGTCTGGCTCGGGCCGTCCAGAATGCCCAGCGGCGTGTTGGCGTTGGCCGACTTGATCGCCTGCTGCAATTCATCCAGCGTCAGGTTGCGGGCGTTCATCAGCTCGGACTTGGCGCGGATGCGCACGGCGAAGCGCTTCTGGCCGTTGACGGTCACCTGCGCCACGCCCGGCAAGGTCGACAGGCTGGGTGCGATCAGGTTTTCGGCGTAGTCGTTCAGCTCGGCCAGCGTCAGCGACGGCGAGTTCATCGTCATGAACAGCACCGGCGCGTCGGCCGGGTTGACCTTGCGGTACGACGGCAGGTCGGTCATCTCGATCGGCAACTGGCGCTGGGCGCGCAGCAACGCCGCCTGCACATCGACCGCCGCTTCGTTGACGTTGACGCTAGGATCAAACTCCAGCGTCAGCGAGGAATTGCCCAGCGTGTTGGTGGAGGTGATCAGCGACAGGCCGGCGATGGTGGAGAACTGCTTTTCCAGCGGCAGCGCGACGGACGAGGCCATCGTGTCCGGCGCGGCGCCCGGCAGGTCGGCCGAGACGTTGATGACCGGGGTGTTATAGCTCGGCAGCGCGGCGACCGGGATGTAGAAGTAGGCCAGCACGCCGGCCAGGATCAGGGTCAGCGACAGCAGCACCACCATGACCGGACGGCGGATGCACAACTCGGAAAGGTTCATTGCTTAGCCCTTCTGTTTGGTCGTGTCGGCAGGCTTGTCGGCCCCGGCGATACGCACCTTGCCGCCCGGCCGCAGGTTTTGCTTGCCGTCGACGATGACTTTCTCGTTGCCGCTCAATCCGGACACGGCCGCATTGTCGCCAAACGAATACAGACGCTTGATGTTGACCACCTTGGCGGACTGGTCGGCGTCGACCGCGTAGATGAAGGTGCCGCGGGTGTTGCTAATGATAGCGTTTTGCGGGATCACCGTTGCATCTTTCAACACCTGCGAGATCAGCCTGGTGTTGACGTACTGGCCCGGCCACAGCAGGGTGTCCTTGTTGTCGAACTGGGCTTTCACGCGGATCACGCCGGCGACCGGATCGACGGTGTTGTCGATGAAGCTCAGGGCGCCGCTGATTTCCTTGTCCGAGTTGCCCTGCACGACCTTGACCGCCACCGCGCCATCATGCTGGGCTTGCAGCAGGCCGGCCAGCGCCGACTCCGGCAGGGTGAAGGACACGTTGATCGGATCGAGCTGGGTGATGGTGGTCAGCGAGGTGGCCAGTTGCACCAGGCTGCCCGGATAGACGTTGATGGCGCCGACGCGGCCGGTCATCGGCGCGCGGATCGCGGTGTAGCTGGCGTCGACGCCGACCGAGCGGGCGGCGGCGATGTCGGCCTGCAGCAGCGCGCGCGCCGAATCGACCTGGCTCTTGAGCGTGTCGACGGCGCCCTGGGCGATGAAGTTCTTGGACAGCAGTTCCATTGAGCGCTTGTACTGGCGCTCGTAGTCGGCCAGCGAGGCCTGGTCGCGCGCGACCTGGGCCTGGGCCTTGTCGACATTGGCGCGCTCGCTGCGGTCGTCCAGCGTGAACATCAGTTCGCCCGATTTGACGAACTGGCCTTCCTTGATGTGCACCTTGGCGATGGTGCTGGTGGTTTGCGGATGCAGGTCCACCGTGCTGATCGGCGTGACGGTGCCGTTGGCCTGCAACACCACCGGCACATCCTGGCGCGACGGCGCGACCACGCTGACGGTGGTCGGGCCTTGCTGGCCACCCTGGGCGCCCGGGGCTTTCGGCGCCTCGGCCGTTTGATGGGTGGTGGCCCAGATACCGCCGCCGACCACCACGATGGCGCCGACCAGAAATGCTAAGGAAGTTTTTTTCATTTTTTGAACTAAGTTTTACCGTCGTAAAATATTGCCGCCGTGCATAGGGCGAAATATTGTCGCACAGTATTTGCTGGGAAAACCGCGCCACGGCTGGCGCCGGACGCTTTTTTCTCTGCGAGAGTTGGTTGTCGGGTTCAGGCGCCGGCGTAGTATTCCGGCACGATCAGCGTAACCTCCAGTCCGCCGTCCGCGTGGTTGGACAGCATGACGTTGGCGCCGTGCTGTTCGGCGATGTTGCGGGCGATGGTCAGGCCCAGGCCGGTGCCGCCGGACTCGCGCGAACGCGAGGTCTCGATGCGGTAGAACGGTTCGAACACGCGCGCCATCTGGTCCTGGTCGATGCCGGGGCCGCCGTCGCGGATGCGGATGCGGGCCGCGCCCACCATGCGCTCGACGGTAACATTGGCGTAATGGCCATACTTGACGGCGTTGTCGATCAGGTTGACCAGGCAGCGGCGTATCGCCAGCGGCCGGCCCATCAGCGCCATCGCCGCGCGGCCGCGCAGTTCGACCTGCTGGCCGCCGTCGGTGGCGTCGCTGCACACGCTGTCGAGCAGCGCGTCGAGGTCCAGCGCCTGCATGGTTTCCGTGGTGTCCATGCTGCGCGCCAGGTCCAGGCCTTCCTTGACCATCTGCTGCATGGCCGACAGGTCGTCGATCAGGCGCTGCTGCAATTCGGCGTCGCTGACTTTTTCCAGGCGCAGGCGCAGGCGGGTCAGCGGCGTCTGCAGGTCGTGGGTGATGGCGGCCAGCATCTGCGTGCGCTGCATGATGTGCTGGCGGATGCGCGCCTGCATGGCGTTGAAGGCGGCGCTGGCCTGGCGGATCTCGGCCGCGCCGCTCAGCACCACCGGCGGGTGGTTGATGTCGTTGCCCAGGTCCTTGGCGGCCTGCGCCAATTGCTTGAGCGGACGCACGGTCATGCGCGTGACCAGGTAGGCCAGCGCGGCAATGCTGAGCAGGAAGGGCAGCATGGCCAGCAGCTCGCTGTGGGCCGACGGCGGCGGCGCGCGCGGCGGCAGCACGGACAGCTTCAGCACCTGGCCGTCGTGCAGGCGCACGTTCATGGTTTCGCAGGTGCCGCGCCACTGCGTCGGCGCAAACATATTGCTGCTCTTGCGCGGCAGGTCGCAGGCGGCAGGATGCTCGGCCAGCGGGCCCAGCTTGTAACCCTCGCCCAGGCGCTGCTGCAGCGTGGCGGAAAATTCGGTCGGCGGCAGCGCGCCGGCCATCGGCACGTCGGTCGCTTCGAGGCGCACGGTGCCGCGGTTGGCCATGCGCAGATAGGTCGGCCGCGAGGCTTCGGGCAGCACGTCGGCGGTGGTGATCAATTGCTCGGCACGCTCCAGCGCGTGGAAGTCGCGGTAGCGTTCCAGCGCGCGGGTACGTTCGCCCACGGCCAGCCACTGGGTCAGCGCCGCCGAGGCGACGATGCCCAGCAGCAGCACCAGGAACACGCGTCCGGTCATCGATCCGAGGAAGGCTTTCACGGCTGCGGCTCCACGGTGACGGTGCCGGCCAGCACGTAGCCGCCGTTGCGCACGGTCTTGATGATTTGCGGCAGGCGCGCGTCCTCGCCCAGCTTCTGGCGCAGGCGGCTGATCTGGATGTCGATCGAGCGGTCGAACGGGTCGGCGTCGCGGCCCTGAGTCAGGTTCAGCAGCTGGTCGCGGTTGAGCACGCGGTTCGGATGTTCGAGGAAGACCTTGAGCAGGCGGAACTCGGCGCCCGACAGCATGATGACGATGCCGTCAGGATTGAGCAGGTGGCGCGCGGTCAGGTCCAGCGTCCAGCCGGAGAAGCGCATCTGCTGCGCCTTCTCGGCGCCGCTGCCGACCGGCATGGCGTTACTGCGGCGCAGTACACTACGGATGCGCGCCAGCAGTTCGCGCGGCTCGAACGGTTTCGGCAGGTAATCGTCGGCGCCCATTTCCAGGCCGAGGATGCGGTCCAGCGGCTCGTTGCGGGCGGTCAGCATGATGACCGGCAGCGTGGAGTGGGCGCGCAGCTTGCGGCACAGGGTCAGGCCGTCGTCGCCGGGCAGGTTGAGGTCGAGCACCACCAGGTCGGGGCGCGCTTCGTCGAGCTGCTTCCACATGGCGGTGCCGTCGGCGGCGCACAGGGCGCGGTAGCCGTTCGATTCGAGGTAGTCGGCCAGCAGGGTGCGGATTTCGCGATCGTCGTCTACGATCAAGATAGTTGATGTGGGTTCCATGTGCTAATTATCCCCAGATAGACGGTGCGTGACCAATCACCAATTGTATCTTCTTGTATATCCCCCTAGGGGCGAAACATCTGGATACAAAATCCGCGCTTGGCGAAACTTCGTGGCAACCTTGTGCTGCCAACATGGGTTCAAGCGCGGTGGAGATGCATCGCGATACCCAACTTTCAATGATAGAGGAACGACCATGAACATCTTACGCAAAAGCATACTGATCGGTTTTACCGTACTGGGCATGGCCGCCGCTCAGGCACAGGACATGGCGCCTGCGGCCGGCCGTCATGGCGCAGTCGTCAACAGGGAGCAGATGCAGGCCAAGATGGAGGAGATGTTCGCCAAGCGCCAGGCCAAGCTGCATGATCTGCTGAAGCTGACCACGCAGCAGGAATCGGCGTGGGCGACCTACCAGGCCGCCATCAAGCCGACCGCTGCCGGCGGCACGCTGCCGGACCGCGATGCCGTCGCCAAGATGTCGGCGCCCGACCGCCTGGCCAAGATGATCGACCTGAGCAAACAGCGCCAGGCCAAGATGGAAGCGCACCTGACGGCGCTGACGGCCTTCTACAGCCAGCTGACCGCCGAACAGAAAGCCATCTTCGACGACCACACCCGGGGCGGCGCGCACGGCGGCCACCCAGGCCAGCGCGGCGGCTGGGGCGGCCACAAAGGCTGAATCAGTTCAGGCGCGACAGGGATGCGGCGAACTTGGCCGCATCCTGGAAGCCGATGACGCGGGCGCCGTCGATTTCCTTGCCCTGCTTGTCGAACAGGATGATGCCAGGCGGGCCGAACAGGCCGAAGCGTTTCAGCATGGCTTTGTCGTCGGCATCGTTGGCGGTGACGTCCACTTGCAGCAGCACCGTGTTGGCCAGCCGCGTACGCACTTGCGTATCGATGAAGGTCAGCTTTTCCATTTCCTTGCAGGACACGCACCAGTCGGCGTAGAAGTCCAGCATCGCGGTCTTGCCGCCGGTCTGCGCCAGCGCGGCGTCGAGCTGCTGCACGGTCTTGATGCGCTGGAAGGCCAGCGGCGCTTCATGCTTGCCGCCCAGGTGGGCCAGCGGCGCCAGCGGGTCGCGGCCGCCGCTGACCACGCCCACCAGCTGCGTCAGGCCCAGCACCGCGATGATGACGCCAGCGGCCCTGGCCACCCACTTGCCCCGATTCATCAGCAGATACATGCCGTAGCCGACCAGCAGCGCGGCCCAGCCCAGCATCTGCACGGCGGCCGGCAGCACCGGCGACACCAGCCACCAGCCCATCGCCAGCATCAGCACGCCGAAGAAGCGCTTGACCGCATCCATCCACATGCCGGCCCTGGGCAGCAAGGCGCCGGCCGAGACGCCGACCAGCATCAGCGGCACGCTCATGCCGACCGCCATGGCGAACAGCGCGCTGCCGCCGATGACCACGTCGCGGCTCTGGCTGATGTAGACCAGCGCGGCGGCCAGCGGCGCGGCCACGCAGGGGCCGACGATCAGCGCCGAGATCGCGCCCATGACGAACACGCCGGCCAGCTTGCCGGAAGACTGGCGGTTCGACACCGTGCTCAGTTTGGATTGCAGTGCGGCCGGCACCTGCAGTTCGTAGAAGCCGAACATCGACAGCGACAGCGCAGCCATCAGCACGCCGAAGCCGCCCAGCACCCACGGGTTTTGCAGCGCGGCGGCCAGGCCTTCACCGGCCAGGCCGGCGGCCACGCCGAGGATGGTGTAGACGATGGCCATGCCGAGCGAGTACGTGGCCGACAACAGCAGGCCGCGTCCACGGCTGCTGCGCTCGCCTTCGCCGACGATGATCGACGACAAGATGGGCACCATGGGCAGCACGCAGGGCGTGAACGACAGGCCCAGGCCCAGCAGGGCGAACAGCGGCAGGATCACCAGCAGCTTGCCGGACTTGAGCGCGGCGGCGAGGCGGCCGGCATCGTCGGCCGGGGCGGCTGCGGCGGCAACCGGCGCGGCCAGCGGCGCCAGGATGGTGGTGTTGGGTGCGGGAATCGCGCGGACGGTGACGCCATGGCGGTCGGCATGAGCGTGCCGCTGATGCTGGTCGGCGTCTCGGCCGGCGCCTTGCTGCCCAGGGCCGGCATGTGGATGG
>NZ_WHUG01000014.1 GCF_009380215.1 Rugamonas aquatica
GCCGCGCGCCGCGCGCCCGGCCCGCGCAGCGCTGCCGGACGGCGAGGGCGGACTGATTGCGCCGCCGCGCCGCGAGCCCCGGCCACGTCTGACGCCCGAAGAACAAGCGGCCCGCGACGCCGAACGCGCCTTCCGCAACCCGCTGCCGCCGATCACCTATCCCGAAGACCTGCCGGTCTCCGGCCGCCGCCACGAAATCGCCGAAGCGCTGCAAAACAGCCAGGTCATCATCGTCTCCGGCGAAACCGGTTCCGGCAAGACCACGCAGCTGCCGAAGATCTGCCTGGAACTGGGACGCGGCCAGAAAGGCCTGATCGGCCACACGCAGCCGCGCCGTATCGCCGCCTCGTCCACCGCCAAGCGCATCGCGCAGGAGCTGGGTACGCCGCTGGGCGAAACGGTGGGCTTCAAGGTCCGCTTCGCCGACACGCTGACCAAGGGCGCCTCGGTCAAGCTGATGACCGACGGTATCCTGCTGGCCGAAACGCAGACCGACCCGCTGCTGAAGAACTACGACACCATCA
The DNA here is from genome assembly GCF_009380215.1 of Rugamonas aquatica. Classification (GTDB taxonomy): domain Bacteria; phylum Pseudomonadota; class Gammaproteobacteria; order Burkholderiales; family Burkholderiaceae_D; genus Rugamonas; species Rugamonas aquatica_B. Next base: position 525 of record NZ_WHUG01000014.1, read on the forward strand.
TCATCGATGAAGCGCACGAACGCAGCCTGAATATCGACTTCCTTCTCGGCTACCTGAAGCAGCTGCTGCCGCGCCGCCCGGACCTGAAGGTAATCATCACCTCCGCGACCATCGACGCCGACCGCTTCTCGCGCCACTTCGGCACGCCGGAAAAACCGGCGCCGGTGATCGAAGTCTCCGGCCGCCTGTACAAGGTGGAAGTGCGCTATCGCCCGATCGAGAGCGATATCGTCAACCCCGCCGTAGCCAACGCCGAAGGCAAAGGCCAGCGCACCGCCGCCGCCCGCGAAAAGCGCGACCTGATGGACGCCGTGGTCGACGGCGTCGACGAACTGGCCCGCCTGGGCTCGGGCGACGTGCTGGTGTTCCTGCCCGGCGAACGCGAAATCCGCGACGCCGCCGAAGCGCTGCGCAAGCACCACCCGCCGCACGTGGAAATCCTGCCGCTGTTCGCCCGCCTGTCGGCCGAGGAGCAGGAGCGCGTGTTCAAGCTGACCAACGCCCGCCGCATCGTCCTGGCCACTAACGTCGCCGAAACCTCGCTGACCGTGCCGGGCATCCGCTACGTGGTGGACGCCGGCCTGGCGCGCGTGAAGCGCTACAGCTATCGCAACAAGGTCGAGCAGCTGCAGATCGAACCGATCGCGCAATCGGCCGCCAACCAGCGCGCCGGCCGTTGCGGCCGCGTGGCCGATGGCGTCTGCATCCGCCTGTACGAAGAGCAGGACTTCCTGCAGCGGCCGAAGTTCACCGAGCCGGAAATCCTGCGCTCGTCGCTGGCCTCGGTCATCCTGCGCATGAAGTCCCTGCACCTGACGGACGTGGAGACCTTCCCGTTCATCGAACCGCCGCTGGCCCGCGCCATCGCCGACGGCTACCAGCTGCTGCAGGAACTGGGCGCGGTCGACGAATACAACCAGCTGACGCCACTGGGCAAGAAGCTGTCCAAGCTGCCGCTGGATCCGCGCGTAGGTCGCATGATCCTGGCCGCGCTGGACAACGTCTGCCTGAACGAAGTGCTCATCATCGCGTCCGCGCTGTCGGTGCAGGATCCGCGTGATCGTCCGATGGAGCACCAGCAGGCCGCCGACGAAGCGCATAAGAAGTTCGCCGACGAGAAGTCGGAGTTCCTCAGTTATATAAAAATCTGGAAGTGGTTCGAAAACGCGATTGAGCACAAGAAGACCAATCGCCAGCTGATGGACAACTGCCGCACCAACTTCCTGTCGCAGCTGCGGCTGCGCGAGTGGCGCGACGTGCATTCGCAACTGCTGACCATCGTGAAGGAGCAGGGCTGGCGCATCAACGAAACGCCGGCCACCTACGAGAACCTGCACCTGGCGCTGCTGACTGGCCTGCTGGGTAACATCGGCTTCAAGGGCGAGGACGAACCGGGTGCCGGCTACCTGGGCGCGCGCGGCATCAAGTTCAATATCTGGCCGGGTTCCTCGCTGCTGAAGAAGCCGGGCAAGTGGATCATGGCGGCCGAACTGGTCGACACCACGCGCCTGTACGCGCGCTGCGTGGCGCAGATCCAGCCGGAGTGGCTGGAAAAGGTCGGCGGCCATCTGCTGAAAAAATCGTGGGGCGAGCCGCGCTGGGAGAAGAAGTCCGCGCAAGTGAGTGCGTCCGAGCGCGCCACCTTGTACGGGCTGGTGGTGTACAGCCAGCGCCGCATCAACTACGGTTTGTTCAATCCGGTCGAGGCGCGTGAGATCTTCATTCGCGATGCACTGGTCGGCGGCGACTATGAAACGCGTGCGCCGTTCTTCGCGCACAACCACAAGCTAATCAAGGAGATTGAGAACCTTGAGCACAAGTCGCGCCGTCTCGACGTGCTGGTGGACGATGAACTGATCGCCGCCTTCTACGACAAGCTGATACCGGCCGACGTGGTCAACGGTGCAGGCTTCGAGAAGTGGCACAAGGATGCGACGTTCGCCGAGCCGAAGCTGCTGTACCTGAACCGCGACGAATTGATGCGCCACGAAGCGGCCGGCGTCACCACGGACCTGTTCCCGAAGATGATGTCGGTGACGGGGCTGGAGATGCAGCTGACCTATCACTTCGAACCAGGCAGCGTGCGCGATGGCGTGACCATGGCGGTGCCGCTGTACGCCTTGAACCAGCTGCCGCGCGAACGTTGCGAGTGGCTGGTGCCGGGCATGTTGAAGGAGAAAGTGCATCTGCTGCTCAAGTCACTGCCGCAGAAGCTGCGCCGCCATTGCGTGCCGCTGCCTGACTACGCCGCCAAGTTCTGTGAGCGTGTGCATGAAGCGGGCGTGTTCGGGCGCGGCGATCTGGTCGACGCGATCATCGCCGACATCCGCGCGCAGATCACGATCTCGGTGCTGACCAGCGACTTCAAACCGGAGACGCTGCCGGCTCACCACTTCATGAACTTCAAGGTGATCGACGAGCACGGACGCCAGCTGGACATGGGCCGCAACCTGGCCACGCTGCAGGCCGAATTCGGCACGCAGGCGCGGGAGAGCTTCCAGAAGATGGCCGAGTCGTCCGGCGGCCAGGGCGTGAGCATGCGCGCGTTGGGCAGCGGCGGCAGTGCGGCGTCGTCTGCCGCATCGTCGTCGGCGTCGGCGAAAGCTGGCGCACCGGCGGCGCAAGGCAAGGGCGCTCCCGCAGCCGCCGGCGCCGCGCCGACGGCCACCAGCGGCATCACGCTGACCGGCCTGACCTCGTGGACCTTCGGCGAGCTGCCGGAGCTGCTGGAAATCGCGCAGGGCAAGCTGACGCTGATCGGCTTCCCGGCGCTGGTGGACAAGGGCTCGCACTGCGATCTGGAAGTGTTCGACGATCCGACCGTGGCGGCGCGTACGCACCGTGTCGGCCTGCGTCGCCTGTTCTCCTTGCAGATGAAGGACCAGATCAAGTTCATCGAAAAAGGCATCCCGGGCTTGCAGCAGATGGGCATGCAGTTCATGAGCATGGGCACGCAGGAAGAGCTGCGCGAGCAGATCATCAACAAGGCGTTGGATATCGCCTGCCTGCAGGATCCGCTGCCGGTGGATGCGGCCAGCTTCGCCAAGCGCAAGGACGAAGGCAAGTCGCGCCTAGTGCTGCTGGTGAACGAGATTGCGCGGTTGCTGTCGCAGGTGCTGACCGAGTTCCATGGCTTGCCCAAGCGTTTGCAGGGGCTGCCCGCGCAGGCGGCGGCCGATATGCAGGCGCAGTTGCAAGGTTTGGTCAACAAGCGCTTCCTGTCGGAGAACGAGTACAGCCAGCTGTCGCACTTCCCGCGCTATCTGAAGGCGATGAATGTGCGTATCGAGAAGCTGCGCGGCGACCCCGCGCGCGACGCCAAGCTGATGGCTGAATGGCAGCAGGCGGCGATGCTCTACCAGCGCGCCAACAAGGACAAATCGGCCGGTAAGAACACCGATCCGAAGATGGTGGAATTCCGCTGGATGCTGGAGGAGTTGCGTGTGTCGCTGTTCGCGCAGGAGCTGCGTACGCCGATGCCGGTATCGGCCAAGCGCTTGCTGAAAGTGTGGGAGTCGATGCAGCGCTAAGCGCTTGTTATGAGCGCTGGCGCACGCAGTTTGGGGCGGCTTTCGGGGTAGACTTTATCGCAACAGGAGATCGCCGCGATGAAGAGAGCCGCCAGCAGTTTGTTACGTACTTTGGTCCGCTCGGGGAAGCGGCAGAGCCGTTCCGTCAGCAAGATCGTGACGGCGCTGTTTGCCGTGCCCGCAGCCGCCAAGCCTAAACGAAAACGCAAGCCCGCCACCAAGGTCGCGAAGGCGGCCAAGGCGGCGACGCCCCGTGCGCGCTCCACGCCCCGCCGCAGCACCGTTCCATCCGTCGCGATACACGTCCCGCCGTCGCCCGGTAAATGGCTGGCCTCCCACATTTCCGCACCGCCGGGCATCGGCACGCCCGCGCGCCGCATGAGCTATTGGCTTTACCTGCCGAACAATCCGCCCGAAGACACGCAGCGCAAAGGCTTGCCGCTGCTGGTGATGCTGCACGGCTGTCATCAAACCGCCACCCAGTTCGCGCAAGGAACGCGCATGAACCAGTGGGCGGAGCAGATGGGTTACGCAGTCCTCTATCCGCAGCAACTGGTCAGCTCCCAGGCGCAGCGCTGCTGGAAGTGGTACGACCGCGCCACGCAGCAGGGCGGTGGCGACGTGCCCATCATCGTCGGCATGATCGATAAAGTGATGACGCAGTACGCCATCGACCGTTCGCGCATCTACATCGCCGGCATTTCGGCGGGCGCCGGCATGGCCAACATCATCGCGCTGAATCATCCGCATTTGTTCGCCGCCGTGGGGTTGCATTCGGGCCCCGTGTTCGGCGCGGGCCACAACACCATCGGCGCGCTGGGCGTGATGCAGCACGGCGCCGCCCTGCGTGCCGACGCCGCCGCGCACGAAGTGCTGACGCGCCATCCCCAGTTCCCCGGCATGCCCGCGATCCTGATCCAGGGCGCGGGCGACAACGTAGTCCGTCCCATCAACCAACTCCAGCTTGCGCGCCAGAGCCAACTGCTAAACCGCCTGTCGGCAGCACCGAAGATCACCCACAAACCGCAAGGACGCGGCGGCCGCCACAACGCCCACCAGCTGCACGACTTCTACGAAGGAAGAAAGCTCCTGCTGCGCGTCGCTCACATCGCCGACCTCGAACACGCCTGGAGCGGCGGCGATCCGGCCCTGGCCTTCAACGCCAAGGCCGGTCCCGATGCCAGCAAGATGATGCTGGAGTTTTTCTCACGCCATCAGCGCGTGTAAGCGTTACAGCAGAAACGCCAGCGCAGCCACAGCCGTCGGCGCCAGTGCGCCGGCCAGCAGTCCGATAGCGCCTATCGATTCATCCTGGAAGCCGCGACGCAGCAGCGATACGCCGGCCGGATTCGGCGCGTTGGCGATCACCGTCAGGCCGCCGCCGGCCACCGCGCCCGCCACCAGCATGTATTGCGACTGCGCCGAAATCCCTTCGATCAGCGAGCCCAGATAGGTCAGCGCGGCATTATCGGTAATCGCCGTCAGACCCAGCGCGCTGAAGAACAGCGCCACCGGCGGCAGGCTTTCCACAATCGGTTGCAACCACCATTGCTGCATGCCGCCCAACACCACCAGCCCGGCCAGGAAGAAGCCCACCAGCAGGCCTTCCTTGACGATCAGGGGATTCTGGTAGCGCTGGTAAGCCTGCGTGAATCCCAGGAACAGCATGAAGATGCCGAGGAACAGCACCGGGTGATGCCCCAGCACCACCACCGCAGCCAGGAAGACCAGGTGGATGGCCGTCACCATCAGCGGCACGGCGGGCGCCGCCTCCACCTCGGCCGACGCGGCCGCCGGCGCGCGCAAATGCGGACGCAGGATGACGCTGACCACGGTCGCGTTGATCACCACCGCGATCGCCGCCTTCCAGCCGAAATGCGTGGCCATGAAGGCGCTGTCCCATTGCCAGGTGGTCGCCACCATCAGCACCGGCGGCGCGGCGTAGGCGGTCAGCGTGCCGCCGATCGAGACGTTGACGAACAACACGCCCAATGCGCCGTACTTCAGCCACTCCGGCATGCCCTCGCGGAAGATCAGCGGCGCCAGCATCAGCGCCGCCAGCGTCATCGCGGCCGGCTCGGTGATGAGCGAACCGGTCAGCGGCACCAGCGCCAGGCCGAACCACACCAGCGCCAGTTCGGCGCGCATTGGTAGCAGCCTGGCCAGCACTAGCAGCACGCGCTGCACGATGTCCAGCACCGGCCGCGACGCGGCCACCACCATCACCGTGAACACGAACAGCGGCTCGGTGTACTGGCGCGATTCGGCATAGCTGATGGCGGCGTCGCTGCCGCCCAGCAGCGCCATGGCGATAATCAGGATGAAGGCCCAGAAACCGAACACCACTTCCACCTCGCCCAGCAGGTGGAACAGCCCGGCATGACGCGGGTGGCGATGCGATAACACTTCGAAGGATTTGGCTGCGAAGGTGTGCAGCAGCGCCAGTCCGAACAGGATGGCGCCGACCAGTTGTATGGTTTGCAAAGGATGTCCTTGTTGAATTGCCTGAACTACATGGTACAGCAAGGGGCGCACGATACAGATTTGACCTTGCCAAAATCGGCTGCAAATAGTACTGTGTATTTATACAGTATTTGCGGTAAAATCCGTTCCATATCATGAACCGATCAGCTACTCTTGCCGCGCCTGAAGCCGTCCATCCATCGCTATGGCTGGCGTCGCAGCTGGCGCACAGCGCCACCCGCTGCGTCGACACCGGCTTTGCCGCCTTGTCGGCGCAATTGCCGGGCGGCGGCTGGCCGCTGGGCACGCTGATCGACCTGCTGGTGCAGCAGCACGGCATCGGCGAGCTGCGCCTGCTGCGGCCGGCGTTGCTGGGGCTGGGCAAGCGGCCCATCGCGCTGCTGCAACCGCCGCACGCACCGCAGGCGCTGGCTCTCGCGGCGCTGGGGCTGGAGCCGTCGCAGTTGATCTGGATACGCAGCGGCGCCAAAAGCGGCGACGCCTTGTGGGCCGCGGAACAAGTGCTGCGCAGCGGCTGTTGCGGCGCGCTGCTGCTGTGGCAAAACCATGCGCGCGGCGAAACGCTGCGCCGCCTGCATCTGGCCGCGCAAAGCGGGGACACGCTGTTCTGCATGCTGCGGCCGCTGGCCGCCGCGCAGGATGCGTCGCCTGCGCCGCTGCGGCTGTCGCTGCACACCGCGCCGGGCGGCGTCAACATCGGCTTTGTCAAACGACGAGGGCCGCAACGCGACACGCCCTTGTTCTTGCCCTTAACCCCATCGCTCTTACAACGCCATGCGCCTCTGGATCGGAATACACCTGCCACGGCTCCCGCTCGAAGTATTCTGCCCGCGCTGGTCGGATGACCGCTGCACGGTGGTGCTGGAGCAGGAGCGGGTGGTGGCCATGTCGACGCTGGCGGAACAGGCCGGCGTAGAGGAGGGCATGCGGCGCGGCGGCGCGCTGATGCTGGCGCCGCAAGCGCAGTTCCAGCAGCGCGCGTTGCCACTGGAGGCGGATGCGCAGCACGCGGTGGCGATGGCGCTGCTGCAATTCACACCGCAGCTGGCGCAGGCGGAGGAGGCCACGCTGCTGCTCGACGTGGGCGCCAGCCTGCGCCTGTTCGGCGGCGTGCGCGCGCTGTGCCGGCAAGTGGCGGCCAGCATGGAAGCGCTCGGTTTTACCGCCGTGCTCAGCTGCGCGGCCACCGCGCGCGGAGCCTGGCTGCTGGCCCGTAGCAGCGCCGGACGGGCCTTGACGATGGAGGCGTTAGCGCGGCGCATGGACCGCTTGCCCAGCAGCCTGCTGCCCCCGGCTCGGCCCTACCTGAGCTGGTTGGAGGGCATAGGGTGCTTGACGCTGGGCGAGATGCGCCGCCTACCGCGTCCCGGCTTGCAGCGCCGCTGCGGCCGGGCCCTGCTGGACGTGCTGGACGACGCCTACGGCGAACGGGCCGAGATGCACCAATGGCTGGCGGCGCCGGCCAGCTTCCGCGCCAAGCTGGAGCTGTTCGACCGCGTGGAAAACGCCGAGGCCCTGCTGTTCGGCGCGCGCCGCCTGCTGCAGCAGCTGACCGGCTGGCTCAGCGCGCACCAGTTCGCGGTCGAGCGTATCCGCCTGCTGCTGGAGCATGAACGCGGCAAGGTGGCCGGCCCGCCGACGGTGATCGACATCGTGCTGGCCGAGCCGGTCTGGCGCGACGAGCATCTGGTGCGCCTGCTCAAGGAGCGCCTGGCCAAGCAGGTGCTGGATGCGCCGGTGATCGGCCTGTGCCTGGAGGCGCCGCAGGTGCAGCCGATGGCGCCGCCGAGCGATTCGCTGTTCCCCGAGCCGGGCGGCAGCAAGGAGGATTGGCAGCGCCTGCTGGAAGTGCTGACCGCGCGGCTGGGACCGGAGAACGTGCTGCAAGCCGCGCCGCGCGCCGACTACCGCCCCGAGCAGGCCAACGCCTGGGTCAGCGTGCAGGAAAAAATCCGTCCCGCCGACGCCCGCGCCCAACTGCCGCCGGACATGCCCAGCCTGCCGCGTCCGGCCTGGCTGCTGGCCAAGCCCATCCCCTTGCTGATGCGCGATCATCGGCCGTTCTACGGCTCGCCGCTGAAGATCATGTCCACCGGCGAGCGCATCGAGGCCGGCTGGTGGAGCACGATGCAAACCCGCGACTATTTCATGGCCGAGGGCGAGGACTTCGCCCACTACTGGCTGTACCGGGAACGCACCGGCCACGAGGGCGAACAGTCGGCGCGCTGGTATCTGCACGGTTTGTTTGGTTAAATGGAGGGTGTTATCTACAGCAGGATGCACCATGCGATCTGAACGACTGGAATTCCCCGGCGCCGACGGCCAAAAACTGGCGGCCCGGCTGGATAAGCCGACGGGGGAGATCAAGGCCTACGCCTTGTTCGCCCATTGCTTCACCTGCGGCAAGGATGTGTTTGCCGCCAGCCGCATCGCCCAGGCCTTGACCGAGCATGGCTTCGCCGTGCTGCGCTTCGACTTCACCGGCCTGGGCGCCAGCGAGGGGGAGTTCGCCAACACCAATTTCTCGTCCAACCTGGCGGACTTGCTGGCGGCGGCCGATTATCTGCGCGGTACTCGCATGGCGCCCAGCCTGCTGATCGGCCACAGCCTCGGCGGCGCTGCGGTGCTGGCGGTCGCGGCCCAGGTGCCGGAAGTGAAGGCGGTGGTGACGCTGGCCGCGCCCAGCGACCCCGGTCAGGTGACCGGAATGTTCAGCCAGCATCTCGATGAAATCGCCCGCACCGGCGAGGCGCAGGTACAACTGGCGGGCAGGCCTTTCCGCATCAAGCAACAATTTGTCGAAGATGCGGGCGCGCACAATTTGAAGGGGAAGATCGCGGCCCTGAAGCGGGCCTTGCTGGTGATGCACGCGCCGGGCGATGACACGGTGGGCATCAGCAACGCGATGGAGATTTTTACCGCCGCCAAGCATCCGAAAAGCTTCATCTCGCTCGACAGCGCGGACCACCTGCTGACCGACCGCGACGATGCCGTCTACGTGGCGAACCTGATCGCGGCCTGGAGCGACCGCTACATCTGATTATTCGTCGTCGAATTCTTCGGCCAGGTCTTTCCAGCCCTTGCCGGCGGCGAAGGTGTTGAATTCGTCCGGCGCTTCCAGCACCAGCAGTTTGCTTTCCTGCAGGACGGAGTCGCCGGCGGTCAGGGCCGGGCCCTTGTAGCCGACGGTGCGCAGTTGCGCGACCACGGCGTCGATCAGCGATTTGTCCTTGTGCAGGCCGCTGATCGTAGCGGAAAAGTCCACATACACGTCGATCGCGCCGTAACCTTCGTCGAAGATACGGATCGCCTTGGCGTCATGGGCACGGCCGGAGCCGTCGGTGGCCTTGAAGGGGCCGCTGAGTTGGATGTCGGTGTCTTTGTTCATACGGTTAGCATACACCAAATCATCCGTTCGCCGAAGCGCCCGGGCCGGTCCAGGCTAGCGCGAGACCGTGTTGCGGCCCTTGTGCTTGGCACGGTACAGCGCCTGGTCGCCCAGTTCGTAGATCTGGTCCTGGCTCAACGTCGAGTCCGGCTGTATGAAGGCCAGCCCCAGCGACAGCGTCACGTGGCCGCCCGGCGTGTTGGCCTGGTGCGGGATGCGGCGCGCTTCCACGTTGGCGCGTATCTGCTCGGCCAGCGCCTCGCTTTCATTGCTGCTGTTGCTGGCGAACAGGCAGGCGAATTCGTCGCCGCCGATGCGGAAGCACAGGTCGCCCGGCCGGTGCAGCGTCTTGTGCATGGCGTCGGCCACGGCCCTGAGCACCTGGTCGCCTTGCGGATGGCCGTAGTTGTCGTTGTATTCCTTGAAGCGGTCGACGTCGATCAGCAGCAAGGTCAGCAGGCGTTGGTCGCGGTGGGCGCGCTTTTGTTCTTCGCCGAAGCGGATGTTGAAGTAGCGGCGGTTCTTCAGCCCGGTCAGCTCGTCGGTGACGCTGTCGACCTGGGCGGCCTTGGCTTCGGTGATGTCGGTGGAAACGGCGCAGGTGGCGTAGACCTCGCCGTCTTCGTCGAGCAGCGGGAACTTCACGGTCATGTAGGTGTGCAGCGTCTTGTCGCGGTGGTAGACCGTTTCCTCTTCGTGGATGGCGCGCTTTTCCTGCGCGGCCGTGCGGTCGTTGCGCCACAGCTGTTCGGCGATTTCGCGCGGGAACAGTTCGAACACATTGGCCCCGACGAAGCTTTCGGCATCGTAGCCGTCGAGGATATCGAAATGGCGATTGGCCATCGTGATATTGCCTTGCAAATCCTTAGTCGAAATCAGAACCGGGGCGTTGTCGAGCAGGGCGCGGAAAATGCGGTCGGACGCGCGCAGCTCGTCTAGCTCGGTGCGCGGAGGAGGGTGGATGTCGGTCCGATCTGGCATGGAGCCAGTATAACCCGATGGGGCGCCGGCACAACTGCCCGGCCCCCAACGGTACGACAATTACTTCAGCGGTTGCAGAATTGCCTCAAGGCGATCCGGCGTGCCTTCGATGCGCTCCAGGCGCGGATACTTCAGGCCGCCATGGTAGTCGAGCGCGTAGGTCTGGTACTGATTGCCCTTCTTGACCAGCAGGCTGATCGGTTCCTTGCCGGTCTTGGCGGCGGTGACGGCGGCGCGCAGCACCTCGGCCTTGTAGGCGCGGCCGTTGACGGCCAGCAGCGTGCTGCCGCCCGACAGGCCGGCCTTGAAGCCCAGGCCTTCCCACTGGAAGGCTTCCAGCTTGCCTTCGGCGCCGACCGAGAAGCCCAGCGAGTACTGGAAGTTGGCCGACTTGCTTTGCTCTTCCTGGGCCTTCATGAAGTCGGTCGGCTTGTCGGTATAGACCAGTTTCCAGCCGGCGCGGGTCAGGCCGTCCAGCGGAGCGCCGGGGCCGTGGCCGTCGAGGCGGGTGCGCAGGAAGCTGGCCCAGTCGTAAGGCTGGATCGCGTTGAGCGCCTTGACCACGTCTTCAAACGTGTAGTGCTTGGCGACGTTGACGCCGTCGTCGACGCCGAAGAAGTTGCGGGCGAAATCGTTCAGCGAACGTTTGTCGCCGGATTTTTCACGTATCAGCGTGTCGGCGTCCAGCCAGATCAACTCGCCTTCCGAGTAGTAATCCTCGGCGCGCTGCCAGTTGTTCCAGCCCTGCGGGCGGCGGGCGTTGACGATCGGGTCGTTGGTGGTGTCTTGCACCGCGCGCCATTCGCGGCCCTTGGTGTTGTCGTAGCGGGCGGCGGTGGCGGCCAGCAGGTCGCGCGTGTGCTCTTGCTTGATCAGGCCGGAGCGGGCGGCGATCACCGCGCCCCAGTACTGGGTCTGGCCTTCGTACACCCACAGCAGCGTGTTCTGCAGCGGCGTGTTGAAGTTGGGGACGTTCTGGTCGGCCGGGCGGCGGAACTTGCCGTTCCACGAGTGCGTGAATTCATGCGGCAGCAGCTCGCGCCGCGCCTCGTGCTTGGCCCACTCGCTGAAGTAGCCCAGCTTGACGCCATTCTCGCTCGACTGGTGATGCTCGCGGCCGATGCCGCCGAACTCGTCGCTGATGGCGAACAGGAAGTCGTAGTGCTGGTAGTGCTTCGAGTTGAACAGCTTGTAGGCCTGCTGCACCATGGCGCGGTGCGGGGCGATCTGTTCCGGCGTCGCTTCCAGCTGCTCGGCCGAGTCGGCCACGACGTTCAGGTGCACCGGCACTTTGGCGCCAGGGTCGAGGTCGATGCGGCGGAAATGGCGGCCGGCGAACAGCGGCGAATCCATCATCGCTTCCAGGTCCAGCGGCTTGAAGGCGATCTCGTCGCCGTTGCGCGACGCGGTCTCCAGCGCGGTGCCGTATTGCCAGCCGGCCGGCACGGTCAGGTTGGGCTGCATGGTGATGCGGCGGCTGTCGTAGCCGGCCGGGTACAGCGTCAGCGATTGCCATTGCACGCCGAGGATGTCGTTGGTCATCGTGGTGCGGCCCTGGTTGGCTTCCACCGGCGACAGGTACTGGAATTCCACGTCCACCGACGATGCATCGTTCGGCACCTCGATATGGAAGGCGTAGACGTTGACGGTGTCGCGTTTCCATTCCAGCGGCTTGCCGTTGGCGCTGACCTTGAGGCCGGCGAACTGGTTCAGCGCGCCGCTCGGGCCGTGGTTGGCCGGTATCCACTGCGGATACAGCAGCGTCAGCTTGCCCGGCTTGGCGGGGATGCTCTCGCGCACGCGGAAGATTTGTTGCGCCGTGTTGGTGGCGTCCACTTTCAAGACGATGGTGCCTGGGTAAGGCTGTTCGGAGATGGCTTCTGCCTGAGCGCTGAAGGCGGTAGCCAGCAGGACGGCGAGGGCGGCACGAGATATGGACATGTGGTCGATAAATGGGATGGACAAGAAGAAGAGTGTAGCACGGGGGTAAGTTGCAAATCTGGCAAAGCCATGGCGCAGTGCAGCGTAAATATTTTTTAAAATTTTTTCGGCTCTGGGGATCTTGTGGCCGTTTTTCAAGGCCTTGAAAGCCCCGGAAACCATCCTATATCGGACTCAGTGGTTGCCCAGATGGGGACCACCGAGGGGAATCTTCCCCGCCCATATCGCTTAACTTGAAAAGGATATCTACCATGCGCAACTTCGACCTGACCCCACTGTATCGCTCCGCCATCGGCTTCGATCGTCTGGCACAACTGCTGAACGACGCCCAGCGTGGCGATGCCACCCCTAGCTACCCACCGTACAACATCGAGCTGGTCTCGGACGACCAATACCGCATCGTGATGGCGCTGGCCGGCTTCGACCGTTCGGAAATCGACATCACCTTCGAACGCGATTCGCTGCACGTGGTCGGCCGCAAGCAGAAGGACGCCACCGAGCGCACCTATCTGCACCGCGGCATCGCGGCCCGCGATTTCGAGCAGCGCTTCCAGCTGGCCAACCACGTCAAGGTGACCGGCGCCAGCTTCGACAACGGCATGCTCAGCATCGAGCTGGTGCGCGAAGTGCCGGAAGCGCTCAAACCGCGCAAGATCGTCATCAACGGTGCTGAAAACGTCACCGCCCTGGAGCAGCGCCAGGCCGCCTGATCCGTCATTCCCGCGCAGGCGGGAATCGATAGAACGCCGGCTTAGCCGGCTCAGTATGGGTTCCCGCCTGCGCGGGAACGACATGCTTCCGACTGGCCGGTATATCCGGCCAGTTTTGCGTAAACTTCACTCTGCTTGTAAGCAATTGTATAGTTAAGACGGGTCTAAGTTTTTACCCTCATATTGGATACATCTACAAACCTCATTCATTCAGGAGTGCAGCTATGTCCGTATCGACTCTCAAACGTGCAGCCCTTGCCGTGGCCGTGCTGGGCGTGATAGGCGTGGGAGGCGCCGTCGCCGTTCAACAGGGAAGCGCCGTTGCCGCCGCCCCCGCCGTGGCCCAGGCCGCCGCGCCGCAACCGGGCACTCCGGTCGCCGTGCCTGCGCCGACCATCGCGCTGCCCGACTTCAGCGTCATCGCCGCCCATAACGGCCCGGCCGTGGTCAACATCAGCGTCACCGGCAGCACCAAGACCGCCTACGACGGCGGCGAGCAGGCCGGCCGCGCAGATCCGTTTGCCGACGATCCGTTCTATGAATTCTTCCGCCGCTTCCAGGGGCCGCAGCAGCGCGGCGGCCAGCGCAGCGTGCCGACCCACGGCCTCGGTTCCGGCTTCATCATCAGCGCCGACGGCATCATCCTGACCAACGCCCACGTGGTGCGCGACGCCAGCGAAGTGGTGGTCAAGCTGACCGACCGCCGCGAATTCCGCGCCAAGGTGCTGGGCTCGGATCCGAAAAGCGATGTGGCCGTGCTGAAGATCGACGCCAAGAACTTGCCGGTGGTACCGCTGGCCAAGGGCAACGACTTGAAAGTGGGCGAGTGGGTGCTGGCCATCGGCTCGCCATACGGCCTCGACAACACCGTGACCGCCGGCGTGGTCAGCGCCAAGGGCCGCTCGCTGCCGGACGGGAATGTGCCGTTCATCCAGACCGACGTCGCCGTCAACCCCGGCAACTCGGGCGGCCCGCTGTTCAACACGCGCGGCGAAGTGGTCGGCATCAACTCGCAGATCTACAGCCAGACCGGCGGCTACCAGGGCTTGTCGTTCGCGATCCCGATCGATGTGGCAGGCAAGATCAAGGACCAGATCGTTTCGACCGGCAAGGTCACGCACGCCAAGCTGGGTGTGACTGTGCAGGAGATCAACCAGGGCTTCGCCGATTCCTTCAACCTGGCCACGCCTGAGGGCGCGCTGGTGTCCAATATCGAGAAGGGCGGCCCCGGCGACAAGGCCGGCCTGAAGGCGGGCGATGTGATCCGCACGCTCAACGGCGCCAAGATCGTCAGCTCCGGCGATTTGCCGGCAATGGTGAGCCTGGCCACGCCAGGTGATAAAGTGACGATAGAAGTCTGGCGCCAGGGCAAGCTGGAAACGCTGAAAGCCACGCTGGGCAACGCCAACGACAAGGTCGCGGCGGCCGATGGCGACCGTCCCGACCAGGCCAGCGCCAAGCTGAAGCTGGGCTTGTCGCTGCGTCCGCTGGAAAGCATCGAGAAGCGCCAGTCCGGCATTCCGAACGGCTTGCTGATCGAGGATGCGCGCGGCGCGGCGGCCAATGCCGGCGTGCAGCCGGGCGATGTGCTGCTGTCGGTGAACGGCCGTCCGGTCAACACCATCGAGCAGGTGCGCGACGTGGTCGACAAGTCCGGCAAGTCGGTGGCATTGCTGATACAGCGCGGCGACGATAAAATCTTTATCCCGGTGCGACTGGGCTAAGCCGGAACGCCGGCAGAACGCAACACAAAAACAGAAAGGAAACAATATGCGACTTCTGCTGGTAGAAGACGACACGATGATCGGCGAGGTGGTGCTCGACCTGCTGAGGGCCGAGCACTACGCGGTCGACTGGGTCAAAGACGGCGACATGGCCGACACCGCGCTGCAAACCCAGACCTACGACCTGGTGCTGCTGGACCTGGGCCTGCCGCGCAAGGATGGCCTCGACGTGCTGCGCTCGATGCGCGCGCGCAAGGAGCTGACGCCGGTGCTGGTGGCCACCGCGCGCGACGCCAAGGAGCAGCGCATCGCCGGCCTGGACGCCGGCGCCGACGACTACGTGCTCAAACCCTACGACCTCGACGAACTGCTGGCGCGCATCCGCGCCTTGCTGCGCCGTTCGGCCGGCCGCGCCGAGCCGATCTTCGAACACGGCGGCGTGACGGTCAATCCGCAAACCCGCGAAGTGATCGCCGAAGGCAAGCAGGTCAACCTGTCGGCGCGCGAATGGGCGGTGCTGGAGGCGCTGATCGCGCGGCCGGGCATCGTGCTGTCGCGGCATCAGCTGGAAGAGAAGCTGTACAGCTGGAAGGATGAAGTCAACAGCAACGCGGTCGAAGTCTACATCCACGGCCTGCGCAAGAAGCTGGGCGCGGAACTGATCCAAAACGTGCGCGGCCTGGGATACATGGTGCCCAAACTATGAAGGTGAAGATGCCGTCGCTGCCACGGGTGCCCGTGGTAACGCACTCGTTGCGCGGACGTTTGCTGTGGTTCCTGCTGGCCGCGATCACGATGGCGGCCATCGCACAGGCGATGATCGCCTACCGCAGCGCGCTCAGCGACGCCGACCAGATCTTCGACTATCACATGCAACAGATGGCGATGTCGCTGCGCTCCAGCGCCACGCTGACCAACAAGGCGGCCGACACGGCGGCCGATCCCGAAAACGACGACCTGGTGGTGCAGGTGTGGACGCCGGACGGCGCGCAAGTGTTCCGTTCGCTGTCGCGCGCGGCGCTGCCGCAGCGGGCCGTGCTGGGCTTCTCCAACGTCAAGGCCAACAATACGACCTACCGCATCTTCTCCGTTCAGACCAGCAACCAGACCGTGCAGGTGGCGCAGGACATGGCGGTGCGCCAGCGCATGGCGGGCACGCTGGCGCTGCGCACGGTCGGCCCGATCGCCGTCATGGCGCCGGTGCTGATGCTGGTGGTGTGGTGGGTGGTCAGCGGCTCGCTGGCGCCGGTGTCGCGCGTCAAGCGGCAGGTGGCGGCGCGCCAGGCTGACGATCTGTCGCCGGTGTCGGAAAACGATTTGCCCGATGAAGTGCTGCCGCTGGTGCACGAGCTGAACCTGCTGTTCGGCCGCGTGCGCACGGCCTTCGACGCCCAGCAGCACTTCGTCGCCGACGCCGCGCATGAATTGCGCTCGCCGCTGGCGGCGCTGAAATTGCAGGTGCTGAGCCTGGAACGGGCGCAGGACGAGGCCGCGCGCAGCGTCGCCATCGGCCGCGTCACGGCCGGCATCGAGCGCGCCACGCGGCTGGTCGAGCAATTGCTGGTGCTGGCGCGGCAGGAAGGCTCGGTCAACGACGTCAAGCTGGAGCCGGTGCCGATCAGCGACCTGGTCAAGCGCACGCTGGGCGACATGGCCGGCCTGGCGCAAGCCCGCCAGATCGACCTGGGCCTGCATCATGCCGACGAGGCCGCCGTGGACGGCCAGCCCGACGCGCTGATTATTCTGCTGCGCAACCTGGTCGACAATGCCATCAAGTACACGCCGGCCGGCGGCACCGTCGATATCGACCTGCGCCGTACTGCGGGCGCGACCAAGGCCGCGCCGGGCCGCGTCATCCTCAGCATCGAGGATTCCGGTCCCGGCATCCCGCCGGAAGAGCGCGAGCGCGTGTTCAGCCGCTTCTACCGCGTGCCGGGCAGTTCGGCCGGCGGCAGCGGGCTGGGGCTGGCCATCATCAAATCCATCGCCGAACGCCACGGCGCCGCGCTGACCCTGGACCAGTCCGAGCGGCTGGGCGGCTTGAAGGTCAAGGTCGATTTTCCTGAGACTGCAAGGGCCACTCCAGTCTAAAATGCAACTTTGACATGGCGTTGGAGTGGCGTATGAGGAAAATCGGCTTTTCGGGCACCCTGGACCCGATCACCAACGGGCATATGTGGGTGATGAACGAAGCCCGTTCGCTGGCGGACGAGGTGGTGGTGTTCCTGTCCGAAAACCCGGCCAAGAAGCCCAAGTTTTCGGCCGAGGAGCGCAAGAACATCATCGCTCTCAGCTGCGCCGAGCAGGGCTGGGACAATGTGCAGGTGGTCATCGTCAAGGGCGACTACACGGCGCGCGCCGCCAAGAAGCAGGGCGTGCACTGCCTGATACGCGGCATCCGCACCACCGCCGATTTCGACTATGAAAACCTGATCCAGCAAACCAACGTCGACGTGCTGCAGGGCGCCAAGACCATCTTCGTCATGCCGCCGCGCGATCTTGGTTCGGTCAGCTCCAGCTTCGTCAAGGCGCTGGAAGGGCCGATCGGCTGGAACTGGATCATGAAGAAGTTCGTGCCCGGCCCGGCCTACCACGCCTGGGTGCTGAGCTGGCTGCGCAAGGAGTGGGAAACGCTGTGGGACTACGCCCACCGCGACGCCACCGCGATCGCCCATGCCGACCAGTGGTTCGCGCAGCTGACCGGCGCCACGGCCTACGGCGGCCCGGCGCGGCACTATCACAACCTCGATCATCTGGTGCACGGCCTATGCGAGATCCGCGTATGGGCGGCCAACACCGGCCCCGATCCGGCGGACGTGGACATCGTCAAGCAAGCCTTCTGGTTCCATGACGCCGAGTACGGCCACGGCGGCGACCCCGGCGCGCTGACCAACGAGGAAGCCAGCGCCCAGCTGTGGCTGGGCAGCCATCTGGGGCAGGAGATGGGCGACGCGGCCGAGCTGATACGCGCCACCGACCACTTCCAGGAAGCCTCGATCAATCACCGGCTGAAGGACACGCTGCTCAGCGTCGACCTCGCCATCCTCGGGCAGGACGACGAGGTCTACCAGAACTATGCGCGCGCGATCCGGCAGGAATACATCCATCTGCCGGACGCCGAATACCGCCGGCAGCGCGGCGGCGCGTTGGCTCATCTGTGCCGCAAGGCCGATGCTGGCCAGCTGTTCGGCAACGCCTATTTCGCCGATCAGTACAACGAGCGCGCCATCGACAATATGCAGCGGGAGATGGAGCGGCTGGCCGCTGCGTGAAAAAAAATCAGGGGGCGGCCGTCATAGGTGCGCGATATCCGCGGTGATAAAGTGTGTAGATTCGATGCACATTACGAACTATAGTGCATTGACTTTCCGCAAACTTTCTCACCGGAGGAGTTATGCCCGCTCATCTTCAAGTGATTGCCAATTCCGATGATGCCCTGCTGGCCTGGACGCCAGAGCCCTGGAGCGATGACATCGTCGGCTTCCGCCTGGAACGCAAGGATTTGCTGACCGGCAATATCAAAGTACTCAACAACCGCATTCCCGCCAGTTCGGCGGGGACGGCCGTGCCCGCCGGCGGCATCGCCTCTACCGACTCGCCGATACGCCGCTGCATGTGGGTGGACCACGATGTCGAACAGGCCGGCAAGGCGGCCTACCGGGTGACGCCGATGGCGGCCGGCGCTGGCGCTGCCGGTGGCTTCGTGCTGCGCGAGGCCGAGGCTTCGGACTGGGTGGCGCCGCAGGCGGCGAGCCAGCCGTCGGACGGCGTGGCCGTCTACTTCAATCGCGGCACCATCATGTCGCAGGTGGTGACGCGGCTGGTCGGCGGTGAAGTCAGCATCAAATCGCTGAAGGCGTTGAAGGCGCAGCTGGCCGAGCCCGGCTATCCGGGGCGCCGCTACCTGTCGGGCCAGGCGCGTCATGCGCTGCTGGATTTCATGGCCAACGCCGACCGTCGCGGCAACCACATCTACGCCGCGCTGTATGAGTTGAACGATCCCGAGCTGATCGCCGGCCTCAAGGCTTTCGGCGAGCGCTGCCATCTGCTGCTGGGCAACGGCACTTCCACCTTCGACGACACCGCGCATGAGCTGGAGGCGGCCGGCGTCATCGTCAAGCATCGCGACCTGTCGCACAAGGGCGCGTCCAGCCCCAGCGTGCACAACAAGTTCGTGGTCGAGGTTGAAACCGCAGGCGGCCAGGCGCAGCGCGTGCTGACCGGAAGCACCAACTGGACCACCACCGGCCTGTGCACGCAGCTGAACAATGTGCTGGTGGTTGAGCGTCCCGTCACCGCCAACCGTTTCTATCAGCAATGGCGCAAGCTGGCCGAAGTGGGCGACGACATGCCCGACGCGCTGCGCGTCGCCAACGGCCGTCCGACGGACGATGGCAAGGTGACCACCTTCTTCGCCGCCACCAAGGCCCAGGCGGAATTTGCGCCGGTGCTGGAAGCGATCGCCAACGCCAGGCAGGGCGTGCTGTTTCTGATGTTCATGCCGGGGCAATCGCCGCTGCTGCAGGCGCTGCTGGCGCGCGTGACCGAGGAGCATGCACCCTACATACGCGGCGTGGTGTCGGCGGTGACGCAGAGCGAGAAGGGCGTCGTCACCGAGCACAACGCGCAGGTGATCGCCAACGGCGCCGACCTCAAGCGCTTCCACAACGAAGTGTTGAAACCGGACGGTGTGCCGCCGGCCAATCTGCCGGCCTGGGCGCTGGAGGAATTCCAGCGCAGCATGTACCTGAACGCCGGGCTGAACGCGATCATCCATTCGAAGACGATAGTGATCGATCCGTTCTCCGACGACTGCATGGTGGTGACGGGCTCGCACAACTTCTCGCCTGCTGCGTCCAGCAAGAACGATGAGAACCTGGTCATCATCCGCGGCGACAAGGCGCTGGCGCAGGCGTATGCGGTGCATATCGAAGGCGTGTACGACCACTTCGCATGGCGGGCTTTCCTGTCGAACGGCGGCGATCCGAAAACCATCTTCCAGCCGCTGACCGGCTGGAAGAGCGGCAACCGCGCCAAGGAGCTGGCGTTCTGGATGAGCCAGGCTTAGTGCGGAGGCAGTTCGATCTGCTCCTTGCGCGCGGCGATCTGGGCGCCGAGCGCATCGAGGTCCAGCTTGGCCTTGCGGGCCTTGGGGAACATCTCGGTTTCTTCTTCCTTGACGTGATGGTCGATCAGCTCGGATAGCACCTTGACCTTGGCGTCGTACAGATCCTCGGTGGGTTCCATCGAAATGATCTGTGCGATCAGGTCTTTGGCCGAGGCATGTTCGACGACGGCTTCGTCGAGCATGTCGTCATCCTTGGTGGCGGCGCGCACGGCGGGGTAGAAGATTTCTTCTTCGGCGGTGGCGTGCTTGGTCAGTTCGGTGCAGATCCGCAGGGCCAGTTTCTGTTTGCTGACATGCGCGCGGTCGCCCAGTTCTTCGTATTGCTCGAACAGCGACTTGACGTGTTCATGGTCTTCCGTCAGCAGCGTGATCGCGTCCTGGACATCGGTTTCGGTCGGGATAGGCTTGGGGATTTTATCGTGCGGATGGGCGGTGGTTCTCATGTCGGCTCCTTGCGTGGCGAATGATAGGGGGGATACTGCTTACCCAGTCTAGGAGCGCGAACGATGGCGGTCTGTGCGTTGCTCAACCATCCGGGGTCAGGTCCCCCATTTCTACACGAACCCAACCATAGCATGGCAAACGGTCGAGGTCGTGTAGAAATGGGGGACCTGACCCCGGGTTCTTAAAAGCGATTCCAGTTGTTGTGACGGTGTTCGGCGGCTTCCTTGAGCAGGTAGCCGGCGCGGCGTTCGTCTTTGGGACTCAGGGCGTCGCCCAGTTGCACCGTCATCGCCAGCTCCTGGATCGCCGGCGGATATTCGTGTTCGGCGGCTTCTTCCAGCAGGTGGCGGGCGCGGGCCGTGTCTTGCGCTACACCTCGGCCTTCCTGGTAGATGTTCGACAGCAGGAACATCGCATGCGGATTGCCCAGCTCGCTGGCGGCGTTCAGCCAGTGCGCGGCCTGCGCATCGTCGCGCGCGACGCCGTCGCCGTTTTTGTACAGCATGCCCAACACCAGCGCGGCCCTGGCATGATGCTGCCCGGCCGCCATCGCGTACCACGGCGCCGCCGCTGCAGGCGCCGCCTTCACGCCGACCACGCCCACGCGCAACATCTCGCCCAACTGGAAGGCGGCATCGACATCGCCGCCGCGCGCGGCTTGCTCGAACAGCTTGAGCGCGTCGGCCCGCTGATCGGGACGGGTTTGATACAGCAACGCCAGCTCGCGCTGCGCCACCGGCATCTGCTGCGCCGACCATGACATCAGCTTGCGCTCGGCACTGGCGTCGGCTTGCTGCATGGCTTTCATGCCCACCGTTTCGATTTGCGCCGAGGTCGGCTTTTCCTGTTGCAGCTGGCAGCCGAACAGGAACACGCCGGCCAGCACAGCGATCAGCGCGACACCGGGATAATTTTTAACTTGCATGATATGGACCTCACGATAAGCGGAGCCGGCGTCGCCGGCCCCGCGCACCACGCTTTTTTTGCTCAGACTTACTTGCTCAGATCCACCGCGTACTTGGCGAAGCCGTTCGCATCCGTCGCGCCTTCAGTCGTGACGGTGGTGATGCCGCTGCTCTTCGCCAATGCCAGATGGCCAGGCGCCGAACGCAGGATCACCGGACCTGCCGTCGCCACCTTGACGAAGCTCCAGCTGCGCGCGCTGCCGTTGGCCGCCAGCGTGACCTTGCCGCTGGCCGCGCCTTGCGCCGTCAGGTAGTTGCTGACCACGGTCTGGTTGGCGTCCGGCGATTTGATGATGGTCTTGCTGCCGTCGATGCCAGGCACGGCGCCGCCGCCGCCCGCGCGGTAGTCGTTGGTGGCGACGATGAAGTCGTCACCATCGGCCACTGCCTTGCCCAGGTAGGTCAGGTTGACGATGCGGCTGCCTGCCGGCTTGGTCACGTCGATCTGATAGGTCAGCGCATTGTTCTCGGCGTAGAACACGTCGTAATTGTAGATCGTGCCGTACGACGGTACCAGATCCTGCTCGGTGGTCTTGGTTGGATCGATCTGGCCGAACTGCTTGGCCGCCGTTTCCAGCCAGGCCTTCAGGTCGGAACCCTTGATCTTCACCGCCTGCAGGTTATTGTTGCTGTACAGGTAGAGGTCGCCCGGATTGCGCACCTGCAGGCCGACCGGCGCGGCAGCGCTGGCGCCCGGCGCGACGTCGGTGAAGTCCGAGGCGCCGTTGCGGCCAGCCTTGAACGGCGCGCTGCACGAGATCACCGGAATGTTCTTGTAGCTGGCGATGGTCGCGTCGGTGCTGGCGGCGATGAATTTCTTCACGTAGTCCAGCTGCGCCTGGTTGACCAGCTGGATCGCGCTGACGTCGCCAACCAGGGCGAAGTAGGCCGACATCTCGAAGTCGGTGGTCACGCCCAGCGGCTGCTTGGCGTAGGCGATGGTGGCCGCGTGCTCGGTGGCGATGATGGGGGCGATGGCCGGGTCGGCCTTGACGATGGTGGCGCCGTCGGTGTACTTGAAGCCGCGCGATTCCACGCTGGTCTTATCTTGCTGCACCACCCACTTGCCGCCGGTGTAGACCAGCGTCATCTTGATGATGCCCAGGCGACGGCCCCAGCTCTGCGCCATCACGGTCGGCACGCCGTTGACGAAGCCGTTGACGGCGTCGATCTTGGCGCTGGCCGGGAAGGCGGCGAACGATGGATCCAGTGCCGCCGCGCCGGTCTCTTTACCTTTCGGGAAGATCAGGTGCGAGTGGCCGATCAGCAGCGCGTCGATGCCGGTGGTGGTCAGGTGATAGCTGCCGTTTTCCATTTTCGGGCTGTAGGCGCTTGGGTCCAGGCCGCCGTGCGACAGCGCCACCACCAGGTCGGCGCCTTTGCTGCGCATTTCAGGCACGTACTGCTTGGCCGCTTCCTGCACGCCGGTCACGGCGACTTTGCCGGCCAGGTTTTTCTGGTCCCAGTCCAGGATCTGCGGCGGCACGAAGCTCATGATGCCGATGTTCATCTTGACGTCGAGCTTGCTGCCGTCCGGCTTGGTGGCCGAGAAGGTGCGCGGCAGCAGCGTGTATGGCTGCACGATAGGCTTGTTGCTGGCCACGCCGGTGACGTTGGTCAGCACCAGCGGGAAGGTTGGCGCGCCGCAGGTGCCGGTCGGCTTGGCGACGCCGGGAATGCCGAAGTCGGTATTGGTGATCTGACTCAGCAGTGGCAGGCCGTAGTTGAACTCGTGGTTGCCGAAGCCGCCGCCGTCGTACTTCATGGCGTTCATGACTTTGTGCACGGCCAGCGTGTCGGTGCAGGCGATAGGCTTGGTCGCGGCTTGCAGGTCGCCCAGCAGGGTGCCCTGGATGACATCGCCGTCGTCCAGCAGCACGTTGTTCGGATTCTCGGTGCGGGCGGCGCTGACCAGGGTCGAGGTGCGCTCCAGGCCCAGGCTGGTGTCTTCGGCCAGCGAATAGTAGTTGTAGCTCATCACGTTGGCGTGGATGTCGGTGGTTTCCATCAACGCCACGGTGACGGTCGTGCCTTCCGGGATCGCCGGAGGAGGCGTGTAATCGCCGCCGCAACCGACCAGACCAGCTGCCGTCATCGCAGCCAACATCACCAGATTTAGTTTCATCGAGACCTCAAAGATTAAGAAAATTCAAGGTGGCGACTGTACCCAACGCAGATGACATAGCCGTGACAAAACACAAACAATTAAATGCTAGTAAGCCCAGAGCGGTCCCGGCTTGCCGTTGACGGTGGCGCCCTCCATCACGACGAACACGCGGCGGCCGTAGAAGAAGGGCAGGCCCCAGTCGAAGTAGCTGCCGGCGGCGGTGGCCGTGCCCACCGTGCCGCCGACCTGCGCCGCCGAGATGGTGGACGCCAGCTGCACCAGGTTGGCGACGTTGAAGTTGATGGTGCCGCTGGCGCTGCCGTCGGCGGCGGCGTTGACGGCGCTGAGCGACAGCGTGGATGCGGGGCAGTAGAAATCGCCGCCCGAGCAGGTGCGTATCGTGCTGTCGCTGAAGAAGTAGCCGTTGGAGCCGCTGTCGATGAAGCTGGACGCGTAGGTCTTGCCCTTGTAGGTGGTGCTGAAGTCGCCGCTGCTATTGGTCTTGAACAGCGTTTCACCGGCGATGGCGTTGTTGGCCTGGGTGTTGACGCCGAAGATCAGCGTGCCGCTTACCGAGGTCAAACCGGCCGTGCCGACGCCGGGCAGCACCACCAGCACGCCGTTGTTGTTGACCGCGAACGAGGCCACCGGGTTGCTGACCTGCGACGCCAGCGGCATGCTGCTGGCCGTGCAGCCGTTGGCGGTGCAGGCGTAGTAGGCGCCGCCGACCGCCGACCTGGCGCAGCTGTCGCCGCAATCCTGCTTGAACAGGCCGACGCCGAGTATGCCCTTGGCGCCCATGGCCGCCAGCGTGCCGAGGTTGTTGCCGGCGCTGCTGCAACTGGACGGCGTGGCCGCGTAATTGGCGCCGCCGTCGCCGATGACCTGGATGGAAATGCCGGCCGCCTGTTCATCGGCCATGCGCACATCGGCCTGGCGCACCGCGCCCCAGGTGTAGCCGCTGATGAACTTGCCGCACTCGCCGGCGTCGGCGCCGGATGGCGTGGTGACGGCCGGCAGCTTCAGCGCCGCGTCGAGCGGGGCCAGCAGGCGCAGGCCGTAGGAGCCGGTGTCGAGCAGCACGTGGTCGATGGTCTGGCAGGTGCTGGTGCCGGGCCTGCACACCGTCACGCTGACGTAGGGGATGTTGATCGCGCCGTTGACGCCGGTCGGGCCGCTGTCGACGATGATGGCGGTGCTGTTGCTCAGCGGCGCGGTCACGCTCAGCGCGGCGCTGGCATTGGCGGTGCCGCCGTCGCCGCTGCACGACAAGGTGTAGACAAAGTTGCCGGCCGCGTTGGGCACGATGTTGACCGAGCCCGAGGTGGCCTTGGCGCCGCTCCACGCGCCGCTGGCGGTGCAAGTGCCGGCGTTAGCCGACGACCAGCTCAGCACCGAGCTCTGCGCGGTGGTGATGCTGGCCGGCGCCAGCGTGATGTTGACCGTGGGCGAAGGCGGCGGCGTGCTGATGACCACGCTGGTCGTCTTGCTGACGCCGCTGCAAGTGACGGTGTAGTAGGCGCTGCCGGCCGCGCCCGCCGTGACGGTCTGCGTGCCGCTGTTGTCCAGCGCGCCGCTCCACGCGCCGGACGCGGCGCAGCCGTTGGTGCCGGGGTTGCTGACGCTCCAGCTCAGCGTGATGACCTGGCCGACGGTGGTGGCGGTCGGCGTGGCGCTGATGCTGACCACCGGCGTGACGGCGGCCGCAGCCTGCGCGGTGGCGGTGCTGGCGACGGTGCTGCTGTCGCCGCCACCGCCGCCGCAGGCGCTCAGTATCAGCGCCAGCAGCGCACCGGCCAGGTAGGTGAAGCAGGTCGAGCTGGAGGCGGCCAGCAGCGCCGCGCCGGCGCGATGCAGCAGCCGGCCGGAGGTGAGGGAAGGTGGCATGCGCAACTCCCTATTCGATGACGCTGGTGTCGAAACCGGCCGGCAGCGCGCCCGGCATCCACGCATGGCCGGCGTAGGCGCGCATGTGGCCGCCGGAGACGATCACCACATCCTGCTGCTCGACCGCCAGTTGCGAGTGGCCGGCCTTGGGGCGCTTGGCGGCCGTGGCGGTCAGCACAGCGAACTTGTCGCCCAGCAGCGTGCGCAGGTCGGGCAGGGCGGGGCCGTTCCAGCTGACGGCGAACACCACGCCGTCGGCGTTCATGTACTCGCGCACCACGGTGCCGCTGTCGAGCGTGCTCTGGCTGACGGTGTAGACCGCCGCACTGTCGCCGGCTGCTGCGGCCAGCGAGCGTGCGCCCTGCCGCACGGGCGTCGTGCCGAAGTTGGATGGAGAACTGCCCAGCGCGGCATAGGCGAGCGCGCCTTGCAGCAGCGAGAGTACCAACATGAGTAAGAATGCCCGGCGCATCGTCCGCTCCTGTGCCTAAGATGCAGGCAGTGTAGAACGGTGCCGGGTTGGATGGCGTTAGCGAGATGTAAGCAAACGTTACGTGTCGCCGGAAACGAAAACGGCGCCCGCAGGCGCCGTCGATGCTCACCGCAGCAAGCTTAGAACTTGACGTACAGACGGCCGAAGTAGGAAGCGCCGTTCAGGCCGAACTGCACGCTCTCATACTTGAAACCGTTGTCGGTCTGGTCCGGGTTCTGCGTCGTTGGCTTGACGTTGAAGATGTTGTTGCCGCCGAAGGTGAACTTCATGTTCTTGTTGATGGTGTAGGTGAAGCTCAGGTCGGCCGAGGTCTTCGACTCGTAGTGCTGGTTAGGCACGCCGGCTGCCGTACCGTCGAAGGTGCCCAGCGTCTGCGGGCCGAAGTGGATGATCTTCAGATCGCTTTCCCACGGGCCGGTCACATAGTCGAAGCCCAGCGTGGCCTTCGAGCGCGGCGCGCCTTGCTCGATGTACAGGCGTTCCTTCTCCGACAGCAGCACATCCTCGAAGCCCTTCAGCGATGCCGGCGCATGGATGCCGGTCACTTCCGTCTTGCTGACGTTGAGCGCCAGGAAGGTGGTCAGCTTGTTGGGACCGAAGTTGGTCTTGTGCGACGCGGTCAGGTCCAGGCCCTGGGTCTTGGTGTCGACCGAGTTGACGAAGAACTGCGCTTCGCCCACGCCCAGCTTGGCCAGGCGCTCGGCCAGGGCTGGATAGGTGTCGGCATTGAAGCGGCCCGACAGCACGATGCGGTCCTTGATCTTGATGTTGTACAGGTCGGCGGTGACGGAGACGGCGGCGTTCGGCGTCCAGGTCGAGCCCAGCGTGAAGCTGGTCGACTTCTCTTCCTTCAGCTTCGGAATGCCGGCCGCGTTGGCGACGGTGCCGCCGTTCGGCGCCAGCACCACGTCGGTGGCCACGCCGCCGATGAAATCGGTGAAGGTGGACGAGAAATACACCTGCTGCAGCGACGGCGCGCGGAAGCCGGTGCTGGCCGAGCCGCGCAGCAGCACGCTGTCGGCCACGCGCACGCTGCCGGCCAGCTTGCCGGTGACGGTCGAGCCGAAGTCGCTGAACTTCTCGTAGCGCAGCGCGCCCTGCAGCTTGACGGTCTTGCTCAGGTCAGCTTCCAGGTCGAGGTAGGCGGCGGTGCTGTGGCGCTTGGCGTTGACCTGGTCGCCAGGCTGGAAGCCGGGGAAGCCCTGGCTGCCGGCGTTGCCGCCGAAGCCGATGCCGTCGACGTCGTTGTACGAGCCCGGTTCGCCGGCGAAGATCTTGTAATTCTCGCTGCGGTACTCGCCGCCGAAGGCGACGTTCAGGCCGTCACCGACCAGGCCGTCGTAGTAGTGGTTCAGGTCGAGGTTGGTGGTCAGCTGCTGGAACGAGAAACCGCCGGCGTCGAAACGGTCCGGGCTGATGCCCTTGCCGCCGGCCAGCAGATCCTTGTTGGCGATCGAGGCGTTGATCGTGTGGCTGATGTTGTACTTCATCTTGTTGTAGCCGTAGGTCTGCGACACGTCCATATTCCAGTCGCCCACGGTGCCGCGATGGCCGACGGTGGCGTAGCGGTCGTCGATGTCGGCATTGATGAAGGGCACGAAGCCGTTCGGGTACATGGCGGCCGAGTTGCGGCTCGGGATGTCGTCGGAACCGACGCCGCCGCGCGCGAACGCGGCGCTCGATGCATCGCGGGTCTGGGCGCCGGCGGTGAAGTAGAGCTTGCCCGTGCCGGTGGTCGGCAGTTCGCCGTTCAGGTACAGCGACTGGTTCTTGGTCTTGGTGTCGCCGATGATGCGCGGGTTGCCGGCGTCGGCGCGGTTGGAGCGGCCACGGTCCAGGTACTCGCCGGTGATGCCGAGCACGCCGCCGCTGCCGATCTCGAAGCCGCAGTAGGCCGAGGTCAGGTAGTTCTTGCCGTCGCGCTTGGAGTATTCGCTGAAGCCGGCGATGGCTTCGCAGCCCTTGCTCTTCTTCAGGCCGATGTCGATCACGCCGGCGATGGCGTCCGAGCCGTACTGGGCGGCGGCGCCGTCACGCAGCACCTGCACGTCCTTAATCGCCAGCAGCGGAATGGTGTTCATGTCGGTGCCGGTGTTGCCGCGGTTGCGGGCGCCGAACAGGTTGACCAGCGCGGTGGTGTGGCGGCGCTTGCCGTTGACCAGCACCAGGGTCTGGTCGGAGCCGAGGCCGCGCAGCGCGGCGGAGTCGACCAGGTCGGCGCCGTCGGAGCCGCTCTGGCGGGTCGAGTTGAACGATGGCGAGATATAGGTCAGCGTTTGCGCCAGGTCGAACTGGCCGCCTTGTTCTGTGGTCTTGCTCATCGGGATGATATCGACCGGCACGACGGTGTCGGTGGACGAACTGGCCGCGCGGCGCGAACCGACCACGCTGACCGACTGTATCTGGGTTTCCTGCTTGGCTTCAGGGGCGGTCTGCGCGAAGGCGGAGGGGGCGAAGCTCAGGGCTGCTGCACCGTACAGGCTGAGCAGTACGGCATGACGTAAAGGCGTGGTTGCGAACAAGTTTTCTCTCCCGTGAAAAATTTGATTCTATTCAAATAGTTCATAAGGAAATGATTTTTCTGACAATTTTGCAGCCAAACTTTATTTACTGTTGTTTTTGCCGCGCAGGCTCTGCGTAGTGCTACGTAGAACCATAGTTTTAGCCAATAAAACCGCCGGCACCCACTATTAAGTTTGTTCATGGTTGAACGGCGCGCAGGGTGTATTATACTGTATAAAAACACAGTTAAAAATCATGGGTCCATCCTCCGCCCAGGGCTTGCCGGCTTATGCCGAGCTGTTTTGCCTGACCAATTTTTCCTTCCTCCAGAGCGCGTCCAGCGCCGAGGAGCTGGTCGCGCGCGCCGTGCAGCTCGATTACGCCGGCCTGGCGATCACCGACGAATGCTCGCTGGCCGGCGTGGTGCGCGCGCACGCGCAGGCCAAGGCTGCCAATCTGCCGCTGCTGATCGGCAGCCATTTCCACCTGAAGAACCCGGACGGCAGCCCGGCGCTGTCGCTGATCGCGCTGGCGCAGGACCGCGAAGGCTACGGCAATCTCTGCGAGCTCATCACGATAGGCCGCAACCGCGTCGCCAAGGGCAGCTATCTGCTCACGCCTGCCGACCTGACCGCGCCGCCTGCCGCCCATGCACACCTGAAGGGCTTGCCCGGTTGCCTGATGATCTTGCTGCCGCATTACCCGGCCTTCCAGCCGGACGATGTCGACCGCCTGCACGCGCAGGCGGCGTGGATGGAGGCTAACTTTCCCGGCCGCAGCTGGATGGGGCTGAGTCTGCTCCAGCGCGCGTTTGACGAGGCGCACCGGCTCAGCATTGACGAGGTGGCTTTGCAGCACGGCATGCGGGTGGTGGCGGTCGGTCATGTCTGCATGCATGTGCGTTCGCGCAAGCCGCTGCACGATACCTTGTGCGCGGTGCGCGTCGGCAAGCCGGTGGGGGAGTGTGGTTACGCGCTGGCGCAGAACGCCGAGCAGCATCTGCGCTCGCGGCTGCGGCTGGCGAACCTGTATCCGCCGCAGGCGCTGGCGGAAACGATTAGCATCATGGAGCGGTGCGAGTTCAATCTCAACCAGCTGCGCTACGAATACCCGCGCGAGCTGGTGCCGCAAGGCCAGACGCCGGCCAGCTATCTGCGGCAGGAAGTGTATGCCGGCGCGCAGGGACGCTTTCCGGCGGGCTTGTCCGTCAAGGTGCGCGACCAGATCGAGAAGGAACTGGAGCTGATTGCGGAGCTGAAGTACGAGCCTTACTTCCTGACGGTTTACGACATCGTTCGCTTTGCCCGCTCCCAGGGCATACTGTGCCAGGGCAGGGGATCGGCGGCCAACTCGGTGGTCTGCTATTGCCTCGGCGTGACCGAGGTCGATCCCGAGCGCAGCAATATGCTGACGGGGCGCTTCATTTCCCGGGAGCGCAATGAACCGCCCGACATCGATGTCGACTTCGAGCACCAGCGGCGTGAGGAGGTGATCCAGTACATCTACCAAAAATACGGTGCCGACCGCGCCGCGCTGGCGGCCGTCGTCATCAGCTATCGTCCGAAGAGCGCGCTGCGTGACAGCGGCAAGGCGCTGGGCGTGGACCTGGCCATCGTCGAGAAGGTGGCCAAGGCCCACCACTGGTTCGACAGCCGCAACGACCTGCTGGGCCGTCTGGCCGAGTGCGGACTGGACCCCGAATCGCAACTGGCGCAGCAATGGGCCGCGCTGGCGATCAGCCTGCTTGGCTTCCCGCGCCATCTGTCGCAGCATCCGGGCGGCTTCGTCATCTCGCACGACAAACTGTCGCGGCTGGTGCCGATCGAGGCCGCCACGATGGAGGGGCGCTGCGTGATCCAGTGGGACAAGGACGATCTGGAAGAGCTGGGCCTGATGAAGGTGGACGTGCTGGCTCTGGGCATGCTGTCGGCGCTGCGGCGCGCGCTGGAGCTGGTGAGCGCGCAGCGCGGCGAGCCGTTCAGGATGCAGGACATCCCCAAGGAAGACCCCGCCACCTACGACATGATGTGCGAGGCCGACACCATCGGCGTGTTCCAGATCGAATCGCGCGCGCAGATGAGCATGCTGCCGCGTCTGCGTCCCCGGGAGTTTTACGATCTGGTGATCGAAGTGGCGATCGTGCGGCCGGGGCCGATCCAGGGCGGCATGGTGCATCCGTATCTGCAGCGGCGCATGCGGCGCGAGGAAATCCACTATCCGCCGAGGCTGAAGGAAGCGCTGGGCCGCACGCTGGGTGTGCCGATTTTCCAGGAGCAGGTCATGCAGATCGCCGTCATCGCCGCCGGCTTCACCGAGGGCGAGGCTGACCAGTTGCGGCGCGCGATGGCCGCGTGGAAGCGCAAGGGCGGCGTGGACAAATACGAGCAGCGCATCAAGGACGGCATGCGCGAGCGCGGCTACGAGGCTGATTTCGCCGACGCGATCTGCAAGCAAATTGAAGGCTTCGGCGAATACGGTTTCCCCGAATCGCATTCCGCCAGCTTCGCCTTGCTGACCTATGCCAGTTCCTGGCTCAAGTGCCACGAACCGGCCGCCTTCCTGTGCGCGCTGCTGAACAGCCAGCCGATGGGTTTCTACAGCCCGTCGCAACTGGTGCAGGACGCCAAACGCCACGGCGTGCAGGTGCGCGAAATCGATGTCACCATCAGCGGCTGGGATACCTCGCTGGAAGAGCGGGTGGGCAGGCGCGGCCAGCCGGCGGTGCGCCTGGGGCTGTCGATGTTGAAGGGCATGCGCGCCGAAGCGGCCGCCCGCATTGAGCAGGCGCGGGCCGAGCGCCCTTTCGCCAGCGTCGCCGACATGGCGCGGCGCGCGGACCTGGAGCGCCACGATCTGCAAGTACTAGCCGGCGGCAACGCCCTGCATCAGCTGTCGGGCAATCGCAGGCAAGCCTTGTGGCAGGCGGTCGGCGCCGTGCCGGACAAGGATTTGCTGCGGCCGACCATGCCGGACGAAGACATCCCCGTGCTGAAACCGCCGACGGAAGGCGAGGAAATCCTGGGCGACTACCGCTCGCACGGCCTGACCCTGGGCCGCCATCCGCTGGCGCTGCTGCGGGCCAGGCTGCTGGAGCACCGTTTCCTGCCGGCCGCCACGCTGAATACCTACACCAACGGCATGCTGGCGCGCGCCTGCGGCATGGTCACGGTGCGGCAGCGCCCCGGCACGGCCAAGGGCGTGCTGTTCATTACGCTGGAGGACGAGACCGGCAACGTCAACGTCATCATCTGGCCGGCGCTGGTCGAGCAGCAGCGGCGCGAGGTATTGAGCGCGCCGCTGCTGGGTGTGTATGGCGTCTGGCAGCAGGAGGGCGTGGTGCGCCACCTGGTCGCCAAACGGCTGGTCGACATGTCCCACCTGCTGGGACGGCTGCCGACCATCAGCCGCGATTTCTGCTGATTAGCGCTGTCCGCGCCGCAAATGTACCGCCACCGTTGATTCGTGTCCGTCCGACCAGCTGCCCAGCATGACGGGCACGCCCGTCTGCCGGCGCTGCGGGCGGCGGAAGTAGTGGCGGAAAAGCCAGCTGGCGGCAAGGCCGCCAACGGCGGCCGTTCCCACCAGCACGATGATGGCGGCAAACATTATCGGATGTCCGCGCTACGGTTGCCGCTGGTACCGTAGTAGGTGTGGATCTGGCTGGCCCAGGTCTGGTTGGCCATGTTCGGCCAGTGGTCGGTATCGAAGCCCGGGGCGTTTTCGATGCGCTCCTTGTCCAGGTTCAGCGTGAAGCGCTTGTTGATCGTATCCAGCGTCAGTGCTTCCCAAGGCACGGCGAACAGTTTTTCGCCGATGGTGAACACGCCGCCGTACGACATCACCGCATAGGCGATGTTGCCGGTGCGCATGTCGAGCATGATCTCCTTGATCTCGCCCAGGTGATCGTCCTTCAGATTGTGCACATGGTTGCCGATCAGCGTGTCGGCGCCCATCAGTTCCGGACCGGGGCCTTTATGGCCGTTGTCCACATACATGCCCAAGGCATCGAGTTCTTCGTAGTTCATCATGACCTCCCTGTTTGATTGAGTTGTCATTTTTGCCTGCCCACGGGTGGCGGTCTGTACGGTGAAACACCGTGCTGACGGATAGGCAAGCTGGCTGTTTTTGCACTTTCCCTCATAGGAGTTTCCCGCCCGGTTGAGGATTTTTCCGGGCAGGAAGGTGAAGAATCGGACGTTTTAGGGTATAATTTCAATTTCCCGCACGTGCCGTTCGGCACCATCTGCAATGACCAAATTTGTCTTCGTCACTGGCGGCGTCGTGTCTTCCCTTGGTAAAGGGATTGCCGCCGCCTCTCTCGCCGCGATCCTCGAATCGCGCGGCCTCAAAGTCACCATGCTCAAGCTCGACCCGTACATCAACGTCGATCCTGGCACGATGAGCCCTATGCAGCACGGTGAAGTATTCGTCACCGACGACGGGGCCGAAACCGACCTCGACCTCGGCCACTACGAGCGCTTCATTTCCACCCGCATGAAAAAGGTGAACAACTTCACCACCGGCCAGATCTACGAATCGGTGATCCGCAAGGAACGCCGCGGCGAGTACCTGGGCAAGACCGTGCAGGTCATCCCTCACATCACCAACGAAATCCAGGACTACATCCGTCGCGGCGCCGAAGGCTACGACGTGGCCCTGTGCGAAATCGGCGGTACCGTGGGCGATATCGAATCGCTGCCGTTCCTGGAAGCCGCGCGTCAGCTGAGCCTGCGCGCTGGCCGCAAGAACACCGCCTTCGTCCACCTGACGCTGGTGCCGTTCATCGCCTCCGCCGGCGAGCTGAAGACCAAGCCTACCCAGCACTCGGTGCAGAAGCTGCGCGAAATCGGCATCTCGCCGAACGCACTGCTGTGCCGCGCCGACCGCGCCATCCCGGAAGACGAACGCGCCAAGATCTCGCTGTTCTCGAACATCGAAGAGCAGGCCGTCATTTCCGTGTGGGACGTCGACACCATCTACAAAGTGCCGCAGATGCTGCACGACCAGGGCCTGGACGCGATCATCTGCGAAGCGCTGGACCTGAACCCGGCCCCGGCCGACCTGTCGGTCTGGAGCCGTTTGATCTACACGCTGGAGCATCCGAAGAGCGAAGTGTCGATCGGCATGGTCGGCAAGTATGTGGAACTGACCGAGTCGTACAAGTCGCTGACCGAAGCGCTGCGCCACGCCGGCATCCACAACGAATCCAAGGTCAACATCGAGTACATCGACTCGGAAGAGATCGAGACCACCGGCTGCGCCGCGCTGGGCAAGTACGACGCCATCCTGGTACCGGGCGGCTTCGGCAAGCGCGGCGTGGAAGGCAAGATCATGGCCGCCCAGTTCGCCCGTGAAAACAAGATCCCTTACCTGGGCATCTGCCTCGGCATGCAGGTGGCGCTGATCGAATACGCCCGCCACAAGGCCGGCCTGACCACCGCCAACTCCACCGAGTTCGACCTGGACACCGCGCAGCCTGTGGTCGCCCTGATCGACGAGTGGCAAGGCCAGGACGGCAAGGTCGAGAAGCGCGACGAGAACTCCGACCTGGGCGGCACCATGCGCCTGGGCGCGCAAACCTGCGCCATCAAGCCGGGCACGCTGGCGTCGGAAATCTACGGCGCGGTCGTCACCGAGCGTCACCGTCACCGCTACGAAGCCAACAACCACTACCTGCCGCGCGTGGAAGCGGCCGGCCTGGTGGTCGCGGCCCGTACCCCGACCGAAGACCTGTGCGAAATCATGGAACTGCCGCGCACCGGCGAGAACTCGCACCCTTGGTACATGGGCGTGCAGTACCACCCTGAATTCAAATCGACCCCGCGTGACGGCCATCCGCTGTTCACGTCCTACATCAAGGCAGCACTGGCCCACAAGGCCGCCGGCGGTTCCCGCCTGCATGCTGTCGACGATGCACTGCAAGGAGATGCAGCATGAAACTGTGCGGATTTGACGTTGGCCTCGACCAGCCGTTCTTCCTGATCGCCGGCACCTGCGTGATCGAATCGCGCCAGATGGCGTTCGACACCGCCGGCGCGCTGAAGGAAATGACGGCCGCGCTGGGCATCCCGTTCATCTACAAGTCCTCGTTCGACAAGGCCAATCGTTCCTCCGGTACCTCGTACCGTGGTCCGGGCCGCGACAAGGGCCTGGAGATCCTGGGCGACGTCAAACGCGAACTGGGCGTGCCGGTGCTGACCGACGTGCACTCGATCGATGAAATCGCCGAAGTATCGGCGGTGGTCGACGTGCTGCAAACCCCGGCCTTCCTCTGCCGCCAGACCGACTTCATCGTCGCCTGCGCCGAGTCCGGCCTGCCGGTCAACATCAAGAAGGGCCAGTTCCTCGCCCCGCACGACATGAAGAACGTCATCGACAAAGCCCGCCTGGCCGCCAAGGCCAAGGGTCTGAACGAAGACAACTTCATGGCCTGCGAGCGCGGCGCCTCCTTCGGCTACAACAACCTGGTCTCGGACATGCGTTCGCTGGCCATCATGCGCGAATCGAACTGCCCTGTGGTGTTCGATGCGACCCATTCGGTGCAACTGCCAGGCGGTAACGGCACGTCGTCCGGTGGCATGCGTGAAATGGTGCCGGTGCTGTCGCGCGCGGCCGTGGCCGTCGGCGTGGCCGGCTTGTTCATGGAAACGCATCCCAACCCTGCAGAAGCCCTGTCGGACGGCCCGAACGCCGTGCCGCTGGGTCGCATGAAGGAGTTGCTGTCCACGCTGATCGAGCTGGACCGTATCACCAAAAAAGCTGGCTTCCTGGAAAACAGCTTCAACTAATGCAGCATACCTGGCGTACGGGTTTTCGTATGATGGCTCCGCCTGCGCCGGGTACAATTCCCGTTATTTCGTCCGCAACGCGCATCAGAACGCGTAGCGACTTCGCATCGCCTAACTTTGGAGAATGACATGAGTGCTATTGTTGACATTATCGGCCGTGAAATCATCGACTCGCGCGGCAATCCTACCGTCGAATGCGACGTGCTGCTGGAATCCGGCGTCATGGGCCGCGCTGCTGTACCGTCGGGTGCATCGACCGGTTCGCGCGAAGCGATCGAACTGCGCGACGGCGATCCGAAGCGTTACTTCGGCAAGGGCGTGCTGCAAGCCTGCGAGAACATCAACACCGAAATCTCGGAAGCCATCATGGGCCTGGACGCCAATGAGCAAGCTTTCCTGGACCGCACTCTGATCGACCTGGACGGCACCGAAAACAAGGCACGCCTGGGCGCCAACGCCATGCTGGCCGTGTCGATGGCTGTCGCCAAAGCCGCCGCTGAAGAAGCCGGCCTGCCGCTGTACCGCTACTTCGGCGGTTCGGGCGCGATGCAACTGCCAGTGCCGATGATGAACGTCATCAACGGCGGCGCGCACGCCGACAACAACCTGGACATCCAGGAATTCATGATCATTCCAGTTGGCGCACCTTCCTTCAAGGAAGCGGTCCGCTACGGCGCCGAAGTGTTCCACACGCTGAAAAAGATCCTGCACAAGAAGGGTCTGAGCACCGCCGTGGGCGACGAAGGCGGTTTCGCGCCATCGCTGGCCAACCATGAAGAAGCGATCAAGCTGATTATCCAGGCGATCGAAGAAGCCGGCTACGAGCCAGGCACCCAGATCGCCATCGGCCTGGACTGCGCTGCTTCCGAGTTCTACAAGGACGGCAAGTACGAGCTGGAAGGCGAGGGCTTGAGCCTGACCGCCACCGAGTTCACCAACCTGCTGGCGACCTGGTGCGATAAGTACCCGATCATCTCGATCGAAGACGCGATGCACGAAGGCGACTGGGACGGCTGGGCGATCCTGACCAAGGAATTGGGCAAGAAGATCCAGCTGGTGGGCGACGACCTGTACGTCACCAACACCAAGATCCTGAAAGAAGGCATCTCGAAAGGCATCGCCAACTCGATCCTGATCAAGATTAACCAGATCGGCACCCTGACCGAAACCTTCGCCGCCATCGAAATGGCCAAGCGCGCCGGCTACACCGCCGTGATCTCG
Organism: Rugamonas aquatica; assembly: GCF_009380215.1. Lineage (GTDB taxonomy): Bacteria > Pseudomonadota > Gammaproteobacteria > Burkholderiales > Burkholderiaceae_D > Rugamonas > Rugamonas aquatica_B. Next base: position 36,818 of record NZ_WHUG01000014.1, read on the forward strand.
CACCGTTCGGGCGAAACCGAAGATTCGACCATCGCCGATATCGCTGTTGGCCTGAACGCCCTGCAGATCAAGACCGGCTCGATGTCGCGTTCGGACCGCATGGCCAAGTACAACCAGCTGCTGCGTATCGAAGAAGATCTGGGCGATATCGCTTCCTACCCGGGCCGCGACGCGTTCTATAATCTGAAGTAATTAAGCAAGCGCGGCCGGATTACTTCCGGCCGCTGTTCACTCCATGCGTCTGATCACCCTCGCACTGACAGCCCTGCTGTTGTTGATACAGTACCCGCTCTGGCTGGGGAAGGGCGGGTGGCTGCGCGTGAAAGACTTCGAAGGCCAGGTTGATACGGCCCACAAGAAAAACGCGGAACTGATCGCCCGCAACGCCAAGCTCGACTCCGAAGTGCGCGACCTCAAGGACGGCACCGGCGCAGTGGAGGAGCGTGCTCGCTACGAGCTCAGCATGATTAAGCAAAACGAAATCTTCATCCAGATCGTCGGCAAGGGCCAGGCCGCTGCGCTGCCGCCGCTGGCGCCCAAACCTTCCGACCACTGATTCTTCCATGGCGATCCGCGCTGGCATACTGCTGATGTTGGCCACGCTTACTCCGCTGGCACAGAGTGCCGGTGTTTGCACGCCGCTGCGGGTCGGCTATATGGACCAGAACCGGCCGCCTTACTGGATGGGCGAGGGCGAGCAAGTGCCTGAACCGCCCGGCGCGGCGGTGGACCTGATACGCAACGCCGTCATGGGTTCCGGCTTCAACTGCCTGCCGACGCTGGTGCGCTTGCCGGTGGCGCGCCTGCGGGTGGCGCTGGAGGCGGGCGACATCGACATGACGCCGCTGGCCGAACAACCCAGTTATGCCGCCGAGATCGCGCTGCCGCGCGACAAGGACGGCCACGTCGACCGCAACCGCGCGCTGCACAACACGGTGGTGGTGCTGGTGCGCGTCAAGGACAAGATACCGTCCAGCGCCAATCCCAATGACTACTTCCGCGGCAAGGTGCTGGGTTCGCCGCAAGGCAACTCCTACAATGCGCGCCTGCGCGAAGCCGGCCTGACCATCGACGACGGCGCCCGCGACCTGGAGCGCAATATCGAGAAGCTCAAGCTGGGGCGGGTGGACGGCGTGGTGGTCAACCTGGTCAAGCCCGAGCATCTGGCCTTGACGCTGAAACGCTATCACGGCGCGGTGGTGCAGTTGCCGCAGCCCTTGATTAACACGCGGCTGTGGCTGGCGTTCAACGCCGGCTACTACCGCGCCCATCATGACCAGGTCGAAGCGCTGTGGAGCTGGCTGGACGCGCACCGCGGCCGCCTCGGCGACGTCATGCAAAAATACCGCAAACCGGAGTGAAGCCATGAGCAATCCCTTGCACCAACTCAGCGCCATCAGCCTGTTCGTCGAAGACGTGGCGGCGGCCAAGGCGTTTTATGTCGACGTGTTCGGCGTGCCGGTGGTGTATGAGGATGCGGTATCGGCGGCGCTGAAGTTCGAGCAGCTCATCATCAACCTGCTGCATGTGGGGAGCGCGCCGGAGATCATCGCTCCAGGCGTGGTGGCGCCGCGCGACGCCGGCTCGCGCTTCCAGATCAGCATCTGGGTGCCGGATGTGGATGCGGTCTGCGCCCAATTGCGGCAGCGCGGTGTTACCATTCTGGCAGGCCCCGTCAACCGCCCCTGGGGCATGCGCACCGCTAACTTTGTCGACCCCGCAGGCCATAGCTGGGAAGTCGCACAACAACTGGAATCCTGACTATGCTGCATCACATTTCCTTCGGCGTGCGCGATCTCGCGCTCGCCGGCGCCTTCCATGCCGCCGCGCTGCGCGTCGGCCGCCATTGATGCAAAGCCAGTCTTGTGAACCGCCTCGGTGAATACGCATAAGCTAGAATAAGCACCCCTTACGTTATTCGAGTCTGGCTTGAGAGTCTTATTTTTTGTCGCATTGCTGGCGGCTGGCACAGCCGGCGCAGCCACCGTCGGCCCGAAGGCGCACGGCCCGGAAGTGCTGCGCGCACAAGTGCTGCTGGACCGCGCACACTTTTCCACCGGCGAAATGGACGCCGCCTACGGCAGCAATATGCGCCAGGCCATACGCGGCTTCCAGAAGCTGCACCAGCTGCCGCTGACTGGCGTGGTCGATGCCGCCACCTGGACTGAGCTGGAGCGCGACCAGGCGCCCGTGCTGGACAGCTACACCATCACCGCACAAGACATCGCCGGACCCTACACGCCCATCCCGGCCGGCATGATGGCCAAGTCCAAGCTGCCCGCGCTGGGCTACGCCAGCCTGGCCGAAGCGCTGGGCGAGCGCTTCCACTCCAGCCCCGACCTGCTGCGCCGCCTCAACCCCGGCAAATCGCTGACGCGCGCCGGCACCCGCATCACCGTTCCCAACGTGGCCGCCGCCAAGCCGCTGCCGAAAGCCAGCTCCATCCTGGTCGATGCGAAGGACGGCACGCTGACGCTGCTCGACGCGGGCGGCATGCCGTTCGCGCAATTCCCCGCCAGCACAGGCAGCAAGCACGACCCGCTGCCCGAAGGCCGCTGGCAGGTGCGCGGCGTCGCCACCGATCCCGAATACCGCTACAACCCCAAGCTGTTCTGGGACGCCAGGGCGGGCGACGCCAAGGCCCGCCTCGCGGCCGGCCCCAACAACCCGGTCGGCGTCGCGTGGATAGAACTGAGCAAGGAACACTACGGCATCCACGGCACGCCCGAGCCAGGCAAGATCGGCAAGACCCAGTCGCACGGCTGCATCCGCCTCACCAACTGGGACGTGATGGCCGTGGTCCACTCCATCGCGCGCGGCGCGGTGGTGTTATTGCAAGAGTAGTGACATTTCAATAGATTTCCAAAAGGAAATTTTTTGTACAATCGGGCCGTCGATTCTTCATGAGAACAATCCTCCATGACCCGCTTACTACTGACCATCACCTTGCTCTGCGCCAGCGCCGCCGGCCACGCGCAAGTCTACAAATGGGCCGACGCCCAGGGCCGCATCCACTACACCGACAACAAGGACGATGCCGGCGATTTGCCCATCGCTGAGTTGAAGATGAACGGCCAGCCGACCGTGCTGCCGGCGCCGCAAGCCCATGGCCCGACCTGGCAGCAGCGCGACGCCGAGTTCAGGCAGCGCCTGCAATACAAGCTGCTGGCCCCCGGCTTCCGACCGCGCCGACAGGTCGCGCACGAGCAGGTGGGGGAGCGCCAGTCCTGACTGCTAGTTGTGTGGGGTCGTGTGGCGCAAACACAGCAGGCTCGTTTATGTCGCTGGCATGGACACGGTCGCCGGGCTACAATCAACGCTCATCGTTGTTTTTTGGATAACCTTTTGAAAGGGACTACCATGGCGACACCTGAGCAACTGGCGCAAGTGAAGGAAAATATCAGCAACCTGATGGACCTGACCAACCATGTGCACGACTACATGCAGGACGTCCTCAACGGGGTCTACCAGGAGCTGTCGCAGGATGCCTCGCCGGATCCTGGGCAGAAAGAACTGTCCACGTTTTTCACTGCGGTGTTCACTTGCATCGGACTGCTTGATTTCCCAGGCGCGGGTATCTTCGGCACCTTCCTCGGCACGTTCTTCGGCGCTTACTCCGGCCCGGACGAGCCGCCCAGCCTGAAATCCACGTTTGGCTCGCTGTGGCTGCGCATGGACCAGACTTTCCTGCAGGCCAATGACGATCTGTCGCTCATCCATGCCGATCCGGCCGCCTACTGGAACAAGAGTTATACCAATCCGCTGAATCAGCATAGCGCGCCGGTCTCCAGCTTGGGCGATCCCAAAGTGACCCTGCCTGCCAAGTCTGATCCGAAATTCCAGAAAATAACAGACGCCATCATCAACAAGTCCTGGTATGAAACGACGCGCATCACCATCGGCCAGAAGTTCCATATCGCGCTGGTCACTACCCAGCCGGCGACCCCGTTTCTGACTGGGGAGACCGACGCCCAATTCGCGCAGTTCGGCGCTGACAGCATCGGCAAAAAAACCTACAGCTATTTCGCGTCACGCCACGCCTTCACTACAAATTGCTGCAAAGATCCTTTGGACGGCATACAGTACTCGCAATTCGGCCTCAGGACGTCGAATGGATGGGCCGCGCCGGATCTGTGCGCGTGGCTGTTCCGAGACAACCAGTTTGGTACGGTTACCAATCCGCTGGGCATTGCAAACCGTTTCGAGGTGTTTACCCAATGGAAAATTCCGGGAACCGATTTGATACTAAACTGGCCTGGCTCCGTCTGGTCCGCGGCCCCGGCCGTCTTGTCGCCGCAAGACCAGGAGCATGCCCAAGCTTGGAACCACCTGCTCGAAGGCACCTCCCGGCAGGAATTGGAGAAGCGACTGATACGTAAATTCTACGCAGACCCCGCCTTCGCCCGCGCACTGATCAGCGAGCCGGAAAAGGCCATCGCGGCCGAATTGGGTGTGGAACTGCCATCGCTCGTCAAGGTCGAAGTACTGCGCGAAACGCCCGGCAACTACAAGCTGGTCATTCCAACTGTTGGCCTTGCCGCTTATCTCGCGCCGTAAGCATGGTCCGGAGCTCCGCTACGCTAAAATGACAACAGGAGGTGCGTATGACTATCCATCTTGATCATTTGTTGATACCCGTGCGCGACAAGATCGCCGCGGCAAAGCAGCTGGCGGAACTGCTGGACGTGCCCTGGTCGAGCACCGGCGTCGGCCCCTTCGCGCCGGTGTTCGTCAGCGACAGCCTGACCATCGACTTCGACCAGTGGCCGGGACCCATCCCGCTGCAGCACTATTGCTTCCGCGTGCAGCAGGCGGACTTCGACGCCATCCTCGGCCGCATCAAGGCCGCCGGCATCCCTTATCGCAGCTCGGTGTTTGCGGATAACGACAACCAGATCGGCAGCTACAACGGCGGCAGCATCGTCTATTGGAATCAGCCCGACGGCCACCAGTGGGAAATCCTGACCGTCAGCTACGCCCGCCCCGAGGCCTGAGCAAAAATACCCGGCGGCGTGTATGCTTGCGGGCCGGGTCCGCACGTCGCGAGGCCGGTCTTGCGGAGGGAGCGCGGTTGAAAACGATAGGCCTGATAGGCGGCATGAGCTGGGAATCGACGGTACCTTACTACCGCCAGATCAACGAGACGGTGAAGCAGCATCTGGGCGGCCTGCACTCGGCCAAGGTGGTGCTGTACAGCGTGGACTTCCACGAAATCGAACGCCTGCAGCACGCCGGCGACTGGGACGCGGCCGGCGCCGTGCTGGCCGATGCGGCGCGCTCGCTGCGCGCGGCCGGCGCGGACTTCCTGGTCCTGTGCACCAACACCATGCACAAGGTGGCACCCGCCATCGAGGCGGCGGTGGACATCCCGCTGTTCCACATCGCCGACCCGACCGCCGCCGAGATCAAGCACGCCGGCTTGCACAAGATCGGCCTGCTGGGCACGCGCTTCACGATGGAGCAAGCCTTCTACAAGGACCGTCTGCGCGAGCGCCACGGCCTCGACGTGGTGGTGCCCGAGCAGCACGACCGCGACATCGTCCACCGCATCATCTACGAAGAACTGTGCCTGGGCCGCATCGTCGACAGTTCGCGCGACGAATACCGCCGCATCATCGCTGGCTTGGTGGAGCAGGGCGCGCAGGCTATCATACTGGGCTGCACAGAAATCTCGTTGCTGGTCGCGCAGCGGGACGCCGCCGTGCCGCTGTTCGACACCACCGCCATCCACGCGCGCAAGGCCGCCGAATGGGCGCTGGCTTAATTATTGGAGAAAACATGAAATTAATCGGTATGCTGGATTCGCCATACGTGCGCCGCGTGGCCGTCACGCTACAGTTGATGGGAGTGCGCTTCGAACACCAATCGCTGTCGGTGTTCAGCACCTACGAACAATTCCGCCAGATCAATCCGGTGGTCAAGGCGCCGACCCTGGTGGCCGACGACGGCACCGTGCTGATGGACTCGACCCTGATCGTGCAATACGCGGAAGCGCTGGCCATGCCGGTCAGCCGCCTGACGCCGTCGATGCCGACCGAACTGATGCGCTCGCTGCGCGTGCTCGGGCTGGCGCTGGCCGCCTGCGACAAGGGCGTGCAACTGGTGTACGAGCGCATGGTGCGTCCGGCCGAGAAGCTGCACCAGCCGTGGGTGGACCGCGTCACCGCGCAGATGCTGTCGGCCTTCGACGCGCTGGAAGCCGAGCTGCGCGCCCATCCGCTGTCGGTGGCGGCGCTCGACCATGCCGGCGTGATGACGGCCGTCACCTGGCACTTCATGCAGCAGATGCTGCCGGAAGTGGTCGATGCATCCCGCTATCCGCTGCAAGCCGAATTCTCGCGCCAGGCCGAAGCGCTGCCAGCCTTCCAGGCCGCGCCGCACGGCGACACCACCTACATCGCTTAAAACACATGCCCATCTCCAGCTATCTGAACACCAGCCCCGTCCTGGGCGAAAACATTTATCTGCACGCGTCCGCGCAAGTGATCGGCGACGTGCGCATCGGCCGCGACAGCTCGGTCTGGTGCAACACCGTGCTGCGTGGCGATGTCAACCGCATCGTCATCGGCGAGTGCAGCAATGTGCAGGATTTCGCCATGGGCCACGTCTCGCACAAGAACGCCGCCAAGCCGGACGGCTCGCCGCTCATCATCGGCGACTACGTGACCATCGGCCACTCGGTGCTGCTGCACGGCTGCACCATCGGCAATGAATGCCTGATCGGCATGGGCTCCATCATCATGGACGATGTGGTCGTGCAGGACCAGGTGATGGTCGGCGCGGGCAGCCTGGTCTCGCCAGGCAAGGTGCTGGAAAGCGGCCACCTCTACGTCGGTCGCCCGGCGCAGAAGGTGAGGGCGCTGACCGCCGAAGAAATCGCTTATCTGAAATATTCGGCGGAGCACTATGTCCGCGTGAAGAACAACTACCTGGCGGCTTGATCGGCGGCGGGCTGCAGTTTCTGGCTGGCCCAATAACCAAAGTCGACGTCGATGTTCTCCAGCAGCGCCACGAAATTGGTGGCCTGGCTGGTCATCAGGTCGGCCGATTGCGACATCAGGTTGCTCTGCTTCTCCACCAGCTTGGACATGGTGTTGGCTTGCCGTAGCTGTCCATAGTCCTCGATCAGGATGGCGCAGCCCTTGTGCCAGTTCTCATGCTGCGCATGCAGGCGCTGCACGATGGCGGCCTGAAGCTGCGTCCATTCGCTCCAGACGACCGGATCCCACAGCCGCGCCGCCAGCGCCAGGGTCAGGGCGCTGTTGTTGACCAGGTGCGTGGCGTCTTTCTGCATCAGCCTTTGCGTGGTCGCGGCATGCGCCAGCGGTGCGATCGCATTCGATGCGATGGCGGCGGATTCGGCGACGAAGCCTGATGCGTCGAGGGCGTTCACGCGGGTAGTGATGGGAAATTTGCTCATTGCATTCTCCATGTTCGCTCAAGCGCAAAGGCGGTCAAGCATGGCGTGTATCGCCTTGATCTGCACCGCATGGCGCGAATAGTACGGCGACGCGGCGTCCTTGTTGCTGTATCCCCACCAATCCCAGCAGCCATCCGGATTCTGGATGGCGCCGTTGTCCGTGCCTTCGGCTTGCGGATAGAGCACGATGATGTCGTTGCTCTCGGCGATGTTGTTGTAGCCCGTCGTCGTGATGTAGCGGTTGCCGTACGGCGGCTGACTGGCGATGTCGGCGCGGCCGTTGACGTAGTCGGTGTAGTTGTAGCCTTGCTTGCAGCCGTGCAGGGCGATATGCACGCGCGGCGCTTGCACGGCGCCTTCCAGCACTCGGGATGGAATATAGGCATAGCCGAAGCGGCTCATGCTGGCCCAGGGCGCATCTTCACCGAGAAACTCCGTCTGGTCGAAGCGCAGCAGCTGGCCGGTGGCGCGCTCGGCTGGCGCTTTCAGGTCGCCGTAGATATGGCGCAGGATGTCGTGGGATTGCATGAAGCCGCCGTTGTTGATGTAGGGCGGCTGGTTGGTCTGCAATTCCGAATCTTCCGGGTTGTCCGTGATGATGCTGTGGCCGGCCGGCACGTCGTCGTGGTAGGCGATGTTGTCGCGCTTCACGCCCAGCATTTCGTAGAACTGGCGGGTTCTCTCCACGACGTCGGAATAGACCACGTCATCCTCGCTGCCGGTGAAGATGTAGAGCCGGTCGTCGGCGAGGTTGGCGATGTCGTCGATCAGGCCGGCCTGGGCGGTTTCGCGCGCCATCTCGACCAGGCGTTGCGCGTCGGGACCGGTTTGCGGGATCAGCGGGTTCATGCAGATGTACAGGGAATTTTCGATGCGGGAATCTTCCGCCGTCACCAGTCCGCTGGGCTGGTAAGTTTCGGCGCAGCGGAACGGCCCGCCGGCGATGATGCCCGCGCCCGCGAAACTGGCCGAGCGGGCCAGGTGCAGCTGCACGGTCATGAAAGCGCCGGACGACAGGCCGGAGATGGAGTTGTTTCCCTTTGACGCAGCATACGATCCGAGTTGAACGATTTTCCCGTCTGCACTAGCAACCATCGTGGACCTCCTGTCATGAATTTTTCGGGGGAATTGGCCTGTACCTGCCGGCCGGGGTAGAAGCGGTATTCTGCGTGCGCCTCACGGCGGACTCTTGAGCTTCATCAAGATACCTGAAGAATAAAAAGATGCAAGAAGAATAATGTTTAACTTTTATCTAGCAATGTGGTCGCGGATTCTCACCACGCTGCTGCTTGTAAATGAGAATCATTATTGTTAGAATGTATTTTTGCCAGCAATCGCCGTAGGTTCGAGAGCCAGCCGTCACCTTCACACTCTTGGAACTCTATGGCCGCTATCAATTCGGGCGCCCGGCATACGGCCGCGCCTTTGTCTCTTCACGCCGTGACACTGGCGGTGCGATCCGCCTTGCTGACCTTGCTGGGCGCGGCGCTGTTGCCCGCCTACGCCGCCAACGCCGCCGATGCCGCCGATGCACCTGCCGCATCCGCCGCGCTGGGCGAGATCCTGGTCAAAGCCAAACGCGACGACAGCAGCAACACCCGCAGCGGCGCCACCGTCGTCATCGGCGCCGAGCAGATCACCCAGAACAACGCCATCGACATGGCCAATATCGCCCGCTACGCGCCGCTGGTCAGCGTGCCGACGGCGGCCAGCGGTTCCGGCAATATCTGGGACGGCGCCGGCAATACCGGCATCAACATCCGTGGCGCCGAAGGCAACCGCGTCAGCCTGGAACTGGACGGCATCGCGCTGCCGGACGCCGCGCCTAAACCGGACGGCAACTCCACCAACTCCTTCGGCATCGGCCGCGACTACTTCGATCCCGAAACCTTCCGCGAAGTACGCATCGGTTCCGGCACCAGCCCGGCCGGCGCGGGCACGCCTGGCATCGGCGGTTCGGTATCGTTCATCACCAAGACGCCCGAAGAGTACCTGACCACCCGCAAGCTCTACGCCGACTACAAGGCCGGCTACACCTCCGACCGTGGCGCCCGCATGCACGCGGTGACCGGGGCGGCCACGCTGAGCGACAACCTGAAGGGCCTGATCGTCGGCGTGCACCGCGCCGGCGACGAAGGCAAGAGCCGTGGCAATGTCGCGCTCAATCCCGACGACTGGACTTCCGACGCCGTACTGGCCAAGCTGAGCTGGAAGCTGACCGGCGACCAGAAACTGGGCTTCACCGTCGACAACTACAAATCCACGCACGACCGCATCTACGCCAACAAGCTGGGGCCGTCGTATCCGGAAGGCGCGGCGCAGAACTCGCGCACCGAGCGCACCCGCTACAGCATCGAGCATCACTACACGCCGGGCTCCGGCCTGCTGTTCGATACGCTCGACACCCGCGCCTACACGCAGAACGCCTCGGTGGTCGACCTGACCCGCGCCAGCTACATCACCGGCAGCCAGCCCTACCTGCGCAACATCACGACCGGCTTCTACAACAACAGCAAGGGCCTGGCGACGGACGCCACCAAGCAGCTGGACGCGAACACTCTGCTGAGCTACGGCATCAGCTACGAGCAGCAGGAAAGCCGTCGTCCATGGCAGGAAGACCGCACCGTCATCAAGACCGGCGCGCACCAGATCACCATGAAGAACCGCATGGCCGACATGGACACCGACAAGCTGGCGGCCTATCTGCGCGGCGAGTTCGGCTTCACGATGCTGGGCCGCCAGGCCACGCTGACCCCGGGCCTGCGCGGCGAGCAGCGCAAGCTGAAACCGAAAAACCTGGAAGCGTATTTCATCGCCGTGCCAAGCGCGGCCAAGGAAATCAAGGATGAAACCGATTCCTTCTTCACGCCCAGCCTGAACCTGTCGGTCGAGCTGACGCCTGGCTTCAGCGCCTACGCGCAATACAGCCGCGGCACCCGCCTGCCGACCGCGGCCGAGCGCACCGGCACCTACGATTCATTCACCTACACCGCCGCCGGCAACGCCTACGCCGTGATGGGCAATCCGAACCTGAAGAAGGAAACCAGCAACGCCTTCGACATCGGCCTGAAAGGCGCGCCGGTTCCGGGCGTGGAGCTGAGCACCTCGGTGTTCTACACCAGCTACAGCAACATGATCGAATACGCCGCGCAGCCGCTGGACCCGGTCAACTATCCGACCATCACCTTCGGCCTGTTCCGTCCTGAGAACGTCGGCAAAGCCAACACCAAGGGCATCGAAGTCAGCAGCCGCTTCCAGCTGGGCCAGTGGATCGCGCCAATGAAGGGCTACAGCGTGGCGCTGGCCGGCGGCATCTCGCAAGGCACGGCGGAAAACAGCAAGACCGGCAAGAAAGCCGATCTGCCGTCGGTGCAGCCATACAAGGCCAACGCCGTCTTCGCGTATGACGATCCGGCCCTGCGTGGCGGCGCGTCCTTCGCGGTCAGCACCGTACGCGGCAAGAAGGCCGCCGATGACGTGATCTCCGACACCAGCGCCGTGCGCTTCAATGTTCCGGGTTCGACCGTGATGGACTTCACGGCCTACTGGAACATCGGCAAGCACGTGGTCCTGAATGCCGGCGTCTACAACATCGGCGACAAGAAGTACTGGGATTACGCCTCGGCGCGCAGCCTGCCGGTCGGCACCACCGCGACCACGCTGGCCGATATCGAACGTTATGTCCGTCCGGGCCGCAACTACGCGGTCAACCTCAAAGTGATCTACTAAGGAGTTACCCATGAAAGCTCATCACCGCTTTGCCCTGGCGCTGACCGGCGCCCTGTTGCTGAACTATCTGCCAGCCAGCGCCGCCAGCCTGTCCGAACGCTACGACGCGCTGCGCACCAGCCAGCCCCGGCTGCAAGCGCGCGACGCCGCCAAGACCTTGAACGTGTCCGAAGCCGACCTGCTGGCGATCGGCATCGGCAAGACCGTCACCCGCTTGCAGGAAGGCGAGAACGTGCCGCGTGAAATCATGCGCCGCGCGCTGGACCTGGGCACGGTGATGGCGCTGACGCGCAACGAGAACGGCGTGCTGGAACGTACCGGCGTCGCCACCAAACTCAAGCCGCAGGAAGAAATCACCGGCCTCGACGCCGACAAGGAAAAGGAACGCGAAGCCCGCCTGCGCAACATCGCCGGCGGCTACCTGGGCGGCGAGATCGACCTGCGCTTCACCTTCAAGAACTGGAAGTATGCGTTCGCCGTCGTCCAGCCTGGCAAGGATGGCGTGGTGTCGCGCAGCCTGCAATTCTTCGATGCCCACGGCGACGCGGTGCACAAGATCTACGTGAAGAGCGAGGCCGGCGTGCCGGTGTTCGACAAGCTGGTGGCGGACTTCCGCAACCCGACGCAAAGCGCGGACCTGAAGGTGACGGCGGCGCCGGTCAAGCCGGCCGAGAAACCAGACAGCGCCATCGACGTCAAGGAATACCAGATGGCCTGGAACGAGCTGACCGATGTGCACCAGTTCAACCGCCTGCTGGGTGAGTTTGGCATGTCGCGCGAACAGGCGATGCGCCTGGCGCCGGCCAGTTCCGTGCAGCGCGTGACGCCGCAGGCGGTGCGCCAGCTGCTGGAAGAGTCGGCCAAGCAGAAGCTGGACATCATGGCCTTCCTCGGCAACGAGGCGGCGATCCAGATCTACAGCGGCAAGGTCAGCAAGGTGCAGGAAGCGGGCGGCTGGTTCAACGTGCTCGACCCTGAGTTCAATCTGCACTTGCGCGACAACGCCTTCAACAGCGGCTACGTGATCAAGCGCGCCGGCGTGACGTCGGTGGAATTCTTCGACAAGAACGGCGAGCTGGTGGTGAGCTTCTTCGGCGTCCGCGAGCGCAACAAGCCGCAGCCGCAAAGCTGGGTCGACATGACTGCCGCGCTGCCTAAGGCTGGCGCCGATCGCCGCTGATCAGTAGAAATAGAACGAACTTGCATGCGAAAAGCCAGCTGTTGCTTTTCGCGCAAGTGGGAAAGTAACTGTTGATTTTTCAACTGGACGATGTCAAATTGCTTATGTTAATAAATATGCATGGAGACCGGAATGAAATTTCTGCCCGTCGTCAGTGTGCTCTTTTCCGTATTGCTGGCCGGCCCGGCCGGCGCCGATGAAACCTGCAATTCGCCCTATATGGCCAACCTCATCAAGGGCCAGGAAGACTACGTCCATGTCTGGACGCTGGGCATCGCCGGCATCGGCAATGGCCAGGACAAGCTGGTGACGATAGACGTCAACCCGGCCTCGCCGAAATACGGCAAGGTGATTAATTCGCTGTCGGTGCCGGGGCGCGGCGACGCCCACCACGTCGGCTTCACCGAAGACCGCAAATACCTGTGGGCCGGTCGTCTGCAGGACAGCAAGATCTTCGTGTTCGATGTCGGCACCGATCCGGCCCATCCCAAGCTGGTGAAGACCATCAACGATGTGGTCGACAAGAGCGGCTACGTCGGTCCGCACACCTTCTACGCGCTGCCGGGGCGCATGCTGGTCGGCTTCCTGTCGAACCCGCGCGACATGGGCGGCGCCACCGGCATGGCGGTGTACAACAACAAGGGCGACGTGGTGGCCCGCTATCCAAACCCGACCGACAAGATCGGCGACGTGCAGGGCGACGGCTATGGCTACGACCTGGCGATCAACCCCGGCCGCAACGCCATGCTGACCTCCAGCTTCACCGGCTACACCAACTACCGTACCGATCTGGGCAAGCTGATCAAGGATCCGGCGGCCATGCAGAAGTTCGGCAACACGATGGTGCTGTGGGACTTCAAGGCCATGAAGCCGCAGCAGATCTTCAGCACCCCGGGCGCGCCGCTGGAAGTGCGCTGGTCGCAGGCCGCCGGCGACAACTGGGCGATCACCGCCACCGCACTGACCTCCAGGCTGTGGCTGGTTCGCCCCGATGCCGACGGCCGCTGGCAGGCGCGCGACGTCGGCCCGATCGGCGACCCGGCCAAGACTCCGCTGCCGGTCGACATGTCGATCACGGCCGACGGCAAGGGCCTGTGGGTCAACACCTTCATGGACGGCAAGACCCGCTTGTTCGACCTGAGCAATCCTGAAGCGCCGCGCCAGGTCTATGAGAAAGTCACGGGCAAGCACGTCAACATGGTCAGCCAGAGCTGGGATGGCAAGCGCCTGTACATCACCACCAGCCTGCTTGAACACTGGGATCTGGACAACGACGACCATTTCATCAAGCTCTATCACTGGGATGGCCGCGAGTTGAGCCAGCAGTGGAAGATCGATTTCTACAAGGAGAAGCTGGGCCGTCCGCACCACATGAAGTTCAGCGCGAAGCCCGCTCCCAATGTGGCGTCGATACGTTGACATCTGGCCGCTGCTGCCGCTGCTGCTGTTGAGCGGAACGGATGGCGTGCGGCCGGCCGTCGCGGCGCAGCGGCCGGCGGCCGTGCCGTCGCAGCTGATCGTGCCGGCGGCCGGCAGCTATCGCTTGCCGGTGATCCAGCAGGGGCCGCGCGGCATGGTGCTCGACAGCGACGGCCGCGACAGGCCGCTGGAACGCTACACCACCGGCCGCGTCACGCTGCTCAACTTCATGTACACCTATTGCAGCGATCCGACCGCGTGTCCGGCGTTGCTCTCCACCTTGAACGGCTTGCGCGAGCGTTTGCTCAACACGCCGGCGATGGCGCGGCGCGTGCAGTTCGCCAGCATTTCCTTCGACCCGGTCAACGACACGCCGGAGGCGATGCGTTTCTACGGCGGCGCGCTGGGCAGCGCCGGCCAGCCTTTGCGCTGGCACTTCCTGACCTCGCGCTCGGTGGAAAAGCTGCAACCCATCCTTGACGACCTCGGGCAGAGCACCTCGGTGCAGCTCGACGCCCAGGGCAAGCCGACGCGTTTGTACTACCACCAGGTCAAGCTGTTCCTGCTCGACCGGCAGGGGCGGGTGCGCGAGATCTACAGCCCGGCTTTCCTGCAACCCGAGCTGATCTACCGCGATATCCAGACGCTGCTGCTGGAAACGGATACCGTTCAGGCGGCTGACAGCCGGCGGCGGTACTAGCTGCCATGTCGACGCACAGCTCCATGCCGGCCAGGCACACGGTGGTCATCGTCGGCGGCGGCGCGGCCGGCATCGCCGCGGCGGCCAGCCTGCTGGCGCGGCAGCCCGGGCTCGATGTCGCCATCGTCGAGCCGGCCGACACCCACTACTACCAGCCCGGCTGGACGCTGGTGGGCGGCGGCGCCATGCGCAGCGCCGACACGGTCCGGCCGATGGCCAGCGCGATGCCGCGCGGCGTGCGCTGGATCCGGGCGGCGGTGGCCGGCTTGGCGCCGGAGCTCGACGCCATCATGCTGGCCGACGGCGGCATGCTGCACTATCGCCAGCTGGTGGTGTGCCCCGGCCTGAAGCTGGACTGGGACGCCATCGCCGGATTGTCCGGGACGCTGGGGGGCAGCGGCGTCACCTCGAACTACCTGCACCGGCTGGCGCCGTACACATGGCAGATGGTGCAGCAGCTGCGCGGCGGCCGCGCGCTGTTCACCCAGCCGGCCATGCCGATCAAGTGCGCGGGCGCGCCGCAGAAGGCGATGTACCTGGCGGCCGACCACTGGCGCCGCAACGGCGTGCTGGGCGATATCGACATTGAATTCTGCAGCGCCGGCGCCGTGCTGTTCGGCGTTGCGGATTATGTGCCGGCGTTGATGGAGTATGTCGACGCTTATGGCGTCGGCCTGCGTTTCGGTAACACGCTGGTCGCGGTCGATGGCGAGGCCAGGATGGCGACTTTCCGCCGCGCCTTGCCGGATGGTGGCAGCGAGCAAATCCAGCGCGGCTTCGACTTGCTGCATGTGGTGCCGCCGCAAACGCCGCCCGACTTCATACGCGCCAGCGTGCTGGCCGACGCGGGCGGCTGGCTCGACGTCGACCCGGCCACGCTGAGGCACAAGCAATGGCACAACATCCACGCGCTGGGCGATATCATCAACTGCGGCAACGCCAAGACCGTCGCCGCCGCCCGTCGCCAGGCGCCGGTGGTGGCGCACAATGTGCTGGCCGCGCTGGGAGGCGGGCAGCGCGCTGCGCAAAGCCTGGCCCGCTACGACGGCTACGGCGCCTGCCCGCTGACGGTTGCGCGCGGCAAAGTGGTGCTGGCCGAGTTTTGTTATGGCGGCCGCTTGTCGCCCAGTCTGCCCCGCTGGCTGATCGAGGGCACCCGTCCGTCGCGGCTGGCCTGGCTGCTCAAGCGGCATCTGCTGCCGCCGGTGTACTGGCAAGCCATGCTGAAGGGACGGGAGTGGCTGGCCAAGCCAGACATCGATTGCACTTAAATTAATATTTCGCTATGCTGCGCTCTCCATCGAACTAAGGAGCAGGCCATGTGGACCCATGTCGCAAGCATAGAAACAAGCGCCACGCCGGCGGCCGTCTGGGCGCTGTGGTCCGACGTCGCGGGCTGGAAGCAGTGGAACGCCGGCATCGCGAACATCGAACTGCACGGCCCCTTTGCCGACGGCACGCGCTTCACGATGCAGGTGCCGGGCGACGACATCTTCAGCAGCACCCTGTTGACCGTGCGCGAAAACCAGGAGTTCACCGACGAGACCATCATCGACGACAACCGAGTGCTGGTGTTCCACCGCATCGAAGCGCTGCCGTCCGGCCTCACGCGCATCAGCTACAGCACCGAGATCACCGGCCCGCAGGAAGCGGAATTCGGGCCGATGGTGGTGGGCGACTTCCCCGATGTGCTGGCCGCGTTGAAGCGCCTCGCGGAAAATCAGTAGGCGTAGCTGACGTAGACCGCAGCGGTAGGGCTGGTCTTGCGCTCGGTGAGCGGGCTGCGCGCAGCTTCGCGCAGCAGATGGGTGGCGCCGACCATCGTGGTGATGCCCCATTTCTGGTCGAGCTTGTGCTGCCAGGTCAGCATGACGTTGGCTTCGTACAGGCCGGACTTCGGCTGGTAAGCCTTGAACTTCGACGTGCTCGCCTGCTTGGCGGTGACGCCGTAGTAGGTCTGCGCATATTTGCTGTCCGCGAAACCGGCGCCGACGCCCAGCGAAATCTTATCGCTAGTCGCGTCCAGCAAATGCGCCGTCACGCCGCTGTGGAAGGTCTTGCCGTTCTCGCGCTGCGACAGCGGGACGTCGGCGCTGACGTTCAGCTCCAGCAGGGGGATCGGCTTGTAGCCCAGGCTCAGCATGGCGTTGGCGCTGCCCTTGATGTCGCCCATGCCCTTCAGGTTGGCGCTGCCGGTGTTGCCGAACAATCCTTTCTCATTCTTTTCCTTGCGGTCGCCGCGATAGCCCAGTGCCGCGCTGTAGGTCAACGGGCCGGCTTCGCCGCCGTAGCCGATGCCGCGCAGGGTGCTGGCGAAGAAGCCGCTGGCATGGCTGTAATCGATCAGGATCACCGGCGCGACGGTGTTCTGTTTGGAGCCGGAGTAGCGCGCGCCGGCGGCCACGCCGCCGCCGAGCATGAGTTGGCTGTCGTCGGCCGCAACGGCCAGGGTGGGCAGCAGCAGGCAGGCGGCTGCGGCGGAGATCAGACGTAAGTTCATGGTGAAGTCCATTCAAAATTAGTGCCGGCGCCCCGATGGCCCGGTAAACTGCGAGCAGTATGTTCAACACGCATGAAGGCAATCTGAGCCTTTGATGAAGAAAGCATGAAGATGGGTCTTTAGCTCATCTTCAGATTCGGATGTTCTAATACCGCCTATGAAAATCCTGCTGATAGAAGACGACCTGGACCTGGGCAACGGCGTGCGCATCGCGCTGTCGGAGCAAGGCATGGACGTGGTCTGGGTACGCACCCTGGACGACGCCACACGCAGCCTGGCTCACGACGGTTGCGACCTGGTGCTGCTCGACCTGGGCTTGCCCGACGGCGACGGCCTGACCTTGCTCGCGCAACTGCGCCGCAACCCGGTGCAGGGCGACAGCGGCGGCCTGCCGGTGCTGATCCTCAGCGCGCGCGATGCGCTGGACGACCGTCTGGCCGGCCTCGACCGGGGCGCCGACGATTACCTGGTCAAGCCCTTCGTGCTGGCCGAACTGCTGTCGCGGGTGCGCGCGCTGGCGCGGCGCAGCTACGGCTTCGACGGCGAGAGCATCGAAGTGCGCGGCCTGGCGCTGCATGCGCCGACGCGGCGCGTCAGCGTCGGCGGCCGCGCGGTGGAGCTGACCGCCAGCGAATACGCGCTGCTCAAGATGCTGATGATGCGCACCGACCGCGTGCTGACGCGGCGCGTGCTGGAGGAACAAACCCTGCCGGGCAGCCAGACCAACGCCAGCAACACGCTGGACGTGCACATGGCCAACCTGCGGCGCAAGATAGGCGAGGGCTATATCCGCACCGTGCGCGGCATCGGCTACGTGATCGACCAGCAGGCGCGCGGCGGTGCGGCGTGAATTTCCTGCGGCGCTGCTGGCGCGTGATTGCCGAGCCGACGCTGGTGCGGCGGCTGATGGTGGTGCAGGTGCTGCTGGTGCTGGTGATGTGGGGCGGCGTGATTACCCTGATCGTCCACAATGGCGGCGACAGTTCCAGCTATCTGAACTCCAGCAAGTCTTTCGATGCGGTTATCCGCGTGGCGGAGAACCTGGCCAGCCAGCCGGTGCTGCAGCAGCAAAGCCTGCTCGCCATCGACGAGGCGCTGCGCGAGGAATTCGATGTCAGCGAGCTGCACGAGCTGGGGCCGATGCTGCTGGTCTGGCAGGGCGAGCGCCTGGTCTACCGTTCGAAGGCGGCGTCGCTGGCGCTGAGCGGCAAGGGCGCGGACGGCGTGGAAACCGTGTATATCCAGGGCGAGCGCTATCGCGCGCGCACCGTGCGCTCGCGGCGGTCGGACATGTGGCTGACGGCGGCGGCGCCGGTCGGCTGGATCAATGTGTTCGTGACGATTAATTCTCGCGGCTATTTCCTGCTGCCTTTGCTCATCAGCCTGCCGCTCTTGCCCTTGCCGGCATGGTGGTCGATCCGCATCGCGATGCGGCCGTGGCGGAAGGTGGCGCAGGAGGTGGCGGCGCGTGGTCCGCAGGATTTGACGCCGTTGCAGTTCAGACCGCCGCACCGCGAGCTGGCGGCGATGGTCGACAGTGTCAATGCCTTGCTGCTGCGGGTCAGCCAGAGTGCGCTGCGCGAACGCAGCTTCATCGCCGATGCCGCGCATGAGCTGCGCACGCCGCTGGCGGCCATGCGCGTCAATGCGGAAGCCTTGCAGGGGCATGATAACGGGCCGGTGCAGAGGGAACTGTTGAACGGCATCCTCAGCAGCGGCAACCGCGCCGGGCGGCTGGTCGGCCAGCTGCTGCAATTGATGCGCAGCGACGCCACCGGCAACGAGCCGCACGTGCGGCTGGCGCTGGATGCCTTGCTGCAGGACCGGCTGGCGGCCCTGTCGGGGCTGGCGTCACGCGATGGCATCGAGCTGGAGCTGGCGGTGGCCGAGCCGGTGAGCGTGATGGGGCAGCGCGAGAGCCTGGTGTCGCTGGTGGACAATCTGGTGGAGAACGCGATCAAGTACAGCCCGCCGCATGGCGTGGTCAGGGTCAGTTTGTCGCGGGCGGCGGGGCAGGCCTTGTTGACGGTGGAGGATCAGGGGCCGGGCATCGTGCCGGCGTTGCGCGAGCGTGTGTTCGACCGCTTCTTCCGCGATCCGCAGCAGACCAAGAGCGGCAGCGGGCTGGGGCTGGCGATTGCGGCCTCGGCGGCGGCCAGCCACGGCGGCCGCATCGAGCTGGGCGATGCGCAGGGCGGCGGCCTGCTGGCGCAAGTCCAGCTGCCGCTCGCCTAAAGGTTTAAGCCAACGCGGCCCGGCCCAGCGCCGGGTCGTCGGTGAAGAAGCCGTCCATGCCGGTGGCGATGTAGCGCTTGATTTCGGCGATGGAACCCGCCTCGTTGCGCGCCGTATCGCCGGCGTTGTTGCGGAAGTCCGCCGCCAGGAAATGATTCTCCGGACGGAAGGTCCACGGCTCCACCCGCAGGCCCACCTTGTGCGCGTCATCCACCAGCGAGCTTGGCTTGTCCAGGCTGCCGTCCTTCTTCAGCGGAATCAGCGCGCGCGTCGGTGGCGCCACCACGTCGGCGTATTGCGCGATGTCGCGCAGGCCGGCCGGCGTGCACATCTGCGCGAAGGTCAGCGTGCCGCCTGCTGCCGCCACATCCATCGGCCGCACGTTCTCGGCGATCACCAACTGCATCAGGCGCAGGTTGGCGCGCTGGCCCAGCTTGCCGCGCATGTACTTCAGGTTGGCCACTTCGAAGGACTGGATCTCGACCGGATTGCGGCGCGTATAGTCGTGCGCGGCCAGGATGGACAGGAAACGGTCTTCCAGCGGCAGGCCGACGCTGGCGAAATACGTCGAGTGCTTGAGCTCCGGCACCAGGCCGATGATGCGCCCGCGCGCCGCCGCTTCGGCCGCCGTGAAGTCGATGATCTCTTCAAACGTCAGCACCTGGAACATGCCGTCGTAGCGGGCGCTGCCCGGACGGTATTGCGGCAGGCGCTCGACCGCGCGCAGCGTCTTCAGTTCGGCCAGCGTGAAGTCGTCGACGAACCAGCCTTCGTGGGTTTCGCCGTCGATGGTCTTGCGCGTCTTGCGGCTGGCGAACTCGGGATGGCTGGCGACGTCGGTGGTTTCGCTGAGGAAGGCTTCATGGCGCGCCACCAGCACGCCGTCCCTGGTGCTGCACAGGTCGGGTTCGATGTAGTCGGCGCCGTCGGCGATGGCCTTGGCGTACGAGGCCAGCGTGTGCTCGGGACGCAGCGCGCTGGCGCCGCGGTGGCCGAACACCAGCGGCGTCTTCGGACCCGCACCGACCGCGCCCACGCCCGGCATGCCGGACAGGTCGGGCGAGGCCGGAGCGGCCGCTGCCGCCCGCACGGAGCCGGGCAGCATCAGCGCGGCGCCGGCTGCCGCCGCCGTCTGGATGAAGCCGCGCCGCGACAGGCGTTGAGGTAAATACAGTCCGTTCATCAGAAGTCCGCCATCAAAGTCAGGAAGCCCTGACGTGGTGCGATCGGGAAGGTATTGTACGTGCCGCTGGCCGCGCCGACCACCACGTTCAGGCTGCCTTCGCGATTGGCCAGGTTGCTGACGTTCAGACGGTAGCGCGCATTCTTCACCCAGCTGTTGTTCAGGAAGGGCAGCTTGCCCGATACGCCCAGGCTCATCAGGAAGTAGCTCGGCACGTCCAGGTCGTTGGTGTAGGTGGCGTAGCGCTTGCCGACGTAGTCGCCGATCAGCTGGAACTCGGTGTCGGCCACGGTGGCGGTGGCGACGAACTTGTTCATCCACTCAGGGCTGCCCGGCACGGATTTGCCGGAGGTCGGCACGACATCCTTGCCGTTGTTGTAGTTGTCCGAGTAGGTCGAACGGTTGAACGACACCGCATCGTAGAACGAGAACATGCGGCCGAAGTGCAGCGTGCCGGAGATGTCGATGCCGTCGGTCTTGACGCTGCCGACGTTGGCCAGCACCGGATTGCCGCCGATGATGGAGGTGATCACCGGCGTCGGGCTGATGGTCAGCAGGCGGTCCTTGAAGTCGACGTGGTACAGGCTGACCTGGCCATCGAAGGCTTTCAGCGGACCCAGGTCCAGCTGGTGGCTGGTGCGCATGCCCAGCTCGTAGGTGATCGAGGTCTCAGGCTTGGCGCTGCTCTTGAACAGGTCGAACGCGGCCTGGCTCGCTAGGCTCCACGGCGAGGCGCCGCCGCCGCCGTAGGTGACGAACTGGCGCATATTCTTTTGCACGTTGACGAACATCTGGTCTTGCGCCGTGATGTCCCAGCGCGCGCCGACTTGCGGCAGGAACCATTTCTTGGTGATGATCTCGCCGACCGGCAAGGCCAGCGAACCATTGGCGATCGCGCCCTTGGCCGGCTGCACCGGGAACTGGCCGTCGGCAAACTGCAGGCTGGACTTGAAGCCGGCTTGCAGCGCCAGGTCGTCGCGCATGCGCCATTCGTCTTGCAGGTGGATCTGCGCGACCTTGTTGTTGATCTCGCTGCCGTATTGCGTAATCAGCGGATTGCTCGGACGGTCGTACGGCGAGCTTGGGTTGTTCACGTCCAGCGCGTACCAGCGGCGGTAGGCCGACGAGCGGTTGTGCTCCAGCCACAGGCCGCCTTGCAGCTTGTGGTTGCCGAACTCGGTGCTCAGCGTGGACAGCCAGCCGTTGCGGTTGATCGCGTATTCGGTGGTGCGGGTGGCGTAGCCGGAGTTGCCGAACACTTGCTTCAGGTTCTGGCCAGGGAAGTAGACCGCGAACAGGCCAGGCAGGCCGGCCACGCCGATCGGGCCGGCCACCACGCCGACGCCGTCGTCGTTATGGTAGTAGACCTGGTTGGACCAGGTGGTCGATTCGCCGATGTTCATGTCGAACTTGGCGTAGGTCAGGTAATCCTTGCGCTGGGCGTCGCTGTAGTAGTTGCGGTAGTTGTTGCCTTCGGCCGCAGGCGTGGCGCCGGTCGGCGACAGGTAGTTCAGCGCGGTCTGGAAGTTCGGGTATATGAACGGACGGGTGTACGGCTGGAACTTCTCGGTGGCCGAGCGCACGGTGGCGTCTTCGTTCGGCTCGATCTTGTCCGAATAGTTGAAGAACAGCGTCAGCTTGCCGGCGTTGCTCTGGTTGACGTACTTGGCGTTGACCTGGTCGCCGCCCTGGCGGCCGTTGAAGTCCCAGGCCTTTTGCTCGTGGTGGACGGCCGAGATGTAGGCGCTGTTGCCGCTGCCGAAGTCGCCGGTGTCGTAGCGCAGGAAGGTGCGCGAGGTGTTGTAGCTGCCGACGGTCTGCTGCACGGCCAGGTTGCGGCTGCGCTGCGGCTCGCTGGAGAAGGTCTCGATGGTGCCGCCCAGGTTGCTGGTGGACGCGGTCGACAGGTCGCCGGCGCCGGACGACAGGATGACGTTGCCGACGTTCTCGCTGATGACGGCGCGCTGCGGCGACAGGCCGTTGTAGTTGCCGTACTGCTGGTCGCCGAGCGGCACGCCGTCCATGGTGTAGCCCAGTTGCGGGCCGCTGAAGCCGTGGATGAACAGCGACAGGTTCTGCTCGTTGTTGCCCCATGGGTCGGCGGTCTGGAAGCTCACGCCCGGCAGGGTTTGCAAGGCCTTCAACGGGTTAATGCCCGGCAGGATCTTCTGCATATCGCCCTTGGTCAGCGCGACCGAGGAGCGGGTTCTGCGGGTGGCGATCTCGATCGTGGCGACCGGAGCGGCGGCGGCCGCTTCGGCTTCCGTAGCGTGGCCGGCTGCGGTGGCCGGTGCGTCGGCGGCCATGTCGGCCACGGCGGCGGCGACGTTGGCGGCCATCGCCAGCATGGGGAAGCTCAGCGCGGCGAAGCACACTGCGGATAATTTCTTGTTCATGATCGGCCTTGAATACCAGTTGGAGGGAAATGAAAACTTTGCGCATGATAGGCACTGAGTGTTACCGGATCATGACGCCGGTGCGATACACTGCTGGCTGCAAACAAGGAGAGGATCACGATGCGCAAACTTTTGATGCTGGCGCTGGCGGGCTTGGTGGCTCAGTTGGCCGGCTGCTACACGGTGAACCAGGCAGGCCTGGGCAACTTCGTCTCGCAGACGGTGCAGCCTGGCATGCCGCTGGATCAGGCGCTGGTGCGTATGCGGACGGAAGGCTTTTACTGCAATACCAGTTCGGCCGGCACGGTGACGATCTGCACCCGCAACCAGGAGCGCTTGCTGCGCGGTTCCTGCGTCGAGCGGGTTGATCTGGTGCGCAGCGCCACCTCCACACTAACCCTGGGCACCATCGACGTGATGGAAACCCGCTGCGCTAAATTCTGACCATGGATACCAAGCCGAGCTTGCAAGACTGGGCGCTGGCCGCGATCGGCGTGCTGTTCATGCTGATCGGCGTGGTGCTGTTGTGGCACGACTTGAATACGGCGGTGACGACCATCGCGTTTGCCGCAGCTTTGGCGGCAGTGGGGATTTCGACCATCGCCCGCAAGCGGCGCTATGGGCGGCAGAAGGTGGCGGACGTTCAGGTGGTGGGCGGCGTGCGGATCCGGCCATCACGGCTCAGGCTGGCCTTGTTCGGCGGCGGAGTTTTCGGCCTGGGCGCTGTGATGCTGGGCTTCAGTTCCGAGGCGCCTTTCCTGATCTTGCTTTGCTACTGGGTGATCGCCGGCACGGGAGCGCTGATGCTGGTTGGTCTCGCCGTCGGTTATCTGCCCAGCCAATATATCGAGTTCACGCCGGCGGGATTGGTGTTGGGCGTCAGGAGCTGGACGGTGCTGTTGCCTTGGGATCAGATAGAGCGGGTGTCCGCCGGCGAGATGCAGCGCAATCCGGTGCTGCTGCTATCGCTGGATGCGCCGGAAACCCTGGACGTTACGCCGCCCGCCAAGCTGGAAAAATTTTTGAAGTACATAGGGCAAAGCCGGGGCTGGACTGGCGCCGATATCTTCCTGATGACGACGCACTTCGGCATCGATCTGCCGGTGCTGGTCAGCGCCATCAGCCGCTACGCGGCGGACCCCGCAGCGCGCGCCGAGCTGGCGCCGCCGAAGGCGCTGGAGGGCTGACCCCGACGGGGACAGCCCGAGGGGTTAGTGCTTCACTTCACCGGCCGGTATCAGCGCTTCGACCGGCGCGTCGGTGGCGAACAGCTGGGCGCAGTCGACCTTGTCGTAGTCGTAGTGCTGGCCGCAGAAGTCGCAGTTGACGCCGACATGGCCTTGCTCTTCCAGCACGCTGTCGACTTCGGCGCGGCCCAGCATCTTCAGCATATTGCCGACCTTCTCGCGCGTGCAGGTGCAGTGGAAGGCCGGGTGCAGCGGCTCGAACACGCGGATGGTCTCTTCCCAGAACAGGCGCTCCATCAGCACGTCGATGGTGGTCGACAGTATTTCTTCTTCCTTCAGCGTGGAGCCGAGGATCACGGCGCGGTTCCAGGTTTCCAGCGCATCGTCTTCGGTCAGCGGCGTGGCTTCGACGGCGGTCTTGCCGCCGTTGTACGGCAGCTTTTGCAGCAGCAGGCCACGCGAGACGTTGTCGTCCGCCGCCAGCCACAGCTTGGTGTCCAGCTGTTCCGAACGCAGCATGTAGTTTTCAATGACGGTGCTGACATCGTCGCCGTCCAGCGGCACGATGCCCTGGTAGGGCTGCTGGCCAGGCATCTTGTCGGCCGGGTCGAGCGTGATGATGAAGCGGCCCTTGCCGTGTTCGTTCAGCAGCGCTTGCAGCTTGGCGTCATCGGCGATGGTCGCGTCTGGATCGAGCTTGGCGGTGGCGCGCAGGTTCAGGTCGGCGTCGCATTCGACCACCAGCAGGCGCAGCGGACCGTCGCCATGGATCTGCATGATGATGGTGCCGTTGAATTTCAGGTTGGCCGACAGCAGCGCGGCCGCAGCCACCATCTCGCCCAGCAGTTTCTTGACCGGGGCAGGGTAGGCGTGGCGCGACAGCACCTCGCGCCAGGTGGCGGAAATGTCGATGAACTCGCCGCGCACGGCGGCGTTATCGAAGATGAATTTTTGCAGGGTGTCCTGGCCGGTGATGGGGGTAATGCTCATGTGTTATCCGATCTTTTTGAGTTGCGTCTTGAACAGTTGGCCGCGCTTGACATAGCTGTCGGCGCTGGCGAGCAGGCGGGCCGCGTCGTCGGCGGTCAGCGTGCGTACGGCCTTGGCCGGCGAGCCGATAATCAGCGAGTGGTCCGGGAATTCCTTGCCTTCCGTGACCAGCGCGCCGGCGCCGACCAGGCAGCCCTTGCCGATCTTGGCGCCGTTGAGGATCACGGCCTGGATGCCGATCAGGGCGCCGTCGCCGATGGTGCAGCCGTGCAGCATGGCCTGGTGGCCGATGGTGACGTTGCTGCCCACGGTGAGCGGGTAGCCCATGTCGGTGTGCATGACCGTGCCTTCCTGGACATTGCTGTTTTCGCCGATGGTGATGCGTTCGTTGTCGCCGCGCAGGGTCGCACCGAACCACACCGAGCTGTTGGCGTGCAGGCTGACTTTGCCGATGATGGTGGCAGAGTCGGCAACAAATGACGATGCATCGATCTCGGGCGCGTGTTCGCCCAGTTGATATATAGACATTGGAAACCTTTGTTGAGTGCTGAATACAGCGCTGATGAGCGGTGGGATGGCGCTATTTTACGCTTGAGCGGCTATCGAACGGTCGTGCTATTATTTTACTTCATCGCCAGCAAACCATCGATATTGCGATATTGCGCCGACTTACGCATTTTCAAGGACCATCATGACCTTCACTTCGTCCCGCTCGGAATTCCTGACCATCCGCGGCCTGCGTTGCCACGTGCGCCACTGGGGGCGGGACGGCGCCCCCAAGATCTTCATGCTGCACGGCTGGATGGATGTGGGCGCCTCGTTCCAGTTCGTGGTCGACGCCCTGCAAGGCGACTGGCATGTGATCGCGCCGGACTGGCGCGGTTTCGGCCTGTCGCAGCGCTGCGGCGGCGATACCTACTGGTTCCCCGACTACCTGGCCGATCTGGACGCCATCCTGCGCCATTACTCGCCGGACGAGGCGGTCAATCTGCTGGGGCACAGCATGGGTGGCAATGTGGTGGGGCTGTACGCCGGTGCGCGGCCGGAGCGCATCCGCAAGCTGATTAACCTGGAGGGCGGCGGCCTGCGGTCCAGCAAGCCGGAGCAGGCCCCGGGCCGCTACGCCAAGTGGATGGACGCGCTGCTGGAGCAGCCCGAACTGCGCAATTACCCGTCGCAGGCGGCCGTTGCGGCCCGTCTGCAAAAGACCAATCCGCGCCTCGGCGACGAGCGCGCGGCCTTCCTGGCGCAGCACTGGTCGGCGCAGAACGATGCGGGCGAATGGGAAATCCTCGGCGATCCGGCGCACAAGCAACCCGGTCCGCTGCCCTACCATGTGGAAGACATCATGGCGTGCTGGAGCGCGATCACGGCGCCGGTGCTGTGGGTGGAGGCCGAGCAGACCAATATGTGGACCTGGATGGGCGGCGAGCAGGAGGGCCGTGCAGAACTGGAGCGTCGTCTGGCGCACCTGCGCGACCTCGAATGCAAGGTGCTGGCCGACGCCGGTCACATGCTGCACCACGACCAGCCCGAGGAACTGGCCCATCTGATCGAAGCCTTCCTGGCGCGCTGACCGGAATCGCTTGCCAAGGCTTTAGCTATTTGGCATGATTGAACACATGACCTCCCATCCGACCATCTTGCCAACCCGCCGCCACGTCGCTTCCGACGCTGGTGCTGCTGCGTTGGCCGGTCGGAGCCTGTCCGCCGTCTCCATTATTCGAATTATTCAGGGTCGCTGAGCTGCGGCTGCGCCGGTGCTCGGCGCCCCCAGCCTCCACGGGCTCAGCCCGCATTCCCTCGAATATTTTATGGAGCAGCACCATGAGCACATCCTATCCCTCGCTGGCCGAGATCCGCGACACCGCCCGCCGACTGCAAGGCAAGATCCTTGAAACGCCCGTGTGGCGCTGGCAGACCGGCGTCATCGAAGAACAATTGGCTGGCGGAGAAGTCTGGCTGAAACTGGAATTGTTCCAGAAGACCGGCACCTTCAAGCTGCGCGGCGCCCTCAACTGCATCGCCGCGCTGGACGAGGCGGAACGGCGGCGCGGCATCGTCGCCGTCAGCGCCGGCAACCACGCGATCGCGGCGGCCTATGCCGCGCGGCTGGCCGGGTGCAGCGCCAGGGTGGCGATGCCGCAGCACGCCAGCCCGGCCCGCATCGCCGCCTGTCGCGAGCTGGGCGCCGAAGTATTGCTGATGCCCGATGTGCACCAGGCCTTCGCGCGCGGCCGCGAGATCGAGCGCGACGAGGCGCGCACCATGCTGCATCCTTACGAGGGACCGCTGACGGCGCAGGGCACGGCCACCATCGGCCTGGAACTGATGGCGCAGATCCCGCAGCTGGACGCGGTGGTGGTGCCGGTGGGCGGCGGCGGCCTGTGCGCCGGCATCGCGGCCGCCGTCAAGCAGATCAATCCGGCCTGCGCCGTGTACGGCGTGGAGCCCTACGGCGCCGATGCGCTGTACCGCAGCTTCGCTTCGGGCCGGCCGGAAGCATTGGAACGGGTCGACACCGTGGCCGACAGCCTGGGGGCGCCGTATGCGATGGCCTACAGTTTCGGCGTGTGCCGCCGCTTTGTGGACGAGGTGGTGCGGGTGGGCGACGACGAGATCTGCCTGGCGATGCTGCACCTGTTCCGCGACGCCAAGCTGGTGGCCGAGCCGGCGGCGGCGGTGGCGACGGCCGCGCTGTTCGGGCCGCTGCGCGAGCGGCTGGCGGGCAAGCGCGTGGCGCTGCTGGTGTGCGGCTCGAACATCGACCCGGTGCGCTTCGCCGAGCTGCTGGCGCGGGGCGCGCGCGTCCGCAGCGCCGGGGTTGACGCGGCGGCACATGGTTTGAGCGCAGGCAGCGTACAATGATCACTTCACTGCCGTAATCATTGAGCCATATGTTGAAAGTCGATCTGCACTGCCATTCCAATGTTTCCGACGGCGTCCTCGCGCCGGCCGCCGTGGCGCAGCACGCGCGCAAGGCGGGGGTGGACGTGTGGGCCTTGACCGATCATGACGAAGTGGGCGGCATCGCCGCCGCCCGCGTAGCCGCCCAGGAGCAGGGCATGCGCTTCGTCACCGGGGTGGAGATTTCCATCACCTGGGCCAACGAAACCGTGCACATCGTCGGCCTGCAGATCGACGAGCACAACGCCGGGCTGGTCGAGGGCCTGGCCCGCACGCGCTCAGGCCGCGATAACCGTGGCCGCGAAATCGCCCATCAGCTGGCCAAGGCCGGCATACCGGACGCCTACGAGGGCGCGCTCAAGTATGTCGGCAATCCCGACCTGATGTCGCGCACCCACTTTGCACGCTACCTAGTGGAAGTGGGCGCCTGCGCCAACATCCCCGAAGTGTTCAAGAAATACCTGTCCGAAGGCAAGCCCGGCTACGTGCCGCATTGCTGGGCCACGCTGGCCGACTCGGTCAACTGGATACGCGGCGCCGGCGGCGTCGCCGTGATCGCGCATCCGGGCCGCTACAAGTTCAGCCAGCTGGCGCAGGGCCAGTTGTTCGACGAATTCAAGCAGCTGGGCGGCACGGCGATCGAGGTCGTCACCGGCAGCCATACGCCGGACCAGTACGCGGTCTACGCGCAGCTGGCCAACAGCTACGGCTTCCTGGCTTCGCGCGGCACCGATTTCCATGCGCCGGGCGAATCCCGCGTCGATTTCGCGCTGCTGCTGCCGCTGCCGGCCAACGTCACACCCGTCTGGCACGACTGGTTTTAATCGGTAAATTACCGCGTCGATTACCGGCGCGTTGTAAGAGCTTGTATCTTGAATTTGCGTTCGCACGGTCATACCTTATGATTTGGGCAAATTTTTTGCCTGTACCGGAGACCTTCCCATGAAACGCATCATCCTGTTTATCGCCACCAACCTCGCCGTGATGCTGGTGCTGTCCATCGTCCTGTCGCTGCTGGGCATAGGCCGTCCGGGATCGGGCAACACGCTGCAACTGGGCAGCCTGCTGGCGTTTTCGCTGGTGGTGGGCTTTACCGGCGCGATCTTCTCGCTGCTGATCAGCAAGCCGATGGCCAAGTGGTCGACTGGCGCCCGCGTGATCGCCGCACCGTCGTCGTCGACCGAGCTGTGGCTGGTCAACACCGTCAAGGCGCTGTCCGAGCGCGCCGGCATCGGCATGCCGGAAGTGGCGGTCTACGACGGCGAGCCGAACGCCTTCGCCACCGGCGCGTTCAAGAACTCGGCGCTGGTGGCGGTGTCCACCGGCCTGCTGGAAAACATGAACCGCGACGAAGTCGAAGCCGTGCTGGGCCACGAAGTCGCCCACATCGCCAACGGCGACATGGTGACGATGACCCTGATCCAGGGCGTGGTGAATACCTTCGTGGTGTTCCTGGCGCGGGTGGTGGGCTTCTTCGTCGACAACGTGCTGTTGAAGAATAACGACAATGAACGCCGTGGTCCCGGCATCGGCTACATGGTGACCGTGTTCGTGTGCGAAATCATCTTCGGCCTGGCCGCCTCGCTGATCGTGGCCTGGTTCTCGCGCCAGCGCGAATTCCGCGCCGACGCCGGTTCCGCCAAGCTGCTGGGCAGCAGCGTGCCGATGCAGCACGCGCTGGCCCGCCTGAACGGCATGGAGCCGGGCGCCTTGCCGCAGTCGATCGCGGCGGCCGGCATCACCGCCGCCGGTGGCTGGGGCGCGCTGTTTTCGACCCACCCGCCGTTCGAACAACGTATTGCCGCCTTGCGTAGCGTACAATCCTAAGCGTTATTAACAGCGGCCGGGAGCATGCCCCGGCAGCGGCCATATGAGTCAATTTTTCCAGGTCCATCCCGTCAATCCGCAGCCGCGCCTGATCAAGCAGGCGGCGCAGATCGTGCACGACGGCGGCATCGTCGCCGTGCCGACGGATTCCTGCTATGCCCTGGTCTGCCATCTGGATGACAAGGCCGCCGTCGAGCGGCTGCGGCGCATCCGCGGCATCGATGAAAAACACCACCTGACCCTGCTGTGCCGCGACCTGAGCGAGATCGGCGTCTACGCGCGGGTCGACAACCGCCAGTTCCGCCTGCTGAAGGCCGCCACGCCGGGCCCGTTCACCTTCATCCTGGAGGCGACCAAGTGCGTGCCGCGCCGGCTCAGCCATCCGTCGCGCAAGACCATAGGCCTGCGGGTGCCCGAGGACGCCATCGTCCACGCGCTATTGGAAGAATTGCAACAGCCGCTGCTGGGCACGACGCTGATCATGCCGGGCGAGGACGATGCGCTGAACGATGCCGACACCATTTGCGAACGCCTCGGCAAGCAGATCGAGCTGATTATCGACGGCGGCGCCTGCAGCATGGAACCCACCACGGTGATCGACCTCAGCGGTTCGGACGCCGAGCTGGTGCGCCAGGGCAGGGGCGATGCGGCCATGTTCGGCCTGTAAGCCCGGCCTAAGCCTGGGCTGTCATTGTCAGGCATTCAACAGGGCAAGTGCGCCGGCCCCTGACGGCGCAGCAAGTGGCTTACCCGGCCTCTGGTAAAATCCCCCTCATGAACGAAACCGACAGTATTATCCAGACCATCACGGTCTACCTGATCCCTGTTCTTTTTGCAATTTCCCTGCATGAAGCCGCACACGGATACGTCGCCCGCTATTTCGGCGACCCCACCGCAGCCAACGAAGGGCGCCTGACCGCCAATCCGCTGCGCCACATCGATCCTTTCGGCACCGTCATCCTGCCGCTGATCCTGAGCCTGCTGCACCTGCCTGCGCTCGGCTACGCCAAGCCGGTGCCGGTCGATTTCGGCCGCCTGCGCAATCCGAAGAAGCAGATGGCGCTGGTGGCGGCTGCCGGTCCGGCGGCCAACTTCGCCATGGGCCTGGGCTGGATGGCGCTGTGGGTGGTGATGATCCAGGCGCTGGGCATGCCGCCGGACGACTTCTTCGTCAAGATGGCCGAGGCGGGCTACGGCGTGAACTCGGCGATGTGCATCTTCAACCTGATACCGCTGCCGCCGCTTGATGGCGGCCGCATCGTCACCGGCATCCTGCCGATGCCGCTGGCGCGCAAGTATGCGCAGATCGAGCGCTACGGCATGTATGTGTTCATCGGCCTGATCCTGATGATGCAGTTCGGCTTGCTGACAGGCTTCCTGGTCGGCGGCATGCACTTCTTGCAAAGCATCTTCTACGTGCTGTTGTACCCCCTTATTTTCATTCTGAGCTGAGCCCGACTATGTATCCCGATCGTGTTGTATCCGGCATGCGCCCCACCGGGGCCATGCACCTGGGCCACTACCACGGCGCCTTGAAGAACTGGATCAAGATGCAGTCCGAGTTGCCATGCCTGTTCTTCGTGGCCGACTGGCACGCGCTGACCACGCACTACGACGACCCGACCGTCATCGAGCGCAGCACCTGGGACATGCTGGTCGACTGGCTGGCCGCCGGCATCGATCCGTCGCAGTCCACGCTGTTCATCCAGTCGCGCGTGCCGGAACATGCCGAGCTGCACCTGCTGCTGTCGATGGCCACGCCGCTGGGCTGGCTGGAACGCGTGCCGACCTACAAGGACCAGATCGAGAACCTGGCCAACAAAGACCTGGCCACCTACGGCTTCCTCGGCTACCCGCTGCTGCAGGCCGCCGACGTGCTGATCTACCGCGCCAGCCAGGTGCCGGTGGGCGACGACCAGGTGCCGCATATCGAGATGATGCGCGAAATTGCGCGCCGTTTTAATCATTTGTACGGCAAGGAAAAAGGCTTCGAAGAAAAGGCGCAGGATGCGGTGAAAAAGCTGGGCAGCAAGCGCGCCAAGCTCTACAACGAACTGCGCACCGAATACCAGCAGGACGGCAAGGAAGAGGCGCTGGAGCAGGCCAAGGCCATGCTGGACGACGCCCAGAGCCTGTCGATGGGCGACCGCGAGCGCCTGTTCGGCTATCTGGAAGGCAGCCGCAAGCTGATCCTGGTCGAGCCGCAAGCCCGCCTGACGGCCGCCTCGCGCCTGCCGGGCCTGGATGGCCGCAAGATGTCCAAGAGCTACGGCAACTCGATCGCGCTGCGCGAAGACAAAGCCTCGGTCGAAAAGAAAATCCGCACCATGCCCACCGACCCCGCCCGCGTGCGCCGCACCGACGCCGGCGATCCGGCCCGCTGCCCGGTCTGGCAGTTCCATCAGGTGTATTCCGACAACGCCACCCAGGAATGGGTGGTAAAAGGATGTAAATCCGCCGGTATCGGCTGCATCGAATGCAAACAGCCGGTGATCGACGCCATCGTCAAGGAGCAGGAGCCTATGCACGAGCGCGCCCAGCAGTATCTGGATGACCCGTCGCTGGTGCGCGCCATCGTCGCCGACGGCAATGACGCGGCCCGCAAGCTGGCGCTGGAAACCATGCGCGACGTGCGCGAAGCGATGGGGCTGGCCTACTCATGAGTGAACTGATCTCATCCTGGGTGCAGCGCTATGCACCGCTGATCCCTGGCGGCGAAGTGCTGGACCTGGCCTGCGGCAGCGGCCGCCATTCGCGCCACCTGGCTTCCCTGGGCCACGCCGTGGTGGCGGTGGACCGCGACGCCGAGGCGCTGGCCGCCGCGGCCGGGCCGGAAATCACCACCAGCGCCATCGACCTGGAGGAGGCGGGCGCCGCCTGGCCCTTCGGTCCCGACCGATTTGCCGGCATCGTGGTCACAAACTACCTGCATCGCCCGCTAATCGCCGACATGTTGGGCAGCCTGGCGCCGAACGGCGTGCTGATCTACGAAACCTTCGCGGACGGCAACGCCCAGTTCGGCAAGCCATCGAATCCGGCCTTTTTGCTGCAGGCCGGCGAGCTGCTGGAATTGGCCCGCAGCCACGGCTTGCGCGTGGTGGCCTTTGAAGACGGCGTCGTCGATACGCCGAAAGCTGCCATGGTGCAACGTCTGTGCGCCGTGAAGCCTGATTTTCCCCGCGTGGCGGCACTTTTACCGCCATTTTGACGGCCGATTTGTCGCCCCGAATGCACCATATCGGCGGCCTATCGTCTACAATCGTTGTTTTAATACTTTATGCAGTGGTTTCCTATGATTAAGGGCAGCATAGTAGCAATCGTCACCCCGATGAACGCAGACGGCAGTCTGGACTTCGAGGGTCTGAATCAGCTGATCGACTGGCACATCGCCGAAGGTACGGACAGCATCGTCATCGCCGGCACCACCGGCGAGTCGGCCACGGTGAGCGTGGAAGAGCACTGCGCGCTGATCAAGGCGACGGTCGCCCACGCCAAGGGCCGCATCCCGATCATCGCCGGCGCCGGCGCCAACTCGACCGCCGAGGCGATCAAGCTGACCCGCTTCGCCAAGGAAGCCGGCGCGGACGCCACGCTGCAAGTGGTTCCTTACTACAACCGTCCTACCCAGGAAGGCATGTACCAGCACTTCAAGGCCATCGCCGAAGCGGTGGACCTGCCGGTGATCCTGTACAACGTGCCGGGCCGCACCGTTGCCGACATGAGCAACGACACCATCCTGCGTCTGGCGCAAATCCCGAACATCGTCGGCGTCAAAGATGCGACCGGCAACATCGGCCGCGGCTACGACCTGCTGCGTCTGGCGCCCAAATCGTTCGCCGTCTACTCGGGCGACGATCCGACCGCGATGGCGCTGATGCTGGCCGGCGGCGCAGGCAACATCTCCGTCACCGCCAACGTCGCCCCGCGCGACATGGCCGACATGTGCGAAGCGGCGATCGCCGGCAATATCGCCAAGGCAGTGGAACTGAACAATAAAATGTTCCCGCTGCATCAAAAACTGTTCATCGAGCCGAATCCGGTGCCGGTCAAATGGGCGCTGGCGGAAATGGGCAAAATGCCAGCCGGCATCCGTCTGCCGCTGGTGCCGCTGGCGGCCGACTGCCACGAAGCGGTGCGCGCGGCCCTGCGAGAAGCCGGCGTGCTGTAAAAACCTTAGCAACAAGCCCCGACTTCGGTTCGGATCAACCCTGATTTGCTGCTTTTCAGCTTCTTAAACAGTAACGACATGACTATTCGCAAGACAGCTTCTATTTCCTCGCAGCGCGCCGTCGTAGTAGGCGCATTGATGGCCAGTTTGACCGGTTGCGGCATGATCGGTTCGGTAGTCGGTAACGACAAGGTGGACTACAAGTCCGCCAAGAAGGCCAGCACGCTGGACGTGCCGCCGGATCTGACGCAATTGCAGAAAGATAACCGCTACTCGCTGCCGGATTCGAACAACGGCGTCGCCACGGCTTCCGGCTACAACGCCTCCAAGGGCATCGTCGCCGGTCCTGGCGCCATCATTCCGGGCACGCCTCCTGCCGGTACCGTGGTGCCGACCAGCATCAACGATATCAAGGTCGAGCGCGACGGCAATCAGCGCTGGCTGGTAATCAAGCAGACGCCTGAGCAACTGTGGCCGCAGCTGAAGCAGTTCTGGGAAGATTCGGGCTTTGTGCTGGCCAAGGAAAACGCCACCGCCGGCACCATGGAAACCGAGTGGAATGAAAACCGCGCGAAGATTCCGCAAGACTTCATCCGCAACACCATCGGCAAGGTCTTCGACTCGGTCTATTCGAGCGGCGAGCGCGACAAGTTCCGCACCCGCATCGAGCGCCGCGCCGATGGTGCCAGCGAGATCTACGTCAGCCATCGCGGCGCGCAGGAAGTTGTCACCGGCGCCCAGAAGGAATCGACCACCTGGACCCCGCGTCCTAACGATCCGGGCCTGGAAGCCGAATTCCTGGCACGCCTGATGACCAAGCTGGGCAACGGCGCCGAAGTAGCGCAAGCCAAGACCGCCGTCGATGGCGCGATTGTGCAGCCGCAGCATGCGTCGCTGGTGGGTGCGGGCGCCGAGCGCGCCGTGCAGGTGGATGAGGGCTTCGACCGCGCCTGGCGTCGTGTCGGCCTGGCGCTGGACCGCGCCGGCTTCACCGTGGAAGACCGCGACCGCACCCAGGGTACTTATTTCGTTCGCTACGTCGACGACACGACGGAAACCAAGGGCTTCTTCGGCAAGCTGTTCAGCTGGGGTTCGTCGTCGGAAGCCGATAAGGAAGCGCAGCGCTATCGCATTTCGGTGAAAGCCGGCGCGGGTAATAGCAGCACT
Source organism: Rugamonas aquatica (assembly GCF_009380215.1). GTDB lineage: Bacteria > Pseudomonadota > Gammaproteobacteria > Burkholderiales > Burkholderiaceae_D > Rugamonas > Rugamonas aquatica_B. Next base: position 71,826 of record NZ_WHUG01000014.1, read on the forward strand.
GTTACCGTGTTGAGCAATACTGGTAAAGCGGAAGCAACGCCAGTGGCAGATAAGATCCTGACCCTGCTGCACGAACAATTGAAATAAAACGATACAAATAAAAAAAACCGCCTGCACTGAGCGCGATCTTGAGCGCGTTCAGGCTGGCGGTTTTTTTTTATTGGGGCTCACCCCGATAAAAGCTTGAGACGAAAAAAAACCGGCCCGAAGGCCGGTTTTTTCCGCAAGCTGATTACTTCGAAGCAGCAGGAGCAGCAGCAGCCGAAGCGGCTGGAGCAGCAGCAGCGTCCGAAGCAGCAGGAGCAGCAGCGGCTGGAGCAGCAGCGTCAGCAGCTGGTGCTGGTGCTGGAGCAGCAGCTGGAGCAGCGGCTTCTGGAGCAGCTACTGGAGCTGGAGCAGCAGGAGCTTCTTCTTTTTTGGAGCAAGCAGCCAGAGCAACAGCCAGCAGGGAAACGATCAGCAGGGATTTTTTCATGGGGTTTTCCTTAATTAATTCAAAATTAAACACAATTGTTGCGATTAATAATTACCGGTAATTATCGCTCATTAGGTCGTCTTCGAAGGCTTTCGTACCGAAAATGGTGCCTGCCAGACAACGGAAACTTCCTAACCGAATATTATAGCGATTTTTAGTGCGTCGCAATAGGACAAACAGCCGTTTTCACTACTATTTTGCGATATCGCAACATTTCGGTTTCGACTCCACTTTAGCAGAGTTTGCACGAAATACCAGTGTTCGCATCGAACTCCGGCATTTTACCTTGAACTGACTCATAATCCAGTTGAGTTTGCGTACAATCCGGGCGCCGACTCTAACCAAATTGTAATAAAACGTTCGGCACTGGTTTGGGTATCTTCCGGCCCGTCAAAAACCGCTTCGCCACGGAAATGATCGGCATGAAAACGGCGCACAATATGGCGGTCGTCGGCGATGCAGAAGGAGTCCGTCAGCTGGCGCAATTGCTGGCTGGTGCGGCGCACCTCGACCAGGTGGCCGTAGTCCTTGATCAGGCGCAGGAAGCGGGGCGCGTCGCGCTCGACGGCGCGGCCCTCGTGCGCCGCCAGCTGCAGGCGGCCGCCGTTTTTCAGGTAGTGCCGCAGCTGGGCGTCGGTGGCGCTGGCGCCCAGTTCCCAGATGTGGAAATCCGGGTCGAACATGGTCAGCGTGTGCTCGGCGCGGGCGATGCAGCTGGACAGGTGCTGGAGAAATTCCGCCCTGGTGGTGAATGGAAAACTCTGCCGTTCCATGCTGCTTCCCCCGTGGTTAACCCAACTCTATCCAGCCGTCCTGATACCAGGTGTATAACGCGTCCATGACGTCGTCCGAGGCCGCCGCCAGCGCCGTGCCGTCCAGCGCGCGGTCGTTGGCCAGCAGCTCCAGCGTGATCTTGTCGGCGCGGCTGACGCCGAACGATTCGCCGTTGATGAACACATGTTTGCCGCGGTACAGCATTTGCGTCTTGCGCGACAGCGACAAGCCTTTTTTCGCCGCGCTTTCGCCGAACTTGCCGAACGTCAGCGGCTTGGCCGGGCCGGTGAAGAACACATTGTGCTTGGGCTCGGACATATACTCGCCCAGGAAGATGGTGATGTCTTCCTCGGTGAAGCTGACCTTGTTGATTTCCTCGGCGATCGTGTTCAGCATGTGGCGCGGGATTTCCGCCGGCTTGGCGGTCGCCTCCAGTTCAGGATCGCCGTAGCGGCCCGGCAGGTCGATCGAATCGGCCATGAATTGCAGGAAGGCTTCGCCCAGCTCCTGGTAGGACGGCGAACGGAAGCCGATCGAATAGGTCTGGCAATCGCCGATGGCGATGCCGTCGTGCGCGTAGTGCGGCGGCAGGTACAGCATGTCGCCCGGGTTCAGCACGAACTCTTCGTTCGGCTTGAAGTTGGCCAGGATCTTCAGCGGCAGGCCTTCGACCAGCGTCAAATCCTTTTGCGGGCCGATGCTCCAGCGGCGCTGGCCCTGGGCCTGCAGCAGGAACACGTCGTAGGAATCGAAGTGCGGACCGACGCCGCCGCCATCGGTGGCGAAGCTGACCATCAGGTCGTCCAGGCGGGCATCGGGAATGAAGCGGAACTGGCGCAGCAGCGCGTCGGCCTTGGCGTCGAACAGATTGACGCCCTGGACCAGCATGGTCCATTCCTTCTGGTCCATCGGCGGCAGGCTTTCCAGCGGGCCGTGCTGCATATGCCACTGGCCATCGACGTTGGTCACCAGGCGCGATTCCGCGTGGTTGGTCGAGGCCAGTTTGGTCAGCGCCTCCATGCTCAGCAAAGGCTTGAATCCGGGGATGGCGTTGCGGATCAGCAGGGGCTTCTTGTGCCAGTAGTCGCGCAGGAACTGCGCCGGCGTGATATCGCCGAGGAGAGGTAATTTTTTCATGCGCTCATTATAACCATCGCCGCGCCGATTGTCGGGCTGGCGGCGGTCCGGCAGGCGATCCAAGGTATAATTCCGGGGCTTATATACAGAAAGGAATTACAAAATGAAGATTGCCAAGAACACGGTCGTGACTGTGAATTACAAGCTGTCCGATGCCCAGGACAATCTGATCGAAGACGGCCGTCAGCCTATGGTTTACCTGCACGGCGGCTACGAGAACACGCTGCCTAAAATTGAAGAAGAACTGGACGGCAAGGAAGTCGGCTATTCGTCGACCATCCAGATCGAGCCGGAAGATGCGTTCGGCGACTACGACGCCGCGCTGGTCAAGGTCGAGCCGCGCAACCGCCTGCCTGAGCCGCTGGAAGTGGGCATGCAGTTCGAAGGCATGCCGGACGGCGACGATGGCGAAGAAGCGATGATCTTCACCGTCACCGATATCGCTGACGACAAAGTGGTCCTGGACGGCAATCACCCGCTGGCCGGCATGGCGCTGCGCTTCTCGCTGAGCGTTGCCGACGTGCGTGAAGCCTCGGAAGAAGAAATCGCCCACGGCCACGTGCACGGCGCCCACGGCCACCACCACGGTGACGAGGACGACGAAGGCGAAGACGGCGATCACGTCGCCATCCACCCGATACACTAAGCAGCAAGTGAATTAAGGCGTCGCTTCGGCGCTGCCGCCCTTGAGCGTGAACAGGGCGGCGGTGCCGGGCGCGACGCGCACCTCGGCCCATTCGGCGGCCAGGCTCAGATGTCCCACATTGCCACGCCAGACGATGGCCGGCTCGGTCCCCGCGCCGCTCTGCGTATCGACCAGCAGCACCTTCCCTTTGAATTTTTCCGCCATCGCCCGTATCTGCCGGCGCGGTTCGGCGAAGCCATCCTGTTTCGACTGAAAACTCGGCAGCAGCGAGAAGCCTTGCTCCGCCTGCACGCCGACATCGCCGTCCGAGAACAGCACCAGTCCCTGCATCTTCTGCCGCTCCGCCAGCGTGAACAGGCGGTGCAGCCAGGCGCGGTTGGCCACCAGGCGGTCTTCGTACTCGCTGTTGCGGCCGGCCTCGGCGCGGAAGTGGTTGTTATTGGCGGGCAGGTTGATGGTGGCGAACAGCACCTTGCCGTATTCCCAGTGCGCGTTCTCGGCGTAGCTGCGGAACTTGGCGCTGGCCGACAAGCGCGTCATCGGCAGGCGGCGCTCGCCCAGCGATTCGCCGTCGGCGTAGAACAGTTCGCGCAGGCGGTTCAGGCGTTCGATGGCGTTCGAGCGGCCGATGGAATTGACGCAGGCGCTCCAGTCGCTGCCGGCCAGCGACACGATCATCGGCGGCGCCGCATCGTTGAGCAGCGCGCGGCGCTGGGCATACAGCCTGTCGCTGCAAGGCTCGGTGCTGGCCTTGATGCCGGTGGCGACGATGAAGGCGGGCGCGATCAGCGTGGCGTCGGCGATGGCGCGCTTGAGCACCGATTCATCCGGCCCGCTCTTGAACGAGTGGCCGATCACGCCGAACTGGAAACCGCGCACCGCCGGCTGCACGGCCTGCGCCGGGCAGGCCGTCAGCGCCGCCAGGCCAACGGCCATGGCAAAACCGTGGGCGCGCAGCGGCATCATGCCTGGGCCGTCTCCGTCAGGCGTTTGAGCTGGTACAGGCGCTCCAGCGCTTCGCGCGGCGTCAGCGCATCCGGATCGAGATCGTCGAGCGCATCGAACAGCTCGCGCATCGCCGGGCTGGCGGCGGCCGGTGCGCTGTGCGCCGGCGCCTCCAGTTCTTCGTCGTCGGCATCGGTGGTCGGCGCGGCGAACAGGTCCAGCTGCGGCGTGGCGTCCAGCGCCTGCGCTTCCAGGCGGGCCAGGTGCTTGCGCGCGGCCTTGATGACCGGCTGCGGCACGCCGGCCAGCTGCGCCACCTGCAAGCCGTAGCTCTGCGAAGCCGGGCCGTCCTGCACCGCGTGCAGGAACACGATGCTGTCCTTGTGCTCGACCGCCGACAGGTGGACGTTGGCCGCCGTCGGATGGCTCTCCGGCAGCTGCGTCAGTTCGAAGTAGTGGGTGGCGAACAGCGAGAAGCTGCGGCTGGTGTCGATCAGGTGGCGCGCGATCGCCCACGCCAGCGCCAGGCCGTCGAAGGTCGAGGTGCCGCGGCCCACTTCATCCATCAGCACCAGCGAATGCTCGGTGGCGCCGTTCAGGATCGCGGCCGATTCGGTCATCTCCACCATGAAGGTCGAGCGGCCGCCGGCCAGGTCGTCGGTGGCGCCGATGCGGGTGAAGATGCGGTCGATCGGGCCGATGGTCGCGCTGGTGGCCGGCACGTAGCTGCCCACGTAGGCCAGCAGCGTAATCAGCGCCACCTGGCGCATGAAGGTCGATTTACCGCCCATGTTAGGGCCGGTGATCAGCAGCAGGCGGCGGTCTTCGACGAAGCGGCAATCGTTGGCGATGAAGCGTTCGATCTGGTTCTCCACCACCGGATGGCGGCCTTCGGCGATGTTGATGCATGGCGTGTCCACCAGCTGCGGCGCGCACCAGTTGTGGCGCAGCGCGTGGTCGGTCAGCGAGGTCAGGGCGTCCAGCTGGGCCAGCGCCTTCGAGATCGTTTGCAGGCTGCCGATGAACGGCGCCAGGTCGGCCAGCAGCTGGTCGTACAGCATCTTCTCGCGCGCCAGCGCCTTGTCCTGCGCCGACAAGGCCTTGTCTTCGAAGGCCTTCAGTTCCGGCGTGATGTAGCGCTCGGCGTTCTTCAGCGTCTGGCGGCGGCGGTAGTCGTCCGGCACCTTGGTGGTCTGGCCGTGCGTGACTTCGATGTAGAAGCCGTGCACCTTGTTGTACTCCACGCGCAGGTTGGCGATGCCGGTGCGGGCGCGTTCGCGCGTCTCCAGGTCGACCAGGAACTGGCCGGCGTTTTCGGACAGCGCGCGCAGTTCATCGAGTTCGGCGTCGAAGCCGCGTGCGAACACGCCGCCGTCGCGCACCATGGCCGCCGGCTCCAGCGCCACAGCGCGTTGCAGCAGATCGAGGCAGGACTCGGGCGTGGCCATGTCGGCGTGGATGGCGGCCAGCAGGCCGTCGGTGTCGGTCAGTGCGCGCTGCATCGCGTGGCGCAGTGCAGGCAGTTGCTGCACGCCGTCGCGCAGGCTGGCCAGGTCGCGCGGGCGCGCCGACAGCAGCGCGATGCGGGTGGTGATGCGCTCGATATCCGGCACCTGCGCCAGCGTGTGCGACAGCGTGCCGGTGGCGTCGGCCTGGCCCAGCGCGGCGATGGCTTCATGGCGCGAGCGGGCGATGGCCTGGTCGCGGCGCGCGTGGTGCAGCCAGTGGCGCAGCAGGCGCGAACCCATCGCGGTGCGGCAGTGGTCCAGCAGCGAGAACAGGGTAGGGGATTCCTGGCCGCGGATGGTCTCGGTCAGTTCCAGGTTGCGGCGGGTGGCGGCATCGAGGCCGATGAATTCGTTTTCGGTTTCGGTCGCCAGCGAGCGCACGTGCTGCAGGCCGCGTCCCTGCGTCGACTGGGCGTAGCGCAGCAGCGCGCCGGCCGCGCCGAACGCGGCGCCCAGGCCGTCGGCGCCGAAGCCGGTCAGCGTCGCCACGCTCAGCTGATCGAGCAGCGCCTTGTGGCCGCCGACCACGTCGAAGTGCCAGTCCGGCACGCGGTTGACGTGGCAGCTCAGCGTTTCTTCGAACAGGTCGGCGTTATCGCCGCGCAGCACCTCGGCCGGCGCGATGCGCTCCAGCTCCTGCTGCATGCGGGCGGTGACGGTGCGGGTGTCGCCGGAGAACTCCATCAGCTTCAGCGCGCCGGAAGCCAGCGACAGCCACGCCAGGCCGGCCGTGGCGACCTTGCGCTGGCTGATGATGCACATCGCCAGCAGCGGACGCTCGGCTTTTTCCGGCAGCAGGTCGGCGTCGGTCAGCGTGCCCGGCGTGACCACGCGCATCACCTTGCGTTCGACCGGTCCCTTGCTGGTGGCCGGGTCGCCGATCTGTTCGCAGATCGCGCACGACTCGCCGATCTTGACCAGCTTGGCCAGATAGCCTTCGAGCGAATGGAAAGGCACGCCGCACATCTTGATCGGCTGGCCGCCCGAACTGCCGCGCGCGGTCAGCGTGATGCCCAGCACGCGCGCCGCCTTTTCCGCGTCCGAATGGAACAGCTCATAGAAGTCGCCCATGCGGTAGAACACCAGCATGTCCGGGTACTCGGCCTTGATGCTCAGGTACTGCTGCATCATCGGGGTGACTTTTTCGGTGGGGCTGTTCTTGACGGCGGCGGCGTTGATTTCGTTCGGGACGGTGGTCATTGGTTCTTTTTCGGCGGTGCGTGAGTCTGGTTTTGCGAAGGCTCAACCAGCCCCCGCGCGTAACCTGTCATTTTACCGCTTTCGGCTGTGTTACTGGTGAAAACGCACTGCCGTTCTTGAGGGCGTACACTGGGTGAATCAAAACGAGCTTTGAAGACTCGTGTCGGAGAAAGAAATGAATAAATCTGAAATCGGTGTCGAACTGATACGGTCGAAGTGGCCGCAGGCGGATGATGCTGAACGGGAGCATATTCTATTGGACCTAAAACAGCGAGGCTTGTCTATTTCCGACGTCATACTCGCATTGCGAAATTCGGGATTTTACTCGCTAGATGAGGCGAAAGAGTACATCTCCACCAGCCCCGCATGGCATGTTGAAGTCGAAAATGGCAAAGTTCTGCATGAGATAGCTTGGCAAGTTCTTGATGATTTCGTCGCGTCGCAACCTCATAAGTCGCAGCAACCGTAGTGCTGGCAGCGATGAGGGAGTGCGCCTCATCATTAACAGGTCTGCACTGGAATACGACCAAGCTGTTGTCCTTGATGCTGACGCATTGGACTCCCAAGATCTTTATGTCGCTTCGACTCGTGGCTCTAAGTCCCTCACGATCATTGGCATGGAAAGATACGCGCCAACGAGGTGAGGACGGCGTGACTACAATGCCCCTGTTTGTACATCGCCCAGCGGCTTATTGGTTGAGAATTTTGTTCAGGAGCATGAGGATCGATTCCGTCGGTAGTGTACGATGGTCGATGGCATTGCCGTGAGCAAATTCATCCCGATATTTTTTGACGCTCACAAAAGCGTCGAAATCGGTTGGTTCAAGCGCTCTCCACTGAAAAATCACTAAATAGGCAAATTTCTGACTGGCTGTGCGGACTTCCCGAGTTCGGTTTTTGTCTTGATAGAGCTTGGCCACGCGTAGGCCCATTTCTTCTGGTAAGCCGTGGTCTGGGAATAGCTTCACGCTTAGAGCATCAAATCTTTTGTTGACTAAGACCTCCAATGCCATCCAAGAAAATAAGAAAGCTTTCATGTTATCGCGCTCCTGTATTGCGGCGTACATGAGCCGGCTCACTCGCTCACCGACGTCTGCGACATCTCTGGCGCTGTCGTTGATAAGTTGGCTGGCGATGTCGATTGGGAGTCCGTGATTTCTTGTTAGGGAAGCATGCCCAGAGAAGTGGATGTCAGCGAGCCAGCGGCCGTCATCTAGTCTTCCCATCTTCTGCGTTTTTACATGCACGATTTTGACTAACCGGTCTTCGGTGGAAAGCGCTGCACCTACACGGAGGACTGCAGGGACCTCCCACTGCGAAGTCAGTTCGTCTAGTTCGTTTTTTTCCGAAGTGAACGCATCGTAAGTTTGCAGGATGTCACCTTCCTGTCTTATCCACTCGCACGCTTTGGTAGCAAGATTCTCTTCAGCTGTCACTGTAACAAGAAAAGGCTTGCGGGCACTGTGCTCTTGAAGCCAGTTATCCTCATCCGCTGTAATATCTTCACCGATAATCTCACGGCATATTTTATTCAGGCTGTTTCCGATTCCATACTCAACACCAGGCCGCAGGCCTCCAATACGAACCTCATCCGCTTCAGGGAACGCTAGTCCGTGTATGGAGTAAATTTTAATCGCAATTAACCGACAGCTAATTTGCTGCGGCGGGGTGTGCTGCGTAAAGCCGGCAAGCTGCTTTGCATGATTGGTAAAGACCATGGTTATAGTGTTCTGCGATATATCGCTAGTTAAGATTGGTAACTGACCTTGCCCTAGTCTGCTCAAACTGCCGCCGTATGCTCTACCGAAGCGGCGGCAGGCCGTTGATGGCCTTCGTGACCTGGCGCTACGTGTCAAGTCAATTCAAGGCGTTCAATGAGACGACTTGGGCCGACTAAGCTCATCGTTGGCAACGGTTCATCTTCACGGAAATAAACTTGATAATCTTCGCCTTGCCGCGCCAGGCGAGGCCCTAACCCGGACAAATCGACGGCATATATAACCACGGGACTTTTCAAGATTTCGGCTATTTCGTTGAGAAGATGTTGAGCCATTTGCGCATGCTCGTCGGAGCCGTTAGTGAGTAGCGCAGTTAGAGCTTCACACATGCCATTGAGGCCCTGACCACCACTGGAATGAATTTGAGCACGTGCCGAGGCGAGACTTCCACCAAAAGAAATGGACTTCATGCCAAGCCAACCGAAATACGCACCAGCTGCGATCTGACTTGTCTTGATAGCGGCAACGACTGCGACATGAACAGCTTCCTCGAAAACCTTGGCAGGCAGGAAGCCTGCAGACTCGATCTTCGGTGCAGCCACAATCGAGGTGCAGTGAAAACCTACCTTCTCATACTTGCTGAAGTCTGTTGCAAAACTATTGGTACTGTTTTTTGAGATGAGCATTTTGTACAGTGCTGATTTATTGAGCCGTCATCATAGACAGCCGCCCACATCGATATCTGAGCGAGATCTGCTTCCATGTGTATCGGATACTCGCCCCATGTTGTAGGCGGATTGATGATTCTGAGCGAACTAAGGCACAAGAATTTTCCCTGCTTATTCGCAGACGTCTTTATCCTATAAGGCTTACTTTAGTAAGCGAGAATACTGCAGCATCATCGGGGGGGGGCTGTTTCGGTGGGACTGTTCTTGACGGCGGCGGCGTTGATTTCGTTCGGGACGGTGGTCATTGGTTCTTTTTCGGCGGTGCGTGAGTCTGGTTTTGCAGGGGCGAAAACGGTCCCGGCGCGTAACCCGTCATTCTACCGCTTTCGGGCGCGCACTCCCAAAGAACCGAACGCGGGAGACTTCATTTCCGCTCGCGGTGTAAGATTGCATAAAAAGTAACCGGAAAATAAGGCATGCAGCAATGGATAAATTGAAGGCGATGCAGGTTTTCGTCAGAGTGGTGGACAAGCAAAGCCTGACGGTCGCAGCGCAGAACTCCAATCTTTCCGTTGCGATGGTGAGCAACTACCTCAAGTATCTTGAAGACGAGCTGGGAACCGCGCTGGTCGTCCGCACCACCCGAACGCTGTCGGTCACCGAATTCGGCACCTACTATTACGGCATCTGCCTGAACGTGCTGGCGATGGTCAGGGAGAGCGGGGAGGTCGCCGCCAACTTCACCGGCAATCCCGAAGGCACGCTGAACCTGGCCGCGCCGCGCACCTTCGGCGTCGTCGCGCTGCTGCCGCGCCTGAACGCGTTCTACGCGCAGCACCCCCGGATACGCATCGACGTCTCCCTCAGCGACGACATCGTCGACATGAACAATACCGACTACGACGCCGCCATCCGCCTCGGCCCCTTGCCCGATTCGAATCTGGTGGCGCGGCCATTGCGGCCGTATGGCTTGGTGCTGTGCGCGTCGCCGGACTACCTGGCCGCCAACCCGCCGCCATCGACGCCCGACGACCTGGCGCAGCACCAGTGCATCGCCACCTACTTCGACCACAAGACCGTCTGGAACCGCCTGCAGACGACGTGGGCATTCATCGGCGCCGACGATGCGACGCATCAGGTAAATGTACCCTTCAAGATGCAGGTGAACGATGCGCAGGGCGTGTGCGCGCTGGTATTGCAAGGCGCGGGGATAGCGGTGCTGCCGGAAATCCTGGCGCGGCCGTGGCTGCAAAGCGGGCAGCTGCTGCGCCTGCTGCCGGAATACCGCCTGCCCGACCGGGCCATGCACCTGGTCTACCGGAAAATGGATTCTATGCCGTCGAAGCTAAAAGCCTTCATCACCTTCCTGCTGGACGAGTTTGCGTAACGGCGGGTTCCAATTTTCTCAAGCCAAAAAAGCCGATCAATCCACCGATGGCCAGCGCGGAAATCGACCACAGCAGCGCTGGCGCCATGCCACCGGCGAAGCGTTGCTCCGTGACGTCGCCGACGATCAAGCCCATCGCGGCGACGCCGATCAGGCCGCCGATCTGGCGCGATGCGTTGAGCACGCCGGAGGCGATGCCGATGTAGCGCTGCCCGGTCGACGACACCATCGCATTGGTCATCGCCGGCACCGCCAGTCCGATGCCCAGTCCGGCCACGATGAACTGGACGCCGATATCGGCATAACGGCCATCGCCGACAAACGGCAGCATCGACAAGTAACCCAGCGCAGCCAAGGCGATGCCGCAGGTGAGCACCGCCCGGTAGCCGTGCTTGACCATCAGTTTTCCGCACAACAGGTTGGCGGCCATGATGGATCCCGTCATCGGCAGGAATGCCAGGCCGGTGTCGAGCGGCGTGTAGGCCCACGCATACTGGAAGAACAGGCTGAACAAAAAGATCAATCCATAGAACGCGAAATTGACCAGGATGCCGATCAGCGACGACGCGGCGAAATGGCGGTTGCTGAACAGGTGCAGCGGCAGCATCGGATGGGCCAGATGTTTTTCGACCGCGACAAACGCCGCGCCGGACAACAGGAACACCATCATGCCGCCGACCACCGGCAGCGAGCGCGGGCCGGATGCGTTCACCTGTATCAAGGCCAGCGTGAAGCCGCCCAGCGCCAGGGCGGCCAGCATTTGTCCCGGAATATCGACCACGCGGCCGGCGGTGCCGGCGGCGTCCTTCACGCAGCGCCAGGCGATGAGGCTGCCAAGCAGCGCGATCGGCACGTTGACAAAGAAGATGGCGCGCCATCCCGTCAATGAAATGAGCGCGCCGCCGAACACCGGGCCGAGCGCCAGCGCCATGCCGCCCGACGCGGCCCACAGGCTGATCGCCCGGCTGCGCGCATTCTTTTCCGGGAAGGTCTGGTTGACGATGGCCAGCGAGGCCGGCACCACCAGCGCCGCGCCCAGTCCCTGCAGCAGCCGGTAGGCGATCAGCGCCGTCAGGCTGCCGGCGACGCCGCACAGCAGGGAGGCCAGCGCAAACAGCACGAAGCCGAGGATGAAGACTTTCCTGGGGCCGAAACGGTCGCCCAGCGCGCCCGCGGTCAGCAGGAAGGCGGCGAAAGTCAGGGTATAGCCGCTGACCACCCATTCGAGATGCGACATGGTGCCGGCGAATTCGACGCGCAGGCTGCGCAGGGCGACGTTGACCACGCTGACATCGAGTATGACGATGATGAAGGCGAGGCAGGATGACAGCAGCGCGAGCCGCTTGCCGGTTTGCTTGGACATGGTGAAGTTCTCCTGTTGCGTGAGGCTGGGGTAGCGGGGAGGCCATGCTAGTTTCCCAACCGTCGCGCAGTAAAGAATTCATCTCTGAAAACACTTTCAAGCGGCGCTCAACAAACGAAGGGGCGCCGGCCTTCTGCTTTCGTTTTGTGCTTGCCCATGAACAATACAAACCGGAACTGTGTATTAAAGACAACAGTGGTTTTTTGCGCCTGTGGCTGAAACGCTCAGATTTCCACCTCGCCGCAAAAAAAATCCCAGCTAACTGTTGTGACAATAAATTAAGTAAGTAATACTTAAGTTGAAACTTTTACATGTCTTGTTCGCAATGCGTGAATGTTTCGTTGAGCATATTGATTCTTGTTGCACAGGGAAAACGGACCTTTCGGATCAACAATAAAATTAAGGGTATAGCAGGCATGAAACTTTCAGTGAATCCGTCATCGACTCCCCGCCTCAAAAAGGCCAGGGCAACGCTGCGTCCTACCGCTGGACGCATGTTATTCGCTTTCATGGCATTGGGCTGGACCGTCTCCGGCTCGGCCGCCGTCATCGCCCAAGAGGCGCAGGTTCAGAGTCAGCCCACCGGCGATTTCTGGCAAGACGTCGGCCCGGCCGGCGGCCGGACCGCGCAGGCCGCCAACACCACCGGGCCGCGCCGCTTCCACGCCGCCAGCCTGAACCGCAACGGCTTGAAGAAGCTGGCGCAATCGGCGCCGCTGGAGCGCACCGAGGCCGCCGCTGTCAGCCCGCTGATCATTTCCCTGCCGCACCCGGACGGCGGCTACCAGCGCTTCGCCATCGTCGATTCGCCGATCATGGAAGCCGGCCTCGCCGCCAAGCACCCTGAAATCAAGACCTATGCCGGCAAGGGCATCGACGATCCTAACGCCAGCCTGCGCATGGACATCACGCCGCTGGGCCTGCACGCCTCGGTGCGTACGCCGAAGGGCGCCTGGTATGTCGATCCGCAAACCGCGCTGGACGACAGCGTCTACAACAGCTATCACAGCCGCGACCTGGCCAACAGCCACGGCGCCTTGCGCGAAGCGCCGCTGACCGAACCGCAGATCGCCCTGTCGCAGGGCTTCTACCACGCCGACGACAAGGTCGAAGTGCGCGGCGCCGGCTTCACGCCGGGCGCTTCGGTGACGGTCTCGGTGCGCAACGAAGGCGATACCGGCAGCCGCCAGAGCGTGGTGGTCACCGCCGACGCGGAAGGCGTAATCAACACCACGCTGGTGGCCGACCCATCGCGCAACACCGGCGCCTACGAAGTCAGCGCCAGCGACGGCACGTCGTCCAGCACCGTGGCTTACCACGTGGTGGAAGATCTGGTCACGGCCACGCCGGCCACCGGCAATCAGTTGCGCACCTACCGTCTGGCGCTGGTGACGGATCCATCCTACGCAACCTATTTCGGCGGCTCGGCCAACGTCACGGCGGCCAAGGTCACGCTGATCAACCGCGTGACCCAGGTCTATGAAGACGAGACCGCGATCCGCCTGGTGCTGATCAACGCCACCGACGCGCTGAACCTGGACACCGCCGCGCAGATGACCGGCGCCAACGGCCCATGCGGCACCGCCGCCTGCTTCACCGCCAGCCAGTCCTCCAGCTGCGGCAGCGCCACGCTGACCCGCAACCGCATCGTCGCCGGCCTGCTGGTCGGCGCCCGCAACTTCGATGTCGGCCACATCGCACTGGGCCTGAACGGCGGCGGCATCGCCAGCCTGGGCGTGGTCGGCGGCAACAGCAAGGCGCAGGGTTGCACCGGCATTCCTACCCCGGTCGGCGATTTCTACGCGGTCGATTATGTGGCGCACGAACTGGGCCACCAGTTTGCCGGCAACCACACCTTCAACGGCGTGATCAGCAATTGCTCGGGCGGCAACCGCAACGCCGGCACCTCAGTGGAACCGGGCAGCGGCTCGTCGATCATGGCTTACGCCGGCATTTGCGGCACCGACAACCTGCAAACCCACAGCGATGCCTATTGGTCGCAACGCAGCTTCGATGAGATCGTCACCTACACCTCGGGCGCCGAAAGCACGCTCAACGAAGTGCAGCAACTGGCGCTGACCAACTTCGGCGGCACGCAGCAGTTCAAGCTGCGCTACAACGGCAACGATACGCCGGCCATCATCAACGGCACCAACTACACCACGGCCGGCGTCAAGGCGGCGATCCAGGCCATCAGCGGCTGGCCTGCGGGCGCCACGGTCACCATCAGCTCGCTGAGCACCACCGGCGCAACGATCACCTTCGGCGGCACGCTGGCCGGCACCCCGGTCGACGTGCTGCAAGTGGTTGCTTGCAGCGGCGGTTGCAGCGGCTATGTCGGCGAGATCGCCGTCGGCGGCGCCACCACCCGTCGCGGTTCGCTGTCGTTCACCGGCAATACCACGCCGGTTGTCAGCGTGCCGGCCAGCTACACCATTCCGGTGCGCACGCCGTTCGCATTGACCGGCAGCGCCACCGATGGCGAAGGCGACACCCTGACCTACCTGTGGGAGCAGAACGACCGCGCCTCCGCCAACGGCACCGGCTTGATCAGCAACAGCAAGGTCGACGGTCCGCTGTTCCGCCAGTTCGGCGTGCAGGCCGTGGTCAGCAACGCCGACACCATCAAGTATGGTTCGCCGGGCGAAAACCACGTCACCACCAATCCGACCCGCGTGTTCCCGGACATGGCGCAGATCCTGGTCAACAACACCAATGCTGAAACCGGTGTTTGCCCGACCGCCGCCGCGACGCCAACCGCCGCCGACATCGCCTGCTTCTCGGAATACCTGCCGACCGCCGACTACGTGGGCTACAACGCCAACGCCAATCCGGCCGCGCTGAACTTCCGCCTGACGGCGCGTGACGGCCGTGGTGGCGTGGGCAACGCCAGCACCAAGCTGATCCTGGCTCCAGGCGCCGGTCCCTTCCTGGTGACGTCGCCGAACAGCGCAGTGTCGGTGGACGCTGGCTCGACCCAGACCGTGACCTGGTCCGTGGCCAACACCGACGTCGCACCGGTGAACACCGCCAACGTGAAGATCACGCTGTCCACCGACGGCGGCAACACCTATCCGTACACGCTGGCGGAAAGCACCGCCAACAACGGCAGCAAGGCAGTCACGCTGCCGCTGGTGGCCAGCACCACGGCACGCGTCAAGGTGGAAGCGGTCGGCAATGTGTTCTTCGATGTGTCGAACGCTAACTTCACGATCCGCCTGGTGGGCGACATCAATGCCGACGGCACCATCAATTGCGATGACTATGCCATCGTCAAGGCGTCGCTGGGCAAGCGCACCGGCCAGGCCGGCTTCGATGCCCGTGCCGATCTGAACAAGGATGGCGTGGTGGATGCACGCGACCTGTCGGTGGTGTCGCAACGCATCGCTGGCGGTTGCCGTCTGTAAGCGTACCTGTTGTCGGCACCGCCTGATCGCGGCGCCGATGCCGAATCTAAGCCCGATGGGCAAAGGAAAATGACTATGTTGAGTTTGAATAAATGGAAATACCAGGCCGGCGCCGCGCTGCTGGCCGCCGCTTTCGCCGCACCGTCGGCCTACGCCGCCGATCCGGTGCTGAGCATCGTCGCCACGCCATCGACCGGCGTGGTTGGCTCGACCATCGACCTGGACATCCGCATCGCCGGCGTGACGGATCTGTTCGGATATAACTTCTCGCTGCTGTTCAATCCCGCCTACCTGCAAGCGACCGGCGCCGGCGAAGGCGCCTTCCTGGGATCGGACGGCGGCGCCACCGACTTCGGCGGAGGCGATGCATCCGGCACGCCGGGCTTGCTGTCCTATGTGTTCGGCACCAAGTTCGGCAGCGGGGCTGGTGTCAGCGGCACCGGCAGCCTGGCGCACCTGAGCTTCAAGGTGATCGGCGCCGGCACCAGCACGCTGAGCTTTACCGATACGCTGTTCCTGAACGCCAGCCTGGGTGACATCACGCCGCAATACGGCACGCTGACGCTGGTGACGACCGCCGTGCCGGAACCTGCAAGCTATCTGATGATGGGTGCCGGCCTGATCGGCCTGGCGGCATTGCGCCGCCGTCGCGTGGGCTAAGGCCGCGCCGCGCTGCCGCCGCCCTGTGGCGGCAGCGCTTCATACTTCTTCAGCAGTAGCGGCAGGCGCTTGCGGCCCTTGCTGCCCATCCAGCGCCACATCTCTTCCACGGCGGCGCCGTGCGATCCGTAGTAATCCTTGTTCACCATCAGCCACAGCGAGTGCGCGCTCCAGGGCTGCTCCAGCCTGGCCAGATCCTTGCCATGCTCGCGCGCCAGCATCTCGTCCATATCGCTGGGTACGTTCAGCGACATGGCGACCGCATCGACCCGATGGCGTTTGAGCTTGTCGAAATTGCGGCGCGCGTCGGCCGCGCCGTCGTCCACGGTCAGGCCGGCCGCGCGCAGCTCGCCGATAAACGAGACGCCGTGCGAGACGCCCACCCGCCGCTGGCGCAGGAAGCCGGGCAGGTCGCGTTCGGCCGCCGCGCGGTCGGCGGCGCGCACGATGATGACCGTGTAGTGCTGCAGCCCGCGCGCCGGATCCGGCTTGCCGTCGGCCGCGCGCGGATAGACCACGGACTGCATGCCGGCCGGCGGCGAGGCCAGCGCGGTGGCGTCGATCTGGCCGGCGTTCACCGCCAGCAGCAGGCGCGCGGTCGGCAGGCGCACCAGTTCGGTCTTGCAGCCGGCGGCTGCGGCCATCTCGTTCAGCAGGTCGACGGTGGCGCCCGGCGTCGCCGGAATCGTGTCGGTGCCGATGAAATAGGGCGGGGCGTTTTGCGTGGTGTAGCCGATGCGCAGCACGCAGGCATTGGCGCCGGCGCTCAGCAGAACAAGTAGTGAGGTGAGGAAATGGTGCTTTATGTTCATAAATTATGAATGATTACTTGCCTTTTGGCTGATTGATAGCCATGAATTTAAACCATATAGTGATTGCACTACCCACCCACTCAGGAGCCTAACATGAACGCCAGCACCAACATTCTTCGCCGTACCGTGGTTGCCGCAGCACTGGTTTTGAGCACCGGCCTGGCCGCCGCAGCCGCCGCCCCGATCGATGTCAAGGTCGCCGGCTTCACCGACAAATATGCGCAAGTGAACGGCGTCAAGCTGCACTACAAGATCGGCGGCCAGGGCAGCCCGGTCGTGCTGCTGCACGGCTACGGCCAGACCGGCCATATGTGGACGCCCGCGATGGCCGAACTGGTCAAGCGCCACACCGTCATCGTGCCCGACCTGCGCGGCGCCGGCGGCTCGGAAAAGCCGGAGAGCGGCTACGACAAGAAAACCATGGCCACCGACATCCATGAACTGGTCAAAGGCATCAGCAAGGAGCCCGCCGCCGTGGTCGGCCACGACATCGGCCTGATGGTGGCCTACGGCTACGCCGCCCAGTTCCCGGCCGATACCAGCAAGCTGGTGCTGATGGACGCCTTCATTCCCGGTGTCGGCGACTGGCGCAACGCCTTCCCGGCCAAGGCCGTGTGGCACTTCCACTTCTACGGCGAAACCCCGCTGGCGCTGGTGAAGGGCCGCGAACGCATCTACTTCGAACACTTCTGGAACGACTTCTCGGCCGATAAGACCAAGTCGGTCAAGGAAGCGGACCGCAAGCTGTACACCGCAGCCTATGCCCAGCCGGGCGGCATGCGCGCCGGCTTCGCCTACTTCAGCGACTTCGAACGCGACGCCGCCGACTTCGCCCCGCTGTCGCAGACCAAGCTGACCATGCCGGTGCTGACGCTGGCCGGCCAGTACTCGGCCGGCGAATTCCTCGGCAAGCAGGTCGGCACCGTGGCCACCAATGTCAAGAGCGTCATCATCCAGGGCTCGGGCCACTGGCTGATCGACGAAGCGCCGGAGCAAGTGGTGCCGGCCATCGTGGGCTTCATCGACCAGTAAGCCGCCTACAAGGCGCTGACCAGCACCGCTGCGCCGGCGCCAGCCTCGGTCACGCTGAGGCGGTCGGCGCGGGCGGCGGCATCGCTGGCGGCCGCTGCGCGCACCGGGCCTATCATGGTGCCGTTGGCCATGCCCGCATCGTTGGTGCGGAAGCTGCCCAGCGGCGCCGCCTGGCTGCTGACGGTAACGTGATAAACCGTATTCGGTTTCAGCTTGTACAGAAAGACTTCCAGCGCATCGACCACGCCCAGGTTGCGCACCACCGCAAAGCCCTTGCCCTCTCCGGCCACGGCCTTGAACGGCACGTTGTGCGCATCCTGGTTCACGCGCGCCACCAGATTGGAGCGGTCGTCCGCCGACGGCGCCACCCCGGACAGATACACCAGCGCCTGCGGCGCCTGGCCGCCGGGCATGGTGGCGATGACCTGGTTGCTGGCGCTGTCGATCACCTGCACGCCGTCGCCGTTCTCCAGTCCCACGTACAGGCGGCTGCCGTCGTCCGATGCCCAGATCCCGTGCGGCAGCGCACCGGTGGCGATGGTCGCCAGCAGCCTGGCGTCCTTGCCGGTGCTGTAGACCTTGACCAGGTTTTCTCCGCCTATCGTCACATAGGCGCGCACCTCGCCGCCGACAGTGGCGAAGGCCAGGTGGTTGGTGATGAAGCCGGTGTCGATCACGCCGGTCACCGCCAGCGTGCCGGTGCTGATGCGCGTCACCTTGCCGACGTCCTTGTGCGTCATCCACACTTCGCTGGCGTCCGGCGTCAATTGCAGAAAGGGCGAGAAGGGGCTCGTCACGGCGATGCGCTTGATGACGGCGTGGGTGGCGACATCGATCACGTCGACCGTCGGCGTAAAGCTGGACACCACGAAGGCCAGTTTGCCGTCCGGGTGGAACAGCACCATGCCGGGGCCGATGTCGGTCTGGATGCGCCGGGTCTCCTTGAAGGTGAGCGGGTCGATGACGGAAATATAGTCCTCGCCGCGCACCACCACCCAGACTTCCTTGCCGTCGGCGCGGAAGAAGCCTTCGTGCGGCGAGCGGCCGACGTAGGTCTTGCCCTTGACCTGGTTGGTCGCGGTGTCGATGAACGTCACCGAGTTGGAACCGTTGGCGATGGCGATTAGCGTCTTGTGGTCGGGCGAGAAGCCCAGACCGTGCACATTGATCTCGCCGCGGTACAGCGGCGACAGCACGTCGGGCCGCGCGTTGCCCAGCTTGATCTGCCCCAGCAGCGTATTGCTGGCGGGGTTGAACACGGAAATCGTATTGCTGTTCTGGTCCGCGGTGTAGACGCGGTCCAGCGCCGACGGCGCGGCAAAGGCCGGCGCCGACAGCAGCGCGGCGATCGTCCAAGCGATGGTTTTCATTTTTTCTCCTCGTGGTTGTGGCGTTGCAGCCAGGCTTGCATCAGTTTGATTTCGTTCTGCTGCTCGGCGATGATGCCGAGCGCCAGGTTGCGCAGCTCGGGATCGCGGGTGGTCAGCAGCAGGGCCTTGGCCATGTCGACCGCGCCCTGGTGGTGGGGGATCATCATGGTGGCAAAGTCATGCTCGTTGACGCCGTTCATCGGCGCCTGCCGCATGCCGGCGTCCATCACCGCCATGGCGTCGTCCATCAGCGCGGCGAAGGGTTTGGCGGTGCTGGCGACAAACGCCGGCGGCGCGGCGGCGCTGTCGCCGCCGTGATGGTGCGCGTGTTCCTGGGCGCCGGCCGGCGGCGCGGCCAATGCGAGTGTCAATGCACCGGCGGCGGCCGTGGTGCGGAATCGGTCGAACATGGAGTGCTCCCTGGTTTGCTGTATCGTTGGAGCCAGTCTGGGGCCGTGCCGCTGACCGCAGGATGACGCGCAAATGACAGATTTGTAATCCAAGCGCCCAGGCAAAAGGCCGACAATGCCGCATCTGGAGAACATCATGAAGATACTGGTTGTGGAGGACGAGCCGAAGGCGGGCAACTACCTGGTCAAGGGCCTGGGCGAATCCGGCTACGTGGCCGACCTGGCGCGCAACGGCGTCGACGGCCTGGCGCTGGCGCTGGAGCACGACTACGAATTGATCGTGCTGGACGTGATGCTGCCGCAGATGGACGGCTGGGCGGTGCTGGCCAGGCTGCGCGAGCGCAAGCAGACCCCGGTGCTGTTCCTGACCGCGCGCGACGACGTGGCCGACCGCGTCAAGGGCCTGGAGCTGGGCGCCGACGATTACCTGGTCAAACCCTTCGCCTTCGCCGAACTGCTGGCCCGCATCAAGACGCTGATGCGGCGCGGCCCGGTGCGCGAGATGGAGCTGATACGCGTGGCCGACCTGGAGATCGACGTGCTGCGCCGCCGCGTCACGCGCCAGGGCGAGCGCATCGACCTCACCGCCAAGGAATTCGCGCTGCTGCACCTGCTGGCCAAGCGCCAGGGCGAGGTGCTGTCGCGCACCCAGATCGCGTCGATGGTGTGGGACATGAACTTCGATTCCGATACCAACGTGGTCGACGTGGCGATCCGCCGCCTGCGCGCCAAGGTCGACGATCCCTACGCCGAGAAGCTGGTGCAGACCGTGCGCGGCATGGGCTATCTGCTAGAAGCGCGCGCATGAAGGCCGGCGCGGGCCGGCGCCCGCTGTCGCTGACGCTGCGCGTGGCGCTGCTGCTGTCGGCGATGGCGGCGGCGATCTTCCTGGCGGCCGGCGCCTACCTGTACACCACGCTGGCGCGGCAGATGGGCGCCCGCGACGACGTGGAACTGATCAACAAGGCGATGCAGATCCGCCGCATCATCGCCGGCCTGCCGTCGCCGCAGGCGATCGCGCAGGACCGGCGGCCGCTGATGGCGGCGCTGTCCGGCCAGGACGACTTCATGCTGCGCGTGGATGGCCCGGACGGCGCGGCGCTGCTGCTGTCGTCGCGCGCTTCGGGGCCGCTGCCGCAGGTCGACAGCGTGCCGCCGCAACGCCCGCTCACGCTCGGCGATGTGCACGATTGGGCGCCGGCCGCGGGCGCGGGCCGCATGGTCAGCGCGGCCGGGCAGGTGGGCGGCGAGACGGTGCGCATCACGCTGGCGCGCGAACGCTCCGACCGCCTGAAGATCCTGCGCGCCTACATCGGCGACCTGCTGCTGGCGCTGTGCGGCGGCGCGCTGCTGGCCGCCTTGCTCGGCTACCTCATCGTCCGCCACAGCATGCGCCGGCTGCGCAGCGTGATCGCCAAGGCCAACGACATCAACGCCAACCGTCTCAACACGCGGCTGTCGCTGCGCGACGCGCCGGTCGAACTGCGCGAGCTGGGCGAGGCCTTCAACGCCATGCTGGACCGGCTGGAGGACGGCGTGCAGCGCCTGTCCGGCTTTGCCGCCGACCTGGCGCACGATCTGCGCACGCCGGTCAACACGCTGATGGTGGAAACCCAGGTGGCCCTGGCGCGGCCGCGCACGGCGGAAGAGTATCAGGCGCTGCTGGCCTCCAATTCCGAAGAGTACGAGCGGCTGGCGCGCATGATCGAGAACACGCTGTTCCTGGCGCGGGTCGACAACGCCCAGCTGGCCTTGCAGCGCGAGCCGCTGCAACTGAGCGCCGAACTGCTGCGCATCCATGACTACTTCGAGATCCTGGCCGACGACGCCGGCGTGCGGCTGGAGGTCGACGCGCCGGCGATCGAGGCCTGGCTCGACCCGGTGCTGCTGCAGCGCGCGGTCGGCAACCTGGTGTCGAACGCGCTGCGCTACACGCCGGCCGGCGGCGTGATACGGCTGTCGGCGCGGCGCGCCGGACAGGGCGTGGAGCTGGCGGTCGCCAACACCGGTCCCGGCATCGCCCCGGAGCACTTGCCGCATATCTTCGGGCGTTACTACCGCGCCGACGCGGCCCGTTCCAGTCCCGCCCATTCGGCCGGACTGGGCCTGGCGATCGCGCGCGCCATCATGGAATTGCATGGAGGGAATATCCGCGTCGAGAGCGAAGCGGGCGTGCTTACCACGTTTTTCCTGCTGTTTAAAAAAACTGAAAATATTTAAAAAAGTTTGTCGATTTGGTTCGTGCTGCTTCGTCGTGGAGGTAGAGTGAGCGTTTTCACTCGGTTCAACCCACACTTCAAGGAGAGCACCATGACTGCAAAAGTAGATCCTATTCCCCAAGGCATGCACAGCGTCACCCCGCATCTGGTGGTGGACGGCGCCGCAGCCGCCATCGAGTTCTATAAAAAAGCCTTCAGCGCCGTCGAGACCGCGCGCATGGGCGGCCCTGACGGCAAGATCATGCACGCTGCCGTGCGCATCGGCGATTCCCAGGTCATGCTGGTGGACGAGTTCCCGGACTTCGGCAACCTCGGCCCCCTCAAGCTCAAGGGCAGCCCGGTGACGCTGCACATCTACGTGCCCGATGCCGACGCCACCTACGCCCAGGCGATCGACGCCGGCGCCACCGCCAGGATGCCGCCGGCCGATATGTTCTGGGGCGACCGCTACGGCCAGGTCACGGATCCGTTCGGCCACGTCTGGTCGATCGCCACCCACGTCAAGGACATGACGCCCGAAGAAATGGGCGCAGCCATGAAACAGCAGATGCCGGACTGCGGCTGAGGGGAGAACGACATGCGCTTCATGATTATCGTAAAAGCCACCGAGGATTCCGAGGCCGGCAAGATGCCGAGCACCGAGCTGCTGACGGCGATGGGCAAGTTCAACGAAGAGCTGGTCAGCGCCGGCGTACTGCTGGCCGGCGAGGGCGTGCATCCCAGTTCCAGGGGCGCGCGCATCCGCTACGACGGCGCCACGCGCACCGTCACCGATGGCCCGTTCGCCGAGACCAAGGAGTTGATCGCCGGCTTCTGGCTGCTGCAGGTGAAGTCCAAGGAAGAGGCCATCGAGTGGATGAAGCGCTGCCCGAATCCGTTCGACGTGCCGTCGGAAATCGAAATCCGCCAGGTGTTCGAGATGGAGGATTTCGGCGAGGCCGCCACGCCGGAGCTGGTCGCGCAGGAAGAAGCCTTGCGCGCCCGCCTGTGATGCTGCTACCTTAGCGGAAAAAGGAGCATGCGATGGAATTCATGATACTGCGCCGCGCCAACCAGAGCACCGAACGCGGCCAACAGCCGCCGGCGCTGGAGCCGGGGACTTTTCTCAAGCCCAGCACGGAGGCGGTGCGCCTGTTGCGCCGCGACGGCGAGTGGAGCCAGTTGCACGGGCCGTTCGCGCCCAGGGAACTGGTGGCCGGCTTTACGCTGATCGAGGCGGAATCGAAAGAGGATGCGATCGAGCAGGTGCGCTGGTGGCCCTTGTTCGACAGCGGCGCAGTGTATGAAATCCGCGACGCCGGTTGCCCCGGCAATTGTTTCGGCTTCGACGAGCGCGGCACGGTGGCCGGCAACATCCCGCGCCGTGACGAAGCGTTGACGCGCTACGTCATCTTCATCCGTTCCGACGCCGGCGCCGAGGCCGACCTGGCGCCGCCGCCGGAAGTCATCGACCGCATGAACGCCTACAACGAGGACGGCGTGCAGCAGGGCGTGCTGCTGGCGGGCGAGGGCCTCAAGGCCAGCGCCTCGGCCACGCGCGTCCATTTCGCCAATTCGAAGACCTCGGTGGTCGACGGCCCGTTCACCGAAGTCAAGGAACTGATCGCCGGCTACTGGATGGTGCAGGCGGCGTCGCTGGACGAGGTCATCGCCTGGGCCAAGGTCTACCCCTATCCCGGCGACGGCGACCTGACGCTGGAGATACGCGAAGCCTGCGAGCGCATCGCCCACCAGGAATTTACGCCGGAAATGCGCGCCGCCGAAGAGCGCCTGCGCGCCGAGCTGCTGGAAACCGAGCTGCGCGAAGCGTTCAAGAAAAAAGCCCGTGGCGGATAAGCAGCACAAGGTCGACAAGATCGTCGAGGCGGTGTGGCGGATGGAGTCCGCCAAGATCATCGCCGTGCTGGCGCGCATGCTGCGCGACGTCGGCCAGGCCGAAGAGCTGGCGCAGGACGCGCTGGTGCTGGCGCTGGAGCGCTGGCCGGAAACCGGCGTGCCCGACCAGCCGGCCGCGTGGCTGACCACGGTGGCCAGGAACCGCGCGCTGGACGTGCTGCGCCGCCGCCAGATGCACCAGGAAAAAGAAGCGGAACTCACCTACGAAATCGAAGGCGTGCTGCAGGACGCCGCGCCCAACCTCGACGCCGCCGTCGCCGACGCGCTGGAAAACGATATCGGCGACGACCTGCTGCGGCTGGTGTTCGTGGCCTGCCATCCGGTGCTGCCCACCGACGGCCGCGTGGCCCTGACCCTGCGCCTGCTGGGCGGCCTGAGCACCGAGGAAATCGCCCGCGCCTTCCTGGTGCCGGAAGCGACGGTGGCGCAGCGCATCGTGCGCGCCAAGCGCACGCTGGCCGAGGCCAAGGTGCCGTTCGAAGCGCCTCGCGCGCACGAGCTGGCCGAGCGGCTGGCGTCGGTGCTGCAGGTGATCTACCTGATCTACAACGAAGGCTATTCCGCCAGCGCCGGCGCCGACTGGATGCGGCCGGCCCTGTGCGAGGAAGCGCTGCGGCTGGGCCGCATCCTGGCCGAACTGGCGCCGGACGAGGCGGAAGTGCACGGCCTGGTGGCGCTGATGGAGATCCAGTCGTCGCGCGCCCGCGCGCGCGTCGGCCCCGGCGGCGAGCCTATCCTGCTGCTGGAGCAAGACCGCTCGCGCTGGGACCAGATGCTGATACGGCGCGGCCTGGCCGCGCTGGCGCGCGCCGAGAACACCGGGCGCGGCCTGGGTTCCTACGGCGTGCAGGCGGCCATCGCAGCCTGCCATGCGCGCGCGCTGCGCGCGGCCGATACCGACTGGCAGCGCATCGCCGCGCTGTACGACGCCTTGTCGCAGCTGGCGCCGTCGCCGGTGGTGGAGCTGAACCGCGCGGTGGCGCTGGCCATGGCCTTCGGGCCGGAAGCGGGATTGGAAGTGGTGGATGGCTTGATGGAGGTGGCGGCGCTGAAGCACTACCATCTGCTGCCCAGCGTGCGCGGCGACTTCCTGGCCAAGCTGGGACGGCACGGCGAGGCCCGTCTCGAATTCGAACGCGCGGCGCAGTTGACGCAGAACGAGCGCGAACGCACGCTGCTGCTGGCGCGCGCCGCCGCGCAATAAAAAAAAGCTGGCCCCACGGGAGTTAAGGGCCAGCAAACCTTGGTACAACAGACTCTTACAACAACCTCTTTACAACTTCAAACTGCACCTCACAGCTTGGCGCGCAGACCCAGGTAGAAGGTGCGGCCGTTCGAGTAGAACGCGCGCGGCTGGTCAGGCGTTTCCGCGTACATCTTGATGGTGGTGTTGGTCAGGTTCAGCGCATCGAAGGTGATGGTCAGCTGCTCGTTGATCTTGTAGTTCAACGAGCCGGCCAGATTGCCCGCGCCCTTCACGTGCTGGCTGGCGCCACGGTCCACGCCGGCCTTGTAGCTGGAGCGGTAGTTGTACGCCAGACGGGCGCTGAACTTCGCATCCTCATAGAAGCCGGTGATGTTGTAGGTGCTCTTCGACGAGTTCAACAGCTCGGAACCGTCGGCCAGCTTGCCATCCGCGTAGGTGTAGTTGGCCAGCACGCCGAAGCTGCTGAACAGCGGCTGCTGGTAGCTCAGCTCCACGCCCTTGTTCTTGCCGCTGGTGGTGAATGGCGACGTGATCTGGTACTCCGTCATCTTGTTCTGCTTGTTGTTGAAGAAGGTGCCCACGCTGCCACCTTGCGCCACCACCGACACCAGGTCCATGTAGAACAGGCCTGCCGACAGCGAGGACTTCGGCGCGAAGTACCACTCGGCGCTGACTTCCGCATTGTTGGAGCGTACCGGATCGAGGTTGACGTTGCCGCCGGTGGCGCTGAGCGCATCGTCGTTCAGCGATACCGAGCCGCCCAGCGCGCTGTAGTCGGGACGCGAAATCGCCCGCGACAGTGCGCCGCGCACCACCAGGTCTTTGTTCACGTCGTACTTGATGTTGGCGCTAGGCAGTACGTCGTTGTAGGTGCGTTCGAACGTGGTCGGGGTGTAGTCGCCGAAGGCCGAGCCTTTGATCGGGTTGGTGCCGCCGGACAGGTTGACGATCGAGGTCTGCTTGGTACGCACGCCGCGCAGGCCGACGTTGCCGCTCCAGCTGTCGCCAGCCAGGTTGGCCATGCCGTATATCGCGGTGGTTTTCTCGTTGACCTTGAATTCATCCTGCCAGTTGTGGCGTGCAACGAAGTCGATCACGCGGTTGCCCGGTACCGCGCCCCATGCGCCCAGCGCCGCGCCGTCATAGCGGAAGTAAGCCGACGACAGGCCGCCGCCCAGGTTGGAGGCGAAGTCGCTCGGATACTGCTGGCCGCTCCATGCCGGGCCGGGATTGGTGCCGCCCAGCGGACCCAGTTTGGATTCCAGCGGGTGCTCGGCGCTGCGTTTGTGGTCGGTCAGGCGGACGCCGAACTTGACCGAGTCGAACACGCCCTGGCTGATGCGCAGGTCGCCGTCCAGCTGGGCGTAGTGTTCCTTGTCGATCGATTGCGATTCGCCGCCGCCGGCCCAGGCCGTGCTGCCAGGCGTGGTGGTGACGCCGCCGGGGTAGGAGACCGAGGCCGGGCTCAGACCGTTCAGCTGATAGGTCATGCCGCCGCTGACGTTGTTCTGGTAGTAGACGTCGCCGTGGTCCCAGCCTTCGCCGTGGGTCATGCCGGCCTTGCCGCTCAGGGTCAGGTCTTGCGTCGCGCGGTACCTGAAGTTGAAGTCGACGTAATAGGCCTCGCCGCCGGCATCAGGACGGTAGATGTTGTCGACCTCGCCCGAGTTGGTGGCGAAGCTGGCGGCGGTGATGGTATTGCCCTTGACGGTGTAGGCGGTCGGCACGCGGTTGTCGCGGTTGAACGAGTTGCCGGGAGCGGCCAGCCAGTTGGTGTTCTGATGCGGTGCATCCAGCTTGGAGTAGAAGCCGTTCAGGTCCAGCGTCAGTTCTTTCGACGGCTTGATCTCGACGTCGAAGGCGCCGCCTTCGCGTTTTTTCTTTTGCTCGAACAGCGATGCGCCGATGAAGGTCGGCACGTACAGGCCGGCCAGCGCCGGATTGGCCTTGGCGGCCGCGCTGTTCTTACCGACCGTCACATAGCCCAGGACTTCCTGGCCATCGCGGCGCACGGTGGTTTTTTCGGAGAAGGCTTGCACCAGCACGCCGACGGTGTTGGTGTCGTTCTTCCAGTTGAACAGGCCGGAGAATTGCGGCTCGGTCTTCTTGGCCAGATCGTTGTACACGGCTTGCACCGATGCTTCCAGCGTCAGCGCTTTCTTGAATTCCAGCGGACGGCGGGTGATGACGTCGATGGCGCCGGAGACGCCGCCTTCGACCAGGTCGGCGGTCTGCGATTTATGCACGACGATGGAGCTGACCAGTTCGGACGGCAGCAGCGAGAAGCTGCTGGAACGGCCGACGTTGCCGCCGAATTGGTTCAGCACGAACCAGTCGCCGGTGCTGATGGCATGGCCGTTGAACAGGGTTTGTTGCAGGGAAGGGCTGGTGCCGCGCAGACTGACGCGGTCGTTCTCGCCGAAACCGCCCTCGCCGCCGGCGGAGGACTGGATGTTGACGCCCGGCAGACGCTGGATGGCGTCGGCGACGTTCTTGTCCGGCATCTTGCCGATGTCTTCGGCGGTGACGACTTCGACCACCGAGTCGGCATTGCGTTTTTGCTTCAGCGACTGTTCCAGGGCGGCGCGTACGCCCGAAACGGTCACGATGGCTGTCGGCTCATCAGGTTGCGTCGCCTGTTGCGCCATGGCCGGCGTCGCCAGGACGGCGCCGGCGATCATCAAACCGACCGCGGCTGCGATCGGGGTCAGGCCGGCGCGGGCCGGCGTAGTAGTTGCTGCGTGCTGTTGAAACTTCATTGCCAATCTCCAATATGGCCCTAGCTTGAGCCTGTTCACTTCTTGTGATGATGAATCTTTCGCAAGATTCCCCCTTGCAAACCAAACAACAAAACCAGTTCGATGCCAATATACTGTAAACAATGATACCAAAGCGCTACCAGTTACAAAATAATTGTGATTGTGGTGCTTTTTAGACAAAAAATGCCTTAGTATTCACCGTATTGGTGCAAATAATTAAAAATACACCAATGTTTCCGTAATATTTTGGTACTAAATTGGTACTTGTTTGTGGGCAGAGGGAATCAAATGGTGACGCTAACCAACATCATGCAGGTGCTGAGCGAGAGCAGCAGCTTGCCGCTGTATCACCAGTTGCAGCGCGCCTTGCGCGAGGCCATCGCCCAGCGCGTGCTGCTGCCGGACGACGCCCTGCCGCCGGAGCGCAAGCTGGCCACCGATTTGAACGTGTCGCGGCTGACGGTGCGCAAGGCGCTGGACGGCCTGGTGGCGGAGGGCTTGCTGGTGCGGCGTCCCGGCTCCGGCAACTTCATCAACCACACCCGCATCGAGCAGAATTTTTCCAAGCTCACCTCGTTTTCCGAGGACATGCGCGCGCGTGGCCGCCGCCCCAGCAGCAAGTGGCTGCACCGCGCCGTCGGCATCGCCACCAGCGAGGAGGCGGTGCGGCTGCGGCTCAGCCCGGGCGAGCAGGTCTACCGTTTCCACCGCATCCGCTATGCCGACGACACGCCGATGTGCGTGGAGTACGCGACCGTGCCCGGCTGTTTTCTGCCGTCGATGGAGTCGGTGGACAAATCGATGTACGAAGCCTTGAACCGCTACGGCAACCGGCCGGTGCGCGCCTTGCAGCGCTTGTCGGCGTTGCTGCTGAGTGCGGAGCAGGCGCGGTTGCTGGACGCGAAGGAGGCCGATGCGGGGCTGGCCATCGAACGCTTGGGTTTCCTGTCCGACGGCCGGGTGGTGGAGTTTTGCCGCTCCTACTTCCGCGGCGATGCCTACGATTTCGTGGCGGAGCTCAGCTCGGTCTGAAGCTGAAGCTGAAGCCAGGCCAGCGCGTCTTCCCACAGCGGCTGCGCGCTGGCCCGGAAGTAGCCCATGTGGCCGATGGCGCCGATGCCGGCGCGGGCCGGGTCGATGTCGGCGGTGGCGACGCTGGCGTTGCGGTAGCCTGCCATGAAGGCGTCGCGCGAGGCGGGCGGCGCCCACAAATCGTCCAGCGCGTTGACCGCCATCACCGGCATGCGCACGCGGTCGTAGCTGCTGCGGATGTCGCCCATCCTCGGATCGTCGAAGAAGTAGCGCGGAAAGCCGCACCAGCGTTTCCACTGGCGGTAGACCGACAGCGGCAAATCCTCTCCCATGCCCAGCTTGCTCCACGCCAGGTAGCCGTGCCAGCGCGTCAGCAGCGGGCCGGCGATGTGCCAGGTGATCCAGACCTTGATGCGTTCCAGCGGCGGCATCCAGCCGTGCCAGCCGGCGCTGGTGCCGAACAGGTAGCAGGCGGCGATCTTGTGCTGGTTGGGCAACAGGCCGAGCGCGTGGCCGCCGTAGGAATGGCCAACCATCAGCAACGGCAGCGCTTCGTCGGCCATGTAGTCGACGGCGGCGGCCAGGTCGAGCCGGCCCCAGTCCAGGTAGTCGACGTCGAAGCCCTTCAGCGTGGCCGGGCGGGACAGGCCGATGCCGCGATAGTCCAGCGTCAGCACGCGGTAGCCGCGCGCGGCGGCGAACTCGGCGAAGCGGCGGTAGTAGCCCTGCGGCACGCCGGTGGCGCTGGCGACCATCAGCTGCGCCTTCGCTGCGCCGGCGGCCGGGTAGAGCGTGGCGACGACCGGGTAGCCGTCGGCCGCTTTCAGGGTGAGCTGCTTAGTCATGAACGTTTCCTTGAAGTTGGGTGCGCAGCAGCGGGAACAGCGTGGCGCTGACCAGTTCCATCGGCGCCACGCTGCCGGCCACGCGGGCTTGCAGCAGCGCGCCTTCGTAGGCGGCCACGATCAGCGCGGCCAGGCCGGCGGCGTTGGCGATTTTCCCCGACGCCTGGAAGGCCAGCGCCAGTCGCTCGCGGATGGCGGCGAAGCCGTCGGCCAGCGCCTTGCGGATGGCGATGTCGTCCACCTCCGATTCCAGCGCCACCGTGGCCAGCGGGCAGCCGCGCTGGAAACCGCTGGCGGCCAGCAGCTGCTGGGCGCGGGTGGTCCAGAGTTCCAGTGCGGCCACCGGGTCGGAGGCGGCGGGCAGCAGCTTGTCGAGCAGGGCGCACAGTTCGGCCACCTGCTGTTCGATGGCGGCCACGGCCAGTTCGGTTTTGCCGCCCGGGAAGTGGTGGTACAGGCCGCCCTTGGGCGTGCCGGCGGCGGCCAGGATCTCGCTCAGGCCGACGCCGTGCAAGCCCTTGCGTTGCAGCGCGTCGCCCATGGCGCGGATCAGGCGGTCTCGGGTAGGTGGGGTGGTCATGGGTTTACTGTACAGACCGGTCGGTCTGCTGGCAAGCGAAAAAAAACGAAGTCGTTCCCGCGAAGGCGGGAACCCATAGGCCGCGTGCGTGCCGGCTCAGTATGGAGGGAATTCATCCAGTGCATGGATTCCCGCCTGCGCGGGAATGACGTGCTTAGGCCAGCGTGGCTTCGAGGATCTTGACCAGCATCTCGATGCCGTCGGCGTCGGTCTGGTCGAAGCGGTTCGGCAGCGGGCTGTCGAGGTCGAATACGCCGACGATCTCGCCACCGGCGCCGCGCACCGGCACCACCAGCTCCGAGCGCGAGTTGACGTCGCAGGCGATGTGGCCCGGGAATACATGCACATCCGGCACGACGATGGACTTGCCTTCCACCACGGTGGTGCCGCAGACGCCGCGCCCCTTCTTGATGCGGATGCAGGCCGGCTTGCCCTGGAACGGTCCCAGTACCAGCTCGTCGCCCTTGAGGAAGTAGAAGCCCGCCCAGTTCAAGCCCGGCATGCTGTTGAATACCAGCGAGCTGAAATTGGCGGTGTTGGCGATCAGGTCGCGCTCGCCGTGCACCAGGCCGGTCAGCTGCGAACGCAGGTCGTCGAACATGGCGAGCTTGGCGGCGGGAGTGTCGGTGCCGTAGGCGGTGTCGCTGAGGGTGAAAGTCATGATGTTCTTCTAAGAAAAATATGCCGAGGACGATATGGTAGCCGTTTCCGCGCCGGCCCGCTGCGGATCAGCCCAGCGTCTCGCTGGCCAGGCGCCGCAGCAGGGCGGCGGCGGGATGGCCGTCGGCGACGATCAGGCCCAGGCCGGCCGCCAGTTCGTCGCCTTCCTTCAGCTTGCGGTAGGACACGCCGCTGCGGCTGATCGCCGCGAACGAGGCCGGCAGCAGCGCCATGCCCTTGCCGGCCGCCACATCGCTGAGCAGCACATGATGGTCGTGCGGCTCCAGCAGGAAGCGCGGCGCGAAGCCGTGGCGGCGGAACACGGCGTGGCTGTGGTCGAAGAAGGCCGGCTGGCGCGCGCGCTCGAACCAGTACACCGGCTGGTCTTGCAGGTCGGCCAGCGACAGGCTGCGGCGCTTGGCCAGCGGATGGCGGCTGGCCAGCGCGACCAGCGTCGGCTGCTTGCCCAGCTGGAGCACGGGCAGGTCGAAGGTCTTGGTCGGCAGCGCGATGATGGCCGCGTCCAGCCGTCGCGCGCGCAGGCGGGCCACCAGGCGCGGCGAGGCGTCGAACACGGTGTCCAGCGCGGCGCCGTCCATTGAAGCCGTCACGCCGTCGGTGAAGGCGCGGAACAGGTCGGACTCCATCGACGATGTCATGCCCAGCCGCAGCCGCGTGGCGGGCTGGCGCATCTGCAGCGCCTGTTCGGCCTGCTCCAGCAGCGCCAGGATGCGCAGCGCGCGCGGCAGCAGTTCGGTGGCGGCAGGCGTCAGCGCGACGTGCTGGGTGTCGCGCTCGAACAGGCGCACGCCGAGGCGTTCCTCCAGCAGCTGCACGGCGCGGCTCAGCGGCGGTTGCGTCATGTGCAGCTGCTCGGCGGCCTGGCGGAAGTTCAGGCACTGGGCGACGGCGACGAAGATCTCCAGTGCGTGGGTGTCGAGTTTTCTCATGATACCGAAAAGGTATCACGATTTTGCACATTCCGCGCGCCGTCCATGCTGGCTAGACTCGCCTGCATCGACAAACAAGGAGGTCAGCATGAAAAAATTATCGGGCATTGGTTTGGGCTGCATGGGCATGTCGGAGTTCTACGGCGCCACCGACGACGCGCAATCGCTGGCGACGCTGGAAGCGGCTTACGAGGCCGGCGTCACGCTGTACGACACGGCCGATTCCTACGGCGCCGGCCACAACGAAGAGCTGCTGGGCCGCTTCCTGCGCGGCAAGCGCGAGCATGTCACGCTGGCCACCAAGTTCGGCCTGGTGCGCAAGGCCGGCAACTACGAGCGCCGCATCGACAACTCGCCGGCCTATATCCGCGAGGCGTGCGAAGCGTCGCTGCGGCGGCTGCATGTCGAGCATATCGATTTATACTATATGCACCGTTTGAACCTGGCGGAGACGCCGCTGGAATCCTCGATGGAGGCGCTGGCGCAACTGGTCCGCGAAGGCAAGATCGGCAGCATCGGCCTGTGCGAAGTATCGCCCGCCACCTTGCGCCGCGCCGCCGCCGTGCATCCGGTGGCGGCCGTGCAAAGCGAGTACTCGCTGTGGACGCGCGACCCGGAGGACGGCGTGCTGGACGCCTGCCGCGAAGTGGGCGCCGTGTTCTGCGCCTACAGCCCGCTGGGCCGCGGCTTCCTGACGGGCAAGGTGATGCCGCTGGAGGAGGGCGATTTCCGCAAGTTCAGCCCGCGCTTCGCCGGGGACAACCTGGCCGCCAACCAGCGCATCGTCGACATCGTGCGCGAGATCGCCGCCGGCAAGGGCTGCACGCCGGCCCAGCTGGCGCTGGCCTGGCTGCTGGCGCAGGGCGACGACATCGTGCCCATCCCCGGCACCAAGCGCATCCCGTATCTGCTGGAGAACCTGGGCGCGCTGCGCGTGCAGCTGAGCGGCGAGGAACTGGCGCGCATCGGCGCTGCGCTGCCGCCCGGCATCGCCGCCGGCGAACGCTATCCGCTCGAAGGCATGAAGGGACTCAACTCTTAACGACTCCTAGCCGTTTTCCGTGACACTCCTACGATAGTTGTAGGCAGCCTCCGATGGCGTGCGCGCGCCGCCCGCGATACTCTGGAGGCGGTGCGCTGCGGTTCGCCCGTCCAGCGATTTGTTGAACAGAGAAAACGGATTACCTATGTCAACCAGAAAAAAGAACGCCGTCCTACCGCGTCAGGGAAAGCAGGGAGCACTGTCCAGGGAAGAAAAAACTGTGCCATACGGGCCGCCAAGGGTGTCGTCGTATATCGACGCCCTGCTGATGGTGGGCGAGGAGCACGTCGTCATCAATCAGAACGTTAACGACAATATAGGATTCATGACCGAATATATCGATACTGTCTGAGCTGGGTGCGTTGGCTGACAGATAGGCTTGCCGGGAGGCGCTAATATCGGACATCGAATTTTGAAAGCAAGCCATGTCCGATATGGTGGTAGTGCGCAAGGAAGGCCTGTACTGCGTTCCAGGCGGGTTTTACATCGATCCCTGGCGCCCGGTGGAGCGCGCCGTCATCACGCACGCCCATGGCGACCATGCCCGCGGCGGCCATCAGCACTATCTGGCGGCCGCGCCGGGCGTGAACGTCATGCGGGCGCGGCTCGGCCCGATCAATGTGGATGGGCTCGCTTACGGCGAACGCGTCACCCACAACGGCGTGACGGTCTCGCTGCATCCGGCCGGCCACGTGCTGGGCTCGGCACAGGTGCGCATGGAGCACCACGGCGAGGTATGGGTGGCGTCGGGCGACTACAAGGTCGAGGCGGACGCCACCTGTACCCCGTTCGAACCGGTGCCCTGCGATACTTTTATTACCGAATCCACGTTCGGCCTGCCGGTCTACCGCTGGCAGCCGGAGCGCGAAGTGTTTGCCGACATCAACGACTGGTGGCGCGCCAACGCCGACCTGGGCCGCGCCAGCGTCATGCAGTGCTACAGCTTCGGCAAGGCGCAGCGCATCCTCAGCGGACTGGACCCGTCCATCGGCCCCATCATCTGCCACGGCGCCGTGCAGGCGCTCAACCAGGTCTACCGCGACGGCGGCGTGCAGCTGCCGCCGACCGTGATGGTGGGCGAGGTGGCCAAGGACGCCATCGGCCGCGCCCTCGTCATCGCGCCGCCGTCGGCGGCCGGCTCGCCCTGGATCAAGCGCTTCGGCGATTTCAGCGACGCCTTCGCCAGCGGCTGGATGCAGTTGCGCGGCGCGCGCCGCCGGCGCGGCGTCGATCGTGGCTTCGTCCTGTCCGACCACGCCGACTGGCCCGGACTGATGCAGGCCATCACCGCCACCGGCGCGCAGCGCGTGATCGTCACGCACGGTTCGATCGCCGTGCTGGTGCGCTGGTTGCAGCAACAGGGTTTGCAGGCCAGCGGCTTCGATACCGAATATGGCGACGACGAGGTCGACGATGCGCCGGCCGCGCCGGAAGGAGGGGCCGATGCGTGAATTCGCCCGCCTGTACGCCGAACTGGACGAAACCACTTCCACCAGCCGCAAGCTGGCCGCGCTGCAGGGCTACTTCGCCAGCGCCGCGCCGGCCGACGCCGCCTGGGCCGTGTATTTCCTGGCCGGCGGCAAGCCGCGCCAGGCCGTGCCGACCAAGCTGCTGCGCCAGTGCGCCATCGAATACTCCGGCCTGGACGAGTGGCTGTTCGACGAGTGCTACCACGTCGTCGGCGACCTGGCCGAGACCATCGCCCACATCCTGCCGCCGCCCAGGCACCAGAGCGAGATCGGCCTGGCCGACTGGATCGAGCTGGCGATCGCGCCCCTGCGCGGCACCGCGCCGGAAGCGATACGCGCCGCGCTGTTCCTGTTCTGGGACCAGCTCGATGCGCGCGAACGCTTCCTGCTGACCAAGCTGATCGGCGGCGGCTTCCGCGTCGGCGTCTCGCGCCTGCTGGTGACGCGCGCGCTGAGCGCAGTCGCCGGCGTCGACAGCAAGGTGCTGGCGCAGCGCCTGATGGGCTGGACCGACGGCAGCGTCAGCCCGACACCGGCCGGCTTCCTGCAACTGATCGCCGCCCACAGCGAGGACGACACGGCGCAGCGCGGCGGCCAGCCCTATCCCTTCTTTTTGGCCAATCCGCTGGAGCGCGAGCCGGCCACGCTGGGCGAGCTGTCGGACTGGCAGGTCGAATGGAAGTACGACGGCATGCGCGCGCAACTGGTCAGCCGTGGCGGGCAGAACTGGCTGTGGTCGCGCGGCGAAGACTTGATCACCGAACGCTTCCCCGAACTGGCCGCCTTGCGCCTGCCGGACGGCGTGGTGCTCGACGGCGAGATCCTGGTCTGGCACGGCGGCGCCGCGCCGGCGCCGTTTGCCGACCTGCAGAAGCGCATGGGCCGCAAGCAGGTGTCGGCGCGGCTGCTGGGCGAACTGCCGGCCGTGATGCTGGCCTACGACCTGCTTGAGTATGAGGGGCGCGACCTGCGCCCACTGCCGCAGTCCGAACGCCGCCGCATGCTGGAGCAGTTCATCGGCCGCCAGCCCGGCACGCCGCAGCTGCGGCTGGCGCCAGTGATCGTGGCCGACAGCTGGGAGCAGCTGGCGCGGATACGCGGGGAGTCGCGCGAGCGCGGCGTCGAAGGCATGATGCTCAAAGCCCGCGATGCGCAGTACGGCGTGGGCCGCACCAAGAGCGGCGGCACCTGGTGGAAATGGAAGATCGATCCATACAGCGTCGATGCGGTGCTGATCTACGCGCAGAGCGGCCATGGACGGCGCGCCGCGCTGTACACCGACTACACCTTCGCCGTGTGGGATGACGACGATGGCGAGCGCAAGCTGGTGCCCTTCGCCAAAGCCTACTCGGGCCTGAGCGACGCCGAGATCGCGCAGGTGGACCGCGCCATCCGCAAGACCACGATCGAGAAATTCGGCCCGGTGCGCAGCGTCACGCCGAGCATGGTGTTCGAGATCGGCTTCGAAGGCATCGCCAGTTCGCCGCGCCACAAGTCCGGCATCGCCGTGCGTTTCCCGCGCATCCTGCGGCGGCGCGAGGACAAGTCCGTCGAGGAAGCCGACACGCTGGCTGCGCTGAAAACGCTGCTCGCATCATGAGCGCCATGCGGCAGACCGAGGACTGGTTTGCCGCGCGCGGCTGGAGCGTGTTCCCGTTCCAGCGCGAAGTCTGGGCCGCCGCCGGCGCCGGTCGTTCAGGCCTGCTGCATGCCAGCACCGGCGCGGGCAAGACCTATGCTGTCTGGTTTGCGGCCTTGCAGCGCGCGGCAGCGGCGGCGCGCGCCAAGGCCGGCCTGCGCGTGCTGTGGATTACGCCGATGCGCGCGCTGGCCGCCGACACCCTGCGCGCCCTGCAGCAGTCGGCCGCCGAGCTGGCGCCGCACTGGCAGATCGAATCGCGCACCGGCGACACCGGTTCGGCCCAGCGCGCGCGGCAGAACAAGCGCCTGCCCGAGACCCTGATCACGACGCCGGAAAGCCTGACCCTGATGCTCAGCAGGGCGGAGGCGCCGGCCCAGTTCGCGCAGCTGGACATGATCGTCATCGACGAATGGCATGAGCTGATGGGGAACAAGCGCGGCGTGCAGACGCAGCTCGCGCTGGCGCGCCTGCGGCACTGGAATCCGCGGCTGCTGGTGTGGGGCCTGTCGGCCACGCTGGGCAATCTGGCGCGAGCGCGGGAAGCGCTGATGCCGGACGGCGTGGTTGTCGAAGGCCATGTCGCCAAGGAGATCGTGGTCGATACGCTGATCCCCGAGCATCCTTCGCGTTTTCCCTGGGGCGGGCATCTCGGCATCCAGATGCTGGCGCCGGTGATCGCGGAAATCGAGATGCACGCCACCACGCTGGTGTTCACCAACACGCGTTCGCAGGCGGAGCTGTGGTATCAGCACATGCTCGATGCGCGTCCCGACTGGGCGGGCCTGATCGCGCTGCATCACGGTTCGCTCGACAAAGAGGTGCGCGACTGGGTGGAACAGGGTTTGAAGCAGGGGCAGCTGAAGGCGGTGGTCTGCACTTCCAGCCTGGATCTGGGCGTGGACTTCCTGCCGGTGGAGCGGGTGCTGCAGATCGGCAGCGCCAAGGGCATCGCGCGGCTGCTGCAGCGGGCCGGCCGCAGCGGCCACGCGCCGGGCCGCGTCTCGCGACTGACGCTGGTGCCGACGCAAAGCATGGAGCTGCTGGAGGCTGCCGGCGCGAAGCAGGCGGTGGCCGCGCGCGACATCGAAGCGCGGCCGGTGCCGGACAAGCCGCTCGACGTGCTGGTGCAGCATCTGGTGACGATCGCGCTGGGCGGCGGCTTCCGTTCCGATGCCCTGTACGCGGAGGTGCGCAGCGCCTGGTCGTATCGCGACCTGACGCGCGACGAATGGCAATGGGCGCTGGACTTCGTGGCGCGCGGCGGGCAGACGCTGGCCGTCTATCCGGAATACCGCCGCGTGCTGCCGGATGAGGAGGGCGTCTACCGCGTGCCGGACGTCGCGCTCGGGCGGCGCCACCGCATGGGCATCGGCACCATCGTGTCGGAGGCGTCACTGCAGGTCAAGTACCTGAGCGGCGGGCGGCTGGGCAGCGTGGAGGAGGGTTTCATTTCGCGGCTGCGCAAGGGCGATCACTTCCTGTTCGCGGGACGCATCCTGGAATTCGTCCGCCTGCACGAGATGACGGCCTACGTGCGCCGCGCCACCGGCGCCAAAGGCGCGGTGCCGCGCTGGCAGGGCGGCAAGATGCCGCTGTCGTCCGAGCTGGCGCATGCGGCGCTGGAGCAGCTGCGCCTTGCCGCGCTGGCCGGCGAGGCCGATCTGCGCCTCGGCCCGGAGATGCAGGCCTTGCAGCCACTGCTGGCGATCCAGCGGCGCTGGTCGGCGCTGCCGACGCCCGACACCACCGTCATCGAGACCATGCAAAGCCGTGAAGGCTGCCACCTGTTCATGTTCCCGTTCGCCGGACGTTCGGTGCATATCGGCCTGGCCTCGCTGCTGGCGTGGCGCGTGGGCAGGCTGACGCCGGCGACGTTTTCCATCGCCGTCAACGACTACGGCCTGGAGCTGCTGGCGCCGCAGCCGCTGGACTGGCCGGCACTGCTGGCCGGCGCGCATGGCGCCGACGTCGCGCTGTTCGGCACCGGCGGTTTGCTGGAGGACGTGCTGGCCAGCCTGAACGCGGCCGAGCTGTCGCGGCGACGCTTCCGCGAGATCGCCCGCATCGCCGGGCTGGTGTTCCAGGGCTATCCCGGCCAGCCGAAAAGCGCGCGGCAATTGCAGGCGTCGTCGTCGCTTTTCTTTTCGGTGTTCAGCCAGCACGACGCGGGCAATCTGCTGCTGACGCAGGCGCAGCGCGAAGTGCTGGAGCAGGAGCTGGAGCTGGGCCGGCTGCGCGCGACCCTGCTGGAGCTGCAGGCGCGCCGCGTCAGCTTCCACACGGTCAAGCGCGCCACGCCGTTCGGCTTCGCGCTGATGGTGGAGCGCTTCCGCGAAAAACTCAGCACCGAAAAACTGTCGGACCGCGTGGCCCGCATGGTGCGCGAACTGGAAAAGGCGGCCGGGCCATGAGCGCCTTGATGTCGACCGCGGCGCCGGCCTGGCTGGCGGGCGAACTGGTGATGCTGCTGGCGCAGAAGGCGCTGTACTGGCCGCGCGAGAAAATGCTGGTGGTGGCCGACATCCATTTCGGCAAGGCGGCCTCGTTCCGCGCGCTGGGCGTGCCCGTGCCGGGCGGCACCACCGCCGCCAACACCGGCGCGCTCGATGTGCTGATCGGGCAGTACGAGGTCGACCAGATTCTGTTTCTCGGCGATTTCATGCATGCCAGGGCCGCGCACGCGGCGGCCACGCTGGCGGCCATGCGCGAGTGGCGCTGGCGCCATCCGCAGCTGCGGATGGTGGTGGTGCGCGGCAATCACGATGCGCATGCCGGCGATCCGCCGGCCTCGCTGCAAATCGACATGGTCGACGAGCCGCACGCCGTGTCGCCGTTCGCGTTCTGCCATCATCCCGACGTGCTGGTGCCGGCCTATGTGCTGGCCGGCCACGTGCATCCGCTGTACCGGCTGCGCCATGGCTGGGAATCGCTGATGCTGCCTTGCTTCCTGCTGAGCGAGACGCGGGCGGTGCTGCCGTCGTTCGGTGCCTTCACCGGCGGCCACGCGGTGGTCCCCGAGCCCGGCGAGCGGCTGTTCGTCACCACCGGGGACGCGGTGTTCGAAGTGCCGGCGTGAAATCGTAAGAGACATTCGGTTAGGCATACAACCGGTACCCGGAATGCTCCTACATGGCTGTCTGTCCGCGTCCTATATTGTGCGGTTGGGTCGTGCACTACGATGACTGCTCCTGTGCAGCAAGCAGGATCAGTCAGCGGTAGGTAACCACAGGAGGCAATCATGGCCACTTCCAATCAGGGCAGCGACCAAGGCAGCAAGCAGGGCGACAAATCCGGCAGTCAGCAGAAGGACACCAGCAAGCGCGGTTTCGCTTCGATGGACCCGGCACAGCAACGTGAGATCGCGGCCGAAGGCGGCCGCGCCGCTCACGAGAAAGGCACGGCGCACGAATTCACATCCGAAGAAGCGCGCCGCGCCGGCAGCATGAGCCACAAGAACGATGCCCGCAGCAGCCAGGGCAGCACCGGTGGCAGCGCATCGCAAGGCGGCGGCGGCAAGGGCGGCAGCGACGAGGATGAGGATGACAACAGCCGTAGCGGCCGCAGCGGTTCCAGCCGTTCCAAACCTTAAGCGATAGCACTCCGGGGGCGGTTGATCCGCCCCCTTTTTTTTTACAGGCAGATCGTGGTGTGGCGGCCCATCTGCGATGGGGTACGGCCGCTGAGGACGGCGCGGGCCAGCTGGAATAGCTGCTTCATCTTGCCGGCGCCGGCATCCCAGTACTCGGCGCTCTGGATGCGCACCCGGATCAGCGCCAGGTGCGGATCGTCCAGCCCGCCGGGGAACCAGCTGCGCACCGCCGGGTTCCATAACTCGCGCGCCTTGGCCCTGTCCTTCAGCAGGTAAGCCTGGCCGGCCACCGACAGGTAGACGCTCTCTGCCGGATTGGAAAAGCTGACGTTGACGCCGGGATGGCGCTCCAGGTCGTCCGCGAAGTCGGCATCGTCCGACGTGAAAAACCAGATATTGCCTTCGTTGTCGATCTGCTGCGCGGTCAGCGGGCGGCTGCTGATCTTCTCGTCTTCGCCGGCCGTGGTGAACATGCCGAAGCGTACATCCTTGATCTTGGCGGCGAGGGTGTTGATTTGTTCCTGAGTATAGAGCGGCATAATGCGCCTCCATGATGGTCGTGGACGGTTTGCCCCAGCTTACCCCGCGTGCGCCACGCTCACCGTGCGTAACTTAACCCAGCTTTACATTGCCGATACACGATGGCGATTGACTTCGCAAATGATAATCATTATCATCTACATTTATCCCATTGAAGGAAAGCCCTTGAGCGCCCAAGCCGCAGCCTCCGCCCGCAACGCCAGCCGTGCCGTTTGGCTCAAGCATCTGCACCAATGGCACTGGGTCAGTTCGGCGATGTGCCTGATGGGCATGTTCTTGTTCAGCATCACCGGCATCACCCTGAACCACTCGTCGCAGATCGAGGCCAAGCCGGCCGTCGTGCGCCAGCAGGCCACCGTGCCGGCCGCGCTGACGGCGCAGCTGCGCGCCTACGCCGCCGAGCACGACGGCGCCAAGCAGCCGCTGCCGGCCGCCGCCGAGCAATGGCTGCTCGCCACGTGGAAGGTGCAGGCCGGCGGCCGCGCCGCCGAGTGGGCCGCCGATGAAGTCTATCTGCCGCTGCCCAAGGCCGGCGGCGACGCCTGGGTGCGCATCGCGCTGGAAGACGGCGCGGCCGAATTCGAAAACACCGACCGCGGCTGGGTCTCCTGGCTCAACGACGTGCACAAGGGCCGCAACACCGGCACGGCCTGGAACTGGTTCATCGACATCTTCGCCGGCGCCTGCCTGGTGTTCTGCATCACCGGCCTGTTGATCCTGAAATTCCACGCGGCCAACCGCCCGTTCACCTGGCCGATGGTGGGCCTGGGCGTCCTGATTCCTTTTGTCATCGCACTGCTGTTCATTCATTAATCTCACGACAGGTACTCCATGAAACTACGCTATTCCATCGCACTCAGCCTGCCTCTGGCCAGCGCCTCGGCCATGGGCGCCGATCTGGCCCTCAAACTCGAAGTGCCGCAACTGAACGTGGCGGAGTATCACCGTCCCTACATCGCGGCCTGGCTGGAAAACGCCGATCAAAAAGTAGTGGCCAATCTGGCCGTGCTGTATGACACCAAGAAGAAGGACAACGCCGGTACCAAGTGGCTCAAGGACATCCGTCAGTGGTGGCGCAAGAGCGGCCGCGACCTGGAGATGCCGATGGACGGCGTCAGCGGCGCAACCAAGGCGCCGGGCGAACAGTCGCTGAGCTTCCCGGGCGCGAAAGCCGCGCTGGACAAGCTGCCGGCCGGCCAGTACACGCTGGTGGTGGAAGCCGCGCGCGAAGCCGGTGGCCGCGAAGCGGTCAAGGTGCCGCTGCAATGGCCGCCGAAGTCGGCGCAGAACGTGAGCGGCCAGGGCAAGGAAGAGCTGGGCGCCGTGGTAGTCCAACTCAAACCTTAAGGCCTGTCCATGAAACTGTATAAATCGTTTATCGCCTTGGCGCTGGCCGGCCTGTCCCTGAGCGCGCAGGCGCACAAGCCGTGGCTGCTGCCGTCGTCGACCATCGTCGAAGGCAAGGAAGCCTGGGTGACCGTGGACGCCGCCATTTCCGAAGGCTTGTTCGATATCGACCACCAGCCGCTCAAGCTGGACGGCATCGTCATCACCGGCCCGGACGGCGGCAAGCTGGCCATGGAAAACGTCGGCAACGGCAAGCTGCGCAACACCTTCGACGTCAAGCTGCCGAAGCCGGGTACTTACCGCATCGCGCTGGTGTCGCAGAGCGTGATGGGCAGCTACAAGGACAAGGCCGGCGAGATGAAGCGCTTCCGCGGCACCGAGGAATCGCTGGCCAAGGATGTGCCGGCCGACGCCACCGAGGTCAAGCTGACGCGCACGCAAGGCCGCCTGGAGACTTTCGTCTCGACCGGCACGCCGGACATGGCGGTGTTCAAGCCGACCGGCGTCGGCCTGGAGCTGGTGCCGGTGACGCATCCGAACGATATGCGTGCGGGCGAGAAGGCCACCTGGCGCTTCCTGTTGGACGGCAAGCCTGCGGCCAACCAGGGCTTCAGCCTGATTCCGGGCGGCGTGCGCTATCGCGGCACGCTGGGCGAGATCCGCAAGAACACCGACGCCAACGGCGAAGCGACGTTCGAGCTGCCGGCAGCGGGCATGTACCTGGTCAGCAGCGCCTGGCCGGCCGCCGCGCCGCAGGTGCCGGGCCAGCCGCCGCAGATGGCGCCACGTCGCGTGACCTACGCGGCGACGGTAGAAATCCTGCCGCAGTAAGTTGGTGATGCGTCGTGTCCTGTTGCCGCATGTGGTCTCCGACGAGCCGGCGCCCGCCGGTGGCGTGATCCGCGATTTCGGCGGCCGCAGCATGGGCACCAGCTGGTCGGTGCGGCTGGTGGCCGCGCCGGACGACGCCTGCGCCCAGTTGCAGCAAGGTCTGCAGCAGCAGCTGGACGCCGTGGTGGCCGAGATGAGCCACTGGGAACAGGACTCCGATCTGGGCCGTTTCAACCGCGCCGGAGCGGGCAGCTGGCATCAGCTGCCGCCGGCGTTTTTCGATGTGCTGGCGTTTGCGATGGAGGTGTCCCGTGCTTCGGGCGGCGCCTACGATCCCTGCGCCGGCGAACTGGTGAACCTGTGGGGCTTCGGCCCGCACGGCAGGTTCGACCAGCCTGATTTCGTGCCGCCCGCCGACGCGCAGATCGCCGCCGTGCGCGCTGCGCTGGCCGCGCATCCGGTGGTGCTGGAACGCGACGGCCGCCGCGCCTTGCAGCCGGGCGGCGTGCAGCTGGATTTGTCGGCGGTGGCCAAGGGCTACAGCGTCGACCGTCTCGCGTATTTTTTGAAGTCGCAGGGTTATGCGCACTACCTGGTCGAAGTCGGCGGCGAGCTGCGCGGCGCTGGCGTCAAGCCCGACGGCCAGCCGTGGTGGGTGGCGCTGGAGCAGGTGGACGGTGCGCAGCTGGATGAACTCGTGCTTGCCCTGCACGGCCTGTCGGTAGCGACCTCGGGCGACTACCGCCGCTACTTCCAGCTGAATGGACAGCGCTATTCCCACACCATCGACCCGCGCAACGGCATGCCGATCGCCAACGATCTCGCCTCCGTCACCGTGGTCCATCCACAATGCATGGCCGCCGACGCCTGGTCCACCGCCTTGACGGTGCTGGGTTGCGAGCACGGCCTGCGCCTGGCCGAACAACAAGGCCTGGCGGCGCGCTTTGTCGCCCGCCATCGCGACGGCGGCTTTACCGAACACATGAGTACCCATTTACGCAGCATGCTCGACGAATGATCTGGACCAACGACCCCACCCGATTGATGCTGGTAGCCAGCCTGGCGATGAGCTATGCGCTGGTCTGCCTGGCGCCGTATCTGCGCACGCGCCGCAAGCACCTGGCCGCGCAGCGCGCCAAGGCCGAGGCGGCCGCGAACCCAGGCTGGATCGTCGCCTACGCCAGCCAGACCGGCAACGCTGAAGAGCTGGCCGAACAAACGCTGGCGACGCTGCGGCTGGCCGGCATCCCGGCGCAGTTGAGCGAACTGTCGGCGTTGCAGGCCGAGGATCTGCAACGCGCCGAGCGCATCCTGTTCCTGGTCAGCACCTACGGCGAGGGCGACGCGCCCGACGGCGCC
Source organism: Rugamonas aquatica (assembly GCF_009380215.1). Classification (GTDB taxonomy): domain Bacteria; phylum Pseudomonadota; class Gammaproteobacteria; order Burkholderiales; family Burkholderiaceae_D; genus Rugamonas; species Rugamonas aquatica_B. The sequence continues at coordinate 115,305 of NZ_WHUG01000014.1, forward strand.
GCCGCCTTTGCAGGCCGCTTGATGACCAAGGGCCTGGCGCTGCCGCAATTGCATTACGCCGTGCTGGCGCTGGGCGACCGCGCCTACGCCCAGTTCTGCGGCTTCGGCCGCGCACTGGATGCCTGGTTGCAGGAGCAGGGCGCGCAAAGCCTGTTCCCCCGCGTCGAAGTGAACCGCAGCTCGGCTGAGGCCATTGGCGCCTGGCGCCAGCAGCTCAGCCATCTGGCCGGCACCAGCGATGCGCCGGACTGGGGCGCGCCGGCCTTCGCGCCGTGGCGCCTGGCCGCGCGCGTGCTGCTCAATCCCGGCAGCGCCGGCGCGCCGGTCTACCACCTGGAACTGGAACCGCAGGACGGCGTGCTGCCGGCCTGGGAATCGGGCGACCTGGTGCAGGCCGCCGCGCCGTCCGATCCCGAGCGCGCCCGTGAATACTCGATCGCTTCGATACCGGCCGACGGCCGCGTGCACCTGCTGGTGCGCCTGCATACGCATGCCGACGGCAGCCACGGCGCCGCCTCGGGCTGGCTGACGCAGCAGGCCGGGATCGGCCAGACGGTGCAGCTGCGGCTGCGCCAGCACCGCCGTTTCCGGCTGGAAGACAATCTGCAACGGCCGCTGATCCTGATCGGCAACGGCAGCGGCATCGCCGGCCTGCGCGGCCATCTGAAGGCGCGCGCGGCGGCGGGCAGGGCGCGCAACTGGCTGCTGTTCGGCGAGCGCAACGAGGCCCACGACTACCACTATCGCGAAGAACTGGCGACCTGGCAGCTGCACGGCAAGCTGGAAAATCTGGACATGGTGTTCTCGCGCGACCAGCCGCAGCGCCGCTACGTGCAGGACCGGCTGGCCGAGCAGGCGGACGAGGTGCGCGCCTGGGTTGCGGCCGGCGCCGCCATCTATGTTTGCGGCAGCCTGGACGGCATGGCGGCCGGCGTCGACGCCGCGCTGGCCGCCGCGCTGGGCCGCGATGCGCTGGACCAGCTGGCCGTGGTCGGCCGCTACCGGCGCGATGTTTATTGATGCCTTTATTGATGTTTTATTACAACGCACCAATGCGGTGCAAATTCATATGTTCTGATCGTATTAAAATACTACGTTTTATCCATTATAAAATTTCCGCATATTGAAATTAAATTTTGTAATTTGGCGTAAATTTCGAACTTGTGAGGTTTGTGCTTTATTTGCTTCAATAATGTATCAAATTGTAGGCCCAGCCCCGATAATTCTGTTATCGAAGAGCAATGTTGATGGTATTGCCCTCGATTTCTATGTTTTTATTCGGGAGTTTGAATGGTATTGCAAGAAAAAATCGGCGTACGCTCCGTGCGCATCGCCCTGAGCGTGCTGACCGGCACGGTACTGATCGCTGGCCAGGCCTTTGCAGACGAGGCTATCCAGAAAGTTGAAATCACCGGTTCGAGCATCAAGCGTATCGCCGTTGAAGGTGCACTGCCTGTGCAGCGCCTGTCGCAGGAACAAATCGCCAAGACCGGCGCCACCACCGTTGCCGACCTGATCCAGTCGCTGCCGGCTATGCAGGGTTTCAGCATCGCCGCCACCGCCGCTGGTTCGAACTCGGGCGGTATCGTCTCGGCCTCGATCCACAACATCGGCGAGAGCTACACCCTGGTCCTGCTGGACGGCCGCCGCATCGCGCCGACCGGCTCGGGCAGCACCATCAACCTGAACTCCATCCCGATGAGCGCGGTTGAGCGCGTCGAGATCCTGACCGACGGCGCCTCCGCCCTGTACGGTTCGGACGCGATCGCCGGCGTCATCAACTTCATCCTGAAGAAAAACGCCCAGGGCGGCACCGTCGACGCCACCTGGTCGCAGCCGACCGCCGGCCGTCCAGGCCAGTCGTACAACACCAACCTGACCTATGGCTTCGGCGATCTGCAGGAAGACCGCTTCAACATCCTGGCGACCTACCGCCATGACGAACAGAGCCCGGTCAAGGCGACCGACCGTTCGTTCGCGTCGACCTCGTACATCCCGTTCAACTACAACGGCCACAACTACATCTACGACCGCACCAGCCCTGCGGCGGCACCGGCCAACGTCGGCGTCACCTTCGGCAACGGCATGGCGCCGATCGGCTTCAGCCCTTACCTGATGAAGAACGGCAGCTGCCCGCAGCAGACCTATCTGAGCCTGAACAACACGGCCGATACCCGCAACTGCTCGTTCGACTCGACCCCGGCCGTGGAAATCTCGCCGCAGAACAAGCGTGACAGCTTCTTCTCCAAAGCCCAGTACAAGGCCAGCGACGACATCACCGTGTTCGCCGAAGTGGCCCTGTCGCGCCTGGACCTGACCGCGCGCATCGCCCAGAACATCGCGCCGTTCACCATCACGCCGGGTTCGGACCGCTACAACACCTACGTGCTGCCTTACCTGACTCCTGAGCAGGCCGCCAACGTCAAGCAAGTGTCGGGCAGCTACCGCACCTACGACTGGGGCACCCGCAACAGCCAGACCGTGACCGACTCCCAGCACCTGGTGGTGGGCGCGGACGGCGAGATCGGCGCCTGGAGCTTCGGCACCGGCCTGACCTGGTCGCGCAACAAGCTCGACGAGCGTTATGTGGGCGGCTATGCGCTGACCAAGGAATTCAAGGACATGTTGGCCACCAACGCCTTCAATCCGTTCGCACCGATCGGCGCCCAGAGCGACGCCACCAAGGCGCAGATCGCCAACTCGATCTTCCACGGTTCGGTACGCGAAGCATCGACCACGCTCAAGGGCGTGGACGCGCACGGTTCGCGTGAAGTGTTCACGCTGCCTGGCGGCGCCGCCAACCTGGGTATCGGCGCCGACTACCGCGAGTACGCTTACCAGCAGACGCCATCGGCTGACGCTGTCGGCGGCAAGATCTACAACCTGACCGCCCAGCCTGCCTACGACATGAAGCGCGCGTCGTACGGCGTGTTCGGCGAGCTGCTGGCGCCTGTGACCAAGGAACTGGAAGTGAGCCTGGCCGGCCGTTACGACAGCATCGCCGGCGTCGACAACCTGCTGGCTCACCGCAAGATGGGCGAGACCCAGTCGGCCAGCACCTACAAGGTGTCGGCACGCTGGCAGCCGGTCAAGACCGTGCTGGTGCGCGGTTCCTACGGCACCGGCTTCAAGGCGCCTAGCATGCTGGACATCGGCCAGCCGCTGGTCAGCGCCGGCGTGACCCAGAACAGCTACGCTTGCCCATTCCCTAACACCGACCTGTGCCGTCCAGGCAATGTGCAGTACAACCTGCTGTCCGGTGGTAACGAGAACCTGAAGCCCGAGCGCTCCAAGCAGTACTCGATCGGTTTCCGCGTCGAGCCTAACGCGTCGTTCTCGTTCGGCGCCGACCTGTGGGATGTGAAGATCAGCGACGCCGTGTCGTCGATCAGCGAGCAGCAGATCTTTGCCGCGCCGGGCAAGTTCCGCGACCTGTTCACCACCTTCACCGAACCGTCGACCGGCAACACCTACTGGGCGATGAAGAGCCTGTCGATCAACATCGGCAAGACGCACAACCAGGGTATCGACTACGACATGGTTGGCCGCCAGAAGTTCTCGTTCGGTCAGCTGACCGCCAACCTGAACGGCACCTACCTGATGAAGTCGGACTACACCCGTCCGGGCACCGATGGCGACTGGACCAGCGATATGAACTTCTTCGGCATCGACAACAAGGTAGCGTTCCGCCACATCGTGCGCGCCGCGCTGACCCTGGATACCGGCAAGGTCAGCAACACGCTGAGCGCCAACTACCGCAACGGCTACCAGGATGCACAGGCCATCGTGCGTAACGTCGACACCGGCAAGGACGAGAGCATCCGTCTGTGGGTGCCGTCGTACCTGACGATCGATTGGCAGGGCAAGCTGGCGCTGAGCAAGACCGCGTCGATCCGCATGGGCGTGAAGAACTTGCTGGACCGCGAGCCGCCGCTGTCGCTGCGCGCTTCGTCGGGCCACCAGGTCGGCTTTGACCCGCGCTACACGGACCAGCTGGGCCGCTCGGTCTACCTGACCGGCACCATGGCGTTCTAAGCTGCTGGGCCTGTAAGTAAAAAAGCCCTGACCGGTTGTTCTGGTCAGGGCTTTTTTTATTCTGCGCCGGCTTGTTCGAGGCCGCGCGCGAGGCTGGAGATGCTGGGGTTGTCGATGAACACGCAGCGCTTGCCGGTGCGCTTGCAGTAGTCCTTGACCCGCCAGTAAGCGCTGTGGCTGATGCAGCCGGTCTGGCAGATCACCAGGTCGGCCGCCGCCAGGCTCGCTTCGAGGCGGTTGGCGTTGTCTTCCAGGCCGCCGTCGTGGTGGGCGAACTGTGCGCCTTCGCGCTCGATCAACTCGCGGTAGGTGGCGACGTTGCCGCTGCGTCCGCCCACGCACAGCACTGCGCGGTCGTTCAGGCTGAGCGGCATCTTCATGACGTGCTCGACGATCTGGCGCGTCTCTTCCTGCACCTGCACCGGTTCGGCCGCCGTCTGCAGCTTGGCCAGTTCGAGCTTGAGCTCGTTGATCTGGTTGCGCATGGCGCGTTCGCGTTCTTCCATCTGGCCCAGGCGCTCGGCCAGCTTGGCGCGGCTTTCCAGGCCGGGGATGGACTCGCGCAACTGCTCCAGCTCGACCTTCAGCGAATCGATCAGGCTGTCCTTGCCGACCGATTGCGCGCGCAGCTGCATCAGCTGGGCCGCGTGGCGTTCGGCGTCGCCGCTCTTGTCGGCCAGCAGGGCCGCGCTGCGCTGCTGCGCCTTGGCCAGGTCATGCGTCAGGCGCGCATTCTCGGCCAGCGTGGCGTTGAATTTGGTGATGTCGGCGCGCACGCAGGCGCCGGCCTGGTGCTGCACCATGTGCAGGTCGCGGCACATCTGTTCTTCCAGCTCGGCGTTGCAGCGCGGATGCGTCAGGCCGGCCCAGAAGGCGCCGGCGACGTCGCCGTTGGCCACGGCGGTGCGCCACATGGCGGCGACCTGTTCGGTGGTCTTGGCGGCGCGGAAGCGCAGCAGCACGGCGGCGTAGCGGCGCTCCAGTTCCTTTTGCAGCGCCTCCGACAGGCGGTTGCGGTTGCCGCACTCGGTGACGGCGCCGACGTGCACTTCATAATCGTCGGCCAGCACCTTGCCGGATGTGACTTTGTCGACCAGCTTGCGCAGCACGCCCAGCGGGAAACCGACGCCGACCAGCGGGCAGTGGCAGGCATGGCTCAGCTCCCACAGCCGACGGCGGCGCGAGGCGTGCGTGTCTTCCTGCTGCAGCGCGTCCATGACATTGCCGATCACCGGCTTGAGCACTTGCTGTTCGGCGGGGCGGGGCGGGGCAGCGGCGGCGGGCGCCAGCGTGCCGGCCACCTGCGGCATGGCGGCGGCGATGATGGCCGCCAGCGGATCGTGTTTCTCGCACATGGGGCGCTCCTCAGGCGGTGGCCGGCGCGGTGCGCGCGCGGGCCATGATGCGGCTGAGGAAGTTGGTCTTTTCCTGCAGGTGCATATTGCGCTCCACCTCGGTGGCCCACTGCTCGGACAGTTGCTGGCAGGTGGCGCTGAGCACCGGCGCCAGGTCCGGCAGGCTGGCCAGCGCTTTCAGGTGGCGTTCGATGACCGAGGCCAGCTTTACACAGCCGCCGGCGTCGTCGCTGCCGGCCGTGTAGTGCGACATCAGATGCAGCACTGCGGACAGCATCAGTTCTGGATTGTGCCCGCCGTGGGAGGGGGCGAGAAAAATCGGATTGCTACGGTCTATGGCCATCAAACGCTCCTGGATACGGTGGGAGTCTGGCTGGCGATGGCTGGCTTGCTCAAGGGGAGAGTGGGCGCGGCAAGCGCCCGGGTTCACGCACAGTGAACGGTGTACGTCATGCGGTCAGGATCAGCTTGTTGAGCTGGGTGATGCGCAGACGGTAAATACGGCCCGAATGTTCGATCTCGACTTCGCGGCCGTCGCCCATCAGGCTGGCGCTGGTGATGCGCTTGGTCGGCACGACAGCCGGCGCGGCCGCGAGGGTGGCGGCGTGGGCGTGGGCGGTGATGGCGGGTGGGGTGGCGGGCATGGTCGTAGTCATCTTCTGGGCTCCTTAAATAAGAATGATTCGTATTTGCATTCATTATTGTAGAAGCGCGGAAGGAATGCAAGGGTTATTTCAACGTTATTTAAAGGTTATTTGACGGAGGTGCGGAGGGAGCATAAAAAAAGGCCCGGCTGGAGAGACCGGGCCCAAGCTGGGTAAGGCGGCGAGGCCGCACGGAGCTTACAGCGCAGCCAGTAATTGTCCCGGCGTGACGCTGTCTCCGCCCTTGGTTTTGGCGGCCGCCAGCTGCTTGGCGCGGGTGCGCGACGGCGGCAGGCGGCGCAGGGTTTTCAGCGCTTCCGGATCCTTGATGCCGATGGTGCGCTGGTCGACGCTGATCAGGCCGATCTCGTTGAAGGCCGACAGCGTGCGGCTGACCGTTTCCAGTGTCAGGCCCAGGTAGCTGCCGATCTCATGACGCGTCATGCGCAGGTTGAACAGCTTGCTGGAATAGCCCATCTGGGCGAAGCGCTCGGCCAGCGACACCAGGAAGCGCGCCACGCGCGCCTCGGCGCTCAGCGCGCCCAGCATGCCGATCATCGCTTGCTCACGCACCAGCTCGCGGCTCATGACGCCGTACATCATGTTCTCCAGTTCCAGGTGGACGCGTCCCAGCGCCGTCAGCTTTTTGAACGGCAGCAGTATCAGGTCGCAGTCGGACAATGCCACGGCCTCGGACGAATAGTGGCGGGTGTGGATGCCGTCCACGCCCAGCATGTCGCCCTTCATCGGGAAGCTCAGCACCTGCTCGTTGCCGAATTCGTCGATCAGCACCGTCTTCAGGAAGCCGGAGTTGACGATGTACAGCGTGTCGAAGGGCTGGCCGATGGTGTGGATGCGCTGGCCGGTCTTGAACTGCACATGCTGGAACAGCAGTTCCTCGGTGGTGATCGAGCACGCCGCCGGGATGTGCAGCAGGTCGCAGACTTCCTTCAGGTTGGACCAGAGCCGCCCCTGACGCTGACGGCCCGCCTCCATCGACGAGGACTGCATGGTCGCGGTGGTGGCCGGGCGAATTTCAGACGTTTGCGTAGACAGCATGGTGATCTCCTGTGTACAGGTATTGCTTTTCGAAAGGACGGGAACTGGGCTGTGCCGCGCTGCTTGGTTTCCTGTTGTGGTGTCGCACGGCATCGTGCTGCCTGTCTGGTGCCGTGCAGCATGAATCGTATGGTTTCAGTATGCCAACGCGATGGGGAGATAGATATCAGCAATGGCTGAATATGCGCGTAGGAGCCAGCGCAGGCTTGTAGGAGTTGTCCTAACGAAGGACGGGGGAATCAGGTCTTGAAGGGGGATAACAAACGATGAGCCACGGCATATTGCACCATCTCCGAGAGCGAACTCATGCCCATCTTCTGCATGATGCGGGTCTTGTGGGTGCTGACCGTCTTGACGCTCAGGTGCAGGCTGTTGGCGATTTCGGTGATGGACTTGCCGGCCACCAGCAGCGAAAATACTTCGAATTCGCGGTCCGACAGCTGTTTATGCAACAGGCTTTCGTTGGGCATCATGATGTTGAGCGCCAGTTGCTCGGCCACCTCGGTGCTAATGTAGGGGCGGCCGGAGGCCACCTTGCGGATCGCGCCGACCAGCTGGGTGCCGGCGCTTTCCTTGGTCAGGTAACCCTGGGCGCCGGCGCGGATGGCGCGCACCGCGTACTGTTCCTCTTCGTGCATGGTGAGGATCAGGATGGCGAGCTTGGGCGCTTCCGCCTTGATCTGGCGGATCAGGTCGACCCCGCTGCGGCCGGGCATGGACAGGTCCAGCAGCAGCAGGTCGAAACCGCCCTGGCGCACATGGCCCAGGACTTCGAAGCCGTCGATGGCCTCGCCTACGATATCGATGTCGGGTGCGCCGTCGAGTATGCGCTTGAGGCCTTCGCGCATGATGGTGTGGTCGTCGGCAATGACAATACGAATCATAGTGGTGCTTGAAAAGTGATTAAAAGTAAGTATTATTATTTTTGAGCTAATCTTGTGATCTTACTACAAAAATGTAGCGGACCCGCGCTTTATTTGCTGCCGGGTTCCTTGATCAGCCGGTGCACCAGCACCGGCGTTTTGGCGTGCGACAACACCTTGTTGGTCACGCTGCCCAGCAGCAGCTGGCCCCAGCCGCTGCGGCCGTGCGAACCCATGAAGATCAGGTCGCAACGGTGTTTTTCCGCCACATCGACGATCTTCAGCGCCGCGCTTTCCGCGAACGCCGTCACCGCCTCGCAGGGCACGCCGCGCCTGGCGCAGGAATCGACCACGTCCTGCGTGTGTTCCTGGCCAGCGCGCAGCATGGCGGCGCGGTATTCGTCCTCGCTGGGGTAACTGGGCGGGATGATCTCGACGTAGATCGGATACTGGTACTCGGGCGCCACGAACAGCACCAGCACCTCGGCCTTCATCTGTTCGGCAAAGGCCACGCCGGCGCAGGCGGTTTTACTGGAAACGGCGGAGCCGTCGGTGGTAATCAAGATTTTGCGGTACATGACGAACCTCCTTTTAAAACCAGCTGGCTGCTCTTAATTGTAGTCCCGATTTACATTATTGTTAGTATGGAAAGACTTGATGATTATCAAATAAAAGCAGTTTATCCCGTAGCGCTCGTGTTGGCTTTCATACTTTTTACCTGCTTTTTTTGCACCCGAGCACTACTTTTGTGTCTCAAGGCGTGTTTTGTCGATCTAACCAATGTTAGTATCTCCAAATACAACGAAACTTGGCTTGGACCCGGAGCGCAGGGCAGGCGACCCTACTCCGGGATTGAATAATCTGGCTGCGCCCTGCTACACTCGGGTAAGTGCGTTATATTGCCGAGCGTCATCACAGACAAGCAAGTTTAGGGCAGCAATTTTACAAATTATGGAGAAGCAGGGATTATGACCAACGCCGCTGACGATTTCGACGCATTATTTGATGAAGTGTCTGCTCAGAGCAAGACCGCAGCGCCCGCTCCAGCGCCTGCTCCCGCACCAGCTTCGGCGGAAGACGACCTGGAAAGCCTGTTCGACGAAGTCTCGTCGGCCCGGCCCGCGGATGCCGTGGCTGCCGCGCCTGCTCCAGCTCCTGCGGCCACCGCCGCCGCGCCGGCTGAAGGCGCCGAGGGCGAAGACAAGCCGATGTTCGAACGCCTGGGCGGCATCGTGCGCCTGCTGCACGATTCGCTGCGCGAACTGGGCTACGACAAGGCGCTGACCGAAGCGTCGTCGCAGATCAACGACGCCCAGGATCGCCTCGAATACGTCGCCACCCTGACCGAACAAGCCGCCAACAAGGTGCTCAACACCCTGGACGAAGGCATGCCGGAGCAGGACACGCTGTCGAAAAAATCCAAGGACATGGAAAACCGCTGGGCCGACCTGTTCGCAGGCAAGCTGAGCCTGGACCAGTTCAAGCAACTGGCCGGCGACTCGCAAGCCTTCGCCGTGGCCGTGTCGGCCGCCACCGAAGCGGAGAAAGCCCGTCTGCTGGAAATCATGATGGCCCAGGACTTCCAGGACATCACCGGCCAGCTGATCAAGAAAGTCGTGACCATCACCAAGACGGTGGAACACGAACTGGCAGAACTGCTGCGCGACAATGCGCCGCCGGCGGTACGCGAGAAAATCGCGCAAAAAGAAGTGTCCCTGATGTCCGGCCCGTCGGCTCCTGCCGTCGCGCTGAACCAGGACAATGTCGACGACCTGCTTGCTGACCTGGGATTCTAATGGACGATATGCTCAAGGATTTCGTCGTCGAGGCGATGGATCTTGCGGTCAACGTTGAAGAGCATCTGCTGCGGCTCGAACGCGACCCGGACAATAAAGAGACGCTCAATGCGGTGTTCCGTTCCTTCCACACCATCAAGGGCGGCGCCGGTTTCATGGGCTTGCCTGCACTGGTGGCGGCCTGCCACCTGACCGAGAATCTGTTCGACGCGCTGCGCACCGGCGCCGCGCCGGTCACGCCGATCGCGATCGAGGCGGCGCTGCAAGCGTCGGGCTTCGTGGCCGACCAGCTGGCCGAACTGAACAACGGCGCCGAGCCGGACAGCCTGCCGGCCATGCCGAAGGATCTGGAAGTCATCCTGACCGACGCCATCGAAGGCAAGACCACCGCTGCTCCGGCCAAGGCCGCCGCGCCGGCGCCAGCCCCTGCGGCTGCGCCGGCCGCCGCCGCCGCTCCGGTCGCCGCGCAAGCGTCGGCGCCGTCGGCCGACGGCCTGGACTGGGAAGGCATGTACGAAGCCGTGATGCCGGCCGGTAGCTACACCAAGCCTGCGGCCTCCGCCGCGGCGCCGGCGGCACAGGCGCCGTCCGCGCCCATCCCTGCCGCCGAACTGGCTGCCGTCGTGGCCGCCGTGCACGCCGCCGCGCCTGCATCTTCGCCAGCCAAGCGCGAAGCCGCCGAGAAACGCGAAGAGCGTCCGCACGCCGCGCCGGCCAAGGAAGAATCGATCCGCGTCGACGCCGTCAAGCTGGATGCGCTGCTGGAAGTGGCCGGCGAATCGGTGCAGGCCGCCAACCAGGCCGCCGTGCTGCTGGAACGCCTGCTGCAATTCAAGTTCGAAGGCCAGGCCCAGACCCTGATGGCGACGCTGGCGGAAACGCTGGAACGCGCCTCGCGCTACTCCACCGAACTGCAGCGCGCCACGCTGGCGACCCGCATGCAGCCGGTCGGCCGCCTGTTCCAGAAGTTCCCGCGCCTGGTGCGCGAACTGGCGAAAGACCTGGGCAAGGACGTCGAACTGACCATCGAAGGCGCGGAGACCGAAGTCGACCGCGTGGTGGTGGACAGCCTGTACGATCCGCTGGTGCACATGCTGCGCAACTCGCTGGACCACGGCGTCGAATCGCCGGAAGACCGCCTGGCCGCAGGCAAGCCGGCCAAGTCCTATATTTCGCTCAAAGCATGGCAAGAAGCAAATAGCGTTATGATTGTGCTTCAGGACGACGGCAAGGGCATGGATCCGGTGGTGCTGCGCACCAAGGCCCAGCAAAAAGGCTTGATCTCGGAATCGGTGCAGCTGACCAACGACGAATGCTTCCAGCTGGTATTCTTGCCGGGCTTCTCGACCAAGGAAGTCGCCTCCAGCGTGTCCGGCCGCGGCGTCGGCATGGACGTGGTGAAGACCGCCGTGGAGAAAAACCGCGGCGCCATCCACATCGAATCCGCGCTGGGCAAGGGCACCAAGTTCGCCATCCGCCTGCCGATCGAGCTGTCGATCGTGCCGACCATGCTGGTCTCGACCTCGGGCGCCGCGCTGGCGCTGCCGATGGCCGTGGTACAGCGCGTGGTCGAGCTGCCGGAAGTGTTCATGGAAGTGGGCGGCGCGCCGGTGCTGAAAGACCAGGGCCGTCCGCTGCCGGTGCGCTCGCTGGCCGATTCGCTGGGCTACGAGAGCTGCCGCGAGAAGGTGGGTATTGTTGTCGCTGCACCACAGCCGTACATTCTGGCGGTGGAAGCGGTCGACGGTACTGCCGACCTCGTAATTAAACCGATGACCGCGATTACCGTCGAGGGCATTACCGGCACCGCGCGTTCGGCCGAAGGCGAACTGGTGCTAGTGGTGGGCCTATCGTTCCTAATGGACGGATGTCGAGGTAGTGTACGCATGGCGGCCTAGTCTGAGGACAGGGCCAGATAGACCAAAAGCCTGCGTTCACGCAGGCTTTTTTTTATTCGTAGTTTTATTTTCAATACCGAATTTTGCAAAAGGAGTCATAAAAAGTGTATCGGTAGGCGGAACTGCATCGGCTCACGAGGCCGGCCAGCGGCGGCCGCTACCGCATTGCACAATATGGCATAATCGAAGTGGATCACTCACACAGGCAGCAGTAGTTCCCTTGATTGGGTACTCATAAATCATGATGAAGACGCTTTACGACAAACTCTGGGAATCCCACGTGGTCAAGGCCGAGGAAGACGGCACCACGATCTTGTACATCGACCGTCACCTGGTACACGAAGTCACCAGCCCTCAGGCCTTCGACGGCCTGCGCGCCGCCGGCCGCCAGCCGTGGCGCATCTCGGCCAATCTGGCCGTGGCCGACCACAACGTGCCGACCACCTCGCGCGCCGAAGGCATCGCCGATCCGGTCTCGCGCCTGCAGGTGGAAACGCTGGACAACAACGCCAAGTCCTACGGCCTGACGTATTTCAACATGAACGACAAGCGCCAGGGCATCGTCCACGTGATCGGACCTGAGCAGGGCGCGACCTTGCCTGGCATGACGGTGGTGTGCGGCGACTCGCACACCTCCACCCACGGCGCGTTCGGCGCGCTGGCGCACGGCATCGGCACCTCCGAAGTGGAACACGTGCTGGCCACCCAGACGCTGCTGCAAAAGAAATCCAAAGCCATGCTGGTGCAGGTCGACGGCGCGCTGCCGGCCGGCGTCACCGCCAAGGACGTGGTGCTGGCCATCATCGGCAAGATCGGCACCGCCGGCGGCACCGGCTACTGTATCGAGTTCGGCGGTTCGACCATCCGCGCGCTGTCGATGGAAGGCCGGATGACGGTCTGTAATATGGCGATCGAAGCGGGCGCGCGCGCCGGCATCATCGGCGTCGACGACACCACCATCGACTACGTCAAGGGCCGTCCATTCTCGCCGGCAGGGCCGCACTGGGACCGCGCGGTTGATTACTGGCGCACGCTGCACAGCGACGCCGGCGCCAGGTTCGACCTGGTCGTCACGCTCAACGCCGCCGAGATCAAGCCGCAAGTGACCTGGGGCACCTCGCCGGAAATGGTAACGTCGATCGACGGCCGCGTGCCGGATCCGGACCAGGAAAAGGATAGCGTCAAGCGCGACGCCATCGAGAAGGCGCTGGTCTACATGAACCTGAAGCCGAACACCGCGATCGAGGACATCCGCATCGACAAGGTTTTCATCGGCTCCTGCACCAACTCGCGCATCGAGGATTTGCGCGCCGCCGCCGATGTGGTGCGCGGCAAGCACCGCGCCTCCAACGTCAAGCTGGCGCTGGTGGTGCCGGGCTCCGGCCTGGTCAAGGCGCAAGCCGAGAAGGAAGGCCTGGACCGCGTGTTCCGCGACGCCGGTTTCGAATGGCGCGAGCCGGGCTGCTCGATGTGCCTGGCGATGAACGCCGACCGCCTGGAACCGGGCGAGCGCTGCGCCTCCACCTCGAACCGCAATTTTGAAGGACGCCAAGGTCAGGGCGGACGCACCCATCTGGTGTCTCCAGCCATGGCGGCGGCAGCCGGTATCGCCGGCCACTTCGTCGACGTACGCGCACTACGTTAATTTTTACTCTCCTACCCACCGAGAACAACATCATGAAAAAACTGATCGCACTGACCCTCTTCGCTCTGACTATCACCGGCTGCAACACCATTGCCGGCGTCGGCAAAGATGTACAGAAAGCCGGCCAGGCGGTGCAGGGCGCCGCGGGCCATTAAACCCGACCCCGACGGCCGGCGCCAGGGTGCGCCGCCGTCAATTGAGTGAGCATCATGGATAAATTTACGATCTACGAAGGACTGGTTGCACCGCTGGACCGCGCCAATGTCGACACCGACGCCATCATTCCGAAGCAATTCCTGAAGTCCATCCACCGCACCGGCTTCGGCCCGAACCTGTTCGACGAGTGGCGCTACCTGGACCACGGCGAACCGGGCCAGGACAACAGCAAGCGTCCGCTCAATCCCGACTTCGTGCTCAACGAGGCACGCTACCAGGGCGCATCGATCCTGCTGGCGCGCAAGAACTTCGGCTGCGGCTCCTCGCGCGAGCACGCGCCGTGGGCGCTGGACCAGTACGGCTTCCGCGCCATCATCGCGCCTTCGTTCGCCGACATCTTCTTTAACAACTGCTACAAGAGCGGCTTGTTGCCCATCGTATTGCCTGAAGCGCAGGTCGATCACCTGTTCAATGAAGTCAAGGCCTTCCCCGGTTATCGCCTGGTGGTCGACCTTGAACAGCAGCGCATCTCCACCAGCAATGGCAGCGTCTCCTATCCCTTCGAGATCGACGCCTTCCGCAAATACTGCCTGATGAACGGGCTCGACGATATCGGCCTGACGCTGCGTCACGCCGACGCTATCCGCGGCTTTGAAGAGCGCCATCTGGCAACCCAACCTTGGTTGGCCAACGTCATCTAATCGAAGAAGAACTATGAAAATCGCTATCCTCCCGGGCGATGGTATCGGCCCGGAAATCGTCGCGCAAGCTGTCAAAGTCCTGAACGTGCTGGGCGAAAAATTTGAGCTGGAAAGCGCGCCGGTCGGCGGCGCCGGCTACGCGGCCCACGGCCATCCTCTGCCGGAAGGCACGCTGGCGCTGGCGAAAGCGGCCGACGCGGTGCTGTTCGGCGCCGTCGGCGATTACCAGTACGACACGCTGGAACGCGCACTGCGTCCCGAGCAGGCGATCCTGGGCCTGCGCAAGCAGCTGGGCCTGTTCGCCAATCTGCGTCCGGCCATCCTGTATCCGGACCTGGCCAATGCCTCGACGCTGAAGCCTGAAGTGGTGTCCGGCCTGGACATCCTGATCATCCGCGAACTGACCGGCGACATTTACTTCGGCCAGCCGCGCGGCGTGCGCGAATGCCCGGACGGCGCCTTCAAGGGCCAGCGCGAAGGCTACGACACCATGCGCTATGCCGAAGGCGAAATCCGCCGCATCGCCCATGTGGCGTTCCAGGCTGCGCAGAAGCGCGGCAAGCGCCTGACCAGCGTGGACAAGGCCAATGTGCTGGAGACCTTCCAGTTCTGGAAAGACATCGTCACCGACGTGCACAAGGAATACCCTGACGTGGCGCTGGAGCATATGTACGTCGACAACGCCGCGATGCAGCTGGTGCGCGCGCCGAAGAAGTTCGACGTCATCGTCACCGGCAATATGTTCGGCGACATCCTGTCCGACCAGGCGGCGATGCTGACCGGTTCGATCGGCATGTTGCCATCGGCCTCGCTGGACGCCAACAACAAGGGCCTGTACGAGCCGTCGCACGGTTCCGCGCCTGACATCGCCGGCAAGGGCATCGCCAATCCGCTGGCGACGATTCTGTCGGCCGCGATGATGCTGCGCTACTCGCTGAACAAGGCCGAACAGGCCGACCGCATCGAAAACGCCGTCAAGCACGTGCTGTCGCAAGGCCTGCGCACCGCCGACATCTTCGAAGCCGGCACCACCAAGGTGGGCACGGAAGAGATGGGCAACGCGGTGGTCAAGGCGCTGTCGTAAACGATATAAACGGTATAAAAGAATTCATCACAAGGAAAGCAAAATGAAACTCGTAGGCTTGGTAGGTTGGCGCGGCATGGTTGGTTCGGTCCTGATGCAGCGCATGCAGGAAGAGGGCGATTTCGCCCACATCGAACCGGTGTTTTTCACCACCTCGAATCCGGGCGGCGACGCGCCGGCGATGGCGAAGAATGAAACCAAACTGAAAAGCGCGACCGACATCGACGAACTGAAAAAGTGCGAGATCATCATCTCGTGCCAGGGCGGCGACTACACCACCGAAGTGTTCCCCAAGCTGCGCGCCGCCGGCTGGAACGGTTACTGGATCGACGCCGCCTCCACGCTGCGCATGGAGAAAGACGCCGTCATCGTGCTGGACCCGGTCAACCTGCACGTCATCAAGGACGCGCTGGGCAAGGGCGTGAAGAACTACATCGGCGGCAATTGCACCGTGTCGTGCATGCTGATGGGCCTGGGCGGCCTGTTCCAGCACAACCTGGTCGAGTGGATGACCTCCATGACCTACCAGGCGGCATCGGGCGGCGGCGCCCAGCACATGCGCGAGCTGCTGACCCAGTTCGGCACCATCAACGCGTCGGTGAAATCGCTGCTGGACAATCCGGCCGCGGCCATCCTGGAAATCGACCGCCAGGTGCTGGCTACCCAGCACGGCCTGAGCGCCGAAGAGACCAAGCAGTTCGGCGCGCCGCTGGCCGGCAACCTGATCCCGTGGATCGACAAGGACCTGGGCAACGGCCAGTCGAAGGAAGAGTGGAAGGGCGGCGCCGAGACCAACAAGATCCTGGGCCTGGGCGCGGACTTCGGTTCGAAAGCCATCCCGGTCGACGGCCTGTGCGTGCGCATCGGCGCCATGCGCAGCCACTCGCAGGCACTGACCATCAAGCTGAAAAAAGACGTGCCGATCGACGAGATCCACGACATCATCGCCGCCAACAACCAGTGGGTCAAAGTGGTGCCGAACACGCGTGAAGCGTCGGTCAAGGACCTGTCGCCGGCCGCCGCTACCGGCAGCCTGACGATACCGGTCGGCCGTCTGCGCAAGATGAGCATGGGCGACGACTACCTGTCCGCCTTCACCGTTGGCGACCAGCTGCTGTGGGGCGCGGCCGAACCGCTGCGCCGCATGCTGCGCATCGTGCTGGAAAAATAAGCAGCCCTCGGGCAATTGTTAAAGCAGAAGGGGTTTTCTCTATGAGCTCTCATAGGGGAAACCCCTTTTTTTAGTTTAAAGTAGGCATAGACGTTACACATCCTCATGTATCACTAGAGAAACATCGTGCAAAGCTTGCATGCTCTGGAGCATGATGATATGTTGATATATCTGGGAAAGTAACATTTTCCCTCTGACAACCAGATGCCGCCCACTATGCACGTACCAACTCGCTCCAGCATTGTTTCCTTCGCGTTGAAGACGCTCACCGGGGCCGTCGCCAGCGCGGTCTTGGTGGCTTCGGCCAACGCAGCCGGGCTCGGCAAGCTGACCGTCCTGTCGTCGCTGGGGCAGCCGCTGCGGGCGGAGATCGAACTGACGGCCGTGTCGGCGGACGAGGCGGGCGCACTGGTCGCCAAGCTGGCGCCGGCCGATGCCTTCCGCACCGCGAATATCGATTTCAATCCGACCCTGCTGTCGCTGCGCTTCGAAGTCGAGCAGCGCAATGGCCGCCAGGTGATACGCGTAACGTCCACCCAGCCGGTCAACGAACCTTTCGTCGACATGCTGCTGGAGCTGAACTGGACCGGCGGCCGCATGGTCCGCGAATACACCTTCCTGCTGGATCCGGCCGACATGCGCGCGACGCAATCGCCGCAAGTGGCGCCGCCGGTGGACCTGAGCCGCAATGCCGCGCCTGCCGCTGCGCCGGCCGTGCCTGCTGCTTCGGCTCCGGCCGCCGCATCGGTTGCGCCTGTCGCGCCGAGCACGCCTGCACCGGCACCGGCGCGCCAGCCGGCCGCCAAGCCTGCCGTCAACGAATACACCGTCAAATCCGGCGACAACCTGACCCGTATCGCCAACCAGGTCAAGCCGGTCGACGTGTCGCTGGACATGATGCTGGTGGCACTGTATCGCGCCAATCCGGAAGCCTTCTCCGGCAACAATATGAACCGCCTGAAGTCGGGCCAGATCCTGGCCGTGCCGGATGCCGACACGATCCGCAACAGCGCGCCGGAAGGCGAGGCGCGCGGCGTGGTGGTGGCCCATGCGGCGGACTTCAACGCTTATCGCGCCAAGCTGGCGGGGCAGGTCGCCAACAGCACGCCGGCCAAGGAGCCGGACACCACCCAGAACGTTTCGGGCAAGATCACCGCCAAGGTGGAAGAAAAGCCCAGCGCCGTCAACACCGCCAAGGACAAGCTGACGCTGTCGAAAGCCACCTCCAGCGCGCCGGTCGAAGGCAAGACCGGCCTGGCCTTGGAAGACAAGGTCGCCCGCCAGAAGGAAATGGACGAGGCCGCCGCGCGCACCAAGGAACTGGAAAAGAACGTCCGCGACCTGGAAAACCTGATGTCGGTCAAGAACAAGGCCGGCGCGGAAACCGTCAAGCCGTCCGCGTCTGCATCCGCCTCGGCGGCGGCATCGATGCCGGCATCGGCTTCGGTTTCGGCCGAAGCATCGGCGCCGCCCAAGCCCAAGCGCACGCTGGTGATCCCGCCGAAAAAGCTGGAGCCTAGCCTGTTCGAAACGCTGATGGACAACCTGGAGTACGTGGGCCTGGCCGGCGCCGGTTTGCTGGCCGCCGCGGGCGCGTTCGTCGCTTCGCGCCGCCGCAAGAAATTCGAAGTGCCGAAGGAAGAAGCCAGCATCCTCGGCGATACCGCGATGCCGTCGCAGGCGCTGATCGCCGAAGCCGGCGGCCAGAGCGTCGACACCAACAACAGCGTCTTCAATTCCAACTTCGCGCCATCGGCCAGCCAGCTCGACACCAATGAGGTCGATCCGGTGGCGGAGGCGGATGTCTACATCGCCTACGGCCGCGACGCCCAGGCGGAGGAAATCCTGAAGGAAGCGCTGCGCAGCCATCCAGAGCGCCACGCTGTGCGCCTGAAGCTGCTGGAAATCTACGTCACCCGCAAAGACCCGCGTTCGTTTGAAACCCAGGCTTCCGAACTGTATTCGCTGACGCGCGGCCAGGGCGACGAGTGGGCGCAGGCTGCCGCCATGGGCCAGGCGCTGGACCCGAGCAATCCGCTGTACTCCGAAGGCGCCGCAGCATCCGGCGACGACGGTTCCTCCATGTTCGCCGCGCCGGCCGCCGCTGCAGCCGGCGCCGCAGCCTTCAGCGCCGCCGACTTCGCCAGCGACTTCAACGCGCCGGCGCCTGCTCCGGTGCCTGCCGCCGGCGGCCTGGACCTGGACCTGGGCTTCGACGCCCCGCCTGCCGCCGGCGACAATTCGATGGACTTCGGCAGCGACATGGATACCGCCTTGCCGCAAGCCGCCGACGCCTCCGTATCGCCAGCCTCGGTGGCGGCGGAATCCGACAACCTGATGGACTTCGACCTGGGCGGCCTGAGCTTCGAGCCGACCGCCGCCGCGCCTGCGCCAGCCGAGGCTCCTGCCGCCGAACCGGAAGCGCTGCCGGAAGACGCCTTCAACCTGGCCTTCGACGCCCCGGCCGCGCCAGCACCTGCACCCGCGCCCGCGCCCGAGGAAGACCTGAGCATGGACTTCGGCCTGGACCTGCCGGTCGAAGCCGCACCGGCTCCGGCCGCATCCAGCCTGCCGTCCGCCAGCAGCGATCCGCTGGACCTGGACTTGATGAACTTTGAAATTCCCGAAGTGCCGGCCATGCCCGCACCGGCGCCCGCCGCCGAAGCGGAGATCGACGACTTCGCGCTGCCTGAGGCGGAAGAGGTGGCCCCTGCGCCCGCACCGTCGGCGCAGGAGTTCGACCTGTCCGGCATCGACCTCGACCTGGACAGCGCGCTCGGCGGCGCCGGCACTGCGGCCGCAGCCGATGCCGCCCCAGGCCATGTGCGCGACGACAACCTGTCGGCCCACCACATGGAAATGGACACCAAGCTGGACCTGGCGATCGCCTATCAGGAGATCGGCGACAAGGAAGGCGCGCGCGAACTGCTGGACGAAGTGCTGCGCGGCGGCAGCGACGAGCAGATCGCCAAGGCCAACGCCATGCGCGCCCAATTGGGGTAATGCGGCTCCGTATATAATGGCTGACTCAGACATTACATCGGGCAGCAATTGAAACGGATAGCAATCGGCGTCCAGTACGACGGAACCGCGTGGAACGGCTACCAGAAACAGGCGGACGGCCACACGGTCCAGGATAAACTGGAACAGGCGCTGGAGAAATTCGCCAGGGTGCCGCTGGCCACCACCTGTGCCGGCCGCACCGATACCGGCGTGCACGCGCTGGAGCAGGTGGTTCACTTCGACACCGAGCTGGTCCGCGACACCCATTCCTGGGTGCGCGGCGTCAACGCCTTCCTGCCGCCGTCGATCGCCGTGCGCTGGGCCAAGCAGCTGGACGGCGACCCGAGCGTCAACGACTTCTTCCACGCCCGCTTCAGCGCCCGCGCCCGCACCTATCACTACGTGCTGTACAACAATCCGACCCGCTCGCCGCTGCTGGAAGGGCGGGCCGGTTTCTGCTTCCGCCCGCTGGACGTGGAGCTGATGCGGCAAGCCATCCCGCCGCTGCTGGGCTGGCATGACTTTACAGCCTTCCGCGCCGCGCAGTGCCAGGCCAAGTCGCCGGTCAAGCTGATGCATGACATCCAGATCAAGCGCCACGGCGAGCTGGTGGTGTTCACCATCACCGCCAACGCCTTCCTGCACCACATGGTGCGCAACCTGGTCGGCTCGCTGGTCTACATCGGCACCGGGCGCGAGAAGCCGGAATGGCTGGGCCAGCTGCTGGAAACCAAGGACCGCCACGCCGCCGCGCCGACCTTCATGCCCGACGGCCTCTACCTGGCGAAAATCGACTACGACCCCAAATGGGAATTGCCGCTGGAGACCACCAGCGCCTTGCCCTGGTTCTAAAGGATCAGCATGCCACGTACCCGTATCAAAATCTGCGGCCTGACCCGCGTGGAAGATGTGCAAGCCGTGGTGGATGCCGGCGCCGATGCGATCGGCTTCGTGTTCTACCCGAAGAGCCCGCGCTACGTCACGCCCGAGCAGGCCGCCGAACTGATACGCGCCGTGCCGCCCTTCATCACCTGCACCGGCCTGTTCGTCAACGCCACACCGGAAGAGGTGGCCGCTACCTGCAAGGTGGCGCCGATCTCGCTGATCCAGCTGCATGGCGACGAGACGGTGGAGCAGTCGGCCGCCATCGCCGCGGCGGCCGGGCGACAGTTCATGCGGGTGTTCCGCGTCAAACCTGACACACAGCCGTCCGATTTGCTAGAATACGAGCAGCTATGCCGCGCCGCCAGTCCCTTGTTCACCAGCCTGTTGCTGGATACCTATGTGGATGCCTATGGTGGCGCAGGAAAGGGTTTTGATTGGTCTCTCATTCCAAAAGATCTCGCGCCTCGGGTCGTTTTAAGTGGTGGCTTGAGCGTACACAACGCGACTGACGCGGTGGTACGTGTACGCCCCTACGCCGTCGACATCAGCAGTGGTGTCGAAGCGTCCAAGGGGATCAAGGATGCCCGCAAGATCGCCGACTTTGTCGCGGCGGTGCGGGCCGGAGATGCCATGAAAGAAAGCGAAGCCCATCATGATGAACACCCCACCAAAGCCGCTGTTCCACGCTAAAGACTACCACCTGCCCGACACCAAGGGCCATTTCGGCCCCTACGGCGGCTCCTTCGTCGCCGAAACCCTGACCTACGCGCTTGCCGAGCTCAACGAAGCCTATGAGCGCTACAGCAAGGATCCCGAGTTCCTCGACGAGTTCCGCTACGAGCTCAAGCACTTTGTCGGCCGGCCGTCGCCGATCTATCACGCCAAGCGCTGGTCCGAACTGGCCGGCGGCGCGCAGATCTACTTCAAGCGCGAAGACTTGAACCACACCGGCGCCCACAAGATCAACAACGTCATCGGCCAGGCCTTGCTGGCCAAGCGCATGGGCAAGCCGCGCATCATCGCCGAGACCGGCGCCGGCCAGCACGGCGTCGCCACGGCCACCATCTGCGCCCGTTTCGGGCTGGAGTGCGTGGTCTACATGGGCAGCGAGGACGTCAAGCGCCAGGCGCAGAACGTCTACCGCATGAAGCTGCTGGGCGCGACCGTGGTGCCGGTGGAGTCCGGCTCCAAGACCCTGAAGGACGCGCTCAACGAAGCGATGCGCGACTGGGTCACGAACATTGAAAACACCTTCTACATCATCGGCACCGTGGCCGGTCCGCATCCTTACCCGATGCTGGTGCGCGACTTCCAGTCGGTGATCGGCGAAGAGTGCCTGGTGCAGATGCCGGAAATGACCGGCCGCCAGCCCGATTGCGTGGTCGCCTGCATCGGCGGCGGCTCCAACGCCATGGGCATCTTCTATCCGTACATCGACCAGAAACAGGTGCGCCTGATCGGCGTCGAGGCGGCGGGGGAGGGGCTGGACGGCGACAAGCACGCCGCTTCGCTGACCAAGGGCTATCCGGGCGTGTTGCACGGCAACCGCACCTATCTGCTTCAGGATGAGAACGGGCAGATCATCGAGACGCATTCGGTATCGGCCGGCCTGGATTATCCGGGCGTGGGGCCGGAGCACGCTTACCTGAAGGACAGCGGCCGCGCCGAGTATGTATCGATCACGGACGAGGAAGCGTTGAAGGCCTTCCACGACTGCTGCCATATCGAAGGCATCATCCCGGCATTGGAATCGTCGCACGCGCTGGCCTACGCGGCCAAGCTGGCGGCGACCATGCCGAAAGATAAAATCATTTTGGCCAACCTGTCGGGCCGGGGCGACAAGGACATGCATACGGTAGCAGAACGTATGGGTTTGAACTTCAACTAAGGAAAACGACATGTCCAAAATCGCAGCAACTTTCAGCGCCCTGAAGGCGCATAAAAAAACAGCGCTCGTCACCTTCATCACGGCCGGCGATCCTTCGCCCGAGCTGACCGTGCCGCTGATGCACGCCATGGTGGCCGGCGGCGCCGACATCCTGGAGCTCGGCGTGCCGTTCTCCGATCCGATGGCCGAAGGCCCGGTGATCCAGCGCGCCTGCGAGCGGGCGCTGGCTCACGGCGTTGGCATCCATGACGTGTTCGGCTACGTGGCGGAATTCCGCAAGACCAATCAGACCACGCCGGTGGTGCTGATGGGCTATGCCAATCCGATCGAGCGAATCGGCGCGGCGACGTTCATCGCCAAGTCGAAGGCGGTGGGGGCGGATGGCGCCATCGTGGTCGATTACCCGCCGGAAGAGTGCGAAGAGTTCGCGGCCGCCATGCGCGCTGCCGAGCTGGACCTGATCTTCCTGCTTGCGCCGACCTCGACCGAAGAGCGCATCGCGCAGGTGGCCAAGGTTGGCGGCGGCTTCAGCTATTACGTCTCGCTGAAGGGCGTGACGGGCGCAGGCAATATCGACACGGTGGAAGTGGCTGAACGTCTGACGGCGATCCGCCGGCACGTGCAGTTGCCGATCGGCGTAGGCTTCGGCATCCGCGACGGCGCCACCGCGCGCGCCGTGGCCGAGGTGGCTGACGCGGTCGTCATCGGCAGCCGCATCATCCAGGAAATCGAAAGCGCCGGCAAAGACAAGGCCGTGGCCGCTGTACAAACCTTCGTCACCGGCATCCGCACCGCCCTGGACGCCTGACCTCCCGCAAATCCCGGCCGCTCACCTTGATACATAGTTAAGAACTGACTATGTTGAAGGGGAGCGGTCGTGCGCTTCGAGTGGGATGCCCGCAAAGCCAATGCCAATTTACGCCAGCACGGAGTGAGCTTTGAAGAAGCTTGCACAGTGTTCGATGATCGGCGCGAAAAGTTGCAGTTCGATGGCGCTCACTCTGCTATTGAGGACAGATATAGGCTGTTCGGTCACAGTACAGCAGGAAGAATGCTAGTTGTAGTCCACTGTTATCGAGGTGGAGAAGCAATTCGAGTTATTTCTGCATACAAGGCGTCGCGGACCGAGCGGGCTGACTATTGAGAGGTGGGATATGAGAAAAGAGTATGATTTTTCTAAGGCCGTCCCCAATCCTTACTTTGAGAGTCTGAGCAAGGAGATAACATTTCGTCAGGACTTGCGGTCGCTGGCATATTTCGAGGAGCTGGGTAAGCCATACGGTTTGCCGGCGGAAGAGATGATACGGATGTATTTACGGCATATTGCAGGCTCGGGCTATAAAGCGGATCTTGGCATTTTGACCTTGGAGGAGCGCGATCGGCTGCGGGCAACGCTGGAAAGAGAGGGTAAGCTTCCCCGGAAGACGTAGTGGTTTACCTCTAAAAATCCGTCAATTTCATGACGAACCTTAAAAATTGTTGTACAGCAAAGTTCGACAGGGGGGCAAGAAACGGCTACACTTCGGCCACAAGTTAGCTGCAAGGAGAATTTATGAGTTGGTTGGAAAAACTGCTGCCCCCACGTATCCAGCGTTCCGACGCTGCCGCACGTAAGACCATGCCCGAGGGCCTGTGGGTCAAATGCCCGTCCTGCGAAGCCGTCCTGTACCGCACCGATCTGGAATCGAACCTGCACGTTTGCCCGAAATGCGACCATCACATGCGCATCCGCGCCCGTGAACGCCTCGACAGCCTGCTCGACGCCGGCGGCCGCTATGAAGTCGGCATGGACACCCTGCCGGTCGATACGCTGAAATTCAAAGACAGCAAGAAATACCCCGACCGCCTCAAACAAGCCATGGAAGCCACCGGCGAGACCGATGCGCTGATCGTCATGGGCGGCGCCATCATGAGCCTGCCGTGCGTGGTGGCTTGCTTCGAATTCGAATTCATGGGCGGCTCCATGGGCTCCGTGGTCGGCGAGCGCTTCGTGCGCGGCGCGCAAGTGGCCCTGGAACAGAAAGTGCCGTTCATCTGCATCACCGCCACCGGTGGCGCCCGTATGCAAGAAGGTCTGCTGTCGCTGATGCAAATGGCGAAAACCACCGCCATGCTGACCAAGCTGGCCGACAAGAAGCTGCCATTCATCAGCGTGCTGACCGACCCGACTATGGGCGGCGTGTCCGCCTCGTTCGCCTTCATGGGCGACGTCGTCATCGCCGAGCCGAAAGCGCTGATCGGCTTCGCCGGCCCGCGCGTGATCGAAAACACCGTGCGCGAAAAACTGCCGGAAGGCTTCCAGCGTGCCGAGTTCCTCGTCACCAAGGGCGCCGTCGACATGATCGTCGACCGCCGCAAGATGCGCGAAGAAATCGCCCGTCTGATGGCATTGCTGCAAAATCAAGCTGTCGAGGTACTGGCCTAAGAATCGGCCAGTTTCCCACGCAACGGCGCGCAATCGGCTATCATGCCGGCCTGCGCGCCGTTTTTCATTTCTGAGCCATCATCATGTCGAACCTCCCAACTACTTTGCCTGCCTGGCTTGCGCTGCTTGAATCGCGCCATGCCGAAACCGTCATCAACATGGGCCTGGACCGCGTACTCGCCGTCAAGGAGCGTCTGCAGCTGAGCTTTAGCTGCCCCGTCATCATGGTGGCCGGCACCAACGGCAAGGGTTCGACCTGCGCCATGCTGGAATCGGTGCTGATGCGCGCCGGCTACAAGGTCGGCCTGTACATCAAGCCGCACTTCCTGGACTTTAACGAGCGCGCCCGCATCAACGGCGAGCTGGCCAGCGACGACGTGCTGGTGGCCGCCTTCAACGCGGTCGAGGCCGTGCGCGGCGATACCCCGCTGACCTATTTCGAATTCACCACGCTGGCCATCATGCACCTGATCGCGGGCGCCGGCATGGATGTCGCGATCCTGGAAGTGGGCCTGGGCGGCCGCCTGGACGCGGTCAACATCGTCGATGCCGACGTCGCCATCGTCACCAGCGTCGATATCGACCATACCGATTACCTGGGCGATACCCGCGAAGCGATCGGCTTCGAGAAGGCCGGCATCTTCCGCGCCGGTAAAACCGCGATCTGCTCGGACCCGGTGCCGCCGCAATCGCTGATCGACCACGCCAACGCCATCGGCGCCGACCTGTGGCTGATGGGTCGCGATTTCAACTATTCCGGCGACAAGCAGCAGTGGAACTACGGCGGCCGTTCGCAGCGCCGCAATTCGCTGGCTTACCCTAGCCTGCGCGGCGCCAACCAGATCCTCAACGCCTCGGCCGTGCTGGCCGCGCTGGAAGCGCTGAAGCTGGAATTGCCGGTGGGCGCGCAGGAAGTGCGTACCGGCCTGGTGACGGTGGAACTGCCGGGCCGCTTCCAGGTGCTGCCTGGCCGCCCGACCGTGATCCTGGACGTGGCGCACAATCCGCACGCGGCCTCGGCGCTGAACCAGAACCTCGGCAACATGGGCTTCCACCCGTACACCTACGCCGTGTTCGGCTCCATGCACGACAAGGATATCGACGGCGTGATCGCCGCCATGTCCGAGCATGTGGACCACTGGTGCCTGGCCACGCTGCCGTCGCCGCGCTCTGCCAGCGCCTCGGAACTGGCGGCCAAGGTGCAGATCGTGCAGGAAGAAAAGGCTGAGCGCACCATCAATATCTTCGACGATCCGGGCTCTGCATATGCAAATGCGATCAGCCGAGCCGGGGAGAATGATAGAATTGTGGTCTTTGGATCTTTCCTCACGGTCGCCGGCGTCATGGCGGCGCGAAAATCCGCATTCCATTGAACGCACAGGACTGAAATCACGCATGGGCTTGTTCTCGAAACTCGGTAAAAACAAGCAAGAGACCGCTGGTCAAGACAGCGGCTATTACACCAGCGCAGATGACCAGGACGCGACGGAGCGCGCACGCTCCAAGCGCGCCTCGTCGGCGGATGGTTCCGCCAAATCCCGCCGCAGCAAAGACCGCGAAGCGGACGACCCGGTGTTGCCGGAAAAGAAACGCGCACGCCGCCGCCTGGTCGGCGCCATCGCGCTGGCGCTGGGCGTCGCCATCGGCCTGCCGATGGTGCTCGATTCCGAACCTAAGCCGCTGTCGTCCGACATCGAAATCAAAATCCCTGCCAAGGACAAGCCGGCCGATGCCGCGCCTGCCGCCGCACCGGTAGCCCAGAGCGCCGCGCTGGACAGCAGGGAAGAAATCGTCGAAGACGTCAAACCGGCCAAGCCGGCCGCCGCCGCTCCGGTAGCCGCGCTGGCCGCCGCCGCGCCGGCCACGCCGCCCGCCATCGCCCCCGTCAAGGTCGACACGAGCAAGGCCGACGCCCTCAAGCGCGAAGCCGAGCAAAAGGCCGAAGCCAAGCTGAAAGCCGAAGCCAAGGCGGAAGCCATCGCCAGGAACAAGGCCGACAACGAAGCCAAAGCCCGCCAGGACGCCGACTACAAGGCGGAAATCGAACGCAAGCAGGCTGAGGTGAAAGCCGAAGCCAAGGCCAAGGCCGACGCCAGGGAAACCGAACGCAAGCTGGCCGAAGCCAAGGCCGCCAAGCAGGCCGACAGCGTCAAGCCGGCCGCCGGCAGCTCGGAAGATGCGCGCGCGCTGGCCATCCTGGAAGGCAAGGCCGCCGCCAAGCCTGCGGCCGCCGCCGAAGCGGGGCAGAAATTCGTACTGCAAGTGGCCGCGCTGAGCGACCAGGGCAAGGTGGACGAGCTGCGCGACAAGCTCAAGAAAGCCGGCATCAGCTCCTTCACGCAGAAGACGCCGTCCGGCGACATCACCCGCGTGCGTGTGGGGCCGTTCACCAACAAGGATGAAGCGGAAAAAGTACGGGCCAAGCTGACCGCGATGGGCCTGAGCGGCCGTCTCGAAACCGTCTGATCCAGCAGGCTGCCCGACGTGACGATCTTTGATTACCTGGTGATTTTTGTATTGGTCGCGTCGGTCATCATCAGCATGATGCGCGGCCTGGTGAAGGAAGTGTTGTCATTGGCAAGCTGGGTGGTGGCCTTCGTGGTCGCCAACGCTTACGCCGCCGCGCTGGCGCAGATGCTGCCGCCGGTGGTGCCGGGCGAGGTGTTGCGCCTGATCCTGGCTTTTATCGCGCTGTTCATCGGCGTACGGATTTTGATGGGCCTGCTGGCCATGGCGCTGGGCGCCTTGCTCGATGCCGGCGGCCTCAGCCTGGTGGATCGCGCGCTGGGCATGGTGTTCGGCTTCGGCCGCGGCCTTGTCATTGTGCTGGCCGGTGTCATCCTGTGTGGGATGACGTCGATACCGCAACAAGCATTCTGGAAGGATGCGCTATTGAGTCCGCTTGCGGAGACCGGAGCGCATACGGTGAAAGCCTTTCTTCCCGCTGCCATGGCGCAGCATGTGAATTTTTGAATTCTTTAAATCTGTAGCACCAAGTCCAGGAGCAACATCATGTGTGGCATCGTCGGCGTCGTATCCCATCAACCTGTCAATCAACTGCTGTATGACGCATTGCTGCTGCTGCAGCACCGCGGCCAGGATGCGGCAGGTATCGCGACCAATCACAGCAGCATGTTCGCCATGCACAAGGCCAATGGCCTCGTTCGTGACGTTTTCCGTACCCGTAACATGCGTACGCTGCAAGGCAATTCCGGCATCGGTCACTGCCGCTATCCAACCGCCGGCTCGTCGAGCGAGGAAGAAGCGCAACCGTTCTACGTCAACGCCCCGTTCGGCATCACGCTGGCGCACAACGGCAACCTGACCAACTGGGAACAGCTCAAAAAAGAAATGTTCCAGAACGATCGCCGCCACATCAACACCGATTCCGATTCGGAAGTGTTGCTGAACGTGCTGGCCCACGAAATCCAGAAAGCCACCACCGGCATCTCGATCGACGCTGACACCATCTTCGAAGCCGTGACCGTGCTGCATCGCCGCGTGCGTGGCGGCTACGCTGCCGTGGCGCAGATCGCCGGCGTCGGCCTGCTGGCCTTCCGCGATCCGTTCGGCATCCGTCCGCTGTGCCTGGGCATCAACGAAACCGAGCAGGGCGCCGAGTACCTGATCGCTTCCGAGTCCGTGGCGCTGGAAGGCATGGGATTCCGCTTCGTGCGCGACATCGCGCCGGGCGAGGCCGTCTTCATCGACGCCGACAAGCAGCTGCATTCGCGCCAGTGCGCGGACAATCCGTCGCTCAACCCTTGCGTGTTCGAGTTCGTCTACCTGGCTCGTCCTGATTCGGTGATCGATGGCGCTTCCGTCTACGCCACCCGCCTGAAAATGGGCGAGTACCTGGCCGAGAAGATCAAGCGCGAATTCAAGGATGGCGAGATCGATGTCGTCATGCCGATTCCGGATTCGTCGCGTCCTGCGGCGATCCAGCTGGCGCTGGCGCTGAACGTGGAATACCGCGAAGGCTTCATCAAGAACCGCTACATCGGCCGTACCTTCATCATGCCGGGCCAGGCTGCGCGCAAGAAGTCGGTGCGCCAGAAGCTGAACGCCATCGCTTCCGAGTTCAAGGACAAGGTCGTGCTGCTGGTGGATGACTCCATCGTGCGCGGCACCACCAGCCGCGAGATCGTGCAGATGGCGCGCGAAGCCGGCGCCAAGAAAGTGATCTTCGCTTCGGCGGCGCCACCGGTGATCTTCCCTAACGTGTACGGCATCGACATGCCTACCCGCGACGAGCTGATCGCCTATGGCCGCAGCACCGAGGAAGTCTGCCGCGAGATCACCGCCGATCACCTGGTCTACCAGGATATCGACGCGTTGAAGCGCGCCATCTCGGACGTGAATCCGGCGTTGAAGAACTTCGAGGCTTCGTGCTTCGACGGCGTCTACGTCACCGGCGACATCTCCAAGGACTACCTGGACAAGCTGGAATATGCGCGTCATCATCCGAAGGCCGCCGGCCCCGAAGATGCGGGCCGTTCGCAACTGAATCTGAATCTGGCCGCCACCGAGGCCTAACTCTCGTCATTCCCGCGCACGCGGGAATCCATGCTGAGCCTGCGTGCTTGCGTTCTATGGGTTCCCGCCTGCGCGGGAACGACACGCAGGAACTCACATGAACGACAAGAAAAACTACGGCTTCACCACCACCATCCTGCACAACGATCGCCAGAAGGGCATCGAGCACGGTTCGCTGCACAAGCCCATCCACACCTCGGTCGCCTTCGGTTACGCCGACGCGCGCCAGCTGGCCTCGGTATTCCAGGGCAAGGAGCCGGGCTTCCGCTACGGCCGCCAGGGCAATCCGACCATCTCCGCGCTGGAAGACAAGGTCAACAAGATGGAGCAGGGCGTCGGCACGATCTGCTTCGCCACCGGCATGGGCGCGATCGGCGCCGTGTTCCAGTCGCTGCTGCGCGCGGGCGATCATGTGGTGTCGTCGTCGTTCTTGTTCGGTAACACCAACAGCCTGTGGCAGACCACCATGGCGCAGGGCGTGGGCGTGTCCTTTGTCGACGCCACCGATGTCGCCAACGTCGCCGCCGCCATCACCGAGCAGACCCGCGTGGTGTTTGTCGAAACCATCGCCAACCCGCGCACGCAAGTGGCGGACCTGAAGCGCATCGGCGAGCTGTGCCAGCAACGCGGCATCCTCTACATTGTCGACAACACGATGACCACGCCTTACCTGTTCCGTCCGAAGTCGGTTGGTGCCGGGCTGGTGGTCAACGCGCTGACCAAGTCGATCGGCGGCCACGGCAACGCGCTGGGCGGCAGCCTGACCGATACCGGCGCCTACGACTGGACCCGCTTCCCGAACATCTACGAGAACTACAAGAAAGCCGTGCCGCTGCAATGGGGCCTGGCGCAGATCCGCGCCAAGGCCTTGCGCGACTTCGGCTCCTCGCTGGCGCCGGAAGCGGCCCACCACATCGCCGTCGGCGCCGAGACGCTGGCGCTGCGCATGGAACGCACCAGCGCCAATGCGCTGGCACTGGCGCGACTGCTGGAATCGGACGAGCGCGTGGCGGCTGTCTACTATCCCGGCCTGGCCTCGCACCCGCAGCACGCCATCTCCAGCGAACTGTTCCGCAGCTTCGGCTCGCTGCTGAGCTTTGAGCTGAAGGATGGCATCGACTGCTTCGATTTCCTGAATCGCCTGAAGCTGGCGATCCCGGCCTCCAACCTGGGTGATACGCGCACGCTGATCATCCCGGTGGCGCACACCATCTTCTTCGAGATGGGCGCCGAGCGCCGTGCTTCGATGGGTATCGCCGAATCGCTGATACGGGTGTCGGTCGGCATCGAGGATACCGACGATCTGTTGGACGATTTCACCTGCGCACTGGAAGCTTGCTGATCCCTGCGGCCAGTTGTGATAATCTAAGCTTTCAATTTTACTAAGCGCGGGGGAGGCGTCATGAGAGCAGCATGGGTTCTGGCTTTGACCGTGCTGTCGAGTAACGCCTTTGCCGAAGAGCCGTCCCGCCGGCTCGCTCGGCAAGCCGAGATCGAGTACTACACCAGCCACTACGACGGCGCCGATATTTCCCTGGCCCGTTTCGACTGCCAGCCGCCTTACATTCCGATGCGCCCGGCCACGGCCGGCCGCGCAGCGGTGGCGCAGGCGCTGGCCGCGTGGCGCGCCTGCTACGACAGGTTCCTTGCCAATTACAACGCAGCGCTGCCGGTCGGCAAGAGCATCCCTGCCGACCTTGCTGACCTGATGACCGACGATGAGATGAGCGCCGCGCAAACGCTGATGAGCCAGGTGTTCGTGCAAGTGGCCGATGACGCCAAGCGTCAGGCGGACGCGGTCACGGTGGCGGAGGCCGCGTGGGAAGGCCGGCGCGGCGATATCGAGCTGAGCGCGCGCGAGTTGTCCCATCAGCCGACGACGGCCGGCAAGCGCTGAACGGCCGCCTGGCAGGAATTGACGCAATATTGTCTGTTCGTCGTGACTGGAAGTTTGCTAGTCTGCGCGGCATGACTACCCCACTCCCTTTGAAACAACTGCTGGTGCTGGCTGCCGGCGCGCTGTTGGCCGCCGCTGCGCAAGCGACCCCGGCCAGCGACGCCGAGCTGCTCGCCATGATGAAAACCCGTGTCGATGTCGACCATGCCGGCACCGGCATGGTGATCGGCATCATCGAGGCCAAGGGCGGCCATGTGCTGGCCTACGGCAGCCTGAGCGAGGGCGGGGCGCCTGTCGATGCGGACTCGGTCTACGAGATCGGTTCCATCACCAAGGTGTTCACCGCCACCATCCTGAGCGATATGGTCCTGCGCGGCGAAGTGGGGCTTGCCGATCCTGTGGCGCGCTACCTGCCGGCGGCTGCCGCGCCGCCGGCGTTCGGCGGGCGGCAGATCACGCTGGGCGACCTGTCGTCGCAGGTGTCCGGCATCCCAAGCATCCCCGCCAACCTGGCGCCCAAGGATGACGATAATCCCTTCGCCGACTACACGGTGCCGCAGTTGTACGAGTTTGTGCACGGCTTTGCGCCCACGCGTGCGGCGGGCGAGCGCTACGAGTATTCGAACACGGGCGTCGGCCTGCTGGGTCATGCGCTGACGTTGCGCGCAGGCGTCGATTACGAGGCGCTGGTGCGCCGGCGCATCACCGGCACGCTGGGTATGAACAGCACGGCCATCGCGCTGACGCCGGCCATGCGCCAGCATCTGGCCATCGGCTACGGCATGCCGGGCGTGGTGGCGGCCAACTGGGATATGCCTGCGCTGGCGGGCATGGGCGCGCTGCGCTCGTCGACGGCGGACATGCTGAAGTTTGTTGGAGCTAATATGGGATTGCAGAAGACGCCGCTGTACGGCGCGATGCAGGCCGCGCATCAGCCGCGTCACGCGATCGAGGGCAGGGAAGGCGCGTCGGTGGCGCTGGGATGGCATGTGCTGGAGCAGCATGGCTCGCACATCGTCTGGCACAACGGCGGCACGGGCGGCTACCGTACGTATATCGGCTTCGACACCAGCACGCAGCGGGGCGTGGTGCTGATGTCGAATTCGCACATGGGCTCGGACGATATCGCCAGGCGGGCGCTCAACAGCGCCTTCCCGCTCATCGTGCCGAAGCCGATGGCTATGTAAAGCTTAGTGCCAGCTACGCATCAGGCCGACAGCCAGGCCTTCCAGCGCGAACTCGTCCGCTTCAGGATCGACCTTGATGATCTTGAAGTCCGGGTTTTCCGGCAGCAGCTCCACGGTGGAGCCGGTCTTGCGGTAGCGCTTGACGGTGACGTCGTTGCCGATGCGGGCCACGACGATCTGGCCGTTCTTGGCGCTGTCCACCTTTTTCACGGCCAGCAGGTCGCCGTCCATGATGCCGGCGTCGCGCATCGACTCGCCGCGCACCTTGAGCAGGTAGTCCGGGCGGGAAGAGAACATGGCCGGGTCGACGCTGTAGCTGGTTTCCAGGTTTTCCTGCGCCAGGATGGGCGAGCCGGCGGCCACGCGGCCGATCAGCGGCAGCGACATCATCAGCGACACCGGTACTTTCGGCGTGGCCGGTTCGGCGTGCACGCCCAGCAGGCGGATGCCGCGCGACGTGCCGGCGGCGATCTCGATCGCGCCCTTGCGCGCCAGCGCCTGCAGATGCTCCTCGGCCGCGTTGGCGGATTTGAAGCCCAGTTCGTTGGCGATTTCGGCGCGGGTTGGCGGGAAGCCGGTGTTCTCGATGGCATCCTTGATCAGATTGAGAATTTGTTCTTGTCTTGCGGTGAGCTTGATCATAGAGTGCTTTGGGCCTGTGTATATAGACAGTCTGTATTTTTGTACAGTGTGAAGCGAAATGCAAGGGAATTTGTTGCTTTGCGCGAAATAAATTCATGGTGGGGTCAAGTCTGACATTTGGACACGGCCTCGACCGTAGCGCCGCGTTGCGGTCGAGCTCGTGTCCAAATGTCAGACTTGACCCCGGATTGTCTTTTGCCGGAAAAGCTGATATAGTCGCGGGCTTACCTCTTCCCACACCTGTCTTGACGCCAGGGTGGGCTATATTCACAGTCCTTAAGGGAGTTTGTATGCGTCACTATGAAATAGTATTTATCGTCCACCCGGACCAGAGCGAGCAAGTGCCCGCCATGATCGAGCGTTACAAGACCTCGGTTACCACCCGCGGCGGCGCCGTGCACCGTGTTGAAGATTGGGGTCGTCGTCAGATGGCTTACTCGATCCAGAAACTGGCTAAAGCACACTACATCTGCCTGAACATCGAATGCGACAACGAGACCCTGGTCGAGCTGGAAACCGCCTTCAAATTCAATGATGCCGTGCTGCGTCACCTGACCGTCAAGATGAAGAAAGCGGAAACCGCTCCTTCGCCGATGATGAAGTCGGTACAACGTGAAGATGCAGCGAAATCGCATCGCACCGAAGCTCCAGCAGTTGCTGCTGCTCCTGCGGCCTAATTGTTGCCAGGAACCGAGCTGAACCAGCTCCAGTTTATTGCCTTGATCGCCGAACGGGACGCCTTGCGCTACACCCCGGCCGGCATGCCGATCGTGAATGCTGTACTCCAGCACCGATCCCAGCAGACCGAGGCAGGCATTGCCCGATTGAGCGAGTTTGAAATTTCCGCGGTTGCCGCGGGCGAGATTTCAGGCCGCTTCAGTCAGGCGCCACTGGCCGGCATGTATCAGTTCACCGGGTTCCTGAACAAGAAGAATCGCAATAGCAAAAGCCTGGTGTTTCACATCATTGATTTTAGTGCTGTCCCAGACAGCTCAATTTAGATACAGGAGCCTAAAATGGCATTCGGTAAAAAGTTCGACAAAAACAAGCTCAAGCTGAAAGAAAAGCGCAAGCAACAAAACCCACTGTTCAAGCGTAAGAAGTTCTGCCGCTTCACCGCAGCAAACGTTGAACAGGTTGACTACAAAGACGTCGACACCCTGAAAGACTTCGTCCAGGAAAACGGCAAAATCATGCCAGCACGTCTGACCGGTACCAAAGCGCACTACCAGCGCCAAGTTGACACCGCAATCAAGCGCGCTCGCTACCTCGCGCTGCTGCCTTACACCGATCTGCACCACGCTTAATCGCGTCGTCTAGATAAGATCCTGGAGAAGAACTATGCAAATCATTCTGTTAGAAAAAGTCGTCAACCTGGGCAACCTGGGTGAAGTCGTTAAAGTTAAAGACGGTTACGCACGTAACTTCCTGATTCCGCAAAAAATGGCCCGCCGCGCTACCGCGTCCGCCGTTGCTGAATTCGAAGTCAAGCGCGCTGAACTGGAAAAAGCTGCTGCTGAAAAGCTGGCCGCTGCTCAAGCTCAAGGCGAGAAACTGAACGGCATGACCGTGAACGTTTCGCAAAAAGCTGGTGTTGACGGCCGTCTGTTCGGCTCCGTCACCAACTTCGACATCGCTGAAGCCCTGACCAAAGCTGGTTTCGCTGTTGAAAAAGCTGCTGTGCGTATGCCTACCGGTCCTCTGAAGACCGTTGGCGAGCACCCAGTAAGCGTTGCTCTGCACACCGACGTGGTGGTAGAAGTGACCGTTGCTGTCGTAGGCGAAGCTGCCTGATATTCGACCGGACGGCAACGTCTGGTCGGTATAGCAACACATTGAAAAAGCCGGGCTTGCCCGGCTTTTTTCTCGTCATAAATTTGTAATACGGCTCAAGCAAGCAGGTATAATTCGCGCCATGAACGCCCCCTCCGATCCGCAAGTAGATTCACTCCGCGTCCCGCCGCATTCCATCGAAGCAGAACAGTCCGTCATCGGCGGCCTGCTGCGCGATAATGCGGCGTTCGACCGCATTGCGGATATGATGAACCCCGAGGACTTCTACCGCTACGACCACCGCATCATCTTCGAGCAGATCGTCAAGATGATCAACGGTTCGCGTCCGGCCGACGTCATCACCGTGTTTGAAACCCTGTCCCAGCTGGGCAAGGCGGAAGACGTGGGCGGCCTGACCTACCTGAACGCGATGGCGCAAAACACGCCATCGGCCGCCAACATCCGCCGCTATGCCGAGATCGTCCGCGATCGTTCCATCCTGCGCCAGCTGATCACGGTGGCCGACGAAATCTCCGGCCAGGCTTTCAGCCCGCAGGGCAAGGAAGTCAAGCAGATGCTGGACGAGGCCGAGTCGAAGATCTTCGCCATCGCCGAGCAGGGCGCCCGTGGCGCCGCCGGCTGGATACCGGTGCAGCCGCTGCTGACCCAGGTGGTCGAGCGTATCGACGAGCTGTACTCGCGCGAAAGCCAGTCCGAAATCACCGGCGTGCCGACCGGCTGGATCGACCTCGACCGCATGACTTCCGGCCTGCAGCCGGGCGACATGGTGGTCGTCGCCGGCCGTCCGTCGATGGGCAAGACCGCGTTCTCGATGAACATCGCCGAGAACGTCGCGGTGGAAGAGGGCCTGCCGGTCGCCGTGTTCTCGATGGAGATGGGCGGCGTGCAGCTGGCCATGCGTATGCTGGGCTCGGTCGGCCAGCTGGACCAGCACCGCCTGCGTACCGGTAAGCTGAACGACGAGGATTGGCCGCGCCTGACGCACGCCATCCAGAAAATGAACGACGCCCAGGTCTACATCGACGAGACCCCGGCACTGAATCCGATCGAAATGCGCGCCCGCGCGCGCCGCCTGTCGCGCCAATGCGGCAAGCTCGGCCTGATCGTGGTCGACTACTTGCAGCTGATGACAGGCTCGACCCAGGGCGACAACCGCGCCTCGGAAATCTCGGAAATCTCGCGCTCGCTCAAAGGCCTAGCCAAAGAGCTGCAGTGCCCGGTGATCGCGCTGTCGCAGCTGAACCGCTCTCTGGAGCAACGCCCCAATAAACGTCCCGTCATGTCCGACTTGCGCGAATCCGGCGCTATCGAGCAGGACGCGGACGTCATCATCTTCTTGTATCGCGACGAGGTCTACAACCCGGACTCGCCCGATAAGGGAACGGCCGAGATCATTATCGGTAAGCAGCGTAACGGCCCGATCGGCTCGGTGCGCCTGACCTGGATCGGCCAATACACGAAGTTTGGCAACTACGCCGGTAATCTGGCGCTGTACCAAGGCGACTAATCTTTACGCCGTCCCGTACCCCGGGGCGGCGATCTGCAGTACACATTTACGGAGAATAAAATGTTTGGACGTTTGATGCCCACCGAGGGCAAATTTTTTGACCTGTTTAACCAGCACGCCGACCTGTGCGTCAAAGGTGCAAAAGAGATGCTGGGCCTGATGTCCAATTTCGACGATCTGGAAAACCGCGTGCACGCCATCGAATCGATCGAGAAGCAAGCCGACAAGATCACCTACGCCACCGTCGACCTGCTGCACAAGACCTTCATCACGCCGATCGACCGCGACGACATCCACAAGCTGATCACCCGCATGGATGACATCCTCGACCTGCTGGAAGACGCCGGCCAGACCGTGTCGCTGTACGACCTGCATTCGGTGACGCCGGAAGCCAAGCGCCTGGCCGAACTGGTGCTGGCCTGCACCGAGAAGGTCCAGCAAGCCGTGGCCCTGCTGCATAACATGGACAACTCGCGCCAGATCGTCGCCATCTGCGAAGAGATCGACCGCCTGGAGTCGGACGCCGACCACGTGATGCGCGCCGCCATGTCCAAGCTGTTCCGCGACGAACCGGACGTGCGCAACCTGATCAAGATGAAAGCCATCTACGAAATCCTGGAAACCGTGACCGACCGTTGCGAAGATGTGGCCAACATCATCGAAGGCATCATCGTCGAAAACGCATAACTACAAAAAGAATCGTCCAATATGCATACCCTACAAATCAGCATCTACGTGCTGGGCCTGTTGATTGCCCTGGCGCTGGTGTTTGACTTCATGAACGGCTTCCATGACGCCGCCAATGCGATCGCCACCGTGGTGTCGACCGGCGTGCTCAAGCCGCAGACGGCGGTGGCCATGGCCGCGCTGTTCAACTTCATCGCCATCTTCGTGGTCGGCCTGCACGTGGCGTCCACGGTGGGCAAGGGCACCATCGATCCCGGCGTCGTCGATCAGTATGTGATCTTCGGCGCGCTGGTCGGCGCCATCGCGTGGAACCTGTTCACCTGGTACTACGGCATTCCATCGTCGTCGTCGCACGCGCTGATCGGCGGCCTGGTCGGCGCCGCGGTGGCCAAGTCCGGCACCAGCGCGCTGATGGGCGACGGCCTGCTGAAGACCGTCAAGTGGATCATCATTTCGCCGCTGATGGGCTTTGTGTTCGGCTCCATCATCATGCTGATCGTGTCGTGGCTGTTCGTGCGTTCGACGCCGCGCCGGGTCGACAAGTGGTTCCGCCGCCTGCAACTGGTGTCGGCCGCTTCGTACAGCCTGGGCCACGGCGGCAATGATGCGCAAAAAACCATCGGCATCATCTGGATGCTGCTGATCGCCGTCGGCCAGGTGCCGGTGGACGCGTCGGCGCCGCCGCTGTGGGTGGTGATCTCGTGCTACGGCGCGATCTCGTTCGGCACGCTGTTCGGCGGCTGGCGCATCGTCAAGACCATGGGCCAGAAGATCACCAAGCTCAAACCGGTGGGCGGCTTCTGCGCCGAAACCGGCGGCGCGATGACCTTGCTGATCGCCTCGCACTTCGGCGTGCCGGTCTCGACGACGCACACCATCACCGGCGCCATCGTCGGCGTGGGTTCGTCGCAGAAGATGTCGGCCGTGCGCTGGGGCGTGGCGGGCAACATCGTCTGGGCCTGGGTCTTCACGATACCGGCCTCGGCGTTTGTCGCCGCGCTGGCGTTCTGGGTCGGACACCACATCATGTAAAACAAAGGGAGCTTCGGCTCCCTTTTTTTTGCCTGTTCAGGCAGTGGCAGGCTTCAGTGGCGGGCGGTCTTAATGCCCTGATTCTGGGTTAATGCCGAGTCGCCGATAGGCTTCGTCGAGAATCTGTTGTTGTTCCGCATCCGGGAGGTCCGGCGGTAGCACCACGGTGGTTTTTTTACCGTGTTTATTCTTGAGTACGTAGGTGTAATCGTCTTCAGGTTTGCGAGGGAAGAATCGGGGAATTGCCCAGGCGCAGAAAATTGCGACCGTCATCGAACCTAGCATCCATGAGCCGATGTACAGTAATCCATCAACGACTACTGGCCAGTTCATTTTTTGAGCCCTCTCAAGACGTCAAAGAGCACTGCGATCAGCCAAAGTATAGCGCCGATTAAATTCGAGATTCGCTCGTTATCCGCCTGGGTAAACAGATCGTCGCGGCGAGCGAGGCTCAGATACAGGCTCACCGCCCAGACTGTTAAGCCTATCCACACGGCGAGGTTAGCTCTTTGCGCCCAGCAGTCTTCGTCGCGATCGAAGGAGATGATGCCTGGCGCATGCCGTTTTGTACCCTGAATCTCTCTGGCCCGCGTAAAAGGGAGCAGCATTCCCAAAGCCGCGCCACCGACCGTCGGCCCTATGAATGCAGTTGCCCCGGCGTCGTGCATGCTCTGGCGTAGTAAAAATTCCAGAATGGCCATCAGCCATGGAAATGCCCAGCTAAGAATTCTAGTTTCCATGTTGTCGCAGCGGGAATTGGAATTGCCACTGTAGGTCCGTTCTGGCTGCCGTGAGTTGATCTGGATTGCAGTAAAATCGGATATCCCTTTGACGGACGCAGCATGAAGAAAATTGATTTTCCAGAGTTGATGCAACTGGCTCAGGCTTCCGCCGCCATCACGGCGCCGTGCAGCTGCAATGCGGTGTCGCTGGCGGCCTGGCAGCGGCTGCCGACCTCGCTGGAGCTGGATCGCTTCGAAGAGATCGGCACGCTGATGGACGATCCGTACGATGAGCCGACCTTCTCCGAATTCCATCCGCACGGCACGCGCTACGAGAGCGACGACGCGCCCATCGCGCCGCGCTACTACCCGTGCAACCGCAGCCAGCTGGCCCGCTGCCTGGACTGCGGCCGCCACTACCTGCGCTACAACGAGGCGGGCGGCTACTTTACCGAGCTGCGCATCCGCGCGCTGCAACCCGGCTTACTGGTCGACGCCGCCCTGTAAGCCCAGCATGCGCGCCGCCATGGCGCGCGCCAGCACCGCCGGCGCGGGCACCGCTACCGGCAGATCCGTGAACGCCTCGTCGATCGCCAGGTTCGCCAGTCCGTGCGCCAGGCTCCAGCCGGTCAGCGCCAGTTCCGGGCCGCGCTCCGCATCGAAGGCCGTGGCCGCCATGACCAGCACATGGAACGCCGCCTCCGCCGCCTGCTTCAAATCGGGGTAGCGCGATTTCTGCGCCAGCAAGGGGCCGAACATCAGCCGGAACTGCGCCGGCCGCGCGCGGGCGAATTCCACATACACCTCGCAGATATCCATCAGCCGCACGCCCTGGCTGCGCGCGTGATCGGCATCGGCCGCCGCCATCGCCGCGGCCAGCCCGGCGAAGGCTTGCGCCGCCACGGCGGCCAGCAAATGCTCGCGGCTGGGGAAGTGGTGATACGGCGCGGCATGCGACACGCCGGCCGCCTTGGCGACCTCGCGCAAGGTCAGCGCCTGCGCGCCGTTCTGCGCCAGCAACTGGGCGGCGGCGTCGAGCAGGCTGTCGCGCAGATTGCCGTGGTGGTAGGGTTTGGCGCTCATAAAGTCATCTTGACATGAGAAAGATATCGTCGCACTATACAGATCTTTCTTGTGTAAAGATTGGAGGCGATCATGTACCACTTCATCGTTGGCCGCAAGTTGAGGAAGGCGTTCAGGGACATCAACGCGGGCGCCTACGAGCGCGTGCTGCCGCAGTTCTCCGCCGCTCACCGGCACCTGATGCACGGCCATCATCCCTTGGCCGGCGAGCGCCGCACGATGGCGTCGACGACGCAATGGTATGCGCGCCTGAAGCGGCTGCTGCCCGGCCTGCGCTTCGACATCGACGCCATCGCCGTCACCGGCTGGCCGTGGCGCACGGTCGCCACCGTGACGTGGAAGGACCGCTTCACGCTGCCCGACGGCAGCAGCGGCGCCAACCAGGGCGTGCATGAATTCGAATTGCGCTGGGGCCGCGTGCACAAGCTGGAAGTGCATTGCGATACGGCGAAACTGGAGAACTATTGCCGCCACATGGCCGCCGCCGGCATCGCCGAAGCCGCCGCAGCGCCGATCAGCGATGTCTGAAAAATGGCCTCCTTAGTCGAGCAACCAATTTTGAATGGTAATGCCGGGATAGGCAGCAAAATCCTTGACGTTATTCGTGACTAGCACCACGCCCAGCGCGCGGGCGTGCGCGGCGATCAGCTTGTCGAGTTGATCTCTTTTGCGCTCTCTGGTCGCCTGGCGTATTGGCCCGTAGGCTGACGCCGCCGTGACGTCAAACGCCACGACAGGAATTGATCTGGTGAGCGCAGTCAGGTGGCGTTGCTGGTTCACGCTGTCGCTGCTTGCCAGTACGCCATATTCAAGCTCAGCCAATGTGATGGCGGAGATCACCACGTCTCCCACGTAGCATTGGGCAAAGCGCTGCGCGATCGATGCTGGTTGATTCTTCATCAGGTAGATGCACATATTGGTATCCAACATGTACAGAACCATTACAGCTCCTCGCGTTCGCTTTGTTCTTGTGGCCCGCGACCTTCAGCCATAAAG
The DNA here is from genome assembly GCF_009380215.1 of Rugamonas aquatica. Classification (GTDB taxonomy): domain Bacteria; phylum Pseudomonadota; class Gammaproteobacteria; order Burkholderiales; family Burkholderiaceae_D; genus Rugamonas; species Rugamonas aquatica_B. The sequence continues at coordinate 155,996 of NZ_WHUG01000014.1, forward strand.
TCGGGCGAGAACCTGGCGAATTTTTTCAATACGCCGGCCAGCGACCGCCGCACAGGCCTGATTCGAAGTTCGTCGCCTATTCGTTCGATTTCCAACGTGATATCTGTGCGCGCATATGCCAGCTCGGCGGGGATGCGAACCGCTTGCGAGTTCCCGTTTTTGAACGCTTTTGTCGTACGTATTTTCATCTCCGAAAAAAGCCGCCACAAAATATAGGCTATCATGCCGCCTCTTTACCCGTTTGATCGTTTTCCCCATGATAGTTCCCCGCAGCAAGCACTTTTCACCGCGCCGGAGCAAGCTGGAGGCGTTGGTGAATCTCGTCCTGATGGGGGGCGTGGTCAGTGCGCTGAGTTACCGCTGCGGCCTGCACGGCCGCCTCGGTGTGACCCGCCATGCGATCGCGCTGCCGGCCGGCAAACGCCTGCCGCGCCCGCTCAAGATCGCGTTTGCCTCGGATTTCCATGCCGGCCCGCCCACCCATCCGGGCATCTTCCATGACTTGTTTGCCGCCGTCGCCACCGAACAGCCGGACGTGCTGCTGCTCGGCGGCGACTACGTCTCCGGCCCGTCCGCCAATGTTGCCGTGATGTGCCCGCCATTGGCGGCCTGCCAGCCGCCGCTGGGCAAGTTCGCGGTGCTGGGCAACCACGACCTGTCGACCGACGACGCCGACATCTGCCGCCGCTTCGAAGCGGCCGGCGTGCAGATGCTGGTCAACCGCGCGCTGGCGCTGCCGGCGCCGTTCGACAACGTCGCCATCTGCGGCCTGGACGATCCCTGGACCGGCGAGCCCGACGCCGCAGCAGCCTTTGCCGGCGCCGCCGACGCCGCCGTGCGCGTGCTGCTGATGCACGCGCCGGACGGCCTGCTGTCGCTCGAAGGCCGGCAGTACGACGTCGCCTTCGCCGGCCACACGCACGGCGGCCAGATCGCGCTGCGCGACGGCACGCCGCTGGTGCTGCCGGCCGGCCCGCTGTCGCGTCCCTTTCATTATGGGCGCTTCCCGGTGCGCGGCAATGGCGAGCTGATCGTCAGTCGTGGCGTGGGTTGCAGCCGGATTCCGGTACGCATCAACGCCGATCCGGAACTGGTCATCTGTACTGTGCAATAATCTGCACACCATGCATACCGACATCCAACTCCAAACCGAAGATCCCGCCGCGCGCGACTCGCTGCTGTTGATGGAAGAGTTGTCGACGGCGCTCGAAGCCATCACCGGCGACAGCGGCAACGCTTCGTTCGACGCCAACGATGTCTACGGCCCGGCCGGCTGCTTCGTCGTGGCGCGCGACGCCAGCGGCCACGCGCTCGGCTGCGGCGCGCTGCGTCCGCTGGAGCCGGGCGTGGCCGAGATCAAGCGCATGTATGCGCGCCACGGCACCAGCGGTGTCGGCAGCGCCGTGCTGCGCTTCCTGGAAGACGAGGCGCTGGCCATGGGCTACCAGGCCGTGTGGCTGGAGACGCGGCTGGTCAACCGCCGCGCCGTCGATTTCTACGAAGCGCGCGGCTATCAGCGCATCGCCAATTACGGCAAGTACATCGGCAATCCGCTGGCGGTCTGCTTCGAAAAACAATTGCCCACGCCGTAACAGCTTGATAGCACGCCGGCCTTAAGCACACGTTAGCTGTCAGCCTGGTCTTACACGCAGATGGCCCGTGCGCTGCTTACGTGCAGGCCTGAAGCTTGCGACAATGTTGCCTGAATTTTAAAGAAGACATTGGCTATCATGAAAATCATCGATCAGCGCTACCTCGCCAGCGACAACCGCTATTCCTCCCAACCCTGCCTGCTCAGCATACTGGAGCTGGACCGCGACACGCCCACGCCGGCCGCCATCAGCGCGCTGGAGCGCCGTCTGCAAGCGATCCTGCCGGGCCTGCGCCGCCAGCGCAACCTGGTGGGCAAGCGCTGCGCCGACGTGCCGCCGCTGGTGCAACTGGTGCAGCAGGTGGCGATGGAATTGCGCCGCCTGGCCTTCAATGAAGTGACCCTGGGTTTTGTCGGCGTGGTGCCGCACATGCGCGGACGCTACCGCCTGGTGCTGCCGTATTCGGCCAAGGCCGCCGTCGCGCCGGCGCTGGCGATGGCCACGCAGCTGGTGGACCGCCAACTGGCCGGCCGCGCCTTCAATCTGCAAGCCGGCCTGACGCGCCTGCGCGCGCTGGCCGACCGCCGCACCATGCCGCGCAACGGCAAGCGCGGCTACTTGATGCAGACTGCGCGCACCATCTTGATGTCGGTAATGCCCAACAAGACTTTCTCGATGCCGTCCATCTTCAAGGTCAGCATGCCGTCTTCCAGCGCGGCCGCCAGCAGCTGAGCTACGCGCGCATGTTCCTGCAGCAGCTTCTTGACCTTGTCGCTGCCTATCATCAGCTCATGCAAGCCGACGCGGCCCTTGTAGCCCTTGTTGCACTCGTCGCAGCCGACCGCGCGGTATAGCGTGAACTTGCCGTCCTTGGCATAGCGCTGGCGCCAGCCGTCCAGCACGGCGGCGCGGCCGGCGGCGCCGTCCTTGATGAAGCTGTCGGTGTTGAGCAACTCTTCGCAAAACTCCGTCAACAGCAGCTTCAGTTCTTCCTCGCTGGGCTGGTAAGCCTGCTTGCACTTGCCGCACAGGCGCTTGGCCAGCCGCTGCGCCAGGATGCCCAGCAGCGCGTCGGCGAAGTTGAACGGATCCATGCCCATGTCCAGCAGCCGCACGATGGATTCCGGCGCGCTGTTGGTGTGCAGCGTGGCGAATACCAGGTGGCCCGTCAGCGAGGCTTCGATGCCCATGCCCACGGTTTCCTTGTCGCGCATCTCGCCGACCATGATGATGTCCGGATCGGCGCGCAGGAAAGCCCGCATCACGGTGGCGAAGTCCAGCCCCGCCTTGCGGTTGACCTGCACCTGGCGCAAGCCTTTCTGCGTGATCTCGACCGGGTCTTCGGCGGTCCAGATCTTGGTGTCCGGCGTGTTCAGATAGTTCAGCACCGAGTGCAGCGTGGTGGTCTTGCCGGAGCCGGTCGGGCCGCAGACGAAAAACAGACCATACGGTTTCTCGATGGTGGCGCGCAGGCGCTCCAGGTTGAACGGCAGCACGCCCAGCTTGTCGAGCGGGATCGGTTCGCCGGCCGCCAGTATCCGCATGACGATGTCCTCGACGCCGCCGGCCGACGGTATCGTCGCCACCCGCAGCTCGATGTCCAGCGGGCCGTACTTCTTGAACTTGATCTTGCCGTCCTGCGGCTTGCGCCGCTCGGAGATGTCGAGGTCGCACATGATCTTGACCCGCGCCACCAGCGCGCTGCGGTAGGACGCCGGAATCTCGATGTAGGGCACCAGCGTGCCATCCTTGCGGAAACGGATGCCGGTCTTGCCCTTGCCGGGCAAGGGCTCGATGTGGATGTCCGACACGCCCTGGCGGTAGGCGTCGACGATGATCTTGTTGAGCAGCTTGACCAGCTCGTTCTCCACCGCCTCCGACACTTCGACCGAGCCGCCTTCGCTGTCGGCGTCGTCGTCGTCCATGCCCGACAGCAGTTCGCCGACGCTGCCCATGTCGCTGGTGGCGCCGAAGAAGTGCTCCAGCATCTGCCGGAACTCGCGGTTGCTGGTGACGCGGTACACCGGCTTGGCCTTGGGGAAGATCTGGTTGACGATGTGGGTGTGCGCCACCCGGTCCGGGTCCAGCGCCACCACCAGCATGCCGTCCTTGCTGTCCTCCAGCGGCATCCAGCCGGATTCCTCGACGTACTGGCGCTTGAGGTTTTTCAGCAGTTCCACCGGCTTGACGCGGTCGGCCCGGAAATGCTCGTAAGGCACGTTGAAGTGCCGCTCCAGCGAGGCGCCGATGGCCGCCAGCTTGACCTGGAATTCATCGATCAGCACATCCTCGACATCGAGCTCCTTCTTGCGGGCCGAACGCGTGGCCAGTTCCAGCTCCGGCAGCGACAGCACCGCGTCCGTCACCAGTCCGTCATATTTGGTGCGTACCATCTGCGGTGGTTTCATGCGCTGGCTGAAGGCCACCGACAGCGTATCGCACAGCTCCTTCACGCCGGCCTCGGCGATGGCGGAGAAGGGGCAGCGGTCGCGGTTGTTGATGAACTGGACCACGCCCAGCAGCTCGCGCGATTGCACCGAGATCAGCGGCGCCACCAGCATCTGCTTGGTGCGGTAGCCGGTGCGCTGGTCCACGCCCTGCTGGAAGCGCAGCTCCGGCGAATAGCGCGACAGCTCGGCCTGGTCGTAGACGTCGGCGATGTTGACGGTCTTGCGGGTCAGCGCGACGTAGCCGGCGATGGAGGCCGGCGTCACCGCCAGCTTGAGGTCGCGGAACGAGGTCAGTCCGGTCTTGACCTTGGAAACGATGTAGTCCTTTTCATGGTCCATCGCGTACAGCGTGAAGCGGTCGCAATTGAACAGGTCGCAGAACTCCATGCCGAGGTCGAGCATGATCTCGTCCAGGTTGCTGGTGGCGTGGATCTTGGTCGTTACCGTTTGCAGTTTCTGGAAAAACGCCAGCCGCAGGTCGACATCGCTGGGGCGTGGACTGGGGTTGCCGGCGTCGTTCATGATCGCTTTCGCTAGGTCAGTAGAACTTCCATGCCTTCATAAGCGAGGAAGACCTTCAGGTTGCCCAGCAGCGGCGCGTGGCGCGCCATGACATCGGCGAACACGGCTTCGAGTTCGTCGTCGCTGCGGGTCGGTTCATGATGGGTGCAGTATAGCGCTTTGGCGCCGGTGCGCAGCGCCATGGCGAAGGCGGAATCGAAGGTGCCGTGGCCCCAGCCCTGCTTGGCCGGGTACTCTTCGCGCGTGTAGGAACAGTCGACGATCAGCGCGTCGACGCCTTGCACCACGGCGTCGATGGCGGCGTTGCGTTCCGCCATCCACAGTTCGTAGGCGGCGTGCTCCGCGTGGCCGGGCGGATGGATGTTGTAGTGCGGCTCATGGTCGCCGGTGAAGAACACGGACTTGCCGTTGCATTCGATACGATAGCCGAGGTCGGTCACCGGATGGTTCATCACCACGTTGTGCACCGTCGCGTCGCCGACCTGGACCGGCTCGTCGATGTTGAGCGTCTGGTATTCGATGGTGGCGTCCATCTGGGTTTCGCTGACCGGGAAGTAGCTGTTCTGCAGCTGCACACCCATCACATGCTCGATGCCGTTGCCGGTGACGGGATCGGTCACGCCATGCAGGCGCACGCGGCTGTCGCGCACGAACAGCGGCGTGAAGAAGGGCAGGCCGTGGATGTGGTCCCAGTGGCTGTGGGTGATGAAGATGTTGGCGTGGATGGGCGCTGTTTTGTTTTGCAGCAGGGACTGGGCCAGCGAGAATATGCCGGTGCCGCCATCGATGACGATCAGGGTGTCGTTGTCGGTGCGAACTTCGATGCAAGTGGTGTTGCCGCCATAACGCGCAGTGCGCGGGCCGGGGGAGGGTATGGAACCGCGCACTCCCCAAAAAATAAATTTCATACAAAGTCCCTGTTTTTTTCGCTCTATGCTACGGCCGATGATAGCTTTTTTTCACGGTAACAGGGAAAAACCCGACACTGGCCGAGGTAATTTTGTGTCATGGACCATTTCCCGATGTACAACAGCTTGCGCCGGAGCTACACTTCCAAAGTACCCTGCGCGTCTTGCGGCAGCGAACGCTTTCCCAACAGGTATTGAAAAAACAACCATGCAAGAGTTGAATCAAACGCAGATCGCCCAGCGGCTGGACCAGCTGACCGAACTCAGTGTCCAGCTGGGCAGCAGTCACGATACCGAGACGCTGCTGGAGCGCATCCTGATCGTTGCCAAAAGCATGACCAACGCCGACGGCGGCACGCTGTACCGGCCCAGCGAGGATAAACGTTACCTCGATTTCACGATTCTGATCAACGACACGCTGCAGACCCACCAGGGCGGCGTCAACGGCGCGGCCATCACGGCGCCCGGCGTGCCGCTGTTCGACGACAACGGCGAGAAGAACCTGGCCTCGGTGGCGGCCTACGCTGCGCACTTCGGCCTGTCGGTCAACATCGAGGATGTCTACAAGGCCGACGTGTTCAACTTCTCCGCCATGGTCAAGTTCGACCAGTTGCGTCACTATCATTCGCAATCGTTCCTGACGGTGCCGATGAGCGACCACGAAGGCGAACTGGTCGGCGTGCTGCAACTGATCAACGCCAAGGACGACAGCGGCGCCATCCGCGCCTTCAGCCAGACCGACCAGCGTTTCATCGAAGCCCTGGCGGCGCAGGCCGCCGTCGCGCTGACGCACCAGCGCCTGATCGCCCAGTTGGAAGAGCTGCTGGAATCCCTGGTCAACCTGATCAACATCGGCATCGATGAAAAATCGCCATACACGGGCCGCCATTGCCAGTTCGTGCCGGAGCTGACGATGATGCTGGCCGAGGCCGTGCACAACGCCGAGACCGGCCCGATGGCCGATTTCCGCATGACCGACGCCGACCGCAAGGAACTGTGGCTGGCCGGCCTGCTGCACGACTGCGGCAAGATCACCACGCCGGTGCACGTGGTCGACAAGGCCACCAAGCTGGAAACCATCTTCGACCGCATCGCCCTGATCGACACCCGCTTCGAAGTGCTGCTGCGCGACGCCGAGATCGCCGCGCTGAAGCGGCAACTGGCGGCGGGCGGTGATCAGGCCGCCGTCGCTGCCATCGGCCAGGAGCTGGCTGAACTGCAAGCCACGCTGCGCGCCGAGCGCGACTTCATCCGCGACGCCAACGTCGGCGGCGAGGGCATGCAGGCGGCCGACCAGGAGCGCGTGCGCGCAATTGCCCAGCGCCGCTGGACCGGCCCCGACGGCGTCGAACGCGACTTCCTCGATGCCGACGAGGTGATGAACCTGACCATCAAGTTCGGCACGCTGACCGAGCCCGAGCGCAAGGTCATCAACAACCACATCTCGATGTCGATCCGCATGCTGGAGGCGCTGCCGTGGCCCAAGCATCTGAAGAACGTGCCGGAATACGCCGGCGGCCACCACGAGCGCATGGACGGCAAGGGCTATCCGCGCGGCCTGACCAAGGAGCAGATGTCGGTGCAGGCGCGGTTGATGGCGATCGCCGACATCTTCGAGGCGCTGACCGCCCGCGACCGTCCGTACAAGAAGGGCAAGATGCTGTCGGAATCGCTGCGCATCTTGGGCAACTTCTCGCTCAACGGCCACATCGATCCCGACCTGTTCGACATCTTCATCCGCAGCAAGATCTATCTGGAGTTCGCCCACAAGAACATGGACGAAAAACAGATCGATTTCATCGACGAAGCCCAGATCCCCGGTTACACGCCTTAAGCCGGGCAAGGAGAGCGCGTGCGCCTGTTCCCCGCCAAGTGGGCCAAGACCCTGCTGAAGTACGGCCCGCGCTGGCTGCTGGGCATCCTGGTGACGGCGTTCGGCGTGGCCTACACGGCCGGCGTGGTCGAGATCGACGCCGTGCGCCGCCTCGACAGCCTGCTGGCCGGCGAGCGCATGAAGCTCGAAGCGCCCGTGCTCGACCCCCGCATCGTCATCGTCGACATCGACGGCAAGGCCCTGACCGAAGTGGGGCGCTTTCCGTGGAGCCGCAACATCCAGGCGCGGCTGGTCACGCAGCTGACCCAGCGCTACCAGGTCAGCGCCATCGGCTTCGATATCTCATTCCCCGAGCCGGACACCAGTTCCGGCTACGGCGTGCTGGAGCAGCTGTCCAACGGCGAGTTGAAGGATGTGCCGGCGCTCAGGCAGCGGCTGGCAACGCTGAAGCCGGCGATGGACTACGACGGCCTGTTCGCCGGCGCGCTCAAGGGGCAGCCGGTGGTGCTGGGCTTTAATATGTCGGCCGACCAGGTCAAGGGCCAGCTGCCGGCCCCCATCATCACCGAGCAGGATTTGAACGGGCGCGAACTGCTGGCCTATTCCGCGCCCGGCTACGAGGCCAACATCGGCGTGCTGCAAAGCGCGGCCGCCGGCGCCGGCAGCTTCAGCGTGGTGACCGACCTGGACGGCATCGTCCGCACCGCCGGCCTGATACAGCAGGTCGGCGACAACTACTACCCGGCGCTGTCCTTGGCGACGGCCGGCGTCTACCTGAAGGCGCTGGCGATCAAGCCCTTCCTGTCGCAGACGGTCGACCAGCTGTCGCAAAACCAGCTGTCCAGCGGCGGCTTCGATTCGGTCACGATCCTGCTGCCCGGCAAGCGGCAGCGGGTGATTCCGGTCGGCGAGGCGATGACCACCGTGGTCCAGTTCCGCGGCCAGGGCGGCCCGCGCGGCGGCGCCTTCCGCTACGTGTCGGCGGCCGACGTGCTGGCCGGACGGGTGCCGGAAGCGCTGCTCAAGGGGACCATCGTGCTGGTCGGCACCACCGCGCCCGGCCTGGTCGACTTGCGCGCCACGCCCGTCAACCCGGAATATCCGGGGGTGGAAATCCATGCCAACATCATCAAGTCCATCCTCGACATGCGCTTCAAGTCGCGCCCCGACTGGGCCGGCGCGATCGAGGGCATCATCATCCTGCTGGTGGGGCTGGCGCTGAGCCTGGCGCTGGCGGCGCTGTCGCCGCTGCGCTCCATCCTGCTGGGCGCGCTGGTGCTGGGCGCGGCGGTCGGCGTCAACTACTACGCCTACAGCGAACTGAACCTGATCTTCAACCTGGCCATGCCGCTGATCGTGATCTTCGCCGTGTTCGTGCTCAACGTCGCCTGGGGCTATTTCTTCGAGGTGCGCAAGGGGCAGGCGCTGGTGTCGCGCTTCGGCGAATACGTCGCGCCCGAGCTGGTGGCCGAGATGGCCGACGATCCCGAAAAATACAATATGGACGGCGAGAGCCGCGAGCTGACCGTGCTGTTCGTCGACGTGCGCGGTTTCACCACCATCTCCGAAGGGCTGACGCCCAAGCAGCTGCGCGAATACATCAACCTCTACCTGACGGCGATGTCGGAAGACATACGCGACAGCCATCGCGGCACGCTCGACAAGTACATCGGCGACGCCGTCATGGCCTTCTGGGGCGCGCCGGTGGCGTTTGCCGACCACGCCAGCCGCGCGGTGGCCACCTCGCTGCTGATGCAGGCGTCCGCCCACCGCCTCAACGACGACTTCGTGGCGCGCGGCTGGCCGCCGCTGAAGATAGGCATAGGCCTGAACTCCGGCCTGATGCACGTGGGCGACATGGGCTCGAAAATCCGCCGCGCCTACACCGTCATGGGCGACGCCGTGAACCTGGGCTCGCGGCTGGAAGGCATCACCAAGGTCTACGGCGTCGGCATCGCGGTGGGCGAGGCGACCCGCGCCGCCGCGCCGGAGTTCGCTTATCGCGAGCTGGACCTGGTGCGGGTCAAAGGCAAGAACGAACCGGTGGCGATTTTCGAACCGATTGTGCTGGAAAAAGACCTCGATGCCGCCACCCGCGGCGAGCTGGAACGCTGGCATACGGCCCTCGCTGCGGTGCGCTTGCAACAATGGGATCAGGCAATGCAGATTATCATTGATTTGTCGGCAACATTTCCAGAGCGCAGCCTTTATTCCCTCTATACTGAGCGCATCACTTACTACCGAGCACATCCTCCCGGCGTGGACTGGGACGGCGTCACCACGTTCGAAACCAAATAGTAAAAAAAGCTCAAAGATGATGGCGAAATAAGAAAACGCAATCTAGCCACAAGCTGGGAAAAAAACTGTCTTCCGGACAGCAAAAAAAGTGGCGGCCACGACAAAGAAGACTACACTGGTAGGAACATTAGTTTCCCAGTGGCTATACTTTGCGGGGTGCTTTTATCCCTCCTGCACAACCAACCTGAAAACTCGCCTGCGGGGCATCATGGCGCCCACGGGCACGAATCCACACCGGATAGAGGATGTCGTTATGAAAGCCCAGACCAGCCGCTCCCCACAACGCCGCGCCGCCGCCGCGCCGCTGCGCCGCAAACTGATCGCCGTGCTGGTGGCCACGTGCTACTCCACGGCGCAGGCTGGTCCGGTCAACCCATCGGTGGTGGCGGGGCAGGCCAGTTTCAACCTCACGGGCAAGACTTACTCGATCACCAACACGCCCAACACCATCATCAACTGGCAGAGCTTCTCGCTGGCCTCGGACGAGATGGCGCGCTTCATCCAGCAGAGCGCCGACAGCAAGGTGCTCAACCGCATCACCGGCCAGGATCCGACGCGCATCCTCGGCTCGCTGCAATCGAACGGCAAGGTGTTCCTGATTAATCCGAACGGCGTGATCTTCGGCGCCGGCTCGCGGGTGGATGTCAACGGCCTGGTCGCGTCCAGCCTGGCGATTTCGAACGCCGATTTCCTGGCCGGTAAAAACAACTTCAGCGGCAGCGCCACGGCGGGCAAGGTCAGCAACGCCGGCGCGATCACCACGCCGTCCGGCGGCCAGATCTTCCTGGTTGCGCCGGCGGTGGAAAACAGCGGCGTGATCTCGTCGCCGAACGGCGAAGTGGTGCTGGCGGCGGGACATAGCGTGCAGCTGTTCGATTCGAAGGATCCGAACGTGCAGGTGGTGGTGTCGGCGCCGGCCGACATGGCGCTGAACCTGGGGCAGATCGTGGCGCAGGGCGGCCGCGTCGGCGTGTACGGCGCGCTGGTCAGCCAGCGCGGCGGCATCAGCGCCAACAGCGCGGTGCGCGGCGCCAACGGCCAGATCATCCTGAAGTCCAGCGGCACCACGCTGCTGGAGGCGGGCAGCACGACCACCGCCACCGGCAGCAATCTGAACACGGGCGGCGATATCCAGCTGCTGGGCGCGCAGGTGGGCTTGACCGGCAATGCCACGGTCGACGCCAGCGGCGCGGCGGGCGGCGGTTCGGTGCTGGTCGGCGGCGATTACCAGGGCAAGAACGCGGCGGTGCAGAATGCGCAGCAATCGTATGTGGGCAAGGAGGCTGTCATCAAGGCGGACGCCACGGGCTACGGCGACGGCGGCAAGGTCATCGTCTGGAGCGACAAGGCGACGCAGATGTTCGGCAGCATTTCCGCGCGCGGCGGCGCGGCCGGCGGCAATGGCGGCTTCGTCGAAACCTCGGGCCACTACCTGGACATGCAGGGCAACGTCGATACCCGCGCGCCGAAGGGCGCCACCGGCAATCTGCTGCTCGATCCTACCAACATCTTTATCGCATCCGGCAGCGGCGACGCCATCACCCAGGGGATGGTGTCGACCGGTTTCGGTGCGTTGTCGGGCAGCGGGCCTTTCCTGGAGATCGGTCTGTTCCAGGATTCCTTGCTGTTGACGGGGACGCTTCAAACTGCGTTGAACAACAATACCGTCACGGTCAGCACGGCCAACGTCAAGGGCACCGGCAGCGGCGATATCACGGTGGCGAGCGCGCTCGTCTTCGCCAACGGCGGCACGCTGTCGTTGAACGCCGACCGCGATATCAAGCTGAAGGCGCCCATCACCGGCACCGGCGTCAACCTGGCGCTGACCGCGGGCCGCACCATCGACCAGTCCACCCAGCCTATCGATGCGCTGACCATCCAAAGCCTCAACGCGATGGCCGTCACCGACATCAAGATGGACAACGAATTCAACACCATCGGCGGAGCGGCTGCGCTGCAGGCGACCAATGGCAACGCGACACTGACGGCGGTCAACGTCAACCTCGGCAACAGCAACATCGGCGGCACGCTGGCGGTCAAGGCCAAGAACGGCGATCTCACCGTCAGCGGCAACGTCAGCAGCGGCGGCGACATGACGCTGACGTCGACCAAGGCCAACGGCCTGATTACGCTGAACAACGGCGTTGCGGTGGGTTCTTCCGCCGGCAATATCACCGTGACGGCCGACAACATGGCGCTCAACGGCACGCTGTCTGCCATTACCGGACATGGTGTGCTGCTGACGCCGTACACGCCCTCCACCGAGATTCAAGTCGGCGTCGGCGCCGCCGATGCCAGCGGGGTGCTGGGCCTGAGCCAGACTGAACTCAGGAATGTCAGCCTGCCGGTCAACGGCTCGCTGACCGTAGGCGGCGGCTCCGGCGGCCCCGGCAACGGCACCAGCGGCCTGACCGTGGTCGGCAATCTGGATCTGACCGGCGGCCTGAATGCCGGCAGCCTGACGCTGCAAACCGGCGGCGGCGACCTGACCATCAACAACGGCGCCGCCATCGCCAACACCGGCGTCATCAGCCTGCAGACGCCGTTCAGCGGCGATCACCATATCACCAATAACGGCAGCGTCACCTCAGCCGCCAACATCAATCTGAACGGCGCCCGGATGACGCTGGCGAACGGTTCACTGAACGGCACTGCCGTCAGCCTGTACACCACCAACGCGGTCAATCTGGGTCTGGCCGACGGTCCCTCCAGTACGCTGGCACTGAGCAGCGCCGACCTGGCGAGCGTGAACGCCAGCGACGGCGCGCTGCTGGTCACTTCCACCGCCGGCAATATCGTCGTCAGCCAGCCGATGACGTCGGCCAACAAGCTGACGCTGACTGCAAACGGCAACATCGACCTGCAAGCGGCGCTTACGCTGGGCGGCCTGACGCTGCATGCTGGCAGCAACGTCACCGCCACCGGAGGCGTCACCGTCAACGGCGTATTCAACCTGGACGCCGGCAACTGGTCGCAGATCGGCAGCCTGCCTGCCTTCAGCGCCTACGATTTCCGCATCGGCAGCGGCGGCAACTTCGTGCGCGCGGCCGCCGGCGACGGCAGCAGCGGTTCGCCATTCCAGCTGGTCGACGTGTATGGCCTGCAGGGCATGGGCTCGCTGTCGAGATCCAGTCAGTCCTACGTGCTGAACAACGATATCGACGCCAGCGAGACCGCGCACTGGAACCAGACCGGTCCCTCGGCCTTTTCCGGCTTCAAGCCGATCGGCGACCTCGACCACTCTTACTCCGGCACCTTCAACGGCAATCACAACACCATCAGCGGCCTGAACATTTATCGCCCGACCAGCAACCATGTCGGCCTGTTCTCGGTGCTGGGTTCGGGCACGATACAGGACGTCAAACTGACCGACGCCACGGTCGAGGGCAACGGCTACACCGGCCTGCTGGTGGGCAGCATCAACAACGGCGGCAGCGTCAGCGGCGTCGCCATCGAAGCCAACGTCATCGGCAACGACGCCTATGTCGGCGGCCTGGCCGGCTATTCCACCGGCAGCATCAGCAATTCCTACGTGGTCGGCAACGTGACCGGCAGGACCGCCAACAGCACCGGCAAGACCGGCGGCCTGCTGGGCGGCCTGGACACATACGGCAGCTTGAGCACCACGTATAGCAGCGGCACCGTCAAGTCCAACAGCGACGACATCGTCAACGCGCTGGTCGGCGACGGCGGCAACGGCGGCTCGCTTACGAACAGCTTCTTCCTGACCAGCGGTCCCACCAGCGACAGCGCCGGCGCCGTCGGCCTGACCAGCACGCAGATGATGCAGCAGGCCAGCTTCGCCGGTTTCGATTTCGCCAGCGCGCCGGTATGGCGCATCTATGAAGGCCACACCACGCCGCTGCTGAAGGCCTTCCTGACGCCGCTCACCGTCAACGTCACCGGTCCCGGCTCCACCAAGGTGTACGACGGCCTGCCGGGCAGCTACGCCCAGGCCTATACCCATCCCGATGTCAGCGGCGCAATGGGGTATATCGGCGGCGTCAACGTCGGCACCTACCAGATCGCCACCGGCCTGTATTCGACCAAGTACGACATCAGCTACAGCGGCTCGGCGCCGCTGGTCGTCACGCCCGCCACGCTGAGCGTCAACCTGCTCAGCCGGGAGTACAACAGCAACAACAACGCCACGCTCAGCGGCGCCACACTGAGCGGCGTGCTGCATCAGGGCGAAGGGCCGCTCGATGTGGTCACGCTGGTCGCCGGCGAAGGCAGCTCCGTCCACTATGCGGACAAGAATGTCGGCGTCGACAAGACCGTCACCCTCAGCGGCTCCGCGCTGGGCCTGTCCGGCGCCAACGCCGGCAACTACGTGCTCGGCGCGACCCCCAGCATCAAAGGCACGATCACGGCGCGGCCGTTATCGACCTGGACCGGCAACAGCAGCAACGGCCTGTGGAGCGACGCCGGCAACTGGCAGGCGAACATCGCGCCGGACGGCGCCAATGTGCTGGCTGCGAGCATCGGCGCCGGCGCCGGCACCGTCACCTACACCGGCAGCGGGGGCGACGCCACGCTGAACACCGTCACCGTCGGCAACGGCAGCCAGCTGGCGCTGACCGGCGGCACGCTGACGATTGCCAGCGGCGGCGGCAAATCCTACCTGACCGGCGCCACGCTCAACCTCAACGGCGGCGGCCTGGCGCTGAACGGCGCGATGGAGGCGACCAACGTGACGTTGACCAGCGGCGTGCTGAGCGGCACCAACAGCGCCGCCAACCTGACCGTCAACAACCTGACGCAGACCGGCGGCAGCATCAATATGAGCGGCTCGCTGACCCTCAATTCCTTCAGCAACATCGCCATCGGCGGCCTGCGGGCGCAGAACGGCATCACGCTCAACGCCGGCGAGAGCGGGTCGATCAGCCAGACCGGCGCGCTGATAACGGACAGCCTGCACGTCATGGCCAGCAGCGGCGTCACGCTGACCAACACCGGCAACCATGTGGGCGCCTTCTACGGCACCAATGGTTCCGGCGGCATCCAGCTCAACAACACCGTCGCCAGCGGCGAGCTGGCGCTGGGGCCGCTGAGCTCTTACAGCGGCAACATCGTCATCGACAACCACGGGGCCATCCATGTCAACGGCGCCATTGTGGCGAGCAACGGCGGCAACGTGTCGATCGCCGCGCACAGTCCGGTGACGATCAGCGACAGCATCACGGCGAATGACATTGCGCTGTCGGCCAGCACCGACATCACGCTGAACGGTAGTTCGAACCTGCAGGCCAACAACACCATCAGCCTGGCCGCCGTCAACAACATCGTGCTGGGTGGCCATTTGGCGGTATCGGCGAGCGGCAGCATTTCAGCGGTCGCCACCAACGGCAGCATCAGCGTTGACGGTTCCGCCGACATCAACAGCCACGGCGGCGCGGTCTCAATGGCAGCACCGTTCGGTTCGGTGAGCCTGGCATCTGTGACGCTCAACGGTAGTGTGCCGAATATTAACTCCGGTAACGCCGCCGCCCAGGCCGCCGCAGACGCTGCCGCCAAAGCCGCCGCCGATGCCGCTGCCAAGGCCGCCGCCGATGCGGCTGCCAAAGCCGCAGCCGACGCCGCCGCCAAGGCCGCCGCCGATGCGGCTGCCAAAGCCGCAGCCGACGCCGCTGCGGCTGCCAAAGCCGCAGCCGACGCCGCCGCCAAGGCCGCCGCCGATG
>NZ_WHUG01000015.1 GCF_009380215.1 Rugamonas aquatica
CCCGCGGCGCGCGCGCCCGGCGCACGCTGCTCGGCGCGCACCCGCGCCGGCCCGCTGCCGCCGGCAGCCGGCGCCATGTCCCGCCACCCCACCCACGCACTGAACAGGCCGGCCAGTCCCACCAGCGACCACGCGCTCTGGCGCGCCCCCCACGTCATGCCGGCTTCCGGTAGTACAGGCTAAACGTCAGTTGCACGTCCACCTTGACGTCGGCGGGCGTGCCGCGTCGTATCGACAAACCATCGAGCGACAAGCCCTCGTGGGCCGCCAGCGCATCGGCGAGAAAATTCTTGAGCCCGACGTAGTTGCCGCGCGCCCTGGCGTCGATGCGCAGGCGCGCGATGCCGCTGTCGGCGACCGGCCCGGCCGGCGTGCAGGTCGCCTCGGCCAGCGCCAGATCGCGCCGCTGGGCCAGCTGGTGCAGGTCCCGCATCAAGCGCGTGACGTCCTCCTCCGCCTGCAGCGGCAACGGCGATGGCGGCGCCTGGTCGGCCGCGCCGGCAGCGAGCACGGCCGCCACCCGCGCGGCGGCAGTGCGCAGTTGCGCGTGCTGCTCGCTCAGCTGCGCCAGCGCGCTCCAGCCGTAGATCAGCGCGGCGCAGGCCAGGCAGCCGGCGGCGTAGCGGCGGCGCGCCAGGCGGCGCCACGACCAGCCAGTCAGCGCCCGACGCCCCCAGCCCCCCACAGACATGCTCACTTTGTCGCGCGCGGCGACCGCCAGGCCATCACTCATCTGTCAACCCTGGCCGTGCGCATTCAGATGCGCGCCCAGCACCGTCATTGCCGTCGCCAGGAACACCAGGCCGAACCGCATCGCCCGATGGTCGTTGTCATGCTGCAGATAGCGATAGGACTGCGGAATCAGCTGCGACAGGTCCAGCATGACGGGGAAGTCGGGATACAGCGAGGCGGGCGCCGCAAAGGCTTGCTGCATCGTTCTTTTCACCACTCCGATTTCGCAGCGCCACACCGCATCAAACGGCTTGCTGCCGGCCACGGAAAACACCAGATCGGTTTCGCCGGAGACCAGTTGCAGGCTGAAGGCGTGCACGCCGCGCTTGCTGCGCCGGAGGTCGTGGGTAAAGCCGCTGCCGGCCAACAACTGCGTCATCGAGCGCTTGACGGCGGCAAAACTCTCGGCGCCGAGATCGAGCAACTCCGGCCGCTGGGAAAACAGCCGCGCCATCTCCTGCTGTTTCAGCAGCGACATCGCCTCGATGTAAGCGTGAAAAAGCAGCCGGTCCGCCTCGGCCGCCGACTGGAAAAACCGATCGTACCGCGCGACCACCCGTCGCAGGTGCTGCGCCGGCGCACTGCCGGCGACGCCATCGTCATCCAGGCCATCGAGCTGCGCCGACCGGTAATAGAGGTGTAGCTGCCGGCGGATAGCGGGCATCCATTGCGCAAACTGGCAGGTAAACATTTCGCGCACACATTCCCGGTAGTACAGGCGGCGGCTATCGACGTCGAACTCGCCGGCATCGCATTGCCGGAAGAATTCAAAAAACAGGCAGGGCAAGGCGTAACCCTGCTGCGCCAGGCGCTGCCACACCGTGTCGATGTCGGCGGCGGCGGCGTCGAGCCGCGCCAGGTCGCTGTCGGGAATAAAATGTTCGGCCAGTCTCATCGATGTCATCAGCGTCTACGGAATCGGGCACAGCGGCGGGCAGCCGGTCGGAATAATCGTCGGCGGCGGCCCGACCGTGGGCTGCCCCTGCGAACTGTTCTGCGTCTTGACCGCATTGCCCAGCGAGTACAGGATGGCGTGCGCCACGCTTTGTCCAGGCCGCTGCACCTCATACAGCACCAGGCCGTTGCCGCTGTTGGTGTACACATAGGTATTCACCACGCCCTGCATCGCCATGCTCTGCCCCACCGCCAGGAAGCGCAAGGCGTCGCCCTGCACATAACCGGTATTGTCAGTATACCGCCAAAGCTGGACGTTTCCGCTGACATAGCCCCAGAAACTATCGGCCTTGATTTCATAGAGCGGCCGCGGGGACGAGACAAAGGAGTCGACCAGATCCGCCCGGCCCACCAGGTCGCCCTGCATATTGCGGATGTTCACCTCGTTCAAATAGCCGTACTTCAGGGCGTACGCCTGCAACAGCTTGTGCGCTTCCTGCCCCTCTTTCAGCGATGCGGCCGCGTTAAAGATATAACCGAAGGCCGCCGTCTGTGCGCCGTTGGCGAACTTGCCGCCGCCCAGCACCGAGCCGGTGCCGCCAATGACGGCGCTGATCGCCATGCCGGCCGCCAGATTATTGGTCGCGCGCGGATCGGTGATCGGCAGCGCTGCCTTGCTGAACGCGGCGCTGAGCGCCCCCGAGCCGCATTTGCCACCGCTCATGACGCTGCTGGCGCAGCCGACCACCGCATGCGCGGCAATCGCTTCGCTGAATTTGCCGTAGTCGGTGATGCGGCCGCCGCTGGTCGAATAATTGTTGATCACCGTGCCGATCTGGAAGAAGGCGCCGGCGGTAAACGCCCCTTGCAGCGCGCCCTTGACGTTGCCGGTGGCGATGGCGCCGCTGGCAAAGCCGGTGGCCGCCGCCTCGCCGATGGTTTGCGGCACGCCCATCGCCGCGCTAAAGGCGATGCTGGTAAACGTGCGCGCCGTCTGGGCGTCGATGATGTTGGCTTTTTCGGCGACCCAGGCCGCGATCACCGTATAGATGATCCAATCGTCGATGCCGAACAACTGTCCGGTCGGATCCGAACACGTCACCGGATTATTGTAGCAATAGCCGTAGCGGTTGAAGTTCTGCAAGTTCACCGGATTCTGCACAAACGGATCCGGCTGCATGTAGGCGCCCAGGCGCGGATCGAAGGTGCGCCCGTTCATATGGATCAAACCGACGCTGTCGAGATGCTCATGGCCGGTATAACCGCGATTGCCCCCTTGATTGCTGCGTCCCCAGTCGCTGACGATCTTCCCGTCCGCGTCGTAGTTGCCGTCGATATAGCGGCGTTTGCCGTAAGGATCATAGGCGTAGCGCGCAGTCACCGCGCCGCCATGGTCGGTGGTGGCCACCAGGCTGCCCTGGTGGTCCTTGTGCCAGTACTCCAGCTTGTTCAGCGCCAGCGTCGGCAATACCGCGGGCGCGGTCTGGCCGGCCGTCAGCGTGGGCAGCGCGCCTTCCGTCACCAGCACGCCGACCCCATAGCCGGCCGCCGCCAGATAATGCCGGTTGCTGACCGCGCCAGCCTGCTCTTCGCTTTCAAACGATAAATGGCTGGCGTCGTCCGCGTGCATCATCCACGTGGTCCGGCTGACGCCGGCCTCCGTCCTGACCTCCTTGATGCGCTGATGGGATTCATCGTATTGCCAGGTGTACTGCGGCCCGCCGGCCGCGCCGGTGACGCCGCTCTGCGCGTCCGGCAGGTTGAAGCTGGTGTAATCGATCTTGCTGTAGGCGCCGCCGGTGGCAGTCACCATATTGCCGTTCTCGTCATAGGTATAGCTGGCCGCGACCGGGCCGCCGCTGACGCTTTGCACGGCATGCGGCTGACGGCTGCCCTTGTCCTTGTAGTTGTAGATGCCGACGTCGGTTTTGTACAGCAGGCTGCCGCCGGCGTTATATTGCAAGGTGACATTACGGACCTGATCGGCGGCCGTAATGGCCGCCGAAGTGACGGCGTAATTATGCAGGCGCCCGATCTCGTCATAGTCGAAATTATTCGTCACCGCGGCGGCGCCCTGGCCTTCGGTGCGTACTTTCAGGCGGTTCAGGCTATCCCACTCGTAGACATAGTTCATGACCGACTTGTCGTCGCCCGCCCCACCGGCGGTCTGGGCGTCAACCCGGCCGGTGCGCTCGTTGAACACCGACTTGGTGGTCACGCCATTGCCATAGACCTGCTGTTCAACATTGCCCCAGGCATCATATGCCAGCGCCTGCCACAGGAAACTGCCGGCCGGCAGTTGCACGGCCGGCCCCGCCGTTCCGCCCGGCGTGGCGGGCAGCGGCCGGATCGTGGCCGCCTGCGCCAGCGTCATCGCGCTCAGGAAGCCCTTGTCGGTATATTGGTAGTCGACCCGCAGGCCGCTCGGATAGACCTGGCTGGCCGGACGCGCCGTCACCGCGTCATAGCTGACGGCCGTGGTGAAGCTAGGGCCATTGCTGATATCGACCCGCGTATTGATCACCCTGCCGACGCTGTCGAATACATTGCGCCGGCGGCTGCCGTTGCTGGTCTGCGTTTCGCACAGCTTGCCCTGTCCGCGGGCGCAGACGCTGGCGTCGGCATAGTGATCGTAGTACCAGTTGCTGGTGTATTCGGGTTCGACGCGCTTTATCAGGCGGCTCAGCAAGTCGTACTCCATGGTGGTGGACTGGGCTTTGAGCAACTGCCGCGGACTCTGCTGCATCGTCATCTCGCCGATCGCATTGTAGCCATAGCTCCATTTGCCGCTGTCGGGATCGTCAACGCTCAGCTTGCGGCCACGGATGTCGTAGCTGAGGGTGACGGTGTTCTGCAGCCCGTCCTTGACGGCCACCAGGTTGCCGAAGGCGTCGTACATGTGCGCAATCTCGGCCGCCAGCGCATCGGTGACCCTGCCCACCCTGCCATCGGCGTTTTTTTCCACCTTGCTGGCCTGACCGAGATCGTTGGTGGTGGTGATCGTCATGCCCTGGTATTTGACGACGCTGCGCGCCGCCTGCATGCTGCCCAATGCGCCAAAGGCGGCGACGCCGTATTGTCCCTTGGGATCGCTGACATAGACTTCCACCACGCGCCCCAGTTCATCGTAGAGCTTGGCGCTGCCGCCGGCGCCCACCGTCCCGTTGCTGGTGGACGCGTGGCTGTCGAGGAAATAAGGCTGGCTGGTGACGGCTACCGCCCCCTGCGCCGTATACTCCGTATCCTGCGCAATCCAGCGGTCGCTGGCGCTGGCCTGGCCCTTGCCATCGAACGCCTCCGTCAAGGTGCGGATTTTTCTGCCGGCGCGATCCATATAGAGCCGCGTGACCGGTCCATTGCGTTGGTCATTGGCCGCCAGCACCGGCAGCTTATAGACAAAGCTGGCCGCATCGGCGGGAATTTCGCCGCTGGCCGGCGTGCCGCACATGCCGTTGTTGCTGCTGACGTCATTGCCCCAGCGCGGCAGATAGCAGAACAAGGTGATCGTCGCCGTGCCATCGGCCCTGACCTCTTTATAGGTGCGGCCAAAATCGTCGATCTGCCACGCGGTCGCCACGCCGTTGGGGCCGGAGATCGAGGTCGGCAAGCCGAAGCGGGCATCGTAGGCGCGCAGCTCGCCATGGTTCATGGCGCTGGTGGCGCTGACCGCCAGCGTGCCGGCGGCAATCGGAATATTGAGCACCGCCCCGGCGCTGCCGACCGTGGCCGCGTAGCTGCTGGCGCTGGAGCGCGCGCCGAACACCGCCGCCGCCGACGCGCCGTCGCAGTTCTTGGCGCTGGAAGAGGTACGATTGCCGTAGTCATCATACTGATACGTGGTCCTGACACACAGGTCGGGAATATCCGGCTCCATGATTTCAACCAGCAGCAAGCCGGTGACCGGATCATATTCGTAGGCGCTGCCGCGGCTGTAGTTCGATGGATCGGCCGGCACCACCGGAACGGCGGCCTGGGCGGCTGCTGCGCAGCCCAGGCCGAGCAGCAGCCCGGCGCGCATGGCGAGAGCGCGGCGGCGCCACCGGGCAAGCCGGAGCGTGGCCGCGGCGGCCACGCCGGCATGGGATAGGAACCGGCCGTTCATTGCACTCCTCCTTTCTTACCGTCATCGTCAGTCTGGCCGTTGGCGCCCGCCTCCGGCGGCGCAGCGCGTCCCGCGGCGGCCCGTTTGAAGGTCAGGGTATTGCTGGCGGCCTCGCTGTGGCCGAAGCCGTCGCTGACCTGCAACTGCCAGGTTTCCATCACGGTCTCGCCCTTGGCCAGCGTGGCGCTGAAGGTCGGGCCGGCGATGGCGGCGTTGGAAATGCTGGCGCGGTCTCCCGTCAGGCGGCTCCATGACAGCGTATAGGGGGCCTTGCCGCCGCTGACCACGGCGGCCTGGATAATGCTGCCGACGCCGCTGCCGGTGGCCGCGATATTGACCGCGCGCGCCGGCACCGTGACCGCCAGCTTGGCCGGCGTGCTGAAGCCCGTGGTGATGCTGGCGCTGATGGTCTTGCCGACCGCGTCGGTGACGGTCAAGCTCCATCCCGAACTCGACGAGCCGCCATAGGCGGCGATGACGCCGCTGACCACCGCATCCTCGGCACTGTCGTTGGCGATGGTCTGGGTGCCGCTCAGGCGCCGCCAGGCGTAGCTGAACGGCGGCACACCGCCGGTCACCGTCGGATGGATGGTGGCGCTGTAGCTGCCGGGGTCGGGCTGCACGCCGACCCCGTCGGCGGCCAGCGTCAGCCCGAGCGCCGCGCCCGGATAGGTGAAGGTGAGCACGATGGTCTTGGTCAGCGCATGGCCGGCCGCGTCGCGCACCACCACCTGCCAGGTTTCCTGCAGGGTTTCGCCCAGCGCCAGGCTGGCGCTGAGGGTGGCGTTGGGGATGGTGCTGTCCGAGATCACCGCGCGGCTGCCCGCCACCCGGCTCCACGCATAGCTGTACGGGGCGCGGCCGCCGGCCGGCGTCAGCAGCATCGCCCCGCTGGCCAGGCCCTTGGTGCCGGCCGAGGCGGTCAGCGTGCGGGTCGCCGCCAGCGTCGCGCTCAAGACGTCGGGCGTGATGACGTAGGTGTAGTAGTTGGCCAGCGCGACGGTACCGAAACTGTCGGTGATCGTCACGCGGTAGCCGTCCGACACCGTTTCGCCTTGCACCGCCGTGGTGGTGAAGCTGGGCCGGGCGGTGTCGGCGCCGGTCAGCGTGCCCTGGCCGGTGCCGCTGACGTGGGCCCAGCTGTAGCGGTAAGGCGGCACCCCGCCCGTCACCGTCATCTCGCCGAACTGGCCCGTGACCACGCCGGGATCGTTGGCGTTGATGGTCACGTTGGCCGGCACAAAGCGCGCCTGGATCGCTTCGCCCGGATACTCGAACGTCACCGTGGTACGCGCCGACGCCGTATGACCGGCGTCGTCGGTCACGGTCAGCTGCCAGTCTTCGGCCAGGCGTTCGCCCAGCGACAGCGTGGCGCGGATGCCGGGGCCGGTCGCAGAGGTCGGCGTCAGCGCCGCCGAGCGGCTACCGCTCACATGGGTCCACAGATAGGTATTGCCGCCGCTGCCGCCGCTCACCGTCAGGCCGTTGAAGGTGGCGCTCGCCACGCCTTTGTTGGCGGCGGTCGCGTCCAGCGCCGCCACCGTCGCCGGCAGCGTCAGTTTCAGTACCGCCGGCACGCCGTAGCTCAGGGCCAGGCGCCCGGTGATGCTCTTGGCCGCGCTGTCCTTGACGGTCAGGTCCCAATAGTCGCTGCCGCTTTCGCCGGCGGCCAGCGTCACCGCCAGGGTCGGGGCGGCGATGGCGCTGTTCGAGATCGTGGTGCGGCCGGCGCCGGTATGGGTCCAGCTGTAGGTGTAGGGCGGAATGCCGCCGCTGGCGGTCGCGCTGGCCACGGCGGAAATCGTGCCGGGATCGTCGCCGCTCAGCCGCATCGGGCTGGCCGGCGCGAACGTCAGCGCCAGCGCGGTGGCCGGATAGGTGAACGTCAGCGCCGTGCTGGCCGTGCTCTGGTGGCCGGCGGCGTCGCTGACGGTGACCGCCCAGTTCTCGACGAAGCTCTCGCCCACCGACAGCGTGGCGCTGACCAGCGGCGTCGGGTCGCTGCCGTCCGGCGTAGACGAGCGGCTGCCGCCGACGCGCACCCAACGATAGCTATACGGGGCGCGGCCGCCGGTCGGCGTCACGCTGAGCGTGGCCGAGGCGACGCCCTTGCTGGCCGCGCTGGCGGTCAGCGTGCGGGTCGCCGCCAGCGGCACGGCCAGCGCGGCCGGCGCGCTGAAGCCGATGCTCACGCCCTCGGCATAGGCCTTGCCGGTGCTGTCGGTGATGGTCAGCTTCCACGCTTCGCTGAGGTTGTCGCCGGCCGCCAGCACGGCGCTGAAATCGGGATTGGCGATGGCCGGGTTGGAAATGCTGATGCGGCTGCCGCTGGTGCGCGCCCATGCATAGCTGTACGGCGGCACGCCACCGGTGGCGGTGGCCGCCAGGTTGCCCGAGGCCGGCCCCGGATCGTTGGCATTGACCTTGAACGGCGCCGGCGCGAACGTCAGTCCCATCGCTGCCGGCGGGTTGTTGAAGGTGATCGCGGTGCTGGCCGCCTTGCTGTGGCCGGCCGCGTCGCTGACCGTGACCTGCCAGGTTTCCACCACGCTCTCGCCGGGCGTCATCGTCAGGCTGACGACCGGATTGGACAGCGCCGGATTGGACACCGTCGAGCGCGTGCCGGCAATGCGCTCCCATGCATAGGTATAGGGCGTGCGGCCGCCAGTCGGCAGCACGCCCAACGCGACGGCCGCGATGCCGGTGGCGCTGTTGGCTGTCACGCTGCGGGTCGCCGCCAGCGGCACCGCCAGCGCGGCCGGCGCGCTGAAGCTGACGTTGACCGAGGCGACGGCGGTCTTGGCGGCGACATCGGTGACAGTGACCTTCCACTGCTCGGTGAAGGCATCGCCCACCGCCAGCGTGGCCTTGACCACCGGGCTGGCGATGGCGCTGTTGCTGACGGCCGAGCGGCTGCCGCTGGTGCGGGTCCAGCTGTAGCTGTACGGCGCGACGCCGCCGGCCGGCGTCGCGGTCAGCGTGGCGAAGCCGTCGCCCGGATCGTTGACATCGATCTTCAGCGGATTGGGATCGATCTTCACCGTGAGCGCGGCGGCCGGCACCGCCAGCGTGACCGGCACGGACACCGAGATCACGCTTTTGGCGGCGTCGGTCACGGTCAACAACCAGGTTTCCGTGATATTGTCGCCCAGCGCCAGCGTGGCGCTGACCTGCGGCGCGGCGACGGTGTTGCTCGACAGCGAGCTCAGGGTGCCGTTGATCAGCGACCAGCGATACTGGTAAGGTGCGATGCCACCGGTCACTGCGGCGCTGAGCGCGCCGCTGACCTTGCCGGCCGCGGTGCCGATCACCTTCAGCGGGTTGGGCGTGACCTTCACCGTGTAGGCCACGCCCTTGGTGGCGCTGGCATATGGCGCCGAACCGGCCGAGGTCGGAATACGGGTGATGCTGTCGCCGACCGTGCCGGCGGTGCTGTTCTGCTGCTTGACGGTGGCCGCGGTCAGCACGTCGATCTGGTCCACCTTGGCGAAGCGCGCGGCCGCGCCCTGGCGGCGCATGCCCTGAGGCAGGTCCTTGACATGGCTTTCCGCCGTCACCCTGGCCGTTTTCAGACGGCCCAGTATCCACTTGTCATCCGCGGTGTTGTCCGGCTGATAGGTGTTGTCGGTGGTCTTGATGAACAGCTGCGTCTGCCCCAGCGCGACGCCCTGCGTATGGTTGACGATCTTGGTAACGTCGCCGCTGTCGTTGAAGGTATTGATGGTCGACACCGTCGGCAGCGTCGTGCCGTCCAGGTCCCAGCCCTCTTCTTGCGTGATGTACAGATAAGGGCGGCGCACCTTGGCGCTGGAATAGCAGGGATGGCCGGAGTTGGCGCCGGCTTCGGCACCGGCCGGCGCGGTCTTGTCGCAATAAATATTGTAGGTATTGCTGAGCACCTTGGACCCTTCGCCGCCCCAGATGTCGCCCAGCCAGGTACGGGTCAGCAACGCCGCGCCGGTGTTGACGCCCTCCTGCTCGAACTCGGTCAGCACGGTCAGGAATTTGCCGTTGACGGTCGGCGACTGGCTGCGCATTTCGCGGAAACCAAGCCAGCCGCGGCCATCGTAGGCCGAGCGCAGGCCGGCATACAGATAGGTGGTGGTCAGCGTGCCGGCGCCGACGCCGGTATCGGTGGTCATGCTGGTGACGACCGGCATCGGCAAGTTCAGGTCGCGCACCGGATATTTGGAGCGCAGGGTCTTGTCGCCGAAGTCGGCATAATACAGCGTACCGGCGGCGGCCAGCGAACCCCAGTTGAGCGAGGTCTTCAAGCCCGACGGCGAGACCACCGAGACCAGCTGATCGGCCAGCGCCGGCTCGCTCTTCTGGTACAGCACGTTACGCTTGGCGCCGTCGGGACCGCTGACCATGCGCAGGATTTCCAGCTGGCCGTTGCCGAGGAAATCGCCGGTCACGAAACCGTAGGAACCATCGCTGTGTTGCAATTGGTGCTCCGGCTGGTTCAGATTGAAGTCGCCGATGCGGAAGCTGCCGTCGCCGTTGCTCAGGTAGACCGTGTTTTGCGCCGGATTGTCGGACCAGCGCAGGATATCCCCGCGGCCGTCGCCGTCGAAGTCGCCGGTGATGAAGCCCATGTTCGGCACCTGGCTGTTCGGCACATAGCCGCCCAGCTCATAGCCGGCCGTGTTCAGATTGAAGTTGCGGGTAGCCAGCAGGTTGCCGGTGCCGTCGGCGACCAGGGCCGCCTGCGCGCCGGGCCAGTAGCCGGGCGTTACCGCCAGACAGTCGCTGCGGCCATCGCCGTTCAAATCCAGCAGGCGGTCGCAGCCGGCGCCGGACAGATCGCCGCCGAAGTCGAAATTGCCGTCGCCACGCGAGTACCAGGCGCCGCTGTCGGCCACCACGTCGGCCATGCCGTCGCCGTTGATGTCGCCGACGAACGGGCGCTGCTGCCCGCTGCCGGCCTTGGGGGCGGGGTTGGCGTACAGCGAATGCCCGGCCAGATTGGTATTGGTCTTCTCGACAAAGCTGCCGTCCGTTTGCGCCAGGTAGACGTGGCTGCAGGTCCTGCCGGCGCACAGGTCTTCCGGCGCCAGCGGCTTGGTCTCGTCCGCGTAAGCCGGGACGATGGTGGTGATAATGTCCAGCAGGCCGTCATTGTTCAGGTCCAGCAAGTGGTACACCGCGCCCTGCGATTGCGAATACACGTAGAAATAGCCTTCCGGGCAGCTCTGCAAGCCCTGTCTGACCGGCGGCGCGGCGCCGGGCTGACGCCCGCCCAGCGCCGCCGGCTGGCTCGGAACGGCCTGGGGGATCTCGCTGCGGCAATGGGCGACCGAGCGCTGCACCGCCGCCTCCTGGCTGAAGTCGATGCCGCCGATCGGCTTGGCGGTGAACGAGCCGTCGCCGTTCGACAGGTACAAGATGGTTTGCACCGTGCCGCAGGAGGTGCCGCCGCTGCTGCTCTTCATCGTGCGCAGGATGTCGGTGGCGCCGTCGCCGTTGAAGTCGGCGGCGATGGCCGTATAGCAGCCGTTGCTCTTGAATAAATTCTGATCGGTGATGTTGAATGCCCCCGCGCCGCTGCCGGCCGCGATCTGCGTAAAATTGCCGTTGCCGTCGTTGCGGTACAGCTGGTTCAGCGCCGGCGTGTCGGACCAGCGCAGGATGTCGGTGCGGCCGGTGCCGAAGAAATTGCCGACCAGGATGCCGGTGTCGCCCTTGGTGCTCTGCAAGGGCAAGCCCGCCAGACCGCCGGCGGCGAAATTGCCGTTGGCCGTATAGTGCAGGCCGCCGCCGTCCGCATAGTTGAACGTCACCGCCGGCAAGCAAACGGCGGTGTTCGCGCCCGCGCATTCGGTGATGCTTTTCAGGCGGCTGCGGCGCGTGACCGCGCCATTTTCATAGGTCAGCTTGACCACCTTGACCCGGACCGCGCTCGACGGCTGGGTGTCGCTGGTGGCCGGCCAGTTGATGTAGGTGGCGATGCTGTCCAGGCGGCGGATGCTGACGTTCTTCTGGCCCATATGGTAGGCCTCGCTCCTGTCCTGCGCCTGTCCCGGCGTATCGGCGCGGTCGCTATAGGTGAACACCATCTTGTTGGTCGGCGGCTGGCCGACGCCGTGGCCGGTGTAGCGGATTTCCAGCAGATTCCATTCATGGCCGCTGTTGGCATTGCTCGAACTGCGGCTCAGCGCCGTGCCCCAGGACACATCGCGCTGTTCGTACTGGAAGTCCATGTGGTTGCCGACACTGTCGAAGATGCGGCTGACGGCCCACGCCACGACCTTGTTGTTGACCGTGATGGCGGCATTGGCCCGGGCGTCGCCGGCCGCGCCATACTCGTACAACTGCCCGGCCTTGGTCCAGACCCGGAAATACAAGGGACCGTTGCTGCCGTCGGCGCCGGCCTTGCCGTAGGCGCGGATGCGCGCGTAGATGTCTTTTTCGGTGCGGAATTCGCGCACCATGCCATCGCCGCCGGCGCTGTCACCGCTCTGGAACGGATGGTCGGGATCGGCCACGACGGCGCCGTTGACGACGGCGCCACCGGCATCGGTCTGGATCAGGCGCTGACCGTCCAGGCACAGCTTGTCGTTGACGTCGTATTTCACCGCGCGCGCGGCGCCGTCGGTGACTTTGGTGGCGGGGCAGCGGGTAATCGTCGAGATTCCCTGGATGGTCCAGCCGCGCCCGACCGGGCCGTTGACTTCGCCGCCGCTATACAGCAGGGCGATATTCGGCGTCATGCCGGCGATGCCGGGTGGCGCGGCAATCTGGCGCGCATAGCTGGGTGTACCGTTGTTTGAAATACTCAGCGTCTGCGCCGTCGCAGCCGGCGCCAGCCAACCCAGTGTGGTTGCCGCAAGCACCCCCAGCAATACACGCGGCCACCATCGTTGACTCCAGATATATTTGCTATCCAAGCTCAGCTCTCCGCCCAGAAAATGGCGCCGTGCGCCAGATCGTTTGATTTAAATCAATATGATTCAATGTTTACAAAACAGAACCTTGAATAAAATGCAAACATTTCGTGGGCGATAGTAGCAACGTTTTCCTTTTAGAAATATATCCAAAAATCACACATTGCAAATTTAATTACAAGATTTAGCGCGCATACCAGTAGCGCGCATGCGTTTGCCGATAGCTGGCGATGTCGACGGCGTTGTCAAAATACAACGACAACGCGCCCATCTGGTCAGTGCGCCAGCGTTCGATCAACAGCCCCTGATAACGGTCGTCGACTGCCTGCTGCGGATGGTGATAGCGGTTGCGGTACCCCACCTGGAATACGACGCTGTGCGGCCGCACCGCCTGCAGGAAGGCGAGCGTGGACGACGTGCCGCTGCCGTGATGCGGCGCCAGCAACACGTCAGCCCGCAGCGTAGCGCCGGCGCGTCGTAGCAGCGCGGCTTCCTGCGGCGCTTCGATGTCCGCCGCCAGCAGCATCGATCTGCCGCCAGCCGTGATCTTCAACGTGCAGCCGCGCGCGTTGGGCTTGAGCGCGGCGTCGGCGTAGCTGGCCGCCAGCGGGTGCAGCAGCTCGAAGCGGACGCCGTCCCAGTCCCAGTGCTGGCCGGCCGCGCAATGCAGGTGGTGGCGAGCGGCCCTGGCGATGGGATGCTGCGACGGCAGCGAGGACAGCACCCAATCCACGCGCACGCCGTCCAGCACCGACAAGGCGCCACCCGAGTGGTCGGCGTCGCTGTGGGTGACGATCACGCCATCCAATGCGGCGATGCCGCGCGCTTTCAGATACGGCAGGATGACGCGGTTGCCCGCATTGGATGTCGCCGCGTACAGCGGGCCGGTATCGTACAGCAGGCGGTGCTCGCTGGTTTCGATCAGCAGCGCCGT
This sequence comes from Rugamonas aquatica, assembly GCF_009380215.1. GTDB lineage: Bacteria > Pseudomonadota > Gammaproteobacteria > Burkholderiales > Burkholderiaceae_D > Rugamonas > Rugamonas aquatica_B. Next base: position 13,550 of record NZ_WHUG01000015.1, read on the forward strand.
GCCCTGGCCTACGTCGAAGGCGGTGACGGCCATGCGGCCTGGCGCCGGGTGCTCCGGAGCTGCGGCCAGCAGCGGTATCCAGGTCGCGAGGCCCAGCCAGCGTGCGGGCCATCCCCGTGGCGCCAGCAGCCAGATGGTGCCCAGCATGGCCCAGCAAAACAGCCAGAACGGCGGTGTCGGCGCGCTCCAGACGGCGTAGCGCATGCCACTGAACCACTGCAGGCAGACGGCCAGCCACTCCACCAGCAGATGTGCGAGGCCCAGCACCGGCGCGGCCAGCGCTGAGGGCAGCATGCTGCCGGCCAGCGCGAGCGGCGTCACCACCAGACTAATCAAAGGGATCGCCACGGCATTCGCCAGTGGACTGATCACCGATACCTGTGCGAACAGCAGCATCGTCAACGGCACCAGGCCGAACGTGACCGCGTACTGCGTGTGGGCGCCGACGCGCAGCGCCAGCCAAAGCCGCTCCAGGCGCGACGGCGCGGCAGCATCGCGCGCAGGCCGCAGCGTGGTGCGTCCCACCGTGGCATACAGGATCGTCGCGACCGCACCGAACGACAGCCAGAACCCCGGCCACAACACGGCCCACGGATCGATCAGCACCACCACGCCCAGCGCGCTGCACAGCACCTGCGTCACGCTGGCGATGCGGTTCAGCCACAGCGCGGCGGCCACCACCATCAGCATGTACAAGGTGCGCTGCGCCGGCACGCCAAAGCCGGCCAGCAGCACGTAGAGCAGCGCCACCGCCGCCCCCACCAGCGCCGCCACTTTCTGCGCGGGCAGCAGCAAGGGCAATTGCGCGCGCGTGAAGAACGAATGCCGCCACAGGTTGAACGCGGCCAGCGCGAACAGCCCCGCCACCATCGTTATATGCAGCCCGGAGATGGATATCAGGTGGCCCACGCCCGTGCGGTTGAAGACATTCCAGTCCGATTGGTCGATGCCGCGCTGGTCGCCCACCACCAGCGCGACGATCACTCCCGCATACGGCTTGTCCGGCAGCGCCGCCAGGATGCGTGCACGCAGCAGCGCGCGGGTATGCTCGATCACATTGCCGGCGCTGAAAACGAAACTGTCCAGCCGCCGGTTGTGCGGCGCGGGGCGCACATAGCCGGTCGCGCGCAGGCCTTGCTCCAGCAGCCACGCTTCGTAATCGAAGCCGTACGGATTCGCGTTGCCGTGCGGCCGTTGCAAGCGCACGGTGAGCTGCCAGCGCTCGCCCGGCTGCACGTCCCCGACCTCCGTTACCTCGTTGCGAAAGCCTGCGTACCAGGCCAGCGAAATATGCGGCGGCACGGCGCCCGGGGCCGCGCCCATAACGCGTTCGACGGCGAAATTGAAGCGCACTCCCTGATCGAAGCGGTACGGCAGGTTGTCGATGGTGCCGATCAGCGTGAAGTCGCGGCCTTCGTCGGCGGCCGCCAGTTGCGGCGCCAGCGCGCGGTGGGCCAGCCACGCGGCCCAGAAGAATCCGATCGCCGCGCCGGCCAGCAACGATGTCGCGCAGCGTAACGCCGCCACGATGGGGACAGCAGAGCAGATGCCCATGCCGCGCACTCGCCGCTGCAACCAGCCGTGCCACAGCAGCATCCACGCCGCCAGCAGTATCGCAGCCGCCACGCCCGCTGGCATGGACGGCAACAGCGCCTGCGTTTGCAGCCACGCCGCCCCTGCGGCAAAGCCTATCGTCACCGCCCTCATCGCGCAGTCCGGCCCGGCGGCCGCTCCTCAAGTATCTAAACAGTCCGATACTAAGCAGCCGACCTTATCGCCGCTTGATGCGGATCATGCGGCCGGCAACTGGCTCTTCATCAGGTGAAAGTACGGGCCGCTGCGCTGTGCGATCAGCTCCGCATGCGCGCCGCTCTGCACGACGGCGCCTTGCGCCAGCACCAGCACACGGTCGGCCTTGACGATGGTCGAGTAGCGGTGGGCGATGACGACGGTGGTGCGCCCCGCCATCAGCGTGTCCAGCGCCTGCTGCACCAGTTGTTCGCTGGCCGCGTCCAGGGCGCTGGTGGCTTCGTCCAGGATCAGGATCTTCGGGTCGCGCAGCAAGGCGCGGGCGATGGCGATGCGCTGTTTCTGGCCTCCCGACAGCTGCACGCCACGCTCTCCGACCACGGTGTCGTAACCGTGCGGGAAGCCTTCGATAAAGTCATGGGCGTTGGCCAGCCGTGCGGCATCGGCCACCTCGGCGCGTGTGACCTCGCGATCCGGCAGCGCGAAGGCGATGTTCTCGAAGATGCTGCCTGAGAACAGCGACGGCTCCTGTTCAACGATGGCGATGTGCGCGCGCACGCCGGCAAGGTCGAGCTGCTCGGCCGGCACACCGTCGAATGCGATACTGCCGCTGTCCGGCCGGTAAAAGCCGAGGATCATGCTGGCGATGGTGGACTTGCCCGCCCCCGACGCCCCCACCAGCGCGATGCTCTCGCCCGCCGCGATGGCGAAGCTGACATGGTCGAGCGCTTGTTTCTCCGGCCGCTCCGGATAGACAAAGCTGACATCGCGGAATGCCAGCGCGCCGCGCAGCGCGGCCGCGTCGGCAGGCTGCGGCTGCGATGCCTGCGCCTCGCTGCCGATGATCTCGAACACCCGCTCCGTGGCGCCGATGGTGCGCATCCAATCGCTCCAGAAATCGCTGACCGCGCCGGAGGAACTTGTCACCATGCCCGCATAGATGACAAAGCTGGTCAGTTCACCGACCGTCAGGCTGCCCTGCCCGATCAGCCGCGCACCCAGCCACAGCGTCGCCAGCAGCGCCACGTACATGACGAACGACGACACGCCACGAAACAATGCCACCAAACGCGTGTTGGCGATGGCGGCGGTCAGCGCATGCGCGGTGGCGTTTGCATACCTGGCGTCGGCGCCGCGCAGCTGGTTGAAGGCATGCACCAGCCGGATATTCGAAAAATATTCATGCGCCACGCTGCCGCAATCGGCCTGGCGCTGCCGGATATCGCGTGAACGCTGGCGCACATGCTTGCCCAGCCAGTCGCCCATGAAGAGCGTCAGCGGCACATACACCAGCAGTATCAGGCTCAGTACCGGAGAAATCAGCAGCAGCATGACCACGCAGCCCGCCAGCACGCACAGGGAGCGCAGCGAAATCGCCAATCCCATGGTCAGCGTATCGTGCAGGATTTCGACATCGCCCGACAAGCGGCTGGTCAGCTCGCCGACGTTGTGCTTGTCGTAGAAGCTGACCGGCTGCTGTATCAGCGCGCCATACAGCAGCCGCCTGATACGCGCGACGATCAGATGGCCGGTCGATTCGAACAGGTAGTAGCGCATCGTGGTCGCCACCGCCTGCAGCGCCAGCACCGCGGTGACCGTCGCGGCGAAGGGGCCGAACCAGCTACTGTCGCTTTTCAGGTCGATGTGATCGATGAAGTACGCCAGCGCCCTTGGATAACTCAACTCGACCAGCACCGTCAGCGCCATGAACATCAGCCCCACCGCCAGGCGCGGCACGAAGGCGCGCAGCAGCACCAGCCTTTGCAGATGGGGATTCGTCATGCGGCACCGGCCGTGCCGGCCAAGCCCGACCAACGCGGCAGCAGGCCATCCTGCCGGCGATAGCGCACCGACAGGCCTTCCCGCGTGGCCAGCAAGGCCTCCTGCACCGGCGCCTCGACCGATGGCCGCGCGCCGCCGCCGATATGGGCTTGCAACATCCGCGAGATATCCCAGGCCAGATCCTCGACCCTGGGTTCGCGCCGCACGCGCAGGCCCAGCGCCGCCATCTCCGCGCCGGTGATGGCGTAATCATGCGAGTGATAGCCGGACATCAGCTGTTCGACGATGTGCGCGCGCGCCTCGGCGTCGAGCTGCGGCAGCTGATAGCGCAGCAGCTCCTCGCCGATCTGGCGCAGTTCCAGCGTGGTGCGGTAGAAAGCCGTCAGCGTCGGCGGGAACACGCTGGAGCCCAGCAGCGACAAGGCTTCCGTCCGCGCCTGACCCGCGTCCGCGCCGAACCAGGCGGCGCACATCTCGCCGAACAGCTTGATGTCCTGCGACGATACGGCGGTCGAGGCGCCGCCCTCGGCATCGCCTTGCAGATGCGGATCGATCGGCGAGAACATCGCCAGCTCGCCGGCGATGATGTCGTCCGCCGCCAGCGTCAACAGCGTGGCCGACGACTGGCAGTAATGCGGCACGATGAAACACAGCTGCTGGCTGTACTGCCGCAGCAGCAGCGCGATGCGGCGCGCGGCGTTGACCATGCCGCCACGGCATTGCAGCACCACGTCCAGCCGCTCGCTGCGGCCGATGGCGCGCAGCTGCTGGTACAGCGCGGGCAGCATCTCCAGATCCAGCTGCGAGGCCGCCATCACCAGCACGCGGTTGCCGCGCAGCGCTTCGATCTGTTTGATTGTCTCCGGCAGATGCTCGTTCAACGGGTGCTGCATGCGGCCTCCTGCAACAGCTGGTCGGCCAGCGTTTCCAGCAGATTGAATTCGGGGATCAGCTGTTCGATGAACAGGAACTGTCCTGCGGGGTTATTCTCCAGGAAGACGTATTCGTTGTCCGGCGTGACGATCAGGTCCAGCGCGCTGTAGTTCAAACCATAGCTGGTCACCAGCTCCAGGCAGAGGCGCTCGATCTGCGGCGGCAGCAGCGTCGGCGTGTAGCGGATCGGTGCCGACATGTCGCGGCAATCGACCGTCGTGCGGCTGTCGTCCTGGCTGTGTATCCTGGCGGCGAACACGCGCCGGCCGATGACCGTGACGCGCAACTCGTACTGCTTGGCGATGTATTGCTGGAACTGGCAAGGCAGCTCGGCCACCGCATCGATGGCTTCCATCATGTCGTCGTCGATCAGGGTGGTGGTCAGGCCCTCGGCCACGCAATCGGCGTCGGCCACTTCTTCCGCCGCCAGCGTCGGCGTCGACATCGCTTTGAAGATCATCTGCCCCGGCAGCTGCGCGTGGAACTGCCGCACCTGCGCGGCCGAATTGGTGAGCAGCGTGGTGGGAATGCGAAAGCCCAGCCGCTGCGCGCGTTGCAGCTGCTCACCCTTCCACATGGCGCCGCGCATCGCCAGCGGATGGCTGACCCAGTAGCAGTCCAGGCCGTACAACAGGCCGAACAGCGCCTGCTCGCTTTCCATTTTGGCGTAGGCCAGTTCCTGCGGGCCGAGGTCTGCACTGCGGTAGGCAAAGTCGCCCGTCTTGCGGGCCCAGACCGCGCCGATATCCGCGATATCGATGCTGGCGCCCGATGGCAGGTGGCGAATCTCGCCGCGGCAGCCGTCGGGCTGGAAGGCTTGTATCAGTTCGTAATCGCGGGGGAAGGTATCGAGGTCGATGCGGAACCAGGCGCCGCCTTTGGCTGCCAGGATGGGGGTAATCAAATCCGCGTGGAGGTCGCCGCTGTGGGTGACGATCAGGATTTTTTTGGTCATGGAGAAGACTGTCGGCCGGGCGGATGGCCGATCCGGCAGATGCCGGATGCAGCCACCGCCGCTCTCAAGTGCTTAGCACCAGATGCCGTTGTCACGGCCGCCGTTACGGCCGGCACGGGCGTCAGGGCCGGTGCAGCCGGCCAGCGCCACGCCTTCGCGGGCTTTCCATTGTGGATCGGCTTTGGCTACAGCTTTTTTCTCAGCCAGTTTGAAGGCGAACAGCTTTGTCTCATTTTGCTTTTTCATTATTAGAACCTTTTCAGATAGTTAAAGTTCAAACGATTACCACGGGTAGTGGTGCAAGAACGATATCATTGACGATATTTCATGTCAATAAAGCTATTATGCCAATAGTGTCACAAATGCCGATCCGTGGTTATTTCACCGAAACGTCGGTGGCTTTGACGGCGACGTGATCGGTGATGTTCTTCGCCGCGATGGTCTCGGTCAGGAAGGACGTCGACTTGACCAGCAGGTCGCGCGCCACTTCTTCCAGCGGCGAGCCGCTGATGCTGGCGTGGCTGCCGCCCAGGCCCACGCCGCCGCCCCAGCCCAGCGCCGATACACCGAAACCGTTCTTCTCGTTATTCGCCTGGAAGGTTTTGGAGGCGATGATCTTGGCGCGCTTGACGTCCACCACGCGGATGTCCATGTTCATGTGCACCTTGGATTTCTTGAAGTCGACCGAGCCGGCCAGCAAGCCCAGCGGGCCTTTGAGGAAGCCCAGGCCACCCAGGCCGGTGGAGCTTTGCTCGAAGCCCAGCGAGGTGATCGATCCGGTAATCATGTAGTCGGCCGCTTCGGCTTCGACCTTCTTGCCGATCAGGGCCAGTTCCTTGTTGATCTCTTCCATCTCGGCGCGTTCCTGCACGTCGAAGCAGCCGGTCTGGGTCAGCGCGGTGGCCAGCATTTCGGTCATGCCGGTGCCGACGCCGGTGTAGCTTGGCTGCGACACATTGCCCTGGCGCTCCCACCAGCGGTACTGGCGCGGATCCTGCTGGCCGGCGCCGGACGAGCAATCGGCCGATTTGCACTTGAATTCGGTGAACACGACCTTGGCGGCCGGCTTGGCACACTTGGGAACGTCGATCTGGCGCTCGGAGACTTCGCTCGCATCGGCAAGGCACAGGACGGGGACAAACAGGAGGGCGGCGGCAATGCCAGCTTGAGATTTCATCGTGGGATCGTGAGAAGTGGAGGGGGAAAATTGACAATTGTGCACTGCGCCCCCATTGCACACTCTATCCAAATGTCACAAAGACATGATAAATCAACAAACTTTGAGATGACACAACACATCCTCCGATTTTTTGTGCTTGAGCCCGCCTGGAGCCCCGGCGATGTCAGCTTATTGCTTCACCGGTTTGCAACGCCGCGAATATGAGACCTGGCCATTCGAGGTAGCCGCCATCCCGCTGTAAATATGCCAATCGGTGGACGAGGTGTGAACCCGGCACTCGAACTGCTGCGCTTGAGATTTCATTGAAATATCTGGAATGGGATCCAGTTGGGTCGTCACCTTGTCCGCCGAGCCGGGGCATGACAATGAATGCTGCCCTGCGGACGCAGCGCTGCAAGGCGGCGCGGCGACCAGATCGGCATAGGTCCAGTTATCGGCGACTTTGGCGAAATCCACGGCGTAGACGCGATAGACCTGCGCCGTGAGATCCGCAGGAATTCCGGCGACATTCGGCAGCACGTCCTGCACCCGCAAGCCAGGGCACTGCGCCGTTGGCGCATTCATCTCAACGAAGAGGGTGGCCCTGGATTCGACGACGACGACGAACTTGACCTGCTGCCACAGCTCGGCCATGCGCCGCGAACGCGTCACCTCTTTAAGAACCGGGCAACGCTCACGCGGCAAGTGAACCATCACCCCGTGACCGTTCTCGGCGCCGGCATTCCGATAAAAGACGACCTCCTGGTGATAGTCGGATGAGTAACTATCGAAGGCAACGCTATCCAGCACCCGCACGCCCGGCTTGAAACTGTACGAAGGAATCAGCTTGGCGACGCCTGTAAAGCTGCGGTCTGGCTCCCCGATGTACGAAGTGAGGATAGGCGTGCGGTCGCTTGACGTCACATCGAAGTGGGCGAAGGTATAGTCGGCTGGACCGGATGCCTGGCACGTGCTGGAGCAACCCGGGCAATCGACGACGCACTCCTGATATGCCTTGAGCAGCGGGAAACGCTGGTCCAGCGTCACGGTGCGTATCCTGATATCGTAAGAGTCGCGATTAAAGCTCGGGTAAGCACACCCACTCAACATGGCGATCGACGCCACGACCGTCAACCAGCGGATCAATCTCATCGTCATAAATGTCTTTACATGCGGGTTAGTATTTGTTTGGCATTCGCCGTGGTCGCAAACGCGACCTCCTCCACGCTCATGCCGCGCAACTCCGCCAGCACGGCGCCGATGCGGGGTATTTGATCGGGGCTGTTACGGCCGGGATGGACCCAGCTCGGAGCGATATCCGGCGCGTCCGTTTCCAGCACGATGGATTCCAGCGGCAGCTCGGCCGCCAGCCGGCGGATTTGCAGCGCGCGCGTAAAGGTCATGGCGCCGCCGAAGCCCAGCTTGAAACCCAGCTCGATGTAGCCCTGCGCCTGCTGGAAGCTGCCGTTGAACGCATGCGCGATGCCGCCCGCAGGCCGGATCTGGCGCACGTGCTTGAGCACCACGTCCTGCGAGCGGCGCACGTGCATCAGCACCGGCAGCTCGAAATCGCGGGCGATCCTGAGCTGTTCGCGGAAGAAGAAAATCTGCTTCTCGCGCATGGCCGGCTCGGTCAGCATGGGGATGAAAAAATCCAGGCCGATCTCTCCCAGCGCGACGAAGCGGCGGTCGGCCATGGCGGCGGCGACCTGCTCGCGCAGCACGCGCAAGTCGTCCTCCTCGGCGTGCGGCACGTAGATCGGATGGATGCCCAGCGCGTAGCAGCCGTTGTCCACGCTGGAGGCCAGTTGCGCCACCACCGGGAAGTTGGCCGTCTCCACCGCCGGGATCACGATCATCGACACGCCCTGCTCCCGCGCCAGCGCCGCCTGCGCGGCGGACTCGCCGCCGAATTCGTGGGCATCGAGGTGGCAGTGGGTGTCGATCCACATGATGTCAGTCGACGTAGGGCTGCAAGCCTTCGTCGGTCAGGCGCAGCACGCGGTCGCAGCGGCGCGCCAGTTCGATATCGTGGGTGACGATGACGAAGGCCGTGCCCAGGGTGCGCGACAGCTCCAGCATCAGTTCGAAGATCTGCTGCGCGGTGGCGTGATCGAGGTTGCCGGTCGGTTCGTCGGCCAGCACGCAGGCCGGCTGCGTGACCAGCGCGCGCGCCAGCGCCACGCGCTGCCGCTCGCCGCCGGACAGCTCGCCCGGCACGTGCGTGACGCGCTTGGCCAGGTTGACGCGGGCCAGCAGCTGTTGCGCCGCGCTGCTGGCGTCGGCGCGCTTGACGCGGCGTATCATCAGCGGCATCGCCACGTTGTCGAGCGCGCTGAATTCCGGCAGCAGATGGTGGAACTGGTAGACAAAGCCCAGCGCCGCGTTGCGCAGATCGCCGCGCGCGGTTTCGCTCAGGCTGGCGAAGTCCTTGCCTTGCAGCGTGACGCTGCCACGGGTCGGCGTATCGAGGCCGCCCAGCAGGTGCAGCAGCGTCGATTTGCCGGAGCCGGAAGCGCCGACGATGGCCACGCGCTCGCCGCGCCGCACATCGATGTCGATGCCGTTCAACACCTGCACCGAGTAGGCGCCTTGGGTGAAGGTTTTGCCGAGGCCTCGGCAGGACAGGACCACAGGTTCCAGATTACTCATAGCGCAGCGCCTCCGCAGGTTTCACGCGGGCGGCCCACCAGCTTGGGTACAGCGTCGCCACGAAGGCCAGCACCACGGCCACGCCGCCGATCTTGAACACGTCCGGCCAGCGCAGGTCGGACGGCACGCTGCTGATGTAGTAGATATCCTTCGACAAGAACTGCACTCCCAATAAATGTTCGATAAACGGCACGATGACGTCGATGTTGAGCGCCACCAGCACGCCGCCGGCCACGCCCAGCGCGGTGCCGAGGATGCCGACCAGCGCGCCCTGGATCATGAAGATCTTCATGACCGAACGCGGCGAGGCGCCCAGCGTGCGCAGGATGGCGATGTCGGCCTGCTTGTCGGTCACGGTCATCACCAGCGTCGACACCAGGTTGAAGGCGGCCACCGCGATGATCAAGGTCAGGATGATGAACATCATGCGCTTTTCGGTCTGCACGGCGGCGAACCAGTTGGCGTTGAGCTTGGACCAGTCGCGCATGATAAGGTCGCCCGACATCGAATTCTTCAAGTCTTGCGCCACTTGCGGCGCGCGGTGCATGTCGGACAGGCGCAGGCGCAGGCCGGCCGGCGCGTCCATGCGCAGCAGTTTTTCAGCGTCGGTCAGGTGGACGAAGGCCAGCGCCGAGTCGAACTCGTTGTGGCCCGCCTCGAAGATGCCGACCACGGTGAACGAGCGCAGGCGCGGCAGCACGCCGGCCGGCGTCGGCTGGCCCTGGGCCAGCGCCAGCGTCACCTTCTCGCCGAGGTTGACGCGCAGCGCGCGCGCCAGCTCGATGCCCAGCACGATGTTGTAGCTGCCCGGCTGCAGCGCATTGAAGCTGCCGCGGCGGGTTTGCTTGGCGACATCGGAGACGCTGGGTTCCTGCTCCGGCAGCACGCCACGGATGATGGCCGGACGCAGCACGTCGTCGCGCACCAGCATGCCCTGGGTTTCGGCGAACGGCGCGGCGCCGATCACTTCGGGATTCTTGCGCGCTTCGGCGGCGGCGGCGTGCCAGTCGGGCATGGAGCCACGGGCGTCGAACACTTCGACGTGAGCCAGCACCGACAGCATGCGGTCCGTCACTTCCTTCTGGAAACCGTTCATCACCGACAGCACGACGATCAAGGCCGCCACGCCCAGGCCGATGCCGGCCATGGAAATCAGCGAGATAAACGATATAAAACTATTGCGCCCGCTGCGCTTGCCGGCCCGCGTGTAACGCAGGCCGACCAGCCATTCAAAGGGCAGGTTCTGGATAAGGCTCATGGGCTCCGAAGGAATTCAACATTGGTGAGCCCGAAGTGTGCCATACAAATAGGATTTCATGGGTGAAACACCGCACCCTGCCCCCATAAAAAAGCCGCGCCGGGCAGTGAACACTGCGCCGGCGCGGCCGATTCGCTTAAGAAGGCGTTAAAGCATTAACTCAAACGAGAATTACGCGAACTTTTCGCTTTTTTCCGACTTGCGGCGAGCAACCAGGCCGACCAGACCCAGGCCGACGACCATCATGGCCCAGGCATCGGCTTCAGGAACGGCGGACACGGTCAGCATGCCCTGCGAATCGGCGGCGCTGTAGGCGGTGTAGGTGTAAGTGCTGGCGATGCCGTGGTTGTTCACGAAAGCGACGGTCTTGTCCATCATCACGTAAGCGGCGGCGGTGACAGGGTCGGAATCGGGGTCGCCGCTCACCACGTTCGGCAGGTACATCTTGCTGGCTTGATTGTTGAAATCGTGGTCGTCCAGCGCTTCCCACAGCGCCAGCTGGAAGGCGGCGGCGTTGGTGGCGTTGTAGACGCCACCGGCGCTCAGCACATCGCGGTACGACGTTTCGTACAGCGCCTTGACATAGTCGGAGACAATGTAGCTGCCGTTGACGCCATAGCTGGCGGCCTTATTGGCGTTGACATCAGGCTCGATGCAGAAGGCCAGCGCGTTGACGCCGGTCAGCGACCAGGTGGTCAGGCTGGTGCTCACGCCGTGGCTGTAGATCTTGGCATCCCAGTTGTAATAGTCGACGTTCGATACTTCCCCCAGGGCGGCGTGGCTGGCGGTGGAGAACAGCAGTGCTGCGGCGACGGCGGCGGCTTTGATGGCGGTGTTGAATTTGATGGTCATGATGAATTCTCTTTTTTAAAAGTTGTTTTAAAAATTGTTTTAAAAGTCTTAGACGTGCGATACAGGGCACTGGCCCACCAGCGTTGCCGCCGGCTCTGCGCCGATCAGGTCGGCGATGGTCGGTGCGACCACGCCGGCTGCCGCCGCGTCTTCCCTGGCAACATCGAAGTACACGTCGGTCATGTCGGCCGACTTGCCGTTACTCATGACCACGCTGCTGCGTTCCAGATGCAGGTTGTTGTTGGCGTCGACGAATGGCAGCTCGGTGTAAGCCACTTTCAGGCTGACCACGCCGGCATCCTTCAGCGACATCAACTCGCCAGCGTCGGTCTTGCCGTCGCTGTTCTTGTCCTGCCAGATCAGCAGGCTGGAGAACTGCGCATCCTTGGCATCGACCACGCCGTCGTGGTTGCTGTCATAGGTTTCCAGCTTGGCGAAGCCCGAACCCTTGCTGGCGCCGCCGAACAGCTCGTTGATGCTGTCGATCTTGCCGTTGCCGTTGCTGTCGATGGCCAGGAAGCCGTCGCTGGCCGACAGCCAGCCGGACTGGATCGCCTTGCCGCTGCCCAGCAGGTCGAAGCTGCCGGTCATCGCTTCGCGGGCGATGGTGTGGATGCCGTCGCCGTTCAGGTCGATCGCGATCGGGGTGATGGTGGCATCCCAGGTCATGTCGTTCTTGCCCGAACCCAGCGAGATGGTGTCGGTATGGGTCACGTTGGTCAGCGCCTTGGCGTCGCCCACCACGTCCGAATCGATCGCATCGTTGCTGCCGGTGTTCTTCACGCCCCACTTCCAATTGCTCATGTTGTAGGTCGAGTGGTCCGACGAGAAGTACACGCTGACGTTGGTCTTGTCGAATACCAGGTAGTAGTCGCCAGGCGTCAGGTCGGAGAACTTGTAGTTGCCGTTCGCATCGGTCTTGATCGTGTTGCCGATCTGCTTGTTGGTGGCGGCGTCGAACAGGCCGACGCTGATGCCGCCGATGCCTTCCTCGCCGCTGTCCTGGATGCCGTTGTGGTTGGCATCGCGCCACACCTTGTCGCCGATGCTGGCCTTGCGGTAGATGCCGGCGTCCTCGGTGGTGATGTTCTGGCCGGTCGCCAGCGTGATCGCATCGGTGCGGCCGGTGCTGCCGCTGACGTTGGTGATGTCCGAATCGTTGGCGTCAGTGCCCATGCCGGTCTTGGTGAAGTACCAGCCGCTGTTGTTGGTCACTTCCACCTTGTACGAACCGGCCTGCAGACCGTTGAACAGGTACTGGCCGCCGTCATGGGTGACGGTGCTGGCCTTGAGCGTGCCGGTCGCATCGTACAGCTTGACGGTGACGCCATCGACGCCCTTCTCGCCGCTGTCCTTGACGCCATTGTAGTTGGCGTCTTCCCACACGGTGTCGCCAATGCTGGCGGCCTTGACTAGGCCCGCATCGCGGGTGGCGTCGCGCACGCCAGAAGCCAGCGAAAACTGCGCGGTCGCGCCGTTGCTGCCAGCGTCGGAGTCGGCGGCGTCGTTGCTGCCCTGGTCCTGCTTGGTGAAGACATAGCCGTCCGGAGCGTCGAACTTGACCGAGTACTTGCCCGGGCCGACGTCGGTGAACGAGTACAGGCCGTTGGCGTCGGTGGTGTCGGTCGCGATGACCACGCCTTTTTCATTCAGCAGCGAGACCACGACGTTGCGCGCGCCGGCTTCGCTCGATTGCTGGATGCCGTCGCCGTTGGTGTCGTACCAGACCTTGTCGCCGATCGAGCCTTTCTGATACAGGCCGGCGTCCATATTGGTGGCGTTCTGGCCGGCGGTGACGGTGATCGAGCCCAGGTTGCCGCTGGCGTCCGCGTCGCTGTCGACGTTGCCGTCGCTGCCCACGTCCTTGGTGGTGATCAGGTAGCCGGTCGGCGCCTTGATGTCCACCGAGTAGGTGCCGGCAGCCACCGAGAACTTGTAGTTGCCGTTGCTGTCGGTGGTGGTGGTCTTGACGATGTTGCCGTCGGCGTCGCGCAGGTTGACGGTGACGCCGGACTTGCCGCTGTCGCTGCCATCATCCTGCAGGCCGTTGCCGTTCTTGTCGATCCAGACCTTGTCGCCGATGGTGGCGGCGGCCAGCAGGCCGGCGTCGATACTCTTGTCGACCTGGCCCGAGGTGACGGTGACGGTGTGCGACAGGCCGTTGGCGTCCACGTCCGAATCGACGGCGCCATTGCTGCCCTGGCCGGCCTTGGTGAAGACCATGCCGTCCGGCAGCGACGCTTTGTCGAACTGCACGGTGTAGGTGCCAGGCTTGAGGCCGGTGAACATGTAGTTGCCGTCGCAATCGGTGGTGACTGCCTTGCCCACCTGGTTGCCGTCGGCGTCGATCAGGATCACCTTGACGTCGGACACGCCGCATTCGCCGCTGTCCTGGATGCCGTTCTTGTTGGTGTCCAGCCAGACGCGGTCGCCGATCGAGGCGGTCTTGTACAGGCCGGCGTCGACGGTGTTGTTGACTTCGCCTGCGGCCAGCTTGACGACATTGCTGACGCCAGTGCTGGAGAAGTCGCTGTCCCTGGCGTCGTCGCTGCCCACGTCCTTGCCGGTGAAGGCGTAGCCGGATGGCGCGGTGACGGACACGGTGTAGCTGCCCGGATCGGCGGTGAAGGTGTAGTGGCCGGCGGTGTCGGTGGTGGTGGTCGCCACGATCTTGCCGGTGGCGTCCTTCAGCTGCACGGTGACGCCGCAGATGCCGGCTTCGCCGCTGTCCTGCACGCCGTTGCCGTTCTTGTCTTCCCACACGGTGTCGCCCAGCTTGGCTGGAACGGCCACCAGGCCGGCGTCCAGGTCGCTGTTGACGGAACCCGAGGTCAGCACCACTTGCGCGGTCTTGCCGGTGGTGACGTTGGCGTCGGAATCCTTGGCGTCGTTCGTGCCCTGGTCGGCCGCGGTGAACAGGTAGTTGGCCGGCAGCGAGGTCTTGTCGAACTGTACGCTGTAGGTGCCCGGTTTCAGGTTGGTGAAGCTGTAGTTGCCGTTGGCGTCGGTGGTCGCGGTGGTGCCGGTCGGATTGCCCGCCTGGTCCAGCAGGATCACCTTGACGCCGGCCACGCCGGTTTCGCCGGTGTCTTGCAGGCCGTTCTTGTTGGTGTCGTACCAGACCTTGTCGCCCAGCGTCGCGCCCTTGTAGAAGCCGGCGTCGACATCGTTGTTGGTCTGGCCTGGCGCCACGGTGATCAGGTCGCCCTGGCCGGAAGCGTTGACATCGCTGTCAACCGCGCCGTTGCTGCCGACGTGCTGGCCGGTGGCCGTCATGCCGGTCGGCGCCGTGACCGAGATCGCGTACTTGCCGGCGTCGACGGTGAAGCTGTACTTGCCGTCGGCGCCGGTGGTGGTGGTCTTGACGACGTTGCCCTGCTCATCCTTCAGATCGACCTTGACGCCGACGATGCCCGCTTCGCCCGCATCCTGCACGCCGTTGCCGTTCTTGTCTTCCCACACGCGGTCGCCGATGGTGGCTTGCAGCGCCGAGACGCCTGCATCCAGGTCGTGGTTGGACGCGCCCGAGGTCAGCGTGACTTGCTGGGTCACACCGGTGCTGACATTGGCGTCGGAGTCGACCGCGCCGTTGCTGCCGGTGTGGGCGCTGGTGAACACATAGCCGTTGCCCAGCGAGGCCTTGTCGAACTGCACGCTGTACATGCCTGGTTTCAGGTTGTTGAACAGGTAGTGGCCGTCGACGTCGGTGGTGGTGGTGGCCACGGCGGCGCCGGTGGAATCGAGCAGCGTGACCTTGACGCCGGCACGGCCGGTTTCATTGGCATCCTGCACGCCGTTGCGGTTGGCGTCGTTCCAGACGGTGTCGCCCAGTTCGGCGAACTTGAACAGGCCCGCGTCCACGGTGGTGTTGCTCTGGCCGGCCGTCAGCGTGACGTTGCCGCTCTTGCCTGCGGCGTTGATGTCGCTGTCGGTGGCCGCGTTGCCGCCCTGGTTTTGCGCGGTGATGCCGTAGCCCGCAGGGGCCGTGACGGCGATCGAGTAGGTGCCAGGATCGACGGTGAAGCTGTACTGGCCGCCGTCATGGGTGACGGTGCTGTTGACCACGTTGCCCAGGCTGTCCTTCAGATCGACCTTGACGCCGTCGATGCCGGTTTCGCCGCTGTCCTGCACGCCGTTGCCGTTCTTGTCTTCCCACACGCGGTCGCCCAGCGTGGCTTGCTGCACGGTCAGGCCGGCGCGCAGGGTCAGGTTGTCGCCGGAGGCCAGCGTGACCTGTCCGGTCTTGCCGGTGCCGGTGTCGGCGTCGGAACCGCCGCTGCCAGGGCCGCCTTGCGTGGCCGAGGTGAAGTTGTAGCCGGCCGGCAGCGTGCTCTTGTCGAACTGCACGCTGTAGACGCCAGGCGCCAGGCCGTTGAACTGGTAGTGGCCGTTGGCGTCGGTGACGGCGGAAGCGCCGGCGACCGGATTGCCGTTGGCGTCGAGCAGCGTGACCTTGACGCCCGCTGCGCCGACTTCGCCGTTGTTCAGGCGGCCGTCGCGGTTGGCGTCGATCCACACCACTTCGCTCAGCGAGGCCGGACGGTAGACGCCGGCGTCGATGTTCTGGTTGACTTCGCCCGCGCCGACGTTGACGCTGACGCTGCCGTCGCTGCCGACATCGCTGTCGAGCGCGCCGTTGCCGCCCTTGCCGGCGCCGGTGAAGACGTAGCCCGCAGGCGGCGCCACCGACACGGTGTAGGTGCCGGGATCGACGGTGAAGCTGTACTGGCCGCCGTCATGCGTGGTGACCGAGTTGACCACGTGGCCGCCGGTGTCCTTCAGTGTGACGACCACGCCGTCCACGCCCTGCTCGCCCGCATCCTGCACGCCGTTGCCGTTGGCGTCGAGCCAGACGCGGTCGCCGATGGTGGCTGGCAGCGCCACGATGCCTGCATCCAGGTCATGGTGGTTGTCGCCCGAATTCAGCGTGACTTGCTGGGTCTTGCCGGTGCTGGCGTTGGCGTCGGAATCGAGCGCGTTGTTGCCGCCCTGGCCGGCGTTGGTCAGCACGTAGTTGGCCGGCAGCGAGGCGGTGTCGAACTGCACGCTGTAGGTGCCCGGCTTCAGGTTGGTGAAGCTGTAGTTGCCGCTGGCATCAGTGGTCGCGGTGGCGCCGGCCGGATTGCCGCTGGCGTCCAGCAAGATCACCTTGACGCCGGCCACGCCGGCTTCGCCCGCGTCCTGCACGCCGTTGCGGTTGCTGTCGAGCCAGACGCGGTCGCCCAGCGTCGCGCCCTTGTAGAAACCGGCGTCGACATCGTTGTTGGTCTGGCCGCCGGTCAGCGTGAACTGATCGCTCTGGCCGTTGGCGCCGGTGTCGCTGTCGGCGGCGGCGTCGCTGCCCGCGTGCTGGCCGGTGGCCGTGTAGCCCGCAGGCGCCGTCACCGAGATCGAGTACTTGCCCGGATCGACGGTGAAGCTGTACTTGCCGTCGGTGCCGGTGGTGGTGGTCTTGACGACGTTGCCCTGCTCATCCTTCAGATCGACCTTGACGCCGACGATGCCGGCTTCGCCCGCATCCTGCACGCCGTTGCCGTTCTTGTCTTCCCACACGCGGTCGCCCACGGTGGCTTGCGTCACCACGATGCCTGCGTCGAGGTCGTGGTTGACGGCGCCCGAGCCCAGCGTGACTTGCTGGGTCAGGCCGTTGGCGCCGGCGTCGGAATCGACCGCGCCGTTGCCGCCGGCGTGGGCGGTGGTGAACTCGTAGCCGTCGCCGATGGTGGCCTTGTCGAACTGGACGCTGTAGACGCCAGGCTTGAGGTTGTTGAACAGGTAGTGGCCGCCGTTGTCGGTGGTCGCGGTCGCTACGGCGGCGCCGGTGGCGTCGAGCAGCGTGACCTTGACGCCGGCGCGGCCGGCTTCATTGGCGTCCTGCACGCCGTTGCGGTTGCTGTCGACCCAGACGGTATCGCCCAGTTCGGCCAGCTTGACCAGGCCGGCGTCGACGCTGTTGTTGGTCTGGCCGGCCGTCAGCGTGACGTTGGCGCTGGCGCCGGTGGCGTCGATATCGCTGTCGGTGGCGGTATTGCCGCCCTGGCCCTGGCCGGTGGAGGCGTAGCCGGCCGGCGCGGTGACGGCGATCGAGTACGTGCCCGGGTCGACGGTGAAGCTGTACTGGCCGCCGTTATGGGTGACGGTGCTGTTGACCACGTTGCCCAGGCTGTCCTTCAGATCGACCTTGACGCCGTCGATGCCGGCTTCGCCCGCATCCTGCACGCCGTTGGCGTTGCTGTCTTCCCACACGCGGTCGCCCAGCGTGGCTTGCTGCACCACCAGGCCGGCGCGCAGCGTCAGGTTGTCGCCCGAGGCCAGCGTGACTTGCGCGGTCTTGCCGGTGCCGGTGTCGGCGTCGGAACCGGCGCCGCCGGGGCCGCCTTGTGCGGCGGTGGTGAAGTCGTAGCCCGCTGGCAGGCTGGATTTATCGAACTGCACGCTGTAGCTGCCAGGCGCCAGGCCGTCGAACTGGTAGTGGCCGTTGGCGTCGGTGGTGGCGACGGCGCCGGCAACCGGGTTGCCGCTGCTGTCGAGCAGCGTGACCTTGACGCCCGCTGCGCCGACTTCGCCGTTGTTCAGGCGACCGTCGCGGTTGGCGTCGATCCACACCACTTCGCTCAGCGAGGCCGGGCGGTACACGCCGGCGTCGACGTCCGCATTGTTCTGGCCGGAGACCAGCGTGATGGCGGCGCTGTTGCCGTCGGCGCCGACATCGCTGTCCAGTGCGCCATTGCCGCCCTTGCCCGCGCCGGTGAAGACGAAGCCCGCAGGCGGCGCCACCGACACGCTGTACGTGCCTGGGTCGACGGTGAAGCCGTACTGGCCGCCGTCGTGGGTGGTGACGGTGCTGACCACGTGGCCGTCGGCCGCCTTGAGCGAGACGACCACGCCGTCCACGCCCTGCTCGCCCGCGTCCTGCACGCCGTTGCCGTTCTTGTCTTCCCACACGCGGTCGCCCAGCGTGGCTTGCACCACGACGATGCCGGCGTCCAGGTCCTGGCCGTGGTCGCCCGAGTTCAGCGTGACCTGGCCGGTCTTGCCGGTGTTGACGTTGGCGTCCGAATCGGTGGCGCCGTTGCCACCCTGGCCGGCGGTGGTGAACACGTAGTTGGCCGGCAAGCTGGCCTTGTCGAACTGCACGCTGTAAGTGCCGGGCTTCAGGTTGTTGAAGCTGTAGTTGCCGCTGGCGTCGGTGGTGGCGGTGGCGCCGGTCGGGTTGCCGCTGGCGTCCAGCAGCACGACCTTGACGCCGGCCACGCCGGCTTCGCCCGCGTCCTGCACGCCATCGCGGTTGGTGTCGTACCAGACCTTGTCGCCCAGCGTGGCCGGACGGTAGAAGCCGGCGTCGACATCGGCGTTATTCTGGCCCGGGGTCAGCGTGATGGCGGCGGTGCTGCCGCTGGCATCGATGTCGCTGTCGACGGCATTGCCGCCGGCGCCCTGGCCGGTGGCCACGAAGCCGGACGGTGCGGTGACGGACACCGAGTAAGTGCCAGGATCGACGGTGAAGCTGTACTGGCCGCCGTCATGGGTGGTGACGGTGCTGACCACGTGGCCGCTGGCGTCCTTCAGGTCGACCTTGACGCCGTCCAGGCCCAGCTCGCCGCTGTCCTGCAGGCCGTTGCCGTTGGTGTCTTCCCACACGCGGTCGCCCACGGTGGCTTGCTTGATGACGATGCCCGCATCCAGATGCTGGTAGTTGTCGCCCGAAGCCAGCGTCACTTGCGCGGTCTGGCCGGTGGAGGCGTCGGCGTCGGAATCCTTGGTGACATCGCCGCCCTGGTTCTGCGCGGTGAACAGGTAGTTGGCCGGCAAGGTGGTCTTGTCGAACTGCACGCTGTAGCTGCCTGGCTGCAGGCCGTTGAACTGGTAGTGGCCGCTGGCGTCGGTGGTGACGGTGGCGCCGGTCGGATGACCGGCCGCGTCCAGCAGCGTGACCTTGACGCCGGCCACGCCGGCTTCGCCGTTGTTCTGCACGCCGTCGCGGTTGGTGTCGTACCAGACGGTGTCGCCCAGCGAGGCCAGGCGCACCAGGCCGGCATCGGCCTTGTTGTTGGTCTCGCCCGGAGTCAGCGTGATGGCGGCGGTGTTGCCGCTGGCATCGATGTCGCTGTCGACGGCGTCGCCGCCCTGGCCTTTGACGGTGGCCGAATAGCCGGCCGGAGCTTGCACGGAAACCGAGTAAGTGCCCGGATCGACGTCGAAGTGGTATTTGCCGCTGGCGTCGGTGGTGGTGGTCTTGACGACGTGGCCGTCCACATCCTTCAGCTGTACGGTGACGTTGGCCAGGCCGGCTTCGCCCGCGTCCTGCACACCGTTGCCGTTCATGTCTTCCCAGACGAAATCGCCCAGGTGCGACATCGGCACCTTGAAGGTCAGGTAGTTCGGCGTGACGCTGGTGTCGGCCGCGCCGCAGCCCACCAGGCCGCCGTTGTCGCGCACCTTGAAGCCGACGTCGAAGCTGCCGGCAGCCGTCTGGCCAGGCACGAAGGTCAGGTGGCCGGCAGCGATGTCGGCGGCCGAGATCTCGGCGTTGACGGCCACGGCGACGCCATTGAGCATCAGCTTGCCCGCGTTGGGCAGCGAGGTGATGATGACGGACTGGAAGGCGTCATGCTCGACCGCGTCGACGAAACCGAAGTCGCCCTGCGCCAGCGTGACGGCCGCGCCGTTGGTCAGCGCGAACACCTTGTCGGCGCCGGTCGGCGCGTCGTTGACGGGGTCGACCACCACCTGCAGGTTGATCGAAATGCGGGTGCCGGAAGTGCCGTCCTGCGTGACGAATTCAATCGTCGCGAACTGGCCGTTGTAATTGGGCTTCCAGGCGCCCGGATGGACGTAGATCGTGTCGCCATCCACCTTGCCGAACAGCGCCGTGTCGCCAAACGCCGTGGTGCCGTCCGGCAGCTTCACGGTCATCTTGGTGATGTTTAAGACAGCGGCCGTAGTCAGGCCTGCAGCGGACAGCACATCGCGTATATCAAAGGTGGTGTTGGTATCTTCGCAAACATGGACGCTGGTATTGATGGTGATATCACTCATTTCGACACCTCTACCGTCACACCGCTGCATTTGAACTTAATCATTTTTATTGGCCTTCAAAAAATCGTTTTCGGAGTGGATTGCTGACCGGCGCGGCTGCTGACGGGGGTGGGGTCAAAGGCGGCAGGAAAATGCTGAACAACTGGCATCACCGGGTCGAAGTGATGCTGTCAATACATGTTAGTTGTCGCAATTATAGCTAAATTTAACTTGAAACAATTAATATTTTTTACTTGAATGATTCTTTTGGTCATTTTTACGTTCTGTACAGCAATATCCCGCCGTTGGCCGCTATGCCCTACAATCTCGCCATGACCGAAATTACCCTTGCACTGCCTTACGCTCTGCCTCCGCCGGAGATGGCGACCGACCTGTTGCGCGCACTGAAGACCCCGTCGCTGGCGGCGTTGTTGTCCCGCTACACTCGCTTCGAATACAACAAATATGACAACGACAGCCGGGTGTTGCCGCACGAAGCCTGGCTGGCCCACGCGCTCGGGCTGGCGTCCGCGCCCGACCGGCCGGACACCGCCGCGCCGCTGTCCACCGCCGTCATGCAGGGCTGCGGCTTGCAGGCGGAAGCCCGGCAAGGCCATTGGTTCATCGTCCAGCCGGCGCATATCCAGCTGTCGCGCACCCACCTGCTGCTGTCCGACCCGCGCGCGCTGCACCTGAACGAGGCGGAATCGCGCGCGCTGTACGAGCTGGCCCGCCCCTGCTTCGAGGAACAGGGCAAGACGCTGCTGCACGGGGCGCCGGGCCTGTGGTTTGCGCGGGCCGACGACTGGTCCGGCCTGGCCACCGCCTCGCCCGACGCCGCCACCACGCAGAACCTCAGCGACTGGATGCCGGAAGGCGAACACGCCCGCGCCTACCGCAAGCTGCAAAATGAAATCCAGATGCAGTGGCACGAACATCCGGTCAACGAGGCGCGCCAGGCGCGCGGCCTGCAGCCGGTGAACGCGTTCTGGATGTGGGGCGGCGCCGGCCCGCTGGCCGTCTCCCCGCAGCCGCTGGCGATCGACGGCGGCCCGGCGTGGATGGAAGCGCTGGCCGCGCCCGCGCTGCGCCAGCCGACCGCCGCGCAGCTGATCGCCGCGCCGGGCACGGCGATGCTGGCGGAGCTGATCCCGTCGGCGCAGACCGGCGACTGGGCCGACTGGATCGCGCGCATGCAGCGCATCGAGCAGGAGTGGCTGGCGCCGCTGCTGGCGGCCTTGCAGGACGGGCGCATCGGCCGCGTCACGCTGGTGCTCAGCCACCGCAACGGCTGGAGCACCGTCAGCACCAGCAAACTGGCGCTGCGCAAATTCTGGCGCAAGCCAAACCTGAACCTCTTGATGAAGCAAGCCTGACATGACCCGTATCGCCATCCGTCCCTGCCCGTTCCGTGAATCCGAAATGCTGCGCCAGGGCGGCATCCACCCCGTGCTGGCGCGCCTGTACGCATCGCGCGGCCTGACCGACGTGAAAGAGCTGTCGAGCGAGCTGGCGTCGATGATCCCGCCTTCGGGCCTGCTGCACATCGACGCCGCCGCCGTGTTCCTGGCCGACTCCATCGCCGCCGCCAAGCGCATGGTGATCGTGGCCGACTACGACTGCGACGGCGCCACCGCCTGCGCGGTCGCGCTGCGCGGCCTGCGGGCCATGGGCGCCAACATCGACTTCATCGTGCCGAACCGCTTCGAGTACGGCTACGGCCTGACGCCGGAGATCGTCGAACTGACGGCGCGCGAGAAGCAGCCGGACATCATCATCACCGTCGACAACGGCATCGCCAGCATCGACGGCGTAGCCGAGGCCAACCGGCGCGGCATCGAAGTGGTCGTCACCGACCACCACTTGCCGGCCGATACGCTGCCGGCCGCGCGCGTGATCGTCAACCCGAACCAGCCGGAATGCGGCTTCCCGAGCAAGCATATCGCCGGCGTCGGCGTGGTGTTCTACGTGCTGCTGGCCCTGCGCGCGGAGCTGCGCAAGCGCGGCGTGTTCGACGCCCAGACCCAGCCCAAGCTGGACAACCTGCTCGACCTGGTGGCGCTGGGCACCGTGGCCGACGTGGTGCGGCTCGATCCGAACAACCGTATTTTGGTGGCGCAGGGCCTGAAGCGCATGCGCGCCGGCCGCATGCACGCCGGCGTGGCGGCGCTGTTCCGCGTGGCGGGCCGCGAGCCGCGCAACGCCAATCCCTTCGACCTCGGTTTCGCGCTGGGCCCGCGCCTGAACGCGGCCGGGCGGCTGGAGGACATGTCGCTGGGGATCGAATGCCTGATCACCGACGACGAAGGCCGCGCATGGCAGCTGGCGCAGCAGCTCAACGAGATCAACCTGAAGCGCCGCGAGATCGAAGCCGAGATGCAGGATGCGGCCTTGCTGCACCTGGACGCGTTCGAACCGGCCAACAGCAGCACCATCTGCGTGTTCGACGAATCGTGGCACCAGGGCGTGATCGGCATCGTCGCCTCGCGCCTGAAGGAGAAGTTCTTCCGTCCGACCATCACCTTCGCACCGGGAGCCGACGGCTGGATCAAAGGATCCGGGCGCTCCATCCCCGGCTTCCACCTGCGCGATGCGCTGGACCTGGTGTACAAGAAGGCGCCGTCGCTGATCGACAAATTCGGCGGCCACGCCATGGCCGCCGGCCTGACGCTGCGCGCCGACGCCTTCGATGCCTTCGCCGCGGCCTTCGAGGAAGTGGGCCGCGCATGGCTGAGCAAGCAGCAGCTGGAACGCGTGATCGAAACCGACGGCCCGCTGGAAGACGCCTACTACACCACCGCCTTCATCGATTTGATGGATGGCCAGGTGTGGGGCCAGGGCTTTGCGCCGCCGGTGTTCTGCGACGAGTTCCGCGTGGTGAGCCAGCGCATTTTGAAGGAGCGCCACCTCAAGCTGCTGCTGGAAAAGAACGGCGCGCGTTATGACGCCATCTGGTTCGGCCACGTCGACTCGCTGGGCGAACGCGCCAAGGTCGCCTTCCGCCTCGACGCCAACGAATACAACGGCGTCACCAAGGTTCAGCTGATGGTGGAGCACGCCGAGCCGGCATAAAGTCGCGCGGCACAGGACTTTTAGTACTGCAAACCAGTGCACCCTCGTTAGCCAGGGATAAACGCACATTGAGCGGAAGTAGTCTGCTAATGTGCGCGCTATCTTTTGAGAGGAGCCTTGATGAGACTTCTGCTTGCGGCACTGGCGCTTTCACTTCCTATGCTCGCCTCGGCGGAGCGAGCCGACAGGTTCCAGAAAACCGTCATTTCCTATGACGGTGAGATGCACTACGACACCGTAAAGGGAGTCAGCAAATTCAACGACCATGTCCAGGCATCGAAAGGCAGTCTGCTCATTTCATCGGATTATCTGACGGCGGCCCAGTCGCCCGAGGGGGACTACCTCTACACCGTCACTTCGCTGAAAGACAACGTCGCCAGGTTCAAGCAAAAGCAGGATTCTGCGAATGACAAATGGGTGAGCGGCGAAGGCAAAAGTATCGCGTACCGCGAGAAAGACGACCTCCTCACGATTGACGACAACGCAAAAGTCAGAATCATCGAAAACGGCAGCGTCACCGGCGAGGCGACAGGCGCACAAATTACCTACGACGCCAGAACCGAGCAAATCGTCGTAAAAAGCGCTAACGACGCCACAGGCAACGGTAAAAAGGTGCGCTCCATGTTGATCCTGATGCCCAAGCCCGATCCGCTAAAGGAATAGGCGCGCGCTCATTTATTCCCGCACACCTCGACGCCACCATCGAACACGATGCGCCAGGTGTTCGGCGCCTCCAGCCGCCAGACCGAACTGAATCGCGCGATCAGCTTGCCGTCCGGGCCGTGCACCGGACCCGAGGTCTTGGCCAGCGTGCCTGAGGCCAGCACTTCGACCTCGTCAGGTTCCCAGGTGAACGGCGCATCCGGCTTGGCGAAGAACTTCTTCCACTCGTCCGCCACGGCCTTCTTGCCGCGCAAGGGTTGCGTGCCGCCGCTGAACACGGCCTCATCCGACAAGAACGCCACGAAAGCCGCATGATCGCGCGCCTTCATGGTCGCCGCGAATGCCCGCTCGACATTGGCCACCTGCTCCTGCACGCCCGTGAATGCCGGCGCCGCGCCCGCAGTCGCCGCCATCACCGCCAATACGCCCGCCACTGCCAATTTTGCCCATTTCATAGCCGATCTCCCCTGTTTTATAGACAAGACGATATTAATCCAGTTGATCCTCGGTTGCTACCCATCCTGAAAAGGAGTATAACTACTCCATCAACGGAGGATTTATGAATCTGACCTACGCCTACCCACGTAGCCGCTTCGAACCAACCGTACTGGTCGACCTGAACGCCAAGGCCGAGCGCGAGCGGCTCTCCAAGGCGGCCCTGAAAGGCTTTTTCAAGCTGGCCGCCGCCTGGAAACTGCGCGACGACGACGCCCGCGAACTGTTGGGCGGCATCTCCAGCAGCGCTTACTACGAATGGAAAAAGAACCCTGAACGCACACTGGAGGTGGACTGCATCACCCGCATCTCCTACCTGCTGGGCATCTACAAGGCACTGCACATCCTCTACGGCGACAAGCTCGCCGACGAATGGATGGGGCTCGCCAACACCAACATCATCTTCGGCGGCCGCACACCGCTGACCTACATCGCCGCCGGCGGCCTGCCCGCCATGCAAACCGTCCGCCAATTGCTGGACGCACGCCGCGGAGGACTGTAAGTGCCGGTCAGCCTGATTCCGCCCCTCACCCCGCTGCGCCAGTTCGACACCTGCCGCCTGCTGCCATCGCGCTTCGCCGACATGGAAGACTCGGTACTGGCCCCGCTGGCCGACAACGACCAGGATCTGCGCGACCTGTTCGAACTGGATAACGCCACCAACGCGCGCCTGCAGGCGCAGAACGGCGGCGCCCCCGGCATCACGATGGATGAACTGGTGTTCGGCGTGCCGAACTTCCGCATCGTGAACGCCGCCTATACCTACGCCCGCCCTGAAGGCAGCCGCTTCAACGGCGGCGACCGCGGCGCGTGGTACTGCGCCTTCGACGCCGAGACGGCGCTGGCCGAAATCACCTTCCACAAAACCGTCGAATACGCCGAGATCAACCGCTTCGACGACAGCGTTCAGTACCAGACCATGCTGGCCGACTTCACGGCCCAGTTCCACGACCTGCGCGGCCAGGCGCGCTACCTGGGCTGCCTGGCGCCGGACAGCTACATCGAATCGCAGATCCTGGCCGAACGCCTGCTGGAAGGCGGCTCGCTGGGCATCATCTACCCGAGCGTGCGGCTGGCGGGCGGCATCAACCTGGCCTGCTTCCGGCCCGCGCTGGTGGGCAATGTTCGCAAAGGCGCGGTCTATCGGTTAACATGGCGGGGTAGCCCGGAACCGATCATCGAAATTATCTGAATCATGCAAACCAAACCTGAAAACGACACCGACCTGCGTCTCAAAGTGAATCGCGAAACCGCGCGCCTGCCATGGACCGAACTGCTCAAGCATTTCGCCGCCGGCAACGTGGTGTGGATCGCCGATTCGCTGGACCTGGTCGATGTGGCCGTGCGCATCTCGCACGACGACAAGGCCAACATCGGCCAGTGGATGAACGCCGGCCTGCTCGCCAAAGTCAGCGACGAGCAGGCGGCGAAATGGCTGGAGACCAACGCCGAACTGTGGGCAGTCGTCGTCAGCCCCTTCATCCTCGTCCAGCAGGAAAAGGCTGTTCCAGCCAGCGTGCATTAAAACTTGAAGCTGCCCGCGTCGAGTGTGACCGATCCGCCGCAAGCCGGCGTGGTCGCTTCGCGATTGCCGCTGGCGGTGGACTGGTTACTCTCCCACACGGTGCTCACGCCGTACTTCATGAACTTGTACTGGATCGCCGTCGACGGCGGCAGCTGGAAGGTGCGCGACCACGGCACGTTGGCGCCGCTGCCTTCGATGTTCAGCTGATCGCTGGCGCCCTGCACCCAGTTGCCCAATTCCGCGCGGTTGCCCACCACGTAGACGTTCTGCCCCACCACCGTATTCGCGTTCGCCACGCGGAAGGTCACGGGCACCGTGGTGCACGTACCGCCGCCACCGCCACCGATCTTCTGGTTGATGTGCAGCGCCACCGCAGGCACGGTCGCGCCGCCATTGGCCGGTATGCTCACGCTGATGACGCCATTGCTGCCGACGGTGACGCTGTCGCCGGTGCAGGCCGTGCCGGCCGCGTTCAACAGTCCGTGCACCACGTTGCAGTAAGTCCCGGCAGGCAGCAGCGTTTGCAGCGAAGCGTTCCAGGCCGCGTACTCATTGTTGATCGCCACGAAGCCCTTGGCGCCGCGTCCGAACGCGATCTGGTTGGCGGTGCCGTTGGTGAAGTAGTCCACGCCCTGCCCCGATGTCGCCGCGCGGAAGGCGACCATGTTCGAGATGTCGCTCCAGCGATGGATGAAGTCCCACTGCTGGTTAATCAGCGGATTACCGCTGGCATCGAACGGGCTGGCGCTCGGCGGGGCCTGGTCGAAACTGGTGAAGCGGAAGCCCGAATGCAGTTGCGCCGAGCCGTAAGGCCACGCCAGCATGAAGATGTTGGCCAGGTCGTAGCGCTTGGTGCCTTGCGTGTCGTTGGTGGCGCCCGAGACGTAGTTGCTGGCCACCAGCGAGCTGCCGTTGCGCTCCGTGTCCCAGTTATTGACGAAGACGGTCGCCTTCTCGCTCGGCACAAAGCCCCAGGTGCCGCCCCAGTTGCCCGGCGTGCCCATGATGGCGCGCACCTGCGACAGACTGGCGCCGTTCTCGTTGCGGAACATGGCCTTGATGGCGAAGGTGTACTGGAATTCGTTCAGCGTGCCGACGCTGTAGTAATCGGAGCGCACCACGTTACTGTCGGGGATAACTTCCTGCGTGATCCACAGCGCCTCGCCGGCCTTGGTGGTGTGCGTGACGCCGCTCATGATCGCCTGCAGATCGCCCGGCTGCATATGCTTGGCGGCGTCGAAGCGCACGCCGTCCACGCCCATGTTGATCAATTTTCTCAGGTAGGTCTTGACCTGGCCTTGCACGTAGGCGCCGTCGGTCTTCAGGTCCGGCAGGCCGCTCAGGCGACAGAACATCACGTTGTAGCGATTGCCCGGCGAGCCGTAGTCGCCGCCGGCGATGTCGCAGGCGGGATGGAAATCGCTGGCGCTGAAGAAGGGATAGGCCAGCGTCGTCGAGTTCCATGTCGAGCCATCGGTGGCGGTGCCGGAACCGGCTGCCAGATGGTTGACCACCACATCCGCATACACGCGCACCTTGGCGGTATGGCAGGTGTTAATCATCGTCTGGAACTCGGCTTCGGTGCCCATATTGCTCTTCAGCGTAGCGAAGTTCACCGGCTGATACACGTCCCACCATGCCCCCAGGCTGGCCGAGGCCTGCGGCGGCGACACCTGCACCGCGCCAAAACCCTGCGGCCCGAGCCAGTTGGTGCACTCCTTGGCGATGTCGTTCCACTTCCAGCGGAACATCTGCACCGAGGTGTCGGCGGGATTGAATGCGGCATGCGCAGGCGCGAGGGCGCAACCGCCCAGCAGGCCGGCGGCCAGTAAGGATTTCATCATCTTTATCTCCGTGTCGTTATATTTTGTTTTTTGGGAAATACTGCAGCCCAGATAAAATGTAGCAGAACTACAGTAAACAACAAGCGGAACTCGCTAATGTTTTTTACAATTATCCATAGGAATCGATTCCACCCATCTCTCCCCCGACACATATGTAATACGATTACTCTCTCAGCACTGCCACATAGTCAATCCCCGGCAGCCCATGTATCATGGGACGAAAAAACGACACTACGATACCAACAGCCACTTCATGTCCAGCACACTCCCCGCCGAAAGCGCCAACGATATCGCCAACAACCTCGCCGAAGCCATCGCGGCGCGCAAGCTGCCGCCGGGGACCAAGCTGCGCGAAGAAGCGCTGTGCCGCCTGTATTCGGTCAGCCGCACCAAGATCCGCGCCGCGCTGCTGATACTGTCGAAGGACAAGTTAATCAATATGGTTCCCGACAAGGGCGCCGTGGTCAGCCAGCCCAGCGAACAGGAGTCGCGCGAGATCTTCGCGGCGCGGCGCATCATCGAAGCGGCGCTGGCGCGGGAGTTCACCGCCAAGGCCAAGGCGGCCGATTACAAAATGCTGGAGAAGCACCTGAAGGAAGAGCGCAACGCGCTGTCGCAAGTGCCGTCGAAGATGCGCCAGCAGCTGCTGGGCGATTTCCACGTGCTGCTGGCGGACGTGGTGGGCAACCAGGTGCTGAGGGAGATCGTGCGCGAGCTGGTGGGCCGCAGCTCGCTCATCACCATGCTGTATCAATCGGAGCGCGACGCCGCCTGCTCGTCCGACGAACACGCCGCCTTCCTGGCCGCGGCCCGCTCGGGCGACGCGGACAAGGCGGCGGAGCTGATGCTGCACCATCTGAGCCATGTGGAAGCGGCGCTCAATTTCGACGTCAACGCCAGCCCGGCGAAGAAAGACCTGGTCTCCGCGCTGCTGATGTAGCGATACGGATCGCGGTATCAGTCCCCGATAAAAATTCATTGGACGCGTTCTCGCGCCTGTCGCAGCATGAAATCCTGCATCGGCAGACACAAAACCTATAACGCGAGACGACAAATGACTAAACAGCTACTCAAGCAATGGGCGGCGGCGACAGCTATCGCCTTCTGCGCCGCTGGCGCGCAGGCGGCCACCTGGACGCTCACAGGTTCGCTCATCACGCACGACCCCAGCGTCTACAAGGAAAACAGCACCTGGTGGATCACCGAGACCAGCGACACCGGCATCGGCGTGAAGTACTCGCCGGACGGCCACGCATGGACGCAGGGCGTGAGCATTTTCGGCGGAGGCCTGTCGTGGTGGGGCCAATACAACAACAACTCCAGGATGGTGTGGGCGCCGGACATCCACGTCTGGAACGGCAAGGCGATCCTGTACTATGCGGTGTCCACATTCGGCTCGCAGAAGTCGGCCATTGGCCTGGCCACGGCCAGCAGCATCGCGGCGGGCAACTGGACCGACAAAGGCGCGGTGCTCACTTCCGCGCCGGGCAACAACTACAACGCCATCGATCCCAACTTCTTCGTCGACAAAGCAGGCCAGCCATGGCTGTCCTTCGGATCGTTCTGGACCGGGATCTACACCACGCGGGTCGACGCGAACACGCTCAAGCCCACCGGCAGCTGGTACCACCTTGCAGCCGACAGCACCGGCATCGAGAACTCCTTCATCATGAGCAACGGCTCGTATTACTACCTGTTTGTCTCCACGGGCAAGTGCTGCGACGGCGCCAACAGCACCTACCATATTTCGTATGGCCGTTCGACCAGCGTGACCGGGCCTTACCTGGACAAGAACGGCGTCAACATGCTCAATGGCGGCGGCACCACGCTGGACGCGGGTGGCGGGCGCTTCATCGCGCCGGGTGGCGAGTCGGTGGCGAATGGTGTGATGGTGCGGCATGAGCTGGATAGCCAGAACGGCTACAACGGCGTCCTGTTCATCAACGACCTGACCTTCAGCGGCGGCTGGCCGACGTACTGATGAAGGTACCCGCAGCACTCGCGGCGGCGATGATGGCGGCGGCCATGCTCACGGTGTGGGCACGGCTTGCCGAAACCGCGCCCATGTCGGCGCCAACGCCCGGCCCTGCTCCCGCCGGGCAGCCAGCCGGGAGCCAGGCCGTCCGCGCCACCGCGAGCGCCGCAGCTTATTCCGCAACCGTCGCCATCACGTCCGACCTCTCGCTCACCGACAAACAGGAACTCATCCCCGACTTCGCGCTGCATCAGTTGATGGACAGTTTTCTGCTAAACCGCCGCGACGCCGGGCTGGAAGCCTACCTGCGCCGCGCGCTGCCCGCCAGCGCAGCCAACGAAGCAATCCAGATCGCCGAGCGCTATCAACGCTACCTGACCGCTCACGACGAACTGCTGGCGGCGCAGCACTTCACCTCCGCCGACGCCGCATCGCAAGACCTGAGCCGCATCATCAGCTGGCAGCGGCAACGACAGCAACTGCGCATCCGCATGCTCGGTGAGCGCATCGCACTGGAATGGTTCGGCAACGAAGACGCTTATCTTGAACAAGCGCTGGACGAATGGCGCCAGCGCAGCGAAGGCCAGGCGCCTGCCACCGCCGGCGTGGCACCGGAAGATCAGGCGGCACACGAGCAGCACATGCAGCAGGCCCTGAGCCAGGCCATCGCCAGTTATCAGCGGGCAGCCAACGCCAATTGATGCGCCAGCGCGTTGTGGCGCTCTATGACCACCGGCAGATCGATGGTGCACAGCGCACCATCGCGCACCACCACCTTGCCGTTGATGATGCTGTATGAGACGTTAGGCGGCGTGCAGAACACCAGCGCCGCGACAGGATCATGCAGCGCGCCGGCGAAACCTATCGTATCAAGCTTGAACATCACGATATCCGCCGACATGCCCGGCTTGAGCGCGCCGATATCATCGCGGTTCAAGACCTTGGCGCCACCCAGCGTCGCCATCTCCAGCGCCTGCCGCGCCGTCATCGCATCGGGGCCGAAGCCCACGCGCTGAAGCAGCATCGCCTGCCGCACTTCGCCCATCATGTGGCCCGAATCGTTGGAGGCGCAACCATCCACACCCAGCCCTACCGGCACACCGCTGTCGATCATCTTGCGGATAGGCGCGATGCCGGACGCCAGCCGCATATTCGAACACGGACAGTGCGCAATGCCCGTGCCGGTGCGGCCGAACATGTAGATGCCGTCGTCATCCAGCTGCACGCAGTGCGCGTGCCAGACATCGTGCCCCACCCAGCCGCAGTCCTCCGCGTATTCGGCGGGCGTCATATTGAATTTTTCGCGGCTGTAGGCGATGTCGTTCGCGTTCTCCGCCAGGTGCGTGTGCAGCGATACGCCGAAGCTGCGCGCCATCGTCGCCGCTTCCTTCATCAAATCGCGGGACACGGAGAATGGCGAGCAAGGCGCCACCACGATGCGCTGCATCGCATGGCGGCCAGCATCGTTATAAGTCTCGATCAGGCGCTGCGTATCCTTGAGAATCGCCCCCTCCTCCTCCACCACGCGGTCCGGCGGCAGACCGCCCTTGGACTGCCCAACGCTCATCGAACCGCGCGCCGCATAGAAGCGCATGCCGATCTTGCCGGCCGCCTCGATGCTGTCATCCAGCTTGCAGCCGTTGGGGTAGATGTACAGGTGATCGCTACTGGTGGTGCAGCCGGACAGGATCAGCTCCGACATCGCCGCCAGCGTCGACACGTGAACCATCTCCGGCGTCAGATTGGCCCAGATTGGATACAAGTTCGTGAGCCAGTTGAACAACTCGCCGTTCTGCGCGGCCGGTATCACGCGCGTCAGGCTCTGGTACATATGATGGTGGGTGTTGACCAGGCCTGGCATCACCACATGGTTGGCGGCGTCGATGATCTCGTCCGCCTGCTGCGGCAGATCGGCGCTGCGGCCGACCTGTTCGATCACGTTGTCCCGGATGTAGACGGCGCCATCGGCGATTTCACGGCGCTCGTCGTCCATCGTCACCAGCACGCGCGCATTCTTGATCAGTAGGGTTTTAGTCATAATTTCTATGATGGTTAAACACTGCGGAAACAATGCGCGGGCACTGCGGAAACAGTAGGGTTGATATCGGACGTATTTTAAGCTGCTTCACGCTCCGACGTTAAAAAAGCCTGCGGTACTTCCTCTTCTTCGTCATCGTCGTTCACTTCCAGCGGACGTTCAGGCAGCACCAGATTCAAGACCACCGCGACCAGCGCGCCAACCGTGATGCCCGAGCCGAAGACTTCCTTGACGAAGGCCGGCAGCTTGGACAGCAGCTCCGGCCGCACCGTCACCGCCAGGCCGCAGCCGATCGCCACCGCCATGATGACGCCATTGCGCTTGGTGTGCTCGACATGGCTCAGCAACTGTACGCCGGCCGAGATAATCATCGCGAACATCATCAGCCCCGCTCCGCCCAGCACCGGCTGCGGGATCGTCACGACCACCGCTCCCAATATTGGGAACAGGCCAGCCAGGAACAGCATCGCGCCGGTCAGCGCAACCACGTGGCGGCTGGCGACGCCGGTCAGCGAGACCACGCCAACGTTCTGCGCAAAGGTCGACACCGGAGGGCTGGACATCAGCGCGGCGAAAGCCGAGCCGACGCCGTCGCACAGGATGCCGCGTGCCAGCGTCTTGCCGCGCATCTTGGTGTTGGTGGCGGCGCCCAGCGCCATGAAGGTGCCGGTCGTTTCGACCATCGTCACCAGGTAGGCGATCGCCATGGCGACGATGCCGGCCACCGGGAAGGTCATGCCGTAATGGAGCGGCTGCGGCAGCGCAAACACCGGCGCATTCTGCACCTGCGAGAAGTCGATCATGCCGAGCGATACGCAGACCAGGTAGCCGATGAACATGCCGATCACCACCGCCGCCGCCGACACGATGCCCTTGCCGAATTGGACCAGCATGATGACCGTGACCAGCACAAACGCTGCGATGCCCAGGTTGAGCGGCGAGCCATAGACGGCGCCCGGCGCATGGCCGCCTGCCGCCCAATCCACTGCCACCGGCACCAGCGACAGGCCGATCATCGTCACCACCACGCCGGTGACGGCATGCGGGAACAGCTTGCGGATCTTCGGCATGAAGCAGCTGCCAACGATCATCACCACCGAAGCGGCCAGCGAGGAACCCAGTATCGCCGGGACGCCGTGCTCAAGGCCCACGCTGATGGCCGCGCCGACGAAGGCGAAGCTGGTGCCCATCACGCACGGAAGCCTGATGCCGACGGGGCCTATGCCTTTGCACTGGACCATGGTGACGATGCCGGAACCCAGCAAGGCGGCGTTAATCAGCGTGATGATCTGGTCAGCCGGCAGCTTGAGCGCCGCGCCCACCACCAGCGGCACGGCGATGATGCCGCCCAGGGCGGCAAGCATGTGCTGAGCCGCCAGCAGTACGGTTGTGAATAGGGGTGGCCGATCCTCGACCTGAAATAACAAGTGATTCATAAACGCGTCTCCGTCTGTCTTTTTTTAATGGGCGTTACTTTGCAACTACTACCCACACGGGCTGCCCTTAACCGTGTGTAGAAATGGTGCTTAGCAACGCAACAGCTCGTGACCGACGCGTTTATTGACGACGATATTGCGCCTCGCCGGATACATTGTCAACGAATTTTGTATACAATTTTATCGAGCCAGTGCCTCGTCGCCACGCAGCGTGGTGATGGCCAGGTCCAGGAAGGCGCGCAGCTTGCGGGAGGAGTGACGGCCCTCGTGGTGGACCACACTCACCGGCACCGGGGGCGTTTCGTAGCGGCCCAGGATAGTCTGCAAACGGCCATCGGCCAGATAAGGCGCGGCCATGTAGGACAGCACGCGCGTGACGCCGAAGCCGTCCAGCGCGGCACGCAAGGCGGCGTCGTTGCTGGTGCTGCTCAGGCGTGGATGCACTTTCACCGTCTGCGGCTTGCCGTCACATTCGAAGCGCCAGTCGTTGGTGGCGGTGACAGGATTGGCGGCGATCAGATCATGGCCGACCAGATCCTGCGGCGTGGAAGGCGTGCCGCGCGCGGACAGATATACCGGCGACGCGCACACCACCTGCCTCACCTGCCCCACGCGCACGGCCTGGTAGCTGGAATCGGGCAGCGTGCCGATGCGGATCGCCGCGTCCACGCCCTCGTCCATCATGTTGACGACGCGGTCCAGGAAGCGGCATTCCACATCCGTCTCGGGGTAGCGGCGCAGGTATTCGGTGACGATGGGCGTGACGTACATCGCACCGAACATCACGGATGCCGTAATCACCAGCCGTCCGCGCGGCGCTCCGTGCGAGCCGGCGGCGGAGGTTTCGGTCTCCGCCACGTCGGCCAGGATGCGGCGGCAATCGGCGGCGTAGCGCGCTCCCACTTCGGTCAGCCGCACCACGCGGGTGGTGCGCAGCAGCAGGCGTACGCCCATGCTCTCCTCCAGCTCCGTGACGGCGCGCGTCACCACCGGCGGCGAGATTTTCAGCTTGCGGGCGGCGGCGGCAAATCCACCTTCATCGACGACGGCCACGAAAATCGCCATGGCGGAGAGCTTGTCCATATCATTCCTGATTTAGAAATAGTGCATTGCAAATTCAACGGATTCTCATTATCTCGCTTATCGATGAAACTGCAAGTGTTCGCTGAACAAACAACCCTCAACCAAGGAGAACCACCATGACCCGCATCGCCACCATCGAAAACGCCACCGCCAACGCCGAACAGAAAGCCCTGCTGGACGCCATCCAGGGGCAACTCGGCATGGTGCCCAACTTCCTCAAGGTATTCGCCAACTCGCCGGTCGCGCTGCGCGCCTTCCTCGGTCTGCACGGCGTCGCCAACGGCGGCACGCTGGATGCGCTGACCCGCGAGCGCATCGCGCTGGCACTGGCACAGCAGAACAGCTGCGAATACTGCGTCTCCGCGCACACCGCCATCGGCCGCAAGACCGGCTTGAGCGGCGACGAGATGACCGCCGCCCGCAACGGCACCAGCGAGGACGCACAAGCCGCCGTGGCGGTAAAGTTCGCGCAAAGCCTGATGGAGAAAAAGGGCGAGATCAGCGCCATCGAACTGGCCGAAGTGCGCAGCGCTGGCTACAGCGAGTCGGACATCGTGGAGATCATCACCCACGTCGGCATGAACTTCCTGACCAACATCCTGGGCAAGGCCAGTCGCGTGGAGATCGACTTCCCGAAAGTCGACCTGAAAATCGCAGCCTGATTTCATTCTGATCGAGGAGCACATCATGGGACGCGCCTATTCCGATATCACCTTCACGCCGACGGTACGCGAAGTTCAAACCGGCATGGGAAGCCGTGGCCAGTATGCCTTCCTCGATCAGATGGAAAACCGCCAGGACAGCCTGGGACGCAGGGAGGCCGCCTTCGTCGAACGGATGGATCACTTCTTCCAGGCGACCGTCGGCGAGACCGGCTGGCCCTACGTGCAGCATCGCGGCGGGCCGCAGGGTTTCCTGCGCGTGCTCGACGCGAAGACGCTGGGCTTTGCGGACTTCAGCGGAAACGTACAGTACCTCAGCGTGGGCAACCTGAAAACGGACGACCGCATTTCGCTGATACTGGTCGACTACGCCGAGCAGGTGCGGTTGAAGATCATCGGCCGCGCACGCACCGTGGAAGCTGCCAACGATCCGGCGCTGATCGAGCAGTTGCGCATGCCGGGCTACAGCGCCCGCATCGAACGCGCCTTCATCATCACGGTGGAAGGCTATGACTGGAACTGCCCGCAGCACATCACGCCCCGCTACACGGAGCAGGAAGTCGCCGAGCTGACGGCGCCGCTGCACGCGCAGCTCAAACGTCTGAAAGAGCAGATCGCCAAGCTGGCGCCGGCCGCCTCGCAGCCGGCTGCGCCCGCGCAGGCGGAACGGCTTGGCGCCGGGCCGCTGGCATTGACCATCAGCGGCGTGCGCCAACTGACACCGCGCGTGCGGTCCTATGAGCTGCGCAGCGCAGATGGCAAGCCTCTGCCGCCGACAAAGGCTGGCGCGCACATCGACATGCCCGTGACGCTGCCCGGCGGCGCGATCGGCACGCGCCGCTATTCAATCGCCTCCGATCCCGGCATGGCGAACAGCTATGAAATCGCCGTCCTGCGCGAAGACGGCGGCAGTGGCGGATCGCAAGCCATCCATGCGGAATACAGGCTCGGAATGACGCTGCATTGCGCCATGCCGGGCAACGACTTCGCGCTCTCGCAAGGCGCCCTGCCCGCGCTGCTGATCGCCGGCGGCATCGGCATCACACCGTTGAAAGCGATGGCGCATGCGCTGTCGGAACAAGGCCGCGCCTTCGTCCTGCATTACGCGGTGCGCTCACGCGCCGAGGCGCCCTTCCTCGATGAGCTGGCGGCGGCGTTCGGGGAGCGGCTGGCAATCTACGCAGCCGACGAGAACAAACGCATGGATATCGAAGGTCTGCTCGCCAACGCCGGGCGCGACACGGAGATCTACACCTGCGGGCCGGAACGGCTGATCGCCGCAGTGCAGACTGCCGCCCGCGATGCCGGCATCGCCAACGACCGCGTGCGGTTCGAACGATTTGCCAGCAACACCGCGCGCAGCAGCGACCGGACTATCGCGGTAACGCTACGCCGCAGCGGAAAAGTGATAGAGGTTGCGGCAGACAGCAGCATCCTGGATGCCGTACAGGCAGCAGGCGTGGCCGCGCCAGCCTCCTGCCGCATCGGCAACTGCAGCGCCTGCGCGGTCGATGTACTGGCCGGGGTTCCCGACCATCGCGATGACGCGCTCACGCCGGAGCAGCACGCGCAAGGCCGGATGTGCATCTGCGTCTCGCGTGCTGAAGGTGCGGCGTTGACGCTCGACCTTTAACGGTCAGCGGTCAGCAAACATCCACCCACTGCGCTTGCGTGACTGATGCCAGCATGTCCGGCGACATCCTCACCACGCTGTTGACCGAGCCCGCGGCTGGCAGCACCTCGTCGAAATTACGCAACGACGCATCGACATACACCGGCAGCGCCTGCGCCAGCCCGAAAGGACAGACACCGCCGACCGGATGGCCCGTGGTTTCGGCGACTTCTTCGGGCGGCAGCATCTTGCCCTTGCCGAAAGCCTCGCGGAATTTTCGGTTGTCGATACGGGCAACGCCGCTGGCGACCAGCAGGATCACGCGGCCATCGCGAACGCGGAAGGCCAGGGTCTTGGCGATGCGGCCTGGCTCGACGCCATGCGCCTCGGCCGCCAGCGCCACCGTGGCGGTGCTGACCTCCAGCTCTACGATAGGAAGATCGAGATCCCGGGCGAGGAAAAACTCACGAACGGATTGAAGGCTCATAGGTGTTTGCAGGTCAGGTTGGCGTGTCGACTTCGTCCCAGTCGCGGTCTTCGAAATGCACCAGCCAGTTCAAGGCGTGGTGGCGCTCTTGCAGCACGCCGTCGTTCAGTCCTGCGGGCGCAGCGGCTTTCTTCAAAATCGCCTGGCGCGTGGCCCAGTGCTGGCGGTAGTGCAGGTCCAGCGCATCAAGGATCTCCGCCGCAGGGCGCATGGCCAGCTGCTTGCGCAAGCCCTCGGTGCCGCGTTCGATGACGGTGCGCGAGATCGCGGCCACGTCGCAGATCGCATCGGCGAATGGCAGCGCGTCCTGCAGGCCGAGTACCCATTGCAGCACGAGGATGGCTTCATAACGCCACAGGTACTGGGTGGTCTCCTGCTCCGTTGGCGCTTCCTGCGCGAGGAAGGCCCGCTCGGCATCGGTCAAGCCTGCGAAAGCTGGCGGAAAGCGTTTTTTCAGATCGTCGACGGCAATGGCGTGGCCGCCCGACAGCGACTCCGCGCGGATCGCGACCACGAACAACGCCAGCATCCTGCGCAGCACATCTTCCGGGGTGCGCAAGCGCAGCTCCGGTTCGGAGACCAGCGGTGGCAGCGTCGCCGGCACTACGACCTTGCGCTCGGCAAGCAGCTGCTCCGAGCGCGCCTTGCGCTGCCAAGCCTGCTGCGGATATGGCACGACGGCTTTCGGCTCGCCGCCGTCACCGCTTGCCGGCAGCAGGATGCGCCCTTGCGGATCACGCATACTGCCATCCTCCATGAACACGATGGCGTTTGCAGCCTCCGCCCAGGCGGTGAAGCCGTCCATCGCGCCGGCCTCGATGGACAGGCTGACATGCTGGCGCACCCGCTGCACATGGCGGATGACGTGATACCGGACCTGCGTCATCTTCCCCGCGCCAGCCTGCGCCAGGTGATTCATCAAGCCGTTGAGATGCGGCCGCAGTTCGGGATCGGACAAATCGCGCCGCGCCTGCATTACATGCGGGAAGCCGGGCTTGGGCACCTCGGCGACCGTGCAATAGGCGTTGATCAGGATATGGTTGCTGGTGTCCGGGGACAAAAACAGCTGCTTGATTCGATTGAACATAACTTGTACCTGGAGCCTTACATGGACGCCGTCGAGAACTCGTACTCGATCAGCGATTCGTCATCCCAGCTGGTGTCGGCCACCGGCGGAGAAAACACATTCTTGTACTTGGGGATAAACGGCAGCGGCATGCGGCGGTCGCCGGAGACCAACGTTACGCCGGTCGCATTCAACGGCGCCTGATAGCGTAGCTGGATGCTCTTGATGTGGCAAGCGCCGCCAGCCAGCGCCAGGCCGTTACGAATCAGGAAAGGGATATCTTCCCGATTGACGGCCCAGCCGATCTCGCACTCCATGCGCAGATCGCCCAGCCGGCGCGCATTCGCTGGCACGCCAGGAGTGTGGATGTCGCCGCGCCAACGCACTACGCTCTTCTTCTTGTTCGTGACCAGATCCGCCTTGTCATCGATGGCCGCCTGAATGCGCGGCAGGACGAAGGTTCCATCCGCCGCGACCGGAACGTTTTCCGACGTA
Source organism: Rugamonas aquatica (assembly GCF_009380215.1). Taxonomy (GTDB): domain Bacteria; phylum Pseudomonadota; class Gammaproteobacteria; order Burkholderiales; family Burkholderiaceae_D; genus Rugamonas; species Rugamonas aquatica_B. The sequence continues at coordinate 52,361 of NZ_WHUG01000015.1, forward strand.
TTGTCGCCCGCGATGCGCAGCGTGACGCCTTCCACCGAAGCTCCCGGCGTGGCGGAGACCAGTTTGAATTTCATCGGTGCGGCTGGCGCGTACTTGCGGTTCGCCTCGAATGCGTCCACGCCTTTCAGCATCACCTTGTAGGATTTGAGTTCGGGGTTCTTCACGCCGCCCACTTCCACCACTTGCGGTGCGTCGGCATCGGCATCGGGAACTTCCTGGGACCAGGCGCCGGCACTGGCCAGCAGCAGGCTTAAACAAAGCAGCTTATGTTTCATAGATCCTTTAACGCATGTCCAGCGCGCGGCGCCGACGTGGGGGTGGGAATGCATGATCCAATGAGGCCAGATCCTGCGGTGAGAGTTTGATGTCGGCCGCGGCGCGGTTGGCGCGCACGTGAACCGGGTCGGTGGCTTTGGGGATGGCGATCACGCCGTCCTGGTGCAGCACCCTGGCCAACGCGATCTGCGCCGGCGTTACGCCGTGGGCATGGGCGACGGCGTGCAGACCAGGATTATCCAGCAACGCGGCCTGTTCACGGCCGCTCGATTCCAGCGGCGAGTAGGCCATCACCGGCATGCCTTGCTGGCGGCACCATGGTAGCAGATCGAATTCGATGCCGCGTTTGATGAGGTTATACAGCACCTGGTCTGTGGCGACGGCGCCGCAATCGACGGCGTCCTGCATGCCTTCGAGATCGAAGTTGCTTACGCCGTAGTCCTTGATTTTACCGGCCTTCTTGAGTGCTTCGAAACCGTCGAAGGTTTCATCGAGCGAGAAGCAGCCGGGCCAGTGCAGCAGATAGAGGTCGATGCAATCGACCTTCAGGCGGCGCAAGCTGCGTTCGCAGGCGGCCTGCGTGCCTTCGAGGTTGGCGTTGTGCGGATAGACCTTGCTGACGAGGTAGACCTCGTCGCGGCGGCCGGCAATGGCTTCGCCGACCACTTCCTCTGCGCCGCCGTCGCCGTACATTTCGGCGGTATCGATCAGGGTCATGCCGAGATCAAGGCCCAGTTGCAGGGCGCGGACTTCATCGCGCTTGCGTGCGGCCTCCTCGCCCATATTCCACGTGCCCTGCCCCAGCACCGGCACGGACGCTCCCGAAGGGAAGTTCACAGTTTTCATCGCGGGGCCCGCCGTTAAAAAACGTATGGTAGCCCCAACGGTGCTTTTTTTGCAAACGCGGCTGGGTCGTCGGGTGTTTTGTGCTCCAGTTGAGATGGTCAGGGCAACGCTTCAATCTTTACCGACTCGACCATGTGGCGCAATGTCGCCTTCATCTGTTCATGCGCTTTGGGGCTCTGCAAAGACTTCTGATTGGCGCCAAGTTGGATGCTCATTGAGTAACCGGTATCTCCGATTGGCATTACCCAACTTTGGAACCAGCCTCCGGTACCGCCGGGCGGCGCCGGCAGCAATGCATCTTCGTCATTGGCCAGTAGCCACCAGTCATTACCTTCGACATGTTGCATGGACCAGCGGCCCCGAGGATTGTATGTGCTCCATTGCGCGCGCCACCTGTCGATATCACGCTTATGCATACGAACTATTAATGTATGCCCGCTCTCATACCATGATTGAAAACAGGTTGACTGAAGGCCAACCTCCACCTCCTCCTCTTCGCCTGTTCTCTTTTCCACGCCATTCACGACTTTATACAGCGGCTGCATAGCTTTAACGCTGCGAAAGTAACTACTGAGATCGAGGGGTGTCATTCCCTCAAAGCGTTGCCATGTCTTTCCACCTTCTTCGAAAATGTCGCGAATTTTATAAATCGATCCTTCGTAGCTGGCCCCCTTGGGCACTTGGGTGACGCCATGATATCTGCACCCCCCATCCACCGGGCCATCATATGTCACCCTATATCGATCCATGAACTTGAAGGTATATGTGTTATAGAAACTCGACAGCGGTACATCCAGCGCGCCGGGTGTCAAATAGCGATGGTCGTTGCTTTGGATCGCTTGCTTAATTCCACAGCCGTTCAGGGCCAATGTCGCAATCAACCCAGTCGCTATTTTTTTCATTTTTTCTGCTCTTTCTTATTTTCGTCCACGCTGCTTGTAACCCTCTTGCCGTCGACAAATCGGATCAGCGTTGCATTGCCAGTAGCCGTTCCTTTAGGCCCATCGGACAACGGGGCTTCCACCTGCACACACCCCGATGCCCCGCTACCATAACAGCTATGCATACTATTGCTGCTCTTATAGACCTGCCAAAGATCTGCCAGCCCCCAGTTCCCGGGATTCGCGCCGGCAAAGATAGAGGTAGCGACCGGATCGTTCGGGAAGTAATTGAAGGTGACGCTATTTTCTATCCTCTTAGGCCCTTGAATTTTCGATGCAGCCTCAAAGTACCCCACCACACCAGCTGCGCCACCGACACCACGTACGGTCAACTTAGGATTGATATAGAAATTACCTGCTGCATCTGGTCGCGCCCCCAAAATAGTGAATGCGCTCTCTTGCAGCAGCGTGCCCCGACTGTGCCCAAGCGAATTGGTCGGCTGGGCTCCCCTACTGGCCAGCAACGCAGCATATTCTTCTGCACCATTGGTGTATCCAAGGAAATTCGCCGTTTTATAATCCAAGGAACTAATCAGTTTTTCATATCCAACCGCCATCAATTCTGACAATGAATTATTGGCCTCATTCACGTGCAGCAAGAAGATCGTCTTCGGTTTATTTCCTTCCGGGTTAGTAGCAGTCTTGTCGATATTTTCTGCGTTCTGGTACGCAAGCTGCGCAGCCCGTTCGGCGTTATTAAAAATACCATTGATAGCCAATACCGTATTAACATCGGTTGCACTCTGCAAAGCGTCCTTCGTCGTCGGCACTTTGGTAATGCCATTCGGATTATTCACGCACGAGGCCTCCTGGCACTCTACCTTGTACAAGGTCGGCTTCTCCACCATTCGCGAGCGATATGCTTCGTCCGTCAACGCCGTAACGTTCTTGATGGTCTCCTGCTTAATGGCTTGATCCGTCTCGACCGTTTTCTTCATGCTCTGCACATCCTGCATCTCGGCAGCTACATGGGCGTGGGCCGTGTCGCGGTTCAGACTGGCTACGGCCTCTTCGGCGGTCTTGCCAGTTAGTTGCTTTTGCAGCGTTTCATCGCTGATCGTCACTGCACCGGCACTGACCGCGCTTCGGGTCTGTCCTGCCGAACTGCCATCATCGCTGGTGCTGCCCAATGCATTGGTCAAAACACCTTTGGCGATGCCATACTTACCGGTCTGAAGCATATCGCTGCTCAGGCTGAATCCGCTGCTGGACGCCGACGCGTTGGAATGGTTGGCCAGATCGCTCGCACTCAGGGCCGCAGTGCGCAAGGAGTTTACTCCGTCGGCTATGGCTTTGTCCGAACTCGACACCACGCCGCCGGTCAATTTCGTCTTGCCGTCCACATCCAGTTGGAAGCCGCCATCGCCAGCCTTGATGCCGCTTTGCTCCAGCACAGACAGGAAGTCGCCATTCGCGTGAGACTTGCTCATGCTGCCACTCACAGTGCTGGTGCCGACGCAGAACGGCGGAATACACAGGCTGACGTTGAGCCCTGAACTACTTTGCTTGCTATCGAACTTGCTGCTGTCCTGAAGACTCTCGATGTTCAGATTGCCACCGATATCTGCCACCACCGTCTGCGCCGCGATCACGCCGCCTTTGAGCGTGGTGTCGCCACCGCTATTGACGTTGACCTTGCTGCCAGCCGTTACGTGACTATTGGTGTAGCCGATATCATCACCGTCGGCCTTGCCGCGTGCCTGGCTCACCGCCAGATCCACCGTGAAACCGGTCGATGCGCCGATATTGAAGCCGACGCCGATGCTGGCGCCACTGGAACTGTTGGTGGTGTGTTGGCTCGCAGTGTCCTTCGCCGCCAGCAGGTTCACCTGGTTATCCGCCGACAGGCTGACATCCTTGCCGGCCTTGATGTCACTGCCGATTGCCATCAAGTTGCTATCCTTGCCGGCACCGCTCGCATTGATGCTGACGCTGCCGCCAGCAGAGACCTTTGAACCGACCGCTGTCTCGCTGGCGCGTACCACCGTGCTATCGCTCTTCTGGTTGCCCAAGCTGATGCTGACGTGGATGCCAGCCGTCTCGATGCTCGTGATACCCTCGGCAGCGTTGTACGCAGAGTACACGCTACCTGCCGCGTTCACCGCCGCCAGCGCTTGCATACGGCCGTCATTGGTGGTCTGCGCTGCGCTAATCATACGTCCTGCACTCTTCAACGAATCCACCATCGGCATGCTGACCGTGCCGCCGATGGCGGTCTTGCTGTACGTCGTGTGATCGCTGCTGTTGCTACTGTTCATGGCCGCATTGATCAGCACGTCCTTGGCGTCGATGCTGATATCGCCCTTCGGCACCGTCACTTCGCTCGACGTTTGCGTGTACTGCTCACCCGCCTTCAAGGTCACGTTGCCGCCAAGGCTGGCGATCTGGCTGCCCACCTGCGTCACGCTGAAACTGGTGCCGTCGCTCGCGTTCTTCACAGTGCCGATGGCCGGCTGGAACGTCGTGCCGATCGAGCCGGACTTCTTACTGCTGCTCGACGACGCGCCATCGCTGCTGTTCTCTGCGCTGACGATGCTCAGGTCACGCTTGGCGTCGATGACGATGTCGTGGTCGGCCACCACCGTGCTGCCCTTGATGGCGGTGTCGCGCCCGCTGCTGGCGCTGACGCTGCCACCGCTCAGCACGCTCCCCACCTGCGTCACCGTATCGCTGTTGCCGGCCTTGGCCTGCTCGCTCTTGCTATAGCCGAGCGCGCCGGAGGCGACATTGAACGAGAAGCCGCTGCGCTGATGCTGTTCGCTATGCTTTTCGCTGTCGCTCTGCTGCGCGCTGGAGACCAGCAGGTCGCGGCCTGCGTCCAAGGTCAACGCCTGCGTCGCGCTCAGCTGGCTGCCGTTGACGACGATATCGTTGCCGGACTTGACCACGACCGAATCGCCGCTGATGCCGCTGCCCACCACCTTGTCGATCTTGCTGTAGTCGGCCGACGTGTTGCTGCTCTTCTTGAACATGCTGCTGGATTCGTCGTGGTGCGCCAGGTCGCTCAGGTGGGTTTCCTGCACCTGGGTGATGCTGACGTCGCCGCTGGCCACCAGTTGCACCTTGCCGCCGCCGGACAGATTGCTGCCGGCGATCGCCAGCGAGCCCAGTCCACTGTCGCCCGCCTTGACGGTCAGGCTGCCGCCGGCCGCCACCGAAGCGCCGACCACGTTCTGCTCTTGGCGGACTTCCTTGTCGTAGTGCTTGCTGCTTGGGTCATTCTGCTTGCTGAGGTTGAACTCGTTGACGACAGCCGCCACGCTGACGTCGCGCCCCGCCACCAGCGTGCCATTGCCGGTGGCGCCTATCGCCACCTGGGTTCCGCTCAGCTTGATGTCCTGGCCGGCCACCATTTTCAGGTCACCGCTGCTGGCGACCTGGCCGACCTTGTACGTCGTGCTGCTGTCTTTTTCCGTGAAGCCGGACACTTGCGATGCGTAGGTGCTGCCGGTTTGCAGCGCATTAAAGCTGATGTCGCGCGCCGCACCGATGCCGACGCTGGCGCCCGCTATCGTGCCGCCGGTGTCGGTGACATCGCGCCCTGCCTTGATCGCCAGCGCGCCGCTGGCCGTGATGCTGGCCTGATTGGACAAGGTCGTGTAGCTGCCGCGGGTGTTGGAGCTCGCATACTCCTGCTTGACGGTCAGCGATTGGTTGATGACATCGCGTCCCGCCGACAAGTCCATCGCGCCGCCCTTGATGGCGCCGCCCTGGTTGACGATATCCTGGCCCGCCACCAGCACCGTGCGGCCGTTGGCGCCGTCGATCAGGCCGCCACGGTTGACGATGCTGTCGCTGGTTTTGATGCTCACGCCATCGCCCGTCACCAATGCGCCGTTGGCCTTGACGGCATCGCCGCCGGCGTGCGCCAGATAGACCTTGGGCACCAGCACGTTTTCCACCGTGCCGTCCGGCAGGCTGACGGTTTGCGTTTCCATCCACACGATGTCGCTGGTCAGGTGGCTGATCTGGTCGGCGCTCAGCGCGATGCCGGGACGCAGGTCGTATTGCTGCGCGAAGCTGATGCCGCTGGTCATCAGCTCCTTGTAGCGGCTGTCGTCGCTCTGGCCGCCGGTCGGCGCGCGGCCGGTCAGTTGGTTCAGCTGGTCGCGCACCATGCGTTGCTCATAAAAACCGTCGCCGAGACGTTTTTGCGTGACGGCCGGATCGGTGTCGAGCGCTTTCAGCAGGTAATCGCTGCTGATCCAGTCGCCGTGATTGGCGAATTGCGGGCGGGTTTCAAACACATAGCTGCCGTTGGCGTTCGGGTTCAACAGCGACAGGCCGTTCGGCGCCACCTTGACCACCGCGCCGCTGGCGGCGGCGTTCTGCGCCAGGCTGGCGCCATGGCCGCTGTTGACGTCGCCCAGCGCCTTGCCGCTGGCGCCGCTGCCCTTGGCCGGGCCGCTGGTCGCCGCCGTGCTGGCCTTGCCGCTGGCGTTGATGTTGTCGATGTCGCGTGCGCCGTTGTAGGCGCCGCTGCCGCTCGTATCCAGACGGGTATGGGCTTGGTTGCCGAGGCCGCTGCCGGCCGCCAGCCCGGCGTCCGTCGCCTGGTTGGACAATCCGCTGTCGCCAGCCTGCGCGCCCAAGGCCGCATTGTTGCCGACGCCGCTGCCACCGGCTTGCGCGCCGTGCGCCGCCTGGTTGGCGATGCCGCTGCCGCCCACCATGCCGGCGCCGCCGGCGTTGTTGCCGATGCCGCTGCCGCCCACATGGCCGCCGGCACTGCCGCCGCTGGCGCCGTTGCCGGTCGCATGGCTGGCGGCGTTGGCGCTGTTGTTGCCGGTCGGGAGCACAACCACGCTGTCGCGGATATTGCCTGCCGTGCCAGCCGTCACGTCGACGTTGCTGAAGCTGCGGCCGGTGATCGACACGCCCTTGCCGCCGGAAATCACACCGGCTGCGGAACCGATGATCTCGGTTTGCGACGGCATGGTGTAGGCCACGACTTGGCCGTCGTCGGTTTTCCAGGTGCCGTCGAAGGTATGGGAGCGGTACAGCGTCGCGCCCTGGTTGCTGATGGCGGCGCCGCCATCGATGGCGAGCCCGCCGGTGGCCATGATCTGGCCGTACTGGTTGTTCAGCGCCTGGCCGACGGTCAGGTGCATATTGCCGCCGGAAAGGATCTGCGCCACGGCGCCGGAGCCCGGAGCGATCTGGTCTTCCTCAGCCGTGTGATGCGCTATCCGCGATTGTTCCAGCTTGCCGGACTGCGGCGCCACAGCACGCGCCGTGACGCGGATGATGGTCGAGGTTGGATCGTTGTACTGGGGCTGGGTCTCGAACAGCACGCAATTGGTCGAGCAGTTGCCGTACTGGCTGGAATACGCGATCGGCGCGCTATGCCAGCTATTGACGGCGCCAAGATAGAGGAAGTTCGGCGTATCGGTCGACCCGCCCTGGTCCGGATTCACCTGGTTGTCACGGCGAACCATGTAGTACAGCTCGCGCGTTCCGTCGGTCATCGTAATACGAAGGCGCTCCCCTTGCGCGCTATAGGCGCCTGAGGCGGCCCAGAAGAACGCGGAGTCGTTGGCATGCGTACGGATGACCGCGCGGCCATAGGCATTTCCGTCGGGAGCGAACATGATCTGATTTTCCAGAACATCGTCCGGGTTGACGTAATAGAGCTCGCTTGGAACGTAATTGCTCGAATTGGGGTCGTAGTTATTGTGGTTGTCACCGTGGTGGTACCAGCTTGGCATCGACATCTGCTTGGTCTCGTCCACCGTCTGCACCTTGACCAGCGTGACGTTCTCGCGGATGTTGTTGACGCTACCTGCGTTCAACGACAAATCGCCGGCCGCCTCAATAGTCGACGACATATTGTTGACCACGCCAGCCGTGCCGCCGGCAAGCGCGCCGGCGATGCTCAGGCCGCCACCGCTGTAGATGCTGGCGCCGCCGGTGTTGTTGACCGTGCCGGCCACGCCCAGCGCCATCGAACCGGTCGAGCCGAGCAAGGTGCTGGCGCCGGTGTTGTTCAGGTTCTGCGCTTCCAGCGTCAGCTTGCCGCCGACGATGGCATTGCTGTTGTCGATGATGCCGCCGCTCTTCAGGTCCACCGTCGCCGTGCCGTTGATCTGGCCGGCGTTGCCGAGGTTGCCCGCCGCGTTGACCGCCACGCCCTGCCCCTGCATGACCGCGCCCGCGTTGTTGCTGACGTTGTTGCCGCTCAGCGTCAGCTTGCCAACCGCTTCGAAGGTGGCGTTGTTGACGATATTGCCCGTCACCGTCAGGCTCAGGTCACGGTTCGAATGGAACTGCTGGGTGCCGCTGCCTTGCGTGTAATCGCCGTCCATGGTCAGCGCGAGGTCGCGGCCGCCTTGCAGCTCGCCGTTACCCTGCATGACGTGGGTGATCACGGCCAGGTCGCGGCCGGTGGTGATGTGGCCGGCCTCGTTGCTCAGCTGCTGAGCGGTCAGGCTCAGGTCGCCGTCAGAACCGGCTGCGGTGCCGATGCGGCCGCCGTTGTTGTTGATCTGGTTGGCGACGATGACCGCATTGCCGCCCGAGACGATCAGGCCGCTGTTATTCAGGTTGGCGCCGGCCTGGTTGAAGGTCAGCGTGCCGGCGCTGTTGACCGTGCCCTGGTTGTCCAGCAACTGCGTCACTTGCAAGGTCATGTCCTTGCCGGAGGCGAGCACGCCGGTGGCGGAATTTTGCAGCGTGACAGCGCTCAACAGCAGATTGCCGCCGCCGGCGATCACACCGGCATTGGTCACGCCGGTCGTGCTGGTGACGCTGGTGGCGCCGCTGCCGACGTTGACGATGCGGCCGTTGCCGTTGTCGATGGACTTGGCCTTCAGCGTCAATGCGGCGGTGGCGCCGGCTACTTCGATGGCGCCGCCGTTGTTGGTCAGCGCGCCGGTGGCGTTGACCTGCATGTCCTTGACGGACTGGATCGTGCCCTGCACGTTGTCCAAAGCCCCGGCGATGGTCAGCGTGGCTTTGCCGTCGGCCAGGATCTGCCCTTGCGCATTGCTCAGGCTGTTGGCGGTCAGCGTCAGGTCGGCGCCGCTGCCCTTGGCGGTGGCGATCTGGCCCTTATTGTTGTTGATGGCCTTGGCGACGATGGTCGTGACACCGCCGGCAACGATCTGGCCGTCGTTGTTCAGATTGGCGCCGGCCTGCTGGAAGGTCAGCTTGCCGCTGCTGGTGATGGCCGCATGGTTATCGACTTGCTGGTCCACCGCCAGCAGCAGATCCTTGGCCGAGCCGATGGCGCCGCCGGTATTGTTCTTCAGCGTGTGCGCGGTCAGGTTGAGGTTGCCGTTGGACGCGATCAGGCCGCTGTTGACCATGTCGCTGGCGATCAGAATATTCGTATCGCCGCTGCCGACGTTGACGATGCGGCCGCCGCTGCTGTCGAAGGTGGCCGCCGTCAGGTCCAGCGTGCCCACGGCGCCGTCGGCTTCTATCGTGCCGCCCGCATTGCCCAGCGCGCCGCCTGCGCCCAGCTTCAGGCTTTGGCCGGCCTGCAAGGTGCCGAGCGCGTTGTCCAGGCCGGCGTCGCTGCTCAGTGTGGTATTGCCGCTGGCGATAATCTTGCCGCCGCGATTGCTGATGCTCTGGCTGGTGACGCTGATGTCGGCGCCGGATGCGCTGGAGGTGGCGATCTGGCCGCCATCGTTGTTGAAGCTGGCCGCGCTGAAGGTGGCCGCGCCGCCGGCGATCATCTGGCCGCTGTTACGGAAATCGGCGCCGGATTGCGTAAAGTTCAGCGTGCCGGCGCTGCTGACCGTGCCCTGGCTTTGCATTTGCTGCGTCACCGCCAGTTCCAGGTTGCCGCCTGCCGCCAGCGTACCGCCGGCATTGTTTTGCGCCGTGAGCGCCGACAGCCACAGGTTGCCGTTACCGGCGATCACGCCGCTGCTGACGATGCTGCTCTGGCTGCCAATGGTGGTATTGCCGCTGCCGACGTTGACCATGCGGCCCGAGGTGTTGTCGATGGACTGGCCCTGCACCGCCAGCGTGCTGCCGGCCGACAAGGCTTCGATCACGCCGCCCGCATTGCCCAGCGCGCCGCCCGCGCTCACCTGCATGGCGCGGCCCGCTTGCAGCGTGCCGCGGGCATTGTCCAGCCCGCCGTACACATTGACGCCGGCATTGCCGCTGGCGAGTACGCTGCCGCCGCGATTGCTCATGCTCTGGCTGTCCAGGCGGATATCGGCGCCGGAATTGCTCAGCGTGGCGATCTGGCCGCCGTCGTTATTCAAGTTGCCGGCGCCGATGGCGATGCCGCCGGCCGCCGTGATGGTGCCGCTGTTGCTGACCTGCGCCGTGGTCTGCAGGGAATCCAGCGTGCCGCCGCTGTTGATGGCGCCCCGATTGTCCAGCAGCTGCGACAAGGACAGCGTCATCGCGCGGGCGGACGAGACCGTGCCGCTGTTTTGCAGGCTCTGCGCGCTCAAGTCCAGCGCGCCGTTGCCGGCGATGGTGCCGCTGCTGCTGATGCCGCCTTGCGCGACGATGGTGGTCGCCGCCGTGCCGACGTTGACGATACGGCCGCTGCCGTTGGCGATCGAACCGGCCTGCACCTGCATGGTGCTGCCGGACGCCAGCGCTTCGATCACGCCGGCGTTGTTGCTCAGCGCACCCGCCGCGTTCAGATGCAGATCCTGGCCCGCCTGCAGGGTACCCTGGGCATTGTCCAGCGCGCCGCCGACGTTAAAGGTGGCGTCGCCACTGGCTTGCACGCGGCCGCCATGGTTGCTCAGGCTCTGGCTGCTGACCATCACGCCCGCGCCGGAGTTCGGCAGGGTCGCGATCAGGCCGCCGTCATTGTTCAAGCTGCCGGCCATGATGGTCGCCTGGCCGGCCGCGGCGATCTGGCCGCTGTTGTTGACCACCGCCGTGGCCTGGTTGAAGGTCAGCGTGCCGCCGCTATTGATGGCGCCCAGGTTGTCCAGCTGCTGCGCCACGCCCAGCCCCATGCGCTGCGCGGACGACACGGTAGCGCCCGCCGCGTTGCGCAAGGAACCCGCCGACAGGTCGAGAGTGCCATTGCCCGCGATCAAGCCACTGTTGCTGACCAGCCCCTGGGCGCCGACCGTGGCCGCGCCCGTCCCGACGTTGACCAGGCGGCCGGCGCTGTTGTCGATCGAACCGGCTTGCAGCGTCAGGCTGCTGACGGCCGTGGCCGCTTCGATCACGCCGCTCGTATTGTTGAGGGCGCCAACCGCAGTCAGTGTCAGGTCGTGCTGTGCCTGGATCGTGCCGTGCGCGTTGTTGACGGCGCCTGCCACGGCCAGCGTCGCATTGCCGCTGGCCAGTACGTTGCCGCCCTGATTGCTCATGCTCACGCTGTCGATGGCGATGCCGGCGCCGCTGTCTTTCAGCGTGGCGATCTGGCCGCCGTCATTGTTCAGTACGCCTGCGGCGATATGGGTCTGCCCCGCCGCGACGATCTGGCTGCTGTTGTTGAGCACGGCGGTGGTCTTGCTGAATTCCAGCGTGCCGCCGCTGGTGATCGTGCCCTGGTTGTCCAGACGCTGCGTCACCGCCACGTCCATTGCAAGCCCGGACGACACCTTGCCCGCCGCCTGGTTTTGCAGGCTGCCGGCCACCAGGTCCAGGCTGCCGTTGCCGGCGATCAGCCCGCTGTTGACGATGGCGTCCTGCGCCGACACCGCCGCCGCCGCATTGCCGACGTTGACGATGCGCCCGGCGCTGTTGTCGATGGAGCCGGCCTGCACACGCAAGGCGCTGCCGGCGCTGATCGCTTCGATGACGCCGCTGTTATTGTTCAGCGCCGCGCCTGCAGCGAATTGCAAGTCCTGCCTGGCCTGGATGGAACCGTGCGTATTGTCCGCCGCGTAGGCGACGCCGACCGTGGCGTTGCGGTCGGACTGGATCACGCCGGCGCGGTTGCTCAGACTCTGCGCGTTGAGCGCAACGTCGGCGCCGGAGCCGCGCACGGTGGCCAATTGGCCGCCGTCATTGTTGAAAGCGCCCGCATTGACGGTCGCCGTGCTGCCGCTGACGATGCTGCCGCTGTTGCGCACAGCCACCGTGGTCTGCGTGAAGTCCAGCTTGCCCGTGCTGCTGATCGCGCCCAGATTGTCCAGCTGCTGAGTCACGCCCAGCGCCAGGTTCTTGCCTGCCGAGATGGTCGCGGCAGCGTTGTTCTGCAAGGTTTTTGCCGCGACCGTCAGATCGCCATTGCCGGCGATCAGGCCGCCGTTCAGTATCGCGCCCTGGGCGCTGACGCTGCTGGCGCCGCTGCCCACGTTGACGATGCGGCCATCGGTGTTGTCGATGGAACCGGCTTGCACCTTCAGCGCGCTGGTGGCGCCAACCGCCTCCATCACACCCTTGGTATTGTTCAGCGCCGCACCCACAGTAGCCTGCAAATCCTTGCCGGCCTGGATGCCGCCCTGCGTGTTGTTCAATGCACCGCCGACGGCCAGCGTGGCGTTGCGGTCGGCAACGATGGCGCCGCCCTGGTTGCTGGCGCTGTTCGCAGTAATGTTCACGTCGGACTGCGATTGCTTGACCGTCGAGATCTGCCCCTTGTCATTGTTCAGCACGCCTGCGGCCAGGTTGATGCCGCCGCCTGCGACGATCTGCGCGTCATTGTTGACCACGGCCGTGGTCAGGCCAAAGTTCAGCAAGCCCTTGCTGCTGACGGTACCATGGTTGTCCAGCAGGTCGCGTACCGACATGCCCAGGCCGGCGCCGGCCAGGATGCTGGCGCCGCTGGCGTTGCTGACCGTGGCGGCGCTCATGTCCAGCTTGTCGCTGGCGGCGATGCGGCCGCCGTTCCAGATGTAGCTCATGCTGCTGACGCTGGCGCCGAGGCTGCCGGCGCCGACGATGCTGCCGCCGGTGTTATCGATGCCGTTGGCCTGGACCGTCAGCCGGCCGTCCGCGCCCAGCGCTTCGAGTGCGCCGCTGCTGTTGTTGAGCGCGCCATCGGCCTTCAGCGACAGGCTCTGTGCGCCCTGCACTACGCCTTCACGATTGTCCACCTCACCGGCGACCTGCACATTGGCGCTGCCGGCGGCAAGAATGCCGCCATAGCGGTTGGACAGGTATAGGCTTTGGATAGAGATGTTCCTGCCGCCGGCCTTGGTGGTGGCGATCTGGCCGTGGTAATTGACCATGTTGCCGGCCTTGATGACCAGGTCGCCATCGGCGGTGATAGTGCCGGTGTTGCCGACGCTGCTGGTCGTCTTGCTGAAGACCAGCGAGGCGCCGCTCTGTATCGCGCCATCGTTCTGCAGCAACTGCTCGACCGCCAGCGTCATGTCCTTGCCCGAAGTGAGCGCGCCGGATAGTCCGTTGTGCAGGGTGTGGGACGTTACCTTGACATCGCCGTTGCCCGCGATCAGGCCGCTATTCTGCAGGTCCGCATCCGCCGTGATGACGGTGTCGCCGGTGCCGACGTTGGCGATGCGGCCGCCCGCATTGACAATGGCGCCCGCATTGAGCTGCATGCGGCCGGTGCTGCCGATGGCCTCGATCACGCCGGCACTGTTGTCCAGCGCGCCCTTGGCGGAGATGGCCAGGTCGCGGCTGGACTGTATCAGGCCCTTGCCATTGTTGAGCGCGCCGTCCAGCTGCACGTCGACGGCGCCGCTGGCGACCAGATTGCCGTTGTGGTTGTCGAGCGCATTGCCGTGCAGGCTGATATTGCCGCCGGAACCCTGGGTGGTGGCGATCTGGCCCGCATTGGCGACGTTGTGCGCCAGCACGTTGATGTCGCCCGCTGCGAACATCTGGCCGGTATTGCGCATGTCGGCCTTGGCGGTGCCCAGGTCCAGCGTGCCGGCGCTGCTTATCAGGCCGGCGTTGTCGAGCTGCTGGGTCACGGCCAGGTTGAGCGGGCCGCCGCTGGACATCGTACCGCTGTTGCTGACGGTGGCGGCTGTCACGGCGAGCTTGCCGTTGCCTGCGATCAGTCCATCGCTGACGATGGCGCCTGAGGCCGCTACCGTGCTGTCGCCGCTGCCGGCGTTGACGATGCGGCCGCCCTGGTTCTGGATCGCGCCGGTGTCGAGGTTGAGTTTGCTGTTGGCGCTGACCGCTTCAATCACGCCGCCCTGGTTGAGCAGCGTCTGCGCGGCGTTGACGGCGGCGTCGCGCTGACCGTGGATCAGGCCTTTGCTGTTGTCGAGGTCGCCTTGCGAGGCGGAGATGCCAATGTCGCGGTCGGCCAGCAGGCTGCCGCCACGGTTGCTGATATCGGCCGCGCTGAGCGCCAGACTGGCGCCGGACGCGGCTGCGGTGCCGATCTGGCCGCCGTCGTTTGCGGCGTGCAGCACGGCGATGTGGATGTCGCCGCCGGCCGCCATCTGGCCGGCGTTGTTCAGCGTTGCACCGCTCTCGTCGAAGTTGAGCTTGGCGCCGCTGGTGATGCTGCCCTGGTTGTCCAGCTGCTTGCTGACCGCCAGCGCGATGCTGCCCGCTGCCTGGACGGTGCCGCCGCTTTGGTTCTGCATGGTCTGCGCGGCGACGCTCAAGGCGCCGTTCGCGCCGATCACGCCGGTGTTCAACAGTTTGCCCGCCGCGCCGACTTCGCTGGCGCCGTTGCCAGTGTTGACGATGCGGCCTTTGGTGTTGTCGATCTCGCCTGCGCGCACTTGCAGGGCGGCGGCGACGCCTATCGCTTCGATGGCGCCGGATTCATTGTCCAGCTTGCCGCTGGCGTTGAGCGCCAGGCCGGTGACGGCCTGGATCTGGCCGCTGTGGTTGTCTACCGCTCCGCTGGCGGTGATCGCCGCGCGCGCGCCGGAGACCAGCTTGCCGTCACGGTTGACGATGGCGCCGCTGTCCAGCAGCAGGTCGCCACCGGCCGACATCGAGCCGCTGCCGTTGTCCATGTTTTGCACCTGGATGTCGACGTTGCTGCCGGCGACCAGCTTGCCGGAGTGGTTGTCGAGGCTGGTGCCGTGGATGCTGGCGCCGCGCTGCACGTTCAGCTGTCCGGCGCGGTTGTTGAACGTACCGCCGTTGACCGTCAGCGACGACAGGTTCATCTGGCTGCCAATGTTATCCAGCGCAGCGACCGACAGTGCGATGCCGCCGCCGGACAGGATCTGGCCGCCGTCATTGTTGATCGCGCCAGCCACACGCACGAAGCCCGGTGCGATGGGCGCTGGTGGCGTAACACCTGTGCTGGCGCCGCCCGCGTCGGAGCCGGTGCCGCCGTTGTTGCCGTTGTTGCCGTTGCCGCCATTGCCAACATTGCCACCTGCATTGCCCGTGCCGGCGCCACCATCGGCGCCAGTCCCAGTCCCGGTGCCCGCGCCAGCGTTACCCGCGCCATCCGCCCCCGCAGACGCAGGCGCCGCGCCGACCTGTCCACCGCCCGCGTTGTGCAGGCTGGCCGCCGCCACATCCAGCGTAACGCCCCCGCTTTGCAGCAACTTGCCCGATTGATTGTTCACGCCGCCGGCAACGCTGCTCAGCGCCAGACTCTGCGCCTGGATAACGCCGTGGCTGTTGTCCACATCGCCCTGCATGGCCAACACAGCGCGGCCCGAACTGCTGATCAGATTGCTGTTACTCAGCGTATCAGCCGTCAGCTGCAAGCCGCCCGTGCCACTGATCGTGCCGCTGTTCGACACCGCCGCAGCCGTGCTCAGCTTCAGCGCGCCACCGGCGGACATGCCGCCACTATTGGCCACACCATCCTTAGCCTTGGCCGACAACGCCAGGCTGGCCGCCAGACTGCCGGTGTTCTCCAACCGCCCCTCGCTGGTGACGACCAGATCGCCAGCCGCCGCACCGATGGCGCCGGCGTTGCGCACGCCCACGCCAGCCTCGGTGCCAATCAGCGTGATCTTGTTCGCGTACATGCCGCCCAGCAGCGACGCGTCGATGCCGTAACGCGGCGCCTCGCCGCTGCCGGCCACCGGCGCGGCCGTATTGCCCGCCGGCGCGCCATCGGCCGCCAGCGTGATGTCGTTGACGCCGGTCGTCACCTCCAGCTGCTGCGCCCACAGGCCTGCGTTGAGTTGCACCGAACGCGCGATCAACGCCGTGTAGTCGGTCTGGCGCGCATCCATGCCGGCGCCCTCGATGCTTATCATGCCGCCACGTACCGCGTAACCGCGCAGCGCACCATCGGCCTCGCCCAGCAAGGGCTTGCCGGTAGTCAGCGTCGCACGGCTGACGTTGATGAAGCCCGCGCCATCGACCACGATGCCGGCCGGATTAGCGATCACCATCTCCGCCCGCGAACCGGCGATTTCCATATAGCCGCGCAACTGGCTAGGATCTTTGGAATTGACTTCGTTCAGGATCACGCGCGCGGTGCCCTGCGCCATCCACGGATTGGCGTCGATCCAGCCGCCCAGCTGGCTTTGCACCGCCGTACGCGAGTTGTTCAGCACGACGCCGGTCTTGGGCACGTCGAAGCGGCTGTAGACGTTGCGCGATACGCCCGCCGCACTCGGCGTCTGCGCGTTGACCTGCAACACGCCATTAGCCGCATTCAACACCGTCGCTTGCTGGCGGCCCGCAGCGTTCGGGTCCGCAATGATCTGCGCCGAGGCCAGGCCGGCCAACAGCACCGAACCGCCGAACGCCCCCAGCATCGCTAGCGCCAGACTGCGCAAGCGCGTCGCCAACCCGCCTTGCCATTCGCTCATCGCAGCGCTGCCCGCAGGACCGGCCTGCCCCGCTCCCTTGGCCTGGCTGCGGGCGCCTTCCTGCACCACCATGCAGAGGCCACGGGCTTTGTTGAAGACGATACGGTAGCAGAGCTTGTTCATTGCGATTCCTTCCGCCGGCGGGGTTGGGGCCGGCGTAAATAATTAATACTGATAATTGAGACTGAAACCGCCGGCGTTTGGGGCGGTGCGGAAATGCTCGGGCTTGCGTAGCGGCCGCCCGATGAAGAGATCGATCTGAGTCCGGCCGAGCTGGCCGCGCCAGCCCACCGCGCCGCCGGCCAGGCTGGTGCCGGCCAGCGTGGCGGCATGCGCGCCCGATACCTGGCCGTAATCCAGGCCCAGGTACAGCTGCATGCTGTCGTTGACGGACCAGCTGACGTCGTTGCGCAGCAGCCAGCCTCGCTCGGCTGACAGGCTGGCCTCGCCGTCGAAGCCGCGCACGGTGTAGCGGCCGCCGATGGCAAAGCGGTCCTGCGGGATCAGCGTCGAGCGGTTCCACTGGGCGCGCACATTGCCCTGGTACTGCAGCTTGGATGCGCCCAGCGTGAACGGCAGCGTCAGCGTGGCGTCGGCATTGATGACGGTCGGCCGCGACGTGCCGTCGTCGAACTCCTCCTCCGGCGCCGGCAAGGTGCCGAACAGATGGGAGCCGCGCTTGTACAGCAGGTTGGCGTCCAGCGTGGCGGCGCCGATGAATTCCTTGTGCGTCAGGCCCAGCTCGTAGCCGCCCATCTGGCGGCGCTGCACCTGCACTTCGGTGTCGTCGATGAAGTTGTTGCTGCGGCGCTGATACAGGCGCAGCGCCGCCGTGGTCTTGCGGGCGGCGTTGCGGTACAGCACGCGCGCAACCTTGAGGTCGACGTTGCCGCTGGTGCCGCTGTAGACGTAGGTCTGGTTGGCGCCGGCGATGGCCTGGTAGTAGCGGTAGCGGCTGGCGTTCAGCGAGAACAGCCAATACCCGGCCGGCATCGAATAATGCAGCGCGTAGTTGCGGGTGCCGTGGTCGCGGCCGCGCGCACTCAGGTCGCGGTTGACGCTGAAGTAAGCCAGCTCCTGCCAGCCCAGCAGATTGTCCAGCGAGACGGTGGCGCCGCCCTGGTATTTGCCGGTGGAGTCGCTGCCGCTGTCGTCGGCGGACAGGCTCAGGCGCACCGGCAACGCCTGGCGCCACTTGAACAGCAAGTCGCTTTCGCCGGGCTGTTCTCCAGGTACGATTTCGATATCGGCTTCGGCCGTTGGCACGCGCTTGAAGTTTTCCAGCGCCTGTTCGATGTCGCGCAGATTGAGGATGTCGCCCGGCCTGGCCGGCAGCGCGGTGCGCCACGAGGCGCGCTCATTGCTGGCGCCGTCGGCCGCCTCGGCGAAACGGATGGCGCGGACGCGGCCCGGCACCAGCACCAGGTTGAGCTCACCGCCGCGCAGGTCTTGCGGCGCGGCCAGCACGCGCGTGGTGACGTAGCCGGCGGCGATCAGTGCGTTCTGCACCTTGCCGAGGACGGCGTTGACACCGGCGCTGCCCAGGCACAGACCGGCGGCGTCGGCCACCGCGTCCAGCGCCCATGCGAACTGCGCCGACTGCTCGCCCTGCAAGGCGATGTGGCGTATCGGGAAGCATGGGGTTTCGTCGAGCGGATAGACGGCGGCGGCCTTGACCGGCTCGCGCGGCAGACGCACGGCGGGCCGCTGCTCCTCGGCCTGCTCGTTCTGTGCCCGCTCCCTCTGCTGCTGACGCTGGATTTGCTGCGCTGCGATGTCGGCCTGGCTCTGGCCGTATGCGTTGTGGTTGACTAGGCCGTACAGCAAAATCATGCCGTACAGCCGACTGCTTGCTTGCTGCATTTGTTGCCCTGCGGAAATTCAATAGTTGTGAATTATATCTATTGAATTTCCATGCGGCAACGAATTTATTCTAAAATTTATAACTTTTATTTTGATAGTTGATTAATGCCCCTGACCTCCGCCGAGGTAGGCGGCGATCACTTTCGGGTCGGTTTTGAGGCTTTCTGCGGGCCCGTGGACTGATATCGTGCCATTTTCCAGCACGTAGCCGTAGTCCGCCACGTTCAGCGCGGCGGCGGCGAACTGCTCCACCAGCAGCATCGTCACGCCCTCCGATTTCAGGCGCGATATGATCTTGAACACTTCTTCGACCAGTATCGGCGCCAGGCCCATCGACGGTTCGTCCAGCAGTATCACCTCCGGATTGAGCATGACGGCGCGCGCCATCGCCAGCATCTGCTGCTCGCCGCCGGACAGGGTGCCGGCCAACTGGGTCTGGCGCTCCTTCAGGCGCGGGAACAGTTCCAGCGCCTTTTCCAGGTCGTGCTTGATGTCGCCCCTGGGCCGCGCCCGCGTGAAGCGCGGGAAGGCGCCCAGCAGCAGGTTGTCGGTCACCGTCATCGAGGCGAACACGCGCCGCCCTTCCGGCGAATGCGCCAGGCCGGCGCGCGCGATCTTGTGCGAGTCGGCGCCGGTGATGTCCTTGCCGTCCAGCGTGACGGTGCCGCCCTTCGGTTTGAGCATGCCGGAGATGGCGCGCATGGTGGTGGTCTTGCCGGCGCCGTTGGAGCCGATCAGCGTCACCAGCTTGCCCTTCGGGACATCGAGCGAGATGCCGTGCAGGACTTCGACTTTGCCGTATGACGCTTGCAGATTGGAGATCGATAGCATGTGCTGTCCTCGTTAATGCGCCGCAGGCGCTTTGGTGCCGCCATGTTCTTCGCCACTGCCGCCCAGATAGGCTTCGATCACCTTGGCGTCGCTTTGCACCGCGGCCGGCACGCCTTCGGCGATCTTCTGGCCGAAGTCCAGCACCGTCACCGTGTCGGACAAGGCCATCACCACGTCCATGTGGTGCTCGATCAGGATGATGGTGATGCCGTGGTCGCGGATCTTGCGGATGATGGCCATCAGCTCCTTGATGTCGGGCGCGGTCAGGCCGGCCGCCGGTTCGTCGAGCAGCAGCAGGCGCGGGCTGAGGCCCAGCGCGCGGCCTATCTCCAGCAGGCGCTGTTTGCCGTAAGGGAGATTGCGCGCCTCTTCATCGGCCATCGCCGTCAGGCCGACGAACTCCAGGATGCTGGCGGCCCGCTCGCGGGCGGTGCGTTCCTCGCGCTTGTAGCGCGGCGTTTGCAGCATCACATCCAGCACATTCGATTCGAAGGTGTTGTGCAGGCCGACCAGCACGTTCTCGGTGGCCGTCATCTCGCCGAACAGCTGCACGTTCTGGAAGGTGCGCGCCACGCCGCCCAGCGCGATCTCGGACGGCGTGCGGCCGGAGATCACCGCGCCGGAGAACGATACCTTCCCTGCGGTCGGCTTGTAGATCCCGGTCAGCACGTTCATCATCGTGCTCTTGCCGGAGCCGTTAGGGCCGATCAATCCGTGCACCGATCCCTGCACCACGTTCAGGTCCACCTGGTTGAGCGCCTTCAGGCCGCCGAACTGCATCAGGATCTTGTCGACGCTGAGCAGCGTCTCGCCGGCGTTGCCGCCCTTGGCCCGCGAGAACGGCTCGACGCCGCCGGCCGCCACCGCCTTGGCATGAACGGCGCCTTTGCCCATAAGGCTGAACAGGAAGCCGACGATGCCGTCTTGCAGATAGTAGACCACGAACAGCGTCATCAAGCCGAACACGGTCAGGCGCCAGTCGACGATGTTTTCCAGCTTGTACGAGAACGCCGCCATGCCGATGGTGGCGATCAGTGGCACCATCACGCCGCGCAGCGTCGAGCGTTTTTTGGCCAGCATGAAGGCCGAGCCGATCACGCCCAGCACGGCGGCGGCGGTGGCGATCTTGCGGAACAGTTCAATGTCGGCCAGGAGGCTGGGCAGCATCACCACGATCAGCGCGCCGATCAGCGAACCGGAACGCGTCTTGCGCCCGCCCATGATCACCGCCAGCAGGAACAAAATGGTCAGCTCGAAGTTGTAGGTGTTCGGCGAGATGTACTCCTCCGAATACGCATACAGGCTGCCGGCCAGGCCCGCGAAGCCGGCGCTGATGATGAAGGCGTAGACCTTGTAGCGGTACACCGAAACGCCCATGCAGTCGGAGGCGATCGGGCTGTCGCGCAGCGCCTCGAAGGCGCGGCCCAGGTTCGACTTCAGTATCCGGTGCACGACGATCAGCGAGACCACCATCAGCGCCGCCACCATGTAGTAGTAGCCGACTTCACTGAGCTTCTGGCCGACGATCATCGGCTTGGCGATCTTGATGCCCATCGGGCCTTCGGTCAGGAAGGTCATTTCGTTAATCAGGATCTGGATGATGGTGCCGAAGGCCAGCGTCACCATCGCCAGGTAAGGACCGGTGACGCGCAGGGCCGGCAATGCGAGGATGGCGCCGAACACCGCGGCGCCGGCCACGCTGGCCGGTATCGCGATCCAGAACGGCGCGCCCAGCTTGAACACCATCACGCCGGTGGCATACGAGCCGATGCCGAACAGGCCCGCGTGGCCCAGCGACACCTGCCCCGTGTAGCCGACCACGATGTCCAGCCCGAACAGCAGGATCGCGTAGATCAGGATCGTTTCAAACAAATGGATATAGTACGGATTGGGGATCAGCACCGGATACAGCACCAGCACCGCCAGCCCCACTATGCTCGCCGCGACGATTTTCTTATTCATGGGTCAGACCTTTTTGATGGCGGCTTTGCCGAACAGGCCGGACGGCTTGATCGCCAGCACCAGCAGGAGCAGCAACAATCCCGGTACTTCCTTGTAGCCGGTCGAGATGTAGTAGCCGGTGGTGGTCTCGGCGATGCCCAGTATCAGGCCGCCGACGATGGCGCCCACGCCCGAGGTCAGGCCGCCGATGATGGCCACCGCGAAGGCCTTCAGGCCCAGCGAGGCGCCCATCGTGGCGCCGGTCAGCGTCAGAGGCGCCACCAGCACGCCGGCGAATGCCGCCGTGGCCGACGACAGCGCGTACGAAAACGTGATGACCATGCGGGTGTTAATGCCCATCAGCCCTGCCGCGTCGCGGTCGTTGGCGGTGGCTACCACAGCCTTGCCGTAGATCGATTTGCGGTTGAAGATCTCCACCGCCGCCATGATCGACAGCGCGCCGACGATCACCGCCACCTGCATCGGCTGCACGTTAGCGCCCAGCACCTGGAACGGCGTGGAGCTCAGCGGCGACGGGAAGGTCAGGTCGTCCTTGCCCCAGATATTCTCGGCCACGTTCTTGAAGATGATGGCCAGCGCGATGGTCGACATGATCCAGCCGAATTCGGACTTGATCTTGATCGCCGGCCGCACGCCTATCCATTCGACGAACATGCCTTGCAGCGCGCCGAACACGATCACCAGGGGGATCATCAGCAGGTAGCTCATGTAAGGGCCGCCGTGGATGGTGCCGACCAGGCTAAGCCCGACCAGCGCGCCAAGCATCAGCGATTCGCCCTGGCCGAAATTGAGCGTGCCGGAGGTGGCGAAGGTGAGCTGGTAGCCGAAGGCGATGACGGCGTAGATCATGCCGAGCGCGATGCCGCTGAAGGCCAGTTGCAGGAAGATTTCCATGATAACCACCACTGTAAGGACGACAAGAAAAAGGCCAGGCTTGAATCCTCAAGACTGGCCAGTAACCAATGCGGCGCGAACTTACTTGGCCGGCACTACTTTGCCGTCCTTGACTTCGCCGAAGACGGTGATGTCGGCGGTGATCGCTTCGTGATTGTCTTTGCTGAATGGCTTGCTGTAGGTGGTGACGACGCCGTCGATCTTCTCGTTCAGGCCTTCCAGCGCGGCCTTGACTTTAGGGCCGTCGGTGGAACCGGCCTGCTTGATGGCGGCCGCCAGCAGGTAGATCGAATCGTAGCCCTGCGCCGCCGACACCGCCGACGGCATGCGGCCGCCCGGTGGATTGTAGGCTTTGACGTAGGCGTCGATGAAGGCCTTGCGCTTCGGCGTGTTCGGCTCCTGGATGAAGGTCTGCGGCATGCGGGTGCCATTGCCGTTCTTGCCGGCGTTGTCGATGAAGTTCGCCATCGACAGCGTCCAGCTGCCGATCAGCGGCACTTTCCAGCCCAGTTTTTCCATGCCGTTGGCGATCTGCGCCAGTTCCGGGCCGATACCGTAGGTCAGCACCACTTCGGCGCCGGCCTGCTTGGCCTTCAGCAGCTGGGCCGTCATGTCGACGTCCTTCAGGTTGTACTTCTCGGTGGCGACGGCCTTCAGGCCTTTTTTATCCAGCGCCTTTTCCAGATCCTCGCGACCCAGCTGGCCGTAGTTGGTGGAGTCGGCCAGGATCGCGACCTTCTTGAATTTGCGGTTCTCGACCGCTTCGTGCACGATCATGCCGGACTGGATCTGGTCGTTGGCGGAATTGCGGAAGATGTAGTTTTCAGGCTGGTCGGCGAACTGCTTGGTGACGATGGAGCCGGTGGCGACGTTGTTCATGACCGGGATCTTGGCTTCCTGGTAGAAGCGCTGCGAGGCCAGGGCCACGCCGGTGTTGATGTAGCCGACGGTGGCGGTGACTTTCTCTTTGTTGATCAGTTCCTGGGCGATTTGCACGCCGCGTTCGTTCTTGGCTTCGTCGTCGCGTTCGACCAGCTGGATCTGGCGACCCAGCACGCCGCCCTTGGCGTTGATCTCCGCCACGGCCAGTTTGACGCCGTCGCGCATCGATACGCCCATCGGCGCGGAACCGCCGGTGAACGGACCGGCGACGCCGATCTTGATGGGGTCTGCCGCCATGGAAGAAGCCGAGAAACCGAGTGCAATGCCTGCTACGAGCAATTTCAACTTAAAGTTCATCTGTGATCTCCTGTTTACAACGTTTTTTATAGTAGTACCCCATCGATGGGCCATTGTAGGTGAGTAGATCGGCAGCAGCAACACATAGATGTGCGGCATCGCAGCAAGCCAAAAATGGCCTGCCGCTTGTAAGCAAGTAGTAAGGAAAGCGTGTGTGCGGCGGGTGGAATTACATGCCGGAAGTGCGCTGCGCCAGTGCGCGGTTGGCGAAGCGCATCTGCGTTTCGGACAGCGCTTCGTTGCGGTCGAAGCCCATGGAGCCGTCGCGCAGGCCGATGGCCATCGCCATCACCGCTTCAGGATACTCCAGATCGGCGGCCTTTTCTATCAAATGGCGCGCGGCCTGCTCGTCGCGCTTGACGCCGTCGCCGCTGAGATACAGGTTCGCCAGCGCGAACATCGCCGCCGGCATCTGGCGGCTGGCGGCGAACTTCAGCCAGCGCGCCGCGGCCTTGGCATCGCGCGCGACGGCCATGCCGTTCCGGTACATCATGCCCAGGTAGTAGGCGGCCAGTGGATCGCCGGCCTTGGCGGCGCTGGTGAAGAGCGAGAATGCTTTCGGCAAATCGACGGCTACGCCGGAGCCGCCGCGCAGGTACAGGCGCGCTTCGTCGACAGGTCCGACCGGTCCGGCCGCAGCAAAGCCCGCGACACCGCCCACCGCAACCAGTACCAGCTTCGCCAGCATTTTCCGCACTTGCTTCATGCGCCCTCCGTTCATTTCGACAAATCGATGGCGTACAGGGCCAAGCCCTTGCCGCCGCCATCATCCGTTTTAATCTGCGAGACCGACTTCAGGCCGGCCTCCCTTGCCAGGTCCAGCATGTCCGGCGCCGAGTGGAACACCACCGCACCCTTGGTCGCCACCGGCGCGAACCGCCAGCTGCGCGTGGAGCCGTTGCGCGCGCGGGTGACGTTCTTCTGCTGCTGGATGTAGGCGATCAGCACATCGCGGCTGGCGTCCGGCGAGGCCAGGATGGTCTTGCTGCCGTCCAGCCCCGGGAACGCCCCGCCGCCGCTGGCGCGGTAGTTATTGGTCGCGACCAGGAATTCCTGCGACGCCGGCAACGCCGCGCCACGATACTGCAGCGCCGTGATGCGCTGGCCGGCCGGCTTGGTGACGTCGATCTGGTAGCTAACATCGGCGCTGCTGAGCACATCGAAGTTGAAGCCGGGGACCGCCGTGTTGACCAGCTCCTGCTGCGCGCTGCTGGCCGGATCGATGCGGTTGAAGCGCTCGGCCGCCTTTTCCAGCCAGGCTTTCAGGCCCGCGCCGTCCACCTTCACCACGTGCAGCGCGTTCGGGTACAGATACAGGTCGGCGACGTTGTTCAGCGCCAGGCCGCCGGACTTGACGTCCGTGTAGTCGCCCGCGCCGGCGGCGCCGGCCTTGAACGGCGACGCCATCGACAGCACCGGCAGCGCCGCGTACTGCGGCAGGTTGGCCTTGACGTAGTTCTGCACATAGGCGGTCTGCGCCTGGTTCACCAGTTGAATGGCGCTGATGTCGCCGACGTCGGCGAAATAGGTCGTCATGCGGAAGTCGCTGCTGCCGACCGGCGTCTTGACGTAGCCGATGGTGGCCTCGTGCTCGGCCGCGACCAGCGGGGCGACGGCCGGATCGGCGGCGACGTAGCTGCCGTCGGCATTGCGCGTGGCGCGCACTTCGACCGTGGTGCGGCGCTTGTCAACCACCCAGGCCTTGCCGTCGTACTTCAGGCGCAGGCCGATCACGCCCAGATGCTTGCCCCACAGGTTGGCCATCACGGCCGGCACGCCGAAGACGGTGCCTTTGGCCTTGTCCACGTTCGGCAGGCTGAATTCAGGCACCTTGCTGGCCGCATCCGGGAACGGCTGGTGCGCGTGGCCTATCATCATCGCGTCCACGCCCGGCACCTGGGCCAGGTAGTAGTTGGCGTTCTCCATCTCCGGCGCATACGGATCGCCATCGAGGCCGCCGTGCGAAATGGCCACCACCAGGTCCGCGCCCTGGGCGCGCATCTGCGGGATGTACTTCTGCGCCGTCTCGCGCACGCCTTCCGCGTAGACCTTCCCTTCCAGCCAGTGCTTATCCCAGGACATCACCACCGTCGGCGCGAAGCCGATGATGCCGACCTTGATCGTGGCCGTCAGCGGCTTGCCATCCGGCCCGGTGGCGCTGATCCGGCGCGTGAGGATGCGGTATGGCTCGAACAGCGGCTGCCGGGTCTTGGCGCTATAGATATTCGCCAGCACGATGGGGAAGCTCGGCCCGGCGCAGCGCGGCGCATCGGCGGCCACGCCGTCCACGTCGAAATGGCTGCCGGTCACCTGGTTCAGATAGGCCAGGCCGAAATTGAATTCGTGGTTGCCGATGCCAGCACCGTCCACGCCCAGCAGATTCATGGCCTTGTAGATGGCCAGCGGCTGGCCGCAGGCGACCGGCGCGACCAGCGCCTGGTAGTCGGCCAAGGCCGTGCCCTGGATGGCGTCGCCGTTGTCGAGCAGCAGATTGTTGGGGAATTCGGTGCGGGCCTGCTTGATTAACGTGGCCGTGCGCTCAAAGCCGATCGACGGATCGGCCTTGAGCTTGTAGTAGTCGTAACTGAGGACCGTCGCGTGCAGGTCGGTGGTTTCCAGCAGCGCCAGCGTGGCCTCGGCGCCCACGGGCGTCGGGGTGCCCTGCGGCAGACCGGCACAGCCGAGCAACAAGGAGGGCAACGCGATGGTGAGGCAGCAGACTGCTGGGCGCATGAATGAACTATATTTGAGGTTGCGATTTTTTAGGCAACGGAACTATGCGCGATATCATACGCAGCGAACTTCCTAGCATCAAGAAACTTAAGCCATAGGCGTCGCATTTTATGCTTTTTGTGGCAAAAATGTCAGCATTACGTTTCAATCGGGACGCGGTCCGCCCCGCCCGGACGGCCGCCGGCGCGGCCTCGGCTATTTAGCTGCGAGGGAGCGGCCCGGCTAGGGTATAATCGAAGGTTTGATTTCAGCCTTAGAGAAGAAGAAAACATGGAAGCCGAACGCATCAACGCCCTCTCCGCCCTGCTCGCCGATCTGACCTCGCGCGAAGCCGAACTACGGAGGTATCTTTGACTTCGATAAAAAGTCAGAGAAACTCGAACAAGTAAACGAAGAACTGGAAGACCCGACGGTCTGGAACGACCCGAAAAAGGCCCAGGATCTCGGCAAGGAAAAGAAATCGCTCGAAGCCATCGTCTTCGCGCTGACCAAGGCCGACACCGACCTGAAGGACATGGGCGACCTGTTCGCCATGGCCAAGGAAGAAGGCGACGACGACACGCTGGAAGCGCTGATCGTCGACGCCGAGGACGTGCGCCTGGTCATCGAAGGCATGGAGTTCCGCCGGATGTTCAACAATCCGATGGACCCGAACAACTGCTTCATCGACATCCAGGCCGGCGCCGGCGGCACCGAGGCCCAGGACTGGGCGTCCATGCTGCTGCGCCAGTACCTGCGCTACGCGGAACGCAAGGGCTTCAAGGTTGAAGTCATGGAGCAGTCCGACGGCGAGGTGGCCGGCATCAAGACCGCCACCATCAAGGTCGAAGGCGACTACGCCTACGGCTATCTGCGCACCGAAACCGGCGTCCACCGCCTGGTGCGCAAGTCGCCGTTCGACTCGGCCAACGGCCGCCATACCTCGTTCACTTCGCTGTTCGTGTACCCGGAAGTGGATGACTCGATCGACATCGAGATCAATCCGGCCGACCTGCGCATCGATACCTACCGCGCATCGGGCGCCGGTGGTCAGCACATTAACAAAACCGACTCCGCAGTGCGTCTGACGCACGGCCCGTCCGGCATCGTGGTTCAGTGCCAGAACGACCGCTCGCAGCACCGCAACAAGGCCGAGGCGATGGAAATGCTGAAGGCCAAGCTGTACGAGATGGAACTGCGCAAGCGCATGAGCGAGCAGCAGAAACTGGAAGACTCCAAGACCGACGTCGGCTGGGGCCATCAGATCCGCTCCTATGTGCTGGACCAGTCCCGCATCAAGGACTTGCGCACCAACTTCGAGACCGGCAACACCAAGGGCGTGCTGGACGGCGACCTGGACGACTTCATCTCGGCATCGCTGAAGCAAGGCGTCTGATGAGCATCTCGAATTCGCAGCGCGCGTTCATCTTCGACATGGACGGCACCATCGTCGACAACATGGCCTTCCACACCAAATCGTGGCTGGCCTTCTTCGCCCGTCGCGGTCACGACCTCGACGCCGACGAATTCTTCCGCGCCACCGCCGGACGCCAGGGCCATGAAATCATGAGCAAGTACCTGGGCCAGCCGGTGACCAAGGAGGAAGGCGCCGCGCTCGACTTCGAGAAGGAATCGCTGTACCGCGAGCTGTACGCACCGCACCTGGCGGCGGTGAACGGCTTCGTGGACTTCATCGCCCGCGCCAAAAGCGCAGGCGTCAAGCTGGCCGTGGCCACCGCCGCGCCGAATGAAAATATCGACTTTACGCTCGATGGCCTGGACCTGCGCAAGCAGTTCGACGCCATCGCCGGCGCGGCCGACGTTGCACATGGCAAGCCGGCGCCGGACGTGTTCCTGCTTGCAGCGCAACGCAGCGGCGCCCTGCCCGCCAACAGCATCGTGTTCGAAGACGCGCCGCTGGGCGTGGAAGCGGCACGCCGCGCCGGCATGCGCGCGGTGGTGCTGACCACCACCCTGCCGGCCGAAGCCTTCGCCGAATTCGACAACGTCATCGCCGTCGTGCGCGACTTCAGCGAGCTGGATGTGGAAGAGCTCTTCGCATCCGCCACCAACTAATCATCACCTCAACAAAAGAACAGACCATGACTACGGATCTTCAAGAACAAGCAGCAGCGCCGGACGAAAACAAGATCATCGCCGAGCGCCGCGCCAAGCTGGCCGCCATCCGCGAACAAGGCGTCGCCTTCCCGAACGACTTCAAGCCTCAGCATAAAGCCGCCGACCTGCACGCGCAGTACGGTGAGAAGTCGCGCGAAGAGCTGGAAGCCGCACCAGTCACCGTGGTGCTGGCCGGCCGCATGATGCTCAAGCGCGAAGCCGGCAAGAAGGCTGCTTTCGCCACGCTGCAGGATTCGTCCGGCCTTAAAGCCGATGGCCGCATCCAGATCTACGCCACGCTGGACCTGACCGGCGAAGCCGCGATGGCCGCGCTGCACCACTACGACCTGGGCGATATCCTGGGCGTGGTGGGCACGCTGTTCAAGACCAAGACCGACGAGCTGACCATCAAGGTGTCGGAACTGCGCCTGATTACCAAGTCGCTGCGCCCGCTGCCGGACAAATTCCACGGCCTGGCCGATCAGGAAACCAAGTACCGTCAGCGCTACGTCGATCTGATCATGAACGAAGAAACGCGCCGCACCTTCAAGGCGCGTACCGCCGCGATCTCGTCGATGCGCCGCTTCATGGAAAAGAACGAATTCATGGAAGTGGAAACGCCGATGCTGCACGCCATTCCAGGCGGCGCCGCGGCCAAGCCATTCATCACCCACCACAACGCGCTGGACATGCAGATGTTCCTGCGTATCGCGCCTGAGCTGTACCTGAAGCGCTTGGTGGTCGGTGGTTTCGACCGCGTGTTCGAGATCAACCGCAACTTCCGTAATGAAGGCGTGTCGGTCCGTCACAATCCTGAATTCACGATGATGGAATTCTACGCGGCCTACACCGATTACCACTGGCTGATGGACTTCACCGAAGCGATCATCCGCCAGGCCGCGATCGACGCGCACGGCACCGCGACGCTGACCTACGGCGGCCGCGAGCTGGATCTGGCCAAGCCGTTCCACCGCCTGACCATCGTTGAAGCAATCAACAAGTACGCGCCGGGCTACACGCCTGAGCAGCTGACCGACGTTGAGTTCATCAAGAAGGAACTGCTGAAGTTCGGCGTCAAGCCGTTCGCCACCGCAGGCCTGGGCGCGCTGCAACTGGCGCTGTTCGAGGAAACCGCTGAAGCGCAGCTGTGGGAACCGACCTACATCATCGACTATCCGGTTGAAGTGTCGCCGCTGGCCCGTGCTTCGGATACCCGCGAAGGCATCACCGAGCGCTTCGAGCTGTTCATGGTCGGCCGCGAGATCGCCAACGGTTTCTCCGAGTTGAACGATGCGGAAGACCAGTCGGCCCGCTTCCTGTCGCAGGTTGCGGCCAAGGACGCAGGCGATGAAGAGGCGATGTTCTACGACGCCGACTACATCCGCGCGCTGGAATACGGCATGCCACCAGCCGGCGGTTGCGGCATCGGCATCGATCGTCTGATGATGATTATCACCGACTCGCCGAACATCCGCGACGTGCTGCTGTTCCCGCACCTGCGCCGCGAAGAGTAATCAAGCCAAAGCCGCTCACTGAGCGGCTTTTTTTTGCCCCGCTATATGGCCCAGCTAACAGATGGGACGCACCTTCTCATCTAAGCTGCAGTATAAGTTGCCAGCCCAGCGCGGCCCGGCGCTTTAAATAGCTTTCACCTATAGGGGTTCGTCAAGATGACATTCCGCAGCCTGATTTCCTCCGCGCTGATAGGCGCCGTCGCCAGCGCGCGTTCCATGACGCCGATGGCCACCATCGCTGCGGCCCGCCTGGCCGACCGTGGCACACCCGGCAAACTATTCCTTCTGGATCGCCCGCTGTTTAAATTTGGCGCGTTGGCCATGGGAGCCGGGGAACTCCTCGGCGACAAGATGAAGAGCGCGCCGGATCGCACTGTTTTTCTTGGACTGACGGCGCGCATCGCCAGCGCAGGGATTGCCGGCGCGGCCCTGGCGCCAGAAGGACAAGAAAAAGCCGGCGCGGCAATCGCCGTCGCCACTGCGGTGCCGCTTGCCTACCTGACGCTCGCCGGCCGCAAGCAGGCCATGGCGCGCATCGGCCAGACGCGCAGCGGGTTGATCGAAGATGCGCTGATCGTCGCAGCAGGTATTGCGATTGTGGCGCTGGCCACGAGACCGAATCGCGACTAGTTCGCTACCAGCCGCCGCCTGTACTGGGTTGGCGTTTCGCCCATGATCTGGCGGAACGCCTGCGCGAACATGCTGGCGCTGGAGAAGCCGGTTTCGTGCGCGATCCGCGCCACCTGGTCGCCTGACATGGCCAGCCGCTCCGTCGCCTTGACGATGCGGGCGCGCTGCACGAATTCGGACCAGCCCATGTTGAACTCGTCGGTGAAGCGCCGCGACAGCGTACGCTCGGATGTAATCGCCGCCTTGGCCACGTCCGAAAAATTCAACGTTTCCCCGAGGTGGGCAAGCGTATAAATCACCGCCCGATTCAGCTCCGCCGTACGCGCGCGTGGAAACCACAAGTCTTCTGCGCAGGCGGCGGCTTCACCGACGACGCCGGCCAGCGCGGCAAAAAATGTTTGCGAGCTGCCGTCCAATCCCGCTTGCCGCTCATCCCAGCGCGTCGCATGCTGGATCATTTCCCCGATCAATGGCGTGACCCGGAACACCTGGCACGGCAGCGCAGGCGTGGCGATGCATCCCGGCGCGAACAGCACCGAGGCCGATGTGGCGGCGGCATGGCTAAGAATGCGGATCGGCGTACCCGCCTGAATCAGCGCCGCACGATGCGGAGGCAGCAGCCAGCTGCGCTCTGCCACGTCCAGGTGAAAGGCTCCGGCCGCGGCATACAGCAGATAGGTTTGCTCGAAAACACGCTCACCGGTATCAAAGGGCTCATCGAACCGCTTGGGGTAAGCGAAGGAAATCATGGCGCCTCGTTGAATAGTGTCGGCGGATTATACGTCACGAAGACGGTCTACTTCACCGCGCAGGCGCCGGGCGCCGCCGCCAGCGCCGGCTGCAATTGGCGCAGCAAGCCGGCCGTGTCGAACAGCGCCCAGTGTTCGGCGATGCGGCCATCGGCGATACGGAAGGTACGATATTGCGTGACGTCGATCGCATTGCCGGTGGCGGCGATGTCGCGAAACTGGCCCGTGTGCCGGGCCGTGACCCGGAGCCGGACGATGACCATGTCGTGCTGCGCCACGCACTGCTCGATCACATGCGCGGCGCCGCTGAAGGCGGACGAAAAGATGCGCACCATGTTGGCGTGACCGCTCCTGTCTGCGGATGTGTAGGCGTGGTCGACAAACCCGGCGCCGACGAATGCATCGATCCGGTCGGGATTGCCTTCGGCCCAGACGGCCTGCATGAAATCGGCGACGAGGGTGGCGTTGGGTTCGAGTGGCGGCGTGATGGCTGGCATATGCTTCTTTCATGTGAGTCGAGACAGGGACTTCATGATAGAAAACGCCACCGCCGGACGATAGGCAGTTGATGCCAAATGCTGTCGGTTTTACGCCAATCGTTAAGCCAAGTTTATTGCCCAATCTCACCGGGAAGCTGTTAGAAGCTGAACGCCTTGAATTTTCCAGATGCCGTCTTCCCTTGTAAGGACGACGGAGAGCTTCCGGCTGGTTTGGCTGTCCGCTCCAAGCTGTAGCGCTACCAACGCTTTATCACCGTCTACTACAGCCTTGCCAGCGACCACGTTACGCGTCCAATCATCGGAATAATCCTGTGCTTTAATAAAATAATCCTCATCTAGTCCTTCATCGCTGCGCATGCGCCTCCGAATTTCACGAACCAGGGAATTGGAAACGTACTTTGATATCTTCACTCGGTCATCAGAGAGCGGCTCACGACCGGTAGCGAGTGAATGCAGATACCATCTATAAAATTCGGATACCGTCTGTTCTGCGGCCTGCGAAGCGGCGGCCGCCACCTGACTCCAGCAGATGAGCAGTGCCAGGACTACCGAGAACGCGACGCCCTGGATTGTTCTGAGGTGGCTAAATGGCGTCTTCATGGATGACGATAGATCGCAAACGCTGGTTTGAATTTCCGATACGATTCGCTTGGATAGAACCCACTGCGCTGTTTAAAATCGGATACCCATTTCGCACCGTCATACATCGCCACATGTCCATGACTATGGCCTGCAATCGGCTGTATCACTACGACATCACCGGCATTGAGTATCGTGGTCTCTACAACTGCAAAACCCGCAGCGATAAGGTTCTCACCGTAATCCTTTGCCGATGCATGTCGATGCAAACGCACACCGCCCGCTTCGATAGCCTTTCTGACGTACGCTGCGCATTTTCCATGACTAGCTGAACGAGCATGCTTATCGAGATAAGCCACTGCAACTTTCGTGTCCCACATAGACCCTCCGCGCCGTAAACATCGTCCGGTCACGCGGACGAGAAATTGGGAGGTTCAATGTAGCAGTGGCTAGGCTTCGCACCACGAGGTTGCTCAACATTACGAATAGTAAGCCAATATTTCTCGAAAGGGTACGACAAACCAAATCGCGAAGTGGTCACTGCGAGCGGGAGAGATCGCCCCGATACTGGGTTTGAATGATCGTACTGCCGTTTTCCGCAGCCAAAAACGATATCACCAAATCCGGCAGCACAAACATCGTCTCGCCCGGCCTGGGATTGCGTAGCCTCTTTCCCAACCAATCGTCGTAGGTGCTTTTTATATTGAGGCGTGACTTGAGCAGGCCATCGCAATCCCTGTCGCCATCGCTCGACTTTGCGCATTGATCGGAACGCACAAACGGAATTTTACGGCTCTCCAGCCGCTTCACGTATTCGGCAGCGGCCTGCCCCGGTGCTGCATCGGTATACAAAAGATAACCGCTGTTGTTCCAGTACGAAGTGCCATACACCAGCAGTTTGACATTGCCGCCAAATGCCCGCATCGGCTCGGATGGCGCATAAGCAAAGGGCATCGCTTCGTCACGCGGCTCCGCTTTCGCCGCTTCGGCTCTGCTGGCCTGATGCCAGTTAGTCAGGCAGTAGGCGTCAGCCGCGGTGAAGCAGCTGCGGTAACCGATCCGCTCACTAAGAAAAATCTCTTCAGCCGGATTGGCCGCCGCGCGCTGCGCCGGGGCCACAGGCTTGGCCGCCCATTTGCCATTGCTGTCCCGCTGCCACGTATAAGTGGCGTTGAACCAGGACCAGACACGTTCGTACGGATTGACATCGGCGCCGGGCCGGGGCGGCAGTTCGACACGCGGGATCGGAATGGGATCGCGCCTCTCGCCGGTCTGATCGACCACCATCACGAACGTCGGCGCATCCATGCTATCGACATACGCAAACGACTGCTCGTCGGGGGATATGGCAGCCAGCGTATAGGCTTCGAGGCGATAGCGCAGGTCGGCCAGGTGCGGCAGCACCTTGAGCTTCATCGGAAATACGCTGAGCAGGAAGCCCGGCGTCATCGCGCGAGGGAAATACCTGACGCCCTGGCGCCAGGGGTAGCCATAGCGGAAGCCTTCGGTGGTCAGTCGCCGGGTATCGTCCCGGGACATGTCCCCCTGCTCTATGCGCTCGACGACCGGCTTGCCAGCCGCTTCATGGATCAGGAACTCCCGCCAGTCGTCGACATAAGATTCGGCAAAGAAGGTCGGCGTATCCAGCCCTGGCCAGGGCTCGATCTGCCTGGCCTCTTTGACGACGATTTTATCGCGATGGATCAGGCGCAGGTAACTGTTGCGCCCCGACGAAAAATAGCTGCCGCCACCGTCCGAGTATTCGATGGACAGCCTGGTAAATTCGCCATAGCGGGTGGCCTCCGTGACCGTCTCGCCGTTAAACAGCGTTTTGACGTAGATGCCTTCAGGCTTGCGGGGCGAGGTGCCGAAACAGCCGGCGAACAGGCACGCGACCAGCACCACAAGGCCAAGCAGCTTAACAAGTCGGGAGGTAGTCATTCGGGGCGATTTTCTGTGATTGCCATTTTCGCCACTCTAGCGCATGACTTAAAAAGGCCTCGCCCGATTGACATGTCGCCTTTCAGGGAGCGTAGATAACCACTGTTCCAGCCATAAAATCGTGCGGTGCGCGCCGGCGTTTATTGGTCAGCGTGATAATCGACTCGCCCCAGATCCAGATGTTCGACAAAATAGTGACGAGGCCACACCAGGCCGGCGCCAGTTGGTCTATTTTTGAGGAACGCTCCAGAACTCCGAGCGCATAGTAATCCGCCTCGGGCATTTTCATTGTCGCGATCACCGTTGCCGCCGAAGCTGCGGCGCCAAGCATGAACGATACGGAATAACGCAGCACCGCCTGCTGGTAATCGACCGGTCGGCCATCGACGCTGACGATCCGCAGTCCAAGCAGCACCTTGCCGGGTGTGCCGCCATACCTCTTCACCATGTAGATGTTGAACCACAGGCCAACGCCCAGCATCAGGACAGGCTCAATCAATGCAAACGTTTTATATTGTTGTTCAATCCAAAACACGAGGCCAATTAAGGGCAACATGAAAAAGAAATCGACGAATTGTGCTGAAATTCTTTTGCGGAATCCCGCGTACTGCATGGGTTGATTCGGGTAAGTCATGTGCTCGCGCCAGCCGGAATGGGAAGCGCCTGATTATCAAGGTCGCGTAGTGTAGCGAATCGAAGCCCATGGAAATGCACGGATTGTCACAGCTAACCGTCAGACATGTAGAGGTATACTACTACTGCGAAAGCTCCGGGCCGTCCCAGCCCTCCAGATACTTGGTCAGCGCATCGGAGACATCGATGATGCGATGCCGGTAAAAGAGATGCATGGTCGGACTCAGATTCCCCGGCAGCACCCCGCCCGATGCACGCGCCACCAGGGCGTTGGGCACAACCCGCATGTCGAGCCGATTCGTGCCGAACAGCGTTTCACCGCATCCGGCGCAAAATGCCCGCGACAACTGCTTGGTCGGGTGTGCGAACGTGACGGCTTCGCCCTTCGCGATGCGCACGGCGGATGCCGGCCACGCCGTCGCCGACAGCATCGGCGTTCCGTAGAAATCGCGGCATGAGCCGCAATGGCAGTTCGCCCGCGCTGCCGGCTCGCCGCTCAGCTCAATATGCACAGCGCCGCACAGGCACTGGATGGAAATTGGTTCGGCCATGATCGCCTGAAGATGTCCGGCGTCCGCGCGGGCTGCATGCGGACGCCGGTTGATGTTACTGGATCACCCGATAGCAAGGCGTGTACTGCTTGCCCGCCAGCTTCATGCGATGCTGCGATACGAAGGACGCCAGCAGCGCATCCATCGGCCCCATGATCCCCTTGTCGCCGTGGATTTCGAAGTGACCGAACTTCTCGATCGCGCGGATTCCCTCATCCTTGACGTTACCCGCCACCACGCCCGAAAACGCCCGGCGCAGATTCGCCGCCAGCAGGTGCACTTCCTGGTTCTTGTGCAGGCTCAGGTTGCGCATGTTCTCGTGCGTCGGCGCGAACGGATGCTGGAATTCCTGGTCGATCTTCAGGCCCCAATTGTAGTAGTAGGCATCGCTGCGGGATTTGCGGAACTCGCGCACCTGCTTGATCCCCGCCTGCATCTCGCGCGCCACCAGCTCAGGATCGTCGATGATGATCTTGTAGCGCTGCTGCGCCTCTGGGCCCAGCGTATCGTGGATGAACTGGTTGATCTGCACGAAATACTCGCGCGAGGTCTCAGGCCCCGTGAACACCAGCGGGAACGGAATGTCGGCGTTATCCGGATGCAGCAGGATGCCCAGTATATAAAGGATCTCCTCGGCCGTCCCCGCGCCGCCTGGGAACACGACGATGCCATGGCCGGTGCGTACGAAGGCCTCCAACCGCTTCTCGATATCCGGCATGATTACCAGCTCGTTGACGATGGGGTTGGGCGATTCCGCCGCGATGATGCCCGGCTCCGTGATCCCCAGGTAGCGTCCCTTGTGCAAGCGCTGCTTGGCGTGGCCGATGGTGGCGCCCTTCATCGGGCCCTTCATCGCGCCCGGGCCGCAGCCGGTGCAGATGTCCAGGTCGCGCAAGCCCATTTGATAACCGACTTCCTTCGAGTAGTTATACTCGGCGCGGTTGATCGAATGCCCGCCCCAGCACACCACCAGATTAGGATTGAGCATGGGCTTGAGCACCCCGGCGTTGCGCAGGATGTGGAACACCGAGTCGGTGATGCCTTCGGTGCTGCCCATGTCGAACTTAGGATTGTCGCTCACCTCATTGCTGACGAAGACGATATCGCGCAGCACCGCGAACAGGTGTTCGTGGATCCCCTTGATCATCTTGCCGTCGACGAAAGCGATCGCCGGCGCCCCCTTGATATCGAGCTTGATGCCGCGCTCGCGCTGCACAATGCTGATCTCAAACGACTTGTATCGTTCCAGTAGTTCCTTTCCATCGTCGATCGTGCTGCCGCAATTGAGCACCGCCAGTGCGCAATTGCGGAAGATGTTATAGAGGCCGCCCTGGCTAGTGTCGAGCAGCTTGTTCACTTCCGCCTTCGAAAGCACTTCCAGATGGCCTTCGGGTGAAATCAGGGTATCGACAACGTCATGTTCCATGATGCGTAAATCCTTATTCAAATTCGATGCATTCCGATGCATTACAGGTAAGCCTGCAGTGCCAATATACGACAAACCGGAAGATTTTGGGGCGGAGATTGCCATAGCAGGAAAGTACACATTTATTAGCACAAAAGACATATCTTTGCAGGCAGGCCATCAAAATGTACGGCCGGAGCGATTTGTAGATTAAAATGGCGCCCAATTTGGCTCCCCACGAGGGAACCCGAGACACTTTTCATAGATCATAAAATTAGGAGAAGCCGCATGAGCGGTGCTACCACCACCAATACGGAAGTCGCTATTCCCGAATTCAAGCAGATCATGGGTCACCCTGCTCCGCTGTGGATGTTGTTCATGACCGAGTTCTGGGAGCGTTTCGCGTTCTACGGCATACGTTGGGCCCTGGTGCTCTACGTCGTGGCGCAGTTCTACAATGGCGACCCCTCCGGTGAGGCCCCTGCAAACCTGATTTACGGCTCCTATCTGGCCGTGGTCTACGCCGCCGCGCTGTTCGGCGGCTATATCGCCGACCGCGTGTTGGGCTATCAGCGCTCCATCCTCGTCGGCGCGTCCTTCATGGCGGCCGGCCTGTTCATGATCGCGCTCCCTAACCAGACCGTGTTCCAACTCGGCCTGGCCACCATCATCGTCGGTAACGGCATGTTCAAACCGAACATCTCGACCATGGTCGGCAAGCTGTATAGCGCCGCCGATACCCGCCGCGATTCCGGCTTCACCATTTTCTACATGGGCATCAACTCGGGCGCGATGGTCGCACCGGTGCTGACCGAGTGGCTGGCGACCGCCATCTTCGGCTCCAACGGCATGCCTGCTTATAAAGTGGTGTTCATGTCGGCCGGCGTCGGCATGCTGATCTCCCTGGTGTGGTTCTTCATCGGCCGCCGCAAGCTGCAAGGCATCGGCGCTCCGGATGCATCGAACTCCGATCCGAAACGCGTGCTGTACGTGGTTCTGGGCTCGTTCTGCGTGATCCCCGTGGTCTACTTCCTGCTGGCTGCCGGCGCGCAGAACCTGCAGATCGTGCTGTCGGCGCTGTTCATCCTGCTGTCGATCATGCTGCTGGTCGAAGGTATCAAGAACGGCAAGGTCGCTCGCGACAAGGTCATCGCCATGCTGCTGATCTTCTTCTTCAACATCATGTTCTGGATGTTCTTCGAACAGGCAGGCAGCTCGTTCACCTTCCTGGCCGATAAGATCGTCGACCGCCAGATGTTCAACTGGACCTTCCCGGTTGCCTGGTTCCAGACCGTGAACTCGCTGGCCATCATCTCCTGCGCTCCGATCATCGCGTTCATCTGGGTCGCCATGCGCAACAAGAACCCGTCGATCCCGCGTAAATTCGGCCTGGGCCTGCTGTTTAACGGCGCCGCTTTCGGCCTGCTGATGTTCGCGCTGTCGTCGCTGGTCAGCATCGACAACCACATCCCGTTCTGGACCCTGTTCATGGTCTACGTGCTGCAATCGATCGGTGAGCTGTGCCTGTCGCCTATCGGCTTGTCGATGGTGACCAAGCTGGCTCCTACCCGCCTGGTTGGCCTGGGCATGGGCGGCTGGTTCCTGTCTACCGGTATCGGCAACAACCTGTCGGGCATCTTCGCTTCGGCGGTCAGCGGCGAGAGCGGCATGTCGGTGACGTCGGCGCTGTCCGGCTACACCTTCGGCTTCTGGTCGCTGATGGCTGGCGGCGCGCTGCTGTTCCTGATCGCACCGCTGATTCAGAAGCTGATGCACGGCGTGAAGTAAGTACACCTAGTACCAAGAAAAATACCACCGGCACAGAGCGCGATCTTGAGCGCGTTCTGGCTGGTGGTATTTTTTTATGCTGCCTGCTTGTACTGGAAGGGATTGGCGGCCAGCCAGGCTTGCAGTTTGTCGCCGGTGTCCGGAGGCAGGTGCAAGCCCAGTTTGGAGCGCCGCCACAGGATGTCCTGCGCGGTGCGCGCCCATTCGTAGCGCCGCAGGTACTCCACTTCCGCAGCGTACAGGCCCG
Organism: Rugamonas aquatica; assembly: GCF_009380215.1. GTDB lineage: Bacteria > Pseudomonadota > Gammaproteobacteria > Burkholderiales > Burkholderiaceae_D > Rugamonas > Rugamonas aquatica_B. The sequence goes on from NZ_WHUG01000015.1 coordinate 91,183, forward strand.
GCGCGATCTCTTCGCCCATCGCGGCGACATCGTCCTTCTTCCCGAGCAGCGTGTGGATGCGGGTGCCGTAGGCGCGGGCGTAGCGCGCCACCAGCAACTGCGGCAGCCAGCTGTAGCGGCCCTGCACATTGCGCACCCAGGTGTCGAACTCCAGCACCGAGCGGTTCTGCGGCTCGGCGCCGAACAGGTCTCCGCCCGGCAGGCAGGCGTTGTGGGTCCAGGCGCCGTGGCGATTGCCCAGTGCCTTGGCGATCTGGTCGACCGCCTCCTCCGCCAGTTTGCGGAAGGTGGTGATCTTGCCGCCGAAGACACTCAGCATCGGAGGGCCTTCGCTGTCGACTTCCAGCCGGTAGTCGCGCGTGACGGCCTTGGCGTCGGCACCGTCCTCCACCAGCGGCCGCACGCCGGAATAGGTCCACACCACGTCGGCCGGCATGATGGGCTTGACGAAGTACTGGCTGGCCAGCCCGCACAGGTAGGCGATTTCGTCTTCGCTGATGGCGACTTGGCCGGCGTCGCCCTGGTAATCAAGATCGGTGGTGCCGATCAGCGTGAAATCGCGCTCGTACGGAATCGCGAACACGATGCGGCCGTCCGGGTGCTGGAAGATGTAGGCATTGTCATGTTCGAAGATGCGCTTGACGATGATATGGCTGCCCTTGATCAGCCGCAGTTTGCCCCGGCCCTCTTTGGGCAGCGCCGAATGCAGGAAGTCCGCTGTCCACGGCCCGGCGGCGTTGACCACGTAGCGCGCATTGACGCGGAAGTCGCCGCAACCGCTCTTGTGCAGCGACGCCTCCCAGCCGTCAGCCTTGCGCGTCAGCGCGCTGCACACGGTCTGGGTCAGGATGGTGGCGCCTTTTTCGCAGGCGTCGATGGCGTTCAGCACCACCAGCCGCGCATCGTCGACCCAGCCGTCCGAATAGATAAAGCCGCGCTGGAACTCCGGCTTGAGCGGCTTGCCCGCAGCGTGCGTGCGCAGGTTGATGCCGGCCGATGCCGGCAGCAGCTCGCGCTTGGCCAGCAGGTCGTACAGCATCAGGCCGGCCCGTATCATCAGCGCGGGACGCTGGCTGGGCGCGTGCGGCATCACGAAGCGCAGCGGCCACATGATGTGCGGCGCGGCGCGCAGTAGCACCTCGCGCTCGATCAGCGCCTTGCGCACCAGATTGAATTCGTAATACTCCAGATAGCGCAGGCCGCCGTGTATCAGCTTGGTGGAGGCCGACGAGGTGTGCGAGGCCAGGTCATCCTTCTCGCACAACACCACCGACAGCCCCCGCCCCGCCGCGTCGCGCGCGATGCCCGCGCCGTTGATGCCGCCCCCTACGATGAGAACGTCGCAATCGAGAGTGTGCTGCGGTTCCGCCATGTCTTCCCCGGTAGTAAAGCGTAGTTGAATCGAATATCTGTTACGTTACGACAAAATCACCAATAGTCATAGGGTTGAGTGACCGAATTTGCATAAAAAACCACTTTTCCGGTCCGATTGATTTAAGAGTGCCCAAATTGTGTTGGTCTATAATCGCGCCTACCAATGCTACCGTGAGACTACGCCTTGACTGCTTCCCCCACTGTTATGTCCAAATGGCTGACCCGCCGCAACGCCATTCGCGGCTTCGTCCTGGCCGGCGTCGCCGCGCTGATCGCCGGCGGCCTGCTACTGGCCTACATGCTGCTGTACGTGGCGCCCAACCTGCCGTCGCTGGAAGTCATCACGGATTACCGGCCCAAGATCCCGCTGCGCATCTACACCGCCGACAACGCCCTGATCGGCGAATTCGGCGAGGAGCACCGCGATTTCGTGCCGATCAAGGATATTCCGGAGATGATGAAGAAGTCCGTGCTGGCCATTGAGGACAAGCGCTTCTACGACCATAACGGCATCGACTGGCGCCGCGCCCTCGGCGCCGCGCGCGCCAACCTGGGCGGCGCCATGCGCCAGGGAGGCTCCACCATCACCATGCAGGTGGCCCGCAACTTCTTCCTCACGCGCGAGAAATTCTACGGCCGCAAGCTCAATGAGGTCATGCTGGCCTTTAAGATCGAAGCTGCGCTCAGCAAGGAGCAGATCCTTGAGCTGTATATGAACCAGATCTACCTCGGCCAGCGCTCGTTCGGTTTCGGCGCGGCGTCGCAGGTCTACTTCGGCAAGTCGCTGAAGGATCTGGATATCGCCGAGATGGCGATGCTGGCCGGCCTGCCGCAGAATCCGGCCCGCCACAACCCGGCCGTCAATCCCAAGCGCGCCAAGCAACGCCAGCACGTGGTGCTGAAGTCGATGCGCGACCTGGACTACATCACCGAAGAGCAGTACCAGAAGGCGTTGCATGAAACCCTGCACGTCAGCCATCGCGGCCAGGAGTTCGACACCCACGCCGAGTACGTGGCCGAACTGGCGCGCCAGGTGGTGTACGCCCAATTCAAAGAGGACTCGTACACCAAGGGCATCAGCGTCTACACCACGATCCTGAAGGCCGACCAGAACGCGGCCTACGAATCGGTGCGCCGCAATGTGCTGAACTACGACCAGCGCCATGGCTATCGCGGCCCGGAAGCCTTCATCACGCTGCCGGCCGGCGAGGAAGAGCGCGACGACGCCATCGAGGAAGCGCTGCAGCGCCGCCCGAGCAGCGACCGCCTGATCCCGGCCGTGGTGCTGGATGTCGGCGCCAAGTCGGTGAAGGTGCAGAATCCGTCGGGCGAAGAAATCACCATCAGCGGCGACGGCCTGCGCCTAGCCGCCAGCGCGCTGACCGACAAGGCCAAGGACAGCGTGCGCCTGCGCCCAGGCGCGGTGATCCGCATCATGCAGGAGAAGAACGGCTGGAGCATCTCGCAGGTGCCGCAGGTGGCGGCGGCCTTCGTGTCCATCGATTCGGTGACGGGCGGTTATCACGCGATGGTCGGCGGTTTCGACTACAACCTGCAGAAATTCAACCACGTGACGCAGGCCTGGCGCCAGCCGGGTTCCTCGATCAAGCCGTTCGTGTATTCGGCGGCGCTGGAAAAAGGCTTCTCGCCGGCGACGCTGATCAACGACGTGCCGCTGGACCTGACCGGCGCCGAAACCGGCAACGAGGCATGGAGCCCTAAAAACGACGACGGCAAATTCGACGGCCCGATCACCATGCGTACCGCGCTGGCGGAATCGAAGAACGTGGCGTCGGTACGCATCCTGCGTTCGATCACGGTACCTTACGCGCACAACTACCTGGGCAAGTTCGGCTTCGACCTGGCCAAACATCCTAAGAACCTGACCATGGCGCTGGGCACCGGCTCGGTGACGCCGGCGCAGCTGGTGGGCGCGTACTCGGTGTTCGCCAACGGCGGCTACACCGTCGAGCCATATCTGATCGCGAAGATCGTCGACGGCAGCGGCAAGATCATCTCCGAAGCCAAGCCGCGCACCACGCTGCCGGACGACGCCCGCGTGATCGATCCGCGCAACGCCTTCGTCACCGACAGCATGCTGCGCCAGGTCACGCGCACCGGCACCGGCGCCGCCGTGGCCCGCCTGGGCCGCCCTGACCTGGCCGGCAAGACCGGCACCTCCAGCGATGCGGTGGATGGCTGGTTCGCCGGCTACGGCGGCGGCATCGTCGCGGTATCGTGGATGGGCTACGACGATTCGAAATCGTTGGGCGGCAAGGAGTTCGGCTCCAGCGTGGCGCTGCCGATCTGGATCGACTACATGAAGGTGGCGCTGCAAGGCCGCCCGGCGCAGGAACGCCAGGTGCCGGCGGGATTGACGCAGGTGGACGGCGAGTGGCTGTACGACGAATTCATGGGCGACGCCGCGCGCCACACGCTGGACATGGACGACACGGCGCCAGGCGCAGAGAACGTAGCGCCACAGCCAGCCGGCACCACGACTCCGCCGCCGACCAATTAAATTAAAAAACCATGTCCGATCGCCACTGGAAAAAAATACGTGATTTTGCTCGCTCCCTGTTTAATCCGGCAGCCGCCCCGGAACAAGCCGGCGCCGATCTGAATCTGCAGGTTGCGCAAAGCCTGTTTAGCCAGGCAGTCAAACTGGGACAGGCAGGAAAGATCGATGACGAAATCTCCATCTACGACGACCTGATTCGCCGCTTCGGCGACAGCTCCGGGCATGAGCTGATCGGCGTGCTGGCGCGCGGTTTGTGCAATAAGGAGGCGCTGCTGGGCAGTCTGGGGCGGTTCGACGAGCAATTGGCGGCGTTTGACGACATTGAACGACGCTTTGCACGCTTTCCGCTGCAGTCCCCCTTCGGTGAAATCACAGCAAAGACTTTGCTGAGGAAAAGCCAGACACTCAGGCAACTGGGCCGCTTCAACGAAGAAATCGCCGCTCTCGCCGAATTCGATCAGCGCTATGCCCGCGAGCCCTTTCCGGCGCTGCGCCAAATGGTGGGCGCCTGCCTGCTGGACAAGGGCGTCGCCTTGGCGCGCCTGAACCGGTTTGAAGATGAACTGGCCGCCTATGATGAATTCATCGAGCGTTATGGGCAAGATTCCACGCTGGAGATACGCAAGCTGTTGTGCATTGTGTTCAACAACAAAGGCCTGCGCCTGGAAGCCCTGGCCAGGCCGGAAGCCCAGATCGCCCATTGCGACCAGATCACCCGGCGCTACCGGGACGACGCCGCCACGATGGAAAAAGAACTGGTGGCATTCAGCCTGCTCAGAAAAGCAAACAGCCTGCATGCCCTGCAGCAGATTGATGCCGCCAGCGCCGCCCTGGGCGACATCGCGCAGCGCTTCGGCGCCAGCGAACAGACGGCAATGCGCGAACTGGTCGCACAGGCACTGCACCAGCAAGGGCTATTGCTGGCCAGCGCGGGGAAATTCGATGAGGCGGCCACCGCTGCGGATGGCATTGCGCGCCATGCGGGTCCGCAGGCCGCCATCGGCTTGCGCGTCAAGATAGCAAGCGGCCTGATAGGCAAAGGCTCCAAGCTGGCGGCCGTGGGCCAGATAGCCGAAGGACTCGCCGTCTACGACGAGATCGTCGCGCGCTTCGGCGACGACCCGGCGCCGCCACTGCGTGAAAAACTGGCGCGAGCGCTGTTCAACCGCGGATTACTGTTCTCCCAACTGGATCGCGCCGTGGAGGCGATCGCCTCCCACGACGATCTGCATCGCCGCTTTGCCGACGATCCCTCGCCTGCCTTGCGCGAAATCGTCGTCATGGATTTGTTGAACAAGAGCGCCAATCTGCTCAAGTTGCAGCAAGCGGACAGCGCCCTGCTCATCTTCGCGGAAGTCGATCAACGCTACGGGCGGGACGAAGACCCCAAGCTGCGCGTGCATGTCGCCTCCAGCCTGTTCAAAAAAGGCCGGCTGTCCGCCCTCCTGGGCCGGCACGACCAGGCCATCGCGGCGTATGCCGATCTTGACCAGCGTTTTGCGCACGACAACGTACCGGATATACGCAGCATGGTCGCCGACAGCAGCGTCGAACACGCCAAGATATTGGAAGGTAAGGGGATGGCGATGGAGGCCCGGGCGATCTACCACAGGATTGTTCACCGCTACGCGCAAGACCCTGCCCCCGCCATGCGTCAATTGGTCGCTTGGGTCAAGGCGCTGCCGCAAACGCAGGGCGGCAACGCCTGAATTACACCGCCAGATAGCCGCGCATCATGCGCACGGCGCTATCGGCAAACTGGTCCGGGCTGATATCCGCAGCCCGGTACTTCCAGCGTTTGACATACCAGTCCTGGAACATCGCCATGATGTGGGCGGCCAGCAGTTCCGGGCTGCCTTCGGGACGCTGCGGAATCTGCGCGATCACCCCGGCGAACAAGGCCTGCACATACAGCTCCGATTCCTTGGCCGTGGTGCGCTGCGCCGCCTGCAGTACGCGCGAATCCATGAAGACGAAATAAAACCAAGGCTGCAGAATCTCGGACACGTAGATCGACGCGCGCATCAGCGCTTCCAGCTTGTCCAGCGGTTCGGTGATATCGGTGAACAGGCGCGGCATCTCCAGCGTGGCGTGGCGCACCACGTCTTCTATCATCTCGGCCAGTTGGTCCTTGCCGCTGATGTACCCGTACAAGCCGCCCATCGACAGGCCGGTTTCCTGACACAGGTCGCGCAGGTTCATGGCGCGGAAGCCCACATCGTTGGCCAGCTTGAAGGTGGCGCGGAAGATCCGTTCCAGGTTTTCCAGCGCCGGCTTGCGGCGCTTGACGGTGATGCGTTCCGCGTTGTGGTCGAGCAGATAGGCCCAGATATTGGCGCCGTCCAGTGGCGTCATCGCCTGAAATTGTTGGAAGTCGAATCGCGCCTGCAAGATAGTCTCTTTGTATGATTTTTGTGTCCGATTATAGCCCAGGAAAACAACTGGCATCAGCGTCGCCGCAGATTGGCTCCCCAGGCCTAGCGTGCGGACTGCAAGGCCAACGCCTCGGTGCTACATTTTGCTGACCGGGGAAATACCCGGACCTCAAAATATAATCGGAGACTTCAATGAAAACACGCTTCTGGAAGTATCTGGCGGTCTGCCTGATCGCCTTCGCCTCCCTGCCATCTCCCTCATGGGCTGCCGGCTACACGCAGACCAAGTACCCTATCGTGCTGGTGCACGGGCTGTTCGGCTTCGACAGCCTCGGCCCGGTCGACTACTTCTACGGCATCGCCCCGGCGCTGCGCAGCGGCGGCGCCAATGTCTACGTGACTTCGGTGTCGGCCGCCAACAGCACCGAGGTGCGCGGCGAGCAGCTGCTGGTGCAGGTCAAGCAGATCCTGGCGGCCACCGGCGCGTCCAAGGTCAACCTGATCGGCCATAGCCACGGCGGCCCTACCGCGCGCTATGTGGCGTCGGTGCGGCCCGACCTGGTGGCTTCGGTCAGCAGCGTGGGTGGCGTCAACAAGGGTTCGAAGGTGGCCGATGTGCTGATCGGCGCCGTGCCTAACGTGACCTACAGCCTGGCGAACGCGGTGTCAGGGCTGATCAGCTTCCTGTCGGGCAGCCCGACCTTGCCGCAGAACGCGCGCGCGGCGGCGGCATCGCTGAGCACCGCCGGCACGCTGGCCTTCAACAGCCGCCATCCCGAAGGCGTGCCGACGTCGGCCTGCGGCGAAGGCGACTACCAGGTGCGCGGCGTGTACTACTTCTCGTGGAGCGGCGCGCAGCCTTACACCAATCTGCTGGACGTCAGCGATCCGGTGCTGGCACTGACCGCGATCGCTTTCGAAGGCGCCAAGAACGATGGCCTGGTCAGCAGCTGCTCCAGCCACCTGGGCCGCGTGATCCGCGACGACTATGCGCTGAACCATCTGGACGAGGTCAATCAGCTGGTCGGCATCACCAACCTGTTCGAGACCAGCCCTGTCACCATCTTCCGCCAGCAGGCCAATCGCCTGCAGGGACTGGGACTGTAAGGAGCACACGATGGACACGAACGCAAAACTGCTGCGCGTGGGCGCGCTGGCCGCAGTCGCCGGCATAGGCCTGTATCTCGCATTGATGCGCGGCGAGGCGCCGGCGGCGCAGGCCAAGCCCGCCGATCCCAACTACTTTGCGTTCGTGCCGTCGATGATCGGCACGCGGCCGGACGGTGACGTGCGGCAGACGGCGGCCGACAAGCTGACCGTCAACGCGGAACTGGCCTACCTGTTCGACTACTATCTGGCGGGGCTGGGCGAGAAGCCGCTGGAGGCGATCCGCGCGGAGATAGGCCGCGAGCTGGATCGCCGCCTGAGCGCCGCGCCGGCGGCGGAGGCCAAGCGCTTGCTGGATGCTTATCTGGCCTACAAGCGCGCGCTGGTCGATGTGGAGCGCGGGGTGCCTGCCACGCCGGATCTGGCGCAGGGTGCGCGCCAGCGGCTGGAAGCCATGCAGCGCCTGCGCCGTTCCTACTTCAGCGATGCGGAAGCCGAAGGCCTGTTCAGCGCCAGCGACGCCTACGATCTGGATGCGGTGGCACGGCTGGAGATCAATGGAGACAAGCGTTTGAACGATGCGCAGCGCAAGGAGCGCATCGCGGCGCTCGATGCGCGGCTGCCGCAGCAAGTGCGCGATGAGCGCGACGCGCCGGCCCGCGTGTTGAAGCTGGAGGAAGCGGTGGCGAAGGCGCGCGAGCAAGGCCTGGGCGACAATGAAGTCTACCGCATGCGCGCGGCGGCGCTATCGCCCGAAGCCGCGGCCCGTCTTGCCGATGTCGATCGCGAGGAAGCCGACTGGCATCGCCGCATCGCCGCTTACCAGGCGCAGCGCCAGCAGCTGGCGGGCGCCTCCGATCCGGCGTCGCTGCAAAAACTGCGCGACTCCATCTTCTCGGCTGATGAGCAAAAACGCCTCGCGGCATACGAATAATGAGGATGCGTCGATATACTACGGAAAGCAACGGGCGATAAAATAGAACATCATTACCTCTAAGCTCAAAAGGCCGGATACTTTCCGCAGGACGATCCCATACTTCCGACGCGATTCAGCTGCTTGAACGTCTAAGTCTGCTCGTAGCGCTCTAACGTCGTCATGGGTATCAGAGTCTTTGCGCATAAAATCACCTCCCTTAATACAAACCGGTTTTGCGCTTCGATGACTCCATCTTAGGACTGGTGCTAGCGCATTGCAATGTCGTGATATCACGTAAAAAAAGGCAGCCCGAAGGCTGCCTCACTGTGCTACTGCGCCAGATAGTGGCTTACTTTATTGTTAGAACTCTTCCCAGTCATCGGACGCCACGGCGGCCATCTGGCGCGCCGGTGCTTTGGCCGGAGCGGCTTTCACCGCAGGGCGCGCAACCGGAGGCGCTGCCACCGCAAAACGCTCACGCGCCGGCGCGGCCGCAACGCGGGTCTGCCGCGACGCCATCGCCTGCGGACGCGGCACCGATGCCTGATCCATCTTGAACACGCTGACCACTTCCGCCAAGCCCGCCGCCTGCTCCTGCAACGAAGCCGCAGCCGCCGCCGCTTCCTCCACCAGCGCGGCGTTCTGCTGCGTCACGGTGTCCATCTGCCCGACCGCCATATTGATCTGATCGATGCCCACGCTTTGCTCCTGCGTCGCCAGCGTAATCTCGGCCATGATGTCGGTCACGCGCTGCACGCTGGTGACGATCTCGCTCATCGTCTCGCCCGCCTCCGCCACCAGCTTGCTGCCGGCGCCGACCTTGTCGACCGAATCGCCGATCAGTTCCTTGATTTCCTTGGCCGCCGCGGCCGAGCGATGCGCCAGCGTACGCACCTCGCCCGCGACCACCGCGAAACCGCGTCCCTGCTCGCCGGCGCGCGCCGCTTCCACCGCCGCATTCAGCGCCAGAATATTGGTCTGGAACGCGATGCCGTCGATCACGCTGATGATGTCGACGATCTTCGACGACGAGGCATTGATCGACTCCATCGTATCGACCACGCGCGACACCACGTCGCCGCCGCGCACCGCCACGCCCGACGCCGATACCGCCAGCTGGTTGGCCTGCCGCGCATTGTCGGCGTTCTGCCGCACGGTCGACGTCAGTTCTTCCATCGACGACGCGGTCTCTTCCAGCGAGCTGGCCTGCTCTTCCGTGCGCGAAGACAGATCCAGATTGCCGGTGGCGATCTGCGACGACGCCGTGGCGATCGTCTCCGTGCCGCCGCGCACCTGGCCGACGATGCGTATCAGGCTGCCGTTCATGTCCTTCAGCGCCTGCAGCAGCTGGCCGGTTTCCTCGGTGGTCTTGACCTCGATGCGGCTGGTCAGGTCGCCCGACGCCACCGTCTGCGCCACCTGCACCGCCTCATTGATCGGCGTCGTGATCGCCGCCGTGATATAGGACGCGCAGCCAATCGCCACCAGGGCCGACAGCACCGCCGCGATCACCATCGCCCACTCGGCGCTCTTGACCGCCGCCGTGCCCTCTTCCACGCTGGTGTTGGAGATATCTTCGTTGAGCTTCTCGATCTTCATCAGCGTCGCCTCGGCCTTCTGGAACAGCGGCCGCGACAACTGATACTGGGCGTAGAAATCGACAAACAAATCCTTCTGCTTCTGCTCGTCCTTGTTGGCGGCCATGGCGCCGATGATGGAGCCGAGCTTGTCGTCGATCGTCTTCCACGCGGCCCATTCCGCCGTGAACTGCTTCCACATCACGGCCTCGTCGGCCGTCTGCGGCAGCGGCTCGTAGCGTTTCCAGCCGCGGTCGATGCCGGCCCAGGCTTTCTTGCGCAACTCCTGCGCTTCGGCGAATTTGTCCTGCGAGTGATAGTCGTTCTCGTAGACCGCCGTGTACAGCGTGGCCGACGCCACCGCCGTCTGGCCCTCGCTCATGGTCAGCAGACCCTGGATCGATGGCAGCCGCACGACGCCGATTTCTTCAACGGCGCCGCCAACCTTGACGATGCCGCGATAGCCGGCCGTGCCGACGATCGCCAATGCTACCATCATGATAGCGACCAGAACGGCGAGCTTCCACTTGATGAGTAAATTCTTGAACATGCTGTACCTCGTGAAGTGGTTTAGTCTGCGTGAGTATTCGTGATATTTCCGTACATAACTAAATATGCTGCCCGGCTACCGCAGCGTCAATCACATTCGTGCAGTGTGTGGCTCAGCGCTCACAGTTGTAGGTTAAGCTTGCGGTTTTTACACTGAGAATCAGGACACATGGAACCATTGGATATCGTCGACACGCAAAACGACGCGCCGGCCACCGGCAAGAAGCTGAACGCCACCGTCGCCATCACCGTCGCGCTGCTGGCCACCTTCATGGGCATCTGCAAGGTCAAGGACGACAACATCAACCAGAGCATGCAGCAGGCGCAGGCCAACCGGGTCGACCACTGGGCCTTCTACCAGGCCCGCAACGTGCGCGAGGAGGTGGCCAAGTCGACCGTGGTGCAGCTGCGCCTGGCCGCAACGGGCAAGCCGGCCGCCGAGCAGGCTGCGTATCGGGAAGCGATACAGCAGTATGAAAAGATCGCGCAAGACCAGGCCGGCAAGAAGGCCGACGCCAAGGCCCAGGCCGAGCAGGACCAGAAGACCTACGACGCCGCCAATTTCAAGGACGACCAGTTCGATCTGTCCGACGCGCTGCTGGCGATCGCCATCTCGCTGCTGGCCATCACCGCGCTGACGCAGCTGTGGGCGCTGTACTTCACGGCGCTGGTGCCGACGGCGTTCGGCGTGCTGATGGGATTGTCGGGCCTGGCCGGCTGGGGCCTGCACCCGGACGCGCTGATCGCACTGCTGTCCTGACGCGGCCCGCCGCTCGCTGACCGCCCGGCCGCCGATCAGCCGCCGATGACGCGGTTGCGGCCGGCGCGCTTGGCTTCATACATGGCGGCGTCGCCGGCGGAGATCAGGCGTATCAGGTCGTAGCCGTGCTCGTCGGACGACACCACGCCGACGCTGGCCGTGTAGCGCACCGACAGCGCATCGATTTCCACCAGCTCCAGCTCGATGCGCGCACGCAGGCGTTCGGCGACCTTGATCGCCGCATCGCGGTTCAAGCCGTCCAGCACCAGCACGAACTCCTCGCCGCCGAAGCGCGCCAGCAGATCGTAGGGCCGCAACTCCAGCCTCAGGATGCGCGCCATGTGGCGCAGCACCTCGTCGCCGACCGGATGGCCGTAGGTATCGTTGATGTTCTTGAAGAAGTCGACATCGATCATGATGACGGCCAGGCTGCGCCGCCCGCGCTGCGCCCGCAGGCCGACGCGCTTACCCTGGATCTCCAGGCCGGCCCGGTTCAGCGCGCCGGTCAGCGCATCGAGCGTCGACAGCTTGCGCAAGCGTTCCGCATAGCGCCACATCACCATCAGGATCAGGCCGAAGGCGATGCAGACCTGGGCCAGCGGGATCGCCAGCATGCTGGCCCCCATCACCAGCGAGCCCGGCACGTCGGCCGGATCGCTGTGGAACACCATGTTCATGCCGCGCGCGAACAGCGCCATGCCCAGCACGGTGAACCCGGCCACGCTGATGACGATGCCGCGCCAGCCGCCGTGGCGCGCCAGCGTGGCCGCGCACAGCCAGTTCAGCAGTGCGAAATAAAAGCCGCTGTAGCACAGCCGCGCGCGCAGGCTGGGCACGACCAGCGTGAAGTAGGCGGGGATCAGCAGCGCCACCACCGTCACTACGACCACTTCGCGCCAGCGCGGTATTTCGGAGCAGTAGACGCGCAGGCCGCGTTGCACCAGGCCGATGCCGAGGGCGATCACGCCGTAGCCGATGATGGTGTTGAGGATGTCCGGGACGCCGTACATATTGGTCATCGCCAGCCCGAGCGACACCACCAGATTGCCCGCGGCCCACCAGCGCTGCTCGGCAGGGCTGCCGGTGTAGCACGCGGAAGCAACCAGCAGCGCCGTCGTCAACAGCGTGATGCAGACCTGAACCAGTAATAGAGTGTCGAGATTGAGCACGCCGGATTCCGTCCTGAGGATGCCCCAATGTATCTCAGCCCACGGCCAGTGGCAATCGTCCATGCAAGAAAGAAACAAAAAAAGCTGCCGAGGCAGCTTTTTTTAACGACGCAGCACCAAATCAGACGGCGCGGCGGCGACGTGCGACCACGCCCATCAGTGCCAGGCCGCCCAGCAGCATGGCATAGGTTTCCGGCTCAGGAACCGGCGTAGCGACGTAGCCCTTGAAAGGCTCGTAGCCGATCTCGACCGCGCTAACGATGGACTTGGCGACGATGCTGCCTTCCAGGTGGCCGGCGCCCGACAGCACGGCGTTGTTGGCCAGTACCGAACCCCAGACGAAGGTGTTGACCTGGACCACGTTGGCGTCGTTCAGGTTGAACAGCACGTTGGCGCGCAGCTTCTCCAGCAGGCCATCCTGGCCGCCGCCGAACACCACGTCGCCGCTGCCGGTGACGTTGATGACCACGGTGGCGCCGTCTTTCACGTTGCTCAGCGACAGATTTTTCAGGTTGCGCGTGTTGACGTTGAACACCTGCAGGCTGGAGCTGTTGTTGCCAATCAGCTCGATGCCGCCGTTGGCGAAGTTGACGGTGCCATTGCCGGCCTGGCTGTTCAACGTGCTCGACAGGCCGGTCAGCTGGGTCTTGGCCGCGCTGAAGTCGGTGTAGCCGGCGATGTTGGCCTTGCTCAGGTTCAGGTAGGACGACGAGGTGTTGGTGCCGCCGTAGACGCCGTAGCCGTTGTAGTTCTTGGTGTACTCGGTGATCGGGCCGATCGAGGCGTTGGTGTTCACGTTGGTCAGCGGCGCGGCGTAGATGTCGCCACCGCTCAGCTTGACGTTGCCGCCGACCACCACGCTCGGCGCGGTCACGCCGAACGGGGTGCGGTAGCCGATCGAGGCGCCCGAGGTCGTCAGGTTGCCGCCGACGGCCAGGCGGCCTTCGACGTCGGTGAAGTTACTGGCGTTGCCGTAGAAATAGCCGCTGTAGCCCGAAGCCAGGCCCAGGTCGAAACTCGGCGCTGCGGCCTGGGCGCTGCACGCGGCAGCGACGCCCAGCACCAGCGGCAAAATGCGGTGCATCAGAGTGGAAATAGTCATGGTATGTAATTGGTATGTTCGTTGAGAAACAGGGGAAACCCACAAGCAAGGGCTGAATTATATCTCAATAACAACATCAATAACATTCTTGATAAGAAAAATATTTTATTCATATGACCAATACAATACCAATAATATGCCAGGCGTGATGAATGTAGATCGGTTAAAGTGATGCTTATAGCAATCCACCCAGCAATCCACCGACGAGACCATGGCCTACCCTATCGAGCACAAACTGGTGATCGGCATCGCTTCCAGCGCGCTGTTTGACCTGACCGAATCGCACAAGATCTACCTGGAGGGCGGCGCCGAGGAGTACCGCAAGTACCAGGAGCAGCATATCGACGTCATCCTGGGCAAGGGCGTGGCCTTCCCCTTCATCCGCCGCTTCCTCGGCATCAACAAGCATTACGCGCAATCGGCGCCGGTCGAAGTGGTGCTGTTGTCGCGCAATTCGCCCGAGACCGGGCTGCGGGTGATGAACTCCATCGCCCATTACGGGCTGGACATCTCGCGCGCCTGCTTCGTCACCGGCAAATCGCCGTACACCTACCTGCCGGCCTTCAATACCTCTCTGTTCCTGAGCGCCAACGAAGAGGACGTCCGCAACGCCCTGGCGGCCCAATATCCGGCCGGTTTGGTGCTGCCGTCGCGCATCGAGGACGATGACGACGACGAATTGCGGGTCGCTTTCGACTTCGACGGCGTGATCGCCGACGACGAATCGGAAACCGTCTTCAAGCGCAACAACGACGTCGACGAGTTCCACGCGCACGAGCGCGAGCGGGTCGCCATCCCCCACCAGCCCGGCCCGCTGGCCGACCTGTTCCAGAAATTGTCGCTGATGCAGCGGCTGGAAGAGCGCGCCCAGCGCCGCGATCCCTCGTACAAGCGCATCCTGCGCATCGCCATCATCACCGCCCGCAGCGCGCCGTCGCACGAGCGCGTCGTCACCACGCTGAAGAGCTGGGGCGTGTCCGCCAACGAAACATTTTTCCTGGGCGGCATGGAAAAAGCCCGGGTGCTGGGCATCTTCAAGCCGCACATCTTCTTCGACGACCAGCTCAGCCACCTGAAGTCGGCCGGCGGCAACATACCGATGGTCCATGTGCCCTTCGGCATAGCGAACCGGCCGCCCAAGCCGGCGTGAGCGGGGTTGAGTTGACCTCGGCGGGAGGACGGGGCTTCGTCTATAATGTCGGCAGCGGCATTGCCCCTCCGGCGGTGCATTGAGGTCTCCTTAACCGTTGAATGTGTGTTGTGTCCCTGGTCTTAAAAAACTCCCTACCAAAACCCGGCACCCGCTTCGCCCTGCCTGCGCTGCATGGCTCGTCGGACGCCTACGCACTGGCGCTCGCCGCGCTCGAACTCAAATCCCAGGGCCAGATGCTGGCCGTGATCGTCGCCAACGCCAGCGACGGCCAGCGCCTGCTGGACGAGATCCCATGGTTCGGCGGCGAGCAACTGCGCTGCCACCTGCTGCCGGACTGGGAAACCCTGCCCTACGACGCCTTCTCGCCGCACCAGGACCTGGTGTCCGAACGCCTGGCGACGCTGCACGAAATCACCAGCGGCCAGTGCGACGTGATGCTGGTGCCGGCCACCACGGCGCTGGTGCGCATGGCGCCGCCATCGTTCCTGGCGGCCTACACCTTCTTCTTCAAAAAGGGCGAGTCGCTCGATGAAGCGCGCCTGAAGTCGCAACTGACGCTGGCCGGCTACACCCACGTGGCGCAGGTGATGTCGCCCGGCGAGTACTCGGTGCGCGGCGGCCTGATCGACCTGTTCCCGATGGGCTCCGCCCTGCCCTACCGGCTCGACCTGTTCGGCGACACCATCGAAACCATCCGCACCTTCGACGCCGACACCCAGCGCTCGCTGTACCCGGTCCACGAGGTGCGGCTGCTGCCCGGCCGCGAGTTCCCGATGGACGAAGCGGCGCGCACCACCTTCCGCAACCGCTGGCGCGAACAGTTCGAAGGCGATCCTTCGCGCGCCGTGGTGTACAAAGACATCAAGAGCGGCATCGCCTCGGCCGGTATCGAGTACTACCTGCCGCTGTTCTTCGACGAGACGGCCACGCTGTTCGACTACCTGCCGCAAGGCGCGGCGCTGGCCCTGGTCGGCGACATCGACGCCGCCATCAAACGCTTCTGGACCGACACCGGCTCGCGCTACCGCTTCCTCAAGGCCGACCGCGAACGCCCCATCCTGGCGCCGGAAACGCTGTTCCTGTCGGACGAACAGTTCTTCACGCTGGCCAAGCCTTACGGCCGGCTGGTGGTGTCCAAGGACGCCGACAGCGGCGCCTCCGAGCTGTCGGCGCCGGTGCCCAACATCGCCGTCAACCGCCACAGCGAAGACCCGCTGACCAATCTGCGCGCCTACCTGCTGCAGGCGGGCCGCCGCGTGATGATCTGCGCCGAATCGAACGGCCGCCGCGAAACGCTGCAGCAGTACTTCAACGAATACGACCTGGCGCTGACGCCGGTCGAAGGTTACGAAGGCTTCGCCACCTCCAGCGAGAAGCTGATGCTGGGCGTGGCGCCGCTGCACGCCGGCTTCGAGCTGTCGACGCCGGACGAGAACCTCATCTTCATCACCGAGACCGAGCTGTATGCGGGCTCCGGCCGCCGCGTCGGCAAGAAGAAGCAGGAAGCCGTCACCCAGGTCGAATCGATGGTGCGCGACCTGTCGGAGCTGAAGATCGGCGATCCGGTGGTGCACATCAACCACGGCATCGGGCGCTACATGGGCCTGACCAGCATGGACCTGGGCGAAGGCGAGACCGAGTTCCTGCACCTGGAATACGCCAAGGACACCAAGCTGTACGTGCCGGTATCGCAGCTGCATGTGATCTCGCGCTACTCCGGCGCCTCGCCGGAAGACGCGCCGCTGCACGCGCTGGGTTCCGGCGCGTGGGAGAAAGCCAAGCGCAAGGCCGCCGAACAGGTGCGCGACACCGCCGCCGAGCTGCTCAACCTGTACGCCCGCCGCGCGCTGCGCCAGGGCCACTCGTTCGAATACTCGGCGCACGACTACGAGCGCTTCGCCGACAGCTTCGGCTTCGACGAGACGCCGGACCAGCAGGAAGCGATCAACAACGTCATCAAGGATATGACCTCCGGCAAACCGATGGACCGGCTGGTGTGCGGCGACGTCGGCTTCGGCAAGACCGAAGTGGCGCTGCGCGCGGCCTTCATCGCCGTCATGGGCGGCAAGCAGGTGGCGATCCTGGCGCCGACCACGCTGCTGGCCGAGCAGCATGCGCAAACCTTCGCCGACCGCTTCGCCGACTGGCCGGTGCGCATCGCCGAAATGTCGCGCTTCCGCACCGGCAAGGAGATCACGCAGGCGATCAAGGGCATGGCCGACGGCACGCTGGACATCGTCATCGGCACCCACAAGCTGCTGTCGGACGACGTCAAGTTCACCCGCCTCGGCCTGGTCATCATCGACGAAGAGCACCGCTTCGGCGTGCGCCAGAAGGAAGCCCTGAAATCGCTGCGCGCCGAAGTCGACGTGCTGACGCTGACCGCCACGCCGATTCCGCGCACGCTGGGCATGGCGCTGGAAGGCCTGCGCGACTTCTCGGTGATCGCCACCGCGCCGCAAAAGCGCCTGGCGATCAAGACCTTCGTGCGCAGCGAGGGCGAATCGATCATCCGCGAAGCCTGCCTGCGCGAATTGAAGCGCGGCGGCCAGGTCTACTTCCTGCACAACGAGGTCGAGACCATCCAGAACCGCATGGCGATGCTGACCGAGCTGCTGCCGGAAGCGCGCATCGCCGTGGCCCACGGCCAGATGCACGAGCGCGACCTGGAAAAGGTGATGCGCGACTTCGTGGCGCAGCGCTACAACATCCTGCTGTGCACCACGATTATCGAAACCGGCATCGACGTGCCGACCGCGAACACCATCATCATGCACCGCGCCGACAAGTTCGGCCTGGCGCAGCTGCACCAGCTGCGCGGGCGCGTCGGCCGTTCGCACCACCAGGCCTATGCCTACCTGCTGGTCACCGACGTGCAGGGATTGACCAAGCAGGCGCAGCGCCGCCTGGACGCCATCCAGCAGATGGAAGAACTGGGCAGCGGCTTCTATCTGGCCATGCACGATCTGGAGATACGCGGCGCCGGCGAAGTCCTGGGCGACAACCAGTCGGGCGAGATGACCGAGATCGGCTTCCAGCTGTATTCGGACATGCTGAACGAGGCGGTACGTTCGCTCAAGGCCGGCAAGGAGCCCGACCTGGCGGCGCCGCTGGCCACCACCACCGAGATCAACCTGCATGTGCCGGCGCTGCTGCCGGCCGATTTCTGCGGCGATGTGCACGAACGGCTATCTATTTACAAGCGCATGGCCAACTGCAACGTCCAGGACAAGATCGACGACATGCAGGAGGAGATGATCGACCGCTTTGGCAAATTGCCGGACGCCGTCAAGGCCCTGATCGAGACGCACCGCCTGCGCATCGCCGCCAAAACCGTTGGCATCATCAAGATCGACGCCCATGGCGAGGCGGCCACGCTGCAGTTCATGGCCAAGCCGCCGATCGACCCGATGCGCATCATCGACCTGATACAGAAGAACCGCCAGATCAAGCTCAATGGCCAGGACAAACTGAAGATCACCGCCTCCATGCCGGACCTGGCTGCGCGTGTCGCACAGATCAAAGGTGCGATCAAACAGTTGACCGCATGAGCCATAACACGTAACTTGGGCGCTTAGCCCAAAAAACGCTATACGCCTGAATGAAGATGAAGAACGCAAAAAACACCATGAATCTGGTACTGCAAGGCTTGGATGATTGCAAGGCCCGCCTTGAACGCATCGCGGCGCTGACGGCGCCGAAAAACATCACCTGGCTGAACGAGCGCGCGCTGCGCTGCGAAGGCATCACCTTTTCGCCGGCGCTGCGCCAGACCATCGAAGTGGCGGCCCAGGCGGCGCAGCTGGACGCCACCTACTCGATCGGCATGCACAAGATGAGCGAATTCAAGCTGGTCGCCATGGACATGGATTCGACGCTGATTACCATCGAGTGCATCGACGAAATCGCCGACATGCAGGGTCTCAAGCCGCAAGTGTCGGAGATCACCGAGGCGGCGATGCGCGGCGAGCTCGATTTCTCCGAAAGCCTGAAGCGCCGCGTGGCGCTGCTGGAAGGCCTGGAAGCGTCGGCGCTGGAGCGCGTGTACGAAGAGCGCCTGCAGCTGTCGCCGGGCGCCGAGACCATGCTCAAGGCGGTGCAGCAGGCCGGCCTGAAGACGCTGCTGGTGTCGGGCGGCTTCACCTACTTCACGTCGCGGCTGAAGGAGCGCCTGGGCCTGGACTACACCCATGCCAACGAACTGGAAATCGTCAACGGCCGGCTGACCGGCCGCGTGGTCGGCGGCATCGTCGATGCGGAAGAAAAGAAGCGCACGGTGGAACGCGTGTGCGCGGAGCTGGACATCTCGCCATCGCAGGCCATCGTCATGGGCGACGGCGCCAACGATTTGAAGATGATGAGCATCTCCGGCATGTCGGTGGCCTTCCGCGCCAAGCCGGTGGTGCGCGAGCAGGCCAACGTCGCGCTCAACTTCGTCGGCCTGGACGGCATCCTTCCGCTGCTGACCTGATACTCAATCCTGCCGGCGCGCGACCTGCTCGGGCCCGTGCAGGCGCACGCCCGCCACGCTGCCGTTGTCGCGCTGGTCGAACTCCACCCGTATGCCGCCCCAGCGCGTGATGAACACGCCCTTCCCCACGGCCTCCAGCTCGACCGCCGGAGCGCCGCCTATCTGCGCATACAGCTTCTTGCTACGCTCGGTGACTGTCAGCAAACGGCCATCGGCCAGGTCGTACTGGCCCTTGAAGTCTTGCAGCTCGATAGTTTGCGCCGGTTTCTCGGTGGCGCCGGCAACGCATGGAGCACAGCAGCACAAGGCCAAAGCCCACATAAAAGTACGCATGATATTTTCCCGTCCAGGTAGTATCGCCATCGCTCTCGATGTGGATGGCAATAACTCACTGTAGGCAAAATAACCACGGCCTGCGCGCCGCATCCGACCAAGCCTCAATTAACGGCGATGAATGGTCGCAATCAGGGGTTAAGCGGGACGGCGGACCTAGGCGATCAGCACGCCGCTGCGCGCCACCGAGTAGATGACTTTGCCGACGCGCTCATAGTCGATGCTGCTCTCTACCTGCAAGTCTATCCGCTCGATTTTTTGCTCGAACAGCAGCTTGACCAGTTCCTCGGCGGTGCTGACGTTGGTGCCCAGTACCTCGATCCGGTCCTGGCCGACGACAACCAACGTCGGCGGCGCAGGCGATGCGGTCCAGGCGGGAGGTAATTTGTTCATGGCGATATCAAACACAAAATTTGATTAAAATGATAACATCAAAGCCCATCTGTCATAGCCTTTATCGCCGCCTTTATTCATGATCCGTCACCTCCTGCTCTGCGCACCGCTGCTGGCCGCCGGCGCCAGCCACGCCGCCGCCGAATGCCGCTACAACGAACTCGCCACGCTGACTATCGGCGCCAACGACAAATGGGGCCAGCCCTACATCGATGCGCAGATCAACGGCAAGCCTGTACACGTGCTGATCGACACCGGCGCCTACAAAACGGTGCTGACGCGCGCGGAAATCGACCGCCAGCAACTGACGCTCACGCCCACGCAGGACAAGGCCTATGGCGTGGGCGGACAGGCGCAGATGTACGCCGCGCGTCCCGACGAAGTGACCATCGGACCTGCGCGGGTACGCCAGGCCTTGTTCCCCGTGATCGAAGGCTTCGACTATCCCGGCTACGGCGGCATCGTCGGCGCGGATTATCTGCTGCAGGCCGATCTCGAAATCGCACTGGCGGACAAGCAGCTGAAGTTCTTCCGCGCCGAAGGCTGCGAGGACAAGTCCCTGGCCTACTGGGACGTCAACGCGCTCGACGTGCCGCTGAAGATTCCGGCCTACGACAGCCGCGCCACGGTCCCGGTGGAGGTCAATGGCAGCAAGCTGACGGCGCTGATCGACACCGGCGCCACCGTCTCGACGATCACCCAGCACGCCGCCGAGCGCCTGGGCTTCGCCGCCGACGCCGCTGGCGTCCACACAGGCCGGCGACTGGTGGGCGTCAACGGCAAATCCCAGCGCTCATGGATCGCCACCTTCGACAGCTTCGCGATCGGCGAAGAAAAGATCGACCATCCGCGCATCACCGTGTTGGAAGACGGGGAAGGAGTCGATACCCGAAGCCACCAGATGGTGCTGGGCCGCGACTTCCTGCGCGCCCACCATGTGCTGCTGTCGAAGCGGCAGCACCGCTTCTACTATTCCTACCTCGGCGGCCCGGTGTTCGCCGCCTCACACTGATTGGAGACGCGATGAGCGACTACATCATCCTCATGCTCGACGATGCGCCCGACAGCAGCGACGGCGACTGGGACGACTACATCGCCGGCCTGCGCCAGAGCGGCCAGTTCGACGGCGGCAGTTCCATCGGCAGCGGCCAGCGCCTGAAGAAGGGCCGGCCGGAACAGGCGGCCGGCTTGAACGTCACCGGCTTCATACGCGTGCGCGCCGCCAGCATCGACGACGCCAAGCTGCTGCTGGCCGGGAACCCCGACTACGAGGCCGGCGGCAGCGTCGAAATCCGCGAGCTGCCGCCCGGCTGAACGGCTGGCGGCGTTACTGGGGTTTGGGTGGGCGGATGCCGGTGTACTGCGCCGACGCCAGCTTCCACTTGCCGCCTTCGTTCACCGCGACATAGCCGACGCGCAGGGCGAAGCTGCGCTTCTCGGCGTTCGGCACAGCCACCGTGCCGGACAGCTTGACCACGATGGTGCCGGTGTTGCCGTACATTTGAACGGACGACTCGGACACTTCCATCGTCGGCGCCTCGCGCTTGTTGGCCGGCAGGTAGAAGCCCAGCACCTTCTCGCGCGGATCGACCTCGCCCAGCGGCGACACTTCGTAAAAATCACGCGTGACGATGGCGTCGATCTTCGACGGTTCGAAATCGCGCTGGGCCTCGGTATAGGCCTGCACCAGTTTGAGCAGCTGCTGCGGCACGGCTTCCTGTGCATGCACCTGCGCCGCGGCGGAGCTCACGGCCATCGCCGCCAGCAAAACGGATTTGAGTTTCATGTGATCTCCTTATTGAGCTTCCGGCGCCGAGGCGCCGGGGGTTTCGACGGCAGGCGGCGCTTCGGCCACGCGCGGCAGACGCATATTGCGGCCGCCCTGCTGCAGCGTCACCGCCTCCACCTGGCCGGCCGCATCGCGGCTTAATTCAAGCTGCGCATCGACCTTGCGCAGGAAGAGCAGATTCGCCGACTCGGCGTAGATCGGCAGCACGCCCTGGCCTTGCAACTGGCTCGTCATGCCGCTGTCGTTCACGCGCAGCCACAGGCGGCGGCCGTCCGGCATCGTGTAGGTGCCGGCGATAGCGGCCATCTGCGCGGCCGACAAGGCGATGTCCTTGCGCTCCGACGGCAGCACGTACTTGGCGTTGCGCGCCGCCGCCGTCAGGCCTGCGGTCAGCGACTCCAGCTGGCTGCCCTGGACGTTGCTCAACACGATCACGCTGATCTTGTCGCCCATGCGATAGCGGACCTCGGTGGCGAAGCCTTCGATGCCGCCGCCGTGGCCGACCTCCTTGCCGCCATCCTTCTGCTGGATGCCCAGCCCGAAGCCATAACCTGAGTGATAGGCCGTCGTCATCGCCTCCAGCGACGCCGGCGACAGCAGCTTGCCTTCATACAGGCCGCGCTGCCAGCGCAGCAGATCGCCGCTGGTGGAGTACAGCGCGCCCGCCGCGTGCGGGACGCTCATGTTGATAAAGCCCGCATTGCTCACGCCTTTTTTACCGCGCGCATAACCGGATGCGCGGTTCGGCAGCACGGTGGCGTTCCAGTCGTAGCCGCTGTCCTTCATGCCGAGCGGTTCAAAGATATTCTTGCGCACGAAGGCATCGTAACTCTGGCCGCTGACTTTCTCGATCAGGGCGCCCAGCAGCACGTAGCCGGTATTGCTGTAGTTGAAGCGCGAGCCGGACTCGAATTCCAGCGGCAGGTTGCGCACCAGCGCCACGACTTCCTCCGGCTTCTTGCTGAACGGTTCGATCGATTCGTATTCCTTGGCCGCCGTGAAGTTGGCGATGCCGGAGGTATGGTTCAGCAGCTGGAAGATCGTCACCTTGCTCCACGCAGCAGGCAGGCCGCTCAGGTATTTGCTGACCGGCTCGGACACATTGAGCTGGCCGCGTTCCTGCAACAGCAGCACGCTGGCGGCGGTGAACTGCTTGGTGACGGAACCGAGGCGGTACTTGGTGCTCGGCGAGTTGGGGATATTCCATTCGAGGTTGGCGGAGCCGTAGCCCTTGTCCAGCAAGACCTGATCGTCTTTGGCCACCAGCACGACGCCGGAAAAATGATCGTTGACGGCGGCCGATTCGGCCAGCGACTCCATGCGTTTCACATCCTGCGCCTGCCCTGCTCCGCTGACCAGCATGGCCGTGGCCAAGCCCAAGGACAGCATCCACCTGCGATGTTGCGACATATTTTTCTCCTGGTGTGGATCGCTCTCAAGCGGCGATCGACGGGCGTATGCTGCCACTATCTTATGTTTTTCGCAATCGCTTTATCAAGCCGTCGGAAGCGTCTTCGATATAGTCGAGCACCAGGTCGAAGCCGCGGCCGCCGCCGTAGTACGGGTCCGGCACCACATCCGATCCGCTGCGGCTGGCGTGCGCCATGAACAGGCCCAGTTTGTGCCGGTGCTGCGGCGGACAGGCCGCTTCCAGCAGGCTTAGATTGTCGTGGTCCATCGCCAGCACGTGATCGAACTCTTCGAAGTCGCTGGCCGTCACCTTGCGCGAGCGCTGCGTGGACAAGTCGTAGCCGCGCCGGGCCGCATACTCCATCGAGCGCGCGTCGGGCGGCTCGCCGACGTGGTAGCCGTGGGTGCCGGCCGAGTCGATGCGGAACTGCTCGGACAGGCCGGCCGCCTCCACACGATGGCGGAACACGCCCTCCGCCGTGGGAGAGCGGCAGATATTGCCCATGCAGACAAACAGCACCGAAGTTTTCGCCATGAGCGCAAGCCACTTATATAATCAACATGTTTATATTTTATAGATTAAATCCGCGTCTCGCGACACGCCGGCAAAATAAATGAACCGCCCCAACGATCAGTCTCCGCGCGCCGAGTACGCGCGCCGCATGAACCGCGTATTGAACTACATCGACACCCATCTGGACCAGCCGCTGGAACTGGCGCAGCTGGCCGATGTCGCCAACTTCTCGCGCTTTCACTTCCATCGCATCTTCCAATCGTGGATGGGCGAAACGCTGGGCGACTATGCGCGCCGCCGGCGGCTGGAGAAAGCCGCCTACCGCCTGAGCTGCACGCCGCCCGAGTCGGTGCTCGAAACGGCGCTGGCCACCGGCTTCGGTTCCGGCGAAGCGTTCGCGCGCGCCTTCAAGCTCAGGTTCGGCTGCACGCCAACCGAATGGCGGCGCGACACGCGTGAGCGCCTGGCCTCGCAGGCGCTCGGCGGCAACCGGCGCGCGGAGAGCAATCTGGATCAGGTGCTTGGCAAGTACGATCAGACGCCGCAAACCGGCATCGGCGACGATGACATCTCCAACAAACAATCAGGAGAATTCAATATGGACGTTAAAGTGATCGACTTGCCGGCAGCCCGCGTCGCCTACCATCGCCACATCGGCCCTTACGGCCCGGGCATCGGCGCCTTCTGGCGCGGCACCGTCGCGCCGTGGGTGCAATCGCACGGCCTGGGCCAGGCGCTGTGCTACGGCGTCGGCTACGACGACCCGAGCATCACGCCGCCCGACAAATGCCGCTACGACGCCTGCGTGACCGTGCCGGAGAGTTTCACCGCCGCCGGCTCGGCCGACGTCACCACGCTGCCCGGCGGCCGCTACGCGGTCGCACGGTTCGAAGGCCAGCCTGCCGCCATCGCAGACGCCTGGACCTGGATGACGCGCAACTGGCTGCCGTCGAGCGGCTTGCAGTGCGACGACCGCCCCTGCTTCGAAATGTTCACGCCCGAACTGGCGTTCGATCCGCAGACCGGCGCCATGACCTGCGACATCTGCATTCCGGTGCGGCCGCTGTAGCGCAAATTCTTGCTGCTGCCGCTGGGCACCGCCCGGGAAGTGTGATATTTTTCGCAATGCGCACAACACGGGAGGGCGACAGCATGCAACAGGATTTGAGTTTCTTGAACTTGGGGCTCGGCCGCAACACGCGCGGTTCCAGCCTGGCGTTGATCGTCGCGCTACACTTGCTGATCGTCTGGTTCATGCTGCAAAAGACCGGCAAGATCACGCTGTTCACCTATGAGGCGCCGAGCCGGATCACGCAGGTCTCGATGCTGAGTTCCGGCGCCGGCTCCAGCACGGCGCCGGCTGCGGACTTCGCCGTCGACAGCATGCCCGCGCCGGCGATGCCACGGCTGGATTTAGGTGCGTCGTTCGCCATCAAGGCCGAAGCCACCACGGAAGATGCGGCGATCGTGCACGCCAGTCCCCAGACCTCAACGCAGGCCAGGAAGGCGTGGTCCGCATGACCCTGCTGATCGACGCGCAAGGTCGCGTTGCCGAGTCGCGCATCATCAAATCGAGCCGCTCGTTTTCGCTGGACCGCGCCTCGCGCGACGCCATCGCGCTGTGCCGCTTCGTGCCACCGATGCAGAACCGCGTTGCGGTCGGCGGCTGGGTATCGCTCAAGCACACCTGGAGCCTGCGCGAAACCATGGGCGTGTTCCGCGACGGGCCTGACGACACTGTGCGCCGCCTGAAGCAAGGCGTCGCTATACTGCCAACGACCACCTCACAAAGGAGCGATCATGTCACAAGAACTGGTACTGGATAATCGCCTCGAATCGGCCAAGAGCACCGCCTGGTGGCTCTACATTATTCATGCGGTGAGCTTCATCTTTTCGCTCGGCCTGTTTTCCGTGCTGCCGCTGGCAATCAACTACCTGCAGCGGCCCAGCACCGAAGGCACTTTCGTCCACACCCACCACAGCTGGATGATCCGCTCGTTCTGGTGGTACGTGGCCTTCGTCGCCATCGGCGCCGTGCTGTTCGTCACCATCATCGGCATACCGCTGGCCTACCTGGTCTGGCTGGGCGCCTGGCTGTGGAAGGCTTATCGCCTGATCAGCGGCATCCTGCGCCTGAATCGCAACGAGCCGGCCGCACTCTGATTATCGGAATAAAAATCGCCGGTCAGCCTGATCGCCTCCGACGCTCCAGGTTTTGACAGTATCCGTTATCAACGCCACTACTGGATGACGACCATGGCTATCTGCGGTAAATGTGGGGGGAAATTCACGGGCACCAGTTGTCCATTTTGCGCTCCGAAGAAAACCACGGCGCCGAAGCGGAAGCTGTCGTCCGAATTTCCCTCGGCTTCCAGCAGCAGCGCCGCCGCATCGTCTTCGTCCCTGCCCCCGCAACAGGTCCGCAAGCAGCGTGTCCTGGCACCGGGATATGCGTTGCTCCATACGCTGGGCCGCTGCAAGCTCGACGCTCATGGCGGCGATGGCGCTTATGCCAACTGGATGCAGCGCTATTTTGAAGCCGTCATCGCCGGTGGACAAACCAACTGCAAATATGTGGACCGCCTTGTCTACCAAGGTGCGGTCGGCAACGCCAACACGGCCCAGCTGTCCAGGGAGACCAATCCCCAAATACGGAGCGAATTCGAAAGAGTACTCGATTCGCCGGAGCTCAAAACGATCGACATCGTGATTCTTAACTGGCATATACGCTACACCGGCACCCCCAATGGCTACACCGGACGCGGCCTGAACCAGGCGCTCATCAATAGCTTGCACAAGATGGCCGCCGAAGCGGAAAAGCGGCTCGTCATCGTCTACACAGTACATGAAAACAGCAGTGTCAAGCGGATCAGCAAGACGTCCGAGCAGCCCAGCGGACTCATCACGCTAAATCCGGCCGTACATGGCCATATGCAGGAAGAATTCCCGGCCGACGACGTGCAGGGACTGCAGTCACAAGTGCCTGGGTTGATGACCTCGCTTCACACAACCGTACTGAGCCGCATCTTCCACTACCTTGGTTATCTGGATCCACCCACGCTTCCAGGCATAGTCCGCCCCACGAATCCCCTGCCGGTGCCGCGGCTGACCGACGACCCAAAAACAAAGCAGTGTTTGGCCATCCTGATGCAGGAATTGCGGCTGCGCCTGAACCTGTCCCGGCAAACAGTGGGGGCGGTGGCGCCCGGCGAAGCGGGCATCGTCCTGTTCGGGATGATCTCCGCCCGGCACGGCACGACACGGAGCAACGTCCAGGCCTTGTGCGCAGCCTTGACTCTGGCGGCCATACCCGACACTTTCCGCGTCATCATCGCCGGCAAGGAAGAAGAAGCCGACCTGGTCAGCGATTTGCGCGACCTCGCCACCACCACGCCGCGCTTGAGGGTCATCGGCTTGCTGAAATCCTTCGACGAACTGGCCCACTGCAAATATGCACTGTCGTTTGATACGCACGGTTTCCGCACCAATGCCTCGGCGATGATCAATGTGATGCGCGCCGGCCATTTGCTGTTCAGCCGTAACGGCGGAGAAAGCGACGACCAGCTGATACAGCGCACGGTGAATTTCATCCGGCAGGCTGGACCGCGCGCCCAACCGGTCAGCTACATGATCTCGCAACAGATGCCCCGGTGTCTGGATAGCGACGAGCAGATAGTCGGTCGGCGCCTGGGCCAGTTTTTCGACAGCATCGCAGCCAAGGACAGTGCTAACTTTGTGGACACCAGCCTGGATAAAATGCTGGGCGAACCGGAAGAGGACGAGCAAATGGCATCCGCCGGCGCGGTGGGGATGATACTTAACTTCCAGGCGAATTCCTTCCCGCTCCATACCAGGCCGGATATACGCTTGCGCGTACAGCACTGGACCGAGCCCGACGGCGACTGCGGCATCTATGCGCTGGGCATACTGGCCAACCGGCCCTTCACCAGGCCATCGCTGGCGCAGCACCTGCGCACCCTCGGTGGAGCACAGGCCAACCAGCTGGCCGACAGTTTCACAGGTCTCTTTCAAACACGCTGGCTGGGCTTGCAACAGATGTACGGCATAGGCCACTTGCTAGGCTTGGCGGATATTGCGCTGGTCGGCTTCAACCCGCTGCAGAATACCTGGTCTTCCCTGCATGGAGATCCAACAACATCCCTGCATATTGTCGCCCACGTACCGGCGGCGCTGGGTAGCCAGAACAACCACTGGGTGGTCATGTCGCGCCTGTGACGCGGCCGATCAGCCCAATATCGCCTTCAGCGCGTCGACCAGCTTCGCGCACTCATCGTCGGTGCCAATGGAGATGCGCAGGAACTGGTCGATGCGCGCCTGTTTGAAGTGACGCACCAGTATCGCCCGCTCGCGCAGCCCCGCCGCAATTTGCGCCGCGTCGTGCCCCGGATGGCGGGCGAAGATGAAGTTGGCCTGCGATGGCAGCACGTCGAAGCCCAGCGCCTGCATCTGCGCGGCCAGCCATGCGCGGGTGGCGATGATGGCTTGCGAGGTCTGCTCCATGTGGGCCGCATCGTCGATCGCCGCCACCGCGCCGGCCTGCGCAACCTGCCCCAGCGGATAGCAATTGAAACTGTTCTTCACGCGCTCCAGTCCCGCGATCAGATCGGGATGGCCGACCGCGTAACCCACCCGCAGCCCCGCCAGCGAGCGCGATTTGGACAGCGTCTGGACCACCAGCAGATTATCGTAGCGGCCCAGCAGCGCAATGGCGCTCTGGCCGCCGAAGTCCACATAGGCTTCGTCGATCACCACCACCTGGTCGGGATGCGCGGCCAGCAGCGCCTCGATGCGCTGCAGCGGCAGCCCGATGCCGGTCGGCGCGTTCGGGTTGGCGATGATGATCGCGCCGCACGGCCGGTTGTAGTCCGCCACGTCGATCTCGTAGCGCGCGTTCAGCGGCACCTGCACCGCCTCGATGCCATACAAGCTGCAATAGGTCGGATAAAAACTGTAGCTGATGTCCGGGCAAAGCAGCGGCAGCGCGTGCTTGAGCAAGGCCTGGAAGGTATGCGCCAGCACCTCGTCCGAACTGTTGCCGACGAAGACCTGCTCGCGCGCGAGGCCGTAGCGGCGGGCCACGGCGTCCTTCACGGCGGCGTTGCCGGGGTCCGAGTATTTGCGCAGCTGGTCGCCGACGGCGGCCTGCATCGCCGCCACCGCCCTGGGCGACGGACCGTAGGGATTCTCGTTGGTGTTCAGCTTGACCAGGCCGGGCATCTGCACCTGCTCTCCCGGCGTGTAGGGCCTCAGGCCGTGGACCACGTCGCTCCAGTAGCGGCTCATTGCAGCTCTCCCAGCGCGCGCTCGACATCGGCGATCAGGTCGTTGACGTCCTCCAGGCCGACGTTGAAGCGCACCAGGATGCCCTTGTCCTGCCAGTCGTTGCGCATGCGCTGGATACGGTAAGGCATGACCAGGCTGTTGGCCCCGCCCCAGCTGTAGCCTATTTTGAAGAACTTGAGCGCGTCGACGAAACGGTCGGTCTGGGCCTCGGTATAGCGCTCGTCGAACACCACCGAGAACAGGCCGCCGGCGCCGCTGAAGTCGCGCTTCCAGATCTCGTGGCCGGGACAGTCGGTAAACGCGGGATGCAGCACCCGGGTGATTTCCGGGCGCGCCTGCAACCACGCGGCCAGCTTGCGGGCGGCCGCGTCGTGCGCGTCGAAGCGCAGGCGCATGGTCGGCAGGCCGCGTGCGACCAGGTAGGCGTCGTCCGCGCCCACGCCCATGCCCAGTCGCATGTGCGCGAGGCTGAGGCGCTCGTTCAGCGCCGGGTCGCGCGTGATGACGGCGCCCATCAGCACATCCGATCCGCCGGACTGGTACTTGGTCAGCGCCTGCATGATGATGTCGACGCCGAGATCGAAGCCGCGCAGCGCCAGGCCGGCCGACCAGGTATTGTCCAGCGCGACCACCACGCCGCGCTCGTGCGCCGCCTTGCAGATCGCCGGCAGGTCCGGCACTTCCATCGAGACCGAGCCGGGAGCCTCGGTCCAGATCAACTTGGTGTTCGGCTGGATCAGCGCGGCGATGCCCTCGCCGATCAGCGGATCGTAGTAGCGCGCGGTGATGCCGAAATCGGCCGTCAGCCAGCTGCCCAGCTCGCGATTCGGGTTGTAGACGTTGTCGGGCAACAGCACATCATCGCCGGCCTTGAGCAGCGCGAAGTCGACCATCGCGATGGCCGCCAGGCCGCTGGGCGCCAGCAGGCAGTGCTTGCCGTCCTCGATCTCGGCCAGGCGTGCTTCCAGCGTGAACGTGGTCGGCGTGCCGTGCAGGCCGTAGGTATAGGCGTTCTTCTCTTTCCATTGGCCCGAGCGCATGGCCGCGACATTCTTGAACAGCACCGTCGAGGCATGATGGATGGCGCCAGGGAAAGCGGCAAAGCCTTCCGGCGCCTGGTAGTCGGTATGGACGAGCGTGGTCTGGAGAGATTTTGGGATAGTCATGGTTCGATTATAAACGCATTGCCCGGCAGGCCAGACGCAGCCCCACACCTTTGACAAACATCAAACGTCAATTGGCGTCGGTCGTTAAGTTAGTAGTCATGTCCCCCACCACCAACCGTTCAAGGAGAACGCCATGTCGCAGCCGACCGCATGCCAGGATCAAGAGTTAAAACTCAACCTCACCGACGAACAACGCAAGGAACTCACGCACTTTATCGCCAGCAGCGGACGCGTCAAGCTGGATATCGACCTGCTGTTCGAAGGCGATGTTTCAGTGAAGGCCGTCGCCCCCGTTGCCGTATTGGTCGGCAACGCCATCTGACCGCAGCGAGGCGAGCATGGTTCCGGACGTCCGCATTCGTCAGGAAGACTTCGGTTTCATCCTGGCCTTCGGCACTGGCGAAATCGGGCTGTACGACCATGCCGCCGCAAGCGCGCTGTTGCATGGCACAACGCGGGAAGCGTTGGAGCCGTACCGCCTGCCATCCGTTCCGGTCAGGGACGAGTTTCATCTGAGCGCGCCGCTCATCGTCTGGTTCGAGATTACCCGTGCCTGCAACCTGACTTGCCGGCACTGCTACATCGAGGCTGGCAAGCCACGGGATAAGGAGCTGTCGACACCCGAGATCTTCGACGCCCTCGAACAGATGAAAGCGGCCGGCGTCTTCGCCCTGGTGCTGGTTGGCGGCGAGCCGATGATGCACCCGGACTTCCTGGCCATCGTCCATCACGCCCACCAGCTTGGTTTCGTCATTTCCATTGCGACCAATGGCGCTTACATCACGCAAGACCTGATCGACCGCCTGCCGCGCAAGGAATGCGTGGTCAGCGTCAGCGTCGACGGCACGGCCGGGCACAAGGAATTGCGCATCCGCTCCACATGGGACGATGTACGCGAACGCATATTGCTGCTGCGCCGCAACGGCATTCCGACCGCGATCATGTCGACGCAGACGGCCGGCAATGTGCACGAGTTGCAGACGCTGCTGGACTTCGCCCGCGAGCACCAGTGTTTCTTCGGATCGACGCCGATGAGCCCCATCGGGCGCGGCAAGTTCTTCCCGCAGTACCAGCCGCAGACGGATATCGTCGAGGAAACGGCCCGGCTGTACATCGCCGACAAGCTTCACGACCAGGTCATGAACGATACCGTCGGCCTGTGCGTGGCCAAGTTTCTTGACGAGTGCCACAACATCGCGAAGGCGACCGGCCGCGAATTCTGCGGCGTGGCGATGGCCTACCTGATGAGCGACGGCTCGCTGTATCCCTGCTCGATTTGCGCGTCCAACGGCAAGTTCCTCGCCGGCAGCCTGCGCGAGCATACGTTCCAGGAGCTGTGGCGGGATTCGTTCAAGGATATTCGCCAGTTCACTTACGACAAATTCAAGGAGTGCCCCAACTGCGAGCTGTCGCGCGATCCCTACTACTGCACTTCGCGCTGCGCCGTCATGGCCGAACTCTATACCGGCGACCCGCTCGGCTGCGGCTCCACGCCCTTCGTCAAGGCCAGCCTCAAACGGCGCACCGAACTGCTACAGACCGAGTTCCCCGGCACACCGGGGGCGATATGAACGGCGACGCGCGGATCATCCCCGTCATCACCGGCGTCGGCCACGGGCAGACCGAACTGTCCGCCTACGATGACGCGCTCTGGAAAACCGGCATCGGCAATTTCAACGTGATTGCGCTGTCCAGCGTGATCCCGCCGGGATGGGAGCCGGCGCTACAGCCGGAGCCGGACCTGCGGCGGACATGGGGCAACCGCCTCTACGTGGTGCAGGCGGTAGCATCGTCCAGCGGGCAGCGCGACACCGGCCTGGCGGCGGGCATAGGCTGGGCCATCTTCGAGCATGGCGGCGGCGTATTCGTGGAGCATCACGGCGCAGCGGCCGATGCCGGCAGCGCCTTGCAGGCGGTCGAACACGACATCGAACTATCGATCGCCGACTTGTGCGAGCGCCGCGCCGCCGTGCCGGCAAGCCGTGGCAAGGCAAGCATCTCCGCCACGGCACGCGGGCCCTGTTGCGTGCTGGCCGTTGCCGTATTCCAGCAAGAAGACTGGTGAAAGGACGCCGCATGCCCACCGCGCCATTCCGCAATCAGCCGATCGCGTACGATGACCACGGCGACATACCGCTCGACGTGCCATTCCGCGCGCTGCGGCCCGAGGACATCAGCCTCTACCTGCAACTCGACACCACGGTTGGCCGCAAGACCTGCCGCCAGGCGTGCGCGCACTGCTTCTACATCAACCAGCCGGCGGCAGCCAACCGTTCCATCGACCTGCACGAAGGCCGCCGCATCATGGACAGCCTGGCGGCGCAGGGCTACCGCGTCTTCCCCATGATCTCCGACAGCTTCGGCAGGGATGGCATGTTCCTGCGCCTGTTCGGCGACACGCACAACCGGGACTTTCATCAGGAAGAAAACCGCAGGCCGACCAAGACCATGCAACGCGGCGACATGTGGACCAGCGGCGCGCCGCTGCTTGATGCGCAATGGAAGGAGTATTTGTGGACCGGTGTAGAGAACGGCTTCGGCAATGTCACCATCACGTTTCACGGCATACTGGACAGCGATCTGAAATTGCTGCCGGTGGAGGACTATCCGATCAAGGGCGTGTTCGCTGGCCGCGATTGCGAGCGCGTCATCGCGCGCATCCATGCGTTCAACAACGAGGCGCAGTTGACCGCGCCGCTGGACATCAATATCGGCGTGACGATCGGCACACATAACCACAGCCGCGAGCACTTGCTGCGCTACGCCGCCTACTTTGCAAGGCTGGGCATTTCAGTCCTGCGGTTCAACGCCATCCACGATCACGGCGGCAGGCTACCGCAACTGCCGCTGACGGCGGCTGAACGCGCGCAATGGTATCGCGACCTGAAATGGGTACATGAAAATGTTCCGCTGGATTTTCAGCTCGGTGTGGATGAGGATTTCGGCAGCAGTGGCGTCGAGGCCATGGGCTTCCCGCCGCATGTGGGATGGTGCCGCGCCGGCCAGCAGCTATTCGCCATCGTCCCCGATCCGCCGCAAACCATCGCGTCCGGAGAGTTCGGCCGCATCGAACGCATCGGATCGATAGCCGCCTGCGTCGATGCCTTCCAGCCCGTCGTCGGCAAACTGATAAGAACTACGCCAGCCGCCGGCGGGCAGCCGACGTACAAACTAGAGTTTTACCACGAGGTTATCGAGGACTTGCAACGTAAGCGCCTGGACGGCACCTACCGGGACGGCTGCTTCGCGCCGGAAATGCTGGCGAAGCGATCGATTGCGATCGCCTCGGCGCATTAAACCGGCACAACAGCAACAGGCTTATTGCGCCTCGCCCCACAGGTCGTGGGCGTCGGACGTGGTGATCTTCACGTCGACGAACTGGCCAACGGCCAGCTTCTTGTGCGGCTCGTACGGCGGCTTGACGTACACCACGCCGTCGATTTCCGGCGCATCGGCGCTGGAGCGGCCGACGCCGCCGGTACGATTGACTTCATCGATCAGCACGCGCACGGTCTTGCCGACCTTGGCCTTCAGACGCGCTTTGGATATCTCTTCCTGCAGCAGCATCACGCGGCCGCGACGCTCTTCGCGCACTTCTTCCGGCACCGGATTGGCCAGCTCGTTGGCGGTCGCACCTTCAACCGGCGAGTAGGCAAAGCAACCCAGACGGTCGATCTGCGCTTCCTTCAGGAAGTCCAGCAGGTATTCGAATTCGGCCTCGGTCTCGCCAGGGAAGCCGGCGATGAAGGTCGAACGAATGGTCAGGTTCGGATTCATCGCGCGCCAAGCCAAGATGCGGTCCAGGTTCTTCTCGCCGCTGGCCGGACGCTTCATGCGCTTCAGCACATCGGGATGCGCGTGCTGCATAGGAATGTCCAGGTAAGGCAGAATGTGCTCGCCCATCATCGGAATGACCTGGTCGACGTGCGGGTATGGATACACGTAGTGCATGCGCACCCAGGCGCCGTAGGACTTGGCCAGTTCGCCCAGCGCTTCCATCAGCTGCGTCATGTGGGTCTTGATCGGACGGCCGTTCCAGAAGCCGGTGCGGAACTTGACGTCCACGCCATAGGCCGAGGTGTCCTGCGAAATCACCAGCAGTTCCTTGACGCCGGACTTGAACAGGTTTTCCGCTTCCAGCATCAGCTCACCGATAGGACGGGAGACCAGATCACCACGCATCGACGGGATGATGCAGAACGAGCAGCGGTGGTTGCAACCCTCGGAGATTTTCAGGTAGGCGTAATGCTTGGGCGTCAGCTTGATGCCCTGCGCCGGAATCAGGTCGAGGAAAGGCTCGTGCGGTTTCGGCAG
Source organism: Rugamonas aquatica (assembly GCF_009380215.1). Lineage (GTDB taxonomy): Bacteria > Pseudomonadota > Gammaproteobacteria > Burkholderiales > Burkholderiaceae_D > Rugamonas > Rugamonas aquatica_B. The sequence continues at coordinate 125,480 of NZ_WHUG01000015.1, forward strand.
GTGCAGGTGGACCGAGTCCATCACTTCGGCCAGCGCGTGCGGGCCGGTCACTGCCAGCACCTTCGGGTGCACCTTCATGATGATGTCGTCGCCGGCGGCGTCTTTTTTCGCGCCCAGGCAACCGGTCACGATCACCTTGCCGTTTTCGGCCAGCGCTTCGCCGATGGCGTCCAGCGATTCCTGTACCGCGGCGTCGATGAAGCCGCAGGTGTTGACGATGACCAGATCGGCGCCGTCGTAGGACTTGGCCGTCTCGTAGCCCTCAGCACGCAGCTGGGTCAGGATCTGTTCGGAGTCGACCAGCGCTTTAGGGCAGCCGAGCGAGACGAAGCCCACTTTAGGTGCTGGCGCGCCGGCGGCTGGCTTGGGGAGTCGTGTGAGTGGTTGCGATTGCATGATAGGTTGCTTTAAACGCCATGAAAATTACGAGCAATCGAGCATTATACCCCATTCCTCATAGGGAGATCATGTTAGGATAGAGGCTAACCCAGTGGCCGCATCCGCGCGTGCCGCATCACCCAGTTCAGGAGAATTAGTGGCAACGCTGAAAGACGTCGCATTGCTCGCCGGTGTAGGCATGTCGACAGCATCGCGCGCCATTTCAGGCGCCGGTCCGGTATCGGCCGAGGCGATGAAAAAAGTCCAGGCCGCGATTGAGCAGCTCAACTTCCGCCCCTCCTCCATCGGCCGCTCGCTATCCGCGCAGTCGCTGGGCATGATAGGGATCTTCGCCCCCTCGTTCTTCGGCGCCTACTACGGCACCATCCTCAAACAGACCGACATCGAACTGCGCGCCATGCGTCGCCACGTGGTCGTGGCCACCGGCTGCGGCGACGGCACGCCGCGCGACGAGGCGATCGAAGCGGTCAAGTTCCTGATCGGCCGCGATTGCGACGGCATCGTCGTGCTGGGCCACGACCTGTACGACGAGGATCTGATCTCGCTGCAGAAAATGCATCCGAAGATGGCCTTCCTCAACCGCCGCAGCCCGCAGCTGCCGGACGCGTCGTTCTGCCCCGACCACTATCACGGTGGCGAGCTGGCGGCGCAGACCTTGCTGCAGGCGGGCCACCGCGAACTGGCCGTGATCTCCGGCCCGTCCGGCACGTCGGACAACAAGGAGCGCCTGGACGGCTTCTTCGCCGAACTGCAACGCAACGGCATCGCCCGTTCGGCGGTGCAGCTGATCGAATCGGACTTCTCGCGTGAAGGCGGCTTCGGCGCCACGCAGCGGCTGATCGCCGACGGCCACAAGTTCACCGGCCTGTTTTGCGCCAACGACGAAATGGCGGTCGGCGCGCTGTCGTGCTTCCACCGCGCCGGCATCAGCGTGCCGGGCGACGTCTCCATCGTCGGCTATGACGATGACTACTCGGCCGAGTTCTCGTCGCCGGGTTTGACATCGGTGCACATCCCGATGCAGCAGCTGACGCAGAACGCCGTGCGCTGGCTGCTCAATCAGTGCTACGGCACGCAGCACGAAATCGTCCGCGACTTCCCGGTCACGGTGACGATGCGCGGTTCGGTCGCTGCGCGCAAGCCGTAAAAAAAGGCCGGCATCGCTGCCGGCCCAAAACCACTAGTCACTTCCCTGGATCAGAACTTCATCGACACCCGGCCGCCGAAAGTGCGCGGGTTGTTGTAGTACGCCGCCCAGATCTGCTGCGTCGGCTGACATGGAGCGCCGGTCTGCGTGCAGATTTCGATGGCGTCGTACTTCACTGCCTTGTCGGTCGCATTGTTGACGAACAGCTCCGCCGTGTAAGCCTTGTTCAGCGGCTCATAGCGCACGCTCAGGTCCAGCGTGGTGTAGGCCTTCTGCTGCTTCACGCCAGGATGGCCCGGCACGTCGGTGTTGAACGCGCCCGATCCGACGAAGGATTCCGACTCGTAGTGCGCCGAAGCGCGCGGCGTGATGCGGCCCTTGCTGGTGTCGAAGTCATGTTCGTACATCAGCGTTGCGGCAAACGTCGGCGCATGCTTCAGCGTGGCGCCGCCAACATTGACGGTAGGCGCCGTGGTGCCGCACGACTGGTTGTTGGCGCGCGCAGCGTCGACATCGCAGGACAGGAAGTCGTCGTAACGCGCCTTCAGCCAGGTGGCGTTGCCGCTGAAGCGATCGGCGCTGGTCGGACGATAGCTCCACTCAGCCTCGATCCCCTTCACCGAAGCGCCAGCCGCGTTGAAGTTCTGCAGCGTGTTGTTCACCACCTGTGATTCCAGCTTGTCCTTGTACTTCATCCAGAACGCGTCCAGGTTCAGCGACAGCTTGCGGTCGAACAGGTCGGACTTGAAGCCGACTTCATAGCTGGTCAGCTTCTCCGGCTTGGTGGTGGCGCCGCCGTCGCCGATGGCCGGCGAGTGGAACCCGGTCGTCACCGAGGCGAAGGTCAGGATGTCCCTGGTCGGCTTGTACTCGACACGTCCCAGCCAGGTGGACTGGCCGTATTTCAGGTCGGCCGTGTTGTCGCCATAGGTATTGCCGCAGGTCTGCTGGTTCACCACGCCGCCGGGGCCGATGTTGTGCGTGTTGATGGTGCCCACGCCCGGCGTGACCAGTTGCGCGATCTGGCTTGGCGTCAGGTTGACGGTGCCGCGCGGTGCATTGTCCGGCCAGTTCGGGCAGGCCCAGTTCTGGCCGCCGATGTCGAACTTGTGGTCCTTGGTGTAGCGCGCGCCGCCCGTCACCTTCCACATTGGATCGATGTCGTAGCTGGCTTGCGCGAACACGGCTTTCGAATGCAGCTCGCGGTCGCCCTGGATGAAGGACATCGCCGACGCATACTGGCCCACGGTAGGCTGCACGAAGATCACACTGCCACTGGCGATATCCTGGTCCAGCATTGCCTGCGAAATCTGGCTGCGGTCAATGTCGAAGCGGATCTTGTTCTTCTCACGGAAGAAGAACAGGCCACCCACCCACTGCAGCGGCGATTCGGAGTCCGAGCGCAGTTGCACTTCGTTGGAGACGCTGTCGAACTGGCTCCACTCGGTGCGGTTCTCGGCCTTGAATCCGGGGTAGAAACCGGCGTCGGCATCGCTGCCGTTGGTGCGTTTCAGGCGGCTCCACGAACCCAGGTACTGCGTCGCCAGGCCGTCCATCGGACGCCATTCAACTTTGCTCTTGGCGGTGATGATGGACTGGTCCAGCGTGCCGGGCGTGTCGATCAGCGCGGAGCGCAGGTTCTGGCCCGGTTTCGGTTCGGCCGCCAGATAGATGTTGCCGGCGCCGGTGTCGCTGTAGTAGTCGGCGATGAAGGTGGCCTTCAAATCGGGCGTGAACTTCCACAGCAGCGAGGCGCGCGCGCCCTGCTGGTCGCCGGCGCCGTACTTCTTGGTGCCCGGCTGGACGTTCGAGCCTTTGAGGAAGTCAACGTAGCCGTCGTGCTGGTCCTTGATGGCGGCGATGCGCAGCGCGATGTCTTCGCTCAGCGGCAGGTTGATCATCGCCTGCGTCTGGATGTGGTGGTAGTCGCCCAGCGTGATGCTGGCCGAGCCGAAGGTCTTGGCGGTGCTGGGCGCGCCGGAGACCAGGTTGACCGCGCCCGCAGTAGAGTTACGTCCGTTGAGCGTACCCTGCGGACCGCGCGCGACTTCGACGTGGTTCAGGTCATACATCAGCGCCGTCGCGCCTTGGGGACGCGGCACGTAGATGCCGTCGACATAGAACGCCACCGCCGGGTCGCCCAACTCGGTGTGGTTGGCCGAGCCCACGCCGCGCATGTAGACGTGCACGCCGCCCGAATCGCTGTGCGGCTCCACCACCAGGCTAGGCACCATGGCGGTCATCGTCGCCAGATCCTTGACCTGGTTGTTGGCCAGCGTGTCCTGCGTGTAGGCGGTGATCGCCAGCGGCGTGTCCTGCACCAGCGTGTCGCGGCGGGTGGCGGTGACGATGATCTTTTCAATGTCGCCGCCCGCCTGTGCCGCCGGCGCCTGCTGCGCCATGGCGCCACCGGTGAATGCGAACTGCGCGATCTGCGCGATACTCAAGGCTAAAATCGTTTTCTTCATTTTGTCTGTCCTCGCTTCTTCCAACAGTTTAATTGGCGTGCCCCGTTCTGTGTGACGGCTTATGCACATATGGAACCGGTACCACCGCAAGACGCACCGATGCGGCGGGCCATGCCGTGGCGGCCCGGTCTTACAACACAACTACTGCTACGGTGTTAGAGCCGCTGTTCGCTGGCCCCGTCAAAAAGAGAAATGCGCTTGGTGCGGATCGAGAAGCTGATGTCCTTCTCGGTTTCGATGTTCTGCTGGTCCTGCACGATGCCCGCGATCTGGGTGCCGTGGAAGTCCAGCCACAACACGCGATGCGCGCCCATGGCCTCGACCAGCGAGACCGATGCGCACACCACGTTATCGGCGCCGTCGCAATTGCCGACGTCGATGTCTTCAGGCCGCACGCCCAGCACGCATTCGTGCTTGCCGGACGGCTGCTGCTTGAATGGATAGCCCGTCACGTCGACGGCCATGTGATCGTTGCGGAACAGCGTGCGGCCGCCGTCCTGCTCCAGCCAGCCCTTGAACAGATTCATGCCCGGCGAACCGAGGAAGGTGGCGACGAACAGGTTGGCCGGCTCGTTGTAGATGTTGGCCGGCGTGTCGAACTGCTGCACCACGCCGCCCTTCATCACCGCCATGCGCTGCGCCAGCGTCATCGCCTCGACCTGGTCGTGGGTCACGTAGATCATGGTGGCGCCGAGCTGCTTGTGCAGCTGCTTGAGTTCGCGCCGCAGTTCGGTGCGCAGCTTGGCGTCCAGGTTGGACAGCGGTTCGTCGAACAGCATCACGTCCGCCTCGCGCACGATGGCGCGGCCGATCGCCACGCGCTGACGCTGGCCGCCGGACAGGTTGGCAGGCTTGCGCTTCAACAGCGGCCCCAGTTGCAGCATGTCCGAAGCGCGCGAGACGCGGCGGGCGATTTCCGCCTTCGGCGTGCCGTTGATGCGCAGGCCGAAGGACATATTGGCTTCCACGTTCATGGTCGGATACAGCGCATACGACTGGAACACCAGCGCGATGCCGCGGTCTTTCGGGTCGGCCCAGGTCATGTCCTTGCCGCCGATTTCGATCTGGCCGGAGGTGGTATCGATCAAGCCGGCGATCGAATGCAGCAGCGTCGATTTGCCGCAGCCCGAAGGCCCGAGCAGCACCACGAACTCCCCTGCTTTCACGTCCAGGTTCAGCGACTCGATGACCTTGTTGCCGCCCAGCTGAATCTGCAGATTACGAATAGCTACGTTAGACATTGTTTAACCCTTCACAGCGCCAGAGGCGATGCCGCGCACGAACCAGCGGCCGGAAATGAAATAGAGAGCCAGCGGCACGACCGACGTCAGGATGGTCGCAGCCATGTTGACGTTGTACAGGCGCTCGCCGGTGGTGGTGTTGATGATGTTGTTCAGCTGGACCGTCATCGGCAGATGCTCGGAGCCCGCGAACACCAGGCCAAGCAGGAAGTCATTCCAGATGCCCGTGACCTGCATGATGACCGCGACCACGATCACCGGCGTCGACATCGGCAGCATCAGCTGCAGGAAGATGCGCCAGAAACCGCCGCCGTCGATACGGGCCGCCTTGAACAGCTCCATCGGCAGCGCCGCGTAGTAATTGCGGAACAGGAGCGTCATCACCGGCATGCCGAAGATGGTGTGGATCAGCACAATCCCAGGCAAAGAACTGAACAGGTTCACCGCAGCCAGCACGCGCACCAGCGGATACACCATCACCTGCACAGGGATGAAGGCGCCCATCATCAGGATGGCGAACAGCAGGCCGGCGCCGCGCGGCCGCCAGAACGACAGCGCATAGCCGTTGACCGCGCCGATGGCGATCGACAGGATGGTGCTCGGCACGACGATGGCCACCGAGTTCCAGAAGCCGCCGCGTATGCCGTTGCATTCCAATCCCGTGCAAGCCGACTGCCACGCTTGCAGCCAAGGCTCCAGCGTCGCATGCACCGGCAACGCGAACAGCGTGCCGAGGCGGATCTCTTCCATCGGCTTGACCGACGTTACCAGCATCACGTACAGCGGCAGCAGGAAGAACAGCGCCGCCACAATCAGGAAGCCATACACGCCGATGCGGGCCGGGGTCCACGCCAGCTTGCGGCGCGGCTTGATGGCCGGCGGCGCGCCGGCGATGCTGTCGTTGGCGGCGACGCCCGGCGCCAGCCCTGCTGCTTTTTCCATTCCTGCCTTATCGAGTTTGACGACCTGTCCCATCACGCCCCCTTCGCTGCGCGGCGGTTGCGCACATAGTACAGCGGCGCGACGATCGCCAGCACGGTGGTCAGCAGCACGATAGACGCCGCCGAAGCGAGGCCGATATTGGCGCGGCCGAACAGGTAATCCATGATGAACTTGGCCGGCACTTCGCTGGCCGTGCCGGGGCCGCCCTGCGTCATCGCTACCACCGAATCGAACACTTTCACCACCATCACGAACAGCAGCACGAAGGCGGTGGAGACGGAAGGCCCGAGCATGGGCAGCACAATGCTGACGTAGACGCGCCAGCGCGGGATGCCGTCGATACGGGCGGCCTTCCACAATTCCTCGTCCACGCCGCGCAGGCCGGACAGCATCAGCGCCATCACCAGGCCGGAAGCCTGCCACACGGTGGCGATGACGATGGTGTAGATCGCCATGTCCTGGTCGACGATCCAGTCGAACTTGGCGTCGGCGAAGCCCAGCTTGTGCAGCACTTCCTGGATGCCCAGTTCCGGGTTCAATATCCACTGCCAGATCAGGCCGGTGGCCACGAAGGACATCGCATACGGATACAGGAAGATGGTGCGCAGCGCACCTTCGGCCATCACCTTCTGGTCGATGAACACGGCCAGCAGAAAGCCGATGAGCAGGCAGGCGGCGATGAACAGCACGCCGTACACGGCGACGTTTTGCAGCGACAGCAGCCAGCGCTCGTTGTTAAACAGGCGGATGTACTGCGATGCGCCGACAAAATCGCTGGCCGGGAAAGTGCGCGAGCTGCTGACCGACACGCGGGCCGTCCACAGCATCGTGCCCAGGTAGGCCAGCAGCACCGTCAACGCCATCGGTATCATGGCGACGTAGGCTGCGAAGGAAACGCTTTGACGCTTCTTGGCCATGGCTTATTGGTCCTTTAGCGCGCGGGCAAAGGCTTTTTGCGCGTCTTCCGGCGACTGGTTCTTGTTCCAGTAGCTGGTCAGCACGTCCTGCAGGGCGCCGGTGGTGTCCGGCGACGCCAGCATCTCCGCGTTCGGCAACTGGCGGCTCTTGTCCTTGATGATGGCCAGGCCCTGCCGGGCGCAGATGTCCAGCGTCGATTCATCGACATCGCCGCGAATCGGGATCGCGCCCTTGCGCGAGTTGAAGGCCACCTGCGCGGCCGGCGATGTCACCACCGTGGCCAGCAGCTTCTGCGCCTTGACGGCGTTGGCGTCCGTGGTTTTCGGGAACACGAAAGCATCACCCGCCACGATGTACGGCGCCTTCGGCCCGAAGCCCGGGAAGCAGCCGAAGTCCTTGCCCGCCACCTGTTTGGCCGACGAGAACTCGCCCTTGGCCCAGTCGCCCATGATCTGCACGCCGGCCTTGCCGCTGACGACCATCGCCGTCGCGTCGTTCCAGTTGCGGCCCGGCGAGCCTGCATCCACAAAGGCTTTCAGCTTCTTGAAGTCGACCAGCACCTGCTTGAAGGCCGGCGACATCACGGCTTTCTGGTCGCGGTCGCGGTACACCTTGAGGTACAGGTCGGAGCCGCCCACCATCGCGAAAATGGCGTCGAAGGTGATCTTCTCCTGCCACACCTGGCCGCCGAAGGCCAGCGGCACCAGGCCTGCGGCCTTCAGCTTGGCCAGCTGCGCCAGGAACTCGTCCCAGGTCTGCGGCTCGTTGGCGATGCCGGCTTTTTTATACGCGGCCTTGGAGTAGAAAAACCAGGCCGGCATGTGGATGTCCACCGGCGCGGCGTAGAAATGGCCGTTGATCTTGATCGCCGCCAGGATGGACGGCGGCATGATCTGATCCCACTTGCCGGCGGCGGCGACATCGTCTACGTTGTTGAGCAAGCCCTGCTCGACGAAATCGCGGAACTGCTTGGAGGTGTTGAACTGCGCGGCTGTCGGCGCATTGCCGCCGACGATGCGGTTGATGGTGGTGGCGCGCGACTGGTCGGCGCCGGCGATGGCGTTGTCGATCCACTGGCCGCCGGCCTTGTTGTAAGCGTCCGCGAACTGCTTGACCGCCTGGGATTCGCCGCCCGAGGTCCACCAATGGATCACGGTTGCCTTCAGCGGCGCCGCTGCCGGCGCTTGCGCCTGCGCAGCGCCACATGCGGCCAGGGCGAGCGCGATGGCGCTGCCCAGCTTTGTAGCCTTAATCATTCTGTCTCCTGTGGGCGTCGAGCGCCCATTTTATTCGGATGCCTGCGGGAAGTTCAATTATTTGGCGTCCCGTTTAGCGAGGAAGTCCGCAACCAGCTTGGCGCTGCGCTTCAAGGTGCGCTTCTGTGTCGCATAATCCACATGGATGATACCGAAACGGCGCACATAACCGAAGGCCCATTCAAAATTGTCCATCAGCGACCAAATGAAGTAGCCGCGCACGTCGACGCCCGCCTTCACTGCTTGATCCACCGCAGCGAGGTGGCGGTTCAAAAAGGAGATACGGTTTTTATCGTTTACCTCATTGTCGACGACCTTGTCGTCCGAGGCGGTGCCGTTCTCGGTGATGTAGATCGGCGGCAGGTTCGGATAGTCGCGGTGGAAGCCGATCAGCAGATGGCGCAGGCCGTCCGGGTACACCTCCCATCCCATCTGGGTGCGCTCGACGTTTTCCAGGTCCACTTCGATGTAACCGTGCTTGCCGTCGCTGACCACATTGGTGCGGAAGTAGTAATTGATGCCCAGGAAGTCGAGCTGGCGGCCGATGATGTCCATGTCGCCGTCCAGTATCATCGGCTGCGCGCCCGGCCACAGCTCCCACAGCGCCGATGGATAGGACTTCTTCAGCAGCGGATCGAGGATCCAGTTATTGTGCTGCAGCTCGAACAGCCAGGCGGCGCGCTGGTCGGCGTCGCCGGCGCCGGTGCTGGTGCCGCGGCCGACGTTGGCGACGATGCCCACTTGCGCCGCCGGATCATTGGCGCGCAGGTGCGCCACCGCCAGGCCGTGGCCCAGCAGCAGGTGGTGCATGGCCTGGGTGGCGAACACCACGTCCTGCTTGCCCGGCGCGTGGTGGCCGGTGCCGTAGCCGTGCATCGCCGAGCACCATGGCTCGTTCAGCGTGGCCCAGGAATCCACCAGGCCGGCCAGCTCGCGGCTGATCATGTCGGCGTATTCGGCGAAGCGATAGGCGGTGTCGCGATTGACCCAGCCGCCCTTGTCTTCCAGGTGCTGCGGCAGATCCCAGTGGTACAGCGTGACGAAAGTCTTCAGGCCCTTGGCGCGCAGCGCCGTCAGCAGCTTGCGGTAGAAGGCGATGCCCTTTTGATTCGGCTGGCCGTCGGCCGTCATCACGCGCGGCCAGGAAATCGACAGGCGGTAGGCGCCGACGTTCAGGCTGGCCAGCAGCTCGACATCCTGTTCCCAGCGGTGATAGTGGTCGCAGGCGACGGCGCCGGTGTCGCCGGACAGCGTCTTGCCCGGCGTGGCCGAGAAGGTGTCCCAGATCGACGGGATGCGGCCATCTTCGGCGACAGCGCCTTCGATCTGGTAGGCCGCGGTGGCGGCGCCCATCAGGAAATCCTTATTCCACAGGACCGAATCGGCCGGTGGGGAGAACGTCTCTTCCAGTGCAATTGATGCTTCGACTACCACAGCAACTCCTTCGTTTGATCGTGAAGTGGAAGCGCTTCCACTGATGTTGTCGATAGTACTACTGAAGAAATTCTGGTGTCAACGAAATTCTGGGAGTTTTTGTAGCTTACTTACAAAAACGGCACAGCGACCGAAGTGGCTGTGCCGTTTGCCGTGTGGCGGACCGTGAAGAATTACTTCTTGTCGGTCGGCGGCACGCCCGGGACGAACGGGAAAGTGCCGAAGATGTTCTTGCTCTGGCTTTGCATCTGTTCCTGCATCTGCACGAACAGGCTCTTGCTCTGGTCGATGTAGTTATTCATCATGCCCTGCATCATCGGGCCCTGCACGTTCATGAACTGGGTCCACATTTCCGGGCTGAAGGGCTTGCCTTCCAGGCCGCCGACGGCGGTGCCGGTGAACTTGCGCTGGATATCGGTGAAGGCCTGGACGTTCTTCTCCAGGTAGGAGCCCATCATGCCCTGCATGGCGTGGCCATAGAAACGGATGATCTGCGCCAGCACGTCGCTGGAGAACATCGGTGCGCCGCTGGCCTCTTCTTCCAGGATGATCTGCAGCAGGATGCTGCGGCTCAGGTCTTCGTTGGTCTTGGCGTCGACCACGGTGAATTCTTCATTGTCCAGCACCAGTTGCTTGACGTCGGTCAGCGTGATGTAGGAACTGGTCTGCGTGTCGTACAGACGGCGATTCGGGTATTTTTTGATCAGACGGTCAGCATTTTTTTTCGCACTACTCATCACAAGTCCACTTATTGCGCCGCAGCGCGTACTCTAACAATTCGAAAAAAAAGCGAACTTCGGTCCGCTTTCCCACTAGCCTACTTTACCTATTATAGAGGGGAAAAAGCATATCTTGCACAATCTGATATAACTTTTAGGTTTTATTGCAACGCAACCAAATTTACAGATCGACAATAAGACGCCTTTCCCCCACCGCTTTTAGTCGGCCCGCACCTTCACGTAACGGCCCGGTGCGGGCTCGATAGCTACGTAACGGGCATTGCCCGGCTTGGCCTTGGGCTTGACGTCCTTGCCGCCGTGCTCGGCCAGGAAGGCGGCCCACTCCGGCCACCAGCTACCCGGGTTCTCGGTGGCGCCGGCCATCCAGGCTTCGGCATCCTGCGGCTTGGCGGCGGCGCGGCCCAGCGGCTTGTCGTTGGTCCAGTAGCTGCGCTTGTTCTTCACCGGCGAGTTGATCACGCCGGCGATGTGGCCGGACGCGCCCAAGATGAAGCGGTTGGCCTTGACCTTGCCCGGATTGAGGATGTTCATCGAACCGAAGGCCGACATCCACGGCACGATGTGGTCTTCCCGCGAGCCGTAGATGAAGGCCGGGGCGTCGACGCTGGCCAGGTCGACCTTCTGCCCCGCCACCTTCAGCTTGCCGGTCTTGAGCTTGTTCTCCAGGTAGGTGTTGCGCAGGTACCAGCAGAACATCGGGCCCGGCAGGTTGGTGCTGTCCGAGTTCCAGTACAACAAATCGAACGGTGGCGGCTCATTGCCCTTCAGGTAGTTGGACTGCACGTAGTTCCACACCAGGTCGTTCGGACGCAGGCTGGAGAAGGTGCTGGCCAGGTCGCGGCCCGGCATCAGGCCGCCGGCCTTGAGCTGCTGCTCGCGCATGGACACCTGGGCTTCGTCGACGAACACGTCCAGCACGCCGGTATCGCTGAAGTCGAGGAAGGTGGTCAGCAGCGTCAGGCTGGAGGCCGGCTTCTCGCCGCGCGCCGCCAGCACCGACAGCGCGGTCGACACCAGCGTGCCGCCGACGCAGAAGCCCAGCATGTTCATCTGCTCCTGGCCGCTGATATCCTGCACCACGTGGACGGCTTCGATCACGCCCTGGTCGACATAATCGTCCCAGGTGGTGCCGGCCAGCGATTGATCCGGATTGCTCCACGAGATCAGGAACACGCTGTTGCCCTGCTCCACCGCGTAGCGCACCAGCGAGTTTTCCGGCTGCAGGTCAAGAATGTAGAACTTGTTGATGCAAGGCGGCACCATCAGCAGCGGACGCTGGTGCACGGTGGCCGTCACCGGCTTGTACTGGATCAGCTGGAACAGCGGGTTTTCATACACCACCGTGCCTTCGGTCGTGGCCAGGTTGCGGCCCACTTCGAACGCCGATTCGTCGGACAGCGAGATATGGCCCTTGTTCATGTCGGCCAGCATATTGGCCAGGCCCTTGGTCAGGCTCTCGCCCTTGGTTTCGATCAGCTTTTGCTGCGCTTCGGGATTGGTGGCCAGGAAGTTGGCCGGCGACATGGCGTCGATGATCTGCTGCACGGCAAAGCGGATCTTCTGCTTTTGCTGGCCGGAGGTTTCCACCGTATCGACCATGGCATTCAGGAATTTGGCGTTCAGCAGGTATGATGCCGCATTGAATGACGACATGGGATTGCCCTGCCAGGCGGACGAGGTGAAGCGGCGGTCGGCCACTTCCGGCGATTTGCCGGACAAAAACTCCTGCCACAAATCGCCAAAATCTTGCATGTACTGGTTTTTCAGCTGCTCCATGGCCTCCGGCTTCACCGAGGCGCCCACATCCTGCATCATGGCGGCCAGCGGGTTGGCCTCCGTGGTCGGCGCCATGTTGAACCAGGATTGCCACTGTCCGGGGTCGCTCATCTGCGACATCCAGGCGTTGGCAATGGCTTGAGGATCTGGCAAATTCATGTTTGATTCCCTAAAAATAGTTAAATATCTTTACCTGGGCTGCTGATGCTGATTGTTGCTATTGCTTGGATATACGTGGTCGGACTGATGGCTCTGACCGAGCCCACCGTCGTTGCGGGAATTGTAACGTTTTTGTTCTACTGCGTGCTGCCACTGAGCACTTTGATTTACATCGCCGGCACCGGCAAGCGCAAAGCGCGGCGCCGCGCCGCCGAATTGGCCGCGCACGAGGCGCGCCAGGCCGCCGCCAAGGCCGACGGCGAAGCCTAAGCCAGGGCGGGTAAAACTCATTTGATCCAAATCAGGGCTGCCTGCCGGCCGGTGACGCCGTCGCGGCGGTAGGAATAAAAGCGGCCGGAATTGGAGACGGTGCAGAACTCGCCACCGTGCACCTGTTGCACGCCGGCCCGGTGCAGCAGATAGCGCGCCAGGCCGTAGATATCGGCCAGGTGTTTGCCGGGCTTGCCCTCGATGGGCGAAAACGCCGCCTCCACGTGGCGCACGCCGGACGCGTCGACCGCGCCGCTCAGGAAAGCCTCGCGCACCTCCGCCCCCACTTCGAACTGATAGGCGCCAATGGCCGGGCCCATCCAGGCCATCAACTCGCCGGCGCCGGCCGCGCGCATCGATTCCACCGTGTTCTCCAGCACGCCTGCGGCCAGCCCGCGCCAGCCGGCATGCGCCGCCGCCACGGTCTTGCCTTCGACATCGCAGAACAGCACCGGCAGGCAGTCGGCCGTCATGATGACGCAGACCTTGCCCGGCGTGGTCGTCAGGCTGGCGTCCGCTTCCGGCACCTCCTGCGGCCCCAGCCGGGACAGATTGGCCACCGCCGTGCCGTGCACCTGCGTCAGCCAGCCCGGGTCGCCGGGCAGCATGGAACGCAGGATTTCACGGTTGCGGGCGACGTTGTGCGGCTGGTCGCCGACGTGGGTGCCCAGGTTCAGGCCGCCCTGGCCCATGCCGTCGTCATACGGCGCGGGGCTGACGCCGCCACGCCGCGTAGTCGACAGTGCCCCTACCCCGTCGGGCAAGCCCGGCCAGTGCGGCACCAACCATTGCTGCTGAAGTGTAGACATTAATTCTGTTCCGGTTCCGTTGCCTCGATGCCGGCACGGGCCAGCAGTTCGGCAAAATCGTCGGCCAGCGGCACGGTCCATTCGCATTGCTCGCCGGTGGCCGGATGAACCAGGCCCAGGCGACGTGCCTGCAGCGCCTGGCGCGGGAAGTAATCGGCCAGATGCTGCTTGCCGTACGTCGTATCGCCGACCAGCGGGAAGCCGATCGACATCATGTGCACGCGGATCTGGTGGGTGCGGCCCGTTTCCAGACGGCACTGCACCAGCGTCACGGGGCGGCCTTCGCCCAGCTTGCCGCCGCCCAGCACCTGGTAGTGGGTGATGGCCGGCTTGGAGCCCATACCGGTCGACACCGCCATCTTGATGCGGTCTTTCGGGTGGCGGCCCATCGACGCATCGATAGTACCGCTAATGCGCGGCATGCCCCACACGACTGCGTAGTACTCGCGCTTGACGGTGCGGGCGGCCAGCTGGCGCACCAGGTCGGTCTGCGACGGCAGCGTCTTGCCGACCACCATCAGGCCGCTGGTATCCTTGTCCAGGCGGTGGACGATGCCGGCGCGCGGCACGCCGGCCAGCTGCGGACAGTGGTGCAGCAGGCCGTTCAGCAGCGTGCCGGACCAGTTGCCGGCGCCCGGATGGACCACCAGGCCGGCCGGCTTGTTGATGACCATCAGGTGCTCATCTTCGTAAACGATGTTAAGTTCCATCGGTTCCGGTTTAAAAGCCTCGTCTTCCGGCGCCGGTTGGGGCAGAATGACGATCTTCTCGTCGCCATAGACGGTGTCCTTGGTGCTTTTGGCCGGTTTGCCATCGACGGTGACGAAGCCGTCGGTGATCCACATTTGCAGGCGGCCGCGCGAGAATTGCGGCACCAGGTGGGAAATCACCTTGTCCAGGCGTTCGCCGCAGACTTCCGGGGTCAGTTCCAGATGGATCGGAGCCAGGCCGTCGTCGTCGCCAAAATCACCGTCTTGCGCGTCCTCGATGTGCAGCAGGTCGGCGTCGGAGTCATGATCGGAGGAAGATTCGGCCAAATTCGGCTTTGGAGTTAATATCACAGCATTCCCATCGGCTATAATCAGCCTATTGTAAAACTTTGGTTAAACAGCTTCTTGCAAAACATATGCAAAAAAAATTGAAAGTAGTCGCAGCAACGTTGGTTCTGCTTAGTTTGTCCGCTTGCGGTTTGTTCTCGGAGAAAATCGACGAGACTAAAGGTTGGAGCGCTACGAAATTATACTCGGAGGCGAGCGAAGAGCTGGAAGGACAGCACTACGAACGCGCAATTCAGTTGTACGAGAAGCTGGAATCGAGCTATCCGTTCGGCACTTACGCCCAGCAGGCGCAGATGCAGATCGCTTACGCCTACTACAAATCGCAGGACCAGGCCCAGGCGCTGGCAGCGGTAGAGCGCTTCATCAAGCTGCACCCGAACCACGCCAACGTCGACTACATGTACTACCTGCGCGGCCTGATCAACTTCAACGACCAGATCGGCTTCCTGAACTTCATCTACGAGCAGGATGCCACCGAACGCGACCCGAAAGCCACGCGCGAAGCATACGCGGCCTTCAAACAGCTGGTGGACAAATTCCCGAACAGCAAGTATACGCCGGATTCGCTCGATCGTATGCGTTATCTGACCAATGCGATGGCTTCGTATGAAGTGCACGTGGCGCGCTACTACTACCGCCGCGGCGCCTACCTGGCAGCGGCCAACCGCGCCATGGGCATCATGAACGATTACCGCGACTCGCCGGCCATCGAGGAAGCGCTGTTCATCATGATCCGCAGCTACGACAAGCTGGGCATGACCGAGCTGCGCGACGACACGATGCGTGTTTTCAAGCTGAACTACCCTTCCAGCAAGTTCCTCGACGAAGGCAAAAAAGCCGAACGTCACTGGTGGAAGCTCTGGAACTAAGCTGAATTTCAGCTGAAACCCAGCAAAAACCGGGGCCCACGCCCCGGTTTTTTATTATTTACCCCGTTTTACGCTTCGACCCGGCGGCGGAATATCCAGGTCTTGTCGTCCGAATCCTTCTTGTCGAAGGCATAGCCGTCGACGTTGAATTTCTTCAGCTTGTGCGGATCGGTGATGCCCTTGACGGCGGCGAAACGCGCCATCAGCCCGCGCGCCCGCTTGGCGTAGAACGAAATGATCTTGTATTTGCCGTTTTTCCAGTCCTCGAACTGCGGCGTGATGACCGGCACGTCCAGCAGCTTGGGCTTGACCGACTTGAAGTATTCCTCGGACGCCAGGTTGACCAGCGTCTCGGCGCCCTGCTCGGCCGCCGTCTTGTTCAGCGCCTGGGTGATGGTCTCGCCCCAGAACGCGTACAAGTCCTTGCCGCGCGGGTTGCTCAGGCGGGTGCCCATTTCCAGCCGGTGCGGATGGATCAGGTCCAGCGGCCGCAGCATGCCGTACAGGCCGGACAGGATGCGGATGCGCGATTGCGCATAATCGAGCTGGGCCGGCTTGAGGCTGCGCGCATCCAGGCCGCCGTAGACGTCGCCGTTGAAGGCCATCACGGCCTGGCGGCCTTCGGCGGTATCGTGGGTCCACGTGGCATAGCGGGCAACGTTGAGCGCCGACAGGTTGTCGGACAAATCCATCAACTCGCCGATCTGCGCCGGCGAAAATTCGCGCAGACGCTCGATCAGCTGGGCTGAGTGGTCGAGAAAATCGGGTTGGGAGTGCAACTTGGTGGTCGGAGGGGTCTCCAGGTCGAGACTTTTTGCAGGCGAAAGCACTATCAGCATAAGATTCCAGATAAACATAATTACGAACTAAGCACATGATACCTGTTCCAGAAAAACTCACACCGCCGCGCATCGTTATCGATACCAACGTCTGCCTCGACCTGTTCGTGTTCAAGGACCCGCGCTGGGCCGGCCTGCTGGCGGCGCTGGAAAGCGGCGCGGTCGAAGCGATCACCCGTTCGGACTGCCGCGACGAGTACAACATCGTGCTGCACTACAAGCACCTGCCGCTGGACGACGACAGCCGCCCGCTGGCCGCCGCCCGCTTCGACCAGCTGATCAAGGTGGTCGCCCCGCCCGAGTCCGGCATCCGCCTGCCGGTCTGCACCGACAAGGACGACCAGAAGTTCCTCGAAGTGGCGCGCGACGCCAACGCCGCCATCCTCATCACCAAGGACAAGGCCTTGCTGAAACTGGCGCGCCGCCTGGCCAAGGCCGGCATGTTCAAGGTCATGGTGCCCGAGGCGTGGAGCCTGGAAAGTTAAGGTTTTTTCACCACACCAAACCCGGCGCGCTGAGCTAGAATAGGCTATCCATCCACTATCCAGCCGCCATGAACAGCCGTAATAATCTGCCGAGCAGCACGCCTTTCACGCCCACCCTGACGAGCCGCCTGCCGGCCGTCGGCACCACCGTATTCACCCGCATGTCCACGCTGGCCGCGCAAGCGAACGCGGTCAACCTGGGCCAGGGCTTCCCTGACTTTGGCTGCGAACGCAGCCTGCTGCAAGCCGTCAACGACGCCATGCAGGCCGATTTCAACCAGTATCCGATGATGAGCGGCGCGCCTGTGCTGCGCAACGCCATCGTCGCCAAGATCGCGGCCCTGTACGGCCATCAGTACGACGTCAACAGCGAGATCACCGTCACCGCCGGCGCCACCCAGGCGCTGACCACCGCCATCCTGTGCTGCGTGCATCCGGGCGACGAGGTCATCGTCATCGAGCCGAGCTACGACAGCTATGTGCCGGCGATTACGCTGGCCGGCGGCGTGCCGGTGCTGGTGCAGATGGAAGCCGGCGCCGACGGCTACACCGTGCCGTGGTCCAAGGTCGCGGCGGCCGTGAGCGGCAAGACCCGCCTGATCGTCATCAACACCCCACATAACCCGACCGGCAGCGTGCTGCGCGTGGCCGACATGGACGCGCTGGCCGACATCGTGCGCGGCACGGACGTGCTGATCCTGTCGGACGAAGTCTACGAACACATGGTCTACGACGGCGCCCGCCACGAGTCGGTGTGCCGCTATCCGGAACTGGCGGCGCGCGCCTTCGTCGTCTCCAGCTTCGGCAAGACTTACCACGTCACCGGCTGGAAGGTCGGCTATGTCGCCGCGCCGGCCGCGTTGATGGCGGAGTTCCGCAAGGTCCACCAGTACAACGTCTTCACCGTCAACACGCCCATGCAGCATGGCATCGCCAGCTACATGGCCGATCCCAAGCCCTACCTGGAACTGCCGGCGTTCTACCAGCGCAAGCGCGACCTGTTCCGCGAGGGCTTGCAGGGTTCGCGCTTCGAACTGCTGCCGGCCGACGGCACCTATTTCCAGTGCGTGCGCTACGATAAGATTTCATCGCAAACGGAAGCGGAGTTTGCGGAGTGGCTGACCACCGAGATCAAGGTGGCGGCGATACCGGTATCGGCGTTTTACCAGCAAGGCAAGGAATCGGGCATCGTGCGTTTCTGCTTTGCCAAACAAGATGAGACCCTGGCACTCGCACTGGAGCGACTGGGCAAAGTTTAATTCGGGGACAAGAATCATGGCCGATACCAACCAGGCGGACGCCCCGCTCGAAGCGGGCGTCTTCGCGGAACAAGAACCGCCGCCGTCGGTGCTGCATCTGCTCAATCAGTCGAACCGCCGGCTGGAGCGCCTGCTGCAAAACCTGCGCAACGAACACAACGCCGAAAGCGAAGTGCGCGACATCGCGCGCGACGTGATCCATGCGGTCGAGCTCAATCCCGACATCGCGCTGGCCTGCATCTTCCTGTGCCAGATCGCCGGCAGCTACGCGGTGCGCCACTGTATCGAAACGGCGGTCGTGGTGGTGGTGGTCGCGCACAGCCAGAACAAGAGTCCGGTGGAAACGCTGACCGTGACGGCGGCCGCGCTGACCATGAATGTCGGCATGCTGCGCCATAACGAAACCTTCCAGAACAAGAACACGCCGCTGAGCAGCGAGGAAATGGCCATCGTGCGCCGCCACCCGGAGGAAAGCGTGGACATGCTCAAGTACGCGGGCATCCAGGATGACGAGTGGATTTCCTGCGTGCTGCTGCACCACGAGAACGATGAAGGCAGCGGCTATCCGGCCGGGGTCGCCAGTCCGGAGGTGACGCAGAATGCCAAGCTGCTGAGTTTGGCGGACAGGTATTGTGCGCAGGTGTCGGCGCGTAATTACCGCCGCTCGATCCTGCCGGACCAGGCCTTGCGCAATCTGGTCGAAGACAAGGTGGCGCCGGTCGATCCTGCGCTGGCGCAGTGCTTCCAGCGCGAGCTGGGGGATTTCCCGCCGGGGGCGCTGGTGCGCCTGGCGAGCGGAGAGATTGGCGTGGTCAGCCGCCGTCAGGGCGGCGCGGGCGGTTTGCAGGTGCACTGCCTGCGCGATCCTGCGGGCGCGGCATTGTCGCCTGCCGTGCAGCGCAGCACAGCCGATCAGGCCTGCACGATCGCCCAGGCGCTCAGCGAGGACGATGCTTCGATCCGCTTCAGCATGAAGCAGATCTGGGGCGCGCAGGCCAGCCTCTGAGCCACCGCCGGCTTAGCGCGACAGCGATTCGATCTTGCGGTCAATGAAGGCTTGCAGCTCCGGCGACAAGCCGTTCGCTGCGCGGGCGCGGCGGTAGGCTTCGCGCGCTTCCGGCAGATGCATGTCGGCCTGTAGCGAAATCCCCAAGCCCATCCACCACACGCCGTTCTGCGGCATCAGCCGCAGCGCTTCGCGATAATGATCGGCCGCTTCGGTGTGGCGCTGCTCGCGTTGCAGCACGCCGGCCAGGAAGGCCTGGTATTCGGCGCTGTTGCCGGCATATGGCAGCGTCGTCATCAGCGTTTCCAGCGCGGGACCGCCCTTCTCCAGCTGCAAGCGGGCCAGCACCATCGCCAGGCCTGGCTGGCGGGGATCAATGCCCAGCGCCAGACGCAGCTGGCGCACCGCGTCTTCATTGCGCTTCTGTTCCAGCAGCAGGCTGATGTTGGTCTGGCGCGCGGCTTCGTTGCGCGGATCGATTTCCAGTGCGCGGTCGAAGTCCGCCAGGGCGGCGTTGACGCGCCCTTCCTGCAAGGCCACCAGCCCGCGCCGATAGGTATTCTCCGCCATCTGTTTCGGACTGATGTCGTGCGTGATCGTGCCGGTGTTGCCAGCCGCATCGTCGCTGCTGCGCGCGGCGGCCTGGCGGGCGGGCTTGCGCTCAGCGGGCGTCGATGCGGTGCCAGGCGTGTCGCGTGGTGCAGCCGCTTGCGAAGAAGCGTCGTGCGCCGCAACGGTGCTTGGCGCAACGGCTGCCGACGCGGCGAGCGGTGCGGCGGCCGGCGGCGTGTCGGCAACTTTGTGCGGGGCCGGCGCGGCGGCTTCTTGCTTGGCCTTTGGCTCAGGCGGCATCACGGCGACCTTGACCGCTGCCGGCTGGCTTGCGGCTGCGGGCGCGGCGGCAACCGTTGGCTTGGCCGCCACCTGCACGGCCACCGGCAGCGATGCGGCGCGGTGGCTCTGCCAGTACTGCCAGCCAAACCAGCCTCCGCCCACCACCACCGCCGCCAACGCCACCGAACCGGCGATCACCAGCGGCCGCCTGTCGCGCACCTGTCCGCTGACGGCATGCAGCTGCTGCTGGCGCAAAGCGCCATCGCCCGCACCACCGCGCGCATCCAGATCCTGCAACATTTTATTAATCAAACTCATTTAGTCAACGCCCAAGTCAGGCCGCATGCGGCGATCAGCAAACTCACGCCGGCCATCAACCACGCCCAGCGCAAGCCGGAACGCGACGGCACGGTATCGACCGCCGCCATGTCCACATGACGGCGCGTCACCTGTTGCTTGCCTTCGCCAAAGCACAGCATCAGCGATTTATTCGCCATGATATTCACCAGCCTCGGTATCCCGCCGCTGGCCTTGAACAAACGGCCGATGGCGCTGCGGCTGAACAAACGGCTGCCGGCATAACCCGCCACGCGCAGCCTATGCGCCAGATAGTACTCCAAGTCGTCGCGGCTCAGCGGACCCAAATGGTAATGGAAGGTGATGCGCTGCGCCAGCTGGCGGATCGAATTCGCCTGCAAATGCTGGTTCAGTTCCGGCTGTCCGAACAATACGATCTGCAGCAGCTTGCGCTTCTCCGTTTCCAGATTGGTCAGCAGGCGCAAGGCTTCCAGGCTTTCCAGCGGAATCGCCTGCGCCTCGTCCAGGCACATCACCACCTGCTTGCCTTCGCGCGCCAGGTCCATCAGGCGCAAGGTCAGCGACTTCAGCAGCTGATGCTGATCCACATCGCGTTGCAGCGGCAATTCCAGCTCGTCGGCCAGGGCCAGCATCAGCGTGCGCGGCTCCAGATAGGGATTCGGAATATAGGCCGTCACAAAGCCCGGCCCCAGCGTCGCCATGAACTTCCGGCACAGCAGCGTCTTGCCGGTGCCGACTTCGCCGGTGATCTTGATGAAGCCCTCGCCGCTGCGCGCCGCCACCAGCAGCGTGTTGAGCGCCTGCTGCGAATGCGGGCTGGTGAAGAAGAAGCTGGTGTCAGGCGTGATCCCGAAAGGCATCTCGCCCAAGCCAAAATGGGCCTGGTACATTTAGTTGCGTCCTCCGGCAGGGGGCGGCGCCAGTTGCTGGAACCGGCGGCTGGCATCCTCCAGATCCTGCGCATAACTGGCCGCGCCATCGACGATGGTAGGCTTGATCAGCACCACCAGCTCGCGCTTCTGCGTGCTGCGCTCGGTGTTGCGGAACAAAGCGCCCAGCACCGGCAAATCGCCTATGCCCGGCGCCTGGTTGTTGTCGGCCGTGGTGGACTGGCGCATCAAGCCGCCGATGGCGACGATGCGGCCATCCTGGCCGCGTACCATGCTGTCCATTTCCGACGTGCTCGACGCCGCCAGCGGCAGTTGCAGCGCACCGGCGCTGCCCAGGTTGACGATCTTGTTGATGGTCGACACCTGGCTGACCGAGGGATGCACGTGCAGCATGATGTTGCCCTCTTCGTCGATCTGCGGCGTCACGTCCAGCACCACGCCGGAAAAGAACGGCTGCAGCGTCACGTTCGGGCTGGTGGTGTTGCCGCTGACGTTGGAGTTGGTGGTGGTGCTCACGCCCGTCACGTAGAACTCGTCGGTGCCGATCTTCAGCACGGCCTTCTGGTTGTTCATCGTGGCGATGCGCGGGCTGGACAGCACGTGCACCGAACCCTGCGACTCCAGGAAGGAAATCATGGCGGCGAAATTACTGGTCTGGAAGGCCAGGCCGAACAGCGAACCCGCGTTGTTGGCGGCGTTCGCCAGCGAGAAGCCGCTGCTGGCCGAAATGCCCGCCGTGCCGCCGCTGGTCAATACCGGCGGCGGGCCGCCGGCCGCCGGCAACGGCGCCAGGCCGGTGCCGGGCGCCAGGAAGCCGGTGGACATGCGGTTGCTGCCGCCACCGCCAAACGAGGCGAAGCTGGCCCAGTTGATGCCGCTCTGGAAGCCGCTGTTGAGCTGCACCTCAAGAATCTTGGCTTCCAAAATCACCTGGCGTTCCACCGCCAGCCGGGTCGCCTTCAGATACTGCTCGACGCTGCGCAATTGTTCCGGCAGCGCCCGCACCACCACCACGCCCGACTGCGGGCTGATGACCACGCTGCGGCCGTCGCCGATACCGCCGACCAGGGCCACCAAGGCCTCTTTCAGATCGGTCCAGAAATCGGTGGAGGAAGAAGTCTTGACGTTGCTGGCGTCTTCCATCGAGTACTGCTGATTGCTTTGGCCCGGCTGCTGCGGCTGGTTGTTCTGGCCGTTGCTGCCGGTGCCGCTCTGGCCGCCCTGCCCGCCGGACACCACCGTGCCCACCGTGTTGACCGAGGTCGACGACACCCGCACATTCGAGCTGCCCTTGCGCGTGGCGCTCAGGTAGTTGACCTGGAAGATGCGGGTCTGCATGGTCAGCGGACGGATGTACACGCGCGTGCCTTCGACCTTGTAGTCATAGCCGTACAGCTCGCGCACCGCATCGAGCGCCTCGAACAGCGTCACATCCTTCAGGTTGGCGGTGACGGTGCCGCTGACGTCCGGATGGATCAGCATGTTGTAGCGCGTGCCGGCCGCGATGGAGTTGTAGAACTGCTGCACCGGCACCTGGTTGAACGACACATTGAAACGCTCTTCCATCACCGCGCGCGCCTTCGGCAGCTCGGCCGCCATCGTGACTGCGGGCGGCGGCAGCAGCGCCGCCTCCACCGCCGCCGAACTGGCGGGCGGCGTGGCGCGGGCCTTGACGGCCGCGTCGTGCACCTGCTGGTCGATGGTGTTGTAGGTGTCGCGCGGCACCTGGGTGTTGCACGCGGCCAGCAAGGCGGCGGCGCTCAGCAGCGCGACCCGGCGCAGCATCTTGTCCATGAACTCGTTATGTGTCGTCATTTTGTTTTCCCTGTCGGGTCAGCGGCCTCGGCCGGTTTGGGAAACAGGGTCAGGGTTTCCAGATTCTTGCCCCGGCGTAGTAGCACCGAATTGTCGTTGATGCGTTCAAGTATCGCGTCGCCCACCTTGCCGCCGATGCGCACGGTCACGCCGTCGATCACCGCCAGCCGCCGGCCGCCGGGCGCGCCGCCGATCAGGATCGATTGCAGGCGCGGCGCGGACGGCACGCCGTCGGCCTCGGGCGCTGCGCTGTCGGGCGCGGCCATCGTGGCGGGAGGACGGGTCGGATCGGCCAGCTTCTGCGCCAGCGCCGGCAGCGCCAGCGCGGCCAGCATCAAGGTGGTCAGGCGGCGCTTCACAGTGCTATCCATTTCTGGTCCAGGCTCAGGGTGTACAGGGTCAGCGTCAGCCGGGCCTGCGGGTATTGTTCGGCGTCGAGCGCGGCGGCGCCCCAGAACAGCTGGGTCGGCAACGCCTCCAGCGCTTCCAGATAATCGATCATTTCCAGGTAGCTGCCTTGCAGTACCAGTTGCACGCCGTGGCGGTACAGCAGCGGTGTCTGCGCTTGCGCGGCGGCCGGCGTGCCGGTCGCCGGCTGCGGTTTGGCTGCGACCGCGTTGGCGTTGGCCGCAGCCAAGATGGAAGCCGGCGTCGGCGCCGGTGCCGGCGATGCGGCCGGCCGCGCAGCGGGAGGCTCGCTCGCGTCCTGGGCGGCGAAGTGGCCGTCGGTCGTGCCTTGCGGCGGCAGCGTCTTCAGCGACACCAGGCGCAGCTTGCCATGTCCCTGCACCATCTGTTGCAGCAACGCGCCCATGCGTTCCGGCGCGACCAGACCCTTTTGCGCGCTGCGCAGCTTGCTACGCAGCGCCACGCTATCGGCCTGCAAGACCTTCAGACGGTCGCGCACTTCGCGGTCGGGATCGCGGCGCGCGGCCACGTCCAGCTGCTGCAATTCGGAATCGATGCCGGCGATCTGCACGCGCTGCTGGCGCATGGTGTCGCGCAGCAGGCGCTGGCGCGTGTAGGCCGGATCGAGCGCCAGCTGGAACACCAGAAACGCCAGCAACGCCGCGCCCGCGCCCACCACCATCAGGCGTTCGCGCTGGCTCAACGCCATCAGCCAGGTATCGAGTCTGATCCAGTAGGCCTTCATGGCTGCTCCACCTTGGCCTGCTCGCCGGCCGCTGCCGATTGCAGGCTGAATTCCACATAGCGCGGCGCCGCAGCCGGCTCGGGCGCCGATACGCCATCCGCTGCCGCGGCCTTGGGTGGCGCTTTCGGTTCCGTCATCTGCAACTGGCCGAAGGTCTTGCCGCGCAATACGGCTTCACCGGCCAGGCCGTTCAGGTAGCCGGGCAGCAGGCTGGCTTTCAAGGCCCGTCCCTGCAAGCCGATGGCCTCGCCGCTGCCCTGGATGGTCACGCCGGTCAGCCACAAGCCGTCGATGCCCCGCCGGGCGAAGGCGCGGAAATACGCCGAGTAGCCGCGTGTGGCGCCCGGCTCGCCCTGGTCGAGGATGGCCGCCACCTGTTGCAGATTACGGTATTGCACGCCGGTCTGATCCAGTTCCTGCTGCAAGGCCTCGCTCTTGCGCGGCGCCACGAAGGTCGAGGTCACCGCGATCCGGCGCGCCTCGCGCGCAGCCAGCTCGGCCTTGACCACGGCGGCCTCGCGCTCCAGCGTCGCCAGCTCGATGTTGGCCAGCACCGAGGCCACGGTCAGCACCAGCACCAGCGCCCCCAGCCCTGTCGCCATCGCGCGCGTGGTCGCGTAGTTTTTCTTGCGCTTGAAACCCGCGTTGAACAGGTTGATCTGTTGGCTCATGCCGTCTCCACCTCGCGCAAGGCCGCGCCCAGCGTGCGCAGGAAGCCGGCCTGCTGCGCCGGATCTTGCAGCAGCTCGGCGCCGGTCAGGTCCAGCACGCTGGCCAGATCCAGCTGTTCCACCGGCAGGTACAGATTGCTGGCCAGATAGGCGCGCAGCGCGCCCTCGCCCACCGGCGCCACCACCATCTTGGCCACCGTGACAAACGAGAATTGCCGCTCGAAGTGGTCCAGCGACCGTTGCAGTTCCAGCGTGATGCGGTCATGCAGCTGCTGCAGGCGATCCGGATCCGGGTCCAGCAGCTGGTTCAGCGTGACGTCGATGCGGCGCGCCAGGTAAAGCTCGCCCTGGTAGCTGACGGTCAGCAAGCCGCCGTCGGCATCGAAGGCCAGCAGCGCGACGCCGCGCCCTTCCGGCTCCAGCAGCGCCGAGATATTCCGCTGCGCCATCTCGCCGATGTCGATGGCGGACAACGCGATCTTGTGGTCGGCGAACAGCTGCTGGTGCGGCTTCAGCACGCTGTTGCGGGCCGCCACCGCGAAGGCCTGGCGGGCGTGGTTCGAGCCGTTGGCCAGCGGCACCATCGCCATATCGATAGTCGCCTCTTCCAGCGGAAAATCGATCATGTCCTTGACGCGCCAGCCCAGCGCCGTGCGCATTTCCTCGTCCGGTACATTGGGCGCCTCGACCATCAGCAGTTGATAGCCGCCCGCGCCCAGCAAGGTGGTGCAGCAGTAGCGGTTGGCCTGCAATTCCTTGCCCAGCCGCGCCAGGCTGGCGCCGGCCTGGTCGGCCTTGCCGGGATAGGACGTGGCCAGCAGCACGCGCGGCAGACCGTCGGTGCGGCGCTCGATCGCTGCGGCCTGCACGCCGTCCGCCGTCAGGCCGATGGCCAGCCAGCCATTCTTTTTTTCCGCTTTTCCGAATAAACGCATCCGACTGTCTCAAATGATTAAGCACGGGATTCAATAGTCGCCGCACATCCTTGATTATATTCAAGTTTCATTGCGCCACTTCCGCAATTTGGCGCCATGCCCCCAGTTTGCCCTGTTAATGCTCAGTTCCCAAATAAAATGAGGCGGATTCAATACACTTCCCGCAAGAAAATCACCGGGCTGCGATACAAGCCGAAGGTCACGCGCCCCTGCGTGGTCGGCAGCCAGGTCGGTCCATTGACGGTGACGGTGGCGCCGCTCTTGCCGGCGCTGGTGCCCGCCTTCAGCGTGGCGGTGGCCGCACCGTTAATCATCCTCACCGTCGGCGCCGCGCTCGCCGGCGGCGCCGGGCACGCGACCAGGCAGCTGGCGTACTGGAAGTTGCTGGCCGGCGTCACCGTCGTGACGCTGTCGCTGGCGTTGTTGCGCCAGGCCAGCACCGTGCTGCCGTTGACCGAACTCTGGCCGTAGTACTGCGCGCCCAGGTTCAGCGGCACCGGCAGGCTGGACGAGCCGTAGGCGTTCGGCACGAACAGCCGGCCGGACACCACCGAAATGCCGGCCTCGACCGCGCCGGTGCGCAGCGACGTGACGCCATCGTTGGGCGATCCGGTCTCGGTGGCGCGCAGGTACACCAGCGTCGGCGTCACCCAGTTGTTGGCGTATGCCGCGCTCGCCACGAACGGCCGCGGCAGCGTGTAGACCGGCGACGCGCTCGCAATGCCGGTGGGCGGGTTCGACGCGAGAGGAAAAGCGCTGGAGGCGATGCCGTTGGCGCTGAGCACCGCGCCGCTCGGATTGGCCGGCGGATTGGCGACGGCCGTGCTGCCGGCCGCCGACCAGGCCGACAAGGCCACCGCCCGCGCCAGCGCGCCGCGATAGTTGAGCGTCGGCTGGTCCTGCAGGTTCATCGCGGTCACCGTCAGATTGCTGATCGGCTGGCCCGAGTACACCATGCCGACGTTGGCCGGGCACGTCATGCCGGCCGGATCGCAGGCCATCGGCGGCGTGGCGATGATCGTATTGAAATGGTCGGGCACGAAGCGGCCGACGTTGAGCGACTCCAGGATCAGATTGCCCGAATCGAGATAGCTGCTCGGCGTCACCGACGGCGACAGCTCCAGCACGCCGACATCGCCGTAGGAAAAACTGCTGCCGGTGGCGATGCCGCCGCTGAAGGCGCCGAAGCTGCCGCTGAACGCCAGCGGCAGGCTGGGGTCGTTCACGCCCACCATATCGGCCAGGCGGTCGCCGTTCTGGTCGATGGCCGCCAGCGCGGTGATCTGCACCGTGGTCGGCGTGGTCTCCCGGCCGAAGTTGGGCGCCGGCGCGCCGCCATACATCAGCGCCTTGACCGACATCGCGAACGCGGTGCCGGCGGTGACGAACTTGCCGTCGATGGCCGAGGCCGGCGTGCCGGCCTTGTTCGATGCCGGCGCCAGCAGCACCAGTTTGTCGGGCCGTTCGACGAAGGTATTGCTGGTGCCGAGACGGCCGGTGTTGTCGCTGACCAGGAATTCCACCCGCCCTACATCGGCATAGCGGAAGTTGTAGACATCGGCCGTGGTCGCCTTGGTGCCGGTGAACACCACGTCGTTGAGCCCGGTCCAGGTGCTGGAGTTCTGTGCCGGCAGCGCGCCGGACTTGGCGCACAGCGGCAGCGTCACGGCGCTGCCGCCGACCTTGGTGAAGCTGGCGTTGACGCCCGCATCCTGGATCGGGTCGTAGCAGGACAGCGCGTACTTGACCTTGAGCGTGCTGTCCGTATTCGACAGCGCGGTCGGCACGCCCAGCACGACGAAGGTCAGGTAGACCGGAATATCCTTGTTGGCCGTGTTTTTCTGCGCATTGAAATTGAACAGCTTGCAGGGCTGGCCCGGATCGCCGAACGGCAAGCCGTTCACGCACTGGCCGGACAGCGGATCGGTGAACACAAAGCTCGGCGTGATGGCCGCCGCGCCCACCTGCGAGCTGACGGTGGAGGTGTCGTTGCCGTCGTAATAGTCGAACAGCTGGCCGCTGACGGTGGCGCTGTTGTTGATGAGACCGCTGGCGGCGGCCGCCGTCGTCACCCGCAGCGTGATCGGCGGCAGCGTCACGCCGGCGGCCATGGCGCCGCTGTAGCTGCACGTCAGCCTTTGCCCGGACATGCTGCAATTCCAGCCGGTGCCGGTGGCGCTGACGAAGATCAGCGACGACGGCAGCACGTCCACCACGGTGGTCGGCCCGCCCTCGGTCAGCGGGCCGTTGTTGCTGACGCTGATGATGTAGTTGCTGATCTGCGAAGGCTGCAGCGGTGTCTGCAAGGTCATCGATATGGCGCGGTCGGCCGCCGGCACGTTCGGCGCGGCGATCACCTCGGCGTTCATCAGCACCAAATCCTGGCCGGACTTGTAGTCGCTGCGGGCCGAGGTCTGGCCGGCCTTGATGGTCGGCGACGACACCGTGTAGGCGTCGAAGTCGATGCCGTAGGAGAAGCTGTCGTTGTTGATGTTGGAGATGGAATTGAACTGGTTGCCCGACGGGTTGAGCGCATCGGTCATCTCGACGCTGTTGTACATCAGGATCTCGCCGCCGCCCGACAGCGTGGTGTCGCCCTCCCACGTGATGTGGCCGATCTTGCCGGTCAGGCTGCCGATCGGCGTCGGCGTCTTGAAGTTGGCCAGCGTCAGCGCCACGCTGGAGTTGCGGATGTACTGGAAGCCTTCGTAGACGTTGAGCACGCGGAACGTCTCGCTCGGATGCGAGTACACCACCAGCAGCTGGAAGCCGCCCAGCACGCCCTCCACCGCGCAATACGGGCTGCCGCTGTTGATGGTCAGGCCGCCGACGGTGTAGTTGGCATTGCCCTTGGCCACCACCTGCGAGGTCACGTCCACCGCGCC
Source organism: Rugamonas aquatica (assembly GCF_009380215.1). Taxonomy (GTDB): domain Bacteria; phylum Pseudomonadota; class Gammaproteobacteria; order Burkholderiales; family Burkholderiaceae_D; genus Rugamonas; species Rugamonas aquatica_B. The sequence goes on from NZ_WHUG01000015.1 coordinate 154,056, forward strand.
GGCGAAGAAATCGTAGCCGACCGTGGCCGAGGTGTAGCTGCGGTTGCTCGGCGCGGTGACGGCCACGCCGTCGAAGCTCACGCTGTAGTCGGGGGTGGAGCTGGAACCGGCCCAGTACAGCTGCGCGTTGAGGATGGTGGCGCCGGACGGCACGCCGGTCAGCGCCATGGTCAGCGTGCCGGTGTTGATGGCGCAGGGATCGGTGTTGTTGTCCTTGGTGCGCATGGTCTTCTGCGTGCCGGTGAAGCTGACGTTGCCGGCAAAGCTCTTGAACAGCGTGATCGGCGAATCGGCGCGCGACCAGCCGGCGGCCAGGCCGCACAGCAGCGCCAGCAGGCAGGCCAGCCAGCGCGGGGCGTTGTTCGGGACAGGGTTGGTCGCTCGCATCGCCGCCTCCTCAGAACTGCACCGTGACCGTGCGCTGCACATAGTCGGCGCTGGTGGTGACGGCGTTGGGACAAATGCCGGCGGCCGGCTGGTTGCAGGCCACGGCTGTCACCGTGGTCCGGTTCATGCTCGCGCCCATACCGGGCGTGGCGTTGACGGTGCACTGCACGGTGACGGTGAAGACCGACAGCGTCCCGCCCGGCACGAAGGTGCGGCTGGCCGCGCAGCTGCCGTTGATCTGCTGCTGGTACAGGCCGTACTCGACGCCGGCGCGGGCCGCCTCGTAGGCGCGCGCGCCCAGCAAGTCCAGCGCCGAGCTGCTTTGCTGCGAGCGCGACAGCGACATCGCCGCCACGGCCAGCGCCGACAGCACCACCACCAGGAACATGGCGGTGACGATGGAGACGCCGGCGGCGTGGCGCGGCGGCGGGCGCAGGGTCGTCATGGCGTGTTATCCACGTGAACCTGGCGCACCAGGCTGATGCTTTCGCCGTTGCTGCGCGCCAGCGTCAGCGACACGCCGACCAGCGCCGTGTTGGTGTTGGCCAGCACCACGTAATCGAAACCGCAGCCGGCCACCAGGCCGGCCAGCGTCGCGGGCGCCCCGAACTGCGGCGCGCCCAGCCCGTTCAGGCCGAAAATCTGGTTGCTGAAGCTGCGGATCAGCGTGCCGCCGCCGCCCGCCACCGGCGTGCAGACATAGGTGACCGTGCCGCTGACCACCTGAAAGCGGTTGGTCGGCGACTGCATCGACGGCGACTGCGCGGCGAACGGGTTGCTGGCCAGCGTGATGCGGGTGCCGTTGACCGCCGTGACGCGCGCGACATTGCCGAAGGTGCGCACGTCGGCCGGCGCCGTGCCGATGTTGAACACGGCGATCCAGTCGTTGGGCAGGATTTGCTGGTTGCCGGACGGCGCGGCGCCGGCGATATCGAATTGCAGGCTGGCGGCCGGACTGAAATCCAGCGGCAGCAGCGCGGGCGGCGGCGAATCGCTGATGTCGATGTAGCGGCCGCCGGTCTTGGTCAGCTGGAACTGCAAGGTGCGGCGGTCGGCCGAGACCAGGATGCTGTTGGGCAGCGCCAGCCGCAGCTCGCGCGTGATGCGGCGCAGCGCCAGGTCGGCCACATCGGTCATCTCGCCGCGCGCGGCGGTGTCGACGTAGTTCTGCACCGGCGTCTTCAGGAACACCGCCACCATGCCGGCCAGGATGCCGGTGATGACCATGACGATGACCGCCTCGACCAGCGTGAAGCCTTGTGCGCGTTGGGGCGCTTTCATAGCGACCTCGGCGCGTAGCGGGCGCGGTAGCCGTCCAGCGTCACGTTGTCGGCGCCGTAGGTGACGACCACGGTGATGCGCAGCGCGGCGGCCTGCGGGACCACAGCACCGGCCGCGCCAAACGTGGAATCCTGGACGACCGTGACGACGGCGGAATAGCCGGTCGGGAATGAATTGCCGGCGGCGTCGGTGGTGTAAATGCCGCCGTAGTCATTGACGTTGTCGAAGGGGCGGACATTGCCGGCTGCCAGTTCAGGCCCCATGCCTTCCGGAATGGTGCAATCGGCCTCGCTCAACGTGGCGGGGTCTTCGGCCTTCGGATCGCTGCCGTCGCAAAACGTGAAGTGCGCCAGGCGGACCTCCTCCATCATGCTCTCGGCGATGGCCAGCGCCTGCTTGCGGCGCATCGGGTCGGGACTGGAGCGCGCGCCCATGCCCAGCACTTGCAGCACGCCGACCACGGCGATGCCGACGATGACGATGAACATCACCAGCTCCACCATGCTCAGGCCGGCTTGCTTGCGGCGGGCGGGCTTAGAACACATAGCCGGTCACCGCCGTCACGGTCACATTGTGGGCGCCGCCGTCGCCGCTGACGCTCAGCGCCAGCGTGGCGAAGGTCGAGGTCGGGCCGCCCGGCGTGTCGGTGCCGGCGAACGGCTGGCCGGCGGGGTCGAAAAAGAAGGTCGAGGCGGCGGAGACAGCCAGGCCGCCCGGCACGCCTTCGCATGCCCAGGCGGTCCCGCCGCAGTTGGCGATGGTTGACGCGGTGCCGCTGTTGGAACCGCCGGGCGGCGCCACGCGGCTGTTGCAGGCGGCGTCGTAGCACAGCGCGACGCTGCTGCCGTTCAGCCGCACAAACACAAAGCGGCCCTGGGCGATGGCCACTTTCTGGCCGTAGCGTATCAACGCCTTGAACTGATCGGTATAGGCGGCCGCGTCGAAACCTTTGGTGTCCGAGAAGCGCGGCACCACGACGGCGCCCAGGATGCCCAGCACCACTATCGTCACAATCAACTCAACCAACGTAAAGCCACCCGGCCTCGGGGGCCGGACGCGGCGCGACTGCGCCGGCGACCTCACTCCCATCCCCGGCCCGTCATTGCTGATGGATCAGCAGGTGCCGACAGCGGCTGCGACGGTCGTGGTGCCGGTGCTCGGGTCATAGGTCACCGTGCAATTGGTGTGGCCGGCGCCGTTGTCGGAGCGCAGCACCCCGGTCGTCGCGGTAAAGTTCGTCAGGTCGTAGTCCGCCATACCCGTCGTACCGCCGAGTGCGGCCAGCATGCCCGCGAAGGTTGGATAACCGGTGCCGTTGACAACCACATCGGTATCGTAGGTGGCACCGGCAGCAGGCGATCCCCCCGCCAGCCAGCGCCCGTGGTACATATTCGACGCGCTGGCGATGGCTGCCTTGGCCGCCATCATTTTCGCCACGCGCGCATCGCTTCCCAGGTTGGCAAACTTCGGCAGCGCGGTGGCGGCCAGGATGCCCAGGATGACGATCACGACGATCAGCTCGATCAGCGTGAAACCGCCTTGCTGGGAACGCGATTTGAACGAAGGTACTTGTTTGGTTTGCATATGACTCTCCAGACCTGACTAAAAAAGATCATTAACGCCTTGCTGCGGCGGAGCGCGACAGCGGCTGCTATTGAGTGACTTCATTTAGCGCGATACCGGCATTTCCCGGCTGGCGCTCTGCGTTGGCGTTTTTCGAGGGCAAGCGCAGTGATTCTACCTTGAAATAAATATTCTTTGAGGCACTATTTAACAAATCTTCTTGCCCGTCCCTCACGAATACCAGTTTGTGTTGCCGTAGATCAAAATACCAGTTGCCTGCTTTAACACTCTTTGCCGCTTCCGGCGTCAGCTCGCCCGCGTAATTGTCCGGCGGCCGCGCCAGCCAGGCGATCGGATTGGCGCCGGCCAGCGCGCCGATTTCCCCATCCCTGCCCTGCACCTGCAAGGCCATCACCTTGCTGGACAAGGCGCTACGCATATTGATCAGCAAAGCCTGCACGCCGGCGTCGTCGCCGGCGCGGCGGTAATACGCCATCCGCTCCAGCGCCACCATCACCAGCAGGCCGAAAATGCCGGCCACCACGGCGAACTCGAACAAGGTGAAACCCCGTCCCCGCCGTCGTTGCGGCCGCACAACACCAGCAAGACGCAAGCCGCCCATCAGTGCGGCAACGCCACTTTGCCCAGATCCCAGATCGGCACGAAGATGCCCAGCGCCAGCACCAGCACCAGCAGGCCGAGGAAGGTGATCAGGATGGGCTCGATCTGCGCGGCCAGCGTCTTCAGCTCGTAGTCCACCTCGCGCTCGTACATCTGGGCGATTTCATCCATCAGCTCGTCCAGCGAGCCGGATTCCTCGCCCACCGCCACCATCTGCAACACCACCGGCGTGAACACATTGGCCGCGATCGAGGTGCGCAGGATGCTGTCGCCGCGCTCGACGCCGTCGCGCATCTGCTCCACGCGCGCGCACAGGAAGGCGTTGTCCACCGTCTGCGACACCACCGTCAGCGCCTGTACGATGGGCACGCCGCTGCGGCTCGACAGCGAGAAGCTGCGGGCGAAACGCGCCATCGTGGCCTTGTGGATGATCTTGCCGGCGATGGGAAACTTGAGCTTGTAGCGGTCCCACTTGTAGCGCCCGGCGCTGGTGTTGACCCAGTAGCGGAAGCCGAACACGGCCGCGCCGGCGCCCACCAGCAGCAGCTGCCAGTAAGTCACCATGAAATGCGAGCTGGCGATCAGGATGCGCGTCATCAGCGGCAGCTCGGCGTGGAAGCTCTGGAACACCTTGACGAACTGCGGGATGACGAAGATGTTGACGATGACGATGGCGACGATCATCGCCACCACCACGAAGATCGGGTAGCGGGTGGCGCTCTTGACGCGGGCGCGCATCTCGCGGTCGAACTCCAGGTGGTCGAACAAGCGCAGGAACACTTCCTCCAGCCGCCCGGTCATCTCGCCCACGCGCACCATCGACAGGTAGAAATCGTTGAACACGGTGGGATGGCGCCGCATCGCCGCCGACAGTTCGCGGCCGGCGTCGAGCGACTCGCGCAAGTCCTTGATGACCTTGCCGAACGATTTGCTGATCGCCGATTCCTGCAGGCCGGCCAACCCGCGCATGATGGGCACGCCCGACTTGAGCAAGGTGTAGAGCTGGCGGCTGAACAATTGCACATCCATCGACGTCACCCTCTTCTCGAACAGCTTGACCCACCAGGCCTCGCCGCTGGCGCTGCCGGTGGCGGCCTTGCGGGTCAGCGCGATCTCCACCGGCGTGGCGCCGCTGCCCAGCAGATGGTCGGCCACGGCGCCGCTGTCGGCCGCCTCCAGCACGCCCTGCATCAACTCTCCGCGCGCGCTGCGCGCCTTGTAGGCATAGAACGGCACGTCAATCCTCGGTCTGGTTGCTGATGCGCATGGCCTCGGCCACCGTGGTGCGCCCCTGTATCACCAGCGCCACCGCATGGCGGCGCAGGGTTTCGCCGGCCATCTGCGTTGCCGCCACCCGCAGGAAGTGCGAGGGATCGGGATCGTTGGCCGCATCGACCACCTCGCGCGTCATCTCCAGCAGCTCGTACACGCCGGTACGGCCGCGATACCCCATGCCATTGCAATGCGAACAACCCTTGCCATGGAAGTAGCGCGCCATGCCCACCTTGTCGTGCAACTCCATGCGCAGCCACTCGTGTTCGGTCGGCGTCAGCTCGTACGGCGTGGTGCAGCTTTCGCAGATCACCCGCACCAGGCGCTGTGCCAGCACGGCTTGCAGCGAACTACCGACCATGTAGCGCGGTACGCCCATGTCCATCAGCCGCAGCGGCGTGCTGGCCGCGTCGTTGGTGTGCAGGGTCGATAATACCAAGTGACCGGTCATGGCGGCGCGCAAACCGATCTGTGCCGTTTCCTGGTCGCGCATCTCGCCCACCAGCACGATGTCCGGGTCTTGCCGCAGCGCCGAACGCAGCACGCGCGCGAAGTTCAGCTCGATCTTGTCGTTGACCTGCACCTGGTTGATGCCGGGCAGCCGGTATTCGACCGGGTCTTCCACGGTAATCAGCTTTTTCTCCACCGAATTGAGTTCGGCCAGCGCGCAATACAGCGTGGTGGTCTTGCCGCTGCCGGTCGGCCCGGTCACCAGCACCAGGCCGTTGGGGCGCTGGACGATGGCGCGGAATTTCTCCAGGATGGTCTTGGGCATGCCGATCGCGTCCAGCCGCAGCTGGGTGTTGCTCTGGCTGAGCAGACGCATCACCACCGATTCGCCGTACTGGGTCGGCATGGTCGAGATACGCACGTCGATGCGCTGGTTCTTCACGCGCACGGCGAAGCGGCCGTCCTGCGGCAAGCGCTTTTCCGAGATGTCGAGGTCGGACATCAGCTTCAGGCGCAGCGCCAGCGACGGCGCGATCTTGATGTCGGCCTCGGTTTGCAGGTGCAGCACGCCGTCGATGCGGAAGCGGATCTGCAGCCGGCCTTCCTGCGGCTCGATGTGGATGTCGGACGCGCGCACCTGGGTGGCGTCGTCGAACACCGATTGCAGCAGCTTGACGATGGGCGCCTCTTCCAGGTTGGAATTGGCGGCCGCCAGCGCGCCGAAGTCGACCGAGACATCGCCCAGGTCCTGCTCCAGCTCGCGCGCCAGGTCGGAGATGTCCTCGGTGCGGCGGTAGATGCGGTCGATCACGCCCAGCACTTCGGTCTCGTTGACCACCGCCAGCTCGATCGGCTGCTTGACGATGCGCGAGATCTCGTCGTACGCGAACAGGTCGGTCGGGTCGGACATTCCGACCAGCAGCGCGCCGCGCCGGTCTTCCAGCACCAGCGCGCGGAAGCGGCGGGCCTGGGTTTCCGGCAGCAGCCGCACGATCTCGGGATTGACGTTGAAGAACTTCAGGTTCAGATACGGGATGTTGAGCTGCCGCGCCAGCGCGCCGGCGATCTGTTCCTCGGTAACATAGCCGTTCTCGATGAACACGCGGCCCAGCTTGCGTCCGCTGCGCTTTTGCTCGGCCAGCGCCAGGCCCAGTTGTTCCTCGGTCAGCAGCTTTTGCTGCACCAAAATTTCTCCAAGCCGCACTTTCTCTGGCCTTGCCATGCCCCGCTCCTTGTGATCTGTGCCGTCTGTTGGCTTGCGGCCATTCTAGTGCAGAAACCGGCTCCGGCGAGACTCCACGTGCGCCGGGCGCGACAGGGTGTCGCTTTCTTCGCACGAATGCGCTACAGTGTCGTTCGTTTCCCAGCCCCACAGAGCCACCACCTTCCATGACCGACCCTGCCCTGCGCTTCCAGCAAGTCGTCAAACGCTATGGCCAGGCCAGCGTCTTGCAGGGCGTGGATCTGGAGCTGCAAGCGGGCGAGTGCTTCGGCCTGGTGGGCGTCAACGGCGCCGGCAAGACCAGCCTGATCAAGTGTCTGCTGGATTTCTGCGCCCTCGACGGCGGCGCCATCGAGATCTTCGGCCAGCCGCACGACCGCCCCGCCAGCCGCCAGCCGCTGGGCTTCCTGCCCGAACGCTTCACCCCGCCCTACTACCTGACCGGCGCCGATTTCATCCGCTATTTGCTGAGTTTGCAAGGCCTGGCCTACGATCCGGCCGCCGTGGCCGCCATGCTGGAGGCGCTGGACCTGGCGCCGGACGCGCTGCGCCGCACCGTGCGCCATTATTCGAAAGGCATGACGCAGAAGCTGGGCCTGGCCGCCTGCCTGCTGGCGCGCAAGCCGCTGTACGTGCTGGACGAGCCGATGAGCGGGCTGGACCCGAAGGCGCGCGCGCTGCTCAAACAACAGCTGCGCCAGCTGCACGCCGGCGGCAGCACCATGTTCTTGACCTCGCACATGCTGGCCGATGTCGACGAGCTGTGCGACCGCATGGCCATCCTGCACGAAGGCCGCATCCGCTTCACCGGCTCGCCGGCCGAGTGCCGCAGCCATTACGGCGCCGACAGCCTGGAGCAAGCCTTCCTGGCTTGCATCGCGTGAGCAGCATGTACCAGTCCCACTTCGGCCTGCGCGAATCGCCGTTCGGCATCACCCCGAACCCGGCCTTTTTCTACGCCGGCAACACCCGCGGCGAAATCCTGCAAGCCTTGCTGTATGCGGTCTGCCACGGCGAAGGTATCATCAAGGTGACCGGCGAAGTGGGCGCCGGCAAGACCATGTTGTGCCGCATGCTGGAGCGCCAGCTGCCGCCGCACATCGACGTCATCTACCTGGTCAACCCCAATCTGAACCCGCAGGAAGTGCAGTACGCCATCGCCGCCGAACTGGGCATGGACGGCCACGGCTTGCGCATCGACGAGATCCAGCGCCGCCTGCAGGCCGACCTGATCGCCCGCCACAGCCAGGGCCGCCAGGTGGTGCTGCTGGTCGAGGAAGCCCAGGCCATGCCGCTCGACACGCTGGAAGCGATACGCCTGCTGACCAACCTGGAGACCGCGCACAGCAAGCTGCTGCAGATCGTGCTGTTCGGCCAGCCGGAGCTGGACCAGCACCTGGCGCTGGCCAGCATGCGCCAGCTGAAGGAACGCATCACCCACAGCTTCGAGGTGCCGGCGCTGTCGCCGGCGCTGATCGACGAATTCCTCGCATGCCGGCTGCGCGCGGCCGGTCACGACGGCTCGCCGCTGTTCAGCCCGGCCGCCGCCAGGCTGATCGCCGAACGCTCCGAGGGCATCGTCCGCCGCATCAACATCCTGGCCGACAAGGCCCTGCTGGCCGCCTATGCGGCCGACGCCAGCACCGTCAGCGTGCGCCACGCGCGCCAGGCGATACGCGAATCGGCCTTCCGCCGCCGCCAGCTGCGGCAAATCCTGCCTTGGCGCGCTGTTGCTACGGGGGCCTTGGCGGTCCTGCTAATTTGGGCTATTTGGGGGGCGATCCTTGCGGTGGCACCAAATTTGTAAGATCATGGTGTTTATATTGCAAATGCACAACATCCTGCATTCCCCCTGGGCCGGAAAGAAACAATGAAAAAACTCGCCTCCCCCATCGTCCCCATGGTGTGCAGCGTGTTGCTGAGCGCCTGCGCGACCCACACCCTGACCAAATCGCCGACCCACATCACGGAAGCGCCGCGCGCCGCCGGTTCCATCCCCGAAACCGTGCAACAGAGCGCCGCCTTGCCGCCGCCGTCGGCCGCGCCCAAGACCGAAACCTACAGCGTGACCGTGCACAAGGTGCCGGTGCAATCGCTGCTGTTCGCGCTGGCGCGCGACGCCGGCATGAACGTCGACGTCCATCCGGGCATCGAGGGCACGGTCACGCTGAACGCGCTGGACCAGACCCTGCCGCAGCTGCTGACCCGCATCCAGCGCCAGGTCGACATGCGCTATGAAATCAACGGCACTACGCTGACCGTCTTGCCGGACTCGCCGGAATGGCGCAACTACAAGGTCGATTACGTCAACATCGCGCGCAGCACCAGCAGCAGCGTCAGCATCGCCACCCAGATCTCGACCGCCGGCGGCGGGCCCAGCACCGCGTCCAACCCGGTGGCCAGCAGCGGCGCCAGCGGCAACGGCCAGCCGCAACAGCAACAGCAGCAACAGTCGGCGCCGGCCAGCAACGGCAGCGGCGGCGGCAACAATTCGACCACCGTGGTCAACAACCGCTCCGACAACAACTTCTGGTACAGCCTGGAAAAGAACATCCGCGACATGCTGCGCGCGTCCAACCTGAGCGACAATCCGGTCGATCCGCTGGCGGCCCAGGCCCAGCAGGCCGGCGCGGCCGGCGGCGGCGCACCGCAAACCGCGCAGCCGCAAACGCCGTTCGACGCCGGCGCCTTCGGCGGCGCCAAGTCCGGCGCCAGCGGCGCGCAGCGCGGCTCCTCGGTCATCGTCAACGCCGAGGGCGGCCTGATCGCCGTGCGCGCGACCGCCCGCCAGCATGAAAAAATCCGCGAATTCCTCGATGTCGTGCTGGGCGCGGCCAAGCGCCAGGTGCTGATCGAAGCCACCATCATCGAAGTGCGGCTGGGCGACCAGTACCAGCAGGGCATCAACTGGCAATCGATCGCCCGGGGCGGCCTGAAGATGAACCAGGGCGCGCTGGGCACGGCCGTACTGCCGACCTCGACCAATCCCGGCGTGTTCGTGCTGAACTACACCAACCCGACCAGCCGGCTCGGCAATATCGCCGCCACCATCGAGTTGCTGGAATCGTTCGGCAAGGTCAAAGTGCTGTCCAGCCCCAAGATCAGCGTGCTCAACAACCAGACCGCGCTGCTCAAGGTGGTCGACAACAATGTCTTCTTCTCGATCCGGGTGACGCCGGCGGTGCGCGACCTGAACGGCACCATCGTCTCGCCGGCCACCTATGAATCGCGGCTGGAGACGGTGCCGGTCGGCTTCGTCATGAGCGTGACGCCGCAGATTTCCGACACCGACGAGGTCACGCTGAACGTGCGCCCGACCATCACCCGCATCGTCGACTACGTCAACGACCCCAATCCTGACCTGGCCAAGGCCGGCGTCAAAAGCCAGGTGCCGGTGATCCAGGCGCGCGAGCTGGAATCGCTGATGAAGGTGTCCAGCGGCCAGGTCGCCGTCATGGGCGGCCTGATGCAGGATTCGGTCGACAACGCCAAGGAAGGCATCCCGCTGCTGAGCAGCGTGCCGGTGCTGGGCGAGCTGTTCTCGCACCGCAACGAGAAAACCACCAAGACCGAGCTGGTCATCTTCATGCGGCCGGTGGTGGTCAAGGACGCCAGCGTCAACGGCGACTACAAGGATTACCGTTACCTGCTGCCAGGCCAGACGGTCGACAACACTCCCTATGGCGAGGCCGCGCCGGCCCCTGCCCCAGCCAAGGAGAATGGATCATGAGTCTCTTAATGCAAGCGCTCAAAAAGGCGGAGCGCGCCAAACAAAGCTCGGGCGCCGATGACGAGACCGACAAGCCGTCGCAGGCTTTCGATGAAATCCTGGCGCTGACGCCGGAACCGGCGCCGCCGGCCAAGCCACCGGCCAAAACCGGCCTGAGCCTGGACCTGGAGCCGATGGCAGCCCTCAGCCTGGAGCCGATCTCGACCGAACCCGCGCCGTCGGCCAGCGTGGCGCCGCAGCCGTCGCCCGATCCGCTGCCCACGCCCAGCGACCACCGAGGCCCCGGCCTGACGCTGGACCTGATGCCCGATCCATCGGCGCCGCCGCCCGCTGCGCCCGCCGCGCCGTCGCCGGCAGTGGCCGCCAGGAGCGCCGCATCGCCCGAGCCCACATTGGCTGCCGCCGCTGCGCCCGCCCCCGCTCGGAACAGCGCCGTGGAGGGCGCGAGCGTCTGGCACGGTGTGGCGCTCGGTGCGGGG
>NZ_WHUG01000016.1 GCF_009380215.1 Rugamonas aquatica
CGCGGCGGCCGCGCCGGCCTTCGACGCGGCGCGCGCGCACGCGGCGGCGCAGGCGCTGCTGCCGTCGCTCAAGCGCGGCGCGCTGGAGGATGCGGCGCTGGCCGCGCTGGCCACCGCGATGAGCGGCGCCGGCCTGTCGGCCGCGCTGGCCAGGCAACTGGCGGAACTGCACACCGCACTCAACGATTTCGATTTCCCGCAAGCCCATGCTACGCTGCTGGAATTGGCTGACCATCTGGCCAAGGAGAACCCATGATTAAAGAACCCACCAACGACCTGCCGCTGATCCTGGCCGTCGACGACGAGGCCAGCAACCTGCAACTGCTGCGCCATATCCTGCAAGACCAGTACCGCCTGCTGTTCGCCAAGGACGGCCCGCGCGCGCTGGAACTGGCGCGCCAGGAGCGGCCGCAGCTGATCCTGCTGGACGTGATGATGCCGGGCATGACCGGCTATGAAGTGTGCCGCCTGCTCAAGGCCGACGAAGCCACCGCCGCCATTCCGGTGATCTTCGTCACCGCGCTCAGCGACGCCAGCGACGAGGTGGTCGGCTTCGACGCCGGCGCGGTCGACTACATCACCAAGCCGGTCAGCCCGCCCATCGTGCGCGCCCGCGTGCGCACCCACCTGTCGCTGGTGCGGGTGGACGAGCTGGCCCGCACGCGGCTGGAAATCGTCCAGCGCCTGGGCCTGGCGGCCGAATACAAGGACAATGAAACCGGCCTGCACGTGATCCGCATGAGCCACTACTCGCGCATCCTCGGCCGCGCCGCCGGCCTCAGCGAGGCCGAGGCGGACGACCTGCTGCACGCGGCGCCGATGCACGATGTCGGCAAGATCGGCATCCCGGACAGCATCCTGCGCAAGCCGGGGCCGCTGGACGAGGATGAATGGAAGGTGATGCAGAGCCACGCCACCATCGGCGGCAACATCATCGGCCAGCACGCGGGCGGCATGCTGGCGATGGCGCACCAGGTGGCGATGACGCATCATGAAAAGTGGGATGGCAGCGGCTATCCGAACGGCCTGTCCGGCCGCGAGATTCCGCTGGTGGGCCGCATCGTCGCCATCGCCGACGTGTTCGACGCGCTGACCTCGGCCCGTCCGTACAAGCCGGAGTGGCCGATCGCCAAGGCGGTGGAATATCTGGAGCAGCAGCGCGACAAGCACTTCGACGCGCAGCTGGTCGACCTGTTCCTGAAGCAGATGCCGGCGCTGCTGGAGATCAAGCAGCGCTGGGCGGAGCAGACCGCCGCCGCTTAAGCCGCCAGGCGCGAGGCGCGGCCGGCCAGCTGCGCCATCACCCGCACCGCGTGGTCGATCTGCTCGCGCGTGTGGCCGGCGTTGATGACGAAGCGCAGACGGGCCTGGCCCACCGGCGCCGCCGGGAACTGGACCGCTTCGACATGGATGCCTTCCTTGCGCAGCGCGATCGCATAGCGCTGGCAAGCCTCGGCCTCGCCGACCAGCACCGGCAGGATAGGCGTCAAGGTCGACAGAATCGTATAGCCCAGCGGCGCCATCTTTTCGATGAAGTAGCGCTGGTTGTCCCACAGGCGCTGGCGGCGCTGCGGCTCTTCTTCCAGCAAGTCCAGCGCGGCCAGCAGCGCGGCCGCGCGCTCCGGCGGCGGCGGGCTGGCGTAGCCGTAGGCGGCACTGGTCATGCGTATCACATCGGCCGCCTCGCGCTCGACGGCGACATAGCCGCCAAGCGCGCCCAGCGCCTTGCCCAGGCTGCCCATCTGCATGATGCACGGGCTGTAGCAATCGTAGTGCTCGGTGCTGCCGCCGCCGTTGGCGCCCAGCACGCCGGTGGCGTGGGCGTCGTCGACGTACAGCAGCGCGCCGAACCGCTCGGCCAGCGCCACCAGCTGCGGCAGCGGCGCGATCGTGCCTTCCATGCCGAACACGCCGTCGCTGACGACGATGGGCGTGCACCCCTCTTCCGCGCCCGACTTCAGCAGCGATTCCAGGTGCTCCATGTCGCCATGGCGGTAGGTGTAGCGCAGCGCGCCCGACATCTGGATGCCCTCGCGGATGCTGACGTGGTTGAACTCGTCCGAATAGTAGGCGTACTTGTGGCGCTTGCGGGCGCGGTAGCCGTGCAGCCGCGCCAGCGCGGCCGCCTTGACGAGGGACGACAGCACGCCGATATTGGTCATGTAGCCGGAAACAAACAGCACGGCGTCGCTCTTGTGCGCCAGCGCGCCGAGACGGCTTTCCAGCGCGCGGTAGACTGCCGGCTCGCCGCCCGGCTGCCACGACGCCACGCCGTCGCCGTGGCGCACGCCGTAGCGGTCCAGCCCGTCCTTGGCCGCCGCCACCAGGCGCGGATGGCCGGCCAGCGCCAGATAGTCGTGGCTGCTGAACGACACCACGTGCCCGCCATGCTCCCGCGCGTCCTGCTGGACGGGATGATGCTTGAGCCAATCGGCGATGTCGCTTAAATCGTGCATGGTGGAGAGGGTCTCGATATGGAACCCTCGATGCTAGCGCGCAGCGGCTTTCCGCCAGCTTGCGGCCACATTACCGATCGGAAAGCTAGCGCAAGCGCCTAGGATGACGGCGCCAGCGGCAGCAGGATGCGCGCCACCAGGCCCGGGGCGGCGTCCTCCAGCACCAGCTCGCCGCCGTGGGCCAGCGCGGTGGCGCTGACGATGGCCAGGCCCAGGCCGTTGCCCGGCAGGTGGCGGCTGTCGTCCAGGCGGTAGAAGCGCTGCGTCACCTTGCCGCGCTCTTCCTCGGGGATGCCGGGGCCGTTGTCGTGCACCGCGATCGAGGCCAGGCCGCCGTGGTACAGCCCGGCGCGCAGGCGCAGCGCGGCGCCCGGCCCGGCGTACTTGATGGCGTTGTCCAGCAGGCTGGCGACGGCGCTGGCCAGCAGGTTGCGGTCGCCGTCCACGTACAGGTGCTCGGGCGCGTCCACCGTCAGCTGCAGGCCGCAGTCCTCGGCGCTGGCCTCGTACATCTCGCCGATGTCGCTGGCGATATGGCCCAGGTCCAGCCGCTCGAACAGCCGGGTGCGCATGCCCGATTCCGCCTCGGCGATCTGCAGCAGGCGTTCGAACAGCCGTATCAGGTCGTCGATGTCTTCGATGGCGTCCTGGGCGGCGGAGGTCAGGCGCGGCACGGTGGCTTCGCGCCGCACCACGTCGTCGAGCTTGCCGCGGATGCGGCCGAGCGGCGTGCGCAGGTCGTGCGCGATGGCGTTCGACACGTGGCGTATGCCTTCCATCAGCAGCTCGATGCGGTCCAGCATGCGGTTGATGTCGCGCCCCAGCAGCGCGAATTCGTCGCGCCCGCTCACCGGGATGCGCGGGCTGAGGTCGCCCGCCTCGATCTGCGCGGCGGTGCGGCGGATCGCGCTCAGGCGGCGTTCGATGGCGCGCCGGAACAGCAGCGCGCCGCCCACCGTCAGCAGCAGCGAGACGGCGGCGCCGGCCAGCAGCGCGTGCCAGATCACCTCGCTCACGGCTTCCTGCTCGCTGAGGTCGCGGCCGACGATCAGCGCGCCGCCATCGTCCAGCGGGCGCAGGTAGAGGCGGGCCGGCGCCGGATGGCCCTGGCGCACCACCATCGCGCTCACCAGCCCGGGGCCGGTGCCCGGCGACGGCAGGCCCGCCTTCGGCCACGAGTCCAGGTTGCCGGCCAGCGGCGTGCCGTCGGCCGCCACCAGCTGGAAGATTTCACGGTCGCTGTCGACGCCGTCGTCCAGCTGGCGCCGCACCTCGGCCTGCAGCACGTCGCGCGGCAAGCCGTTGGCGCGCGCCACCATGCGGTCCGACTGGACCACGATGCGGCCGTCGATATCCCGGTCCAGCACGCCCACGGTGCCGTGATAGAACACCGCCGACACCAGCACGACCGAAGCCGTGCCCAGCAGGCCGTAGCCCAGCACCAGCTTGGCGGCGATGGACGCGCGCAGCTGGATCAAGCGGCCGGCTCCCCATCCTCGGGCGGGGTCGGCCCCATGCGGTAGCCGACGCCGCGCAGCGTATGGATCAGCATGACGGGGAAGTCCTTGTCGACCTTGGCGCGCAGGCGGCTGATCTGGACGTCGATGACATTGGTCTGCGGATCGAAATGATAGTCCCACACCGATTCGAGCAGCATGGTGCGCGTCACCACCTGGTTGACGTTGCGCATCAGGTATTCCAGCAGCCGGTATTCGCGCGGCTGCAGCGTGATGACCTTGCTGCCGCGCGTCACGCGCAGCGTGCGCAGGTCCAGCCGCAGGTCGGCCACCTGCAGCTGCGAGCTGTCGGCGCCGGGCGCGCTGCGGCGCTGCAGCGCCTCGATGCGGGCCAGCAGTTCGGAAAAGGCGAAGGGTTTGGACAGGTAGTCGTCGGCGCCGCCGCGCAGGCCGCTGACGCGGGCGTCGATGGTGGTCAGCGCGCTGACGATGATGACCGGGGTCTGCTTGCCCAGCGCGCGCAGGCGGTCGACGATGGACAGGCCGTCGATGCGGCCCGGCAGCATGCGGTCGAGCACGATGATGTCCCAGTCGTTGCCGACCGCCAGGTCCAGCCCCTCGGGGCCGTTGTCGCAGGCGCTGACCAGGTAGCCCGCCTCGCGCAGCCCCTTGCAGATGTAATTCGAGGTTTCGGCTTCGTCTTCAATAACCAGGCAGCGCACGCGGATCTCCGGATTCAGGGGTGGTGGCGGTATTCTACCCTGCGCGACGGACCGCGGTGGAGGTGAACTCCCGCCCGGACGACGTCGTTGCGTCGCACAGCGGGTGGCGCCGTCTTGGCGGCGTCATTGTTGAGGACCATCGGCAGGGCGCGGAGTTCGACCGCCATGATAGCCGCGCCCGCCAGCACCGCCCTTGCGTCAGATCAAACGGTACGGGGGCGGGCGCTGCCGCTGGCCGTGCCCGGGCGGGCCACCAGCTCGCTGTACAGCGCGTGGTAGTTGCGCGCCATGGTTTCGGCGGTGAACAGTTCCCAGTAGCGCGCTTCGGCGCGGCGGCCCATTTCGGCGGCGCGCTCCGGCTGTTCCCACAGCACGCGCATGGCCGCGCCCAGCGCCGCCGGATCGTCGGGCGGCACCACCAGGCCGGTCTCCTGGTCGATGTTGATGTAGGTGGTGCCGGTGCCGATCTCGCTGGAGATCATCGGCTTGCCGTACATCGCCCCTTCCAGCAGCGAGATGCCGAACGCTTCCGAGCGCAGGTGCGACGGGAACACCATCGCATAGCTCAGCTCCAGCAGCGCGACCTTGTCTTCCTCGGCCAGCGCGCCGACGAACATCACGTGGGTCAGGCCCAGGCGTTCGGCGTGCGCCTTCAGTTCCTGTTCCTCCGGGCCGCCGCCGACGATCACCACCGGATAGTCCAGCCGGGTCATGGCGTCGAGCAGGATGTGCAAGCCCTTGTAGTAGCGCAGCACGCCGACGAACAGGAAGAAGCGCTCGCCGCAGCGGGCGCGCCACTGCTCCTTCAGCGCCGCCGGCGGCTTCGGATAGACCGACTTGTCCAGGCCGAAGGTGATGGTGCGGGTCTTGTGGGCGAAGCGCTTGAGCACCGGCGACGAGGCCAGGTAGTTCGGCGAGCTGGCGACGATGGTGTCGATGCTGCGCAGGAAGCGGCGCTTGAGCGGGCTGTACACGCGCAGCAGGTTCTTCTGGCGCACGATGTCCGAGTGGTAGGTGACGACGCAGGGCTTGTCGATGCGCGCCATGAAGTGCGCCAGGTCCATGAACGGCCACGGGAAGTGGTAGTGGATCACGTCGGCCTGGCGCGCCAGGCGCGCCAGCTGGCGGATCGCCGCGAACGAAAAGCCGGTCGAGGCGAACTCGAAGTCCAGCTGCGCGCGGTGCACGGTGTGGCCTTCGAACTCGATGCGGGCCGGGCCGGCGTCGCGCGTCAGTGTCAGCACTTCATTGGTGACGCCGAGGCGGGCGGTGCCCACGCACAGCTGGCGTATCACCTGCTCGATGCCGCCCCAGGTATCGGGGTAGTAGGTCTTGTAGAAATGGAGGACGCGCATGACTGCTTCAGTGAGATAAGACGTGGTGGTACACGGCGACGGTACGGCGCGCCGCTTCATCCCATGTCAGTTCGAGCGCGCGGCGGCGGCCGGCCGCGATGCAGCGGCTGCGGGTGGCGTCGTCGCGCGCCAGCGTGGTCATGGCGGCGGTCATTTCCGGCACCGACAGCGGATCGAACTCCAGCGCCGCGCCCTGCGCCACTTCCGGCAGCGAGGTGGCGTTGGAGGTGGCCACCGGCACGCCGCTGGCGAAGGCTTCCACCAGCGGCAGGCCGAAGCCCTCGTGCAGCGACGGGAAGATGAAGGCGCCGGCGCCGGCGTAGATGTGGTGCAGCTGGGCGTCGTCGGTCAGCTTGCTGAGCCAGACCACGTTTTCGCCGCGCTGCCGGGCGGCCTTGATCCGGGCCACCAGCTCTTCGCAGAGCCAGCCCGGGGCGCCGACGATCACCAGCTGGCGCGCCGAGCGCAGCACCGGCGGCAGCGCCAGATAGGCTTCCAGCAGGCGGCCGAGGTTCTTGCGCGGCTGCAGCGTGCCGACGAACAGGAAGTAGCCGGGATTGAGGCCGTGCAGCGCCAGCGTGGCGTCGCGCGCCTCGGCCGGCGGCGCCTCGAACCATTCGGGGCGCACGCCGTGGTGCACCACGCTGATCTTGCGCTCGTCGACGCCGAAGTGTTCGACCAGTTCGCGGATCGAATAATGGGAACCGGTGATCACATGCTGCGCGCGGCGCGCGGCCTGGATCTGCAGCCAGTTCTTCAGGCCGCGCAGGCGCGGCCGGCACCACTCGGGATGGGCGATCGGCACGGCGTCGTGCAGCGTCGCCACCACCGGGCAATCCATGCGCACGATGCGGTAGTCGGTGGCGTGGAACAGGTCCAGCGGCGGCGCGTCCTTGCCCATCAGGCGGCTGACATTCAGGTGCGCCGACGACGGCAGCAGCAGATTGCCCAGCGACGCCAGCGGGAACGACAGCGGCAAGGCCCGGCCGACCGTCAGGCGCGCGGTGTCGCCCGGCGACGGGAAGGAAAACGGCAGCACCTCGGCGCCGGCCTGCGGCAGGTGTTCGAGCAGCGCGCGGCTGTACACGCCCAGGCCGTCCAGACGGCCGCCGGTCAGCGCCGGTTCGGCCGTGGTGGTCGACAGGCCCACGCGCAGCACGCGCGCGGCAGTGGTCGGGATCGCGCTCACGTCGTGTACATCCAGCGCAGCGTGTCGGCCAGCGGCACGGCCGGCGAGGCGCCGATGGCGGCCAGCAGGCGGCGGTTGTCGCCGACCAGGCGCACCACTTCATTGGCGCGCACGAAGGCCGGATTGACGTGCACCTTGATCTGGTAGCCGGCGATGTCGGCCATCATGTCGAGCGCCTCGCCCAGCGAATAGGCGTGGCCGGAGCAGACGTTGAAGGTCTGGCCGGCGGCGGCCGGGCCGAGCGCCAGCAGGCGGCGGTAGCTGGACGCCACGGTCCGCACGTCCGAGAAGTCGCGCCATACGTGCAGGTTGCCCAGCTCGATGTCGGCGGCCTGGCGGCGGAAGTGGGCGACGATCTTCGGCAGCAGGAAGTTCTCGTGCTGGCCGACGCCGGTGTAGTTGAAGGGACGGACCATAATCAGCGGCAGCTTGTCCTGCCACAGCCGCGCCATGTATTCCATGGCCAGCTTGCTGACCGCGTAATCGTTGGCCGGCGCGGCCGGCACCTGCTCGCCGATCACGCCGGCGTCGGTATTGCCGTAGATATTGGCGCTGGAGGCCAGCAGCACGGCCGACGGCTTGTGCTCGGCGGCGGCCAGCGCTTCCAGCAGGTTGCGGGTGCCCGCCACGTTGACGTTGTAGATCTGGTCGACGTCGCCATGGCCGACGAAGGCGATGGCGGCCAGGTGGGCCACCACGTCCGGGCGCACTTGCGCCACCACGTCGGCCAGGCCGGCGCGGTCGCCCAGGTCGACGGCGAACTGGCGCGGGCCGGGTTCATGGCCGGGCGTGATGGTGCCGTAGACTTCGTAGCCAGCGGCGCTCAGCTCCTGCTCGACATAGTGGCCGGTGAAACCGGACAGCCCAGTGATCAGGGCGCGCCTGCCTGCGCCCTCCATGCCTGCAGCAGCCATCATCGTTTCCTTAGAAGGAGAAGCCGGCTTTGTTGCGGCGCAGGTCGGCCTCGACCATCATCTGGCACAGCTGTTCCAGCGTGGTCTGCGGCTTCCAGCCCAGGTCCGCCAGGGCTTTGGCCGGGTCGCCGATCAGCAGCTCGACTTCTGCCGGACGGTAGAACTTCGGATTGACGCGCACCAGCACCTTGCCGGTTTTCTTGCAGGTGCCGATTTCGTGGTCGGCCGAGCCGGTCCACTCCAGCGCCACGTCGACCGCCTTGAACGCCATGCTGACGAAGTCGCGCACGGTTTCGGTGCGGTTGGTGGCCAGCACATAGGTGTCCGGCTCATCGGCTTGCAGGATGCGCCACATGCCTTCGACGTATTCCTTGGCAAAGCCCCAGTCGCGCTTGGCGTCCAGGTTGCCCAGTTCCAGCACGTCGAGCTGGCCCAGATGGATCTTGGCCACCGAGTCGGTGATCTTGCGGGTGACGAATTCACGGCCGCGCAGCGGCGACTCGTGGTTGAACAGGATGCCGGAGCAGCCGAAGATGCCATAGGATTCGCGGTAGTTCACGGTCATCCAGTGGGCATACAGCTTGGCCACGCCGTACGGGCTGCGCGGGTAGAAAGGCGTGTCTTCCTTTTGCGGCACGGCCTGCACCTTGCCGAACATTTCCGAGGTCGACGCCTGATAGAAGCGGATCTTCGGATTGACGATGCGGATCGCCTCCAGCAGGTTGACCGGGCCGATGCCGGTGATTTCGGCGGTGGTCACCGGCTGCTCGAAGGAGACGCCGACGAAGCTTTGCGCCGCCAGGTTGTAGACCTCGTCCGGCTGCGCGCTTTGCAGCAGGCGGATGTTGGAGCCCAGGTCAGTCAGATCGTATTCCACCAGCTTCAGATTCGGGTGCGACTGGATGCCGAGTTCCTCGATACGCCAGAAATTCACCGAGCTCGTGCGGCGATAAGTTCCGGTAACTTCGTAACCTTTTTCCAACAGCAATTCGGCCAGATATGCACCGTCCTGGCCGGTAATGCCCGTAATCAGGGCTTTTTTTATTTTATTCATGGTGAATAGCGATCCAAATCATGGGTGACTTTACAGCCCGGTATTGTAACAGAGCGCACCAGCCGCACTTCTCACCAATTATGTCGATTACATCACTTACATCTTGTTACCATCATCGACAGTGATGTCTCGGCTTCGTTGAAATTGAGGCAATAAAAAATGGGGGTCAAGTCTGACATTCGGACACGAGCTCTACCGTAACGCACGTTACGGTAGAGCTCGTGTCCGAATGTCAGACTTGACCCCCGGCCTTGCGGCGGTGTGCTACATCAGACCTTGCGCTGGGCCACCGCGTCGACCACGCACAGCGCGGTCATGTTGACGATGCGGCGCACCGTGGCCGACGGCGTCAGGATGTGCACCGGCTTGGCGCAGCCCAGCAGAATCGGACCGACCGCGATGCCGTTGCCGGCCGCCGTCTTGACCAGGTTGTAGGCGATGTTGGCGGCGTCGATGTTCGGCATCACCAGCAGGTTGGCGTCGCCGGTCAGCGTGGTGCCCGGCATGATGGAGTTGCGCAGCTTGGAATCGAGCGCGGTGTCGCCATGCATTTCGCCGTCCACTTCCAAGGTCGGATCGAGCTGCTTGACCAGCTCCAGCGCGGCGCGCATCTTCTGCGCCGATTCGCTGTTGGACGAGCCGAAGTTCGAGTGCGACAGCAGCGCCGCGCGCGGCGACAGGCCGAAACGGCGCATCTCTTCGGCCGCCATCACGGTGATCGCCGCCAGCTCTTTCGCGTTCGGGTTTTCGTTGACGTGGGTGTCGACCATCACCAGCTGGCGCTCGGGCATGATCAGCACGTTCATCGCCGCGTACACGCAGGCGCCGTCGCGCTTGCCCAGCACCTGGTCGATGTAGTGCAGGTGCAGCTGGGTGGTGCCGAAGGTGCCGCAGATCATGCCGTCGGCGTCGCCCTTCTTGATCATCATGGCGCCGATCAGCGAATGGCGGCGGCGCATTTCCAGCTTGGCGTACTCCTGCGTCACGCCTTTGCGGGCGGTCAGCTCGTAGTAAGCCTGCCAGTATTCGCGGTAGCGCTCGTCGTGGTCGGGGTTGATGACGTCGAAATCGATGCCCTGCTTCAGGCGCAGGCCGAACTTGGTGATGCGGGTCTCCAGCACGGCCGGACGGCCGACCAGGATCGGACGGGCCAGCTTCTCGTCGACGATCACCTGCACCGCGCGCAGCACGCGCTCTTCTTCGCCCTCGGCGTAGACGATGCGCTTGAGTTCGGCGGCGGTCTTCTTGGCGACCTGGAACAGCGGCTTCATGAAGGTGCCGCTGCGGTAGACGAACTGCTGCAGGCTGTCGGCGTAGGCTTGCAAATCCTTGATAGGACGGGTGGCGACGCCGGAATCCTCGGCCGCCTTGGCCACGGCCGGGGCGATCTTGATCAGCAGGCGCGGATCGAACGGCATCGGGATCAGGTACTCGGGGCCGAACGACAGGTTGCTGAAACCGTAGGTGGTGGCGACGATGTCCGACTGCTCGGCGTGGGCCAGCTCGGCGATCGCGTGCACCACGGCGATTTCCATTTCGCGCGTGATGGTGGTGGCGCCGCAATCGAGCGCGCCGCGGAAGATGTACGGGAAGCACAGCACGTTGTTGACCTGGTTCGGATAGTCCGAACGGCCGGTGCAGATGATGGCGTCGCCGCGCACGGCCTTGACGTCTTCCGGCAGGATTTCCGGGTTCGGATTGGCCAGCGCCAGGATCAGCGGATTCGGCGCCATGGCCTTGACCATGTCCTGCTTCAGCACGCCGCCGGCCGACAGGCCGAGGAAGATGTCGGCGTCGCTGATGACTTCGGCCAGCGTGCGGGCCGAGGTTTCGCGGGCGAAGCGTTCCTTGTCCGGATCCATCAATTCCTGGCGGCCCTTGTAGACCACGCCGGCCAGGTCGGTGACGTAGATGTTTTCCAGCGGGAAGCCGAGGTCGACGATCAGGTCCAGGCAGGCCAGCGCGGCCGCGCCGGCGCCCGACACCACCAGCTTGCAGTTGGCGATATCCTTGCCGACGTACTGGATGCCGTTCATGATGGCGGCGCCGACGATGATGGCGGTGCCGTGCTGGTCGTCGTGGAACACCGGGATCTTCATCTTCTCGCGCAGCTGGCGCTCGATGTAGAAGCACTCCGGCGCCTTGATGTCTTCCAGGTTGACGCCGCCGAAGGTCGGCTCCAGCGAGGCGATGATGTCGACCAGCTTGTCCGGGTCGGATTCGTTGATCTCGATGTCGAACACGTCGATGCCGGCGAATTTCTTGAACAGCACGCCCTTGCCTTCCATCACAGGCTTGGCGGCCAGCGGGCCGATGTTACCCAGGCCCAGCACGGCGGTGCCGTTGGTGATGACGGCCACCAGGTTGCCGCGCGCCGTGTATTTGTAGGCGTTGGCCGGATCGATGACGATCTCTTCGCACGGCGCGGCCACGCCCGGCGAGTACGCCAGCGCCAGGTCGCGCTGGTTGGTCAGTTGCTTGGTCGGCGTGACGCTGATCTTGCCTGGCGTCGGGCACTCGTGGTATTCGAGCGCCGCGAGGCGCAATTGTTGACGAAGTTCTTCTTTTTTATCAGATGACGAATCCATGCTGTGCTGCCTTCCTGTTTGTACTGTCGGAAAGCTTCCGATTTTATCAGACCAATTCTTTCAATTAAGTAGGTATTTTCACCAACAGCTATGACTGATATCAGCATTATTTATGATCTGAGGCAACTCAAACCGAATTTTTGACGCTTTTAGCGGCATTAAACTATCAATAGCTTCAACATAATCAATTTTCCGGTTTTATCACTATTTTGTATCGACCGATGAAATTTGATTGAAAATGCCAATCAGGCTGCGGCCGGCGTCCAAGTAAGCTAACTCCATCCCCACCTAGCGGAGCCAACCATGTCCACCATGATCTGCAGCGGCGCCAACCTGCCCGCGAGCGGCGACGCCGCCCCTTCCGACGCCTGGGCCTGCCTGCAGGATTGGCAGCGCCACGGCATCCGGCTGTCGTTTGTCTACAGCCGCTCGCTCGGCGGCCTGATGCAGACCGGCCAGGGCAGGCTGGCCCAGCTGGGCGAACAGGCGCTGACCATCGAAACGGCCGGCAGCCGCCTGCTGGTCATGCTGGCCGGCGCCCGCTACGAGGCCGGGCCGCAACTGTTCTTCACGCCCGGCCTGCTGGACCGCTACCAGGTCGACGGCATCGCGGTCCGGCTGGCCAACCACGACTGGCTGTTCCTGTCGGCCGGAGCCATGCCAGCCCACGCGGCCCATGCCGTGCTGACCGCCTGATGCATCATGCCGCGCCTGCGCACCATCGCCTGCCTGTTGCTGCTGGCCGCCGCGCTGCCGGCGGCGGCCGAGCCGCAGCTGGTGCGGCTGTGCCAGGACGCCGAAGACGTCTACCCGTGGACGCTGAAAGCGCGACCCGGCCTGAATAACATCCTGCTCAAGATCGTCGAAGCCAGGCTGAACATCGTGCTGGAAATCAGCTTGCGGCCCTGGAAACGCTGTCAGGAAGAGCTGAAGGCCGGCAGCATCGACGGCATGTTCGCCATCAGCTACCTGGCCGAGCGCCAGCAGTTCGGCCGCTACCCGATGCGCGCCGGCCAGCCCGATCCCGCCAAGCGCCTGATGACCGACAGCTACAGCCTGTACCGCCGCAGCGGCGACGAGCAGGTCGGCTGGGACGGCAGCGTGCTGCGCAGCCCGGGCCCGGTCGGCGCCCAGCGCGGCTACTCGGTGGTCGAGCAATTGCAGACGCTGGGCGCCGGCGTCGACACCGGCACCTATCCGGTCGAGGACAATCTGCGCAAGCTGGCCATGGGCCGGCTGGCGGCGGTGGCGCTGCGCACGCAGGAGGGCGACAGCATGCTGCTGACTCACCGCGAATTCAACGGCAAGCTGGAAAAGCTGGCGCCGCCGCTGGCCGAGAAGCCCTACTACCTGATGCTGTCGCACCAGTTCGTCGCACACAACGCCAGGCTGGCGCAGCGCATCTGGGACAGCATCGAGGCCGTGCGCGATTCGGTGGAATACCGGGTATTCGAACAAACCTTCCGCTAAACCGCCCGCACGCACCGGTACAATAACGCCATGCTCTCCGAATTCGACCTCATCCAGGAATACTTCCAGCGCCCCCGCCACCCTGCCCGCGCCACGCTCGGCATCGGCGACGACTGCGCCCTGCTCACCCCCACGCCCGGCATGCAGACGGCGATCTCGTCCGACATGCTGGTCGAGGGCCGCCACTTCTTCGCCGGCGAAGACGCGGCCCGCCTCGGCCACAAGGCGCTGGCGGTCAACCTGTCCGACCTGGCGGCGATGGGCGCGCGCCCGGTCGGCTTCACGCTGGCGCTGGCGCTGCCGTCGGCCGACCGCGACTGGCTGGCCGGTTTTTCCAAAGGCTTGTTCGCGCTGGCCGACGCCCACGACATCGAACTGATCGGCGGCGACACCACCAAGGGCCCGCTGACCATCTGCATCACCGTGTTCGGCGAAGTGCGGCCCGGCCAGGCGCTGCGCCGCAGCGGCGCCCGCGTGGGCGACGACATCTGGATTTCCGGCACGCTGGGCGACGCCCGCCTGGCGCTGGGCGGCTACCGCCTTGAACTGTCGATGGACGCGGCCAGCCTGCAGGCGGCCGCCGCGCGCATGCACACGCCGACGCCGCGCGTGGCGCTGGGCATGCAGCTGGCGCAACAGGGCCTGGCCCACGCCGCCATCGACATTTCCGACGGCCTGGTGGGCGACCTCGGCCACATCCTCAAGCAATCGGGCGTCGGCGCCACGCTGGACCTGGATGCGCTGCCGGCCGGCGCCGTGCTGGCCACGCGCGACGCCGCGATGCGCCGCGCCTTCACCGCCGCCGGCGGCGACGACTACGAACTGTGCTTCACCGCGCCGGCCTCGGCGCGGGCGGACGTGCTGGCGGCCGCCGCCAGCGTGGCCACGCCGGTCACCCGGGTCGGCAGCATAGCAGCCGCCCCCGGCCTGCGCCTGGTGGACGCGGCCGGCGCCGCGCTAGCCCTGCAACTACAGAGCTTCGATCACTTCACTTCCTGAAGCGCGGTGACATCCTCGTCCGGCTGCCCCGCATGGCGGCCGCTGCCGTGCATCAGCCAGTAGTGGTGGAAGGCCAGGCGGATGTTGTCGCGCAACTGGGTGTCGTCCCACGGCTTGGTGTAGAAGCGGTAGATGGCGCCGAGGTTGATCGAA
This sequence comes from Rugamonas aquatica, assembly GCF_009380215.1. Lineage (GTDB taxonomy): Bacteria > Pseudomonadota > Gammaproteobacteria > Burkholderiales > Burkholderiaceae_D > Rugamonas > Rugamonas aquatica_B. Next base: position 14,358 of record NZ_WHUG01000016.1, read on the forward strand.
TCGAGCACCGCGTCCAGCCCCGTGTAGCCGGACAGGATGATGCGTATCGTCTCCGGATACATTTCCTTGACCTTGCTGAGGAACTCGGTGCCGCTCATGCCCGGCATGCGCTGGTCGCAGACGATCACCTGCACCGCGTGCAGCGCCAGCAGCTCGAAGCCTTCGCCCGGCGTGGCCGCCGTCAGGATCTGGTAGCCGTCGCGGCGGAACAGCCGGTGCAGCGAGGACAGCACGTTGACATCGTCGTCGACGATCAGCAGCGTCTGGGCCGGCTGGCCGGGACGGGCGGCGTCCGGCGGCAGGCCGCGGCCGGACGCCAGCAACGCCGCCAGCTCCAGCGGCGCCACCGGCCGGCTGAAGTAGTAGCCCTGGATTTCATCGCAGCGGCTGCGCCGCAGATATTCCAGCTGGGCGCGCGTCTCCACCCCTTCGGCAATCACCCGCAGCTTCAGGCTGTGCGCCATGCTGATGATGGCCTGGGCGATGGCGGCGTCGTTGGGGTTGGTGGTGATGTCGCGCACGAAGGCGATATCGATCTTCAGCTTGTCGATCGGGAAGCGCTGCAGATAAGCCAGCGATGAATAGCCGGTGCCGAAGTCGTCGATCGCCACCTTGATGCCGATCGCCTTCAAATTGGTCAGCACGCTGATGGTGCGCTCGGTGTTGGACATCAGCGCGGTCTCGGTCAGCTCCAGCTCCAGCAGCTCGGCCGGCACGTCGTGGCGCAGCAGCGCGCTGCGCACGGTCAGCTCCAGGTCGCCCTCGACGAACTGGCGGCTGGCGACGTTGACCGCCACCCGCACCGGCCCGACATCGCTGCGCAGCCAGGCGCCGATCTGGCGGCAGGCGGCATCGACGATCCAGGCGCCGACCCGCACGATCAGGCCGGTATCCTCCAGCACCGGCACGAACTCGGCCGGATAGACCAGGCCGAAGCCGGGCCGCTGCCAGCGCAGCAGCGCCTCGGCGCCGGCCACCTCGCCGCTGTGCAGGTTGACCTTGGGCTGGTAGTACAGCAGCAGTTCGTTGTTGTCCAAGGCGCGGCGCAGCGCCAGCTCCATGTCCAGCCGCGCCAGCACCTGCACGTTCATGCCGGCGGTGAAGAAGCGGTAGCCGTCGCGCCCGGCCTGCTTGGCGCGCTCCATCGCGGTGTCGGCGTATTTGACCAGGGTTTGCGGATCGGTGGCGTCGTCCGGATACATGGCGATGCCGATGCTGGCGCTGAGCACGGCCTGGTGGCCGTCCAGGTCGAACGGCAGGCGCAGCGCCTCGCGCACTTCGTTGGCGGTGTGCACCGCGTCCTGCTGGTCGCGCGTCATGGTCAGGATCAGCGCGAACTCGTCGCCGCCCATGCGGCCGACGGTGTCGCGGATGCGCACGCACTGCACCAGCCGGTTGCTGAACTGGCGCAGCAGCTCGTCGCCCAGCGCCGCGCCCAGCGAATCGTTGATGTTCTTGAAGCGGTCCAGCGCGATGAACAGCACCACGATGCGCCAGGCCTTGTCCTGCGCCAGCGTGATGGCGTCGCCCAGGGTCTGGAAGAACAGCGTGCGGTTGGGCAGGCCGGTCAGGCTGTCGTAGTGGGCCATGTGCTGCAGCAATTCCTCGGACTGGCGGCGCTCGCTGATGTCGCGCGCCACGCCCAGCAGCACGGTCGGCTGGCCGGCGCGCTGCAGCAGCTGCCAGTACAGCTCCACCGGCACCGCGATCAGGTCGCGCCGCATCAAGTCCTGCTCGATCAGCTCGGGCGCGCGCGCCGGGCCGATGGCGGCGGCATAGGCGGCCAGCCGTTCGGCCTGGTCGCGCAGCGCCGACGGCGCGCCGAGGCCGATGCGGCTGGCGCTCGGCCCCAGCATCTCGCCGCGCGGATAGCCCAGCATGCGGCAGGCGCCGTCGTTGACATCGACCACGTCGGCGCTGTCGGCGTCGAGCAGGAAGATGGCGTCGGCGGTGGCGTCCATCGCGCTGCGGAAGCGTTGCAGCTCGGCGGTGCGCTCGCGCACGGTCTGCTCCAGGCGGGCGTTGTAGTCGCGGGTTTCGCGGTGCAGCAGGCGCACCTCCAGCATGTTGCGGATGCGCGTCAGCACCTCGACCGGGTCGAAGGGCTTGCTGACGAAATCGCGCGCGCCCATGTCCAGCGCCTGGATCTTGTGGTCGGGCTGGGCGGTGACGACCAGCACCGGCAGCCAGGCGTCGGCCTCCAGCGGCTTGAGCGCCTCCATGACTTCGAAGCCGGTCATGTTCGGCATCTGCATGTCGAGGATGATGAGGTCGTACTGGTGCTCGGCGTGCCAGCCGGCCACCACGCGCGGATCGGTGGTGGCGCTGACCGCCGTGTAGCCGGTCGAACGGAGCAGGTACTCCAGCAGTTCCACGTTCACCGGCTGATCGTCGACGATCAGGATGCGGGCGCTGAAAATGTCAGTCTGGCTGATCATAGGATGGGCCTCCGTGTGGTCCCCGATGAGCCGGCATTCTGGCCGGTTCGGACCTCGTCCCTCTCTTGGACAAGCTTAACAGCTTGCGCAATCGGCGGCGCACGCCTGCGGTGTCTGGGCAGGGGCGTCCGGTCTATCGTTTCGAGTGTACGCAAGTTCAAATCGGCGGTCTAATGTTTTTATGGAATATTGCGATTCTAGCAAAACATTTTGTACACTACTGGCATCGATTGCGAACTGCATGGTACAGTGGAAGCCAGCCCGCAGATTGCCGCAACAGAAGGAGCGTTTCATGAATTCGAACAGCGACACCATCCTCGACCTGGCCGCGCAAGTCGGCAAATCCCTGCAAGCCAAAGGCCTGATACTGGCCACCGCCGAGTCGTGCACCGGCGGCGGGGTAGCCCAGGCCATCACTGAAATCGCCGGTTCGACCGCCTGGTTCGACTGCGGCTTCATCACCTATTCCAACGCCTCCAAGACCGAAATGCTGGACGTGTCCGCCGCGCTGATCGCGCAGATGGGCAGCGTCTCCGAGGAAGTGGCGGCGGCGATGGCGACCGGCGCGCTCGGTTCCAGCAACGCCCACCTGGCGGTGTCGACCACCGGCATCGCCGGCCCCACCGGCGCCGTGCCCGGCAAGCCGGTCGGCACGGTCTGCTTCGGCTGGGCCAACGGCGACACCGTGCACACCGAACGGCTGGTGTTTGCCGGCGACCGCAAGGCGGTACGCGAGCAGACGGTGATCCACGCGTTGCAGGGTTTGCTGCGCTTCATCGACTAGGCGGTTGCCATCCCGCCACAAAACAATTACTCTCGACGCATTCAAGCGATTCAGGAGTAATTGATGCAAAACTCGGTACATTTTATTCTCCAAGGTAAGGGCGGTATCGGCAAGACGCTGGTATCCACCATCCTGGCGCAGTGGATCGCGGCCAAGGATCTGGTGGAGGGCCAGCAGCCGCTGCGCTGCTACGACACCGACCAGGAGAACGCGACCTTCTCGCGCTACAAGGCGATGGACGTCAAGCATGTGCCAGTGATGACCGACAGCCGCACCATCGATCCCAAGCGCTTCGACGCGCTGATGATCGACATCCTGGAAGAAGACGGCAACTGCGTCATCGACAACGGCGCCAACACCTTCTCGCCGCTGATGGGCTACCTGATCGAGAACGATTGCTTCTCGCTGCTGCAGGAATCGGGCCGCAAGGTCTACATCCACACCATCGTCGGCGGCGGCGACACGCTGCACGACACCGCCATGGGCTTCGTCTCGACCGCCAAGTCGACCAATGTGCCGCTGGTGCTGTGGGAGAACGAACACTTCGGCCTGCTGCAATCGGCGTCCGGCAAGCAGTTCACCGAATCGCAGACCTATGCCGACAACTCGTCGCGCGTGAAGGGCCGCATCGTGCTGTCGGCGCGCAACGCCGACACCTTCGGCGCCGACATCAAGAAAATGAACACCGCGCGCCTGACCGCCAACGAGGTCAAGGAAAGCGACAAGTTCAACCTGATGGAAAAACAACGCATCAAGGTGGTCTTCCGCGATTTGTTCGAGCAACTCGACAAAGTGGAGTGGTAAGCCGCCATGGATCAGCACAAGCTGCGCAGCCTGGTCTTTGAAAAAACCGGCGTCCGCATCGACGTCGACGACCCCGTGTTCGCGCTGGTGGCGCTGAACGAGGCGGTGCTGGCCGAGACGGTCGAGCGCCACATCGCCCTGATCGACGCCGCCTCGCAGGAACTGGTGCAGCACGCCAGGTCGGCCGGCGGACTGGGCGCGCAGCACGACGGCGTGCGCAAGCCGGCGGCGCTGGACGCCACCAACGAACCGGCCGCTGTCCCCGCCGCCACGGCGGCCGGCTACGCGCCGGCGCCGGCGATGCCGGTGCGCGCCATCGCCACCCAGTCGCCGGCGATCACGCCGCGCGAGCTGCGGCTGCTGGGCGCGGCGGCCGGCGTCTCGGTGCTGAGCGCCTTGCTGGTGCTGGGCGGCCAGGCCGCCTTCTTCAGACCGCTGCCGCCGCCGGCGCCGGTGATCCAGCAAGCCAAGGCGCTGACGCCGGAACAAAGCACCGCGCTGGCCAACGCCGACAAACTCAACAAAGCCATCCAGAAACTCGACCCGAAACTCCGCGCCCAGCTTCAAGCTGAGTTGCAGAAGTAAGCGGCGTCGGCGGCATGGCATCTTCCCTCGTCCGCCATCTGCTATTGATCGGCGCGTTGATGGCGGGCCTGCCTGCGGCCGCCATCCCTCCCGAACGCACGCTGGCGCAACTGGAGCACCGCTCCTGGACCGCCAAGGACGGCGTGCCGCCATCGATCATCACGATGGACCAGACCGACGACGGCTATCTGTGGCTGGGCACCGGCGCCGGCCTGTTCCAGTTCGACGGCGTGCGCTTCCAGCCCTTCCAGCCGCGCGCGGGAACGATCTCGACCAGCGCCGTCTACTTCATCAAGGCGCAGCCGGGCGGCGGCCTGTGGATAGGCTGGCGCCAGGGCGGCATCAGCTTCGTCAAGGATGGCGCGGTGGTCAACTACGGCGCCGACGAAGGGCTGAGCCTGGCCAGCTGGTGGGGCTTCGCGTTCGACCGGCAAGGTCGGGTGTTCGCCGCCGGCCTCGACGGCCTGATGCGCTTCGACGGCCAGCGCTGGCACAAGCTGGGGCCGGCCCAGGGCTTCACGGCGGACAAGGCGTCCGTCATGTTTGTCGACAAGGACGGCACGCTGGCCGTCTTCACCGACCACGGCCTGTTCCGCCTGCCGCCGGGCGCCGCCACTTTCAAGCCGCCGCTCGGGCATCTGGGCAGCATCGAGCCGCCGCAGGCCGGCCCCGACGGCAGCATCTACTTCATGGAGGCGCGCGGCCTGCGCATCATCGACAGCCTGGAAAACTATGACAAGGCCGACGGGCCGTGGCTGTTCAAGTCCCAGCCGGAAGCATCCCACCGCATGCTGGTCGACCGTTCCGGCAGCCTGTGGATGGAAACCGCGACCTGCGGCGTCTGCCGCTTCGATCCGCGCCGGCCGGACAAGATGGAAAGCTTCAGCGTCAAGAACGGCCTCAGTTCGAATCTGGTCACTTCCTTTTTCGAAGACCGCGAGGGCAATGTCTGGGTTTCCACCAGCAAGGGATTGGAGCGCTTCCGCCAGGTCGATGTGAACCTGGTGACGCCGGCCTTGCCGGGCGCGGAAGTGAGCGAAGGCAGGCTGCTGCCCGGCCCGGCCAACGCGATGATGCTGACCACCGTGGCGCAGGTCGGCAGCTGGCTGGAAGTCACGCCGGACGGCGAAGTGCACAACAGCGCCTGGCTGAAGCAGCACGGGATAGGCCGGGTGCAGGTGATCCAGCGCGGGCGCGATCAATCGCTGTGGCTGGCGGAGCGCGCCCGCCTGCGCCGGGTAACGCCGGACGGCGCGGTGCACGCCATCGAATATCCCGAGGACATGGGCCCGGTCCATCTGGTTCATGCGCTGGCGCATGGCGAGGACGATACGCTGTGGATGTCGGTGGTGAATGCCGGCGTGCACCGGCTGCGCGGCGGACGCTGGGACCGCGAAACGCTGCTGCCGGGAGAAGGCACGCGCTCGGCCATGTCGATGCTGGCCGATACCTCCGGCCGGATGTGGTTCGGCTACAGCAGGAACACGGTGGTCATGCTGGACAAGGGCAAGGCGGTGACGGTGCCCATCGAGCAGGATGGGCAACTGAAAGGCACGTCGGTATTGTACGAGTCCCTCGGACAAATCTGGGCCGGCGGCGAGGCCGGGCTGGCGCGCTATCACGATGGGCGCTTCGTCAAGGTGCGCCTGGCGCTGCCCAACGTCCGCAGCATCTCCGCCATCCTGACCGACAGCAGCGGCAATATGTGGCTGAACTCGTCCGCCGGCACGGTGCGGCTGGATGGCCGCTCGCTGGCCAAGGCCATCGCCCATCCGGACCAGCCGGTGCAAGGACGACTGTTCGACGCCACCGACGGCAGGCTGGGCATCACCGACCTGCTGGGCGCGCAATCGCTGGCGCAAGCGGGCGACGGCAAGATATGGCTGACCACGCACGACGGCGTCGCCTGGATCGATCCGCTGCATCTGCTCAAAGCGCCGGCGCCGCCGCCGGTCGTCATGCAAGCGCTGAGCGCGCAGGGCCAGACCTACCGCCGGCCCGCGCAGCTGGCCCTGCCCGCCGGCGCGGGCAATGTGCAGATCGACTACAGCAGCGCGCTGCTCGGCACGCCGCAACGCATGCGCTTCAAGTATCTGCTGGAAGGCTACGACCAGGAATGGCAGGACGCGGGCGAACGCCGCCAGGCCTTCTACACGGGCCTGCCGCCGGGCGAGTACCGCTTCCGCGCGGTCGCGGAAAACGGCGCCGGCAACTGGGGGCAGGAAGGCCCGGGCTTGCGCTTCAGCGTCGCCGCGAGTTTTTACCAGACCTGGTGGTTCAAGTGCCTGCTGGCCATGTCCGTGATGGTGATGGTATGGCTGCTGCACCGGCTGCGTTTGAAACGCATGGAACTGCGCATCAAGGCGCAGATGGAAGTGCGGCAAGCGGAACGCGAGCGCATCGCCCGCACGCTGCACGACACCATCCTGCAAAGCGCGCAGGCGCTGATCCTGCGCTTCGACCGCATCAAACGCGCCCTGCCCGCCGCCGACCCGGCGCTATGCCAGATCGACGCCGCGCTCGATGCCGCGCAGGAGGTGGTCGACGAGGGACGCGAACGGGTGCTGGAATTGCGCAGGCGCGATGCGCATCCGGGCGCGCTCGGCGACTACCTGTACGAGTTCGGGCAAGCGATGGCGCAGCAGCACGGCATTTGTTTTTCGCTGAGCACGCAGGGCGATGCGCGGGAACTGGTGGCGGCGGTCAAGACCGAGGTGCTGGCCATCGGCAAGGAAGCCTTGTTCAATGCGGTGCGGCACTCGGGCAGCGCCGAGGTCAAGATCGAGCTGCTGTATGCATCCGCGCAGTTCTCGATGACGGTGCAGGATTACGGCAGGGGATTGGACGCGAGCGTGCAGTCGTCAGGAAAACGGCCGGGCCACTGGGGGCTGAGCGGCATGAGCGAGCGCGCGCAGCAGGTCGGCGGACAGCTGCAGATCGACAGCCGGCAGGATGTCGGCACCACCGTCGTGTTCTCAATCATCGCCAGGCTGGCCTTCGGCTAGCACCGCCGTCGAGTACGGCGCCAGTTCCTGCCAGCCCAGGCTGAGATACAGAACGCGGCCTTCGTCGGTCGCCACCAGCAGGCGATCGGCGTCGCCGGCCGCGACGTCCAGCGCGTGCATCAGTGCGCTGGCCAATCCTTTGCGGCGATGCGCCGGCGCGGTTTCGATGCGGTCGAAAATGGCGATGCCCTGGTGCAGCACCACGCCGCCCGTTGCGGCCGTCTGACCGTCGGCGGCGACGATGCGGATGATGTGCGCGCCATGTTCAAGCGCCGATTGCAGCGCATAGCCGGCAGGCAGCGGCGCGGCCTGCGCCATCGGCGTGGCGCGGTACATCAGGTAGCGCGGGCGTTCGATGGTCCAGCGCGGCGGCAGCGCACGGCGCAGGGTCTCGACATCGACCGCCGCCTTCAGGAAGACGCGGTGTTGCAGGATCTGCGCCGCACACGCTTGCAGTGCAGCGCCGGCATCGACAAACACATGGCGGCGCAATTGCTCCGGCCAGCCGACCTCGACGACCAGACCGCCGCCTTCACGCTGCGGCAGCGGCAAGCCGCGCGCCAGGCTCCAGCCGGACAGCCAACGTTCAAGTAAATCCAGATTCAGATGCATGTTTATGATGGACGGAACGACGAGGCGCGCAGCAACGCCAGCGCCTGCTGGACGCGCTGGCCGAAGATGGCGGGCATGCTGCGCTCGCCGGACTCCTGGCCGCCGATCAGGCACAGGTGCACCATGCGCCCCACCAGCTCCGCATCGACCGAACCATCGGTGCGCGCGCGGCACGCCGAGATGGCGAACGACAAGCGCGTTTGATCAACGCGCTGCTGGTACTCGGCCACGAGGGGATCGATGCGCGACCAGGCGCGGATTGCGGTTTCCCGCTGCGGCCGCTTTTCCGCGGCGATGGTCAGGTAGCGTTGCAGCACATCTTCCAGGCTGCTGCCTGCGGCCGCGTGGGCCAGCATACGGTCGGCGTAATCGGCCTCCCAGGCCGTCAGCAGCGCATGCACGAATTCATCTCGGCTGCGGAAGTGGTGGTAGAACGATCCACGCGTCACGTTCAGGCGGCGCGCCAATTGCTCGGCGGAGATGCCTTGATAGCCCTGGTGGTCCAGGGCGTCGAAGCCGGCTGCAATCCAATGGTCACGCGTCAACACCAGGACTCACCTCGAAAACATACAGACTGTGTATGGTAGCACCGCCCTCGCTAGACTGCATCCATCCCCTACACATGGAGCCGGCATGAAAAAGATAGCCCTGATCGCCTTTGACAACTTCACCGATATCGACCTGTTTTTGATGTGGGATATTCTCGGACGCAACCAACATGATTGGCAGGTCCGCATCCTCGGCAAGCAGGCGACGCTGCGTTCGGCGCACGGATTGCAGGTCGGCGTGCACGGCGCGCTGGACGAAGCGAACCAGGCGGACGTGGTGCTGTTCTCAAGCGGCAAGGAAGGCGTGCCTGCGGCCCTGGCGGATCGCGACTTCATGGCGGCGTTCCAGCTGGACCCCGAACGGCAATTGATCGGCTCCATCTGCGGCGGCGCCTTCATCCTCGGGCAATTGGGCTTGTTGCCCGGACGGCGGGCCGCCACCCATCCCGACGCCCGCGAGGGCTTGCGCGCGACCGGCGTGGAACCGGACGACAGGCCGTTCATGAGCGTCGGCAATGTGGCGACGGCGGGCGGTTGCCTGGCCGCGCTCTACCTGGTCGGCTGGGCGGTCGAGCAGCTGTTCGGCATCGGGAAAAGCCTGGAAACGCTGCGGCCGGTGCTGCCCGCCGGTCAGTACGATTGCTACGAACAACTGCTTGTTTCCAGCATCCGGCAAGGCAGCGAGTCCTCTGCCGTATCGTGCGGCCGTTGATCGGCAAACGATTCTATGCCATGCTGATGGCTTGCAAATACGTCAACTTTACATCAAGGCTGCCGTCTCCATGAAACCCTTCACACCCAAATTCCTGCTGGCCGCGCTGGCGCTGGCTGCGGTCCCGTCCATCCATGCGCAGGTGGCGGGCTATGGCATGCAGTACGACAACGTCACCGTCTGGCCCGTGCCGGATTTGCGGGTGCCGGTGCCCTCGTCCCGCAGCGCCGCTGCGGCGCCGGTGCGGGCCAGCGCACAGCCCGCACCGAAGGCCAACGCGCGCATCCTGGCGCAGTCCTTCCCGCCCAAGAAGCAGTTTGAAATGCAGCAGGCCTATCTGCAAAGCATGGACGTGTATCTGCAAATCGAAAAGAAGATGGGCTGGACCTCGCGCGACATGGCGGGCGGACTGGCCGCCTTCGTGGTCGGCAACTACATGGTGCTGAACGACGCCGATGTCTCCGACGAAGCGTTCCAGGCGGTGGCGAAACAGCTGCGCCGCGAGCCGGGCATGCAGGCGCTGGTCAGCAAGCAGGATGCCGCCACCCTGCGCGACACCTTCGAACAAAGCGCCATGGTCGGCACCTTCATGGCGCTGGCCTACAAGTCCGCCCAGCAGACGCCGCAGCCGCCGGCCGTGCAGCAGAACCTGCGCAACGCCGCGCGTGAAAACCTCAAGATGGTGCTGCGCACCGATCCCGCGACGGTGCAGATCGACAACGCGGGCATGCACCTGCGCTAGTCCAGCCCCGCCAGCAGATGCTGCCATAGCCGCTGGGCCACCGGGCCATGGGCGGCATCGCGGCGGCGCGCGATGACCAGCTCCAGTTCGCTTTCGCGGAAATGGTCGCCGGCCAGCGACAGCAGCCTTCCCTGCGCCAGATCCTCGTCCACCAGATAGCCCGGCATGTGGCCCCAGCCCATGCCCTGCAAAATCACTTCGCGCTTCATGAACTGGTCGGCCACCGTGCAGCGCCGCGCGCCGCCCACCACGAAGTAGTCGCGCGGCGGGCTATTGCGCGCGCTGTCGCGGATCACGCATTGCACGTAGGGCCGCATCATCTCCGGCGTAATGCCGGCGTGCAGCGGAAAATCCAGGAAACCCGGCGCCACCACCGGCACCAGCCGCACGCGCTGCCACGGCCGCGCATCGAAGCGCAGGTCGGCATGGTCGAGGTGGTGGAAGATCAGGTCGGCCTCGCCATCGTGCAGCCGCTCCCACGGGCCGGACAGCGCTTCGAAATGCAGGTCGAGGCGGGTCGCCGGACATTGCGCGAAGAACTGCCGCAGCAGGCGCAGCGTGGCCGGCAGCGGGCACAGGTCGCCGATCACCACGGACAGTTGCAGTTCCTCGCCCATCGCCGCCTGGCTGGCCTGGGTTGCCAGCTGCCGCGCGCCATCGAGCAGCTGCCGCGCCTGCCCGACGAAGGCCTGGCCGGCGGCGGACACGGTCACGCGATAGCCGCTGCGGTCCAGCAGCGCCAGCCCCAGTTGACGCTCCAGGCTGGCCACGGCGGCAAACACGCTGGGATGCGAGCGGTGCAGCTGCGCCGCAGCCTTTTGGAAGCTGCCCAATTCGGCCACCGCCAGGAAGCAGGCCAGCTCATGCAGGGTAAAACCGACAGAGTTCATAAATCCTACAGAGATAGACCGAATTACTGAATTTTATCCGACTATGTTCTTCCCTACAGTGAAGCCTCGATCATTTTCAGGAGAACATCATGCGTGCCATACACATCGCCAGCTTCGGCGGCCCGGAACAGCTGCAAGCGATAGAACTGCCCACCCCGGTCGCGGCGGCCGGCCAGGTGCTCATCCGCGTCAAGGCGTTCGGCCTCAACCGTGCGGAAAGCTATATGCGGCAAGGGCTGTGGGGCGATGCCGTCAAGGTGCCGGGCATCGAATGCGTCGGCGAAGTCGTCAGCGCGCCGGGCTCGACGCTGCGTGAAGGCGAGCGCGTCGCCGCCCTCATGGGCGGCATGGGCCGCAGCATCAACGGCAGCTACGCCGAGTATGTATGCGTGCCGGCCGCCAACGTGGTGCCGTTGCACAGCGCCCTGCCCTGGGCCGAGCTGGCCGCCATTCCGGAATCGTATGCCACCGCCTGGGCCTGCCTGCACGACTGCCTCGCGCTGCAAGCCGGGCAGACCCTGCTGATACGCGGCGCCAGCTCGGCGCTGGGCCAGGCCGCCAGCAATATCGCCGCTTACCTGGGCGCGCAGGTGATCGCCGCCAGCCGCCGGCCGGCCGCGCTGGAAGACGTGCTGCGGCGGAACGGCGCTCGCCACATCGTTGCGGAGCAGCCCAGCCTGGCCGGCGCGGTGCGGGAAATCGCGCCCGGCGGCGTGGACGCGGTGCTGGACCTGATCGGCAACACCACGCTGCTCGACTCGCTGACGCTGGCGGCGCGCCCGGGCCGCGTGTGCCAGGCCGGCTTCCTCGGCGGACTGGGGCCGCTGGAGCGTTTCCTGCCGCTGCAACAGCTGCCGCCATGCGTGCAGCTGAGCTTTTTCGGCAGCTTCGCCTTCGGCACGCCCGGCTTCGAGCTGGACCGGGTGCCGCTGCAAGCCATCGTAGAGCGGGCCGAACAAGGCCACTACCGCGCGCGGCCGGCCCGGGTGTTCGCCTTCGACGACATCGCCGAAGCCCACGCCTATCTCGACGCCGGGTCCGGCATGGGCAAGGCGGTGGGGCAAATCGACGATTAGGCGATTCCGGCAGTTTTCTGCTAACATGTGAACACCTATTCATTTGTTAGCACCATGAGCTGCCACCACGACTATTCCGACTGCGATCCCGCGATCGCCCAGCTGGCCGACCTGTTCCATCTGCTGGGCGATCCCACGCGCCTGCGCATCGTGCTGGCCTGCGTGGCGGCGCCGATCGCCGTCAGCGACATCGCTTCCTCGCTGGAGCTGAGCAGTTCGCTGGTCAGCCATCACTTGCGTTTGCTGCGCGCGGCGCGCATTGTGAAGTCTGAGCGCCAGGGCAAACAAGTGTTCTATTCCGCCGCCGACGCCCACATCAGCGGCGTACTCAACGATATGCTCGAACATATCGCCGAACCTTCCAACGGGAACGAAGCATGAGCAAGCACCACGACCACCACAATCACGACCATAGCCATGACCATGGCCATGATTGCGGCCATTCCCACGCCCCGGCCAAGGCCAAGGCGCACAGCCACGACCACCACGGGCACGACCACAGCCACGGTCACGGCGGCCACCATCACCACCACGGCGATCCCAACACCATGGGCCGCGCCTTCGCCATCGCCATCGTGCTCAACACCGTGTTCGTCGCGGTGGAATTCTTCTACGGCTTCCTGGCCAACTCCACCGCGCTGATGGCCGACGCCGGCCACAACCTGTCCGACGTGCTGGGCCTGATGCTGGCCTGGGGCGCGGCGATCCTGGCCAAGCGCGTGCCGAACGGCCGCTATACCTACGGCCTGCGCAGCACGTCGATGCTGGCGGCGCTGTTCAATTCCATGCTGCTGATGGCGGCCTGCGGCGGCATCGCCTGGGAAGCCGTGCAGCAACTGGCGCACCCGGATCCGGTGGCCGGCCTGACCGTGTCGGTGGTGGCCGGCGTCGGCATCCTGATCAACGGTTTCTCGGCCTGGCTGTTCATGTCCGGCAGCAAGGACGACATCAACATCCGCGGCGCCTACCTGCACATGGCGGCCGACGCCGCCATCTCGCTGGGCGTGCTGGTGGCCGGCGTGATCGTCAAGTACTCGGGCTGGAACTGGCTGGATCCGCTGGTCAGTATGGTGATCGTCGCCTTCATCGTCTACAGCACCTGGTCGCTGCTGAAGCAATCGATGCGCATGATGCTGGCGGCCGTGCCGGACAATCTGGACCACGCCGAAGTCGAGCAGTTCCTGCGCAGCCAGCCGGGCGTGACCGAAGTGCACGACCTGCACATCTGGGCCATGAGCACCACCGAGAACGCGCTGACCGCGCATCTGGTGACGCCGGCCGGCCATCCGGGCGATGCGGCGCTGGACGCGATCAGCGCCCAGCTGAAAGCAGACTACTCGATCGACCACGCCACGCTGCAGGTGCGCCTCGGCACCACGGCGCACGAGTGCAGCCTGCAGGAGCAGCCGCACTAAAGCAGCCGCACCAAGCCTGCCTAGTTGTCCACCAGGTTGGCGTACAGCGCAGTGCTCAGATAACGTTCGCCAAAGGACGGGATGATCGTCACGATGATCTTGTCCGCATTCTCCGGCCGCCGCGCCACCTGCAGCGCCGCCCACAAGGCGGCGCCGGAGGATATCCCCACCAGCAATCCCTCCTGACTGGCCGCCAGCCGCGCGGTCGCGAAGGCGTCGTCGTTCTTGACGCCGATGATCTCGTCATACACCCTGGTATTGAGCACGGCCGGCACGAAGCCCGCGCCTATGCCCTGGATCGGGTGCGGCCCCTTGGTGCCCTTGGCCAGCATGGGCGAAGCCTCCGGCTCCACCGCGATGCAGCGGAACTCCGGCTTGCGCGCCTTGATGACTTCGCCGACGCCGGTGATGGTGCCGCCCGTGCCCACGCCGGCCACCAGAATGTCGGCGCGGCCGTCGGTGTCGGCCCAGATTTCCTCGGCCGTGGTGCGGCGGTGCACATCGGGATTGGCGGGGTTGTTGAATTGCTGCGGCATCAGGTAGCGCGGATCGCTGTCGGCCAGTTCCTCGGCCTTGCGGATCGCGCCCAGCATGCCCTCGCTGCCCGGTGTGAGCACCAGCTCGGCACCGTAGGCGCGCAGCAGCATGCGGCGCTCGCGGCTCATGGTGTCCGGCATGACCAGCATGCAGCGGTAGCCGCGCGCGGCGCACACCATCGCCAGCGCGATGCCGGTGTTGCCGCTGGTTGGTTCGAGGATGATGGTGTCGGGACGGATCTGCCCGGCCGCTTCGGCCGCTTCGATCATCGACAGGCCGATGCGGTCTTTGACGCTGTGGGCAGGATTGCAGTACTCCAGCTTGACCAGCACCTGCGCGGTGCTGCCCTTGGCCAGCCGGTTGAGCCGCACCAGCGGGGTGCGGCCTATCAGTTCGGTGACGTCGTTGGCAATCTTCATGAAAAACCTCCGAAGTGGGACGGAGGTTCCAGTCTACGCCTATTCAGGTGCTTATTTCACATCCATCAGTTCGACATCGAAGATCAGCGCGGAATTCGGCGGAATGCCGCTGCCCGGCGTCGGACGCGAGCCGTAAGCCAGTTCCGACGGGATGATCAGCGTGCGCTTGCCGCCCACCTTCATGCCCAGGATGCCCTGGTCCCAACCCTTGATGACGCGGCCGGCGCCCAGCACGAAGTCCAGCGGCTCGCCGCGCGGAATCGACGAATCGAACAGCTTGCCGTGCATGGCCTTGGCCAGCGGACGATACAGCCAGCCCGAGTAGTGCATGTAGACGGTGGAGCCGGCGGTCGCTTCCTTGCCGGTGCCGACCTTGGTGTCGGTGACGATCAGCTGTTCGGCAGCCGGGCCGGGCGTGGCCGAGCCGACCACCATCGGCGGTGGCGGCGGCACATCGGCCGGCGCTACGGGTGCGGTCGGAGTCTGGGCCTGGGCCACGGAGGCCGCCAGCGCGCACAGCATGGCTACTACTACGGAACTACGCATCATGGTTTTATTCTTTCGATGAAGTCTGTGGATAGCACGGTCCCCGTGCCAGCGCGCACCATGATAGCAAAACCGCCTCCGCAACTGGATAAAATCTACGGTGTGCCGGCCGGCGCTACCGGCGGTTGCACGCTGTCGGCCAACTGGCGCAGCACCTGGCCGGCGGCCACCATGCCGAAGGTGGCCGTGACCACCATGGCCGAACCGAAGCCGGCGCAGTTCAGGCCCGTCACGCCGGCGGCCGGTTGTCCGCCTTCCAGCGCGCACACTTCCTGCGGTTCCGGGAACTTCAGGCGCTCCATCGAGAACACGGCGTCGACGTAGAATTTGGTCTTCTCGCCGCGCGGATAGCCGTACTGGCTGCGCAGCACCTTGCGCACTTTCTTCAGCAGCGGTTCCTGCTCGGTGCGGGCCAGGTCGCGCACGGCGATCTGGGTCGGGTCGGTCTGGCCGCCGGCGCTGCCGATGATAATCATCGGCATGCTGTGCTGGCGGCACCAGGCGATCATCGCGGCCTTGTCCTTGACGCTGTCGATGGCGTCGACCACGAAGTCGTACTGGCCGGCGCCCAGCATCTGCTCCAGGTTGTCCGGCGTGACGAAGTCTTCGATCTGGTTGACCACGCAGTAGGGATTGATGTCGGCGATGCGCGCGGCCAGCGCGCCGATCTTGGCCTGGCCGACGGTGCTGCCCAGCGCCTGGATCTGGCGGTTGATATTGGACTCGGCGACGTTGTCCAGATCAATCAGGGTCAACTGGCCGATGGCGCTGCGGGCCAGCGCCTCGACGATCCACGAGCCGACGCCGCCGGTGCCGACCACGCAGACGTGGGCGGTGCGGAAGCGCGCCAGTGCGGCGTCGCCATAGAGGCGGGCGATGCCGCCGAAGCGGCGCTCGAAGTCGATATCGTCGAATTGGGTAGGTGCTATGGAGTTCATGCCGACATTTTAACGGACGCCGCCGCAAAAATTATTTTAGAATGACTTTCTCCCCCTGCCCGAGCGCCTATCCATGAGCCTTACACTGCACGACACCGCCCCCGACTTCAGCCAGCCGATAGCAGTCTTGAAACATTGCCACGACAAGATACGCAAGCAGCTGGACACGCTGCACAAGCTGCTGGCCCACCTGCCCAAGCACGGCGCCGACGCCGAGGCGCAGAAGGCCGCGCAGGCGGTGCAAAAATATTTCAACAACGCCGCCCACCTGCACCACGAAGACGAGGAACAAAACCTGGTGCCGATGCTGCAGGCCACCGCGCGCGACGCCGACGCCGCGCTGCTGGCCGAACTGGTGCCGGGCATTCTGGCCGACCACCAGCAGATGGATCAGGACTGGCATATAATTAATTCGCAACTTGATCAAATAGCCAACGGGCAAGGAACCGCCCTGTCGGCCGAGCAGGTGCAGCGTTTCTGCGACGCCTACGCCGCCCACATGGTCATCGAAGAAAGCAATATCGCACCCATGGCCAAGCGCCTGTTCAGCCCCGAGCAGATGGCGCAACTGGGCAGCGCGATGCAGGTACGGCGCGGCATCACGCCCGCCCTGCCGCACAGCCAGGTGCCGGAGCAACAGCAGGTGGCGGTCGCCAACACGGTGGCCGACGGCGTGGTGCTGGCGGATCTGCGCCTCGATTACGGCCGCGCCAGTTTGACGGAACACGATGTGCTGGACGATCCGATCGCCCAGTTCGGCAAGTGGTTTGAAGAGGCCATGCGCGCCAGGGTCAATGAACCGAACGCGATGAGCGTGGCCACGGTGGATGCGGAAGGAAAGCCCAGTTCACGCATCGTGCTGATCAAGCAGTACGACGCCCGCGGCTTCACCTGGTACACCAACTACGAGAGCCAGAAAGGCCGGCAACTGGGCGACAATCCGCACGCCGCGCTGCTATTCTTTTGGAGCGAGTTGGAACGCCAGGTGCGCATCGAAGGCAAGGTGGTCAAGACCTCCGCCGAGGAAAGCGACAAGTATTTTTACAGCCGGCCGGTGAAGAGCCAGATCGCCGCGATCGCCTCGCAGCAAAGCGCGCGCATCGCCAGCCGGGAGCAGATGGAAGCCAATTACGATGCGGCCGCCGCTGTCGGCGGCGAGCATCCGGTGCGGCCGGAATACTGGGGCGGCTATCGCCTCGAACCGGTGCGCATCGAGTTCTGGCAGGGACGCCGCTCGCGCTTCCATGACCGGATCGTGTATGTGAAACAGGCCGATGGCAGCTGGATCAAGGAGCGCCTGCAACCGTAAATTTTTCGACGCGGAGGTGATTGTGTTTGTACAAAACCGACTCACTAGCTGGATCGCCGGCATCCGCCAGCAAATCGCCCTGCCTCTGCGTATCGAACTGTGGAACGGCCAGCATGTCGACTTCTCCACCGAAACACCGCGCGTGACGATACGGCTGCCGAACGTGTCGGCCGCGCGCTACCTGCTGACGCCTTCGCTGTCCAACCTGGGCGCGGCCTATGTCGAAGGCGCGATCGAGGTCAAGGGCCGCGCGCACGACATGATCGCCGTCGTCAACGCGCTGGCGCGCACCACGCTCAAGGCCGAGGGCAAGTTCGCCCGCATCGTGCGCGGCATGGTGCACAGCAAGCAGAAGGACGCCGAGGCGATCCGCTACCACTACGACGTTTCCAATGAGTTCTACCAGCAGTTCCTCGATCCGGCCATGGTGTATTCCTGCGCCTACTTCGAGGACGGCGACGAAGACCTGGCCAGCGCCCAGGCCAAGAAGATAGACCACATCCTGCGCAAGATCGAGCTGCAACCGAACCAGACGCTGCTCGACATCGGCTGCGGCTGGGGCGCGCTGGTGATACGGGCGGCGCAGCAGTACCGGGCGCGCTGCGTCGGCATCACGCTGTCGGAAAACCAGTTCGCGCTGGCCAAGGAGCGCGTGCGGCGCGCGGGGCTGGAACACCTGGTCGAAATCCGCCTGCAGGATTACCGCGACGTGCGCGGCCGCTTCGACCGTATCACCAGCGTCGGCATGTTCGAGCATGTGGGCGTCAAGCACTTGCCCGAGTATTTCGCCGCCATCCACCGGCTGCTGGCGGACGACGGCGTGGTGATGAACCACGGCATCACCACCACCGATCCGGACAACGGCGAGACGCCCTACGGCGGCGGCGAGTTCATCGGGAAATACGTGTTCCCGCAGGGCGAGCTGGCGCATATCGGCCATGTGCTGAAGGCCATGCAGCAAGGCAAGCTGGAAGTCGGCGACGTTGAAAACCTGCGCCGCCACTACGCCCGCACCTGCGCCATCTGGACCGACAACTTCGAGGCCCACGCCGAGCGCGTGCGGACGCTGGCCGGCGACAAGCGCTACCGCATCTGGCATGTGTACCTGGCCGGTTGCAGCTATGCCTTCGAGCAGGACTGGATCAGCCTGTACCAGATCGTCGGCCGCAAGGCGGGCCAGCGCAGCGCGGCGCTGCCGTGGTCGCGCCGGCACATGTATCCAGAGTCGCCAAACCTCGTCATTCCCGCGTAGGCGGGAATCCATGCATTGCATGAATTCCCTCCATACGCCGCGTGATCGGCACGGCAGCATGGGTTCCCGCCTGCGCGGGAACGACGGATCTCACGCTGCATCAGGAAGGCGGCGGAGCGTCAATGCCGCCGGCGATCAATTCCTTCAAGGCCTCGTAGACCTGCTGCAAGGCGGGCTCCAGGCGGCCTGCCGCCAGCTGCCACGGCTGGCCGGCGTGCAGCGCGGCCGACAGCTGCTCGGCCAGCGCCACCGCGCGCGCCGCGCCGAAGTTGACCAGCACCCCCTTCAGGCTGTGCACCGCGCGCGTGCTGCGCGGCTGGTCGCCCGCCGCCAGCGCCTCACCCAGCTCCTGCCACAGCTGCGGGCCGTCGTGCAGGAACAGCGCGGCCAGTTCCAGCAGCAGTTCCGCGTCACCGTCCAGGCGCTGCAAGGCGCCGCGCCAGTCCAGCAGCTGATGGCCGCTGTCGGGCTGGTAGCGCAGCAGCATGTCGCGCAGTTGCTGGCTGTCGACCGGCTTGGCCAGGTAGTCGTCCATGCCGGCTTCCAGGCAGCGCTCGCGGTCGCCCGCCATGGCGCGCGCGGTCATCGCGATGATGGGCACGTGGCCGCCCTGCATCGATTCGCGCTGGCGGATCTGGCGCGTGGCGGCGAGGCCGTCCAGGCCCGGCATCTGCACATCCATCAGGATCACGTCGTGCGCGCCGCGCGCGGCGCGCTCCAGCACCGCCAGGCCGCTGTCGACCAGCGTGACGCGGTGGCCCAGTTTTTCCAGCAGGCGCACCGCCAGGCGCTGGTTGACCGGGTTGTCCTCGGCCAGCAGCACGCGCAGGCCGCCGCGCGCCGGGGCGGCCTGCGGGTCTGCCGACGGTGGCGGCAAATCGCCCTCGCCGACGATCAGGCCGCCGTCGTTGGCGCTCAGGTTCATGCCCTGGCCCGGCGTCAGCACAGCCAGCGGCGGCAGCGGCGCGGCCTGCGCCACGCCGGTGTGCTGCAAGGGCACAGTGAAGCTGAACACGCTGCCCTGCCCCGGCGCGCTGTGGACCTCGATGCGGCCCTGCATCAGGATCACCAGCCGGCGGCAGATCGCCAGCCCGAGGCCGGTGCCGCCGTACTGGCGCGTGGTGGAGCCGTCGACCTGGGCGAAGGCTTCGAAGATCAGGTGCTGTTTTTCCTCCGGCACGCCGATGCCGGTGTCGCGCACGGCGAACTCGATCTCGCTGCGGCCGTCGTGCTCGGCGCCGATGGACAGCTGCACCGTCACGCTGCCGGCGCCGGTGAACTTGATGGCGTTGCCGACCAGGTTGAGCAGCACTTGCCGCAGCCGCCCCGGATCGCCCTTCATGATGCGCGGCACATTCGCTGGGATCTCGGACGCCAGCGCCAGCCCCTTTTGCCGCGCCCGCAGGCTCATGGCACGCAAGGTGTCGCTGACCAGCTGGCGCAGGTCGAACGGCACTTCCTCGATGTCCAGCTTGCCGGCCTCGATCTTGGAAAAGTCCAGGATGTCGTCGACGATCTGCAGCAGCGCGTCGGCCGAGGCTTTCACCAGCGTCAGGTCGGCGCGCTGGTGGGCGTCGATGTCGGACTCCAGCACCAGCTCGGTCATGCCGAGGATGCCGTTCATCGGCGTGCGGATTTCATGGCTCATATTGGCCAGGAATTCGCTCTTGGCGCGGCTGGCCGCCTCGGCCGATTCGACCGCGTGCTGCATGGCGGCGCGAGCGGCGCGCTGTTCGCTGATGTCGATGAAGTAGCCCAGCATGTAGGACAGCCCGCCGCTGTTGATGACCTTGCGGCTGACTAGCACATCGAGCGGCGGATCGAAGGTGGCCATGCGGCGCTCGGTGGTGACCATGCGGCCGGTGGACCAGGCTTGCTCGTCCTCGACGTGGGTGGCGGCGGCCCAGCGCGGCGAGGCGAAGTCGTCGATGGTGCGGCCGAGGATTTCGGCCCGCGAGCGCTGCGTGAATTCCTCGAAGCGGCTGTTGAAGCGCAGGAAGCGGCCGTCGCGGTCCTTGAGGAAGATGGGGATGGGCAGCTGGTCGAGAATCTGCTCGGTCAACTCCTGCTGGTCGCGGGCGGCCTGGTCGGCGGACGGCGCCCGCAGCTGCACTTGCAGGTCGGCGTGCAGCTCGCGTTGCAGGCCGGCCAGGCGCGCGGTGTGCTGGTCGCGCCAGGTGCCGGCGTTGCCGCGCTGCTGGCGGTTCTCCTTGCGCAGCAGCGCGTTGGCCGAGCGCAGCTGGCCCGCCTCCGCCTCCAGTTCGGCCAGCGCGGCCAGGTGCGGTTCCAGCAGCCGCGCCAGCTCCTGCGCGTCCAGCGTTGCCAGCGCTTGCCGTATCAGGGCGACGTGGCTATCCATGATCCGTGGCGGCGCCGGGCTCGTCGCGGAAGCGGGCGCGGATAGCCTGCACGTCGTCCCAGCGCTGCAACAGCGCGTCCACGCAGCGCGGATCGAAGTGGCCGCCACAGTTGTCCAGCAGGTGCTGGCGCGCATCCTCCATGCTCCAGGCGCGCTTGTACGGGCGCACGCTGGTCAGCGCGTCGAACACGTCGGCCACGGCGACGATGCGGCCCACCAGCGGGATATCCTCGCCCGCCAGCCCGCGCGGATAGCCGGCGCCGTCGTAGCGCTCGTGGTGGGTCAGCGCGATCTCGGCCGCCAGCTGCAACATGCGCGCCTGGCAATCCTTGAGGATGTTGTAGCCGATCGCGGCGTGCTGGCGCATGATCGCCATTTCGTCAGGGTCCAGCCGGCCTGGCTTGAGCAGGATGTGGTCGGGCGTGCCGACCTTGCCGATGTCGTGCATGGGCGCGGCGTTGAGCACGTCCTGCTGCTGTTCCTCGGGCAGGCCCAGCTGCTCGGCGATCAGCCGCGAGTAGTGCGCCATGCGCTGGATGTGGGCGCCGGTTTCGGGGTCGCGGTACTCGGAGGCGCGGCACAGCAGCATGATGGTTTCCTGCTCGCGCGCGCGCAGCTCGGCCGTGGCCTTGGCCACTTCCTCGGCCAGCCAGGTGGCGCGGTGCTGCAGGCCCAGCGTGGCGCTGCGCAGCGCCAGCATGTTGCGGGTACGCGCCAGGAACTCGACCTTGTCGATCGGCTTGATGAGGAAATCGCTGGCGCCGTTCTCCAGCGCGCGGTGGCGCACGTCGACGTCGACGCTGGCCGTCACCATCAGCACCGGCGGGCGCTGGTCGGGCGGCGCCTGCAGGCGGGCGATCAGCTCCAGGCCGTTCATGTCCGGCATCATGTAGTCGACGATCAGCAGATCGTAGGGGTGGGCGTTGCACCAGGCCAGCGCCTCGTGCGCCGACTGGAAGCTGATGGTGCTCACGTCCTTCAGCTTGTCCACCAGGCGCGACATCAGCACCAGGTTGATATGGGTATCGTCGACCAGCACCACCTTCATGCACGTCCCCTCGTTTTTATGATTTCAGGCGATACGCGTAAGTACTCTTGAACTTGGCCACCTTGGGCGCCACCACGAAGGCGCAATAGCTTTGCAAGGGATGCTGGGTGAAGTAATCCTGGTGATAGGGCTCGGCCGGATAGTAGGTCGAGGCCGGCGCCAGCTCGGTGACGATGGGCGCGTCCCACACCCCGGCCATCTGCGCGATCACCTGGCGCGCCGTGGCTTCCTGCTGCGGCGACTGGTAGAAAATCACCGAACGGTACTGCGTGCCGACGTCGTTGCCCTGGCGGTTCAAGGTGGTCGGGTCGTGGATGGTGAAGAAGATTTCCAGCAGGTCGCGGAAACCGATGACGGCGGGATCAAATTGCAATTTCACTACTTCGGCATGGCCGGTGCTGCCGGCGCAGACTTGCTCGTACGTGGGGTCGGGCTGGTGGCCGCCGGTGTAGCCGGACTCGACGTGCACGACGCCCTTGACCCGGGCATACACGGCCTCGGTGCACCAGAAGCAGCCGCCGCCCAGATACGCCGTTTCCAGCGCCGTGGCCGGCGCGGTCTGACTCGTCATGACTCCCCCCGCGTAGAAGAATGCCCATGGGTTCACTGTAACGCAAACCAGGGCAATACGCTATCGCACGGTAAACTTTGGCATAATGGCTGAAAAGTCACAGGTCCACCATGCACACTCGTTCTCCCCGCGCCGACCAGCGCCCCTTCGATACCAGCCATTTTCGCCAGGCGCTGGGCCAGTTCGCCACCGGCGTCACCGTCATCACCACCCGGCTGGCGGACGGCAGCTTCCGCGGCCTGACGGCCAGTTCCTTCAATTCGGTGTCGCTGGATCCGCCGCTGGTGCTGTGGAGCCTGGCGACCACGGCCAACAGCATGCCGATCTTCACCGGTAATTCGCACTACGTCATCAATGTGTTGTCGGCCAGCCAGGCCCATCTGGCCAAGCAGTTCGCCACGCGCGGCATCGATCCGTGGGAAAACACCGAATACGAGCTGTCGCGCACCGGCCAGCCCATCCTCAAGGGCGCGTCGGCCTGGTTCGAATGCCACAACCGCAGCCGTTATCCGGAGGGCGACCACGTGATTTTCGTTGGCGAAGTCGAGCTGTGCGAGTTCTCGCCGTCGCCGCCGCTGATTTTCCACGGCGGCCAGTTCGGCGAGCTGGGCTAAAAACGGAAATTGGTGTCGCCATTTGAAAAGCCGTTCCGGTGGCCGCGGAATAGAATGCGGGCAGCCTTCACCAATTTTCATAATGAGAGACCACACATGAGCCAAGCCCGCGCCCAATTCCACTGGGATGACCCCCTGCTGCTGGACCAGCAACTGACCGACGACGAGCGCATGGTGCGCGACGCCGCCGCCGCATATTGCAAGGACAAACTGGCGCCGCGCATCCTGGACGCCTTCCGCCACGAAAAGATGGACACCTCGATCTTCCGCGAGATGGGCGAACTGGGCCTGCTGGGCCCGACCATTCCGGAACAGTATGGCGGTCCCGGCCTGAACTACGTGGCCTACGGCCTGATCGCCCGCGAAGTCGAGCGCATCGATTCCGGCTACCGTTCGATGATGAGCGTGCAGTCGTCGCTGGTGATGGTGCCTATCTACGAGTTCGGCACCGAAGAACAGAAACAGAAATACCTGCCGAAACTGGCGACCGGCGAGTGGATCGGCTGCTTCGGCCTGACCGAGCCCAACCACGGTTCCGATCCGGGTTCGATGATTACCCGCGCCAAGAAGGTGCCGGGCGGCTACTCGCTGAGCGGCGCCAAGATGTGGATCACCAACTCGCCGGTGGCCGACGTGTTCGTGGTCTGGGCCAAGGACGATGAAGGCGCGATCCGCGGCTTCGTGCTGGAAAAAGGCATGGCCGGCCTGAGCGCCCCCGCCATCCACGGCAAGTTCGGCCTGCGCGCTTCGGTGACGGGCGAGATCGTGATGGACAATGTGTTCTGCCCGGAAGAGAACGCCTTCCCGGACGTGCGCGGCCTGAAGGGTCCGTTCACCTGCCTGAACTCGGCACGCTACGGCATCGCCTGGGGCGCGCTGGGCGCGGCCGAGGATTGCTGGCACACCGCGCGCCAGTACGTGCTGGACCGCCATCAGTTCGGCCGTCCGCTGGCCGCCAATCAGCTGGTGCAGAAGAAGCTGGCCGACATGCAGACCGAGATCACCTTGGGCCTGCAAGGCTGCCTGCAGCTGGGCCGCATGAAGGACGCCGGCACGGCGGCGGTGGAAATCACCTCGATGATGAAGCGCAATTCCTGCGGCAAGTCGCTGGACATCGCCCGCGTCGCGCGCGACATGCTGGGTGGTAACGGCATCTCGGACGAGTTCGGCATCATCCGCCACATGGTCAACCTGGAAGTGGTCAATACCTACGAAGGTACGCATGACATCCACGCGCTGATCCTGGGCCGCGCCCAGACCGGCATCCAGGCCTTCCAGTAATAAAAAAACCGCCAGCCTGAACGCGCTCAAGATCGCGCTCAGTGCCGGCGGTTTTTTTTTGCCGTCGCAGCGTTAGAAGCCTTTGAAGTTGTAGCCCACGCTGACGCTCACCGCCAGCGGATCCAGGCGCACGTCCTGGGTCTGGCCGGTCGAGAAGTGCACCATGGTTTTCAGCTTGGTCTTGATGACCGTGGCGTCGATAAACCATTTCTCGTTGATCTTCACCGTGCCGCCGATCTGGTAGCTCATCGCCCACTTGTCGTCCAGCTTGAAGGTCGTGCCCGGGCCGCCGGTGTTGAGCAGCGCGGTCAGCTGGCCGGAGCCGGTCTCCTTCTGGAACATCGCGTAGGTGATGCCCAGGCCCACGTACGGACGGAACATCGAGTTGGCCGGCAGGAAGCGGTACTGCACGAAGGCGGTCGGCGGCAGTACTTCCGACGTGCCCAGCTTGCCCGTGCCCTGGATGGCGCCGGCGCCGACCAGGTCATGCTTGTACGGCAGGCCCAGGTCCAGCTCGGCCGAGATATTGTCGGTCACCATGTAGGCGATCGCGAAGCGCGGCTTGGTGTCCGTGCCCACGTCGGCCTTGGTGCCCGGCAGCGCCGGCGCCGACACATCGCCCGAATCGACTTTCGGCGTGATTTTGTTAATGCCCAGCGTGCCCAGCCAGGTGCCGGCGCTTTGTTGCGCCGATGCGGCCGAAGCTACCGTCAGTGCGGCGGCCAGCGCCAGCAGTTTTACCGTGTTCTTCATATCGTCTCCTGATGTATTGTGTGGTGAGTCCGGCAGCCGCCCTCCCGCAGGCGGCGGCTGCTCACGACGACTGAATTACAGCCAGCCCTTGACGACCAGCTTCTCGGCCACGTAGCGGGCCAGCAGCAGGTTGTTGAACGGCGTCGGGTGCAGCGTGTCGGCAAACGCCCAATGGCTGATATCGCCCGCCTTGACGTTGCCGGCATTGCACACCACCGAGCTGCCCAGCGGGTTCTTCGGCGAGGTCAGGTCGCAAGCGTTCTCGGTCACGTTGGTCAGGCCATACGGGCCGGGATTGACGGTCTGGTCATGGCTGACCGAGAACACGTCAACCAGCAGCACCTTCGGCTCCGACGCCAGGCCGGTGCTCAGCGTCGAATTGAAGGCGCCGATCATGGTGTTGATCAGGGCCTGGGTCGACGACGACGTGGCCAGGGCGAACGGCGTGGTGCCGAGGTCCGGGATGTTGTTGACGGTGACGTAGTTGGCGCCGTTGGCGATGATCTGCGTCTTGATCAGGGCGACCAGTTCGGTGGCGGCGGTGGTCATCGCGACCACCAGTTCCGGACCATGGGCGGCGGCATAGGCGGCGCCGGCGGCGGCGCCGTCAGCTTTAGCCTTGACCGCCATCGGGCCCCAGACGGCCTGCGAGGCCACCGCGGAATTGCCAGGCTGGATAGCGGCGGCGCCGACTGCCGCCGCGGTGATCGATTCCGGCGTGCTGCCAGGCTTGGCCGCTTCCGTCTGCGCGGCCAGGCCGATGGCGCCTGCGGCGGCCTGTGGCGTGGTGGCGCCGGCGGCCAGCTGGCCGACCAGGCTGGTGACGTAGGCCTGGTTGCCGGTTTTGGTCGCGGTGTCGCTCAGCACGGACAAGGCCAGAATCGCATCGTTGGCGCCAGCCATGACGAACACCATTTCATCGCCCTTGAATTTGCCGCCGACAGCTTTCAGGTGGTTGGCGACCTGGGTGACGACCGGGATGGTCAGCGCGCCCAGCGGGCTGCCGGTCAGCTTGTTGCCCGGGCCGACAGGATTGGTGACGCGTGCGCCGCCCTGGGCGTAGCCGTAGCAGCCGGCGTGCGGCGCTTGCGGTACCGAGAAGCCTTTGCTGGCATCGCCGTCGAGGCCGGTCACGGCGGCGCACGGCGCAGCCAGGCCGAATTGGGCGGCGACCAGCTCGGTCCAGTTCTTGCCGGTCAGCGTGGACGCGACCGCCGTGTTGTCGCCATTGATCGTGAATTTTCCGCCCTTGAGCAGGGCCACGGTGCCAACCGCGTAGGAGCCAACGTCGGACAGGCTGTCGCCGAACGACACCTGCGCGCTGTATTTGTTCTTGATGGTTTGATCGCCAGGTTTGGGATCGGTGCCGCCGCAACCTGCAAGGACGGCCAGAGTCATTGCAGCAAGTGCAAATTTGGTATGACGCATGTTGTCTCCTAGAAAAACATTTTTATAGTGTGATACGAACGGCCGTGCTATTCGCAACCCAACTAATATGCCAGCGTTAGCTATCGATGTATAGGGGAGCACATCAAATCCCCTGTCGACTGTGGCTAAAAAGAACGCTTGCTCGGATGTATTTTCAAAGAGGCAACATATTCACCCATCGATTTTAGCGTGCAGAGGCAGAATCGAAGAAGTTTCTTACCTCACGCATACAGAATGGGGCGACCAGACCGGCATGATAAGCGTCGCTGACCGCCTTGTTGGCGGCCGCCGCCGAGCCCGTGCTGGTCATCGTGGACAAACGCAGCACCTGCTTGGCGGCGGCGAATTCGGCGCGCGTGGTGCGGTACGGGCCCAGCAGTGCCGAGTCGTCCACGTCCAGCACCGTCAGCAGGCCGGAAGCCACGCCGTGGGCGCGGAAGTAATCGTTGACGGAGTCGGTATTGGCGAACGGCACCACCGGATCCTCGTTGCCGCCGCACAGCAGCAGCGGCACGGTCGGCGTGTAGGTGCGCAGGTCGTTCCTCAGCAGCCACTTGCGCAGCGGCTGGGCCGGCGCGCAGCTCAGCGGCGAGACGCTGTTGGCGTTGCAGGGGTTGGCCTTGAGGTCGGCCAGGTAACCGTTGCGGTAGCTGGTCTTCATCAGGTGGTCGAAACCGAAGTAGCTCGCGTAGCCCGACGCCTGCGGCAGGGAATCCTGCGCGAACAGCACGTCGTTCGGCAGCTTGCCGGCCGCCACCAGGTCACCCAGGCCCTGCGTGCCCGGCAGCAGCGTATCGATGCCGGGGGCGTACTTGGCTTCGTAGATGTCGTCCAGGCTGGCGTAGATGCCGGCGCCGGCGCGCTGGCCGGCATTGATCAGCATCGGCAGGAAGCCGCTGGAACCCACCGTCGGCGCACCGCCGTAGATGGCGTCGCCGAATTGCAGCAGCGCATACGGGCCGGACATCGGCGCCGCCGCCGCCACCGAGAATTCGCTGGCGTACTTGGTCTGCATCGCGCGCTGGGTGGCCAGCGCCACGAAGCCGCCTTGCGAGTAACCACTCACTACCAGCTTGCTGGAGGCGCTGGCGCTGATGCTGCCGAACACGCTGCGGGCGGCGCGCAAGGCGTCGATCATGTCGTTCGATTGCTGGTCGGCGTCCAGGTAGGGATGGTAGGCCAGCGACGAGCCGGCATAACCGGCGTAGTTCGGCGCCACCACGATGTAGCCCTGGGCCGCGAACATCGCCGCCACCAGCCGCACCTCGGTGGCGGACAGGTTGGACATGTCGGTGCTCTTGCGCGGCGAAGTGCCGTGCGCGTACAGCATCACCGGGCGGCTGCCCTGGCAGGCCGCGTCCGTGCCGGACGGCACGAGGATGGCGGTGCTGGCGTCGGTGTCGGCCGCGACCGAGTCGACGGTGTGATACCTGAGGGTGTAGGCGGTCACGGCGCAGGTCGGCGTGCCGGTCATATTGCTTCCCATCGGGATGGTGCCATCCATCAGCTTTTTCATGACGGCCGGCTCGACGGTGTTGGCCATGGCGCCGTTGCCGATGGAAGCCGGCACCAGCGTGGCGCCACCGATGGGCACGCCGCGCAGCTGAAGCGGCGGCTGCGTCACCACGGTGCCGCCGGTCTGGTTGCCGGCGGACCCACCGCCGCCCCCACAACAGGCCAGCAAGACGGCAAGGGAAATCACGGAAAAGCGCGCGGGGTTGATCATGATGCGTCCTCGAATAGGTACAGGGCCCTATGAGGCGGCCCCTGCTGGTAGGTCAAGGTTGCCGGATTTTTTTTTGTCGAGCAACGCTTTAGCTTAGCAGAAAAGCAAGCCAATTGCATGTCCTATCGCAACACTTACATTTCAGTTTTTCAGCAGGGATGCGATCACGCCGGCCGAGCCGAACACCGAACGGCGCAGGCGGTCGTTGACGCCCAGCCATGCCGCATCCTGCGGCGGGGTCTCGACCAGGATCAGGTCGGAGCCGGTCTGGTCCATGTCGCGCAGCGCGGCGTAGAGGCCGTAGGCGTAGCCGGCCGGGTCGGCCGGCAGCTGGCGTTGCGACGGCGACTGCAGCGGCAGCGCATGGCCGATCAGCGCCACCTTGACGCCGCGCGCCTGCAACTGCGCCAGCGCGGCCGTCAGTTCGGCCTGCGGCAACATCGTCACCGGCGTGCGTGGCGCGTAGTGCGATTCCAGCGTGCCGGAAGCGCGCGGCGCGGCCTGGTCCGGCGCGGCCGGCATGGCGCCGATCACGTCGGCGATCTGCTGCGCGCTGATGTGGCCGGGACGCAGCAGCACCGGGCCGTGCGTGGCCAGACGCGACAGGTCGACGATGGTCGATTCGATGCCAACCTGGCTGGGGCCGCCTTCGAGCACGGTGCTCAGCAAGGCGCCGCTGCAGGCTTCGCCGTCGGTGGCGCCGTCGTCGTGCTCGTCCAGGCCGAACTCGTCGCGCACATGCTGCGCCGTGGTCGGGCTGACGTTGCCGAACTTGTTGGCCGACGGCGCGGCCACGCCGCCCTTGCCGCCCTTGAAGGCGCTCAGCAAGGCGATCGCGACCGGGTGCGAGGGACAGCGGATGCCGACCGTATCCTGGCCGCCGGAGACGGCGTCGGGAATGTGGCTGGCGCGTTTCAGGATCAGCGTCAGCGGGCCGGGCCAGAAGGCCGCGACCAGTTGGCGGGCTTCGTCCGGAATGTCGGCGACCCAGTAGTCGAGCGCGGCGCCCGGGGCGACGTGGACGATCACCGGGTGGTCGTTCGGCCGGCCCTTGGCCTGGTAGATGCGGGCCACGGCCGCCGGGTTTTCGGCGTCGGCGCCCAGGCCGTAGACGGTCTCGGTGGGGAAGGCGACCAGGCCGCCCTCCTCCAGGATCGTCGCCGCCGCCGCGATGGCGGTGTGATCGGCTACCGTTGCGGCCTGCTGCTTCACGGTGCGATGCCCAAAATCGCGCAGGCGGCGTCGAGCTGCTGCTGCGCTTGCGCCAGCGTCGGCGCGATGAAGGTCAGGTGGCCCATCTTGCGGGCGCGGCGCGGATCGTCCTTGCCGTACAGATGCAGGCAGGCGCCCGGCAGCGCCAGCACCTGGTCCCAGGCCGGTTCGCGCGTGGCGTCGCTGTCGTCGGTGAACCAGACGTCGCCGAGGATGTTGAGCATCACGGCCGGCGAATGCTGGCGCACATCGCCCAGCGGCAGGCGGGCCATGGCGCGCACCTGCTGCGCGAACTGGCTGGTGACGCAGGCATCCATCGTGTAGTGGCCGCTGTTGTGCGGACGCGGCGCCATCTCGTTGACCACCAGGCTGCCGTCGGTAAGCACGAAGAACTCGATGCACAGCACGCCGACATAACCAAGCTCGGCAACGATGGCTTGCGCCGCCTGCTGCGCGATCCTGGCGCTGGCGTCGC
Organism: Rugamonas aquatica; assembly: GCF_009380215.1. Classification (GTDB taxonomy): domain Bacteria; phylum Pseudomonadota; class Gammaproteobacteria; order Burkholderiales; family Burkholderiaceae_D; genus Rugamonas; species Rugamonas aquatica_B. The sequence goes on from NZ_WHUG01000016.1 coordinate 44,437, forward strand.
ACACGTTCGGGCCGGGCACGGTGGTGGTGAACAGGATGCCGTCGCGGTGGACGTTCTCGGCGATCGGGTAGACCACCGATTCGCCGTCGGCGCCACGGGCGGTCAGCACCGACACTTCATAGGCCAGCGGCAGCATCTTCTCCAGCAGGCAGGTGACGCCGTCCATGCTGTCGAAGGCGGCGCGCACATCCTCGCGGCTGCGCACGCGGACCTGGCCCTTGCCGTCGTAACCCATGCGTACCGTCTTCAGGATGCCGGGCAGCAGGTCGTCGCCGATGGCGTCGATATCCGCATGCGTGGCGATCACCTTGTGCGGCGCCGGCATCACGCCCGACCTGGGCGCGCAATCAACGAAGAAGCGTTTCTCGGCGATGCGGTCCTGCGCCACCGACACGCCATGCGCGTTCGGTGCGACAAACACTTGCTGCGCCAGGCGCGACAGGCTGTCGGCCGGCACGTTCTCGAATTCGGTGGTGACGGCCAGGCATTGCGCGGCCAGCGCGTCGAGGCCGGCGACATCTTCATAGCCGGCTTCGACCAGGCGCTGCCCGACCTGCCCTGCCGGACAGTCGGCCGCAGGCTCCAGCACGGCCACTTGATAACCCATGCTTTGTGCGGCCTGGGCAAACATGCGGCCGAGCTGGCCACCGCCCATCACACCCAGCCAGGCTGGCGGATTGGCGGCTGGCAGAATTGGTGAAAACTGTTTACTCATTTATTCCAGCGGTAAAGTCATGGCCTTGGCGGCTTCGGTTTGCGTGACACGGAATGCTTCCAGCTTGTCTGCCAGCGCCTCGTCGTTGGCGGCGATCATGGCCACCGCCGTCAACGCGGCGTTGGCGGCGCCGGCTTCGCCGATGGCGAAGGTCGACACCGGCACGCCCTTGGGCATCTGCACGATGGACAGCAGCGAATCCTCGCCGCGCAGATACTTGGACGGCACCGGCACGCCCAGCACCGGCACGATGGTCATCGCGGCCACCATGCCAGGCAGGTGGGCCGCGCCGCCGGCGCCGGCGATGATGGCGCGCAGGCCGCGGGCGCGGGCGCTCTTGGCATAGGCGTACATCTCGTCCGGCATGCGGTGCGCGGAAATGACTTGCGCTTCAAACGGCACGCCGAATTGCTTGAGGATGGCGACCGCGTTCTGCATCACGTCCCAGTCTGACGACGAACCCATGATGACGCCGACCAATGGCTTGTTCTGATCTGCCATGTTATGCCTTCAGCTTCTGGCCGGTCAGGCGCTCGATGGCTTCGAAGTACTTGGCCTGGGTCTTGTCGATGACGTCGGCAGGCAGCGCCGGCGCTGGTGCGGTTTTGCCCCAGGTCAGGGTTTCCAGGTAGTCGCGCACGAACTGCTTGTCGAACGACGGCGGCGACATGCCTGGCTGGTACGAATCCGCAGGCCAGAAGCGCGACGAGTCGGCGGTCAGCACTTCGTCCATCAGGTGCATGACGCCGTTTTCGTCCAGGCCGAATTCGAACTTGGTGTCGGCGATGATGATGCCGCGCGTGGCGGCGTAGTCGGCGGCGGCCTTGTACAGGGCGATGCTGACGTCGCGCATCTTGGCGGCCAGTTCGGCGCCGATGCGGCTTTCCATGTCGGCGAAGCTGATGTTCTCGTCGTGCTCGCCCAGATCGGCCTTGGCGGCCGGGGTGAACAGCGGCTCAGGCAGCTTCTCAGCCTGTTGCAGGCCGGCCGGCAGCTTGATGCCGCAGATGCTGCCGGTGTCCTGGTAATCCTTCCAGCCCGAACCGATGATGTAACCGCGCACCACCGCCTCGACCATGATCGGCTTCAGACGCTTGGCGACCACGGCGCGGCCCTTGACCTGCTCCACTTCGTCGGCGGCGACCACGGATTCCGGCGCCACGCCGGTCAGGTGGTTAGGCACGATGTGGCCGAGTTTCTCGAACCAGAAATCGCTCATCTGGTTCAGGACCATGCCCTTGCCGGGGATAGGCTCGTTCATGACGACGTCGAAGGCCGACAGGCGGTCGGTGGTGACGATCAAAATCTTGTCGTCGCCGACAGCGTAGTTGTCGCGGACTTTGCCGTGGCCGAGGAGTGGCAGGGACTTGATGGAGGTCTGGTAAAGGCTGTTCATAGCGGGAGGTGGATAGACTAGCGGTATAGAAAAGCGAAAACCGGCGCAGGGAAAACCTTGCTAGCCGGTCAAGAGAGTTGGACCGATTCCCAAGAGAATCGATCCGTTCCAAAACAGAATTTTACTTCACAATCTGCGACAGCTCGCCGGCCTTGTAACGCTCGGCCATTTTTTCCAGCGGGATGACTTTGATTTTCGATGCCTGGCCTTCGCAGCCGAACGACTGGAAGCGTGCGCGCACGATCAGCTCGGCAGCGGCGCGGGCTGGCTTCAGGAAGTCGCGCGGGTCGAATTTCGACGGGTTCTCGAACAGGAACTTGCGGGTGGCCGCAGTCATCGCCAGACGGATGTCGGTGTCGATGTTGATCTTGCGAACGCCGTGACGGATGCCTTCCTGGATCTCTTCGACTGGCACGCCGTAGGTTTCCTTCATGTCGCCGCCGAATTCGCGGATGATGGCCAGCAGTTCCTGCGGCACCGACGACGAACCGTGCATCACCAGGTGGGTGTTAGGGATGCGGGCGTGGATTTCCTTGATGCGGTCGATGGCCAGGATGTCGCCGGTCGGCTTGCGGGTGAACTTGTAGGCGCCGTGCGAGGTGCCGATGGCGATCGCCAGCGCGTCGCACTGGGTGCGCTGCACGAAGTCGGCGGCCTGGGCCACGTCGGTCAGCAGCTGTTCGCGGGTCATGGTACCGTCGGCGCCGTGGCCGTCTTCCTTGTCGCCCTTCATGGTTTCCAGCGAACCGAGCACGCCCAGTTCGGCTTCCACCGTGACGCCGATGGCGTGCGAGAACTTGACCACTTCTTTCGATACTTCGACGTTGTACTCGTAGGAAGCGACCGACTTGCCGTCGGCTTCCAGCGAGCCGTCCATCATCACCGAGGTGAAGCCGGAGCGGATCGCGGCCTGGCACACGGCCGGCGACTGGCCGTGGTCCTGGTGCATGACGACCGGGATGTGCGGGTAGGCTTCGACGGCGGCGTCGATCAGGTGGCGCAGGAAGGCTTCGCCGGCATATTTGCGGGCGCCGGCCGAAGCTTGCATGATGACCGGGCTGTTCAGGGCGTCGGCAGCGGCCATGATGGCCTGCACCTGCTCCAGATTGTTGACGTTGAACGCAGGGATGCCATAGCCGTTTTCAGCGGCGTGGTCCAGCAATTGACGCATGGATACGAGGGACATGGTAATACTCCAAACAATAAAAAAACCTGGTTGCCGGAGCCACATGCCACCCTCGTTCCGCGAGGGCGGCGCTACCGGACTTACTTGGTAAATTCTCCAACCTTGACGATCTTCAGCGCATTGGTGCCGCCGACCTGGCCCATCGGCTCGCCCCAGGTGACGACGATCATGTCACCCTTCTTGACGATGCCGTACTCGACCAGCAAATCTTCCGCCTGCTTCAGCACTTCCGCGCTGCCGGCTTTTTGCAGCAGATTGTAGGCCTTCACGTTGCGGTACAGCGCCACCTTGCGCTGGGTCGTCACGCTGGGCGTCAGCGCGAAGATCGGCGTGTCGATGTTGTGACGGCTCATCCACAGCGCGGTCGAGCCGGACTCGGTCAGCGCCACGATCGCCTTCACCGCCAGATGGTGCGCGGTGAACAGCGCGCCGTAGGCGATCGACTGGTCGATCCGGGTGAAGGTCGCATTGAGGAAGTCGGCGTCGAGCTTGTTGTACTCGGACTGCTCGGCTTCCACGCAAATGGCGGCCATCATTTCTACCGTTTCAATCGGATAACGGCCCGACGCGGTTTCCGCCGAGGTCATCACCGCATCCGTGCCGTCCAGCACCGCGTTGGCCACGTCCGATACTTCGGCGCGGGTCGGCACGGCGTTGAAGATCATCGACTCCATCATCTGGGTCGCGGTGATCGCCAGCTTGTTCGACTCGCGCGCCATGCGGATCATGCGCTTCTGCAGCGCCGGCACCGCCGCGTTGCCCACTTCCACCGCCAGATCGCCACGCGCCACCATGATGCCGTCGGAAGCGTCGAGGATCTCCTGCAGCACAGGGATCGCTTCGGCGCGCTCGATCTTGGCGATCATCAGCGGCTTGTGGCCAAACGGCTCGCCGGCGATATTGGCCAGCTGGCGCGCCATTTCCATATCGGTCGCGCTTTTCGGGAACGAGATCGCCAGGTAATCGCACTGGAAACTCATTGCCGTCTTGATGTCTTCCATGTCCTTGGCGGTCAGCGCCGGCGCGGTCAAGCCGCCGCCCTGGCGATTGATGCCCTTGTTGTTGGACAGTTCGCCGCCGATTTTCACGGTGGTGTAAATCTCATGGCCGACGATCTTGTCGACCACCAGCACGATCAGGCCGTCGTTCAGCAGCAGCTTGTCGTCGGCGCGCAAATCCTGCGGCAGCGCCTTGTAGTCCAGGCCGACGCGTTCCTGGTTGCCCAGTTCGCCGTTTTCGCCCCATTTTGCGTCCAGGATGAATTTATCGCCGTTCGCAAGGTCAATCTTACCATTTTCAAACTTACCGACGCGGATTTTAGGACCCTGCATGTCGGCCATGATCGCCACTTCGCGGCCGCATTCGGCTGCCGCTTCGCGCACCAGGCGGGCGCGGTCGATGTGATCCTGCGCCTTGCCATGCGAGAAATTCAGGCGCACGACATCGACGCCCGCACGTATCATTTTGACCAGGACGTTGAAGTCAGTGGAGGCTGGGCCGATCGTTGCAACAATTTTGGTACCACGGGACATAGGATTCCTTGAGCGTTGGGTCATGCGAACAGTCCCCGCAAAGGCGGCGGGGACGCGGAAGAGCTGCGCTGTTTGTGGTGGCAAGGCCGGAATTTTGTAGCAAAGCTACAAAATTCTGACCATTCCCAGGCATTAACTTGATTTTACTGTTAATTTGCTACACCGCACGACCGTGCTTTTATACCTAGTATTTACTGCGCCGCAGCACGCTGCGTCAAAATCTCCACCGCAGGCAGGGTCTTACCTTCCAGGAACTCCAGGAAGGCGCCGCCGCCGGTCGAGATATAGCCGATCTGCTCGGTGATGTTGTACTTGGCGATGGCCGCCAGCGTGTCGCCGCCGCCGGCGATCGAGAACGCCTTGGAGCCGGCGATGGCCAGCGCCAGCGTCTTCGTGCCTTCGCCGAACTGGTCGAACTCGAACACGCCGACCGGGCCGTTCCAGACGATGGTGCCGGCGGCGCCGATCTGCGCGGCCAGGATGGCGGCGGTTTTCGGGCCGATGTCCAGGATCATGTCGTCGTCGGCCACGTCAGCCACATCCTTGATGGTGGCGGCGGCGGTCGGCGAGAATTCCTTGGCGCAGACGACGTCGACCGGGATAGGCACTTGCGCGCCGCGCTTGGCCATGATCTCGATGATGGCCTTGGCTTCTTCAACCAGTTCGTTTTCCACCAGCGACTTGCCGATGTTCAGGCCGACGGCCTTCATGAAGGTGTTGGCGATGCCGCCGCCGACGATCAGGTTGTCGACCTTGTCGGCCAGCGCCTTCAGGATGGACAGCTTGGACGATACCTTGGAACCGGCGACGATGGCCAGCAGCGGACGGGCCGGGGCGCCCAGCGCCTTGCCCAGCGCGTCCAGCTCGGCGGCCAGCAGCGGGCCGGCGCAGGCGATCGGCGCGAACTTGGCGATGCCGTGCGTCGAGGCTTCGGCGCGGTGCGCGGTGCCGAAAGCGTCGTTGACGTAGATGTCGCACAAAGCGGCCATTTTCTGCGCCAGTTCGTCGCTGTTCTTCTTCTCGCCCTTGTTGACGCGTACGTTTTCCAGCAATACCACTTGGCCGGCTTGCAGGTTTTCCAGGCCGGCGCCGTCGACCCAGTTCTGTTTCAGCTCGACCGGCTGGCCCAGCAGCTCGGCCAGGCGCGCGGCGACCGGCGCCAGGCTGTCTTCCGGCTTGAACTCGCCTTCGGTCGGACGGCCCAGGTGGGACGTGACCATGACCTTGGCGCCAGCGGCCGCAGCAGCCTTAATGGCTGGAACGGAAGCGCGGATGCGCGTATCTTCGGTGATATTGCCGCTATCATCCTGCGGCACGTTCAAGTCGGCGCGGATGAAAACGCGCTTGCCTTGCAGCGCATTCTGGGCGATGAGATCTTGCAGACGGATGAAGTTCAAAACAGCGGACATGGCTACCCAAAGGTCGAGTTGAGGAAAGAGCGCTATTTTACCGCAAGGACGGGGTGATTTATCTGTTATTAAAATACATGCATCAGTCGCAAAACCGTGTAAAAGCCCATGCCGAACACGATGGTCTGCAACATATTTCGGCGCAGCAAGTAAAAAATCGTGGCGACGATGCCTGATACCAGTTTGAGATTGCTCAAATCGAGCAGCGGGTGGCTGTCGACCAGCACCAGGTCCGGCGCGACGATGGCCGCCAGCGCGCAGGCCGGCGCGTAGCGCAGCATTTCCTGCACCCGCTTGGGGATGGTGATGTGCTGGCCGATCAGCCAGAACGAGCTGCGCGTGGCGGCGGTGGCCAGCGCCAGCACGCCGATCACGACCCAGATTTCCCAATCAGCCATGGTGTTTTCTCCATTTTTCGACGCCCTCTTCGACCGCCATCGAGGTCAGCATGCCGACCAGCACGGCCAGCAGCAGGCCCAGCTTGTAAGGCAGGCCGGCCGCCAGCACCGACACCACGCCGGCCACCAGCACGCCGCACAGCGCGGGACGGCCCACCATCAACGGGATCATCACGCAGATGATGGCCAGCGTGCCGGCAAAGCCCAGCCCCCATTCGGCGGGCACGGCGCTGCCGAGGAAGATGCCGGCGATCGAGCCGATCTGCCAGGCGGCCCAGTTCGGGTACAGCAAGCCCTTCAGATAAGACAGCTTGCCGACCTGCGGCGCCTCGCTCGGGTATTTTTGCAGGAACAGGGCGACCGTCATGTCGCCGGCCACGTAGCCGAGCACGAAGCGCTTGCGCCATGGCAGATGGGAGAAGTGCGGCGCCAGCAATGCCGAGAAGATAACAAAGCGCAGGTTGACCACGAAGGCGGTGGCGAAGATGACCCAGATCGGCGAATGCGAGGCGATCAGCGGCAGCGCGGCCAGCTGGGCCGAGCCGGCAAACACCAGCAAGGTCATGCCCAGCGCCTGCGGCACGGTCAGCCCGGTCTTGACCATGGCGATGCCCACCACCAGGCCCCAGGCGCCGATGCCGAACAGGGTGGGCGTGCCGGTCTTCAAGCCTTCGCGCCACGAGGGTTCGTGGTGCTCGGCGACGTAGGGCTGGGGAGGTGCGCTGCTTAAATCGGTCATGTGCGTAGTCGTGTGTCATTCCTGCCACATAGCAGGCCGCACCGGGGTTGTAGAGGCGCTATTTTACCGATGATTTTTGCTCAATGCGCGAATCCGTTAAAATCGTGGTTTTCCTCAGCCTTTCGGAGCACAAGAATATGACCAACGCCCACCCGTCCGCCGCCACCTACGCAGTCGAGCTCGAAGGCAAGGATCTGCCGGCCCACTGCCCTAACCCGGCCATGCCGCTGTGGTCGTCGCACCCGCGCGTGTTCCTGGAATTCAACCACGACGGCGTCGCCAAGTGCCCATACTGCGGCACCGCCTACCGCCTGAAGCCGGGCACCGTCGTCGGCCACCACTAATCCCCGCCAGCCAGCGCGTCCCGGAGCCAGCATGCCCACCAAGCGAGTCAAGCAGTTGAACGGCAGTGCCGCAGAAACCGAAGCGGCTTTTTACGACGCGCTCAACCGCGCCGACCTGGACACCCTGATGTCCCTGTGGGCCGATGACGACGAGATCGTCTGCGTGCATCCGGGCGGGCCGCGCCTGATCGGGCATGCGGCGATCCGCACTTCGTGGGCTGCTATCCTGGAACACGGTGGCCTGCACATCGTGCCGACGCAGTTGCATGAAACCCACAATCTGATGAGCTCGGTGCACACCGTGGTCGAAGGCACGACCGCCGGCGGCGAGGCCGCGCACCTGGTCGCCACCAACGTCTACGTCAAGACGCCGCGCGGCTGGCGCATCGTGCTGCACCATGCTTCGGTGGCGCCGGGAGCGGCGCCGTCGGACAGCCACAGCCAGATCCTGCACTGATCGCCACCGCATAATATCCGCCGTGAAGTACACCGCTCCCTTCTGGCTGCCCAGCGGCCATCTGCAAACCATCTACCCCGCCCTGTGCATCGCCAGGCCGGCGGTGCAGTTCCGGCGCGAGCGCTGGGAGGCGCCGGACGGCGATTTCGTCGATGTCGATTTCGTCGACGGCCAGCCCGGCCAACCTTTCGTGGTGCTGTTCCACGGCCTCGAAGGCTCGTCCGACAGCCACTACGCGCGGGCGCTGATGGCCGCCGTGGCGGCGCGCGGCTGGTCGGGCGCGGTGCCGCATTTCCGCGGCTGCTCCGGCGAGCCCAACCGCGCGCCGCGCTTCTACCATTCCGGCGACGCCGCCGAAATCGACTGGATCGTGCGCCGCCTGCATGCGCGTAGCAGCGGCAAGTTCTACGCCACCGGCGTCTCGCTGGGCGGCAACGCGCTGCTGCGCTGGCTGGGCGAATCGCAGCACCAGGCCGACTTCGTCGACGCCGCCTGCGCGGTATCGGCGCCGCTGGACCTGGCGCAGGGCGGCGTCTCGCTATCGAGCGGCTTCAACATGATTTACACGCGCATGTTCCTGCAAACGCTCAAGCCCAAGTGCGTGGCCAAGCTGCAGCAGTTCCCCGGCCTGTTCGACCTCGACGCGCTGCACGCCGCGCGCGACCTGTACGCCTTCGACAACGTGGTGACGGCGCCGCTGCACGGCTACCGCGACACCGACGATTACTGGGACCGCGCCAGCGCCAAGCATGTGCTGAACGACATCACCGTGCCGACGCTGGTGCTGAACGCGAAGAACGATCCCTTCCTGCCGGGCCGCCATCTGCCGCAGCGTGCGGCGGCCAACGTGGTATTGGACTATCCTGCCGAGGGCGGCCATGTGGGCTTTGCGGTCGGCGGCCTGCCGGGCAAGCTGCACTGGCTGCCGCAGCGCCTGCTCAACTTCATGACGGGCGCGACCGCCACCAACGACGCACTGGCCGAACAACATGGATGACATCGTCAAGCAAGCCCTGGCCAAATGGCCGAACGTGCCCTACTGCTACGGCTGGCTGGGTCTGGATGCGCGTGGCAACTGGCGCATGCGCGACGAACGCGCCCAGCACCTGAACCTGCCGGGCGACAAATTGCATCACGCGGCGCTGGTGGCCTTCATCGTCCGCAACTACGCGGCCGACGAGCGCGGCTGCTGGTATTTCCAGAACGGTCCGCAGCGCGTGTACGTACAGCTGGAGGCCACGCCCTACATCGTCCGCACCGATCCGGCGCAGGGTTGGCTGCTGCACACAGGCGCGGCGCTGGGGGCTATCGAGGAAGTGGTGCTGACAGAGACGGGCGCGCTGGTCTTGCGCAGCGGCGACACGGTGGCGCAGCTGGACGACCGCGATTTCGCGCAAGTGCTGCACAGGCTGCAGATGGACGGCGCCGCCGTGGGCGACGACGCCTTACTGGCGTGGATGGATGGCGCCGCCGCCGGCGCGCTGACGCTGGACGGCGTGGCCGTGCAGCGCGTGGCGGCCGCCGACCTGCCGGCGCGTTACGGCTACATCAGCGCACCGTCCGCCCCTGCGTAAAACTGTCGTTGTCCTGGCGCATGCGGTCGAAGCGGCTGCCTGGCGTCGTCGGTTCCGTATCGCGGCGCATCTCCGCCTTGAACGCCGGGCGCGATTCCGCTTCGCGTAAATCCTTCTTGCCCTTTTCGCCCAGCTCCTCGCGGCGGCGCGCCTGCAACTCGCGCTCGCGCGCATCGATCACGGCCTGGTCGTAGAACGAGGCGTCGGGCGCCTTGCGCGCATAGCTCAGCTGGTCCAGCGCCGACAGCACGCCACCCTGCAACACATACGATTCGGCCAGCGCGATATGCTGCAAGGCCAGCTTGCCCTGCTTGGAATAGGCTTGCGCCAGCAAGTCGTAGGCGTCCGGGTCTTCGCGGTACAGCTGCACTTGGTCGCGCAGATAGGTGGCGGCCTCCTCCAGCTTGCCGGCCGCGATCAGGGCCTCGCCATATTGATGGGCGATGCCGCGCGACAGCGGGAATTGCAGGTGCGCCGCTTCCGCCTCGGCCAGACCTTTCGCTATCATGGCCTTGTCGTCAGGCTGCGCCAGCTTGATCTCGATCGACGTGCTGACGAAGATCGAATCCGGCGCCGGCCGTGGGGCCGCGCTGAAGGTGCCGGCGGCGGGCGGCTTGTCGAAGGTCGCGCGCGCCTTGTCGAGCCAGGCCTGGGCGTTGGCGGTCTCGCCTTTTTTCAGCGACAGGAAAGCCATGCCGTACTGGCCCGCCGTGACTTGCTGGCGGTTCTCCTGCTTCATCTGGCCTTCAAAGAAAGTCTTGGCCTCGGCCAGGCCGTTGCTGCTGGAATCCTGCAGCACGCGGGCGCGCGAACGCACCAGGTAGAAATCCTGGCTGTCCTGGCGCTGCTTGTACGGCTGCTCGCGGATGCGCGCCTGGATGTCGGCGATGCGCTCGGTGGTCAGCGGGTGGCTCTGCAGATAGGCCGGCACCAGGTCGCTGTAGTTGCGGGTCGCCACCTGCATGCGCTGGAAGAAGGCCACCATGCCCGAGGTATCGTAGCCGGCCGCGCCCATGATCTGGAAGCCGATGCGGTCGGCTTCGCGCTCGGCGTCGCGGCCGAAGTTCAGTTGACGCTGGATCGCCAGGCCCTGCCCGGCCGAGAACACGCCGATGGCCGCGTCGCCGCCGGCCTTGGACGCCAGCGCCGCCAGGATCATCGCCGCCAGCGGGATCAGCGCGTCCTGCTTCTGCTGGCCGATGGAGCGGGCGATGTGGCGCTGCGCCACGTGGCCGATCTCGTGGCCCAGCACCGACGCCAGTTCCGATTCGGACTGGGCCGCCAGCAGCAGCGCCGAGTGCACGGCGATGAAGCCGCCGGGCAGCGCGAAGGCGTTCAGCTGCGGATCGCGCACGGCGAAGAAGTAGTAATCGAAGTTGGCCTCGCCACGCGCGCCGGGACGGGCCGCGACCAGCGAGTTGCCGAAGTTGTTCAGGTATTCGAGGATGGGGCCGTCGTCGAGGAAATCGTGGTCGCGGCGGATATCGCGCATGATTTCCTCGCCCAGCTTGCGCTCCATCAGCGGCGACAAGTCCTGGCGTTCGGTATCGCCGAGCGCGGGCAGGTTGGGGATTTTGGCGGGCGCCAGCACATCCTGGGCCATGGCCAGCGGCATGGCGACCAGCAGCGCCGCAGCGACTGCGCGCAGGCGCAGGGAGTGGGGGGAACGTTTTGTATTCACGATGATATGATACCCGCAACTTGGGCGCTTACGCACGGCGTCCGCCGACGAATTAATTTGTTACGTTTTTCAGCCTACCATGACCATCGAAAACCCCGCGCCCGCCGACCACCTGACCCACTTCGACAGCTCCGGCCAGGCGCATATGGTCGACGTCGGCGCCAAGACGGAGACGCACCGCATCGCGCTGGCCAGCGGCACCATCCGCATGAAGCCGGAGACGCTGGCCATCATCACCAGCGGCACGGCCAAGAAAGGCGACGTGCTGGGCATCGCCCGCATCGCCGCCATCATGGCGTCCAAGCGCACCAGCGACCTGGTGCCGCTGTGCCACCCGCTGGCCCTGACCCGCGTGACGGTGGATTTCGAGACCGATGTGGCTGCTTCAAGCGTGCACTGCAAGGCCCAGGTTGAGACCTACGGCAAGACCGGGGTGGAAATGGAGGCGCTGACGGCGGTGCAGGTCGGCCTGCTGACCGTGTACGACATGTGCAAGGCCGTGGACCGGGGCATGGTGATGACCGATATCCGCGTGATGGAGAAGCATGGCGGCAAGTCGGGCGACTGGAGCGTGACGAGCTAAACCGCCTTCCCCCGCCTCCACATCCGTGATGAGCGCCGAAATGCAACGGTTTTCGGCGTTGCGCCCCCTCTTGCCGGCTAGTCTGCGACCATTTGGCATCTCAACCTATTGTCTGATTGTTACCTTTGTTTAGCGCGTATATAATAAATGTTGCTGAAGTAATTTTTTGACGTAGGTCTCACCGTACCCGCCTCGCGCATACGAGAAAGAATTTGAATGAGCAGCAACCCTCCTCCACCGAGCGAAGCCAAGACTCAGGAATACGAATTCGAACAGATGAACCTGCAAGTGGGCGGCAGGATTCAGTTCATTACTCATCGCACCATCAAGCCTATCCAGCACTTCTCCACGCTGATCGGCTGGGTCAAGGACGAGTATATGATCGTCAAGGTTCCGTTCGAGAATGGCGCTCCGATCGCCCTCAATGACGGCGACAAGCTGACCATCCGCGTCTTCTCCGGCGTCAACGTGTGCTCATTCTCTTGCGTCGTGCAACGCGTGTTCCCGCGGCCGCTGTTCTATGTCCACCTGTCGTTCCCGGTGTCGATCCAGGGCACCAGCCTGCGCGCGGCGATGCGGGTCAAGGTCGATATCCCGGCCCAGGTGACGTCGCCGGCCGGCACCACTTCGGTGTTCCTGGTGAACCTGAGCGTGTCGGGCGCGCTGATCGAGTCGGCCAAGAAACTGTCCGAAGACGAGGCCGAGGTCGGCCTGTCCTTCTACCTGATCGCCCAGCCCGGCAACCGCCAGGTGCGCATCAATCCGAACGCCACCATCCGCAACATCAACGTGGTCAAGCCGGCCACCAGCGACAAGGCCGAGGTGTTCACCTACGGCGTGCAGTTCATCGACCTGGACCCGGTCCACTACACCATGCTGCAAAACCTGACCTACGAGGCGCTGATCGCCGATCGACAGAAGATCGTCTGAACGAAAAAAAACCGGCCGAAGCCGGTTTTTTTTCGTCCACAATCTGGATTATGGCAGTACGTTGTTTTTCGTCAGAGCCTGCGACGCTGCGGTGTTGGTGACGGTGGTGGTCACGTTCCAGGTCACGTTAGCTGCGCCGGCGGCGATGGTCGGGGTGAAGGTCGCGGTTTTGCCGTCGATGTCTTTGCCGACGCCGGTAGCGAAGGTTTCAACAATCACGCCGTCGGTAACGGTGGCGCCGGAAACTTCCTTGGTCGCGGTGAAGGTCGGTACACCTTTGGCGCCGGCGTTGCAACCGGTCAGATCCCCTCCACCTTCCTGGGCGCACAGTGCCACCGCAGTCTTGATCGAGTCGATCGCGCCCTGGGCATTCGCCATCTTGGCTTTGACCGTGTAATCGCTGTACGCCGGGATCGCCACGGCGGCCAGAATACCGATAATGGCAACCACGATCATCAGTTCGATCAGGGTGAAGCCGGCTTGTGCTTGTTTCTTCATCATTTTCATGGATTTCATTTTCGACTCCTGGGGGGTGTGTTGAACATCAAAATTTGGTAGGACACTTAGCTATGAGCAATTGGTGTGCCACCCCATTTTTCGGGTCCAAACCCGCCAAATCTGCCAAAAACTGTCGCTTTTCGCCGCCCGGACTGCCGTTTTTTGTCAGTCGCGGCGCCGCAGTTTGTCAGCCGGCCGGCGCGCTGACAAATATTGTCAGGCGATGCGGAAGGCCATGTGGGTGCCGCCCAGGTCGATCACGTCGCCATGGTTCAAGCGCTGCGGCTGCTTGCCGAGGGGGATGTCGTTGACCAGCGGCGCCTGCGCGCCTTCCTGGTGGGTGATGGTGTAGGCGTCCGGATGGCGATGGATAACCACCACCTGCACGCCGGCGCGGCCGAGCGTGGTCTGCGGCTTGGTCAGCGCCATTTGTTTGCCGGCATTATTGCCATTTAAGACTTCGATCTGCGCCAGCACGGGCGCCGCCGCCATCATCGGCCGCACGCCGTCGGCGACAAACTCTACCTGGAACTTGGCCATTTTGATCACATCCTGATGCTGCAGGAAGTGCTTGCCGATGCGGTGGCCGTTGACGAAGGTGCCGTTGGTGCTGTGCAGGTCTTCCAGAAAAGAATCGTCGAGGATGGTGACGATGACCGCGTGGTCGCCGCTGACGGCCGGATGCGTCAGCACGATGTCGTTGCGCGGGTGACGGCCGATGGTCATCCGCTCCTTGCTCAGTTGTATTTGCTGTTCCAGCTGTCCGTCACGCGAGATGAGGATCTTCGCCAATCTGTTCTCCAAATAAAAAAGGGGAGCCGAAGCTCCCCCATTATTCCACATTCAAGCAAGCTGTTATTACAGCATGGCTTTCAGCAGACGCGCCATTTCGGACGGGTTTTTGGTGACGGTGATGCCGCAAGCTTCCATGATTTCCAGTTTGGCTTGTGCGGTGTCAGCGCCGCCGGAGATCAGCGCGCCGGCGTGGCCCATGCGCTTGCCCGGAGGAGCGGTAACACCGGCGATGAAGCCGACGACCGGTTTTTTCATGTTGTCTTTGATCCAGTAAGCCGCGTTGGCTTCGTCTGGACCACCGATTTCGCCGATCATGATGACCGCGTCGGTATCAGGATCGTCGTTGAACATCTTCATGACGTCGATGTGCTTCAGACCGTTGATCGGGTCGCCGCCGATGCCGACTGCCGACGATTGGCCCAGGCCCAGTGCGGTCAGCTGACCGACTGCTTCATAGGTCAGGGTGCCCGAACGCGAAACCACGCCGATACGGCCCTTCTTGTGGATGTGGCCTGGCATGATGCCGATCTTGATTTCGTCAGGGGTGATCAGGCCTGGGCAGTTAGGGCCCAGCAACAGGGTTTTCGAACCCGCTTTAGCCATGCGATCTTTCAAAGCCATCATGTCGCGGACAGGGATGCCTTCGGTGATGCAAATGGCCAGATCCATTTCAGCTTCGACAGCTTCCCAGATCGCGGCGGCCGCGCCTGCTGGCGGTACGTAGATGACCGACACGTTGGCGCCGGTTTCTTTTTTCGCTTCGGTAACGTTAGCGAAAATAGGAATGCCTTCGAAATCTTCGCCGGCTTTCTTCGGGTTCACGCCTGCAACGAAAGCAGCTTTGCCGTTCGCGTAGTCGCGGCAACCGCGGGTGTGGAATTGACCGGTTTTGCCGGTAATACCTTGGGTAACGACTTTGGTATCTTTATTGATCAGAATGGACATGTTGATTCCTTAATTAAGCTTGACCGGCAGCGGCGGCGACTACGCTCTTCGCTGCATCTTCCATGGTGTCGGCTGCGATGATAGGCAGACCGGAATCGGCCAGCATCTTCTTGCCCAGGTCTTCGTTGGTGCCCTTCATGCGGACGACCAGCGGCACGTTCAGCGACACGGCTTTCACTGCGGTGATCACGCCTTCGGCGATCACGTCGCAACGCATGATGCCGCCGAAGATGTTGACCAGGATGGCTTTCAGGCCTGGGTTTTTCAGCATGATCTTGAACGCTTCGGTTACTTTCTCAGCCGTGGCGCCGCCGCCTACGTCCAGGAAGTTGGCTGGCTCGCCGCCGAACAGCTTGATGGTGTCCATGGTAGCCATGGCCAGGCCGGCGCCGTTCACCAGGCAGCCGATGTTGCCGTCCAGGGAGATGTAGGCCAGGTCGAATTTCGATGCTTCGACTTCAGCTGGATCTTCTTCGTCCAGATCGCGGTAAGCGACGATTTCCGGTTGACGGAACAGCGAGTTGGCGTCGAAGTTGAACTTGGCGTCCAGAGCGATGACCTTGCCCGAACCGGTCAGGATCAGCGGGTTGATTTCGGCCAGCGACGAGTCGGTTTCCCAGTAGGCTTTGTACAGGCCTTGCAGGTTGGCGACGGCGTCGGCGATCGAAGCTTCCGGCACGCCGATCTTGGCGGCGATGCCAGCGGCTTCAGCGTCGGTCAGGCCGATCGATGGATCGATGGCGATCGAGTGCAGCAGTTCTGGGTGGGACTCGGCAACTTCTTCGATGTCCATGCCGCCTTCGGAGGAAGCCATCAGCACAACGCGCTGCGAGACGCGGTCGGTGACCAGCGAAACGTACAGTTCTTTCTTGATGTCCGCGCCTTCTTCGATCAGCAGGCGGCGTACTTTCTGGCCTTCAGGGCCGGTCTGGTGCGTGACCAGCTGCATGCCCAGGATCTGCTCGGAGAATTCTTTAACTTGTTCCAGCGATTTGGCGACTTTCACGCCGCCGCCTTTACCACGGCCACCGGCGTGGATTTGTGCTTTCACAACCCAGACCGGACCGCCCAAGGTTTCAGCAGCTTTGACTGCTTCTTCAACGGACATGCACGGAATACCGCGCGGAACCGTCACTCCGAATTTTCGGAGGATTTCTTTGCCTTGATACTCATGGATTTTCATGCTGGCTTCCCTTCTGATGCTGATGTGTAAAAATCGGTTGATACTGCGAAATGTGTGAATCTAGTAAGCAGAGATTGCTACGCGCCACCTGGTGCTGCTTTGGCCACCCAGCGCGGGTAAAACTGCGCCACTGCTGCGCCGTCGGTGCGCAGGGCATGGCATTTGTCGAGTTGAAACGGCTTGTGGCGCGGCACGCCTTGGTCCTCGGTAGCCGCGTCGTTGGTCGACCAGACATCGTTGGCGAACGCCTGCACCGCGGCCGTGGGCAGGATCTGCGCCAGTTCGGTCAAATGGGTGCAGCCGGAAATACCGGCCAGGCGTTGCTTGAGCTCGTGGCGGAAACCCTTCATCAGGTTCAGGCCTACCAGCTGTTTTTTGTAATCGGGGGCAATGGTGTCGCAGTGGCCGGGATATGGAACGGCATCGGATGCGGCTTCGGCATCGACGATGGTCAGTTGCAGATCGACGGTCAAACGCAGGTGCAGGTCATGCAGCGGGGTGCCGGCAGCGCGCGGGCCGGAGGCCAGCATGGTGTCGATGACTTTGATATCGGTGATATGGGCGTCAAGATCCCACAGCCCGTCATCGCGTGCGTACGCTTGGACGGCAATTGCGCGCGTGTGCCGGAGCGCACGTCGGGTAACTGGAGTTGACAGGGACATAAGACCGATGCCGCTCTCGCGGCAGAAATTTAGTAAGCAGCCATGTGCTGATCGCACGTGTCCGCAGCTTCTACGGACAACTACCGCACCTGCGGCGCTGCAAAAACCCCAAAAGTGTAGCACATCGGTGCCTCAAGTTGCGTCAGAACATAACTTTGAGCATTGAAAATGGCGGTTTTGAGAGCGTTTTGGCAAGAAATTCACCAGTCTTATTTCAGTCATGGAAACATTGCATGGTGCGGCGCGGCAATGTTCTAGTCGTCTTCCGGGGCGCCCTTGAGCGCGGTTTGCACGGCGCGCTGGGAAAATCCACGTTGCAGCAGGAAGCGCATCTGCTTGTTGCGTTCCTGTGGATCGGCGGCCACGGTGCCGAACTTGCGGTTCCAGACTTCGACGCAGCGCTCGGTCTCGCCTTCGGCCAGGCCGGCCTTCAATTCCTGCAATTCCTCGCCCTTGATGCCGTGGCTTTGCAGCTCGGCCACGATGCGGCTGTTGCCGAAGCGGGCCGAACGGCGGTGGATCAGCGCTTCCGAGAAACGCTCCTGCGACAGCCAGTTGTTCTTTTCCAGCAGGTCGAGCAGGGCTTCGACGTCGTCGCCCTCTTCCGCGTAGCGCGCCAGCTTGCGGGCCAGCTCCATGCGGCTGTGCTCGCGCATCGACAGGTAGCGCAGGGCGCGGCCCTTCAGGCTAAGTTGCGGTGCTGCCATAAAACCCTCTGCACAATGAGAAAACCACCGGCTGAATGAACAGCGCGGTGGTCGATCCGTCACTCCCGCGCACGCGGGAGTCTATAGAACGCATGCTCAGCATGGATTCCCGCGTTCGCGGGAATGACCAGCTTACGCGGCGTCGGCCTTGTCGCCTTTGTCCGCCTTGTCGACGGATTTCAGCTTGACCACGGTGTCGCCCTTGTCGGCGGCCAGCGGCGGCAGTGCGCGCACGCCCAGCGATTCGCGGACCTTGTTTTCGATTTCCCACGCCAGCTCAGGACGCTCTTGCAGGAAGATGCGGGCGTTGTCCTTGCCCTGGCCGACGCGCTCGCCGTTGTAGCTGTACCAGGAACCGGATTTCTCGACGATCTTCGCTTCCACGCCCAGGTCCAGGATCTCGCCTTCGCGCGAGGTGCCGGCGCCGTACAGGATGTCGAAGTGCGCTTCCTTGAACGGCGGCGCGATCTTGTTCTTGACGACCTTGACCTTGGTTTCGTTACCGATCACCTCGTCGCCCGATTTGATCGAGCCGGTGCGGCGGATGTCCAGGCGCACGGAGGCGTAGAACTTCAGCGCGTTACCGCCGGTGGTGGTTTCCGGGCTGCCGAACATGACGCCGATCTTCATGCGGATCTGGTTGATGAAGATGACCAGGGTGTTGGTGCGGTTGATCGAACCGGTCAGCTTGCGCAGCGCCTGGGACATCAGACGGGCTTGCAGGCCCGGCAGCGAGTCGCCCATGTCGCCTTCGATCTCGGCGCGTGGGGTCAGCGCGGCGACGGAGTCGACCACGACCATGTCCACCGAGCCGGAGCGCACCAGCGCGTCGCAGATTTCCAGTGCCTGTTCGCCGGTGTCCGGCTGCGAAATCAGCAGCTCGTGCAGGTTGACGCCCAGTTTCTGCGCGTAGCCCACGTCCAGCGCGTGTTCGGCGTCGATGAAGGCGCAGGTGCCGCCCAGTTTTTGCATTTCCGCGATGGTTTGCAGCGTCAGCGTGGTTTTACCCGACGATTCCGGACCGTAGATTTCCACCACGCGGCCGCGCGGCAGGCCGCCGACGCCCAGGGCGATATCCAGACCCAGCGAACCGGTCGACACGACCTGTACGTCCTCGATCGGCGTGTTGGCGTCCATGCGCATTACGGAGCCTTTGCCGAATTGCTTTTCAATCTGGGCCAGCGCGGCAGCCAGCGCCTTAGCCTTTTCAGATGCAGGTACAACAGCTTTTTTATCGTCCATAATGTTCTTTCAACCAGTAGGTGGGTGCAAATTCGTCGGTACAGGCAGCACTGTATAAAAAAACAGTGCTTAATGCAAGCACGATTTTTAAACAATTTTTGAGACAGCACAAAAACTCGCCACCTTGCGGGAAATGAAACACAATACAAACTTCTGCAGCCGGAGTGTCTTACATGCGTATTTTACTTGCCGAGGATGACAGCGTACTGGCCGACGGCCTGACCCGCTCGCTGCGCCAGTCCGGTTATGCCATCGATTGCGTCAGCAACGGCCAGGAAGCCGACACCGCCCTGTCGACCCAGGAATTCGACCTGCTGATCCTCGACCTGGGCCTGCCCAAGCTGTCCGGGCTGGAAGTGCTGCGCCGCCTGCGCGCCCGCGCCTCGCTGCTGCCGGTGCTGATACTGACGGCGGCCGATTCGATCGAGCAGCGCGTCAACGGCCTCGACCTCGGCGCCGACGACTACATGGCCAAGCCCTTCGCGCTGTCCGAGCTGGAGGCGCGGGTGCGGGCGCTGACCCGGCGCGGCGCCGGCGGCGGCGCCACCGTGGTCAAGCATGGGCCGCTCAGCTACGACCAGGTCGGCCGCAGCGCCTACATCAACGAGCAGATGCTGGACCTGTCGGCGCGCGAACTGGGCCTGCTGGAAATCCTGCTGGCCCGCACCGGCCGCCTGGTCTCCAAAGAGCAATTGGTCGATCACCTGTGCGAATGGGGCGAGGAAGTCAGCAACAACGCGATCGAAGTCTATGTGCACCGGCTGCGCAAGAAGATCGAAGTCGGCGGCATCCGCATCGCCACCGTGCGCGGACTGGGCTACTGCCTGGAGAAATACTCGGACGCCGCCAAGTGATACCGCCGGCCGCACCGCAACCGCCGCCAGAACTGGAGCTGGACTACCAGCCGCCCGCGGCCGAGGCGGACGACGATATCCAGCACTCGCTGTTCGGCGAGATCCTCGACTGGATGCTGGCGCCGCTGCTGTTGCTGTGGCCGATGAGCATCGCCATCACCTACCTGGTCGCCAAGTCCATCGCCAACCAACCGTTCGACCATGCGCTGGAAGACAGCGTCACCGTGCTGGCGCAGCAGGTGCACGCGGTGGACGGCAAGGTCATCAAGGGCCTGTCCGGCCCGGCCCGCGACATCCTGCGCGCCGACGATGTCGACAGCGTCTACTTCCAGATCCAGGGCCCGCGCGGCGAGCACGTGGACGGCGACCGCGACCTGCCGCCGCCGGTCATCGACGAGGACGACAAGCAGCGCGCCAGCGTGCGCTTCCGCAACGACACCATGCACGGCACGCCGGTGCGCGTGGCCTACGCCTACGTGCGGCTGGAGCGCGCCGGCGGCGACGAACCGCAGCTGGCGCTGGTGCAGGTGGCCGAGACGCTGGAAAAACGCGGCCAGCTGGCCAACGCCATCATCAAGGGCGTGATCCTGCCGCAGTTCATCATCCTGCCCATCGTGCTGGCCCTGGTGTGGTTTGCGCTGGCGCGCGGCCTGTCGCCGCTGGCGCAATTGCAGGAACGGATACGCGCGCGCAGCTCGGACGACCTGAGCCCGATCGCGTCCAACCAGGTGCCGGAGGAAATCTCGCCGCTGGTCAATTCGCTCAACGACATGCTGGCGCGGCTGTCCTTGTCGATCGAGATGCAGAAACGCTTCATCGCCGACGCCGCGCACCAGATGCGCACGCCGCTGGCCGGCATGCGTATGCAGTCCGAGCTGGCGCTGCGCCAGACCGACAGCGGCGAAATCCACCGCTCGCTGGAACAGCTGGCCAAGAGTTCGGAGGCGGCCACCCGCCTGGTCAATCAACTGCTGGCCCTGGCCCGCGCCGAGAACCAGCCGCAGGCCGGCACCGCCATGCTGCCGCTGGAATTATCGGAGCTGGCGCGCAGCGCGGTGCAGGACTGGGTGCCGGCCTCGTTCGCCCAGCGCATCGACCTCGGCTACGAGGCGCCGGCCGCGCCGGTGCAGATCGTCGGCAATCCGACCATGTTGCGCGAACTGCTGTCCAACCTGATCGACAATGCGCTGCGCTACACGCCGGCCGGCGGCAGCGTCACCGTGCGGGTGCGCGCCGGCGACGAGCACAGCCTGCTGGAAGTCGAGGACACCGGGCCGGGCATCGCCCCGGCCGAGCGCGCGCAGGTGTTCGAGCGCTTCTACCGCATCCTCGGCAACAGCGCCGAGGGCAGCGGCCTGGGCCTGGCCATCGTGCGCGAGATCGCCCAGCAGCACGGCGCCGAAGTCGATATCTACAACAACCCGCGCGCGCAGCAGGCCAAACTGCCGGGCGCGCTGTTCCGGCTCAGCTTCCCGCTGCCGCCGCAAGCACAGGAAGAAGAAAGCGAACCGCCCTACTATGGCTAAGCCTCCGCTCACCCGCGTCCAGCACTGGCACAAGACGCGCCGCCTGACCGCCATCCTGCTGCTGGTCTGGCTGGCCACCGGCTTCTGCGCCGTCTTCTTCGCCCGCGAGCTGACCGGCTTGAGCGTGTTCGGCTGGCCGCTGTCGTTCTACCTGGCGGCGCAGGGCGCGTCGCTGGTCTACCTCGCCATCCTGGCCGTCTACGCGTGGCGCATGCGGCGCTACGACCGCGCCGCCGCGCCGAATTTGCCGGAAAAGCGCCCATGAGCACCCAGCGCGCCTTCTTCCGGCGCCTGAGCAGCTACTACCTGCTGTTCACGGCCGGCTTCGCCTGCTTCCTGGTCGCGCTTGCCGTGCTGGAGCAGGAAGGCATGTCGCGCGTCTGGATCGGCTACCTGTTCATGTTCGCCACCATCGTGCTGTACGCGTCGATCGGCGTGCTGGGCCGCACCTCCAATGTGCTTGAATACTATGTCGCCGGACGCCGGGTGCCGGCCATGTTCAACGGCATGGCCACCGCCGCCGACTGGATTTCCGCCGCCAGCTTCATCAGCCTGGCCGGCGGCCTGTATCTGCACGGCTTCGACGGTCTGGCCTACATCATGGGCTGGACCGGCGGCTACTGCCTGGTGGCGCTGCTGATCGCGCCGTATCTGCGCAAGTTCAGCCAGTACACCATCCCCGATTTCCTGGCCGCCCGCTACGGCGGCGGCCACGGCGACAACCGCGGCGGCCGCGCCGTGCGCATCCTGGCGGTGGCCGCCACCATCATCGTCTCCTTCACCTACGTGGTGGCGCAGATCTACGCGGTCGGGCTGATCGCCTCGCGCTTCACCGGCGTCGATTTCTCGGTCGGCATCTTCCTCGGTCTGGCCAGCATCCTGGTGTGCTCCTTCCTCGGCGGCATGCGCGCCATCACCTGGACCCAGGTGGCGCAATACATCATCATCCTGGTGGCCTTCCTGATGCCGGCGGTCTGGCTGTCCGGCAAGCACAGCGACAACCCCATCCCGCAGGTCGCCTACGGCAAGCTGCTGCCCAAGCTCAGCGCACGCGAACAGGTGCTGCAAAACGATCCGCGTGAAGCCGAAGTACGCGCCATCTTCCGCCAGCGCGCCGACGACTACGAAGCCCGCATCCGCAAGTTGCCGGTGTCGTGGGAAGCGGGCCGCATCGAAGTGCAGCACAAGCTCGACAGCGTCAAGCTGCGCAACGCCTCGCTGCTGGACATCCGCAACGCCGAGCGCGCATTGATCGCCTATCCGAAGAACGCCGACGAGGCGGCGCGCACTTGGGCCGAGGCGCGCGCGCAAAACCTGGCGCGCGCCGAACCGATCACGCCGCACGCCACGCCCTACCCCGGCGACAAGGAAACCTCGGACATCAAGCGCAACAACTTCCTGGCGCTGGTGTTCTGCCTGATGATGGGCACGGCCGCGCTGCCGCACATCCTGATGCGCGCCTACACCACGCCGTCGGTGCACGAGACGCGCGTGTCGGTGTTCTGGACGCTGTTCTTCATCCTGCTGATCTACCTGACCATCCCGGCGCTGGCGGTGCTGGTCAAGTACGACATCTACAGCGCGCTGGTCGGCAGCGACTATGCCCACCTGCCGAACTGGGTGTCGTACTGGGCCAATGTGGACAAGCTCAATCCGCTGTTCAGCATCAGCGACATCAACCACGATGGCGTGGTGCAGCTGGCCGAGATCACCATCGACGCCGACGTGCTGGTGCTGGCCACGCCGGAGATCGCCGGCCTGCCCTACGTGGTGTCCGGCCTGGTGGCGGCGGGCGGCCTGGCCGCCGCGCTGTCGACCGCCGACGGCCTGCTGCTGGCCATCTCCAACGCGCTGTCGCACGACGTCTACTACAAGATCGTCGACCGCGCCGCCTCGACCCAGAAGCGGGTGACGATCTCCAAGCTGCTGCTGCTGGGCGTGGCCTTCATCGCCGCCTACGCGGCTTCGCAAAAGCCGGGCGACATCCTGTCGCTGGTGGGCGCGGCCTTCTCGCTGGCGGCCTCGACGCTGTTCCCGGCGCTGGTGCTGGGCGTGTTCTGGAAGCGCGCCAACCACCAGGGCGCGCTGGCCGGCATGACGGCCGGCTTCATCGTCTGCCTGTACTACATGTTGCACACCAACCCCATCCTGGGCGGCAGCGCGGCCGGCCAGTGGCTGCACATCGCGCCCATGTCGGCCGGCATCTTCGGCGTGCCGGCCGGACTGCTGACGATGATCGCGGTCAGCCTGCTCACGCCGGCGCCCGACCGCCAGACCGCCGCGCTGGTCGACTACATCCGCGCGCCGGAACTTTAGGATACACAGCGAGTGTGGCGGATTTAACAACTTGATGCTATTGTCCGGTGATACGCTACTCTGAATCCACCTATGACACTCCGCACCATTCTGTTGCTGGCCTGCGCCCTGGTCCAGGCTTGCTCCGCCGCCCAGGCGGCCGACGCGCCGCCGGCCCGGCCCAAGGTCGAAGATTTCTTCAGCAATCCCGAATTCAGCGCCGCGCTGCTGTCGCCCAGCGGCAAATACCTGGCCGTGAAAGTCGGCGCCAAGGACCAGCGCGACCGCCTGGCCGTGGTCGAGCTGGGCCCGAACACGGTCAAGGTGGTGGGCAACTTCAGCGACGCCGACATCGGCAGATTCCAGTGGATCAATGACCAGCGCCTGGCCTTCAGCGCCGCCGACCGCACGCTGGCCCAGGGCGACCAGCGCTACGCGCCCGGCCTGTACGCGATCAACCGCGACGGCACCGACTTCCGCCAGCTGGCGACGCGCAGCGGCATGCCCTTCATCACCAGCGGCCTGAGCAGCGTGGCAACGCGCGAACTGCTGCCCTGGCACACCTATATGCTGGACCAGGACGGGCCGCAGAATTCCGAATTCATGTACGTGCTCAACAGCAGCTTCAGCGGTCCCGGCCAGGTGGACCGTATCGACCTGCTGCGCATCAACACCATGACCGGCCGCGTGGCGACCACCATCGCCCGTCCCGGCGACAGCATGAGCTGGCTGCTGGACCACAAGGGCGAACCGCGCCTGACGATGACCTCGAAAGACCGCACCAGCGAGATCTATTACCGCGATCCGGCCAACAACGAATGGCGCCGGCTGACCGCGTTCGACAGCTACACCGGCGGCAAGGGCGCGTTCACGCCGCTGGCGTTCGGGCCGGACGGCACGCTGTACGTCATCATCAACCGCAACAGCAACATCACCTCGATACACAGCTACAACTTCGCCACCAACAAGATTTCCGACGACCCGGTGGTGACGCTGGACGGCTACGACTTCAGCGGCCACCTGATCATGGACCAGCACAAGATACTCGGCGTGCGCTACCTGACCGACGCCGCCGGCACCGTCTGGTTCGACGCGGCGATGAAGGCCATGCAGGAAAAGATAGACACCATGCTGCCCAACACCATCAATCTGCTGACGCCGCCGACGCGGCCGGAAGCGCCATGGGTGCTGGTCCAGTCCTTCAGCGACGTGTGGCCGTCGCGCACCTTCCTGTACAACCGCGACACCCAGCAATTGAGCATGGTCGGCGCCAGCCATCCGAGCATCAGCCCGACGCAGATGGCGCACAAGACCATGGTGCGCTACAAGGCGCGCGACGGCCTGGAGATTCCGGCCTGGCTGACCGTGCCGCAGGGCGGCGGCAAGAACCTGCCGATGGTGGTGCTGGTGCATGGCGGCCCCTACGTCCGCGGCGGCGACCTGGCGTGGGAGCCGGAGGCGCAGTTCCTGGCCTCGCGCGGCTACGCCGTGCTGGAGCCGGAATATCGCGGCAGCAAGGGCTTCGGCGTGCGACACTACCTGGCCGGCTGGAAGCAATGGGGCTTGAAGATGCAGGACGATATCGCCGACGGCACGCGCTGGGCCATCGAACAGGGCACGGCCGATCCCAAGCGCATCTGCATCGCCGGCGCCAGCTACGGCGGCTATGCCACGCTGATGGGACTGATCAACGATCCCGGCCTGTACCAGTGCGGCATCGACTGGCTGGGCGTCACCGACATCAACCTGATGCACGACGGCCACTGGGCCTATGTGTCGGACTTTTCGGACGGCTGGCGCCAGTACGGCATGGCGGCGCTGGTCGGCGATCCGGTCAAGGATGCGGAACAGCTGAAGGCCACCTCGCCGCTGCTGCAGGCGGCGCGCATCAAGCAGCCGCTGCTGCTGGCCTACGGCGGCGCCGACATGCGCGTGCCGCTGCCGCATGGCACCAAGTTCTACAAGGCGGTCAAGGAAACCAATCCCAACGTCGAGTGGATAGAGTACCCGGACGAGGGCCACGGCTGGGCCTTGCCCAAGACCCGCTACGACTTCTGGAACCGGGTCGAGAAATTCCTCGACAAGAATATCGGCGCGCGCTGAAAGTCGCGCTATAGTCTCGGTGCAGCAAACCGGTTCAACCACCACGGAGGAGCGCGCATGTCGTCGGGAAAAATTCTGGTCGCACAGGGAGGCGGTCCGACCGCCGTCATCAACCAGTCGCTGGCGGGCGTGGTGCTGGAAGCGCGCCGCTTCCGCGACGTCAGCCGCGTCTACGGCGCGCTGCACGGCGTGCGCGGCATCATCAACGAAGACCTGGTCGACCTGACCTGCGAGACCAGCCACAACCTGGAGCTGGTGGCGGCCACGCCATCGTCGGCGCTGGGTTCCACGCGCGACAAGCCGGACCTGCCGTATTGCGAAGAGATCTTCAAGGTGCTGCGCGCGCATGAGATCGAGCAGTTCTACTACATCGGCGGCAACGATTCATCGGACACGGTGCGCATCGTCAGCGAGCAGGCGCAGCAGGCCGGCTATCCGCTGCGCTGCATCCACATCCCCAAGACCATAGACAACGACCTGGTCGGCAGCGACCACACGCCGGGCTTCCCGTCGGCCGCGCGCTTTGTCGCGCAAGCGTTCGCCGGCGCCAACCTGGACAATGCCGCGCTGCCGGGCGTGTACGTGGGCGTGGTGATGGGCCGCCACGCCGGCTTCCTGACCGCCGCCGCCGCGCTGGGCAAGAAGTTCCCGGACGACGGCCCGCACCTGATCTATCTGCCGGAGCGGGTGTTCTCGCTGGAGCAGTTCCTGGCCGATGTCAAGGCCACTTATGCGCGCTATGGGCGCTGCGTGATCGCCGTGTCGGAAGGCATCCATGACGCATCGGGCGAAGCGATCGCCAGCCTGCTGGCCAAGGAAGTCGAGCGCGACGCGCACGGCAATGTGCAGCTGTCGGGCACCGGCGCGCTGGCCGATCTGCTGTGCGACGAGATCAAGGCCAAGCTGGGCATCAAGCGCGTGCGCGGCGACACCTTCGGCTATCTACAGCGCTCGTTCATCGGCTGCGTGTCGGACGTGGACCAGCGCGAGGCGCGCGAAGTCGGCGAGAAGGCGGTGCAGTTCGCCATGTGGGGCGGGCGCGACGGCTCGGTAGCGATCAAGCGCACCGGCTTCTACTCGGTCGACTATGAGTTGATGGCCTTGGCCGACGTGGCCGGCAAGACGCGCGTGATGGAGGACGAGTTCATCAGCGCCAGCGGCACCGACGTCACCGACGCCTTCCGCCTGTACCTGCGCCCGCTGCTGGGCTCCGGCATGCCCGACGCCTTCCGCCTGCGGCCGGCGCCGGTGGAGAAAATACTGAAGAAATAGCAGAGAATCAGATATGGTGCGGAGGCGCTGAATTCCGTATGAATTCCATCGCGCCTTCCACCTGCTCGTTTGCCGCGTCCTGGATCAACTGCCAGCCCAACTGCGATTTTTTGTGGTCCCCGTGAGAGCCGTAGTAGAGATTACGACCGTGTTCATATTTCGCTTTGGGATAACCGAGCTTGGCCGCGCACTCAAAAAAATGGGCTGCCTTGAACTCATCCTGACGAACCAGATCGCCAAGATCGTAGCAAACGCCGAGTGCATATAAAGCTGGCGCATAGCCCAGTTCGGCAGACTTCTCCAACAAGCGCAGACTGCGTTCTTCAAATTGCGCAACCGACTCGGCGTCGGGCATGCTGAAGGTGGAAAATAAAAACAACGCCTCAGGATCGGCATGCTCCACCAAGGGGCCGAGGAGCTGGGACGCCTCGGCAATATCACCGAGGTCGAGTGCCAAGCGTGCCTTAGCCAGTATTTGCGCGCTATCCATGAGGAATAACCCTGTCGCCCCTTAGGGCCGGATATGGGACATGGCTGGCTGCCGTCTTTGCGAATGGCGGTCGATTGCCGGGGGCTTTAGCTACCCAAAGCGCTAAACCCTTGGAGTATTTATAGTGCTTGCCCTGTTCCCTGTCAAACGATAGAACAGCAACCGACCATGCAAGATAATCCGGCCACGCAGCATGTCCCGAAGACCGGATATTGAAACGTATCGAAGATTACGGCGACTTCAAGGCAGACGGAAACGCGATACGCCGCTACTCATCCGCATGCACATCGCGATACGCGAGCATAGCAAGCAGGCGTTCCTCCTTGTCCGGATCGAAGCCGCAGCTGGCTTCGAAGCGGGCCGGATTTTCGTAGGTGCCGAACAGCATGTCCCACCAGACGATATCGCCGTAGTTGTTGCGGTGGCGGCCGTGCTGGTGGTGGATGCGGTGCATCTCCGGCCGCTGGAAGAAGTAGCCTATCCAGCGCGGCGTACGCACGCTGGTGTGATAGAAGAACTCGCCCAGCGCCGTGCACAGCGTGTAGACCGCGCCCGCTTCCGGCGACAATCCCAGCAGCGTGTACACCAGCAGACTGCCCAGCACCGAGTTGACCAGCATTTCGCCCGGATGCTTGTAGAACGAGGTGATCACCTCGATGCGCTGCGGGCTGTGGTGAATCTGATGGAAGATGCGCCACAGCCAGTCCGACTCATGACGCCAGCGGTGCCACCAGTAAAACACGAAGGTGGCAATGAAATAGGCCAGCAATCCGCCCGCCGCCGGATGCAGAAAGTGCGACAGGTGGAACACCGAGGCCGCCGACAGCCAGCGCTCCCAGCTCACGCCCGCCAGCAGCACTATGCCCAACTGCGCCGCGTTGACCAGCAACACCCGCAGCGGCCAGGTCCGCACGCGCGGCAGTGCCCAGCCGGGCCGCAGCCGCTCCAGCACAAAACATCCGCCAAACACCAGCAGTATCACGCCCAACATGTCGTTCTCCTTGATTGATGAGAAAGACTGGAGTCTGCCAGCAAGTAGCCAAAATAAATACATTGCCGTTACCAACAACGTCATTTAAGCTTTGAAGTATCAATTTTCGATACTTTTCACCATGTCCCAGACCCAGCACCTGATCGCCACGCTGAAGCGCCTGCTGAAGGCCGACGGCATCACCTACGCCCGCGTCGCCGCCCACTTGCAGCTCAGCGAAGCCACAGTCAAGCGGCAGTTCTCGCTGCAGAGCTTTTCACTGCAAACGCTGGAAGCAATCTGCGACCTGCTGCACATGGAATTGGCCGAACTGGTACAGGCCGCCGCGCAGAGCCAGGCTACGCTGCGCAGCCTGAGCGCGACGCAGGAAAAAGAACTGGTGGCCGATCCCGGCCGACTGTTGACAGCGGTCTGCGTGCTCAACCACTGGAGCGCCGCGCGCATTGTCGAGACCTACCGGATCAGCGAAGCCAAGTGCGTCGGCTACCTGGTGCAACTGGACCGTTTGGGATTGATACACCTGATGCCAGAAAACCGCGTCAAGCTGCGTATCGCACGTGACTTCGCCTGGTTGCCGGACGGCCCGATCCAACGCTTCTTCCAGGACCGCATTCAATCCGACTTCCTCAACGGCCGCTTCGACCAGCCAGGCCAGCAGCTGCGCTTTCAGCACGCGATGCTGACGGCAGAGGCCAGCGCGCGTCTGCAACAACGCATGCAGCGCCTGCTGCGCGAGTTCGCCGAACTGCACGAAGACAGCAAATCCGCACCCGACGCCCAACGCTACGGCACCAGCCTGCTGATGGCGGTCAAGCCATGGGAACCGCAAGCCTTCGAAGCCCTGCGCCGCCAGCCCGATGCACGGCCGTTCGCCTAAACGTCGTGCAGCGCGGCTTCGCACGCTCGCTGAATATTCAAGATCGCGGCGTCCTGCCGCGTATGATCCGCACCGAACGTGGCAGGATTTTTGAGATACTCCTCGCGAGCACGGGCCACGCAGCGCTCTATCGTGGCCGCCTTGTTAAGGATGACGTCATCGGCCATACACGCGCCCCTCACGTTCAATGTCTTCCAGCAGGCCGGCGCGGGCCGTATCCAGATCCGTCTTTTGACTCAGGATCGCACATTCGTACAAGGAGGCCTGCACGTCCTTGTTCCACAGACGAGAGCCGGTGGTAATCACCTGGTACTGCAAGACCGTCGATGCGGCACGTAGGTCGATCAAATCGACGTCGCAGCCGACCAACCCGGCCAGCGATTGCGCCAGCTCCCACGTCGCCAACGGCTCCAGCTTGCCCTCAACCAGCACCGCAAGATCAAGGTCGCTGTCGCCGCACGCCTGCTCCGTTGCTCGATTGCCGAACAGGTAGACGGCCAGCAGCCCGGGCAAGCGCAGGCGCAATGCGGACACGATCTCCGGTTCAGAAATATTCGCACCCATTGCCACTCCTGCATTCAGTGTGTGGCTAAAGCTTACACTATGGCGCGAGCGCCGGCAGCAGCGGCATAATGTCGCCGTCGGATGGCAGGGGCTTCAACTCCAGCAACCGCATCAGCAACGGGTAAACATCAACATTGTCGAACGCCGGCAGCACCACACCCGGCTTGATGGCCGGGCCGGCGGCGATGAAGATGGCGCTCATCTCCGGCGCGGCGTTGTCGTAGCCGTGCGCGCCGCCTCTCACCATCGTCTTGTCGTTGAACGCCAGCAGCCAGCCGGTTTCGGCCAGGCAGATAAAGGCCGGCACGCGCGCGTTCCGTCCATACGCCAGCCGCGCCGGGATCTCGCCCTTGCGCCAGCACTGCATATGCTCATGCGGCTTGAGCAGCGCCGCCGCCAGTTGCTCTTCGTGTCCCGCCACCGGCTCCAGCCCCGCATACGATCCGCTGGCCACCTTGTTGTAGCTGCCCTCCGGCAGCAGCCGGTCCATGCGCACCACGCGCTCGGCGCTGGTCGGCGCCATGCCGTGATCGGAGACGATGACGATGTTGGCATCCACGCGGCGCTTGGCCAAGCCATCCAGCAAGCGCCCGATGCTCTCGTCGACGCGCGCCACCGCCCGCGTGGTTTGGCCGGCATCCGGGCCGAAGGTGTGGCCGGCGTGATCGACATCATCCAGGTACAGCGTGGCGAAGCCGAGCGGCTCCCCCTTCGCCCGCCCCAGCCACGACAGCAGCCGGTCGACCCGCACCACGGCCGGATGCTTGCCGTCGAACGGCGGCGCCACGGTCGGCCGCACGCCATGAATGGCCGCCTCGGACCCCGGCCAGAACAGCGTGCCGGCACGGATGCGGTGCAGCTCGGCCGTCACCCACACCGGCTCGGCCTGGTCCCACCAGCGGCGGTCGGTGACGGCCGCCTCGTTATCCAGACTGAAGCGCACGCCGGGGATGGCCGCGTCGTCCATATTGTTGCCCACCACCCCGTGATGGTCGGGACGCAGCCCCGTCACCAGCGTGTAGTGGTTAGGGAAGGTCAGCGACGGAAACGACGGCCGCATCGCCACCGCCCGCGCGCCGCTGGCCGCCAGACGGTTCAGATTGGGCGTGACGCCGCGCTCCAGGTAATCGGGACGCATGCCGTCGATCGATACCAGTATCGTCAACGGCGCCGCCGTGGCGCAGCAGCTCGCGGCCAGCAGCAACAGGCCGGCCAGTTGTTTCAGGCTTGATGTCATCGTTCAGGGTCCAGGCATAAAAAAAGCGGACGACGCCAAGGGCGTGGTCCGCTTTTTGGAAAGTGCTTATCGTTTAAACGACGATGGTCTGGTGCTCGTCACCCATGCGGGCGCGGATCGCGCCGATGGTGTAGACCGTCTCGCCGGCCGCTTCCAGCTGGGCGATGGCGGCTGCCGCGTTTTCTTTCGATACGATGACGGTCATGCCGATGCCGCAGTTGAACACGCGGTGCATTTCAGCGTCGGCCACGCCGCCGTGCTGTTGCAGCCAGGTGAACAGCGGAGGCATGGTCCACGATTTGCCGTCCAGCTCAGCCACCAGGCCAGGCTGCAGCACGCGAGGAATGTTCTCGACCAGGCCGCCGCCGGTGATGTGCACCATGCCTTTGACTTCCATCGAAGCCATCAGCGCCAGCAATGGCTTGACGTAGATGCGGGTCGGCTGCATCAGCACGTCCGACAGCTTGCGGCCGTGGAAGTCGCCTTCCAGGTCCGGCTTGGCCACTTCGATGATCTTGCGCACCAGCGAGTAACCGTTGGAATGCACGCCCGACGACGCCAGGCCCAGGATCACGTCGCCCGGCACGATCTTGGTGCCGTCGATGATTTTCGATTTTTCCACGGCGCCGACCGCGAAACCGGCCAGGTCGTATTCACCGGCCGGGTACATGGACGGCATTTCCGCCGTTTCGCCGCCGATCAGCGCGCAACCGGCTTGTTCGCAACCCTGGGCGATGCCCTTGATGACGTCGGTCGCGGTGGCCACGTCCAGCTTGCCGCAGGCGAAGTAGTCGAGGAAGAACAGCGGCTCGGCGCCCTGCACCAGGATGTCGTTGACGCTCATCGCGACCAGATCGATGCCGACCGTGTCGTGGCGGTTCAGCTCGAACGCCAGTTTCAGCTTGGTACCCACGCCGTCGGTACCGGAAACCAGGACGGGCTCCTTGTACTTCTTGCTGATCTCGAACATCGCGCCGAAACCGCCCAAGCCGCCCATCACGCCTTCGCGCATGGTGCGCTTGGCAAAAGGCTTGATCGCTTCGACTAAAGCGTCACCTGCGTCGATATCGACGCCGGCGTCACGGTAGGACAGGGAAACATTAGAAGTTTGGCTCATGGTGTATTTCGCAGCGGAGGCGGTAAAATAGAAGGCGGAGACCTGTTTCGTAGCAAAAAGCCACGAAAATGCAGAAAAAGCAGCACAACAACCCGGTCAATCCGCTATTTTATCAAAATGCCCCGTCCAACAGCCGTTTTTAACCATCTAAATCACACTCCATGCCATTTCCCCTCTCGGTAGAGCAAAAGCAAACGGCATTCTGGGTAGCGGTTTGGGCAGCATTCTTCCTCTTGTTGGTCACGCTGGGACCGGTGCTGACGCCCTTCCTGGCCGCCGCCATCCTCGCCTACGCATTGAACCCGGGCGTCGACTTCCTCGACCATCTGCGCGTCGGCCGCCTGAAAATGCGCGTGCCACGCCCGCTGGCCGTGCTGGTGGTGGTGGTGCTGTTCTTCGCCGCCATCGCCGCGCTGGTGCTGATCGTGGTGCCGGTGCTGCAAAAAGAAATCCCGATGCTGCAGGCGCAGATCCCCGCCTTCCTGGCCAAGGCCAACGACCTGCTCGGCCCCAAGCTGCAGGAAATGGGCGTCAAGGTGCGCCTCGACAGCGACGGCATCAAGAAGCTCGTATCACAGCAGATGGCAACCAGCGGCGACGAGATCTGGAGCGCCGTGCTCAATTCGGCGCGCGTCGGCGGCACCGCGGTGTTGGGCTGGATCGCCACGCTGGTGCTGATTCCGGTGGTGCTGTTCTACCTGCTGCTGGACTGGCACCCGATGCTGGCCCGTATCGCCGGCTGCGTGCCGCGCCGCTGGATAGGCGCCACGATGGACATGGCCAACGAGGTCGACACCCTGCTGGCCCAGTACCTGCGCGGCCAGCTGCTGGTGATGTTCGTGCTGGCCGTCTACTACTCGGTGGCGCTGGCCATCGCCGGCTTCGACGTCGCGCTGCCGGTCGGTATCATCACCGGCCTGCTGGTGTTCATCCCCTACCTGGGCTTCGGCCTGGGCTTGGTGCTGGCGCTGATTTCGGCGGTGCTGCAATTCTCCGACTGGAGCGGCGTGGTGGCGGTGGCCGTGATCTACGGCGCCGGCCAGGTGATCGAGGGCTTTTTCCTCACGCCGCGCCTGGTGGGCGAGCGCATCGGCCTCAATCCGCTGGCCGTGATCTTCGCTTTATTGGCCTTCGGCCAGCTGTTCGGCTTTGTCGGCGTGCTGCTGGCGTTGCCCGCTTCGGCCGTGCTGATGGTGGCATTTAAGCATCTGCGCCGCCACTACCTGAGCAGCAGCTTCTATAATGCGTGACGTGGAACAGAAAAACGTTATGCAAAAGATCACAATCAGGCGAACGCCATGAAACAACTGGTGCTCGATTTAGGCGCAGACCAGGCGCACAGCCTCGCATCGTTCGAGGTGGGACAGAATGCCGAAGCGGCAGCGCTGATGGCGCAGTTCGCCGACCGCACGTCGCGCGAGCACTTCGCCTACCTGTGGGGCGCGGGCGGCGTCGGCAAGACCCATCTGCTGAAAGCCCTGGCCAGCGCCGGCAGCGAGGCCGAACAACTGCGCGCGCGCTACATCTCGCCGTTTTCCATCGAGTCCGAATTCGTCTACTCGCCGGAGGTGGACCTGTACCTGCTCGACGACTGCGAAAAGCTGTCGCCGCTGGCGCAGATCGACGCCTTCGCGCTGTTCAATGAAATCCGCGCCAACAACGCCTTCATGGTGTGCAGCGGCGCCGTCGCGCCGGCCGTGCTGCCGGTGCGCGAAGACCTGCGCACCCGCATGGGCTGGGGCCTGATCTACCAGATCCACGGCCTGACCGACGACGAAAAGGTGGCCGCGCTGAGCGCCGCCGCCACCGCACGCGGCTTGACGCTGTCGCCGGGCGTGATACCCTACTTGCTGTCCCATTTTCAGCGCGACATGCGGTCGCTGTCGACCATGCTGGACTCGCTGGACCAGTATTCCCTCGAAACCCAACGCCCGATCACCCTGCCGCTGCTGCGCGAGTGGTTGCAGGCGGAAGCTAAAGAATAAAGACGCCTGCATGAACTTAGCCTTATTTGACCTCGACCACACGCTGCTGCCGATCGACTCCGACTACGAGTGGGGGCAGTTCCTGGTGCGCATCGGCGCCGTGGACGCCGCCGAATTCGCCCGCCGCAACGACGAGTTCTTCGCCCAGTACCAGGCCGGCACGCTGGACCCGGTGGAATACCTGGAGTTCTCGCTCGGCACCCTGGCCTCGTTCCCGCAGGACCGCCTGAAAGCCATGCAGCAGCAGTACATGGCCGAAGTGGTACAGCCGGCGATCCGCCCGGCCGCCCGCGCGCTGCTGCAAAAGCACATCGACGCCGGCGACCTGGTGGCCATCGTCACCGCCACCAACCACTTCGTCACCGCGCCGATCGCCAAGGCGCTGGGCGTGGAGCACCTGATCGCGGCCATGCCGGAAGTAGACGCCGACGGCAAGCTGACCGGAAAACTGGTCGGCACGCCAACCCAGGGCGCGGGCAAGATCACCCACACCAAGGCTTGGCTGGCGAAGATGGACAAGACGCTGGAAGACTTCGACACCGTCCACTTCTACAGCGACTCGCACAACGACCTGCCGCTGATGTCCATCGTCAGCCATCCGGTGGCGACCAACCCCAACGCCGCACTGAAAACGCACGCCACAGCCCAAGGCTGGCCATTAATTGACCTATTCAATGATTAAGAAACTGATCCGCAAAATCCTCGGCACCAAAAGCAAGGCGCGCGACACCAGCACGCCGGTGGTACTCGGCCCCGACGCCCACGGCATCGACCCGCGCCTGCTGTCGTCGAACGCGGTGCGCGTCACCAGCACCCTGCAGGAAGCCGGCTACGAAGCCTTCGTCGTCGGCGGCGCCGTGCGCGACCTGCTGCTGGGCGTGAAGCCGAAAGACTTCGACATCGCCACCAACGCCACGCCGGAGCAGGTCAAGCGCCTGTTCCGCCGCGCCTTCATCATCGGCAAGCGATTCCAGATCGTGCACGTGATGTTCGGCCAGGATTTGCTGGAAGTGACCACCTTCCGCGGCACCACGCTGGACAACGCGCCGAAGGATGAACATGGCCGCGTCCTGCGCGACAACACCTTCGGCTCGCAGGCGGAAGACGCGGTGCGCCGCGACTTCACCATCAACGCCATGTACTACAACCCGGCCAACCAGCAGGTGCTGGACTACCACGGCGGCATCGAAGACATCCGCGCCAAGACGCTGCGCATCATCGGCCAGCCGGAAGCGCGCTACCGCGAAGACCCGGTGCGTATGCTGCGCGTGGTGCGCTTCGCCGCCAAGCTCAAATTCACCATCGAACCGAATACCGGCGCGCCTATCTCCGTGATGGCGTCGTTGATCGACAACGTGCCCGCCGCGCGCGTGTTCGACGAAATGCTCAAGCTTCTGATGAGCGGCCAGGCGCTGGCCTGCCTGCAGCAGCTGCGCAAGGAAGGCCTGCATCACGGCCTGCTGCCGCTGCTGGACGTGGTGCTGGAACAGCCGCTGGGCGCCAAGTTCGTGACGCTGGCGCTGGACTCGACCGATGCCCGCATCCACGCCGGCAAGACCGTATCGCCGGGCTTCCTGTTTGCGTCGCTGCTGTGGCACCAGGTGCTGGAGAAGTGGACCGCCTACCGCGCCTCGGGCGAGCAAACCATCCCCGCGCTGCACCTGGCGGCCGACGACGTGCTCGATTCGCAGACCGAGAAGCTGGCCTTGCAGCGCAAGATCGGCTCCGACATGCGCGACATCTGGTCGATGCAGCCACGCTTCGAACGCCGCACCGGCAAGTCGCCGCACAAGCTGCTGGAGCACCTGCGCTTCCGCGCCGGCTACGACTTCCTGCTGCTGCGCTGCGCCTCGGGCGAGATCGACGCCGAGTTGGGCGAATGGTGGACCGCGTTCTACGAAGGCGACGAAGCCACCCGCGAAGACCTGATCGCATCGGCCAACCAGCCGGCCGGTTCCGGCGGCGCCAAGCGCAAACGCGCACCGCGTCGCGGTGGCCGCAGCAAGGGCGGCGCTGAAGGCGGCAACGCTGGCGGCAATGCCGGCGGTTCCGGCGGCGACGGCGGCGCGGAATAAGCTGCGCCCTGACGCATCATGAGCATCATCGGCACACCAGGTGAAGACGGCTTCGCCTTCACCATCGCCTACATCGGCATCGGCGCCAACCTGGGCGACGCGCGCGGCAACGTGGCCGATGCGCTGGAGCGCCTGCAACGCCTGCCCGGCTGCACGCTGATGGCGGCGTCGGGCCTGTACCGCACCGCGCCCATCGATTCGAGCGGCGACGACTACATCAACGCCGTGGCCCGCATCGCCACCACGCTGGACGCCGAAGCGCTGCTGCAGGCGCTGCACGGCATCGAGCAGGCGCATGGACGCGAGCGGCCCTACCGCAACGCCCCACGCACGCTGGACCTGGACCTGCTGCTGTACGGCGACCAGCAGATTGCCAGCGCCACGCTGACCGTGCCGCATCCGCGCATGACCGAGCGCGCCTTCGTGCTGGTGCCGCTGCTGGAACTGGCGCCGGCCATCCACATTCCCGGCAAGGGCGCGGCGCAGGATTATGCCGCCTCGGTAGCCGATCAGGGCATCAGCCCCATTATTTGACTCCCCTGCACGCGATAGCATTCAGGACTACACTATCGCCGTGTCATCACATCTTTAAAGGATTTCCCATGTCTGGTTATTTGCAAGGAAACGAAATGGCCGCGAGCCAAAAGCCTGCCGCCACCACCGCACCTGCACCGGCCAAAGCGGTCGCCAACAAGGCAGTCACCATCCCCACGCTGGCGAACCTGCGCGCGGCCGGTGAAAAGATCACCATGCTGACCTGCTACGATGCCAGCTTCGCCTCGCTGATGGACCGCTGCGGCGTCGAGATCCTGCTGATCGGCGATTCGCTGGGCATGGTCTGCAACGGCCACCAGTCCACGCTGCCGGTGACGGTGGCCGAAGTGGCCTACCACACCGCCGCCGTCGCGCGCGGCAGCAAGTCGGCGATGATCGTCGCCGACTTGCCGTTCGGCGCCTACGCCACGCCGGAGAGCGCGTTCAACAACGCCGTGCAGCTGATCCAGGCGGGCGCGCACATGGTCAAGCTGGAAGGCGGCGCATGGCTGGCCGACACGGTACGCTTCCTGACCGAGCGCTCGGTGCCGGTCTGCGCCCACCTCGGCCTGACGCCGCAATCGGTGCATCAGCTGGGCGGCTACAAGGTGCAAGGCAAGACCATCGAAAGCGCCGACCTGCTGAAAGCGGACGCGCTGAAACTGCAGGCAGCCGGCGCCTCGCTGCTGGTGCTTGAAGCGATTCCTACGCAGCTGGGCAAGGAAGTCACCGACCTGCTGGCGATACCGACGATCGGCATCGGCGCGGGTCCGGACTGCTCGGGCCAGGTGCTGGTGATGCACGATCTGCTGGGCGTCTTCCCAGGCCGCAAAGCGCGCTTCGTGAAGAACTTCATGGAAGGCCAGACCAGCATCGACGCCGCCGTCACCGCCTACGTCACCGCCGTCAAGGACGGCAGCTTCCCGGCGCTGGAGCACTGCTTCTAAACGAACTGTCTGACGCAGTCTTCAAACGCGGCCAATAGCTGCTTGATGTCGTTGTCGCTGGTATCCGGGCACACCAACAGCATGTTGTGGAACGGTGTGATCAGCAGGCCGCGGTTGAGCAGGTAAAGGTGGATGATCTGTTCCAGCTCGCTGTCCAGTATCGATTGCGCTTGCGTGCCATTTTGCGGTGGCGTCGGCGTGAACTGGAACTCGGTGCGGGCGCCGATTTGGGTGACGCACCATGGCAGCTTGTGGTGCGCGATCACTGCCCGCAAACCTTCCGCCAATTGGGCCGCCAGCGCAAACATGTGCTGGTAGGCCTGCTCCGCCATCACCTGCTCCAGATTGGCGCGCATCGCGGCCATGGCGAACATGTTGGCGCTCAGCGTGGTGCCGATGCCTGAATGACCCGGTGGCGCATCGCGCTTTGCCTTCTCCACGCGCCGCGCCAGCTCCTCCGTAAATCCATAGACTGCGCAAGGAATGCCGCCGCCAATTGGCTTGCCAACCACCAGCGCGTCCGGCTGCATGCCGTGCGCCTGTGCGTATCCTCCGGGGCCGCTGCTGATGGTGTGCGTCTCGTCGATCACCAGCAGGCTGCCGTGGCGCTTGATGAGCTGCTGCGCGGCCTCCCAGTAGCCCGGCTGCGGCAGCACCATGCCGATGTTGGTCATCACCGGTTCGGCCAGCACGCAGGCGATGTCTCCCTGCCCCAGCGCAGCCTCCAGCGCCGGCAGGTCGTTGAACTCCACCACCACCGTATGATCCGTCAGCTTGTGCACCTGCCCCAGCAGACTGTCGCGCTGCGTCGGCACGCCGTCCACCAGATCGACAAACACATCGTCCACCGTACCGTGATAGCAGCCGTTGAAGACCAGCACCTTGCTGCGGCCCGTCGCAGCGCGCAGCCAGCGCAGCACGAAGCGGTTGGCGTCCGATGCGGACAATGCGAACTGCCAGTACGGCAGGCCGAAACGCCGCGCCAGCTCTGCCGCCACCGGCGCGGCGTCTTCCGACGGCAGCATGGCAGTGTAGCCACGTGCAGCCTGGCGCGCGATGGCCTGCGCCACCGGCGGCGGCGCGTGGCCGAACATGGCGCCGGTGTCGCCGAGGCAGAAGTCGATGTATTCGTGGCCATCCGCATCGCGGAAGCGGACGCCGGATGCCTCGCGCACCGTCAGCGCGAACGGCGTGGACCAGTCGTTCATCCAGTGCATCGGCACGCCGAACAGCAGATGCTGCGCGGCCTGCCCCGCCAGCCGCGCCGACTCGGGATTGCGCGCGATGTAGCTGGTGCGTTCGGCGGCAGCCAGCGCTTGCACGCGCGGCCAGTTCAATCCGTCGCGGGTGCCGGCCATGGTTACACCAGCAGCATCAGATGCTCGCGCTCCCACGAGCTGATTACGCGGCTGTAGGTGGCGAATTCCAGTTCCTTCACTTCGCAGAAGGCCTGTACGAACAGCTCTCCCAGGATATCGCTCAAGGGCTTGCATTCGCGCAGGCGCAGAATGGCGTCCTCCAGATTGCGCGGCAGCTGGTCATGCACATGCTCGGCGCTATCGGCGGTCGGCGGCGAAGGCGTCAAACCTTGCGTCATGCCGAGATAGCCGCAGGCCAGCGTGGCGGCCATCGCCAGATAGGGATTGACGTCCACGCCCGGCACCCGGTTCTCCACACGCCGGTTCAGCGGTGCGGAGTTCGGAATGCGGATGCCGCAGGTACGGTTGTCGTAACCCCAGTGCACATTGGTCGGCGCCGACATGAAGCGCGACAGGCGGCGATACGAATTCACATGCGGCGCAAACAGCAGCGTGGCCGCCGCCGCATACTGCTCCAGTCCCGCGATATAGTTGAAGAACAAGGCGCTGGCTTCGCCATCGGCGCGGCTGAAGATGTTCTCGCCGGTCGCGGTATCGAGCACGCTCTGGTGGATGTGCATCGCGCTGCCGGGCTCCGTCTCCATCGGCTTGGCCATGAAGGTGGCGAAGATCCCGTGCCGCAGCGCCGTCTCCCGCACCGCGCGCTTGAAGAGGAAGACGCGGTCGGCCAGCTCCAGCGCCTCGCCGTGCGTGAAGTTGATTTCCATCTGGCCCGCTCCCGCTTCGTGTATCAGCGTCTCCACGCCCAGCTCATGCTGTTTGCAGAAGGTGGACAGCTCCAGAAAGAAAGGATCGAAGTCGTTCACGGCGTCGATGGAATATGACTGACGGCCGGATTCCGTCTTGCCGCTGCGGCCCAGCGGTGGCGTCAGCGGCTCGTGCGGATTGCTGCTGCGGGCGACCAGATAAAACTCCATCTCCGGCGCCACCACCGGCTGCCAGCCGCGCTCCGCATACAGCTTGAGCACCTTGCGCAACACCGCGCGCGGCGACAGGCCGACCGGCGAGCCATCGAAGTTCTGGCAATCGTGGATCACCAGCGCGACGTTCTCCGCTGCCCACGGCACCTGCCGCAGCGTGGCCAGGTCCGGCACGCAGATCATGTCGGGATCAGTAGCGCCGGTATAGGGAAGATTGTTAGGCTGCTCGCCGTTGACGGTGTTGAGCAGCACGCTCTTGGGCAAGCGCATCTCGCCCTCGCTGAGGAAGAGATCCTTGGGCAGTATCTTGCCACGGGCGATGCCGGTCATGTCGGCGATCACGCACTCCACTTCGTGAATATTGCGGTCGCGTAGAAAGTCCTTCATGGCCTGGCTCATCGCTTGCTCCTAAAAGCGGTCGAGATAGCGTCTGGTCTCCCAGGCGCTGACGTGTTGACTGTATTCGATCCATTCAGCGCTCTTCAGCGCCACAAACTCGTTGACGATATCCGTACCCAGTGCTGCGGCCAGCACCGCGTCGGCCTTCAGCGCAGCGGCGGCCTCGCCGAGATTCTGCGGCAGCAGCTTCAATCCCAGCTCCGCCCGCGCCGCATCGGACATTTCGTACACATCCTGATTGATCGGCTCACCGGCGGCCAGCGCCCGGTCGATGCCATCCAGTCCCGCAGCAATCACACCGGCCAGCGCCAGATAGGGATTGGCCGAACTATCCGGCAGCCTCCACTCGATGCGCTGGTAGACCACCCGCGCCACCGTGGTGCGGTTGTTGTCGCCATAGCCGATAAAGGCCGGCGCCCAACTAGTGCCAGACAGCGACTGCCCGCACATTAATCGTTTATACGAATTGACCGTCGGCGCGCACAGCGCTGCCAAGGCCGGGGCGTGATGCAGCAGGCCCGCCATGAAGTGATAGGCCAGCGATGACAGGCCGAGATCGCGCCCGCCCGGCTCCGTCTCTTCACCCAGTGCGAACAGCGGCTTGCCGGCGACGTTCGCCAGCGACAGATGGAAATGCAGCCCGCTGCCCGGACGGTCGGCAAACGGCTTGGGCATCATCGAGAACAGCATGCCCTCCTCTTCGGCGATATGCTGCGCCGCCATCTTGAAGAGCATGAAGTTGTCCGCCGCCTTGAGCGCGTCGGCGTACTTGTAGTTGACTTCGAACTGGCCGGTCGCATCCTCGTGGTCGATCTGGAAAACGCCCAGTCCACACTGATCCAGCGACGTAGTCAGCTTCTCGATGAAGCCGCGCCGGCGCAACAGGCTCTTGGTGTCGTAGGATGGTTTTTCCAGCGTGTCGGCTGCTTCGGCGTCATAGCCGTCGGCACCTTTTTGCAGCAGGAAGAACTCCGGTTCCAGACCCGCGTTCAAGGTCCAGCCGCGCTGCGCCAGCCGCTCGACCTGCTTGCGCAATACCTGGCGCGGGCAGGCGTCGAAAGGCACGCCCGCCACATGGCCATCCAGCACCACGCGCGCGTAGCCCGGCAGCCACGGCATGATCTTCAAGGTGGAGAGATCGGCGCGGCCATAGTATTCCGAACGCGGACCGGTACGCGGCAAGCCCGTGCCCCAGATCGACGGGCCCGAAAATCCAGCCCCCGGAGAGACGATATCGTCCAGATGCGCCAGCGGTATCAGCTTGCCCTTGGCCGCACCGTGGATGTCCGTGAACTGCGCGAACACGAAACGCACGCCTTTCGCAGCCAGCTCGCGCTGCGATTCTTCCGTCGAGCGAGCCGCCGTACTGTCTAGCCGATTTGTATCCATGTAGTTTTCAGCTCGGTGTATTTATCGAAAGCGTGCAGCGATTTGTCGCGGCCATTACCGGACTGCTTGTAGCCGCCGAACGGCACGGTGATGTCGTCGCCGTCGTACTGGTTCACATGCACGGTGCCTGCCCGCAGCGCACGCGCCGTCTGGATCGCCTTGCTGATATCGGCAGTCCACACGGCGGCCTGCAAGCCGTACGGCGTGGAGTTGGCCTGCTTGACGGCATCCTTCACGTCGGTAAAGCTCAGCACCGACAGCACCGGCCCGAAGATCTCTTCGCGCGCGATGGTCATGCTGCTGTCGACCTGGTCGAACAGCGTCGGCTCGACGTAGAAGCCGCCAGTATCGGTGCGCGCCTGGCGGCCGCCGGACAGCAGCTTGGCGCCGCCCGACTGGCCGGCTTCGATATAGCCCATCACCGTCTTCAATTGCGTCGCATCGACGATGGCGCCCATGACAGTGTTCTCGTCCAGCGGATCGCCCGGCTGGAAGCTCGGCATCATCGCCATCGCCTTTTCGAGGAATTGGTCCTTGATCGACGCTTCAACGAACAGGCGCGAAGGCGCGTTGCAGCTCTCGCCCTGGTTGAAGTAGATGGAACCAATCGCCGCCTGTACCGCCTTGTCCAGATCGGGACAATCGGCGCAGACGATGTTGGCGGACTTGCCGCCCAACTCAGTCCATGCCCGCTTCAAATTCGATTGTCCGGCCATCTGCAAAATCTGCTTGCCGACGCGGGTGGAGCCTGTGAAGCCGATGCAGTCCACATCCATGTGCAGTGCCAGCGCGGCGCCGGCCTCGTGGCCATAACCCGGCAGCACATTGAACACGCCCGGCGGAATGCCCGCCTCCAGCGCGATCTCCGCCAGCCGCAGCGCCGTCAACGGCGATTTCTCGGACGGCTTGAGCACCACGCTATTCCCGGCTGCCAGCGCCGGCGCGATCTTCCACGCGGCCATAATCATCGGATAATTCCAAGGCACGATGGCCGCCACCACGCCGACCGCCTCGCGCGTAATCAGCGCCAGGCTGTTGGCCGCCGTCGGTGCGATCTCGTCGTAGATCTTGTCGATCGCCTCGCCATACCAGCGCAGGCAGTTGGCGGTTGCGCCCACGTCCACGCTCTGGCTGTATTTGATCGGTTTACCCATGTCCAGCGTTTCAAGCAGCGCCAACTCCGGGCCGTACTTTTGCACCAGGTCCGCAAACTTGATCAGCGTGCGCTTGCGCTGCGCCGGCGACTTGCCGGCCCAGCGACGGTCTTCGAATGCAGCGCGTGCGGCGGCAACCGCCACGTCGACATCGGCGCCATCGCAGCGCGCCACCATGCCCAGCTTGCGGCCGTCGATCGGCGACAGGTTCTCGAACTGCTGTTCCGATTTTGCCGAGACGCGCTCGCCGCCGATAAAGGCGCGGCCGTCGATCTGCAGGCTGCTCGCCCGTTCATGCCATGATGTTGTAGTCATATGCGTCTCCAATTCTGAATTACAGCCAGCCGCGCTGCTGAACGTCCGCGTAGGTCAGGTCCAGGCAGTGGCGAATCAGCGCGATCATTTCGTCGATCTGCGCGCAGGTCATCACCAGCGGCGGCGCGATAATCATGCGGTCGCCGACGGCGCGCATAATCATGCCGTTGCCGAACATATAGCCACGGCAGACCATGCCCACCGCCAGCTCCTCGTCGAACGGCACATTCTCGTGCACGGTAGCGCCTTTGACGCGCACCAGATTCAGCCCGGCGACGAAACCGCAGCTGTCAGCATAACCAACCAGCGGATGATCCGCCAGCTCGGCAAAACGCTTTTTCAGATACGGCCCGGTCTCGCTGCCGACACGCTCGACAAGCTTCTCGTCTTCGATGATGCGGATATTTTCCAGCGCCGCAGCGCAGGCTACCGGATGGCCCGAGTAGGTAAACCCGTGATTGAACTCGCCGCCCTTCTCGATCAGCACATTGGCCACGCGGTCGCCGACCAGCACACCACCCAGCGGCACATAGCCAGACGTGACGCCCTTGGCGAAAGTAATCAAGTCCGGCTTGATGCCAAACAGCTCAGACGCAAACCACTTACCCAGCCGGCCGAAGCCGCAGATCACCTCATCGGCGA
Source organism: Rugamonas aquatica (assembly GCF_009380215.1). Taxonomy (GTDB): domain Bacteria; phylum Pseudomonadota; class Gammaproteobacteria; order Burkholderiales; family Burkholderiaceae_D; genus Rugamonas; species Rugamonas aquatica_B. The sequence continues at coordinate 88,478 of NZ_WHUG01000016.1, forward strand.
TCAGCAGGATGCCGTACTTGTCGCAGATGCGCTGGATCTCCGGCCAGTAGGTGGCAGGTGGAATCACCACGCCGCCCGCGCCCTGTATCGGCTCGCCGATGAAGGCCGCGACCTTGTCCGCGCCGACCTCCAGGATTTTCTTCTCCAGCCACGATGCCGCTTCGATGCCGAATTCGTCCTCCGTCATGCCGCGACCGGACTCCAGATAGTTCGGCTGGCCGATATGAACGATGCCGGGAATCGGCAAGCCACCCTGCGCGTGCATGCCATCCATGCCGCCCAGCGACGCGCCGGCCACAGTGCTGCCGTGGTAGGCGTTGTGGCGGCTGATGATGGTGTGGCGTTCCTTGTAGCCCAGCACATCCCAATAGCGGCGCACCATGCGCAGATTGGTGTCGTTGCCTTCCGAGCCTGAGCCGGTGAAATAGACGTGATTGAACTGCGGCGGCGAAATCTTCACCAGCTTGGCCGCCAGCTCCACCGCCGGGATATTGGTGGTGTTGAAGAAGCTGTTATAGAACGGCAGCGTCTCCATCTGCTTGTACACCGCTTCCGAAATGCTGGTGCGGCCGTAACCGACATTGACGCACCACAGGCCGGACATGCCGTCCAATACCTTCTTGCCTTGCGAATCCCACAGGTAGATGCCCTCGCCGCGCACCATCACGCGCGCGCCTTTTTCGCCCAGCGCCTTGTGGTCGGTGAAGGGGTGCATGTAGTGGGCCGTGTCCAGCTTCTGGATGGCGGCGGTGTCATACACTTCCGGACGCGCTGCGGCCTTCACCGACGCGACCAGGGAGGCGCCAGGCGCCAATGGATTGTTCGACATAGTGGTTCCTATCAAAAGTGATCAGACGTGCAGCAGCAGGTGCTCACGCTCCCACGGGCTGATGACGGTCATGAATTCCTGATGCTCCAGATCCTTGATCGCGGAGTAGACGTCGATGAAGCGGTCACCCAGAACGCTGCGCAGCTTGTCCTCGCCGCGCAGCAGTTGCAGCGCTTCCGGCAAGCCTTGCGGCAGTTCGACCATCAAATCGTAGGCGCTGCCGACGGTCATCGGCGTCGGCTCCAGCTGCTCGGTCATGCCAAGGTAGCCGCAGGCCAGCGTGACCGCCAGCGCCAGGTACGGGTTGGCGTCCGCGCCGATGATGCGGTTCTCCACGCGGCGATCCTGCACACCCGATTCCGGCACACGGAAACCGACGGTACGGTTGTCCATGCCCCACTGGATGTTGATCGGCGCAGCCGTGTGGCGCACGATGCGGCGGTACGAATTCACATACGGCGCGACGATCGCCATCGCCGACGGCATGTAGCGTTGCAGACCGCCGATGTAGTGCTTGAAGATCGGCGCGGCCGAGCCATCGTCCGCGCTGAAGATGTTCTTGCCGGTCTTCAGATCGACCACGCTCTGGTGCACGTGCATCGCGGAACCCGGTTCGCCCGCCATCGGCTTGGCCATGAAGGTTGCGTACATATCGTGCTTGAGCGCCGCCTCGCGCAAGGTGCGCTTGAAGAAGAACACCTTGTCGGCCAGGCCGAGCGGATCGCCGTGCAGGAAGTTGATTTCCATCTGGCCGGCACCGATTTCGTGAATCAGCGTGTCGACGTCGAGGTTCATCAGGTCGCAGTAATCGTAGATGTCTTCGAACAGCGGATCGAACTCGTTCACCGCATCGATGCTGTAGACCTGGCGGCTAGTTTCCGCACGGCCGCTGCGGCCGATAGGCGGTTTCAAAGGCAGATCGGGATCGCTGTTCTTGGCGGTCAGGTAGAACTCCAGTTCCGGCGCCACGACAGGTTTCCAGCCTTTGTCGGCATACAGCTTGAGCACGCGGCGCAGCACGGAGCGCGGCGCGAAATCGACCAGGCGGCCGTCGGAGAAATAGCAGTCGTGGATCACCTGCGCGGTCGGATCGGTGGCCCACGGCACCATGGTGATGGTGGTCGGATCGGCCTTCAGTATCATGTCGCGGTCGGTGGTGGAGATGGCGCGGTCGTAGCCTGCGTCCTCCACCGGGTAGTTGCCGGTCACGGTCATGCCCAGCACCGCTTCGGGGATGCGCATGCCGCGCTCCTGGGTGAACTTACCGCGCGGGAGGATCTTCCCGCGTGCCACGCCGGTCAAGTCGGGGACCAGGCATTCAATTTCGGTGACGTGCTTCTCGTTGAGCCACAGGTCCATGTCGGTATAAGTAAAATTTTCGCGGATTGCCATGGTTCTCTCTCTTTTTTAGCGTTGATTTTTATAGTTGCGGCAGGCCTCGCCGAAGGCCTTGAATAATTTGACGGAATCGGGGTTCTCCGTCAGGCGCCACTCTGGATGCCACTGTACCGCGAGCGCAAAACTCTTGGCGTCTGCTACGCGGTAGGCTTCCACCAGGCCGTCGTCAGCGCGTGCTTCCACGGCCAGCGATGGCGCCAGTTGGGCGATGCCCTGGCCATGCAGCGAATTGACCATGATTTCCGAAGCGCCGCCCAGAATGCGCGCCAGTTGACCGTCCGGCTCCAGCAGCACGCGATGCGACGCTGCGTATTGCTGCTCCAACGGCTGGTCTTTGCGCTCGCGGTGATCGGCCATGCCGGCCACGTTGTGCACCGCCTGGTGCAGCGTGCCGCCCAGCGCCACGTTCACTTCCTGAAAGCCGCGGCATATCGCCAGCAGCGGTATGCCGCGCTTGAGCGCCGCCCGAATGAAAGGCAGCGTGGTGGCGTCGCGCGCCGCGTCCTGCGGCAGCGACGGTTCCAGCACTTCCTGCCCATACAGGCCGGCGTGCACGTTGGAAGGTGAGCCGGTCAGCATGACGCCGTCGGCCAGCGCCAGCAGCGCTTCAAAATCCGTGGCCGCGCCCAGGGCCGGCATGATGAGCGGCGTGCAGCCCGCCCCGTCGGCCACTGCGGCGACATATTTGAACTGGGCCGTGTGGTTGGCATGGGCGCCGATCTGGTTCACACAGGCGGGGACAATGACAATTGGGCTACGCATGTCTTCATCATATGCCTATTTTGGTATCATTGTGAGTGCCACTTGTTTAAAATTGATGGAACCACTTTGAGTATCATGCCGCATCCCCTGTCGCCCACTTCCGATCTGCTAGCCCAAACGCTGGCACTATCCGGCTTCCATCCGCGCCTGCCGCAGCAGCGCCGTTTGTACGAGGCGGCCAAGAGCGCCATCCACCGCCAGCTGCTGGGCGCGGGCAGCAAACTGCCGTCCAGCCGCGACCTGGCGCGTGATCTCGGCATCTCGCGCAACACGGTGATCGCGGCGTTCGAACAGCTGGCGGCCGAGGGCTACGTCACCAGCGCGATGGGCAGCGGCACCTACGTGGCGGACCTGCAGGCGCAACGCGCCAGCATGCGCGGTTCGGGGCCGGCGCCGCGTGGATCGTCGCAGGGCCGCGCCGCGCGCTTGTCCAAACGGGGCCGCGAGTTGACCAGCTTTGCGGCCGGCCCGCGTTTCGAGATCCAGCCCTTCGCACCGGGCGAGGATGATTTTTCGTCCTTCCCCTTCAAGCTGTGGCAGCGGCTGCAAAACCGCATCTGGCGCGAGGCGCGCACCGACCTGCTGGACTACGGCCAGTCCGGCGGCCACCTGCCGCTGCGCCAGGCCATCACCGAATATCTGCGCCTGTCACGCTCCGTGAAAGTGACGGTGGATCAGGTGATGATTACAGCCGGCACCCAACAATCGCTGGACCTGTGCGCGCAGTTGCTGGCCGATGCCGGCGACACCGCCTGGGTCGAAGATCCGGGCTACTGGGGCGCGCGCCGCGTATTCCAGTCACGCGAACTGAAACTGCATCCGATCGCGGTCGACGACGACGGTATGGTGCTGAAGGAGTCCGACCTCGCCACCAAGCCGCGCCTGATCTATGCAACGCCGTCGCACCAATATCCGACGGGCTCCGTCATGAGTCTGGCCCGCCGACGCGAGCTGCTGAACATCGCCGTGCGCAAAGATGCGTGGATACTGGAGGACGACTACGACAGCGAATTCCGCTACACCGGCCGGCCGCTGGCCGCCCTGCAAGGCCTGGACATCGACGACCGCGTGCTCTACATGGGCACCTTCTCCAAGGTGCTCTACCCCGGCATCAAGGTCGGCTACCTGGTGGTGCCGCCGGCGCTGGTCGATGGCTTCAAGAGCGCGCTGTACGACCTTCAGCGCCCCGGCCAACTGACGGTGCAGGCGGTGCTGGCGGACTTTATCGCGCTGGGCCACTTCACCACCCACATCCGCAAGATACGCCAGACCTACGGCGCCCGCCGCGAACTGCTGCGCCGCACGCTGGTGCAACAGCTCACGCCTCGCCTCGGCGGCAAGGTGACGATCTCCAGCGAAGAATCCGGCCTGCATCTGGTGGTGCAGCTGCCCGACGACGCCGACGATGTGGCGCTGGAAGCGGCTGCCGCCGCTGCGGACATCCGCGTCAAGGCGCTATCGACCTATTACCTCGCGCAGCCGACCCGGCGCGGCCTGCTGGTCGGCTACGCCTACTGCACGCCGGAGAAGATCGCCCACTACGGCCGCATCCTGGCGGACCTGATCGCAGACGGGGTGCAAGCATGAAGACCATGCCATGGCGAGACTTCTGCGCGCTGGTCAGCAGCATCGGCGTGGTCGGGCTGGGACTGGGCGCCACCATCCCGTTGACGGCGCTGCGGCTGGACCAGCGCGGCATCGGCACCGACATCATCGGCATCATCACCGCCGCCAGCGCCTTCGGCATCCTGGCCGCCACGCCCTTCGTCTCGCGCTGGGTGGCACGCTACGGGCCGCGTGGCTGCATGCTAGGCGCCATCACTGCAAGCGCGCTGTCCACCGCGTTGATGGAAACGACCGACAACCTGCTGCTGTGGGGTCTTCTGCGCTTTGTATTCGGCGCCTGCATGGGCGTACTGTTCACCATCGGGGAGGCGTGGGTCAACCATCTTGCGCCAGTCAACTCGCGCGGACGCGTGGTCGCCATGTACACCACGGCGTTCACACTGTTCCAGCTGATAGGCCCTGCACTTGTGGCGGGCCTGGAGGGCAAGGTAGCGTGGCCGTTCGCCGCCTGCGGTGCGCTGTTCCTGCTCGCGCTGCCCGGCATGGCTCTGATCGCCGACGACGCGCATCACGACGAGGACGAGCCGCACGTCTCGTGGCGCGCGGTGCTGCCGCGCATGCCGATGATCGCAGTCGGCGCGGCCTTCTTCGCGCTGTTCGACACGCTGGCATTGAGCCTGCTGCCGCTGTATGCGATCCGCCAGGGCATCGTCACCGAACTGGCGCTGCTGTCGGCCACGGTGGTGCTGGTCGGCGACACCGCGCTGCAATTCGCCTTCGGCTGGCTTGCCGACCATGTGGGACGGCGGCGCGTGCATACCGGCTGCGGCATCGCCGTCTGCGTGCTGCTGCCGCTGCTGCCCTTTGCGGCCGGCACGCCGTGGCTCTGGTGGATACTGCTGCTGATGCTGGGTGCTGTGGCGGGAGCGATCTACATGCTGTCGCTGGTGGCGTGCGGCGCGCGCTTCCAGGGACAATCGCTGGTCGCGGCCAGCGCCGTAGTCAATGCCAGTTGGGGTATCACCAGCAGCGGCGGGCCGCTGGTGACAGGTCTGTTGATGCAGATCGCCGGCATCAATGCGCTACCGGCGGTGCTATGGTGCGGCGCGGCGATCTTCGTCGCCTGCGCCTGGTGGGAACACAAACAGGGCTACGTGGATTAACCCTTGGCCGCAGCAGCCACCTGCTTCTGGCGCAGGCGTTCGTTGCGGGCGATGTACAGGCTCGATGCGATCACGCCGATCGACACCACCAGGATGGTCAGTGCCGCCACCGCGTTCACGCGCGGATCGAGGCCGAGACGCGCACGAGAGAAGATCACGATAGGCATCGTCGACGAGCCGGGGCCGGACAGGAAGGCCGACAGCACCACGTCGTCCAGCGACAGCGTGAACGTCAGCAGCCACGCGGAACCCAGCGCCTGCGTGATGTTCGGCAGCGTCACCAGGAAGAACACCTGGTACGGACGGCAGCCCAGGTCCATCGCCGCTTCCTCCAGCGACTTGTTCATCTCCTGAAGGCGCGACTGCACCACCACCGCCGCATAGGCCATGCCCAGCAAGGTGTGGCCAAGCCAGATCGTCACCAGGCCGCGCTCCGGGAAGCCGAAGGCCTTCTGCACCGACACCAGCATCAGCAGCAGCGACAGGCCGATAATCACTTCCGGCATCACCAGCGGCGCACTGACCATGCCCGAGAACAGCGTACGGCCGGCGAAGCGCTGGTAGCGGTTCAGCACAAACGCCGCGAACGTTCCCAGCACCACCGAAGCGCAAGCCGTCAGCAGCGCGATGCGCAGCGACAGGCCGAAGCCGCTGATGATTTCCGAGTCGTTCATCAGCTCCGCATACCACTGGGTCGAGAAGCCGCTCCAGATCATGTCCTGGCGCGAGCTGTTAAACGAGAACACCACCAGCACCACGATGGGCAGGTAGAGGAACAGATAACCCAGCGACAGCCAGCCGCGCCCGAACCAGCGCTGCACGAAGTTGGAATGTCCTTTCATGGGCGGGCCTCCTGCTCTGCCTTGTATTTATTGAAGATCGCCATCGGCACCAGGATCAGCAGGATCACCACCACCGTCACCGAGGACGCCAGCGGCCAGTCGTTATTGGTGAAGAATTCGTCCCACAGCTGGCGGCCGATCATCAGCGTTTCCGGGCCGCCCAGCAGCTCGGGAATCACGTACTCGCCCACCGCCGGAATGAACACCAGCATGGTGCCGGCGATGATGCCGGACTTCGACAGCGGCACCGTGATGCGCCAGAACGCCTGCATCGGCGTCGCGCCCAGGTCGGCCGCGGCCTCCAGAAAGCGCAGGTCCATCTTCACCAGGTTGGCGTACAGCGGCAGGATCATGAACGGCAGGTAGGCGTACACCATGCCGATAATGAGCGAGAACTGCGTGTTCATCAGATGCAGCGGCTCGTTGATCGCACCTATGCTGATCAGGAAGTGGTTCAGGATGCCGTTGTTGGCCAGGATGCCCTTCCATGCGTAGATGCGCAGCAGGAAGGAGGTCCAGAACGGCATCATCACCATCATCAGCAGCACCGGGCGAACGGTCGGCTTGGCGCGCGCCATGAAGTAGGCGAACGGGTAGCCGATGATGAGGCACAGCGAGGCCGTGATGGCGGCGAACTTGATGGAGTTCAGGTAGGTGATCGCATACAGATCATCCTGCGCGATGAACAGGTAGTTGGATACCTTGACCTTGAGCGTGATGACGCCGTCGGCCAGCGTCATCAAGGTGCCGAAGGGGTTGCCGCCGGCGTCCGCCTCGGTGAAGCTGATGCGCATCACGATCAGGAACGGCACCAGGAAGGCGAACGTCAGCCACAGGAAAGGCACGGCGATCACCACGTTGCGGCCGGTGAGCCAGCGCCCGGTCAGCAGGTTCTTGAGAAATTTCATGGCTGCGCTCCGCCTTAGCTGGTCAGCACGACGACGTCGGCGCCGTCCCACCACGCGTAGACGCGCTGGTCGCGCTTGAGCGCCGATTCGTCATGGCGGGCCGCGTTGGTGCGCGAAACTTTCATCTCCATGCCGCTGTCGAGGCGCACGTGGTACAGCGTCTCGTTGCCGAAGTAGGCCATCGCCGTGATCGTGCCCTGCACGCAGTTGTAGCCATCCTCGCTGGCGTTGGCGCGCTGCGCCGCGGTCGGCGCCTCTGCCTGCACGGCGATCTTCTCGGGACGCACGGCCACCGACACCGCCATGCCCATCGTGCCGGTGATGCCGTGGGTGACGTAGTGGCGGCCTTCCGGCGTTTCGATGATGACGTGGTCCGGTTCATCGACCGACACGCTGCCGTTGAACATATTGACGCTGCCGATGAAGTCCGCGACAAAGCGGCAGTTCGGCGTTTCGTAGATTTCACCCGGCGCGCCCACCTGCAGGATGCGGCCTTCGCTCATCACCGCGATGCGGGTCGCCATGCTCATGGCTTCGTCCTGGTCGTGCGTCACCATCACGCAGGTCACGCCCACTTCCTCGATGATGCCGACCAGCTCCATCTGCGTGCGTTCGCGCAGCTTCTTGTCCAGGGCGCCCAGCGGCTCGTCCAGCAGCAGCAACTGCGGACGCTTGGCCAGGCTGCGCGCCAGCGCCACGCGCTGCTGCTGGCCGCCGGACAGCTGGTGCGGCTTGCGCTTGCCGTAGGCGGTCAGCTGCACCAATGCCAGCATCTGCTCAACGCGGGCGGCGATTTCGTCCTTCGGCAGGCCGTCGCGGCGCAGGCCGAAGGCGATGTTGTCCCACACCGTCAGGTGCGGGAACAGCGCGTACGACTGGAACATCATGTTGATCGGGCGCTCGTACGGTGGCACGCCGACGATGTCCTTGCCACCCAGCGTGATCTGGCCCTGGGTCGGCGTTTCGAAACCGGCCAGCATGCGCAGCAGCGTGGACTTGCCGCAGCCGGAACTACCCAGCAGCGCAAAGATCTCGCCCTTGTTGATCGCCACCGACACATCGTTGACGGCGCGGACGCCGTCGAATTCCTTAACCAGGTTGCGGATCAGCAGGAAGGGTTCTCGCTCTTGGGTCATGTTATTAAAATATAAATGATATTAATAATATTACGGGAAAACCCGTGAAAAGTAGGCCGACCGCAGGCCGCGCGCTTGGTCGAACCCGTGATTATAAATGACGCAATCACACATGCAACAGCAGGTGCTCCCGCTCCCACGGGCTGATGACGGTCATGAACTCCTGATGCTCCAGTTCCTTGATCGCCGTGTAGACGTCGATGAAGCGTTCGCCCAGCACATCGCGCAGCCGGTCCTCGCGCCGCAGCAGCTCCAGCGCCTGCGGCAGCCCTTGCGGCAGCTCGAACAGATGGTCGTAGGCGCTGCCGGTGGTCATGGGCGTCGGCTCCAGCTGGTCCACCAGGCCCAGGTAGCCGCAGGCCAGCGTCACCGCCATCGCCAGGTAGGGATTGGCGTCGGCGCCGATGATGCGGTTCTCCACCCGGCGCTGTTCGACGCCCGATATCGGAATGCGGAAGCCCACGGTGCGGTTGTCGATGCCCCACTGGATATTGATCGGCGCGGCCGTGTGGCGCACGATGCGGCGGTAGGAGTTCACATACGGCGCCATGATCGCCATCACCGCCGGCGTGTAGCGCTGCAGGCCGCCGATATAGTGGCGGAAGTGCGCCGACGGCGAACCGTCCGCCGCGCTGAAGATATTGCGGCCAGTGGCGGCGTCGCTCACGCTCTGGTGCACATGCATCGCCGATCCCGGCTCGCCCGCCATCGGTTTGGCCATGAAGGTGGCGTACATATCGTGCTTGAGCGCCGCCTCGCGCAAGGTGCGCTTGAAGTAGAAGACGTTGTCGGCCAAGGCCAGTGCGTCGCCGTGCTGGAAGTTCAGGCCCATCTGGCCGGCGCCGGTTTCGTGGATCAGCGTGTCGACGTCGAGGTTCATCAGCGCGCAGTAGTCGTAGATATCCTCGAACAGCGGATCGAATTCGTTGACGGCGTCGATGCTGTAGACCTGGCGGCTGGTCTCGGCACGGCCGCTGCGGCCCACCGGCGCCTTCAGCGGCAGGTCGGGATCGATGTTCTTCTCGGTCAGGTAGAACTCCAGCTCCGGCCCCACCACCGGCGTCCAGCCGCGGTCCGCGTACAGCTTGAGCACGCGCCGCAGCACCGAGCGCGGGGCGAAATCGACCAGCGTGCCGTCGGCGAAGTAGCAATCGTGGATGACTTGCGCGGTCGGGTCGATGGCCCAGGGGACTTTGGTGATGCTGCCGGGGTCCGCGCGCAGTATCATGTCGCGGTCCGTTGAAGAGATGGCGCGGTCGTAGGCCGCGTTCTCGGTAGGGTAGTTGCCGGTGACGGTCATGCCCAGCACCGCCTCGGGGATGCGCATGCCGCGCTCCTGGGTGAATTTGGCGCGCGGCAGGATCTTCCCGCGCGCCACGCCCGTCAGATCGGGCACCAGGCATTCAATTTCAGTGACGCGATTCTCGTTGAGCCACTGGTCCATATCGGCATCGGAGAAATTTTCACGGATAGACATGTTCGCTCTCTGTGGTCATGATCAAGCGATCGATAGTCTAATTTACCATGTTTACAACCTTTCTTCTGCTGCCTCCACGCGGGTTTGCACAAGAATTTTCTTGATCTCCGGGACGCAGGAACCGCAGTTGCCGCCCGCCTTCAGGCAGGCTGTCACTTCGGGCACCGTCTTCAGGTCTTTTTCGATGATGGCGTTGCAGATGGTGTTGCGGCCCACGCCGAAGCAAGAGCATACCGTCGGCCCGGTATCGGCGCCCTTCTCCACCGGCATGCCGACCAGCAGGCCGACGCGATCGATTTCGCTGAGCTCCTGCTTGACGAACAGGCTGGCCAGCCACGCGCGCGACGGCATGTCCTGGCGCGGCGACAGGAAAATGCACTGCTCGATGCGGTCGTTCACCACGTGCACGGCGCGGTACACGCCGGCGGTGCGGTCTTCGTATTCGAGCCAGTCGGCGTCCAGATCCCGCACGCCCAGCAGCGTGCGCGCCCAGTCGCTGAAGTCCTTGATGGTGTTGCGGCCGGCCAGTTCGTAGCGGGCGAACTCGCGGCCCTGTATCCGCGTCCAGTGGGCCACGCTGTCGAGGCTCATCTCGGTGCGGCTGAGGATAAAGCCATGCCAGTTCACGCGGAACTGCTCGATGCGCACCGGCGTGTGCTTGAACTCAGGCTCGCCGGAAACCGGATCGACCACCGGGTTGACCAGCGCGCCGACGCGGGCGTCGGACGAGGTCTGGCCCGACCAGTGGATGGGAATGAACACGCTGCCACGCGGGATGCCGCCGCCGTGCTGCACCCGCGCCACCATCGCGCCCCACTCCGAGCTGACACGCGCCAGTTCACCTTCGCGCACGCCGTGCAGCAGTGCGTCCTGCGGATGGATGTCGACGAAGGATTCGGCGATGTGGTCGGCCAGCGTGGCGGATTTTCCGGTGCGCGTCATCGTGTGCCACTGGTCGCGCACGCGGCCGGTGTTGAGCGTCAGCGGGAAATCCTCGCTGACGGCGTTGGCCGGCGCACGCGTGGCGGTAGCGATGAAGCGCGCCTTGCCATCTGCGTGGGCGTAGACATTGTCCTTGAACAGGCGAGCTTCCGTTTGCAGCTCGCCGGAAGCGGTGCGGCGTACTGGCCATTGAGTCGGTTCCAGTTCGTCGTACTCCCGTTGATTCAGCCCTGCCAAGCCGGACATGTCGAACGCGCGCGGCACGTCGCCGACGGCGTTGCGGAAGCCGCTCAAACGCGCATGCTCGTCGAACACGCCGTGGGCGCCGCAGAAATCGAAGCCGCCATAACCCATGCGCTGCGCGAACAGCGACAGGATCTTCCAGTCCGGAAGCGCCTCGCCGGGCGCCGGCAGGAAGGCGCGCTGGCGCGAGATGCGGCGCTCGGAATTGGTGACCGTGCCGTCCTTCTCGCCCCAGCCCAGCGCGGGCAGCAGCACGTCGGCGTAGGCATTGGTGTCAGTGTTCTGCATGATGTCGGTGGCCACGACCAGCTCGCATTTCTCCAGCGCGCGGCGCACCTGGTCCGCATCCGGCAGGCTGACCAGCGGATTGGTGGCGATCACCCACACCGCCTTGACGGTGCCCACCTCGATGGCGCGGAACAGGTCGACCGCCTTCAGGCCAGGCTTGCCGGCGATGGAGGGAGAGTCCCAGAAAGTCTGCACCACGTCGCGATGGTCGGCGCGGTCCAGGTCCATATGCGCGGCCAGCATATTGGCCAGGCCGCCCACTTCGCGGCCGCCCATGGCGTTGGGCTGGCCGGTGATCGAAAACGGCCCCATGCCCGGCTTGCCGATCCGGCCGCCGATCAGGTGGCAGTTGATGATGGCGTTGACCTTGTCGGTACCGGCCGACGATTGATTGACGCCCATCGAAAACGCGGTGATGGTCTTGCGCGTGGCGGCGAAGGATTCGTAGAACTCCATCAGCACCGGCAGCTCGATACGGCAGATCTTGGCCACGGCGGCCGGATCGCTGCAATCGACGTTGGCCGTTTCCAGCGCCGCATCCAGGCCGTTGGTGTGCTCGTCGACGAAGGCCGGATCGACCGCGCCGATGCGCGCCAGGTAGCTCAGCAGGCCGTTGAACAGCCATACGTCCGTCCCCGCCTTGACCGGCAGGTGCAGGTCGGCCAGTTCGCAGGTGGCGGTGCGGCGCGGATCGATGACGACGATCTTCATCTCCGGCCGGCTCTCCTTGGCCTTGAGGATGCGCTGGAAAAGGATGGGATGGCACCACGCGGTGTTGGAGCCGACCAGCACCACCATGTCGGCCAGTTCCAGGTCGTCGTAGCACAACGGCACCAGGTCTTCGCCGAAGGCGCGCTTGTAGCCGGCCACCGCCGACGACATGCACAGCCGCGAGTTGGTGTCGATATTGGCGCTGCCGACGTAGCCCTTCATCAGTTTGTTGGCGACGTAGTAGTCCTCGGTCAGCAGCTGGCCGGAGACGTACAGCGCGACAGCGTCCGGCCCATGCTCGGCGATGATGGAGCGCCATGTGCCGGCCACCTTGTCCAGCGCATCGTCCCACGATACGCGCCGCAGGCCGCCGGCATCGCGCACCTGCGGATACAGCAGGCGGCCTTCCAGGCCTACCGTCTCGCCCAGGGCGGAACCCTTGACGCACAGGCGGCCCTTGTTAGCCGGGTGCAGCTTGTCGCCGGCGATGGCTATCGTGCCGTCGGCCTTGGGCGTCGCCTGCACGCCGCAGCCTACGCCGCAATAGGCGCATGTGGTGCGTACTGCCAGATGGTCGGTGGACAGGTTCAAGATGCTTGCTCGCTCAAATCATGCGGCGCGCGCGGAAAGCGCTTCGCCAAACAACAGGTTTTGCCGGATCGGCGTAATGTCGGTACGGTTCTGAATCAGGTTGAAGTACCACGGGCCATCCTTGACGTCGCCGTACAGCACGGCGCCGGTGACGCGGCCGTCCTTCAGCACCAGGCGCTTGTAGACGCCGCGCCGCGCATCGCGCAGCACCAGGTCTTCGCTGCCTTCGCCACCGACGAAATCACCGACCGAATACAGGTCCACGCCGGTCACTTTCAGGCGGGTCGGCGATGTCTGTTGCACGTAGCGGCGCACGCCGGCGCCGGCCAGGTGCGCACCGCACACGCGCGCCTGGTCCCAGATCGGCGCCACCAGGCCGAAGGTGGCGCTGCGGTGCTGCACGCATTCGCCGACGGCGTACACGCGCGGATCGTAGGTTTGCAGCGTATCGTCGACAACGATGGCGCGTTCGCAATGCAGGCCGGCCGATTTGGCCAGGTCGATATTGGGACGCACGCCGGCGGTCATCACCACCAGGTCCGCAGGGATTTCGCTGCCATCCTTGAAGCGCACCGCGCGTACACGGTCCGGGCCGGCGATTTCGGCGGTCTGCGCGTTCATCAGGAATTTCAGGCCCTTGGCTTCAAGTGCCTTTTGCAGCAGCAGCGCGGCCGGCTTGTCGAGCTGCTGGTTCATCAACACATCGGAGACATGGACCACGGTGACGGACATGCCCTGCCGTTGCAGGCCGTTGGCAGCTTCAAGGCCCAGCAGGCCGCCGCCGATCACCACGGCGTGGCGGTGATTGCGGGCCATCGCCAGCATGCTCTCCACGTCCTGGATGTCGCGGAAGGCCAGCACGCCTGGCAGCTGGTGGCCGGGTACGGGAATGATGAAGGGCTTGGAACCGGTGGCGATCAGCAGGCGGTCGTAGCGCACTTCCAGCCCGGAGCGGGCGCGGACGATGCGCTTGCGTCGGTCGATATGCTCGACCGGATCGCCCGCATGCAGCGTGATGCCATGCTGGACGTACCATTCGCGCGTGTTGAGCATGATGTCTTCCATGCTCTTCTCGCCCGCCAGTACAGGCGACAGCAGGATGCGGTTGTAGTTACCGTGCGGCTCGGCGCCGAACACGGTGATGTCGTACATGTCCGGCGCCAGCTTGTGCAGCTCCTCGACCGTGCGCATGCCGGCCATGCCGTTACCGATGACCACCAGTGATGGCTTCATTGAGTTACCCCCTCCGCAGTCATTCCCGCGCAGGCGGGAATCCATAGAACGCTCACCAGGATGCTGCGTATGGATTCCCGCGTGCGCGGGAATGACGGAATTTCGTTCACAGGCCTACCCACACTTTGCCGCCGTCGATGCGGGCGGGATAGGTGGCGACCGAATGCTCCGGCGCCTCCAGGCACTCGCCCGTTTGCAGGTCGAAGTGCTGCTTGTAGATCGGCGAGGCGACCACGATGCGTTCGCCCAGATTGCCCACCAGTCCACGCGACAGCACGGACGCTTCGGAATTCGGATCGTAGTTATCGATGGCGAACACGCGCGCGCTGCCGTCGTCCACATGGAACACGGCGACCTGCTGCTTGTTCAGCAAGGCGCACACGCCGGTGTTGGGCACGATGTCGTCCAGGTTGCAGACGGCGATCCAGTTATCGGTTTGAATATCGCGATGCATAATCTTCTCCTCAAGCTGCCTTGACTGCGATCGGAATCACGCGCTTGCGCTCTTCCACGGTGGCCGGACGAATCTGGCCGCGTTCTTCCATGAACAGCACGTTCTCGTCGCCCTTCTCGCTGTTGACGAAGTGACGGAAGCGCTTGCGGGTTTCCGGATTCTCGACAGCTTCCTTCCACTCGCACGCGTAGGTGTCGACCACGTGCTGCATATCGGCTTCCAGCTCGGCGGCGATGCCCAGCTTGTCGTTGACGACGACCTGCTTCAGGTAATCCAGGCCGCCTTCCAGGTTTTCGCGCCATACGCTAGTGCGTTGCAGGCGGTCGCCGGTGCGGGTGTAGAACATCAGGAAGCGGTCGATGTACTGGACCAGCGTGGCCTTGTCCAGATCCGTCGCCAGCAGCTCGGCGTGGCGCGGCTTCATGCCGCCGTTACCGCATACGTAGAGGTTCCAGCCTTTTTCGGTGGCGATCACGCCCACGTCCTTGCCCTGCGCCTCGGCGCACTCGCGGGTGCAGCCGGATACGCCGAACTTGATCTTGTGCGGCGTGCGCAGGCCTTTGTAACGGTTTTCCAGTTCGATCGCCAGGCCGATGGAATCGTCGACGCCATAGCGGCACCAGGTCGAGCCGACGCAAGACTTCACCGTGCGCAGCGACTTGCCGTAGGCGTGGCCGGATTCGAAGCCGGCGGCGATCAGCTCTTCCCAGATCAGCGGCAGCTGCTCGACGCGGGCGCCGAACAGGTCGACGCGGGCGCCGCCGGTGATCTTGGTGTACAGCTGGTACTTCTTGGCGACCATGCCGACTGCGATCAGGCCATCGGCCGTCACCTCGCCGCCCGGCATGCGCGGCACCACAGAGTAGGTGCCGTCCTTCTGGATATTGCCGAGGAAGTAGTCGTTGGTGTCTTGCAGGCTGGCGTGTTCCTTCTTCAGCACGAAGTCGTTCCACACCGACGCCAGGATGCTGGCCGCCAGCGGTTTGCAGACGTCGCAACCAAGGCCTTTGCCATGCTTGGCCAGCAGATCGCCGAAGCTCTTGATCTGGCCGACTTTAATCAGGTGGAACAGCTCCTGGCGCGAATACGCGAAGTGTTCGCAGACGTGGTTGTTGACGGCCATGCCGAGCTTCTTCATCTCGGCCTTCATCACCTGCGTCACCAGCGGCACGCAGCCGCCGCAGGAGGTCCCGGCGTTGGTGCAGCTTTTCAGTTCGCTGATGGTGGTGGCGCCGCCGGCAACCGCTGCGCACAGCGCGCCTTTCGACACGTCGTTGCAGGAGCAGATCTGCGCGCCTTCCGGCAGCGCATCCACGCCCAGGCCTGGCCTGGCCGCACCATCCGACTGCGGCAGGATCAGGAACTCCGGCGATTCCGGCAGTTCGATTTTGTTCAACATCATTTGCAGCAGCGTGCCGTACTCGCTGGCGTCGCCCACCATCACGCCGCCCAGCAGGTACTTGCCGCAATCGGAGACGACGATCTTCTTGTAGATCTGTTTGCGCTCGTCGGTGAACTGGTAGGAACGGCTGCCTTCGACCTTGCCGTGCGGGTCGCCGATGCTGGCCACGTCCACGCCCATCAGTTTCAGCTTGGTGCTCATGTCGGCGCCGGCGAATTCCGCCGCTTCGCCCAGCATATGCTTGGCCGCGACGCGCGCCATCTCGTAGCCCGGCGCCACCAGGCCGAAGATCAAGCCGCCCCACAGCGCGCATTCGCCGATGGCGTAGACGTCCGGATCGGAGGTGACGCAGTTGTTGTTGATCTCGATGCCGCCACGCGGGCCGATGGTCAGGCCGCTCTCGCGGGCCAGCATGTCGCGTGGGCGGATGCCGGCCGAGAAGACGATCATGTCCGCATCCAGATGGCCGCCGTCGGCGAACTCCATGCGGTGCGTGCCATCGACGCCGTCGACGATGGCGGTGGTGTTTTTACCCGTGTGGACGGTCACGCCCAGTTCTTCGATCTTACGGCGCAGCACGCGCGCGCCGCCGTCGTCCACCTGCACCGCCATCAGGCGCGGCGAGAACTCGACTACGTGCGTGTCCAGCTTCATGTCGCGCAAGGCCTTGGCGCATTCGAGGCCCAGCAGGCCGCCGCCGATGACGACGCCGGTCTTCGAGCGTTGGCCGCATTCGAGCATCGCTTCCAGGTCTTCGATGGTGCGGTAGACGAAGCAGTCCTTGCGCTCCTTGCCCGGCAGCGGCGGCACGAAGGGGAAGGAGCCGGTGGCGATCACCAGCTTGTCGTAGTCCAGCACATTGCCGTCGGCGGTGGAGACGGTCTTGCGGGCGGTGTCGATGCCGGTGGCGCGGGTGTTCAGGCGCAGCACCATGTCGTCGCGGTCGAAGAAGCCGGGCTTCACCAGCGACAGGTCTTCCGCCGATTTACCGGAGAAGAATTCGGACAGGTGCACGCGGTCGTACGCGGGGCGCGGTTCTTCGCACAGCACCGTCACCTGCAGATTGGCGGCGCCGCTGTTGGCCAGGCTTTCCAGGAACTTGTGGCCGACCATGCCGTGACCGATAACGATAATTTTCATGATGCGTTTTCCTCTTAAGCTGCCAGCTTGGATGCGATGGCGGTTTCTTCGACGGCGCTGCTGCTGAAGCGGGCCGCCAGCGCGCACAGCG
Organism: Rugamonas aquatica; assembly: GCF_009380215.1. Taxonomy (GTDB): domain Bacteria; phylum Pseudomonadota; class Gammaproteobacteria; order Burkholderiales; family Burkholderiaceae_D; genus Rugamonas; species Rugamonas aquatica_B. The sequence goes on from NZ_WHUG01000016.1 coordinate 105,654, forward strand.
CGGATGCGGCGACCACGAAGCCCAGGATGCTCAGCGTCTGCTGCGTGTTACCCAGGCCTTTCATCAGGAAGCCCGCAGCCACGGCGCCAACATTGCCACCGGCACCGATGATGCCGGCCACGCCGCCAAGGGCGCGCTTGTCGACGAAGGGCACGATGGCGTAGGTCGCGCCGCAGGCCATGTGGGTGAACAGGCCGAACACCAGCATGGCGACTATGGCCAGTGCGGCGGTGCCGGCGTTGGCGAACATCAGCAGGCCCGCGCCTTCGCCCAGCATCAGCACGAACAGCAGCGTGACGCGGTTATTCAGGTTGCCGATGGCGGCGAATTTGTCCGACACCCAGCCGCCCAGCGCACGGGCGAACAATGCCAGCAGGCCGAAACTGCCCGCCGCCATGCCGGCCTGCGCCAGCGTCAATTTGAAGTGGTCGACGTAGTAGATGGCGGCGATGTTGTGGATGAAGATCTCGATGCCGAAGCAGGCGCCGTAGGTGATAAACAGCAGCCATACGCGGTAGTTGGCGGAGGCCAGTTTGAAGCTCTCCCAGCCGCCTTTCTTTGCTCCCCCATCGATGGCGATACCTGCCGCGCGCAGTTCGCTGAAGTTCCCTTGCGGGCAGTCCTGCGTGTAGCGGTAGTAGACGCCGGCCATGACGATCATCAGCACGCCCGGCACGATCAGCGCAGCGCGCCAGCCGAAGCCCTCGCTCACGCCCAGCATGACCATGGCGGTCATTAGCAGCGGCATCACGGCTTGCGCCACGCCGCCGCCCGCATTGCCCCAGCCTGCGGCGGCTGCGTTGGCGGTGCCCACCACTTTAGGCGCGAACATCACCGAGGTGTGGTACTGCGTGATAACGAAGCTGGCGCCGGCCGCGCCGATCCCAAGGCGGAAGAACAGGAAGCTCTCGTAGCTCTGCGCGAAGGCGACGCCGATCACCGGGATGGACCCCAGCAGCAGCAAGCCCGTATAGGTTTTGCGCGGGCCGAAGTGGTCGCACAGCGGGCCGACCACCAGCCGCACGAGGATGGTGATGGCGACTGCCGCGATGTTGATGTTGGCGATCTGCGCGATGCTCAGGCCGAATTCCCCTTTAATCACCGGCATCAGCGGCGCGCAGGCGAACCAGGCGAAGAAGCAGACGAAGAACGCCATCCAGGTCAAGTGGAACGCCCGCATCTGAGGCGTTGAGATCGAGAAGAGCTTGATGCTGGTAGCTTTGGTGGCCATTTTTTATCCCGTTCAGAAAACAAAAAGGCGTCCGCGCAGCCACGATCACCTAAGACCGGGTTGGGCGGACGCCGTTGTCCTGCCAACCCGTCTTTGGGTCGGCGTATGTATTCGGGGGGATCGCCGTTGATCCCTTAGCCTCTGTATTGCAAGAGGCGTGCCAGAGTGGATTCGAGGCTGCTACAGAGGGAGAGCGCAGCGCAGCGCGTGGGCTGCGCGGCCATCATGCTATGTTGCGGTGCACGATTGCACGCTATCGGTGCGCGCCGGCGGTGCGCCTTGATGGTGCGACGTCCTAGTCGCGGAACACGTGGGCGAAGGTGCGGCTCACCGCCAGCACTTCATCGCTGCCCTTGACCAGCACCTGCAGACGCTCGTTATCGAGCCGCTCCACGGCCGCAATAGCATGGGCGTTGACGATGGTGCCGCGATGGATTTGCCAGAACAGCTCGGGGTCCAGCCCCTCCAGCAAATCCTTCAGGGCCACGCGGATCAGGGCCTCGCCGTCGGCCAGCACCACGCGGGTGTACTTGGTATCGGATTGCAAAAACAGCACATCGTTCACATTAATCAGGCGGATCTGCTTGCCGACGCTGGCCTTGAGCCATTTCAGCCGCTGGGCCGGAGCCTTCGCCAGCTGGATCTCGGCCAGCACACCTCCCAGCGCGGCGGGAGCCTGCTGCGTGCGCTGCTTCAGGCGGGCGACGGCGCGCTCCAGCGAGGCGATATCGACAGGCTTGAGCAGATAGTCGACGGCGCCGCGCTGCAACGCCTCCAGCGCGTGCTGGTCGTAGGCCGTCACGAAGACGACGTGGGAGCGCTCGGCGATGCGGCGGGCCACTTCGAGCCCGGTCAGTCCCGGCATCTGGATATCGAGGAAGACCACGTCCGGCTCGTGCTCCACCCAGGCGTCCCAGGCGTCGTTGCCGTTTTCCGCGACGGCGACGACGCGCGCCTGCGGCCAGGCCTGCGCCAGTTGGGCCAGCAGCCGCTCGCGCATCAGGGCCTCGTCCTCGGCGATCAATATGGTGGGGCTGTCGTTCAACGTCATCACCATTACTCCACGTTGGGAAGATAGAGCCTGGCGACGACGCCGGTTGGCGCATTTTCCTCTATCGTCAGGCGGGCTTCGTCATTGTAGATCAGCGCCAGGCGGTCATGAATGTGCTGCAGGCCCACGCCCTGCCCCACCGTCGCGCCGAAGCCGGCGCCGGTGTCGGCCACCGTCACCACAACCCGGTCCTGCTGGCGTTGCGCGCTGATGTCGATGCGGCCGCCCGCCGGTGCGCGCTCTATCCCGTGCTTGACGGCGTTTTCGACCAGCGTAAGCAGCAGCGTGGTCGGCAGCGTGAAGGCGCCCAGGTCCATCGGATAGTCGATCGAGAACGACAGCCGCTGGCCCAGGCGGGCCTGCATGATGCGCAGGTAGGCCTCGCAGATGGCGCAGTCCTCGGCCAGACCGATGGTGTCGGCGCGCAGGCTGGTCATGCTGGCGCGCAGGAAGGTGATCAATTCGGAGGTCAGCGCCGCGGCTTGCGGGGCTTTGTCTTCCGCCATCTGCTGGACCGCGCCGAGAGTGTTGAACAGGAAGTGCGGCTCGATCTGCGCCTTGAGCAGTCGCAGCGTCGATTCCAGCTCCTGGCGGCTGGCCCGCTCGCGCTCCAGGTTCAGACGGTCGCCGGTATAGACGATCGCGGATTTGAGCACCCGGCTCTGGACCAGCAGCATGGCCATCAGCGACAGGCCTATCAGCACGCCGAGCGGAAGATTCACACTGGCCTCCGGCGGGATGTCCGCCGATCTGTTCATGCCGGCGTTGAAGCCCCGGACGAAATCGATCGAGGCTTCAGCGATGCCGGTGATCAGGGAGCCGATAGCGGCGCACAACACGGCGGCGATCAGCAGGCGCGCGGCCGCCTCCAGCGTGCGGCGTGATCCCGAGGCGGGCTGCCGATCCGGCAAAGGGGCGCCGAACAGCCAGCAGGCAGCGGCGAAGATACGTGGATACTTGGTCGTTTTCATGGTCGTTGATGCCTGTTCCGGCACGGTTGGTTAATCACAGAGTGGAGTCTGTGCCTTTACCGCGCAGCCGACAGCATACATGAGACGAACGACGGTTTTACTCGACCAAACGACGGCCATGATATTGACGATACATTAACGTTGCCATATGCTGGTGTCCATGACCTTACGCCAACTGCTTACTCATGCCGCACTCGCCACCCTTGTAGCCACACCGGCCTTTGCGGCGCGCGTGCTTGATGAAGCGACGCTCAAGATTGACGGGCAGGAGCGCCGCTACTATCACCTGCGCGATACCGAAACGCCCGACGTAGCGCAGCCCATCGTGCTGCTCAGCGGATCGGGCTGCAAGGACTTCGGCAGCCGCGTGCCGTTCTTCTTTGAACGCTACCCGGCGCCGGTGGATGTCTACTTCCTCGAAAAGATCGGCATCCAGAAAGGTGCGGATGGTCAGGCCTGTTCCGAGTCCTACAATCAGGCGGACACCTTGGAGCGTCGAGTAAACGACACCCTGGCGTTCATCGGCCAGGAGCCGGCCTTGAAGGCGATGGCCTGTTCTACGATCCGCTGACTACCTACGCCAAATTGGATATCCCGATCATCGCAGCCATGGGTGAGAAGGATGACAGCGAGGCGATCGAATCCGGACGAGCCTTGCGCGACTACTTCGCACGTCATCCGGAAAAGAACTTCACCTTCATCGAATACCCCAACGCCGGCCATGCGCTTCAGGCGCCGGACAAGGCCAACCTGCAGGACTTCATCGCCGGCCTGGCGGCGTGGTTCAAGTCTGGCCTCAAGCGCTAGCGCGCACTGGTTCGATCAGCGCCTGCCAGTCGTCCGCGCAGCGTACCACGTCGCCGACGACGATGATGCTTGGGCTGCCTAGGCCGCTGTCGCGCAGTGCCTGCGGCAGTTGGCCCAGCGTCGTAAGTAGCTGCCGCTGATTATCGCGCGTGGCTGACTGCACTACCGCCACCGGCGTATCGACCTCCGCGCCGCCTGCCAGCAGGCCGGCCTGGATCGCGTCCACCCGGGCCACGCCCATGTAGATCACCAGCGTCAGGCCGCTCTGCGCCAGCGCTTTCCATTCCGGCTCGGACTCCGCATCCTTGCCATGGCCGGTGACGAAGGTGACGCCCTGGCTCCACGAGCGATGCGTCAACGGTATGCCGATGCTGGACGGCGCGGCCAGGCCGCTGCTGATGCCCGGCACCACATCGACCTCGATGCCATGCGCGCGCAGCGATGCGCGTTCCTCGCCACCCCGACCGAACATATACGGGTCGCCGCCCTTGAGCCGCACTACGCGATGCCCCGCCCTCGCCTCGGCGATCATCAGCCGCTCGATGAATTCCTGCGGCGTGGATGCGCAGCCGCCGCGCTTGCCGACCTGGATCACCCGCGCCGCAGATGGCGCGAAGCTGAGTATCTCCGGGTTGACCAGGTCGTCGATCAGCACCACGTCCGCACGCTCAATGGCGCGGACAGCCTTTAGCGTCAACAGTTCCGGGTCGCCGGGACCTGCGCCTACCAGGGTTACGATGCTCATGATGTTCTCCTTATCCTGCGGCGGCCAGCGCCGCGCTGACCATTTCGTCTATCTCGCCGGTGATGTTGGACAGTACGCCCGCCACCACCGAAAACTCCTTGCCCGCGTTTCCCGCCCGCGCCGCGACGATGCGCGCGTTGAAAGCCACCATACGCGCCTGGCGGTTGATCGTATCGATATCCGTAATCACGCCACGCAGCTGCTTGCGCACCAGGCGCGCGTTCTTCTTCGCCTGCTCTTCGTAGATGCCGGTGATGGTGTTGAGGATCGCCAGCGTCGGCGTGGTGATGCGCACCAGCTCCGCCAGCAGCTCTGCGGCCTGCGACGAGCCTTGCGCGATCGCCTTCAGCGTGCGCTCGCCCAGATCGGCAAAGGCGACGATCAGCCGGTCGCCATCCGGCTTGCCGAAGTAGGCGTCGTGCAGTTCGGGGCAGAACACGCCCGGCAAGCCATCCGCCTCGGCCAACAAGGACTTGTGCGCGCCGCGGAACAGCGCCAGCGCCTCCTGCGCGGTGGCCGCGCCATCCGCATGCCCTTGCGACGCCAGCAGCGCATATAAAACGATGCGCTGCGACGTGAAGCGGCGACGGCCCGACAGATTAATCAACGCGCCGAACACTTCACCGGTCAGCGGCTTCCTGGCGGCGCCCTCCGGCGCCATGGGTGGCGTGGTCATGTCCATCAGGCGGCTTCCTTCGCGGGATGCGCCTGTTTGCGGTACAGGAACTCCAGCACCGCCGTGCGGTACGCCATGTAGCGCGCATCCTGCGCCAGCGCCACGCGGTCGCGTGGACGCTCCAGCTGCACGTCGACGATCTCGCCGATGGTGGCGGCCGGGCCGTTGGTCATCATGACGATGCGGTCCGACAGCAGCACCGCTTCGTCCACATCATGCGTGACCATCACCACCGTCGAACTGGTGGCGGCGACGATCTTCAGCAGCTCGTCCTGCAAATGCGCGCGGGTCAGCGCGTCCAGTGCGCCAAAGGGTTCGTCCATCAACAGCACTTTCGGCTCCATCGCCAAGGCGCGGGCGATGCCGACGCGCTGCTTCATGCCACCCGAGATTTCATGCGGACGCTTGGCCTCCGCCGCCGTCAGGCCAACCAGCGCCAGGGCCTGCATGGTGCGCTCCCGCAGCTGGCTGCGCGATTCAGTCTTGCCGAACACGCGCTCCACGCCGAGGAAGATGTTTTCATAGCAGGTCAGCCACGGCAGCAGCGAGTGGTTCTGGAACACCACCGAGCGCTCCGGCGACGGCCCGGCGATTTCCCGGTTGGCGCATAACAGCACGCCGTCCGTCGGCTTGAGCAAACCGGCGATCAGGTTCAGCAACGTCGACTTGCCGCAGCCCGAGTGGCCGATCAGCGTGATGAATTCGCCCTTGCGCACCGTCAGGTCGATCTCGCGCAGCGCGTGGAACACGCCCTTCCGGGTATGGAACACCATCTCCACGCCTTCGATGTCGATGAATTTTGGCTCGTCCATGATCGCAGTCCTTTAGTTGGATACTTGTTCGTAGGTGAAGGCGCGGGCCAGCGCCATCAGCGCCTGTTCCAGCAGCAGCCCGACCACGCCGATGGCGACGATGGCGATGATGATGTGCGGGACATTGAGGTTGTTCCACTCGTCCCACACCCAGAAGCCGATGCCCACGCCGCCGGTCAGCATCTCCGCCGCGACGATCACCAGCCACGCGGTGCCGATCGACAGCCGCACGCCGGTCAGGATGTAGGGCAGCGCCGACGGCAGCAGGATCTTGGTCAGCACCTTCCACTCCGACAGGTTCAGCACCTTGGCCACGTTCATGTAATCCTGCGGCACGCGCTGCACGCCGACGGCGGTGTTGATAATCATCGGCCAGATCGAGCAGATGAAGATCGACCATATCGCAGCAGGGTTGGCGGACTTGAACACCAGCAGTCCGATAGGCAGCCAGGCCAGCGGCGACACGGGCTTGAGCAGGCTGATAATCGGCCCGAACATGCTGCCGACGAACTGCACGCGGCCGATCAGGAAGCCCAGCGGGATGCCCACCAACGCCGCCAGCCCGAAGCCCACCGCCACGCGCTGCAGCGACGCCAGGATGTTCCAGCCTATGCCCTGGTCGTTCGGGCTTTTGCTGTAGAACGGATCGGAGAACAGCTTGACCGCTTCCTGCAAAGTCGCCAGCGGCGTGGGGAAGGCGCTGTTCTTGATGGTGATGATCTGCCAGACCAGCACCAGCAGCGCAGCCCCCAGCAAGGGCGCGACGATCTTCATCACGGTGGCGGATACCTGCTGCCGCGCGCGCGCCGTGGAGTTGGCGGCAAGCGGGCGGCGTGGACGGCGGATCGGCGCTGCTGCTACCGGTTCGGCGCTATCGGGTTTGAGCATGGCGTTCATGGCATTCCTTTATCAGGCTTTGATCTTGAACGAGGCGGCGAACGCTTTCGGGTTCTTGCCGTCCCATACGGAACCATCCATCATCTTCGAGGTGCGCAGCGGGCTTTTCGGCACCGGCGTCTTGGTCATCGCCGCCGCATCCTTGTACAAATCGATCTGGTTGACCGAGGTGGCGACGGCCAGGTAATCCGGGTCTTCCTTCAGCAGGCCCCAGCGGCGGTGCTGCGTCATGAACCACATGCCGTCCGACAGGTAAGGGAAGTTGACCGCGCCGTCGTTGTAGAACTTCATGTAGTTCTGGTCGTCCCAGGTCTTGCCCAGGCCATTCTGGTAGCGGCCCATGATGCGCTGATCGATCGCATCCTTGCTGGTGTTGACGTAGGATTTGTCGGCGATGACCTCGGCCATCTTGTTCTTGTTGGCCAGCGAGGAGTCGATCCATTTGCCGGCATCGAGGATGGCGGCCATCATCGCGCGGCAGGTGTTCGGATACTTCTTGGCGAATTCCAGCGTCGAGCCGAGCACCTTCTCCGGATGGTCCTTCCAGATGTCCTGGGTGGTGGTGGCGGTGATGCCCACGCCGTCCATGATGGCGCGGTGGCCCCACGGTTCGCCCACGCAGAAGCCGTCCATATTCCCGACCCGCATATTGGCCACCATCTGCGGCGGCGGCACGGTGATAACCTTGGCGTCCTTCATCGGATTGATGCCGTTCGCGGCCAGCCAGTAGTAGAGCCACATCGCGTGGGTGCCGGTCGGGAAGGTCTGGGCGAAGGTGTATTCGCGTTTGTCGGTCTGCATCAGCTTTGCCAGCGACGGGCCGTCGACGGCGCCCTTGTCGGACAGCTTCTTCGACAGCGTGATGGCCTGGCCGTTGTTGTTGAGGCCCATGAGCACCGCCATGTCCTTTTTCTGGCCGCCTATGCCCATCTGCACGCCGTAAAGCAGGCCATATAGCACATGGGCTGCATCGAGATCGCCATTGGCCAGCTTGTCGCGCACGCCGGCCCAGGAGGCCTCTTTGCTCAGCACGAATTTGACGCCGTATTTTTTATCGAAGCCCAGCACCGACGCCATCACCACCGACGCGCAATCGGTCAGCGGAATGAAGCCGATCTTGACTTCTTCCTTCTCCGGCTTGTCCGAACCCGCCGCCCACACTCCACCCGTCGACAAACCCAGCATGCTTCCTCCCGCCACAAGACCTGCGCTTTGAATGATTTGCCGGCGCTTGGTATCGACGCCGGCTTGTTGTTCTTCGTATTCCATCGCAAATCTCCAAAAAAAAAGTCTACCCAGCGCGAACGGATTCGCGTGTGTAGACGTCGTTGTCTGGTGGACCTCACCGCCGTTGGCGAGGTACAGCAAGCGCATCGTTGCACTTGCCTACAGGCTATGCAATGACCATGCCAGCAAGTCTTCAGGGGGAAAAGGAGGGAAACCGGAGAGCGGCAGCGCCGCGTGATGGCGCAGAAAACGCACCGCGATTGCGCAGTGCATCATTTTGGACGGGATTTAGCCGAGCAGGTCTTCTACATCGATGATGCGCTGAGCCACCTCGGACAGCTTGAGGTTTTTGCTCATGGCCATGCTGCGCAGCTTTTGATAGGCCTGCTCTTCGCTGAAACGTTGGCGCTCCATTAACAGGCCTTTGGCGCGCTCGATGATCTTGCGCTCGGCCAGCTTGCTCTTGGTGTCGGACAGTTCATCGAGCAGCTTCTGCTCGCGTTTGAAGCGTGCCAGCGCCACTTGCAGCACCGGCTTGATGCGGTCGCTCTGCAGGCCGGCCACGATGTAAGCCGACACTCCGGCCGCCATGGCGGCCTCCATGCTCTCGGTGTCGTCGCTTTCGGTGAACATGACGATGGGGCGGCGCTCGTCGCGGGTGGCGATGACGATGTGCTCCAGCACGTCGCGTGCGTCGGACTCGGCGTCGACGATAATCATGTCGGGCTGAAGCTGGGCGATGCGCTCGGGCAGGTACATGTCCGGCGGCAGTGAGGCGATGATGTCGTAGCCCGCTTCCAGCAGGCCTATGCGCAACGCGCGCGCGCGTTCGGCCTGCGCGAGCAGGGAGGCGTCATCTTCGTCGCCGGCATGGATGATGGTGTTGACGACCACTATGCGTAAATGTTTCATGACTCTTCTACAAGCAAGAATCAAACCATTCTACGGCACAAGCTCGTCTGTCTGCCAGACTATCCCTTATCTCTGCATGCCCCAGCGGCGTATCGTCAGGCTTTCCAGTGGACGGAAAACCACGTTCTCCACCAGCAGGCCTATCAGGATGACGGCGGCCAGGCCGGCGAATACCTTGTCGGTATAGAGCTCGTTGCGGTTCTGGAAAATGTACCAGCCCAGGCCGCCCTGGCCGGCCGTGGTGCCGAATACCAGCTCGGCGGCGATCAGCGTGCGCCAGGCGAAGGCCCAGCCTATCTTCAGCCCGGCGAGGATGGATGGCAGCGCGGCCGGCACCAGGATGTGCAGCACCAGGCGCAAGCCGCGCAGGCCGTAGTTGCGGCCGGCCATGCGCAGGGTGTCGGGCACGCTCTGGAAGCCGGCGTAGGCGCCCAGCGCCAGCGGCCACAGTACGGCGTGCACGATGACGAAGATCAGGCTGGCGCGGCCCAGGCCGAACCACAGCAGCGCCAGGGGTAGCAGCGCGATGGCTGGCAGAGGGTTGAACATGGAGGTGAGCGTTTCCAGCAGGTCGCGGCCGATGCGGGTGGACGCGGCCAGCGCGGTCAGGACGAAAGCGGCCAGCACACCTACCGCGTAGCCTTGCAGCAGGACGGCCAGCGAGGCGCGCACGCGGTCGAGCAGTTCGCCGCTGGCGATGCCGGCGATGAAGGCTTGTGCGGTTTGCAGGAAGGTCGGCAGCAGCAGGTCGTTGTCGGTCCAGATGGCGGCGGCTTGCCACACGGCGGCCAGCAGGAGCAGGATGAAGAACTTGCGCAGCCATGTCTGCTGCCATGCGCGCTGCAGCGGCGGTGCGGCGACGGCCACTGTGCGCGGCGCATGGTCGGCGGGGATGTATTCGTATTCCTGGCGGATCGGTGGATCGAAGGACAAGCTCATAGCGCGACGCTCCGGTCGAGCGGCGTCGCGATGACAGGCGCGTCGAACAGCAGGCTGTGGATGCGTTGTGCGGCGGCCTGGAACTCGGCGCTGCCAGCGCTGTGCAGGTCGAACTGGTGGCTGTTCAACTCCGCCCTCACCTGCCCCGGATGCGGCGACAACAACAAGATGCGGTTCCCCACCACCAGCGCCTCCTCGATCGAGTGCGTGACGAACAGCAGCGTGAAGCGCAGCTCTTCCCACAAGCGTCCCAGCTCCTCCTGCATATTGCGCCGCGTGAGCGCATCCAGCGCGGCAAAGGGTTCGTCCATCAGCAGCACTTCCGGCTGCATGGCGAGCGCGCGCGCAATCGCCACGCGCTGCTTCATTCCGCCGGACAGGGTATGCGGATGAGCGTTCTCAAAGCCACCCAGGCCCACCTTGGCGATCCAGTGCATCGCCCGCTCCTCCGCCTGATGACGGCGCAAGCGCTTGGTCATCAGCAGCGGGAACATCACGTTCTCCTTCACCGTCTTCCACGGCGGCAGCTGGTCGAACTCCTGGAACACCACGATGCGGTCCGGCCCCGGCCCCGTCACGGCCACGCCATCGATGCTGATGCTGCCGGCGCTGGGCGCCAGAAACCCCGCCGCCGCCTTCAGCAACGAAGACTTGCCGCAGCCGGAAGGCCCCAGCAGCACAAAACGGTCCCCCCGATACACGTCGAAGCTGACGTCATGCGTCGCCCGCGTGCCGCCGTATTCGAGGCTCACACCGCTGGCCTTCAACAAAGGCGCAACCGCACCAACGGGCCGCACGACTTGCAGTGTCATGATCTCATCCGCCCTGGGTGATGACCGGGTCGTCGAAGAAGTAGTCGCGCCAGCTGGCCGGCTGCTTCTTGATCGCGCCGACGCGGTACAGGAACTGCGACAGGCCGTAAGTATTCTGCGGCTCCACGCTGAACTGCACCTGCGGGTTCTTGATAATCTTCAGCAGCAGGTTGCGATCCACCTTGCTCTTGCTGACGCGGATGTACGCATCGGCCGCGCCCTCGGGATTGCTGCTGGCGTATTTGGCCGCCTCCGCCAGCGCGGCGGTGAAGGCGCGATAAGTCTTGGGATTCTCGTTGCGGAACTTCTCGGTCGCATACAGCACGGTGGCCGAACTCGGGCCGCCCAGCACGTCGTAGGAATTCAAAATGATGTGCGCGTTCGGATTGCCGGCCAGCTCCTGCTCCTGGAACGGCGGGTTGCCGAAGTGGCCGTTGATCTCCGTACCGCCAGCAATGACGGCCGCCGTTGCATCCGGGTGCGGCAAGGTCTGGGTGAATTTATCGAGCCGCGCAAAGTCCTTCTCGCCCCACTGCTTGGCCGCCGCATACTGCAAAATGCGCGACTGCACCGACACCGTCACCGCCGGCAGCGCGATGCGGTCCTTCTCGGTCAGGTCGGCGATGGACTTCACCTTCGGGTTATTGCTGACCAGGTAGTAAGGGAAGCTGCCCAGCGACGCCACGCCTTTCACGTTCTGCCTGCCCGAGGTGCGGTCCCAGATCGTCAGTAGCGGACCGACGCCGGCGCCGGCGATATCGATGGCGCCGGACAGCAGCGCATCGTTGACGGCCGAGCCGCCCGACAGCTGCGTCCACTCGACCTTCACGTCCACGCCGTTCTTGCGGCCCTGCTTTTCGATCAGCTGCTGGTCCTGCGCGATGTTCAGCAGCAGGTAGACCACGCCGAACTGCTCGGCGATGCGGATGCGACCTTCGGCCTGCGCGGCGGTGGCGAAGCTGAGCGCGAGGGCGGCGGCGATCACGCGGGAAGTCAATCTGGACATGGGTTTCCTTGAAATTAGAAAGGCGTGTCGCCTTCAATAGTGGTGCGATACAGCTTGCGACGCAGATGGTCCGGCGTGCCGCCGGCCAGGTGCATCAGCGAGCGGTTATCCCAGAACACCAGGTCGTGCGGCGCCCAGCGATGGCGGTACACATGCTCGGGCAGCACGCTGTGCGCAAACAGCTCGGCCAGCAGTGCGCGGCTTTCGTCCGGCGGGATGCCGACGATGCGCGTGGTGAAATGCTCGCTGACGAACAGCGCCTTGCGGCCCGTCTCCGGGTGTGTGCGCACCACCGGATGCATGACCGGGCGCACCTCGGCGATCTGCTCCGGCGTCAGCGGCGGACGGTAGGGATTGCGGCGGCGCAGCTCCTCGTACTGCGCCAGATAGCTGTGCTCCGCGCGCGCACCCTGCACCGCGAAGCGCAAGGCCGCAGGCAAGGTGTCCCAGGCCAGGTGCATATTGGCGAACAGCGTATCGCCGCCTTCGGCCGGCAGCTCCTGCGCGTGCAGCATCGAGCCCAGGCTGGGCGTCTCTTTGTACGACAAATCGGAATGCCAGAAGTGGCCGGCGTCGCCAAGGCCGATCGGCTTGCCGTCTTCGATGATGTTGGAGATGACCAGCACCTCCGGATTCGAAGGCAGCTGGAAATTGCGCAGCACATGGATTTGCAACCGGCCGAAACGGCGGCTGAAATCGACCTGCTGCCGTGGTGTGATGCGCTGGTCGCGGAACACCAGCAGGTGGTGCTCCAGGTGCGCCTTGTGGATGCGGTCGAACGCCCGTGGAGACAAGGGATGGTTCAGGTCCAGTCCCAGGATCTCGGCGCCGAGCGGCGCGTCGAACAGTTCGATGTCAAAAGCGGGTTGGAGAACGGCAGACATGGCACACGCCCAGTGAATGAGTATGTGCCCAGTCTATGCCGCTTCCCTTATTTAGAAAACGAAGCTTACCTGATATCGATATACAGAATCTTTATCAGCCCCGCCTTATCAGCCCTGATCCGCTTCGTACTCGCTCAGACGCTTGGCCACGCGTGGCGCCAGTTCGTGGGCGGCGGTGACGGTCATTTCCAGATCGTGCAGCTTGCCGTCCTTCAGGCCGTAGACCCAGCCGTGCACCGTGACGTTCTGGCCGCGGTCCCATGCGTCCTGCACGATGGTGGTCTGGCAGACGTTGGACACCTGCTCGACCACGTTCAGCTCGCACATGCGTTCCGCGCGCAGCTTGCTGGTCAACACATCGCCGAGGTAGCGCTCATGCTTCTGGTGCACGTCCTGCACGTGGCGCAGCCAGTTGTCGGCCAGGCCGACGCGGGTGCCGGTCATGGCAGCGTGCACGCCCTTGCAGCCGTAGTGGCCGACGATGATGACGTGCTTGACCTTCAGCACATCGATCGCGAACTGCAACACCGACAGCGCGTTCAAGTCCGAGTGCACCACCACGTTGGCGATGTTGCGGTGAACGAAAACGTCGCCCGGGGCCAGGCCCAGCAGCTCGTTCGCCGGCACGCGGCTGTCGGAGCAGCCTATCCACAGGTATTCCGGCGACGCTTGCTGCGCCAGGCGGTTGAAGAAGTCGGGATCGCGCTCGACTTCGGATTCGGCCCAGCGGCGGTTGTTTGCCAGCAGGTCGCGCAACGGGGAATTGCTGTTGTCCAGATCACTCATGATGCTCCTCTCGTACATAAGAAGACCGCCGGTCCGCCCGGAAAGGGTGGCGCGGCGGTCCGATATTACCAAGACTGCATGACGTCGCAGTTACTTAAACCTCTACTCAAAAAAGTCTTTCACCTTGTCGCGCCAGGTCTTGCTTTGCGGGCTGTGCTTGGCGCCGCCCTCGGTGGTGAGCTTTTCGAAATCGCGCAGCATGTCCTTCTGCTTCTCGGTCAGCTTGACCGGAGTCTCGACCGCCACGTGGCAGAACAGATCGCCCGCGAAGCCGGAACGCACGCCCTTGATGCCCTTGCCCTTGAGGCGGAAGGTCTTGCCCGACTGGGTGCCTTCAGGGATCGTGAACGATACTTTACCAGACAACGTCGGCACCTCGATATCGCCGCCCAGCGCCGCCTTGGCGAAGGAGATCGGCATTTCGCAGTGCAGGTCGTCGCCTTCGCGCTGGAACACCGAGTGCGGCTTGATGTGGATTTCCACATACAGGTCGCCCGAAGGTCCGCCGTTGGTGCCCGGTTCGCCGTTGCCGGACGAGCGGATACGCATGCCGTTGTCGATGCCGACCGGGATCTTCACTTCCAGCGTCTTGTTGCGCTTGATGCGGCCCTGGCCGGCGCAGGCTGCGCATGGCTCGGGGATGATCTTGCCGGTGCCGTGGCATTTCGGGCAGGTCTGCTGGATGCTGAAGAAGCCCTGCTGCATGCGCACCTGGCCGTGGCCGGCGCAGGTCGAGCACGTGACCGGCGAGGTGCCGGGCTTGGCGCCCGAACCGTGGCAGGTGTCGCACTTGTCCCAGGACGGTACGCGGATCGTGGTATCGAAGCCGTGGGCGGCCTGTTCCAGCGTGATCTCCAGGTTGTAGCGCAGGTCGGCGCCGCGATACACCTGCGGGCCTTGGCCGCGGCCGCGTCCACCGCCGAAGATATCGCCGAAGATGTCGCCGAAGGCATCGCCGAAACCGCCGGCGCCGCCGCCGAAGCCACCGCCGCCACCCATGTTCGGATCGACGCCGGCGTGACCGTAACGGTCATACGCTTCGCGCTTCTCCGGATTGGTCAGCATCTCGTAGGCTTCTTTGACTTCCTTGAATTTTTCTTCCGACTCTTTGCTATCCGGATTGCGGTCCGGATGGTACTTCATCGCCAGTTTGCGATAAGACTTCTTGATCTCGTCTTCCGACGCATTTTTTGCGACACCAAGTGTCTCGTAGAAATCTCGCTTTGCCATATTGTCGGCACCTTGCTGTATTTATACTGATGTACTGTTTATGCTAAAAAGCCGAGCCGGTGCCGCAGAGGCGGCGACTCGGCTCGGCTTGTCGTTCCCGCAGAAGCGGGAACCCATGCTGAGCGACTGCGGATGCTCGGTATGGATTCCCGCCTGCGCGGGAATGACGCCGGCGATTACTTGCTGTCTTTAACTTCTTTGAAGTCGGCGTCGACCACGTCGTCCTGCGGCTTGGCCTGCTCGGCGCCTGGCTGTGCGCCGCCTTCAGCGCCGCCGGCTGCGGCTTGCTGCGCCTGCATGTCGGCGTACATCTTCTCGCCCAGCTTCTGCGAAGCGGTCGACAGCGATGCCACTTTGGCGTCGATCTCGGCCTTGTCGCCAGCCTTGATCGAACCTTCCAGGTCGGTGATCGCAGCTTCGATTTTTTCCTTCTCGCCGGCTTCCAGCTTGTCGCCGTATTCGGTCAGCGATTTGCGGGTCGAGTGCACCAGCGCGTCGGCCTGGTTGCGCGATTCGGCCAGCTCTTTCACTTTCTTGTCTTCTTCGGCGTTGACTTCGGCATCCTTCACCATCTTCTGGATCTCAGCTTCGGTCAGGCCGGAGTTGGCCTTGATCGTGATCTTGTTTTCTTTGCCGGTGGCCTTGTCTTTCGCGCCGACGTGCAGAATGCCGTTGGCGTCGATGTCGAAGGTCACTTCGATCTGTGGCGTGCCGCGTGCTGCCGGCGGGATGCCTTCCAGATTGAATTCGCCCAGGCCCTTGTTGCCGGCCGCGATTTCACGCTCACCCTGGTAGACCTTGATGGTCACGGCAGGCTGGTTGTCGTCGGCGGTCGAGAACACTTGCGAGAACTTGGTAGGAATCGTGGTGTTCTTGTGGATCATCTTGGTCATCACGCCGCCCAGGGTTTCGATACCCAGCGACAGAGGCGTCACGTCCAGCAGCAGCAAGTCCTTGCGCTCGCCCGACAGCACGGAGCCCTGGATGGCGGCGCCGACAGCGACGGCTTCGTCCGGGTTCACGTCCTTGCGCGGATCTTTGCCGAAGAACTCTTTAACTTTTTCCTGCACCTTAGGCATACGGGTCATACCGCCGACCAGGATGATGTCGTCGATGTCCGAAACCTTGACGCCGGCATCCTTGATCGCGGTGCGGCATGGTTCCATGGTCGCGTTGATCAGTTCCTCGACCAGCGATTCCAGCTTGGCGCGGGTCATCTTCAGGGTCAGGTGGACCGGCGCGCCGTTCGCCATGGCGATGTACGGCTCGTTGATTTCGGTCTGCTGCGACGACGACAGTTCGATCTTCGCGCGCTCGGCCGAAGCCTTGATGCGCTGCAGGGCGATCGGATCTTTTTTCAGGTCCAGGCCGTTGATCTTCTTGAACTCGTCGATGATGTAATCGATGATGCGCTGGTCGAAGTCTTCGCCGCCCAGGAAGGTGTCGCCGTTGGTCGACAGCACTTCGAATTGTTTTTCGCCATCGACGTCGGCGATCTCGATGATCGACACGTCGAAGGTACCGCCGCCCAAGTCATACACGGCGATCTTGCGGTCGCCCTTGTCGGTCTTGTCCAGGCCGAAAGCCAGTGCGGCCGCGGTTGGTTCGTTGATGATGCGCTTGACGTCCAGGCCCGCGATACGGCCGGCATCCTTGGTGGCCTGGCGCTGCGAGTCGTTGAAGTACGCAGGCACGGTGATGACGGCTTCGGTGACTTCTTCACCGAGGTAGTCTTCTGCCGTTTTCTTCATCTTGCGCAGCACTTCAGCCGAGATTTGCGGCGGAGCCAGTTTTTTGTCGCGCACGCCGATCCATGCATCGCCGTTGTCGGCTTTCATGATCGAGTAAGGCATCAGGCCGATGTCCTTCTGCACTTCTTTTTCGTCGAACTTGCGGCCGATCAGACGTTTGACGGCGAACAGCGTGTTCTTCGGGTTGGTGACAGCCTGGCGTTTTGCCGGCGAGCCGACGAGAATTTCACCATCTTCTTGGTAAGCAATGATCGATGGCGTCGTGCGTGCGCCTTCGGCGTTTTCGATTACCTTTGGCTGACCGTTTTCCATGATGGAAACGCAGGAATTCGTGGTTCCCAGATCGATACCGATAATTCTACCCATGATTTTTCTTCCTTATTTGCTAAAGTTCAGATGGTACTAATATGTGGAAAAGCTGTATGTTTTCAAGTGCTTAGTTCGGCGAAATTTACTATTGTTCGTCGCGGCACTGCCGCGACTCACTATTTCGCTTGCGCCGCGGTCACGATGGCGGGACGCAGCAGGCGGTCCGCGATCATATAGCCTTTTTGCAACACGGAAACAACCGTATTGGCTTCCTGGTCGGCAGGCACGACGGCGACAGCCTGGTGCTTGTTCGGGTCCAGCTTCTCGCCCTGGGCCGGCAGGATTTCCAGCAGGCGGTTTTTCTCGAAGGCCGACGACAGCTGCTTGAGCGTCATTTCCACGCCTTCTTTCAGCGATTCGATCGATGGCGTTTCGACCTTCAGGGCCATTTCCAGGCTGTCCTTGACCGGCACCATGGCTTCGGCGAAGCTTTCAACGGCGAACTTGTGGGCCTTGGCCACGTCTTCCTGGGCGCGGCGGCGGATGTTTTCACCGTCGGCTTTGGCGCGCATGAAAGCGTCGTGCATCTCGGCCAGTTTCGCTTCGGTGGCCGACAGCTGCTCCTCCAGGGATGGCTGCTGGTCAGGAGTCGATGGCGCGGCCGGCGCTGCGTCCGCCTCTGGATTAGGTACGGCTTGGTTTTCCTGATCTTGCATCTATAGACTCCTACTATCGTGTTTGTTTGACATTACTTTCTTACTGCACCGGCTGCAAATGGGGCGATAACCTATGTTTTCAAGGGGTATTCTGCTCGCCATTTAATCAGCGCCGCCGTGCGCTGCCTCACAAACAAGCCCATGTAACAAGCGTTACAAAACTTCATCTGTGCAGGCTCTACTATTTTGCAGCGCAGCGTCTAAGCTGTATTAAAGACAACCGTTTCCGGGAGCGCATCCATCATGAAGTTGCCACTGATCGCAGCATCCATCCTGGTGTATATCGTCTTGGCGACGGCATGGATATGCTATGCCGCCGATCCCATCAGCCGGCTATTTTAACAGGCTGGCACTCGTCACCCGCAAGTGCTGATTACGGTGAGTGTGGCGCGGTTGTCTCTTTTCAGTCGGCGGCGCCGAGTTTGAGGGCGGCTGCGCGGCCGATTTCCGCATCGGCCTTCGCTTCCTCGTGCTGGGCGGCAGGCATCTGCGTCGGCCAGCCGATCATGTGCTGCTCGGCAATTTCCGCCATGGCGGCGATCCAGGCCGGCGATTCGTTCAGGCAAGGGATGTAGTGGAATTCCCGGCCGCCAGCCTGTTCGAAGTCGTGCCGGACTTCCATCGAGATCTCCTCCAGCGTTTCCAGGCAGTCGCTGATGAAGCCGGGGCACAGCACGTCCACCCGCTTGACGCCGGCGCGGGCCAGCTGGGCGATGGTCGGCGCCGTGTACGGCTGCAGCCACTCGGCCTTGCCGAAGCGCGACTGGAAGGTGACGATGTATTGATCCGGCGTCAGCTTCAGGGCGGCGGCCAGCAGGCGCGCGGTTTTCAGGCATTCGCAGTGGTAGGGATCGCCCAGCATCAGGGTGCGCTTGGGCACGCCGTGGAAGCTCAGCACCAGCTTGTCCGGACGGCCGTGGGCGTCCCAGTGCGCCTGCACCGACAGGCGCAGCGCGCGGATATAGGCTTCGTGGTCGTGGTAGTTGCGCACGAAGCGCAGCTCGGGAATGTTGCGCACCGTGCCGTAGTGGTCGAACACGGCGTCGTAGATCGAGCCGGTGGTGGTGCCGGAATATTGCGGATAGGCGGGCAGCACGGCGATGCGTTCGACGCCGTCGGCCTTCAGTTTGCTCAGCACCTCTGGCAGCGACGGCGAGCCGTAGCGCATCGCCATGGCGACGGTGAAGTTGTGGTGGCCGCGTTCGCCGAGCGCGCCGCGCAGCTGCTGGGCCTGGGCGGCGGTGTGCACCTTCAGCGGCGAGCCTTCGCGGGTCCAGATCGACGCGTATTTTTTCGCCGACTGGCCGGAGCGGAACGGCAGGATGATCAGGTTGAGGATGAACCACCACACGGCGCGCGGAATCTCGACCACGCGCGGATCGGACAGGAATTCCTTCAGATAGCGGCGCACCGCCGAGCGGGTGGGCGCGTCGGGCGTGCCCAGGTTGACCAGCACGATGGCGCTGCGGCCCACCGTGCCGTGCTTATGAGGCGGTTCTTTTAAGAAGGTCATGTAGGCCAATGGCAGTGTGTATAAGACAGCTTGCCATTATAGTTAGCCTAGCGCAGCGATGGTTGAAAATCGGCGTCGGTGACCATGCCGAACTCGAAGCCGCCCGCCAGCAGGCCGGCGACGATGGCGTCCAGGCTTTTCAGCGTATTCGGATGAATCTCGTGCATCAGGATGATGCCACCGCGGCGCGCGCGGGCGGCGGCCAGCACATGGCCGACGTAGTCGCCCTGGAACTGGCGCGGCACACCGCAGGTAATCGCTTCGCGGGCGTCGATGGCGCCGGTGCGGTCGTAGGCCCAGTCGCAGGAATCGATATGCCAGCCGACGATCTTGTAGCCATGCTCGCGCACCAGCTGGTTGGTTTCGCAGGTCGAATTGCCGTAGGGGTAGCGGAACAGCTTGGGGCCGTCCTGGCCGGCCAGGCTGTCGGTACGCAGCACTTCGCTGGTCTGGCGGGCGAGGTCGATGTCGTGGAAGTTCGGATGGCTCCACGAATGGTTGGCGACCACGTCGTGCCCGGCCGCGCGCACCTTGGCCACCAGCTCGGGATACTGCTGCGCCTTCTCGCCGATCATGAAGAAGGTCGCGTGGATATGGTACTTCTTCAGCACGGCCAGGATGTTCTCGGTGCCCGGTGCGGTGGGGCCGTCGTCGAAAGTCAGCGCCACGCGGTTCAGCGGCGGCGGCGTGGCGATGTCGGACTCGTAGCGGCAACGCCCTTCCAGCACCTCCGGCTCCACAGCCAGGCGCTCGTTGAGGCGCTTGAAGTGATGGTGGCGGATCGCCGCCGCTTCATCCAGTGGCGCGCCGGGCACCGGCGACAATTGCGAAGGTGCTTGCGGAGGTGCTTGTGGCGGCACTTGTGCGGCGGCCAGCGCCCAGTGGCTGGCCGCGATCAGGCCAGCCGCGATTAGCATGCGTTTCATTCGATTGTTCCGATTCAGGAGGCCAGCAATTCGCGCGCGTGCTTGCGCGTGGTGGCGGTGATTTCCAGGCCGCCCAGCATGCGCGCCACTTCTTCGACGCGGGCCTTGGCATCGAGCACGTCGATGCGCGAGGCGGTCTTGCCGTTGTCCAGCGTGCCCTTGGCCACCTGGAAGTGCTGGCCCGCCTGGCTGGCCACCTGCGGCAAGTGCGTCACGCACAGCACCTGGCGCTCCTGGCCCAGACGGCGCAGCAAGCGCCCCACGACTTCGGCCACGCCGCCGCCGATGCCGCTGTCCACTTCATCGAAGATCAGCGTCGGCGTGGTGGTGGCGTTCGACGTGATCACCGAGATCGCCAGCGAGATGCGCGCCAGCTCGCCGCCCGAAGCCACCTTGGCCAGCGAACGCGGCGCCACGCCTGCATGGCCGGCCACCAGAAACTCCACCTGCTCCAGCCCATGCGCACCGGGCTCGCCGGCGTTCAGCGCGACCTCGAAGCGGCCGCCCGTCATGTTCAATTCCTGCATCGCCTTGGTGACGGCGTCGCTCAGCTGGCGGGCCGCGACGGTGCGCGTGGCGGACAGGCGCAGCGCCTGTTCCATGTAGGCCGCCTTGAGCTTCTCTTCCTGCTTGCGCAAGCCTTCGATGTCGCTGGCGTCGGCGATCTGCGACAGGCGCTCGGCCAGCTTCGCATGCTCTTCCGGCAGCTGCTCCTCGGTGACGCGGAACTTGCGCGCCGCCGAATGGATCGCGTCCATGCGCGCCTCCACCGTGCGCAGGCGCGCCGGGTCGAGGTCCACGCGGTCGAGATAGTCGTTGAGCGCATACACGGCTTCCTGCAACTGGATGCGCGCCGGTTCGATCAGGTCGACGATGGCTTGCAGGCCGGTGTCGATGCCGGCCAGCTTGCCCAGCTTCTGATTGAGCGACGACAGCTGCGACAGGATGGGATGGTCCTCCGCCTCCGAGATCACGGCCAGCGCCTCCTGCGCGCCCTCCAGCAGGCTGGCGGCGTGCGACAAGCGGCTCTGCTCATTGGTGATCTCGGCCCACTCGCCCGGTTTGACGGCCAGCTTTTCCAGCTCGTTGACCTGCCACTCCAGACGCTCGCGTTCATACAGCACGTTGGCGGCGTTGGTCTCGAATTCCTCCAGCTGCCGCGCCAGCGCGCGCCAGGCCCTGTATGCCAGCGACACCGCCTTCACATCGCCGCCGGCGCCGGCCTGGCTGTCGAGCAGCACGCGCTGCGCCTCGGTCTTCATCAGCGACTGGTGCGCGTGCTGGCCGTGGATATCGACCAGCATGTCGCCGATCTCGCGCAGCTGCGCCGCCGTCGCCGCGATGCCGTTGATGTAGGCCTTGCTGCGGCCGGCGTTGTCGATCACGCGGCGCAGCAGCGCGCCGCCCTCTTCCACCGCGAATTCGTTGGCGGCCAGCCAGTCGCGCGCCTGCTCGCTGAGCGCGAAATCGGCCGTGATGTCGGCCTTGGCCGCGCCCTCGCGCACCACGCTGGCGTCGCCCCGGCCGCCCAGCGCCAGCGTCAGCGCGTCGATCAGGATCGATTTGCCGGCGCCGGTCTCGCCGGTGAAGACGGTGAAGCCTGCGGAGAATTCCAGTTCGATGGTGTCGACGATGACGAAATCACGGATGGACAGAGTACGGAGCATGGAGGCCTGGTGAGGTTAATTGAGTTTGCCTTCGCCGGAAGGATATTCATTCCAGTGCAGCTTTTCGCGCAGCGTGTTGTAGTAGCTCCAGCCTTCCGGATGCAGGAAGGTGATCGAATGCGGCGAGCGCTGGATGACGATGCGGTCCTGCGCCTGCAGGCTGGCGAAGGTCTGCATGTCGAAGTTGACGCTGATGTCGCGCCCGCGCACGATCTCCACCACGATCTCGCTGGACTCGGGCAGCACGATGGGCCGGTTCGACAGCGCGTGCGGCGCGATCGGCACCAGCACGATGCCGCCCAGGCTGGGATGCAGCAGCGGCCCGCCGGCCGACAGCGCATACGCGGTGGAGCCGGTGGGCGTCGAGATAATCAAGCCGTCGGAACGCTGGTTGTACATGAAGTGGCCGTCGACATCGACGCGCAGCTCGGCCATGCCGGCGCCGCCGCCGCGCGACACCACGACATCGTTGACGGCCAGGCCGACGTGAATGATTTCGCCGTTGCGCATCACGCGCCCTTCGAGCAGCGTGCGGCGCTCGGCCTTGTAGCGGCCGGCCAGGATCTTGGGCAGCACATCGAGCATGGCGTCGAGCGGGATGTCGGTCATGAAGCCCAGGCGGCCCTGGTTGATGCCGATCAGCGGCACGTCGAACGGCGCCAGCTGGCGCGCGATGCCCAGCATGGTGCCGTCGCCGCCCATGACGATGGCGGCGTCGCAGTGGGCGCCGATTTCGGTGGCGCTCATCACCCGCACGTTGGCCATCTCGAAGCCGAGATGGGCGGCGGTCTGCTCTTCAAACACCGCCGTGTAGCCATCGTTTTGCAGGAAGTCGACCACGCTGCGCACCGATTCGGCGATGCCGTCGGTGTTCTGGCGCACGACCAGTGCGATGGTTTGATAAACGGCGGGCGTGGCGGTCATAAAAATCTCGGCAAAAGGGTGAGGTCGGCGACACGCAGCAGAGTAACCCATAACGCAGGCTTCTGCTATCACCCGCCCGCCTCACAACTGTACATTTAAACAGTATTTTGCGCAGTATAGTGTGCGGGCGGCCAGACTGCAAGGACCTCAGTGGGCGCCGACGCTCATGATCCCGCCCAGCATCGACAGCAGGATCGCCAGGCCGACCGCCATCGAGTAGAAAGTCATCAGCGTCCCCCAGCGGAAGAACACGCCCCAGCGGCTGCCGCCGTACACGCGCCGCATCGCCCACGGCAGATAGCCCAGCAGCCAGCACCACAGCACGAACGAGACGAAGGCCGATGGCACCAGCAGGATCACGCTGTAGATGAAGAAGGCGAAGGCGTTGGTGTGCAGCGCGAACAGCAGGTGCTCGCCGAAACGCTTGCCCGAGCCCAGATACAGCACCTTGAGGAACAGCGCGAACACCGGCATCAGGCAGAAGATGGCGTACGGCGCGTAGTGGTAGAAGCCTTCGGTGAAGACCTTGCCCTTTTCGCCGCTCGGCAGGTCTTCGAACGCCTGCCACTTGTGCTTGAGCGTCGGCCAGCGGTTGAGGAAATCGCCTTCCTTGTCCAGCAAGCTGACGTTGAGATTATCGTCATCGTCATCGTCCTTGCCGTCGACCGTGTCCTTCTCTATTTGCCTGGCCTTCTCGCTGCGCTTTTCCTTGCGCCGCTCCTTGCGCTCGGCTGCGCGCGTGGCGGCGGACGACTCCTCCAGCTTGAAATCCTTTTGCATGTCCTCAATCGCCGCTTCGGCAGCGGCCTTGCCGCGCTGCTCTTCCGGCGTCAGCGGCTTGAGCTTTTCGCTGGTTTTCTCCTGCACCTTGGCGGCGTTGCGGGCGATGTCGACGGCCGACGTGGCCACGGCCGTCTCGGGCTTGTCGTTGTCCTGGCCATTCAGCGCAAATCCGCCGCTGAACTTCATGATCGCGAAAAACAGCAGGCTCAGCGTGAGATACAGGCGCAGCGGCTGCACGAAACGCACGCGGCGGCCGCGGATGTATTCCAGCGTCAGCGCGCCGGGGCGGAACAGCAGGCGCATCACCGTGCCCCACAGCTTGCCTTCCAGCGCCACGTAGTGGCCGACAAACTCGTGCAGGAATTCGCGCGTGCTGGCGTGGTGCAGAATGGCTTCCTGGCCGCAGTTCGCGCAGAAGTGGCCGCTGACCACCGCCTCGCAGTTGGGACAAGTGGCCGGCGCCGCGTGGGCGTCGTGTTCCAGATTCACAGCAGTGCTCATGCAAACTTCCTGATCGGTTAGGGCGTGGAAAAAGTGGAGAAATGATAAACGACTTCAGCAGATAGTTGTCAGAATTCAATGTGGCGACCGTGGAAAAAACAACTGGTTAAGATGGCTTTCAATCACAGCACCGGAGGACGCCATGAAAGACGCGCACGTCAATACGAAGGCCAAGGTGGAGAACGACGGCGTCAAGCGCATGCCGCACGAGCGCGACGAAACGCCGGACGCGCAGGGCGCCAAGCCGCGCAGCGTCATGAAGCAGGCCGCCAGCGACATCGAGCGGGGCTTGGTCGACACCGACCTGCACAACCAGCCCGGCGTGGAAAAAACCCGCGCCTCCGGGCCCGCGCCCGCCACCGCCCAGCCGCAACCCGGCAACAAACGCGACTGAGCGGCGCGCCATGAAATTCCTTCACGCGGCCATTGCCGCCCTGCTGGCCGCGCCAGCGGTCTGGGCCCAGACCTATCCGGCCGGCTACGGCCCCAACGCCGTGCTGCCGGAGCCGCAGCGCACGCTGATCCCGACCGTCAACGTGGCGCCGGCCGTCGCCTGGCAAGGCCAGGACCAGCCGCGCACCGCGCCCGGCTTCCACGTCACCGCCTATGCGCGCGGGCTCGACCATCCGCGCTGGGTGTACACGCTGCCCAACGGCGACGTGCTGGTGGCCGAGACCAACGCCCCGCCCAAGCCCGACGACAGCAAGGGTATCAAGGGCAAGATCATGCAGTACGAGATGAAGAAAGCCGGCGCCGTCACGCCGTCGGCCAACCGCATCACGCTGCTGCGCGGGCTGGACGCCAGCGGCGCGGCGCAAAGCCAGACCGTCTTCATCAAGGGGCTGAACTCGCCGTTCGGCATGGCGCTGGTCGGCAACATGCTGTACGTGGCCGACACCGACGCCATCCTGCGCTTCCCCTACCAGGAAGGCGCGACCGCGCTCAGCGCGCCCGGCGTCAAGGTGATGGACCTGCCGGCCGGCACCATCAACCACCACTGGACCAAGAACCTCATCGCCAGCCCGGACGGCAAGTACCTGTATGTGACGGTCGGCTCCAACAGCAACGTCGGCGAGAACGGCCTCGACGCCGAAACCGGCCGCGCCGCGATCTGGCAGCTGGAGCTCGCCACCAGCAAGTCGCGCCTGTACGCGACCGGGCTGCGCAACGCCAACGGCATGGGCTGGGAGCCGCACAGCAAAACCCTGTGGACCACGGTCAATGAGCGGGACGAGCTGGGCAACGACCTGGTGCCGGACTATATGACCTCGGTGAAGGAAGGCGGCTTCTATGGCTGGCCGTACAGCTACTACGGCCAGCACGTCGACAGCCGCGTCTCGCCGCAGAAGCCCGAGCTGGTGGCGAAAGCGATCGCACCCGACTACGCGCTGGGCGGCCACACCGCCTCGCTGGGGCTGGCGTTCTACGACGGCCGGTTGTTCCCGCCGGCTTACCAGGGCGGCGTGTTCATCGGCCAGCACGGCTCGTGGAACCGCAAGCCGCACAGCGGCTACAAGGTGGTGTTCGTGCCTTTCGCCGGCGGCAAGCCGTCCGGCCCGCCGCAGGATTTCCTGTTCGGCTTCCTCGACAACTCCGGCAAGGCGCATGGGCGTCCGGTCGGCGTGGCGGTCGATCGACAAGGCGCGCTGCTGGTGGCGGACGACGTCGGCAACATCATCTGGCGCGTGGCGCCTTCCGCTACCACAACCGCAAGCAAATAAGGAGTGACCATCATGAGCAGCAAACACACAGGTTCGGCAGTATGGAGCGGCGGTCTGAAAGACGGCGGCGGCAGGATATCCACGCAAAGCGGCGTGCTCGACGGGGTCGAGTACGGCTTTCATTCGCGCTTTGAAGGCGGCCCCGGCACCAATCCGGAAGAGCTGATCGGCGCGGCCCACGCGGGCTGCTTCACGATGGCGCTGTCCGGCGTGCTGGCCGAGGCCGACCTGACCGCGCAAAACCTCAGCACCACGGCCACCGTCACGCTGGACAAGGTGGACGGCAGCTTCGCCATCACCGAAGTGCACCTGAACCTGGTGGCCACCATCGCCGGCGCCGACCAGCAGAAATTCGAGGCGGCGGCGCGCAAGGCCAAGGAGAACTGCCCGGTCTCCAAGCTGCTGAACGCGCACATCACGCTGGACGCGCGGCTGGAGAGCTGAGCAGGGTTGCGGCAAAACGCATAGAATTCTGGTTTATCCGTTCCCACGAAAGACCACGATGCGTATTCTGCACACCATGCTGCGGGTCGGCGACCTCCAGCGCTCGATCGATTTCTACACCAAGGTACTCGGCATGAAGCTGCTGCGCACCAGCGACAATCCCGAGTACCAGTACACGCTGGCCTTCCTCGGCTACGGCGCCAACCCGGAGCACGCCGAGCTGGAGCTGACCTACAACTACGGCCAGACCAGCTACGAGCTGGGCACGGCCTACGGCCACATCGCCATTTCCGCCGACGACATCGTCAGCGCCTGCACGGCGGTCAAGGCCAACGGCGGCGCCGTCACGCGCGAGCCGGGTCCGGTCAAGGGCGGCTCGACCGTGATCGCCTTCGTCACCGACCCGGACGGCTACAAGATCGAGCTGATCGAACGCAGCTTCGACGGCCAGGGCGCCGGCCTGTAAAACCGGCCTCGGCCCTACACCAGGCCGCCGTTGGCGCGCAGCGTCTGGCCGTTGACCCAGCCGCCGTCGCGGCCGGCCAGGAAGGCGACCGCGCCGGCGATATCGTCCGGCTGGCCCAGCCGTTCCAGCGGCGCCATCGTGGCCAGGCGCTCGATGGCTTCCGGCGTTTTCCCGTCCAGGAACAGCGCGGTGGCGGTCGGGCCGGGCGCGACGGCGTTGACCGTGATCTGCTTGCCGCGCAACTCCTTGGCCAGGATGTTGGTCATCACTTCGATCGCGCCCTTGATGGCGGCGTACACCGCGTAGCCGGGCAGCGCCAGTCCGATCACACTGCTGGAAAAATTGATGATGCGGCCGCCGTGCTGCAAGCGGGCGGCCGCTTCGCGCATGCTGTTGAAACTGCCTTTGAGGTTGACCGCCACCAGGCGGTCGAAGGTGTCGTCGTCGGTGTCGGCCAGCTGCGGCAGCGCCGGCGGCATGATGCCGGCGTTGTTGACCAGCACGTCCACCCGGCCCAGCCGGGCGATGGCGGCGTCGAACAGGTGGCGCACGGCGGCGGAGTCGGCCACGTCGGCCTGGATGGCGACGGCGCTGCCGCCGGCCTGTTCGATGGCGGCCACCACTTTGTCGGCCTCGGCGGCGTTGCCCGCATAGTTGACGACCACGGCGTAGCCGTCCCGGGCCAGGCGGCGGGCGATGGCGGCGCCGATGCCGCGCGATGCGCCGGTGACGATGGCAACTTGTTTCATGGTCCTGCTCCTTCGGTGGATTGGTGTGCAAGCAGTATCACCCGGCGAAGGAAATGAATAAATCCATGGAATTTGCTATGACTATGCAATTTTCGCAAATAATACAGACGAAAAAAAACGCCGGACCGGCCGGCGTTTCATCAGGCATTGCTGTATCAGTGCGCCAGCAGCGCGTTGATCGGCGCCAGGTCGTCTTCCTTCAGCGAACCGGCGGCCGATTTCAGGCGCAGGCCGTTCATGATGGTGTCGTAGCGCGCTTTCGACAGGTCTTTCTGGGTCGAGTACAGCAGCTTCTGGGCATTCAGCACGTCGATGTTGATACGTACGCCGACCTGGTAGCCCAGCTTGTTCGAATCCAGCGAGGACTTGCTCGATACTTCGGCCGCTTCCAGCGCCTTGACCTGCGCCAGGCCGCTGTTCATGCCCAGGTAGGCCGAACGGGCGTTCTGCGAGGCGGCGCGCTTGGTCGCTTCGAGGTCGTTGCGGGCCTTGTCTTCCAGGGCGATGGTTTCGCGCACCTTGCTGGTGACGGCGAAGCCGTTGAAGATCGGCACGTTCAAGGTGATGCCGATGGCATTGTTGTTGAGGCGCTGGGTGCTGGTCGTCGTCTGATGCGAGGTGGTCGCGGTCAGGTTGGCGGTCGGCATGTGGTTGGCGCGGTTGCGTTCGATTTCACGCTTGGCGATTTCCACGTTCAGCTTGGCGGCGACCACGGCATAGTTCTGGCTCTCGGCCGAGCTGACCCACGGCTCGACGGCGGCCGGCGACGGCGCGCTGATCGTCACGCCGGTGCGCAGCGGCGCCAGTTCGCCCGGCGCCTGGCCGACGATCACTTGCAGCGCGGTGCGTTTGTTGTCCAGATCGTTGATCGCGGCGAATTCCTGCGCCACCACCAGATCGTACGCGGCCTGGGCTTCGTGGGTGTCGGTGATGGTCTGCGTGCCGACTTCGAAATTGCGCTTGGCCGAGGCCAGCTGTTCGGTGGTCGCCACTTTCTGCGCCTGGGTCGAGGTCAGGTTGTCCTGCGCCGTCAGCACGTCGAAATAAGCTTGCGCCACGCGGGTAATCAGGTCCTGCTGGGCCTGGGCGAAGGTGGCTTCGGCGGTGGCCTGCGCCAGCTTGCTCTGCTGGTAAGTCTGCCAGCTGCCCCAGTTGAACAACGGCTGGGTCAGTTGCACCGAGTAGGAATTGACGTTGTTGTCGACATCCGCCTTGGGCAGGTAGGTGCCGGCGAGCGCCGTCGTCGAGTCGCCGCTATTGCGGACACTGCTGCCGGTGGCGGCAATGACAGGCAGCAAACCAGAGCGCCCCTGGGTAATCCGTTCCTGACCGGCGGCCAGCGACGAGCGGGCGCTGGCGTACGTGGCGTCGTTGGCCAGCGCTTGCTGATATACCTGGATCAGGTCGGCCGCCTGTGCGTTGAGCGTCAAGAAGGCGCTGGTGATCAGCACGGCGATAAGGGGTCTCTGCATTGCATTCTCCGTTGGAGTCATCAAAAAAGTTGATCAAATCAAAAACACACTACCTTAGCGCCGCGCTCGTTTCTAGCGTCGCGGCACTTAATACTTGGCCATCGTGCTGTCGACTTGCAGCGCCCAGGCGTGGATGCCGCCGGTCAGGTTGACCATCTTGCCGAAGCCGTTACGCTCCAGGAAGGCCGCCACCTGCAGGCTGCGCGCGCCGTGATGGCAGATGCAGACTATCGCCGCATCCTCATCCAGGTCGTCTATGCGCGCCGGTATGGTATTCATCGGGATCTGCACCGAGCCGTCGATACGGCAGGTTTCGAATTCCCAGTTTTCCCGCACGTCCAGCAACATCGGGCTGGGCCGTGCATCGTCCGCCAGCCAGTCGGCCAGTTCCAGAGCGGTGATCTGCTGCATACTGGTCCGCCTTGCTTAAAACTTGAACTGCGACGGCTGCACAGCCGAGGACAGCGGCTTGACGTCGGTCTCGAACAGCGTGCGCGTGTCGTAGCCGGCTTCGCCGGTGCGGGTGATCAGCTGCGCCTTCATCGCCGGCGACTGGCCGATGATGACTGCCAGACGGCCGCCCACTTTCAATTGTTGCAACAGCGCCGGCGGCAGTTCCGGCAGCGAGCCGGTCACCACGATGACGTCGAACGGCGCGCCGTTGCTCCAGCCCTGGGCGCCATTGCCCAGTTCCACGCTCACGTTGGTGACGCCGTTGTCGGCCAAATTCTTTTCTGCCAGCGCTTTCAGCTCCGCCGACACTTCCACCGCCGTCACGTGACGGCCCTTGTGCGCCAGCAGCGCCGCCAGATAGCCGGAGCCGACGCCGATTTCCAGCACGCTCTCATGCTTCTTGACGTTGACGTCCTGCAGCAGACGGGCTTCCACCTTCGGGTTCAGCATGGAAACGCCACCCGGCAGCGGGATTTCGGTATCCGCAAACGCCAGCGCCTTGTGCACGGCCGGCACGAAATTCTCACGTTTCACCACCATCAGCAGATCCAGCACACTCGTGTCCAGGACGTCCCAAGGGCGGATTTGCTGTTCGATCATGTTGAAGCGGGCTTGTTCGATATTCATCTTATGACTCTGGTCGGATTAAATAATCCGTCATTTTATCGTTGAACTGGCATCGAGGCACATATTAACGATATGACGGCGGGTTCGCGGGAAATTGCGACAGTCTGCAGTTTAAGGGGGATGAACCTACCAAATTGGCAAGTTTGGCGCAAACGGCGCGGCCGGCGGCTCACGGCTGGGCCACCTCCAGGCCGCTCAGGGTGACGCCGATCAGCGTATCCATGAAGGCGTGCGGGTCGATGGGCGGCATCTCGCAGGTCGGCATGAAGGAGTGGGTCCACATCATCAGCATCAGCACCGGGGCCACCAGCACCTGGGTCATCACGGCCGGATCGACCGGGCGGAACTCGCCGCGCCCGATGCCGCGCACCAGCACGCTGGCGATCAGGCCGTTGCCGCGCGCGACCACTTCCTCGTTGTAAAACTGCGCCAACTCCGGGAAATTGTTGCCTTCAGCGAGCATCAGCTTGGTGATGCCGGCCAGCTGGGTGGCGCAGATCTGGTCCCACCACTTCATCAGGATGGCGCGCAGCAGCACCGAGCTGGGGCCGTCGAATACGGCCGCGTCCTGTTCGGCCTCGCCGATGGCGTGCACGATGTTCTCGCGCACCACGGCCTTGAACAGTTCTTCCTTGTTGGCGAAATACAGGTACAGCGTGCCCTTGGACACACCGGCGCGCTTGGCCACATCCTCCAGGCGCGTGGCGGCATAGCCGCGCTCGACGAACTGGTCCAGCGCCGCCGCCAGCAATTCCTGTGGCCGCGCATCCTTGCGCCGCTCCCAGCGTGGCTTGGTATCTTGAGGGGCTTGCATGGGTGTACTCAATTTAACTTACTTATAAGTCATTAATATAAGCGCAAGCAGGTCCAGCGTCAAGCAAGTGGCGGGGGCGCAGGCCGCTTGCCAGCTTAAATTTTCAGCACACCTCGCAAAACCACGATGCCGGTCCCGGAGAGTTCGGCATCGGATGCCAGCCGCACGTGCAGGAAGCTTGGACGGCCCATCTGCGTGCCCTGCTCGATGACCAGGCTGCGGTGCTCCGCCAGCAAGCCTTGCTGGCCGAGATAGGCCGTCAGCGGGCCGGCGGCGGTGCCGGTGGCGGAGTCTTCCCACAGGCCCACGGTGGGATTGAAGAAGCGCGCGTAGGCGGTGGCCGGCGCCGTCTCGTCGAAAGCGTAGACATAGCAGCCTTCCGCCCCTGCCGGTCCCAGGACTGCGAGCAATTGTTCCGCCGACGGCCTGGCCCGATCGACCGCCGCCCGGTCCTGCAGCCTGACCATCAGATGCGGCGCGCCGGTATCGGCCGCCCGCGGCGCGGGATGGGGCCGCACCTGGTCAACGCCGACGCCCAGCGCGGCGGCCAGGGCATCCACCGAACTCAACGGCGCGCCCAGCTTGAGCGGCGCCTGCCGCATCCGGCCGTAAATCCTGCCATCGCGCCGCTCCAGCGTGATCGGCAACACCGCGCCGCCGATTTCCTGATGAAAGGTGGCCGGCGCATCCAGCGGGCCGAGCGCGCCGTGATGGCCCAGCCACAGCCAGGCCCCCAGCGCGTTGTGGCCCGCCCCGCCCACCTCCGCTCCGCTCGCCGTGAAGGAGCGCAGCTTCCAGTCGGCGCGTTCGCTGCGCATCAGGAAGGTGGTCTCGGCCTGGTTGAACTCGCCGGCTATGCGGCGCAACACATCGTCGCTCAGTCCGTCCGCGTTCTCCACCACGGCCAGCGGATTGCCACTCAACGGGGCATCGGCGAACACGTCAACTAATCCTGCGGTCAATTCCATATTGGCTTCCTTTATCATGAATGGGCATCATCTTGCTACACCCAGTGTCATGCGCCGGCAGATTCATGTCAAAATCGAATTTATCACCCATAGATGACCAGGATTCATCATGACCTTTCGTGGCCTGCCACCGCTGGCTTCCTTGCGCGCGTTTGAGGCGACGGCCAGGCTGTCCAGCTTCAAGGCTGCGGCCGCCGAGTTGTTCGTGACGCCGACCGCCATCAGCCATCAGATACGCCAGCTCGAAGCCCATCTCGGCGTCCGCGTGCTGGACCGCACGCCGCGCTCGGTCAGCCTGACGGCGGACGGACGCCGCCTGTACGAAGCCACGGTCGGCGCCTTCGATGGCATCCTCCGGGTCGCCGACGATTTGCGCCACGGCCCGCGCGCGCAGCAACTGACGCTGTCGTCGACCACCGCCTTCCTGAGCCACTGGCTGGTGCCGCGCCTGGGACAGATCCAGGCCCTGTTTCCGCAACTCG
The DNA here is from genome assembly GCF_009380215.1 of Rugamonas aquatica. Classification (GTDB taxonomy): domain Bacteria; phylum Pseudomonadota; class Gammaproteobacteria; order Burkholderiales; family Burkholderiaceae_D; genus Rugamonas; species Rugamonas aquatica_B. The sequence goes on from NZ_WHUG01000016.1 coordinate 137,926, forward strand.
ACCTGCGCCTGCACGCCTCCGACGCGATCGTCCCGCTGCGGCAAGGCGCGGTGGATATCGCCATCCGCTACGGCAAGGGGCCGTACGCCGGCGTGGCCGCCACGCCGCTGGCGGCGGACCGCTACGCCCCCGTGTGCAGCCCGGCGCTGCGCATCCGCAGCGCCAACGACCTGCGGCGCGCACGCCTGATCCACATCGACGGCCGCACGGCGCCGCTGCCGCTGCCCGACTGGGAGCGCTGGTGCGCGCAGGCCGGCATCACCGGCATCGATACCGGCAGCGGCTTGCGCTTCACCGACGGCATGCATGCGATACAGGCCGCCATCGCCGGCAATGGCGTGGTGCTGGTCAGTGTGGTGCTGGTGGCGGACGCGCTGGCGGAAGGCTTGCTGGTCATGCCCTTCGAGCAAACCCTGGCGGGAGACGCCTATCATTTTGTCTGCGCGCCGGAAGTGGACAGCCGCGCAGACGTGGTCCGCCTGCGCGACTGGTTCCGGGAGACGATGGCAGCGGCCTCGCCCCCATCGGCGCAATAAAGTCAGCCCGTGCGGCGCTGCCCCGCCAGGCGGCGCACGACCGTAATCAGCTGGTCGATTTCATCGAAGGTGTTGTAGAACGCCAGCGATGGCCGCACCGTCGTCTCGACGCCGAAGCGGCGCAGGATAGGCTGGGCGCAATGGTGGCCGGTGCGCACGGCGATGCCTTCCTCGTTGAGCGCATGGCCGACTTCCTCGGTGCTGTAACCGTCCAGCACGAACGACATCACACTGGCCTTCTCCGCCGCCGTGCCGATCAGGCGCACGCCCTTGATGGTGCGCAGCTGCTGCATGCCGTAGACCAGCAAGTCATGCTCGTAGCGGGCGATGTTCTCGATGCCGATGCGGTTGACGTAATCGATCGCCGCGCCCAGCCCGACCGCGTCGGCGATATTGCCGGTGCCGGCTTCGAACTTGTTGGGGATCGGCTGGAACACGGTCTTCTCGAAGGTCACGTCGGCGATCATATTGCCGCCGCCCTGCCATGGCGGCATGTCCTCCAGAATTTCGCGCTTGCCCCACACCACGCCGATGCCGGTCGGACCGAACACCTTGTGGCCGGAGAAGACGAAGAAGTCCGCGCCCAGATCCTGCACATCGACCCGCATGTGCGACACCGATTGCGCGCCATCGACCAGCACCTTGGCGCCGGCCCGGTGCGCCAGCTCGACGATCTCCTTGACCGGCGTGACGGTGCCGAGCGCATTGGAAACCTGCGTGACCGCGACTATCCTGGTGCGGTCGTTGAGCAGTTTGCGGTATTCATCAAGCAGCACCTGGCCGCTGTCGTCGACCGGTATCACGCGCAGCCGCGCGCCCCTGGCGGCGGCCAGCTGCTGCCAGGGCACGATGTTGGCGTGGTGTTCGAGATTAGAGACGATGATCTCGTCGCCCTCGCCCACATGCTGCGCGCCCCAGCTCTTGGCCACCAGGTTGATCGCCTCCGTGGTGCCGCGCACGAAGATCACTTCATTGACCTCCGGCGCATTCAGGAAGCGCCGCACGCGTTCGCGCGCGCCTTCGTAGGCGTCGGTCGCGCGCGCCGCCAGTTCGTGCGCGGCGCGGTGGATGTTCGAATTCTCGTGCTCGTAAAAATAGCTGATGCGGTCGATGACCGGCTGCGGCTTGTGCGTGGTCGCCGCATTATCGAACCACACCAGCTGGCGGCCGTTGACGCGCTCCTGCAAGATGGGAAAATCGCGCCGCACGGCATGCACATCGAACGGTGGATGGCGGTCGCCGCCGGCCAGCGGCACCGTCACATGCGGCTGCGCCTTGGCGGGCGTGACATAGCCGCTGGACAGCACCACCGAATCGACGAAATAATACTGCGGCGCCGGCGAGGCCGCACCGGCGACGGGCAGGCCGTCGGCCGCAGGCGCGTTCGACACGCGCGGCGCCTGCACGGGCGCAGGCGGCGCGAAGAAATCGGCTATCGGCTGCGCCGCCGGCGCGCTCGGCACGCCGACCTCGCTGAGGAAGTAGTACGGCGAAGCGCCGGCCTGCGGCCGTCCCGCATCCAGCGCTTCCGGCACGCCCAGCAAGGCGCCGCCGTTGCGCGGCTCATACGCGGGGATGGCGCTGAAAGCCTTGTCCGGCACGCCGTTGCCGGCCGGCGCCACCGGCAGCAAAGCCGGCGCGCGGTTACCGAGCGACAGCACCGACGTCGGTGACGCCGGAATCAGATTGGTGCCTGGCACCTGCCCTTGCGGAATCGGCGTGCCGGGCACGCCGGGGCCGAAGCCGGCCGGACTGACCAGCGGCGAACCGGGCGGTGCGATATTGCCGGGCGCCTGCACGCCCGGCGGTGGAAACGGGAAGGCGGGCGCGCCCGGCGGCGCGGCAAACATCGCCGACGCCAGGCGTGCCAGCACCGCAGGATCGAACGGCGCGCCGGCGGGTTCCGGCACGGAGGTGGGAGGCGAAAGTTGGCTCACGGCGCGGCTTATTTGTAGGTGTCAGGATAGTCGTGGTACTTGCCGATTTCCACATCGTCAAGCACGGCCAGCGCATCGCTGGTCAGCACCGCGAGCGAGCAGTACAGCGAGATCAGGTACGACGAAATCGCATGGTTGTTGATGCCCATGAAGCGCACCGACAACCCCGGGCTCTGCTCGCCCGGCAGACCGGGCTGGAACAGGCCGACCACGCCCTGGCGCTTGTCGCCCACGCGCAGCAGCAGGATCTTGCTCTTGCCGTCGGCCACAGGCACCTTGTCCGACGGGATCAGCGGAATGCCGCGCCAGGTGATGAACTGCGAACCGAACAGGCTGATGGTCGGCGGCGGCGTGCCGCGCCGGGTCGCCTCGCGGCCGAAGGCGGCGATCGCCAGCGGGTGCGTGAGGAAGAAGGCCGGTTCTTTCCACACCTTGGTCAGCAGCTCGTCGAGGTCGTCCGGCGTCGGCGCGCCGGTCAGCGGGAAGATGCGCTGCTCGTCCGTCACTTGCGCCAGCAGGCCGTAGTCGGGGTTGTTAATCAGTTCGCTTTCCTGGTTTTCCTTGATGGTCTCGATGGTCAGGCGCAGCTGTTCCTTGATCTGGTCATGCGGGCTGCTGTACAGATCGGAAACGCGGGTGTGCACGTCCAGCACGGTCGAAACGGCGTTGAGGAAATACTCGCGCGGATTTTCTTCGTAGTCGACATAGGTGCGCGGCAGCTGGTTCTCTTGCTCGCGCGCGGTGCAGGTGACCTTGATCGCTTCCGGATTCTTGACCTTGTTCAGACGATAGATGCCCGCTTCCACCGGCACCCACTGCAACAAATGCGTCAGCCAGCGCGGGCTGATGGTCTCCAGCTGCGGTGCGGTTTTGGTGGCGTTCGCAAGTTGCCTTGCTGCGTTATCGCCCAGTGCGGTCGTACCGCCAACAGTTGCCGACATTGTGACTCCAATTCAAGGTAAATTTCAGATGGGTAAGGTACAGACCCGCCCAGTGTGCGGGCTGCCGCATACAGTTTCAACATGCTATCGCCATCAACCCGGGGCTTGGCCCCAGGTCCGGCGGCTGATGCTTTCGCCGTACGTGACCAGCGCCGACGGCGTCAGCTTCAAGGCCGCCGCCAGCTTGGCCACCGTCGCCAGCGAAGCGATCACGCAGCCGCGCTCGATTTCGCCGATGTACGAACGGTTCAGGTTGGAGTTCTCGGCCAGCCGCTCCTGCGACCAGCCCTGCGCCTCGCGCAACTGCCGCACGCCGATGCCGAAGCTTTGCACCAGGGCGCTGGCCAGCGCATCGCCGCTCATGCCGCGGCGATGCCGTTGGCCAGCGCGCCGGAACGCGATTCGGCCTGGGCGATGCGGCCGCCCGCCGGCACGTCATGCGTCAGCCACACATTGCCGCCGATGACGGCGCCCTTGCCCAGCGTGATGCGGCCGAGGATGGTGGCGCCGGCGTAGATCACCACGTCGTCCTCCACCACCGGATGGCGCGGCAAGCCTTTTTGCAGATTGCCTTCGGCGTCGGTCGGGAAGCGTTTGGCGCCCAGCGTGACGGCCTGGTACACCCGCACCCGCTGGCCGATCACCGCCGTCTCGCCGATCACCACGCCGGTGCCGTGGTCGATGAAGAAGCCGGGGCCGATGCGGGCGCCGGGGTGGATGTCGATGCCGGTGGCGCCGTGCGCCAGCTCGGAGACGATGCGCGCCAGCAGCGGCAGGCCCAGCGTATAGAGCTGGTGGCCCAGGCGGTAGTGGATCATCGCCAGCACGCCGGGATAGCACAGCAGCACTTCATCGACGCTGCGCGCGGCCGGATCGCCCTGGTAGGCGGCCAGCACATCGCTGTCGAGCAGGGCGCGGATGTCCGGCAAGGCGGCGGCAAAGGTGCGCACCACGGTCAGCGCCGCCTCGTCGACATCGCGCTGCTCGTCGCCGTCCAGGCTGGCGTTGTATTTGAGCTCGCGCCGCACCTGCTTCAGCAAGCCGTGCAGCGCGGCGTCGAGCGCGTGGGCGACGTGGAAGTTTTCGCTTTCCTGGCGCAGGTCGGGCGGCCCCAGGCGCATCGGGAACAGCACGCCCTTGAGGCTGTCGACGATGGCGGCCAGCGCATCGCGCGACGGGAATTCGCGGCCGCCCGGTTCGCTGGCATGGCTTTGCGTCCGGCGCCAGATGCTGCGCGCCTCGTGCAGCGACTGCACGATGGTGGTGATGTCGAAGGTGGCCATAATCAGTCCTGTATCCACGGCAGGCCGCGGAAGCGCCAGCCGTCGGCCTTGCCGCGCTGCTGTTGTGCGTCGATCTCGCCTTCAAAGCCTTCCAGCACATTGAAGATATTGCTCAAGCCGGCCTTGGCCGCCGCCTCGGCCGCCAGCGCGGAGCGCTTGCCGCTGCGGCACAGCAGCAGGGCCGGCACATCCTTGCCGCCGATCTTGCTTTCCAGTTCGCGGACAAAGCGGGGATTGCGCGTCAGCGCGGTGCCGGTGGCCCATGGCACGTGGATGCTGTCGGCGACGTGGCCGACGAACTTGCGCTCCTCGGCGGTGCGCACATCGACCAGCAGCACGCGCTGCGTGGAAAACAGCTGCCAGGCGACGCCGGGGCTGACGCCGCCGGCATACGGCAGCTGGGAAGATTGCGCCTCGGCTTTCACGGATTCCAGCTCCGCAGGCAATGCAGGCAGCACGTCAACTGGCATAAGACTCAGACCTCATAAATGATTTGATCGGTTCAGGCTTGCGGACTTTTGATGGCGATAGACGTCAACCAGCCGCGACTCGAATATACGTTCGATGAAAATTAAACAGAACGAATAAAAACAAGTTCGCTAGAACGGAAAACAGATATGAAGGATGCGAGGGGGAGATGATGCCCCGGCGCGGGGCGCGCCGGGGCGGGTGCTGCGGGAAGAAGAATCAGGCCAGGCGGGCGGCCAGTTCCGCTACCCGTTTGCCCAGCAGGCGGGCGGTTTCCAGGTCGCCGCTGCGTGGCGCTTCCTCGGCCGAAGCGTCGGACGGCGAGATCGCCAGCGCGCCGCCGAAGCCGGCGGTCCAGTTGACGTCGGACGGGCCGTGTTCTTTTTTATTCGACGGCATCACGCCGGTGCCGACCCAGATCTGGCTGTGCTGCATGGCCAGCGTCCAGAAATACTGGATCGTCGAGAACTTGTCGCCGTTGACCGAGGCCGAATTGGTGAAGCCGGCGGCGACCTTGTTCTTCCAGTTCTGGCCGAACCACGAGGCGGACGACTTGTCGGCGAACTTCTTGAACTGCCAGGCCGGGCCGCCCATATAGGTCGGGCTGCCGTAGATGATGGCGTCGGCCTTGCCGATGGCGGCCAGCGCATCCTCGGACAGGTCGCCGTTCTGGTCGATGCGGAACACCTGCACTTCGGCGCCGGAGACGCCGGCGGCGCCCTCTTGCACGGCCTCGGCCTGTTTGACGGTGTGGCCGTAGCCGCTGAAATAGACGATCGCAATAGTGGTCATGAAATTCCCTGGAAAATGAATGAACAAAAAGCCAGGCGCGCGCCTGGCGTGGGTGATGCGCTTCGCCCCCAGATAATGAAACGCATGCGCGACAATTGCAATAGGCTTGTTGAGAGAGGCGGTCAGCGCCGTCCCTTGAGCTCCTGCACGCGCCACGGCTGCCCCGGTGCAAGCTGCTTTCAATCGACTCTGTCTCCCTTGGGTTCTTGCGATGAAGTGCCCGAAGCCCAGCATTAACAGATGATTAACACCTATACAAATCGCCAAGCGGCGGCGAGTGGGCTACACTGTCGATCACCTCTTTCTGCGTCCGCCTCCATGCCCGAGAAGAATCTGCCTGAACTGATCACCCTGAAACGTCTGATCGACGAAGGCGGGCGGCATCTGGAAGTGGGCACCTCGTGCACGGTGGCGATGGACGGCCGCGAATTCCCGGTGTACTCCATCGCGCTCGGCAATCCCAGCCTGGACGTGCCGGCGCTGGGCTTCTTCGGCGGCATCCACGGCCTGGAGCGCATCGGCACCCAGGTCATCCTGTCCTTCATGGAAAGCCTGCTGGCACGGCTGCGCTGGGACAGCACGCTGCACCAGCAGCTCGAATCGATGCGGCTGGTGTTCATGCCGCTGGTGAACCCGGGCGGCATGTGGCAAGCCACGCGCTGCAACCCGCAAGGCGTGGACCTGATGCGCAACGCGCCGCTGAGCGCAGTCGACAAAGTGCCATTCATGCTGGGCGGCCAGCGCTTCAGCCACCACCTGCCCTGGTATCGCGGCCGCGCCGGAGCGCCGATGGAACCGGAGAGCCAGGCAGTATGCGAGCTGGTCGAACGCGAGCTGCTGACGCGCCAGTTCAGCATGGCGCTCGATTGCCACTCGGGCTTCGGCCTGCGCGACCGCATCTGGTTCCCGCACGCGCACACCACCGCGCCGATCCCGCACCTGGCCGACATCGGCGCGCTGGAGCAGCTGTTCAGCCAGAGCTACCCCAACCACAACTACGTGTTCGAGCCGCAGAGCCGCCAGTACCGCACGCACGGCGACCTGTGGGACTACCTGTATTTGAACGGCACCAGCTACAGCGAGCGCGTGTTCCTGCCGCTGACGCTGGAGATGGGATCGTGGCTGTGGGTGAAAAAAAATCCGCGCCAGATCTTCGACCGCATCGCCATCTTCAACCCGACCGCCAAGCACCGCCTGCAACGGGTGCTGCGGCGCCACCTGATCTGGTTCGACTTCCTGATGCGCGCGGCCAGCAGCCACGGGCGCTGGATGCCGGAAGGGATGGCGCGCAAGGTCCACCACCGCCGCGCGCTGGCGCAGTGGTACGACGCATGAGCAACTGGATACTGCTGCGCGGCCTGATGCGCGAGCAGCGGCATTGGGGACGCTTCCCCGGCCAGCTGGCCGCCGCGCTGCCGGATGCCGCCATCGTCACGCCCGACCTGCCGGGCAACGGCGAACGCCACGCCGTGCGCAGCGCCACGCAAGTCGCGCAGATGGTGGAGTACTGCCGGCGCGACCTGCGCGCGCGCGGCATCGAACCGCCCTACTCGCTGCTGGCCCTGTCGCTGGGCGGCATGGCGGCGGTGGAATGGTCCAGCCGCTATCCGGACGAAGTGGAGCGCTGCGTGTTAATCAACACCAGCATGCGGCCGTACAGCCGCTTCCACCAGCGGCTGCGCTGGCAGAACTATCCATCGATCGTCAAACAGATGCTGTGCGGCGGCATGGAAAACCAGGAGCGCCTGATCCTGCGCCTGACCAGCCGCGCCGGCGACGCCGCCGAACGCGCGGGCCTGCTGCAACGCTGGCAGGACTACCAGCGCGAATATCCCGTCACGCGCGCCAACGCCCTGCGCCAGCTGTGGTCCGCCGCCCGCTTCCGCGCACCGGCGGCGCGACCGGCCGTGCCGCTGCTGGTGCTGGCCAGCGCCGGCGACCAGCTGGTCGACCACCGCTGCTCGCTGCGGCTGGCGCAGGCGTGGGATGCGCCGCTGGCGCTGCATCCCGGCGCCGGCCACGACCTGCCGCTGGATGACGGCCCGTGGGTGGCGGCGTCGGTCGCAAAATGGCTGGGTGGAGAAAAAGGGGCGTAAAATAACGCCCCTATGAAAACCATCCCAGCCCTGGACTGCCGTCCGAACTGCGGCGCCTGCTGCACGGCGCCCTCCATCACCCGCCCGATCCCCGGTATGCCCGACGGCAAACCGGCGGGCGTGCGCTGCATCCAGCTGGCCGACGACATGCGCTGCAAGATCTTCGGCCGCCCCGAACGGCCAGCCTTCTGCGGCGGCCTGCAACCGTCGGCCGAGATGTGCGGCACGAGCCGCGAGTCGGCCATGCTGTGGCTGGCCGACCTGGAACGCGCCACCGCTCCCGGCTAAGGCCTGGTATAGCTGTAGGTCAGCGTGTAGGCGCCGCCTGAGGGCGTGGTAGCCATCGCATAGTAGTAGCCGTCGGCGGCGTTGTACGAGATCGACGGGCTCGATGTCCCGCCCGCGCTGCTCGCCACCTGCACCCAGCCGCTATCGCCGTACTGATACAGGTAGAGCTGATAACTGGTGCCCGCCTTGCCGTTCAGCTGCAAGCTGATATTGCCCGCCGCCGCCCGTATCCAGCCCGGGTTCACATTCGGTATGCTGATGCTGCCGCCTGCCGCGACGGTGCCGGTTTGCGTCACGCCGGAACCGCCGCCGCTGTACTGCGCGAACACCTTGCGCGCCGCTCCCTCGTTGACCGCATGCCAGGGGTAGCCCAGCATACGCATGCGCGAGTTTTCCGTCGGCCGGTACTTGCCGCTGGTGCAGTACTGCGCGCCCTGGAACGCACCCACCGTGCCGTTCGGATAAACGCCGGCAGGAGTCGGCACCGGCGTGCTGCCCGCGATCAGGCCGCGCCATTTGACGGTGCGCGTGCCGTTCATCGTCACATCGGGCTCGCCCGGCTCGCCATCCAGGCTGCAGGTGCCGTAGTCGTATTCGTCGGCCAGCGAGAACGCCGTATGGCCGATCTCGTGCAGCGCGATCTCGATCGACTGCGCCGCCATCGACAGCGTGGCGACCTCGCCGCCCGAACCGCCGTAACGGGTGGAGTTGGCGACGACGATAATCACGTCACGCTCATCCGGCGCCAGCACCGAGCCGACCACGTCGTGCACCTTGTCCGTATCCACGCACAGCAGGCGGTCGATGTTGTAGCAGTTGAAGGCGGCGTCCAGCGCGGTGTCGCGGTAGATGCCCTTGTCCGGTTCATCCACGCCGGACTGCTTGCTGACCACATCCACCCGCCGTATGTTCAAAGCGTTGCGGTTGGCCGCGAACAGCGGATCGGCCAGGAAGCCGTCGATGACCTTCTTCGCATCCGCGTGCCATTTGTCCATCTCCGCGGCGGTGTAGCCGTCGCCGATGAACACATAGTCCATGCGCGAGGCGGCCGGGCCGGTGCTGAGGATGGTGGTGGCGTTGGTGGTCGACGCCAGCGCGGCGGCACGCGCATCGCGCGAGGCGGCGGCCAGCTTGACCAGCGTGGCGCGGTCGAAGCGCGCCAGCGATGCGGGGGCGATGGTGGCAGCGGCGATGGTGGCGCTCTTGCCGCCACGCGCCGCCGCAGCCGGCACCGGCAGCACCTCGACGCTGGCGGTGGCGCTGTCGAAGGGCAGCGATACTTCGAACGTGCCGTTGGCCTGCCGCACGGTTTCGGATATATCGATGGCGCCGGTCGCCGGATTGAACGCCTCGACATGGCGCTGCTGCGCGCCAGCCACCGTGACCTCGTGCAGGATGGCGCCCTGCGCATCCCGCGCCACCACCCGCCACTGCGCGCCCGCCGCCTGGCTGCGCACGTCCGGCGTCAAGGCGAAATTGCCGATTTCAGCGTGGCGTGCGCTGAACACTGCGCCGCTGCGGCCATCGGCAAAGGCCAGGCGCAGCGAGATATTGTCGGCGCTGGCGGCGCCGGTCGCCAGCAGCGCTGCGAGCGCCGCCGAGATGCGTAACAAGGTCATGGTGTCTCCCGATTTTTTTATGTGGAACACCGATTGTCACGCCGCCGCCGGCCGCGCAAATGCCGAATGCGGCGCAACTTGTACAAACCTGCTGCCGTCTTTGACGGCTGTTGCGCCGCTGCGCCGCCGGCTCAGCGCAGCATCACCAGCTGCGCCAGCATGCGCATCAATTCCGCCGAAAACTTGGGCGCCGGCGCCGGGCATGGCGCAGCCGGTTTGCAAACACATGGCTGAAGAACGGTCTGAATCTGGATCATGGCTCCCCCCTGTCGAATGTGGCGCCGATATCGATAAATTCTTGCTCATGGAGTTTTATCAGCGTATGAGGTATATTTTCCTCCCGCATTCGCTCTCGATCAAACGAGTAATTTTCCATCATTGCATAAGAAAAACTTAGCCTAATCCCGACATGAACAAACCGCTGCGCTCACTTTCCGGCCTGATCGATTTCGATTGCGCCGCCCGCTGGGGCAGTTTCAAGCTGGCCGCGCAGGAGCTGCACAAGACGCCTGCGGCGATCAGCCTGCAGGTCAAGCAGTTGGAACAGGCGGTCGGTTTCGAACTGTTCGTGCGCCATCCGCGCCACATCACGCTGACCGACAAGGGACAGGAACTGGCGACGACGGTGGCCCGCGCGCTGGGCGACCTGCGCACCAAGGTGGCGGCGCTGCAGGACGGCGACGAGGAAAAAATCCTGCGCATCTCCACCACCCACTCGCTGGCGATCAAGTGGCTGGTGCCGCGCATCCACCGCTTCACGAAGATGTATCCGGAGCTGGACATCCGCATCGATTCCAGCGACCGCCTGGCCAACCTGGAAGACGGCAGCACCGACGCCGCGCTGCGTTTCCATCCCATCGAGGATGGCGATCCCGAACTGCTGTTCCGCGAACGGCTGGTGGCGGTCTACAGCCCGTCGTTGCTGGCGCCCGGCCAGGAGGCGTTGACGCTGGCCGACCTGCAGCGCTTCCCGCTGCTGCATGAGCACAGCAACGAGGAATGGATACAGCTGCTGCGGCAGAACAGCGCCCTCAAAGGTCAATACGATTTCTCCCGCAGTTACAGCAACTTCGCCGTGCTGGCGCAGGCGGCGCTGGCGGGACAGGGCATCAGCCTCGTTTCATATGCGATCGCCTACGAAGACTTGCGCGCCGGCGCACTGAGAAGGATAGTCTGCTTCAGCGCCCCGTACAAACGCGGCTACAAGCTGGTGGTCAGCCCAAGCAAGGAAGGCACGACCAAGATCGCGCGCCTGCGCGCCTGGCTGAAGGACGAAATCGCAGAGATGCAGCGCTCGCTGGAGTAAGCGCTGCGAGGAAGATCTTACCGCACCAGGCAGGGACGCTTGGCGTCGAAGCTCCAGCCGGGTATCAGGAACTGCATCGCCACCGCATCGTTGCGCGCGCCCAGGCCCATGTTGAGGTAGCGCCGGTGCGCCGCCTCGACTTCGCCCATATCCAGCTCCACGCCCAGGCCCGCCTTGACCGGCACGTCGACCATGCCGCCCTTGATCTGCAGCGGCGCCTTGGTCAGCCGCTGGCCATCCTGCCAGATCCAGTGCGTATCGATGGCGGTGATCTTGCCCGGCGCGGCAGCGGCAACGTGCGTGAACATCGCCAGCGACACATCGAAATGGTTGTTCGAATGCGAGCCCCAGGTCAGCCCCCATTCATGGCACAGCTGCGCCACGCGCACCGAACCCTGCATGGTCCAGAAATGCGGATCGGCCAGTGGAATATCCACCGACTGCAACTGGATCGCGTGACCCAGTTCGCGCCAGTCGGTGGCGATCATATTGGTGGCGGTGGGCAGGCCGGTGGCGCGGCGGAATTCCGCCATCACCTCGCGGCCCGAGTAGCCGTTCTCCGCGCCGCAAGGGTCTTCGGCGTAGGCCAGCACGTGGCCCTGGTCGCGGCACAGGCGGATCGCATCCTTCAGCAGCCAGCCGCCGTTCGGATCGAGCGTCACGCGCGCGTCGGGGAAGCGTTCGGCCAGCGCGGTGACGGCTTCGATTTCATCCTCGCCGCGCAGCACGCCGCCTTTCAGCTTGAAGTCCTTGAAGCCATAGCGCTCATAGGCTGCTTCGGCCAGCGCCACCACGGCCTTGGCATCCATCGCCGGCTCATGGCGCAGACGCGACCACCGGTCCGCCGCGCCGGCGTCGCTGGCGTATGGCAGATTTGTGCGGGTGCGGTCGCCGATGAAGAACAGATAGCCCAGCATCGGCACCTGCGCGCGCTGCTGCCCATCGCCCAGCAGTGCGGCCAGCGGCACATCCAGGTATTGGCCCAACAAGTCGAGCAGCGCGCACTCGATAGCGGTAACAGCGTGGATCGCGATACGCAGGTCGAAGGTCTGCAAACCGCGCCCGCCGCTGTCACGGTCTGCGAAGGCAGCGCGCACCTTGTTCAGCACCGCGTTGTACTGGCCGACCGGCTGGCCGACGATCAGCTGCTGCGCGTCTTCCAGCGTGGCGCGTATCGCTTCACCGCCGGGCACTTCGCCCACGCCCTGGTTGCCGGCACTGTCGGTCAGGATCAGCAGATTGCGGGTGAAGTAAGGTGCGTGTGCGCCGCTCAGGTTGAGCAGCATGCTATCCTGCCCCGCGACCGGAACCACGCGCATGGCGGTGACGACGGGCGTGCTGGATTGACGAGGGATGGTCATGGTTCGGTGTCCGGTGGTTCTGGTTATTTGGATGGCAGCAGCGTGACTGCGCCCTCAAGGCGAATATCGTCGGAGGCGCTGCCGACCATCAGCTTGAAGTCGCCGGCCTCCGCGCCCCAGACCAGCTGGTTGTTAAAGAACGACAGCAGCTCGCGGTCTATGGTGAAGCTCACGCGACGCTGTTCGCCAGGCAGCAGGTGGATTTTCTGGAAGCCCTTCAACTCCTTCACCGGCCGCACCACCGAGGCGACCAGATCTCGCAGGTACAGCTGCACGATCTCGGTGCCTGCGGCCTTGCCGGTGTTAGCCAGGTCGAACGACAGCGTGACCTGCTGCGACGGCGACATCGCCTTGCTGCTGATCGTCAGGCCGGAGTATTTGAAGTCGGTGTAGCTCAGGCCATGGCCGAAGGCGTAGCGCGGCGTGTTGACGGAATCGATGTAGGCCGATTTGTAGACCACGTTCTTCTCGTCGGTGACGGGACGGCCGGTGCTGTACTGAGCATAGGACAGCGGAATCTGGCCGACGCTGCGCGGGAAGGTGATCGGCAGCTTGCCGGACGGGTTGTAGTCGCCGAACAGCACATTGGCGACCGCGTTGCCGCCCTCGCTGCCGGGGAACCATGCGTAGACGATGGCGTCCGCCTGGCCGGCGATGGTATTGAACACCAGCGGGCGGCCGGCCAGCATCACCACCACGACCGGCTTGCCGGTCGCCTTCAGCGCCGCGAACAGTTGTTCCTGATGGCCGGGCAGCGTGATGTCGGTGCGCGACTTGGCTTCGCCGCTCAAGTCCCAGGTTTCGCCGACGACCAGCACCACCACGTCCGCGCGGACGGCTGCGGCGACGGCGTCGGCAAAGCCGTCGGTGCCGGTGCAGCGGTTATCGCAAGCCTGAGCATAGCTGACCTCCGCCTTGCCGGCGTGGCTGCGGATGCCTTCGAGGATGCTGACCACGGGAGCGCGGTCGCCCTCCACCACCCAGCCGCCCTCAAGGTCGCGCTTCGCATCGGCCAGCGGGCCGATGACGGCGATCTTCTGCGCGGTGCGCGACAGCGGCAAAGTCTTGGCGGCATTCTTCAGCAGCACCAGCGATTTCTGCGCCACGTCCAAGGCGGCGGCGCGGTGCGACGGATCGGCCAGCACGGCCTTCTCGCGCTCGGCGACCGAGTAGCGGTATGGATCGTCGAACAGGCCCAGTTCGAATTTCTTGTACAGGATGCGGCTGACGGCATCGTCCAGCGTCTTCATTTTCACCTTGCCGGATTTGACGGCATCCTCAAGGTGCTTGATGTGGGCGTAGCTCTCCATGTCCATGTCGCTGCCGGCGTTGATGGCCTTGACCGACGCATCGGCCAGGTCGGCGGCATAGCCATGCGGGACCATCTCGCGCACCGAACCCCAGTCGCTGACGACGAAGCCCTTGAAGTTCCAGCTGCCTTTCAGGATATCGCGCTGCAGGAACACATTGCCGGTGGCCGGTATGCCGTTCAGCGTGTTGAAGGAGTTCATGAAGGTCGCCGCGCCCGCATCCAGCGCAGCCTTGAACGGCGGCAGGTAGACTTCGAACAGCTGCTGATTGCTCATATCGACCGCGTTGTAGTCCCGGCCCGCCACGGCCGCACCGTAGGCGGCGAAGTGCTTGGCGGTGGCCATCACGGAATCGGTGGCGCCCAGCTGCTTGCCCTGGAAGCCGTGCACGCGCGCCCGGGCGATGGCAGAGCCGAGGAAGGTGTCCTCGCCCGCGCCTTCCATCACGCGGCCCCAGCGCGGATCGCGTGCGATGTCCACCATCGGTGCGAAGGTCCAGTGGATGCCCGCCGCTGCCGCCTCGCGTGCGGCGATGTGGGCCGACTGTTCGATCGCCTCCATGTCCCACGACGCCGACTCGCCCAGCGGAACGGGGAACACGGTGTGGTAGCCGTGGATCACGTCCTGGCCGAACAGCAGCGGAATGTGCAGCCGCGATTGCAGCGCCAGCGCCTGGATCTCACGCGTGTCGGCAACGCCTTTGATGTTGAGCATGGAGCCGACCTTGCCGAGCCGGATATCGGCCAGCTTGGCGGCATAGTCGCTGCTGGTCGGACCGGTGAACAGGCGGCCGGATATCTGGTGCAGCTGGCCGACCTTCTCGGCCACCGTCATCTGCTTCATCAGCGCGGCGACCTTGCGTTCGATCTGCGCGTCCTGTGCGTGGGCCATCAACGGCAGCAGCAAGGCCGCTGCCAGGGCAAGTGTGGTCTTCTTCATGGTCATTTGTACTGCTGCTGTTTTTGGTCGTAGTAAGCCTTCATCGTGTAGAAGGCCAGCTTCTTCTTGCCTGTCTCCGAGATCAGGCCCTTGCGGTTCCAGAAGTCCTGATAGTACGGATGCGGGCGGCGTGGCGAGCGGAAATCGGTCAACACCCACGGCGTCATGCCGCGCAGGCCTGGGATAGCGTCCAGCAGCTTGAACTGGTTTTTGTACAGCAGGTCCTGATACTCCTCGCTCCAGCGGGTGTCGTCATCCGCGTGCAGGCCGCCCAACGCGTCGGCGCCGAATTCGGTGATGATTACCGGCTTGTTGTAATTGACCTTGAAGGAGAACTTCATCATCTCCTTGTTGTTGGACCAGTACCAGCCCGCGTACTCGTTGAAGCTGGCGAGGTCGATCTTGTCGGCCAGCGGATCTTCCACCGTCACCTCGTCGCCCTTGCGGTGCACTTCCAGCGCGGCGCCGACCAGGCGTGTGCGGTCGAGCGAGCGCACGGTATCGGCCAGCTTGCCCATGAAGACATTGCGCGCCTCGCCGACCGGCGTCTCGTTGCCGATGGACCAGATGATGACGCTGGCGCGGTTCCTGTCACGTGTTACCAGGTCCGTCAGCTGCTGGCTGGCGTTGGCGTAGACTTCCGGCTTCTCCCACGAGATGGTCCAGTACACCGGCACCTCGGCCCAGACCAGGATGCCCATCTCGTCGGCCAGCTTTATCATCTCCTCGCTGTGCGGATAGTGCGCCAGACGGACGTAGTTGCAGTTCATGTCCTTGGCCCATTGCAGCATCATCCGCATGTCGCCCTCGCCGCGCAGGCGGCCCGGTATCAATGGGTTTTCGTCGTGCAGCGAGATCCCGCGCAGGAACACCGACTTCCCGTTCAACAGCAAATCCTGTCCGCGTGTTTCGATGGTGCGGAAACCGATGCGGTCATTGAGCTTGTCGGTGGCGGCGGCGATGGTGACGGTGTACAGCTTGGGGTCTTCCGGCGACCAGTAGCGCATCTTGTTCTTCGCCAGCGGAATGCTGACCACAGCGCGGCCGTCGGCGCCGGTGTGCACGGTGGCCTTGACACCCGCCTCGGGGATGGTGATGGTCACGTCCTGCGAGCGCTGCGCGCCGGTCATCTGCACATAGCCTTCGATGCGGCCCATGTCGCCCTTGGCCAGCTGGATCTGGTAGTCGGCGATGTAGGTGTCCGGCGTCTCGGCCAGCAGCACGTTGCGGGTGATGCCGCCGTAGTTCCACCAGTCGGTGTTCAGCGTCGGGATGTCGTCCTGATGGCGGCTGTTGTCGGCCTTGACGATGACCGTGTTCTGGCCGTTCAGCAGGCGGCCCGTCACTTCGAACTGGAACGGCGTGAAGCCGCCCTTGTGGCTGCCGACCTTCTTGCCGTTCAGGTAGACGTGGGCCTCGTAGTTGACGGCGCCGAAGTAGAGGAAGTAGAGCTTGCCGTCCTTGGGGGCGGCCTTGAACTGCTGGCGCATCCAGACCGTGCCTTCGTAGTTTTCCAGCTTGGCGTTCTGCGAATTCCAGTCGCCGGGTATGGCCAGCGTCGGCGAGCCGTCGAAGCTGTATTCGACGGATTCGGTTTTGTCCTTGGGTTTGCGGTCGTCGTAGAAGCCGCCGGAGCCGGTGGCCGATTGGTCGAACGGCTGATGGCGATAGTTGTAGTAGCCCGCTTCGTAGGGATCGACGATGTAGTTCCATCGGCCGTCCAGCAGCAGGCGCGTGCGGCCATAGATATTGTGCAGCGTGGGCGGCTGCTTCGCCATCACAGCAGGTGCAGAGACGGGGTGGCCATCTGCGGCAGGAACCACCATCGCCTGGCCAGGGGCCTGGTCATCCTGCGCCCATGCCGCCGTCGCCAGACAACCCGATATCAACAAGAGCTTCAACACACTACGCATTCAGGTCTCCAAGATTGTATTAACTACTGAATTTGCCTTCGTATCCGGGCGGTGTCGCATCGATATGCAGCGTAAGGCGCAACGGGAGTTTGTCTAACGTCGGCGCCAGTTGCGCGTGCGCGGCGGCCAGCACGGCATCGCCGACCGCCTTCACCAGCGCATCGCTGCGGCCCGGCGTGATGCGCATGTTCATGTAGACGAAGGCGCGTCCCTGCTCGCCGTCCGCCACCGCGTACTGCGCGGCCGGATAGGCCAGCACGCGTGTGCCCAGCAGCGGGAACACCGGCGCGCCCTGGTCATCCTTCAGTGTCACCAGCGTGTGCGACAGCGTCTTGCATAGTTCACCGATGTCGGCGTGCGCGTCGAGATTCGCGGTGTATTCGATTTTTAAGTGCGGCATGATGTCCTTAGTGGTACTTGATGGTCCACTTGATGGTCAGCGGTTCCTTCATCGTCAGCTTGCCGGTGCCGCAAGTGACGATCGTCTTCATCGCACCATACGGCGCCATGTAGTCCTTGCTGCCGTTGGTCGGCGCCACCTGGCATTGCTGAAGGCCCGTCACGCTGTACTCGTTCACGTCACCCTTGGCGAAGGTGACGGTGCCGCCGTCGATGGAAGGCTGCTCCGAGAAGGATGCGAATTCCAGCGTGATCTTCTCCACTTCCTGCGTACCGACCGGCGTGTAGACGTCGTTGCGCGTCAGTTGGCCGTGCTCCAGCGTGTAGGTGGTTTGCAGCTTGATGCGGCCATCCTTGACCGGCCCTTTCTTGCCCAGGCGGTCCAGCTCATCCTGGCGATAGCTGACGGTGTAGCGCTGGCCGGCCTGGCTGGTCTTGATGTCTTTGATCCACGCTGTGCCGATCAGCTGCGTGCCGTCCGCCATGGTGAACTTGGGCAGCAGCTGCGGATGCGCGCTGCCGCTGTCGGCGATGCCGGACACGATGCCCGGCGCGAACGGCAGCGGGTAGTAAGGGCTGTTGTCATGCTGGCTGATGCCGCCGTTGATGATGTTCAGGCTGACGACGTGCTTACCATCGCGGAAAATGGTCAACGCGCGGTCGTACTCGCCCTGCGCGAAGGTGGTGGTGCTGAACTGCGGCCGCGTCCTGTCCAGCCACGCCTGCAGGTCGGCCTTGGGCGGCGCATCCTTCATGCCTGCCTTGTTCCAGGTATCGTTGGTGTAGATCAGCTGATGCAGCAGCGAGAAGTTCTCGCCCAGGATGCGGTGCTTGCCGCGATAGGCGTCGGTGCGGCGGCCCTTGCCCCACATGTCCAGCGAATGCATCGCCGGGTCGTACCAGAAGTCCATGTAGCGTGCGGCCACGCGCGACGAGAAGGCATATGCATACTGCTTCTCTTCCGCCGTCAGCACGTCGAGGTAGGCGGACACGGACAGGATCTCGACCAGCGCCGTCTCGCCATACGGTCCGAGACTGCGGCCGAAGCTGAAGCCGTCGCCGGCGGTGTTGCTGACGTTGAGCGCGATGTCGGCCGCCTTGCGCAGCAAGCCTTTCAGCTCCGGCGTCGGTTGCAGGCCGGTCTCCAGGAAGCGCTCGCAGATCTCGGCGATCAGCAGGATGCTGTAGCGGTCGAAGCGCCCTTCGCCGTCGGTCTCGTCGGAGAAACCGAACTTGCCTGAGTACTTCTTGTAATGCGTGAGCATTTTGTCGAGCAGGATCTTGCTGCCGCTGTCGTCCTCCCAGCCCATCAGCATGCGCAGGCGCGCGATGCTGAACGCCACGCCGTAGTAGTTGGTCGGCAGGTTAATCAAGTCGTACTGCGGCACCGTGACGAAGGTGCGCCAGTCCAGCTGCTTGCGCAGCTTCTCCAGCGTGGCCGGGCTGACCGCCTGTTCCAGCAGGCCCGCTTCCTTCAGTTTGACCAGCGTACCGATGTAGTAGTAGATGCCCCAGGTGTGGTTGTCCATGCCGACCGTCATATCGGCGATGTCGCGGTAGTCGCGCAAGCGCTGCGGCAGCGCCGGATCGTCCTTGGCGCTGTTAAGCAGCACGTGGCCCAGGCCCGCCGCCACTTTCCCCGGCAGGAATTTGTCGCCCGCCTTGAACGGCGCGTAGCCGTCGATGACGATAGCTTCCTTTTCCGCCACCAGCTTCTTGAAGAAGTAGTCCAGCTGCTGATAGGCGTTGTCCTGCACGATGCGGTTCATCGGCGCGGTGGCGGCGGTTTGCGCCGCAGCGCCGCCGGCCAGCAGAGCGGCCAGCGCGATCGCGGACAGGCGGAATCGGTTCGAAATCATGGGGCGGAGGTCTCGGGTTTGAATTATTTTGGAAAACGTTTAACCGATGTTATGTGATTTTTCTGAAGACGTAAAGCTTCGCGTGAAAAAATCGCTCTAGATGCTGCGGGCGGAGGTGGAGCCGCGCAGTATCACCTGCGGCTCGATCATGCTGAAGGCGGGAGCCGGCTTGCCTTCGATCTGCCCGATCAGCTGTTCCATCGCGGCCGCCCCCAGGCGCTCGCTTTGCAGGTCGACGGTGGTGAGCGGCGGCGAGGTGTAGGCGCCGAACTGGATGTTGTCGAAGCCGGCCACCGAAATATCGGCAGGGAGGCAGAAGCCCAATGTCTGCGCGGCTTTCATGAAGCCCAGCGCCATCAGGTCGTTGTAGCAGATCAGCGCGTCGGGAGGTTCGGAGCCGAGCATGATGGACGAGCATACGCGCTCTCCTTCCAGCGCCGATGGCGCGGCCGCGTCATGCACGGCCAGCGGCAGTCCGTGCGCGGACAGGCACTCGCGGATGCCGGCCAGGCGCTCTTCATCACGGCGCGATTTGGAAAAACCCAGGTAGGCGATCCTGCGGTGGCCCAGCGCGACCAGGTGACGCGTCAGCATGCAGGCGCCCCGGTGATCGTCGCCCGCCACCCAGGGGATATCGTGGCCGGCCAGGCGGCCGAAGAACACCATCGGCTTCTCCAGCGCCACCATCCAGTCCATCTCCGATTCCGGTATGCGCGAGATGACGATCATGCCGTCCACGCGGCGGCTCAACGCCTCCAGCAGCGGGCGTTCGCGATCCGGGTTTTCCTCGGTATCGACCAGCAGCAAGGTGTAGCCATGTTCCTGCGCCACGCGGTTGGCGCCCTTGACCACGCTGGTGAAGTGCGGATTGGCGACATCCAGCACCGACAGGCCGATGCTCTTGGTGCGGCCGGTAATCATCGACGCCGCCAGCGGATTGGAACGATAACCCAGGTCGGCGATAACCCGCGTGATGGTCGCCTCCACACCCGGCGAAAAACGCTGGGCGCCGTTGACGAACTTGGACACGGTGGCGGTCGAAACGCCTGCTGCTGCGGCCACATCGCGGATGGTGGGTATCGGTTTTTTCATCAATCCAGTCAATCGGTTTTTATTTTAGTGTGCCATCCGCCTTGATCTTAGCACGCCAAATTCGCCACACACCATATCTACATTGATACGAAAGCGATTGACCACGAAAATAAATTCGATATACTTGCGATTAAACGTTTAACTACAAAACATCAAATGACCAATACTTCCAGCACAAAACCCTTCAAACGCCTCCTTCTGACCGGCGCCGGCGGCGGCTTGGGCACCATCCTGCGCGAACGCGCCAAGGCCTGGGCCGACGTGGTGCGCCTGAACGACGTCAAGGATCTCAGCCCTGCACGCGAGGGCGAGGAGATCGTCATCGGCGACCTGGGCGACCGCGACTTCGTGCTGAATATGATGGAAGGCGTGGACGCCGTGCTGCACTTCGGCGGCATCTCGGTCGAAGACAAATTCGAACCGATCATGAACGCCAACATCCTCGGCCTGCACCACCTGTACGAGGCGGTGCACAAGTGCGGCGTCAAGCGCGTGATCTACGCCAGCTCCAGCCACGTTGTGGGCTACTACGAAACCACGGAGCTGGTCGACGCCAGCATGCCGCTGCGGCCCGATGGTTTCTACGGCGTCTCGAAAGCCTTCGGCGAGGCGCTGTCGCGCTACTACTACGACCGCTTCGGCACCGAGACCGTCTGCCTGCGCATCGGCTCCTCCTTCCCGGAACCGAAGAACAGCCGCATGATGATTACCTACCTGGCCTATGACGATCTGGTGGAGCTGATCCGATGCTCGCTGTTCACTCCGCGCGTGGGCCACACGATCACCTTCGGCACCTCGGACAATCCAACCAAATGGTGGGACAACAAGCACGCCTCGCACCTGGGCTATGTGCCGAAGCACAGCTCCAGCCAGTTCGCCGGCAACTTCCCCGACAGCGCGGCCTACCCTGCGGCGGGCGATGCGCCCACCATCTACCAGGGCGGCCCGTTCGTCACCGCAGGACCGATGTACAAGTAACGCAGCAACCTCCAAAAATATAAACGAGACGCCTATATGAACCCAACGTATCTGCACGCCGCCGTGCTGGCCGCCTTCGCGGCGGCGCTGCCCGCATCATCAGTCTTCGCCGCGGAAGTTTCGGCCGCCATCAATCCGAAAGCGGTGCTGAACGCGATGGAGCGCGTGGCGGACTGGCAGCTCGACTATCCGAGCAAGCACCGCACCGACGACTGGACGCAGGCGGTAGGCGATACCGGTTTCATGGCCCTGGTGGGCATCTCGGGCGACCGCAAGTACCGCGACGCCATGCTCGCCATCGGCGACAAGAACGAATGGAAGCTGGGCCCCAACCACTACCACGCGGACGATCACATCATCGGCCAGACCTACGCCGAGCTGTATCTGCAACTGCGCGATCCGAAGATGATCGCCGCCATGCGCGCCAGCTTCGACGACATCCTGGCCAACCGCCGCACCGGCACGCTGGACTTCACCGTCAAGGGCAACCAGGACCGCTGGTCGTGGTGCGACGCGCTGTTCATGGGTCCACCGACCTGGCTGCGCCTGTGGTCCGTCACCGGCGACCAGCGCTACCTGGACTTCGCCGTCAGCGAATGGTGGGTGACGTCGGACTACCTGTACGACAAGGAAGCGCACCTCTACTTCCGCGACAGCAAATACTTCGACAAGCGCGAAGCCAACGGCGAGAAGGTCTACTGGGGACGCGGCAACGGCTGGGTGATGGGCGGCCTGGTACGCATGCTGCAGTACCTGCCGGCCAATCACCCTGCCCGTCCGCGCTTCGAGCAGCAGTACAAGGAGATGTCGGCCAAGCTGCTGACGCTTCAACAGCCGGACGGCCTGTGGCGCGCCAGCCTGCTGGATCCGGCCAGCTATCCGCTGAAGGAATCGAGCGGCTCGGCGCTGTATGCCTACGCCTTCGCCTGGGGCGTCAACCAGGGACTGCTGGACGCCAAGACCTACAAGCCCGCCGTGCAGAAGGTATGGAGCGCGCTGGTAGCCAACGTGCAGGCGGACGGCAAACTGACCCACGTGCAGCCTATCGGCCAGGATCCCAAATCCTTCGACAACGACGCCACCGAAGTGTATGGCGTCGGCGGCTTCCTGCTGGCCGGCAGCGAGGTGTATCGCATGGCGGTGCTGGACAAGGCCAAGCCACAGACCGTCGCCGTAGCCAACGGCACCGACGGCCTGCGCGGCGATGAGCTGGTGGAAGTCAAACTCGCAGGCGGCATCAAGGCGCCGGTGGTGATGGATGCCGCCACCTCGGCGATCATCAATTCCCAAGTGATCGGCAAGCAGCTGCTGTTCTCCGTGAACGTGCCGGCCGGCGACACGCGCCGCTATCTGGTGCTGCCAGCAGAACGCCTGGCGGCGACACCGCCAGCCGACGTCAAGACGCACGCGCGCTTTGTGCCGGAGCGCCTCGACGACTTCGCGTGGGAGAGCGACCGCACCGTGCACCGCGTCTACGGCCCGGCCATCATCAAGGATCCGAAAGAACACCTGATCAGCAGCGGCGTCGACGTGTGGGTCAAGAAGGTGCGCTACCCGGTGGTGGACAAGTGGTACAAGACCGGCGCCTATCACAAGGACGCAGGCGAAGGCCTGGACTACTACCACGTGGGCCAGAACCGCGGCTGCGGCGGCACCACCATCTACGCCGACAACGCCCTGCACAACTCCTCCAACTTCCAGGGCTGGAAGGTGCTGGCCGACGGTCCGCTGCGCTCCGTGTTCGAACTCACATTCGGCAAATGGGATGCGGGCAACGGCCGCATGGTCTCCGAAGTGAAGCGCTTCTCCATCGACGCCGGCTCCAACATGACCCGCGTCGAGAGCCGCTACAGCGCCAGCGGCAAAGGCCCGCTGACGGTGGGCGTGGGCATCGTGCAGCGCGACGGCCAGGGCGACTACGTGACCGACGCCGCCGGCGGCTGGTCCAGCTACTGGGAGCCGCAGCATGGCGACGACGGCATCACCGGCTGCGGCGTGATCCTGCCGGCCGGCGCCAGCGGCTTCGCCGTCACCGACAAACAGCAGCTGGCGCTGGGCACGGCGCAACCGGGCCAGCCCTTCGTCTACTACTTCGGCGCGGGCTGGAACAAGAGCGGCGATTTCGCTGACGGCGCAGCATGGCAGGCCTACGTGCGCAACTACGCGCAGAAGCTGAAGGCCCCGTTGAAGGTCAGTTCGAAGTAAGCGCAGCACCGCCGGCGATCCACGCGATTGCCGGCGTATTTTTTCACAATAAGTGGAAGCGATTCCACAAAGCATTTAATAAAAATTGGAGACACGATGAACACTCACAACCTCACGCTGCGGCCCATCACGGCCGCAGTCGCCATCGCCCTGCTAGGACTGGGCACAGCCTCCGCGCAACAGGCCGCGCCGGTAGACAGCGGCAAGCTCGAATCGGTGGTCGTCACCGCCAACAAGCGCGCCCAGAACCTGCAGGACGTGCCGGCCTCGATCACCGTGCTTGGCGACGCCGTGCTGCAACGCTCCAACGTGCGCGACCTGGAAGACATCCCGTCGCTGTCGCCGGCACTGACGCTGTCATACGGCACCCAGCCGGGCAACTTCAGCATCAATATGCGCGGCATCGGCACCTTCTCGCTGGGCATCGGCGTCGAGGCCGACGTTTCCGTCATCGTCGACGATATCCCGCAGGGCATGCAGGCCGGCGCCTTCAAGGACCTGGCCGACGTCTACCGCATCGAGGTGCTGAAGGGGCCGCAGTCCACGCTGTTCGGCAAGAGCTCGATCGCCGGCGCGCTCAACATCACCACCAAGCCGATCGGCGGCCCGATCAAGACCACCGTCAGCAGCTACCTCACCGACGACCATGAATGGCGGGCCGGCTTCAGCGTCGGCGGCGCCGTGTCGGACACGCTGCGCATGCGCCTGGCCGCCAGCAAGACCAGCTACCAGGGCACGCTCAACGACCTGACCACCGGCGGCCACCTGAACGGCAGCAAAGGCGACAACCTCAGCGGAAAACTGGAGTGGACCCCGACCGACCAGCTGACCGTCACCCTGACGCCGCACTACAACCGCACCGAGAAATTCTGCTGCTCCAACGCCTACAGCTATATGTCGCCGGGCGGCATCTACCGCAACGCGCCGCAGCTGCCGGCCTCGCTGGTACTGGCCGGCATCAACATCGGCCCGGGCAACCGCGACGTGCGCAACGATTACCCGACCGGCGGCAAGTTCCACGACGTCGGCAGCGGCGTCAAGCTGGACTGGGCCTTCGATCCGAACGGCCCGCTGGCCGGCCATACGCTGAGCTCGATCTCGTCCTACGGCCGCTACCACATGGACGATTACCAGGACAACGACAACACCGACATCGACATCCTGCCCTTCCTGCTGCTGCCCAACGGCCAGCCGACCGGCATGCACGGCGGCCTGTTCCAGTACGGCTCCTTCGACGTGCACTCGACCACGCAGGAACTGCGCCTGACCTCGCCGGACAAGGGCGCTGTGCGCTACGTGGCCGGCCTGTGGTACGGCAAGAACTGGCTGAACCGCGAGCTGACCAAGGCGCCGCTGATCCAGGCCTACGGCACTTCCTACGGCGCCGACGCGTGGAATATCAGCAAGGCCATCTACGGCCAGGGTTCGTGGGACTTCGTGCCGAACACCAGCCTGATCCTGGGCGGCCGCTACAACGATGAAGACACCGGCTACAACTTCCGCCGCTACACGGTGCCGCCGCAGGTGCACGCGCTGACCGAGTACTACCACAAGGAAGACAACGACAAGAGCTTCACCGGCAAGCTGGGCCTGGAGCACCGCATCAACAAGGACAGCATGGTGTACGGCATGGCGTCGACCGGCCACAAGGGCGTGGCCTACGACCTGACGTCCGGCTTCACGTCGGCCACCGCCAAGCTGCCGGCCGTCAAGCCGGAGACGGCGCGCAGCTACGAGATCGGCCTGAAGCAAAGCCTGCTGGACAACCGCGCCATGTTCAGCCTGGCGCTGTTCCGCACCAACTTCAAGAACTTCCAGCAATCATCGAGCTTCTTCGATGCCGACGGCACCTATCGCACCGGCCTGAACAGCATCGGCGGCCTGCGCACTGAGGGTGTGGAACTGGAAGGCAGCGTGCGCGTGACGCGTGAGCTGCAACTGAACGGCAGCTTCGCCTACACCAAGGCCACCGTGCAATCGTTCGAGAACGGCCCGTGCTACAACGTGCTCAACGCCACGGGAACGGGCACCATCCCCGGCCCCGGCTGCGTCAACAGTCCGAAGTACAACAACACCAACGTCCAGGATCTGGCGGGCAAGACCTTGCCCAATGCGCCCAAGGTCAAGGTCAACCTGGGCGGCCAGTATGATCTGGTGCTGCCGTCGCAGAGTTTTAATGGCTTCGTCGCGGCCACCACGCGCTACCAGAGCCGCACGCAGTTCTCGCTGAGCCAGGATCCGATGACGATACAGGGCGCGTACAGCATCACCAACCTGAGCTTCGGCGTGAAGGACAAGCAGGACCGCTACAAGTTCACCTTCCTGGTCAACAACCTGTTCGACAAGCGCTATGCGGCAGGGCTGAACAACGGCTACGCCAACAGCAACTGGAGCAGCAAGGCGCCCAACACGCCGCTGGTGGTCAACACCACCGAATGGCTGCCGCCACGCGACTACCAGCGCTACTTTGGCGCGCGCCTGGACATGACGTTCTAAAAGTTGCATCTCCCTCGCGACCCTGCCTTCAGGTCGCTCTTACGCCCTCCATCCACGCGGCTCCTCCGCGAGGATGGAGGGCTTTTTTATGGTTCATCACGGACTTCCGGGAACGTGTTTCGTCGCAGGACGTTTTTTGCGACGGCGGGAACCTCGTCCGGAACCACTCTTGGGCTGCATGCCATTGCCGGGCTTCGCGACTGGCATGCTGGGTTGGCGCGGCGGCCCCGATGGGCGCGCCACGGGTTGTCGTGCGGCGCGGGCGCGATCACCCTTGGGCGCCGCTGGACTGTTTGTTTGGGGCCTTGATGATTGCGTGAC
>NZ_WHUG01000017.1 GCF_009380215.1 Rugamonas aquatica
GGCCGGCGCGGCGGCAACCGGGGCGCCCGGCTTGGCGGCGGCCGCCGTCGCGGCGGGCAGCGGCACCGAGCCGCTGCTGGTCAGCTGGATCTTGTAGTCCTGGGGCGCGTAGCACAGGCCCTTGTCGGAGCAGCCCTGCCCGACCGCCATCAGCGTGTACGGGCCCTCGCCCTCCACCGGCAGCGTCATCGTGACGGCCTTGCGGTAGGTCTCGACATTCTTGCCGAAGGTTTCATCGAAGTGCACCGTGCCGGCCGGGATGGCCAGCGCGCCCAGCCTGGCGCCCACCGCGCTGAACTTGAAGCGCTCGCGGTACATATAATAGCCGTCGGCGATCTGGAAGCTGACCGACACAGTGTGGCCGTCGACCATGCGGGCGGAGAATTTGAAGGCCTGGTCGGGCTCAAGAAAACCATCGTCGGCCAGCGCGGGACGGGCGGTCAACATGGCGATCAACGACAGCAGCGGCAGTAAAAGGCGGGCGATACGAAGCATGTGTTTTCTTTCGACGAAACGAGCACCAGCATAGTACACCGGGCTTGCCATTTGCGCATGAGGCGGGGCTTAAGCCGTGAAGCCATAAAAAAAGCCAGGCAGAGCCTGGCTTTCTTCAATCACACGGTGACAACGGCGAAGATTACTCTTCAGCGGTTGGCGCTGCGTCGATGTCGGTGACTTCTGGACGGTCCAGCAGCTCAACGTAAGCCATTGGAGCGTTGTCGCCAACACGGAAACCCATTTTCAGGATGCGCAGGTAGCCGCCGTTGCGGTTTGCGTAGCGTGGGCCCAGTTCTGCGAACAGCTTCAGAACCATTTCACGATCGCGCAGACGGGAGAATGCCAGACGCTTGTTAGCCAGGGTGTCGGTCTTGCCCAGGGTCAGGATAGGCTCAACTACGCGGCGCAGTTCTTTAGCTTTTGGCAGCGTGGTTTTGATGGCTTCATGACGCAGCAGGGAAACGGTCATGTTGCGCAGCATTGCCAGACGGTGGGACGAGGTACGATTCAGTTTACGGAGGCCGTGACGGTGACGCATGGTACTTCCTTTCAGGTGTTTAAATCCGAGTTCTTCGATCGCTCACGTTTGAAGGTGAGCGCGGACCGGTTCTAGGGATATACGCCCGCTACGACATGTAGCGGGCGGTGCAGCAACTACAAATCAGTTGGTAACAGGGCAGAACATCGCTGCGCGATGTCCAGCACTGTCACCCAATCTGTTATTTTTCCAGACCAGCAGGCGGCCAGTTTTCCAGCTTCATGCCCAGGGTCAGACCGCGGGATGCCAGAACTTCCTTGATTTCGTTCAGGGACTTGCGGCCCAGGTTCGGCGTCTTCAGCAGTTCGTTTTCCGAACGCTGGATCAGGTCGCCGATGTAGTAGATGTTTTCGGCTTTCAGGCAGTTGGCCGAACGCACGGTCAGTTCCAGATCGTCCACTGGACGCAGCAGGATAGGATCGACCAGCGGAGCGCGCGAAGGCGCTTCAGCAGCGGCTTCGGTGCCTTCCAGGGCGGCGAACACGTTCAGTTGATCGACCAGCACGCGGGCCGATTGACGGATCGCTTCTTCCGGCGAGATGACGCCGTTGGTTTCGATGTTGATGATCAGCTTGTCCAGGTCGGTACGCTGTTCCACGCGAGCGGACTCGACGAAGTAGGAAACGCGGCGCACGGGCGAGAACGATGCATCCAGAATGATGCGGCCGATGGTTTTGTTGGTGTCTTCGGACAGGCGGCGTACGTTACCTGGCACATAGCCACGGCCTTTTTCGACTTTGATCTGCATGTCCAGTTTGCCGCCGGCGGTCAGGTGAGCGATCACGTGGTCCGGATTGATCAGTTCCACGTCGTGTGGCAGATCGATGTCCGAAGCCAGGATGGCGCCTTCGCCTTCCTTTTTCAGGGTCAGGGTGACGGAGTCACGGTTGTGGACTTTGAAGACCACGCCCTTCAGGTTCAGCAGCAGGTCAACGACGTCTTCTTGCACGCCGTCGAGCGACGAGTATTCGTGTACAACGCCCGCGATCGTCACTTCGGTCGGCGCGTAGCCCACCATCGACGACAGCAGTACGCGGCGCAGCGCATTACCCAATGTATGGCCATAGCCGCGTTCGAACGGCTCCATCACTACTTTAGCGTGGCCGGCGCCCAGCGCCTCTACATCGATAATACGTGGCTTCAACAGACTGTTTTGCATGTGGTGTCCTCTTCAATACCCTCGGCGCGTTAGGCCGATAAGGCTGATGGCATCAGTGAAAACGCCCACTCGAGCGAGTGGGCGGGTTTTTTACGACTAGACTACAGATTAACGCGAGTACAGTTCGACGATCAGCGATTCGTTGACGTCGTTGGCGATCTCATTGCGCTCTGGCAGGGACTTGAAAGTACCTTCCATTTTCTTGGCATCGACCGACACCCAAGCTGGCATGCCAACTTGTTCAGCCAGCGACAGCGCTTCAACGATACGCACTTGCTTTTTCGATTTTTCACGAACAGCGATGACGTCGCCGACTTTGACCACGTACGAAGCGATGTTGACCACTTGGCCGTTCACGGTGAACGCTTTGTGCGATACCAGCTGACGCGCTTCAGCGCGGGTCGAGCCGAAGCCCATGCGGTATGCAACGTTGTCCAGGCGGGTTTCCAGCAGCTTCAGCAGGGTTTCGCCGGTGTTGCCTTTGCGACGGTCGGCTTCTGCGAAGTAGCGACGGAACTGACGTTCCAGAACGCCGTACATACGCTTAACTTTTTGCTTTTCGCGCAGTTGGTTGCCGTAGTCCGAGGTGCGGGCACCCGATTTCACGCCGTGCTGGCCTGGTTTGACGTCCAGTTTGCACTTGCTGTCCAGCGAGCGACGTGCGCTCTTCAGGAACAGGTCAGTACCTTCACGACGGGAGAGTTTTGCTTTAGGTCCGATATAACGTGCCACGATGCTTCCTTTTTTTAAATAATAACGCCCCAGCCATCGCAACGATGGTTAGGCGCTAGTCTGATCCTCAGGGTGGGCCAGACGGTGGCTAAAATGCGAATAACCCGCCGAACGCTGTTCGACAGGCGACAACAGCCGGGCAGTATAACCGTTTCCGGTCTCCTGCTCCAGCGATTTCTGCAAGTCGGAAGGAGGCGAAGCAAGCTTCGCCGCCGACCGGACTCTTAGATACGACGACGTTTTGGAGGACGGCAGCCGTTGTGCGGTACTGGGGTAACGTCCTGGATCTCGGTGATCTTGATGCCCAGGTTGTTCAGTGCGCGCACTGCGGATTCGCGACCAGGACCAGGGCCCTTGATACGCACTTCCAGGTTCTTCACGCCGCATTCGACTGCGACTTTACCAGCTGCTTCAGCCGCAACCTGCGCTGCGAACGGGGTCGATTTACGCGAACCCTTGAAGCCAGCACCACCGGAGGTCGCCCACGACAGAGCGTTGCCCTGACGGTCGGTGATGGTAATGATGGTGTTGTTGAAGGAAGCGTGAACGTGTGCGATACCTTCGGCAACGTTCTTCTTGACCTTCTTGCGTACGCGCGCTGCTGCTGCGCTGCTTTGTTGCTTAGCCATGTGATTTCCCTAGATTATTTCTTGAGCGATTGAGCGGCTTTGCGCGGGCCCTTGCGGGTACGTGCATTGGTGCGGGTGCGCTGACCGCGGACCGGCAGGCCCTTACGGTGACGCATACCGCGGTAGCAACCCAGATCCATCAAACGCTTGATGTTCATGGACAGTTCGCGGCGCAGATCGCCTTCGACGATGAATTTCGCTACTTCATCGCGCAGCTTTTCCAGTTCGCTGTCGTCCAGATCTTTGACCTTTTTATTGGTCGCGATACCCGTTGCGGCGCAGATGAACTTTGCGCGTGGACGGCCTACACCGTAGATGGCCGTCAGGCCGATTACGGTGTGCTGATGATTGGGGATATTAACCCCTGCAATACGTGCCATTCGTTATTCCTCGATAAATAACGGTTATTAACCTTGACGCTGCTTGTGACGTGGTTCGACGCAGATTACGCGAACAACGCCCTTGCGCTTGATGATCTTGCAGTTGCGGCAGATCCGCTTGACTGAGGCGTTAACTTTCATTTTGCACTCTCTTCTTGGTTCGATTATTTAAGTTACTTGGTCCGGAACACGATACGTGCGCGGCTCAGGTCGTAAGGTGTCAGCTCTACCGTCACCTTGTCGCCAGGAAGAATGCGGATATAGTTCATCCGCATTTTACCCGAAATATGCCCGAGCACCACGTGTCCGTTTTCCAGCTTTACTCGAAATGTTGCATTCGGGAGATTCTCAAGAATCTCGCCCTGCATCTGTATGACGTCGTCTTTTGCCATTCGGTATGTATGAAACCGCGCTTATCGCGTCGGAATTCCGCCCTTGAAGTTTGCTTTGCGCAGCAGCGATTCATATTGCTGCGACATCACGTAGTTTTGCACTTGCGCCATGAAATCCATGGTAACAACCACAATAATCAACAGAGAAGTGCCGCCGAAATAGAACGGTACTTTCCACTCGGCTTGCATGAATTCCGGCAACAAACACACCAAAGTGATGTAGATGGCGCCAGCCAGTGTCAAACGTGTCAGGATCTTGTCGATATAGCGGGCAGTCTGCTCACCGGGACGTATCCCTGGCACAAAGGCCCCGCTCTTCTTCAAGTTGTCCGCTGTTTCTTTGCTGTTGAAGACCAGCGCTGTATAGAAGAAACAGAAAAACACGATCGCAATGGCGTACAACAGTGCGTGGATAGGCTCGCCTTGCCCCATCGATGCTGCCAAATCTTTCAGGAACCGGACCATCGGGTTGGCCGTATCGGCGCCCTTTGTGAACCAGTCCACGATCGTTGCCGGGAACAAGATAATCGACGAAGCGAAGATCGGTGGGATCACGCCGGCCATATTCAACTTCAATGGCAGGTGCGACGTTTGTCCACCGTAAATCTTGTTACCCACCTGGCGTTTCGCATAGTTCACCAGAATCTTGCGTTGGCCACGTTCCACAAATACCACCAAGAACGTCACCGCCACAACCAGGATCATGATGATGATCGCGGAGAACGCACCGATCGAACCGTTGCTCACCGACGAGGCCAGGCCTCCCAGTGCGCCCGGCAGACCGGCAGCGATACCCGCGAAGATGATGATCGAGATACCGTTACCGAGACCGCGCTCGGTAATCTGCTCGCCCAACCACATCACGAACATGGTTCCGGTCAACAGCGTAACGACCGTCACGAAACGGAATGCATAGCCTGGATCCAGCACCAGACCTGCTTGCGACTCCAGTGCGACTGCGATGGCCAACGCTTGGAACGTAGCCAGCACCACCGTGAAATACCGGGTGTACTGGGTGATCTTGCGACGGCCAGCTTCGCCTTCTTTTTTGAGCGCTTCCATCTGCGGCGAGACGATCGACACCAGTTGCATGATGATCGAGGCCGAGATGTAAGGCGTGATACCCAGCGCAAAGACTGTGAAGCGCGCCAGAGCGCCACCGCTGAACATGTTCAACATGCCCATGATGCCGCCCTCTTGCGACTTGAACAGCAAGGCTAATTGTACCGGATCGATCCCGGGAACCGGGACGTGAGCGCCGATACGATAAACCACCAATGCGCCAAGCAAGAACCAGAGCCGGCCCCAAGGGAAACCAGCTGCTGCACTTTTAGCCAATTGTGGATTAGTCGCCAATTTTCGCTCCGATCAAGCTGTTAGCGGTCAACTCAGGCTACCGAGCCGCCGGCTGCTTCGATGGCGGCTTTCGCGCCAGCGGTCACTTTCAGGCCTTTGAGGTTCACCGCTTTGGTGATCTCGCCGGACAGAATGACGCGTACGTCGCGTGCCAGCACGCTCAGAACGCCAGCTTGTTTCAGCACCAGGATGTCGACATCGCCGACCGCCAGGTTGTTCAGGTCGGACAGACGCACTTCAGCTTTGAAGGTGGCGTTGAGCGACTTGAAACCGCGCTTAGGCAGACGGCGTTGCAGAGGCATCTGACCGCCTTCGAAACCGACTTTGTGGAAGCCGCCCGAACGCGATTTTTGACCTTTGTGACCACGGCCCGAGGTTTTACCCAGACCGGAGCCGATACCGCGGCCGACGCGACGCTTGTAGTGCTTAGCGCCATCGGCTGGTTGTATGGTATTCAGTTCCATGATTTCTCCGTGTGTAAGCCCGAGGGCTTACGCAACTACTTTAACGAGGTACGAGACTTTGTTGATCATGCCGCGCACTGCAGGGGTGTCTTCCAGCTCACGCACGGAATTCACACGACGCAGGCCCAGGCCACGCACGGTGGCGCGGTGATCTACGCGGGTGCCGATCAAGCCCTTGACCAGTTGTACTTTCAGGGTTTTTGCCATGTCGTTCACCTTAGCCCAGGATCTCTTCTACCGATTTGCCGCGTTTCGCAGCAATCTCAGCAGGAGTACTCATTTTTGCCAGACCATCCAGCGTGGCGCGTACCAGGTTGTAAGGGTTCGAGGAACCGGTGGATTTCGCCACCACGTCCGTCACGCCCATTACTTCGAAGATAGCGCGCATTGCGCCGCCAGCGATAACGCCGGTACCTGGTTTCGCAGGCGACATCATCACTTTCGATGCGCCGTGACGGCCGGTAACGGTGTGCTGCAGGGTGCCGTTCTTCAGGGAGACCTTGATCAGGTTGCGACGGGCTTCTTCCATTGCCTTCTGCACACCAACCGGTACTTCCTTCGACTTGCCCTTGCCCATGCCGATGCGGCCATCGCCGTCACCAACTACGGTCAGCGCGGCGAAACCCATGATACGACCACCCTTGACCACTTTGGTCACGCGGTTGATCGCGATCATTTTTTCGCGCATGCCGTCATCCGGCTTGTCGCTTGCCATTTTTGCTTGCATTTTTGCCATGATCGTTCCTTAGAACTTCAGACCGGCTTCGCGCGCGGCTTCTGCCAGCGCCTTCACACGGCCGTGGTAACGGAAACCGGAGCGGTCGAACGCGACTTCGGTAATCCCTGCTTTCAGTGCTTTCTCTGCGACGCGCTTGCCGACCAGGGCAGCGGCGGCAGCATTGCCACCCTTGCCCGATTTGCCAGCCAGTTCGTTGCGCACTTCGACTTCTGCCGTGGAGGCCGATACCAGTACTTTGGCATCCGGCGAGATCAGGTTCGCGTAGATATGCAGATTGGTGCGGTGTACCGACAGGCGGTTCACTTTCTGTTGCGCGATCTTGATCCGGGTTTGGCGTCCGCGGCGCAGACGTGATTCTTTCTTGTCCATCGTCAGCCCCTAGTTACTTCTTCTTGGTTTCTTTAATCTTAACCACTTCGTCCGAATAACGGACGCCCTTGCCCTTGTAAGGCTCAGGGGAGCGGTAAGCGCGAACTTCAGCAGCCACTTGGCCCACTTGCTGACGGTCGATCCCTTTGATGATGATCTCCGTTGGCGTTGCGGTAGCGCAGGTGACGCCGGCTGGCATCGAGTGCACGACAGGGTGCGAGAAGCCCAGCGACAGATTCAGCTTGTCGCCTTGCGCTTGCGCCTTGTAACCCACACCGACCAGGTTCAGCTTTTTCTCGAAACCCTTGGTCACGCCAGTGACCATGTTGTTGACCAGTGCGCGCAGCGTACCGGACATGGCATTGGCTTCGCGGCTGTCATTAGCGGCGACGAAGCTCAGGGTTCCTGCATTGTTTTCCACCGTGACCTGGCCGTTCAGGGCCTGGGTCAGGACGCCCAGAGGGCCCTTGACGGTGATCGCTGCTGCGGAGATGGCGACTTCAGCGCCAGCTGGCACAGCGATTGGCATTTTAGCTACACGAGACATGTCTAACTCCTTATGCGACGTAGCAAATAACTTCGCCGCCGACACCGGTAGCGCGTGCTTTGCGGTCAGTCATGACGCCTTGCGGAGTCGACACGATCGCCACACCCAAGCCATTCATCACAGTAGGGATCTCGTCTTTGCCCTTGTAGACGCGCAGGCCCGGACGGGACACGCGCTCAAGGCGCTCAATGACGGGACGGCCAACATAATACTTCAAACCGATTTTCAGTTCCGCTTTGCCACCAGCTTCGGCTACGGCGAAATCTTCAATGTAACCCTCGTCCTTGAGGACGTTGGCAATCGCAATTTTAACTTTCGACGATGGCATGGCCACGGTCGTCTTTTGCACGCCTTGGGCGTTACGAATGCGGGTCAGCATATCGGCGATAGGATCGCTCATACTCATTGCATATTCTCCTATTACCAGCTTGCTTTAGTCATACCCGGGATCTCACCACGCATGGCGAATTCACGGAGCTTGATACGGCCCAGACCGAATTTACGGAAGGTGCCGCGTGGACGACCGGTGACGGCGCAGCGGTTACGCTGGCGGGTCGGAGCCGAGTTACGTGGCAGCGCTTGCAGTTTCAGGCGCGCTTCGTAACGTTCTTCTTCCGACTTCGACTGGTCATCAATGATGGCCTTCAGCGAAGCGCGCTTGGCAGCAAACTTGTTTGCCAGGTCGACGCGTTTCTGCTCACGGTTAATCAGTGCGAGTTTTGCCATGATCTTCTTAGTTCCTGAACGGGAATTTAAAGGCGGCGAGCAGAGCTTTCGCTTCGTCGTCGGTCTTGGCGGTGGTGGTGATCGAAATGTTCATACCACGCAGCGCATCGATCTTGTCGTACTCGATTTCCGGGAAGATGATCTGCTCTTTCACGCCGATGTTGTAGTTACCACGACCATCGAACGAACGGCCATTGACACCGCGGAAATCGCGCACGCGCGGCAGAGCCACGGTGATGAAGCGATCCAGGAACTCGTACATACGAGCGCCGCGCAGGGTGACCATGGTACCGATCGGGTAGCCTTCACGGATTTTGAAACCCGCGATAGCTTTGCGCGACTTGGTGGTCACTGGCTTCTGGCCAGCGATCTTGGTCAGGTCGCCCACAGCGTGTTCGAGGACTTTCTTGTCCGCGATGGCCTCACCAACACCCATGTTCAGGGTGATCTTGGTCAGACGTGGAACTTCCATCACCGACTTGTAACCGAATTTCGCGGTCAGGTCGGCGACGACTTTTTCTTTATAGAATTCTTGGAGACGTGCCATGATTTCTTAAGCCTTCACTACTTCGCCGGACGATTTGAAGACGCGGACTTTTTTGCCATCCACTTCTTTGAAACCGACACGGTCTGCCTTGCCAGTCGCTGCATTGAACAATGCAACGTTGGACACGTGAATCGGCATAGTCTTATCGACGATACCACCTTGTACGCCAGTCATTGGGTTAGGCTTGGTCGCTTTTTTAGCGACGTTGACGCCTTCAACCACGACATGCTCAGCATCGATACGCTGCTGAACGACGCCACGCTTGCCCTTGTCTTTCCCGGTCAGAACGATGACTTCGTCGTTTTTA
Source organism: Rugamonas aquatica (assembly GCF_009380215.1). Classification (GTDB taxonomy): domain Bacteria; phylum Pseudomonadota; class Gammaproteobacteria; order Burkholderiales; family Burkholderiaceae_D; genus Rugamonas; species Rugamonas aquatica_B. The sequence continues at coordinate 9,384 of NZ_WHUG01000017.1, forward strand.
CGAATCTTATCCATTACGACTCCTTACAGGACTTCCGGTGCCAGGGACACGATCTTCATGAACTTTTCAGTGCGCAGCTCGCGCGTCACTGGTCCAAAAATACGGGTACCGATCGGTTCCAGCTTGGCGTTCAACAGTACGGCGGCATTGCCGTCGAACTTCACCAGGGAACCGTCTTGGCGGCGAACACCTTTAGCGGTGCGCACTACCACGGCGTTATAAATTTCACCTTTTTTGACACGGCCACGTGGCGCAGCAACCTTAACGGTTACCTTGATCACGTCGCCAATGCCTGCATAACGGCGCTTGGAGCCGCCCAATACCTTGATGCACATTACTTCTTTGGCACCGGTATTGTCAGCCACTTCGAGCCGGCTTTCAGTTTGAATCATAGTATTCTCTTTCCCAACTTAAGCCGAAGAATCCACACAATGCGGACCCGCGGTCAGTCTTGGTCCCGCCAGAGTGCCCTGCTGGGCCCACTGTTTGGGTGCTTGACCTTCGTACTGCTACTGACCGCACGGTTCTGCGTCTGTGGCCAGACACTTTGCGGCGTTACATGAACGAAGCCCGCAAGTATTACATACAACTCGCGGGCTTGCAAGAACTAATTGAAAATCGCCCCCGGCCCGAAGACCGGAGGCGAAAACTTCAATTAAACGATTTGCGCGGCTTGCACCACGCGCGTCACGGTCCATGCCTTCGTTTTGGAGATCGGGCGACCTTCCACGATTTCCACCGTGTCACCGGCTTTCACCTGGTTGGTCTCGTCGTGCGCGTGATACTTGTTCGAGCGGACGATGATCTTGCCGTACAAAGGATGCTTGACGTGACGTTCGATCAGAACGGTAACGGTTTTGTCCATCTTGTCGGACACCACTTTACCGATCAGGGTGCGCTTGAGCGACTTTACTGGTTCGGTCATTTGGCTTCCTTCGTGTTCATTACCGTTTTTACACGTGCGATATCGCGACGTACCTTCTTGAGCTGCGAAGTATTGCTCAGCTGCTGCGTAGCGGTTTGCATACGCAGGCCGAATTGCGCCTTCAACAGGTCATTCAGCTCTTTTTGCAGAGCTACCTGGTCTTTGCCGCGGAGTTCAGATGCTTTCATATTTCACTCCTGTTATTGACCAACTTGACGGACCACGAAGGTGGTCGCCAGTGGCAGTTTGGCAGCGGCCAGGCGGAATGCTTCGCGCGCCAGTTCTTCTGCGACGCCATCCATTTCGTACAGGACTTTGCCTGGACGGATTTCAGCGACGTAGTACTCCGGATTACCTTTACCGTTACCCATACGGACTTCGGCAGGCTTGTTCGAGATCGGTTTGTCCGGGAACACGCGAATCCAGATACGGCCGCCACGTTTGATGTGACGGGTCATGGCGCGACGTGCTGCCTCGATCTGGCGTGCCGTGATACGACCACGGGCAACGGCTTTCAGACCGAACTCGCCGAACGACACCGAAGTGCCGGCGGTGTGCGAAATGCCGGTGTTACGGCCTTTCTGCTCTTTACGATACTTTCTGCGTGCTGGTTGCAGCATGATTATTCTCCTGCTTTCTCGGCCGGCTTGGCGGCAGTGCGTACACGAGCGCCTGGAGCGGCTGGCTTGGCGCCGGCGCCGGCTGGGCGCGGACGGCCAGCTGGTTTGCCGTCGTCACGACGTGGGCCACGTGGCTTCTTCTCGTCCGGTGGGGTATCGATCACTGGTGCGTCGCCGTTCGGAGCGCGGTCGCCTTTGTAAACCCATACCTTGACACCGATGATGCCGTAGGTGGTCGAAGCTTCGCTGGTGCCGTAGTCGATATCGGCGCGCAGGGTGTGCAGTGGCACACGGCCTTCGCGATACCACTCTTTACGAGCGATTTCGATACCGTTCAGACGACCCGACGACATGATCTTGATGCCCAGGGCACCCAGACGCATGGCGTTTTGCATCGCGCGCTTCATGGCGCGACGGAACATGATGCGTTTTTCCAGCTGTTGAGCGATGGAATCGGCGATCAGTTGCGAGTCGATTTCCGGCTTGCGGATTTCTTCGATGTTCACGTGGACAGGAACGCCCATGATCTTGGTCAGCGCCGACTTCAGTACTTCGATGTCTTCGCCTTTTTTACCAATGACCACGCCTGGACGCGAGCTGTAGATCGTGAAGCGCGCGTTCTTGGCTGGACGCTCGATAACGATGCGGCCGACCGAAGCGTTCTTCAGTTTGGTCTTCAGGTATGCGCGTGCTTTCAAGTCTTCGTTGAGCATGGCAGCGAAGTTGCTGTTGCCTGCGTACCAACGCGACGCCCAGTTACGGGTAACCGACAGGCGGAAGCCGGTTGGGTGAATTTTTTGACCCATCTTTAGCTCCTTAGTTGCCGACGGTCACGTAAATGTGACACGATTGTTTCGAAATACGATCGCCCCGGCCTTTAGCGCGTGCAGTGAAGCGCTTCAGGATCGGGCCCTTTTCGACGTAGATCGTTTTCACGAACAGTTCGTCGATGTCCGCGCCATCATTGTGCTCGGCGTTCGCGATTGCGGACTCCAGCACTTTCTTGATGATGGTCGCGCCCTTTTTTGGGCTGAATTGCAGAATGTTGAGTGCAGCGTCAACTTTCTTGCCGCGGATCAGGTCAGCCACCAGGCGACCTTTTTGATCCGACAAGCGCACACCCTTGAGGATTGCTTTGGTTTCCATTATTTCTTCGCCTTCTTGTCAGCGGCATGGCCCTTGAACGTGCGGGTCAGCGCGAATTCACCGAGCTTGTGACCAACCATGTTCTCGGAGACGTACACCGGCACGTGCAGCTTGCCATTGTGTACAGCGATCGTCAGGCCGATGAAGTCAGGCATGATGGTCGAACGACGGGACCAGGTTTTGATTGGCTTTTTGTCTTTGGCAGCTTGCGCGGCTTCGACTTTTTTCACCAGGTGGGCGTCACAGAACGGCCCTTTTTTCAATGAACGAGTCATGTGCTACCCCTTATTTCTTGCCGCGGCGCGAGACGATCATGGAAGAAGTACGCTTGTTGCTGCGGGTCTTCTTACCCTTAGTCTGTTGGCCCCAAGGCGACACTGGATGACGACCAGCTGCAGTTTTACCTTCACCACCACCGTGCGGGTGATCGACCGGGTTCATGACCACACCGCGAACGGTAGGACGAACACCGCGCCAGCGCATCGCACCAGCTTTACCGATTTTACGCAGGCTGTGTTCGGCATTGCCGACTTCACCCACGGTTGCACGGCACTCGATGTGCACGCGACGCACTTCACCCGAGCGCAGACGCACTTGAGCGTAGGTACCTTCGCGGGCCATCAGGACCACGCCGGCGCCGGCGGTACGGGCCATCTGGGCACCCTTACCTGGCAGCATTTCGACGCAGTGCATGACGGTACCGACTGGGATGTTGCGGATCGGCAGGCAGTTGCCCGACTTGATCGGCGCTTCCGAACCGTTCATCACGGTGTCGCCAACGCTCATGCCTTTGGTGGCGATGATGTACTGGCGCTCGCCGTCGGCGTAGCACAGCAGGGCGATATTCGCGGTGCGGTTTGGATCGTATTCGATACGTTCCACTTTCGCTGGAATGCCATCCTTCTGACGCTTGAAGTCGATCAGGCGATAGTGCTGCTTGTGACCACCGCCGATGTGGCGGGTGGTGATGTGGCCGTTGTTGTTACGACCAGCAGTTTTCGATTTTTTCTCAACCAGGGCTGCGAACGGACGACCTTTGTACAGGTCCGGGTTCACAACTTTCACCATGCCGCGACGGCCTGGGGAGGTTGGCTTCATCTTAACGAGTGCCATTATTTAGCCTCCTCGGAGAAATTGATTTCCTGGCCAGGTTTCAGGCACACGAAAGCACGCTTGGTATGGTTGCGGCGGCCGGTGTGGGCACCGGAACGCTTCTGCTTACCTTCGCGGTTAACGGTCTGCACCGATTCCACTTCCACTTTGAACAGCAGTTCAACAGCGGCTTTGATTTCTGGCTTGGTCGCGTCGGTGGTTACACGGAACACGATCTGTTCGTTCTTTTCCGCGACCATGGTGGCCTTCTCGGAAATGACCGGAGCCAGCAGCACCTTCATCAGGCGCTCTTCGCTAAATTTCAATGCGCTCATGCCAGCATCTCCTCAATCTTGGCCAGTGCAGCTTTCGTGACCAGGATCTTCTTGTAGAACACCAGGGACATTGGATCTGCGTGACGTGGTTCAACCACCAGGACGTTAGGCAGGTTGCGCGATGCCAGTTCCAGGTTTTCGTTGGCGACGTCGGTGATGATCAGAACCGATTCAAAACCCATGCCGGTCAGCTTTTGCGACAGCAGCTTGGTTTTTGGCGCTTCGATAGCGAAATCTTCGACAACCACCAGGCGCTCTTCACGAGCCAGCTGGGACAGGATCGAGCAGATACCTGCGCGATACATCTTCTTGTTCACTTTGTGGGTGAAGTTCTCGTCAGGCGAGTTCGGGAAGATGCGACCACCGCCGCGCCACAGTGGCGACGACGACATACCAGCACGAGCACGGCCGGTACCTTTTTGGCGCCATGGCTTCTTGGTCGTGTGGTGGACTTCTTCACGGTCTTTTTGTTTACGGTTGCCGCTGCGAGCATTGGCTTGGTAAGCAACGACGACTTGGTGGATCAGGGCTTCGTTGTAGTCACGACCGAAAACTGCATCGGCGGCGGCAACGTTAGAGGCGGCTTGACCTTGAGCGTTCAAGAGCTTGAGTTCCATCGTTTAAGCTCCCTTCTTTGCTTTAACTTTGACAGCAGGCGATACAACGACCTGGCCATTTTTCGCACCTGGGATCGCGCCTTTGACCAGCAGCAGCTGACGGTCGGCATCGATACGGGCGATTTCGAGGTTCTGCACAGTGCGGGTGACGTCACCGAGGTGACCGGTCATGCGCTTACCTGGGAACACGCGGCCTGGATCTTGCGCCATACCGATGGAACCTGGAACATTGTGCGAACGGGAGTTACCGTGGGTAGCACGGCCCGAAGCAAAGTGGTGACGCTTGATGGTACCGGCGTAGCCTTTACCGATCGTGACACCTTGAACGTCGATCTTCTGACCGACTTCGAACAGCGAAGCAGCAACAACGTCGCCAGCTTTCAGTTCGGCAGCTTTGGTAGCGTCAACGCGGAACTCTTTCAACAGAGTACCGGCTTCAACACCAGCTTTAGCGTGATGACCAGCAACAGCCTTCGTTACGCGGGAAGCGCGACGTTGACCGAATGCGACCTGAACTGCGGAGTAACCGTCAGTTTCAGGAGTTTTGATTTGCGCAACACGGTTGTTCGATACGTCCAACACGGTGACTGGGATCGAATCCCCGTCATCGGTGAAGATGCGCATCATACCAACCTTGCGACCGAGAAGGCCAAGGCTCATTTTTTCTCCAATTCCCACCTACGATTGGGCGGGGATATGTTGAACTACAAAATTAGTACGGACCATAAAAAAGGCGAATCCATACCGAAGCCGGCTAGTGTAGCGCGAAAAGACCCTTGACGCAACAACTTAATACGAGGTATGTGGCCTTGCGCGCAGCGCGGCGGCGGGCGTTGCCTGGAGAAAAAACGTCCATTGCTGTATCATCAATTACTTTTGGTGCATCAATGCCGATTTTGCATGCGCCCTTCCCCTTCCCTCCCTACATCCGACAATGCAGAAACCTACCTCCCCCTGGCCGCTCCTGCTGATCTATTTCCTGTGCGCGCTGGCGGCACTGGGCTACTGGCGCCACGCGCATGTCAACACCGCCACCGGTGACGAACCCCACTACATGGTGATGGCCAACGGCCTCGCCAAGCACGCCGCGCTGGAGCAGACCCTGCCTTATCAGGACGCCACCCAACCCGGCCAGCCCCAGCGCTTCAACCTGCCGCCTGCCGACCGCCACACCGTCGCCGGCCCCCGGGGGAACTTCAACATCCACAATCTCGGCCTGCCGCTGCTGCTGGCGTTGCCGTTCACGCTGGGCGGCGTGAACGTCAGCAAGATCTTCATGATCCTGTGCGGCGCCGGCGTGGTGCTGTGCTCCTGGAAGATTTCGGGGCTGTTCTCCAGCGAAGTCCGGGCGCGCCGCCTGGCCGTGCTGGCCGCCTGCGTCGGCGCGCCGCTGATCCCGGCCGCCACCCAGATCTATCCAGACATACTGGGCGGGCTGCTGGCCATCACCGGCCTGTACTGGTTCCTCACCACGCAACAGCGGCGCAGCGCCGGCGCCGAGCTGGGGCTGGCCTTGGCGGTGGTCTACCTGCCCTGGCTGCAAATCAAGTTCGGCCTGGCCTGCGCGCTGCTGGTTCTGGCCGTGGCCGCCAAGATCTACCGCGAATCAGGCGACCTGCCGCGCGTGGCCCGGCTGCTGGCCATGGCCGCCGCCTCCTGCGTGATCCTGGGCGCCTACAATCTGTACGCGTTCGGCAAGCTGTCCGGTCCCTACATGGGCGACGCGGTGGAAGTGAGCAAAACCAGCCTGATGGTCCTGCTGGGCCTGCACTTCGACCAGAACCAGGGCTTCCTGCTGCAAAACCCCATCAATCTGCTGGGCTTGCTGGGCGTGGGCTGGCTGTACCGCGACAATCGCCCGTTCGCGCTGCTGTGGGCCGCCGTCTTCGTGGTGCTGCTCGCGCCCAACGCGCTGCATCCGGTCTGGTATGGCGGCTGGAGCTTCACCGGCCGCTTCGGCTGGCCCGGCGCCGTGGTGTTCATGGTGCCTACGCTGTATGCGCTGCTGGAACTGTCCAAGCGCCGCGCCACGCTGTTCCTGACGCTGGCCGGGCTAGCGGTGGCGCTGCAGGTGTATTTCTACTCCCGCTACGCGACGGCCAAGGTGGACATGTTCAACCGCGCGCTGGATACGCCGCTGGAAGGCTACTCGATGTACTACCACCGCATCCACAATTGGCTGCCGGCGCTGTACAACTCCGACTGGGCCTTCAGCTATGCGCCCAACTATGCGTGGCTGCTGATGGTCGTGCTGCTGCTGGTGGCGGGTTTTGTGCGCGGCGCGCGCCGGCTGCGCATCGGCGCCATCGCGCTGGGTGTGGCCGCCATCGTGGCCGCCGGCCTGGTGCAGAACCAGCACGCCGGTGAAGTGAAGCTGGTGGCCGCCAGCCTGCCGGGGCAGACCGGGCGCGTGGACGGCGACGCGCGCACGGCGCAACCGGGCGTGGACCAGTCCGGCATGCTCAATTTCGGCCCTTACCTGCAGCTGCCTTTCGGCATCTACCACGTCACGCTGCGCTACCGCAGCGACGCGCCCGCCACCGAGGATGTCGCCCTGTTCGATGTCTACAACACGGCGCAGGGCCAGTCGCTGCTGGTGCGCGGCCTGAAGGGCACCGATGGCGCGGTGCGGGAAACCACGCTGACCTTCGCCGTCGCCCCCTGGCAGGACAAGCCGAAGCTGGAGTTCCGCAACAACTGGACCGGCAAGCGCTCGTTCACGCTGTACGAGATGCGCATCACGCCGGGCTGAACCCGGCGGCGCTGTTACAACTTGAGTTTCTTGAAGACGCGCTCCGGCACCAGCTTAATCAGCGTCATGATGCCCCACCAGAACCACGGGGTGTAGAGCACATCCCGGCGGCGCTCGACCGCGGCGACGATGGCGGCGGCCACCGCCTCCGGCGTCGCCCACAGCGCGCCCTTCTTGAACGAAGCGGTCATCGGCGTATCGACGAAGCCCGGCTTGATGGTCAGCACCTGGACGCCGGCCGGATGCAGGCGGTTGCGCAAGCCCTGCAGGAAAATGGCCAGCGCGCCCTTGGCGGTGCCGTACACATAGTTGGACTGGCGGCCACGGTCGCCGGCGACCGAACCGATCACGGCCAGCGTGCCGTGGCGCTGCGCCTCGAAGCGGTTGGCCAGCAAGGTCAACAGCGACATCACGCTGATCGCGTTGGTGTTCAGCTCGCGCAGTGCGACGGCGAAATCCTGCTCGCACTGCTTTTGATCGCCCAGCGTGCCGTGCGCGATCAGCACCGTGTCCAGGCCGTCCAGCGCGGCGGCGGCGGCATCGATGGCGGCCGCGTGCCGCTCGAACTCATTCACCTCCAGCACGCCATGGCCGACAACGGCGGCGCCGCGCACCTTGAGGTCGGCGGCCAGCGCGCCCAGGCGCTCCTGGTCGCGGCCCATCAGGTAGAGCGCATGGCCCTGGCCGGCCCACTGGCGGGCCGCCGCCTGGGCGATCGCCGAGTTGGCGCCAATAATCAAGATTTTTTTCATAACAGTCCTAAGCGACGGGATTGGGTGGAGGCGAAATGCCCATGCGCGTGCCAGCGGGCGCGCACCTGCTCGAACTCTTGCCAGCGCGGATAGCCGCGCCGGAAGGTCTCGACGCTCATGCGGGCATCCTTGGCCAGGTACAGGCGGCCGCCGTGGTCAAGCACGATGCGGTCGAGGTGTTCGAGCAGCGCGAACACGGCAGGCTCGACCTTGAAATCCAGGGCCAGCGTATAGCCTTCGACAGGGAAGGACAGGTGATGGTCGTTGGCCGGCCCGAAGGCCTTGAGCACGGCCAGGAAGGAACCGCGGCCGGAGTCGGCGATGGCGGCCAGCACGGCGCGCATGCCGGCGGCGCCGGCCTGGCGCGGCAAGGCGAACTGGTATTGCACGAAGCCGGCCTTGCCGTACAGGCGGTTCCAGCCGGACAGCGCGTCCAGCGGATAAAAGAACGGCGTGTACGGCACCCGGCGCGTGCTGCGCTGGCGCAGTATGCGGTGGTAGTACAGCGTGTTGAACGCCTGCACGCTGGCGCGGTTCAGCAGGCCGGCCGGCAGGTCGAACGGCACCGGCAGCGCGCCCTTGGACGGCGCCGCCAGTTCGCCGGCGGGCGCGTGCTCGCCGAGCATCAGCAGCGAGCGGCCCAGGCTGGCGCCGCGCGCCAGGCAATCGATCCAGGCCACCGAATAAGTGCTGGCGCCGTGCTGTTCGAACGCGGCCAGCGCGCTGTCCAGGTTGGGCGCCTTGATGGTGGTCTCGATGACATCGCTGGACTGCACACGCTTGAGCTGCACCGTGGCCGCCAGGATCACACCGGTCAACCCCATGCCGCCGCAGGTGGCGTGGAACAGCTCGGGATGGGCGGCGGGCGAGACCGTCACCCGCTCGCCATTGCCCAGCAGCAGATCGAGTTCGCGCACATGGGTGCCGAAGGTGCCGTCGACGTGGTGGTTCTTGCCGTGCACATCGCTGGCGATGGCGCCGCCGACCGTGACGAAGCGCGTGCCCGGCGTGACCGGCAGGAACCAGCCGCGCGGCACGAAGACGCGCAATATGGTGTCGAGCGAGACGCCGGCGGCGCAGCGCACCAGCCCGGTCTCCGGGTCGAAGGAGATGAACTGGTCGAGCTGTTGCATCGCCATCACCTGCTCCGCCAGCGCGCTGTCGCCGTAGGCCCGGCCCAGGCCGCGCGCGATCAGCGCCCCGTCCGCGCCGGCATCGCGCAGGCGCTGCGCGCACTGGCCGGCCGACAGCGGCAGCAGCAGGCGGGCTTCCTGCCGAGGATAGCGGCCCCAGCCCTCAAGCACGGTCACGCCGCCTCCGCCGAGGGTGCGGCGGGCGCGACGAACACGTAGCGCTTGTCGAGCTGATATTTGATCAGGTTGCCGATGGTCAGGCCCAGCGCGCCGCCGACATAGCGCATGCCGTCGGTGCCGTACAGGTGGGCGAAGGCGTACTCGACGCCCCAGAACACGGCCGTGGTGAACACGCCCATCACGGTGTAGAGCACGAACAGCTTGCCGTCGTGGGCCAGGCTCTCCGACTCGAAGCCGAAGATGTGGCGCTTTTCCAGCAGGTATTTGACCGGCAGGCCGGCGCCGGTGCCGAACAGAATGGACAACGGCACGGCGTACGGGCCGTGATAGGCCCAGATCACCACGGCCTGGCAACCGATGTTGACCGCCGTGGCGACCAGGGCGAAGACCGCGTACAGCAGGGCAAGACGGGCGCCGCTACGCATCACAGCACCTTCGCCAGCACGAACACGGCGCCCAGCAGCGCGCCGACCAGCCAGCTGGCGCGGTCCTTGATCGCGAACACGATGGGGTCGTCATGCATCTGCCCGCGGTGGGCGATCAGCCAGGCGCGCGAGATCCAGTACAGCATCAGCGGGCAGGCCAGCCAGATCAGCGTCGGGTGCGCGTACAGCCGCGCCGTGTGCGCGTCCTGAATGTAGAACGCCAGCACCAGCACGGCGATATAGCCGGCGTTGCTGCCCAAGCTGGAGACCAGCTCCAGATCTTGCTGGATATAGCCGCGTCCGCGCAGCGGCTGGCTCTGGCCGGCCTGGCGGGCCGCGTACAGCTCGCTGTAACGCTTGATGAACGCCAGGCTGAGGAAGACGAACATCGAGAACGACAGCAGCCAGAACGACAGCTCCACCGACACCGCGAAGGCGCCGGCGACAATGCGCAGCGTGTACAGCGCGGCCAGCGACAGCACGTCCACCACCGGCACCTGCTTGAGCCGGAACGAATAGGCCAGCGTCAGCACAAAATACACGGCCAGCGCGCCGATGAAGCGCGGCGGCAGCCCCAGCAAGGCCAGCCCTGCCCCGGCCGCCAGCAGCAAGGGCCAGGCCAGCCAGCCCGTCACCAGACTCAGCTGGCCGGAGGCGAACGGACGGCGGCGCTTGCGCGCGTGGTGGCGGTCGTCGCCGACATCGACCAGGTCGTTGAGCAGGTAGACGCTGGAGGCGGTCAGGCTGAACACGACAAACGCCAGCAAGGCTTGCATGACGCCCAGCGCGCTGTCGTAGTGATGGGCCGCCAGCAGCGGCACCAGCACCAGCAGGTTCTTCAGCCACTGATGGGGCCGCATGGCGCGCAGCAGCCCGGCCGCCGGCGACAGCCTGCCGTCGTCCAGCACGCGGCCGAGGTTGCCTTGCCGGCGGGCCGCCTCGATCAGGCGCCTGGAACGGCTGACCACGTGGGCCTGCGCCGCGCCGCGCCAGATGGCGACGTCCGGCCAGTCGTTGCCGACATATTCAAAGCCGCGCTCGCCATAGCGCGCGACCAGCGCGTCGCACTTGGCTTGCGATTTGAGATTGGTGGCGCCGTCCGATCCCAGTACTTCATCGAACAGGCCCAGGTGGTCGGCCACGCCCTGGGCCAGCGTGTGGTGGCTGGCGGTGGCCAGCACCAGGCGGCGGCCGCGCTGCTTTTCCGCGCGCAGCCACACCAGCAACTCCTCGTTGTACGGCAGCGATGCCAGCTCGACGCGGGTGTCCTCGGCCAGTCGGGCCTTCAGCGTGGTGCGGCCGGCGGCCAGCCAGCCGAACAGGCGGTAGGCGCGCCCCGGCTGCTCGATCAGAAAACTGCTGGCGGTCTCGGCCAGCAGATCGGTCTTGATCAGTGTGCCGTCGAGGTCGACGACCAGGGGCAGGTCATCGGCGCCCGGGACATCGGGCGGAGGCAAAGGGCGGCTCAGGGACATAAAAGGAGGGGCTAAAAATCCGGCAACCATAACATTTTTGCAGCAGAACCGCAACCGGCAATCACTGTTCGGGCACGTGGATGCTGGCCTTGATGTGCTTGAGGTGGGCGACGATGGTGAAGGTCATCACCACCAGCAGCGACCATGAACTCCACTTGCTGACATGGACCACCGACCACGCGCCCAGCTGGTTGGGATAGCGCCACACGCCCCAGAAGGTGCTGATGTTCTCGGCCAACCAGATGAAGAAGCCGATCAGCACGAAGGCCAGCAGCATCGGCATGCGGCGCTCGCGGTCCAGCGGCCGGAACACCACCGTGGTGCGGGCGTACAGGCCCAGCGCGCAAGCCGCCAGATACCAGCGGTAATCGCCGATGTAATGGTGGGCAAAGAAGTTCACGTAGATCAGCACGGCGATCAGCACCGCCATCCAGTACGGCGGATGGTGGCGGATGCGCAGGTCGAACAGGCGCCACGCCTGGATGATGTAGCTGCCGACCGCCGCATACATAAAGCCCGAGAACAGCGGCACGCCCCACAGCTTGGTGTAGGCGAAGTCCGGATAGCTCCACGACTGTATCGTGCCGGACACCTTGAACACTTCCAGCGCAAAGCCCACCACATGGAACAGGCTGACCGCCTTCAACTCATCCCAGGTCTCCAGCCCGGACCACACCATCCACGCCTGTATCCCCAGCGCCAGGACCAGCAGCACATCGTAGCGAGGCAGGCCCGGCACGCCGGCGCGCGGCACCAGCAGCACGGCGCCGAAGAACAGGCCGACGAACAGGCAGGCGCGCGCCTGCTTCACGCCGAAGTACAGGAACTCCGTCACGAAGCGCGGCCAGCCGCGCAAGCCGGCGCGGGCGGAGTCGTCGAGCAGGTGGTGGTCCAGCGCAGCCAGCATGGTGTGTCCAGTTGAGTTTTTAGCAAGCGACTCTAACGCCGCGGCGGGCATCTGTCCAGCGGCAACAGACGAAAAAAAACCAGGCACCGAAGTGCCTGGTTTTTCAGCCTGCAGTTGCTACGGTTCTAAGCGATTAGAACGAGTAAGCAGCGGTCGCGCCGAAGGTGCGGAACAACGGCGAGAAGGTGTCGCGGTAGTTGACCGGCGTATCCTGGTTCAACAGATTGTTGATGTACAGGCTCAGCTTCACGTTCTTGATGCCGGTGTACGCCAGGTTGTAGTCTACCGTGGTGTAGGCGCGAACGCGACCACAAGCAGCCATGTTTTCCGGAGCAACCTTGTTGGTTACGCAGAAGTCTGGGGTGTCGTCGCTATTCAGGCTGTAACCACCGTTGTAGTTCAAGGTGACGCCCTGATCGAACTTGCCGGTTTTCAGCGAAGTACGCAGTTTGGTCGCCAAACGGCCGCCGCCGGTATAGTTGCCGGCGTTGTTCATGCCGTAGGCGTTGTCAGCCACCAGGAAGGACTGGTAGTTCAGCAAGTAGGTACCATCCAGCTTGATTTTCAAGTCGCCGACATTCGTGATCTTGATGCGACCGGACATGTCGAAATCGAAGCCGGAAGCACGGGTCTTGCCGGAATTGACATACGGGTTATACACCAGTCCCAGCTTACCGATGCCCTGGAAGTTGGTGGTGGTGGCCGGCGCGTACTTTTTCACCAGAGAAATAAACTCGTTATCGGTGGCGGTATTGTCAACACGCAGCAACTGACCAGCCGGCAGCGCGGCTTCGTTTTTCAGCACGTCGCCAACGGTACGGGTACCGATTTCGTCTTTGCGTTCGATGTTGTAGTAATCGATCGCCAGGGTCCAGTTCTTGATCGGTTCAAAGACCATGCCCAAGGTGTACGAACGCGAGGTTTCTGGCTTCAGGTCCTTGTTCGAATTGACAAAGCTAGGCAGCGAAGCCAGGCAGTCGTTGTTGCGGTAAGTGTTGGACAGCAGCTTATCGGTCGCGGTGGCAGTCTTCGAGTTCTGCACCAGGTTGTTCAGCTCGGAAGCGATCGGGCAACGACGTGGGTCGATGACGCTGTTCGCGACCGAGCTACGACCCAAGCCATTACCGGACTCAACAATGTTCGGCGCACGGAAACCACCCGAGGCCGTACCGCGCAACACCAAGGAATCGGTAGCATTGATTTTCAGACCGACCTTAGGCGAAATGTGGGCTTCAGCACCGCTGGTTTTGTCGGCACGCAGCGCGGCGCTCATTTCAACGCGCTTGATCACCGGAATGGTCGCCTCGCTGAACACAGCGTAGTGGCTGACGGTATCTTTCACCTGCAGGCCGAACACGCCGACCAGCTCGCCATTCAGCACATTGTCCGAGCTCTTCATTTCATACGATTCGCGACGCAGATCGGTGCCCACGGCGATGCTCAGCGGACCAGCTGGCAGTTGCATCACTTCACCGCTGACAGTGGCGTCAATGAAGGAGATATTGGACTTGCCGGCGGTGGTACGAATCGGGAACATGGTGTTCAGCAGCGCTGGGTCGTTTTGCTGACCAAACTTGTAGCTGTTGCTGACGATCGCGTCGGTGTAACCCTTGGCGCTGACGGCGCGGGTAGACTTGGTTGCCGACGAGGTCATGTAGCCAGCCGCCGATTTCCAATCGTAGTTACCGAGGGTGCCGGTCAGTGCCAGCATGACGCGGGTCTGATCCGATTCCGTGCGGTTGAAGTTAAATCCATTACCGGTGTCCATCAGACGGGCACGGTATTCAACCGGGAACGAGTATGGATTGCCATTGTTGCCAACTGGCAGTTTCGGATAGGTGAAAGGACCAACCATCTTACCGGCGATCGCGTTGTACCAGATATTGGTCGCGGTGGTGGTGCCGCCGTTGCTCGCGCTCAGCGGAGCGACGATGTAATCATTGGTGGCGCCGGCGGTGGTGATTTCAAAGTTGGCGTCGATCTTTTCGCCGATTTTGAAGTGGGTGTTGCTGACCGCAGCATAGCGCTTGTTGTTCGTGGTCTGGCCGGTGTACGGCAAGGTATCGAATTTGCACAATTTGTCGGCCGGATCGACCTGATCTGGCGGGCAGCCTGGAGCGGCGACAATGTTCGTGCTGCTCAGGAAGTAGTTACCGGTTGGCGAGAAGGTGCTCTTGGCATCCCAGGTCGAGTGGCCTGGGGTCTGGCGATACCAGTCCGGGTAACGATTACGCAGTTCGCCGGTCGTGTAGCCGTCGCGCTTGTAGCCTTCGAAGGTGATATAGGTGTTGAAGCCTTGCTTGTCGATGTCGCCGTAGCCGTAAATGGCCGAGGCGCTGCGGTTGCGGCGGTCCTGGAAGCCGTCGGTGGCTTCATAGTTGACCTGCACCTTACCGCCTTCAAAGTCCTTACGCAGGATAATGTTGATCACGCCTGCAACCGCATCGGAACCGTAAATAGCGGATGCGCCGTCTTTCAGGATCTCGATGCGCTCGATCGCTTCGGTGGCGATCGCGTCCAGGTTGGTGAAGTTTTCTTGCGCGCCATCAGACAGGCCGTAAGGGGAGATGCGGCGGCCGTTGACCAGAACCAGAGTCGAAACCTTGCCCAGGCCTCGCATGCTGACGCCGGACGAACCGGTGGCGAAGCTGCCCGAGCTGGCGCCGGCGGAGCTGATGCTGGTGCTGATCGAGCTGGCAGCGTTCAGCAGGCCCAGTACCGTATGTTCACCGGTACGCTCGATGTCGTCACGGGTCATAACTTGAACCGAGGCGGAAGTTTCGCTGTCGGTGCGTTTGATGCTGGAGCCGGTGATTTCAACGCGCTGCAGCTTTGGTTCTTCAGCGGCTTGCTGAGCGATGGCGTGCTGCGAGAAAGCGACGGTCAATGCGATAGCGATCGCACTTTTTTTAAAAAGTGGTTTATTCAAAACTGCTCCCAGATGTGGTTGTGTAATCTGCGCGTTCGCTATCGCCCATCGGGGGTAGGATGAACCTAGCTTTTCACGTCTGCCGTAAATTTCGCATATTGATGGGGCCTTGAAAAGGCAAAATGCGATATTTATTACCGTTTGGTTACTTTATTCGCGAAGTTGTTGTTTTTCGGAACAATTGTTGCTCGGACACTCGTGCATGATGGGCAATGTTGTTTATCAGGATGGTAAACGACAATGGGGCCGGGCGCGTCCGCGTATGCGGACAGGCCCGGCCCCATCATCAGCCAGCGGAATACGCCGCCGACTGCAAACTTATTACTGCAGTTTGATTTCGACGTCAACACCAGCTGGCAGGTCCAGCTTCATCAGTGCGTCAACGGTCTTGTCGGTTGGGTCGACGATGTCCATCAGGCGCTGGTGGGTACGGATCTCGAACTGGTCGCGCGAGGTCTTGTTGACGTGTGGCGAACGCAGAACGTCGAAACGCTGGATGCGGGTTGGCAGTGGGACTGGGCCCTTGACAACGGCGCCGGTGCGCTTAGCGGTGTCAACGATTTCCAGTGCGGACTGGTCGATCAGCTTGTAGTCGAAAGCTTTCAGGCGAATACGGATTTTCTGGTTTGGTGCGGACATGATATTTCCTCAAAAGAGCGAACTGACAACTATGTAGCGTCAGCAATGTTTAAAAGAACGAGTATTACTGCAACAGGGTCGACATGGTATCACACCATGCCGACCCTGTTTCATCTCAGCGCTTAAAAATTAAGCGATGATTTTAGCAACAACGCCTGCACCAACGGTACGGCCGCCTTCGCGGATAGCGAAGCGCAGACCTTCTTCCATCGCGATCGGGTTGATCAGCTTGACGGTGATCGACACGTTATCGCCTGGCATAACCATTTCTTTGTCCGCTGGCAGTTCGATCGAACCGGTCACGTCAGTCGTACGGAAGTAGAACTGTGGACGATAGTTGTTGAAGAACGGAGTGTGACGGCCGCCTTCGTCTTTCGACAGAACATAGATCTCACCGGTGAAGTGGTTGTGCGGCTTGATCGAGCCTGGCTTCGCCAGAACCTGACCACGCTGTACGTCTTCACGCTTGGTGCCGCGCAGCAGCAGACCAACGTTGTCGCCGGCTTGACCCTGGTCCAGCAGCTTGCGGAACATTTCCACGCCGGTGCAAGTGGTTTTGACGGTGTCAGTGATACCAACGATTTCGATCTCTTCGCCGACCTTGATGATGCCGCGCTCGATACGACCGGTCACAACGGTACCGCGACCCGAGATCGAGAACACGTCTTCAACTGGCATCAGGAAGGCGCCGTCCACTGCGCGCTCTGGCGTAGGGATGTAGGTGTCCAGTGCTTCGGCCAGGGCCATGATGGCTTGCTCGCCCATTGGGCCGGTGTCGCCGTCCAGCGCCATACGTGCCGAACCTTTGACGATAGGCAGGTCGTCGCCTGGGAAGTCGTACTTCGACAGCAACTCGCGCACTTCCATTTCAACCAGTTCCAGCAGTTCTGCGTCGTCGACCAGGTCGCACTTGTTCAGGAACACGATGATGTATGGAACGCCAACTTGGCGGGCCAGCAGGATGTGCTCGCGGGTCTGTGGCATTGGGCCGTCAGCTGCGGAGCAAACCAGGATCGCGCCGTCCATCTGCGCTGCACCGGTAATCATGTTTTTGATGTAGTCGGCGTGGCCTGGGCAGTCAACGTGAGCGTAGTGACGGCCGGAGGTTTCGTATTCGACGTGTGCGGTGTTGATGGTAATACCGCGTGCTTTTTCTTCTGGAGCAGCATCGATCTGGTCGTATGCTTTGGCTTCGCCGCCGAATTTCTTCGACAGAACGGTAGCGATCGCAGCGGTCAGGGTGGTTTTACCGTGGTCGACGTGGCCGATGGTGCCGACGTTGACGTGCGGCTTGGTCCGTTCGAATTTCTCTTTTGCCATTTTATTCTTCCTTAGAACAATGTTTTAAATTTGCTGCCGGAGGATCTCCCCGGCAGCAATAGATACAAATTACTTAGCTTTAGCGGTAACGATCGCGTCGATAACGTGCTTAGGCGCTTCCGAGTAGTGCTTGAATTCCATCGTGTAGGTAGCGCGACCTTGCGTTGCGGAACGCAGGGTGGTCGAGTAACCGAACATTTCCGACAGAGGCACTTCAGCTTTGATGATCTTGCCACCGCCGCCTGGGATCTCGTCCATGCCCTGCACCATACCGCGGCGGGACGACAGATCGCCCATCACGGTACCGGCGTAGTCTTCCGGCGTTTCCACTTCCACAGCCATCATCGGCTCCAGAATAACTGGCGACGCTTTGCGGCAGCCTTCTTTGAATGCCATCGAAGCGGCCATCTGGAACGCGTTTTCGTTCGAGTCCACATCGTGGTACGAACCGAAGAACAGCGTGACCTTGACGTCGACCACTGGGTAGCCAGCCAGAACACCGGTGTTCAGGGTGCCGCGCACGCCTTTTTCCACCGCAGGGATGTATTCGCGAGGAACGGTACCGCCCTTGATCGCGTCAACGAATTCGAAGCCCTTGCCTGGTTCTTGCGGTTCGATCTTCAGAACCACGTGACCGTATTGACCACGACCACCCGACTGCTTGACGAACTTGCCTTCGGATTCTTCGCACGATTTGCGGATCGTTTCGCGGTAGGCAACCTGTGGCTTACCGACGGTCGCTTCCACGCCGAATTCGCGCTTCATACGGTCAACGATAATTTCCAGGTGCAGCTCGCCCATACCACCGATGATGGTCTGGCCCGACTCTTCGTCGGTTTTCACGCGGAACGAAGGATCTTCCTGAGCCAGACGGTTCAGTGCCAGACCCATTTTTTCCTGGTCAGCCTTGGTCTTTGGTTCCACCGCCTGTTGAATCACCGGCTCTGGGAAGACCATGCGCTCCAGCACGATGATCGAGGTCGGATCGCACAGGGTTTCGCCGGTGGTCACGTCTTTCAGACCAACTGCAGCGGCGATGTCGCCGGCGCGCACTTCTTTGATCTCTTCGCGCTGGTTAGCATGCATCTGCAGAATACGACCCAGACGCTCTTTACGGCCTTTGACCGAGTTGTACACGGTGTCGCCCGAATTGATGGCGCCCGAGTACACACGGAAGAAGGCCAGCTGGCCGACGAACGGGTCGGTCATGATCTTGAAAGCCAGCGCCGAGAACTTCTCGTCGTCCGATGCTTTACGGGTGGTTGGCTGTTCGTCCTCGTCGGTACCGCCGACGTCGTCGATGTCCAGTGGCGACGGCAGGTATTCGATGACCGCGTCCAGCATGGCCTGTACGCCCTTGTTCTTGAAGGCGGTACCGCACATCATAGGAACGATTTCGGAAGCGATGGTGCGTTCGCGCAGCGCTTTCTTGATCTCGGCTTCCGACAGGTCGCCTTCTTCCAGGTACTTGTTCATCAGGTCTTCGGACGCTTCAGCAGCGACTTCAACCATCTTCTCGCGCCACTCGGCTGCCGACTCGGCCAGCTCAGCTGGGATCTCGACGTAGTCGAACTTCATGCCCTGGGATGCTTCGTCCCACAGGATGGCTTTCATCTTGACCAGATCGATCACGCCTTTGAAGTTTTCTTCAGCGCCGATAGGGATCTGGATCAGGACCGGGTTCGCCTTCAGGCGAGCGCGCATCTGCTCGTAGACCTTGAAGAAGTTGGCGCCGGTACGGTCCATCTTGTTGACGAAGGCCAGACGTGGCACTTTGTACTTGTTGGCCTGACGCCATACGGTTTCCGACTGTGGCTGTACACCGCCCACTGCGCAGTAAACCATGCAAGCACCATCCAGCACGCGCATCGAGCGTTCAACTTCAATGGTGAAGTCAACGTGGCCCGGGGTGTCAATGATGTTGATGTGGTGCTCAGGGAAGTTGTTAGCCATACCTTTCCAGAAGCAGGTCGTCGCTGCCGAGGTAATGGTAATGCCGCGCTCTTGTTCCTGCTCCATCCAGTCCATGGTGGCGGCGCCATCGTGAACTTCACCGATCTTGTGGTTCACGCCCGTGTAGAACAGAACGCGTTCGGTGGTGGTGGTCTTACCTGCATCGATGTGAGCGGAGATACCGATATTGCGGTAGCGCTCGATGGGGGTCTTGCGGGCCATAATTATTCCTAAATCTTTTAATGGACAAAACCGAGCGCCATTTTTGCTGACAAAAATGAGCCCGGCCTCGAACAACAGATAACAGCCAGACCACGAAGGGCCCGGCCGATTTGATTAGAAGCGGAAGTGCGAGAACGCCTTGTTCGCTTCTGCCATACGGTGCACTTCATCACGCTTCTTCATCGCACCGCCGCGGCCTTCAGCCGCTTCCATCAGCTCACCGCCGAGGCGTTGTGGCATGGATTTTTCGCTGCGCTTGTTTGCAGCTTCACGCAGCCAACGCATGGACAGAGCCATACGACGCACTGGGCGCACTTCAACCGGCACCTGGTAGTTTGCACCACCGACGCGACGGGATTTTACTTCAACCAGTGGCTTGGCGTTGTTGATCGCGGTTGCGAACACTTCCAGCGGGTCTTTGCCCGACTTGGCGGCGATGTGCTCGAAGGCACCGTAGATGATGTTTTCTGCGACCGATTTTTTACCGGACAGCATCAGAACGTTCACGAACTTCGCGACATCCGTGTTGCCGAATTTTGGATCCGGCAGAATCTCGCGCTTGGGTACTTCACGACGACGTGGCATATCAATTCCTTTCAATCTTCAGTTGAGGTGCGCAGATATGGGATTCGCACTCTCGCGGAGGGCCATCATAGCCATCCACTTACTCGACCAATTGCGGTCGATTACATTCACTTAGTATGTTGCCACTGAGCGAAAACTTTTAATGCAGATTACTTCTTGGCTTGCTTGGCACGCTTGGTACCGTATTTCGAGCGAGCTTGCTTACGGTCTTTAACGCCCTGGGTATCCAGTGCACCGCGAACCATGTGGTAACGCACACCTGGCAAGTCTTTTACACGACCGCCGCGCAGCAGAACAACGCTGTGCTCTTGCAGGTTGTGGCCTTCACCGCCGATGTACGAAATAACTTCGAAACCGTTGGTCAGACGCACTTTGGCCACTTTACGCAGAGCCGAGTTAGGCTTCTTAGGAGTGGTGGTGTACACACGGGTGCAAACACCGCGCTTTTGCGGGCTGTTTTCCAGCGCCGGCGATTTGCTTTTCACGGTCAGAGCGACGCGTGGATTGCGAATCAGTTGATTGATGGTTGGCATCGTTATAAACCCAACAAAATTACAACATTAATAACCCGGACCGGAGTCCGGCGACTAAAACCTAGTCCCGACTTACAGGCACAACGGAGGCGCGAATAGCCACTCGCGAGGAGCGGCCTGAAACAGCGTATACGATGTGCAGAATAAATTGAGAACTCGCGAGTATAGACGTGGTCTGAGCACCAGTCAATCTATTTCGCGGCGGAATGCGGCCCCGCGGGGCAAGCAAACACTAGCTGAAAGGTCAAGAAACGCTTGATAATAGCAGACTATATCCAACGCCTCTTCTTTATGCGACCTTTGCTGCGCCCCGCTCCCCTGTTCGTCCTTGCAAGCTATCTGTTGCTGTCGCTGGTCCCCTGCGTGCCCCTGCTGCTGGGACGGCAAGTGCCGGAGCTCAGCCACATCCTGCTGGTCGAGCTGCTGGCCTGGGTCGCGGCCTGGAGCGTGCTGCAGCGGCCGGCCTGGTTCCACTGGCTGCTGATCCCGGCCTTCCTGGCGCTGCCGACCGAGCTCTACCTGTTCCTCTACTACGGCCAGGGCATTTCCACCCACCACCTGGGCATCATCGCCGAGACCAGCCCCAAGGAGGCGCTGGAATTCCTCGGCCGCAAGGTCTGGCTGATGGCTGCGGTGATGCTGCTGGTGATTTTCTGGTGGATCGCGGTGCAGGTCGCCGCCCGCCGCAGCCCGGCGCTGGCCTGGCGCGGCAAGTCGCGCTGGGCCGCGCTGCTGTTGCTGGCGGCAGCGGTTGCGCTGTGGAGCTACGGCTGGGAATTCGGCGTGCGCGCCAAACCGGCGCAAAAGACGGTGGCGGCCGCCAGCGGCGCCAGGCCGGCCGGCTCGGCGCTGGGCTCGGCCATCGGGTCGGCGCTCAGTTCGGCGCTCAGCCATGTGGGCATCACCGCCTCGGCCGGCTCGGCCGACAGCGCGTCCGACGAAGCCGAGGAAGAAGAGGATGCCGAGGAGGACAGCTCGCCCGAACACGCCGCCATCGCCGGCGCCGGCCGCACCGGCTGGCAGTGGTCGCAACTGCCGTGGTGGATGCGCTCGCCGCTGGGCTTCGACAACTTCGCCTCGTCGTGGCCGTTCGGCCTGACCGCGCGCGGCGTCGACTTCTATAAAGAGCGCCAATACCTGGCCGACCTGGGCGAGCGCAGCAGCACCTTCAGCTTCAAGGCGCACCAGCCAGAGCAGAACGACACGCCGGAAATCGTCATCATGGTGATCGGCGAATCGTCGCGCTACGACCGCTGGGGCATCAACGGCTACGAACGCGACACCACCCCGCTGCTCAAGCAGGAGACCAACCTGGTGACGCTGCCGGACGTCATCACGGCGGTATCGGCGACGCGCTTGTCGGTGCCGGTGATCATCTCGCGCAAGCCGGCCATGCAGAGCCTGAAGGACGGCTTCTCGGAGAAATCCTTCCTCACCGCTTATAAAGAGGCGGGCTTCAAGACCTGGTGGCTGTCGAACCAGATCTCGTTCGGCCAGTTCGACACGCCGGTGTCGGTGTTCGCCAAGGAAGCCAACGTGATTCAGTTCATGAACCTGGGCGGCTTCACCAACAACTCCAACTTCGACCAGATCCTGCTGGAGCCGCTGCAGCATGCGATCGCCGACCCGGCGCCGAAGAAGCTGATCGTGCTGCACACGCTGGGCAACCACTGGAACTACAGCCAGCGCTATCCGAAGGAGTTCGACAAATGGCAGCCGTCGCTGCTGGGCGTCGACAAGCCGGTCTACACCGACACCAAGATCAAGCCGCAGCTCAACAACAGCTACGACAACTCCATCCTGTACACCGACTGGTTCCTGTCGCAGGTGATCCATCAATTGAAGGAGACGCAGCAGCTGACCTCGATGGTCTACGTGGCCGACCACGGCCAGACGCTGTACGACAACAGCTGCAACCTCGCCTTCCACGGCCACAATACGCAGTTCGAATTCCACGTGCCGGCGCTGGTGTGGTACTCGGACGAATACAAGACGCGCTATCCGGAAAAGGTGAAGCAGCTGGTGCGCCACCGCAAGGCGCGGCTGGCGACGGAGAACATCTTCCACACGCTGCTGGATCTGGGCGACATCCAGTACGAAGACGAGCGCCTGGAATGGAGCTTCATCAACAAGCAATTCAAGCAGCACAAGCGCTACGTCGACAGCTACGGCTGGAGCAACTACGACAACGCCAGCTTCAAGGGCGACTGCCGCGAAGTGATCGACAAGGGCAAGCCGCTGAAGCAGGAGAAGTAATCGGCATTTGATTCCGCTGTGCGCTCATATCAGGGTGTGCGCCGTTTCTGCCCCTCCAGCCAGGCGACCGGCATATGGGCAAGCAAGGGGTCGCCGGCCAGCAGATTGCGCCAACGCTTGCCGCCATCGCCCGAATACACCAGCAGATACGGACTGGGTCCATCGCCGTCCGGCAGCAGGGCCGCCAGCCAGATCTCGCGGTCGTTGACCACGTAGCTGCTGACCAGCGACGACAGGCCAGCCGGCAGGCTCACCTTGCTCCAGCGGCGGCCATCGCTTGAACGCAGCAGCGTCTGCTCGACCGAGCCGGTGATCCACCACCCGCCCCGATCGGAATGCGCCAGTTCGACCAGCAAATCCGGGTTGCCCAGACGCTGCTGTGCCACCACCTGGCAGCGGCCGATATCGATACGCTCAACCAGATAGTCGGCTACCGCGCCGTCCGGGCCGAAGCGCGTCGCCAGCGCCAGCAGCGCATCGCTCGCGCTGGCCAAGGCGAGATTCGCATCCTTCAACGCATCGAGCGCACTCTTCTTCCCATCGAGATGAAGCTGCTGCGGCGACAGGCGGCATTCCTTGCCGCCGCGCCGGAAGCGATAGCGCTCATCCAGCACCGCGACCTCGACGCCGTGTGGCAACGCCAGCGCCGCATCCGTGCGCGCCAGCACGCGGCCGGTCGCGCCATCGATCACCGTGCCGCCGGCGTAGATGCGCCCGGCCTCATCGAGCGACAGCGGCGGCCAGGCCTTGCCTCCCGGTAGTATCGTCACGGTGACGGCAGGCTGCGCATGGATCACCATTTGATGCTGGTCCTCGCTGACCCTGTTCGCGCCCAGCTGGTAGTCGAGGGCGGTCACGTCGGCCAGCGCGGCCTGCGCCAGACCCAGGCCAGCCACCAGCATGGAGTTTTTCACGGCAGACTACTTACTTTTAACCAATACACCAACGATACGCGCGTCGAATTCCAACTTTACCTGCGGGTCCACTCCCGTTTTTTTATCCACAAACCGGAATTCAAATGGATCGTCGACTTTAAATGGAGAAACCGCACCGGGTAAGCCCTTGAAGACCATGCCCACCCCGACGCTGAAGGTAGACGAATTGGGGCAGATCGGCGCGATTTTCTTTACGCTTATGCAAATATTGCATTCCTCTCCGACTATCTCCAGACGGGCGGGAAATAAAATCGCCCGATATTGCGTATCCTTGACCATGTAATCCGAAGCGAAATCTTCCTTGGTTACAAAAGTTCCAAAGTCCACCGGCCCTTTCACCAGTTTGCTATCTTTGTCGATCAAATAAATGGCCGGTTCGCTTACCCTGTTTTTGATCGGACATGCAGTACTCTTCGCATCTGCATACGCATTACCCCACGCTGCAATCAAAAACACCAGCGCAGAAATTCCATGAGGTTTCAGGTTCATCTATTTTCCAATCAACTCATTCAAAAAAACATTGTAGCGGTCTAATAGGTCTGCCATCGTATAGACATAGTTTTGCTTGGCACGCGTCTCATGTCTTGCATCAACACCACCGGGCAAGCTAGACCACTCTTTCGGCAATAGCTTGACTGCGTCTTCGATCTTCCCTTGTCGAATTTTCCCCAATGGGTTGCCCGATCGGCCTTCGATGATGGAGACCGCCATTCTATCTTGCGTAGCCGGAGAGAAATCGGCAGGCAATCCTTTCTTAACTTGCCCCTTCCAGGTGCCCAGCGCAATTTGATAGGCTCCTGCAAATGTATGCTCGCCGCCACTCGCTGCACGAGGGTGTGTGCTGGTATCGCTGAAAGTGATTTTTCCGTTTATCGACTGTTGCAGCCTGAAATATCGATCTTCGTCTTTGATGCCGTGGCACTCCCACTCTCGCAACACCTTCAAAAATGCTCGCACCCGCAGATCGGGCAAAGGGTCGAAAACCTTTCTATACACGCCTAGCACGACCATCGGTTTACTGTTGAGCAAGTCCCCCAGTTTTTCACTTTTATAGTCACTAATGTAACCGTCATAGGTGCGTACTTCGATATGCCCGTAATTTTCATCATCCGGCACCGGTGGCGGTGTGCCTGCGGAAGGCTTGACGTGTTTTCCGGGTTTCCTGAGCGCGTGCTTATTTTTCTTGGCCGCGGCCATTTCCTCTTGTATTTTCTTGTTTTCGTCGTCCCAAAGACTCACTTTAGCCGGTAAGGCGGCCACTTCGGCATCGTACTTGGCTTTCGCAACCGCATAGGCTTTCAGCGCGGCCGCATGCTTGTCAGTGTTTGCCTTTTCGTACTCATCCGAATATCTATACACGACGATGTCGCCCGGCATGGCCCAGCGCGCGTCGGGAATCGATTTTGAAATCTCCTGAAATCCCTGTTCAAGTAGCCATTTCCCTGCGCCTTTTGCGGGAACGTCGACATCATAGCCGCGCACCAATCCCGCACGCCAAAGGCCCACTTTGACAGACGGATAACAGCGCCCGTCCGATTTTGTACGGCTCTTCCCGACCAGCGGCACAAAGGTATTGGCGAGTATGCCAACCTTGATCAAGGCCGATGACAATGAGGTGGGTTTTGAAAACATCGCCTTCCATTCCCACGCTGTCTGCTCTTCCATGATTTCAACCAGATGCGTCACCTGAGGTGGTGCGGCTTGGTCGGCACTCCCCACTTTGACGCCACCAATGGCGCTCGATGCCGGAGTCGATGAAGGCGCCAGCGTCGGAACAGGCGCCGCCGCTGGCGCTGTGGCGGCGCCGGGCTTTTTTGCGGAAGGCGTCACGGCAGTGTTAGCCGGTGTAGTTTTCGCTTTGTCGGCCTGAATAGCAGGGACCGTGCAAGTCTTGGGTTCGGCCTTGAAGTCGCCCCAACTCCACAGCCCAAAAGTTGGAATGTGGTTGCGGCGGGCCCAATCAAAGGCTTTTTCCTTAAGCGTCGCGACCGGGTGTCCCGCTTCATTGCGGCAGGCTTCTGTTGTGGCGTCGGGTTGTTTGCCGCCGCCGGCGATTTTGCCCGCCAGCGGCGCGGCCGGGGACTGGTTCGCCTCTGGCTTGGGTGGTTTCGGCACGGCTGGGCCTTCCGTCCCTTTGTGGGCTTCAGTCTCCAATGAAATCTTGATGTGTGGACTCACCGCGCAGACATTCATATCTGCGCAGGCAACCAGCCCGCTAAATTTCGAGGCGTACTGGCCGTCACTCTTGAGCACAAAAAACTCCAAAGGCTGATTCGGCTGAAGGCCGGATATTTCGTCGATCTGCCCTGCCGAATTCGTTGAGCCCGCGTATATAGTCTTGGCGACGACGATGCGATATTTCAGCCCACTAATTGCTTTGCCTGCGAAGTCACAAATTGTTAAATTCAGACTCACCGTATCGTCCGCTGACGGAGCCGGCGGAACTACCGGCTCCGTCGTCTGGTCCTCTGTTGCCGCCGGCGCTACCGTGGTCTGCGGTGACGCGGGAGTGTCGTTGTCGACGGCAGTGACAGCGGGGGCGTCTGGTGTCGCATCAGTTGAGGTCCGAGCTTGCGTGACCGTGCCGGTTTCCTCCGTAGTGGGAGCGACCGGTTTATCGGTTGGGACTGTCGTGACGTCCGGCAGCGTGTCTGCTGCGCCGTCGTTGGCTCCGGCTGGCAACGTGACAGGGGCCTGCGTAGCGACGGGAATCCCGTCCGTGACCGACGCCGCCGTAGAAGGACCGCATGTGGCCTTCGTCGCATTGACCGTTGGCAAGGCACTGGGATTCAATTCAGGCAACGCGGGGGAAGGCGCCAGGCTAGAGGCTTCGCTACTCATGCCGACTCCCCGCCATCGCTGTCTAGTGCCTGAGCGCCGTTGATCGCATGTTCAACATCAATAAAAATTCTCCACTCACCGTCCCCGAGAAATAAATCCACTTTTTCCTTTTCTTTCGTAAAGATACGTTTTGTCTCTCCCACTTCATTGGTGATTCCGCTCGCTATGATGGCGCCCGACTTGTCTCGAACCGTATAGGGAACGTGCACCAGCGCATCACCCGTCTCATGGTTTGCGCCAATAAAATTCATCACATTAACTTGCTGGCTATGCACACCCGGCCATTCCGCCGATAAAGGCATACGCGGCAATGCAGGATACGACTTGTCCGGTCCAGTCAATTCCTTCATGCTGGCCTTGAACGTCATCGTCCCCGGCCCGTGGATCATGATGTTGCCGCCCTCCAGCTTCAGGAACGCGCCCTGTGCCGTCAGCATCACATGCTCCTTGGCCGCCACGGTCACGCTCTTGCCGACGCTGGCCACGGTGATCCGCTTGTCGGCCGTGAGCTTGCTCGCGTCCGACTGGCTCTGCACGCTGACCTTGCCGCTGGCCGCGTGCAATTTAATGCCGGTTTCCTGATTCGGCTTGTCCGCGCTGCTGGCTTTGCCGTAGGTGAACAGGCTGATGCCGTCCTTCACCAGATGCATGCTGTTGCCCTGCGCCGCGAAGTTCACGTCCTGCCCAGCGCTGATGCTCGACGACGCGCCGGCGAGCACCATCGCGCTGGCCGGCGTGGTGGCCGCGATGCCGGCCGGGCTGGACAATTGCAGATGCGGCTCGCTGTACGCCGTCACCTGACCGGCGCCGCCCGCATCGCCACCGCCGCCGGCCTGCACGCCGGCCACGACCTTGGCCGCATCGGCCATGCCCGCGATCGCCGGCAGCTTCTCTGCCGCCGGCTCGTCGGCGCCCTTGCCATCCTTCAGCCGGGCGTTATGCTTCTGCGCCGTTTCGGCCAGGCTCTGCTGCAACTGCCGGCCGGCGTCGATCTGCGCGAGCGCCTCGCGGCTGTCGAGCTGCTGGCCGTTGCCGCCGTTGCGCGCATCGGTCGACAACAACATGCCCTGGCCGGCGCGCAGCGCGGCGCTGTGCCCGGTCTTCAGTTCGGCGCCGAAGCCCGCCGTCTGCAAGCGCTGGTTATCGGTCTGATGACGCAGGTGGCCGAGATTCAATTCATCGGTGCCCAGATAGGCCGCCGCGTGCCGCTGCAAGGCTAGGCGCGGCTCGCCCGGCGTATCGTCGAACACCATCTGGCTGTAGGCGCCGCTGCCGCCCTGGCTGCTGCCCATCGCCTGCGACTTAAGGCCCGACAGTACCGCCGGATGCGCGTGCGCGCCGCCGTCGCCGGGGAACCAGGCCGGCGCATTGCCGGTCGCCGCGCCGGCGCCCTGTCCAACCTGGTTGTGCTGGGCGTCGCCCTGGCCCTTGCCGTTGTAGACGCTGCCGATCACCACCGGCCGGTCGATATTGCCGTCGATGAAGTCGATCAGCACTTCGCTGCCGATGCGCGGCACCGCCACCGCGCCCCAGTTGGCGCCGGCCACCGAAGCCAGCGAGGTGGCGATCCGCACCCACGTGCCGGCCTGGTCGTCGCCGGGCGCGCCGCTGTGGCCGTCCGGCGCCGGATGGTTCAGGCGGCTGTGGCTCTGGCCGCCGCGCTGCCAGTGGAATTGCACCTTGATGCGGTGGTCGCGGTCGGTGTGGACGACGGCCCCGGCCGGCCCCACCACGACGGCGGTCTGCTGCCCCAGCACGGTCGGCTTGGGATGCAGCACGCGGCCGTGGCCGTCGACATCGCTGCTGCGGTAAGGCACGCTGCTGCGGATGGCGTCGATGCGGTTGCGATACAGCGGACGTTCGCCCATGTTCTCCCCGACCGCGTGCAGGCTGCCGGCCTCTTCTTGGGCGATGGTTTGCGCCAGCGCGCTCAGCCCCAGCAAGCCGCTGACCTGGTGCTTGATGTCCGTACTCAGATTGTTGTGCGCCAGGTGCAGCACACGCAGCACAACAAACGTGCGCTCGCTGTCGTCGGCCGCCTGGTCGAGCTGGGCCTGGCCGGTCAGCGTGAAGGTCGTGCCGGGCGCCAGCGTGCGCACCGTGCCCGCACCCACATGCGTCTCGCGCGTCGCCTCCAGCGCCTGCAACTGCTGGTCGGCGATGCGCTGGCCATGCTCGCGCGACTGGTAGGCATAGGTGCCCGGGGTGTCGCGGCTGGCGAGCGGCAGATCGCCACTGACCTCGCCGGCGGCCCCCACCGGCCGCATGCTGTTGGTGCGATAATCCCAGCTGCTCACTTCCAGCGTGTCCAGCGTCCAGCGGGCCTCGATGCGCCAGCGGTCCATGCTGTCTTCGCGCATGACGGCGCCGGGCTGGCTAAAGCGCACCACCGGCTGCGCGTTCGGCTGGAAGCTGTCGTTGTGGTCGGCGATCACCATGACGTGGCTGCCGAAGCTCTCGCTATCGGGCGCCCCGCTGTGTTCGAAGTAGTAGAACAGTCCCTCTTCGCGCATCAGCCGTTCGGCGAAGTCGAGGTTGGATTCCTGGTACTGGCAAGTCAGCGAGCGCACCGGATAGGCGCCCGGGTCTTGCACGTCGAAGCGCCAGTCCGGCACAAGCTTGCCCACGCTCTCCCAGCTTTGAAACAGGGCCGACAGGATGTCGAGCACATTCTTGTCCTGAAACACCCGGCTGTCGCGGCCATGGCGCAGGAAGCTGTACCACGGGCCTATGGTCAGCGCATAGCGCGCCAGGCCGCCATCGGCGCCCAGCATGGCGACGTCGGTGATGTGCCCATGAAAATAGCGCGGCCCGCCGGCCAGCGCGGTATCGAGCTCCAGCAACGCCGGCTGGCCCAGCAGCGACTTCAGCGGAATATCGGCATCGCCCGACAGCGCCGTCACCTGCAGCGCATAGCACTGGCTGACGCCTTCTTCGCCGCGCAGGCATTCGACGACCAATGCGTCGGCCCCCAGCGGTGTCGCCAGGCGCAGCAGGCGCGTTTCTTGAGTGAGACTGGTGAAAAGATCTAACATGGGGGGCGGGGTTGTTGATTTGCTATCCTTCGGCCTCGCATTACACCTTAGAAGTTCATTTCAAGCAAGAGTGATTCAATTGAATCGGGGGTACCCCGCTGCGGTTTATAGGAGGCTGCGCAGCGCGCCGTCCAGATGCGGATGGCGGAATGCGTAGCCCTCCCCCAGCAGCCGCGCGGGTGCGACACGCTGGCCTTCCAGCAGCAAGTCGGCTTGTTCGCCCAGCATCAGCCGCATCGGCCAGCCTGGCGTGGGGAATCCGTACGGGCGATGCAGCACGCCAGCCGCCACGCGGTTGAACTGCGCCTGCGTCAGGCTTTCCGGCGCGGTGAAGTTGTAGACGCCTGCTCCACCCGAGCGGCACAGATGCGCGATGCCGCCGATTACATCATCCACATGTATCCACGACAGCCATTGCGCGCCGCCGCCCAGCGGTCCGCCCAGCCCCAGCTTGATGGGCAGCAGCAGCATCGGCAGCGCGCCCTGCGTGCCGAGCACCAGCCCGAAGCGCGTGCACGCCACGCGCACGCCGTGAGCCGTCGCGCCTTGCGCCGCCTGCTCCCATTCGCGGCACAGGTCGGACATGAACATCGGCTGCCGCGCAGCATCCTCAGTCAGCACGGCATCGTCACCCGGCCGCTGGATGCCGTAGTAGCCGATCGCCGATGCCGACACCATCAAGTCCGGCTTGTGTTCAGCGGCGGCGATCCAGGCCACCAGTTTGTTCGTCAGTCCGACGCGGCTGGCGCGCAGCGCCGCCCGCCGCGCCGCCGTCCAGCGCCAGCCCAGGATGCGCGCGCCCGCCAGATTAATCACCACATCAAAACGGCGCGACGATGGCAACTGCGCCATGCTGTCCACGCAATCGACGCGGCCATCGAACAGCCACGCAGCCTGGCGCGCCTGCCGCGTCAGCACGGTCACGCGGTGGCCGTCCCGCAGCAGCGCACGCACCAGGCGCTGGCCGATAAAGCCGGTGGCGCCGGTGACCAGGAAGCTGCGCTCCGTCCCGCCGAAGCTGAACGCCGCCTGCTCGCGCAACGCCAACCTGCCAATAGCCCGCGCAGCAAACGCATCCCGCACGCCGGACACGCCTACACCCGCGCCGCACAGCGCCAGGAACACGCTCAAGCCGCCATGCGGCTGCCACGTCAACGCCGTCGGCAGCGCCATCCAGTCGGGCGTATTCAACGCCAGCAGCGCGATGAAGGCGCCGCCGTTCATCGCCAGCACGGTGTGGGTCACGCGCTCGGTCGCCGGCAGCAGGCGCGTGCGGTCCTCGACCACGAAGTCCCACAAGGTCAGCACGATCTCCACCGTGAACACAGCCAGCAGCACCAGCGCCCACACACCGTGGAACGCCCAACCGGCCAGGCCGATGAACAAGGCGCTGTAGATCGTCGCCCGCAGCGCGTGGATCGCCAGCTCGCGGCGCGCGGTGGCGCGGCCCGGCAGCGCCTCGGTCAGCTCATGGTGGTACAGCGTGTCGAAGGCGCCCAGGCAGCCCTGGAAGGCCATCAGTTGCAACGCCAGCAAATGGGTATTCATGCGGTCACCTCCCGGAACACGCCCGCCTGCGTGAAAGTCGTACCGAACAGCGCATGGCGGATCTCGATGCGGATGTCGAATTGGTTGGCGCTGTTATTGCGGTGGCAAAGATAAGTCTTGCCCGGTGTGAGCACGCCCGGCAGCGGAATGCGTACGCCCAGCACCTGCCAGAAGTAGCCGTCGCTTTCGAAATGCAGATTGCCGTCGCGGACATCCAACACCAGCTTCATGCCCAGGCCCAGGCCGACATATTCCAGCACCTCGCCCTTGCGGCTCTCGGCCATGAAGGAGGTGAACATGACCGGCTTGCGGCCGTTGAGCCGGTAGATGCGCTGCTTGAAAATCGATGCGCAATCCGGCTTCGAATAGACCTGGATATCGACCGGGAAATCGGCGTCGTTGTAAGGCATCAGCGCGCCCTGAATCAGCGGCATGGTCAGGTAGCCCAGCACCCGGCCGATGCCGGAGCAGGTCAGTTCACTCAGGCGGCCAGTGTAGTTCAGCGGCTTGCCCGGCAATGGATTCTTGTCGAAGCGTGCCTGGATATCGGGATGCAGCCGGTGCCATTCCGGCCCCAGGATTTTCTTGAACAGCTCACCTTCGGAGGGGGTCATCATGCGATTGCCTTTCTATGTTTGAATGCCAGGTCGAGCTTGCACAGCCACAGCAGTGGCGGCAGCATGACCGCCAGCGCCAGCGTATCGATCCACAGGTTGATCCAGCAATGCGCGCGCGCCGAGATCAACATGTCCTGCGGCGCCCACACCAGCAGGCCGAGTATCAGCATGGCCCAGGCGAAGGCGTTGCGTTGCTTGTCGCCGATGACCGCCAGGCCGGCCATCCAGATCGCCGCCGCCTGCACCGTCGGACCGAACAGCGATACCCACCACACATGCAGCGCCTTGCCGGCTGCCGGCGCATCCCCACCGAAGAAGAAGTCCTCGATGCCGCGACGGTAGCCCTCCGTAACGGCCGCCCCCGCGCACAGCGGCAGCAGCACGCCAACCACCAGGTGCGCCGCCACCGTCATGTAGATCCACCGCACCAGCCAGGTTCTCGTCGTCATGATGTTATCCGTGATTTCTGTAAAAACAGAAATATCAAGTGAAAAAATTAGCGCAAAGGATGCTTGTAAGCGCACGCGCCATCGGCACAAGCAGGATGGCCCAGCCAGCCGGAGATGCGGTAACGGTTGCGGGCGAAGCCGCGGTACAAAGCGGCAAACAGCGGCCGCAGCATCCATACCCGCAGCGGCGCCATCATCCAGCCGCGCCCCACCAGCGTGTAGGCGGCCAGCAGGCTGTCGATGCCCACCAGCAGACGGCCATCGGCGGCCAGCGCATGCATCTCGCGGTTCAGCGCCTGCATGCTGGCGCCCGGCGGCGGCACAAAGTCCGGCGCGGCGATGTCGGCATACGCCAGGCGATGCGCGCGGTCCCAGCCGCGCAGGCGCGCTATCTCGGCGCGGCAAAAGCCGCAGTGGCCGTCGTAGTACAGCGTCAGCGCGTTCATGTCAGTCCCCTCCCAGCAGCTTCGCCACCTTGCCGCCCATTTTCAGGAAGCGCTTCATGGTGGCGGGCGGCAGGTGTTTGTAGTCGCCGTAGGTGCTGGTCAGCATTTCGAGGAAGTCCAGCACCTGGTCCATCTTGACCTTGGTGGCCTGCTCCAGCTCGGGATCGTTGCCGGCCTCCAGCGCGCATTCGCGCAGCACGGCCAGCGTGGGGTCGATTTCGCGCTTCTTGCGCTCTTCGACGATGACGCGGAAGATTTCCCACACATCCTGCAAGGCGACGAAATGGTCGCGTCGGTCGCCCGCGATGTGGGTGATACGCACCAGCCCCCAGCCTTGCAGTTCCTTCAGGCTGTTGCTGACGTTGGAGCGCGCCACGGTCAGCGTGTCGGCGATTTCCTCGGCCGGCAGCGGGCGGTTGGACAGGAACAGCAGCGCATGAATCTGCGCCACCGTGCGGTTGACGCCCCAGCGCGTGCCCATCTCCCCCCAGTGCAGGATGTACTTCTGGATGGTCGGTGCGAGTGTCATGGCAATTCCTAAGTTTCTGTCGTTACAGAAATCATAGAACTAGCCTGGGCAAAAGTCAACGCCGGCGCAGCTTGGGCGGCTTGGTGGCCATGTCGACGTAGACCCGCTTGCCCGTCTCGCGGTATAGCCGCGCAGGATAGACATAAAACACCATCCAGCCACGCACCGCCAGGCCGAGCGCAAACATATCCATCGGCAGCGCCATGCAGGCAATCATGAGATGAGGGAACGGCAAGCCGAAATACCTGGCCAGGGGCGGGCCGAAGCACATCGACACAACGACCGCCACGCAGCACGCGAGTACGAAGGGCATGGGCGGGCCAAGGCGGAACTTGAGCCGCTTTTCCAGCACTACCCTGTCGCCCTGCTGCAGATAATGAAAACAGTCCGGCTGCTCCTGGTAGATCTGCGCGCGCAATTCGGGATCGGAAAAAATTCTCTGATAGACCGCAAAAAAACGGTAATGCCAGCAGGTCAGCAGCGCGAAGTACGCCATCGACAGCGGAACGCGCAACCACAGCGGCGCCGAGCTGTAGAGCAGGATGCACAGCCACGGAACGCCGCCAGCCAAAGCCATGCTGGCCATGCAAAACCCGCTGACGCCGAAAAAGCGCGTATCCCAGTTCCACTTGAAGAGCCGGGGAACCGGCATCAAGACCAGTGCGGCGGCCATCACGAGCAGGCACAGCACAGCAATCGGGTTCTGCAGCACTGGCACCTCCTCGGCGGCGCCGGTGGCGAAGGCCAGGCCGATCGCGCCCATCAGCAGCGGCAACAGCGCCAGCGTCGGCGTTAGCTTGTCCGGCCGGAACTGTATGGGATTGATTGCGTCGGGCTGGCTCACAAACTACTCCGTATGTCCTGGCAATCGGCCGGATGCGCCATGTAGTCGCTGAGCCAGTCGAACACGCGGTTGGCCTTGGCCGAGATGGCGGCGTCGAAGCCGCGTGTGGCCAGCAAGGCGATGCCGTTAGTCTCGCGCAGCACGCCCGGCGCCACGCGCAGGCCGCTGCCCTCGCGGCTGACGCACCACGGCGCCAGGCGATCCTCCAGCAACGGCGCCAGCACCAGGTTGTGCGAAGACACGATCACCGTGCCCTGCTGCGACAGCGTGTGCAGCACGGCCGCCGCCGCCGAAATCGATTCCAGGTGATTGGTGCCGCGGAAGATCTCGTCGATGATGAACACGGCCGGCGCGCGTTCGGCCAGCGCCAGCAGCTCGCGCGCGCGGCGCAGCTCGGCGATGTACAGGCTCTCGCCGCCATCCAGCGCATCCTCGCTCTGCATGCTCGAATACACCGGCAGCAGCGGCGTGACGGCCCGCTCCGCATAGCAGAAGCCAAAGGCGCGGGCGAGGATCAGGTTCAGCCCCACCGTGCGCAGCAGCGTGCTCTTGCCGATGCCGTTCTGCCCGGAGATAAAGGCGCCCTGCCCCGCAAGTGAAAACGTCAGCGGCTCGGCCTGCGCCAGCAGCGGATGCACCACCTGCTCCAGCGCGACCGCACCGCCCTGCTCGGCCCAGCAATAGCGCGGCGTCTGCGCCAGATGCCGCGCCAGCGCCAGATCGGCCTCCAGCCCCGCCACCCGCTCAAAGCTGGAGCGCAGCAGCGCCAGCTCGGCGCGCACCGCGTCGCGGCTGGCGAAGTAGTGGCGCACATTCATCAGCCACAGCCAGTCGCTGTAATCGCGCACGCCCGGCAGGTTGTCGACAACCGAGCGCGCGAGGCGCTCATTGAGCTTGTCCGCCCTGGCCGCGTCCTCGCGCAGGCCGGCCGCCAGCGGATCGTCCAGCGCCGCCAGCAGGCTGTGGGCGCGCAGCATCTGCCGCAGCGTGGCCAGGATGCGCGTCCATTCCTCCACCGCCTCGTGATAGCGCGCCTGCACCGCCATCAGCAGCAGCCATAACGCCACCACCACGCCCCACAGCATGACCACGCCGGTGGCCAGCGCCAGCACCACCGTCAGCAGCAGCGCCAGCGGCAGCAAGGGCAGCAGTCCAACCCAGCGCGGCGCCGGCGGCAGCTCGGCGCCGAACAGCGTCACGCTGATCTCGCGGTCGGCGCGGCGCAGGCCGGTGCAGGCGGCGTGCAACTGCTGCCGCCGTCCGGCGTCCTGCGCCAGTGTCCGCACGCGGACGGCCGACGCGGCCACGCCGCCGCCGTCCGCATGCAGGCGCCGGTGCAGCTCCTGCTGGCCGAAGATGCTGGTCTCCCTCGCCAGTTGCGCGCTGTACTGCGGCAGCAGCATGTCGTCCCAGGTTTGCGCGTCGAGCGCGTCGGCGTCCGGGTGGGCGGTGCGCCGGTACAGCGCGACATCGCTGGGCACGAAGGGATAATCGACGACCGGCGCTTCGGCCGGCAACAGCAGGCGGGTCAGACTGGAAAGCAGGCTCATTCGGTACTCGGGTGATGGGCGACAGCGCCACAGATGGTCACGCTTAACACTTTATCAAGCCCGGAGCGGACAGGCCGGACGCCCGGACAGGCGTACGGACAACGGACGGCAACTCCAATACTCAATCAAATCAATGCCTTACAAGCTGGCACAGTTTCTGCATAACGTTGCATATCTCTACACATCGATACGACCATGATACGCGACACCTCCAATCAAGATGCAGTCATCGCCGCCCCGAAAGGGCATGCTGCCAAGCGCCGCCTCGTTTTCGCCGTCGGAGCCATCGCCCTGGTGGCGGTGGCCTACGCCGTGGTCCACTCGTGGCGCGGCAGCGACCACTCGGTCAACATCTCGCGCCTGCGCATCGCCGAAGTGGGCCGTGGCACGCTGATACGCGACGCCGCCGTCAACGGCCGCATCGTCGCCGCCATCAGCCCGACGCTGTACTCCGCCTCGCCGGCGACGGTGACGCTGAAGGCCGCCGCCGGCGACACGGTCAAGAAAGGCGACGTGCTGGCCGTGCTGGAATCGCCCGACCTGACCGATGCGCTCAAGCGCGAGCAGTCCAGCTATCTGCAACTGGAAGCCGAAGTGGCGCGCCAGCAGATCCTGGCACGCAAACAAAAGCTGCTGGCCCGCCGCGACGCCGACACCGCCGAGATCGACCGCCTGTCCGCGCTGCGCACGCTGGAGCGCTACAACGCCGTCTCCAACGAAGGCATCATCGCCAAGATCGAATTCCAGAAAGCCAAGGATGCGCTGAACTCGGCCGAGATCCGCGCCAAGCACGCCGGCCAGGCGGCCGAGCTGGAAGGCGACAACGTCGCGCTGGAACTGAAGACCAAGATCAATGAACTGGACCGCCAGCGCCTGTCGCTGGCCAATGCCCAGCGCCGCGTCGACGAGCTGACCGTGCGCGCGCCGGTGGACGGCTTCATCGGCACCTTGTCGGTGGCCAACCGCAGCGTGGTGCCGGCCAATGCGCCGCTGATGACGCTGGTCGACCTGTCGCGCCTGGAAGTCGAGCTGGAAGTGCCGGAGACCTATGTGTCCGACATCGGCCTGGGCATGAACGCCGAAGTCAACTACGGCACCGGCACCGCCGTCGCCAAGCTGTCGGCGCTGTCGCCGGAAGTGGTGAAGAACCAGGTGCTGGCGCGGGTGCGCTTCACCAACGCCCAGCCGGCCGGCCTGCGCCAGAACCAGCGCGTCACCGCGCGCCTGCTGATCGATGAAAAACCCAACACGCTGATGATACAGCGCGGCCCGTTTGTGGAATCCGAAGGCGGCCGCTTCGCTTATGTAGTCCGGGACGGCATCGCCATCCGCACCCCGATCAAGATGGGCGCCACCAGCGTCTCCGCAGTGGAGATCCTCGGCGGTTTGAAACAGGGCGACAAGGTCGTCATCTCCGGTACCGAAACCTTCGAGAACGCCGAACGCGTCTCGATCAACCAATAACTTTTTTCCCAGAGGCCCTCCATGCTGCGCATGCAAAACCTGAGCAAAGTCTATCGTACCCACATGATCGAAACCCACGCGCTGCGCGGTTTCGAGATCAACGTCAAGCAAGGCGAGTTCGTCACCGTGACCGGCCCTTCCGGCTCCGGCAAGACCAGCTTCCTCAACATCGCCGGTCTGCTGGAAGAATTCACCGACGGCGAGTACATCCTCGACGGCATCAACGTCAAAGGCATGGACGACAACGCCCGCTCGCGCCTGCGCAACGAGAAGCTGGGCTTCATCTTCCAGGGCTTCAACCTGATCCCCGACCTGTCGCTGTTCGACAATGTCGACGTGCCGCTGCGCTACCGCGGCTTCAACGCCGCCGAGCGCAAGGAGCGCATCGAGGACGCGCTGGCGAAAGTCGGCCTGGCCTCGCGCATGAAGCACTACCCGGCCGAGCTGTCGGGCGGCCAGCAGCAGCGCGTGGCGATCGCGCGCGCGCTGGCCGGCTCGCCGAAGCTGCTGCTGGCCGATGAACCGACCGGCAACCTGGACACCCAGATGGCGCGCGGCGTGATGGAGCTGCTGGAAGAAATCAACGCCCAGGGCACGACCATCCTGATGGTGACCCACGATCCCGAGCT
The DNA here is from genome assembly GCF_009380215.1 of Rugamonas aquatica. Taxonomy (GTDB): domain Bacteria; phylum Pseudomonadota; class Gammaproteobacteria; order Burkholderiales; family Burkholderiaceae_D; genus Rugamonas; species Rugamonas aquatica_B. Next base: position 47,067 of record NZ_WHUG01000017.1, read on the forward strand.
GGCGGTGCGCTCGCAGCGCAACGTCCACATCATCGACGGCCAGGTGTCGGACCTGGTGCGCAAGGCGCCTTCGCTGTTTGATGCCAACGCCCATGCCAACGCCCACGCCGACGGCAAAACCCATGTCGCATAAGGAGCGCCACATGTTCCAATACTATTTCGTCCTGGGTCTGCGCAGCCTGCGCCGCAACCCGGCCCTGACCGCGCTGATGGTGCTGACCCTGGCCGTCGGCGTGGCCGCCAGCGTGGCCACGCTGACCATCCTGCACGTGATGTCGGGCGACCCGATCCCGCACAAGAGCGACCGCCTGTTCGTGCCGCTGGTCGACAACGGCCCGCCGCAAAGCTACAAGCCCGGCGACGAACCCAACGACAACCAGCTGAGCTACACCGACGCCAAGAACTTCCTCAACAGCAAAGCGGCCGAGCGCGCCACGGCGATCTACGGCGCCAGCGTGGCGGTCGAGCCGGAGCGCAAGGACATCGGCGTGTTCACCACGCGCGGCCTGGCCGTGGCCAGCGACTACTTCAATATGTTCGACGCCCCCTTCCGGCACGGCCAGGCCTGGAGCCCGGCCGACGACAAGGCCGCCGCCAATGTCGTGGTGCTGGGCCGCAAGCTGGCCGACAAGCTGTACGGCGACACCGACCCGGTCGGCAAGCGCATCACCCTGAGCAGCAAGCAGTACCAGATCGTCGGCGTGCTCGACAAATGGACGGTGGTGCCGCGCTTCCACCGCATCATCGGCAGCGCCGACGGCGCCTTCAGCGACGAGGACGACATGTTCGTGCCGTTCACCACGGCGATCCGCAATGAAATACAGCGCAACGGCAGCACCAGTTGCACCGACGACGTCGGCCCCGGCTACCAGGCCTTCATCGATTCCGAATGCACCTGGATCCAGTTCTGGTTCGAGACCCGCAGCGCCGGCGACCGCGCCAGCCTGCAAAACTACCTCGACAGCTACGCCGCCGAGCAGCGCAAGCTGGGCCGCCTGAAACGCAACGCCGCCAACCGGCTGTACGACGTGCGCGAATGGCTGGACTTCATGAAGGTGGTCGGCAACGACAACAAGCTGTCGGCCTGGCTGGCGTTCGGCTTCCTGGTGCTGTGCCTGGTGAACACGATAGGCCTGCTGCTGGCCAAGTTCTCGGTGCGCGCCGCCGAGGTCGGCATCCGCCGCGCGCTGGGCGCCTCGCGCCGCGAGATCTTCCAGCAATTCCTGATCGAGACCACGGTGGTCGGCCTGGTCGGCGGCGTGCTCGGCCTGGCGCTGGCCTTCGGCGCGCTGGCGCTGATCGCGATGCAGTCGACGGCGCTGACGGTGGTGGCCCATATGGACTGGATCATGCTGCTGACCACCTTCGCGATGGCGGTGCTGTCGGCCGTGCTGGCCGGCCTGCTGCCGACCTGGCGCGCCTGCCAGGTCACGCCCGCCATGCAACTCAAATCCCAATAAGGAATCATCATGGAAATCCGTCCCATCCTGTCTGCGCTGCTGCGCAACAAGACCGGCCCCATCCTGGTGGCCGTCCAGGTCGCGCTGAGCCTCGGCATCCTGGCCAACGCGCTGCACATCGTGCAGGTGCGCCAGGCCGTGTCGGCGCGCGCCAGCGGCATCGCCAACGAAGCCGATGTCTTCACCGTGCAAGTGCGCCGCCTGCAAAAAGGCAATCACCAGGAACAGCTGGCGGCGCAGCACCGCGAAACCGACACCCTGCGCGCCGTGCCGGGAGTGCTCTCGGTGGCGTCCACCTCGCAGATGCCGCTGTCGCGCTCGGGCAACTACACCGGCTTGGCGACCGACCGCAAGCAATTCAAGTCCACCCTCACCACCAGCACCTTCGTCACCGCCGATTCGCTGGTGAAGACCTGGGGCCTGCAACTGGTCGACGGCCGCGACTTCCTGCCCGCCGAGGTGCTGGAAGTCGACGAGAACACCAGCAACGAGTTTCCCAAGGTCGCCATCATCACCCGCCAGCAGGGCGAGAAGCTGTGGCCGGGCGCGGCCAGCTTCGTCGGCAAGACCTTTTACTTCGGGGTCGGCGACGACGCCAGGGACGCGCGCGTGATCGGCGTGGTCGAGCGGCTGCAATCGCCGAACGCCCAGATCGGCGAACGCGGCGATTTCTCCACCATCGTGCCGACCCGCCTGACCGGCGACGACGCCAGCGCCTACACGCTGCGCGCCGAACCGGGCCAGCTGGACCGCGTCATCAAGGAGGCCGAAGCGGCGCTGCGCGCCTCGTCGCCGACGCCGGTGATCGTCAAGGTCAAGACCATGGTGGAATTCCGCCGCGACCGCTACCGCGCCGACAACGCGCTGGCGTGGATGCTGGTGACGGTCAGCGTGCTGCTGCTGTTGATTACCTCCAGCGGCATCGTCGGCATGGCCAGCCTGTGGGTCACGCAGCGCCGCAAACAGATCGGCGTGCGGCGCGCGCTGGGTGCGCGCCGGCTCGACATCCTGCGCTACTTCATCACCGAGAACATCATGATCACCAGCGTCGGCGTCGGCGCCGGCGTGCTGCTGGCGCTGGGACTGAACCAGCTGCTGGTGAGCCAGCTGGAAATGGCGCGGCTGCCGGCCGGCTACCTGATCGCCGGCGCCGGCGTGTTCTGGGCGCTGGGCATCGCCGCCGTGTACGGCCCGGCCTGGCGCGCGGCGTCGATTTCGCCGGCCACCGCCACCCGCAGCGCCTAGCGTTCCAACGATGTTTGCCACACCGGGCATGCCGCGACAATGTTATGCTTACGGCATGCCTACCGTATTAATCATAGATGACAACGCCGCCGTCGCCATCGCGCTTGAAGTGCTGTTTTCGCTGCACGACATCGACGCGCTGCGCGCCGCCTCCCCCGAAGCCGGACTGGAAATGCTGGAGCGCCACAGCGTCGACCTGGTGCTGCAGGATATGAACTTCACCGCCGACACCACGTCCGGCGAGGAAGGCACGGCGCTGTTCCGCGCCATCCGCGCGCGCCATCCCGAGCTGCCGGTGATCCTGCTGACCGCGTGGACCCACCTGGACGCGGCGGTCGACCTGGTCAAGGCCGGCGCCGCCGACTATCTGGCCAAGCCGTGGGACGACAACCGCCTGATCGCCACGGTCCACAATCTGATCGAGCTGGGCCAGACCAAGCGCGCGCTGCAGCAGCGTCTGCAGACCGAGCTGCGCCAGCGGCGCGAACTCGAACGCGGCTACGACCTGCGCGGCATGGTGTGGCAAGACCCGGCCACCGAGCGCGTCGTGCACCTGGCCTGCCAGGTCGCGCGCGCCGACGTGCCGGTGCTGATCTCCGGCCCCAACGGCACCGGCAAGGAACGCATCGCCGAGATCATCCAGGCCAATTCCGCCGTGCGCGACGGCCCCTTCGTCGTGCTCAACTGCGGCGCGCTGCCGGCCGAGCTGATCGAAGCCGAACTGTTCGGCGCCGACGCCGGCGCCTACACCGGCGCCTCCAAGGCGCGCGAAGGCAAGTTCGAAGCGGCCGACGGCGGCACCCTGTTCCTCGACGAAATCGGCAACCTGCCGCTGGCCGGCCAGATGAAGCTGCTGCGCGTGCTGGAGACCGGCCGCTTCGAACGGCTCGGCTCCAACCGCGAGCGCCAGGTCAAGGTGCGCGTGGTCAGCGCCACCAACGCCGACCTGCAGGCGATGATACGGGCCGGCAGCTTCCGTGAAGATTTGTTCTACCGCCTCAACGTCATCGAGCTGCGCTTGCCGCCGCTGGCCGGACGCCCGGCCGACATCCTGCCGCTGGCCCAGCACTTCCTCGGCGATGCCAAGCAGCTGCATCCGTCGGCGCAGGCCGCGCTGCTGGCCCATGCGTGGCCCGGCAATGTGCGCGAGCTGAAGAACGTCATGGCGCGCGCCGGCCTGCTGGCCGCGGGCGACCTCATCAAAGTGGGCGACCTCGGCCTGCCGGCCGCCGCCGGCGCCGCGCTGGAAGACGGCGGACGCGAGCCCGACCGCGACGCCATCGGCCTGGCGCTGAGCCGCGCCGGCGGCGTGGTGGCGCAGGCCGCCGCCGAGCTGGGCCTGTCGCGCCAGGCGCTGTACCGCCGCATGGAGCGGCTGGGCATCGCCCGTCCCTGATGGGCGCCACGCCGCCGCCGGTACGCCCGACAGGCGCGCGCCCGCAAGGCATGCGCCTATCCCTGCTAACGCGCTGGACCGCGCTGGTCGGCACGCTGCTGACGGTCGGCATCCTGATCGCGCTGACGCTGACCCATTTCTTCCCCGCCCATCCCGGCATGGTGCTGGCCGTCTGCCTGCTGTGCGTGCTGCCGATTTCCATCATCACCATCCGCGCCCAGCTCGAATACATGCTGTCGCTGTTCCGCGCGCTGACCGGCACCGTCACCAGCTACCAGGACGGCGACTTTTCGTTCAGCCTGCACTGGCCGCAGAACGACGAGCTCAGCGACCTGGTCGCGGCCCACAACACGCTGGGCGACGTGCTGCGCCAGCAGCGCCTGGACCTGGTGCAGCGCGAGCTGCTGCTCGACACCATGGTGCAGAACACGCCGGTGGCGATGCTGCTGGTGCGCGAGGCCGGCCCGGTGGTCTACGCCAACATCGCCGCGCGCCAGCTGCTGCACCAGGGCCGCCGGCTCGAAGGCCACCGGCTCGACGACATCCTGGCGCAAGCCTCGCCGGCGCTGCGCGAAGCGATGGCGCGCGGCGGCGACGGCCTGTTCACCACCCGCGAGGCCGGCGCCGGCGAGGGCCAGGAAGCGCTGGACCAGGAAGAGGTCTACCACCTGGCCCGCCGCAGCTTCAACCTGAACGGCCGCAAGCACGAGCTGCTGCTGCTGCGCCAGCTGACCATGGAGCTGCGCCGGCAGGAAGTGCAGACCTGGAAAAAAGTTATCCGCGTCATCAGCCATGAGCTGAACAATTCGCTGGCGCCGCTGACCTCGCTGGCGCATTCAGGCGCCGAGCTGGTGCGGCGCGGCCAGACCGAGCGCTTGCCACAAATCCTCGCCACCATCGAGGAGCGCACCCGCCACCTGGAAAGCTTCATCCTCGGCTACGCGCGCTTCGCCAAGCTGCCGGCGCCACGGCTGGAGCTGCAATCGTGGCCGGTCTTCCTGGCCCAGCTGGCGGCCCAGGTCGACTTCACGATAATCGGCGAACCGCCCGCCGAAGCCTGCGCCTTCGATCCCTCGCAGCTGGAGCAGGCGCTGCTGAACCTGCTCAAGAACGCCCACGAATCGGGCTCGCCGGCCGGCCAGGTCAGCCTGGAGGTGCGGCGCCTGCACGACGCCGTCCGCATCGATGTCCAGGACCGCGGCCCCGGCATGAGCGACACCGTGCTGACCAATGCGCTGGTGCCGTTCTACTCCACCAAGCGCAGCGGCACCGGCCTGGGCCTGGCGCTGGCGCGCGAAATCGCCGAAGCCCACGGCGGCCGCATCACGCTGGCCAACCGCGACGGCGGCGGCCTGACCGTCACGCTGGTCTTGCCGCTGTCGGCAATCAGCAACTAATGCGTCATTACTAAATTGAAATTTTGTTGATGATTTGCATAACGGAAATTGAGCATAGGAAATTTCTTATTGTTGAGCCCGGGAGTTAGCCAGAGCCTATGATTCTTGCCCGCGCGATAAAAAAATAGCTGATTGACATCGAAAATCCCCAGGCGTACTTTGATCCGGTAGTACGGGGGTTTCATGTATTAAGTCTTACTTTCGCGGGGATAATATGAAATTAAAATTAATATTGGCAGCCGGTTTGATGGCCGCAGCGGCAGGGGGAGCGCTGGCGAACGACTATACGCCGGCGGTCGTGGCCATGGCCGGCGGCCCAACCAACTGGACAGTTCCGTTCGGCACGTCGCACACCGATGGGCTGGCTTTCACCGATACCTACACCTTCTCGTATTCCGGTCTGCCGGGATCGGCGCAGGGCTTCTTCGCCAACTTCGCCAATTTCTCGCCACCTTCACCGACCATGATCAACTTCAGCTGGGCCGACATCAATGGCGTGCCGCTGCCGATCTTCAACGGTTTCGCCTCGGGCAGCGTGTTCTTCGGCATCCCGGTGAACGGCCTGATCACGTTGACCATCAAGGGTACCGATGTCGGCCACGCCAGTTACGCAGGCACGCTGGACATCACCTCGGCTGTGCCGGAACCCGCCACCTATGGCATGCTGCTGGGCGGCCTGGCACTGGTGGGGCTGGTTGCGCGACGCCGCAAGTCCTGAACGCCACGCCCTTAAAAAGACGCTCCGGCGTCTTTTTTTTACGCCGCACGCGCGGCCGGGCGGGCTGGTAAACTAGCGCCATGTCACTCACCAACGCCTCCCCCTCCCGCTTCGACGCCCCCGGTCATCCGCCCGCCACCACCACCGAATTCCAGGGCGTACGCAGCCTGCACCTCGGCACCTCCTGGGTGCAGGGCGCGATGCGGCTCGCCAAGCCGGACAACATCGAGCTGGAATACGTGCAAATGATGATGATGTGGCTGCTGTTCAACGACCGGCCGCGCCACATCGTCCAGCTGGGCCTGGGCAGCGCCGCGCTGACCAAGTTCTGCTACCGCCGCCTGCCGGACGCGCGCGTGACGGCGGTCGAACTCAACCCCAATGTGATCGCCATCTGCAATGCCCAGTTCGGCCTGCCGCCCAACGACGGGCGCCTGAACGTGATGGAAATGAACGCCATGGATTTCGTGCTGGATCCGGCCAACCACGGCAGCGTCGACATCCTGCAGGTGGACTTGTACGACGAAGAAGCGCGCGGCCCGGTGCTGGACTCGCCCGAGTTCTACCAGGCCTGCTTCGACTGCCTGAGCGACGGCGGCATCATGACCACCAATGTGTTCGGCGACTTCGCCAACTACGACAAGAACCTGCAGGCGATGGAACTGGTGTTCGACGCCGTGGTCTGGCTGCCGGAGGTACACGACGCCAACATCGTGGTGATCGCCTTCAAGCAATCGCCGGTGCTGGATTTCAGCGTGCTGTACGAGCGCGCCGGCGCCATCAAGAAGAGTTTGAACCTGCCGGCCAAGTCCTGGGTCAACGGCTTGAAGGGGTGGATGCTGGACCAGCAATAAGCGCTGAATAAGCGCCGGTCTGATGCGCGCGCACCACAGTTTTGCACCATTTTGCAGCAGGCCGTCGACCAGATTACGCCAAGTCGTCGTATAACGCACGCAATATTGTCAAATGTGCATATTTTGCAACAATGTGGTGCATGCCGCGTTGCAGCACGCTCTGCCGCCAAGCTAGTATTTTTCTCGACGCCGCTATCCGCGCGCGCGTCCACTAAAACGAGAGAGATACATGACAAGAGCACCTCACTTCAAACGCACGCTGGTCGCCAGCGCCATCCTGTTGCTGGCCGCCGGCCAGGCCAGCGCCCAGACCGCCGCCGCAGACGCGCCGGCTCCCGAACAGACCGTGGTCGTGCTGGGCTCGCGCTCGGTGGCCAAGACTGCGCTGGACACCTCGTCCCCGGTCGGCCTGATCGGCCTGAAAGACATGCAGACCGCCGGCCCGCTGGAACTGGGCAAGCTGCTGCAGACGCTGGACCCATCGTTCAACTTCTCCAGCACCTTCATCAGCGACGGCACCGATTCGATCCGTCCGGCCACGCTGCGTTCGCTGGGGCCTGACCAGGTCCTGGTGCTGGTCAACGGCAAGCGCCGCCACCAGCAGGCGCTGGTGAACGTGCAGCAAACCATCGGTCGCGGCTCGGCCGGCACCGACATCAACGCCATCCCGCTGGGCGCCATCCACCACATCGAAGTGCTGCGCGACGGCGCCGCCGCCCAGTACGGCTCGGACGCGATCGCCGGCGTCATCAACATCGTGCTGAAGTCGCAGGTCAACGAGACTCAGCTCAGCGGCAGCTACGGCACCACCTCCGAAGGCGACGGCGACCTGTACTCGGGCACCGCCAACACCGGCTTCGCGCTGGGCCAGGACGGCGGCTTCATCAACCTGACCGCCGAAGCCCGCAAGCGCGGCGAAACCAACCGCGCCGGTCCGGACTCGATCCGCACGCTGCCGGGTCCGCCGCGCGTGACCCAGCACATCGGCGACAGCAACACCAAGGACGCCTACCTGTGGTGGAACGCCGCGCTGCCGATCGACAAGGTCAGCGAGTTCTACGCCTTCGGCGGCATCTCCAAGCGCAAGAGCGACTCGTACGGCTTCTTCCGCTCGGCCGGCGACGACCGCACCATTCCATCGCTGGCGCCGAACGGCTACCTGCCGTCCATCCACACCGACATCAAGGACGCCTCGTTCGCCTTCGGCTACCGCCGCGACCTGCCGAACGACTGGAAGGCCGATGTCAGCATCAACTACGGCGCCAGCGAGCTGGGCTTCCATGAAGCGGACAGCGTCAACGTCAGCTACTGGTACGAGAAGAAGGCCGACGGCACCATCTACGGCGAATCGCCGCGCGACGCCAACACCGGCACGCTGAAGTTCAACCAGCTGACCTTCAACGCCGACGTCAAGGGCCCGGTCAAGTTCGGCGACAGCAGCGTATTCCTGGCCACCGGCTTCGAGTACCGCGCCGACAACTACCAGATCGTCGCCGGCGACCCGGTCTCGTATCAGTACGGCCGCAACAACACCCCGCTGCCGGTCATCACGACGCCGAGCGGCGCCACCGCCGCTGCCGGCATCCAGGGCTTCCCAGGCTACACGCCGGCCACCGCCGTCGATTCGGGCCGCCACAACATCGCCCTGTTCCTCGACGCCGAAACCAAGCCGGTCGATAACCTGACGCTGGCCGGCGCCGTGCGCTATGAAAAATACTCGGACTTCGGCAGCACCGTCACCGGCAAGCTGAGCGCCCGTTTCGATCCGACCAAGCAGATCGGCTTCCGCGGCAGCCTGTCGACCGGCTTCCGCGCGCCGAGCGTGCAGCAAGAGTTCTACAGCTCGGTCTCGACCAACCTGAACAACGGCGTGCTGACCGAAACCCTGACCGCGCGCCAGGGCAGCGCCGTCACCAAGGCCTTCGGCATCGCGCCGCTGAAAGAGGAAACCTCGACCAGCGGCAGCGTCGGCATGGTGCTGCGTCCGGCGAAGAATATGTCGCTGACCGCCGACCTGTACGAGATCAAGATCAAGGACCGCATCGTATTCTCCAGCGAGATCGCACCGGAAGCCGGCGGCGGCCCGATCGCCAACATCCTCAAGCCGTTTGCCGTCGGCCAGGCGCAGTTCTTCACCAACGCGGTCGACACCCGCACGCGCGGCCTGGACATCGTGGCCGAGCATACGTCGAAGTTCGCGGCGTCGACGCTGGTGCTGTCGGGCCAGCTGGGCTTCAATAAAACCGAAGTCACCAAGCGCCACTCGACCTCCTCGGTGCTGACCGGCGAGCAGCTGTTCGACAAGTCGCAAGTGACGCTGATCGAACACGGCCAGCCGCGCAAGCACCACGTGATCGCCGCCGATTACACCGCCGGCCAGTGGAACGTCAACACCCGCGCCAACTACTACGGCGAAGTGGAAGCTGAAAACTTCAGCCCGCTGCAGAAGTGGGATGCCAAGTGGCTGGTCGACGCCTCGGTACGCTATGCCTACACCAAGCGCACCTTCTTCAGCATCGGCGTGAACAATATGTTCAACCAGCTGCCGTCGGAGTGGACCAACGGCGGCGCGTTCCCGAAACTGGGCTTCACCCGCTGCTGGGAAACCTGCCCGATCGGCGTCAACGGCCGCTCGATGTACATCCGCGCCGACACCGCGTTTTAATGTCGTCTTGAACGGTTGGCGGCGAAGGCCGCCAGGTGCACGATCGCCGCCAACTGTTTGACCAATCCCTCCATCCGCTCGGCCGGCACTTGTGCGTAGCCGAGCATCAGTCCCTGCCAGCCCGACACGCCCTGCGTATCCTTGCCGCTCAACGGCTCGGCGACGATGCCGTGCTCCAGCGCCTGCGCGCTGATCGCGTGGTCGTCCAGCTCCGGCCGCGTGAAGCGCAGCGCCAGGTGCATGCCGGCCGAGCCGCCGTGCACCGTCGCCACCGATCCCAGATGCTTTTCCAGCGCCGCCACCAGCGCGTCGCGCCGCTGGCGGTACAGCCGCCGCATGCGGCGCAGGTGCAGCGCGAACTGGCCGCTGCGCAGGAACTCCGCCAGCGCCAGCTGCTCCGCCACGCGCCCGCGCGCCGACGACTGCGCGCGCATCTGCGCGAAGGACTCGGCCAGCCACGGCGGCACCACCACGAAGCCGATCCGCAGCGACGGGAACATGGTCTTGCTGAAGGTGCCCAGGTAGACCACCGGCGCATCCGGCGCCAGGCCCTGCATGGCCGGCAGCGGCGCGCCGTCGTGGCGGAATTCGCTGTCGTAGTCGTCCTCGATGACCAGCGCGCCGGCCTCGCGCGCGGCGGCGATCAGCGCCAGCCGCCGGCGCAGACTGAGCACGCCGCCCACCGGATACTGGTGCGACGGCGTGGTGTAGACCAGGCGCGGTGGACGCAGCAGCCAGTCGTCGGCGCTGGCCGCCATGCCGTCGTCGTCGATGTCGATGCCGGCCACGTTCAGGCTGGCCGCGCGCGCGGCCGCCAGCGCGCCGGCGTAGCCGGGGTTCTCGATCCAGATGGTGTCGCCGACATCGGCCAGCGCGCGCATGCACAGATCCAGGCTGCTCTGCGTGCCGTCGGTGATGAATACCTGGGCCGCGTCGCACACCACGCCGCGCGCGGCGCGCAGGTGGTCGGCGATGGCTTCGCGCAGCAGCGGCTCGCCGGCCGGATCGCCGTAGTTGAGCTGCTCCACCGTCATCGCGCGCCAGGCCCGTTCCAGCATGCGGCGCCACAGCGTCAGCGGAAAATGGTCGAGCGCCGGCACGCCGGGCACGAAGGCGCCCATCATCTCGGCAGGTCCGGGCTGCGGCCGCAGCGCCAGTGCCCGCTGCGACAGGCCGGCCTGCGGCGTGGCCGCGTGCCGCTGCGCCGCAGGCTTGCGGTCCGGCGCCACGACGGCCACCACGGTGCCGCGCCGGTCGGTGGTGACATAGCCTTCGCTGGCCAGCTGCTCGTAGGCGTACAGCACGGTGTTGCGGGCCAGGCCCAGCTCCTCGGCCAGCGCGCGCGAAGCGGCCAGCCGCGTGCCCGCCGCCAGCGTGCCGCTGCGGATCGCCGCGCGCAGACATTCGTGCAGCAGGCGCTGGCGCGGCCAGCCGCGATGGCGGTTCTGGTCGGCATAGCCGTCGATCAGCAGGGCGATATCCATTTTGGCTCCATGAAAAGCTGTTCTTCTGGGCCATTTTCAGGAGCCAGTCCGCCATTATATGGCGATCGCCGTTTTTGACGCTCCATGCCCGCAAATCGGCATTTCATCGGAATCCGCCCTGCCCGTCTTGCCGACCTTTGTAGACTTCCATGCATCATTTCATTTTTGAGGGAAGACATGCGCAAAGCGACACACTGGATCCTGGGACTGATCGCCACACTGCCTTTGGCCGCGCAGGCGCAGGGGATGTTGGCAGGGCTGGACCGCGACATGGCCGGACCACGGACGCAGGTTCTGGTATTGGGCACCGTCCACCTGCGCGAGATGCCGGCGGATTTCAACCCGGCCGCGCTGGACGGCGTGCTCAATCGGCTGGCGGCGTTCAAGCCGGACATCATCACGATCGAAAAGGAGTCCGGCGAAGAATGCGATCTGGCCGCGCGCCATCCCGCCAGGTACGGCGCCGACTACTGCCCATCGACCGACGCCGCCAAGGCCGCCACGGGCATGGATATGCCGGCGGCCATCGCCGAAACCAGCAAGACGCTCAAGGCCTGGCCCGCGCAACCGGCGCCGGCACAGCGGCGGCGCCTGGCCGCGCTGTTCATGGCGTCGAACGATACCGCCTCGGCCTACGTGCAGTGGCTGCAGCTGCCCGAGGCCGAGCGCCACGCCGGCGACAGCCTGAGCGCGGCGCTGGTGGAGACGCTGGAAAAAACCGGCCACCGCAACGGCGAAGACTATCAGCTGGCCGGCCGCCTGGCCGCGCGCCTCGGCCTGCCGCGCGTGCATGCGGTGGACAACCACACCGGCGACAGTCTCGACGTGCCGGATGTCAAAGCCTTCGTCCGCTCGATCGAAGCCGCATGGGCCGCAGGCGGGGCCACGCTGAAAGCCAACGAAAAGCGCGAGGACGAACTGTCGCGCGCCGCCGACCTGCTGCCGCTGTACCGCGTCATCAACGACAGCCAGAACCTGCGCGTGCGCGCCGAAGGCAACGTCGGTCCGGCCATGCGCGCCAAGTCGCCCGAGAACTACCCGCAGATCTGGGTCGGCGGATGGGAAGTCCGCAACCTGCGCATGGTCGCCAACATCCGCGAAACCTTCCGCGAACGTCCGGGAGTCCGCGTGCTGACCATCGTCGGCGCCACCCACAAGCCGTGGTTCGACGCCTGGCTCGGCCAGCTGCAGGGCGTGGACATCGTCGATGCGGTGGCGGTGCTGAAGTAGCGGCGCCGGCTACTTGCTGAGCAACGGCGCCATCGCGCCCTTGACGGCATCGCTCAGCAGAGCGTTGATCAGATCGACTTTCTCGGGGCTGGCCATGGTGTCCCAGATCTCCATGCCGCTGGCCTCACTCGACGGGCGGACCACGATCGATGACTGGTTCGATTTGACTTCGCCCACCAGCGCCAGCGTGCGGGCGTCCAGCAGCCGCGCCTTGACGTAGGCAAACGGGCCGAGCATGCCGCGCGATGAGATCGCCGTCTCGGTACCGCGCAACATTGTGGTGTCGTCGATGTAGAAGCCGAGCCCCTCCAGTTGGCCGGTGCCGGTCGAGCCGTTGTCCAGTTTGAAGTACGCATTGTCACGCTGCTTCGTCACCAGCACCAGATGACTCACGCCACGATCCTTGAGCAGATCGAGCAGGTAATCGCGATTGGCCTGGTTGGCCTCGGGCCGCTCGAACATCGTGTTCTGCGCCTTGTACAGTTCCGCGTCCTGGGTCGTCATCAGCACGATTTTCGCGCCGGGCTGGAGCCGCCTGATTGACGCATTGGCCGCCAGCAGCGCGGTGGTATCGAAGCCCTGGTCGGGGATGTCGAGCACGTGGTGGGTTTCCCCCGGCGCGCGCACGCCCACCGAGGTACGCACGGTGTCGACGTGGATCGCGTTGCCGATCAAGGACAGCACAGCGTAGCTGCGCGCGTCGGCTTGCGCCCGGGCCGGCGCAAAATGGAACAGCATGCCGGCAAATGCGGCGACGAGTATCCTGGCATTGAGATTCATGTGGCTTCCACGGTGTGGGTGATCGAGTCGCCGCGAACATGCGGCGCTCCCAGTCTACAGGGTGGCCTGCGGCAGAAATGCACAGATAATCACACCGGCAGTTCGCTGGCCCCATGAAAATGAATATTTCTGGATCTGTTACAGGAGCCAGTCAGCAACTATATTTCGGCCTCAACCTTTTTGGATGGAGATCATGACCGAACCAGCAAACCACGCCGCACCGAGCGAACGCACCCGCGTCCGCCGCATTCCGACCAACGCGCACTACGACACCGCCACGCTGCACGCGATCATCGACGATGCCTACCTGTGCCACATCGCCTTCGCCGACGAGAAGGGTGCGCATTGCATCCCGACCGCCTGCTGGCGCGAGGGCAATCACTTGTACATCCACGGCTCCAACGGCAGCCGCATGCTCAAGCGGTTGACGGAGAGCGAGACCTGCGTGACCATCACGCACCTCGACGGCCTGGTGATGGCGCGTTCCGCGTTCAATCATTCGATGAACTACCGGTCGGCGATGATTTACGGGCGGTTCGAAGTGGTGGCTGACGAAGCCGAGCGGCGCAGCACGATGGCGGCCTTCATGGAGAAGCTGGTGCCGGGCCGCCAGGCCGAGATACGTCCGGGTTCGGACAAGGAATTCGCCGCCACCACGGTGATGCGCATCGCGCTCGGCGAAGCGGCCTGCAAGGTGCGCTCCGGCCCGCCGGAAGACGACGAGGAAGACATGAACTGGCCGGTGTGGGCGGGCGTGCTGCCGTTCGAGCGCGTGGCGATGAAGCCGGTGGTCGATCCGCAATGCACCCAGCCGGCGCCGGCTTATGTGGTGAGCTGGCAGAAATGGTAGTGTGACTATATTTTTACAACTCCCCAGCCGCCGATGCATACTGCCCAATTCTTGAATTTACTGGTCCATATTGGATTCGGCGGTATTGGCCTTGTGCTTGGACTCATTCCTTTGCTCAGCACAAAGGGAGGGCTTCAGCATCGACGCTGGGGGCGCCGCTTCGCGCTGCTGGCGGCGTTCGTGATTGGCAGCGGCGGCATGACATTGGTGCTTGGCCATCATTCGTCGCTGTCGGCAGTGCAGGCGCTTGTGCTGGTGATGTTCTACGAATTTGTCAGCGGCCTGCGCGCACTGAAGCTGCGCTCGCACGGGCCTTTGTGGCCGGATGCGCTATTTGCCATTTCGGCGCTGGCTGCATGCGTGTTGGTACTCGCAAACACTGAAATGAGCGCGCGTGCCGCGATCGTCACCTTGCCAAGCTTGGGCATGCTGGCGTTCGTTGCCAGCTACGACCTGTCACGCCACTGGTGGCCGGTATTCTGGTTACGTGCAGCGCGTCCGCTCGACCCCGGACTGAAGATGACTGCCGTCTTTTTTGGAATGCTGTCGGCGGGCGCAGGCAACCTTCTGGTGTCCCTGCAGCCATGGAGCATTGTGATCCCGAATATCATGGGCACCCTCGCAATTTTCACCCTCACCATTGCATACGTGGTCCAATTCCGGCGGCGCGCCAAGGGCCAAGATATTCTGGCCGATAGCGGTCCCGTCTCAGCGTGAGACGGCCGGCGGCATTTATCCATCCTGATTGAACGCAGCGACAACGTCGACCAGTTGCTGCCTGACCCAGACATGCGCAGGGTCGCGGTGAAAGCGCTCGTGCCAGATCATCGCTGGCGACAAGGGCGCCAGCTGTAGCGGCAGTTCCAGCAGCGCGAGCGGCAGCCTTTCCGCCAGCAGCCGCGCCAGACGGCCGGGCAGCGTGAGTATCATATCGCTGTCCGCCACCAGCATCGCACCGGCAAGAAAATGGGGCACGCGCAACGCGACGTGGCGAGTGCGCCCCTGCGCCGATAACGCAACGTCAACCGCACTCTCGCCCACGCCGGAAATGGTCACGGCAATGTGACGCAAGCTCACGTACCGCTCCAGACCAAGTCCCTCAGACACCGCAGGATGATCGGCTCTCATCACGCACACCAGGCTGTCGGCGTAAAGACTGCGCCGATGCAAACTGCCTGGCAGCGCATCAAAAATCCCCAACGCCAGATCCGCGCCGCCCTGCTCTATCAGCCGCACATTATCCCCGACCGGTTGCGCGATATGGAGACTGAGCGCAGGCGCATGGCGCTCGAAGCGCGCCATCAACCCGGCAAGCACCATCAGGCTCAGGTGGTCATGCGCGGCGATCGTGATGCGCCCCGTTGCCGACGCTGGATCGAAGACGGCAGGCGAGACGATGCCCCGCGCATCATCCAGCAGCTTGGCCACCGGCCCCGCCAGCGCCTCGCCGCGCGGCGTCAGTTCCAGGCCGAGCTTGCCGCGTACCACCAGGCGATCGCCCAGCATCGTGCGCAGCCGCCCCAGCGCTCGGCTGGCGGCCGGCTGGCTCAAGCCCAGGCGGAGGCCGGCCTGGGTAACGCTACGCTCCCGAACCAGCGCTTCGAACAGCTTCAACAGATTGAGATCGACTGCAGATAAATCCACTTGGTGCATGTTGAGTATGACTTTCATGCCATTTATGTATGTCGAGCGATCATGCACCATTCAGGCTCATCTGAATAGGAGATTTCTGTATGACTGCTTCCCTCCCCCTCCCATACGTAGTATTCGGCGTGACCGGCCGTACCGGCGCCGCAGCCGCCGATGCGCTGTTGCGCGCAGGGCTAGCCGTGCGCGTCGTGGTGCGCGACCCGGCTCAAGGCCGCCCCTGGGCCGAACGCGGCGCGCAGGTCGCCGTGGCCGACCTGACCGACCTGTCCTCGATGACGAAGGCGCTCAACCAGGCCCGGGGCGCCTACGTCGTCAGCCCGCAGCACTACAACCGTGAAGACCTGTTCGAGATCGCCGACCTGATTGCCGATACCACGGCGCGCGCTGCGGTTGCGGCCGAGGTGCCAAGGCTGGTGGCACTGTCCTCGATAGGCGCCGACCGCGAAAGCGCGACAGGATGGATCGGGATGAACCGCATCTTCGAACAGCGCCTGGGCGCAACCGGCATCCCCACCGCCTTCCTGCGCGCGGCCTACTTCATGGAGAACTGGATGCCGCTGGTCGGATACGCCATGTGCAGCGGCACGCTGCCGACGTTCCTGGCGCCGGCACAGCGCGCGATCCCGATGGTGGCGACGGTCGATGTCGGCAGCGCCGCAGCCGCCCTGCTGCAGGAAGAAAGAACCGCGACCAGCATCGTCACGCTCTCGGGGCCGAAAGACTACGCCCCGAACGATGTCGCCGCCGTTATTTCAGCCTCGCTCAGGAAGCCTGTCGACGTGGCGGTACTGCCCGAAGCCGAGTGGCCCAACGCGCTGGCGGATGCCCGTTTCTCCAAGGCCGCCCTTGCCGGTTTCGCCGAAATGACCCGCAGCCTCAATGACTCGCATATCGACATCAAGAGCGATCCCAACGCGGTCGAATGGGCAGGAACGACGACGCTCGAACGAGTCATCGCAGCTTGACTCTGACATAACGTGATACCCAAAACTTGGTGCACTCATCACCAAGGAAAGGGACATCATGCGTAAGCTTCAACAGATAGCCAAGGCCGCCACGGCGGCCGGTGCACTCGGCCTATCGATCATCGCGCCGGCAGCCGGCGCTGCCCCGCTGCGCGAACAGGACGACATCGTCACCGTCGCCGGCGTGGAGATCGCCTGCCGCCTCACTTTCCCGTCAGGGCCTGCGCGGGGCGCGGTGCTTTTGCTGCCGGGCTCACTCTTCAGCGACGTGGACGGCAACTACCCGGCCATGCAACTCAAGCCTCACCTGTATGCGGACCTGGCCGCGCAGTTGGGCGAGCGCGGTTTCGCCGTGCTGCGCATGGCGAAGATCGGCCCGGGCACCGGCTCGCGCACCGTGAACGCACAAGCCGCCGCCCGCCACGCCGACTTCACGACCCGCACCGAAGCAGCGGCCGCCGGCCTGGCCTTGCTGCACAAGGCCGCTCCGGCCCGTCCCCTCATCGTGGCGGGACACAGCGAAGGCGCGCTGGTGGCCTCCCTGCTGGCCGGCAGCCCCGATGCGGCGGCCATCGACGGCGTGGTGATGCTGTCCGGCCCAGCGCTGCCCATCCTCAGCCTGCTGCGCGACCAGGTGAGCGCGATGGCGCCGCCGGGCGCCAGCCCCGATATGACGATGTTCGACCGCGCCATCGCCGCCATCCGCGCCGGCGAGCCTTTACCTGCGGGCGCGCAGGCCAATCCGCAAACGGCGATGCTGGCGGCCATGCCCCCATTCAGCCTGGCCTATCTGCGCAGCACCGATCGCTTCGACCCTGTGGCCGAACTGGCGCGCGTGCGCCAGCCGGTGCTGATCGTGCAGGGTGGACGCGATGGCTCGGTGCCGCCCGCGCACGCGGCCCGTCTCCAAGAGGGACGGCGCAATCTGCCGACGGAACTGGCCCGCTTCCCGGAGCTGAACCACTTCTACAAAGTCACGCCGCCCTACATGCCGCCGATGCAGTCGATGGCGCTCGACACCACCAGCGATCCGGCGGTCGCGGAGCGCATCGCCCGCTGGGCGCTAGGGCTGCGGTGACGCAGGGCCGATCTGGCAAGCCGCGCCGCCGGTCGGGCCGCGGAACGGATCGTCAAGCAGCATGAAACGCTCGGCTAAAAAATCCACCAGCAAGCGCGTGGCGGGCAGCATGCCGCGCCGGGTCGGCATCACCGCGTAGATCACTTCGGTCTTCGGCGCCCAGCCGGGCAAGACCTCGATCAGCTGCCGCTGCGCCAGGTCGTCATGCACCTGCGCGCTCGGCAGCTGCACGATGCCGAGCCCGCGCAGCGCGGCCAGGCGCAGCATACGCATATCGTTGACCGCCAGGCGCGGACGATGCCGCACCGTGCTGCTTGCGCCGCTCTGGTGATGCAGCGTCCAGCTGTAGTCGCGCTGCACCTTGCCATGGTGCGCGCTGGGGAAGCGCGCCAGATCTTCCGGCGTTGTCGGCGCACCCAGGCGCTGCAACAGGTCCGGGCTGGCCACCAGCCGCTGCACGCGCTGCGACAGCTCGCGTGAAATCAAATCCGAATCCTCGAACGGCGGCACGCGCACCCGCAGCGCAATGTCCACGCCTTCCGCCACCACATCCACGCTGCGGTTGCTGGCCTCCAGCTGCACATCCACGCGCGGGTACTGCAGCATGAACTGCGTAATCATCAGGCCCACGCACTCCTCCAGCAAGGCGATCGGGCAGGTCAGCCGCAGCAGGCCGGCCGGCTCGTTGCTGCTCATCGCCACCGACTCCTCGGCGGCGGTGGCGGCGGACAGCATGGCGCGGCAATGCGTGTAGTAGTTCTGGCCCACCTCGGTCGCCTTGAAGCTGCGCGTGTTGCGCACGATCAGGCGCACGCCCAGCCGCTCTTCCAGCAAGGCGATACGGCGACTCAGGCTGGACTTTGGGATGCCCAGCGCCCGCGCCGTGGGGTTGAACCCGCCGTGGTCGATCACCATCACAAAGTACTGCAGGTCGTTCAGGTCAAGCATAAGCGGGGGAAGTTGTTAAGAAGAGTTATCAAAAAAACGGGCGGGACTATAGCACGCAGCCTGGGGTTGCACTGTCCCACGGACGGGAAGGTGCTGACAGTTTCCACGGACTACCGGCGGTTGTCTATACAAATCTAGAATGAGCTCGCTTTTCCCTACCACCCAACGCAAGGAGCTTCACCATGACCGCCCCACTGTCGACCATCGACCGCTTCGAAATCTTCGAACAGCTCCATCTGCACCAGCGCTACATCGACAACGACGCCAGCCGCGCCTCCGCCGAGCTGTACGCGTCGCTGTACTGGCCGGAAGCGCGCTTCACCGTGAACGACATCCGCCAGAACGTGTTCGACGGCCCGGCCGGCATGAAGCAGCTCTACGACTATGCCCACAGCGTGTTCCCGATGCAGCGCATGCGCCACTCGCTGGGCACCTTCGTGATCCAGGGCGCGGGCGACGCCGCCACCGTCGAATGGAACTGGGTCGTCACCTGGCGCGAAGGCGGCGAAGGCTTCCTGTCGACCGGCACCTACTTCGACAAGTTCGAAAAACGCGGCGGCGTCTGGAAATGCGCGGACCGCATCTCCCACGTCGATCCGAACTGGCCGGCCGAGAAGTTCCAGCCCTGGGTGGACCGCCAGGACCAGACCTTCAAGGCATCCTGAGGCAGCGCCATGAGCGACCAACACGCAAGCGGCGACGCCTTGCTGGAAGGCCTGCTGGCGGCGCTGCAGGCCACCTTCGGCCGCCACCCCGGCCAGCGCGCCACGCATGCGAAGGGCATCGTGGCGAGCGGCTTCTTCACCGCCACGGCCGCCGCAGGGCGCTTGAGCCGCGCGGCGCACCTGCAGGGGCAAACGGTGCCGGTCACGCTGAGGTTCAGTAATTTCAGCGGCGTGCCGCAGACGCCGGACGGCGATCCCATGGCCAGCCCGCGCGGCCTGGGCATCCGCTTCCATCTGGCGGACGGCGCGGAGACGGACATCGTGGCCCACTCCTTCGACGGCTTCCCGGTGGGCTCGCCGCAGCTATTCCTCGAATTCCTGCAGGCGATTGCGGCCTCGGTCTTCGAATCCGCACCCGATGCCGCGCCGCTGGAGCGCTTCCTCGCGGCCCACGACAGTGCGCGCCACTACCTGGAAACGCCCAAGCCTGCGCCGCGCAGCTACGCTTCGCTGCCCTACTTCGGCGTCAACGCCTTCCTGCTGGCCGCCGCCGACGGCGCGCTGAGCATGGGCCGCTACCGCATCGATCCAACGCTGACACAGGCCTTCGTGCCGGACGACGAAGTGCCGGCGCAGGCCGACGGTTATCTGGCCGACGAACTGGCGGCGCGGCTGGCGCAAGGGCCAGTCTCCATGCGGCTGAAGTTCCAGCTGGCCGGCCCCGGCGACGACAGCGCCGACGGCTCCATCGCCTGGCCGCACAGCGGACCGGATGCGCGCGCCGAGATCGACCTCGGTGAATTGCGAATCACGGCGCTGGCCGATGACCAGATCCAGGCCGCGCGCGATCTGGCGCTAGATCCGGGCCGATTGATCGATGGACTGATGCTGTCCGACGATCCCATGGTCCCGGTGCGCAGCGCGGTCTACCGCCTGGCCGCAAGCCGCAGACGTTAAGCAGTTACCGAAGCACTACCCACCACAACCACCATCACATCAGGAGAACAAACATGCTGCGTAAAGCAATCGCCACGGCCGTACTGGCCACTTCCGCACTGGGCGCGCAAGCCCAGACCACCGCTGCACCTACTTCGGTCGTGCTGGTGCACGGCGCTTTCGCCGACGGCTCCGACTGGGCGCAAGTGATCCCGCTACTGCAAGCCAAAGGCCTGCACGTACAGGCGGTACAGAACAGCCTCGATTCACTGGCCGGCGACGCCGCCGCAACCCGCCGCTCCATCGACGCAGCGCCGGGCAAAGTGATCCTGGTCGGCCACTCGTGGGGCGGCAGCGTCATCACCGAAGCGGGCACCCACGCCAAAGTAGCGGCGCTGGTGTATGTCGCCGCGTTCGCGCCGGGCAGCGGCCAAAGCACCGGCGAATTGGGCAAGGACTACCCGCCATCGCAGGGCCAGCGCGAATTCGTCAAGGACGCGCACAACTACCTGTCGCTGAGCGCCAAGGGCATGAGCACCGCCTTCGCACAAGACCTGCCGGCCGACGTCACCAAAGTGATGGCCGCCACCCAGGGCGCGATCCGGGCCAAGGCTTTCGAGGACCGCATCAGCACCGCGGCATGGACCACCAAGCCGTCGTACTACATCGTCAGTGAGCAGGACCGCATGATCCCGCCCGAGCTGCAACGCGCACTGGCCAGCCGCATCAAAGCCAAGACCACCAGCCTGCAAGCCAGCCACGTCGCGCACCGCTCGCACCCGGCCGAAGTGGCACAGGTGATCCTGCAAGCGGCCGGCATCTCCCAGTAACCCCACACAGGAATTTTCATGGCCAAGGTTTTGGTACTCTACTACTCGTCCTACGGACATCTCGAACAGATGGCGCACGCCCTCGCCGAAGGCGCCAGCGCGGCCGGCGCCACCGTCGATGTCAAGCGCGTGCCGGAAACGGTGCCGGTCGAAGTGGCGCAGCGCGGCCACTTCAAACTGGACCAGATCGCACCGGTGGCCACGGCCGCCGAGCTGGAACACTACGACGCCATCATCATCGGCACGCCGACGCGCTACGGCCGCATGGCGTCGCAGATGGCGGCCTTCCTCGACCAGACCGGCGGCATGTGGGCGCGCGGCGCCTTCACCGGCAAGGTCGGCGCGGCCTTCACCTCCACCGGCACTCAGCACGGCGGCCATGAGCAGACGCTGTTCTCCGTCATCACCAACCTGCTGCACTTCGGTATGGTCATCGTCGGCATGCCGTACACGCACGCAGGCCAGTCCACGTCGGCGGAAATCGTCGGCGGCTCGCCGTACGGCGCCGGCACCATCGCCGGCAACGACGGCTCGCGCCAGCCCAGCGCCATCGACCTGGCCGGCGCCCGCCACCAGGGCGAAGTCGTCGCCCAGACTGCCGCCAAACTGTTCGGCTAACCACAGACCTCCACCACAGCCATGACTTCCCTCTCCTCCCTAAAAGTTTTGAACGACATCGTCGACATCCTGGTGGTCGGCGGCGGCTCGGCCGGCGCCGTGCTGGCCTCGCGCCTGAGCGAACGCGCCGACCGCAGCGTGCTGCTGCTTGAAGCCGGCCCGGCCCACGCGGCCTGGGACTACCCCGCAGTCATCAGCAGCAGCGACCGGCTTGGCGGCGACCAGGATCACGAATGGGGCTACAAGACCGAGCCAGGCTACATCGGCCATCCGGTCGGCGCCCTGCGCGGCAAGGTACTGGGCGGCAGCTCCGGCATCAACGGCGCCGTCGCCATCCGCGCGCGCGCCAGCGACTTCCAGAACTGGAACCTGCCCGGCTGGTCCTACGACGATCTGCTGCCGTCCTTCAAGCGCCTGGAAGACAGCGACGGCGGCGCCACCGACCTGCACGGCCAGGGCGGCCCGCTGCCAGTGCGCCAGCTGACGCGTGCGGACACCACGCCGATGCAGCAAGCCTTCACCGACGCGGCCCTCGCCGCCGGCTACGCGGCCGTTTCCGATTTCGACGGCGCGGATCCGCACGGCGTTGGTCCGTACCGCATGAACGTCGTCAACGGCGTGCGCGTCAACACCGGCATGGCTTACCTTGGCAACAGCGTGCGCGCCCGCGCCAACCTGCGCGTGCAGGGCGGCGTGACGGTCGACCGCGTACTGTTCGAAGGCACGCAAGCGGTCGGCGTGCGCCTGGCAGATGGCCAGGTCATCAAAGCAAAGCAAGTGGTGCTGAGCGCCGGCACTTACGGCAGCGCGGCCATCCTGCTGCGCTCCGGCGTCGGTCCCGCGAAAGAGCTGGAGGCGTTGGACATTCCGTCGGTGGCCAACCTGCCGGTGGGCCAGCGCCTGAAGGACCACCCGTTCTACTACAACGCCTACGCCGCCAAACCGGAAGCCATCGGCGCGCAATCGCCCGCCATCGGCGCCAAGCTGTGGACCCGCAGCAGCCTGGCCAAACCGGGCGAGCTGGATCTGCACATCACCGCCACCCACCTGTTCCCGCATGAATTCAGCCCGACCAAAGTCGGCTTCGTGCTGGCGGTGGCGCTGACGCTGCCGCAATCGGTGGGCAAGTTCCGCATCACCACGCGCGATCCGCTGGCCGCGCCGTCCATCGACCTGAACTTCCTGGCCGATGCGGGCGACCGCGCGCGCCTGCTGGAAGGCGTGAAGCTGGCGCGCAAGCTGGGCCAGACCGCCCCGCTGTCCGCGCTGGTGCACAGCGAGCTGGCGCCGGGCGCGGACGCCCAGGACGACAGCGCCATCGAACGCTCCATGCTCGACACGCTGGACACCTACCACCATCCGACTTCCACCGTGCCGATGGGCCGCGATGGCGATCCGCATACGGTGCTGGACCTTGAATGCCGCGTGCGCGGCGTGACGGGCCTGCGCGTGGTGGACGCTTCGATCTTCCCGGACACCGTGTCGGTCGCCACCAACATCACCACCATCGCGATCGCCGAACACGCGGCCGCGCGTTTCTTCTGACCTCACCGAGAACGATCATGAACAAACCTGAACACAACACGCTGGCCCGTCACTGGATCAATGGCGAATGGCTAAGCTCCGACGACATCCGCGAATCGTACAATCCCGCCACCGGCGGCGTGATCGGCACCTACGCCGACGGCGGCGCGCACGAGGCGGCGCTGGCCATCGCGGCGGCCCGCCAGGCTTTCGAACAGGGCGACTGGGCGGAAGACGCGATTCTGCGCGCCCGCGTGCTGGAAGAACTGGCGGCATCCTTCGAACGCCATCGCGATACGTTGATCGAACTGCTGGCGACGGAAAACGGCAAGATCAAGCCGGAAGCCGGCTTTGAAGTCGACATGGTGCCGTCCAAGCTGCGCTTCGCCGGCGCGCTGGCGCGTACCGAATTGGGCCGCAGCGGTTCGCCGCGCCCCAACGCGGTCTCCGTGCTGCTGCGCGAGCCGGTCGGCGTGGCCGGCATCATGGTGCCGTGGAACTCGCCGGTGATCCTGATGGTACGCTCGCTGGCGCCTGCGCTGGCGGCAGGCACCACGGTCGTCATCAAGATGCCGAGCCAGACGGCGCAGGTCAACGCGCTGGTGGCGCGCATCATGTCGGAAGCGCCGTCGCTGCCGCGCGGCGTGATTAATATGTTCACCGAGTCCGGCGCGGAAGGCGCCAAGCTGATGGTAGCCTCGCCGGACGTGCCGGTCATCAGCTTCACCGGCTCCACCCGCACCGGCCAGGCCATATCCGCCGTGGGCGCGCAGCAGCTCAAGCGCTTCGGCCTGGAACTGGGTGGCAAGACGCCGCACCTGCTGTTCGACGATGCCGATCTGGATGCGGTGCTGCCGGTGATCGAGAAATCGCTGACCGTGTTTGCCGGCCAGTTCTGCATGACCGGCTCGCGCCTGCTGGTGCACCGCGACATCGCGGCGCAGGTGCGCGAACGTCTCGCAGCGCGGCTGGACGCGGTGCGGGTTGGCCCTGCGGCCGATGCGGACAGCGATATGGGTCCGCTGATCGACAAGGCCAACGTGGCGCGCGTCGATGCGGTGGTGAACCGTGCCATCGCTTCCGGCGCCAAGGTGCTGCTGCGCGGCGGCCCTGTCAGCGAAGGCCCGCTTGCCGCTGGCGCCTTCTACCGCCCCACGCTGCTGGAAGTCTGCGACGCCAAGCTGCCTATCGTGCAGGAAGAAACCTTCGGCCCGGTGATGACGCTGCAGGTATTCGACAGCGAGCAGGAAGCCCTGGCGCTGGCCAACGACAGCGAGTACGGCCTGGCTGCGGCCATCTGGACGCGCGACACCAAGCGCTCGTTGCGCGTGGCCCGCAAGATCAAGGCAGGCACGATCTGGATCAACGACTGGGCGCAGGTGTTCGATGAGTTCGAGGAAGGCGGCTACAAGCAGTCGGGCCAAGGTCGTCTGAACGGCATGACATCCATCGACGACTTCCTGGAATCCAAGCACATCGCTTTCACCAACCTATGAGCCAGGGCGCGGCAGACCAGGCCGCGCTGCTGGTGCAGCACGCGGTGGCGCCGGCGGCCAGGTCGCAGTACGAGGTCTGGATCGCCAACGTCACCCTGGAGTGCCAGCGTTACGCAGGCTTTCAAGGGGTGGCGGTGATGCGGCCGAAAGGCCGCGATGCGACCTACACTTTGCTGGTGCATTTCGATACCCACGCGCAGCTGCAGGACTGGGTGGGATCGGAACGGCGCCGCGAATTGGTGGAGGCGTTGCGGCCCTTGCTGCTGCGCGATGAGCGTGTGCGGGCAGGCATGGGCTTGTGGTTCTCGCCTGCCTATACCGGCCCGCAGGCGAAACCGTATAAACAGTTTCTCTTGACGCTATCGGCCATCTATCCGCTTACCCAGGTGGTTCCTGCCATCTTGCGTACGCTGACCGGGAGCTGGGGCCTGCCATCGGCTGTGGTGCAACTGTCCGCGTCCGCGCTGACCGTTTGGCTGATGGTGTATGTAATTATGCCGCGCTACGTCAAGGCGGTTTCGGGCTGGTTGACGCGCTAGACAAGTCAGCGACGCTGCTCGCGCCACCACAGTCCCAGCATAGACAACGCGAACAATACGATGAACGGCGCAACCGGCAGTGGACGGCTTGGCGGCTGCGCGGCTTCGGCATTGCCGCCCGAGGCATCTGCCGCGCTGGCCGCACGCGCCGCGTAGTGCGCGGTCGCGTCGCGGCGCAGCGCCTTCTGCCATGCCGGCCAATCGGCGCGCGCATATACATACTCCATGCCCGGCTCCGCGACGCCGGCAGCCTTGAAGGTCATCCATCCGGTCTTCTGCGGCCACAGCGCGGCGCATGCCGCTTCCGCCTTGTCCGCACGCGGCTGCAACTGAAGCTGCGCGGCGTCCGCAACATCCAACACCGTTCCAGCCTTCACGCCCTGCGCGCAGATCTCGCTGCGCAAGCCGGGTAGCGGCATCGGATCGGCCATCTGCCAGCCCGTCTTCTGCACGCTGGCCAGCGAGATGGCGTCCATCGCACCCTGCCACCACAGGGCCAATGCCTGCGGTGAGCTGATTGCGTAGCGGTGCCAGTCCGACACGCCTATCCACACCACGCGTCCCTGCTGCAAATCGCGCTGCCATAGCCACGGCAGCTTCTTGCCATCGCGCGCCACGACGGACCACGGCGCGGCAGCGTTATCGTCGGGATTCAAGCCCGCCGGCGGCATCGCCAGCACAGCGCCAGCCACGGTGAACTGGCGCGTATCTTCCTTCTCCGTTGTCGGAGATTGCGGACGCAGGCGCAAGCCGAATTCACGCTGCCACATCGCCGCATCGGCGGCATTGGAACCCAGCACCACCAAGGGCACGCCCTGCCGCGTCTGCGCCAGCAATGCGCTGCGTGCCGACGGGTTCATATGCTCGACGTACGCGGCATCGACAAACACCGCGTTCGGCGCCGTCAGCGGTGCGCGCGCGGTCTCGCTGCGCGCCACGGCTTTACCGAGCGTGACGCTCCAGTCCAGTATCGCGCTGCCGTCGGCCAGCAGCTGGTTCAGTGCGCGGGCATCGAACGACGGCGCATCGAAGCGCCCTTGTATCTGCAAGGGCAACGCATCTTTCACCTGCAACGGTACCGGGCCTTGCGCGATCACCTTGCCGGCGCCATCGAGCAAGCGCGCCTGCAACACCATGGCCTCCGCCACCGGTGGCAGCCACTGTACGCTCAGTTGCGATGTCGCCGTCGCGGCGATTTGCGAATCCGCCAGCACCTGTTTGTTTTCGGCCAGCAGTTGCAGGCGCCAACCGGGTTGTGCTTGCCCGCGCCGCACCGTCAGCGTGAAGATGCGGCCGAGCGACATCGAGCGTGGGAAGTCCAGCCACAGCAAATCGGCGGCGGCAGGCTTCCATTGCACGCGGCGCGCTGGAAGATCGCGCCATTCCGCTTCGCGCAGGCCGTCGCCGCTCAAGGCGATCGACTGCGCACGCGGTATCGCCAGCAGCGCTGCTTCGCTGATGCCGCCGGATGCATCGGTCGCCACCGACACGATGTTCTCGCCCGCCTGCGGCAAACGTATATCGGCCAGCGCGACGGCCAGCGATGCCGACGCCGCGACAATCAATGCGGCATCGATCCACTTGCGCTTGCGGCCATACAGCACGGCGCTGACCGCGCCGGCAGCCAGTGCGGTGGCGGGTACGGCGAGGGTTGAAAAATCCATGTCGATCATTTCTGCTGCTCCTTGCCGCTCCAGGCCTGACGGAACGGCGTATCCGTCGAAGGCCGCGCCTGCAGCAGCACCGGAGCATCCGTCAGCGTGCCGCGCAGCCAGGCACGCAGTTCACCACGGCAGGCGGCGCAGCCATCCTGCACATCCTGCACCGCGCGCTGGGCGCTCAATTTCTGTTCCTGGTCGACGATGCGGGCGACGATGGTGTCGCGCGCCGCCTTGCTCCACAGGGCCGGCAGCGCGCCGTCCTGCGACAACGCCTGTACCAGCTCGCGTACTTCAGCCGGTACCGTGTTGTCCGCCGCACCCTGCGCGCGCTTGTAGCTCAACACGCCCACGATGTCGCCGCTCATGCGCTTCTCTTCCTTCAGCGCGGGAGGAACGAAGGCCGTGCGGTGCAGGTAGATGCGCTCCGCCGCCTGCAATTCCTTGATCGCGTCGAGTGCCTTGTACTCGGGCGGCAGCGCGGGCTTGGGCGAAACCGCGCGCAGCGATTTCTCCGCATCCCACATGGCCGACAGGGCGCGCTTCAGCACCGCCTTGGTCTTGGGGTCGAAGATGGTGGCGTTGTCTTCCTGGTCGTGCGCGTGGCCGAACTCCTTCAGCACCGACATCTCGCTGCCGAAGGCTGCCTTGCCGCCATGGTGCTCCTCACCCTCATGGTCATGCTCATCGCCGAACAGGCTGGATTCCTCGCCGAGGAACTGGCCATAGCGCAGCCGCAGCGCGGCCTGGTCCGAGGCGATGGCTTCGCTGCGCGCGCGCACCGTGGCGGCGGACATGTTGGGGTGGGCCTGCATGTCGGCCACCAGTTGTTCGGTGTCGATGATGATCTGGCGCTGGCTGCGCAGGTTTTCGGGCTTCGCCAGTGACGGCAAGGCGGTCGATTCCAGGCTCTCCGCTTCCGGCGCGGGCAGGCGCAGCGTGTAGGTTGGCGATTGCGTGGTGTGCGGATTGTCCGGCGAGTTATCGGTGGCGCGCACGAAGAAGTACAACTCGTCACCAGGCTCCATGCCCAGTTCCGTGAGCGTCCACTGCTTCTTCCAGTTGCGGACTTTGGGATCCGGCGATTGCGGCAACGGCACTTCGCGGTCGCTGAAGCGGATGTTCTCGCCGCTGCCGCGCGCCAGCGTCATATGCAGGCTGGCGCGGACGATGGCGTAGTCGTCGCGGGCGGTGACGGCGATCTGCACCGTCTTGGCGTCCTTGGACAGGACGTGTATCAATTCGGTCGGCTCGACGATGGTGACTTGCGGTGCCTGGTCGGGCGTAATGCGGATGTTGTAGCGCGTGCCGTTCTTGCCGCGTGCGCGCCAGAACAGCGATTCTTCGACGCGCTTTGCGGCGCAGGCTTCGGTGACGGGCAGGGTCTGGCCGTCGCCCAGCTCCACCACCGGCTGCGCGCCGCTCGGATTGCGCACGCACCAACGCACTTCCGAGAACTGCGGTACTTGCAGGTCGCGGGCGGCGGTTTCGAATGGCTTGACGCCGGTGTAGGCTGGAGGCTTGATGCTCAGGTAGATTTCGCCGTCGACGATAGCTTTGGCTGCCTGGCTGTCGGCGGCTGGTGCGCTGGTGGCGATCTGCTTGCCGTGGTAGCCCCATGCGGCGCCCGCTGCGGCAAGGCTGAGCAGCACGGGCAGGATGCCGACACGCACGCGGGTGCGGGCGATGCGGCGGTAGTCGTCGTCGCCCAGCGCGGAGGCCAGGCGGGCGCGCAGGCGGTCCTGCTGAAGCCTGGCGATGGGTGTGGTGGCGTCGGCGGCCAGCAGGGTGCTGCTGTCCTCCAGTGCGGGGATGGCGGCGTCCAGCCAGGAGGTCCACTCGCGCTTGAGACGTCGGCGCCAGCGGTAGATGTCTGCGGCTACCCAGATGGCCCATGGCAGTATCGCGGTGATGACCAGCGGACGGGCGGCGTGCAGCAGGATCAGGGCGATGACCAGCGGCGCCAGTGCGGCCAGCCATTGCGGTACGCGCCGGCGCAGCACGGCGGTCCACAGGTGGCGGCGCAGGGTGTTAGTTTCGCCGTACATGGGTCAGTATCCGTTCGAGTAAAAACAGCGCGAGCAGGGCTAGCGCGAGCCAGGCGGCGGGCTTGGCGTCGGTGATGGCGGGCAGCGCGCTGCGGGCGGCGGCCAGTGTTTGCGATGGCATCGGGTAGGCCGGTGCGGGAGCGGCGTTGAGCTGCTGCCAGGCTTCATAGATGGCGCGTGCGGTGTCGGCGTCGCGGGGCGGCCAGGCGTCGGTAAGCCACAAGCGGCCGCGCGGGGAGTCGGCGTATTTCAGCGTGAGGCCGTTGATGGTCAGCGTGGAGGCTTTGGCCAGTTCGGGGAAAGCGGTTGCGGAAGTAAGCCACCAGTGCGGGGCGCGCCAGCCGGCGGGCGGTGCGGCGGTGGAGTCCCAGACGATTAATTCGGTCTTGGCGCCTGGCTCGGTAGCGAGCGTGTAGCGGCTGGCGCCATCGCCAGCGCGGTCGAAGGCGGCGAACAGCGAGCGCCATGCTGCGCCCTGCTCCTGCGCCCCCGCCAGCACGATGTGACGCCCGGCCGGCGTCGGCGCCGACGCTGCGGCGGACGACGCTGCTGCGGCGGCGGTCGGCAGCTTGGTGCGTACTTCGACCTGATGGCTGAATTGCGGCACGCGGGCCGGCATCGCTACCTGGTCGGCGCGGGCGACGATCAGCAAGCGCGCGCTGGGGCGCCAATCGCGCTCGTGCTGGCGCAGCCATTGCAAGCCGTGCGACGGCAACTCGATACGCTGCGCCGTGCCCATGCCGGCGGCGGCGATCTGCTGTTCCGCCCACGCCTTGTCCGCACCTGCATCCAGCAGCACGGTATCGCCGCGCCATGGGAAGATAGTCGCGGCCAGCCAGGCGATCAAGGCCACCAGCATCAGGCAGCGCACCAGCAACAGCAGGCGATCCCGCCACTGCCACACGCGCAGCTGCTCCGGCGCGGCCGACGGCAGGAAGCGCGCCGTCGCCAGCGGCTCGGCCTTCAGGCGTTGACGCTTCTGGCGATGCCACCACACCGGCAGCAGCAACACCGGCAACGCAAGCCACCAGAATGGATAAGAACTCAGCATCGACAACCCATCATCATTTTGCGCGCGCTCCCGCTAGCTGCAACCAGCTTCGCAGCACGCCGCCCAAAGGCTGCTCGATACGCGCCTCGTAGTGGACGATATTGTTTTGACG
Source organism: Rugamonas aquatica (assembly GCF_009380215.1). Lineage (GTDB taxonomy): Bacteria > Pseudomonadota > Gammaproteobacteria > Burkholderiales > Burkholderiaceae_D > Rugamonas > Rugamonas aquatica_B. The sequence continues at coordinate 77,264 of NZ_WHUG01000017.1, forward strand.
GCAGCTGGTCGCCACCGCATCGAAGTGCGCGCGGCTTTGCTGCCTGTAGCTGTCGCGGTCCGCGTTGGTCAAACGATGCAGGCCGTCGCTCAACTCGGGATCACGGTACGCAGCGCCGGCGCGGAAGCTGGCATCCACCTCCGCCTGCGTGCGCAACGTCAGCAGACGCACGTCGTGCCGCAGACTGCGCAAGCGCAGCAACGCCTCGCTCAACGCCGACGGCCAATCGAGGAAATCGCTGGCCGCAAAAATCAAACTCGGCGACCGCGCAAAATGCAGATTCGCCTTCAGCACCTCCGCGCTTGGCAGAACGCCTTCCGGCTTGGCCTTGGCCAGCTGCGCCAGCACGCGCTGCAACTGGCGCGGCCCGCGCGAGGCCTGCGTGAATTCGACCTTGCCACCGCTGCATACCACCAACCCGAACGCATCGCCCTGCCGCTGCGCGATGGCAGCCACGCAGGCCAGTACGGTACGCGCGAACCACAGCTTATCCACGCCATTGATCTCGCGGCTAGGCTCCGCCATCGAAGCGCTGGCGTCCAGCCACAGCCAGGTGGCGACGTGGCTGTCGCGCTCCGCCTCGCGGACGAAGTAGCGGTCCGCACGCGCCAGCAGTTTCCAGTCCACGCGGCGCCACTCGTCGCCCGGCGCGTAAGCCCGGTACTCGGAAAACTCCACGCCGGCGCCCCGTTCGCGGCCCGCATGCAGGCCGTGGCCCAGTCCCGCCAGCACGTGACGGATCACCAGCTCCAGATCCTTGGTCTGCGCCATCATCGCCGTCATGGTGGCGGCGGACGGTTTAAAGGTCGATTGCATCGCGGCCTGTTATTCCGGGCGAATGTGCTCGCGCAGCGCCAGCAGGATGTCGGCAATCGCCACACCGTCCGCCTCGGCCTCGAAGTTGCGGATCACGCGATGCGCCAGCACCGGCAACAGCATCTCGGCGATATCCTCACGCGTGACGGCAAGACGGTTGTGCATCAGCGCACGCGCCTTGGAGGCCAGCACCAGCGCCTGCCCCGCACGCGGCCCCGCGCCCCAGCCCACATGCTTCTTCACCGCCGGCACCGTCGTCAACGCAGGGCGCGTGGCGCGCACCAGGCGCGTCGCATAGGCCAGCAGATGATCGCCGATCTCGATGTCGCGCACCAGCTGCTGCAGGCGCAGCAAGGTCTCAACGTCCATCACCGGATCCGCATCTTTCAGGCCAGCGTGGGTGGTGGCGGAGACCATCGCGATCTCCTCTTCCTCGGTCGGATACACCACGTCAATGCGCAACAGGAAGCGGTCCAGCTGCGCTTCCGGCAGCGGATAAGTGCCGGCCTGCTCGATCGGGTTCTGCGTCGCCAGCACGAAGAAAGGCTTGGGCAGCTTGTGCGTCTGGCCGGCGAAGGTCACGCTGCGTTCCTGCATCGCCTCCAGCAGCGCCGATTGCGTCTTCGGCGGCGCGCGGTTGATCTCGTCCGCCAGCAGCACCTGCGTGAACACCGGCCCTTGCTGGAAGCGGAACTCGCGCTTGCGCGTCGCATGGTCTTCTTCCAGGATCTCGGTGCCGACGATATCCGACGGCATCAGGTCCGGCGTGAACTGCACGCGATGGAAGTCCATATCCGTCGCCTGCGACAGCGACTTCACCAGCAGCGTCTTGCCCAGGCCCGGCACGCCCTCCACCAGCGCGTGGCCGCCGGCCAGCAAACAGATGATGAGCGAATCGATCACGTTTTCCTGACCGATGATTACACGGGACATGCTCGCCTTCAGCGCCGCCACCTTGGCGCTCAGCGCGCCGATTTCATTTTCGCTCCAGGCGATTGCACTATCCAAGATCAGGCTCCCAACGCATATTGAATGATATTGACCGCGAAGCGGGTGTTATCGACCACCAGCCACCGCTTGTTGCGGAAGTCGTAGTCCCACTCGCAGCCGTAGTCCTTGTTGCTGTACAAAAGCCGCACGCGGCCGCCGACTTCCACCGCCTTCAGGTAGTCGTGCACCAGATCGTCGCCCCAGCCGTTCAGCTCCACGCTGGTGTTCGGCGGGCCGTCGAAATGGAAGAAGCTCGAATACACCGGATGCGTATTCGGTATCTTGTGCAGCGCCTTCGGCCCGAAGATACGGGCGATTTCGGCCTCGAACGATTTGGCGAACAGGCCGTCGATATCGTGGTTGCAGTCGTCCACGAACAGGAAGCCGCCGCCCTTGATGTAGCGCTCCAGGTTCTTGCGCTCGGCCGGCGTGAACTGCACCAGCTTGTGGCCGGCGAAATAGCAGAACGGCGCCTCCAGCATCTTCGGATCGGACAGCGCGACGATGCGCTCAACGGGATCGACCCGCAAGGTCGTATATTCGACCAGCGAGTTGAGCACGTTGCTCGGCATGCGGATATCGACATCCCAGTCGCCCGACTCGTAAGTCAGGCGGGTGAAATAAAAATCGTAGTTGGCCACAACCTCGCCTTTAAACCGCGTCCGACAAGGAGGTGAAGTTAAAGTCGCGCACCTTCATCGGCGGGATCAGCATCTGGAAGCGCACCTCGTCGCCGCCGATCACCACCGGCTTGCCCAGTTCATCGATATTGTTCAGCATCGACACCGGGCTTTCGTTGAAGCGGAAGTTCTTGATCGGATGCTTGATCTTGCCGTTCTCGATGTAGAAGGTGCCGTCGCGCGTCAAGCCGGTCAGCAGCAGCGACTGCGGATCGACCATGCGGATGTACCAGGTACGCGTGACCAGCACGCCCTTCTTGGTCGACGCGATCAGTTCCTCGGTCGATTTGCCGCCGCCCGCCATAATCATGTTGCCGTGACGGCCGCTGGCGCGCTGGCCCTGCTTCTCGGCCCAGTAGCGGGTGTAGTCCAGCGAGGCCACCTTGCCGCCCTTGATGACGTCCGCGCGCTCGCGCGCCAGCATCGACGCACCGTCCCACGCCAGCACCGGCACATCCTTGTCCCACGGATCGGCCCAGACGTTGACCTGCTCGTCGAACAGCTTTTCGCCCAGGCGGTTGCCGCCGCCTTTCTTCGACAGGAAGCTGCGGCCTTCGTCGGCCTGGCGCGCATCGAAGGCGCCGAACATGCGGCCGATGATTTCCGACGTCGCCGCCGGCTCCAGGATCACCGTGTAGCGGCCCGGCTCCAGCGCCTTGGCCTCCACCGATTTCAGCGCCTTCTCGATCGCGATCTCGGACGCCTCGCGGGCATCGAACTTCTTCGCATCGTTGGCCGAGCGCGTGGCCCAGCCGGAGCCGCGTCCATCCTCGGTGCGGGTTGTGATGGTGAAGCCCAGATTGCTCAAGGTCTGGTAGCCGAACACGCCGTTCGAGTTGGCCACCGTTTCAAAGCCGGTGGTGTCGCTGAAGAAGCCAGCAGCCACCAGGCCCTGCTTGCGGCAGGCGTTGATGCTGACGGCCGCCACTTCGGCGCGGTACTCGGGATCGATGGCGGCCGTGGCCTCGCTGTAGGTGGCCGAGGTTTTGTATTCCTGCTTCTTGATCGCCGGCTGGAACTCCGGATTCTCCGGCGCCAGGCGCGCCACGTCTTCGGCGCGGCGCACGGCTTTTTCCAGCGACTTGTCGTCGAACTCATTGATCGAGGCCGTGCCCTGGCGCTTGCCGAAGGCCACGCTGATGCTCAGCTGCGTATTCTCGGTCAGGCCAGCGGTCGACACCGCGTTGCGCGCGTAGCGGATATTGCCGTTGCGGGCGCCGCTGATCTGCACGCGGCATTCGTCGGCCTTGGACAGCGACATCACCCTGTCGCAAATGCGTTTTGCTTCTTCCTGATTCAGCATCTTCATTGTTTATCCTATCTTGCGAGCGGTGTTGATGACGTTGATGCCGTTGAAGCGCGTGGTCGGAGAACCATGCGACACGGCGCTGACCTGCGAAGGCTGGCCCTTGCCATCGAAGAAGGAGCCGCCCATGCGCCAGTCGCGTTCATCGCACAGCGCCGAGCAGGCGTTCCAGAATTCCTGCGTGTTGGACTGGTAAGCCACGTCCTCCAGCTGGTTGGTGATCTTGCCGTTCTTGATCTCGAAGTACAGCTGGCCGCCGAACTGGAAGTTGTAGCGCTGCTGGTCGATCGAGTACGAGCCGCGCCCCAGGATGTAGATGCCCTTCTTGACATCCTTGACCATGTCATCCGGCGTCAGCGGCTTCTTGCCCGCTTCCAGCGACACGTTGGGCATGCGCTGGAACTGCACGCTGCTCCAGCTGTCCGCATACGAGCAGCCGTGCGATTCTTTTTCGCCGATGATGGCCGCCTGGTCGCGCGTGGCCTGGTAGTTGACCAGGATGCCGTTGCGGATCAGGTCCCAGCGCTTGGAGGCAACGCCTTCGTCGTCGTAGCCCACGCAGCCCAGCGAGCCTGGCGTGGTCTTGTCGGCGACGATGTTGACCATGTCCGAACCGTATTTGAAGTTTTTGCTCTTCCACTTGTCCAGCGTGGCGAAGCTGGTGCCGGCGTAATTGGCCTCGTAGCCCAGCACGCGATCCAGTTCGGTGGCGTGGCCGACCGATTCATGGATGGTCAGGAACAGGTGTTCCGGCGACAGCACCAGATCGTATTTGCCCGGTTCGACGGTTTTCGCGGTCAGCTTTTCGCGGGCCTGGCGGCCGGCGGCGCGGGCGTCCTCGATCAGATCGTAGGCGCCCTTGTACAGCGTGGTGACGTTGCCGGCGGCCTTGACCTTGTTGGACTCCCTGGCGTCGAAGAATTCATAGCCCATGCTGGCCGGCGACGACAGGCCGTCGCGCGTGCGGAAGCGGTTGCTGGTCTTGTCGACAGCGGTGGCGGTCAGCGGCGCCCACAGGCGATGGATGTCCTGGTCGATGTAGGAGCCGTCGGTGGAAGCGAAGTACTTCTGCTGGTTCACCTGGAACAGGTTGGACGACATGAAGCTGGCGCCCGCGTCCAGGCCTGCCTTGTTGGCGGCGATCAGCATCTCGGCCTTTTCCTTGATCGGCACGATGCGCCAATCCTTCTTGAACGGCGTGGCCCACGCCACTTCGCCCACGCCTTTGACAGGCGCCAGCACCACAGGCTCGGTTTGCAGCTTGGCGTTGGCGCGCGCGATGGCGACCGCCTGGCGCGCGGCGGCGGCCACCGAGTCCAGCGTCATGACGTTGGTCGAGCAGAAGCCGTAGGCGCCGCCCGCGATCACGCGCACGCCGACGCCGGACGATTCGGTGTTGACGATGTTTTCCACGTTCAGGTCGCGCGTGGTGAGGAACTGGTTCAGATAGCGGCCGATACGCACGTCGCAGTAGCTGGCGCCGGCCTTGGTGGCGGCATTCATCGCGGCGTCGGCCAGCGATTTCTTGAACTGCACGGCCACGGGGTTGAGCAGTTCTTCGGCCGCGATGGCGTTGCCGAAGACCGGTATCAGCAGGCTGCCGCCGGCGGCCGCACTAACTTTTAGAAATGAACGTCGTTCCACTTGAGACTCCTGACAGCAGGCCTTACCGCCGTCATTCCCGCGCAGGCGGGAATCCATACTTCGCCGGCCAGGAAGCTCGGCATGGGTTCCCGCCTGCGCGGGAACGACGGCTCTTGCTTTAAACCGCGTCGGAAAGCGAAGTAAAGTTAAAGTCGCGCACCCGCATCGCCGGTATCAGCAGCTGGAACTGCGACTCGTCGCCCGACAGGATCTCCGGCCGGCCCAGTTCCTCGATGTTGTTCAACATCGTCACCGGGCTTTCGTTGAAGCGGAAATTCTTGATCGGATGCTTGATCTTGCCGTTCTCGATGTAGAAGGTACCGTCGCGGGTCAAGCCAGTCAGCAGCACCGACTGCGGATCGACCATGCGGATGTACCAGGTACGCGTGACCAGCACGCCCTTCTTGGTATTGGCGATCAGCTCCTCGGTCGACTTGTTGGTGCCGGCCATGATGATGTTGCCCGGCGCGCCGACGGCGCGCTTGCCCTGCTTCTTGGCCCAGTAGGTCGAGTAATCGAGGTTGGCGATCTTGCCGCCCTTGATGATGTCCTGGCGTTCGCGGGCCAGCATGTTCTGGCCGTCCCACGGCAGCACCGCCACGTCCTTGTCCCACGGGTCGGCCCAGACGTTGACCTGCTCGTCGAACAGCTTCTCGCCCATGCGGTTGCCGCCGCCTTTTTTCGACAGGAAGCTGCGGCCTTCGTCGGCCTGGCGCGCATCGAAACCGTTGAACATGAAGGCCAGCAGGTCCGAGGTCGCCGCCGGTTCCAGGATCACCGTGTAGCGGCCCGGCTCCAGCGCCTTGGCTTCCACCGAACGCAGCGCTTTTTCAATCGCCACATTGGACGCTTCGCGCGCGTCGAACTTGCTGACGTCACCGACGCTGCGCTTGACCCAGCCCGAACCGCGGCCGTCTTCCGTGCGCACGGTGACGGTGAAGTCCAGGCCCGTGTCCTGCTGGTAGCCGAACACGCCGTTGGAGTTGGCGATGGTGGTGAACTGCGAGCTGTCGCTGAAGAAGCCGGCGGCCACCAGCTTGTTCTTCTTGCTGTTCTCGATGCTGTAGGCCGCCACCTGCGCGCGGAATTCAGGATCGATGTCGGCGGTCTTCTGGAAGAAGGTCTGGCTGGCCTTGTATTCCTGCTTGGTCGGCGTCGGCATGAACTCCGGATTTTCCGGCGCCAGGCGCGCCAGGTCTTCCGCACGGCGTACCACTTTTTCCAGCGACTTGTCGTCAAACTCGTTGATGGTGGCCGTGCCCTGCTTCTTGCCGAAGGCGACCGACACGCTCAGTTGCGTGTCTTCGATCAAACCAGCGGTCGACACGGCATTGCGGGCGTAGCGGATATTGCCTTTGCGGCTGCCGGTGATGTTCACTTCGCACTGGTCGCCCTTGGAAAAGGACAGCACTTTGTCGCTGATGCGTTTTGCTTCGTCTTGACTCAAATTCTTCATCTCGTGGTCTCCAGGGCTTAGCCGATTTTGCGTGCGGTGTTGATGACGTTGATGCCGTTGAAGCGCGCCGTACTGGCGCCGTGCGACACCACCGACACCTGCGAAGGCTGGCCTTTGCCGTCAAAGAAGGAACCGCCCATGCGCCAATCGCGCTCGTCGCACAGACCGGCGCAGGCATTCCAGAACTCCTGGGTATTCGATTGATAGGCCACGTCTTCCAGCATCGCGCCGATCTTGCCGTTCTTGATTTCGTAGAACAGCTGGCCGCCGAACTGGAAGTTGTAGCGCTGCTGGTCGATCGAGAAGGAACCGTCGCCGACGATGTAGATGCCCTTCTTGACGTCCTTGACCATCTCGTCCGGGGTCATCTTCTTTTTGCCCGCTTGCAGCGAGACGTTGGGCATGCGCTGGAACTGCACGCTGCTCCAGTTGTCCGCATACGAGCAGCCGTGCGATTCCTTCTCGCCGATGATGTGGGCCTGGTCGCGGGTGGCCTGGTAGTTGACCAGGATGCCGTCCTTGATGATGTCCCAGCGCTTGCACTTGACGCCTTCGTCGTCGTAGCCGACGTTGGCCAGCGAGCCCGGAGTGGTCTTGTCGGCGACGATGTTGACCATCTCCGAACCGTACTTGAATTTCTTCGACTGCCATTTGTCCAGCGTGGCGAAGCTGGTGCCGGCGTAGTTGGCCTCGTAGCCCAGCACGCGATCGAGTTCGGTCGGGTGGCCGACCGATTCGTGGATGGTCAGCCACAGGTGTTCCGGCGACAGCACCAGGTCGTACTTGCCCGGCTCGACCGACTTGGCGGTCAGCTTCTGCTTGGCCTGCTTGCCGGCCGCGCGCGCATCTTCGATCAGGTCGTAGGACTGGGTGTACAGCGTGGTCACGCCGCCGGCCGCCTTGATCTTGTGCTCGGGACGCGCATCCAGGTATTCGTAGCCCATGCCGACCGGCGACGACAGGCCCTGGCGCGAGCGGAACTTGTTGGTCTTCTGGTCGACGGCGGTGGCGAACACCGGCATCCACAGGCGGTGCAGGTCCTGGTCGATGTAGGAGCCGTCGGTGGAGGCGAAGTACTTCTGCTGGTTCACCTGGAACAGCAGCGACTGCATGAAGCTGGCGCCGCCTTCCATGCCGGCCTTGTTGGCGGCGATCAGCAGGTCGGCCTTCTCCTTGATGGCGACGGTGCGCCAATCCTTGACGATGGGCGTGGCCCACGCCACTTCGCCCACGCCCTTGACCGGGGCCAGGATGACCGGTTCGGTCTGCAGCTTGGCGTTGGCCTTGGCGATGGCGACGGCCTGGCGCGCGGCCGCGGCCACGCCGTCCGGCGTCATGTCGTTGGTGGCGGCAAAGCCGTAGGCGCCGCCGGCGATCACGCGCACGCCGACACCGGCCGATTCCGTGTTGACCACGTTCTCGACGTTCAGGTCGCGGGTGGTGATGAACTGGTTCAGGTAGCGGCCTACGCGTACGTCGCAGTAGGAAGCGCCGGCCTGGGTCGCCGCGGTCAGCGCGGTATCGGCCAGCATTTTCTTGAATTGCAGGGCGACTGGCTTGAGCAGCTCTTCCGCCGCGATTGCGCGACCGAAAGCGGGCAGCAGCATCGTGCCCAGGGCCAGACTACTAACATTGAGGAATGCACGTCGTTCCATCGTATCTCCAAAAACGTAACAGCAAGGATTAGATTGCGGGCCGGTCGCCCGGGGTTCTGCTTTTTATTTGCTTTTCTAGCTGGAACTACTTCTTTACCGCTCGTTGCTTTGCACTACACCTGAATATCCGCCGCCGTTTCCGCCGGTTTTGCAATATTAGCGCCGGATTAAGGAACGAGATAGGCAAATTTTGTGCCACGAATAAGCATGTTGAAAGCCGCTGTTTTTGCGACGATGGGCATGGTGGAGTGTCCGCATAAGTGTCCGGCGGACTGTCCGCCAGTGTCCGCGAGTGTCCGCTAGCGGAGGGCGTTGGAAATGCTGCGCTGCAGCGGTGCGCGGCGCTCCGTCACGGTGCGGCGGAGCGTCATCCCAATTCGCTTGACCTGCATGCCGCCCTGGACCATGATCGCGCAGGGCGAGCGGCTGCGCATCGTCCACACATACGAACCCTCAGGAGACTCTGCATGAAACGAACCGTACTTGCCGCCCTGGCCACCACCACCATGCTGTTCAGCGCCGCCGGCGCCATCGCCGCCGAAGACGCCGCGCTGAAGGCCGCCATCGCCGCGCCATCGCGCACGCCGGCCAACGTCGAACGCGACGTGTATCGCCATCCGTACGAGACGCTGAACTTCTTCGGCATCAAGCCGACCATGACGGTGGTGGAACTGGCGCCGGGCGGCGGCTGGTACACCGAGATCCTCGCGCCCTACCTGCGCGACCACGGCAAGCTGATCGCCGCCGGCAACGACCTGGCCTCGCCCGACGCCAACGAACGCAAAGGCGCGGAGCGCTACATGGCGCGCCTGAACGCCAAGCCGGAGGTGTACAACAAGGTGGCGCTGGGCGTGTTCTCGCCGCCGCGCAAGTATGAATTCGCGCCGGCCGGCAGCGTCGACATGGTGCTCACCTTCCGCAACATCCACAACTGGATGGAAACCGGTCCGGACAACCTGAAAACGCTGTTCGGCAGCGTGTACACCAGTTTGAAAAAGGGCGGCGTGTTCGGCGTGGTCGAGCATCGACTGCCGGCCTCCAAGGTGCAGGACAAGGATGCCAGCACCGGCTACATGCACGAGAAGTATGTGATCGGCCTGGCCGAAGCGGCCGGCTTCAAGCTGGCGGACAAGTCGGAGGTCAACGCCAATCCGAAGGACAACGCCGAGCACAAAGGCGGCGTCTGGGCGCTGCCGCCGACCTACGCCAACAAGGACGCGGACCGCGAGATGTACAAGGCGATCGGCGAGAGCGACCGCATGACGCTGAAGTTCGTCAAGCCGTAACGTTAAAACCGCGTGAACTTGTTCTCGTCCGGCGCGCCGTCGGCCACCAGGTCGAGTTTGCGCGCCGGGCGGGCGTTGCGGGGCGCGCCCGGCTTCAGCACCGCCGCGCGCCGCAATGACGACACGCGCGGCGCATCGTCCACCGCATACTGCTTGAACACCGCCATCAGCTGGCCGAGCTGCTCGGCCTGGGCGCTCATCTCTTCCGACGTGGCCGCCAGTTCCTCCGAGCTGGCCGCGTTGACCTGCGTGGTCTGGCTCAGCTGAATCACCGCGCTGTTAATCTGCCGCACGCCGGAACTCTGCTCTTCCGACGCCGCTGAAATTTCCTGCACCAGGTCCGACGTCTTGCGGATGTTGGGCACCAGCGCATCGAACATCTGGCCGGCCTGCTCGGCCAGCTCCACGCTGTCCGACGCCACCTTGCTGATTTCCTGCGCCGCCACCTGGCTGCGCTCGGCCAGCTTGCGCACCTCGGCCGCCACCACCGCGAAACCCTTGCCGTGTTCATGCGCGCGCGCCGCCTCGATGGCCGCGTTCAGCGCCAGCAGATTGGTCTGGTAGGCGATGTCGTCGATGATGCCGATCTTGCTGGCGATCTGCTTCATCGCCGCCGCCGTGGCCTTGACCACTTCGCCGCCGCGCGCGGCGTCGACCGCCGCCTGCGTGGCGATGCCGTCGGTGACCTTGGCGTTCTCGGTGTTCTGCGCGATCGACGCCGTCATCTGCTCGATGGACGCGCTGGTTTCCTCCACGCCCGCCGCCTGCTCGCTGGCCGCCTGCGACAGCGACTGCGCCGTCGAACTGACTTCCTCCGACGCGCCGGCCAGGCTGGAAACGACCAGCTGCACTTCGCGCACGATGCCCGACAGGCTGCGCGCCAGCCACACCGCCAGCACGCAACCGAGCACCGCGATCAGCACATCCATCGCCAGGATCAGGCGCTTGGCGGAATCGGTCACTTCCGTCATGGCGGCCGATTCGCCCTGGGTTTCGCTGTCGTTGACCTTGAGGAGTTTGCGGAAGGCGGTCGAGATGGCCTCGTCGGCGCCCTTGATAGCCTTGTCCATCTCCACCGCCGTCATGCCCTTCTCCTGCATCGCTTCCAGCTTGCTCATGCTGTCGCCGTAAGCCTTGGTGCCGGCCAGCACCTCGTTCATCAGCGACTGCTCATCGGCGGTGAGGCCGCCGCCGCCCTTGTAGTTGGCGATCTCCTTGTCGATGGCCGCCAGGTCGGCGCGGAACTGCACATTGTTGTCGCCGCCGCGCAGGATGTAGTTCTTGAAATGGCGCACCGCGTGGCCGTGGGCGGTGACGCCCTCCAGCACGGCGTTCTTGCGCGCCAGCGTGATGCTCTCGAACTCGGTCCAGTGTTCGTGAAGCGAGCTGAGCTTAGCGAAGGCGATCACACCCAGCAGCACCACCAGCACTACGATGGCGCCAAATCCGGCATGCAGCCGGGTCTCCATTTTCATCTGCTTGAACATGAGAGATTTCTCCATTCGACGGGGAGGTCCACGATGCATTGTGAACCAATCCGCCGCTGCAAATCTCACCAATACTCACCTGTGGCGAACTACCCACGACGCCGGTGTCCGGCCCCGGCCAGCTTGAAGAAAGCCATGGTCTGCTGCAACTGCTCAGCCTGGCCGCTCATCTCTTCGGCGGTGGCGGCCAGCTCCTCGGAACTGGAGGCGTTCTGCTGCGTGGTCTGGCTCAGCTGCGTGACCGCCGCGTTGATCTGGCCGACGCCGGCCGACTGCTCTTCCGACGCCGCCGTGATCTCCTGCACCAGGTTGGAGGTGCGGCGGATATTCGGCACCATCTCGTCCAGCAGGCGGCCGGCCTTCTCCGCCAGCTCGACGCTGCTCGACGCCACCTGTTCGATTTCCTGCGCCGCCACCTGGCTGCGTTCGGCCAGCTTGCGCACCTCGGCCGCCACCACCGCGAAGCCCTTGCCATGCTCGCCCGCGCGCGCCGCCTCGATGGCCGCGTTCAGCGCCAGCAGATTGGTCTGGTAGGCGATGTCGTCGATGATGCTGATCTTCTTGGCGATCTGCTGCATCGCCGCCACCGTCGACTTGACCGCCTCGCCGCCCTCGGACGCTTCCACCGCCGCCTTGCTGGCGATGCCGTCGGTGACTTTGGCGTTTTCCGTGTTCTGCGAAATCGACGCCGTCATCTGTTCCACCGAGGCGCTGGTCTGCTCGGTGCCGGCGGCCTGCTCGCTGGCGGCCTGCGACAGCGACTGCGCCGTCGCGCTCACTTCCTCGGAAGCGCTGGCCAGCGCCTCGGCGCCGTTGTTCACTTCCTGCACCACCTGCGACAGCTTTTCGATCATGCCCCGCATCGCCGCCAGCAGGCTGGTGGTGTCGCCCGGCTTGATGGCGACATCGGCGCTGAGGTCGCCGTCCGCCACCTGGCGCACGATCTCCGCCGCATAGCCCGGATCGCCGCCCAGCTGGCGCAGGATGCCGCTCAGGATCAGCAGGCCCAGCGACACCAGCAAGGCCAGCGCCACGCCGGAGGCCACGTACATGCTGGTCAGCGCGCTGGCCGATGCGGCATCGGCCTCGATCACCGCGTCCTCGCCGTACTTGACGTTCATCGCCACCAGTTTGTCCAGGCTGCTCTCCACATCATGGAAGGCCGGACGATTCGCGGTCAGCTTGCCGTGCAGCGCGATAAACAAGTCCTTGCGCTTGGCAGGATCGGTGGACTGGATCTGCTTCAGGATGTCGCCGAACTCGGCATCCTTCTGCTTCCACGTATCCCACTGCTTGACGAAGGTTTTCCACACCGCCGCCTCTTCGCTGCTCTGCGGCAGAGGATCGTAGATCTTCCAGGCCTTGTCGATCTCGCCGAAGATCTCCGCGCGACGCTTGACCTGCTGGGCGATTTCCGCCGTGTCCTCGGGGTACATGGAAACGGCATCGGCGCCACGGTTGGAGGACCGGATCGCGGTCTTGCCTTCATTGATGGCCATCAGCGCCTGCACCGATGGCATCCGGTTCTTGCCGATTTCGGCCAGCATCGCACTCTCTTTTTTCAGCCCCTGGAAGGCGATCACCATCACCAGCAGCAGCGCCAGAACGGCGACAGCGATCAGCGTCAGGATCTTGGTCCTGACTGTTATCGTGGCAAGCATGTAAGACTCCCGGTAAGTGTTACGAATGTTGCGGCAATGCGCCGCCTGCCGCCAGCGCGGCGATCTCGCTGGCCGATACCACGTGTTGCACATTCAGCAGCAGCACGAAGCGCCCCTGCACCTTGCCTATCCCCTGCAGCATTTCGGCGCGCACCTGGGCGCCGAAGCTGGGGGCCGGTTCGATATCGGCCGGCGGAATGTCCAGCACCGCGTTGACCGCGTCGACCAGGATGCCGATCACGAACGGGCCGTCGTCGCTGTCGACTTCGACCACGATGATGCAGGTGCGCTTGCCGATCGGCGAGGGCTCGCGCTCCAGCCTGCGCGCCAGGTCCAGCACCGGCACCGCCGTGCCGCGCAGGTTGATGACGCCGCTGATACAGGGTGGCATCTGCGGCACCGGCGTCACCCCGGCGTACTCCAGGATTTCGCGCACGGCCAGGATGCCGATGGCGAACATGTCCTGTCCCAGCATGAAGCTGAGGAACTGCGACGGGGTCGCACCGGCCAGCTGCTTCGGGTCGGACTTCGGGTCGGATCGGATCATGGTGTTCATCGCCGCCTCGCTCAGAATTTAACGAAATGCGATTCGTCAGGCTCGCTCATTTCCGTCATGCGGCGGTTGCCGCCCACGCCGGCCGCCATGCGCCCGCCCGCGCGCGCCATCGGCTTGCCGGGCTTGCGCGCCACCGTCGTCGTGCGGATGGGCCGCGACACGCCGGCCAGCTTGAAGAAGGACATGGTCTGCTGCAGCTGCTCGGCCTGGCCGCTCATCTCTTCGGCGGTGGCGGCCAGCTCCTCGGAACTGGAGGCGTTCTGCTGCGTGGTCTGGCTCAGCTGTGTGACGGCCGCGTTGATCTGGCCGACGCCGGCCGACTGCTCTTCCGACGCCGCCGTGATCTCCTGCACCAGGTTGGAGGTGCGGCGGATATTCGGCACCATCTCGTCCAGCAGGCGGCCGGCCTTCTCCGCCAGCTCGACGCTGCTCGACGCCACCTGTTCGATTTCCTGCGCCGCCACCTGGCTGCGTTCGGCCAGCTTGCGCACCTCGGCCGCCACCACCGCGAAGCCCTTGCCATGCTCGCCCGCGCGCGCCGCCTCGATGGCCGCGTTCAGCGCCAGCAGATTGGTCTGGTAGGCGATGTCGTCGATGATGCTGATCTTCTTGGCGATCTGCTGCATCGCCGCCACCGTCGACTTGACCGCCTCGCCACCCTCGGCCGCCTCCAGCGAGGCCTTGCTGGCGATGCCGTCGGTGACTTTGGCGTTTTCCGTGTTCTGCGAAATCGACGCCGTCATCTGCTCCACGGAAGCGCTGGTCTCTTCGGTGCCGGCGGCCTGCTCGCTGGCGGCCTGCGACAGTGACTGCGCCGTCGCGCTCACTTCCTCGGAGGCGCTGGCCAGCGCTTCGGCGCCGTTGTTCACTTCCTGCACCACATGCGACAGTTTTTCTATCATGCCCTTCATCGCCGCCAGCAGGCTGGTGGTGTCGCCGTTCTTCAGCGCGACGTCGGCGCTCAGATCGCCGTCCGCCACCTGGCGCACGATCTCGGCCGCATACGACGGATCGCCGCCCAGCTGCTTCATGATGCCGTTCAGGATCACCAGTCCGATCGCCACCAGCAGCGCCAGCGCCACGCCGGACGCCGTGTACATCAGGCTGAGCGCGTGGGCGGAGGACTCGTCGGCATTCTTGACGTCGCCCTCGCCGTAGGCGATGTTGAGCGCCACCAGCTTGTTCAGGCTTTCCTCCGCATCGTGGAAGGCAGGACGGTTTTCCTGCAGGGTCTTGTGCACGGTGACATAAAGCTCCTTGCGCTTGACGCTATCGGCCAGCACGATCTGGCCGGCCAGATCGTTGATGATGGCGTCACGCGCCTTCCAGGTTTCCCACTGCTTGACGAAGGTCTTCCAGACCGTCGCCTCTTCGGTCTCCTGTGGCAGCGCGTCGTAGATTTTCCAGGCTTTGTCGATGTCGCCCCAGATCTCTTGCTTGCGCTTGATTTCATGCGCGACGTTGCCCGCTTCCTCAGGATAGGCCGCAGTGGTGTCGATCGAGCGGCTGGCCGAGCGCAGCGCCGTCTGCCCCTCGCTGATCTGCAGCAGCGCCTGCACCGACGGCATGCGGTTCTTGCCGATCTGGTTGAGCATCGCGCCTTCCTGCTTCAATCCCAGGAAGGCGATCGTCACCACCACCACCAGCGCTAGCACCGCCACCGTCAGCAGTATGAGTATCTTGGCCCTGACCGTTAACATAGACAACATGATGATTCCCCCAGAGATGCTACTGATCGGATATTTTTTTAACTACGCTTGTTCCGCCAGCGCGCGCAGCCTGCGCCGGTCCTGCCTGATCCACCCCACCAACTCTTCCGCCGGCATCGGCTTGGCCAGCAGATAGCCCTGCGCCAGGTCGCAGCCCAGCTCGCGCAGCAACTGCCAGTCCTCCAGCGTCTCCACGCCTTCGGCCACGGTCGCCACGCCCAGGCTTTGCCCCAGGTCCAAAGCGCTTTTCAGCACCACATGCCGGTTCGGCCACTGCGACGCGCCGTTGACGAAGGCGCGGTCTATCTTCAACTCGGTGAACGGGCAGCGGGCGAACTGCTGCATCGACGAATAGCCGATGCCGAAATCGTCCATCGCCAGGCCGAAGCCCATCAGCCGCAGCCGCCCCATATTGGTCAGCGCGTGCGACAGCTGGCGCATCACGCTGGTCTCGGTCACTTCCCATACCAGCGACGACGGCGCCACGCCGGAAGCCATCACCAGCGCGGTCAGGCGGTCGATGAAGGCGCGTTCGGCCAGGTTGTCGGCCGACAGGTTGACCGACACCGTCAGCGTCGGCAGGCCGGACTGGCTCCATTCCTGCAAGCGCTCCAGCACCTGGCGCACCATGCTCAGCGTGAACTCCTCCATCAGCGGCGTGCCCTCCATCGCGTCGATGAAGTGCAGCGGCGACAGCAAACCGCGCGTCGGATGGCGCCAGCGCGCCAGCGCTTCCAGGCCTTTCAGCTGGCCGCTGCGGATCGCCACCTTGGGCTGGAAATGGGGAATGAACTCTTGCCGCGCCACCGCCTGCGCCAGTTCGTCCGGGCCCGGCATGTCCGGCGGCGCGCAGCTGTGCCTGACGACCGCCTTGCGGCCTGCGCGCGCCAGCAGCTGCGCCAGCGCATCGAGCTGCACCGGCTTGAGCAAGGTGCCCAGCAGGTCCATGCAGGCATCGTCGAAATCCATGCTCTCGATGATCTCCAGCAGGCGCGGATCGCGCGCGCTGACCACGATCAGGTTCTGCGCCAGCCGCCGTTCGCGCAGCTGGCAGGTCAGCTCGATGCCGTCCATGCCCGGCATCTCCAGGTCGGTCAGCACCAGGAAGATCGCGTCGCCGCCCAGCCGCTCCAGCACCTGCAAGGCTTCGTTGCCGTCAGCCGCCTCCAGCACCTCGCCGAAGGCCAGCTCGCGCAGCAGGCCGGCCAGGTAGCCGCGCTGCACCACGCTGTCCTCCACCACCAGCACGCGCTGACCGGCCCAGCTGCGGGCAGGCGCCGGCGCAGATTCGGTGGCGGCAGCGGTGAGCGTGTCGGTGGCCATGATCGCGGCGGTCAGTAGGACAGCTGCTGCAGGATTTCGCGGTAGATCGCGTTCAGCGGCACCGAGCGCTCCACGCCGCCGCGCTTGACCGCTTCCTTGGGCATGCCGTACACCACGCAGCTGGCCTCGTCCTGCGCCACGGTGCGGGCGCCGGCCTTGTGCATCTCCAGCATGCCGGCGGCGCCGTCGTCGCCCATGCCGGTCATGATGACGCCCAGCGCGTTGGCGCCGGCCGCGCGCGCGGCGGAACGGAACAGCACATCGACCGACGGCCGGTGGCGGTTGACCAGCGGGCCGTCCACCACCTCGACGAAGTACTGCGCGCCGGTGCGGCGCAGCAGCATGTGCTTGCCGCCGGGCGCGATCAGCACCACGCCTTGCAGCACGCGGTCGTTATTGGCCGCCTCCTTGACGCGCACCTCGCACACGCTGTCCAGGCGGGCGGCAAAGGCGGCGGTGAATTTTTCCGGCATGTGCTGCACCACCACGATGCCGGGCGATACCCTCGGCAGCGCCGTCAGCACCTCTTCCAGCGCCTGGGTGCCGCCGGTCGAGGTGCCGATCGCCACCACGCGCTCGGTGGTGGCGGTCATCGGCCGCAGGTCGGTCGGCGGCAGTACCGCGTCCGCATTGAGCTTGGCCGTCACTGGCGGCGGCGGCGGTCGGTTGTTCAGTTTGCCGACGCGGGCGCCGGCCGCAGCCCGCACCGCCGACACCAGCTCGTCGGCGGAATCGTGCAGGAACTGCTTGAGGTCCAGGCGCGGCTTGGTGATGATGGCCACCGCGCCGGCGGCGAGCGCCTCCATCGAGGTCTGCGCGCCCTTCTCGGTCAGCGTCGAGCAGATCACCACCGGCGTCGGATGCTCGCTCATGATCTTGCGCAGGAAGGTGATGCCGTCCATCTTGGGCATCTCGACATCGAGCACGATCACGTCCGGCCACTGCACCTTCATGCGCTCCATCGCCAGCAGCGGGTTGGCCACCGCGTGGCTGACGACGATGCCCGGCGCCGCATTCAGCAAGCTGCTCAGCACCTGGCGCACTACGGCCGAATCATCGACGATCATGACGTTTATTCCACTCATGCCTATTCCTTGTTCTGTGCGGCGAGGCCACCGACCGCCGTATCGGGCGGCACCTGGCGGCTCAGCACTTCGCCGCTGCGGATGGTGAAGATCAGTTGACGGTGGCCTTCGCCGAACAGGCTCTCGGACACCACGTGTATGCCGTGCTGCTGCAGCGTGCTGCGCGCGTAGTCGCCATTCTGCATGCCGATGTCGCGCACCTTGGCGTTACGCGGAAACATGGCGGCGCCGCCGAAGATCTTGCCCTGGCACTGGATCAGCGGCACGCCGTGGTGGGCCAGTCCCTCCAGCAGCAGGTTCATGGCGTCGGCGCCGTAGATGCCGGGCTTGTCGTGGGCCTTGCGGCGGCCCTGCCCCGGCAACAGGAAGTGCGACATGGCGCCGATGCGCATGGCCGGATGCCACAGCGTGACCGACACGCAAGACCCCAGCAGCGTGCGCACGCGATACCGCTCGTCGCCGACGAAGTAATCGCCGGGCATCAGGAAGATATCGATGAGTTTTGCGTCTGGCATGGTCAGGGTGACGATCATGGTTTGCGGTAGATCGAGGGCGCCACCGCGGTCACGGTGTCGTTGATATCGTTCAGCGTTTCCGAATGCCCGATCAGGAAGTAGCCGCCCGGCCGCAGCTGCGCCAGCAGCCGCGCCACCACCTGGCGCTTGGTCTCCAGGTTAAAGTAGATCATCACATTGCGCAGGAAGATCACATCGAAGCTGCCCAGCTTGGGCAAGGGTTCGTTCAGGTTCAGGTGGCGGAACTGCACGCGCTGGCGCAAGGCCCGTTCGATCAGCATGGTGCCGGCCTCGCTGCCCTGGCCCTTGAGGCAGAAGCGCTTCAGGTAAGCCTGCGGCATCTGGTTGGCGCGCTCCATCGGATAGTGGCCGCAGCGGGCGCGCTCCAGCACGCGGGTGCTGATGTCGGTGCCCAGCACTTCCCACGCGGCGTCGCCCAGCACGTCGGCCATCACCATGGCGATGCTGTAGGTTTCCTCGCCGCTGGAGCTGGCCGCGCTCCACACGCGCATGGTCTGGCGGCGCTCGCGCGCTTCGGTGGCCAGGTCGCGCAGCAGCGCGAAGTGCTTGGGCTCGCGGAAGAAATAGGTTTCGTTGGTGGTCAGCAGATCGACCGCCACTTGCAGCTCGGCCGGCTGGGCGCGGCTTTCCAGCAGGCGCAGATAGTCGCCGTAACTCTCCAGCTGGTAGTGCGCCAGCCGCTTGGCCAGCCGCCCGCTGACCAGCGCCTGCTTGCCGTTGGCCATGAAGATCCCCGCCGCCTCGTATATGAAGCGCTGGAATTGCGTGAACTCGCGCTCGGTGATGGTGACTACGGGCATGGCGGCCGCCGTTTCAATTGTGGTGCGTGGCGACGGTGCCGCGCGCCATCTCGACGATCTCCTCGCTCGACAGCACATGCTCGATGTCGAGCAGGATCACGAACTTGCCGCCGACCTTGCCGATGCCGGCGATGAAGTCGGGCCGGATGCGGGTGCCGAACGACGGCGCCGCCTCGATGTCGCCGGCGGCGATCTCCACCACCGCGTTGACCGAATCCACCAGCATGCCCAGCACCTGCTTGCCGTCGCCGTCGCCGGCCTCGACTTCGACGATGACGATGCAGCTGCGCTTGCCGATCACGCTGGGCGCGCGGTCGAAGCGCGCCGACAGGTCCATCACCGGCACCACCGCGCCGCGCAGGTTGATTACGCCGCGCACGCAGGCCGGCATCATCGGCACCGTGGCCAGGCTGCCGTACTCGATGATCTCCTTGATGTGCAGGATGCCGACCGCATACTGGTCCTCGCCCAGCATGAAGGTCAGGAACTGGCTGGGCAGGGCGGCACCGCTCTGCAGCGCGACGATGGCGCTGCTCCCGTACGTCACCACATTGGCTGCGGCTGTATTCATATTGTCCTCTCCGGAGTTAGGCGGCCAGCGCCACGACGCCCTTGCCGCTGACGGCCTGCATCAGCGCGGCCACGTCCAGGATCAGCGCCACCTCGCCGCTGCCCAGGATGGTCGAGCCGCTGATGCATTTGACTTCGCTGAACATCGGGCTGAGCGGCTTGATGACGGTCTGGAATTCGCCCAGCAGGGTATCGACCGCCAGCCCGGCGCGGTGGTTGCCCAGCTTGAGCACGACGATGCTCTCGCGCCGCGTGGCCGCGCCTTCGATGCGGAACAGCTCGCGCAGCCGCACGAAGGGCAGCACCTGGCCGCGCAGATTGCAGTAGTCCTGGCCCGGCTCGGTGGCGTATTCGATGCACTCTTCGATCATGTCGAGCGGGATGACGAACACCGAGCTGCCCACCTGCACCAGGAAGCCGTCGATGATGGCCAGGGTCAGCGGCAGGCGCACGGTGACGGTGGTGCCGGCGCCCTCCTTGCTGGAGACGTCGACGCTGCCGCGCAGCGCCGTGATGTTGCGCTTGACCACGTCCATGCCGACGCCGCGCCCGGACAGGTTGGTGATCTTCTCGGCGGTCGAGAAGCCGGCCTCGAAGATCAGGTTGTAGATTTCGCTGTCGGTCAGCTTGCGGTCGGCGTCCACCAGGCCGCGCTCGACGGCCTTGGCCAGGATTTTTTCCTTGCGCAAGCCGCCGCCGTCGTCGCTGACTTCGATGACGATGCTGCCCGATTCATGGAAGGCGTTGAGCTTTATCATGCCCTTGGCCGGCTTGCCGTTGGCGACGCGCACATCGCCCGGCTCGATGCCGTGGTCCATGGCGTTGCGCACCAGGTGCATCAGCGGATCGCCGATCTTCTCGACCACGGTCTTGTCCAGTTCCGAATCCTCGCCGTCGACGATCAGGCCGATGTCCTTGCCCAGCTCGCGCGCGACATCGTGCACCACGCGCTGGAAGCGGTTGAAGGTGGCGCCTATCTTCACCATGCGCAGTTCCAGCGCGGCGTCGCGCACTTCCTCCACCAGGCCGGACAGCGTCGACGTGCATTCCTGCAGCTCGGTGTTCTGGATGTGCTGGCCTATCATGTTGGCGCGCGCGCCGGCGATGATCAGTTCGCCGACCAGGTCGATCAGGCGGTCGAGCTTGTCGGAATCGACGCGGATCGACCGGCTTTCCTGCGCCTTCTGCTCGCTGACCTGCTTTTGCTTGGCCAGCGCGGCCTCCACCACCACCGGCGGCACATTGCCGGCGCCGACCAGGATGCTGCCCAGCTGCTGCTGCGGCGCGTCGTCCTGCGGGTTGTCGGGATGGGACTGCTGGTGCAGCGCGCCTTCCAGTTCGTGGGCGGTGACGCTGCCGCAGCGCACCAGGATCTCGCCCAGCCGCGCCGCCTGCTCGGGCAGGGCGCGGATCAGGTCGACGTAGTGCGACACCTTGCTGTGCGGCGGGATGATGCGGATCTCGCAATCGTCCTGCACGAACTCGAACACGCCGGCGATGGCTTCGCGGTCGGCCGTGCTGTCGAAGGCGATCTCGAAGCCCAGGTAGCACAGCTCGGCGTCCATTTCCTCGGCCGGCGGCACGGCGTCCGGCACGGTGGCGATGCCGACGATCTTGCCCAGCTTGGCCAGGTAGCGCAGGAAGGCGATCGGGTCCATGCCGTTCTGCAGCACGCCGCGGCCGAAGCGCAGCGAGATGTGCCAGTAGTCGCTGTCGCCCCGCTCCTGGTCGATGCGTTCGACGCCGGGCTCGGCGTGCACCGCCAGCGGCGCGTCGGCGGCCTGGGCTTCCCCGGCGTGGCCGCCCTCCATGTGGCGGCGCAGCTGTTGCAGCAGCATCTCGCCTTCGGGCGCGGTGTCGGGATCGGCGTCGAGGCGGCCGGCGGCCAGCGCGTCGGTCATGCCGGACAGGTAGTCGCAACAGGACAGCAGCAGCACGATCATCTCGTCGTTGAGCACCACGCGGCCGTCGCGCACCTCATCGAGCAGGCTCTCGACCACGTGGGTGAAGGCGACGATGTGGTCCAGGCTGAACAGGCCGGCGGAACCCTTGATGGTGTGGGCCGCCCGGAAGATGGCGTTGATCGCCTCGCTCTGGTCGCCCGCGATGTCGACGTTGAGCAGCGCGTTTTCCATCTCTTCCAGCAGCTCGCGGCTTTCGGTGATAAAGGTCTGTAGTGCTTCGTCCAGGTTCATGGCATGCCCTCGGAACAGAAAGAAACAGATGAGTACGGCAGGTATATGACAGCTCAGGCGTGTATCAGCAGGGCGTCGCCGAAGAAGGCGCCCATGTCCAGCATCTCGAAGATTTCCACCACGGCGGGACTGTGCTGCAGCAGCCGCAGTTCGCGCTGGTCGGCGTTGGCGGTCAGCTTGGCCAGCATCAGCACCTGCAGGCCGGCCGTATCGAGCTCGGTGATGCCGGACAGGTCGATCTCCAGCACCTGGGTCTTGCGCAGCGCTTCCAGCACCGTGGTCTTCAGGTCGGCCGCGCGATAGATGGTCATCTCGCCGTCGAGGGCGATGCGGGCGACCGCTGCTCCAGTCTGATCGGACATGGCGTCCTCCGTGGGGTTATGGCATGACGAGTTTGGCGACGGCGCCCAGCAGCACTTCCGGCTTGAACGGCTTGACCACCCAGGCCTTGGCGCCGGCCGCCTTGCCCTCTTCCTTCTTGCTTTCCTGCGACTCGGTGGTCAGCATGATGACGGGCGTGAACTTGTACAGCGGCAGCTGCTTGAACTGCTTGACGAAGGTGATGCCATCCATATTAGGCATGTTGACGTCGCACACCACCAGATGGATTTTCTGGCCGGTGCATTTGGACAGTGCATCGACGCCGTCGCGGCCTTCGATCACCTCATAGCCCGCGCCCTTGAGCGCGATGCCGACCACTTGACGCAGGGAGGCCGAATCGTCGACCACCATGATGGTTTTTGCCATGTTCTCTACCTCGTTAGCACGTCAGAAAAATGTGATCTCGTCGGCCGCCGCGGCCACCGGCGCCGCGTGGCTGTCGCCGTCGTGCACCGCGTGCTCTTCGGCCATGGCGTAGGTCTTTTGCAGCTCGTGCAGCAGCGGCTGCGGGTCCAGCGCTTCCAGCACCTGGTCGGCGTTGTAGCGGTCGCGGTTGTCGCGCAGCAGCGCCGGCAGCAGCTCCATGTTTTCGCGCACGTGCGCCATCACCTGGCTGACGCGGTCCTGGAATTGCAGCTGCACCAGCGCCTCGCCCACTTCGCCCTGGATGCCGATGCTGTCCTGCTTGAGCTTTTCGGACGATTGCACCAGCGCGTCGGTCATGGTGCGGAAGTCGCCCAGCACCGATTCGATCATGCCCTCGGCCGACTGCATCGACTTGTCTTCCTGCTCGCTCGATTGTTCGGCGGCCTGGCTGGCGGCCAGGATGGCGCTGCTGATCAGGCCGACGCGGTTGGAGATGTTGCGGCCGGTCTCGGCAGAGCGGCTCGACAGGTTGCGCACTTCCTGCGCCACCACGGCGAAGCCGCGTCCGGCGGGACCGGCGCGCGCCGCTTCGATGGCGGCGTTCAGCGCCAGCAGATTGGTTTGCGCGGCGATGCTGGCCACGCCTTCGGCCATGTCGCGCAGCTCGCGGGTGAAGCGTTCCAGGTCCTTGATCTGCGCCAGCATCGCGTGCTTGGACGACATGGCCGACTTCATCGACGTCACCACCGAGCCGAGCTGGGTTTCGCTGCGCGAAAAGATTTCGGTCATCGCATTGCCGCCGCCCTTGCCGCTGTCATGGCTGGACACGTGGACCGCGTCGTCGAGCTTGTCGACGATGCTGGAGAAGCGCCCGGCCAGGTCGGCCACGGCTTCCTCCATCTGGTTGCGGGAATTTTCTATGTGGCGGCACCAGATCGGCAGCACGGCGTCGCCGAAGCGTTCGCGCGCGGCCAGGTAGTCGTCGATCATGGCTTGCTCGCCGCCGCCCAGCGCGGCGGCGCCGGCGCCGCGCGCGCACCACGCGGCGGCCGCCAGCAGCAGGGCCGACCACAAGACTGTGTACCAGCCCCAGGCGCTCCAACCCGCGACCATCGTGCCCAAGGCGCCCCCGCCGGCCAGGCCGAAGGGAACCAGAATTTTGCTGTCGAAGCCGCTAGTGTTCTTCACTGGACGCCACCCCGCTGTAGTCTCCCGGCACTCTCGATAGCGATGCCGTGGAGTCCAACTGTATCTCAGAAACTTGGCCTGCGCCACAATGTAGGTGGCGTATCAATTGTATCTGTGTTTTACGCGACAACAGTTTAAATAGCTTCCGACGGGAAATAATTTACGTTTAAGATGGTGGCTGGTGCGCCCGCTGCTTGCGCACCTGTTGCACCCGCGCAACCGCGCCCCGGGCGCGCCGCCGGCAGCGCCTGACTATCACGCTGGAACCTGCCTATGCCCGCTTTGAATATCGACCTGTCGCTGCCGCTGCTGGTGGTGGACGACAACCAGCAGATGCGCTCCGTGGTCAAGGGCATCCTGGCCGACCTCGGCTTCGTCAACGTGTTCCTGGCCGGCAGCGGCGAGGAAGCGTGCCGCATCCTCAACGAGCGGCCGATCGCCGCCGTCATTTCCGATCTCGACATGCCGGGCATGAACGGCTTGCAGCTGCTGCAATGGGTGCGCGTCAATCTGGCCGACGCCGAGCTGCCCTTCATGCTGCTGCCCAGCGAGGCCAACCGAGAAGGCTTGCGCGCGGCGGCCCAGGCCGGCGTGACCGACTGCCTGATCAAACCGTTCACGCTGGCGACCTTCCACAGCAAGCTGCAGGCGATGTTCCAGTCGCGCGGCGACGCCGCCGTCAAGCGCGCCGCCGTGCGCCGCGCCGCCATGCCTGCCGCGCCCGCCCCGGTGCAAGCCCCCGCGCCGCTGATCGGCCTGGAGCGTCCGCTGGAAGAACGGCTGCGCGAAGCGACGGTGCTGGTGGTGGACGACATCGCCACCAACATCAAGGTGATCGCCGGCATGCTGGCCGAGGATGGCTATGGCGTGAAGGTGGCGATCTCCGGCAAGAAGGCGCTGGAGATCATCCCCGTGCACCGCCCCGACATCATCCTGCTCGACGTGATGATGCCGGAGATGGATGGCTTCGAAGTGTGCCGCCGGCTCAAGGCCGATCCGGCCACCGCCGACATCCCGGTGATCTTCCTGTCCGCCAAGGACCAGGCCGAGGACATCATCGGCGGGCTGGAACTGGGCGCGGTGGATTACGTGACCAAGCCAGTCGATCCGGCCATCCTCAAGGCGCGCCTGCGCACCCATCTGCGGCTGGCCGGCATGATGGCCGAGCTGCGGCGGCAGAACGCGGCCGTGGCCGACAACGCCCATCTGCGCGAGGAAGTCGAACGCCTGAGCCGCTACGACCTGGCGGCGCCGCTGGCCGAGGTGCTGGACGCCAGCGCGCAGCTGCTGGCCGATCCGGCGCTGGCGCTGGCGCCGCCGCAGCGCGAGCGCATGGCCGCGCTGGACGAGGCGGCGCGGCGCGCATTGCGCCTGACCAGCCTGTCGCTGGAACTGTGCCGCATCGAACAGGGCGCCAGCCACCCGCACGCCGGGCAGGTGGCGCTCAACCCGCTGCTGGCGCGCGCCACCGCGGCCGTCGCCGCCAGCCATCCGGTGATGCTGCCGGCGCAGGCGGCCACGTTGCTGGCCAACGGCACGCTATGCCACATGCTGTTCGAACATCTGGCGCTGAACGCGGCGGCCCACACGCCGGCCGGCACCTCCATCGTGCTGGGCGCGACGCTGGACGGCGGCCACTGGGCATTGACGGTGGAATACGCCGGCGTGCTGCCGGCCGCGCAGCGCGCCTGCCTGCAAGGCCAGGCCGGACGGCCGGACGACGAGCAGACGCTGCCCATGTACGCGGCCCGCCTGCTGGCGCAGGTCCAGGGCGGCACATTGAGCGCGCTGGACGACAGCGCGCGCAGCCGGTTGCTGCTGCGTCTGCCGGCGGCTTGAAAAAACAGCACTCGACATTTGCGCCCGCCCCGGTTAGATTGCCAACGTTGCATAGAATGTATGTAAAATTGACTATCTAGGGGAATCAAATATGAAACAATACGGCGCAGAATTTTTTGGTACGTTTTGGCTGGTACTGGGCGGCTGCGGCAGCGCGGTACTGGCGGCGGCCTTTCCCGGCGTCGGCATCGGCCTGCTGGGCGTGTCGCTGGCCTTCGGCCTGACGGTGCTGACGATGGCCTACGCCATCGGCCACATCTCGGGCTGCCACCTGAACCCGGCGGTATCGATCGGCCTGTGGGCCGGCGGCCGCTTCCCGGCCAATAAGCTGCTGCCTTACATCGTCGCCCAGGTGCTGGGCGCCATCGTCGCCGGCGGCGTGCTGTACACCATCGCCAGCGGCAAGGCCGGCTTCGACGTCATGGGCGGCTTCGCCTCCAACGGCTACGGCGCCCATTCGCCAGGCGGCTACTCGCTGCTGGCCGCGCTGGTGACGGAAGTGGTCATGACCATGATGTTCCTGCTGATTATCCTGGGCGCCACCGACGAGCGCGCACCGAAAGGCTTCGCACCGCTGCCGATCGGCCTGGGCCTGACGCTGATCCACCTGATCAGCATCCCGGTCACCAACACCTCGGTCAACCCTGCGCGCAGCACCGGCGTGGCGCTGTACGTGGGCGACTGGGCCACCAGCCAGCTGTGGCTGTTCTGGGTTGCGCCTATCGTCGGCGCACTGCTGGGCGCGGCGATCTACCGCTTCATCGGCTCGCCGGAAAAAGCGTAAACCGTTTAGCTGGTTTCAGCCACCTCGAGCCAGCATGGGGCGCGCGCCGCCGCGCCCCTGCACGGCCGGCCGCCTTGGCGCGGCGTCGCCCAGCTTGAAGATGCTGACGGCGTCGGCCAGCTTGGCGGCTTGTTCCTGCATCGCATCGGCCGCCGCGGCGGCCTGCTCCACCAGCGCAGCGTTCTGCTGCGTCACATGATCCATCTGCGTGATTGAATTGTTGATCTGCTCGATGCCGTTGGTCTGCTCGCTGCTGGCGTTGCTGATCTCGGCCATGATGTCGGTCACGCGGCGGATGCTCGACACCACCTCCTCCATCGTGCTGCCGGCCTGACCCACCAGGCGCGTGCCCGCCGCCACCTTGCCCACCGAATCGTCGATCAGCGCCTTGATTTCCTTGGCGGCGCTGGCCGAGCGCTGCGCCAGGTTGCGCACCTCGGACGCCACCACCGCGAAACCGCGGCCCTGCTCGCCCGCGCGCGCCGCTTCCACGGCGGCGTTGAGCGCCAGGATATTGGTCTGGAAGGCGATGCCGTCGATGACGCCGATGATGTCGACGATCTTTTTCGACGACTCGTCAATCGACGCCATGGTCTGCACCACGTCCGACACCACGGCGCCGCCGCGCTGCGCCACGTCCGAGGCCGACGCCGCCAGCTGGTTGGCCTGGCGCGCGTTCTCGGCGTTCTGCTTGACGGTGCTGGTCAGCTCTTCCATCGACGACGCGGTTTCCTCCAGCGAGCTGGCCTGTTCTTCGGTGCGCGACGACAGGTCGAGGTTGCCGGCGGCGATCTGCGAGGACGCGGTGGCGATGGCGTCCGTACCGTTGCGCACGTCGCTGACGATGCGCACCAGGCCGCCCGACATGCGGTGCAGCGCCTGCAGCAGCTTGCCCGGCTCGTCCTGGCTGTAGCCGGCGGCGGCATGGTCGCTGTGGTCGACCAGGTCGCCGCCGGCCACGCATTCGGCCAGCGCCACCGCCTCGTTGATCGGACGGGTGATGCCGGCCGTCAGCCACCACGCGAACGCCACGCTGAAGGCCACCACCAGTGCCGCCATCACCACCAGCAGGTTGCGGCTGTCCTTGGCCACCTGGTCGATGCGGGCGGCGGCGGCGTCGATTTCCTTGCGCTGGTGGTCCAGCATTTTCTGCAGCATCGCCTCGTAGGTCTTGGCGGCCGGGATGTAGGCGTCGTCGAGCAGCTTGGTGGCGCCGTCGGCGTCGCCTGCGGCCTTGGCCTTCATGACGCCGTCGCGCGAAGCCACGTAAGCCTTGCGGGTGTTGACCAGGTCGGCCATCAGGGCCTTGTCGTCGTCGGTGGCCAGTTCCTCGATCTTCTTGATCAGGCCCTGGGCGTAGGCGGTGGAATTCCTGGCTTCCTCGGCAAAGAAGGTGGCCAGCACCGGATCGGCGCTCTTGGCCACGGCGGTGGTGCGGCGGATGCCGGCGAACACCACGCGGTACCAGTCGGCGATCAGGCGCTCCTTGGCCAGCGGCAGCTCCATCATGGCGCGGGTGGATTCGGCCACGCCCTGCAGACGGTAAATGCCCAGCCCGGTGTTGAGTATCAGGATCGCCAGGATGACGGCAAAGCCCAGCGACAGGCGGCGTCCTATGCTGAGGTCGGTGATTTTCATGGCTGTCTCCCGTGGCTGGTTAGTTGCCTATGGTAACGCCAATTTCAAGCGCCATTCAACTGGTTTAAGTTTGAAATATATTTTCGATTTACATTCCAAATCACAACAAAAATTGCGTTAAAGACTGAGAAAACGTTTACACTTCCGGGACTTATGTACGGCCATTTACATGCCGGAATGAAAAACACCACGAAAAATGAACCAGGCATTCTTAGACCACAGAGCAAAGTACCGGGATATTGTTGCCCGGAAATACAAAGTCACGGCTGACATGTATGACGAGGTGACGCGCATGCTGGCGCCGCTGGCGGTGCCGGTGAGCATGCGCAAGGGCGAGTACCTGCAGCGCATCGGCGTCGTCGCCAACAGCGTGGTCTGGTTGCACAGCGGCGTGGCGCGCACCGGTTTCATCACCGAAACCGGCAACGAGGTGACGCTGCATTTCCTGACCGACGGCGAGCCGGCGGCGGCGCACGACGACCTGCTGCGCGCGCGCGAGGACGAGCCGGCGCTCAATTTCGTGGTGGCGGAGACGGCCGTGCATGGCTACCGGATGGACTGGCTGGAGATCAGCAAGCTGACGATGAGCAACAGCCTGTTGCGGGATTACTATCTGCGGGTGTCGGAGCGCGGCATCATCGACCAGAGCCGCAGGCTGTACCTGAGCGCCTCGCCGGCGCAGGGGCGGCTGAGCGCCTTCCGGCGCGAGTATCCGGGGCTGGAGCAGCGCATCTCGCAGAAGGTGGTGGCATCCTTCCTGGGCATCACGCCGCAGTACATGTCGCAGCTGCTGCGCAACGACGGCATGTCCAAGTAAAAAAAAAGCCGCCTGCCCTTGGGGCGGCGGCTCTCTTCGTTCAACGGCTTACTTCATGCCTTTGATCTTGTTCTTGTCATCGACAAAAACGACTTTCGGCTTGTAGTCGCGGGCCTGCTCTTCGGTCATCGGCGCATAGGTGCAGATGATCAGCAGGTCGCCCAGCTGGGCGCGGCGCGCGGCGGCGCCGTTCAGCGAGATCTCGCCCGTGCCGCGCAGGCCGGGAATGGCGTAGGTGGCAAAACGTTCGCCATTGTTCACGTTGTACAACTCGATCTTCTCGTTGACCCAGATATCGGCCGCATCCAGCAGATCCTGGTCGATACCGCAGGAACCTTCGTAATTCAGGTCAGCCTGCGTGACCGTCACACGGTGCAGCTTGGAGCGCAGCATAACTCGTTGCATAGACATCTTCTTCATCCCTCAATTATTAATCATTCAAGCTTTGCATCAAAACAAACAGCCCTGCCGTGACGCGCGGGCGCCATCGTACCATTAGCCGCCTGCCGGCGTCTCATTTCCCCCCGCCGCCGTCCCAACAACCACAGTCGCCGTGCTTTGTGGCATATTGCTAACTAGCAAATTGGAATGCAGACTGGCAGCAATGAGACTAACCCGACTATTCACCATCGCCAGCGCCGTGCTGGCATTGCTGGTGTGCGGCATGCTGGGCCGTCTACTGTGGGGCGAATGGGAACACTACCGCGCCGCCGGCACCGGCCACCACACGCTGCAACTGATGCAGCGCGCCATGGTCGCCGCTGAAAAACTCTCCTACGAACGAGGCCCGGTCAACGCCGTGCTGGGCGACCGCATGCCGGCCGATCCGGCGCGCCGCGCCCGGCTGCTGCGCGCCCGCGCCGACACCGACCTGGCGCTGGACCAGCTGCGCCAGGACCTGTCCCAAGCATCCGGCCAGCCCTCTACCGCGCTGGCGCCGCTGTACGACGCGCTGGGCGCGGCCCGCCTGACGGTCGACCAGCTGGCCGCGCTGCCGCCGGCAGAACGCACGCCGGAACGATTGGACGCCGCCATCGAACGCATGTTCCAGCTGGTGCCGCTGGCGCTGAACACCGTGACCAGCTACACCCGCGCCTCGGAACAGGTGTATCCGCGCATCGCCCGCATCCTGATGAAGGCCCGCCTGACCGTCGAGCTGCGCGAGTTCGCCGGCCGTCTCGGCTCGGCGCTGACGGTGCCGCTGGCCGCTCCCCGGCCGCTGACCGAGGCCGACCACCAGCGCCTGCAATTCCTGCGCGGCCGCATCGAGCAGCTGCGCCAGCTGATCAAGATCCCCAGCAGCGACATCGACAGCGAGCCGCGCGTGCTGGCGGCGGTGGCGCGCATGGACGAGGTGTATTTCGCCGCCGGCCAGCGACTGGTGGCCGAAGTCGAGCAGGCCAGCCGCGCCGGCCGCGCCTACGGCATGGACACCGGCCAGTTCGCGCAGCGCTACGTGCCCTGCATGGCGCCCATCCTGGCGCTGCGCGACGTGCTGCTGCAGGAGGCGCAGACGCAGGCCCTGCAAGACTACGAGGCCGCGCGGCGCGAGCTGGTGCTGGCCCTGCTGGTGGGCGCCGCCATCCTGCTGGCGCTGACGCTGCTGCTGGCGATCGTGCGGCGGCGCGTGGTGGTGCCGCTGCTGCGCGCCACGCGCGCCGTGGTCCGGCTGGGCAACGGCGACTTTTCGATGCCGCCCAGCGGCGCCAGGCGCGACGACGAAATCGGCGACATGCTGCGCGCGCTGGCGACGCTGCGCGCCAACAGCATGGATCGTCAACGGCTGGAGCAGGAACGCGTGCGCCTGATCGAGGAACTGAAGCTGCGCGCCGATACCGACTACCTGACCGGCATCCTGAACCGGCGCGCCTTCACGGCGGCCGGCAACCTGCGCCTGCGCGGCGCGCGCGAGCAGGACGAATCGCTGGCGGTGATCCTGTTCGATGTCGACCACTTCAAATCGGTCAACGACTCCTACGGCCACGACGCCGGCGACCAGGTCTTGATACGCATCGCCGAGGTGGTGCGCGACAGCCTGCGCGACGGCGAGATCGTGGCGCGCTACGGCGGCGAGGAATTCGTGGTGATGCCCACCTACTGCGGGCTGGAGGCGGCGCGCGCGCTGGCCGAGCGGCTGCGCGCGGCGATCTCGCATGAGCCGCTGACGCTGGCCGACGGCCACATCCTGCGGGTCACGGCCAGCTTCGGCGTGGCGGTGGCGCACGGCCCGCACGCGGCGCTGGACGATCTGTTCCACGCCGCCGACCTGGCGCTGTACCGCGCCAAGCGCAACGGCCGCAACCGGGTCGAGAGTCAGGTTTAAACCCGCGCTATCTGGCGGAGGCGTCGCCTGTCTGGGGCGCGCCGATCTGGCGCGTCAGGAACGCGGCGGCGCGGTTCCAGAAACCGATACGGTTGGCTTCCATCGGCGTCTGCCTGTGCGGCTGGCCATAGCTGATGACCTCCGACGCCGCATTGCCTTCCTTGAGCATGCCGGACAGCTGTTTTAAAAACCCGTCCGGTGCAAGCTCGTCGTCATCACCATACGCCAGCAAGGCTGCGCGGGTGAAGCGGGTGTCCGCGGACAGCAGCGGGGCCATCTCCACGTCCACCAGGCGATCCATCACCACGGCCGTCGGCGTCGCCGGCATGCCTTTCCAGTTTCGCGCCGCCATCAGCTTCGGATCGGCGATCGGCGACCAGCTGACGGCACATTTAAACAGGTCAGGCTTGCGCGCCAGCGCGGTCAAGGCCGCGTAGCCGCCATACTTCGAGCCGGCCACGCAGATGCGCTTCGGATCGGCATAACCCTGGGCTGCGGCCCAGCGCGCACCGGCGGCGATATCGTCCTGCACGCCGCTGGCCCATTGCTTCCAGCCGGCCTTGAAATAGCGGTCGCCATAGCCGTAGGTGCCACGCGGCTCGGGCTGCAGCACCGCGAAGCCCTGCGCGGCGAGGAACTGGACTTGCGGATTCCAGGCATCGACCGTCACCCGCCACCACGGCGAACTCGCCAGCAGCACCACCATCGGCAACGGCTTTTTCTCCGCGTGCGCCGGCAGCGTCAGGTACGCGGACACGACGAAGCCGTCGGGCGCCGTGTATTGGATCCAGCTGCGCTGCCCCATGTCCCTGGCCTCGATCGCGGCGGCGGTTTGGCCTATGCGTGTGAGCTTGCCGCTGTCGGTATTGAGCAGGTAGTAAGCGCGCGGCACGCGGTTCGATTCCGCCTCGATCAGCACATAGGGCGTTTCGCTGGCCGCGCCACGCGACACGCGATTGGCGGTGTTGGGCAACAGGCGGTCCACCTGCTGCTGGATCGCCTTCATCCTGGCGTCGAACCAGATGGTGCTGGTGTTTTCCGATTGCAGGCGGTAGCCGGCGATACGGTTCTGGCACACGACAAAATGGCCGGTGATGTCGTAGCCCGGCGTGCTGATTAAAGGCTCCGGGCTGAGCGCCTTGGCGGCGAAGTCGTACTTGTAGATGCTGGTCTCGTCCTTGCCATTGCGCGCCGTGACGTACAGTTTATCGTTCAGATACAGCACGGGCAGCAAGGTGTCGTCCGCGCCGAGGGCGGGCGATGTCAGCTCATTCCACCGGCCTGCGTCATCCAGATGATAGGTGTGGTGGCGGCCGCCACGTATCGCGTACACCACGCGCAGTTTTCCGGCCTGGTCCACCAGCCAGGAAACCGTGCGGTCTCTTTGCAGCAGCGGCTCGGTCTTGTCGAAGGGGCCGAACAATTCCACCTTCTGGGAGCTGCGGGTGTTGAGGCGGCCCAGGATGTCCTGCTTCTCGAACTGGAGATTGATCAGCATCTCGTCCGGCCCCAGCGCGGCCGTCAACCGGCCGTCGTTGTTGCAGCTGTCGCTGGTATAAAACTCGGAAGTATCCGCGAACGGCATGGTCGATGGCACGGTTTCCGTGACCGCCTTCAGCGCGCCGCCATCCCGGTCGACGGCATACACGCCCGGGCCGCCGACCGCGCCGTTTTGACCGACATTGTTCAAGATGATCGCCAGCCGCTGGTCGCTCAGCCAACGCGCGTAGGTGACGTCGGCATTGGAGAAGGCGGCCACCGGCGTGGTCTTCATGGTTTCGACGCTGATGGTGGCCAGCACGGCGCGGCCGCTGTCGGACTTCAGCAGCACCGCCACATAGCGCCCGCTGGGCGATACCGCCGCATCGAACATGGCGGGGTCGCCGAAGTAAGGCGCGGCATCCAGCGGCGCCCCGATTGCATGGGCGGTACAACTTAACAACAGAGCTTGCAGCAAAAGTCTGATTTTCAGCATGTACGGCTTTCCAAAGAATTGAGCAAGCAGCGCTTACTTGGACGTCTTGTCGGACTTGGGCGGCTTGGCCGGCGTGAAGTTCAGGTCGCGGAAGTCGTAGCTGAAGTCCGTCTCCATCGACACCGGCGCCATCTTCATGCGCTCGATGCTGGCGTCCGGGTTCAGCGCGAAGGTCACGTAGGCGTCGGCGTTGAAGTTGCGCTCCTTCCAGCGGACGATGAAGGTGTCGTGCTGGAAGTGTTCCAGCTCGCCCGTCAGGTCCGGCGTGCGGGTGAAGCTCATGATGTGCTTCTTGCCCTCGGCGCGTATCGTCACCTTGCCGTACCACGGGTCTTCGTACTCGCCGTCGTAGGCCGTCAGCGGCAGCGATGGCGTCGACTTGGCGGTGCGCGCGCCGGACTCCTTGCCCTGGCGCTCCTGCTCCTCCCTGTGCGACGCCGCTTCCTGGTCGGCGTACAGCTGTATCCAGTCGCTGGCCGGCACGTTCAGGTACTGGTCGAGGATGCGCCAGTACAGCGACGCCATCGCCGGGCTGTTCTCGGCATTGGTCAGGATGGCGATGCCCAGCTTCTCTTCCGGCACCATCAGCACGGTCGAATAGAAGCCCTGCAACGCGCCGCCGTGCATGGCGATCTTGCGGCCCTTGTAGTCGCGCAGGCTGAAGCCCAGGCCATAGGCCGAGAAGTTCGGCTTGGTCGCGGCCAGCGCCGGCTTGGGTTCGCGAATGCGCATCGGCGTCTGCTCGGACCACATCTCGGCCAGCTGCTTGGCGCTGATCAGTTGCGTGCCGTTTTCCAGCTTGCCGCCGTTAAGCAGCATGTTCATCCAGCGCGCGATGTCCTCGGCGCTGGTGTTGATGCCGACCGCGCCCACCGCGTTCTCCACCGGCATGGGCTTGACCACCGCCGCCTTGTCGTTGATCTTGCTGTGCGGCGCGGAGTAGTCGCCGCTGGCGAGCATCGCGGCCACGCTGGTGGTGGTGCCGTTCATGCCCAGCGGCGCCAGGATGCGCTCTTGTACGGCCGCGCCCCACGGCTTGCCGGCCTTGGCGGCGATGATCTTGCCGGCCACGATGTAGAGCAGGTTGTCGTAGGCGTAGCTGTTGCGGAAGCTGGTGGCCGGCTTCACGTAGCGCAGCCGCGCGATGATTTCATCGGTGCTGAAACTGGTGGTCGGCCACCACAGCAGATCGCCCGCGCCCAGACCCAGGCCGCTGCGGTGCGTCAGCAGATCGCGCACCGTCATCGCGCCGGTGACGTAGGAGTCGAACATCTGGAAGTCCGGCAGGTGCTTGGTGACGGGATCGTCCCAGGCGATCTTGCCTTCGTCGACCAGCATCGCCAGCGCGGCGGCGGTGAAGGCCTTGGAGTTGGAGGCCACTTCGAACAGCGTCTTGCCATCCACCGGCGCCGGGTCGCCCAGCTTGCGCACGCCGTAGCCGTTGGCGGCGATGACCTTGCCATCCTTGACGATGGCGATCGCCATGCCGGGCACGTCGAAGGTCTTCAAGGCCAGCTTGACGTCGGCGTCGAGGTTGTAGGCCGGCGCGGCGGCCAGCGCCGGCATGGATACCGCCAGCACCAGCAGCGCCGCAGCAAAATTACGGGAGAATTTCATCATCATTATTTTTTAAATTGTTTATCGACCGAGCCTTGCGTGACCGGATGATAGTGTTCGCGCGCCTTGGCGTAAACCGATTTGGCCCATTCCTTTTCGGCCGGGTTTTTCAGCAGCGCGGTGTACAGCGGCACCACGAACTTCTGGCGGCCGACGCTCATCAGGAAGGCGTTGAGCGGCTCGCGCACGCTGTAGCCGGCTTTGATGGAAGCCAGGTAGAAGCGGTAGGCGATTTCGTTGTTGCCGCTTTTGCCCAGCGCGAAAGCCTGGTCCAGCTCCTGCATCTGCGCGGCGCCGGCCTTGCCGTCGATATCGTTCAGGAAGTGCATCCACTCCAGCGCGATCCAGTTCTTGCCGTTCAAGTCCTTGGTCGGCAGCTCGCCCTTCAGCCATGCGGTGCGCTGCGCGTCCAGCGCCGCCAGGCGCGGCGAGGCCGCGTGCTTGGCGCTGGCCGGAATGCCGGCGCCGTACAGCCACTCGTCCAGCTCCGCCTGCGACATCACTTCCGGCCGCGCATCCAGCAGGTTCTTCTTCAGGTAGGCCACGAATTCGTCGGTGGTGGCCGACTTGAACGCGTGCTGGTCGAACCAGCCGCGCAGGAAGGGATCGAAGGTCTCGCGGCCGGCGCGCTGCTCCAATGTGCGCAGCAGCCACGCGCCTTTCGGATAGACCAGGCCACTGTCGGTGTAGCCGGCGGCGCTGGTGTCGGCGTCGCGCGTGACGAGGGCCTGCTTGGCCGCGGGGATGGACGGCAGCGACGCCAGCGCCTCTTCCTGCTCGACCTGCAGGTTCATCTCCGCCACTTCCTCGCCGTACAGCTTCTCGACGATGCGGGTGGTGACGTAGGTGGTGAAGCCTTCGTTGAGCCAGAAGTGCTTCCACGAGGCGTTGGTCACCAGATTGCCGGACCACGAGTGCGCCAGTTCATGCGCGATCAGGTCGACCAGGCTGCGGTCGCCCGCGATCATGGTCGGCGTGAGGAAGGTCAGGCGCGGGTTCTCCATGCCGCCGATAGGGAACGACGGCGGCAGCACGATCATGTCGTAGCGCTCCCACCGGTATGGACCATACAGGCCTTCGGCGGCGCTGATCATTTTCTCGGTGTCGGCCAGCTCGTAGGCGGCGGCCTCGATGCGCGCCGGTTCGGCGTAGACGGCGGAGCGCGGGCCGAGGTTGCGCACGTCGATCTCGCCGATGGCGATCGCCAGCAGGTAGGATGGAATCGGCTGCGCCATCTTGAATTTCCAGCCGCCGGCGCCGGTCGATTGCTGGTCGTTCTCGGCGCTCATCACCACGCGCATGCCGGTCGGCGCTTCGATGCGGGCGCTGTAGGTGAAGCGCACGGCAGGCGTGTCCTGCACCGGCGCCCACGAGCGGGCGTTGATTTCCTCGGACTGGCTGAACATGAACGGACGCTTGCCGGACATGGTCTGCTGCGGCGACATCCATTGCAGCGCGGCGGCCGACGGCGCGGTGCGGTAGTACACGCGCACCTTCTGCGGCTGGAACGGCAGCGCGATGCGCAGCGCCCGGCCCTTCTCGGCATCGAGCTTGTCGAGCATGAAGGAGGCGGCGCTCCAGCGGCCGTTCGGGTTCAGCACCTGCACCTTGGCGATATTGAGTTCGTTCGTATCCAGCACCAGCGTGCGGGCCGACTTGTCGATCCAGTTCAACGTCAGCTCGGCGTAGCCGGCCAGGGTCTTGTGGCCGAAATCGGCCTTCAGGTCCAGATACAGGTCGCTGGTGCGCACCTGGTCGTAGCGGGCGTAGCTCAAGGGGTCGGCATGGGCGACGCCCAGCGCAGCGAGGGCGGACAGGACGAAGGCGGACAGTGTTTTCTTGATAGGCATGGTGATCTTTTCAATAAGGTCTGGAGCGCGAAGCAGAATAGCATAGCCATGTATCGAAGATGTGTACATGCGCGTGGCTATGCTATCATTCGGGCCGTAAGTGGGGAGTAGTCGGCTTGCGCCACCCCGGCGCAAGAACCTGTGTCAACATAATCGGTCCGCAGACCGTGGTGCAGGTGGTTGAAAAACTTGACGAGACCATGATCGAGGTGCGGCCATGATGGGCCGGAGTCGCGCCTGGATCATTGGTTAATCGTTTCCGGCCCGCGTACTACATACAAAACCCATGGAAGCCTTCTTCGTCTCTACCGGCATCGTCGCCCTCGCTGAAATCGGCGACAAAACCCAGCTGCTCGCCTTCTGCCTGGCCGCCAAGTTCCGCCGCCCGCTGCCCATCGTCGCCGCGATTTTCGTCGCCACCATCGCCAACCACGCGTTTGCCGCCGCCGTCGGCACCTGGATCACCAGCCTGCTCGGGCCGGACATCCTGCGCTGGGTATTGGGCGTGTCCTTCCTGGCGATGGCCGCCTGGACGCTGGTGCCGGACAAGATCGATGAAGGCGACATGCCGCTGGCGAAATACGGCGTGTTCCTGACCACGCTGATCGCCTTCTTCGCCGCCGAGATGGGCGACAAGACGCAGGTGGCCACGGTGGCGCTGGCGGCCCGCTACGACAGCCTGGTGGCCGTGGTCTGCGGCACCACCTTCGGCATGATGCTGGCCAACGTGCCGGCGGTCTACCTGGGCGACAAGATCGCCAACCGCGTCTCGCTCAAGCTGGTGCACGGCATCGCCGCGCTGGTGTTCGCGGTGCTGGGCGTGGCCACGCTGCTGGGCGCGGGCGCCAGCCTCGGCGTGTAAGGTCAACCACTTTATGTTCCGCTCCGTGTGTTACCGCACGGATGCGGAGAAATTAACAATCTATTATACTTGCCACTTGAGTATTAACAGAGGCAGGGAATGCGATTGATGAGCAAGATAGCGGCGCTGTTATTGAGCGCCTGCGCAGTGAGCGTTCAAGTATATGCCGCCGAAGCGGCGCCGGCGGCCGCACATGCCGCCAGCACCGTGCAGACGGTTAAACCGGCGGCCGGCAAAGCCAACATGGTGTCGGTGCCGGAACCGGTGAGCTACAAGCTGATACTGCTCGGCATAGCGGTGCTGCTGCTGTTCGCGCGGACCGGAAAAAAACGCGAACAGCCTTGGACCAAATAAACGGCCTTACTGCGCGATCAGACTGACATCGTCCACCAGGAAGGCGGTCGATACCATCGTGCCTTCCACACCCTCGAAGTATATCTTCACCGTCTGCCCTTTATAGGCCGACAGGTCGAAGCTCTTTTGCACATACGTGCTCCCCTTGTTCAGATTCGAATACGTCGCCAGCGTCGCCAGCACGGCGTTGGCGCTGCTGCGCACCTGCACCTTGAGCGTGTCGTAGGCGTTGGTGGTGGTGGTCTCACTGGACACCACTTTCAGCCAGAACGACAGATTGGCGCTGGTGGCGGCGGCCGGTATCGTCACGCTCTGGTACAGCGTGTCGGTATGGGTGCTGCCGTAGCCATTCAGCTTGGCCTTGCCGCTGCCGCCATGCGCCGCTTGCGCCATGTCGGACGTGATCGCGGCGGCGCTGGCGGTCCATGAGGCGGCGCCGGATTCGAAGCCGCCGTTGACGATCAGCTCCGCCGGGCCGGGCGGCGTGGTGCCGCCGCCGGTGCCCTGCGTGACCCACACCGGCGCCGACCACAGGATGTTGCCATCGTTCTGGGTGATCTTGGCGTAGTAGAAGTGCTCGCCCACGGCCGGCGTGATGGTGGTGCTGGCG
The DNA here is from genome assembly GCF_009380215.1 of Rugamonas aquatica. Taxonomy (GTDB): domain Bacteria; phylum Pseudomonadota; class Gammaproteobacteria; order Burkholderiales; family Burkholderiaceae_D; genus Rugamonas; species Rugamonas aquatica_B. The sequence goes on from NZ_WHUG01000017.1 coordinate 115,623, forward strand.
GTGGCCGACAGCTGCGTCACGGTGCCGTTGCGGCCCGGGACACCCTCGTACATCTTCACCGACGATACCGTCTTGCCGCTGCTGCTGGCGAAGTTGGCGACCAGGTTGAGCGGGCCGCTGTTGGTGAAGCGCTCGCCCATCACGTGGCCGTTGGCGGTCAGGATCAGTTGCGAGGTCTTGTCCATCGTGGCGAACACGCGGCGCGCCTTGATGGCGGCGATCATGCTGGCGGTGGTCAGCGGCGTACCGTTCGGCAGCAGCACGCCGGTGCGGTTGGTGTAGGACGCGCCCCAGTTGGCGCAGTGGTTATCCTGGTCGCTGGAGAAGGCGACGTGGTAGCCCGCCTCCAGCGCCTTGTTGCAGGCGCCTTCGTAGGTGCTGCGGCCGGTCTCGGTCTCGCTGGTGTTGGTGGAGAAGGCCGAGGTATTGAGCACTTCGCACAGCGCCATCGCCTGGTCGCCGTCGGCGGTGTAGCCCAGCGCCGTGCCGTTGACCAGGAACTGGCCCGACGATTCCGGATGGTTGAACTGGCCGACATAGCCGCGCTGGCGCATCAGCGTGTACAGGCCCGCATAGTCGCCCTTGGCGGTCAGCGTATCGGCGATCAGCTGGCCGCTGCTGTTGCTCTCCCAGCCCAGCAGCTCGGTGGTGTTGAAGATGTTCATATGGCCGCCGTTGTTGATGACGCCCCACTCCAGTCCATACATGCCGAGGAAGCCCGCGTGCGCGCTGTTGAAGTTGGCGGCGGCGGTCAGGCCGGACTGGAACAGCGCCTTGGCGGCGGCCGGATCGGCCGAGGCGTTGGTGCCGTCGGAGCCGTCGTACATATGATTGTGCTCGGAGGCCATCAGGAAATCGAGGCCCTTGTTCATCGCGTACTGGTAGGCGTCGGCCGGTCCCAGCGCCGCGCTTTGCGGCGCCTGCGCGCCGGTGCAGCTGCCCAGCGCTCCACCGCCGTCGCTATGGTTGGTCTGGCTGTGCAGGTTGCCGAGGTAGACGGTGTATGGCAGCGAGGCGGTGGCGGCAATGGCGCCCTGCACTACGCGGCCGTTGCCGCGCGCCGGCTTGGCTGCGGTCGCGGAGGTTGGCAAGGCTTTGAAGGCCGGCATGGCCTGGGCCGGATTGCGGCCCACCGAGATATCCCAGCTTTGCTCGACGGTGTCGTCGCCGGTGACGGCCAGCATGCGCGCCACATACACGCCATCGGTCAGGATCAAGCCGTCGGCGCGGCCGTCCCAGGCGATGCTGACATCAACCGGCTTGCCGGCTATGCGCTGCACGCCCTGCCACTGCTGCACCACCACACCGTCCGGGCTGACCAGCTCCAGCCGCCACTTCACATCCTGCTCGCGTTCGAGCAAGGGGAAATCGAAACCGAGCTTGAAGGTACGGGCTTCCGGACGATCCTGGTCGGCGCCGTCGGCGGCGAACGGCGCGTGCAGCGTGGCTTCGAATTCGTGGTGATCGGCTTTGGATGCGTGGGCGGCGCCGGCGACTCCGGCGGACAACAGCATGATGAAGGCAAGGCGGGACAGCGTCTGCGATTTGTTCACTAGGGACTCTCTTTGCGGTTGGTAATCCAAAAGTCTCGCAACTATGCATGACAGGAAGATGACGCACAAAGAGAACGCGGCGCATAAAGCGCCGCGTTGTGGTGTGGATGCCTAAAATGTCCAGAATGGGACACTCTGTTAAAAATTGAACTAGGCCGGCACGAACAATTCCACCTTATGGATGCTGGCCGTATCGTGCAGGTCGATCGCCATGCCCTGCTGCCGCACGCCGTCCACCGTCATGACCGGAACGGCCTCCGACGACTTCGTCACGCGGATCACATACGATGCCGCGCCGTAGCGGTAGGTCAACGTGAAGTGCTGCCACTCGGCCGGCATGCGCGGCGCCAGCGTCAGCTGGGTCGCGGTGCGGGTCAGGCCGAGCAGCGACTCCAGTATCAGGCGATACATCCAGCCCGACGAACCCGTGTACCAGCTCCAGCCGCCGCGCCCCACATGCGGCGCCACGGCGTAGACATCGGCCGTCACCACATACGGCTCGACCTTGTAGCGCGCCATGCCTTCCGGCGTGCCGCCGTGCTGCACCGGGTTGATCATGCGCGCAAGCTCCCAGGCGCGCTCGGTCTCGCCCAGGCGGGCGAAGGCCATCGCGGTCCAGATGGCGGCGTGGGTGTACTGGCCGCCGTTCTCGCGCACACCGGGCACGTAGCCTCGGATATAACCGGGGTTCGGCCCCGCCTTGTCGAACGGCGGATCAAGCAGCTGGATGATGCCTGAATCGCGCCGCACCAGGCGCTGATTGACCTGCTCCATTGCCCCGCGCACGCGCACCGGATCGGCCGCGCCGGACAGCACGCCCCAGCTCTGCGAAATCGAATCGATCTGGCATTCCTCGTTGGTGTGCGAGCCGAGCGGCGTGCCGTCGTCGAAATAGGCGCGGCGATACCACTCGCCGTCCCATGCATTCTGTTCGACGCTGGCAGCCAGCTTCCTGGCCTCGCTGCGGCATTCGGTGGCGAAGTCCGCGTCCTGCATCAGGTCCGCCACTTCGGCAAAGCGCTGCAGCACTTCGCACAGGAAGAAGGCCAGCCACACGCTCTCCCCTTTGCCATGCTCGCCTACCTTGTCCATGCCGTCGTTCCAGTCGCAGGAACCGATCAGCGGCAGGCCGTGCACGCCGAAGCGCAAGCCGTTGCGGATGGCGCGCACGCAGTGCTCGTACAGCGTGCCGCTCTGGCTGGAGCGGCCGGGCAGATCGTAATACGAATCCTCTTCCGGCTTGACGGCGCGGCCCTCCAGGTAAGGCGCGCTTTCCGCCAGCACGCCGACGTCGCCGGTGGCGATGACGTAGCGCCACGCGCCCAGCGGCAGCCACAGATAATCGTCGGAGCAGTGGGTGCGCACGCCGCGATCGGACGGCGGATGCCACCAGTGCTGCACGTCGCCTTCCAGGAACTGGTGGGCGGCGCACAGCAGCAGCTGGTCGCGCAGCAGTTGCGGTTGCGTGTGGATGGTGGCCATCGCATCCTGCAACTGGTCGCGGAAGCCGAAGGCGCCGCCGGACTGGTAGTAGCCGCTGCGCGCCCACATGCGGCAGGCGATGGTCTGGTACATCAGCCAGCCGTTGGCCAGCAGGTCGAGCTGCGGCTCCGGCGTGTCGATGCGCACCGCGCCCAGGGTCTGATCCCAGTGCGCGTGCACGGCGGCCAGCGCCTCGTGCGCGGCGCCGGCGCTGCGGTGTTTTTGCACCAGGCTGCTGGCGTCGGCGTTGCGGCGGCCCGCCACGCCCAGCACGAAGACAATCTCGCGCTCCTGACCCGGCAGCAGGTCGAACGGCACCTGGATGGCGGCGCAGGCATCGAGGCCGGCGCCGGTCTTGCCGGACAGGCGGGAACGGCGCATCGCCACCGGCGACGCCAGCGAGCCGTTACGGCCCAGGAATTCGCTGCGGTCGGCGGTGACGGAGCGCAGCGTGGCGTCGCAATTGAAGAAGGCGACGCGGCCGGTGAACTCGGTGTTGTAGGCGTTCTTGGCGAACAGCGCGCCGCTGACCGGATCGGCCTCGGTGACGATGTGCATGCCGGACTTGGAACGCATGTCGCCCAGCACCCACTCGACGTAGCCGGTGGCCGACAGGCGCCGCGCCACCAGCGAATCGTTGCGCACCTTGAGCACCGTGTACTTGATCGGCGCGTCGATGGCGACGAAGGTGGTCATCTCGGTGGCGATGCCGGCCTCGCTGTGTTCGAACACGCTGTAGCCGAAGCCGTGGCGCGTGACGTAGCTGCCGTTGCCGCGCGCGGGCAAGGCGGTCGGCGACCAGAACTGGCCGCTCTGCTCATCGCGCAGATAGAAGGCCTCGCCGCTGGCGTCGCTGACCGGATCGTTGTGCCACGGCGTCAGGCGGAATTCATGGGCGTTCTCGTGCCAGGTGTAGGCCTGGCCGCTTTCCGAGATCACGCTGCCGAACTGCGGATTGGCCAGCACGTTGGACCACGGCGCCGGCGTGCGCTGCGCGGCGCTGGTGGTGATGACGTATTCGCGGCCGTCCGGCGTGAAGCCGCCAATGCCGTTTTCCAGCATCAATTCGCGCGCCGGGGCGGGTGGCGGAACGGCGTCCGCGTAGTCGCTGCGATTGTCCGCCAGCAGCGGCGGCATGCGCATGGCCGGCGGGCCGGGACGCTTGATCTGTTCGGCCAGCGTGCCGCGGCTGTCGCTGAGGATGGCGCGCGCCACCGATTGCAGCAGGATGCGGTCCTCGTTCGCGATCTGGTCGGCCAGGCGCACGAAGATGCCGCCCGGCCGGTCGATCGCTTGCGCGTCGATGCCGGAAGCGATCAGGCCCATGATCTGCTCGTGCAGCAGCTGGCGGTAGCCCGACTGGTCTTCGTACCAGATCACCAGGTCGACCACCAGCCCTTTGAGGCGCCAATAGGCGTGCGCCTGCACCATCTGGCGCGCCAGCTCGATGTTGGCCGGATCTTTGATCTGCAGCAGCACGATAGGCAGGTCGCCGGAAATCGCATACGCCCACAGGCCGGACTGGCCGCGCTGGTTCTTGATCAGCGTGGCGGCGTCGGCGCGCAGCGCGGCGTTCGGATAGATGACCGAGTTGGCCAGGCGTCCGTACAGCTGGGCGTCTGCCTCGCTGGCGTTGAGCTGGCGCAGCACCACCTGGCTGTGGGTCCACGCCAGTTCGAACACGCGGTCGGCCAGGTGGCGGTCCTGGTATTTGTCGATCAGGTGCAGCGCGGCGTCGCGCTGCTCGGTCATGCCGGTGACGATGTCGACGATGGCCGTCTGGTCGGGCTTGAGCGTGATGGTGTAGCGGATCGCCACCACCGGGTCAAGCACCGAGCCTTCGGCGCCGCTCAGGGCCTCGTCGCTCAGCATGGCCTGCGGCGCGGCGGCGGTGTTGCCACGGCCGATGAAGCGCGAGCGGTCGGTTTCGAAGGAGACGCCGGCGACGGCGGCGTCGTGCACCATCATCGAGTGCATCAGCCACGGCATGGCGTCGGCCTGCCCGCGTGGGCGGCGCGTGCACAGGATGGCGTTTTCGTCGCGCAGGATTTCAGTCTGCACGAACAGTTTGCTGAAGGCCGGATGCGAGGCATCGGCGGCGGCGGGCGCCATCACCACTTCGGCAAAGCTGGTCACCTCGATGGTGCGCTCGCGGTCGGACTTGTTGGTGATGCGGGTGCGGCGCAGTTCGATGTCGTCTTCCGGCGAGACCACGATTTCCGTGTACAGGTCGATGTTGCGGTCGGAGCGGCGGAACTCGGCGCGGCCTTCGGAGAAGATCACTTCGTGCTTGCGCGGCTCGACCAGCGCCGGCTGGTAGGTGGTGGACCAGAACTGGCCGTCGTCCATGTCGCGTACGTAGCAGAAGTTGCCCCAGTTGTCGCGCGTGCTGTCTTCGCGCCAGCGGGTGACGGCGAGATCCTTCCAGCGGCTGTAGCTGCCGCCGCCGTTCGTCACCATGACGTGATAGCGGCCGTTGGACAACAGCTGGGTTTCCGGCACCGGTGTGCTGTGCTGGGTCAGCACGCGCATCGGCATGGCCTGCTCCGGCGCGGTGGAGCGTACGGCCGCCATCTCGGTGGTGTTGGAGTAGAAGGCGCCCGCCTGCGGGCTGCGTTCCTGCAGCACCAGCAGCGTCGATTGCAGCAGCGGATCGGATTCGAAGCGGCGCTGCATCGGCCGGTCGTGCAGCAGGTAGCTCAGCGCCAGCAGGCCCATGCCCTGGTGGTGGACCATGAAGGAGCGGATCACGGCGGCGCTCTGGCCGCGCGGCAGGCGCGAGGCCGTGTAGTCGACCGCTTCGAAGAAACCGTAGCGGCCCATATAGCCCATGCCCGCCATCTTCTGCAGGTTGAGGCAGGCCGCTTCCGGCTGCACCATCAATCCCAGCATGGTGGCGTAAGGCGCGATCACGAGGTCGTCGGCCAGGCCGCGCTTCAGGCCCAGACCCGGCACGCCGAAGGCGCGGTACTGGTAATTGAGGCTGGCGTCCACGGTGTTGTAGCCGGACTCGGATATCCCCCACGGCACGCTGCGGCGCTTGCCGTAGTCGATCTGGGCGTCGATCACCGCGTTGTAGGTCTGGTCGAGCAGCGTACTTGGATAGTTGGGCATCACCAGCAGCGGCATCAGGTATTCGAACATCGAACCGCTCCAGGACAGCAGCACCGGCTTGCCGGCGACGATGCACAACTGGCGGCCCAGCGCGAACCAATGCTCCTGCGGCAGCTGCCCCTGGGCGATGGCGACGAAGCTGGCCAGCCGCACTTCCGACGCCAGCAGGTCGTAGTAGCTGGCGTCCAGGCGGCGCTCGGTGACGTTGTAGCCGATGGCCAGCAGGTTGGTGGTGGTGTTGTACAGGAAGCCGTATTCCATCTGGGCGTAGGCGCCGCAGCGCCGCGCCAGTTCGGACAGTTCGCGCATGCGCTCGTGCGCGGCGGCGGCGCCCTGCGCGCACAGGCCGGCCAGCAGCAGCTGGCGATCGCGTTCAGCCGGGGCCAGGTCGTTGGCCAGGACGGTGGAGGCGCTGTCGATCATGGCGGCCAGTTCGCGCAGCGTCGGCACGCGGGTCAGGCTGGTGTCGAACACGGCGTCCGCCGGCAGGTCGACCCAGGGCGTGAGCAGGGCCAGTTCGTCCAGCGCGGCCTGGCATTGCTGCGCCAGCGACGCGGCCCACATGGCTGCTTCGCCGTGTGCATCGGTCGCGGGAAGGCCGGCGGCGGCGGCGGCGACGCGCGTCAGCCAGGCGTGCAGCTGCTGAAGATTGCCGCTTTCCGGTGCGGGCGTCAGCGCGGCCAGCAAGGCGTTCAACTCGCGCAGACCGGCAGCGTCGGGCGCATCGGCTGTGGGCGCGGACGCCATTGCCGCGCCGCCCAGCGACTCCTGCAGCACGCGGCAGGTGGCGACGATGCCGTCCACCGTCTGCGGGCCCAGCACCGGCTGGTCGTACAGGCCGGTCAGGCCGGCCTGCAGCGTAAGCAGGTGGCCGGCGAGATTGCCGCTGTCGACGGTCGAGATGTAGATCGGGTGCAGCGGCTTAAGCGTCTGCGTGTCGTACCAGTTGTAGAAGTGGCCCTGGTGGCGCTCCAGCTGGTCCATCGTCGACAGCGTGGCGGCGGTGCGCTGCATCATCTGGCCGATGCTGATGTAGCCGAAATCGCTGGCGCTCAGATTGGCCAGCAGCGCCATGCCGATATTGGTCGGCGAGGTGCGGTGCGCGACCACGTGGGCCGGGTGCTCTTGCATGTTATCGGGCGGCAGCCAGTTGTCCTCCGGGCCGACGTAGCGGTCGAAATAGGCCCAGGTGCGGCGCGCCAGCAGGTGCAGGAACTGCTGCTGGTCCGGCGTGAGTTTGGCCTGCCGGCGTTCGATCGGACGGCTGATCCATTGCGCCACGGCCGGCGCCACCAGCCAGGCCAGCAGGAACAGCGCGGCCGGCGCCAGGCTGGCCGGACGCCATCCCAGCAGCGCGCCGCCGACGAACAGCGCCAGCGCCGGCGAGCACCACATGGTGCGCCAGACGCCGTCGGTGCGCGCCAGCGCCGATGCGCGCCACTCCAGCAGGTGCTTGTGCGAGACCAGCATGCGCCAGGCGCTGCGCAGGATGGCGTCGAGACTGAACCAGGCTTCGTACGGCAGGAACACCAGCATCAGGATCGCATGCGAGAACTGCAGGCCGCTGCGGCGCAGCGAGGCGCGCAGGTGCTGGCTCCACAAGGTGTCTTCCGGACGGCGGCACAGGTCGTGCAGGGTGCTGACCAGCGACGGGATGAAGATCACGGCCAGCACGGCGCCGGTCCACAGCCACGGATCGGGCAACCAGCGCCAGGCGGTGATCAGCGACAGCACCAGCGCCGGCGCGGTCAGGCTGCGGCGCAGATTGTCGAACAGCTTCCAGCGCGATAGCAGCGACAGCGGATTGCGCTCGCGCTTGCGGTTGGCGCCGGGCACGCGGCCGAACACCCACGAGGCCAGTTGCCAGTCGCCGCGTATCCAGCGCTGGCGGCGGCTGACGTCGTCGGCGTAGCGGGCCGGATAGGCTTCGTACAATTGGGCGTCGCTCAGCAGGCCGGCGCGCAGGTAGCAGCCTTCCAGCAGGTCGTGGCTGAGGATGCGGTTTTCCGGCAGACGATGTCCCAGCACCTGCTCGAACACGTCGACATCGTAGATGCCCTTGCCGATGAAGGAGCCTTCGAAGAACACGTCCTGGTAGACGTCGGACACGGTGCGGGTGTAGGGGTCGATGCCCGGTTCGCCGCCGCACAGCTTTTCGTAGCGCGAGGCGTTTTCGCTCGGCAGGCTGACCGTCACGCGCGGCTGCAGGATGCCGTAGCCTTCCACCACGCGGCCGCGCGCGGTGTCGATGCGCGGCTGGTTCAGCGGATGCTGCATGGTGGCGATGAACTGCGCCGCGGCGTCGCGCGGCAGCTGGGTGTCGGTGTCCAGCGTGATGACGTACTTGATGCTTTCCAGTTCGTGCGTTTCGCCCACCACCAAACTGAATTGGTCGCGCGCGCCGCCGCGCAGGAAGCGGTTCAGGGCTTGCAGCTTGCCGCGCTTGCGTTCATAGCCCATCCACACGCCTTCGTGCGGGTTCCACTGGCGCGGGCGATGCAGCAGCAGGAAGGGCGAAGCCGGTTCGCCGTTCGGATGGGTGGCGTACTTGCGGTTCAAATGACCAACGCAGCGCTGCATCTGTTCGACCAGCGCGGCATCGGCCGGCAGGGTTTCGGAGGCGGCGTCGGCGAAGTCCGTCAACAGGCAGAACACCAGGTTGGGATCGCGGTTGGCGAGGAAGCGCACCTCCAGCTGCTCGCACAGTTCGGCGATGTTTTCCTTGCTGTAGACCAGCGTCGGTACCACCACCACGGTGCGGGCGTCGGCCGGCACGCCGTCCTTGAAGTCCATGCGCGGCAGCGGGTTGGGACGCGTCACCAGCGTGGCGACCCAGTTGACCAGGCTCAGCGCCAGCTGGCTGCTGCCCAGCAGCGCCAGCACGCCCAGCATGACGATCACGCCGCCACTGACGCCGTCGTGCGCGGCGCGCTCCAGCAGCATCGCAGTCGACACCAACGCGATGGCGGCGATGGCGCCCAGGTAGGACGTCAGCGGCGAAGCGCGCGAGGTCTGCTGCAGGGCTTCCAGCCATGGCCGGCGCATGCCGGTCTGTTTTTCCAGCGCGGCCAGGCCGCCGCCGATCAGGTAGAAGCCCACGTGGCCATGGCGCGCATCGCCGCCTTCGTAGTGCGCCTGCGCCAGCTGCAAGGCTTGCTGCGCCACTTCGATTTCCGAGTAGCGCGAGCGCTTGGCGATCTTCTCGATCGCGTGGCGGTACTGGTCGCGCGTGGCGAACTCCATGCGGCCGTAGATGGCGGCGGGATCCTGGCGCAAGGTCTGCTCGACCACGCTCATGGTTTCGACGAACTCCTGCCAGTCCATGGTGCCGAGGAAGCGCAGGCTGCCGATGCTGTTGGCGATGGAGACCTGCTCGGCCGCCTGCTGCTGGATCTCGGCCTGGATCTGCTGCTCGATGGTCTGGCCCGATTCGGCCAGGCGGTGCGTGATCCACGACAGCGCCAGCGTCAGCGCCGGGCTTTGTCCCTGCAGGCGCCGCGCCAGTTCGGCCACGAAGGCGCTGGTGACGGGCGGATTGGAACGGGCCATGTCGGCCACCATCAAAATCAGGCCGCTGGGATTTTTCTCGGCGACCTCGGTCATCTGGTCGGCCCAGGTGTTGGCCAGGTCGCGGTGGATGCGGTTGTCGGCCACGCGCGCGGCCACGCGGCGCAGGTTTTCGATCAGCGCCAGGCGCAGCATGATGGGGATGGCCCACAGCTCGCCCAGCGTGAGGCTGGCCACTTCCTGGTAGGCGTCGACGAAGCGGCACAGCGATTCGGGATCGACGCGGCCGTCGCCGTGGGCGATGATTTCCAGCGCGATCTTGTAGACGCGCGGCGTGCCCTCCGGCGCGCCCTTGCCCAGGCGCGGCAATTGCTTGCTGTAGTTCTTGGGCAGGTGGCGGCGGGCGATGCGGATCTGCTCTTCGATCAGGTAGAAATTGTCCAGCAGCCATTCGGAGGCGGGCGTGATCTGGCGGCCGGCCTTGGCGGCGGCGGTGAGCTCGTCGCAGGTGGAATCGATGACGGCGGCGTTTTCCGCCAGCCGTGCCAGCAGGCGGTCACGGCCGCCGCGCTTGCTCAGTTCGTGATGCGTGGCCAGCGTCTTGCCGTGCGCCGCCATCTGGGCGGCACTGAAAAGTTCGGCGCGTAACGGCAGGTCTTCGTCGTCCTCGCCGGACAACAGGGTGCCGGCGGGAGCTTCGCGAAAACCCAGCGTCATCGCGGGCAGGAGGGGGGCGGACTGTTTCAACTGATACCTCGCTTTGATTCTGCGAATAGGAAATTATGTGCCAAGGAATCCTACGGGGGCGCACGCCTCGCGACTGTGCGGTGACGTACGTACAGAATTTCCACGAAAAAAAAGGCCGCTTGCGCGGCCTTGTAAAGGAAGAAAAAGTTAATACTGTTTAGCACCTATGCAGCCAGCGCCATCGGCGCCAGCGCGAGTCCTCCGCCGAGGCTGTATGCATGGTGGTGGCCCAGGCGGCGCAGGCATTGCGCGGCCTTCAGGCTGCGGTTGCCGCTGCGGCAGAAGAACACCAGCGGCACGGATGGGTCCTGCAGCCAGCTGCTGGCGTGCTCGGCCAGGCGGCTCAGGGGCACGCTGCGGGCGCTGCGGCCGGCGGGGCCGGGGGCGATGGTGGCTGCGAATTCGTACGGCTCGCGCACGTCGATCAACTGGGCGTCGGGGTGGGCTTGCAGGAAGGCGTCCAGTGCGGCGCCGTCCAGCTGCAGCGGCAGCCCGGCTTGCGCGGTGGTGGTGGATGGCTCAGCCATGCCGAGGCAGAACTGGTTGTGCTCGTCGCGAGTCGGACACAGCAGCGTCTGCGCGCAGGTCAGCGGACGCAGCACATCCAGTGCCGGCTGTGCGCAGAAGGCGAAGCGCACCGACTGCGGCGCCAGGCCTGCGGAACCCAGCAGGTAGTGGCGCGATGCGCCGTCGGCCACGCTGGCCAGGGTGTGCGCGCCGATCTGTATCGTACCGGCGGCGCTTGACGGCCAGCCGTAGGCATCGGTGGCGGCGTGGACATCGAAGTGGCGGCCCAGCGCCTCGGCCAGTTGCGTGCGGTCGGCGCCCGGCAGGGTGCTGACGATGGCCTGCACCTGGTAATTCTGGCAGCGCACATAGGATTCAATGCGGCACGTCATGTCCGGCAAGGGATCGATGACGATGCAGCTGCGGCTGGCTGCGTCCAGCACCAGCCAGCCGCAGGCGCCCTCCACGCCCAGTTGCAGCAAGCCGTCGTGCGGCACGGCGGTACGCTCGGACGGGATCAGGCAGCTGGCGCGCAGCGCGGCGCCGCAGCGTTCGATGCGGCGACAGGCGTCGGCGATGGTGGCTTCGTCGGCCAGCGGACCGAAGGACATGCGGATCGCGCCGGCGCTGCGCCACAGCGGCGCCTGCATGGCGTCCAGCACGTAGCTGGGCGCGGCCTTGGCGGCGGAACAGGCGCTGCCGGAGCTGACGCGCACGTGGGCGGCGTCGAACACATCCATCAGTTCGCGACTGGTCAGGCCGGGCACGGAAAAGTTCAGCGTGGTCGGCAGCGATTTGTCGAAGGGGTGGTTGAACACCACGCCGGGCAGGGCCGCGCGCAGGCTGTCGGCCAGGCGGGCGCGGAAGCTGGCCAGCTCGTGGTGGCTGCGGAAGGTGCCGCCCTGCTCCAGCGCGGCCAGCACGGCGCCCAATGCGGCGATGCCGGCCATGTTCTCGGTGCCGGAGCGTTGTCCGCTCTCCTGGCCGCCGCCCATGATCAGCGGCGTGAACGGCGCGCCGGCGCGCACGTACAACATGCCCACGCCCTTGGGCGCGTACAGCTTGTGGCCGGAGAACGGCGCGTAGTCGATGCGGGTGGCGGACAGGTTCAGGTCCAGCTTGCCCAGCGCCTGCACGCAATCGACCAGCCAGTAGGCCTGGCTGCCGGTTTCGGTCAGCAGCGCGGAGATCGCGGCCAGATCGGTGATGATGCCGGTTTCATTGTTGGCGGCCATGGTGCACACCAGCGCGGCTTGCGGCGCCAGCGCGCGCAGCTGCGCCAGGTCGTGCGCGCCGTCGTGGTCGACCGGCAGCTTGTGCAGCGTCAGGTTCAGGCCCAGCAGGCGGTTCCAGTGCGCCAGGCTTTCCGGCACGGCCTTGTGCTCGGTCGCGCCGTAGACCAGCAGGCTGCCGATGGCTTCGCCACGTTCGCGGCGCTCGCGCAGCGCGACCAGCGCCGACAGCACGGCGGTCTGGATGCCCTCGGTGGCGCCGCTGTTGAACATCAGGCGGCCGTCGCCGACGCCCAGCAGGCGCAGCGCGCAGGCGCGGGCCTGGTCGAGCACGGCTTTGGCCTTGAGGCCGGTGCCGTGGCTGCTGCTGGGATTGCCGTAGCGCTGGCCCATGGCGTCGGCCGCGGCGGCGATGGCGGCCGGCAGTACGGCGGTTGTGGCGTTACCATCGAGGTAGATTTCGGTCGTCATGAGTTTGCTTGTATCGCTGCTTGTATCGTTGATACGTATAGCTTACTCAGTCGAGGCGAAACATATGTACTAAAATACTCTTGTCACGGACAACTTGTAGCATGTTCATGCCGAATTCAAGGAAAACAGAGAATGAATGAACTAGATCGCTACGACTATGCAATTTTGTCAGCATTGCAGGGCGACGGCACGCTGTCGATCGCCCAGCTCAGCGAGCGGGTCGGGTTGTCCACCACGCCATGCTGGAAGCGGGTGCGGCGGCTGGAGGAGGAGGGCTATATCGAGAGCCGCGTGGCCATCGTCAACCGCCGCAAGGTGGGCTTGCCGGTGACGGTGTTCGTCAGCGTGCGCACCAGCCAGCACGATGACAAATGGCTGGCGCGCTTTGCCGCCGCCGTCATCGCCTTGCCGGAAGTGCTGGAGTTTCACCGCATGAGCGGCGACATCGATTACCTGCTGAAAGTGGTGACGAGCGATATCGAAGGATATGACCGCTTTTACAAGAAGTTAATCAAGGTTGCGCAGCTGACCGGGGTGTCGTCGGCGTTTTCGATGGAACAGATCAAGATCACCACGGCCCTGCCGCTGGAGCTGGTTTCGCACCAATGAAGTGCAGAGGCGGGCTGGGCGTGGGATAATATTTGTCCCATATCAAATACTTGATTAAGCCTATGCGTGCTTTCCTCGACCGCTGGCTGCCCAGCCCCATCACCGCCGGCCGCCGCGAACAAGTGCGCGCCGCCGCCGGCGCCCTGCTCGGCCTGTTCATCACCGCCCTGCTCAGCCACCTGCTGCTGGCCCCCGTCGGCACGGCGATTTTCATGGTGGCCCCGATCGGCGCTTCCGCCGTGCTGCTGTTCGCGCTGCCGGCCAGTCCGCTGGCCCAGCCCTGGTCGGCCATCGGCGGCAATGTCGTCAGCGGGCTGGTCGGCGTGGCCTGCGTGCAATTGCTGGGCGACACGCTGTCGCTGCCGCTGCTGGGCGCGCTGGCCACCGGGCTGGCGATCGCCGCCATGTTCGCGCTGCGCTGCCTGCATCCGCCCGGCGGCGCGGTGGCGCTGACCACGGTGATCGGCGGCCCCGCCGTGCACGCGGCCGGCTTCGATTTCGTCATGCTGACGGTGCTGGCCGACACGGTGGTGCTGGTGGTCGTGGCCATGCTCTACAACAAGCTGACCGGGCGCCGCTATCCCCACGCGCAGCAAAGCGCGCAGCCGCATCCGCACGCCACCGCCGACGCGGTGCCGACGGTGCGGCTGGGCTTCAAGCCGGAAGACCTGGACGCCGTGCTGAAGCAGTACAACCAGGTGCTGGACATCAGCCGCGACGATCTGGAATCGCTGTTCATGCAGACCGAGCAGCGCGCCTACCAGCGCCGCTTCGGCATCATCAGCTGCGCCGACATCATGTCGCGCGATGTCGTCAGCGCCGAGTTCGGCACCAGCCTGGAACAGGCCTGGCAACAGATGCGCACGCACCGCGTGGCGGCGCTGCCGGTGCTCAACCGCGCGCGGCGGGTGATCGGCATCGTCACCCAGACGGATTTCCTGGAACACGGCGGCTTGGACGATTACCGCGGCATCCGCAATCAACTGCAGCGATTTCTGCGCAAAAGCGGCGTAACCCACACGGAAAAAGCCGAGGTGGTCGGCCAGATCATGAGCCAGCACCCGACCACGGCACAGCTCGATACGCCCATCGTCGACCTGGTGCCGCTGATGGCCGACTCCGGCTTCCACCACATTCCCATCGTCGACGCGGAGCAGCGCTTCGCCGGCATCGTCACGCAATCGGACCTGGTGGCGGCGCTGTACGAAAGCCGCTTCGCCGAAGCGGCGGCCTGAATAAAAAAGGCCGCTCCCCGAAGGCAGCGGCCAGTCGTTACTGCTTTGTTATTCTGTTGTTACCTGGCGGCCTTGCGGCGGCGGGCGATGGCGCCCACCAGGCCCAGGCCGGCCAGCAGCATGGCGTAGGTTTCCGGTTCCGGCACGGCGGCGATCGACGCGGCGCCGACGGTGGCGCCGTAGTAATACTCGTAGTTCGGCGTGACGAAGGTGATGTCGGTATAAGTGCCGGTAAACTTCAGCAGGCCGTTGCCTTCCTCGCCGCTGATGGTCAATGGGCCGGTCTGGGTCAGCGTGCCGCCGTTCCAGTGTCCGCCGCCCTGGCTGAGGATGGTGATCGCGCCGCCCTGGAATGCGAAGGTCACCGGCACGCCGTTCTGGCCCACGCTGAACAGCTCGATGTAGGGATTGACCACGGCTTTGTCGAAATGGAAGCTGTTGACGGTGGCATAGCCGCCCGACATCAGGATGGTGCCGTTGGTGCCCGGCGTGTTGGTCACTTCGGCGCTGGTGAACGACGAAGGCACGTCGTAGATGTAGGCGTTGTAGTCGACGCCGATGGTGTCGCCGGAGTAGCTGACGTTGACGGTCTGGGCGTTCTGGGTCAGCGTGCCGCTGTTGCCATTGCTCCAGGCGGTCCAGCTGACGGTCGGTACGGCCGCAAACGCGGCCAGCGGTGCGGCCAGGGCCAGCGCCAATGCGGCTTTCATTACTTTTTTCATGTGTATTCCCCGTATTTTTTTGCGGCGCGATGGTGCGCTGCCATGTGACAAGCATAGCGCGCTTCCGATGCGATTTGGGCAATTATATTTTCAAATTAGAATTTAATATTTCCACAAGAGAACAATGTATCGCGGATACAATTTTTGTCCCAGCGATGCCCCGCAATGGCTTATGCTATGCGCCAATTTTGTTACATTTGAAGGAAAGAATATGACGCATCGCCGCAACACCTACGCCGCTTTCGCCCCTCTCGCCGCCGCCGTGATGCTGGCGTTTGCGCCGCTGGCGGCTCACGCCGTCGCGCCGACCGCCGCCGTGCCGCAGGTCAGCGCCGCGCCCGCGCACAAGGCGCTGCTGGCCATCGCCGACCAGTACTACGACGCCGTCGCCCGCTTCGAGCCGATAGGCGCCACCGAAAACGGCGACAACCGTTTCGACGACCAGCTGGGCATGAGCATCGCCCCCGCCAAGCGCGCCCAGCAGTTCAAGCTGTACCGCCAGTTCGCCACCCGGCTGAAGGCGGTTCAGCGCGCACAGCTGAATAACACCGACCGCGTCAGCTACGACATCCTCGCCTACGAACTGCACGGCCTGCTGTCGATGGAGCCCTTCCCGCAGCACCTGCTGCCGATCAACCAGATGGACAGCGTGCCGGTCACGCTGGCCAACTACGCGGGCGGCGAAGCGTCGCAACCGATCGGCACGGTCAAGGAATATGACGCTTACCTGAGCCGTATCAAGCAATTGCCGGCATGGATAGACCAGGCCATCGCCAATATGCGCGTGGGCATGAAGCAAGGCATCACCCAGCCGAAAGCCATCATGGAATCGGGCTTGCCGCAGTTCCAGAAGCTGGTCAGCGCGACGCCGGAAAGCAGCATCTTCTACACCCCGATCACCAAGCTGCCGGCTGCCTTCTCCGACGCCGACAAGCAGCGCCTGACGGCCGCCTACCGCAAGGCCGTCGGCGAAAAACTGATGCCGGCGCTGGCCCGCCTGTCCACCTTCCTGGAAAAAGAATACGTGCCGGCCTGCCGCACCACGACCGGCCTCGGCGCGCTGCCGAACGGCGCCGCCTGGTACCAGGCCCGCGTCGCCGAAGCCACCACCACCTCGCTGACGCCGGACGCCATCCACGCCATCGGCCTGAAGGAAGTGGCGCGCATCCAGGCGCAGTTTGAAGTGCTGGGCCCCAAGCTGGGCTACACCGGCCCGGCCGCGGGTCTGCCGGTCTGGGTGGCGGCGCAGCCGAAGTTCTATCCGTTCAAGACCGAGAACGAAGTCCAGGCCGTCTATCACAAGCTCAACGACGTGCTCGACACCAAGCTGCCGATGATGTTCACGCTGCTGCCCAAGGCCAAGCTGGACCTGCGCCTGGAGCCTGAGCTGAGCCGCGCCACCGCGTCGGACCACTACACCTCGCCGGCCGGCGATGGTTCGCGCCCCGGCGTGTTCTGGTCGGTGGTCAACGATCCCGCGAAGTACGGCAACACCGGCATGACCACGCTGTTCCTGCACGAGGGCAAGCCCGGCCACCACTTCCACCTGGCGTTGGTACAAGAGCTAAATCTGCCTAACTTCCACAAATATGGCGGCAACAACGCCTTTATCGAAGGCTGGGCGCTGTATGCGGAAACGCTGGGCAAGGAAATGGGCTTGTTCGACGATCCGGCCCAGTACTTCGGCCACCTGAACGACGAGTTGCTGCGCGCCACCCGCCTGGTGGTCGACACCGGCATGCACGCGCAGGGCTGGACCCGCGAGCAAAGCATCCAGTACATGCACGACACGCTGGGCTACGACAATTCGGCCAAGACCGAGACCGAACGCTACATGGCCTGGCCGGGCCAGGCGCTGGGCTACAAGATCGGCGCGCTGAAGATCGTCGAGCTGCGCCAGCGCGCGGCCCAGGCGCTGGGCGACAAGTTCAGCCTGCCGAAGTTCCACGCCATCGTGCTGGGCGACGGCACGCTGCCGCTGGCGCTGCTGGAAGAGAAAGTCGACCGCTGGATCGCGGCGGAGAAATAAACGCCAGGGGGCGGGCCGCACAGGCCCGCCCCTTTTTGCATTACCTGGCGTAGCGCTTGATGCGGGCGATCACCAGCTCGGGCAAGGCCGTGATCTGCTTGGCGTGGTTGGCAAAGACGATCTGCTGGCGCCCCACCGAGACCGGCTTGCCGTCGGCATAAAACCGGAACTCCAGCCAAAACGAGCACTTCCTGACATCATAAGCATTCAACTCGCAGTGAATTTCCTGGAATGGGAAAGTCTCCTGCAGATAGTCCTGCTCGGCGTGCTTGGTGATGAAGACGCCTTCGTTTTGCAGCATATCGCGCGAAATGCAGTCGAAGAACCACTTTTCGCGGCAAATTCCCTGCCATTCAAAGTAGCGCGCGAAATACGTGTTGCCGTAGGCGTTGGAGTCCTTCAGATAAATCGTCAGGGCGTGGGTAAAAGTCTGCCTGGCGTTGGCGGCGCTGGCAGCGGTGGGTGCGGACATTTCTACTTCGGTGGCGTGCAGCAGCATGAGAATTCCCCTATCAGTGAGTTGGACCGTCCCGGCCTGCGGCCGGGGACGTTTTGCCCGCAAGCCGGGCAGAAACACTTAAAGCGGGTTTCTCCTGCGCTTGTTTGATATAACGCAAATAGTTAATCGATAGCCAAGCGAGCTACATCAACACGCGTAATACTGCGGACTACCATCCAAAGTCCGTGGAAAGAGCGCATGCATTCCCTATTGCCCGCCGTGGTTTCCCTGCTGTTCCTGTGCTACGGCGCTTACGTGCTGCATTCGCGCGGGGTGAGCCGCATCAGCCTGACCTTTTTCCTGCTGTGCGCGACCACGTTTTGCTGGCAATTCACCTGGGCCGTGTTATTCCAAATCAACAACGAGGATGAGGCGCTGGCGCTGGCCAAGCTGGGCTACCTGCTGATCCTGTTCCTGCCGACCACGCTGTACCATTTCATCGCCGAACTGACGGCCCAGCGCAGCGAACGCCGCTGGGTGGACCTGTCCTATGTGACCGCCGGCCTGCTGGGCGTCATCATGCTGAGCACCGACTGGGTGATCGACGGGCTGTATCCGTATTTCTTCGGTTTCTATCCCAAGGCGGGTCCGCTGCACCCGCTGCATCTGGTACAGACCGGACTGGTCGTGGGGCGCGGCCTGTGGCTGCTGTACCGGCGCCAGCAGTTGGCCGTTTCGACCGAGAAGACGAGGCTGCGCTACTGCCTGGTCAGCCTGCTGATCTATTTTTTTGCCTCGGTCGACTACCTGTGCAACTACGGCGTGCAGTTCTACCCGCCCGGCGTGCTGTTCGTCGCGGCCGGA
The DNA here is from genome assembly GCF_009380215.1 of Rugamonas aquatica. Classification (GTDB taxonomy): domain Bacteria; phylum Pseudomonadota; class Gammaproteobacteria; order Burkholderiales; family Burkholderiaceae_D; genus Rugamonas; species Rugamonas aquatica_B. The sequence goes on from NZ_WHUG01000017.1 coordinate 134,134, forward strand.
CTGGGCCTGATCGCCCAGGCCATGGTGCGGCACAACCTGCTGGCGGACCCGATGGAGGTGGCCGCCACCATCGCCCACGAAATGCGCACGCCGCTGGCGACCATACGCAATCAGTCGCGGGTGCTGGCCAAGTGCCTGCCGGATTTGCTGGCCGGCTACCAGAGCGCGGTGGAGCATCGGCATATCGAGCCGCTGCTGCAGCCGGCGCAGCTGAACTACCTCAGCAAGCTGACCCAGCACATCGAGGCCGAGATCAGCCGCTCCAATTTCATTGTCGACATGATGCTGGCGTCGGCCCGGGCGGGCACGCTGAACCGCAATGATTTCGCCGATCATTCCATCAAGAAATGCGTCGACGAAGCCCTGGCCTGCTATCCGTTTGAAAGCTCGATGCGCGACAAGGTCGTGGTCAAAGCCGCCGAAGACTTCACCTTTTTTGGTTCGGATGTATTGCTGGTCTACGTTTTATATAATCTCTTTAAAAACGCGATGCACGCGATTAAATCGGCGGGACGGGGAGATGTGGAAATAGCGTTCTTCACCAATGGCAATAGCAAGCAATTATTAGTGACCGATACCGGATCGGGAATACCGGATGATGTATTGCCGCACGTATTCGAACCGTTTTACAGCACGCGGCATAATGGCGGCGGCACGGGGATGGGATTGGCTTTTTGCCAGAGGGTTATCACGGCATTCGGCGGCAAGATACATTGCGAATCCCGCGCCGGCCATTACACCAGATTTTCTTTATTCTTTCCGCAAAAACAGGCGTATGGCGTCGGACGGGAATTGGATTAACTGACGCCGACTTCCTCGCCACTGACTTTTTCCAAATCAGTTTCATCGCCCAATACATAAATCTTTTGTTCGCGCAGCACCTGGAGAATAAACGGCTGCTGTTCGCGCAGGCGGCGTTTAAAGTCCGGAATCGAATACAGATTGGGATTGATTTTACGGCGCAGCAATCGCTCGGCGACCGGCAGGCGGGATAATAATTCGCCGTAGCTGGTGTTATCGCCGATGAGCATTAATTCCACCGGCGTATCCATGCCCTCATGTTCCTTGGCCGTCGCGCCATAAACAAACGCCACATTCAGCACATGTTGCAGCGGTGCCAGCGCCGAATTCAAGACGCTGACCAGGCCGAAGGTTTTCTTGACCAGGTTGCTTAATTCCCCGAATACGATGCATTCCTTGTTGGGTTTAAAACGACGTACGTTGCCGATCCGCTCGGACACGATGACGCCCGACTCGTGCAGGCGCTTGAGCTCGCGCTGGGCCGAGGCGCTGCCCAAACCGGTCAGGCGCATGATCTCATTCAAGTGGAATCCTTGATTGACACGTACAAATAGCAAGCCCAGCAGCTTTTGCTGGGCAGGGGTGAAGAGTGCTTGAGCGATCATGAGCCAAATCTTAGCATGAACGCACCACTGGCTGGCATGTTTAACGTAGGGTTTTCCAGATTGGCTTGCATCCGAGGAGTCATGAGCCCGGCGTCGCGGCAGCCGGTAAGTGGATGAGTTCAGCAGCGCCGGAGATATGCCGGCCAGCCGCTAGGTGTGGCCATCGCCGCTGCCACAGCCAACGGATCATGGGCGGCATTTAAAACCGGGGCAGCGCAGCATATTAAACCTGCCCACTATTATTTAAAATCGAAAGCAGACGCTAATTAGTTATTCTATTCGTGGCGCATGACAGATCGCTCACTCCGCCATTCTGAATATATTCCGGTCGAGGCAGATTAATACAGCGTAGCGCATTAATTAATCGTGCCACAAATAAAAAAACGGCACCCGAAGGTGCCGTTTTTATTTTGCGGGACTAAAAGCTGAATTACGCTTCGCCGTCGTGTGGAGTAACCGTTTCGGTCACTTCCACATCGCCGCTGGACATCGAGGCTTTCTCGGCCAGCAGCAGAGCTTGACGCTCTTCCACTTCCCACTGCTCTTTCTCTTTGCGAGCGCGGTGGAATGCCAGACCGGTACCGCCTGGAATCAGACGACCAACGATGACGTTTTCTTTCAGACCACGCAGACCATCGCGTTTGCCCATAATCGCGGCTTCGGTCAGAACGCGGGTAGTTTCCTGGAACGATGCGGCCGAGATAAACGAATCGGTCGACAGCGATGCCTTGGTAATACCCAGCAGAACGTTTTCATAAGTCGCAGGGATCTTATTCTCTGCGGTTACGCGATCGTTCTCGTCCAGCAGTTCCGAACGCTCAACCTGCTCGCCAACGATGTAGTTGGTGTCGCCGGCATTGACGATCTGTACGCGACGCAGCATCTGACGCACGATCACTTCGATGTGCTTGTCGTTAATCTTCACGCCCTGCAGACGGTACACGTCTTGCACTTCGTCAACGATGTAACGCGCCAGCGCTTCGATACCCAGCAGACGCAGAATGTCTTGCGGATCGGCAGGACCGTCCACGATCATCTCGCCCTTGTTCACTACCTGGCCGTCGTGTACCAGCACTTGCTTGTCCTTGGTGATCAAGAACTCGTGCTTGTTGCCGTCCATGTCCGTGATTTCCAGACGCTGCTTACCTTTGGTTTCTTTACCGAATGCAACAGTACCGGTCACTTCCGCCAGCATACCCGCATCTTTCGGCGAACGAGCTTCGAACAGCTCGGCAACGCGCGGCAGACCACCGGTAATATCGCGAGTCTTCTGCGATTCGGTCGGGATACGTGCCAGCACTTCACCGACGGACACTGCCTGGCCATCTTTCACCATGATCAGCGCGCCGACCTGGAAGCCGATCGCTACAGCGTGTTCGGTACCGGCGATCTTCACTTCGTGACCATCTTCGTTCAACAGTTTGACCTGTGGACGCAGGGTTTTGGTCAGCGAACCGCGACGCTTGGCATCGATTACCACCAGGGTCGACAGACCGGTCACTTCGTCCACCTGACGGGCAACGGTCACGCCTTCTTCGACGTTCTCGAAACGCACCGTACCGGCGTACTCGGTAATGATCGGACGGGTCAGCGGATCCCAGGTTGCCAGGGCCGTACCGGCCTTGATCACCATGCCGTCTTTGACGATCAGGGTCGCGCCATACGGCACTTTGTGACGCTCGCGCTCACGGCCGTGGTCGTCGGTAATCAGCACTTCGCCCGAACGGGAAATGACGATTTGCGCGCCCTTGCCGTTGGTAACGTAACGCATGGTCGAGGTGAAGCGGATGGTACCGTTCGACTTCGCTTCCACCGACGATGCCACTGCCGCACGCGACGCCGCACCACCGATGTGGAAGGTACGCATGGTCAGCTGGGTACCTGGTTCACCGATCGACTGCGCAGCGACCACACCGACGGCTTCGCCGGCGTTGACCAGCATGCCGCGGCCCAGATCGCGACCGTAGCACTTGGCGCACAGGCCGAAGCGCGTGTCGCAAGTCAGCGGCGTACGGACCTTGACTTCATCGATCGACAGACGCTCGATCTCTTCCACCATGTCTTCGTCCATCAGAGTACCGGCTTCGTACAGCGTAGCCTGGGTTTCCGGATTGACGACGTCGTTGACCACCACACGGCCGAGGATACGGTCGCGCAGGGCTTCGATCACTTCACCGCCTTCGACCATCGCCTTCATCAGCGTGCCGTTCGAGGTGCCGCAATCATCTTCGATGACGACCAAATCCTGGGTCACGTCGACCAGACGACGGGTCAGGTAACCCGAGTTCGCGGTTTTCAGTGCCGTATCCGCCAGACCTTTACGAGCGCCGTGGGTCGAGATGAAGTACTGCAAAACGTTCAGGCCTTCGCGGAAGTTCGCGGTAATCGGCGTTTCGATAATCGAACCATCCGGTTTCGCCATCAGACCACGCATACCTGCCAGCTGGCGAATCTGCGCTGCGGAACCGCGGGCGCCCGAGTCGGCCATCATGTAAATCGCGTTGAAGGATTCCTGGGTGGACTTGGTGCCGTCACGCTTGATGACGTCTTCCACTTTCAGTTGGTCCATCATGGCCTTGCCGACTTCATCGGAGGTCTTGCCCCAGATGTCGACTACCTTGTTGTAACGCTCGCCGGCCGTCACCAGACCCGAAGCGTACTGCTGCTCGATCTGTTTGACTTCGGATTCTGCAGCCGAAATCAGGGTGACTTTTTGAGGCGGTACCAGCATGTCGTCCACGCAGATCGAAATACCGGCGCGGGTCGCCAGGCGGAAGCCCGACTGCATCAGTTGGTCAGCAAACACCACCGTCGCGCGCAGGCCGCACTTACGGAAGGACGTGTTGATCAGCTTGGAAATCTCTTTCTTCTTCAGCGCGCGGTTCAGCACGGAGAATGGCAGGCCTTTCGGCAGGATTTCCGACAGGATGGCGCGGCCGACCGTGGTCTCGTAACGGGTCACGGTGCGAACGAATTCGCCCGTCGCTGGATCTTTTGGATTCTCAACGATACGTACGGTGATACGGGTGGTCAGTTCCACTTCCTTGTTGTCGTAGGCACGGATGACTTCCGACACGTCAGGGAACAGCATGCCTTCGTTTTTCGCATTGATCGCTTCGCGGGTCGCGTAGTACAGACCCAGCACGATATCCTGCGAAGGAACGATCGATGGTTCGCCGTTCGACGGGAACAGGATGTTGTTCGAAGCCAGCATCAGTGTGCGGGCTTCCATCTGTGCTTCGATCGACAGCGGAACGTGAACTGCCATCTGGTCACCGTCGAAGTCGGCGTTGAATGCCGCGCAGACGAGTGGGTGCAGTTGGATCGCCTTGCCTTCAATCAGGACCGGCTCGAAAGCCTGGATACCCAGACGGTGCAGCGTAGGCGCACGGTTCAGCATGATCGGATGTTCGCGGATCACGTCTTCCAGGATGTCCCAGACGACCGGCTCCTGGATCTCGACCAGCTTCTTGGCGGCCTTGATCGTGGTAGCCAGGCCCATCAGTTCCAGCTTGTTGAAGATGAACGGCTTGAACAGTTCCAGAGCCATCAGCTTCGGCAGACCGCACTGGTGCAGTTTCAGCTGCGGACCCACCACGATGACCGAACGGCCCGAGTAGTCGACGCGCTTACCCAGCAAGTTCTGACGGAAGCGGCCGCCCTTACCCTTGATCATTTCAGCCAGCGATTTCAGCGGACGCTTGTTGGCGCCGGTCATCGCTTTGCCGCGACGGCCGTTGTCCAGCAGCGAATCGACTGCTTCTTGCAGCATGCGCTTTTCGTTGCGCGTGATGATCTCTGGAGCGCGCAGCTCCATCAGGCGTTTCAGACGGTTGTTACGGTTGATGACGCGGCGATACAGATCGTTCAGATCCGAGGTCGCGAAACGGCCACCGTCCAGCGGTACCAGCGGACGCAGTTCCGGCGGCAGCACCGGCAGCACTTCCATGATCATCCACTCAGGCTTGATGCCCGAACGCTGGAACGCTTCCAGCACTTTCAGGCGCTTGGCGTATTTCTTGATCTTGGCTTCGGACTTCGATTCCTTCAGTTCCACGCGCAGGGTTTCGGCATCGCGGTGGATGTCGATCGAGCGCAGCAGTTCGCGGATACCTTCAGCGCCCATGAAGGCGGTGAAGTCGTCGCCGTACTCTTCGTACTTGGCGGCGTAGTCGTCTTCCGACATGATCTGGCATTTTTTCAGCGGGGTCATGCCTGGATCGGTCACCACGTATGCTTCGAAATACAGCACGCGTTCGATGTCCCGCAGGGTCATGTCCAGCACCATGCCCAGACGGGATGGCAGCGACTTCAGGAACCAGATGTGGGCGGTAGGCGAAGCCAGCTCGATGTGGCCCATGCGCTCGCGGCGCACCTTGGCCAGCGTCACTTCGACGCCGCACTTTTCGCAGATCACGCCGCGGTGTTTCAGACGCTTGTACTTACCGCACAGGCATTCGTAGTCCTTGATCGGGCCAAAGATCTTGGCGCAGAACAGACCGTCGCGCTCAGGCTTGAAGGTACGATAGTTGATGGTTTCCGGCTTTTTAACTTCGCCGTAGGACCACGAACGGATTTTTTCAGGCGAAGCGAGACCGATCTTGATCGCGTCAAAAGTCTCGTTCGTCTGTACTTGCTTGAATAAATCGAGCAGTGCTTTCATGTATCACTCCAGGTAGTGATGAATTCTTTAAACTGCCCCGCCGGCAACGACCGGCGGGGCCCGTGCTTGTGAAGATAAAGCCGAAGCCTTAGTTGCGTTCCAGGTCGATATCGATACCCAGGGAACGGATCTCTTTCACCAGCACGTTGAACGATTCAGGCATACCGGCGTCGATCACGTGGTCGCCTTTGACCAGGTTTTCGTACACTTTGGTACGGCCGTTCACGTCATCCGACTTAACGGTCAACATCTCTTGCAGCACATACGATGCGCCGTATGCTTCCAGTGCCCACACCTCCATCTCACCGAAGCGCTGGCCACCGAACTGGGCTTTACCGCCCAGTGGCTGCTGCGTAACGAGCGAGTATGGACCGGTCGAACGCGCGTGCATCTTGTCGTCGACCAAGTGGTGCAGTTTCAGCATGTGCATCACGCCAACGGTGACCTTGCGCTCGAACGCTTCGCCGGTGCGGCCGTCGTACATCGTGACCTGATTCTTCGACGGCGTCATGCCCAGCTTGTGAGCGATGTCGTCCGGGTAAGCCAAGTCCAGCATGCGGCGGATTTCCGATTCGTGCGCGCCGTCGAACACCGGAGTAGCGAACGGAACACCCTTCTTCAGGTTGTTCGCCAGCTTCATGATCTCTTCGTCGTCGAACTGGTCCAGATCTTCCGGACGGCCGTTTTCGTTGTAGATCACGGTCAGATACTTGCGCATCTCTTCGGCTTTGGTGTGCACGGCCAGCATTTCGCCGATACGGATACCCAGGCCCTTCGCTGCCCAACCCAGGTGGGTCTCAAGAATCTGACCCACGTTCATACGGGAAGGAACACCCAGCGGGTTCAGCACCACGTCGGCCGGCGTACCGTCGGCCATGTATGGCATGTCTTCCACCGGCACGATACGGGAAACCACACCCTTGTTACCGTGGCGACCCGCCATCTTGTCGCCCGACTGCAGGCGGCGTTTAACGGCCAGGTAAACCTTGACCATCTTCTGCACGCCAGGTTGCAGTTCATCGCCCTGGGTCAGCTTCTTGCGCTTCTCTTCGAAGGCCAGGTCGAACTGGTGGCGCTTCTCGTTGATCGATTCCTTGATCGCTTCCAGCGCGGTAGCCGATGCGTCTTCCGATGGACGGATGTCGAACCAGTGGTACTTGTCCAGATCCGCCAGGTATTCCTTGGTGATCTTGGCGCCTTTGGCCAGCTTCTTCGGACCGCCGTTGACGACTTGGCCGATCAGCATTTTTTCCAGACGCTGGAAGGCATCGCCTTCAACGATACGCATCTGGTCGTTCAGGTCCAGGCGGAAACGCTTCAGTTCATCGTCGATGATCTGTTGCGCGCGCTTGTCGCGAACGATGCCTTCACGGGTGAAGACCTGGACGTCGATCACGGTGCCGATCATGCCCGATGGCACGCGCAGCGAGGTGTCTTTGACGTCCGATGCTTTTTCGCCGAAGATCGCGCGCAGCAGCTTCTCTTCCGGAGTCAGCTGGGTTTCGCCTTTAGGCGTCACTTTACCGACCAGGGTGTCGCCTGCTTGCACTTCCGCGCCGATGTAGACGATACCGGACTCATCCAGACGAGCCAGCTGGTTCTCAGCCAGGTTCGAGATGTCGCGGGTGATTTCTTCCGCGCCCAGCTTGGTATCGCGTGCAACGACGGACAGCTCTTCGATGTGAATCGAAGTGTAGCGGTCGTCTTTAACCACGTTTTCCGAGATCAGGATCGAATCTTCGAAGTTCAGACCATTCCATGGCATGAAGGCCACGGTCATGTTCTGGCCCAGAGCCAGTTCACCCAGGTCGGTCGATGCGCCGTCGGCGATCACGTCGCGCTTGGCCACACGGTCGCCTACCTTGACGATAGGACGCTGGTTGATGTTGGTGTTCTGGTTCGAACGGGTGTACTTGATCAGGTTGTAGATGTCGACACCGACTTCGCCGGCGGTTGCTTCGTCATCGTTCACGCGAATCACGACACGGCCCGCATCGATGTAGTCGACGATACCGCCGCGCAGCGCCTGCACAGTAGTACCCGAGTCGACTGCCACGGTGCGTTCGATGCCGGTACCGACCAGTGCTTTTTCTGGGCGCAGGCAAGGTACTGCCTGACGCTGCATGTTGGCACCCATCAATGCGCGGTTCGCATCATCGTGTTCGAGGAACGGAATCAGCGACGCTGCGACGGAAACGATCTGGCCCGGCGCCACGTCCATGTACTGGATGCGCTCTGGGGATACCAGGATGGTTTCGCCGGCTTCACGGGCCGATACCAGCTCATCGCTCAGCATGCCTGCGTCGTTGATGGTCGCATTCGCCTGAGCGATGATGTAGCGGCCTTCTTCAATGGCGGACAGGTAGTCGATCTGGTCGGTGATCTTGGAGCCTTCGACCTTGCGGTATGGGGTTTCCAGGAAGCCGTATTCGTTCAGGCGGGCGTACAGCGCCAGCGAGTTGATCAGGCCGATGTTCGGGCCTTCAGGCGTTTCGATCGGGCACACGCGGCCGTAGTGGGTCGGGTGCACGTCGCGTACTTCAAAGCCTGCGCGTTCGCGGGTCAGACCGCCAGGGCCCAGGGCGGAAACACGGCGTTTGTGCGTGATTTCCGACAGCGGGTTGGTCTGGTCCATAAACTGCGACAGCTGGGACGAACCGAAGAACTCGCGGATTGCGGCCGAGATCGGCTTCGAGTTGATCAGGTCGTGCGGCATCAGGTTGTCCGCTTCGGCTTGGCCGAGGCGTTCCTTGACCGCGCGTTCAACGCGCACCAGGCCGGCGCGGAACTGGTTCTCGGCCAGTTCGCCGACGCAACGTACGCGACGGTTACCCAGGTGATCGATATCGTCGACTTCGCCGCGGCCATTGCGCAGTTCCACCAGGATCTTGATCACGGCCAGCACGTCTTCGTTCGACAGCGTCATGGCGCCGGTCAGTTCATCGCGGCCGATGCGGCGGTTGAACTTCATGCGGCCCACGGCCGACAGGTCGTAACGGTCGGCGCTGTAGAACAGGCCGTTGAACAGCGCTTCGACGGAGTCTTCCGTTGGCGGTTCGCCAGGACGCATCATGCGGTAGATCGCGACACGGGCGGCCATCTGGTCGGCGGTGTCGTCGATGCGCAGGGTTTGCGAAATGTAGGCGCCCTGGTCCAGATCGTTGGTGTACAAGGTCTGGATTTCGGAGATGTTGGCTTCGCGCAGGCGGCCCAACACGTCTTCGGTCAGTTCATCGTTGGCGGACGCGACAACTTCGCCGGTCTCAGGATCGACGATGTTCTTGGCCAGCACGCGGCCCAGCAGGTAGTCTTCCGGTACCGAGATGTGCTTGATGCCGTTCGATTCGATATCGCGCACATGCTTGGCGTTGATACGCTTGTCCTTCAGGACCAGCGTCTTGCCTTCCTTGTTGACGATGTCGAAACGCGCGACTTCGCCACGCAGGCGTTCGGCGACGAATTCCATTTCCGCGCCTTCGGAGCGCAGGTTGAAATTGTCGAACACGAAGAAGTTCGCCAGGATCTGCTCGTGCGACATGCCGATTGCTTTCAGCAGTATCGTCACTGGCATCTTGCGGCGGCGGTCGACGCGGAAGAACAGGATGTCTTTCGGGTCGAACTCGAAGTCCAGCCACGAACCGCGGTAAGGAATGATACGCGCGGAGAACAGCAGTTTGCCCGAGGAGTGGGTCTTGCCGCGGTCGTGCTCGAAGAACACGCCAGGCGAGCGATGCAGCTGCGAAACGATAACGCGCTCGGTACCATTGATGACGAACGAACCGGTGGTGGTCATCAGGGGCAGTTCGCCCATGTAGACTTCCTGTTCCTTCATCTCTTTGACGACCGGCTTGGTCGGCGATTCCTTGTCCAGGATCACCAGACGGACCTTGGCGCGCAGCGGCGACGCGAAGGTCAGGCCACGCAGTTGGCATTCCTTGACGTCAAAGGCAGGATCGCCCAGAACGTACGACAGGAATTCGAGACGCGCAAAGCCATTGTGCGAAACGATAGGGAAAATCGAGGTAAAGGCCGACTGCAGGCCGTCGTTCTTGCGTGTCGACGGTGCTACGTCTTCTTGCAAGAAACTATGGTAGGACTCGAGCTGGGTAGCCAGCAGGAACGGAACGTGGTGAACGTTGGCGCGCTTCGCGAATGATTTGCGAATGCGTTTCTTCTCAGTAAATGAGTAGTGCATGGACACTCCGTGAGTGACAGAAAGGATAAAAAATTCAGGTTTTGCCAGTGCATTTTTAGCCACTTCAGCAACAAGATCGGCTGCATGTCACACAGACGAAACCTGAAACTTCTACCATTTCCAGCTGATTCGATAAAACTGCGGCGTCGGACAAAACGCTACAAATACGACGAGGACGACAAAGGAGCCAAAGCCGGATTTCCTCCCTTTCGAGAGGAAATCCGCAGCTTTGGCTCGAGGCGCTAACTAACTAGCCGCCGTACAACTTGATTACTTCAGATCGGCCTTGGCGCCAGCTTCTTCCAGCTTTTTCTTAGCGGCTTCAGCGTCAGCTTTCGACAGGGCTTCTTTAACGGTCTTAGGAGCGCCATCAACCACGTCTTTGGCTTCTTTCAGGCCCAGACCGGTGATTTCGCGAACTGCTTTAATGACGCCAACTTTGTTCGCGCCGACTTCGGTCAGAACAACGTTGAATTCGGTCTGCTCTTCAGCAGCAGCAACAGCTGCGCCGCCAGCTGCTGGAGCAGCCATTGCAGCGGCCGAAACGCCGAATTTTTCTTCGAAAGCTTTGACCAGTTCGTTCAGGTCCATTACGGACATTTCGCTAACTGCGTTCAGGATGTCGTCTTTGCTAATTGCCATTTGAAACTCCAATAATTTTTTGATTCGTTAATACATCAGATTGGTACTTGAGAAAAAAACCGGTCGCGGCAATTACGCTGCGGCTGGCGCTTCTTCTGCGGCCACTTCGGCAACAGCTGGAGCACCTTCGGATTTTTTCGCTGCCAGAGCAGCCAGACCACGTGCAAAGCCCGACACCGGAGCCAGCATAACGCCCAACAGCTGCGAAATGAGAACTTCACGGGAAGGAATGCTCGCCAACGCTGCAACAGCTGCTTTATCCAGCTGCTTGCCTGCGTAGTTACCTGCGGTGATGACCAGTTTGTCGTTGGTTTTAGCGAAGTCAGCGATGACTTTAGCTGCTGCAACGGCATCGTCCGAGATCGAGTAGATCAACGGACCGGTCATGCTGTCTGCCAGGCCGGCGAACTGCGTGCCTTCGACGGAGCGACGTGCGAGGGTGTTTTTCAACACTCGCAGGTACACGCCTTGAGCGCGCGCTTTAGCACGAAGTTGCGTCAAGTGAGCAACCTGGATGCCACGATATTCGGCCACGACGATAGTTTGCGCAGTTGCTACTTTTGCGGAAACTTCGGCGACTACGGCCTTTTTGTCATTCAGATTGAGACCCACGGTCAACCTCCTTAAATGATGACGGGCAAACTGCCTGCCATCGGTTCGAACAACGGCGTCCGAGGTTTAGGAGTCCAATGGACTACGAAACTTGATCGGGTACACCATCTGCGTTGGGTGAAAAATTCAATTAACTGAGTGCCTGCCTGATGCACCCGGCCCAACGGTCTTTGATTGCCTGGCCGTTCCCGAAGAAACGGCCAGCCCAAAGAACTGCCCCATACCGCGCTAAGGCGATACAAGGACTTAAACTGGTACTTAAGCAGCCAGGGTAGCCTGGTCAACACGGACGCCAGCGCCCATGGTCGACGACAGCGATACCTTGCGCAGGTAGACACCCTTGCTGGTGGCTGGCTTAGCTTTGTTCAGTGCGTCGATCAGGGCAACCAGGTTGCTCTTCAGATCTGCGTCAGCGAACGATTTGCGGCCGATGGTCGCGTGGATGATACCGGCTTTGTCGGTACGGTACTGAACTTGACCGGCTTTCGCGTTTTTCACGGCGGTAGCGACGTCAGGGGTTACGGTGCCGACTTTCGGGTTAGGCATCAGGCCACGTGGGCCCAGGATCTGACCCAGGGTACCAACGATACGCATGGTGTCTGGCGAAGCGATGACGATATCGAAAGGCATGTCGCCGGCTTTGACGCGCTCGGCCAGGTCTTCCATACCAACAACGTCAGCACCAGCAGCTTTAGCGGCTTCAGCTTTGTCGCCCGAAGCGAACACAGCAACGCGAACGGTTTTGCCGGTGCCAGCTGGCAGCACGACGGAACCGCGAACGACCTGGTCCGACTTCTTAGGGTCTACGCCCAGTTGTACCGACACGTCGATCGATTCATTGAACTTGGCGGTAGCCAGTTCTTTGATCAGAGCGACTGCGTTGTCGAATGCGTAGGACTTGGTGCTATCAACTTTGGATTTGATAACTTTTGCGCGTTTGGACAGTTTTGCCATGATTACAGACCTTCCACCGTGATGCCCATCGAACGTGCGGAACCAGCGATGGTGCGTACAGCAGCATCCAGGTCGGCAGCGGTCAGATCAGGGGTTTTCAATTTAGCGATTTCTTCAGCTTGAGCGCGGGTCAGCTTACCGACTTTGTCGGTATGTGGCTTCGGCGAACCTTTGACAACGCCCGAGTGCTTCTTGATCAGGAAGGTTGCTGGAGGCGTCTTCATCACGAAGGTGAAGGACTTGTCAGCGAACGCGGTGATCACGACTGGAATCGGCATGCCTGGTTCCATACCTTGGGTCTGCGCGTTGAACGCTTTGCAGAATTCCATGATGTTCAGACCGCGTTGACCCAGAGCTGGACCGATCGGTGGGGATGGGTTTGCTTTACCAGCTGGCACTTGCAGCTTGATAAAACCAATGATTTTCTTTGCCATGATGGCTCCTATCTTGGATATGAGTAGTAGCGCCCCACCATGCGCAGTTGCAGGGCGGGGCTCCTCTTTGCCAGATTTGTCAGGTTTTTACACCGTCGCCCGTTCTGGCGAACGGTGCTGCTTATACTTTTTCGACCTGGCCGAACTCAAGTTCCACCGGAGTAGCGCGGCCGAAGATCGTGACCGAGACGCGTACTTTGGATTTCTCGTAATTGACTTCTTCGACATTGCCGTTGAAATCGGTGAACGGGCCATCCTTGATGCGGACTTGCTCGCCCACTTCGTACAGCACTTTCGGCCGCGGCTTCTCGACACCCTCTTGCATCTGCTGCATGATCTTGTCGATCTCGCGCGCTGGAATCGGGGTCGGCTTGTTCGATTTGCCGCCGATGAAGCCGGTCACTTTATTGGTGTTTTTCACCAGGTGCCACGTTTCGTCGGTCATTTCCATCTCAACCAGGACATAACCTGGGAAGAAACGACGCTCGGTGACGGACTTTTGACCGTTCTTGACTTCGACTACTTCTTCGGTCGGCACCAGGATCTGGCCGAACTGGTCTTGCATGCCGGCGCGCTCGACGCGTTCCGTCAAAGCACGCTGTACGCTTTTTTCCATGCCGGAATACGCATGCACAACGTACCAGCGCTTGTTGCTGACTGGGACGCTGATAGGCGCTGCGCCAGCATCTTGTGCCGGAACTTCGCCCGGCACGTCGTCTTGCACATTTTCGCTCATTATTTTCGTATACCCAGAATGACGTCGTACAACAGGAACTCAAGTGTCTTATCCGTGCCCCACAGGAACAGCGCCATCACCAGCACGAAGGCAAACACGATGCCCGTGATCTGGGTAGCTTCGCGACGAGTAGGCCAGACGACCTTTTTCGTTTCGCGTACGGCTTCTTTGGCGAAATTCAGGAATTCACGGCCAGTCGTCGAGGTCCACAAGAGCAGAACGGCAAAAGCCAAACCAGCTACAAGTGCGCCTGCGCGTACGAGAGCTGGTTTGTCTGACAGGTAATAAAACCCGACCACACCTGCGATTGCAACGGCTATTGCCAGAGCAACCTTAATCTTGTCATTCGACGTGCTGACGGTCTGCACGGATTGATTTGACATTTATATTTACTTTCGGTGCCCTGCACCTGAAAACGGTGGCAGGGACGGAGGGCATCGAACCCCCAACCTTCGGTTTTGGAGACCGACGCTCTGCCAATTGAGCTACGTCCCTACGTAAAACTACAAAGGATATCGATTATACCACCAGAGACGCCCCTGGTGGTAAGACCAGTATTCCTTAAGCGATGATCTTCGCTACAACACCTGCACCAACGGTACGGCCACCTTCGCGGATTGCGAAGCGCAGACCTTCTTCCATCGCGATCGGGTTGATCAGCTTGACGGTGATCGACACGTTATCGCCTGGCATAACCATTTCTTTGTCCGCTGGCAGTTCGATCGAACCGGTCACGTCAGTCGTACGGAAGTAGAACTGTGGACGATAGTTGTTGAAGAACGGAGTGTGACGACCGCCTTCGTCTTTCGACAGAACATAGATCTCGCCGGTGAAGTGGTTGTGCGGCTTGATCGAGCCTGGCTTCGCCAGAACCTGACCACGCTGTACGTCTTCACGCTTGGTGCCGCGCAGCAGCAGACCAACGTTGTCGCCAGCTTGACCCTGGTCCAGCAGCTTGCGGAACATTTCCACGCCGGTGCAAGTGGTTTTGACGGTGTCGGTGATACCAACGATTTCGATCTCTTCGCCGACTTTGATGATGCCGCGCTCGATACGACCGGTCACAACGGTACCGCGACCCGAGATCGAGAACACGTCTTCAACTGGCATCAGGAAGGCGCCGTCCACTGCGCGCTCTGGCGTAGGGATGTAGGTGTCCAGTGCTTCGGCCAGAGCCATGATGGCTTGCTCGCCCATTGGGCCGGTGTCGCCGTCCAGCGCCATACGTGCCGAACCTTTAACGATAGGCAGGTCGTCGCCTGGGAAGTCGTACTTCGACAACAACTCGCGCACTTCCATTTCAACCAGTTCCAGCAGTTCTGCGTCGTCGACCAGGTCGCACTTGTTCAGGAACACGATGATGTATGGAACACCAACTTGGCGGGCCAGCAGGATGTGCTCGCGGGTCTGTGGCATTGGGCCGTCGGCTGCGGAGCAAACCAGGATCGCGCCGTCCATCTGCGCTGCACCGGTAATCATGTTTTTGATGTAGTCGGCGTGGCCTGGGCAGTCAACGTGAGCGTAGTGACGGCCGGAGGTTTCGTATTCGACGTGAGCGGTGTTGATGGTAATGCCGCGTGCTTTTTCTTCTGGAGCAGCATCGATCTGGTCGTATGCTTTAGCTTCGCCGCCGAATTTCTTCGACAGAACAGTTGCGATCGCAGCGGTCAGGGTGGTCTTGCCGTGGTCAACGTGGCCGATGGTGCCGACGTTAACGTGCGGCTTGGTCCGCTCGAATTTCTCTTTTGCCATTTTAGACTCCTAACGATTTGGTGTGATTGCCCGGGCGTGCGCCCGACTGTCTTTGATAGTGCTGCGTATGTATTTATATGCTGCGGTACTGCGGGATACTGCGAATTCTGGTGCCCTTTACGTGGATTGAACACGTGGCCTCTCCCTTACCAAGGGAGTGCTCTACCACTGAGCTAAAAGGGCTTATGGGGTACTACTGCATTGCAACAACACTGGAGCGGGTGAAGGGAATCGAACCCTCGTCGTAAGCTTGGAAGGCTTCTGCTCTACCATTGAGCTACACCCGCGAGGATTGTTCAATTCTTACTTCATCTACTTGCGTAACTTCTTGCATACCCAGTCTTTTTGCAAAAACTTGGTGGAGGGGGCTGGATTCGAACCAGCGTACTCGAAAGAACAGATTTACAGTCTGTCGCCTTTAACCACTCGGCCACCCCTCCGCGAGGAACCGCAGAGTATGAAGCAACTACTTTGACCTGTCAACCCTTCTCAACGTTATTTCGCGTCATCCGGATGAACTGTCTGCTTCGGGGCGAGATTTTAACTGCACCAACTGCAAAAGTGCAAGTGTTGTTTTTACGTTGCACAAATTCCTATACAATCGGCTGACGATAGTGAGATCTGGAGCCCCGCAGTTGAACAACCGTAGCGGTAGTTTGCGCAGCCTGGTGCTGGCCAATGTGGGCCTGTTGGCCTGTTACTTCGTCACCGGCCGTCTCGGCCTGCTGCTGGCGCTGCCGCCGGGCTACGCCTCGCCGATCTTCCTGCCGGCCGGCCTGGCGCTGGCCTGCTGCGTGATCGGCGGGCGCGGCCTGCTCCCCGCCGTGGCGCTCGGCTCGCTGGCGGTCAACCTGGTCTATCCCTTCCTCAGTCCCGACGGCATCAGCGCCACCGCGCTGGCCGGCGCCACCGCCCCGGCGCTGGGCGCCGCGCTGCAAGCCTGGGCCGGCAGCACCCTGTTCCGCCGCTATATCGATCCCGCCATCGGCTCCGGCCGCGACGTGGTGCGTTTCATCCTGCTGGCCACCGGCGTCACCGTCATCAGCAGCACCGTCTCGCTGACCGGCATGGGCCTGCTCGGCATCCTGCAATGGGACACCATCTTCCTCGACTGGCTGGCCTGGTGGATGGGCGACACCATCGGCATCCTGCTGGCGGCGCCGCTGACCTGGATCGTCATCGGCCGCCCGCGCGCGCTGTGGTCGCGCCGCCGGCTGCTGGTCGGCCTGCCGCTGCTGCTGTCGGCCGCGGCCTTCATCGCCATCTACCTGCAAGCCGACCGCTGGGAAAACAACCAGCAGCTGCAAGCCTTCCGCCTCAAGGCCCAGCAGACCGGCGATCTGTTGCAAGCGCAGTTCAGCGAACACGAACGCTTCATCTATGCGATGGCCAAGGCGCTCAACGATCCGCGCCGCACGCTCAGCCCCGAGGATTTCGGCAACCTCGCGCACGGCTACCTGGACCAGCGCCCCGAGCTGCTGTCGATGGCGTGGCTGACGCCGGTGGCCGGCAGCGAGCGCACCGCCTTCGAAGCCTGGGCCCGCGACCACGTCGCGCCCGGCTTCGAAATCCGCCAGCGCAGCGCCGACGGCACCTTGCACACCGCCGTGCAGCGCGAACGCTACTTCGTCTCCACCTTCATCGAACCCGAAGCCAGCCGCGCCTACCAGGGCCTGGACTTGCTGTCCGACCCGCAGCGCCGCGCCGCGCTGGAGCGCGCCATCCAGTCCGGCCAGCCCACCGCCACCGCGCCGCTGCTGCTGATCCCCTCGCAGTCCAGCGCCGGCCTGCTATTGCTGCAAACGGTTTATCCCAATAACAGCCGCCACCAGGCCATCGGCTCGCTGCTGATCTCGATGCAGTTCGACGCCTACCTCGACCAGGCGCTGCGGCGCTCCGAGTTCGGCCACTTCCTGATACGCTTCGAAGACATGGACGACGATGGCCCGCGCCACGTCGTGCGCGACAGCCTGCAACGCGCCGCCGAACAGGGCGACTTCCAGCGCCAGCTGCACTTCGGCGGCCGCATCTACGAACTGACGCTGGCGCCCACGCCGGCCTACCTGCAACAGCAGCGCGGCTGGCAGAGCTGGACCGTGCTGACCTGCGGCCTGCTGCTGACCGGTCTGCTGGGCACGCTGATGATGCTGATCAGCGGCGAGCGCGCGCGCATCCAGGCCCAGGTCAAGGACAGCACCGCGCGCCTGCGCGAACGCGAGGCGCGCCTGCAGGCCATCCTCAACAAGGCCGCCGACGCCATCCTCACCATCGACGGCAACGGCCTGCTGATGTCGGCCAACGCCGCCGCCGGCCGCCTGTTCGGCTACGCGCCGGAAAACATGACGGCGCTGCCGCTGGACCGCCTGATCCCGGTCGGCGTCGGCGACGCCGACGGCCTCGATGCGGCCGGCCTGCTGCGCATGATCGCCTGCGGCGTCACCCACGAATACGAGCTGACCGGCTGGCGCAGCGACGGCAACGAATTCCCGCTGGCGATGTCGGTCAGCGAAGTGGAGCTGCCGGACGAGCACCTGTTCGTCGCCATCCTGCACGACCTCACCGAGCAGCAGCTGGCGCAGGAGCGCATCCACCGCCTGGCCCACCACGACACGCTGACCGGCCTCGACAACCGCCTGTCGCTGAACCTGCGGCTCGATCAACTGCTGGCCCAGACCCGCCGCAGCGGCGGCGCGGCGGCCGTGCTGTTCATCGACCTCGACCACTTCAAGAAAATCAACGACACCCACGGCCACCAGACCGGCGACCTGCTGCTGGTCGCCGTCGCCCAGCGCCTGCAGGAACTGCTGCGCGAAGTCGACACCATCGCCCGCCTGGGCGGCGACGAATTCATCGTCGTCACCTCCGGCAGCGTCACGCCGGACGAGGCATCCAACATCGCCGTGCGCATCGTCGATTCGCTGAGTTCGCCCTACCATCTGCAAGGCAAGACCGTGCACAGCGGCGCCAGCGTCGGCGTCGCCATGTTCCCGTCCGACGGCGAAGACGGCAGCACCCTGCTGCGCCACGCCGACACCGCGATGTACGCGGCCAAGAGCCAGGGACGCGGCAACTTCCAGTTCTTCTCGGCCGAGATGAACACCGCCACCCACGAACGCCTGCTGCTGGAAAACCGGCTGTGGCAGGCGCTGGAGCAAAACGAATTCGAGCTCTACCTGCAACCGCAGATCGAACTGGCGTCCGGCCGCATCATCGGCGCCGAAGCGCTGCTGCGCTGGCACCATCCGGAGCTGGGCATGGTGGGGCCGGACCGCTTCATTCCGATCGCCGAGGAATCGGGCCTGATCCTGCCGCTGGGCGACTGGGTGCTGCAGCGCGCCAGCCACCTGCTGGCCTCGTGGCGCACGCCGGGGCTGGAGCACCTGCGGCTGGCGGTCAACCTGTCGGCGCGCCAGTGCCACGGCGCCGGCCTGCTGCCGCACCTGGACCGCCTGCTCGACACCCACGGCATCGACCCGGCCCTGCTGGAGCTGGAGATCACCGAATCGGCGGCGATGCAGGATCCGGAACGCAGCCGCGCGCTGCTGGTGGAACTGCGCTCGCGCGGCATCAAGGTGGCGATCGACGATTTCGGCACCGGCTATTCCTCGCTGAGCTACCTGAAGCTGTTCGAGATCGACCGCATCAAGATCGACCGCGGCTTCGTCAAGGATATCGAGAGCGATCCGAACGACGCCGTGATCGTCGCCGCCACCATCGCGCTGGCCCACTCGCTGGGCCTGGGCGTGGTGGCCGAGGGCGTGGAGACCCAGGCCCAGCGCAGCTTCCTGCGCGCCAAGCAGTGCGACGAGGCGCAGGGCTATCTGTTCGCGCGGCCGATGCCGGTGGCACAGTTCGAGGCGATGGTGCGCAGCGAAAGCATGGATGTCGTCCTCGCGTAAGCGGGGACCCATGCTGAATGAATTCGGACGCGGCGTATGGATTCCCGCGTGCGCGGGAATGACTGATCAAGGGCCGGGGGTCAGCGCCACCAGCACCTGCGCCTTGAGGGCGCGGATCAGCGACGTCTCGTCGGGCGGCACGCCCTCCGGCGCCGGCAGCGCGCGGTCCGCGTAGAACAGTCCCAGCTGGATCGAGTTGACCACCAGCGGCAGCACGATGAAGCTGCGCGCGTCGGGCAGCAGCTGGCGGTGCCACTCCGGCAGCAGCGCCCGTATCTTGGGCGTGCTGGCGTCGGCGATCATCAGGTCGGCGTTGTTCTGCATCGCCAGATGGAACAGATCGTCGCCGCTGGCGGTGGGAAAGACGAAGCCCGCCTGGCGCTCCACATGCCGCTCGCCGAACGCCACCCGCGCCCGGTACTGGCCGCTGCGCACATCCTTCAGACACACGGTGGCAAAGCGGAAACCCATGCCGCGATACAGCGTCTCCAGCACCGCCTGGATGATGTCGTTGACCTTGCCGTGGCCGCCGGCGCGCATCTGCGTCACCTCCTGCACGCCCGCCAGCAACTGGTCGCGCGCGTTGTACGGCTTGCCGCTCGGATGGCCGCCCTGCGCCGGCTCGGCCGCGCTCATCGCCGCCTGCGCCAGCACGCTGGGCAGGCCGGGGCCGCCCTCGTCGGGATCGGCGTGGCCGCCCATCTGCAGGCTCTCCAGCAAGCCGTCCATGTCGCGCGCGACGGTGGTGAACAGCTGCGTCAGGCGCTCATGATCGAGATTGAGGGCGGCGCCATAGCGCTGCGCCAGCGCCCTGCCCTCCGTGCTGTCGGGGCCCTGGCGGCGCGCCAGCAGGCGCGCCGTCTCCATGCTGAACGACACCACCTGGCGCATCCACTCCTGGCGCGCCGTGGCCGGCTTCAGCACGCCCGGCGGCAGCGGCGCCAGCGAGCGCACGATCACGTCCGGGATCTTCCACTCGTTGAGGATGGCGGCCGACAGGCTGTCGTAGCTGCAGCCCAGCACCTGCAGGGCCGCCTGCGCCTGCGTCAGCTTGCCGGCCGCCGTCAGCAGCGCGATTTCGCGGAACAGTCCATGCTCGTGCGACGCCACCACCAGCGCGCCGATGTTCTTGAACAGCGCGCCGATGGCCGCCTCCTCGGCGCCCTGGTAGACGCTGAAGCGGGCCATCTCGCGCCCCACCAGGCTGGCGCACAGCGCCGCCTCCAGCTCCACCCGCACGCTGTGCGCGTGCTTGCTGTTGGCCAGCGTATCGACCAGCAGCATGGCCATCGCCGTGGTCTTGACGTTGTCGAAGCCGAGCAGGGAAATCGCGCGCGAGATGGTGGTGACGGCGGTGCCGCCGGCGGCGCGGTAGGTCGGCGTGTTGGCCAGCCGCAGCACCTTCTGCGTCAGCGCCACGTCCGACAGCACATAGTAGGCCAGGCTCTGCGTGCCCTGGTCGTCGGAGTCGGCCAGCTGCACCACGCGCGCCACCGACGCCCCCAGCGCGAACATGCCTTCGTCGCCGCTGAGCTTTTTCAGCAGCGCAGTCCGTGCCAACCCCTGCACCGGGCGCAGCTCGCTGTCAGACGGTGACGGAAGGGTAGGCATGGCATGGTCCTGGCGTGCTGCCGCCCGCGGGCGCGCAGCCTAGTCCGGCGTACGGCCGATGGTCGGATCGCGCTCGATCAGGTCCAGCAGCGCGGCCACGACCTCGGGGTCGAACTGCTTGCCGGCGCGGTCGGTGATGTAGGTCATCACCTCGGTGTGCGGCCACGGGTCTTTGTACGGGCGCTCGTGCAGCAGCGAGTCGAACACGTCGACCACGGCGACGATGCGGGCCGAGATCGGAATCTCCTTGCCCTTGAGCTGATTCGGGTAGCCGTTGCCGTCGTAGTGCTCGTGATGGCCGCCGGCGATCTCGGCGCCGTAGGTCAGGTAGCTGACGCCGTCGACCATGTTGGCGGCGCGCTCCAGGATGGATTTGCCGACCGCCGCGTGGGTCTGCATCTCGGCCCGCTCTTCCGGCGTGTGGATGCCCGGCTTGAGCAGGATGTGGTCCGGCGTGGCAACCTTGCCGACATCGTGCAGGATGCTGGCCAGGCCTATCATGTCGAGCAGCTGCGGCGTCAGCTCGTCGGGGTAGACGCCGCGCGCGGCCAGCCGCTGCGCCAGCGACGACGACAGCATCTGCACCCGGCGCACATGGCCGCCGGTGCCGCTGTCGCGGAACTCGGCCAGGTCGGCCAGCGCCACCACGGTGGCCTCCTGCGCCTTGCGCAGCTGGCCGAACATGTACAGGTTGTCGAAGGCGGCGGCGATGCGCTGGCAAAACACTTCGAGCAGGTCGCGCTGGATCTGCGCCAGCGGCCACGGCGGCGTGACCGAAATCGCCACCTCGCGGTTTTCCTGCGTGTGGATGAACAGCACATTGGCCGGATGGTCGAACTGGCTTTTCTTTTCGGCGAAGGCCTTGGCGATGGTCGGCCACAGCGGATGGCCGGTCGGCATCAGCTCCGATTCGCTCAGCTGGGCGTAGCCGCCGGTGGCGGCCACCACGCTGGTGACGCCGGTATCGCCCTGCATCAGGCACAGCACGCCGTCGGCGCCGACATCGAGAATGGCGCTGACCTGGTTCAGCACGCCGGAAGCGAATTCGCGCAGCGAGTGGATCTGGTACAGATTGGTGGCGCCGGCCAGGATCTTGCCCAGGCCGATGCGGCTGCGTTCGAGCATGTTCAGGCTTTCGTACGCGCGCAGCGCCGAGATCACCGTGGTGAACAGCTTCTGCGTGGTCAGCTCGGTCTTGGCCTTGTAATCGTTGATATCGTATTCGATGATGACGCGCTGCTCGGGCGCCTGGCCCGGCTGGCCGGTGCGCAGCACCACGCGCACGATGGCGTTGTGCAGTTCCTCGCGGATGCGGCGCGCCAGCAGCAGGCCGGCGTCGTCGGTTTCCATCACCACGTCCAGCAGCACCAGCGCGATGTCCGGCGTGTCGCGCAGGAAGTCGTAGGCCTCGCGCCCGCTGTAGGCGGAAAACAGCTCCAGCTCGCGGCCCTTGAAGGAGACGTTGCGCAGCGCCAGCCGCGTGACGGCGTGGACATCGACATCATCGTCGACGATCAGCACCCGCCACAGGCGCTGGTCCGGGGAACCCGAGCCGGCAGCTGGCGCCGCTTCCTCGTCCTCCTGGATCAGCCAGTTGTCGTCTGCGGCGTTGGAATCGGTCATGCGCGTCTCCTGGGGCTAGGCCCGTGGCTGTCTTAGGCCTAGCATAATCAGATTCCCCCCCTGTGACAACCCCCTTCGAAAATGCTAGCAACAGCCGTGTTCTTTTCGCCCATTCCCAGCCGGGCCGCGCTCGTCATCAGGCCCCGACTCTGATACGCTAGGGCCGTCATTGTAAGGTTAGCGGCGCTGTCGGCGACCAAGACGATCAGCGGTCAGATCAACATTTCAAGGACCACAATCATGCAAGAAAACGCATCGGATATCGCCGGCAGGGAGTTCCTCGCCTTCACCCTCGGCGCCGAGGAATACGGCATCGACATCCTCAAGGTGCAGGAGATCCGCGGCTACGAAACCGTCACCCGCATCGCCAACGCGCCCGAGTTCATCAAGGGCGTCATCAACCTGCGCGGCATCATCATCCCGGTGGTGGACATGCGGATCAAGTTCAACCTGGGCGAGCCGGTGTACGACCAGTTCACCGTCGTCATCATCCTCAACATCGGCGGCCGGGTGGTCGGCATGGTGGTCGACTCGGTGTCCGACGTCACCACGCTCATGCCCGAGGAGGTCAAGCCGGCGCCGGAGATGGGCACCGCCTTCAGCTCCGACTACATGATCGGCCTGGGCACCATCGACGAACGCATGCTCATCCTGGTCAATATCGACAAACTGATGTCCAGCGCCGAGATGGGCCTGATGGACGTCACCGCCGCCGCCACCTGACCCCCGACCTCTTACCCGACCACGCCCCATGAACCTGACCGACTTCAAAATCAAAACCCGCCTCGGCGCCGGCTTCGGCCTGGTCGTGCTGCTGATGCTCATCATGATCGTCACCGCCATCGGCCGCTTCGGCGCCATCAGCCAGAGCACCAAGGGCATCGTCGAGCGCGACTGGCCCAGCGCCTCGGCCGCCGCCACCATCGACGCCGCCGCGCGCGAGGATGCGCGCCGCGTGCTGGCCCTGTTCGTCATCACCGACAAGGCCATGCGCGCCAAGAGCTACGAACGCATCGACCAGGACAAGAAGGCCATCGACGCCGCCCTGGCCACGCTGGCCCAGCTGACCGACACCCCGGAAGAAAAGGCGCTGCTGGGCAAGATCCAGGCGGCGCGCACCGCCTACAACACCTCCTTCCTGAAGGTGGCCGACCTGGTCGAGGCGGACGAGCGCGACAAGGCGGCCGCGCTGATGAACAGCGAAACCTTCCCTCTGCTCGACTCGCTGGAAGACCTGACCGGCGACATGGTCAAGCAGCAGAAGAGCGACATCGAGGACGGCGGCAAGGTGGCCACCGGCCACATCGACTTCTCGCGCACCATGATGGTGGTGCTGGGCGTGGTGGCGCTGATCGTTTCCGGCGGCCTGGCGGTGTGGATCACGGCCTCGATCACCGGCCCGCTGGAGGAAGCGGTGGCGATCGCCAAATCGGTGGCGGCCGGCGACCTGAGCACCCGCATCGAAGTCAACGCCGGCGACGAAACCGGCCAGCTGCTGGACGCGCTGCAGCACATGAACGCCAGCCTGGCGCGCACCGTGCACGAGGTGCGGCGCAGCACCGGCACCATCAGCCAGGCGTCGAGCGAAATCGCCACCGGCAATATGGACCTGTCGGGCCGCACCGAATCGCAGGCCAGCTCGCTGGAGCAGACCGCCAGCACCATGGAAGAGCTGACCTCCACCGTCAAGCAGAACGCCGACAACGCCCGCCAGGCCAACCAGCTGGTGATCTCGGCGTCGTCGGTGGCCACGCGCGGCGGCGAGCTGGTGGCCCAGGTGGTCGACACCATGGGCTCGATCAAGGCCAGCTCCAGCAAGATCGTCGACATCATCGGCGTCATCGACGGCATCGCCTTCCAGACCAATATCCTCGCCCTGAACGCGGCGGTGGAAGCGGCGCGCGCCGGTGAACAGGGGCGCGGCTTCGCGGTGGTGGCGTCGGAGGTGCGCGGACTGGCGCAGCGCTCGGCCACGGCGGCCAAGGAAATCAAGGTGCTGATCGACGATTCGGTGGAAAAGGTCGACGGCGGCAGCGCCGTGGTCGACGAGGCCGGCCAGACCATGGGCCTGATCGTCACGTCGGTGCAGCAGGTGGCCGACATCATGGCGGAGATCACCTCGGCCAGCCAGGAGCAGAGCCTGGGCATCGAGCAGGTCAACGAAGCGATTTCGCAGATGGACGAGATGACCCAGCAGAACGCCGCGCTGGTCGAGCAGGCGGCGGCCGCCGCGCAAAGCATGCAGGACGAGGCGGCCACCTTGTCGGCCTCGGTCAGCGTGTTCACGCTGGATGAAGCGCTTGCCGCAGCGGCGCCGGCGCCGGCGCCATCGCGTGCGGCCGCCCGTCCGGCCGCAGTCAGGGCGGCGACGCCGGCCGCCGCG
>NZ_WHUG01000018.1 GCF_009380215.1 Rugamonas aquatica
GCCCAGCGCGCCCCGGCCGTGGCCGCGCGCCCGGCGGCGGCAGCCGCCAAGCCGGCCGCGCCCAAGAAGCTGAGCTCGGCCCCGGCCGCCGGCGATGAATGGGAAGAGTTCTAAACGTCGGCTCGTCGTTCCCGCGCAGGCGGGAACCCATACTCAGCATGGATTCCCGCCTGCGCGGGAATGACGGCGACGCGGGCATTGTTAGTAGTTACAGATAAGAGGTTTAACATATGCCGCAAACCAAAGACACCGTCAAAGAGTTTGATTTCAACGCCAAGGACTTCGAACGCGTCCGCGGCCTGATCTACAAACGGGCCGGCATCTCGCTGGCCGACAGCAAGCAAGAGATGGTGTACAGCCGCCTGGCGCGGCGTTTGCGCGCCACCGGCATCGCCTCCTTCGCCAAGTACCTGGACGATCTGGAGGCCGGCCGCCTGGGCGAGGAATGGGAGTCGTTCACCAACGCGCTGACCACCAACCTGACCTCGTTCTTCCGCGAAGCCCACCATTTCCCCTTGTTGGCCGAGCACATCAAGCACAAGCGCGAACCGATCACCATCTGGTGCTCGGCCAGCTCGACCGGCGAAGAACCGTATTCGATCGCCATGACCGTGTGCGAAGCGTTCAACACGCTCACGCCCAACTGCCACATCATCGCCACCGACATCGACACCAATGTGCTGGCCACGGCCGCCAACGGCGTCTATTCGATGGACCGGCTGGACAAGATGTCGCCCGAGCGCTCGCGCCGCTTCTTCCTGAAAGGCAAGGGCGACCGCGAAGGCATGGCCCGCGTGCGGCCCGAGCTGCGCAATATGATCACCTTCAAGCAGCTCAACCTGCTGGCCGACGGCTGGCCGATCAGCGGCCAGTTCGACGTGATCTTTTGCCGTAACGTCATGATTTACTTTGACAAAGCCACACAGCGTAAAATCCTGTCCCGCTTTGTCCCATTGATGAAACCGGACGCCCTGCTGTTTGCGGGCCATTCGGAGAATTTCCTCTACGTGTCGGAGTCGCTCAAACTACGCGGCAAGACGGTGTATGAGCTGGACGAACAACACCGTGGCGCTGCCCAAAAAGCATCGCAACGCACATGAGAGTAAAACATGGACCTCGAACAATTTGCCACGAACGTTTATTACGATAGAACGTTCGACTGCGAAGCCGCCAAGATACTGCCGGGCGAGTACTACTTCACCAACAAGGATATGTTGATCGTGACGGTGCTCGGCTCCTGCGTGTCGGCCTGCATCCGCGACCGCGTGACCGGCCTGGGCGGCATGAACCACTTCATGCTGCCCGACGGCGGCGGCGACAACGGCAGCCCGGTGTCGGCCTCGGCCCGTTACGGCACCTACGCGATGGAGATCCTGATCAACGACCTGCTCAAGGCCGGCGCCAAGCGCGAGAACATGGAAGCCAAGGTGTTCGGCGGCGGCGCCGTATTGAAAGGCTTCACCGCCATCAACGTCGGCGAACGCAACGCGGCCTTCGTGCTGAACTTCCTCAAGGTCGAGAAAATCCGCGTGGTGGCCGAAGACTTGAACGACATCCACCCGCGCAAGGTGTACTTCTTCCCGCGCACCGGCAAGGTGCTGGTCAAGAAACTGATGCAGACCCATAACGACACGCTGGCCAAGCGCGAAATCGAGTACGCCAGCCGTCTGAAGAAAGCGCCGGTGGGTGGCGATATCGATCTGTTTTAATGTAAGTAGTGGGGCCTTTTGCCCGGAAAGTAGCTTTTTATGAAGATCAAAGTCCTGATCGTCGACGATTCCGCGCTGATCCGCAGCGTGATGAGCGAGATTATCAACAGCCAGCCCGACATGGAAGTGGTGGGCGTCGCCCCCGACCCGCTGGTCGCGCGCGAGCTGATCAAGCAAACCAACCCCGACGTGCTGACGCTGGACGTCGAGATGCCGAAAATGGACGGCCTGGATTTCCTGGAAAAACTGATGCGCCTGCGACCGATGCCGGTGGTGATGGTGTCTTCGCTGACCGAGCGCGGCTCCGAGATCACCATGCGCGCGCTGGAACTGGGCGCGGTCGACTTCGTCACCAAGCCGAAGATCTCGATCCAGGCCGGCATGCGCGAGTACACCGACCTGATCACCGACAAGATCCGCGCTGCCTCCAAGGCGCGCGTGCGCGCCCGCACCCTGCCGCAGCCGGGCGCCGAAGGCCAGGCGCCGTTGCCGCAGCTGCGCAATCCGCTGACCTCGTCGGAAAAACTGATCATCATCGGCGCCTCCACCGGCGGCACCGAGGCGATCCGCGAATTCCTGATGCAGATGCCGTCCGACTGTCCGGGCATCCTGATCACCCAGCACATGCCGGAAGGCTTTACGCGCTCCTTCGCCAAGCGCCTCGATTCGCTGTGCAAGATCTCGGTGCAGGAAGCGGCCGGCAACGAGCGGGTGCTGCCGGGCCACGCCTACATCGCCCCCGGCCACTCGCACCTGTACCTGACCCGCAGCGGCGCCAACTACATGACCAAGATCGACCAGGCCGAGCCGGTCAACCGCCACCGGCCGTCGGTCGACGTGCTGTTCCGTTCGGCCGCGCAGTGCGCCGGTAAAAACGCGGTTGGGGTTATCCTGACCGGCATGGGCAAGGATGGCGCGGCCGGCATGCTGGAGATGAAGGGCGCCGGCGCGTATAATTTTGCCCAGGACGAGGCCAGTTGCGTGGTGTTCGGCATGCCGCGCGAGGCGATCGCGGTCGGCGCCGCCCACGAAGTGGGGGCCTTGCAGGCGCTGCCGGGCATGGTGCTGGGCTATCTGGCGGCCCACGGCATGCGCGCATTGCGCGTATGACGGGAGCAAATCCGCTTTAAATCGTCAAGTGTGACGTTTTACTGCTACTTTGTTCGCCTTAAAGCAACGAAAATGCTATCCTACAACTTGCTGGCAATTGTAGACACTATTAACAACCGCGTAGAGAAACAACGGAGTAATTCATGGCTGATCCAAAGATGAAATTTTTAGTCGTTGACGATTTTTCGACGATGCGCCGCATTGTCCGGAATCTGTTGAAGGAACTGGGTTATGCCAATGTCGACGAGGCAGAGGACGGCGTGATGGCGCTGGCGAAGCTGCGTGCCGAATCGTTCGACTTCGTCGTGTCCGACTGGAACATGCCGAACATGGACGGCTTGACGATGTTGCAAAACATTCGTGCCGATCCTGCGCTGGCCAAGCTGCCGGTATTGATGGTGACGGCAGAAGCCAAGAAGGAAAACATCATCGCGGCGGCCCAGGCCGGCGCCAATGGCTACGTGGTCAAGCCCTTCACCGCTGCAACGCTGGATGAAAAACTGAACAAGATCTTCGAGAAACTCGGAGCTTGATGATGGTTGAGCAACAAAACGGCGCCATCGCAGGCACTGCGGTGGAGCCGAATGAGGAGTTTTTGTCGCGTATCGGCCACATGACGCGGGCCTTGCATGAAAGCCTGCGTGGCCTGGGGCTGGATAAATTGATAGAGAAGGCGGCTTCGGACATCCCCGACGCCCGTGACCGCCTTGATTATGTGGCGCGGCTCAGCGAAGACGCGGCGCAGAAAGTGTTGAACGCCACCGACGCCGCCAGTCCCTTGCAGGACCAGATCGCCGGCGACGCCAAGCAGCTGAGCGCTTCCTGGAACGGCTTGCTGGCCGGCGACGCTTCCGACGCGCAATGGCGCGCGCTGGCGCAGCAGACCATCGCCGCGCTGGAAGGCGCCACGGCCGGCACCTCGCAGACCAAGGCGCATCTGATGGACATCATGATGGCGCAGGACTTCCAGGATCTGACCGGGCAAGTGATCAAGAAAGTCACCTCGATCGCGCAAAACCTTGAAAAGCAGCTGGTGCAGATGCTGATCGACTTTGCGCCTGAACAGATGAAGAAGGAAATCGACAACGGCTTGCTGAACGGACCGCAGATCGATCCGACCCGCGAGAACGTGGTGGCTGACCAGGAGCAGGTGGACGACTTGCTGGATAGTCTGGGCTTCTGATCTGTATCGGCCCGTTCGCCGCGGGCCTCCTCCCATACGAGCATCATGCATCAGACCAATTTTCTCGTTCGTGAGCCGCTGCTGGATCCCAAGCAGCGGGTGGTTGGGTATGAGATCTGCTGGCAGCGGCAGGGCGCGGCGCCGTCCTCGCCCGCCGAGCTGGAGGCGCTGGTCGCCTTCGTCGCCGGCCAGGTGCTGGATGCCGACGGCAACTGGGCGCTGCGCGACAAAATCCTTTTCCTCGAAGCGGTGCCTGCCATGCTGTCGACCGATGCCTTGCATCAGTTGCCGCCGGAACGCACCGTCCTCTCGATCAAGACTTCCGAACTGGCCCGTCCCGACACGCTGGCGGCCGTGCAGGCGCTGCGCGCCGGTGGCGTCGGCATCCTGCTGCGCGAGGCCGACCTGGCCCGCATCGGCAACCGCCTGCCGACCATTGCCTCCTATGTTGAAGTGCGCTTTTCCGGCGCCGACGTCGGCACCCAGGCGCGCGCCTATGCCGCGTTGAAGCAGTCGGCAGTGGGCATGGTGGCGCGGCCGGTCAGCAACTGGGCCGACTTCGACGCCTGCGCCGCGCTGGGGCTGAACGCCTTCGTCGGCAAGCTGCACCTGACGCCCCGTCCCAGCACCGACAGCAAGGGCTTGAATCCGGCCCAGGCCATCATCATGCAGCTGATGCAGATGGTGCGGCAGAACGCCGACATCGTCCAGCTGGAGGCGGTGCTCAAGCGCGACGCCACGCTGTCGTACAAGCTGCTGCGCTTCATCAACTCGGCCGGTTTCGGCGCCGGGCGCGAGATCCAGTCGCTGCGCCAGGCGCTGACCCTGCTGGGCTACACGCCGCTGTACCGCTGGCTGACCTTGCTGCTGGCCACGGCCAGCACGTCGGGCTATTCGCCGGTGCTGCTGGAGACGGCGGTGGTGCGCGGCCGCCTGGCCGAGCTGCTGGCGGTCGGTGCGCTGGGCAAGAGCGAGGCGGAAAACGTCTTCGTGGCGGGCATGTTCTCGCTGCTGGACCGGCTGCTGGGCATCAGCATGCAGGAAGTGCTGGCCAACATCCAGCTGTCCGACGACGTGGTGGCGGCGCTGCTGACGCGCAGCGGCAAGTACGGGCCGTATCTGGCGCTGGCCGAGGCTTGCGAACTCAATTCCGACCTGGTGGCCTCGCTGGCCGCCTCCCTCAAGCTGAGCCCGGAAGACGTCAACCAGGCCCACCTGTCCGCGCTGGCCTGGGCGCAAAACGTCGCCGCCTGAGCCGTCTCCGGCGGTTCGATTGCCGCGGCCCGGGCGCAGCGGCCCAGGCGCGGCGTTAAAGCACAGCCTTAAATTTCCAGATTGTCGATCAAACGCGTCGAGCCCAGCTTGGCGGCGGCCAGCACCACCAGCGGCGTGCCTTGCGCCAAATCGCCGGCGCTTGGCGGTTGCAGGTCGATGCGCTTGCGGATCGAGATGTAGTCCGGCTTCCAGCCGCGCTGGGCCAGATCGTCCATCGCCTTGTGCTCCAGCTGGAAGATGTCCAGATGGCCGGAGCGCACTTCGGCCGCGACCGAGTTCAGGCTCTGGTACAGGGCCGGCGCTTCGGCGCGCTCGGCCGGCGACAAGTACATATTGCGCGACGACAGCGCCAGGCCGTCGTCGGCGCGGTAGGTTTCGGCGGCGATGATCTCGGTCGGCAGCGCGAACTGGCGGCTCATGTTACGCACGATCATCAGCTGCTGGTAATCCTTCTTGCCGAACACGGCCACGCGCGGCTGCACGCAGGAGAACAGCTTGAGCACCACCGTGGTCACGCCGGTGAAGAAGCCCGGGCGGAACTCGCCCTCCAGCGTGTTGCCCAGGTCGTCCGGCGGACGCACGCGGAATTCCTGCGGCTCCGGGTACAAATCCTTCTCGGTCGGCGCGAACAGCACATACACGCCTTCCTTCTCCAGCTTCTCGACGTCGGCCTGGAAGGTGCGCGGGTATTTGTCGAAATCCTCGTTCGGGCCGAACTGCAGGCGGTTGACGAAGATCGACGCCACCACCGGGTCGCCGTGCTTGCGCGCCAGGCGCATCAGGGACAGGTGGCCCTCGTGCAGATTGCCCATGGTCGGGACGAAAGCGGTGCGCAGTTGGCCGCTGAGTTGGTCGCGCAGTTCTTCTATGGAGGTGACGATTTTCATGACATGGTCGCTATGAGCGTAATGGGAATTCAGGGGCGCCTGCCGTCAGGCGGGCGAGTAGGCCAGCCGCACGTAAATGGGCGCAAACGGTTCGGCCTGGGTAATTTCGATCAGCGTTTCCTTGGCCAGCTCCAGCAGCGCGACAAAGTTCACCACCACCACCGGCACGCCGCCGGCGCCGTCGAACAGGTCGGCGAACTCGACGAAGCGGCTCGATTGCAGGCGGCGCAGGATGCCGGTCATGTGCTCGCGCACCGACAGTTCCTCGCGGCTGATCTTGTGGTGCTGGGTCAGCTTGGCGCGCTTGAGCACGTCCAGCCAGGCTTGCTGCAAGTCGATCGGCTCCACGTCCGGCCAGGTCGGCACCAGGCTTTGCTCGATGAAGATCTGGGTGCGGACGAAGTCGCGGTCCAGCTGCGGGATCGTGTTCAGGTCGTAGGCGGCCAGCTTGATCTGCTCGTACTCCAGCAGACGGCGCACCAGCTCGGCGCGCGGGTCGTCGCTCTCGATGTCGAGCTCGGACTGGCGCTGCGGCAGCAGCATGCGCGATTTAATCTCGATCAGCATGGCCGCCATCAGCAGGTACTCGGCGGCCAGTTCCAGGTTGGACAGGCGGATCTGGTCGACATATTTCAGGTATTGCAGCGTCAGCTGCGCCATCGGGATGTCGAGGATGTTGAAGTTTTGCTTGCGGATCAGGTAGAGCAGCAAGTCCAGCGGGCCTTCGAAGGCTTCGAGGAAGATTTCCAGCGCGTCGGGCGGGATGTACAGATCGTTGGGCAGCTTGAGCAGCGGCTCGCCGTACAGGCGGGCGAGGGCGGCCACCTCGGTGGTGACGGCCACCGCCTCGACCGCAGCGGCCGCCGTGGCCAGCTCCGCCGCCTCGGGCGATGGCTGTGCCGCTGCCTCGGCGAGGACGCCGTCGGCTGCTGGCGGCTGGACTTCAGCCATATCGTCTGGCAACATGCTTGCCGCCCCGGGGGTGCTTAGACCTTGTTCTGGTAGACGTAAGCTTGTTGCTTGATGGCCGATTTCAGCTGGCGCTCCTGCTCATCCAGCGATACCGGCGGACGATCCCAAAGCAGTGCGCGGCCTTGTTGCTGGCCAGCTTCCATGCCCGGGTTCTTTTCCTTCAGCGCCTTGATGAACAGGGTGTGCTCGGATTCGTACATCGAATGTTGTTTAGAGAGTTTCATATTTTCTAAGTGGGTGGATCAGCAACGGGTATTTTACCGCGCCGCGGCGGCTGGGCGCTAATGCTATCGCTCGCCGCCAGCGGGAAATGGCGGAATCGGCTATGCTCAAGTTGCAATATTGCATAGTTTCCACGTAAAAATACCCGATGAGCACCCGTCTGACGCCCCGCACCGTATTCCTGCTGACCCTGCCGCCGCTGCTGTGGGCCGGCAACTCGATCGTCGGCCGGCTGGTGCACGACCAGCTGCCGCCGGTGCTGTTGAACCTGTTGCGCTGGGCGATCGCGTTCGTGTTGCTGTGGCCGCTGGCCGGGCCGGTGTTCCGGCGCGAGGCCGGCCTGTGGCGCCACTGGAAGCAGTACGCGCTGCTGGGCCTGTTCGGCATCGGTCTGTACAACACGCTGCAATACATGGCGCTGCAAACCTCGACGCCGATCAACGTCACGCTGGTCGCCTCCGGCATGCCGGTGTGGATGATGCTGACCGGCTGGCTGTTCTTCGGCGTGCCGGTCAGCCGGCGCCAGGTGGCCGGCGCCGCGCTGTCGATCGCCGGCGTGCTGCTGGTGCTGGCGCGCGGCGAATGGCGCCACGTGCTGGAACTGCGGCTGGTGGCGGGCGACCTGTTCATGATACTGGCCACCATCGCCTGGTCGTTCTACAGCTGGCTGCTGATGCGGGTGCGCGAACCGGCCGCGCTGCGCGCCGACTGGGCAGGCTTCCTGCTGGCGCAGGTGGCGTTCGGCGTGCTGTGCTCGGGCGGCTTCGCGCTGGGCGAGCAGGCGCTGGGCGCGGCGCCGGTGCAATGGAGCTGGACGCTGGCGGCGGCGCTGCTGTACGTGGCGGTGGGGCCGGCGGTGATCGCCTTCCGCTGCTGGGGCGAGGGCGTGCAGGCGGCCGGGCCGTCGATCGGCGCCTTCTTCGTCAACCTGACGCCCTTGTTCACGGCCGTGCTGTCGTCGGCCTTCCTGGGCGAGGCGCCGCACGGCTACCATGCGGCGGCGTTCGCGCTGATCGTGGCCGGCATCGTGGTGTCGGCGCGGCGATGATCAGTCGCCGGCGGCCAGCTTCAGCGCATCGATAAACACCCGCACTTTCTGCGGCAGGTGCGGCGAGGCGGGGAAGACCGCGTGGATGTCGCTTTCCGGCAGCGTCCATGCCGGCAGCAGCCGCACCAGGCGCCCGGCCGCCAGATCCTCCCGCACCGAAAACTCGGTGGCCCGCAGCACGCCGTCGCCGGCCAGCGCGGCGGCGCGGCAGACGGTGGCGGTGTTGGTGGCGAAGACGGTGTTGAGCATGCGTACCGCGTGCTGCCGGCCGTCCGCGTGCTCCAGCGTGAAGCTGTTCGGCTGCTGCAGCACCGTCAGCGCGATGTAGGGCAGGGCGGCCAGCGCTTCCGGCCCGTCCGGCATGCCGTGGCGGGCGACGAAGGCGGGGCTGGCCACCAGCCAGCGCCGCAGCCGCCCCACGCGCGCGGCCATGTAGCCGGAATCGGCCAGCTTGCCCAGCCGGACGGTGACGTCGATGCCTTCGGCGATCAGGTCGATCAGGCCGTCGCCGCAGACCAGCTCCACCTTCAGCGCCGGATAGCGCGCCCGCAATTGCGACAGCAGCGGCGCCACCACCATCACACCGTAATCGATCGGCGACGCCACCCGCAGCGTGCCTTGCGGGATGTCGCGGCTGCTGCGGGCCTGTTCGATGGCTTGCTCGGCCTGTTGCAGCAGCTGGCGGCTGGCGTCGTAGAAGGCGCGGCCGGCCTCGGTCAGCGCCAGCTTGCGGGTGGAGCGCAGCAGCAGGCCGACACCCACCTCGGCCTCCAGCAGCTGCATGTGCTTGCTGACCATGGACTTGGCCAGCCCCAGGCGCTCGGCTGCGGCCGTCAGCGAGCCGGCGTCGACGACGGCGACAAAGGTAATCAGGCGGTTCAGGTTGACGTTGTTTAATTCGACCATGGCGTGGCTGGGGTAGTGATTGTCCACTTAGGGTGAACTGAGATTCTGTTTTTGTCCAGCTTATCAGCACGATGAGGGCTGCCTATACTGGACCATCTCTCCACTTTGACGGAAACCACCACTATGAAACTCTACGGCGCCACTCTTTCCGGCCACACCCACCGCGTACGGCTGTTCCTCAGCCTGCTGAACCTGCCTTACGAGTTTGTCGAGATCGACATGCGGGCCCGCCAGAACCGCTCGCCCGAGCATCTGGCGCGCAACCCGTTTGGCGAAGTGCCGGTGCTGGAGGATGGCGAGCTGACGCTGGCCGATTCGACCGCGATCCTGGTCTACCTGGCCTCGCGCTACGACGACAGCGGCCGCTGGCTGCCGCGCGAGCCGGTGGCGGCGGCGCGGGTACAGCAATGGCTGTCGACGGCGTCCGGCAAGATCGCCTACGGCCCGTGCGCGGCGCGGCTGGTGACGGTGTTCGGCGCGCCGCTGGACCATGAGCGGGCCAAGGAGATCTCCACGCGGCTGTTCGACGTGCTGGAGCGCGAGCTGGCCGGCCGCCGCTACGTGCTGGGCGAGCACGCCAGCATCGCCGACATCGCGGCCTTCAGCTACATCGAGCATGCGCCGGAAGGCGGTGTGTCGCTCAAGCCGTATCCGAACATCCGCAGCTGGCTGGCCAATGTGCGCGCGCTGCCGGGGTTCGTAGCGATGCCGGCCACGCAGGCCGGCGTGGCGCCTGAAGCGGCTTAGGCGAGGGGCCGCCCATGGACGCCTCTCCCTTCCACGCCGGCGAGCTGGCGATCCAGCAGCGCGTGGGCGTGCGCGAGCAGATGGCCGGCGCAGGCGCTGCCGGTGTGCGCGACTATATGCCGGACCAGCATCGCCAGTTCTTCGGCGAGCTGCCGCTGTTCTTCATCGGCGCGCTGGACGAGGCGGGGCAACCTTGGGCGACCATGCTGGTCAACGACGCGGGCTTCATCACGACGCCCGATGCGCGCACGCTGCACATCGCCGGCGGCATGCTGGCCGGCGATCCGTTGCAGGGCCAGTTGCGTGTGGGCGCTCATCTGGGCGGACTGGGGCTGGTGCCGACCACGCGGCGGCGCAACCGCGTCAACGGTATGATCGCGGCGATGGATGCGGGCGGCATGCGGGTCGCGGTGTCGCAGAGCTTTGGCAACTGCCCGCAGTACATCCAGGATCGCGTGCAGACGCCGGTGGCGAGCGCGCCCACCGTGCAGGTGCGGCGCGCTGCGGCGCTCAGTGCGGAGGACCAGGCGCTGATCGCCCGTGCCGATACATTCTTTATCGCCAGCGCCAATCTGGATGCGCAGGCGGGGCGCGGGCAGGGCGTCGATGTCTCGCATCGCGGCGGACGGCCCGGCTTCGTGCGCGTGGACGACGAGCGCACGCTGACGTCGCCGGAATTCGTCGGCAACTTCTTCTTCAACACGTTGGGCAATCTGCTTGGCCATCCGCGTGCGGGCTTGCTGTTCATTGACTTCGAGCGCGGCGATATGCTGCATGTGGCGGTGGAGGCGGAGATTATCTGGGAGGGGCCGCAACTGCGGGCCTTCGCCGGCGCCGAGCAGCTGCTGCGCTTTCATGTGCGCGAAGTGGTGCGCAACGTCGGCGCGCTGCCGTTCCGCTGGAGCGAACCTAAGCCCGCCGCGCAGGTGGCGCGCACCGGCAGCTGGGAGGAGGCCGACCGCGCGCAACAAGCGGCCGCGCTGACCAGCACATGGCGTCCGTACACCGTCACCGAAGTGGTGCGCGAAAGCGCCAGCGTGCAATCGTTCTATCTGGAGCCGGCAGATGGATTGGGTGTCGCCGCGCATGTGCCGGGGCAGTTTATTTCGCTGCGAGTGCCCGCCGATGCTGAAGCCGAAGCGGCGGCGGCGGGAGGCGGTGCCAGCGCTGGCTCTGCCGCCGCGCGCATCCGCAGCTACACGTTGTCCGACGCGCCGAACGGCCGCCGTTACCGCATCAGCGTCAAGCGCGACGGCGCGGTCTCCGGCTGGCTGCACGACCATCTGGCGCCGGGCGCACGCGTCGAGCTGCTGGGGCCTGGCGGCGATTTTGTTTTCGAGCGCGGCACGCGGCGCCCGGCTGTGCTGCTGTCGGCCGGCATAGGCATCACGCCGATGATCGCCATGCTGAACGGGCTGTTGGTGAACGGCAGCCGCACGCGCCACCGGCACGCCATCCATTTCTTCCACGGCGCCCGCAACCGCGACGAGCAACCGTTTGCCGAGCACCTGCAGACGATGGCGGCGGGCCACCGCAACCTGAATGTCCACATACGCTATAGCGGCGACGACGGCGCGGCCAGCGACATCGTCAATTGGCAGGCCAGCAGCGGCCGTATCGACCTCGATTGGCTGAAGACGCAGCTGCCGTTCGACGATTACGATTTCTACCTGTGCGGCCCGGCCGCGTTCATGCAGCAGATGTACGACGGCCTGCGCGGCCTGAACATCGCCGACGAACGCATACGCTTCGAAGCCTTCGGCCCGGCCAGCGTGCGGCGCGACGCTACACCGGCCACCAGCGTGGCCCGGCGTGCCGGATCGGCGCAGCATGTGCCGGTGCAGTTTGCGCAATCGGGCGTGTCGGCGATGTGGGACGGCAGCGCGGCCAGCCTGCTGGCGCTGGCCGAATCCAAAGGCGTCGCGGCCGAGGCGAGCTGCCGCTCAGGCCAGTGCGGCGCCTGCGCGGTCGGCCTGATCTCCGGCGAGGTCGAATACACCCGCCAGTGCAGCGCCGATGTCGCCCCCGGCCAGGTGCTGCTGTGCTCCACCGTTCCCGCCGCCGGCAGCGCCGCGCTCACGCTGGCGCTGTAGTGGCTCACGGACAGGCGCCGATGACGTAGTAACCGGCCGCCGTCTGCGCCAGCACGCTGCTGAAGAACAGATTATCCAAGCCCATGTTCTGATTGGAGCCGTTGGCCAGCGCATAGCCGCCGCTGTCGTGCGCGCGCCCGGCCTGCACGTGCGCGTAGTTGCTGGCGCTGACGGTGGTGCAGCTCCACGCCGGCGCAGTAGTCACGTTGATCGCCACCGACAGCGCACTCTCGCCCGACGCGCCCACCGCTGACACGGCAAAGCTGTACGTGGTGGCTGCCGCCAGCCCGCCTGCGGTATAGCTGGTGGCAGGCAGCGGCGACGCATTCAGCTTGGCGCCATTGCGATACACGTTGTAGCCGGTGGCGCCGCTGACGGCGTTCCAGCTCAAAGGCACACTGCTGGCAGTTGGCGTGCCGGCGGCAAGGCCCGTCGGCGGTTGCAGCACCGGCGCGCTGCCGACCAGGAATTGCGCGAGCGGACACCCAGTCGAAACCTGGCCCAACGCATCGGTGGCGGTGACGCTGCCGGTGTAGTAGCCGCTGGCCAGATTGTAGGTCTTGCTGAAACTGGCGCCGCTGCCGGCAGCCGTATCGTTAATCGGCGTCGGCCCGTTCAGTAGCACGCCGTAACTGGCCACGCCGCCGCTGGCCGTGCCCGCGCCACTGATGGTAACGCCGCTGCCGCTGACCACCGTAGTGCCGCAGGAAGTCATCTCCGGCCCCGGTGTCGCCGACGTTCGCAAATTATTCTTGAACCAGAAGTCCATGACAAAGGCCGGGTAGTTGACCCGCGTGGAGTCGACGTAGTTGGTGTTCTGGCCGCCGCTGCCGGCCGGCCACGCATGGCCCATGCCGCTCACCGTGATCTCGTGCGTACGTAGCTTGCCGTTGCTGTCTGTGTAGGGGATGTTGCTGCCGCCGCCAGCCACCG
This sequence comes from Rugamonas aquatica, assembly GCF_009380215.1. Classification (GTDB taxonomy): domain Bacteria; phylum Pseudomonadota; class Gammaproteobacteria; order Burkholderiales; family Burkholderiaceae_D; genus Rugamonas; species Rugamonas aquatica_B. The sequence goes on from NZ_WHUG01000018.1 coordinate 13,086, forward strand.
CCACCGCTGCGCCCTTGGCGTAGCTGCCGCCGTAAGCCAGGCGGATGCCCGCCGTGTCGATCGGCCCGTAACCCTGCGCCACCGTGAAGTCCGACGTGCCCCACACCGCGCCGGCGATCTGCGTGGCGAAGGCGCCGGCGTTGGCGCCCGCCATCGCTTTGCACTTGTTGCCCGCCGTGGCGGCCGTGTACCCGGAAGGTACGGCGCCGATCTGCAGCGTGGTGGTGCCCGGCGGCGGCCCCGCATTGATGCCGACGCCGGCGAAGATGTCCGGCGCCAGGCAACCCAGCACCATGGTCTCGCCGCCGCCCGACGACAGGCCGGTGACGTAGACCTGATTCTGATCGATGGCGTACTGTGGGTCGTTGACGAAGCGGCCGACCAGGTCGAGCAGGATGGCGTCGTGCCCGGCGGCGCTGCGGTTGTGCGTGGTGTTGGCGTAGTCCCAGCAATGGTTGTTGTAGACATTGCCGGTGGCGTTGGGCGCCAGGATCACAGCGCCGTACTGGTCGGCCGCGGCCTTCCAATTGAAGCCGCCGTCGCCGGTGGTGTTAATTACGTCCCCTCCGGCCGTTTGAAGGCAGCCGTGCAGCACCAGCACCAGCGCGCGCTTGCCGCCCAGCGTGGGTTGCGAGGCGGGCCAGTAGAAATAGCCGGTCAGGTTGCCGCCGTTGACGCTGTCGGCGGCCCAGGTCTGCTGCGAGCTCCATGCGCCGGGTCCGGCCGTCACCGCTTGCGCCGTGCAGACCGTCAGCAGCAGGATCGTAGCGGCGAGCACACGCGACATCAAATGCCTGATGTGGATTGCCATGATTTGTCTCCGTGATGTGTGGGTGCGCCGGCAGGGAGATAATAGTGCAAATAAAACCATGCGCAAGCACCCCAGTATTTTTACTGTTGCTCGATGGCGGCGATGGGCTTGAGGTTTAGCCCAGCGACTTGATATAGCGGGGATCGACCTGCGCGCAGTAGCTGGCGCAGGATAGTCGGGCGGCGTTGGCGGCCGCGTGCACCAGCATCTCGGCGTTGGAGTGGAAGCACATCGAGACGATGATGGCCGGCGGTTCCGGCTGCACCGGCAGTTCGATGAACTCGCCGCTGTTGAGCGCATCGACCACGAACAGGCTGGGGATGGCCGCCACGCCGTAGCCGTCCTTCACCAGCTGCACTATGGCCGCCACCGACGGCGAGCAGGTGATGCGGGTCTGCTCCAGCGGCACCATCGCCAGGTTGGCCATCTTGCTGACGATCTCCTCGATCATGCGCTGCGGCGCCGTGCCGCGCCCGAAGGTCAGGATGGGCAGGGCCAGCAGGCGCTGGTTCAAGCCTTCCTTGCGCGTGTCGACCAGCCCCTTGCGGGCGATCCAGTGCAGCGGGTAGACCGCAAGCGCCTCGGAGACGATGTCGCTGCTCTCCACGCCCTCGACCTGGATCACCAGATCGAGCTCGCGCGCGCGCAGCCGGCGCTCCAGCACATTGCTCATGTCGACCGCCAGATCGACTTCCAGTTCGGGATAGGTGGTGTTCAACTCGCGGATATACTGCGCCAGCCAGCTATGGACCACCGATTCGATCACGCCCACGCGCAGGCGGCCTCGGATCGCGCTGTCCTTCTGCGCCGCAGCCGTCAGCCGGCGCGTGGCGTCGACCACCGCCTTGGCGTGGGCCAGCAGGTACTCGGCGTTGGCGGTCAGGCGGAAGTCCTTGCTGGCGCGGTCGATCAATTCCGTTTGCAGCTCTTCCTCCAGCGTCTTGATGCGCAGCGAGATGGCGGCCGGTGTCGCGTGCAGCGCGCGCGCCGTGGCGCGGAAGCTGCGCAACTGGGCAAGGGTGACGAAGGTCTCCAGGAAGCGGGTGTTCATGGCAGACAAGAATACCTTAACCCGGCGCACCAAGATAGCGCGGAGTGGTAAGAAAAACTATACAACAACAGCAAAAATAACTAGATGGCGTGTAGGGTTATTCAAGTTTATTCTTAACTCATGCAAGTTAATCATGACTTTAAACGATAAGAACGACGATAAAAGCGAGACACGCCATGACCCCACTTCAACTACGCCAACAGGTGCGCAGCGGCGAGTTCCGCCTGCCGACCGCCGGCTACTGCGGCGCCTACGCCCAGGCCAACCTGGTGATCCTGCCGCAGGCGCATGCCGACGCCTTCCTGCTGTTCTGCCAGCGCAATCAGCGCGCCTGCCCGCTGCTGGCGGTCGGTGAGCCGGGACAGTGGAACGTCAGCGCGCTCGGCGCCGACATGGACCTGCGCAGCGATACGCCCGGCTACAACATCTACCGCGACGGCGAACTGGCCGCGCAAACGCACGCGCTGCACGACCTGTGGCGCGATGACCTGGTGGTGTTCGCGATCGGCTGCTCGTTCTCGTTCGAGCAGATGCTGATCGACGCCGGCATCAAGCTGCGCCACATCGAGCAGCGCCGCAACGTCGCCATGTACCGCACCAATATCCGCAACCGCAGCGCCGGCCCGTTCGGCGGCGAGATGGTGGTGTCGATGCGGCCGATGAAGGCGGCCGACGCGATCCGTGCGATCCAGATCACCAGCCGTTTTCCGGCGGTGCACGGCGCCCCGGTGCATCTGGGCGACCCGTCGCTGATCGGCATCGCCGACATCAACCGCCCCGAGTACGGCGACGCGGTCGAGATCATGCCTGACGAAATACCGGTCTTCTGGGCATGCGGCGTGACGCCGCAGGAAGCCATCCGCCACGCGCGCCTGCCGCTGGCGATCACCCACCAGCCGGGGTACATGCTCGTCACCGACATCCTCAATTCATCCTTAGCAGCGTTCTGACTTAAAACCACAGTGGCACCCACGACGGACCCGCAGCGCGCGTCCGAACGGGGAGTGCTGCGCCTGAAAAATAGGGGAGCACCATGAACACCACAGCACTATCGACTGCCGAGAAGGAAGGCTTCTTCTCCTGGTTCCACGCACTGACCGGCAAGGAGCGCCGCACCTTCTGGAGCTGCAAGATCGGCTACGCGCTCGACGCGATGGACACGCAGTTCCTCAGCTTCGTGATCCCGACGCTGATCGCCACCTGGGGCCTGTCCAAGGGCGACGCCGGCTTGATCGGCACCGTCACCTTGCTGACCTCCGCCGCCGGCGGCTGGATCGCCGGCATCCTGTCGGACCGCATCGGCCGCGTCAAGACGCTGCAGCTGACCATCCTGTGGTTCGCCTTCTTCACCGTGTTGTGCGGACTGGCGCAGAACTTCACGCAGCTGCTGGTGGCGCGCGGCCTGATGGGCTTTGGCATGGGCGGCGAGTGGACCGCCGGCGCCATCCTGATCGGCGAAGTGATTCGCGCCAAGGACCGCGGCAAGGCGGTCGGCATGGTGCAGGCGGGATGGGCGATAGGTTGGGGCGTGTCGGCGCTGCTGTATGCGCTGATGTTCTCGCTGCTGCCGGCCGACTGGGCCTGGCGCTCGTTGTTCCTGCTGGGGATACTGCCTGCGCTGTTCGTGATCTTCATCCGTCGCTTCGTCGACGAGCCGGAAGTCTTCGTCGCGCAGCAGAACAAGGTGGCGCCGCAGGACCGCGCCTCGTTCGCCGCGATCTTCGCGCCGAAGATGCTGAGCACCACGCTGCGTGCCGTGCTGCTGACCACCGGCGCCCAAGGCGGCTACTACGCCATCACCACCTGGCTGCCGACCTTCCTCAAGACCGAGCGCCATCTGACGGTGCTGGGCACCGGCGGCTACCTGGCGATGGTGATCGTCGGCTCCTATGTGGGCTACATCGTCAGCGCCTTCCTGACCGACTACCTGGGCCGCAAGAAGAACTTCATCCTGTTCGCCACCGGTTCGATGTGTATCGCCTTGGCCTACACCCGGCTGCCGGTGACGGACGGCGTGATGCTGTTCCTCGGCTTCCCGCTGGGCTTCTGCGTATCCGGCGTGTTCAGCGGCATGGGCGCCTTCCTCACCGAATTGTTCCCGACCTCGATACGCGGCTCCGGCCAGGGCTTCAGCTACAACATGGGCCGCGCCATCGGCTCGCTGTTCCCGCTGATGATAGGCATGAGCAGCCAGTCGATGGCGCTGGGCGAGGCGATTGGCGTGTTCGCCGGCACAGCCTACGGCGTGATGATACTGGCCGCGCTGACGCTGCCCGAAACCGCCGGCAAACAACTTGAATCCTGATTGAGATAGTAGAGGCCACACCATGAAAAACGACATCCCCGCCCAACCACTCCGCTGGCAGTTCTGGGTAGACCGCGGCGGTACCTTCACCGACATCGTCGCACGTCGCCCGGACGGCAAGCTGGTCACGCACAAGCTGCTGTCCGAGTACCCGGAGCGCTACGAAGACGCCGTCACGCAGGGCATGCGCGACCTGCTCGGCCTGAAGACCGGCGAGCCGCTGCCGGCCGAGCAGATCGAAGTGATCAAGATGGGCACCACCGTCGCCACCAACGCGCTGCTGGAGCGCAAGGGCGCACGCACGGCGCTGGCGATCACGCGCGGTTTCGCCGACCAGCTGCGCATCGGCTACCAGGACCGGCCCGACATCTTTGCCATGCGTATTGAGCTGCCGGACCTGATCTACGAAAAAGTGATCGAGATCGATGAGCGCATCGGCGCGCGCGGCGAGGTACTGGAGGTGCCGGACGAGGAGCGTCTGCGCGGCCAGTTCGTGGCGCTGCGGGCGATGGGCATCGACGCCATCGCCATCGTCTTGATGCACGCCTACCGCTTCCCGCAGCATGAGCAGCGGCTGCGGGCGCTGGCCGAGGAGACAGGCTTCACGCAGATCTCGGTCAGCCATCAGGTCAGCCCCTTGATGAAGATCGTCGGCCGTGGCGATACCACCGTGGTGGACGCCTACCTGTCGCCGGTGCTGCGTGATTACGTGTCGCGGGTGTCGGCCGATACGGGCGACGTGCGCATCATGTTCATGCAGTCCAACGGCGGCCTGACCGACGCCCGCCGCTTCCAGGGCAAGGACGCGATCCTGTCCGGCCCCGCCGGCGGCATCGTCGGCGCGGTCAAGAGCTGCGAGGCGATCGGGCTGAAACAGGTGATCGGCTTCGACATGGGCGGCACCTCGACCGACGTCGCCCACTACGACGGCGCCTACGAGCGCGTGTTCGAGACCGTGGTGGCCGGCGTGCGGGTGCGCGCGCCGATGATGCACATTCATACCGTGGCGGCGGGCGGCGGCTCGATCTGCAGCTTCGAGAACGGCCGCTTCAAGGTGGGGCCGGAATCGGCCGGCGCCAATCCGGGGCCGGCCAGCTACCGCAAGGGCGGCCCGCTGACCGTCACCGACTGCAACGTGATGCTGGGCCGTATCCAGCCGGAGCACTTCCCCCGCGTGTTCGGCCCGAACGGCGACCAGCCGCTGGACCGCGACGTGGTGGTGCGCGCCTTCGGCGAACTGGCCGAGAAGATCGCCCGCGAAACCGGCACCCGGTTGTCGCCATCCGCCGTGGCTGACGGCTTCCTGGCGGTGGCGGTCGACAATATGGCGCAGGCCATCAAGTCGATCTCGGTGGAGCGCGGCTATGACGTCAGCCGCTACGCCATGTGCTGCTTCGGCGGCGCTGGTGGGCAGCACGCCTGCCGCGTGGCCGATGTGCTGGGCATGACCAAGATCGTCATCCATCCATTCGCCGGCGTGTTGTCGGCGTTCGGCATGGGGCTGGCCGATATCCGCGCCATGCGCGAGGGCGCCGTCGAACAGCCGCTCAGCGACGCCACGCTGGCCGAGCTGGGACCGCAGCTGGTGGCGCTGGCGCGCGATGCCGCCATCGAACTGCTGGAGCAGCAGGTGGCGCAGGAAGACATCCGCGTTGAACTGTGCGCACGGCTGAAGTACCAGGACAGCGATTCGGCCTTCGTCATTCCGCTGGCCAGCATGGCCGAGATGAGCGAGGCCTTCGCGGCGCTGTATCGCGGCCGCTTCGGCTTCGTCATGGAAGGCCAGCCGCTGGTGATCGAGTCCGTGTCCGCCGAGGCGATCGGTGCTGGCGATGGCGCAGATTTCGTCATCGAAGTGCCGGCCGGCGGCGGGGCGGATGCGCCGGGCCGCGTCTACAGCTACGTCGACGGCCAGACCGTGCCTATCGCGCTGCACGTGCGCGCCGAGCTACCGGTGGGCAGCCGCGTGGCCGGCCCCGCGCTGATCCGCGAGGAGATCGCCACCACCGTGGTGGACGCCGGCTGGACCGCGCGCGTGCTGCCCGACCACACGCTGCTGCTGGAGCGCGGCGTGGCAGCCGGCAGCGCGCACAAGATGACCACCGACGTGCATCCTATCCATCTGGAGATCTTCAACAACCTGTTCATGGCGATCGCCAAGCAGATGGGCACCACGCTGGAGAACACCGCCTACTCGGTCAACATGAAGGAACGGCTGGACTTCTCATGCGCCATCTTCGACCGTTACGGCAACCTGATCGCCAACGCGCCGCACATCCCGGTGCATCTGGGCTCGATGAGCGACAGTGTGTTGTGTGTGATCCGCGAACATGCGGCCACGATGGCGCCGGGCGACGCCTATGTGCTCAACGTGCCGTACAACGGCGGCACGCACCTGCCGGATATCACGGTGGTATGCCCGGTTTACGGCGATGGGGAGCAGCCGCTGTTCTACGTCGCCGCGCGCGGCCACCACGGCGATGTCGGCGGCATCACGCCCGGCTCCATGCCGCCAAACAGCACCAGCATCCTGGAAGAGGGCGTCCTGCTCGATAACATCAAGATCGTCGACCGTGGCGTGTTCCAGGAACCGCTGGTGCGCGGCCTGTTCGCTGCCGGGCCTTGGCCGAGCCGTAACATCGACCAGAACATCGCCGACCTGATCGCGCAATTAGGCGCATGCGAAACCGGCGCCAACGAACTGCTGAAGGCGACCGCCTGCTACGGCGAAGACGTGGTGCTGGCCTACATGGGCCACGTGCAGGACAACGCGGAAGCGGCGGTGCGCAAGGCCATCGGCGGCCTGCGCGACGCCAGCTTCTCGTACGAGATGGACGACGGCGCCGTGCTGCGCGTGAAGCTGACCATCGACCACGCCAGCCGCAGCGCCACGGTGGATTTCACCGGCACCAGTGAGCAGCGGCCGACCAACTTCAACGCGCCGCTGTCGGTGTGCAAGGCCGCCGTGCTGTACGTGTTCCGCACGCTGATCGACAGTGATATCCCGATGAACGAGGGCGTGCTCAAGCCGCTCAAGCTCATCATCCCGGAAGGCTCGATGCTCAATCCGCGCTACCCGGCGGCCGTGGTGGCCGGGAATGTGGAAGTGTCGCAGTACGTGACCGACGCGCTGTATGGAGCCTTGGGCGTGATGTCGGCCTCGCAGGGCACGATGAACAACTTCACCTTCGGGAACGCGGAGCACCAGTACTACGAGACCATTGCCGGCGGTTCCGGCGCGGGACCGGGCTTCGACGGCACGGCTGCCGTGCAGACCCACATGACCAACTCGCGCATGACCGATCCGGAGGTGCTGGAGTGGCGTTTCCCGGTGCTGGTCGAAACGCATGCGATCCGTCGCGGCAGCGGCGGCGATGGCGCGCAGCGGGGCGGTGATGGTGCGCTGCGCCGCATCCGCTTCCTGGAGGCGATGACGGCCAACATCCTGGCCGGCCACCGCCGCATCGCGCCGTTCGGGCTGGAAGGTGCGGCGCCTGGAGCGCTGGGCCGCAACTGGGTCGAGCGCGGCGACGGCTCGGTAGAGGAATTCGGCGCGACGCACACGGCCGAGATGCAGGCCGGCGATGTATTCGCCATCGAGACGCCGGGTGGCGGCGGCTTCGGCACCAAGCGCACCAAGTAAGCAAACCAACTGGAGATAAAAATGAAAAAAACTATGCTTGCGCTCACCCTGGGCGCATTGGCGGGGACTGCGGCGGCACAATCGAATGTGACGGTGTACGGCATTGTCGACATGGCCGTAGTGCGCGAGAGCGGCGGCGTTGGCGCCGCGGCCTCCAGCACCAAGTTGACCAGCGGCGTGGAGGCGGGTTCGCGGCTGGGCTTCAAGGGCAGCGAGGATCTGGGCGGAGGCCTGTCGGCCATCTTCCTGCTGGAGAACGGCTTCCAGGCCGACACCGGCGCCATGGGACAGGGCGGTTTGCTGTTCGGCCGCCAGGCCTATGTCGGCCTGCAGAGCAAGACGGCAGGCACGCTGACGCTGGGCCGCCAGTACACGCCGCAGTATCTGGCGGTGGCGGCGGTCGATCCTTTCGGCTCCGGCACGGCGGGCGACACCAAGAACCTGATGGCCTCCACCGGCAATAGCGCCAGCCGCATGGACAACGCGGTCAAGTACGCGTCGCCGGTGGTGAACGGCTTCAATGCGGAAGTGGTCTACGGCGTCGGCGAGGTGCCGGGCGACAGCACGGCGCAGCGCCAGTTCGGCGGCTCGGTCGCTTACACCAGCGGCCCGCTGGTGGTGCGTCTGGCGCATCACAACCGCAACAACGATACGGCCACGCTGAAGAATACCAGCAGCGCCAAGAACACCGTGCTGACGGCGTTGTACGACTTCGGCGTGGCGAAGGCGCACTTTGCGTATGGCGTGGACAAGGGCTTGAACAGCGCCTTGCCGCGCAACCTGAACAACCCGTTCGGCTACGCGGTGGCGCCGACGCCTTCCATCGACAGCAGCGTGGTGCTGTTGGGTGTGACGGTGCCGCAGGGGTTCGGTACGTGGATAGGCTCTTACATCCGCAAGAACGACAAGACCGGCTTCAATCAGGATGCCGAGCAGCTGGCGGCGGGCTATCGCTACTACCTGTCAAAGCGCACCGACTTGTACGGGGTGTATGCTTACATCCGCAACAAGAACGGCGCCGGCTACACGGTCGGTAGTGCGATCGAAGGCGGCACGGGTAATCGCGGTCTCAATCTCGGCATTCGCCACATCTTCTAAGGAGCTCACATGAAAAAATTGATACTGGTATGCGTCATGATGATGGTAGCGCTGTGCGCCGGCGCGGCGGAAAAAGGCACGGCTGATGAGGCGGTGGCGATGGTCAAGAAGGCCAGCGAGTTCCTGAAGAAGAACGGCAAGGAGAAGGCCTTCGCCGAGTTCAATAATCCGAAGGGGCAGTTCATCCAGAAGGATCTGTACATCTTCGCCTTCGGCGCCAACGGCGATGGCGTGGAGCTGGCCAACGGCGCCAACGTCAAGCTGGTCGGCAAGAACGTGCTGGAGATGAAGGACGCTGACGGCAAATACCTGATCAAGGACATCCTGGCGCTGGGCATGAGCAAGGAAGGCAAGGGCTGGGTCGACTACAAATGGCCCAACCCCAGCACCGGCAAAGTCGACGGCAAGCGCACCTACGTCGAGCGCGTGGACGACGTCGTGATCGGCTGCGGCATCTACAAATAACCCGTGGGGTCAAGTCTGACATTTGAACACGGCCTCAGCCATAGCTGCCTGGCTAACGTCGAGCTTGTGTCCGAATGTCAGACTTGACCCCCGGTGTTTAGTATTTGAGCGAGCGCCGCATCACCAGCGGTGGCGGCTCCATCGGATTGGCGTGCGAGTATTCCAGCTCCTCGGCCAGCTCGAATTCGAAGGCGGTATAGAAGTCGATCAGCTTGGGCTGGTCGCCGCGTACGGCCAGCCGCACCTCTTCCACGCCGGACGCCAGGCCGTGATGGATCACTGCCTCCAGCAGATGCTGCGACAGATTGCCGCCCCGGTACTGCGGCAGCACGCCCATGCGGCACACTTCCCACACATCCGGCTCCGCATCGAGCGGCAGCCAGCGCACCGAACCCACCGGCTGCTCATCGACCAGCAAAACAAAACCGCCGCCCGCACGCAGATGTTCTGCGACGAGTACGGCGGTTTCGCGGTGTCCGCTGGAAGTGACGTTGACCTTGCCGGCCCACGCAGCACGCGTGAGGTCGGCGATCAGCCTGGCATCGTCATTCGTCGCTTCGCGGACCACGATGTTCATGCAAGTCCTTAGCGGATGCGCATGCCCGGTTCAGCGCCCGGCCATGGATTGAGGATGTAGATGCCTGGATTGGCTTTCTCGTCCTTGGCCGAACCAGCCAGTACCATGCCCTCCGATACGCCGAACTTCATCTTGCGCGGCGCCAGGTTGGCCACCATCACGGTCAGCTTGCCGACCAGTTCTTCCGGCTGATACATCGATTTGATGCCCGAGAAGACGTTGCGCAGGCGGCCTTCGCCCACGTCCAGCGTCAGGCGCAGCAGCTTGTCGGAACCGTCGACGTGCTCGCAGTTGACGATCTTGGCCACGCGCAGGTCGATCTTGACGAAGTCGTCGATGCTGATCTGCGGCGCCAGTTCTTCCACGCCTTCCGGCATCGGCAGCGCCGGTGCGGCCGGCGCGGCAGCAGCGGCTTGCTTGGCAGGCTTGGCGGCAACCGCCGGTGCGGCTGCGGCCGCAGCTTGCTGTGCCGGCGCGTCGAACAGGTCTTCGATCATCTTGGCGTCAACGCGGGTCATCAGGTGCGCGTAGGCGCCGATGGTACGGCCCAGCATCGCGTTCGACACCACGCCGCTGGCGACATCGGTATCGGCCCACACCAGCTGCTCGTCGTTGAGGAACTTCGACACATTGGCGGCCACGCCCGGCAGCACCGGCGACAGCAGAATGGTCAGCTGGCGGAACAGGATCAGCGCGGCGGTGCAGACGTCGTGCAGCTCGGCCAGCTTGGCCTCGTCCTTGGCCAGGATCCACGGCTTGTTTTCATCGACATACTGGTTGGTGATGTCGGCGATTTCCATGATCTCGCGCAGCGCCTTGCCGAACTCGCGCGCCTCGAAATTGGCGGCGATGCTGGCCTGGCGTTCGATGCCGTCAGCGGTGATCAGTGCGCGCTTGATCCAGCCCTGCGCGCCGTCGGACAGCGACGACGCCAGCTTGCCGTCGAATTTCTTGGCGATGAAGCCGGCGCAGCGCGAAGCGATGTTGACGTACTTGCCGATCAAGTCGCTGTTGACGCGGGCCACGAAGTCGTCGCCGGTGAAGTCCAGGTCTTCCACCTTGGAGTTCAGCTTGAAGGCGATGTAGTAGCGCAGCCATTCCGGGTTCATGCCCAGGTTCAGGTAGCGCAGCGGCGAGATGCCGGTGCCGCGCGACTTCGACATCTTTTCGTTGTTGACGGTCAGGTGGCCGTGCACGTTGACCTTGAGCTTGTCGATCACCGGATGGTCGGCGAAGTTCAGCATGGCAGGCCAGAACAGCAGGTGGAAGGAGACGATGTCCTTGCCGATGAAGTGGATCTGCTCGGTGCCCGGATCTTTCAGCAGCGCCTCGTAGTCGATGCCTTTTTTCTCGCAGTAGTTCTTCAGGCTGGCCAGGTAGCCGACCGGCGCGTCCAGCCACACGTAGAAGAACTTGCCCGGCGCGTCAGGAATCGGGATGCCGAAGTAGGGCGCGTCGCGCGAGATATCCCAGTCCGCCAGCTTCTCGCCGGCTTCGCCCAGCCATTCGCTGACCTTGTTGACCATCTCGGGCTGCAGGCGGCCCGGCGTGTTCAGCCAGTCCTTGAGGAACTGATAGCAGCGCGGGTCGGACAGCTTGAAGAAGTACTGCTCCGAATCCTTCAGAATCGGCGTGGCGTTGGTGAACACCGAGAACGGGTTGATGAGCTCGGTCGGCTGGTAGGCGGCGCCGCACACTTCGCAGTTGTCGCCGTACTGGTCCTTGGCGTGGCAGGTCGGGCACTCGCCCTTGATGTTGCGGTCCGCCAGGAACATGCCTTTGACCGGGTCGTAGAAGCGCGGCACGATCTTGGTCTGGATCAGGCCGTTGTCGCGCAGCTTGCGGTAGATGCCCTGCGACAGTTCGACGTTTTCCGGCGAGTCGGTCGAATACCAGTTATCGAAGGCGATATGGAAACCGTCCAGGTACTGGGCGCGGCCGGCGGCGATCTTGGCGACGAATTCCTGCGGCGTGATGCCTTCTTTTTCGGCAGCGATCATGATCGGCGTGCCGTGGGTGTCATCGGCGCCGACAAAGTGCACCACGCGTTGCGCTTCGCCATCGCGCTGCATTCGCTGGAACCGTACCCAGATGTCGGCCTGGATGTACTCCATCATGTGGCCAATATGGAAAGCGGCGTTAGCGTAGGGCAGGGCAGTGGTGACGAACAGCTTGCGGGTCATGGTTGATGCACTTTGTGGGTGGAAAAAGAGCATTTTAACAGTGGAAGCCGCTACTGCGCACGTTCGAGGGGATTTCTGTCGCGATGCGCTAGAATGAGGGCACATTTTACGGAGAGAGTTACATGAGCATCACAGTAGAAGACGTCAAAGCCGCGCTGTCCCAAATCGTTGACCCAAATACAACGAAAGACTATGTGTCCGGCAAGGCCGTGAAGAATTTGAAGGTCGAGGGCGGCGACATCTCGCTCGACATCGAGCTGGGCTACCCGGCCAAGAGCCAGTTCGACAGCATCCGCGCCAGCGTCGTTGCCGGTCTGGGCGCATTGCCGGGCGCGGGCAAGGTCAGTGTCAACGTGCACAGCAAGGTCATCTCGCACACCGTGCAGCGCGGCCTCAAGCTGATGCCCAACGTGAAGAACATCATCGCCGTGGCTTCGGGCAAGGGCGGCGTCGGCAAATCGACCACCGCCGTCAACCTGGCGCTGGCGCTGGCCGCCGAGGGCGCCTCGGTCGGCCTGCTGGACGCCGACATCTACGGCCCGTCGCAGCCGATGATGCTGGGCGTGTCCGGCCGTCCGGAGACCAAGGATGGCAAGACCATGGAGCCGCTGGAAAACTACGGCGTGCAAGTGTCGTCGATCGGCTTCCTGATCGACCCGGATGAGCCGATGGTGTGGCGCGGCCCGATGGTCACGCAGGCGCTGCAGCAGCTGCTGGAGCAAACCAACTGGCGCGACCTCGATTACCTGATCGTCGATATGCCGCCGGGCACCGGCGACATTCAACTGACCCTGTCGCAGAAAGTGCCGGTCACCGGCGCCGTCATCGTCACCACGCCGCAGGACATCGCGCTGCTGGACGCGCGCAAGGGCTTGAAGATGTTCGAGAAGGTCGGCATTCCCATCCTCGGCATCGTCGAGAACATGAGCACGCACATCTGCTCCAACTGCGGCCACGCGGAGGAAATCTTCGGCGCCGGCGGCGGCGCCAAGATGTGCAAGGACTTCAACGTCGAATTCCTCGGCGCCTTGCCGCTGACGCTGGCGATCCGCGAGCAGGCCGATTCCGGCAAGCCGACCGTGGTTGCCGAGCCGGACGGCCAGATCGCCGCCATCTACAAGGACATCGCCCGCAAGATCGCAGTGCAGGTCTCGGAGAAGGCCAAAGACATGACCAGCAAGTTCCCTAGCATCGTAATCAAGAACGATTAATTAACCTCGGAGATACCCACATGATGAAAAAAATCGCAGCCGTAGCAGCCTTGCTGACCATCAGCGCCGCCGCCTTTGCCCAGCAATCGGTATCGTTTGTCGAACCGGCCGATGGCGCCACCGTCACCAGCCCGGTCAAGGTCAAGTTCGCCGTCACCGGCATGGAAGTCAAGCCGGCCGGCGACATGACGGCCAACACCGGCCACCATCACCTGCTGATTAACGCCGCGCCGGTCAAGGCTGGCGAAGTCGTGCCTGCCGATGAGCATCACATCCACTTTGGCAAGGGCCAGACCGAGACCGAAGTCAAGCTGGCGCCGGGCACCTATGTGTTGTCGATGCAGTTCGCCAACGGCCTGCACCAGTCCTATGGTCCGGGCATGAGCAAGGACATCAAGATCACCGTCAAGTAAGGCGATCGCCGCGATGGTTGCGCGCAGCCCACACTGCGCGCAACTTTTCCAAAAAAAGTATTAAAAAACGCAACTCCATGAGGTAGCATTCCGGTTTTCACGCTCTGGAAGCCGCCCTTGACGTCGCCCCCTCTGCACGCTGTTCCCGCGCCCGCCGCGCATCACGCCACCCCTGAATTCTGCCCCGGCTGCCAAGCCCGCCTCGGCGTCAACTTCTGCCCGCAATGCGGCCAGGAAGCCGTGCTGCATCCGCCCAGCATGGGCGAATTCGTCGCCGAGTTCATCGGTCACTACGTCGCCATCGAAGGCAAGCTGTGGCGCACGATGGGCCAGTTGCTGCTGCGTCCAGGCGCGCTGACCAAGGCCTATATGGCCGGCAAGCGCGTCAACTACATGCAGCCGCTGCGGCTGTTCCTGACGCTGAGTGTGATCCTGTTTGCGCTGCTGCAGTTCAGCGGCTTTTCGGTGGGCGAGAGCGCCAAGGACGGCACGGCCGCGAAGAGGCCGGCGGTCCGCGCCGATATCGGGAAAACGGAGCTGCGCGTGGCGGATGCGGCCAATATCAAGCGCTACGAGATCATGCTGGGCTATTACAACTTTGGCGTGGACGTCACGCCGGACGGCAGTCACGTCAACTTCGGCCTGACGCTGCCCAGCACCGATAACCCATCCTTCGCGCTGACCGTCTTGCGCACCGTGTTCCCGACCTTCCAGCAGTCGCTCGACCGCTACTATGCCTTGCCGCCCGGGCAAAAGGCCGAGCGCCTGACGCATGGCTTCTTCGCCCGCATGCCGTATGTGATCTTCTTCATGGTGCCGGTGTTTGCCTTGTTCCTCAAGCTGCTGTACCTGCCGTCGGGCCGGCGCTACGGCGAGTACCTGCTGTTCGCGCTGCACGTCAATGCTTTCGCCTTCTTCATCATGGCGCTGGTGCACGTCACGCCGTGGGTGTGGGGTACGCGGCTGCTGCTTGCGCTGCTGTTCCTGTATATCGCCCGGGCGATGCACAATGTCTACGGCGGCGCGCCGCTGGCGACGGTGGCCCGCTGGCTGGTGCTGGTGGTCGCCTATCTGATGACGCTGGCCGTCATCATCACGCAGGTGATGCTCTTCATATCGCTGACGTCGGCCTGATGAAAAGCGAATAGCGCCGCCGCGCCTTGGCTGATCTAAGCCGCAAGGCCTTGTTTTAACACCGGTTTTTCGCTCCCGCCCGCCTGCCGGGTAGCGAATTGCCGGTGTCGGGCGAACTCCGTAATCTGTGGCTTTCATTCACCACATAAAACGGAGTCCACCATGCGTTTGAATCACCTGAGTTTCCCATCCAACGACGTCGCCGCCACTGTCGCCTTCTTCGAGCGCCAGCTGGGCTGCCGCGTCGAACTGGCCGGCCCGGTCAGCATCCTCAAGCGCGACGGCTTCGACATCGTCATCGAAGACTGCGGCGACCGCAGCACCGTCTGGCCGCACAACTTCCATCTCGGTTTCGAACTGCCCAGCGCCGACGACGTGCGCGCCATGCACCAGCGTTTCAAGCAGGATGGCGTGACCATGAAAACCGAGGTGTTCTATCACGAACGCGGCTCGCGCTTCTTCTGCGAAGCGCCCGGCGGCCTGCTATTTGAGATCAACACCCGCGCCGACGCCGAAGAGCAGTATCGCCGCACCTTCGCCGACGCGGTAAAATAGCTTCTTTTACACATAAGCATTCCTACTTCGATGACTACTGCACCAGCCAAGCCAGTCCGCACCCGTTTCGCACCCAGCCCGACCGGCTACCTCCACCTGGGCGGCGCCCGCACGGCGCTGTACTCCTGGGCCTATGCCCGCCACTTCGGCGGCACCTTCGTGCTGCGCATCGAGGACACCGACCTGGAACGCTCGACCCCGGAAGCGGTGCAAGCCATCATCGAAGGCATGGAATGGCTGGGCCTGAGCCACGACGAAGGTCCGTTCTACCAGATGCAGCGCATGGACCGCTACCGCGAAGTGGTGGCGCAGATGCTGGCAGCCGGCACCGCCTACCATTGCTACTCGTCGCCGGAAGAAGTCGAAGCGATGCGCGAGCGCATGCGCGAAGCCGGCGAGAAGCCTCGCTACGACGGCACCTGGCGTCCTGAGCCGGGCAAGACCCTGCCGGCCATTCCTGCCGACCGCAAGCCGGTGGTGCGCTTCAAGAACCCGCTGGACGGCGAAGTGAGCTGGGACGATTTCGTCAAAGGCACCATCACCATCGGCAACAAGGAACTGGACGACCTGGTCATCGCCCGCCCGGACGGCACGCCGACCTACAACTTCTGCGTCGCCGTTGATGACTGGGACATGGAAATCAGCCACGTGCTGCGCGGCGACGACCACGTCAACAACACGCCACGCCAGATCAACATCCTGCGCGCCATCGGCGCACCGCTGCCGCTGTACGGCCACCTGCCGATGATCTTGGGCGCCGACGGCCAGAAAATGTCCAAGCGTAAGGACGCCGTCAATGTCATGGATTACCCGGCGCAAGGCTATCTGCCGGAAGCGATCCTTAACTACCTCGTGCGCCTGGGCTGGAGTCATGGCGACGCCGAAGTGTTTTCGATGGAGCAGGTATGCGCCTGGTTCGACGGCACCCACCTGTCGAATTCGGCCGCGCAGTTCAACATCGAGAAACTGAACTGGCTCAACAACCACTACATCAAGCAGGCCGACAACGAGCGCCTGGCCGCGCTGGCGCAGCCGCGCATGCTGGCCGCCGGCGCCGTGCTGGAAGGCGAGGGCGCGCCGTCGCTGCCGGCCGTGCTGGCGCTGATGAAGGAACGCGTCAACACCGTCAATGAACTGGCCGACGCCGCCATGCTGTTCTTCCGCACGCCGCAGCCGGACGCCGCGCTGATGACCCAGCACCTGACCGATGCCGTCAAGCCGGCGCTGGCGCAGTTTGCCGAGCGCTGCAAAACGGTGGAGTGGACCAAGGAAGCGCTGGCCGCGATGATTAAGGAAGTATTGGCCGCCAACACGCTGAAGATGCCGCAGATGGCGATGCCGCTGCGTCTGATCGTGACCGGTCAACTGCAAACCCCGGCCATCGATGCGGTGCTGCAGATCTTCGGTCGCGACGTCATCCTGGCCCGCCTCGCCAAGTTTCTGTGATTCTGCATTGAATCCTGAGCAAAGTTGCAAAAGGGTATTTGCATAGTGCAGCTTCTTTGCTATACTCTTGTTTCTGCAGCAAACGGGGGTATAGCTCAGCTGGGAGAGCGCTTGCATGGCATGCAAGAGGTCAGCGGTTCGATCCCGCTTACCTCCACCACGTTGCAGAATTGGTTGTTCGCAGTCCCCATCGTCTAGAGGCCTAGGACATCACCCTTTCACGGTGAGTACGGGGGTTCGAATCCCCCTGGGGACGCCAAAGTTGTAGATGTTGTAGTTGACGTTGTTTGTACTGATTGTTTGATGTTTGGCTTTATGCTGGATAGATACAAGTAGTGAAAACAAAAGTCGCGCAAGCGGCTTTTATTGTTTCTGCGCCCGGGGGGTATAGCTCAGCTGGGAGAGCGCTTGCATGGCATGCAAGAGGTCAGCGGTTCGATCCCGCTTACCTCCACCACTGCGCGGAGATGATGACGAAAGTAGTAACCGTAGTTCCAGGGTCCCCATCGTCTAGAGGCCTAGGACATCACCCTTTCACGGTGAGTACGGGGGTTCGAATCCCCCTGGGGACGCCAGCTTTGCCTGGCTGATGAGTAGTAAAAACGTAGTACGACAGAAGACTTTCTGCGCCCGGGGGGTATAGCTCAGCTGGGAGAGCGCTTGCATGGCATGCAAGAGGTCAGCGGTTCGATCCCGCTTACCTCCACCATTAGCGCAGGAAGCACCGACATGTCCCCATCGTCTAGAGGCCTAGGACATCACCCTTTCACGGTGAGTACGGGGGTTCGAATCCCCCTGGGGACGCCAGCACAGCAAAGCCGCCTAGAGCGGCTTTTTTGTTTTTGCGGCGTTTGCCCGCCTGTTGCAAGCTCGACTATGTTTCGGCTTTTTCCTGTAAAAACAAGGGTTTGCTATTGCCAAGCGCGATAGAGACTGCTATGATTCGCGCCTTGGAAAAGTCCCCATCGTCTAGAGGCCTAGGACATCACCCTTTCACGGTGAGTACGGGGGTTCGAATCCCCCTGGGGACGCCAGTGTTTCAGGACTTTTCCAATATCGCAGTACGGACAGATTTCTGTCCCCATCGTCTAGAGGCCTAGGACATCACCCTTTCACGGTGAGTACGGGGGTTCGAATCCCCCTGGGGACGCCAGTTGATGCAAAAAGCCGCCTAGTGCGGCTTTTTGCATTTCCGGGCCTACCACATGATGGGGTTGTACGGCTTGGGCAGCGGGAAGGCGCCCACATGCAGCGGCGGCCAGCCGCCATAGGCCGCGAACTGCGCCCGCGCCATGTCCAGCGCCAGCGGATCGTAGACCGGTGCGCCGCCCAGATTCCCCATCAAGCCGGCGAAATTGCCGCCCAGCGAGCCGCCCAGCGGTTGCCCTGCCATCATCGGCGCCAGCGTGGCGGCCTGCGGCGCCACGGCCTGCGCCGGCTGCTGGCCGGCCTGCGTCTGCAAGCCCACCGCCACCAGCACATCCGGCAAGCCGAAACCGGTGCGGCTCTGGTCGCCCAGGCTGACGCGGTGCGCGCTGGCGCGTATCAGCTGGAACAGCCGCTCGACCCGCTCGGCGCCGCGCGCCTTGTACTGCGGCGTCTGGAAGTCCGGGTGATGGGCCAGCGTCAGCGCCGCCAGTCCCGTGATGTGCGGCGTCGCCATCGACGTGCCATCCCAGGCCGCGAAATTATTCGGCGGCACGCAGGACGTGATCGCCACGCCCGGCCCGCACACCGCCACCTGCGGCCCGAAGCAGCTGAACTTGGCCGTGAAATAGCCGTAGGCGTCGACATTCTGGTCCAGCGTCTGCGCGTGGTAGCTGTCGGCCGGGAACTCGTCGAGCTTGCCGACCGCCGCCACCGCCAGCACATTCGGCGACGAAGCCGGATACTGCACCGCGCCGCCCGAATTGCCGGCCGCGACAATGCAAGCGATGCCGGCCCGCTTGGCGCGCACGATCTGCTGCTCCAATGCCTCCGACACCTCGGCGCCGCCCAGGCTCAGGTTGACCACGTCGATCTGTTTGTCGATGCAGTATTCCAGCGCATCGATCAACTGGCTGATCTGCCCGCCGGGGAACAGCTTGCAGGCGTGCACCTCCGCATCCGGCGCGAAGCCGCGTATGCCCGAGGCGATGTCGGCCGCCGCGATCACGCCCGCGCAGTGCGAGCCGTGGCCCAGCGTGTCCTGATCCCAGCCGTCGGGGTTGGTCTTCTTGTTCAACACGTCGAAGCCGGCCTTGATGCCGCGCAGGTTGGCGTGCGTGGTGGCCGCGCCGGAATCGATGATGGCGATCTTGATGCCCTGGCCGCGGTAGTTGCCGGGCAGCTGGTCCAGCCGCATCGCCTTCTGGCCCCAGCCGTAGGCGCGCTGGCGCGGGAAGCCGGCCAGCGACGGCCAGTCCGACAGCGCCCGCAGCCCGACGACATTGGCTTCATCGGTGCTGATGTCGGGATCGCGCTGGTAGAAGCTCCAGTAGTCGGCCTTGGGCTTGACGTACAGCCCGCGCACCGAGTCCGGCGTCTCGCCGAACAGCGACAGCGTGACCTGGCCGTTGGCGTCGGTCACGCCGCTGGCCGGCAGCATGCTGCCGAACAGCGACACTTCGGCCTCGGCCTGCGGCGCGCCATCCTTGCCGACCACGCTGATGACGGCGTTCAGCACCGGGCCGCCGGCGGCGGCCGGCATCATGCCCGTCACCAGCGCCGGCTGGCGCAGGCCCGGTTCCATCAGGTTCAGGTGCTGGTCCTGCTCGACCAGCAGGCGGCCCTGGCCCTGCTGGTGCAGCACGGCGGCCTTCTGCTCCGTCATGCGCGCCACCAGCACGCCCTGCGAACCGCCCATGCCGTCGGCCAGCGCGCCGAGCACGGATTTGGGGCCGACCGTGTCGACCACCTCGATGTCGTGGCTGCTGCGCAGCGCCTGCTCCAGCGCCGAGAACTGCAGCGGCTGGAAGCTCATCGCCTGCAGGCCGTCGGGCTGGCGCGGTGCGATCACATACTGCTTCTTGCGCGCGGCGATGGCGCGGCCGCCGCTGTCGCTGCGCCGGCCGGGTTCGCCGACCGAACCGGCCGAGTCGGCCGACCCGCGCGCCTCGCTGCCGTCGCCGGCGCCGCTGGACAAGGCCGAGCTACCGGACGAGCCGGAGCGCCCGGAGCGCCCGCCGCCCTCGGCGGAAACGGTGGCGTCAACGCCACCGGAAAGAGTGGGGTCCGGCGGCGACGAGGCGCCGTCGTTGGTGGTTTTGGGCATGGACATTCCTTTCAAATCGGCCCGGCCTGCATGCTGTCGAAGAGCGACAGCGGCTGGTCCGGTTCTATCGTTAATTGATGGGAGGGCGTGCCGGTGCTGCGGAAGTGCAGCTCCAGCACGCGGGCTTTGTCGGCGCTGATTTCGACGACCGCCGTATGCGGCGCGTCGTGCGGGCCGATCACATCGACCACCGTGATCTCGGGGTCGACATCGGCCAGCGCCAGAAAATCGGCCAGCGGCGCGCCGTCGGCGGCGTGGATCAGATACCGTGCCTTCCCGGCCGGCGCGGCTTGCGCTTCTGTCATGGGAATCTCCTTAAAAAGAGCTGCGCCCTCCGCAGCCATGGCCGTCGGAGGGCAGGAGCGGCAAGGCGCCGCCTCGTCTGCAGCTCAGGGCATCAAACTATCAGTGCAGCGTTTGACCGCCGTAAAGCGCGTTGCTGCCGGCGTTGGCTTGTTGTGCCAGTTGTGCCAGCTGCGCCTGTTGCTGCGCATAGGCCGCCGTCACCGGATCGACCGCGAACGGCAGCATGCCGCCCAACTGGCCGGCGATGCCGCCGATGGTGTTGCCCAGGCCGGCATTGCCGAAGGCGCCGCCGATCGCGCCGCCCAGCGGCTGCGCCACGCTCTTGATCAGATTGCCGAACCAGCCTTGTGGCGCCAGGCCTTGTAGTTGTTGTAGCTGGGCGTCCTGGGCTTGCTGCGCATACGCTTGCGTGACGGGGTCGGCGGAGAAGGGCAGCATGTTGGCGATGCCGGGGCTGGAGTAGCCGATGCCGGGGATGCCGATAGGTGGGCTGAAGATGGGTGGGCTGATGATGCCGGTGTTGGCGCGATGGCGCATCAGGTTGCCGAAGAAGCCTTGCGGCACCAGGCCTTGCGATTGCAGCTGCACGTCCTGCAATGCGGCTGCCTGCTCGGCCGGATCGACGGAGAAGGGCAGCATGCCGCCCAGCTGGCTGGCGATGCCGCCGATGGTGTTGCCCAGGCCGGCATGGCCGAAGGCGCCGCCGATCATGCCGCCCAGCGGACGGCCCACGCTCTTGATGATGTTGCCGAACCAGCCTTGCGGCGCCAGTCCCTGCGCCTGCAGCTGTTGCAGCTGTTGTACTTGCGCCGCCTGTTGTGCATAGGCTTGCTGCACCGGATCGGCCGCGAAGGGCAGCATGCCGCCCAGCTGGCCGGCGATGCCGCCGATGGTGTTGCCCAGGCCGGCGTTACCGAAGGCGCCGCCGATCGCGCCGCCCAGCGGCTGCGCCACACTCTTGATCAGGTTGCCGAACCAGCCTTGTGGCGCCAGCTGGGCTTGTTGTAGCTGCTGCAGTTGCTGTTGTTGCTGTGCTTGTTGCGCATAGGCCGCCGTCACGGGATCCACGCTGAACGGCAGGAAGGAACCGCCGATGCCGCCGGCCGCCTGGCCGATCTGGTTGCCCAGGCGGGAGTTGCCGAACAGGCCGCCGATGCCGCGGCCGATCAGCCCACCCAGCGGAGCGCCCAGCAGGCCGCCGAAGAAGCCTTGCGGCGCCAGGCCGCCCAGTTGTTGCGGCGCCAGTTGTTGACCGTAGTACTGTTGAAACTCATTCATGGTATCTCCTTGTTGTGGTTGGTGTTGGCCAGCGCGGCCGGCACATGGCGTGCGGGCTGTCACCACCTGCGCTGGAAGGGATTGGACTGGGGCTGTCCGCAGAAGTTTTGGTATTCTTGGTGGCCGTCGAACGTTAATCAGGTATCATCCAGCCTCGCATTTTTTCCCTATCCGTCATGAACCAACTCCGCCGCCTCGATCTGTTTTGTCGTGTGGTCGACAACTACGGCGACATCGGCATCTGCTGGCGCCTGGCGCGCCAGCTGCGGCGCGAGCACGGCCTGGCCGTCACGCTGTGGGTCGATGACCTGGCCAGCTTCCAGCGCATCTGCCCCGAGGTCGACCGTGCCGCCGCCAGCCAGCAGCTCGACGGCGTCACCGTGCGCCACTGGCGCGACCAGGACGGCGTCTTCACGCCCGCCGACGTGGCCGACATCGTCATCGAATTCTTCGCCGTCGACATCCCGCCCGGCTATATCGAGGCGATGGCGCAGTGCGAACCGCGCCCGGTCTGGTTCAACCTGGAAGGCTTGACGGCGGAAGAGTGGGTCGAAGGCTGCCATCGCCTGACCTCGCCGCATCCGCGCCTGCCGCTGACCAAGCACTTCTTCTTCCCCGGCTTCACCGACAAGACCGGCGGCCTGCTGTGCGAAAGTGAACTGGATCAAGCGCGCCGCAGCTTCCAGTCATCGCCGGCGGCAATGGCGGAGTTCCTGGCGCGCTTCGGCGTCACCCCGGCCGAGATGGCGTCCACCAAGGTCACGCTGTTCTGCTACCCGCACGCGCCGGTGTCGGCGCTGCTGGACGTGTGGACCGCAGCCGCGCAGCCGCTGACCTGCCTGGTGCCGGAGGGCGTGGCGGCCGAGGCGGTGCAAGCCTTCCTCGGCGCCGAGGCCACGGCCGGCGCCAGCGCCACGCGCGGCGCGCTGACCGTGCGCGTGCTGCCCTTCGTGCCGCAGCCGGACTACGACCAACTGCTGTGGGCCTGCGACCTGAACTTCGTGCGCGGCGAGGATTCCTTCGTGCGCGCGCAATGGGCGGGCCGGCCTTTCGTCTGGCACATCTACCCGCAGGACGAAAACCTGCACCACAAAAAACTGCGCGCCTTCCTGCAGCGCTACGCCGGCGAGCTTGATGCGTTGACCGAGTTTTCGCTGCGCTGGAACGGCGCGCCGACGGCGGGCGAGGGTGACGACTGGCCCGCGCTGTGGCAAGCGTTCGAACGCCAGATGCCGGCCATGGCGCAACGCGCCGCCGCGTGGCAGACGCAAATGCAGGCCAACGGCGATCTGGCCGCCAATCTGATGGCGTTCGCCGCCACGCTGAGATAGGCGGTGTGGGAAAAACAAGGTATAATGCCGGGTTAATCTCTAGCGCATTTTTACCTGATCAACCGTGAGCTTTGGGCTTCCCGCCTGGCGACAGATGATTTTTACGCAACCTACTTTTTACGTACACTCTCTATGAAACCTGCAAAAGAAATTCGTGTTGGCAACATCATCATGGTTGACAGCAAGCCTATGATCGTTCTGCGTTCCGACGTCAACGGTTCGAGCCGCACGGGCTTCACGTACAAATGGAAGATGAAAAATCTTCTGACCAACACCCCGATGGAAAACGTCTTCCGCGGCGACGACAAGTTCGACGTCGTGGTTCTGGACAAAAAGCCAGTGACCTACTCGTACTTCGCCGACCCGCTGTACGTCTTCATGGACGCTGATTACGAACAGTACGAAATCGAAGAAGAAAACCTGGGCGAAGCGCTGAACTACCTGAAAGACGGTATGGAATGCGAAGCCGTGTTCTACGACGGCAAAGCGATCTCGGTTGAACTGCCAACCACCATCGCGCGTCAGGTTGTGTACTCGGAGCCTGCGGTCAAAGGCAACACTTCGGGCAACGTCCTGAAAGAAGCCAAGATCGAAAACGCTATCGAATCGAAGCGTCACACCGTTCAAGTGCCACTGTTCGTGAGCCAGGACGACGTCATCGAGATCGACACCCGTACCAACGAATACAAGCGTATCGTTCGTAACTAATCGGTTTCAGTGCTAAAAAAGCACGCCAGCGCATGTGAAACACATGCCGGCGTGCTTTTTTTATTGGGATTCGGGAATTATTTGCTGATTTGTAATAATTTTTGTGGTGTAGGTGGCAACACGCTGATATATTTATGCGACGCAACAAATAGTGCGCATAGGTGATCAGTACAAACCAATCACGAGGATGGCATGGATCGCAGGGAATTCGTTCGGATCGGCGTAGCGGCGGGTGCCGCGGCGGGTAGCAACCGGGTGCTGGCGACGCCCACCGGTGCGGCGTCCAAGCTAGGCAGCGGCGGCATCCTCGACGCCGGCGTCTGGGAACAGCAGCAGATGATGGAGGCCGGCAAGTTGACCTCGCATTCGTTGACCTCGCAATACCTGGCCCGCATCAAGACCATCGACAAGTCCGGTCCGCGCATCAACGCCATCATCGAAATCAATCCCGAAGCATTGAAGATCGCGCTGGAGATGGACCGCGAGCGCAACCTCAAGCGCGTACGCGGTCCGCTGCACGGCATCCCGGTTCTCCTCAAAGACAACATCGCCACCGGCGACCGCATGAGCACCACCGCCGGCTCGCTGGCGCTGAACGGCATCCGCGCCGCGCGCGACGCGCATGTGGCCGCGCAGCTGCGGGCGGCCGGCGCCGTCATCATCGGCAAGACCAATCTAAGCGAATGGGCCAATATGCGCTCGCCGCACTCGGTCAGCGGCTGGAGCGGACGCGGCGGATTGACCTTGAATCCGTATTCGCTGGACCGCAACTGCAGCGGCTCCAGCTCCGGCTCGGGCGCGGCCATCGCCGCCGGACTGGCCACGCTGGCGGTCGGCACCGAGACTGACGGTTCCATCGTCTCGCCGGCCTCGATCTGCGGCCTGGTCGGCATCAAGCCCACGCTGGGCCTGGTCAGCCGCAGCGGCATCATCCCCATCGCCCACTCGCAGGACACGGCCGGCCCGATGGCGCGCAGCGTCGCCGACGCCGCGCTGATGCTGGCCGCGATGACGGGCATCGACGCCAGGGATCCCGTCACGCAGGACAGCGCCGGCAAGGCCGGCGACTACCGCGCCGCGCTGGAGAAGGGCGGCTTGAAGGGCCGGCGCATCGGCGTCGCCCGCAATTTCTTCGGCAGTAACGACGAGCTGGATGCGGTGATCGAGAAAGCGCTGCTGGATTTGAAGGCGCAAGGCGCGGAGCTGGTCGACACCGAAGTCCCCAACGTCGGCAAATATGGCGACAGCGAAACCGAAGTGCTGCTGTACGAATTCAAGGCGGACCTGGCGGCCTACCTGAAGGAGTACGCGCCGCACGCGCCGGTATCGAACATGGCCGACGTCATCGCCTACAACCAGAAGCACGGACAACAGGAGCTGCCGTACTTCGGCCAGGAATATCTGGAACGCTCGCAAGCCAAGGGCGATCTCGATACGCCGGCCTACCGCGAAGCCCTGGCCAACAACAAGCGCTACTCGCGCGCCGAAGGCATCGACCAGGTCATGCGCGAACACCGGCTCGACGCGCTGGTGGCGCCGACCGGCGGGCCTGCGTGGCTGACGGACTTCATCAACGGCGACCATTTCGGCGGCAGCTTCTCGTCGCCGGCGGCGGTGGCGGGCTATCCGCACATCACCGTGCCGGCCGGGCATGTGCATGGACTGCCGGTCGGCCTGTCCTTCGTCGGCGCAGCCTACAGCGAAGCGGCGTTGATCGGCATGGCCTACGCCTACGAACAGGCCACGCTGCACCGACGCGCACCGCAGTTCCCCGCCAGCGTCTCGCTGGCCGTGCGTTAGTCAGTTCTTAGATCGTCACACCCAGCTCGCGCAGGATCTGTTCCTTCATCTCCTGGAACTGCGGTTGCGACAGCTTGCGCGGATGCGGCTGCGGCACTTCGAAGGTCGCCTGTATCCGCGTCGGCCGCGGCGACAGCACCAGGATGCGGTCCGCCATGAACAGCGCTTCCTCCACATCGTGCGTGATCAGGATGACCGTGTGGCGCTCCTCGGCCAGGATGCGCAGCAGTTCGGTGCGCATCTTCAGGTTCATCAACGCATCCAGCGCGGAGAAGGGCTCGTCCATGTACAGGATCTCCGGCTTGACCACCAGCGCCCGCGCCAGCTCCACCCGTTTCAGCATGCCGCCCGACAGCTCGTGCGGATAGCTGCTCTCGAAACCCTTCAGCCCCACCATCTCCGCATAGTGGTCGGCCAGCGCCGACTTGTCGCCGTGGCCGTCGCCGGTCAGGCCGAACATCAGGTTTTGCTGCACCGTCAGCCACGGGAACACCGAGCCATGCTGCGAGATCGAGATGCCCTTGGGATTAGGCCCGCGCCGCACCACGCCGTCGATACGCACCTCTCCCTCGCTGGGCTGCTCGAAGCCGGCGATGATCTTCATCAGCGTCGACTTGCCGCAGCCGGACGGCCCGACGATGGCGACGAATTCGCCGTCCCGCACATCCAGGCTGACGCCGCCGACCACCGGCAGATCCTTGAAGCTCTTCTTGATTTCCTTGACGACGATCTTAGCGTCCATAGCGCCACCTTACCGATTTGAGGCCTTCGAGTTTGCGCATCACCGCGTCCAGTATCAGGCCGATGACGCCGATGATAATCATGCCGGCGATGACCAGGTCGTAGCGGTTGCCGGCATTGCGCGAGTCCATGATGAGGTAGCCCAGGCCGGAGCGCAGCGCGATCATCTCCGCCGCCACCACCACCAGCCACGCCACGCCCAGCGCGATGCGCATGCCGACGATAATCTCCGGCAGCACCGCAGGGATAATCACCTGCCGGAACAGCGTGGTGCGCGAGACGCCGAAGTTCTCCGCCGCCCGCAGGTAGCGCCGTTCGATGGTGTGCACGCCGGCCGCCGTCTGCACGATCATCGGGAACACGGCGGCGATAAAGATCAGGAACACCGGCGACAGATTACCCACGCCGAACCACAGGATCGCCAGTGGTATCCAGGCGATCGGCGAGATCGGCCGCAGAATCTGGAAGATGGGATTGAGCGTGATGTAGGCGCCGTCCACGCGCCCCATCCACAGGCCGAGCGGAATCGCCACCGCCGCCGCCAGCCCGAAGCCGGTGCCGACCCGGAACAGCGAAGCGCCGATATGCTCCCACAGCGTGCCGTCTTCCGCCAGTTCCAGCGTGCCCGTCACCACTTGCAGCGGCGTCGGGAAGATCACGCTCTCGGTCTGCACCACGACGATCCACCACAGGGCGATCAGCGAGGCCAGCACCGCCAGTGGCGGCAGGATTTTCTTGAGTTTTTCCATAGCGTTCTTTATGTTGAAAGCAGATGCGGCGCACGCGCCCAGGCGCGCAAGGCCCGCCACTTCAGGCGCGGCCAGCCGGCGGCGGGCAGGGCGTCGACCACCACCCGCATTTGCCCGCTGGCGTGCGCGGTGCAGGCGAAGTCGTTGACGGAGACGGTTTCGAACGGCAGCCGGAAACTCTGGCCCGGCATAATCAGCACCGGCCCGAAGATTTGCGGCACGCTGTCCTTGTTGCGCAGCAGGAGCACGTCGTTGGCGCCCTGGGTCAGGTGGATTTCGGACGGCAGGATCTCCACCTTGTCGCCGGCCATGCGGCGCGCCCAAGTGCCGTTCGGGATTTCAAACAATTCGTCACGCGTAGCCAGGGCGATGGGCGCTAGCGCGGCCCACGCGCATAGCGCGCACAAAGCGGCAAGGCTGGCGGCGGCGAGGCTCAGCGCGATAACGATTGCGCGTGCGCGGCGGCGAGGCTGCGGCGTACTCAATTCTTCAACAGCAGTGTGGCGTCGTGCACCACGTCGGCGGCGGTGCGTCCGAACGGCAGCAGCGCGCGCAGGCTGCCCTTGCGGTCGACGAAGTACAAGTAGGAGGAATGGCCGACGGTGTAGTCGGTCTTGCTACCGTCGATCATCTTCTTGGTGGCGGTGATGCCGTAGTCCTGGCGCACGCGCGCCATCTGCTGCGGCGTGCCGGTGGCGCCGATGAAGGTCGGGTCGAAGGCGCGCAGGTAGTTCCGCATGCGGTCGGGCGTGTCGCGCTCGGGATCGACGGTGATGTAGATGACCTGTAGCTGGCTGGCCTGCGCGCCCATCTGCCGGCGCGCTTCCGCCAGCATGCCCAGCGAGACAGGGCACACGTCCACGCAGGACGTGTAGCCGAATTCCAGCAGCACCAGCTTGCCCCGGTACTGGCTCAGTTTCAGCTCCTTGCCGTCCGAGCCTCGAACCGTGAAATCCGGCGCCATGCGCGGCGGATCGAACACGCCGGCTTTCAGGCCAAGGGTGTCGGCCGCTTGCGCGCTGAACGCGATTGTCATCGCCAGTAAGGCTATGCTCAACTTGCTCATATGCTGATGGCGACCGGCTTGATGGCCTTGACGAAGCTCTCGTCCACATACGACTCGTAGGCGATGGGCCGCTTGATGGTGCCGGCCTCGATCGACAGCTGCATCAACTCATCGAACTCCGCACGTATCATGCGCAGGTCGCCGTAGGTCACGCGGTCGGTTGGGTTCTGCATCACGAAGCGCAGGATGTTCGGATCTTGATTGAAGTACTTGCGGCCGGCGGCGATGGTGATCGCCTTTTCGCGGCTGGCTGGCGTCGAATCGAGCCAGCTGCCGGCGGCCTGCACGTAGTTGACCAGCTCCTGCACCAGCGGCCGGTTCTCCTTGATCAGTTCCTCGCGCACCGTCAGCACGCAGCAGATGTAGTTGCGCCATTCGTCACGCGTCATCGCCAGCGGACGGGCGTAGCCGGCGCGCTGCGCGGCCGCGCCGAAAGGCTCGCCGGTGCAGTAGCCATCGACAGCTTTTGCGTACAGCGCGGCCGGCATGTCCGGCGGCGCCATCTCGACGATCTCGATATCCTTCGGCGTCATCTTCTCGCGGGCCAGCATTTTGCGCAGGAAGAGGAAGTCCACCGCGAAGCGGCTCGGTATCGCGATGCGCTTGCCGCGCAGGTCGGAGAATTTTTTATGCGGCGAATCGGTGCGCACCATGATGACGGCGCCCGAACGGTGGCCCAGCGAGACGATCTTGACGGGGATGCGCTTGTCGGCCAAATCCATCACCAGCGGCGCCAGCATGTAGGCGGCCTGGATGCGGCCCGTCATCAGCGATTCCTTCACCTCGGGCCAGCCGTTGTATTTGCTGTACTCAAAGCCACGCGGCAGTGCGCCAGGCTTGCCCGCATCGGCGGCCTTCGCCATGCAGGCCACCGGCAGCGTCAGATTGCAGGTGACGGGCAGGCCGCCGACCTGGATAGGCGCATCGGCCGCGCTGGCGCTGGACGGCAAAATCAGCGGCAGCGTTGGCGCCGCAGCGGACAGCAGTCCGCCCAGCAGCCGGCGCCGCAGCGGTGAATCGGGGGAAGGATCGTCTCGGTGGTCCATGGCTCTTGGCCTGTCGTATTTTCCTGTAATTGTACTACAGGCCTTTCCGAACCAGCACCGGATCGGCGCGATAGACATCCGGCGCGATACGTTTCAGGTTCTCGATCTTGGGCAGGTCGTTGAAGGCGATGTAGGGATCGCTGGGATGCAGCGTCAGGTAGTTCTGGTGATAGGTCTCGGCCGGGTAGAAGAACTTGTTCATTTCGATCTTCGTCGCCAGCGGCTTCTTGAACGCGTGCGAAGCATCCAGCTGGGCGATGTATTTTTCCGCCACGCTGCGCTGCACCGGCGTTTGCGGGAAGATCGCCGAGCGGTACTGCGTGCCGCTGTCCGGTCCCTGGCGGTTCAGCTCCGTCGGATTGTGCGCCACCGAGAAGAAAATCTGCAGCAGCTTGCCATAGCTGATCTGCGCCGGATCGTAGGTGATCTTCACGCTCTCCGCATGGCCGGTATCGCCGCCGCTGACGGCTTCGTAGTTGGCGTTGCGGCCTTCGCCGCCGGCATAGCCGGAGACCGCGGTTTTCACCCCCTTCACGTGCTGGAACACGCCCTGCACGCCCCAGAAGCAGCCGCCGGCAAAGATGGCGGTGGCAGCATGCTCGCTGCCTGCCGGCTCGTCGACGGCTGGCGGCTCGATCACCACCGCGACTTCCGCCGATTCCGCTGGCTGCTGCCACAAGGCCACGCCGAAGATGGCTGCGCCGACCAATGCGGCAGGGCCGCCCCAGTTTTTCAGTATGCTGTTCATAGTGTGCTCTCCGTTTCAACCAAAGGTAAAGGCGTAGGCTTGTACGCCGGGATCGAGAAACTCAATGCTGAAGGTGCGGTCGCCGATGCTGCCGGACTGTCGCACCAGCTGATACAAACGCTGTCCGGTGATGGTGCCGCTGCCGTCGGCGGCAACGTCGGTGCCGTGGTTGGCGCCCGGTGCGGCACCGTCTATCGTCACGCGGAAGCGCACCGGCTTGCCGTCCTTGCCGGGGCCGAGCACCAGATGCAGGTCGCGTGCATGGAAGCGGTAGACGATGCGGCCGGTGCCCTGGTTCAGCGTGACCTGGTCCGGCTGCGACAGCCAGCTGCCCGCCAGGCCCCACTGGTTCAGCGACGGTTTGGCTGGAGCGGTGTAGCTGCGGGCCTGGTCTGCGGCCTGGCCTTCCGGCGAGGCGAAGTTCTGAGCGCGTTCGTAGCCCAGGTAGGTTTCCGGCGAGGCCACCTGTCCCATGTCGGCGGCTTGCTGCACGCCCTTGGCGTCTTCCGCGCTGACCACGCTGTTGGACACATCCTTGCGGCCCGCTTCTTCCAGCAGCTGCTGGATCACCTGTTCGGATTGGGCGTATTCGCCTTCGCCGAAGTGGTGATGGCGGATCTGGCCTTTGGCGTCGATGAAGTAGTGCGCGGGCCAGTACTGGTTGCCGAACGAGCGCCAGATGGCGAAGTTGTTATCGACCGCGACAGGGTAGGTGATGCCGAGGTCTTTGATTGCCTTGCGCACGTTGCCGATATCGCGTTCGAAAGCGAATTCGGGAGCGTGGACGCCGATCACCACCAGGCCCTGGTCGCGGTATTTTTCCGCCCAGGCTTTCACGTACGGCATGGTGCGCAGGCAGTTGATGCAGGAGTAGGTCCAGAAGTCGACCAGTACCACTTTGCCCTTCAGCTGCTCAGCGCTGAGCGGGGCGGAGTTCAGCCATTCCACCGCGCCGGTCAGCTGCGTCAGCTTGCCTTCCACCGGCAGCGTGCTGCCGCCAGCCGCCGCGCCGCGCATGGCTGTCATGGCCGGGCCATTGCCGGTCATCGCCGTCCGCGACATCATTGCGCCGCCGGCCATCATTGCGCCATCTTGCGGAGCGCGTGGCGACAGCTTGTCGATCAGCTTTTGCTCCAGCCCCGCCGTGGCGACCGTCGACACGCGCGTCAGCAGACCCGTATCCAGCCCGCTCGCAATGGCCGCCACGCCGCCGAGCATCGCCACGCCCAAGCCGCGCCGTACCCATTCGCCCGCGCCCAGTGAGCGCTTCATTGCACTGAAGACCTTACCCCCGATGAGCAGCGCCAGTCCCAACGAAGTCGCCGCCCCCGCCGCATACGCCAACAGCAGCAGCGTAGTCCCGGCACTGGCGCCGTTCAACGCCGCCCCGGTCAGCACGAGACCTAGCACCGGCCCGGCGCAAGGCGCCCACAACAAACCCGTCGCAATCCCAAGCAGGAAAGACGAACGCGCCCCCGACCAAGCGCTGTCGCCGGCCGAAGCACCGGCCTGCTGCGCCTTGTTCGACAGCTTGTCGCCCAGCGCCACCAGCGGCTTGGTCAGACGATCCGCCAGATGCGGCAGCATCAGCGTCAAGCCAAAGAAAGCCATCAGCGCCATGGCAAGCCAGCGCCCATACTGGTTGGCCTGCACCACCCAGCCACCGCCAACGGCAGCCAGCGTCGCCACCAGTGCAAAGGTCAGCGCCATCCCGGCCAGCAGCGGCAAGCCGCTGCGCACAAACGGCTGCCCCGTGCGTGCAAACACAAACGGCAGCACCGGCAAAATACAAGGGCTGAGTATCGTCAGCGCCCCACCCAGATAGGAAAGAAGTATCAGCAGCATAGCGATCGTCCTTCCTTAAGCCGCGCCAGGCGTGAAAACCAGCGCCAGCCCGTCGATGCAATACCGCAGACCGGTCGGCTCCGGACCATCGTCGAAGACATCGCCCAGATGCCCGCCGCAGCGGCGGCACTGCACCTCCGCGCCACGGAAACCCAGCGATGTGGTGCGAGCCGTGTAGACGCCGCGCTCCAGCGGCTTCCAGAAACTAGGCCAGCCGGTGCCACTATCGAACTTGGTGGAAGACGAGAACAACGGATTCTGGCACCCCGCACAGAAAAACTTCCCAGCGCGGTGCTCCTTGTAGAGCGGACTGCTGAACGGGCGCTCCGTGCCGCCGCGCCGCAGAATCTCGTACTGCGCAGGCGACAGCAAAGCGCGCCATTCCGCATCCGAGTGGGTCACTTCCCATGCTGCAGCCGGTGCCGCATGCGCGGCATGCCAACGTAAAGTCACTGCGCTTGCCACCAAGGCGGCGCCGCTGGTGAAGAGAAATTTGCGTCTGGAAGTCATACAAACTCCATAAAGTGAAATGTCGATGCAGCCATTCTGGCCCTGAAGCGCTGACGAAATCCTCACGTAAACTTCAATTAAATGTGATACTTTCCTGCGCAGGAATCCTTCACAATGGCGGCATTCCGACTTTTACCCGGCCCGACAGACTATGGATTTACCAAAACGCGTCCTGATCGTAGAGGATGATATGCCTATTGCCGACCTGCTGCGCCTGCATTTGCAGGACGAGGGCTACCAGGTCACGCACTGCGCCGACGGCAACCAGGGCCTGGCCCAGCTGCGCACCGGCGGCTGGGATGCGCTAATCCTCGACCTGATGCTGCCCGGCGTGGACGGACTGGAGATCTGCCGCCAGGCGCGCGCGATGGCGACTTACACGCCCATCATCATCACCAGCGCCCGTTCCAGCGAAGTGCATCGCATCCTCGGCCTGGAACTGGGCGCGGACGACTACCTCGTCAAACCGTTCTCGGTGCTGGAGCTGGTGGCCCGCGTCAAGGCGCTGCTGCGCCGCGCCGACGCCATGGCCCGCAACCAGCGCAACGAAGCCGGCGCGCTGGAATTGAACGGCGTCCGCCTCGATCCGCTGACCCGCCAGGCCCAGGTTGAAGGCCGCCCGCTGGACCTGACGCCGCGTGAATTCGACCTGCTGTACTTCTTCGTCAAGCACCCGGAAAAAGTGTTCTCGCGGCTGGACCTGCTCAACCAGGTCTGGGGCTACCAGCACGACGGCTACGAACACACCGTCAACACCCACATCAACCGCCTGCGCGCCAAGATCGAAGCCGATCCCACCGACCCGGCCCGCATCCTCACCGTCTGGGGCAAGGGCTACCGCTTCGCCAACGGCGTACCTGCGGCATGAACCTGAGCCTTACGCAGCGACTGTCGCTGGTGTTCTCGGTGCTGCTGCTGGCGTGCTGCGGCGCGTCCGCGTGGCTGCAGATCCGCGCCAACATCATGCATGAGAAGGAGGTGGTGCAGGGCCTGTCACGCGGTCTGGCGCGCAGCATCGCGCTCGACGCTCAGCTGATGCACGCCGACAGCGATCCCGCACCGGCGACCGGCGCCCCCGCCAGCGAAGGCCTGGGTCCCGAAGCCGTGCGCCGCCTGTTCGGCCAGCTGATGGTGGTCAATCCCAACGTCGAGGTCTACCTGCTGGACATGGAAGGCCGCATCGTCGGCCACGCCGCGCCGGCCGGCCACCTGAAGCGCGATCGCGTGAACCTGGACCCCATCCGCCGCCTGCTCGACAACCAGCCCTTGCCGATCCAGGGCGATGACCCCCGCAGCGACAGCGGCCGCAAGGTCTTCAGTGCGGCCGTGCTGCGCATGGACGAACGCAAGGTCGGCTACATCTACGTGATCCTGCAAAGCGAAGAGCACGACCGCCTCGCCGCACGCGCCACCGCCAGTTCGGCGCTGCGCACGACCCTGTGGTCGATGGCGGTGGTGGCGCTGCTTGGCCTGCTGGCTGGCCTGGTCGCCTTCCGCCTGATTACACGGCCGCTGCACCGCCTGGCCGCGACCATGGGCCGGCTGGACACCAAGGCCGAACAACTGCTGCTGCCGCCACCCAACGCCGGCGGACGCCGAGACGAAATCGCCATCCTGGAGCGCACCTACAGCGAGATGGCGGAGCGCATCAACGAGCAATGGCAAACCGTGCGCCAGCTGGACCACGAGCGCCGCGAAGTGGTGGCGAACATCTCGCACGACCTGCGCACGCCGCTGGGCTCACTGCACGGCTATCTGGAGACGCTGTCGCTGAAAGACGAGACGCTGGACGCGGCGGGCCGCCAGCACTATCTCGGCATCGCGCTGGCGCAAAGCCGCAAGGTGGGCCGCCTGGCGCAGGCCTTGTTCGAACTGGCTCGCCTTGAACACGGCGCGGTGGCGCCCGAGATCGAAGCGTTCTCGCTCAGCGATTTGATACAGGACGTGTTCCAGAAATTCGAACTGCGGGCCGAGGAAAAACAGCTGCACCTGAACGCCGTATTGCCGCACCCGGCGCCGATGGTGCGCGCGGACCTGGGCATGATCGAGCGCGTGCTGACCAACTTGTTCGACAACGCCATCCGCCACACGCCGGCCGGCGGCACGGTCGAAATTGCGGTGGAGGCGAATGAGCAGGGTCAGGTCCGCATCACCGTCGGCGACACCGGGCCTGGCATCCCGGCGGACATGGAGGAGGTGCTGTTCCGCCGCCCGTTCGCGCTGCGCGGAGAGCACAGGGAAGGGGGCTTGGGCCTGCTGATCGTCAGCCGCATCCTGCAACTGCACGGCAGCACCATCGAATTGGTGCGCGTGCCGCAGCGTGGCGCCGTGTTCCGCTTCGCGCTGGCGGCGGCTTAGCTTCCGGCGTTCTGCAAGGGCGCGCGCCAGCCGCTCAGATAGTGCTGCGGTGTCTTGCCGAGGATGCGGCGGAACATCGCACTGAACGCGCTCGGACTGGCATAGCCCAGCGCCGCCGCGATCTCGCCCACGCTGTCGCCGCGTGCCAGCCGGCCGAAGGCTTCGGCCAGATGCACCTGCTGCACCCATTGCCGGTAATGCAGCCCTGTCTCTTTCGGGAACAGGCGTATCAGCGTGCGCGCACTGGCGCCGGCTTCGGCGGCCCAGTCCTCGATGGTGCGCGGGCTGCCTGGATCATCGACGATGCCTTCGCATACGGCCAACAGACGACGGTCGCGTGGCCAGGGGATCGCGATCGGCACCGTCTCCGCCGCCGCCAGCTCCGACAGGATCAGCATCGCCAGATGCTCGCCGCGTCCCGGCAGTGGATATTCGATCGGCTCATCCAGCAGCGACAAGATCAACTCCCGCAGCAGCGGGCTGACTTCAATCACGCGGCAGCTGTCGCCAAACGCCTGCGCCACCTTGGCCTCGATGTAGATGGTCCGCATCGTCACGCGGCTCATGGAAGTCCACTGATGCACCACGCCGGGCGGGATGAACAGGGCCCGGCGCGGCGGCAGTATCCACACGCCGAACGCCGTCTTCACCTTCATCAGGCCCTCGGTCGCATACAGCAGCTGCGCGCGTTCGTGGCTGTGCGGCGCCACCGACACGCCATGCACCTCGTCCCGCGCCATGGCCGTGACGACGCGTGGCACGCGCTGGTAGTCGCGGTGGTCGCTGCTGCGTTTAAGGGCTTTCATTTGTCACTTATTCGACGAAGAATGGAATAGATCGGGTTTTTAGCCATATTACACTGGACGGCATGAATACTTCGACTCTCTCCGCTTCCAGCCGTCCCCACGGCGACACCGTCATTTCCATCCTCGGCGCGGTCGCGC
This sequence comes from Rugamonas aquatica, assembly GCF_009380215.1. Lineage (GTDB taxonomy): Bacteria > Pseudomonadota > Gammaproteobacteria > Burkholderiales > Burkholderiaceae_D > Rugamonas > Rugamonas aquatica_B. The sequence continues at coordinate 48,661 of NZ_WHUG01000018.1, forward strand.
TGGTCCACCTGCTGAACGACCTGACGCAAGCCATGCTGCCGTCGATCTACCCGATGCTGAAGGCGCAGTTCGGCCTGACGTTCGCGCAGGTGGGTTTGATTACGCTGACCTTTCAGTGCACCGCCTCGCTGCTGCAGCCGTGGATAGGCCTGTACACCGACCGCCGTCCCATGCCCTGGCTGCTGCCGATGGGGATGGTGTCCACGCTGATCGGCGTGCTGATGATGTCCGTCGCCGGCAGCTTCCCGGCTTTGCTGCTGGCCGCCGCGCTGATCGGCGTCGGTTCCTCGACCTTCCATCCGGAGGCTTCGCGCGTGGCGCGCATCGCCTCGGGTGGGCGGTTCGGTTTTGCGCAATCGCTGTTCCAGGTTGGCGGCAATGTCGGCTCGGCGCTTGGCCCCTTGCTGGCTGCGGCCATCATCATCGGCCGGGGGCAGGGCAATATCGCCTGGTTCGCGCTGCTGGTGGCGGCCGCGATCCTGGTGCTGGTGCGAGTGAGCCGCTGGCACAGCGCCCACCTGGCCGGACTGCCGCGCAAAGCCGCCGCGCATGCCGTATCGCCTTTATCTAAAGGCCGCGTTTATGGCGCGCTGGCGGTGCTGGCGCTGCTGGTCTTCTCCAAGTACATCTACATGTCCAGCTTGAGCAGCTACTACACCTTTTACCTGATCGATAAATTCGGCCTGTCGGTGTCGTCGGCGCAGATGTACCTGTTCCTGTTCCTGGCGGCGGTGGCGGCGGGCACCTTCATGGGCGGGCCTATCGGCGACCGCATCGGCCGCAAGCGCGTGATCTGGATTTCGATACTCGGCGCCGCGCCGTTCACGCTGATGCTGCCTTACGTAAGCCTGTTCTGGACGGCCGTGCTGTCGGTGGTGATCGGCTTTGTGATCTCGTCGGCGTTCTCCGCCATCGTGGTGTTCGCGCAGGAGCTCATGCCGGGCAAGGTCGGCATGATTGCGGGGATCTTCTTTGGATTGATGTTCGGCGTGAGTGGCATCGGCGCCGCAGCCATGGGGCATATCGCCGACGTGGCCGGCATCGCCTATGTGTACAAACTGTGTTCGTTCCTGCCGCTGCTGGGCATCCTCACGGTGCTGCTGCCGCATATCGAGCAGCCGCACCGTTGAACGTCGTCGTTCCCGCGAAAGCGGGAATCCATGGAACGCATGCTCAGTATGGATTCCCGCCTGCGCGGGAATGACGTATCAGGATTCGATGAAGCGCATCTTGAAGTTGCGACCTTTGATGGCGCCGAAGTCGCCGCCCAGCGGATTGTTACGGCTCAGGCGTTCGAAGGCGTCGTAAGCCACGCGGCGGTCGATCGCCACGTAGGTCTGGAACTCGAACACGTTGATCTTGCCGACTTGCTCCTTGCTCAGGCCTGCGTCACCGGTCAGTGCGCCCAGCAGGTCGCCCGGACGCAGCTTGTCCTTTTTGCCGCCCGAGATCACCAGCGTCATCATCGGCGCTGGATCGACGCCGTACTCGTTGTCGTCCAGGCTTTTCAGGTCGAACCATTGGACTTCGGATTGCTGGTATTCCTCGATCAGCTTGACCCACTTCTTCTCGTTCGGCGCGCATAGCGACAGGGCCAGGCCCTGTTCCGTGCCACGGCCGGTGCGGCCGATGCGGTGGATGTGCACCTCGGTGTCCTTCGACACGTCGACGTTGATTACCGCTTCCAGATTCGGGATGTCCAGGCCGCGCGCGGCGACGTCGGTGGCCACCAGCACGGAGCAGCTGCGGTTCGAGAACAGCACCAGGATCTCGTCGCGCTCCTTCTGTTCCAGTTCGCCGTACAGCGCCATGGCGGAGAAGCCCTTCGATTGCAGCTCTTCCACCAGCTCGCGGCACTGCACCTTGGTGTTGCAGAAGGCGATAGCCGATACCGGCTTGTAGTGGCCCAGCAGGCGCGCCACGGCGGCAGTGCGCTGGTCGAAGCCGATCTCGAAGAACAGCTGTTCGATCTGGCTGTTGTCGTGCTGCGCTTCGACCGTCACTTCAACCGGATCGACCAGGAAGGAATCGGTGGCGCGGCGGATGTCGTCCGGGTAGGTGGCCGAGAACAGCAGGGTCTGGCGACGTTTCGGGCAGGCGCTGACGATGCCGGCGATTTCGTCGTAGAAGCCCATGTCGGTCATGCGGTCCGCTTCGTCCAGCACCAGCGTTTCGACCTTGGACAGGTCCAGCGTGTTGCGGCCCAGGTGATCGCGCACGCGGCCCGGCGTGCCGACCACGATGTGGGCGCCGTGTTCCAGCGAAGCGATCTGCGGACGCATCGGCGAGCCGCCGGTCAGCACCAGCACCTTGACGTTGCCGGTGGCGCGCGCCAGGCGGCGCAGCTCATTGGCCACCTGGTCTGCCAGTTCGCGGGTCGGGCACAGCACCAGCGCCTGCACGGCGAACCATGCGGGATTGAGCTTGGCCAGGATGCCGATGCCGAAGGCCGCGGTCTTGCCGCTGCCGGTCTTGGCCTGGGCGATCAGGTCGCGGCCTTCCAGCACCGACGGCAGGCTTTGCGCCTGGATCGTGGTCATCTCTTTGTAGCCGAGCGAATCGAGATTGTCGAGCAGGGTAGGGGCCAGCGGCAGGCTGGAAAAGGCGGTGGATGTCATGGTGTCAGACCTGTTCAAAAAGGACGTGGTCACAGTCTAACAGGCTCGCTGACGCTGTGATAATCGGGGTTGTTGTTAGTTTGGCGCCCACACCGGCAAGCCGGTGAGGTCCAGGTTTTCGTCGCGCACCCAGACCGGCAGTCCGGAGGTGTCGGTTGGTTCCAGCAGTTCCAGTTGCACTTGCTTGAGTGTGGCGCGCTTGCCGCGTGGTGGCGGCGGACGCTTTGCTTCCGGTTCGAGCGGCGCGGCCGGGCTGAAGCCGGGCAGGTCGAACGTAGCGTTATCTTTTTTATCTCTCATCTGAAAAAAAACAAAAGCCCGGCTGCAGCAGTCGGGCTCAGTGTAAGTTAAGGGCGAAGTGTAACACAAAGCCCAAACTCAACGGAAGCTCAGCGCTCCCGTCAGGTCGCCCGGCGGCAGCGCGTTGCGGGCGGCGAAGGCGTCGTTGCGCAGCTTCAGGCCTTCCAGCAGCGGCAGGCCGTGTAGGCGGGTGATGAAGCGCATGATCGACGTGGTGTCGTAGAAGGTGTGGTCGACCTGGCCCTTTTTCGCGTACGGCGAGATGACGATGGCCGGGATGCGCGAGCCCGGGCCCCAGCGGTCGCCCTTGGGCGGCGCCACGTGATCCCACCAGCCGCCGTTCTCGTCGAAGGTGATGACCACGACCATGTCCTTCCACTGCGGGGACTTCTTCAGGTGCTCGATCACGTTGGCGATGTGGGCGTCGCCGGACTCGATGTCCGAGTAGCCGGCGTGCAGGTTCAGATTACCCTGCGGTTTGTAGAACGTCACGGCGGGCAGCTTGCCTGCGATGGCGTCGGCGATGAAGCGGTTCGAGATCGGGCTGTCGCCCAGGCCACCGTCGCGCAGGTGCTCGGCGCGCGCGGCGGTGCCGGGTGCGAACTGCTTGAAGTAGTTGAACGGCTGGTGGTGGTACTGGAAGTTGGGCTTCTCGCCGCCGCCGCGCGCATCCAGCGCCGCTTGCCACGCGCCGCCGTACCACGCCCAGCTGACCTTCTTGGCCGACAGCAGGTCGCCGATGGTGTCGTAGCTTTGCGGCGGCAGGGTGCCGGCGTCGTTCGGATCGGCCAGCAGCGGATCGCCGTCGAAGGCGGGGCGGATGTAGCTGGGCTGGTAGGGCGGGGCCATGGTGTTGACCGCGTAGCCGTCCGGCGTGATGGCGCCGTTGTTGACGAAGTGCGGATGGCCGTCCATCGCCGACGCGGGGCTGTCCTTGGTGACGGACAGGCGGAAGCCGGTCGGGCCGTCGTCCAGCACTGCGATCTTTTTCTTGGCGGCGGTGTCTTTGGCGTTGAAGTATTCGGGCGTGCGGCCGGAGATCAGGAACTGGTGGTTCAGGTAGGAGCCGCCGAAGGCCGCCATGAAAAAGTTATCACACAGCGTGTACTGCTCGGCGATCTTCCACAGGCCGAGGTTCTTGCTGGTCTCGCCGTAGTAGCCCATGACCATGCCGCCGGTGTTGCCCCAGGCCGCGAAGCCGTCGTTCTTGCCGGCGTTGATCTGCATCTGGTTCTGGTAGAACAGGTGCCACAGGTCGCGCGTGATGACGGCTTCCGGCAGCGGCTTGCCTTCGATGTCGACCAGTTTGAATGGCGCGTTAGGCAGGCCCTTGATGTCGTCTTCCTTGAGCGCGTATTTTTTGCCGCCGATGTCCTGGGTGTTCGGCACCATGCCGCCCCAGACTTTCGGCAGCGCGGGCAGCACGGAGCCGTCGCGGTCGCGCTGCTGGCAGGCGGCTGCGGTGGCGGCCGACAGAGGCCAGGCGGTGCCGGGGAAGTTGGCAAACAGGTTGTTGAAGCTGCGGTTTTCCAGGTAGATCACCACCACGTTCTTGACGTGGGCTTTCAGCTTGGCGTCCAGCGAGCCTTTGACGGCGGCCGGCTTGGCCGTCGCGGCCTCGCCCAGCGAGGGCAGGGACGCGGCCATGCCGGTAGCGGCGGCGGCCTGGAAGATGCGGCGGCGTGATGGATTGACTGGAGCATCCTGCTCCTGTTGCGCTGATACCTGAACTTGATCCTTCACACACGCCTCCCTGGGCAAACCAAAAAAAGCAATTGTGACAGTTTTATGACGGATTGGGTATATCAGGGGAGAAGCAGTTTGATGCGAGTGCTGACGTCGTGGGCGCACTGCGATGTCACCTCTGCGAACTTGCGGGCGTTTCGGGCTCGCCAGTCAACGGAGCGAACGTGATCGGCTAAAACCACTCCGGTTAAGGTGTATTGAGACGCGGGCACGGCGGGTACTTCAAAAGGGTAGCCCTTGGCCTGATTGGTAACGGGGCAGCAGACCGCCAATCCTGCGGCGGCGTTGTAGCTTGCAACGGAAAGCACCAAGGCGGGCCGCCTGCCAGCCTGCTCATGCCCGGCTTGTGGCGTAAAGTCGAGCCACACGACATCGCCTCGATCCGGGATGTAGGCGTTTGTCACCATGCTTCGTTGCCGGCGGCTGGATCGTCCAACTGGGAAGAGTGACGATTTTCAGGGGTGATGCGGGCGACCAGGTCATCCAGCGTCTCGGTCGCAGGCGCCAGCAGCAACTTCCCGCCGTCTGTTTTGAGGACCAGTTTTTGGCCGATTTGAAGGCCAGTTTCCTTCAGCACCGCAGCAGGAATCCGCAATGCAGCGCTGTTTCCCCATTTTTGAATTTCGAGCAGCATATTTGCCTCCCTCAGTGTTTCTACATTGTAGATACATGCGAAAGAAGAATACAAGCGCGCAAAAGAAAAAAGCCGTTGATTCCTGAAAGAAATCAACGGTTTATCGAATCTGGTTGCGGGGACAGGATAAGCGTCTCGGCAGAGCTCTGTTCAGGCCAAGCCGTTGAACCTAAAGGGCAATCGCGGATTGTGGCTTCCGGGCGCTGGGTTCAAGGGTGTGGCGCGAAGTGTATCACTGTTTGGCTCACAAAAATACACATCGACATGATATATTGATAACGCAAATGACACCGGCCAACACATCCATCTTGTATTGTTGAACACAGTCCTAAGAACGAAAGTTTTCAATATGAAGGCAAAATCTGTTTTAATTTTTAGTTTTCTATTGCTTGCAAATGTTGGAGCTTTATTTTACGCAACCAGAATAAACCAGAGCTTTGGTTCTTTCGAATTGCTTGCCAATATTTTAATTGTAACTGGCGCCACTATTATTTTTAGAGGCGTTGCAATGAGCAAAGAAGAAAGGGATGAATTATTTAAAATAGGAGATGAAGATAAACATTTTTACGTCTCAAAAGAAGAATTTTTGTTATTTAAAATTGAATTAATGAAGAAGTTGGGTGCCCCGCAAGCATCAATAAATAAAAAAGATTACGAGCTTCAAATTACCCGCGCCAATCCGCCTCTTCGTTTTTCAAACAAAAAACTTTCTTCGCTTTTTCTTGAGGCTGAAGACTTTGCTGAGGCAGGAACACTTTTGGTCGTATTGGGAACGGTATTGTTAATGTTCATATCTCATGTTTCAAAAATTCACGAAGAGCAAGAAAAAGAAGCAGAAAGAGTAAAAATAGAACAATCTTCTAAAAAGTCATGCATGGCCAATGAGTCTAATAAAATAGAGAGCTCAGCTAAAAATTCGAAAGATGAAATTAAAAAATCAGACTGAACTCAATAAGCAAGCACATGATTGCCAATGCGAATGAATACCAATTCATCATGGCATATCTATTTTTCCGATAACTTTCCAAGTTTGTTTTTTTCATGATTTAGATGAGGAAATTGAAAAATTCAGATCGAGAAAATCGGCAATGCGCTTGGTGCGTCATTTTTCCAAAAAAACCACTTTAAGCCTGCAATCTAAAAAGTAACTTCCCAGACTGGTAGCCAATGTCAAGCCTTTTGACCAAGAATTTTTACCATGCAGATCAGCATCCTTCCACTTCTGGCTAGCCATCTTGCAAAAGCGGAGGCGCAACTTGCTTACATGATTGGGCACGACTTCTCTGCCCAACTGGAAGCTTTGATTCCAAGTGTTGAAGAACTGAGCGATGACGAGCGGCGTGGGTGCGTGGCGGAGATCGTCGGCCACCGCTTCATGACCACAACGCCCGCCGACCGTGGGCCGTGGGACTCCTACTTCGGACCGGTGTCGTCTGGCGTGGACCATGCCGGAAACGAGGTCCACGTCCCCGACGCCAAGCAGATCGAGCCCGAGGTCATCGAATACTGGAAGCTCCGCTCCGAGCAGACGCCGCACCCGATCCTTCGCGCGCGCTACGCCGACCTGGCGTGGGAGATCGGCAGGATTTGGAACAAGGGCCACCCTAGCGAGACTCAGATCGACTTGCCGCGCGAACTGGCGCAGCGCGCCGTCGTAGCCTACTTGGACTCGGTCAAGCTGTGCGATCCGGTCGAGCCCTTGAAGCTGTTCCAGGCTTGGCGGTTCTTGGACCGGGCGGTGGGCTTGGCGATCTCCATCAAGGATCAGACGCTGATCGACCGCTCGAAGGCGGCGGCCTTCGACTTCAACCGCGCGAACCGGGCGGCTGGACATGTGTTCCAGTGGTGGCTGATCGACGACCTCGCATACGACCGCAAGGGCTTGGCGCTGACCGACACGGAGCGCGTCGAGCTCCTCGGGTGGCTCCAAGAATCTCTCGACGCCTGCTCCGACATCGCCGACCCGCAGCGCTTCGATCCGCACCAAGCGTTGCAGGCGGCCGATAGGATCGCCCGCTGGGGAGCCAAGGCGCGCAAGCCCGAGCTGGGCATCGCCGCGTTGAGACAGGCCGGTGGCGCCTTCGAGGAGTTCGCGAAGCGGGCCAACGCGATGACCGCCATCGCGTGGCTCGAAGACCTCAGCGCGCGATACAGGGACAACAACTTGGCCGAGAACGCCTCCCGCGTGGACGCGGCTATCATCTCGCGCGGCGACGAGGCCCGGCAGTCGATGAAGCTGGTCTCCACCACGATCAACGTGCCGAACGAGGAGATGGAGGCTTGGCTTGATGAGCTGACGGCGGACTCGGCGAGGCAGGCTGTTGGCCGGATCGCTTATCACCTGATATCAAAGCCGGAGGGCTTGCGCCGAGAGATCGAAGAAATCGCCGCCAACGCGCCACTGCACGCGATGATATCCATCTCGCTGACGGACGACAGCGGCTTCACGGTTGCGACCATCGGCTCGGTCAAGGACGACATGCCCGGCCGGGTCGTCAACGCTGCGGCAAACCACATTGGCGCGAGCAGCCCTTGGCTCCATCAAGCATTGGCGCGGCTCAAATCTCGTTGGGGAGTGGACGCCGAGGCGCTTCTCGCCCTGCTGGCGCAGAGCCCTCTGTTCCCGCCACGGTCGCACGGCTTGCTTCGAGCGGGACTCAAGGCGTGGGAACTGGGCGACCATTTGAAGGCCATCCATGTCTTGGTGCCGCAGGTCGAGGCGGGATTGCGCGAAATGCTGCGCGCCTACGGCGAGTCGCCCATGAGGCGCAATCCGCGCGAGGGCGGCTTTGAAAGCATAGGGATGGGAACCCTGCTGATGAACCCGGTGTTCAAGGAGAAGGCGCATCCGGCGTTCCGGCTGCACCTGCGCGCGCTCTACACCAGCCCGAAAGGGATGAACCTTCGGAACAAGATCGCGCATGGCTTGGCCAGCTCCGACGCCTTCGGCTTGGGCATGGCGAACTGGGTTGTCCACTCGCTGCTCGCGATTCGGACATTCGGGCACTTGAAGCCGGAAGATGAGGCGGCGACCGAAACGGCAGACGAGCAAGCCGAGCCGCCTGCCGAGTCGCAGAACTAGATTGGACCTCTGGCGGAAAGGGGTTGTCGCGTAGATTCAAGACGCGCGGGCGCGAAGCGGACACAATGGTTTCCTCGATATTGAAAAGGCAACCAAAATGAAAACTTCCCACGTCTTCCGCCGGCTCTTGGCCTCCGCCGTCCTGCTGTTCGCATGCGCCCAAAGCCAAGCGGGCATCGGCTACTGCGCTCCGGCCTCCCCATCTGTCTCCTCGACCCAGACCAGCTCCGGCGGCATGTTCACCATCGACATCGCGGCCAGCGCCGGCGGCTGCCCCTCCGGCCCGTCCGCCTTCGACGGCGCTCTCTCCACCTTAATCGTGCCTTACTTCTCCGACGCCCACGCCTCAATCTCCGCCCCCACAGGGTGGACGTGGCACATCGTCTCCGACGACCGGCTCAATGTCGGGCATGGAGCCGGAGCGTTGGTCTTCTCCGCATCGACGGCCTCGGCCAGTGTCGCCCCGCGCTCAACACTGTCGGGCTTCCTGATCTCCTCCGCCTTCTCCGGTGTCCAAGCCACAGCCTTCCAAGCCACCACTGTCGGGCTGTTCACCACGGACTACTACTTCCCAAGCGCCACGTTCGGATACGACCTCATGCCTTTGATCCCCGGCAGCCCGATGGCCGTCGCGGCTCTGGACTTCCCGACGGCGCCGGTCCCCGAGCCCGCCTCTTGGGCGCTGCTCGCGTTGGGCCTGGCTGTGGTGTGGGCTGCGGCCAAACGAAACGCCAGAGGCTGGTCGGCTTCCATTCAGGCCCAATAACACAAGGCCCTGGCCACGCCTTGAATCCATGCGACAGCGCAGGAAAATTCCGGGGCCAAGCGACAGTCCGAGCAAGAGCCAACCTTGAGGCGCCCAGCCTGTTGTAATATGCAAAAAAGCAATGACGATTTGACATCCGGCGGCCACGCATCCTGCGTGGCTCGCCGCGACGTCCACACGCGCGTAGGAAAAACCGTCGGCCCACGAATGGGTCGCTCTCGGCCTTGTGGACGCGCTTGTCAAAGCTGCCCCTTGGACAAAACTGAGAGAAGGCCAACCGCCTGCATGAATTCGCTCGCCTACCATGTCGTGGTCCACGCCCTTGAAGGGCGGGCCGGATGGACGCCCATATCGCGATTTGTCGCGGCCGTGGCCCACGTCATCGACGGGCATCTCCCCTATGCGCGCTACAACGCCGCAGGCCGGGCGCGGGCCGCCGAGGGCGTGACCGAAGGCCAGATCGAGAGCGCCGTCCGCGAATTCCTTCTCACGGACCTCTCCCTCGGCGTCAGGACGACCAGCATGCTGTCGAGCCCGGAGGTCGTGGTGGCCGCCTACAACTCTTACAACGCCTCGGCGAAAATCGCGGTGCGCACGAGCGTGTCCCTGCCGAGCGGCGGGCCGGGCTCCGGCGCGGTCGTGGCCCAGCGGCGCGTGCTGGTCGGAGCCCCGGACCCCGGACCCTGCCGCGTGGGCACCCTCGCCATGTTCGACGGCTTGCTTGGCTTCGTGGAGAGGAACGCCCGCCTTGGAGGGCCGCCGCGCCGAAGCCTTGGGACCGTGGCGGAGCTGCTTGGCGTCTCCAACTCGGCGGCGGCGGAGGCGTCCGCGATTTTTGAAGCCGAGGGCTCCATGTCCGTGGGCGAGTTGGCCCACCGGCTCGGCTGCCACCAGCGCTCGCTCGAACGCAAACTGAAATCAGAAGGAGTGACCGCTGAGGCGCTCCGCCAAGCGGCCCGAATCCTCCGGGCCGCCGACAGGCTAGGCTCTGACGCCAGCCTCACCACCATCGCTGTCGAGGAGGGCTTCTCCGACCTCTCCCACATGACCCGATCTTTCAAATCTTCGGCGGCAATGCAGCCAAGCCTTTTGCGTGGACTGCTCCGGGCAGACGCGCTCGCCCGAGCCTCATGTGGAGGCTATGACGGAGAAGGCGAAGCGGGACGACACGCGCTGCGGACGTAGCGTCCCACATTCCCCCTCGGCTCCCCAATCCCCTAATTCCAAGCGGCGATCCTGCTGGCGGTTCTCAATTTCCCATTCCAGCACGGCCACTCGACGCGCGAGACGCATGTGGCGCTCATGTCCCATGCTTGTCGGAGCGGCGGGCCTCGATGCTCGGCTGCCGAACGCCCGAAAAGCTTTGCGCCATTTTCGAAAAAGACGACCGTGTCGCATGGATTCAAGCCAGCGACCACGCCTGGCCTGTAACTTCTGCATGTTGGAGAGGGCGACAGAGCAGCCAACGCCAGCGCGGCGCGCATGCGGTGCGCGCTCAACGAGCTCAATGAGGTGTATGCGGGGCGATGCCTGTTCAACGTGGCGCATGGGACTCATGCGGTGCATGCGCGGTGCGCGCGTCTGCCCAGGCTTGCGTCTGGGGCGTGTATGCCTTTGTGTATCCGCAGACGAGTCAGCGTTTGGGCTTGCCCGGCTTCTTGGGCTCGAGTCGGCGAGCCAGTGTCTTGACGAGGTCGGCGACCATGTCGCGGTCGGCCGAGTCGAGTTTGGCTAGCTGTTGGGCGATCAGGACGGCTTGGTCCGGCAGCGAGTCGCTCGCGCCAAGCAGCATGTCTGCGGAGCTGCACCCAAACATCTCGCCGAGGACCACCAAGCGCTCGGCGTTGACGGAGCCGACGCCGCGCTCCATTCGCGAGACGGCCTCGGGGCCGATGCCGAGGAGCTCGGCGACGGATTCTTGAGTCAGCCCGGCTCGCTGCCGGGCCGTGCTGATTTCATGGCCTATGGCCTTGCGCAAGTATGCGGCTCGCTCCTCCGCGCTGGTGGCCGAAGGGGGCGGCTGTCCGTCGTATGTGTAGAAGTAGAACATTTGGGTTTCCTCGATTCAACCTGAATGGTGGACACCCGGCCAGAAGCTTTGAAGGACTTAAAAGGTTGAATGTCAACCAATTTGGTTTATTATGCGTTTTTGACAGGACGGCAGACGCCCGTGTGCCAACGTGAGGAGAAGGAGAAAGAGATGGGATTTTTCGCGACGATATTTGTGCTTTGGGGCTTGTTCTTTTCGCTGTTCATCCCCGCCGCCCCCGGTGGGCTGGCGGCGTTGGGGCTGTTCGCTTTCGCTTGGGTGCCGACGGGCCTCTTGGTTTGGTTCGTGCTGCGCCGAGCCGGCCAGCGCGAAAAGCTGCATCGGGAAATGCTCGGCGCCGTCGGCGTCCCACAGGGAACTGGCTTCGACCACGCCGAGGATGGCACGGGCATCGCGTTGAACCGTTCGATGCGGCAAATCGGGGTGCTGGCGGATGGGGCTTGGAAAATCTATCCCTACGACGAAATCCGCAAGTGGGCGATCCAGTCGCAGACGGCCGGGCGCGTCGTTGGCGGCCTCGGCGTAGCCAACAATGTCGCGGCGGCCGGAGCCAACGCTCGGATGGCGAAGGAGGCCAGCGCCAACACCGGCCTGTTCCTGACAGTCAAGGATTTGCAGGCGCCCCAGTGGCGCGTCGCGATGAAGGAGCCGATGGTCCGAGCGCGGTGGATGGAGCTGTTGCAGCAAGAAATCAACGAGGGCGGCGTCGCGGCGTGACGCGCGCCGAGCAGAACGCAAGACAACAATCGAATGGAGAACTAAATGGCAATGCACGACAAGATCAAAAATGTGATGATCGCGACCGCCTCGGCGCTGGCGGCCTTGGCCCTCTCTGGCTGCGGCCAGTCTGGCCCAAGCGAATCGGACGTCCAAGCCGCGATGCTGCGGCAGCTCGAAGCGATGGCGGGGAAAGCGGACGCTGCAAAACAGAAGGACGAGTTCGCGAAGGTCAAAGTGGTCAAATGCGAGAAGGGGCAGCTGGACGCCTTCGTGTGCGAGATCGACGGCCCGATGGGGCACGCTGTCGGGCGCTTCAAAAAAGAGAGTGAGGGCTGGGTCTTCTTGGGCGCTGGCGGCTGAGGAGGCGTGCCGGCCTGTTGGATTCTGGCGCATGGCGTCGTCGAGGCTGCGCGGTGCCGATGTGCCACACATGTGTGACGAGACGGTGGTTTGCGAGCCTTTTGAGGTTATACACCCGACGCACCAATGTGCGGTGCAAATGCGGTGCGCCCGCTTTTTTGTAGATACAAGAGCTTGGGGCTCGCCCCGGAAGGCTTGACGACGCTCCCGATTCCAAGCTTGCAAGAAGCTGCCCCCTCGGATCAGGAGGGGGCAGGCGCCAAACGATTTTGGCTGGCAGGTTGAGCTCACAGCGAAGGAGTGGAAGACTTCTCAGCGCCTTGGCTTGCCGTCTTTGTCCAGAGCCGCGCCAAATCCGCCGTTGGATAGCTTGGCATATACGTTGCAATCCCAGCCGCCGCCAGAATTTTTCATCCACACGAGGTATGCTCCGCCGGTCAAGTCCGCGCGGGCCAACGCGCTGTTGTTCCAGATCAAATCCACCAACACCGGCATGGCGGCATTTTCCCGCAATCTCAAATTCCGGCGGTCCATTGCGACGAACTTCACCTCGAACCTCATCGCGACATGAGATTTGCCGGCGGCCTCCGTCCCGATCCAGCGCGCGTCGGCTTGGGCGACTCTTTCACACGCCGCGCCTCTTGCCGCTTCCTCGCGGCGCAAACACTCCGATGGGGAAAACCACTCAATCGCTGCGGGCGAGAAACCATCGGATTTTGGAGCGGCCGTCATCCCGAAAGACGACACGAGCGAGGGAAGCATGCGGCAAACCTCGGCAAGGCGCTCGTTTGAATGGCGCGTCTCCCTTGCCAGCTTGGATACCGATTCTTCGAGATCGGCCACACTTCCGCCTCCCAACCAGTCCATAGTATCGTTGCTCGTCAGCGCCGAGTTGATGGCGAAGTCGATCACATCGATTGGGTTTGCATCTTCGTCCATGTTCGCCTTCAATTTTTGAAGCTTTGGCGTCCTGGCTCGGGTGAGGCGGACGGAGACGCCTGCTCGGGTCCACGCATTTTTTTTGCCACCGGCTGCAATTGATTTTTCTTTGCTAGTCATGGGGTTCCCTTGTTTCAGTGTGGACGCGGGCCGAAGCCAGCGCAAAGAAAAGGGCCGCCAAGGCAGCGGCCCCTGCATGCAAAGCGTGTCATTCCATGCGGCTGGCGAGCTCCGAGCCGCGCAGATTGGCGTAGCGGTTGAGCATGGCCAGGCTGCCGTGGCCGGCGATCCTCATGATTTCATACACTGAGAGCTGGCGTTTTCGGAGAACCATGCGGCTGATCGCCTCGTGCCTCAGGTCGTGGAAGCGATAGTCCACGAGGCCAGCGTGCTTGACTCGAAGCCGGAAGTTCTGCGATACGGCCTTCGGATTGAGCATGGTGTGAAATATGCGCTGATCGCCAAGCATTTGCTGGGCCATGAGCTGCGCCACGATGCTCATGGCCTTGGCCGAGAGCGGAATGGCGCGTGAATATTTGCATTTTGTGTGCTCTTTGGGAAGGGTCCAAAGGCGCTCGGCCAAGTCCACTTCGCTCCAAGTGGCCAAAATCAATTCTTGAAGGCGCGCTCCGGTTTCAAGAGCCAGCCCCACAAGGAGCGGCCATTGATTCTGACCATCGTCGATTTTGGCTTTGGCCAGCGTCGCCATCAGAGCGTTCTCCTCGGTTTCGGACAGCCGCCGCTCCCGATTGTTTTGCCACCCTTTGGGCAACAGGTCGGAGGAAAATGGGAACTGCGGCACCGCGACGTCCAGTTCGTTGGCCCGCCAACGGATCGCCAAGCCGACAAGTCCAAGATGGCCTTTGAGCGTGGCCCACGTCAAAGGCCGTCCCATGTGGGACAGTCTAGGCTTCATGGATGTCAGATAGGCCTTGATCCAGCTTCGACGCACGTCTCCCACCTTGACATCGCCAATCGCTTTCAAAACCTTGGGGGCCATCTTTTTGTAATGCGGCTTGCACCTTTCGCTTCTGATGAACATGCGGATGACAGATCGAAGCTCCTCGTTTTGAAAGTCCAAGGCCGTGGCTGCAAGAGCTCGTTCCGGCAAAACTGCGCCGCGTCCGGTGCGGATTTTTCGCTCCGTGACGCGGGCAAAGGTTTCCGCCTCAGGTTTGGAGGGAAAGCTTTGGACGATTTTCGGGGAGCCCTTGATGCGAATGGTGACCTGCCAAGATGTGGTCTCTTTGTTTTTTCGTTCGACGATGCTCGCCATGCGGTTCTCCTTGTGGTTGTTGTCGAGAGCGCTGCCGTAGACATAGGCGGTCCAAAAGTCGTTTCGGCCCATTTTTTTTGAGCTTCGCGACAAAAGGAGTGCTGCGACGGCGACACCTCACGTCAACTAAATCGAAGGAGGCCAACCCCCACAAGGTGCGCTTTGGAGCATGAAGGAGCACTGGCAGCCCCTGTGCAGGGCAGCATTGGAGGTGGATCGGGGGAAAATAGGTCGTTTTTTAAATTTATAAATAATAAAAATGTTTCATCTTTGTGCGTTTTGCACAGATTGGCCTGCTCCGATTTCTACGCACTGCTGCGCGCAGCAATAAATTTACCGGACGAACGGTGTGGATATTTGATGGCATTGCGGACGAGCGGCGTCGTCAGATTGCATCCAAACACTTGGGCGACGGGCGGACGGCGATTTCGCCGAGCTCGCCGGCATTCATCTTGGAGGGGCAAGTCACGCCTCGACACGGAGATGGCATGGAAAGCGAGAACGAGGGGATGCGCGATCAACGCGAGCGGGCCAAGTCGTATTTGGCGGAAAAGTTTGGGATCGGCTCCGCCTTCGTCCGGGTTCCGACCCTGTCCAAGATTCTGGGCTTGGCCCCTCCGACAATCTACGCCTCGATTCGCGAAGGCCGGTTCTGCATGCCGCACCGCCATTTGGGCTCGGTCCCGGTGGTGAAGATGGACGACTTGGCGGGGTGGTATTGCCAAGCGGGGGAGCGTCCCCGCCCGAAGCCGGAGCCCGACGGGGAGGCCGTGGCCCGCTCGCTGGCCCGGAAACATCGGGAGCGGGCAAACGCCGACTTGCTGGTCGCCGAGGTCTTCGCCGAAATGGGCGTCTCCCGCCGCAGGCGACGCCCGCCGCGAGCGGGAGCCCTGTGACGCCAACCCCGGCGCTGGCCCGGAGGCTCGGCCCAGTCAGCGCGGGCCGGCCATCATCATGTCGTAGTGGGCCTGCTGATTGGTCTTCTCGAACACTTGCTTGAAGATTTCCAAGTAGGTGTCGATGGAGGCCTGGTCGAAGGTGTAGAAGGCGTCGTCGTGCGAGAAGTGCGACCCGTCGTTGACCCAGGCGAACAGGGACCGGCACATGGCCTTCTGCTGTCCATCGAACTGGTCGCAAATCTTGTCGAAGTCCATCCGCCCCAGAATCTTGAAATAGTTCTCCAAGATGCGCCGCATGGTGTTCTGCACGGTCAGCGGGGACTTCTCCGGGCGGCGCAGCTCCTCCCACAGCAAGTCGTAGGACGTCTTGATCGGGTTCGTGTTGTGGCGCTCGACGGCGGCGCCGCCAGCCCCCTTCCTCACAGTCCAGTAGCTGCGCTCTCCGCCCTTGGCGTCGTCGCCCCGGTCGGATGTGTAGGTCACTTCCTTGTGGAAGTAGACGTTGTGGGTCAAGACGAAAATCTGCTTGATGCCGCCGGCGCCTTTCCGCACCGGATCGAACAGCGACTTGATGAGGCTGCTGACGATGAACAGCACGTCGCTGTCCATGCTCGACACCGGATCGTCGAACACCACGATCCGGTCGGTGGTCATGCCGCTCTCGCTCTCGCTGCCTTTGAGCAGGTGGAAGAAGTAGAGGAAGGTGACGAACGAGCGCTCGCCCTCGCTCAGCGAGTCCTTGGCGTCGCTTCCGTCGGCCCTCACCAGCTTGTAGAACGGGCCGTCGTCAGCCTTGGCGATGGTGAAGTTGCGGAAGCCAAAGGATTTCAGCAGGCCGTTGATGCCTTCGATGGTCGGCTCGATGCTCGTCGCCGACTTCTCCAACTCCTTGATCTCCTTCGACTTGGCCGTCTTTGACGTGTTGGCCTCCTGAATCTGGGCGCCCAGCTTGGCGACGGCCGTGTTGAGGCCGTCGCGCTTGCCCGCGTATGCGGTCAGCTCGGCTTTGAGCTCGACCTCCAAAACGTGCTTCCAGACCTGCTTGGTCAGGTCCGCCCGCTCTTTGGTGATGTTCTTGGCGATCTCGTTGTGCGCGGACACGGCCGCGTTGGCGCTCGCGATCAATTTGGAGGCGGCCGCCAGCAGTTCGGACATCGGCTCGATGTGGGCGGGCAGGCTCGGCTCCTTGGCCTTGTTCGCCAGCAGCAGCGCGTTGGTCGCCAAACGCGCCTCGATGGCGGAGCGCTCGGCCTCGAACGCCTCCATGTCCATGAACCGCGAGCCGCCGTCCACCACCGCCTTCAACTTTGCGCCCAGCGCGTCGGCATCGCGGGCGTAGGCGGCTTGCAGGTCCGCGATGGCCTTGGTGTCCTTCGCGAACGTCTCGTCGAAGTAGCTCGACAGGCTGGCCTCGAAGCTTTCCCGGACCTTCTGCTGGCAGAACGGGCAAGTGGGCTTGCTCCGCTCGTAGAACGCCTGGCCCTGCTTGACCCAGTCGCTGTTGCCCAGCCGCTGGATCAGCTCCGCGATGTCCACGTCCTCCTTGCCGATCACCTTCTTGGCGAGGATGGGGTTCGACTCGTGGCCGGCGATGTCGGCGGGGCCGAGGCCCGGAACGGCGGCCTCGACGACTGGCGTCGTCCCGAACACCGTCTTGGCCTTGTCCCGGAGGTGGTCCAAGGATTTCAACTCGGCATTGTTCGACGCCAGCTCCGTCAGGACGCGGTCCTTGAACCGCTCCGAGCTGTTGCGGGCGCCGGTGAACGCCTCGCTGAAATCCCCGTCGTGCTTTTGCTTCTGGTCCCAGCACTTGCCCTTGATGTGGGCCTCCAAGTCGGCGAGCTCGCCTTTCTTCCCCGACTTTTGATCTTGGCCTTGCAGCGTGTTGGTCAACTGCTCGATGGTTTTGCCGATGCCGTCGAGCTCGGCCTTCTTCGCCGCGATGGCCTCGAGGTTGGCGATGTCCTGCTCGCCCAAGGTGAAGATGCCTTTGAGGCGCGGGGCGGCGTTGAAGTTGCGCTCGATGAAGTCGCGGTTGTAGACCATCGGCTCCAACGGCGTCCCCTTCTTCCAGGCGAGGGCGCAATGCGGATGCGCGCCGGGATTGGCGATGACCTTGGTGATGGTGGTCTTGCCGGCGCCGTTGGTGCCGAACAGGAAATTGAATCGCGCGAGGCGGTCGAGGACTTGCGGCGCGAGGCCATAGGTCGCGGTCTTCGCGATGCTCAACGATTCGATCATGGGCGGGCCATCCCTTCTTTCCAAAAAATAGCGATGGTCAATCCTACAACGAAATTCGCAACGGAAATTGATTTCCCGAAACGCCTCCGCCGGCGAGTGGCGGATTTTTGAAAAGCCCTTGGCCCACAAGGCGTAATCGGGCGCCAAGGCGACTCGCGGACGCGCGCGGCAGGCTTTCATTCGAGAAGGCGCGGCCCGTTTCATTGCGTCGCCACCATCCTTTTTTTGCGTGTCGCCTTCATCTGCGTGGCCGCCACCGCGCGGCCCTGAGCGCTTGATGGGCAAAGCCTTGGCGATGGCCTCGACCACCGGAACCGCAACCGAGTTCCCGAACTGGCGCAGGGCCACGCTTCGGAGCGCGTGCGGCTCGAACTCCTCCGGGAAGCCCTGCATCCGAGCCGCCTCCCTCGGCGTCAGCGCGCGGGGCTTGCCGTCCACCAGATAGAGCCCCGTCTTTCCACCGGCGCCGCCAGAGTTCGCGCACAGTGTGAAGCCTTTGCCCAGTGGGGAGGCGATTCGGTAGCCTTGGCTCCCTTTGCCCTCGATGAGCCCGACCACCTCGATCTTGCCGGATCGGTCGATGGGATTGGGCTTCGTCCTCTCCCATGCCCGCCCGCAAGGAGCCGTCTTCGGCTTCGGTTCCAGAATGTCGGCGACGACACTGGCCGCGTCCGCGCCCTTGGGGAAGACGAAGGGGGCCGTCCGGTTCGCGAGCGCCCGATCATGGATGCACACCAGGAAAAGGCGCTCCCTCATCTGCGGCAAGCCGAACGATCCCGAGTTGAGCAGGCGCATGCTGACCGAGTAGCCCAATCGGGTCAGGGTGTCCAAGACGACGTCGAGCGTCCGGCCCCCGTCGTGGTTCGCCAGGCCGGCGACGTTTTCAAGAATGGCGACGCTGGGGGATAAAATGCCAATCAGCTTGACCAGGTCGAAAAACAGCGCGCCTTTGTCGGGATCGCCGAATCCGGCCCGGCCACCCGCGAGGCTGAAACTCTGGCACGGGAAGCCGCCGCAGACGATGTGCACCTCGCCATACGCGCCGGCGTCCACGGCCCGGATGTCGGCATGCACGGGGTAGTCGCCGCGATGGTTCGCTTGGTAGGTCTCTCTGGCCCTGGCGTCCAGCTCGATGGCGCCGGCGCACGAGGCGCCAAGCGACGCCAGAGCTTGGTGGAACCCGCCGATGCCTGCGAAGACATCCAGAAAGCGCATGCCCGACAACGGCCCTGCGGCGGGCGGCGCATCCGGCTCGGCCGCCAAGAACTGCTTGGCCCAAGCGCGCAACGCGGCGACGGCCTTCTGTCCAGACTTGGCAAGCTGCTCGCCCTCGATGGAGGATTGCAGGGATTCGAGCAGCCGGGAGGCCGCGCCGGCCAAGGCTTCGGGGCGCGTGCCGAAGCCATCGCTGGATGTGGTCAATGGCAGGGTGCAAGCCTGATAGGCCCCAGAGCGGATGGAGAAGCGGAACTCGGCGATCCAATGCCCGCGATGCTTGGCGAACTCGAGGCTGGCCTTGGCCCCGTCTTGGTCGAACGCCAGCTCGCCAAGCTTGTCCACGACGCGCTTGGCGGACGGGGCGATGGCGGCTTCGCGGCGGATGCTTCCCCGCTCGCCTCGACCTCGCATCGCCTTCTCCATGTCCGCCTCCAGCGCCAGCGCGGGAACGAAGCGCTCCCGACATGAGGCCGATTGTGTGGCGAATGCGATGGGCAAAACCGAGTCGCCCAACCACTGGTCCCGTTTGTCCTCCTTGTCCCGTTTGTCCCATCCGTCCCGTCGGCGCGGGCTCAAAAAACGACATGGTAAAATCACAACACAGAGGGAGGGCGCGCATGCTACACATTCGGAAACCGTCAGACATTGCGAAGGGGACGGCCTTGCTGGCCGCGTTGAGGGAAAAGCCGGCTGACCAGAAGATGGCCGCAGCCTTCTCCGTCGCCGAGGCGTCACTGATCTTGGGCGAGACCCAGAAGGCGCTCCACCGCGCCCGCGCCGCCCGAGACGAGGAGTTGGCGAAGAAGCCGACTGACCGCCGCCCCATCGATCCACTGTCGCTCGAATCCATCGCCTGCGTGCAAGTCTCTAAAAAGTTCAAGTATCCCGCCTCGGAGATCGAAGACTACCTCGCGCGCTTCGAGGAGGCTGTCGCGGGCAAGAAGCGGTTGGTGCGCTCGGCAATGCCGCCGATCCTCGGCTTCCAGTCGTGGATGGCGACAGCCAGCCCGGTGGAGACTTGGCCCTTCTCGATCCAAAGGGGCGGCCGTCCAATGGACATGTGCGCCGCCATCATCGCCGGCAAGCTGACGGGCAAGGCCGAGGATTTGACCCTGCGGGAGTTCAGCGAGCGCTTGGCCGACGCCTCCGCGAGGGCCTTCCACCTGGCCCAAGCCCGCGCGCTGGATCGCGTGGCTCGGCCAGGCAACGGCGCGCAACGTCCTCGCCGGGCTGCGTAAAATCTTCATCCTTGATGGGTGGCGATTCTTCCCGTCAAGTGGTTCCAATGCTCTTGGACGACAGTGTTAGGATCGGCATGGCCTGACCAAACTCAACCACTAGGAGAGCCACATGGCAAAAATCCCAGCAAAACGGGTCTCGAAAGATAAAAAAGGAACGATCATCAGTCCGGCCGATGGCTACGAACAAACTATGGAAATCGAGTTGAGCGATTGGCAGAACATTGGGCCGCTTAATGGAGTTTTGCCTCCGCCTTCTCAAAATTTCCCCCAAGATGCTCCCTTTCCTGATCTTTGCGTTGTAGGCGGTGACGTGTATGAGAAGAAAAAGCCCTAATGGGGAGCCGCACAGGGTTTTGGTGCTTGATGGCTATTCAGCAATGAAGCGCCATTACCCGCAAACCTGCCCAAGAGGGGTGTTCGACCGTCCGGCAGTGGGGGACATCCACGTCCCCCAGGCCGTTTGACACGCGAACAGGCAAGGAATACAATGGAGGGGAAGTTAAGGCATGCTATACGCGGTTCGCGGCTGCTACCCGCCCTGAAAAGGGTCTGCACAATGTGCGGATTGAAGAGGTGACCGACTAGATTCAAGAATGGCCCCGCGCGAGCGGGGCCATTTCCTTTTCAGGCTCCTGTTTTTGCGCAAATCGCCTTGAATAAAATGGGCTTTATGCGCTGGACAGATTGTGGGCTGTCTTTGACATAGGCGCTTCGAACGTAAAGCGTCAAGCGTCCCGGAGCCAATTTAGCCATAGAGAAATAGATTTGATAGTGGACGGTTTTATTCCGGTCGGCCAACTCAACCGTCATGTAATTGTTCTCTTTCGCCAAGTAGCACTTTCGCTGTTCCAGCGTCTTGATGATTTCAGGCAACACTTTCGACTTCTCATATCGGTCGAAATCAAAAGTGCGCGTCTCACGCCCGTCCCCGTAGTCGAGCCCCTTCTGAGCATCCTCCACCTTTTCCTTGGTGAAGCAATGCAAGCTGAACTTCACCTCAATTTCGAATTGCAGTGCCGGCAAGTCTCCTTTTGCGGGCATTGCCAAGGGGAAGGTGAAGGGATGCAGATGGGACAAGTCGTATGATTGGCCATCGATGTCGGCGGGTATCCATTTCAAAATGCAATTCCTCAATAAATCGCGTTAGAGCTTAGCCCGCGACAATTTTCAGTTTGTTGTTCTTCTTTTTCCAGGCCGGCACCATGCGATCCTCCTTGGCCTCTCGCTCCGCTTTTTGGATTTGCAGCTCTTCGACTGCCATCGGCTGCAACTGCGCAATGAGCGGGGAGAAGTCATAGAGGTTGGAATCGTTGCGGTCGGCGTCCTTTCGGCGCTCGATGCGACTGATGAAGCCCAATTTTTCCAAGCGACCCATCGTCTTTTGAACGGTCTTCTCGCTGCATCCGATGGCGTTGGCGATTTTCTTCTTCGATGGGAATGGTTTGTTCTCAGCGAACCACCAGAACGACAATACTTGGAGCATCACGACGAACTCGGTGGACGACAGGTTGAGCTTGCCCATTCGTTTCAGGAGGATGTCAGGCACGGCAGTGAAGCCCAACGCCATGATGTCCTCGCCCCATTTTTTTGTGAGCTCTTTTTTTGCCTCGGTGGCGGCTGGTTTGATTTGCGCTGACATGTTGCTCTCTTTTCAAAGTGATCGACATGAGCAGTATCAGCGCGAATCCCTGCGGCGGCAAGACGCCGCAGGGAGGCATAGGGGCGCAAAACCGACCCCCACATGCTTTATTTGTATTCCTATGAGCCCATATTTTTGGTTGCAATAATTATGTATATGGTTCCATCTACTTCGGGGTGAATAATTGCCCACCACTGGGGATGCAAAATTTCCCCCTCTGGGGGGCGATATCACTCCCCACTGCTGGTCAAAATAATCCCCCTATTCACTCCTCCGACTTCTCTGCCGCCCAGTTGTTCCGATCCGCCAAAAAGCCGGCGAACCGGCCGTCGTATTTCAACGCCTGCAAGTCGATGGGCCACGCTAGTTCGTCCACGACGGGTTTGAGCTTGTGCAGCTCGCGCACGTAGCCCCAATGGACCGCGTGGCCTTCGCCGTCGTCGTGGCCGACGATCTTCATGATCTTGCCCGCCTCGGCATCGTTGTCGTGCATCTGCGTGATAACGTTGACCCGGAACGAGTGGAAGCTCGTCTGCGGCGCCTTGAGTCGGCGGGCGCGCTGGTATTCAAGCATCGCGGCCGAAAGCTCTTTCGAATAGCTGTGGTTGATGAGGAGCCGATGAGGGAACAGCCGCTCCGCTCCGGCCGCTCGGCACTCGTTCACATATTCCAGGAAGCCTAGGCCGATCAGCGCGTCGCAGATGGGAACGTTGCGGATGCCACCGACGGTCTTGCTCTTGTAGACGTGTATGTAGTGGATGCCCGTGCGCGGCGCCTTGTGGACGTCGATGCAGCGTATCTGCGTGACCTCGCCGATCCTCATGCCGGTGTAGACGCCAAGGAGAGGCCCCCAGAACAAGTCTGGCGCTCCGCCCATCGCGTCGAGGTATGGCGCGGAGTCGAAGAGCTTGGCAAGCGCATCCTCGGTGAAGGGCTGATAGGCTTTGGTGGTCTTCTTCCGGGCATCCTTGGTCAGGATGAACATGCCCTCGACGGGGTTGCTGTCGAGCTTGGTGTGCAGCCCATGCCCAATCATGTATTTGAAGAAGTCGTGCAACGTGCTGAGCTTGTTGTCGATGGTTTTCGAAGTCTGCGGTATGGTCAGCAGCGCGTCCTTGTATTCCACCAGCGTTTGCTTGTCGAGCGCGTTGGCTTCGATGTCTGCGCCGGCGTGTCGGCCCGGCCAGCAGCCTTGTTTTCTTCCAATGCGCGCAGAGCCCGCTTCTTGTTGAATTCGACCTTCTCATGCTCCGCCAGCCAAAGCTCGACGGATTCGACCAAGGGGAACATGCGCTCCAAGAAATCTTTGATGTGGTAGACCTTCGTGTCCACAGTGCGCCCGCCGTTCTTGCCCATGCAGTTGGCGAGCCACTTGTCCACGGCCCGCGTGAGCGGCTCGGGCTTGGCGCGCTTGGCGGTGGCCGAGCGCAGGGGCCGGTCCTCAAGGTCGATTATGCCAATACGATCGATCTCGCCCATCATCTGCATCACTCGCGCGTGTTCTTCGGCGGAGCCGTCGGTGCGGATAGTGGTCCCGTTTTTGAGCGCGATCTCGTAGCGGCGCAGAGTCGCCAAATCGAAGTTGAAGTCCGACAGCTTGGGTTCAGCCATGTCCCGCCTCCGCTCCAAATCAAGATTGAGTTGCAGAGCGAGAATGTTAGCAGTTTTGGAACACTTCGTGCGTAGACTGATCCGCTTTTCTTTTCCGCCGGATTTGACCCGGAAGTAATAGACGCCGCAGCGGTTGCGGTAGAGGCGTGGGGCTTTGATTTGCACAGGTGGCTCACTGAGTGGCGCACCCGGAAAAGCGAAAGCCGCTGATTCCTTTTAAAGAATCAACGGCTTGCTGTGTTCTGGTTGCGGGGACAGGATTTGAACCTGTGACCTTCGGGTTATGAGCCCGACGAGCTGCCAGACTGCTCCACCCCGCGTCTGAGGCCCGAATTATACATAGACCTTTTGCGTTCCGCAAGGGCCAAAATAAGAGCCACTTATATTTCCCGGGATTTTTTAAGTGATGCTTATGTTTATCGCATCACTTGCTCCCTTCAAAATTGCTTTGCGTTTCAACAAAGATGCACTATTATTGGGTTACTGTAATACATCACCATAACACTACACCTCACCCTGGGAGCATCGATGCCACCTTCGCCGAAGACCTTCTGCGCGCTTGCGCTGTCATCCTGGCTGTTGTTGGCGACGGCCAGCGCCGCAGAGCCTACGCCGCCCGCACCATCCACCCTGGAAGAGCTGGACGGGCGCCTGGCCCAAGTGTTTGCACAGCGCGGCATTCCAGGAGCTGCGCTGGCCGTGATCGAAGATGGCAAGATAGTCTTGCTGAAAGGGTATGGCGTGGCCGACAAGGCCAGCGGCGAGCGGGTTACCCCGGATACGATATTTCGTGCCGCCTCGATTTCCAAAAGCTTCACCAGCATCGCCATCATGCAGCTGGTGGAAAATGGCAAACTGAAACTGGATGCGCGGCTGGCCGACCTGGCGCCAGAGATCACCTTCAATAATCGATGGGAGCAAACAGATCCCGTGCGTCTCGTCCACCTGCTTGAGCATACGACGGGCTGGCCGGACATCAGTGCCCGCGTCGAGCTGCAGGATGGCCCGGGCTGGTCGGTGCGGCGAGGCGTCGAGTTCGCCAGCCCTGAGTTTGTCAGCCGCTGGAAGCCAGGCCAGTTTGCCGTCTATGCGAACGCCGGCCCGGCCGTGGCGGGTTATGTGCTGGAAAAAGTCGCAGGGCAGGACTTCGCAGCCTTCGAGCGCGAGCATGTGCTGCGGCCCATGGGCATGGCCAGCGCCGATTTCACGTTGACGCCGGCATTGGCGGCCAAGGTGGCCAAGAGCTACGCGCCCGATGGCACGCCGACGCCTTACCAGCACATCATCATGCCGGCGTCCGGATCGCTGGCCACCAGCGTGCGGGAATTATCGCAACTGGTGCTGTTCTTTGTCGGCAGGGGCACGGTCGGCGGGCATCGGATCCTGTCGCCGCAGGCGGTAGAGCGCATCGAGCATGGCGAGGCCTCGCTGGCCGCGCGTGCAGGGCTGAGCGGAGGCTATGGCCTGGGTAACTTCCCCGCGAATGACACGGGGCCGAGTTTTCGCGGCCACAATGGCGAAATCGACTCATTCACCTCCGTCTACGGCTATTCCGCCGTGCAGGGTAACGGTTATGTGGTGCTTGCCAATGGCGGCGAGGGCGTCAACTTCCGCACACCTGTTACCAGCCTGATTCAGGCTTACCTGAGCCGCAAGCATGCGTTTGCTCCAGCGCCCTCATTCCCGGTCGACCCCAAGGAACTCGCCGCCCTGACCGGTTTCTACCGCAACGTGACGCCGGCCAAGGACTTGATGCGCCCGTATGCGGAAGTGCTGGGCATGTCGCGGGTCACGCTGGCCGATGGCGGTTTGCGTGTCGGCGGCAAGCCTTATCTGCCGACCGGCAAGCACAGTTTTCGCCGCACCGATCGGGAGGCGGCCAGCCTGGCCTTCATCGAGCAGGACGGACAAACCTACCTGCTGTCGGGCGGCCTGGGCGACCGCAAGCGCGAAGCAGGATGGCGCATTGCCGGCTACTGCATAGTGGCTGCGCTGGCCTTGCTTGGCGGCCTGTTCGGCCTGTTGGCTTTGCCTGTCTGGAGCGTGGGGGCTTATCGGAAGACCCTGCAAGCCAAGGGCGGCTGGAAGGTGCGGCTGATGCCGCTGCTGGCGTTTGGCAGCTTGTGCGCCACGTTCGCCTTGCCGCTGATCGGCATAGCGGGAGGTATCGGCACATTGACGATGCTGGCGGCGCCGAGCGTGCTGTCGCTGCCGATACTGCTGTGCAGCGTGGCGTTCCCGCTGCTGGCGGCGGCGGGCCTGTGGCATGCGCTGACGACCAAGCACGCCAGCCGTCTGGTGCGCTGGCATGCGGGACTGACATCGGTTGGCATCCTGGCCATCGCCGGCTACGCAGTGTCGATCGGCTGGATCGGACTGCGCACCTGGACGATGTGACGGACTGTTTTTACGCGGCGGCCAGACGCCAAAGCGACGTGACCTCGGCAGCGCGGGCGGTGTGCAGCGGGTCGGTGGCGTCGGCGGCGCGCGGGTGGGTAGGGCGCACGTCCTGGCGGTCGATGACTTTCAGGCCGGCGGCCGCGATCCACTCCATCAGCTCTTCGCGCGGACGCAGGCCCAGATGCTCGGCCAGGTCCGACAGTATCAGCCAGCCTTCGCCACCCGGCGTCAGGTGGGCCGACAGGCCGGCCAGGAAGCCGCGCAGCATGCGGCTGTCCGGATCGTAGACCGCGTATTCAATCGGCGAACTCGGACGCGCAGGCACCCACGGCGGATTACACACCACCAGCGGCGCGCGGCCTTCCGGGAATAGGTCCGCTTCCAGCAGTTCGACCTGGCCGTCCAGATCCAGCCGGGCCAGGTTTTCGCGGGCGCAGCTCAGCGCCCGCTGATCCTGGTCGGTGGCGATGATGCGCGCCACGCCGCGCTTGGCCAGCACCGCCGACAGCACGCCGGTACCGGCGCCGATGTCATAGGCCAGCTTGACGCCGGCCGGCAGCGGCGCATTCGCCACCAGTTCAACATACTCGCCGCGCACCGGCGAGAACACGCCGTAGTGCGGGTGGATGCGCGCATCCAGCGCCGGGATTTCCACGCCTGTGCGGCGCCATTCGTGCGCGCCGATCAGGCCAAGCAGCTCGCGCAGCGAGGCGATGAACGGTTCTTCGAAGCGGCCGTATGCCTCGTTGCAGGCCAGTTGCACGTCCGGCGCGCGGCGCAGCGGGATCTCGTAGCCGGCGTCGAATGGAATCAGCAGCATCGCCAGCGTGCGTGCGCGCTGCGACTGCGCCTGGCGGTGCAGGTGGAAGGCTTCGGTCGCCGTTGCCGGCACTTTGGCCGGCTTGGCTTTCTTCGACGGCTTGCCCTTGTGGTCCGCGCGGCGCGCCAGCGCTTGCAGCAATTGGCGGGCGTTCTGGAAGTCGCCACGCCACAGCAGCGCCGTGCCTTCGCAGGCCAGGCGGTAGGCTACGTCCGCATTGGTGGTGTCGTCGGCGATGACGACGCGCTTAGGCGGCGGCATGCCCGCTTCGGAGCGCCAGCGCGCGGCGCACTGCACGCCGTTCTCCTCCCAGTGGATCTGTTGCGGCGTAGGGGAGGTGGTGATTTGTGCGGGCATGTCGGGGCAATCGGTAGGTGTAATAAGCGGAATGGACCAACACAAAAAACGCCGGGGATGGTGTCCATCCCTGCCGGCGTTCTTGGTGCTGCGGTGCTTATTATACTTGGCGCTTAGCTTGTCGCGTCTTTGGCGCCTGGTGCGGCGTCGTTGGCGGCCGGTGCGAGCGAGATCGGGTCGTCGGCCGGAGCTGGCGTTGCGCTGGTTCCTGCATTGGTACCAGGCTGCGGCGCTGCGGTCTGCGAACCGTAAGCGTCGGCGACCGATTTGGCCTTGTCGGCGGCGGTCGGCGCGGTGTAGGTGTTGGTGTCCTTGCTGTCGACCAGGTTGAGCAGGCGCAGCGACAGGCTGCGCAAGGTGTTGCGGTCGATGCCGTCGCTGGTCTTGCTGGGCGAGTTGTCGCCGGTCGACAGCGCCGATTGCAGGTCGCGGCCGATCAGTTTGAACAGGTCGGCCAGCGTGCCCGGGAAGTCGATGTTCGGCACCTGCACGGTCGGCAGGTTGTCGGCGCTGGCGCCGTTGCTCGCCACCGGGCGCTTGGCCGCTGCGTCGTTGGCCTTGTCGCTGTTGGCCTTATCGCTGTTGGTGGACGTGGTCTGGCTGGCGGCGCCGCTCAATTCGGCGTCGTACTGGACTTCCACTTCGAAATCGAATTTGCGGCCATCGGCCGTGGTGATCGTGCCTTTGCCGATGAAGTGCGAGCTGTCGGTCAGCTGGAAGGCGGCGGCGTCGCTGCTGCCGTTCGGGCCGGAGCTGTGCTGCACGCCGACGGCCAGGGTGGACGAGGCATCCAGGCTGGCCGAGTCGAAATTGATGACCGCGTCCTTGGCGGCGTCGCCGAACAGCGATTTGGCGAAGCTGCCCAGGAAGTCCTGCGCGAAATCGACTGTCGAGTTGCCGACCGAGGCCACGTGCTTTTCCAGGCCGTCGTTGGACAGCGAAATCGGCGACGAATCGACCGGTTTCACCTGTCTGGCGGCGGACGTGCCGGCAGTCTTGCCATCGTTATGCGGGTTGGCGCCGTAGAGGGACGCCGGCAAAGTGCGGGCGCCGAGAGCAGGTAGGATAGACATGGCAGGTTCCGGCAGATTCGGTTTGATAATACTTCTATAACGGTCCCCCGGCCGATTTCTTGAGGGTGCCGCAAAGATTAATGATGATGGGTCCAGCCTTCCGGGGCTGCCAGGTAGGAAGCGACGGCCTCTTTCTGGCCGATGGCGTGGTGTTTTACCTCGCCGCAGGCGCAAATACCCAGGTAAGGCTGGATGTGCGAGCAGGCCGATACTTTTTGCAGGCGGACCTGCACGGCTTTGGCGCATTTGGCGCATTTGAAGGTCAGGGTGCGTGGTGCTTTTAACATGGTTGATCTTTGAGTGGCTTGCAAAAGCGGGATTCTAACATTCAGGCGTAGATATCCAGCTTGGGCGGCACCAGCGGCGCCACTTCGTAGGTGCGGCGGACCTTGGCGGCGTCGTTTGCTACCGGCGCCGGTCCCTGCGTGCGCGCCGTGGCCTGTTCCACCTGCTGTGTCGCCAGTTCCGAGCGGGCCTGCAGTTCCATTTGCTGCGCCTGGGCCGCTACCGCCCGGTCGGCGCCGGAGGGATCGGCCGGGGCCAGTGCCGCTGCCTGGATGGTGTGGGCGCGTTCGATAGTCTCTTGCGGCGTGCGGCCGGGCGAGGTATCGATATGCACCTCACCGCCGATGGCGTAGTCGACGCCATTCGGGCCGCGCTGGTAAGTGTAGGAGGCGCCGGACGTGGCCAGGCCGCCGGCCGTAGCCAGGTGCGCCTGTTCGTGCTGGCGCACATCGGTGTCGCGGGCCTTGAGCTGGGCGACCAGTGCCAACGCTTCCGGCGTCAGGTTGGTGGCGGAGTCGCTGCCGGAGAAATTGGTGTTGGGGGATGAGGCGGTCGAAGCGGAGGCCGGCCCCGCAGGCGTGGCCGACGACGCAATCTGCACCGGCGGCGTTGCGCGCGCCGGTGGCTGGCTGGCGGAACTCGGTGCTATGGCGCCTATGCTCATGGTGGTGTGCGCTGCCTCCTGCTCGTCTGAATGATAGCAAATCTGTAGCAAATGGTTGCAAATTCGCGGACGCCTGCCGGTCAACTGGCGGGTCTGGGCCGCGTTGAAGGTCTCAGGGATCGTTCTTCCACCAAAGAGGCAAGACCATGGACCAAAAGAAGCAACCGAGCAAAGAATCAGTGCGACAGTGGTTGCAGACGCAGATCGCGGAGCGGCGCCCGCCGCCGGATGCTCGGCAAATCCGCCGCGAACTGGGGTGGGAGATGCTGAAGTTGGAGCGCAAGGACAGTACTAGTCGCTGACGGTGGCGATCAGCGTGTGCAGCAGCTGGTTGACCTTCGCGCCCATCGCATCCGAACCGTAGTCGCCGGCGGTGATGACCACCGTCAGGTCCAGCTCCGGCACGATGAAGATGCGCTGGCCGCCGTTGCCGAAAGCGGCGCTCCACGGCGTGCGCCGGCCGTGCCAGGCCGCCGTACCGTCCCACCACTGGTAGCCGTAGTGCAGTTCGTCCGGCTGGTTGCCCGGACTGCGGAAGCCCACGCTCAGGCGCGGCTTGAGCGATTCATCCACCCATTCCTCGGCCACGATCTGCTGGCCGTTCCAGCGGCCGTGGTTGAGCATCAGCCGTCCGATCTTGGCCATGTCGCGCGGGCGCAGGCGCAGTCCGGCGAACGGCGCCGGCCGGCCGCGCAGGTCCGTCACCCATTCCCATTGCACGATGCCCAGCGGTTCGAACAGCTCCTTGCGCGCGACCTCGATCCACGGCTGGCCGCTGACGCGGGTGACGATATCGGCCAGGATGGTGGTGCCGCCGCCGTTGTAGTTCCAGACGGTGCCGGGCGGCGCGACCACCGGGCGCTCCAGCACGTAGCGCAGCTGGTCGGTTTTCCAGAACAGGCGCAGTTCGTTGTTGGGCTGCGCGCCTTCGTCCCATTTCCAGCCGCCGCTCATGGTCAGCAGGTGTTCGAGGTGGATGGCGTCCAGTTGCGGCGAGCGCAGGTCATGGTATTCCGGGTAGTAGTCCAGCACCGGCGTGGCGAGCGTGGAGATTCTGCCGTGCTGCTTCTCGATGCCGACCAACAGGCTGATGACGCTCTTGCCGATCGAGCGCACGTCGTGCAGCGTGTCCGGGCCGAATTCCACCGTCGGCGCGAACGGCGGCCATACGCCCAGGCCGCGCCGTATCGAACGGTCCTTGCCGCTGCGGTACATCTCGGCCACCAGCTTGCCGTGGCGTTCGACGACGATGCCGTGGATGTTGTCCTTGCCCTGCGCCAGCGCGGTCAGCGTGACGCACAGCGCGTTGGCGTTGAAGCCCGATGCTTCGGGCGCGGCGAGTTCCCAGCCGTCCGCCTGCTTGAACGGCGCGGCGCAGGTGGCGGCGTGCGCCACCGGCATGGTGATCGACAGGCAGAAGCACAGACGAAGCAGCAGTTTCATGGGCCAACCTGGATTAGCAATAAAGCACTATTCTACTGCACTGTGACGGTACTCTTGCCGCCCGCCGAAGGTTGGACCAATATTTTTACGGCGATCCGCTCAGTCATCTCCTGCACGTGCGAGATGACGCCGACTTTGCGGCCCATCGCTTGCAGGCCGTCCAGCGCGTCCATTGCCACGCGCAGGGTTTCGGCGTCCAGGCTGCCGAAGCCTTCGTCGATGAACAGCGATTCGACGCGCACGCGGTTGGACGACAGCGAGGCCAGTCCCAGCGCCAGCGCCAGCGAGACCAGGAACGATTCGCCGCCGGACAGCGAGTGCACCGAGCGCATCTCGCCGCCCATGTCCTGGTCGCGCACCAGCAGCGCCAGTGATGGTGCGGCTGGGTTGTCGATGCGCTCCAGCTGGTAGCGGCGCGAGAGGTGATTGAGGTGGGCGTTGGCGTAGCCCAGCAGGACGTCCAGCGTGAACTGCTGGGCGTAGTTGCGGAACTTCTTGCCGTCGGCCGAGCCTATCAGGTCGCTCATGCGCGCCCAGCGCTGTTCGATTGCTTCCTGCCGCTCGATCTCGGCCAGCATGGCTTGCGACTGGCGGCGCTTGGCGTCGTCCTGCGCCAGCGAGAGTTGCAGGGCGGTGGCGGTGTCGTGGGCGGTTTTGCGTTCGGCCATCAGCGCGTTCAGGGCGGAGGCCAGCAGGGCGATCGGCGACTGGGCGGCGCCGGGGGCGGAGCTGCGCGGCTCGACGGCATTCGCTTCGGCGACGTCCTGCAACGCGTCGGGTGCCTCGCTGCCGGCGGGCGGCGCGGACAGTTGGTGTTGCTGGCGCTGGCGCTGGCGCTCTTTGAGCACTGCGGCGGCGTTGTCGGCGGCGCGGTCGATGGCTAGCAGCGCGGCGCGTTCGGCGTCGACATCGTCGGCCGAATGCGCCAGCAGCGCGTGCAGGTGATCGAGATCGCGCAGGCCGGCGTCAGGCTGGCGCTGGTGGAATGCGGCGATCCAATCGGACAGTGCTGCCGCTGCCTTGGTTGACGCGCCATGCAGCGCTGCCAGCCGTTGCGCGGCCTGGGCCAGCGCCTCGTCCGCGCGGACGCGCGCCTGGGCCGCCTGCTGCGCGGCAGTTTGCAAGCCCGCCAGCCGCTCCCGGGCCGCGTCGATGGCAGCGATGAGCGCCGCTTCGACATCGCGCACTTCCTTGCCGTCCCACAGCGCCATGCGCTGCTGCTGCATATCCTTGAGCGCGGCGTCCGCGCTGCTGTAGGCCACACGGGCGTTGACGGCGTCCATGCCAGCCTTGGCCTGCGCCTCGCCCAGCGCCTTCACTTCCACGTCGATGGTGGCGATGACGGCGGCGCGTCCGTCATGCGCTGCGCGCTGCGCCAGCCATTGCCGGCTCTCGGCCTGACGGGCTTCGTGGAATCGTGCCGGGCCGGCCTTCCAGTCGTCCTTCCATTCCTCGCTCGGCATGTCGCCGCCGCTGAAGGCCGGGTCCAGATCGGAGAGCAGGGCGCCCAGCGTCAGCGCGACTTCGATGCGCTGATCGTCGAGCGCCTTGTGTTCCGCATTGGCTTGCGCCAGCGCGGTCTGCGCATGTGAAGCCATGCCTTGCAAACGCGTATGCTCGGCCGCCGCCAGATCGCAGGCGGATTGCGCCTGGTCGCGGACGATGCGTGCAGCGTGCAGCGCACCTTCCTGTCGTTCGATCGCGTGCAGCGCATCACGCACCTGTTCCAGTTGTTCGACGAACCAGCCGGTGCGCTCAGGCTCCGGCGGCAGCGCAGGCGGCAGCGACGCCGATTGCCATGCAGCGGCGACGCGCTCCAGCGCCTGCGCCACCGTGCGGCCCTCGGCCGCCAATGCGTTCAGTTGTTCCAGGCTGGCCTGCTCGGTGGCGCGCTGCGCCGCCTGCCGATTGACGTTGGCCTCCATCCGCTGGCGGCAGCCGGCGACATCGGCCTGCAACTCGGCCAGCAAGGCGTGCAAACCACCGTCGTCCTGCCGATACGGGTGCTCCGGCGATCCGCAAACAGGGCAGGGCGTGCCATCTTCCAGCGTAGCCCGCAGCGATTCCACATTCTTGGCGCAAGCGGCTTCCGCCAGCTTCAGCGAACGCTCGGCTTGCGAGAAGGTCGCCAGTATGCCGACGCCTTCCTGCTGGGCCGCCTGCAACTGCACCTCGGCCGCAGCCACTGCCTGCCGCAGCTGCGCGGACTGGGTTTCGATATGCGTATGACGGCTCTGGCGCGCATCGAGTTCGATCCAGAGTTTTTCAGCCGAGGCCAATTGATCGCGGCGCTGCTCCAGATCGCGGCGCGATGCCTGCAACTGCTCGGCCGGAAGGGCCGCCAGCACGCGCGCCGCTTCCTGGCGCTGCGCTTCCAGCGTTTGCAAAGCGGCGCCGGATGCGGCCAGCTTGGCGCTGGCTTCCGCCTCGTCGTCGCGGTGCGCGCTGGCGTTGCGCTGCACGCGGGCCAGCGCGGTGTTCAGCTTCTCGGCTTGCGCGGCGGCCTGGCCGGCCTGCACGAACAGCACATCCCAGCGCTCCCACGACTGCGCCATCGTCTGCCATTGCTTGTGCTGCGCCAGCCACGCGACGCCGGCTTCGTGCTGCGCGCCGAGACGTTTGCGTTCGTCCTGGCGCTCTTGCAGCGCGGCGCGGGCGACGGCGTCGGCCTGGTCGGCCTGTTCGCACGTGGCGGAAGCCTGGCGATACGCGGGCAGCATGGCTTCGATGCGTGTGTCCAGTGCCTTTGCCTGATCCAGTCGCGGCGCTGCGGTGCGTTGGGCGGATTCCGCTTCTTGCACTTGCGCTGCTGCCTGTGCTTGCGCCGCCATGGCGCGTTCCAATACCTGCGCCGCCAAGACGGCATCCTGCATGCCGGCCGTGATGGCGGCCTGCGTGGCGGCGATGTCGGCGGCGATGCGACGGATATCGTCGGCCAGCGGACGCGCCGGCTGCACGGCGGCGATGCGCGCCAATGCGGTGCGGCGCGATGCGGCTGCCTCCACGTCGGCGATGGCGGCCTGGCTGGCTTGCTGCGCCAGTTGTTCGTCCTCGGCCAGCTTCTCGGCCTGCTTGTACCAGCGCAGCTCCTGCTCCAGCTCTGCCTTGTGCTGCTCCAGCGCCTGCAGTGCTGCCGTTGCTGCGACGCTCTGTGCTTCCAGCTCGCCGCGCTGCTCCAGGCTTAACGGCTTCTGATCCGCGAGGCGGGCATTCAGGTTCTGCAGGGCCGCCTGTTCCAGCTTGGCGCGCTCGAAGGCCCGCATCGAAATCTCGGTGTAGACGGTACTGCCGGTCAGCGTCTCCAGCAGCTCGCCGCGCTCGTTGTCTTCGGACTTGAGGAAGGCCGAGAACTCGTTCTGCGCCAGCAGCACGGCCCGCGTGAACTGTTCGAACGACAGGCCGATGCGCTTCTCGATTTCCACCTTGACTTCGGTCTTGGTGCCGCCTATCGGTTGCAGGGCGGGCAGCAGATGCAATGTCATGGCGGTCGGCTGGAGCGCACCTTCGACCTTGGTGCGCGAACGGCGCACGCTCCAGCGGGCGCGGTAGGAGGCGCCGTCGTTGCCGACGAAGTCCACCTCCGCATAGCCTTCCGCCGTGCCCCGGCGCAGCAGCGTGCGCGTGTCCTGCGTGGACACGGTCTCCGCGCCGACATCGGCCAGGTAGCTGCGGCCTGCGACCTTCAACAGGCGCGGTGTAGCGTCGTACAGCGCCAGGCAGAGGGCATCGAGCAGCGTGCTTTTACCAGCGCCGGTCGGCCCGCTGATCGCGAACAGGCCGGTGGACGCCAACGGCTCCTGCTCGAAGTCCACGCCGAATTCGCCCGCCAGCGAGGCCAGGTTCTTACCGCCGATTCTCAGGATTCTCATGGCTGCCCCGGCGTCAGCATGAGTTCCGCGAAGGCGCTTAGCTGGTCGGGTGGCGCATCGTTGTCGAATCGCTGCCGGTACAGCTGGCGGAAGATGTCGTCCGGCTTCAGCTGCTCCAGCTGGTCGAGCGTCATCACGTCGTCGTCGATGGAGGCACTGCGCGCCGCGCTGGAGGTTTCGATCTTGGCCAGCCGCACCGGCTTGCCGTCCAGCGCCGCCTCGACGCGCGTGCGCAGGCCCGGCTCCGGAGCGTCCAGCAGCACCCGCACTTCAAGGAAGGGCTGCTGTTCTGCTTCTGCCGGCGCCACGTCCAGCGCCGCCAGTTCCTCCAGCACCTGCGCCAGCGGCGCGGGTTTGGTGGGAACGCGCAGCAGTTCGACCGCGCGCGGCACCGGCAGCGTCACGATCTCGCGCACGGCCGCGCCGTCGATGTCGATGCGCAGTACCTGGTGCTGATAGCCCACCTCCGCAAACGACAGCGGGATCGGGCTGCCGCAATAGCGTATGTGCTCCTGCTTGCCGACGCTCTGCGCCAGATGCAGATGGCCCAGCGCCGCGTAGACGATGGCCGGGTCGAAGATCCCCGCCGGCAGCATCTCGGTGCCGCCGATGACGATGCGGCGCTCCGAATCGTTGGACATCTGGCCGTCGACCATGTGGCAGTGGCCCATCGCCAGGATGGCCTGGCCTTCCGCGCGCTTGCTCAGCGCCAGTTCCAGCGTCTGGCGGTAGAGCAGGGCGATGCCCGCCAGATAAGGATCTGCGCCGTCTTCCGTCTCTGCGATGCGCGGCACGTCGCCTGGACGCAGGAAAGGCACGGCCAGGCACCACGCCTCCACCGCGCAGCTGCGGCCTGTCAGCGGCAGCACCAGCTGTTCGATGTCGATCTCGCCATCGGCCTTGCGCTGCACGCTGCCGATCACCCGGGTACCATGCGCTTCCAGCAGCGGCCCCGGTGCTTCCAGCCGGCCCGGCGAATCATGGTTGCCGGCGATGGCCACCAGGTTCAGATGCGGCAGGCGCTCCTTGGCCTGTTGCAGGAATCGGTACAACTGCTTCTGCGACGCCGCCGACGGATTGGCGTTGTCGAAGATGTCGCCGGCGATCAGCAGCGCGTCCGCCTGTTCGGCGACGAGGGTGTCCAGTAGCCAGTCCAGAAAGCGCTGGTGCTCGTAGCTACGCTCGAAATTATGCAGGGATTGGCCGAGATGCCAGTCGGAAGTGTGCAGCAGACGCATGAAGGTGTGTAGTCAAAACAGCCGGGAAGCGCACAATATAGCGCAAGATGGCGTCGGACGAGTTGATAAAAGTGGCGTCGCCGCGCCGTGGCGGCCCGTCAGGCCGCGTTGCTGGCCGCCGGCGGCAGCGCCGGGCCGGCGCGGTAGGTGTTGCGGCCGCCCTGTTTGGCCTCGTACAGCAGCACGTCGGCGCGGTTCAGCAGTTCGGCCGGGGAGACATCCTCGTCGCGGTAGTAGGCCAGCCCGATACTGGCCGAAATCGACACCACCGTGCCATCCAGGTCGAACGGCGGCTGCATCGCCGCGACGATCTTGGCCGCCAGCGCCGCGGCGTCGTCGAAGCGGGCGACGCGCTCCATGATGATGGTGAACTCGTCGCCGCCCAGCCGGGCGATGGTGTCGCTGGCGCGCATGGCGTGCGTCAGCCGGCCCGAAAACGCCTTCAGCAGCGCGTCGCCGACGCTGTGGCCGAAGGTGTCGTTGACCGGTTTAAAGCGGTCGATATCCATGTACATCACCGCCATCAGACTGTGGCTCTCGCGGCTTGCGGCCATCGCGTCCTGGAGTTTTTGCAGGAAGCCGGCGCGGTTGGTCAGCCCCGTCAGCGCGTCGACCTGCGACAGTTTCAGCAGGCGCAGCTTCTCGCGCTTCTGTGCGGTGATGTCCTGCCGCATGACGTGGAAGCCGATCACCGTCACGCCGTCTTCGTCCATCTGCGGGATGTAGACCACCTCGAAGGTGCGGTCCACGGCTGCCGCGGAATCGTCCTCCTCGAAGGTCAGCGTCTCGCCGGCCAGCGCGCGCTTGATGTAGGGCGCCAGGAACTGGTAGCGCTCCGTGCCCATGGTCGCCTCGATCGACTTGCCCAGCACCGCGACGCCGGTGCGATTGAATTCGCGCTCGTAGGCGACGTTGTGGAAGCGGTAGATTTCTTCCGAATCGATGTAGGCCACCATCGCCGGCAGCGTATCGGCGATGGTGCGCAGGCGCGATTCGCTTTCGCGCAGCGCCATCACGGACTTGCGCACGTGGGTGATGTCGTCCACCGTGCCGACGTAGCCGTAGATATGGCCGTCCACCACCATCGCGGCGATCTTGAACGATATCCAGATCATCATGCCGTCGGGGTGCACGCAGCGCACCGTGTCCTGGAAGGGGACGCGGGTCTTGGCCATGTGTTTCAGGGCCGCCTTCAGCACCTCGCGGTCGTTCGGGTGCACGGCGCGCATCCACTGGTCGCCCAGCGCTTCCTCGCGCGTCAGCCCGGTGATGAATTCGAATGTGCGGTTGACGTAGGTGCAGTGGCCGGCGGGATCGGCGCGCATCAACCCCAGCGGCGAGGCGTCGTTGACGGCAGCCAGCTCCGCCTGGTTCTTGCGCATCGCCAGCTCGGCCTCCTTGCGCGGCGTGATGTCGCGCGTGGTGACGGCCACGCCTTCTTCGATGGCGACGATCTGGTGGTGCAGCCACAGATGGTCGCTGCCCGGCAGGAAGTCGACCTCGAATTCCTCCTCCAGCGGACGGCCGGAGATCAGCACCGTCTTGTATTTTTCGATGAAGCCCTTGGTGTGCAGCGCCGGCAGCACTTCGATCAGGCGCTTGCCCTTGACCTCTTCGGCGGTGGAGCCCAGCAGCGCGGCGCCGCGTTCATTGAGGTCTGCGATGGTGAAGTCGACGATCTCCTTGCCCGGTCCGCGCACGCGGCAAGCTTTGATGAGGTAGACCGCGTCCATGCTGGCGTCGGCCGCCGCGCGCAGCATGGCCTGCGCTTCGGTAATCATGCGTGCGCTGCGCCGCAGCCGGTAAGCCTGCTGCATCAGCAGGCCGATAAACAGCAGCACCAGCACCGAGGCGATGGCGACCGCGCCGTAGTAGACGTTGCGGCGCTGTTCGAAGCGCGCCATCGCCGATGCGACGGGATTGCCGACCACCGCCAGTAGCAGATAGCGCGGCATCTCGGTATAGCCGTAGATGCGCTCGACGGCGTCGAACGGCCGCGCCAGCAGCAGTTCGTCGGGCTGCTGAGCGCCGCCTTGCGCCGCCGTGAAATCGATCGCATCGCTGATGACCAGCTGTTCGTCGACACGGGCGGTGGACATGCCGTTCTCGCGGCTCACCAGCAGCACCGCGCCGCCGGGATCGACGTTCATGCGGTCGTAGTCTTCGACGAAGGAGGCCGGATCGACCATCACCATGATGACGCCGGCGAATTCGCCCCGATGGTCATTGAGCCGCCGCGTAATCAGGATCTGCCATTTCTTGGTGCGCGGCTCGACTACCGGCGTCGATACCTGCGGCGTGTCGACCGGACTTGCGGCATGCTGGCGGAAGAACGCCTGGTCGTGCTGGTCCGGCGCGAAGTAGCCGTTGCGGCTGTCGATCAGGCGGCCGTCAGGGCCCAGCAAGGCCAGCGGCAGGTCCAGTTTGGACGGCAGCAGCGAATCGAGCAGGCCATTGCGGCGCGTGAATTCGGCCAGCCGCAGCGCGCCGTCGGTCTCCTCGAATTTGAGCTTGAACAGCTGCGTCGCATGGTCGACCTGGCGCAGCAGATGGTTGGTGTGTTCGGCCAGCGTACGCGCCAGCGATTGGCTGTGCAGCACCGCCTCGTTGCGCGCGGTTTGCTTTTCCTGGCCGATCTGATAAGTCACCGCCGCCCACATGGCCGCCAGCAGCGCCAGCGCAAACACGGGCAGCAGGACCGCCCGGTACAGGCGGCGTAAAAACATCACGATCGGGCGAGTGGCAAAGTGGTTCATCGAAAGTCTACATTCCCCGCGAAATGGTAGCGGCACGCCATCTGTGGATATTCTGCACGGAAATGTCACGTTTGTGGCTGGCAGGTCAAAAAAAACCCCATTCCGATCACAGGCAATGTTGATTTCTTTATTAGAATAGCGCTCATGACCGAATTGATAATCAGCCTGGCCGCTGCGCGGGCGCTGCATCTGGCGGCGCAGGGTTTGCTGCAGCCGCGCCGCCGCAAGGCGCGCCAGGCCGACGTGGTGGACGCGATACGGCAAATGGGCGTGCTGCAGATCGACACCATCCACGTGGTGGCGCGCAGCCCCTATCTGGTGTTGTGGAGCCGTCTGGGTGATTACCCGCAGCCTTGGCTGGAGCAGGCGCTGGCCGCAGGCCAGCTGTTCGAGTACTGGGCGCACGAGGCCTGCTTCGTGCCGATCGAGGACTACGGCCTGTATCGCCACCGCATGCTCGATCCGGCGGCGATGGGCTGGAAGTATTCGGAGACCTGGATGCGCGAACGCCGCGCCGAGGTCGACGCGGTGCTCGATCACATCCGCGTCAACGGCCCGACCCGTTCGTCCGACTTCGAGCGCACCGACGGCCAGAGCGGCGGCTGGTGGAGCTGGAAGCCGGAGAAGCGTTCGCTGGAAGTGCTGTTCACCGCCGGCGCGCTGATGATCGCCGAGCGCCAGAACTTCCAGCGCATCTACGACCTGGCCGAGCGCGTGCTGCCCGGCTGGGACGACAGCCGCATGCCACACATCGACGACACCCGCCGCACGCTGGTGCTCAAGGCCGTCAAGGCGATGGGCTGCGCCCGCGCCGGCTGGATCAGCGACTACTTCCGCACCAAGCCGCCGCGCCTCGATCCGGAAGAACTGGCCGGGCAGGGCGCCTTGCTGCGCGCCTGGGTCGACGACTGGGACGATCCGATCTACGTCCACCCGGACCACGCCGAGCTGCTGGCCGCTGCCGCCGCCGGCACGTTGGCGCCGACGCTGACCACCATCCTGTCGCCGTTCGACCCGGTGGTGTGGGACCGCCGCCGCGCGCTGGAGTTGTTCGGCTTCGACTACCGGCTCGAATGCTACACGCCGGCCGACAAGCGCCGCTACGGCTACTTCACGCTGCCCATCCTGCGGCGCGGCGCGCTGGTCGGCCGGGTCGACGCCAAGGCGCACCGGCGCGGCGGCGTGTTCGAATTGAAATCGCTGGTGCTGGAACCCGGCGCGCGCATCAGCGACCGCTTCGTGCGCGACATCGCCGGCGCCTTGCAGCGCCTGGCCAACTGGCACGAATGCCCCGACATACAGATCGTCCACGCCGCGCCGGAAGGCTTTGCGCCGCTGCTGCGCGCCGCGCTGGACCTCAACACGAAAGACACGAAAGAAATGGAAGCCGCATGATAGTAGGAGTTCTATGAGTCTGCCCGCCGCCCCCGCCAGCCTGCTGGGCCCCGACGGACAACCGCTGTTCGGCCGCTACGCGGGCCAGGTCGGCCATATCGACTGGAGCAAGCTGGCCGCGCCGTTTGCGCGCAGCCGTTTCTGGCGCCGTTTTCACCACAAGCGCTGGCACTACGTGGCGCTGTGCACGGAGCAGGTGTTCTGCGCGGTCGCCATCGTCGACCTGGGCTGGACCAGCACCGCCTTCGCTTACGCCTTCGACCGCAACGACGGCGACATGCTGGCCAACTTCGCGCAGGACGGCTTGCCCGGCCTGTCGGCGCGGCTGGCCGATCACGCCGGCGGATCGAGCCGCTTCAAGACCCGCAAGAGCAGCATCGCCATCGACAGCCGCGCCGACGGCAGCTACAGCCTGACGCTGCGCTGCGACTATCTGGAGATCGACGCCGAATTCGGTCCCGGCGGCGCGCCGCTGCTGCTGGCCACCGGGCCGGTCGAGCAGGGCTCGGTGCATGCGACGCAGAAGTCGTCCGGCCTGCCGCTGCGCGGCGAGGTGCGCACCTTCCGCGAAGAGTATCCGCTGACCGGCGGCGTCGCCAGCTTCGATTATTCCAACGGTCTGCTGGCGCGCAACACCGCGTGGCGCTGGGCCTCGGCGCATAATCTGGAGCTGGGCTTCAATCTGCAGGCGGGCTACTTCGGCGGCCACGAAAACGCGCTGTGGCTGGACGGCCAGGTGCACGCGCTGGCGCCCGCGCACTTCATCTACGACAGCAGCGACCCGCTGTCGACCTGGCACATCTTCACCGAAGACGATCTGCTGGAACTGTACTTCACGCCGGAAGGCGCGCGCCGCGACGACAAGAACCTGGTGGTGGCGGCCAGCCGCTATCTGCAGCCGATCGGCACCTTCACCGGCTGGGTGCGCAGCGCGCCGGACCAACCCAAACGCATGGTCACGCAGATGATGGGCGTGACCGAGGATCACGCTTCACGCTGGTAACAAGGGGCATCGCCACATGAGCATCAGGAATCTCGACCGCATGTTCCAACCCCGCTCGGTGGCCGTGATCGGCGCATCGGACAACCCGCAGCGCATCGGCACGCGGGTTCTGGCCAATCTGGTGGAAGCCGGATTCGCCCGCGACGGCGGCGCCATCTGGCCGCTCAATCCCAAGCACCAGCGTCTGCACGACCTGCCGTGCTACGCCCGCGTGGCGGCGCTGCCCGATGCGCCGGACCTGGCGATATTGTGCTCGCCGCCGTCGACGATACCGGGCCTGATCGCGGAACTGGGCGCGCGCGGCACCCGCGCCGCCATCGTCATGACGGCGGGGCTGGAGAACCTGCGCGCCGGCAGCCGCAGCCTGCAGCAGGCGATGCTGGAGGCGGCCAAGCCGCATCTGCTGCGCGTGCTGGGGCCGGGCAGCGTCGGCCTGCAGTCGCCGGCGCTGGGCCTGAACGCCAGCTTCACCCATATCGCCGCCGATCCCGGCAAGCTGGCCTTCGTGTCGCAATCGGGCGCGCTGGGCACGGCGGTGCTGGACTGGGCCAGCCTGCGCGGCATCGGCTTCTCGCGCTTCGTCGCCATGGGCGAGGGCGCCGACATCGATTTCGGCGACCTGCTCGACTATCTGGCCGGCGACGCCAACACCGAGGCTATCCTGCTGTGCGTCGAGGATGTCAGCAGCGCCCGGAAGTTCATGTCGGCGGGACGGCTGGCGGCGCGCGGCAAGCCGGTGATCGTGCTCAAGGTCGGGCGCGACGCCGCGCCCGGCGCCGACCTGGTGTTCGACGCCGCCATCCGCCGCGCCGGCATGCTGCGGGTGTACTCCACCGAAGACCTGTTCGACGCCGTCGAAACGCTGGCGCGCCAGCGCCCGCAGCGCGGCGAGCGGCTGGCCGTGCTGACCAACGGCGCGGGCCTGG
The DNA here is from genome assembly GCF_009380215.1 of Rugamonas aquatica. Classification (GTDB taxonomy): domain Bacteria; phylum Pseudomonadota; class Gammaproteobacteria; order Burkholderiales; family Burkholderiaceae_D; genus Rugamonas; species Rugamonas aquatica_B. The sequence continues at coordinate 90,230 of NZ_WHUG01000018.1, forward strand.
GCCTGATCGCCGCCGATGCGCTGGCGTGCGGCGGGGCCCAACTGGCGCCGCTGTCGGCCGACACGCTGCGCCTGCTGCGCCGCGCCGACGCGCCGCTGGCCAATCCGGTCGACTTGCTGGCCGACGTGCCGGTCGAGCGCTACACCAGCGCGGTGGAAGCGCTGCTGCGCGAGAAGCAGGCCGACGCGCTGCTGTTCCTGCACGCGCCGACCGCCATGGTGCCCAGCAGCCTGATTGCGGCGGCGGTGGCGCCGATGATGCGTTCGGCCTCGAAGAACGTGCTGTCCTGCTGGCTGGGCGGACGTTCGGCGGCGGCCGCGCGCCAAGTGTTCGCCGACGCCGGCCTGCCCACTTACGACACGCCGGAAAAAGCCGTGCATGGTTTCCTGCAGATCGCCCAGTACCGCCGCAACCAGGAGCTGTTGATGGAAGTGCCGGCGCGCCTGCCCGCCACCGCCGCGCCGGAACGCGCGGCGGCGCAGGCCCTGGTGACGGAGGCGCTGGCGGCCGGCCGCAGCGAGTTGTCCGACAAGGATGCGCGGGCGCTGCTGGCGGCCTACGGCATCGCGCTGGCGACGCCGCAGCAGGCGGCGCTGACCGGCGCCACGCTGGCCGCCGCCCGCATCCAGATCGGCACCGATGCGGTGTTCGGGCCGGTGGTGTTCTTCGGCCAGGGCGGCATCGCGGCGGAGGTGGCGGCCGATCGTGTGGCCGGCCTGCCGCCGCTGAACATGGTGCTGGCGCGTGACATGGTGGGCCGCACCCGCGTGGCGCGCCTGCTGGCGCAAGGCCAGACCGACGCCGACGCCGATGCGCTGTGCCGCACGCTGGTGCAGGTGGCCGACATGCTGGCCGACCTGCCGCAGCTGGCGGAGCTGGACTTGAATCCCTTGCTGGCCATCGGCGGCGGCGTGGTGGCGCTGGCCGCGCGCGTGCAGCTGGCGCCGGTGCGCCGTGGCCGGGCGCTGGCGATCCGTCCGTATCCGCTGGAGCTGGAGCAGGAAATCGACTGGCGCGGCGGTCGCCTGCTGCTGCGGCCGATCCGGCCGGAGGACGCGCCGCAGCACCAGGTGTTCTTCGCCGCGCTCGATCCGGACGATGTGCGGCTGCGCTTCTTTACCGCCATGCGCGAGCTGCCGCCGGCCCAGCTGGCGCGGCTGACGCAGATCGACTACGACCGCGCGATGGCCTTCATCGCCACCCGCAACAGCGCCGGCGGCGAGCCGGAAACGCTGGGCGTGGTGCGCGCCGTGGCCGATGCGGACAACCAGTCCGCCGAATTTGCCATCATCGTGCGTTCCGATTTGAAAGGGCAGGGGCTGGGCTACATTTTGTTCCAGAAATTGATCGATTATTTCCGCAGCCAGGGCACGGGCGAGATCGTCGGCGACGCGCTGGCCGAGAATCTGGGCGTGCAAAAACTGGTACGGCATTTCGGCGGCGTGGTATTGCCGCATCCTGAAGCGGGAATGGTGCGACTTCAGTTGTCTTTGCGATAGCGTTCGCCGCCGGCTTGTTATATATTGGAGTGCATAACGCAGGGGAGCATGTTTGTTCTAGCTCAAGGCGTGTTTGTCGGCTTTATTTACACTTTTACTTCCGCTCTTGCCGCTCATCCGGGCGCCCGCAACTTCAGCTTTGGGAGTCAGAATGTTAACTGCCACATATACTCTGGTAGCACTGTCGGTGGAACACGCCAGTGTCCGCCTCAGTTTGTTATCTTTCCAAAAGTATGTGCGCTCCACGCTGATGCATCAAAACCGCATCACCCTGTCGCAGCTGGAATATGCCTGCGAGAATCTCAATAGCCTGTACCAGGCCTGTCATTGGCGCAAGACCGAGATGTACCTGATCCCCGCGCTGCGCGAAGCGACCGAACGTGCAGACCAGTTGCTGGACGAGCTCAACCGCTTGAACCAGTCCGCGCTGCTGTCGATCCGCATGTTGCAAGACAAACTGGGTTCGTTGGCCGATGTGCGCGACGACCAGGTCAATTTGATCTGCGACAGTATCGAAACCTTCTGCTCCTCGCTGCTGAAACGGCTGGAGAAGGAAGAGCAGGAACTGTTCGCCATCGCCCGCAACGCCATCGCCGGCGAAACATGGTTTTCCATTGCGAATCAATTGATGATGCATGACAAGCATCTGGAGGAAATGAAGCGTGCCGGCCTGGCGCCGGGCGCCGCAGTCGAGGCGACCCCGAAGCCGGCCGGCCGTAGCACGGTCAACACCCTGCGGGTCGTGGACGACGGCCAGATCAGCATTCCCGGCTTGCAAGTGTTGCCGATAGTAAGCATCGACGAAACCGGGGCGCATCCGGCCCCGACCACCGTCGCCCGATCGACCCGGCAATTGCCGGCGATGAAATAACCGCCCAAATAGCATACGCATCGGGCAAATTCCCTTCGCTTTGCTATGATGGTGGTTTTAGCCATCTCATAGCGCACCATGTTCGATTTCATCTTTAAGCGAACTACCGACCAGACGGCCGAACTCCAGGCCGCCGTGGCGACACCCGAGCAGGGCGCCGCCGCTGCCGCATCGGCCAGCCGCCGCGACGAACAGGCGCGGTGCGCCGCCGGGCTGGCGGGCAACGAAGCCGCCGCCGTCCAGCTGATCTTGCAAAGCGAATTCGCCGGCGTGCGCCTGACGGCCGCCGAGCACGTGCAGTCGCAGGCTTATCTCGAACAGGTGTTGCAGGCGATGCGCAACACCGACCGCCGCGTCGCCAAGCTGATGCAGGGACGGCTGGACGCGATCCGCTACCAGCAGGCAGAGCGGCAAAAAGCCCAGGCTTGCCTGGAGCTGGCACAGCGCTTGTTGCAGGATGAAAAACTGACCCCGAATCAGGTCGCCGACCTGGACCGCCAATGGCAGGTGACTGCGGCCGTGCCGGAGCTGGCCGAACCGTTCGCCAGCGCGCGCGCCGCGTTGGCGGCCCGGTTGGAAGCGCAGGTCGATTTGCAGCGCGCCATCATCGATGCGATGGCGGCGCTGCGTCAGCTGCCGTCGGCCGGACTGCCGCCGGAAGAGGCGCAGCAGGCGCTGGAACGCCACGTCGCCGCGCATGCCGGCTATCAGCAGGCGCCTGAACACAATGCCTTGCCCAAGCACCTGCTGAGTGATTTCGCGCAGGCGCTGGAACAGAGCCGCGCCGCGTTGTCCAGTGCCTCAACTGCGGCCACTGCCGCCAGCCAGCGCGCCGCCGTCGCGGAAGCGCTGCCACCGGCCGGCGATCCGGCCGCCGCAGCGCCAACTGTTCAGGCTCCGGCGCAGGCCCCGGCCGCACGCCCACCGAAACAGCCCGCCGCACCCAAGGAAACCGACAAGAAATTCCTGGAAACGCTGGATGCGATGGACGCCGCGCTGGCGCAAGGCCTGCTGCACGCCGCCGCCGACCACGACAAATGGCTGAAGGAACACAAGACCCGCCTGACCCCGGCCCAGACCGACCGCCTGAACCACGTGCGCGCCGAACTTAAACGCCTGGGCGACTGGGCGCGCTGGGGCGGCAACGTCTCGCGTGAGGAGCTGGTCAAGGCGGTGGAAGAACTGCCCGCACTGGGCCTGGCGATGAGCGAACTGGCCAAAAAGGTCGGCAGCATGCGCGAGCGCTGGAAGTCGCTGGACGCCGTCTCCGGCCACGCGCCGAAGAGCCTGTGGGAACGCTTCGACACTGCCTGCACCACGGCCTATGCGCCGGCTGCGGCCCATTTCAAGCAACTGGCCGACGAACGCCACGCCAACGCCGCCAAGGCGCAGGCGCTGGTCGACGAAACCCGCGCCATGGCCGCCAGCGCGGCCGGCGAGGGCGCCGACCTGAAAAACGTGGCCGCCGCCGGCCAGCGCCTGCGTCAGATGTGGGGCCGTCTTGGCACCATCGACCGCAAGGAAAAACGTAAGCTAGATCAAGCTTTCGATAAAGCGCTGTCGCAAATGCTGGCGCCGCTGGCCGAACAACGCAAGATCGAAACGGCCAAGCGCGAGCAGCTGATCGCCGAAGCGGAACAGATGCAGCCGGGCGACCGCCACACGCTGGACCACCTGCGCCGCCTGCAAGAGCGCTGGCAGGAGCAGGCCAAGGCGCTGCCGCTGGAGCGCAAGGCCGAACAGGCGCTGTGGCAGCGTTTCCGCGCCGCCTGCGACACCATCTTCAACAAGCGCAAGGAAACCGCCCACGCGGCCGACCACGAACGCAAGGCCCACCTGCACGCGCGCGAAGCGCTGTGCCAGGAACTGGAAACGGCCACCTTCAGCGGCGACGACAAGGCCCAGCTGGCGGCCATCGCCAAGACGCTGCGCGATGCGGCGTCGGCCTGGCATGCGTCCGGCGGCGTGCCGCGCGCGGCCGAAGCCCGCATCCTGCAACGCTACAACGCCGCGGTTGCTGCGGTGCAGGGCCAGGCCGACGCGATCAAACGCCGCGCCGGCGCCGCCCAGGCCAACGCGCTGCGCGACAAGCTGCGTCTGTGCCAGGCGCTGGAAAGCGCGATCGGCACGCCGGCCGACGGCGCCGCCATCGATGGCGCCGACTGGCAGTCGCGCTGGTCGGCGCTGCCGCCGCTGGCCGCCGAGTACGAACGCGCGCTGCACGGCCGCTTCAACGCCGCGCTGGCCGCGCTGGACGGCAAACGCAGCGCCTACGCCGAGCAACTGGAACGCAACCGCGCCAAGCTGCTGGACGAAGTGCTGCGGCTGGAGATCGTGGCCGGCGTCGACAGCGGCGCCGAGTTCGCGCGCGAGCGCTTGAAGATGCAGGTCGAGGTGCTGCAATCGTCGCTGAAGTCCGGCCAGAAGCCGCAGAGCGCGGGCAGCGCCTACCTGCAACTGTGCGCGATGCCGGCGCTGGCCGACGCCCGCACCGCCAGCCGCATCGAGCAGCTGTTCCGCCGCATCGGCGCCTCGGAGCGCGCATGAGCTTAGGCCAGGTCCGCATCCAGGCGGAAGACTTCGATCTCAACGCAGAGCTGGCGCGGCTGCGCGCCGACAACCCCAAGGTTGGCGCCATCGTCAGCTTCGTCGGCACCGTGCGCGACCTGAACGAGGGCGCCAGCGTGGCGGAGATGGAGCTGGAGCACTACGCCGGCATGACCGAGCAATCCATCCTCGCCATCATCGAGCAGGCTCGGCAGCGCTGGCCGGTGTTCGGCGCGCTGGTGATCCACCGGGTGGGGCCGCTCAAGCCGCAGGAGCAGATCGTGCTGGTGGCGGTGACGTCGGCGCATCGCGGCGAAGCGTTCGCGGCCTGCGAATTCATCATCGATTACCTGAAGACCGAGGCGCCGTTCTGGAAGAAGGAACAGACCCCGGACGGCGCGCGCTGGGTCGACGCCCGCGTCAGCGATGACGTCGCATTGAATAAATGGAAAGTTTAATTCCGGGCGGTCTCCTTGAAAACTGATTGCCCAGCCCTATCTGTGCGATAAGTAAAATTCATCGGAGCACCACCATGCGGCAAGACAAACTCACCACCAAACTCCAGGAAGCCCTCTCGGACTCGCAGAGTCTCGCCGTGGGCAACGATAATCAATACATCGAGCCGGTCCACCTGCTGACCGCGCTGCTGAACCAGAACGACGGCAGCGCGCGCTCCCTGTTGCAGCGCGCCGGCGTCAATGTCGGCGGCCTGACCAAGGCGCTGGGCTCCTCGCTGGAGCGGTTGCCCAAGGTGTCCGGCACCGGCGGCGACGTCCAGGCCAGCCGCGAGCTGGTCGCGGTGCTGAACCTGGCGGACAAGGAAGCGCAGAAGCGCGTCGACCAGTTCATCTCCAGCGAGATGGTGCTGCTGGCGCTGACCGACGACAAATCCGACGCCGGCCAGCTGGCGCGTGAAAACGGCCTGACCCGCAAGTCGCTGGAAGCGGCCATCGACACCGTGCGCGGCGGCGCCAAGGTGGACAACGCCGAAGCCGAAGGCCAGCGCGAAGCCCTGAAAAAATACACGCTGGACCTGACCGAGCGCGCCCGCTCCGGCAAGCTCGATCCCGTGATCGGCCGCGATGACGAGATCCGCCGCGCTATCCAGGTGCTGCAGCGCCGCACCAAGAACAATCCCGTGCTGATCGGCGAACCCGGCGTCGGCAAGACCGCCATCGTCGAAGGCCTGGCGCAGCGCATCGTCAACAACGAGGTGCCCGATTCGCTCAAGGGCAAGCGCGTGCTGTCGCTGGACATGGCGGCGCTGGTGGCCGGCGCCAAGTATCGCGGCGAATTCGAGGAGCGCCTGAAATCTGTGCTGAAGGAACTGGCGATGGACGAAGGCCAGACCATCGTCTTCATCGACGAGATGCACACGATGGTCGGCGCCGGCAAGGCCGATGGCGCCATGGACGCGGGCAATATGCTCAAGCCTGCATTGGCGCGCGGCGAGCTGCATTGCGTCGGCGCGACCACGCTGGACGAATACCGCAAATACATCGAGAAGGATGCCGCGCTGGAGCGCCGCTTCCAGAAGATCCTGGTCGACGAGCCGTCGGTGGAAGCCACCATCGCCATCCTGCGCGGCCTGCAGGACAAGTATGAGCTGCACCACAAGGTCGCCATCTCGGACGCCGCCATCATCGCCGCGGCCGAGCTGTCGCACCGCTACATCACGGACCGCTTCCTGCCCGACAAGGCGATCGACCTGATCGACGAAGCGGCGTCCAAGATCAAGATCGAGATCGACTCCAAGCCGGAGGTGATGGACAAGCTGGAACGCCGCCTGATCCAGCTGAAGATCGAGAAGGAAGCCGTCAAGAAGGAGAAGGACGAAGGCTCGCGCCGCCGCCTGGACCTGATCGACGAGGAGATCGTGCGCCTGCAGCGCGAGTTGAACGATTACGAGGAAATCCTCAAGGCCGAGAAGGCGGTGGTGCAGGGCAGTACCCACATCAAGGAAGAGATCGAGCGCATCAAGCTGCAAATGGAGCAGGCCACGCGCGACAGCAACTGGCAGCGCGTGTCGGAACTGCAGTACGGCCGCCTGCCGGAGCTGGAGGCGCAGTTGAAGCAGGCCGAGAGCGTGAACCTGAAAGCTGGCGACGCCGCCAAGCCCAAGCTGCTGCGCACCGAAGTCGGCGCCGAGGAAATCGCCGAGGTGGTGTCGCGCGCGACCGGCATACCGGTGTCGCGCATGATGCAGGGTGAGCGCGACAAACTGCTGCACATCGAAGAGAAGCTGCACGAACGCGTGGTCGGCCAGGACGAGGCGATCGCCGCCGTGTCCGATGCGATCCGCCGTTCGCGCGCCGGCCTGTCGGATCCGAACCGGCCGTATGGCTCCTTCATGTTCCTGGGGCCGACGGGCGTGGGCAAGACCGAGCTGACCAAGGCGCTGGCGGGCTTCCTGTTCGACACCGAGGAATCGATGATACGCATCGACATGAGCGAATTCATGGAGAAGCATTCGGTGGCCCGCCTGATCGGCGCGCCGCCCGGCTACGTGGGCTACGACGAGGGCGGCTATCTGACCGAAGCCGTGCGCCGCAAGCCGTACAGCGTGATCCTGCTGGACGAGGTGGAGAAGGCGCATCCGGACGTGTTCAACGTGCTGCTGCAGGCGCTGGACGACGGCCGCATGACGGACGGCCAGGGCCGCACGGTGGACTTCAAGAACACGGTCATCATCATGACGTCCAACCTGGGCTCGCACAAGATCCAGGCGATGGAGGATTCCGATCCCGGCGTGGTCAAGCTGGCGGTGATGGCCGAGGTGCGTTCGCACTTCCGTCCGGAGTTCATCAATCGTATCGATGAAATCGTCGTGTTCCACGGCCTCGATGAGAAGAACATCGGCGCCATCGCCAAGATCCAGCTGGCGATCCTGGAGCAGCGTCTGGCCAAGATGGAGATGACGCTGACGATCACCGAAGCGGCGCTGCACAAGATCGCCGAGGCGGGCTACGATCCGGTGTATGGCGCGCGGCCGTTGAAGCGGGCGATCCAGCAGCAGATCGAGAATCCGCTGTCCAAGCTTATCCTGCAAGGCCGCTTCGGGCCGAAGGACATCATCCACGTCGACGCCGATCAGGTGAACGGCGAGCTGACCTTCAGCTAAGCATCAAGGTGGACGATGCGATTGCGGCCGTCGCGTTTGGCGCGGTACAGCGCGTCGTCCGCCCGTTTCAGCACGTCTTCGAAGGAGCTGTCTCCGGGGAGCAGTTCGCTCAGGCCGCCGCTGATGGTGGCGCCGTCGCCCAGCGTGCCCAGTGCGCGCAGGGCGGCCGGCACTTTCTGCCGCAGCCGCTCGGCGATCGGCCTGGCTTGCTCCCAGCCGGTGTGCGGCATCAGGATCACGAATTCATCGCCGCCCAGCCGGGCCGGGAAGTCGGTGGTGCGCAGCTCGCGCCGGCAGACATCGGCCGTGGCCTGGATCGCCTTGTCGCCGCTCAGGTGGCCGTAGGTGTCGTTGATGTTCTTGAACTTGTCGATATCGAAGATCAGCACCGAGGCCGGTGTCTGGTAGCGGGCGAACAGCTCGTAGCTGTCGGTGAGGGCCTGCATCAGCTTGCGGCGATTGGCCAGACCGGTCAGCGCGTCGGTCTCGCTCTGCATGCGCAGCAAGGCTTCCAGCTTCTTGCTGGCGGTGATATTGCTGGCCACCCACAGCACCGCATCCTCTCCCTGCACCCGATACTCCAGCGCCTGCACTCGGCCTTCGAACCAGATCGTGTCTTCCGGGCCGTCGGCGTCGAGGCCTTTTACATCCTTGCGGGCCAGTTGGTACTCGACCACATGCAAGCCTTCCTTGGCCAGCGCGATGGCGATCTGCGCGATGAACCACGCGGCTTTCTCGCCGTTCAGCACGTCCGGGATGCTCTTGCCGACCAGGGCGCTGCCGTCGTGGTAGTAGCGGGCGTCGGTGCCGCCGAACAGGGCGGCGTACTTGCCGCTGCGGGTGAGGATAAACGCCGGATCCGGTAGCGCGGCGAGCAGCGCGGCAATCTGCTCATTCGAGAATAGCGACACGTCGGTCATGCGATACCGTTTTTCGAGTTGTTGAGTTTCCACTAATGTACCGTACTTTCGTCCAAGTCAACGTTAACGGTGTATTAATCGAAAACTTGACCGTTTATCTACTTTTCAGCGAAAAAAGATGTCGGCGTGCTGCCGAAGGTCTTCTTGAACATGGCGGAGAAGGCCGACTGGCTGGCGTAGCCGAGCTGCGCCGCCACCAGCGACAGCGGCACGCCGCGCGCGATCAGCGGCGCCGCGTGCGCCAGCCTGGCCTGCTGGCGCCACTGGCTGAAGCGCATGCCCAGTTCGCGTTCGAACAGGCGCGTCAGCGTGCGTTCGGAGGCGCCAACCTGACCGGCCCAGGCCGCCAGCGTGTGCTCGGCGCCGGGATCGGCGATCAGCGCGTCGCACAGGGCTTTCAAGCGCTTGTCGTGCGGCAGCGGCACGCGCAGCGGACGGGCGGCGCAGCGCGGCAGCTCGTCGAGGATCATTTCGCCCAGCAGGCGCTCGCGGCCGGACTGTTCGTCCTGGTCGTGCTGCTCCAGCGCGGACAGCAGCTCGCGCAGCAGGCCGGACACTTCCACCACCTTGCAAGCGTCGGGGAAGGGCGAGCGGCTGGCGTGCACGCACAGCGGGCGCAGCCGGGTCGGCTCCAGGATCGTGACCGCGTGCTCGACGTCCGGCGCGATCCAGATGGCGCGCTGCGGCGGCACGATCCAGCTGCTGTGGTTGGCCGTCACCCGCATCACGCCCTGCATCGCGTAGGTGAACTGGCCCCATGGATGATGGTGCGGCAGCAGCACGGCGTCGGCCGGCAGGTCGCGGCCGGACATGGTCAGCGGCCGGATGGCGGTGGGGAAGTCGCAGTTCCAGTTAAACTGGGTGTGGGTGACGACCGGTATCGGCATGGCGGGATTTCGATAAAAGTTGACCTTCTATCTTAAATCAGACGCACGCGAAATGCTTACACTAGGCCTTCTTTTTTTGGAAACATGGAGGCGGCATGAACGACACTTCGTTGCTGCGGCAGGACGCCAGGGTCATCGGCCTGGTCGGGCTGGCGCACGGCACTTCGCACTTTTACCACGTGATCCTGGCGGCGCTGATACCGTGGCTGAAGCCGGAATTTAACCTGAGCTACGCCGAGCTGGGCCTGCTGATGACGGTGTTCTTCACCGTCTCCGGCGTGGGGCAGGCGATGGCCGGCTTCGTCGTCGACCGCTACAGCGCGCGCGCCGTGCTGTTCAGCGGCATCGGGCTGCTGGGCTTGTCCGCCGTGACGCTGTCGAGCGCGCACAGCTATGCGCAGCTGATGCTGGGCGCCTTCCTGGCGGGCTGCGGCAACAGCGTGTTCCATCCGGCCGACTACACGCTGCTGAACCAGCGGGTGTCCAAGGGCCGGCTGGCGCATGGTTTTTCGGTGCACGGCATCAGCGGCAATATCGGCTGGGCGATCTCGCCGCTGTTCCTGACCTTTGTAGCCAGCCGCACCGACTGGCGCACGGCGCTGCTGAGCGCGGCCCTGCTGCCGCTGGCGGTGCTGGCGCTGCTGGTCTGGAACCGCCATGCGCTGCGGCCCGGTCCTGCGGTGGCGCCGACGGCGTCGGCCGGAGCAGGCCAGGGCGGGGCGTTCGGCTTCCTGCGTCTGCAGGTGGTGTGGATGTGCTTTGCCTTCTTCCTGATCTCGGCGGTGGCGCTGGCCGGCATCCAGAGCTTCGCGGCGACCAGCCTGGTGAGCCTGTACGGCATGTCGCTGGCCTGGGCCACCACGGCTTACACCGCCTACATGATCGCCTCGGCGGCCGGCATGGTGTACGGTGGCTTCCTCGGGGCCGGCAGCGGCCATCACGACCGCATCATCATCATCGCCTTCGGCACGGCGGCGCTGCTGTCGCTGGTGCTGGCCACGGCCGTGGTGCCGGCCTGGATGGCGGTCGCGCTGATGGGGCTGATCGGCCTGGCGACCGGCATTTCCGGCCCCTCGCGCGACTTGCTGATACGCGGCGCGGCGCCCGCCAACGCCACCGGCCGCGTGTTCGGCGTCGTGTATTCCGGCCTGGACAGCGGATTGGCGCTGGGCCCGCTGCTGTTCGGCGCGCTGATGGACGCCAACCATCCGTCCGGCGTGTTCATCGGCATCGGCGCGTTCCAGGCGCTGGTGATCCTGACCGCGCTCGGCGTCGGCAGCAAGACCCGCTTGGTCGCGGCCGCCAAAACAGCATAGAATCATTGTTTCCTTCACCATATGCACGGAACGACAATGAATTTCGCCACCACCGATTTATGCGACGACAACGCCAATCTGCTGGAGGACGGCCGCCTGGCCGTGCTGCCACCGGTGTTCCGCCACTTTGGCAAGCAGGTGCAGTTTTCGGGCCGTGTGACCACGCTTAAGGTGCATGAGGACAACGCGCTGGTGCGGTCGGTGCTGGAAACCCAGGGCGGCGGCAATGTGCTGGTGATCGACGGCGGCGGCAGCCTGCGCCGCGCGCTGGTCGGCGGCCAGTTGGGCTTGCTGGCCCAGGACAATGGCTGGTCCGGCATCATCGTCGACGGCTGCATCCGCGACACCGACGAGATCAACTCCTGCGAAATCGGCGTGCGCGCGCTGGGAGCCCATCCACAGAAAAGCAGCAAGAAGGGCGTCGGCGAGCGCAACGTGCGCGTGCACATCCAGGGCGTGCCGGTGCAGCCGGGCGACTGGATCTATGCCGATGCGGACGGCATCCTGGTGGCTCAGCAAATGCTAGTCTCATAATATTTTCTATATTGAAACGTTTGTGGTATTTTTGCAATGAATATTGACACTGGTGTAGCTGCATGTAAAAATTACAATGCATCAATTTTTGGTGCTTAAGTGCAGGTTCATCAGGAGTCTTCCATGAAGAAACTAACTTTCGCAGTGTTGTGTGCACTGGGGCTGTCCGCCCAAGCCGCTCCGGTGACGTCGCTCCCGGGCGGGACGGTTTTGCCGATGCCGGTGCTGGGGTATTTTGGCGCTGGTCCACAGACTTTGGCTCCGGGCGTGGACTGGAGCAGCGCCTACAACTACTCGGTCTACGGGTACGATGGTAACTACGGCTTCGCCGACAACGGTTTCTGGTCCGGCTTGACGATGGCCGGCACCAACGATACGACCAGCACCATGATGCTGAAGTTCTCGCAGGCCGTCAGCGGCGTGGGCGCTTTCCTCAATTACGCACCGCGCTATTACGGCACGGCGACGATTGCGGCCTATGATTCGACGTTTGCGCTGATCGAGTCGACCACCTTGACCTTCCTGACCGCCGGCGGCCAGAACCAGGGCGAATTCCATGGGTTCCTGGAAAACACCCCGTCCATCAGCTATTTCACGATGACCGGCGCCTTCGTCGGCGCGACCGATTTCACCGTGTTGGCCGTGCCTGAGCCGGAAACCTACGGCATGCTGCTGGCAGGCCTGGGCCTGCTGGGCCTGGCCTCGCGCCGCCGCAAGGCCTGATTCTCACTGTTCCCCATGGCAAACACCCCGCAAGCCGCATGGCTTGCGGGGTGTTTGCTTTTCATCTGGCGCGGCGTTCATTTCACATTGCGAGAAGTGCGCTGGACCCGCTGCGCAGTTCTCTTTCGTTTTGAGAAATCTTGTTCCGCATCCTGAAAAAATATAATTATCCCATTGATTTGTATGGGTAAATATCGAGTTATATGTCTTATATAAGACTGCTTGTTCGCGCGAAAAAGAGTCTACTATTTGTGTAACGGATTTCGTTTCAAATAGGAGAACGCCATGACAACTCGCGAAGAGCAAATCGCCGCCCTGCAAAAAGACTGGGACACCAACCCGCGCTGGCAGGGCGTCACCCGCAGCTACACTGCCGCAGACGTGGTGCGCCTGCGCGGTTCCTTGCAGATCGAGCACACGCTGGCGAAGCGCGGCGCGGACAAGCTGTGGAAGCTGCTCAACAACGAACCCTTCGTCAACGCACTGGGTGCGCTGACCGGCAACCAGGCCATGCAACAGGTCAAGGCCGGCCTGAAAGCGATCTACCTGTCGGGCTGGCAGGTGGCCGGCGACGCCAACCTGGCCGGGGAAATGTATCCCGACCAATCGCTGTATCCGGCCAATTCGGTGCCCATGGTTGTTCAGCGCATCAACAACACCTTCCAGCGCGCCGACCAGATCCAGTGGTCGGAAGGCAAGGATGACATCGACTTCTTCGCGCCCATCGTGGCCGATGCCGAAGCCGGTTTCGGCGGCGTGCTCAACGCCTATGAGCTGATGAAGTCGATGATCGCCGCCGGCGCCGCCGGCGTGCATTTCGAAGACCAGCTGGCGTCGGTCAAGAAGTGCGGCCACATGGGCGGCAAGGTGCTGGTGCCGACGCGCGAGGCGGTGGAGAAACTGACCGCGGCCCGCCTGGCCGCCGATGTCATGGGCACGTCAACGCTGGTGATCGCCCGCACCGACGCCGAGGCGGCCGACCTGCTGACCTCGGACGTGGACGACAACGACAGTCCGTTCTGCACCGGCGAGCGCACCGTCGAGGGCTTCTACAAGGTCAGGCCGGGCCTGGAGCAGGCGATAGCGCGCGCGCTGGCCTACGCGCCGTATGCCGACCTGGTCTGGTGCGAGACCGGCAAGCCCGACCTGGCCTTCGCCAAGCAGTTCGCCGACGCCGTGCACGCCAGATTCCCGGGCAAGATGCTGGCCTACAATTGCTCGCCCTCGTTCAACTGGAAGAAAAACCTGGACGACGCCACCATCGCCCGCTTCCAGAAGGAACTGGGCGCCATGGGCTACAAGTTCCAGTTCATCACGCTGGCCGGTTTCCACGCGCTGAACTACGGCATGTTCAACCTCGCGCACGGCTATGTGCGCCGCCAGATGTCGGCCTTCGTCGAGTTGCAGGAAGCGGAATTTGCCGCCGCCGAGAGGGGCTTCACGGCGGTCAAGCACCAGCGCGAGGTGGGCACCGGCTATTTCGACGCCGTCACCCAGTGCATCCAGAACGGCCAGTCGTCGACCACCGCCTTGCACGGTTCGACCGAGGATGAGCAGTTCTTCGACAGGAAGGTGGCCTGATGCCGCGCACGCGGCGGCGATCCGTCCGCGTGCGCGGTGCTGGCGTCAGGGCTGTTTGCCCAGGTGTTGATGCAGGTGCTGCTTCAGGCGCTTCTGGAAGTCATCGACGTCGTGGATGGTGGCCATGTCGTCGTCCACCTCCAGCATGTGGGTCTTGTGGCCGGGTGCGAACGAGACGTTCACTTCCATCTGGCCCTGCTTCGCCGACAGCGAATGGCCCTGCACGGCGCCCAGGATGTTGTTCTGGTCGTCGGTTACGATGGTCATCTTCATGACATGCCCCCTCCTTGAAGGTTGTGGAAGGCGCCGCCTATGCCCTGGTTGTGGATCTGGACGAAGTAGGTGGCGTCGCCATTGTTTTCCTTGCGCTTGCTTTGCTGGTCCGCCATGTGGACCGCGCCCTGGTTGGGCGCCTTGACGTCGGCCGAGGCGAACTGCGTGCCATGGTCGCTGGGATAGCTGTAGCTCCAGAACGCCGTCTGCCCCGGCGCCAGGAAGGTCAGCGGACCTACGTTGTTGAATGCCATAATGTCCTCCATGAAAGGTCGCCGCGCCTGCGGATGCAGAACGGCCGTTCCATGTTAGTCACCATCCCGGTGCACGCTTTGATGCAAACGATATGGGCGCATTTTTGGCTGGCGGCGCTTTCTAGTGGATAATGCGGGATTGTTCTGCACCACCACTATTTAGGAAGTACCAAGCTTATGTTGAGTTACCGCCACGCCTTTCACGCGGGTAATCACGCCGATGTGTTGAAGCATTTCGTGACCATCCAGTTGATGCAGTATCTGAATCAGAAAGATACCGCCTACAGCTACATCGACACCCACTCCGGCGCCGGCGTGTACGCGCTTGACGGCTCCTTCGCCTCCAAGAACGCCGAATACGACACCGGCATCGGCCCGCTGTGGGAGCGCACCGACATGCCCGCGCCGATCAAGGAATACGTCGACCTGATCCGTGGCATGAACCCGAGCGGCAAGATGCGCTACTACCCCGGCTCGCCCTACATCGCCGACCAGGTCGCGCGCGAGCAGGATCGCCTGCGCCTGTTCGAACTGCACCCGGCCGATTCCAAGCTGCTGGCCGATAACTTCCGCAAGCTCGACGAACACGCCGCGCAGCAGGGCATACGCCCGACCACGCGCGGCAAGCGCGTGCTGGTGACGCGCGGCGACGGCTTCCAGGCGCTGAAGGCGCTGCTGCCGCCGCCGTCGCGCCGCGCGCTGGTGCTGATCGACCCGCCGTACGAAGACAAGCAGGACTATAAAAAGGTCAAGGACACGCTGGCCGAGGCGCTGGGGCGCTTCCCGACCGGCACTTACGCGGTCTGGTATCCGCTGCTGCAGCGCATGGAATCGCGCCAGTTCGCCGACAAGCTCAAGCAGCTGCCATGCAGCGACTGGCTCAACGTTGTGCTGACCACCAACACGCCGATGCCGGACGGCTTCGGCCTGCACAGCAGCGGCATGTTCATCCTGAACCCGCCGTACACGCTGGAGCCGATGTTGAAGGAAGTGATGCCCTACCTGGTCAAGGTGCTGGGCAAGGACTCCGGCGCCCGATTCACACTGGAAAGCGGCAAGCCGACGGGTACGCGCAACACTGCGGTGCGCCGGCCGGTCAGTCGCTAGAAAAATGTTGTCAGGACGGTATAGCAGGGTATAGTCTGCTAGTTAGCGGGTTGCCGCTTGAGACGGCAACCCGAATAAAGCAGATTGCAGATTGGGAGCTTCCCATGATGATGACGTCGTCAACGGTGCCGTCCAAGCTTGCTGACAATTTCTTTCTCGCACGCCAGCCCATCCTCAACCGGGGACAGCGGCTGGTGGCCTACGAGCTGCTGTTCCGCGACGCCCGTCTGCGCAACGAGGCCACCATCACCGACGACGCCGAGGCCACCGCCACCGTGATCGCCCACGCTTCCGAGCTGGGCATGGAGCACGTGGTGGGCGACCAGATGGCCTTCGTCAACGTCGACGCCATCGGCCTGATGAGCGACTTCATCCGCTTCCTGCCGAACGACAAAGTCATCCTCGAAATCCTCGAAACCGTCAAAGCCACGCCGGAAGTGCTGGACCGCATACGCGAGCTCAAGCAGGCCGGCTTCAAGTTCGCGCTGGACGATGTGATCGGCCAGTCCGAAGACGTGCAGAAATTCCAGCCGCTGTGCGACGTCATCAAGGTCGACATCAAGGAAATGCAACCCGGCACCTTGCCGGCGCTGGCGCGCGTGCTGAAGAACCCCAAGCAAAAGCTGCTGGCCGAGAAGGTCGAGACGATGGAGGAGTTCCAGCAATGCATGGAGCTGGGCTTCGAATATTTCCAGGGCTATTATTTCGCGCGGCCCGTCATCTTGAGCGGCAAGAAGATTTCGCCGTCGCAGCGCAGCGTGCTGCACTTGCTGGACTTGCTCAACACCGAGGCCAGCAGTCACGAGATCGAACGCAGCGTCAAGCATGACGCGCTGATTACGCTGAACCTGCTGCGGCTGGTGAACACGCCGGCGGTGGGCGCGCGCTACCGCATCAACTCGGTCGGCCATGCGCTGATGGTGCTGGGACGGCGCCAGCTCAAGCGCTGGCTGCAGATCCTGCTGTATGTGAAGGGCGGTGGCGCGCAGGAGTTCACCTCGCCGCTGCTGCAACTGGCCACCACGCGCGGCAAGACCATGGAATTGATGGTCGAGCATTTGCGGCCTGGGCAGCGTGTCAGCGCCGACATCGGCTTCACGGTGGGCGTGATGTCGCTGATGGATACGCTGTTCTCCATCCACATGCGCGACGTGCTGGAAAGCGTCAACGTGCTGGACGAGGTGCGTGCCGCGCTGCTGCACCGCAGCGGCGATTACGGCAGTATGCTCAGCCTGATCGAGCACATCGAGCGCAACCGCGACGGCCAGTTGCTGGCGCAGATGCTGCACCAGCTGGAACTGACGCCGGCCGAACTGTACGCGATCCAGCTGGCGGCGATCGAGTGGGTGACGGACTATACCCGCAGCGTCTGAACGTCATTCCCGCGCAGGCGGGAATCCATGCTGAGCCAGCTACGGACGCGTTCTATGGGTGCCCGCCTGCGCGGGCACGACGTTGGCTACTGTCCCAACAGTAGGAACACGGTGGGCTTCTTGTGGAAGTCCGGCGCCTTCGCGCTTTTCCATTGCGACGCGGTCATGGTGCGGATGGTTTCCGATGGCAGGCTCAGGTCGGTCGCCACGCAGATCAGCGTGCCCGGCGCGCAGGCCGCCGTCAGCGCTTCCAGCATGGCGGCGTTGCGGTAAGGTGTTTCAATGAACAGCTGCGTTTGCTTTTCCTTGCGCGAGCGCTGTTCCAATTCCTTGATGCGGGTGGCGCGCTGCGCGGGGTCGGTCGGCAGATAGCCGTTGAAGGCGAAGCTCTGGCCGTTCAGACCGCTCGCCATCACCGCCAGCAGCAGCGACGACGGTCCCACCAGCGGCCGCACCGGGATGTTGTGCTGGTGCGCCAGCCGCACCAGGTCGGCGCCCGGATCGGCCACCGCCGGCACGCCGGCTTCCGACACCAGGCCGCCATCCTGGCCGGCCAGCAGCGGCGCCAGCAGGCCCGCCAGCGCGGCCGCCGGGGTGTTGACGTTGAGTTCGGAGATGGTGATTTCCTGCAGCGGCTTGGCCAGCGGATGTCTGGCGTTGACCAGCTTGAGGAAGGCGCGCGCCGTCTTGGCGTTCTCGGCGACGAAGTAATCGAGTTGCGAAGTGATCTGCTGTACCTGTTCGGGCAGCACGGAGGAGAGCGCTTCAGTCTCGCCCAGGGTGTTCGGTATTAAGAAGAGGGTGCCGGTCATAAAAACAGTCAGGTATTAAAGAAGGAAACGCCAATGTTGCGCAGCATGCCTGTCAGCGCGATCAAAGGCAAGCCGGTGAGGGCGGTCGGGTCGCTGCTGTCGATGCGTTCCAGGATGGCGATGCCCAGCGCCTCGTTCTTGGCGCTGCCGGCGCAGTCGTAGGGTTGTTCGATGCGCAGGTAGGCGTCCAGCTCGGCGTCGGGCAGGTCGCGGAACTTGACGACGGTCTGGATGTCTTCCACCTGCGCCGTGCCGGTGCGGCCATCCCACACGCACAGCGCGGTGTGGAAGATCACTTCGCGGCCGCGCATCTTTTGCAGCTGGGCCAGCGCGTTGGCATGGTTGCCCGGCTTGCCGATCTGCTCGTCGTCCAGTGTGGCGACCTGGTCTGAGCCGATGACGATGCGGCCGGGCAGCTTGGCGGCCACGGCGGCGGCTTTTTCGCGCGCCAGGCGCAGCGCCGTGGCGCTGGGCGTCTCGCCGGGCAGCGGGCTTTCGTCGATATCGGGCACCGCCACGTCGAACGGCAGTTGCAGCCGTGATAAGAGTTCGCGGCGATACGCGGAACTGGAGGCGAGTACGAGTAAACTTGATGTCATGAGGGGAATGTTATATGCTCTGTCGCCGGACGTGCCAGCGGCAAAAAAGAACGAAAAATACGCTAAGGCTTTGACTTGACGATGAAAACCCTGTTATTATCGCAGGTTTTCCGGGGAAATTTTCTGTAATGAATGCTATTGTGATCGACGCCTTTGAATTTTGTCGGAGCAACGGCAGCCAGCAAGGCGTGACGCCTGTTGCCGAAATGACCCGTTTGACCAAGGATTGTGCCGATACGTCGGGTACGATCGCCTGGAAAGCAGTAGGGGGCACCAGCAAGATGGGCTTCCCGCAGATGACGCTGTCGGTTTCCGGCACCGTGCAACTGGTCTGCCAGCGCTGCCTGACGCCTTACGCGCACACCATCGACGCACAAACCGTGCTGATGCTGGGCAAGGACGATGAGCAAGCGGACGAGATCGAAGAAATGATCAACGACGAGACGATCGATGTGATCGTCGGCAGCCGCAGCATGGAGCTGATGGACTTGGTGGAAGACGAAGCGCTGCTGGCCCTGCCGCATACGCCGAAACATGATGTCTGCCCCGATTCCGCTCTGCTGGACAAGGCAAAAAGCGAAAAGTTGTCGCCGTTCGACGCCCTCAAGGGCCTCAAATCCGAATAAAGCAGTACCGAATAAGTAGTGTTGTAAAGAACGTGTCAAACGCGTGTAGTAAATCGAGTATGGCAAGTCAGCAGTGAAAATGTAGTAAATCTCAGTTTAACTATGCCGGTTCAGTTTTGCCGGCAGGATACTCGATTCGCATGTATTTGCTGGTCGAATGTGTTAAAATTTTAGAACTTATGTATTAGGAGTCATTAACATGGCAGTTCAACAGAACAAGAAGTCCCCTTCGAAGCGTGGTATGCACCGTTCGCACGATTTCCTGGTTGCTCCACAACTGGGTATCGAGCCAACCACCGGTGAAACCCACCTGCGTCACCACATCAGCCCTAACGGCTTCTACCGTGGTCGTAAAGTCCTGAAAACCAAAAACGACGAGTAATCGACGCTTTTGCTGGACCCGGAAATAGGCGGTGCTACGTGGATAACTCGCGGAGCATCGCTTTTTCTTTATCATCGGCTGCAATCCTCTTTTGCACACCGTCATTTTGAAACGCGTAGACCTGGATGTGGTTGGTCCGCAGCTTGCCGCAGCTTGCCCCGCATGGGCTGGAGCGTGGTACTGAATCAAAACAAATGACAATCAAAATTTCTATCGACTGCATGGGTGGCGATCACGGCCCGTCGGTCACTATCCCCGCAGCAGTTTCCTTCCTCAAACGTGAGCCTGACGCTGAACTGATCCTGGTCGGTTTGGAGGACGTCATTCGCGCGGAATTGAAAAAGCAGCACGCCGATACGCATCCGCGCATCACCGTGCAACACGCCTCCGAACAAGTCACCATGGACGATCCGCTCGAAGTGGCCCTGCGCCGCAAGAAGGATTCGTCGATGCGCGTCGCCATCGAGCAAGTCAAGGACGGCAGGGCCCAGGCCTGCGTCTCGGCCGGCAACACCGGCGCGCTGATGGCGGTGTCGCGCTATGTGCTCAAGACCATGACCGGCGTCGACCGTCCGGCCATCTGCGGCATCATGCCGAATCAGAAAAATGGCCCGACCTATATGCTGGACCTGGGCGCCAACGTCGATTGCGAACCGCATCACCTGCACCAGTTCGCCATCATGGGTTCGGTGCTGGTGTCGGCCATGGAAAAAATCGATCGCCCGACCATCGGCCTGCTGAACGTCGGCACCGAGGACATCAAGGGCAATGAAGTGGTCAAGGCCACCAGCAAGCTGCTGCAGGTCGATCACGAGCGCGGCGCGCTCAACTTCTACGGCAACGTCGAAGGCAATGACATCTTCAAGGGCACCACCGATATCGTGGTGTGCGATGGCTTTGTCGGCAACGTGACCTTGAAGGCAGTGGAGGGCGTTGCACGATTTTTCGGCGACACCCTGCGCACGGAATTCAAGCGTAACCTGTTGACCATGCTGGGCGCCTTGCTCGGCGGCGGTGCGTTGAAGGCGGTCAAGGATCGCTTCCAGCCATCGCGCCACAACGGCGCCAGTCTGCTGGGCCTGCGCGGCCTGGTGTTCAAGAGCCATGGCGGCGCCGATGCCTATTCTTTTGAATGGGCGATCCGACGCGCGTATGATGCTGCAAAAAATGATGTGTTGGGGCATATCTCGGAAATGATCGCCGAGCTCATGCCGCGCAACACGGATACCCCGGAAGTACCAAGCTCAACTATTTAGTGGACGGTAGAACGGCATGACTTTGTACAGCAAAATTATAGGCACCGGCAGCTACCTGCCGGAAAAGCGTGTGACCAACCAGGATCTGGCTGATCAACTCGCCGCCAAAGGCATAGAGACCTCGGACGAATGGATCGTCAGCCGCAGCGGTATTTCGGCACGCCACTTCGCCGAGCCTGAACAGAAATCATCGGACCTGGCGGTCAACGCCGCCAAGAAGGCGCTGGAGATGGCCGGTCTGGAGCCGAACGACATCGACCTGATCGTGCTGGCCAGCTCGACGCCGGACTTCTTCGGCAGCTTCCCCAGCACCGCCTGCATCGTGCAGAAAAAACTGGGCATGACCAACAACAGTGCGGCCGTCGACGTGCAAGCCGTGTGCAGCGGCTTCGTCTACGCCGTGTCGACCGCCGACGCCTTCATCCGCGCCGGCGTGCACAAGAATGTGCTGGTGATCGGTTCCGAAGTGTTCTCGCGCATCCTCAATTTCGACGACCGCACCACCTGCGTGCTGTTCGGCGACGGCGCCGGCGCCATCGTGCTGAGCGCGTCGGAAGAGCCGGGCATCCTGGCCACCAAGCTGCATGCGGACGGCCGTCATTCGGACATCCTCAGCGTGCCGGGTTCGGTCGATGGCGGTGCGGTTGCCGGCAGCGCCTTCCTGTACATGGATGGTCCGGCCGTCTTCAAGCTGGCCGTATCGGTGCTGGAGAAGGTCGCGCACGAAGCGCTGGACAAGGCCAACATGACCTCCGACCAGATCGACTGGCTGATACCGCACCAGGCCAATATCCGCATCATGAACAGCACCGCCAAGAAGCTGGGTCTGCCTGTCGAGAAGATGGTCGTCACCGTCGATCAGCACGGCAATACCTCGGCCGCTTCGATCCCGCTGGCGCTGGACGTCGCCGTGCGCGATGGCCGCATCAAGAAAGGCCAGCACATCATGATGGAAGGTGTGGGCGGCGGCTTTACCTGGGGCGCAGTTTTGGCGCGTTTTTAACGGCCTGAATTAGAATTAGAGTTCTAACGGACTCGTCGGTAGCAAAGCTGTCACGATGGCATGCTAGCGTAGCGTTCAATAAAAATGAGATGGATGAAGTATGACTAAATTTGCTTTTGTATTTCCAGGCCAGGGTTCGCAAGCGATCGCGATGATGGACGGCTTTGCCGGCAATCCGGTGGTGGCACAGACCATCGCCGAAGCATCCGATGCGCTGCAATTCGACCTCGGCAAGCTGATCGCCGAAGGTCCGAAGGAAGAGCTGGACCTGACCACCAACACCCAGCCGGTCATGCTGACCGCTGCGGTCGCCGTCTACCGCGCATGGATCGCCGCCGGCGGTCCGCTGCCGTCCATCGTTGCCGGTCACAGCCTGGGTGAATACTCGGCGCTGGTGGCTGCCGGTGTGATTTCGTTCAAGGATGCCGTGCCGCTGGTGCGCTTCCGCGCGCAAGCGATGCAGGAAGCCGTGCCGGTCGGGCAGGGCACCATGGCCGTCGTGCTGGGCCTGTCGGACGATGATGTCCGCGCCGCCTGCGTCGAAGCCGCTGACGCCGTGGCCGGTTCGGTAGTCGAGGCCGTCAACTTCAACGCGCCAGCGCAGGTTGTGATCGCCGGCGAAACCGCCGCGGTCGAGCGCGCCTGCGAGATCGCCAAAGCCAAGGGCGCCAAGCGCGCCATGAAGCTGCCGGTGTCGGCGCCGTTCCACTCGTCGCTGCTGAAGCCGGCCTCGGACCGTCTGCGCGACTACATGGAAGGCTTGACGTTCTCGGCGCCGCAGATCGCGCTGATCAACAACGTCGATGTCGCCGTGCTGACCGATCCGGCCAGCATCAAGGACGCGCTGGTGCGCCAGGCCGCCGCGCCGGTGCGCTGGGTCGAAACCATGCAGAAGGTCGCCGCCGAAGGCATCACGCAAGTGGTCGAGTGCGGACCTGGCAAGGTGCTGATGGGCTTGACCAAGCGCATCGACGCCACTCTGGTCGGCGACGCGATCACCGATCAAGCATCGCTGGAACGCGTGTTGACCCTGCTCAAATAAGCAGCCGGGTCTTCAGGCACACTCCCTAAACGTTTAAGGAACACCATGAATTTAGCAAATCAAGTTGCCCTGGTTACGGGCGCATCGCGCGGCATCGGCAAGGCCATTGCCCAGGAGCTGGCCCGTCAAGGCGCCCGCGTGATCGGCACCGCCACCACCGAAGCCGGCGCGGAAGCGATCTCGGCTTATCTGGCCGAGTTCGGCGCCGAAGCAGGCAAGGGCATGGTACTCAACGTCACCGACCCTGAGCGCTGCGCCACCGTCATCGACGAGATCACCAAGACCTTCGGCGCCGTCGGCATCCTGGTCAACAACGCCGGCATCACGCAGGACCAGCTGGCCATGCGCATGAAGGACGAAGAGTGGGACAGCGTCATCGCCACCAACCTGAGCTCGGTCGGCCGCCTGTCGCGCGCCGTCCTGCGCGGCATGATGAAAGCCAAGACTGGGCGTATCATCAACATCACTTCGGTGGTGGCGTCCTCCGGCAATCCGGGCCAGATGAACTACGCCGCCGCCAAGGCCGGCGTGGAGGGCATGGGTCGCGCGCTGGCGCGCGAGATCGGCAGCCGCAACATCACCGTCAACAGCGTGGCGCCGGGCTTCATCGACACCGACATGACCAAGGGCCTGGGCGAAGAGCAGCACGCTGCCCTGTTGACGCAGATCCCGCTGGCACGCCTGGGCAAACCCGAGGATATCGCCGCCGCCGTCGCCTTCCTGGCGTCGCCGCAAGCAGCGTATATTACCGGCACCACCCTGCACGTGAACGGCGGGATGTACATGAACTGATGTGTTCCGGTGGCGTAAAATCCACCGGTTCTCGTCTTTTAGCAGTGATTTCGGATTAGTTGTAGGCAAATACGCAGCAGCTACCGAAATTAGTTTTTCAGTGCGCAAACCTGATAAAATGCGCGCTTTCCGTAACAAACAAAATGGAGCCATAACATGTCGGATATCGAACAACGCGTTAAGAAAATCGTCGCTGAGCAACTGGGCGTCGCCGAAGCAGACATCAAGATCGAATCCTCGTTCGTCGACGACCTCGGCGCTGACTCCCTGGACACCGTTGAACTGGTGATGGCCCTGGAAGACGAATTCGAAATGGAAATCCCTGACGAACAAGCAGAAAAGATCACCACCGTGCAGCAAGCGATCGACTACGCTACCGCCCACGTCAAGGCGTAATTTCTGCCCGATCGACTTTAGGAGAATCGCTTGAGAGGTTCTAAAAACCGTCGTGTTGTCATCACCGGCCTGGGCGCCGTGACCCCGGTCGGCAATACCGTTGCCGAATCGTGGGCCGCGATCACCGAGGGTAAATCCGGGATTGCCAACATCACCAAGTTTGATGCGCAAGCTTTCACCACCAAGTTCGCCGGTGAAGTCAAAGGCTTCAATATCGAGGATTACATCCCCGCTAAGGAAGCGCGCCACATGGATACCTTTATCCATTACGGCATGGCAGCCGGCATCCAGTCGGTGCAAGACTCCGGTATTGTCGTCACCGAAGAGAATGCCGATCGCATCGGCGTCATCATCGGTTCCGGTATCGGCGGCCTGCCGCTGATCGAAGCCACCAAGGAAGAGTACGACAAGCGCGGTCCGCGCCGTATCTCGCCTTTCTTCGTGCCTGCCTCGATCATCAATATGATCTCGGGCAACCTGTCGATCAAGTACGGCATGCGTGGTCCTAACCTGTCGATCGTCACGGCCTGCACCACCGGCCTGCACTGCATCGGCGCGGCCGCCCGCATGATTGAGTACGGCGATGCCGACGTCATGGTGGCCGGCGGTGCGGAATCGACCGTATCGCCACTGGGTCTGGGCGGTTTCGCCTCGGCCCGCGCGCTGTCGACCCGCAACGACGACCCAGCGACCGCGTCCCGCCCATGGGACATGGACCGCGACGGTTTCGTGCTGGGCGAAGGCGCCGGCGTGATGGTGCTCGAAGAGTACGAACACGCCAAGGCACGCGGCGCCAAGATCTACGCCGAGCTGCTGGGGTTCGGGATGAGCGCAGACGCTTATCACATGACCTCGCCATTGGAAGATGGCAGCGGCGGCAGCAAGTCCGTGATTGCAGCGCTGGCCAACGCCGGCATCAATCCGGACCAGGTGAACTACCTGAACGCACACGGCACGTCGACCCCGCAGGGCGACGTGGCGGAAGTGCAGGGCATCAAGCGCACCTTCGGCGCGCACGCCAAGAACATGGTGATCAATTCGACCAAGTCGATGACCGGTCACCTGTTGGGCGGCGCCGGCGGCCTGGAAGCAGTGTTTACGGTACTGGCGGTACACCATCAGGTGTCGCCTCCGACCATCAACATCTTCAACCAGGACCCTGCTTGCGACCTGGACTTCTGCGCCAATGTGGCCCGTCCGATGAAGATCGAGTATGCAGTCAAGAACTCGTTCGGCTTCGGCGGCACCAATGGCAGTCTGGTGTTCGGCAAGATCTAAAGTCCGTAAAAGTTCGACCCCGCGTTGAACTAATCCACGCAAGCCCTGTCCAATCAGGGTGAGCGTGGATTCGGCGCCGGCATTCGCCGGCGCCAGAATTGCCCGGCCTTCGCGGCCGGCGCTTCCGAGTGTAATCCCCTTTGTTGTTGTGCGCCCGCTGCCCATGTCGATTGCGGTCTCTGTCATCGTTCGCCCCTCGTCCGGCTTGCGCATCGTGCATGCCGGCCTGTGCTGCTGCGTGATGGCCTCGGCCGCTGCATGTCCGGGCTGGTGCGCGCCGCTGCTGTGTGTGCTGGCAGGCGTGCTCGGCTGGCGCGGGCGGCCGCATCGTAATGTGTGCCAGCTTGATATTTCCGGTGTCGGCCAGTTGCGGCTGGCGGTATACCGGGAGCACGGGGTGGCCCTGCGCCTGCTTGAAGGTTCGACCATATGGCCGGGCCTGCTGCTATTGCGGCTGGGCGGCGACAGCGGCAGGGTGCAGGTGCTGAGAGTGCTGCCTGACAGCGTCACGCCCGCCGACTGGCGCGCTTTGTCGCTGGCCTGCCGGGCCATCACCGCACGTGCTGAAATAAAAACGCGAACACTGTGAACTTCTTGCAGCGGGCTAACTCTATAGCATATGGCTACAGAATTCGGCCACGCTGCAGGCCATCGAGGAATGCAGGAGTGACGACAGAACGTGAGTGTGACCAGGTGCTGGTGGACCGGGTGCGGGATGGTGACAAGCAGGCGTTTGATTTGCTGGTGGCGAAGTACCAACGCCGGCTGATGCGCCTGCTGTCGCGCATCGTCCACGATCCGGCCGAAGCCGAGGATGTGGTGCAGGAGACGTTTATCAAGGCCTATCGCGCGCTGCGGCATTTCCGCGGCGACTCGGCCTTCTACACCTGGCTGTATCGCATCGGCATCAACACCGCCAAGAACTTCCTGGCCACGCAGGGGCGCCGCACGCCCACGTCGACCGAAGCCGACGCCGAACAAGCCGAAGCCTTTAACGATGGCGAGCATTTGCGCGACATCAATACGCCGGAGTCCATGCTGGCGAGCAAGCAGATCGCCCAGACCGTCAACGCGGCGATGGATGCCTTGCCCGTGGATTTGCGTACCGCGATCGCCTTGCGCGAGATCGAGGGACTGAGCTATGAGGAAATCTCCGACATCATGTCCTGTCCCATCGGTACCGTACGCAGCCGTATCTTCCGCGCCCGCGAAGTCATCGCCGAAAAATTGAAGCCTTTGTTGGACTTGCCTGTTGACAAGCGCTGGTAAGGCGAGAATGATGGCAAGTGTTATTGGCAACTGGCAATGCGCCTGCGGCAGGCGCGGCGGATGTGTTTTGACATGGCGGGATACGCGATGGATACCCAGAAAAGACTGCACGAAAACATCTCGGCGCTGGCCGACGGTGAGCTGGCGGACAGTGAGCGCGAGCTCGCCCTGGCGGCGCTCGACACGATGGAAGGGCAGGCGGCCTGGCGCGCCTACCATCTGGCCGGCGACGTGCTGCGCGACCAGGCCAGTGGCGCGTTAAGCGATGGCTTCAGCGCTTCGCTGGCGGCCCGCCTCGCGGCCGAGCCTGCCTACACGGCGGCAGCCACATCGGCCGAACGCGGGCCCGACCCGTCGGCGCCCGCACCCGACCAGGCCGAGTCGCCGGCGGATGTCATCTTGCCCTGAAACGCATACGCTTATAACATCGCTGAGCGCGCCATCTGGCGACTTTTCGCTTACCATACGCTAGCCTTAGCCTCGCGCAACCTTGCCGGCGGGGTACTTGCGTTCCGGAACTTTACAAAGACTGATACTTTCCATGAAAAATAATTTCGCTGCTGGTAGTAAAACTCTTTCCGCGCTGCTGGTCAGCGCAAGCGTATGGATGTCGCCGGCCGTGCTCGGCATGGCTCCCGCGACGGCCGCCACGCCGGTCACGGGCGCCGTCATCGGCCTGCCTGATTTTGCCGACCTGGTCGACCGCGTCGGTCCGGCGGTGGTCAATATCCGCACCACCGAACGTCTCAAGCTCAGCGGCCGCGGCAATGCCGACGGCCAGCCGGGAGAAGAAGAAATGCAGGAATTCCTGCGCCGCTTCTTTGGCGGCGCGCTGCCGCAGCCGGGCAGCCCGGGCGGCAAGGCCGTGCCGCGTGGCCGCCGCCAGGCGCCGTCCGATGAGCCGGTGCAGCGCGGCGTCGGTTCCGGCTTCATCCTGTCGGCCGACGGCTATGTGATGACCAACGCCCACGTGGTCGACGGCGCCGACGAGGTGTTCGTCACGCTGACCGACAAGCGCGAGTTCAAGGCCAAGGTGCTGGGCGCCGACGCCCGCACCGACGTGGCCGTGCTGAAGATCGAGGGCGACAAGCTGCCCTTCCTGGTGATGGGCGATTCGGACAAGATCCGCGTCGGCGAATGGGTGATCGCGATCGGTTCGCCGTTCAACCTGGAGAACACCGTCACCGCCGGCATCATCTCGGCCAAGCAGCGCGACACCGGCGACTACCTGGCGCTAATCCAGAGCGATGTCGCGGTCAATCCCGGCAACTCGGGCGGCCCGCTGATCAATATGCGCGGCGAAGTAATCGGCATCAATTCGCAGATCGCCACGCTGTCGGGCGGCTCCAACGGCATTTCCTTCGCCGTGCCGATCGACGAGGCGATCCGCGTGTCGGAGCAGTTGAAGAAAAACGGCAAGGTCACGCGCGGCCGCATCGGCGTGCAGATCGGTGAAGTCAGCAAGGAAGTGGCGGAGTCGCTGGGCCTGAAGAACGCGCAGGGCGCCGAAGTGTCGCTGGTCGAGCCGGGCGGTCCCGCCGACAAGGCCGGCATCAAGGCTGGCGACATCATCCTCAAGTTCAACGGCGTGCCGGTCACGCGTTCGTCCGACCTGCCGCGTCTGGTGGGTGGCACGGCGCTGGCCAGCAAGGCCACCGTCACCGTGTGGCGCAAGGGCCAGCAGCTGGACCTGCCTGTCACCGTGGCCGAACTGGAAGCGGACAAGACCGTCAAGGTCGGCAAAGGCAAGGGCGGCAAGGCCGAGCCGGAAGTAACCAAGGCCAATGCGCTGGGCTTGAAGGTCAGCGATCTGACCGCCGAGCAGAAGAAGGACTTGGGCGTCGATGGCGGCGTGGTGGTCGATTCGGCCGAGGGCGTGGCCGGCCGCGCTGGCGTGCTGGAGGGCGATGTGCTGCTGCAGTTGAATAACATCGAAGTCAAGGACGCCAAGCAGTTCAACGCGGCCGTGGCCAAGCTCGACGCGAAGAAGCCATCGGTGCTGCTGGTGCGCCGCGGCGAAGTGGCGCAGTTCGTTTCCGTGCGTCCTAGCGCGAAGTAAGATAGTCGGCCGTAGCGCCGTCGTCCTCGCGAACGCGGGGACCCATGCCGAGCGTGCTCAGCATGGACTCCCGCCTGCGCGGGAGTGACGGCGGCCAGGCCGTCGCACACGCCATGCATTTCACTCTCTACTCCCGCAGCTACTGCCACCTCTGCCAGGACATGCTGGACGCCCTGATGCGTCTGCAAACCCCGTCCCAACCCATCACCGTCGACGTCATCGATGTCGACGCCGACGACGCCCTGGTGGCGCGTTTCGACGAACTGGTGCCGGTGCTGTACGCCGACCTGTCCCAGCCTGAGCTGTGCCACTACTTCCTCGACGAAGCCAAAGTGCGCGAAGTGCTTAATAAATAAGCATTTTCGCCGCATTTTTTGCCTCAAAGCCTTAAGCAATATGCATTTCGCACTGCATAAGTCGGCCTTTCCCCTCTGAAATCCGGTAAAATGCGGGGGTAGAAAAGCTTCCGTTTTGCTTTCAGTGGCTGTCATCAAGGCGCTCGCCAGGGCATTACCGCCCCGCTCGGAGCGCTTTTTTCGTATTGCGCGCAGCTGTTGTGAGCTGTATTTGCGCCCCGTCGTTTCAAACCCGTTTTTGAATATTTGTTAATGAACAACATACGCAATTTTTCCATCATCGCCCACATCGACCACGGTAAATCGACCCTGGCGGACCGCATCATTCAATTGTGCGGTGGCTTGTCCGAACGCGAGATGGAGTCGCAAGTGCTCGATTCGATGGATCTGGAGCGCGAGCGCGGCATTACGATCAAAGCCCAGACCGCAGCCCTGCAATACAAGGCCCGTGACGGCATCGTCTACAACCTGAACCTGATCGACACCCCCGGCCACGTCGACTTCTCCTATGAAGTGTCGCGCTCGCTGTCGGCCTGCGAAGGCGCGCTGCTGGTGGTCGACGCCTCGCAAGGCGTGGAAGCCCAGACCGTGGCCAACTGCTACACCGCGCTCGACCTGGGCGTGGAAGTGGTGCCGGTCCTGAACAAGATCGACTTGCCGAACGCCGATCCGCCGACCGCGATCGCCGAGATCGAAGACGTGATCGGCATCGAAGCCGGCGACGCCGTCCACTGCTCGGCCAAGACCGGCCTGGGCGTGGAAGACGTGCTGGAATCGATCATCGCCAAAGTCCCGCCGCCGAAGGGCGACCCGGACGCGCCGCTGCAGGCGCTGATCGTCGACTCGTGGTACGACCCGTATGTGGGCGTGGTCATGCTGGTGCGCGTGATGAACGGCACCCTGAAGCCGAAAGACAAGATCAAACTGATGGCCACCGACTCGCTGCAGCTGGTGGAAGACGTCGGCATCTTCGCGCCGCGCTCGGTCTCGCTGCCGCAGCTGTCGGCCGGCCAGGTGGGCTTCATCATCGCCGGCATCAAGGAGTTGAAGGCCGCCAAGGTGGGCGACACCGTCACCCTGGCCAACCGCCCGGCGCCGGCGCCGCTGCCAGGCTTCAAGGAAGTGCAGCCTCAGGTGTTCGCCGGCCTGTTCCCGGTCGAGGCCAACCAGTACGACGCGCTGCGCGACTCGCTGGAAAAGCTCAAGCTGAACGACGCCGCGCTGATGTACGAGCCGGAAGTATCGCAGGCGCTGGGCTTCGGCTTCCGCTGCGGCTTCCTCGGCCTGCTGCACATGGAAATCGTCCAGGAACGCCTGGAACGCGAATTCGACATGGACCTGATCACCACGGCCCCGACCGTGGTGTACGAAGTGGTCATGCGCGACGACAGCATCATCAAGGTCGACAATCCGTCCAAGATGCCGGAGCCGACCAAGATCAACGAGATCCGCGAGCCTATCGTCACGGTCAACCTGTACATGCCGCAAGAGTACGTCGGCTCGGTGATTACGCTGTGCATCGGCAAGCGCGGCGTGCAGATGGACATGGCTTACCACGGCCGCCAGGTCAAGCTGGTCTATGAAATGCCAATGGGCGAGATCGTGCTGGACTTCTTCGACAAGCTGAAATCCACCTCGCGCGGTTACGCGTCGATGGACTACGAGTTCAAGGAATACCGCGCGTCCGACGTGGTCAAGGTCGACATGCTGATCAACGGCGAGAAGGTTGATGCGCTGGCCATCATCGTCCACCGTTCCAACTCCGCCTATCGCGGCCGCCAGGTGGCTGCCAAGATGCGCGAACTGATTCCGCGCCAGATGTTCGACGTGGCGATCCAGGCCGCCATCGGCGTCAATGTGATCTCGCGCGAGAACGTCAAGGCGTTGCGCAAGAACGTGCTGGCCAAGTGCTACGGTGGCGACATCAGCCGTAAGAAGAAACTGCTGGAGAAGCAAAAAGCAGGTAAAAAACGCATGAAGCAAGTGGGCTCGGTAGAGATCCCACAAGAAGCGTTCCTGGCAATCTTACAAGTGGACGACAAATGAACCTGCAAGTGATCTTAGGTAACTTTGCTTTAATCCTGTTCGTACTGATGGTGATCACCGGTGTGATCTGGTTCCTGGATGTGTTCTACCTGGCCAAGCAGCGCCGGGCCGCCGCCGACCGCGCGCTGGCCGACTACGACGCCCGCAACGCCAAGCTCACCGCCGACGGCATCAAGGTCGACAACCTGGGCAACCGCGCCGCGATCGAAGCGAACCTGCTGCGCCAGCCGACCTGGATCGAGTACTCGGGCAGCTTCTTCCCGGTGATCGCGCTGGTGTTCTTCCTGCGCTCCTTCCTGTTCGAGCCGTTCAAGATCCCGTCGTCGTCGATGGTGCCGACCCTGCTGGTGGGCGACCTGATCCTGGTGAACAAGTTCACCTACGGCATCCGCCTGCCGGTGATTAACCAGAAGATCGTGCAGATCAACAACCCGCAGCGCGGCGACGTGATGGTGTTCAAATATCCGCTGGATATGACCCAGGATTACATCAAGCGCGTCATTGGCGTGCCGGGTGATAAAATCACGTATGAAAACAAGCGCTTGACGGTCAATGGCATGGAAGTGAAATACGCGCCGCTGGACGACTATCTCGACGACGAACACTTGCAGTACAACAAGCAGTTCCAGGAAAACCTGACCGGCGTCAGCCACCGCATCCTCAACAACGAGGCGGCGCCTACGTTGAGCCTGGATGGCGTGAAGAAGTTCCCTTACAGCGAAAACTGCACCTACAAGTACGAAGGCTTTACTTGCGTGGTTCCGCAAGGCAACTACTTCATGATGGGCGACAACCGCGACAACAGCGCGGACAGCCGCTACTGGGGCTTTGTACCGGACAAGAACATTGTCGGTAAGGCTATCGTGGTGTGGATGAACCTGGGCAATCTGCGCCGCATCGGCAGCATCCATTAAACGTCCACTTAGCGCACACTCGGTCGAAAGGGAATAAGATGCAATCAGGCTTGAAACGGCAGAACGGCATTTCCCTGGTTGGCTTGATCTTCGTGCTGGCCGCGCTGGGCTTCATCGGCGTGCTGGCGCTGAAGATCGTGCCGACCTACACCGAGTATCGGGCGATCCAGAACGCCATCGTCACGGCCAAGGCCACCGGCGGTTCCGTGCTGGAGATGCAGAAATCGTTCGACGCCAATGCGACCACCGGCTACATCAGCTCGATCACCAGCCGCGATCTGCTGATCGCCAAGGAAAACGGCGAATTCGAAATCAGCTTCGCCTACGAAAAGAAAATCCCGCTGGTCGGACCGGCCAGCCTGCTGTTGGAATACCAGGGCACGACGTCGAAAAACGGCGTGCCGGCTCCGGCCAAAACCGATCAATAAAGTAAAGAACCGTACAGAACAATGAATCTTCAGTTATTGCAAAACCGTTTAGGCTATACGTTCCAGGATGCTGGCCTGTTGCAGCAAGCCTTGACGCACCGTAGCCATAGCAGTTTGCATAATGAACGACTGGAATTCCTGGGCGATTCGATCCTGAACTGCGTGGTGGCGTCCATCCTGTACGAGCGCTTCGTGGCGATCGACGAGGGCGACCTGTCGCGCCTGCGCGCCAACCTGGTCAAGCAGCAATCGCTGTACGAAATCGCGCAAAAGCTGGAGCTGTCGCAGTTCCTGCGGCTGGGGGAAGGGGAGTTGAAGTCGGGCGGTTTCCGCCGTCCTTCGATCCTGGCCGACACGCTTGAGGCGCTGTTAGGCGCCATTTTTTTGGATGGCGGCTTCAACCCCGCGCGCGACGTGATCCGGGCCTTCTACATTCCTATCCTGGAGTCGGTTGACCCGCAAACCCTGGGCAAGGACGCCAAGACCCTGCTGCAGGAATTCCTGCAAAGTAAAAAGATTTCCCTGCCGCTGTACAATGTGGTGGCCACCCATGGCGCCGCGCACAGCCAGGAATTCGAAATCGAATGCCTGGTGCCCAAGCTGGGCATCCAGGTCTACGGACGCGGCGGCAGTCGCCGCGCCGGCGAACAGGCCGCCGCCAAACTGGCGCTGGAAGTGGCCGAGCAAACGTTGGTCAAGACCCCGGCCGCCGGCCGCAAGGCCAAGCCACGCGCTGCCCAGCTGAAGCTGGCCGGCATCGCCACCGTGCAGACGACCGAGGCCGCGGTTGATAATGAACCGTCGCCACCGCCTGCCAAAGCAGCAAACAAGTAAAGAGAACTGAAATGAATACCGAAACGACCTCCGCCAACTTCCGTTGTGGCTATATCGCCATTGTCGGCCGCCCCAACGTGGGCAAATCGACCCTGATGAATACCCTCATCGGCGCCAAGGTCAGCATCACCTCGCGCAAGGCGCAAACCACGCGCCACCGCATCACCGGCATCCAGACCCATGACGACGCCCAGTTCATCTACGTCGACACGCCGGGCTTCCAGACCCGCCATTCGAACGCGCTGAACAACACGCTCAACAAGACCGTCACCAACACGCTGATCTCGTCGGACCTGATCCTGTACGTGATCGAGGCCGGCACCTTCGGCCCGGCCGACCAGCAGGTGATGGATCTGCTGCCGAAAGAAGTGCCGGTGATCCTGGTCATCAACAAGGCCGACCGCGTGCGCGACAAGGCCGCGCTGATGCCGTTCGCCCAGCAGGTCGCTTCCAAGCATGAGTTCGCGGCCATCGTGCCGGTGTCGGCCAAGCTGCGCTTCCAGCTGGACGGCCTGGAAAAAGAAATCAAGAAACTGCTGCCGGAAAACCAGCCGATCTTCGGACCGGACGACATCACCGACCGCAGCGAGAAATTCCTGGCGTCGGAAATCGTCCGCGAGAAGCTGTTCCGCCTGGTCGGCGACGAGCTGCCGTACACCAGCACCGTGCTGATCGAACAATTCGAGCAGGAGGGCGACCTGCGCCGTGTGTTCGCCGCCATCCTGGTCGAGCGCGACACGCACAAGTCCATGGTCATCGGCAACAAGGGCGCGCGCCTGAAGGAAGTCTCGACCCAGGCCCGCCTGGACATGGAACGCCTGTTCGGCGGCCCGGTGTACCTGGAAATCTGGGTCAAGGTCAAATCCGGCTGGGCCGACAACGAAGCGGGTCTGCGCGCCTACGGCTACGAATAAAAGAGAGGCGATGTCCACCACCACGCTAGACGCCGACATCGCAGCGGCACCGTTGCAGGCCGAGCCTGAGGCGGAGCGTGAAGTGGTGCCCGCCCCGGCGCCGGCCGCAGCTGTTGCTGCACCGGCCGCTGCAGCCGCCGCACCGGCCAGGCGCCCGCGCGCACCGTCGCGCGAGCGCACCTTCGGCACCAAGGTCGCCGGCCAGCCGGCTTTCGTCCTGCACAGCTATCCCTACAAAGAAACCAGCCTCATCATCGACCTGTTCACGCGCGACTTCGGCCGCGTGGCCCTGATCGCCAAGGGCGCCAAGCGCCCGCACTCGCAGCTGCGCGGCGTGCTGCAGACCTTCCAGCCGCTGTCGTCGAGCTGGGTCGGCAAATCCGAACTGCGCACGCTGACCGACGCCGAATGGGTGGGCGGCATGCTGCCGCTGGAGAAAACCGCGCTGCTGTGCGGCTTCTACCTCAACGAGCTGCTGGTCAAGCTGCTGGCCCGCGACGACGCGCACCCGCGCCTGTTCGACCACTACGTCGCCACGCTCAACCAGCTCGCCCACAACGAACCTGCGCCCATCGTCTTGAGAAAATTCGAACGGGCCCTACTTAAAGAGACAGGCGTCGCCGCCGACCTGACCCGCTGCATCGAAACGCGCCGCGCCGTGCAGGCCGACGTGGTCTACGTGGTGGACCCGGAACGCGGCCCGCGCCCCGAGCGCGCCGCCGATGCGTGGCCGCGCGTGGCCGGCAAGACCCTGCTCGACATGGAAAGCGAAGACTACCAGGACGCCGCCACGCAGGCGCAGAGCAAGCAGCTGATGCGCTTCCTGCTGGCGCACCACCTGGGCGGCGCGCCGCTGAACACGCGCCAGATCCTGATCGACTTGATGCAGTTATAACTAGATAAACGGTATAAACTAATGAGCTTCCTGCAACCCTCCGGTACCATCATCGACCTTGGCGTGAACATCGACCACGTCGCCACCTTGCGCAATGCCCGTGGTACCACGTATCCAGACCCGATCCGCGCCGCGCTGCTGGCCGAGCAGGCCGGCGCCGACTGCATCACACTGCACCTGCGCGAAGACCGCCGCCACATCAAGGACGCCGACGTCATCGCGCTGGCGCCGCAGCTGCTGACCCGCATGAACCTGGAAGCCGCCGTCACGCAGGAGATGATCGATTTCGCCTGCCGCATCAAGCCGGCCGACGTCTGCCTGGTGCCGGAGAAGCGCACCGAAGTCACCACCGAAGGCGGCCTCGATGTCGTCACCCA
This sequence comes from Rugamonas aquatica, assembly GCF_009380215.1. Lineage (GTDB taxonomy): Bacteria > Pseudomonadota > Gammaproteobacteria > Burkholderiales > Burkholderiaceae_D > Rugamonas > Rugamonas aquatica_B. The sequence continues at coordinate 125,514 of NZ_WHUG01000018.1, forward strand.
CTTCAACGCCGTGCAGGCCGCCGTCAAGCAGCTACAGGACGAAGGCATCCGCGTCAGCCTGTTCATCGACGCCGACGAAGCGCAGATGAACGCCACCGCCGAAATCGGCGCCCCGGTGATCGAACTGCACACCGGCCGCTATGCCGACACCGAAGGCGCCGAGCAGGCCGCCGAGCTGGAACGCATCCATCGCGGCGTGCTGTATGGCGTATCGAAAGGCTTGAAGGTCAACGCCGGCCACGGCCTGCACTACACCAACGTGCAGGCGATTGCCGCGATCCCGGAAATCGCCGAACTCAATATCGGCCACGCCATCGTCGCCCACTCGGTGTTCGTCGGCTGGGAAAACGCCGTGCGCGAGATGAAGGCCATCATGGTCTCGACCCGCCTGGGCGCAAGAAAATGATTTACGGTATAGGCACCGACATCTGCAAAATCCCGCGCATCGAGGCGGCGCTGGCGCGCCATGGCGACCGTTTCGCCGCCAAGATCCTCGGCCCGCAGGAGATGGAAAAGTATTTGGCGCGTAAAGCCAAGCACGCGGCGCGCGGCATCCGCTTCGTCGCCACGCGCTTCGCCGCCAAGGAAGCCTTCTCCAAGGCCATCGGCCTGGGCATGCGCATGCCGATGACGTGGCCGGCCGCGCAGATGCTCAACGCGCCCAGCGGCAAACCGATGATCGTGTGCAGCGGCGTGCTGAAGGAATTCATGGACAAGAACAAGCTGTCGGCCCAGGTGACGGTCAGCGACGAGGAAGAATACGCCGTCGCCTTCGTCATCGTCGAACAGGCGCAGTGAGACAAGTATGACTGAACTGGAAGTGGAAACCAGCGCGCCCGACCCGCGCGAACAAGTGCTGGCCACCGTGGCCAAGCTGCCCAACCTGCCGGGCGTGTACCGCTATTTCGACGCCGACGACAAAGTGCTCTACGTCGGCAAGGCGCGCGACCTGAAGAAGCGCGTCTCCAGCTACTTCCAGAAAAACCTCAGCAGCCCGCGCATCGCCATGATGGTCGAGCGCATCGCGCGGTTGGAAACCACCGTCACGCACAGCGAAGCCGAGGCGCTGATCCTTGAGAATAACCTCATCAAGGCCCTCAGCCCGCGCTTCAACATCCTGTTCCGCGACGATAAATCCTATCCCTACCTGAAGATCACCGGCGGTGACGCGCCGCGCATGGTCTACTACCGTGGTGGCGTGGACAAGAAGAACCAGTATTTCGGCCCGTTCCCCAGCTCGTGGGCGGTCAAGGAATCGATGCAGATCCTGCAGAAGGTGTTCCTGATCCGCACCTGCGAGGACAGCGTGTATTCCAACCGCACGCGCCCGTGCCTGCTGCACCAGATCGGCCGTTGCAGCGCACCGTGCGTGGACCTGATCAGCAAGGAAGACTACAAGGTCGATGTCGACAACGCCGCGCGCTTCCTGCGCGGCCGCCAGAGCGAGGTGATGGCCGACCTGGAAAAGAAAATGCACGGTTACGCCGCCGAGCTCAAATTCGAGCAGGCCGCCGGCGTGCGCAACCAGATCCAGTCGCTGTCGCGCGTGCTGCACCAGCAGAGCATGGAGACCACCGGCGACGCCGATGTCGACATCATCGCCGTGCTGGTGCAGGGCGGCCGCGCCTGCGTCAACCTGGCGATGGTGCGTGGCGGCCGCCACCTGGGCGACCGCGCCTACTTCCCGACCCACCTGGGCGACGCCGAGGCGATCGCCGAGCAGGCGATTGAAGTCGAGGTGCTGGCGGCCTTCCTGGCGCAGCACTACAGCGAGAAGTTCATCCCCGGCACGCTGATCCTGAATATCGAGTTCGACCACCCGGCGCTGATGCAGGCCTTGCAGGAGCAGTGCGGCCACCGCATCAACCTGATCTTCCAGCCGCAGGACCAGCGCCGCAAATGGCTGGAGCTGGCGCAGAAGGGCGCCGAGATCTCGCTGGCGCGGCTGCTGTCGGAGCAGGGCTCGCAGCAGTCGCGCACGCGCGCGCTGGTGGAGGCATTGCAGCTGGAGCCGGAAGACATCGACGCGCTGCGCGTCGAATGCTTCGACATCTCGCACACGCAGGGCGAGGCCACGCAGGCCTCGTGCGTGGTGTTCCACCACCACCAGATGCAGAACGGCGAGTACCGCCGCTACAACATCAACGACATCACGCCCGGCGACGATTACGCGGCGATGCGCCAGGTGCTGTTCCGCCGCTACGAAAAGGTCGCCAACGGCGACGGCGTGATGCCGGACGTGGTGCTGATCGACGGCGGCAAGGGCCAGATCGAAATGGCGCGTCAGGTGTTCGCCGAGCTGGGACTCGATATCAGCCTGATCGTCGGCGTGGCCAAGGGGGAAGGGCGGCGCGTGGGCCTGGAGACGCTGATGTTCGTCGACGGCCGCGCCTCGCAGGAGCTGGGCAAGGAATCGGCGGCGCTGATGCTGGTGGCGCAGATCCGCGACGAGGCGCACCGTTTCGCCATCACCGGCATGCGCGCCAAGCGCGCCAAGACGCGCCAGACCTCGCGCCTGGAAGAGATCGAAGGCATAGGCGCCAAGCGCCGCCAGCGCCTGTTGGCGCGCTTTGGCGGCCTGCGTGGCGTGGTCGACGCCAGCGTCGAGGACTTGAAGCAGGTTGAAGGCATCTCCAGCGCATTGGCGGAAGAGATCTACAAGCAACTGCATTAGGGCATGCACAGCAACAGTGCGCTGGTTTAATGTGCGGCGGCAAGGTAGACTAGCGGCGCATTAACAATTTTCACGGCCGCACTAATTTTCGAGCTTATGCCCTTCAATATACCGATACTGTTGACCTGGTTGCGCGTTGCGCTGATTCCGCTTGTGGTGGGCGTCTACTATCTGCCCACCACTGTCCTTCCCGTTGCGGATCAAAACCTGGCGGCCACGCTGGTGTTCATCGTTGCCGCCGTCACCGACTGGTTCGACGGTTTCCTGGCCCGCCGCTGGAACCAGACCTCGGCCTTCGGCGCTTTCCTCGACCCGGTCGCGGACAAGCTGATGGTGGCTGGCGCCTTGCTGGTGCTGGTGCAGCTCGACCGCGCCAATGCCGTGCTGTCGTTCGTCATCATCGGCCGCGAGATCGCCATTTCGGCGCTGCGCGAGTGGATGGCGCAGATCGGCGCGTCGAAATCGGTGGCGGTCAGCTCGCTGGGCAAGATCAAGACCACGGCGCAGATGATGGCCATTCCGCTGTTGCTGTTCCATGACGTGCTGTGGGGCGCCATCGACACCCAGTTCTGGGGCTCGCGCCTGCTGGAAGTGGCGGCCGTGCTGACGGTGTGGTCGATGTTCTACTACCTGCGCCTGGCCTGGCCGCTGATTAAGGAAAAAGCGGGTACGCTGAACTAATAACAAAATGCTATGATCTGGTGAGGTCCACACCACCAGATCAGGAGCACGCGATGGCGTTCTGGAGATTCCTGGCCGCTTGCGCGGCAACCGCAATCTGCCTGGCAGCGCAGGCGCAGCAACAACAACCTTTCGTCTGCCGCACGCAGGAAGCAGGCCTGGGCCAGCCCAGCGTCGACAACCAGGACGGTATCGGCCACCCCGTGGTCGATGAAGCCAGCGGCGCCATCGTCGGCTACAGCCGCAATTGCAGCATCGCGACGCGGGTCGAGTACTTCTACCTCGCCGGCAATCGCTTCAAGCCATTCGATCCCGCCACCGGCTACGCGGCGCCTCCCCCAGACCTGACGACCTTTAAGCGCAACGGCGCGGCCGTGCCGTTCGTGGTGCGGGTTGAAGTGGGCACCATCAACCGCTTCGTCTACACCATCGCCATGCTGGCGCCGGCGGCCAAGCCCGAGCCGGCGGCCTGGAACCGCAAGCTGGTGTACTGGCTGGGCGGCGGTGTCGGCATCGGCCATCATCAAGGCTCGCCGCTGTGGTTCAAGCCCGGAGGCTTGAGCGGCAACGAGCGCCAGTTGATGGTGCCCATGCTGGAGCAGGGCTACGCCATCGTCAGCTCGACCGGCAATGAAGCCGGCGTCCATTACAACATGCGCCTGGCCGGGCAGACCGCCTTGCTGACCAAGGCCCGCTTTGTCGAAGCTTATGGCGCGCCGCTGTTCACCATCGGCCTGGGTGGATCGGGCGGTGCGGTGCAGCAGTACCTGTTTGCACAAAACCATCCCGGTTTGCTGGATGGCGGCATTCCGCTCCAGTCCTATCCGGACATGATTACGCAGACCATCCCGATCTCGGATTGCCCGCTGTTGAGCCAGTACTTCAAGGACGAGGTGGCGCTCGATCCCGCGTCGCCGTGGGCCAGGTGGAGCAATCAAATCGCCATCGAAGGCATGAACGCCAGCGATGGCGCGCGCCACGCGTGGACCGGCGGCGCCGGTTCGACCGAGTGCATCAACGGTTGGAAGATGGCGATCGTGACGGTGCTGAACCCGCGCTACAAGGACGACCGCTACGACCTGGCCGCGACCTTCTACCGCTATCCCGCCGGCGCCTTCGACAAGGTGAAATGGACGCACTGGAACGACCTGGCCGATATCTACGGCACCGACAGCCAGGGCTACGCTCCGATCTCCATCGACAACGAGGGCGTGCAGTACGGCTTGAAGGCGCTGGCGCAGGGCGTGATCGGTGTCGACGAATTCCTGCGCCTCAACGCCTGCGTAGGCGGCTGGAAGGAGCAGGCCGACTTCGTGGACTGGCAGGGCAAGGACGACCCCTACGACAGCCGCAACATGCTGCGGAGCGCCACCTGCCGCGATCCGGAGGGCACGCCTGCGCCACGCCGCAGCGGCAGCGTGGAGGCGATGCGCAAAGCCTACAGCACGGGCCAGGTGTTCACCGGCCAGCGCCTCGGCATCCCGATGATCGATCTGCGGCCTTATCTTGAGCCGGAGCTGAACATGCACAACGCGCGCCAGGCCTTCTCGGTGCGGGCGCGCCTGCTGGGCGCCAATCGCGCCGAGGCCAAACGCCAGGTGATCTGGTTCACCCGCTCCGAGGCAGATATGCAGGGCAGGGTGCTGGAAGCCTTGTCGACTATGGATCGGCTGCTGAGCGGCGGCCCGGCGCCGGCCGAATTCACCGACCGCTGCATCGATACCGGCGGCGCCGTCATCGCCGCCGGGCCGTCGGTGTGGGACGGCATCCTGGACGCCAAACCTCCGGGCGCCTGTTCCAAAGCCTTCCCGCTGTTTTCCAGTCCGCGCATGGTGGCGGGGGAATCGATCAAGGGCGATGTCTTCAAGTGCGCGCTGAAGCCGGTCGCGCAGGCGCTGCGGGACGGCAGCTATCCCGCCGGCGTGGAATGGACGGCGCAGCAAAAGGCCAGGCTGCAACGGATATTCCCGCATGGCGTCTGCGATTACAGCCGGCCGGACCAGGGCCGGCCGCAGGTTTTGGAGCGCAATCGATAAGATTGATATCAAGACCATTGACAGGCGTCATGGATCCTCTATAATGCTGGCCTGTTGTTGATGACAGCGACGCGGGAGTAGCTCAGTTGGTAGAGCGCAACCTTGCCAAGGTTGAGGTCGAGAGTTCGAGACTCTTCTCCCGCTCCAAGTTATCAAGAACAAGTAGCACTGGCAATAACGGCAGCTAGCTGCTAGAATGTTGGACTCCAATGCGGGAGTAGCTCAGTTGGTAGAGCGCAACCTTGCCAAGGTTGAGGTCGAGAGTTCGAGACTCTTCTCCCGCTCCAGTTTCTTCGGAACTGGTTGGCGCAGTAAAAATCAGTAACTCCAATGCGGGAGTAGCTCAGTTGGTAGAGCGCAACCTTGCCAAGGTTGAGGTCGAGAGTTCGAGACTCTTCTCCCGCTCCAGAATTCCGGATCGCAGCGCGTAACCCCGCTGTGCGTCTCAGTAAAAAGTTTCCTCTGGCGAGGTAGCAAAGCGGTTATGCAGCGGCCTGCAAAGCCGTCTAGGTCGGTTCGACTCCGATCCTCGCCTCCAGACAATTTGAACTCCAAGCGGGAGTAGCTCAGTTGGTAGAGCGCAACCTTGCCAAGGTTGAGGTCGAGAGTTCGAGACTCTTCTCCCGCTCCAGTATGTAGAAGGGCAGCCGATGTGGCTGCCCTTTTTGCGTTTGCCAGTATTCGCGCATCTACAGAGTCCAATCCTCCACGCGAAGTCCAGGCACGCGTTCAAATTCGCTTTGATTGGTGGTGACGACGATCAGGCCGCGTGAACGGGCATGGCCGGCGATCATCTGGTCATAGGGGCCAGCTGGCGTCCCAGCCCGGGCCAACTCTGCGCGGATCTGTCCAGCGTGTGCGGCGGCATTGCTGTCAAAATCCAATACCTCCAGGCGGGCCGCGAAGCCTTCCACTTCCACCAAGTTTCGCGTCGGATGGGCGGATTTCTCCACGCCGTAGAAAAGCTCCATCAAGGTAATCGTGCTGATGCACATCAAGCCATGCTGCCGAATGAACATCTCGCGAACAGGGGCCGGCTTGTTCCTGATGGTGAAAATGCAGATGTTGGTATCAAGCATGAACTTGAGCATTTAAAAAGATTCCCTCTCTTGTTCGGCGGGCTGCTCGCGTTCCAGCATGAAGTCAGCGGAGATTCCCGGGCCGTCAAACCAGCTTTCCCAGGATTCACCCGCAGGCGTAATGATCCTGGTTCGGCCCAGCACGACGACATCAACCCGCTTCACGTCTTCAGGAAACGCCACCGCTTTGGGTAAGCGGATGGCTTGGCTGCGATTGTTTTGAAAAATGGCGCCTTGTTCCATCACTTTTCTCCATGGTATATACAATAAACATATCCCATTGTAGTGTGCATTCGGGATATGTCAATCGCACTCAGACAAGGCGGTCAAGCGTGCCGCGCGCTGGCAGGAGCGTGAACGATCAGCCATAATGCGCCGGCATCCGGGCCTCATGAGAGCCCCAAGCGACCTCTCTATTTGCACTTCTAAACGAAAGAACACCATGAAACAGCTGCTGTACTCCTGCGTTATCGGCCTGACCCTGACCTTCGCCCTGGCGGGCTGCGACCGCCCTAAGGCGCCGCAAGCGCCTGCGGCCGCTGCCGTGCCTATGCAAAAGATCGATATTGTCGTCGGCACCGGCAAGGATGCAGCGGCCGGCGTCACCGCCGTCGTCAACTACACCGGCTGGCTGTACGAGCCGGCCGCAGCGGCGCAGCATGGCGCCCAGTTCGATTCCTCCGTCGGCCGCGGACCGTTCAGCTTCCGGCTCGGCGCCGGACAAGTGATTCCGGGTTGGGATGAGGGCGTCCAGGGCATGAAAGTCGGCGGCAAACGCACGCTGATCGTACCGGCCAGCATGGGCTACGGCGAAAACGGCGCAGGCCCGATCCCGCCGAACGCCAACCTGATCTTTGACGTGGAACTGCTGGACGTCCGTTGATGATCGATGTTGTAATTTCGTAACGAAACGAAACATCGCAACCCGTCAATATCGCGAAACGAAAGATATTATCACTTAAAACCTGACGAATTCCTCCGGATATTTTCTTTTCATTGACTAAAACCTTATTTAATTTTAAGGTTTATTCAGGTAAAGCTTACGAAAACGAAAGCTTTAGCCGCGTTGTATTCCGCAAAAACTTATATTCGCAAATAAGAACGGAGACTATGCATGAAGAAAATACCGAAGGCAGGTAACACTGCTGCGCGGCTATCGCTGCTCGTCCTGAGCCTGCTGTCCGGCATCGCCGGAATCAACGGCGCATACGCCCAGTCGATCACCGGTGGTTTGTATGGCGCGGTGCCGGTGGGCGCGAGTGCGAACCGGGTGACCGTCACCAGCGAGCAGACCGGCTTCAAACGCGAACTGCCGCTTGACGGACAAGGCCGCTACAAGACCTCGGGCCTCAACCCCGGCTTGTACACCGTGACGCTCAGGCAGGGGGAGCAGGTGATCGCCGTCCGGCAGGTGAGCGTGAAGCCCAACAGCGACACGGCCGTGCTTGCCGTGACGGCGGAAAACCAGGGCGGCCCGGACGCGCTCGCCACTGTGACCGTGGCCGGCAACTCGGCCCAGACCATGGTGCTGCCCATCGACGTCAACACCCCGGAATTATCCAGCCACTACAGCCGGGAGCTGATCAACAGCCTGCCTCTCCTCAACGGCAACGCCGAATCGATTGCGCGCTTGCGCTCCAACGTGCGCTACGACCAGAACACGACCGGGCTGGTCCAGCTGGGCGGGGCGTCGCCGGCGGAAAACCGCTACTACCTCAACGAATTCGACACCACCAATGACCGCACGCTGCTGGGCGCCAACCGCCTGCCGCGCGAGGCGATCCAGGAAACCGAGGTGATGGCGGGCAGCTTCGGCGCCTCGTGGACCAATGCCACCGGCGGCATCATGGCGCAGACGGTGCGCCAGGGCTCGAACAAATTCGAGGCCGGCTATGCGATGTATTACACGCCGGCGACATCGGCCACCTTGATGCCGGCGGAAAAGGATATACGCAACGGGCAGGGCGATTACTACCGCTATTCCTCGAACAACCGCAGCGAGGCGAGCACGACGAATTACCTGTGGGCGTCGGGGGCGCTGGTCAAGGACAAGCTGTTCGCCTTCGTGCTGCTGGGTGACCGGCTGCCATCGCGCAGCTACACCTTCAGCCAGAATCGCGAGTCAATCGCCAGTTCGCAAAGCAAGAACCTGCTGCTGAATCTGACCTGGAACATCAACGATGACCACACGCTCAATCTGACCGGCTCGCGGACGTGGAGCAGCATCAGCACCGACACCTATCGCCTGCTGAAGGACTACACCACGCAGGTCGGCGCCTTTTCGTCCAGTTCGTATGCGCCGGTGACGGAGCGCATGCTGATTGCCAATTACCACGGCAACCTCACGCCCAACCTGGAACTGCGCTTGATGGGCGGCTTCCTGGGACAGCTCAACGATCGCGCCCACGGCGCCGAAGACATCCCCTATGTCGACGCCTACAACAGCCAGACCCAGAAGACCAGCAACATCGGCATACAGGACCGCACCGTCAATTTTCGCCCCGACGATTACTGGCGGCGCGGCTACAAGGGCGACCTGAGCTGGAGCCTGGACAATCACAAGATCGTGTTCGGGGCCGAGTACTACCAGCACTTTCTCGGCCAGGACTGGCACACGCCGCAGGCTGGCTGGTACACCTATTACGACCGTCCCAACACCGTGCAGCTGCCCAATGGCGAGCAGGTCGGCGGCAAGTACGTCGGCTACTATTTCAACCATGAGTTCGGTCGCATGGTGTCGATCAACAAGGCGGCCTATCTTGAGGATTACTGGAAAATCGGTAAAGGCGTGATGCTATACGGCGGCCTGCGCTTCGACAAGTTCGTCAACAAGGACGCGCTGGAGCGCCCGCTGTTCTCGTTCCCGACCACCTCGCCGCGCCTGGGCTTGTCGTGGGATGTGCATGGCGATTCCAGCCTGAAGGTCGGGGCCAACCTGGGGCGCTATTCGCTGTCCATGCCATCGAACTTCAGCTTCGGCGTCGCCGAGTCCCACCTCGAACAGCGCAAATGGTACCGTTACAGCGGCATCGACCCCAACACCCAATTGCCGCTGGGCCTGACGCAGATAGGTTCCACCTACACCGCGCCCGGCCATGACGGCACGCCGCCGGCGGCAGACCAGGTGGCCACCACCAACCTGAAAGCGCCTTACCAGAACGAGCTGCAGCTGTACGCGCAGAAGGCGTTCAACCGCCACTGGGTAGGCCAGGTCGACTTCGGTTATGCCGAGCTGAAGCGCGTCATCAACTCCACCTGCTACGGCCAGGGCATAGGCAAGTATGCCAATACCCACGGCTATCCGAACTATCCGAGCGACTACGAATGCTTCGAACTCAATCCTGGCGAGGACGTCACGGTCACGCGCGATTTCCGCGGCGATGGCAAGCCGGTATCGCTGACCATACCGGCTGCCGAATTCGGCCTGCCCAAACCCAAGCACAAGTACATCCACCTGACCTTCGATGCGAGCCACTCGCGCAGCGCCGGCGAGCCGTGGTACCTGAACCTGAGCTATACCTGGACCCGTTCGTTCGGCAATGACAATGGCTTCCTCAATCTGGAAAACCGGAACGCGGGCTATATCGGCCAGACCGGCGTCTACGATTTTCCGGAGACGACGCGCGGCGCCAGCGGCAATCTGACCAACGACATCCGCCACGCGTTCACCGCATCGAGTGCCTATTACTTCCCGAGCGGCCTGCGCACCAGCGGCATACTCAGCATGCACAGCGGCGAGCCGGTCAGCTGCTTCGGCCTCAATCCCGACGTCAACAGCCTCTCTTACAACTGGGGTTCGTGGGGACACTACTGCGATGCCAGCACCAACCCGGTCGGGGTCAAGACGGCGGGCACCAGCGGCCGCCTGCCGTTCTTCTGGCAATTCGACATGGGCGTGGGCTACGACATGACGATAGGCGCGCACAACAAGCTGAGCCTGGACCTGAGCATCCAGAACCTGTTCAACCGGCGCGGCATCACCGACCGTTACAACACCTACAGCGCCGACGTGAACGCCGACAACACCATCGTGCCGGATGTGAACTGGGGCATACCGAGCCAATATCAAACGCCGCGCAGGGCCTCGCTGGTGCTGCGCTATCAATACCGTTAATCGTGACCGGAGTCCATACCTTGAATCTGACCAAAACTATCCAGATCGGCCTGCTGGCCCTGGGCCTGAGCAGCACGCTGGCGTACGCGGCCGAGCCGTCGGCGCGCCCGCCGCACTTCGCCATCGACGGCGCGCACTTCAAGCTCGACGGCCAGCCGTTCGTGATCCGCTCCGGCGAAATGCATTACCCGCGCATCCCCCGCGCCGCCTGGCGCGAGCGCCTGCGCATGGCGCGCGCGATGGGCTTGAACACCGTGACCACCTATGCCTTCTGGTCGCAGCACGAGCCGGAACCGGGGCAGTGGAACTTCTCCGGCCAGAACGATCTGCGCGCCTTCATCAAGACGGCTGCGGAGGAAGGCTTGAACGTGGTGCTGCGGCCCGGGCCGTATGTCTGCGCCGAAGTGGATTTCGGCGGCTTCCCGGCCTGGCTGCTGCGCACGCAGGGACTGCGCGTGCGGTCCATGGATGCACGCTACCTCGCCGCCAGCGCGCGCTACTTCAAGCGTCTGGCGCAGGAGGTGGCGGACCTGCAGAGCAGCCGCGGCGGCCCCATCCTGATGCTGCAACTGGAGAACGAGTACGGTTCCTACGGCCGCGATCATGACTACCTGCGCGCCGTGCGGGCGCAGATGCGCCGGGCCGGCTTTGACGCGCCCTTGTTCACTTCCGACGGCGGCGCCGGCCGGCTGTTCGAAGGCGGCACGCTGCCCGATGTGCCGGCCGTGGTCAACTTCGGCGGCGGCGCGGACGATGCCCAGGCCTCGGTTCAGGAACTGGCCGCCTGGCGTCCGCATGGCCCGCGCATGGCCGGCGAATACTGGGCCGGCTGGTTCGACCACTGGGGCGAGCAACACCACACCCAGAGTCCCGAGGAGGCGGCGCGCACGGTGGACCGGATGCTGTCGCAGGGCGTATCGTTCAATCTGTACATGTTCCACGGCGGGACCAGCTTCGGCTGGCTGGCCGGCGCCAACTATTCGGGCAGCGAGCCCTACCAGCCGGACACCACCAGCTATGACTACGACGCCGCCCTGGACGAGGCGGGACGCCCGACACCCAAGTACTTCGCCTTGCGCGACGTTATCGCCCGGCATTTGAAAACGGCGCTGCCGCCGGTGCCCGCCGCGCCGCAACCGCAGGCGCTGCCCGCTTTCGCGCTGCAACCGGCCGGCAGCCTGCTGGCCCGGCTGGAGCTGCTGTCCAAGGCCCAGCCTTCACGCTGGGCCAGGGCCATGGAGGAGTATGGCCAGAACTACGGCTACATCCTGTATCGCAAGCGGCTCGATGCGCCGGCCAAGGGCAAGCTGGTGCTCGAAGGCTTGCACGACCAGGCGACCGTGCTGGCCGATGGCCGTGTGATCGGCAAGCTGGACCGTCGTCTGGGCGAGAGCACGCTGGCGGTGGATCTGCCGGCCGGCGCCCAGCTCGATCTGCTGGTGGAAGCGATGGGGCGTATCGGCTTCGGCGCCAAACTGGTCGATGACAACAAGGGCATCACGCGCGCGGTGAAGCTGGGCGACGATGAGCTGGAGGGCTGGACGGTCTACCCGCTGCCGCTCGATGCCGCGGCGCTGAAGCGCCTGCCGGCAGGCGCGGTAGGCGATGCGGCCGGGGCGCCGGGCTTCTGGCGCGGCACGCTGACGCTGGCCAAGCCGGTCGACACCTTCCTCGACACGCGTGGCTGGGGCAAGGGGCAGGTCTGGGTCAACGGCCACCATCTGGGGCGCTACTGGCACATCGGTCCGCAGCAAACGCTGTACCTGCCGGCATCGTGGCTGAAGGAGGGCGCCAACGAGGTACTGGTGTTCAGCACCGAAGCGCCCACCGCCAGCACCATGCAGGGCGTGGCCGCGCCCGTCTACGAGACGCCGAAGCGAGACTAGCAGGCAACGTTAGCAAATCGTAAGCAAGGATGGTGTTGGGCTTTCGTCACAATCGCCTGAGGAATTTCTTGATGTAGGGCAATCGGGACTAGAATTGTCCAATATGGAAAAATCTCTTGCCTCCACGATAGCTCGTTTCACCGACTTGCTCATGGATGCCGTGTGCATGGTCGATGCGGAAGGCCGCTTTGTATTTGTCAGCGCCGCCTGTGAGCGTATCTTCGGCTACGCTCCCCAGGAAATGGTCGGCATGCAGATGATTAATCTGGTCGCGCCGGCCGACAGGGAGCGCACGCTGGCGGCGGCGCGCACCATCATGGACGGCCATCCCAACTCGCGTTTTGAAAACAGGTATGTCCGCAAGGACGGCAAGATCGTCCACATCATGTGGTCGGCCCGCTGGTCCGAGGCGGACCAGTTGCGCGTGGCCGTGGCGCGCGATATCACGGCGACCAAGCAGGCCGAGGCGATGCAATACACGCTGTATGCGATCTCCGAGGCCGCCCATGCCAGCGACAACCTGCCGGCCCTGTTCGAACGCATACACGGGATTATCGGCGCCATGCTGCCGGCGGCCGGATTCGCGGTCGCGTTGCGGGGCGAGCAGGACGACTGCCTGCAGTTCGCCTACCACGCCAATGCCGGCGGCAGCGCCGCACCGCATCCGGTGGCGCGCTGGCTGGGTGAGGAAGTGTCGCGCAGCGGACAGCCGGTGCTGCTGACAGCGGCCACCATGACACGGCTGCCGTTGGCGCTGCAGGCGACAGTTGGCCCCGCTCCGGTCTGCTGGATCGGCGTGCCGCTGGCGACCACGCAGGGCCGGATCGGCGTATTGCTGCTGCAGGGCGATGAGGCGTCGGGCCTGTCCGGCTACAGCGACCAGGAGCAGGAATTGCTGCTGTTTGTTTCCAACCAGGTGGCAACGGCGATACATCGCCAACAGCTATACACCAGGCTGCGCTTCATGGCCCAGCACGATGAGCTGACCCAGCTGCCCAATCGCCGCCTGTTCCACGACCGGCTGCAGATGGCGCTGGCGCGCGCCCAGCGCCACCAGAGCCAGTTGGCGCTGCTGTTCATCGACCTGAACAAGTTCAAGCAGATCAATGACGACTACGGCCACGCCTGCGGCGACCAGTTGCTGCGCGAAGTGGCGCAGCGCCTGAAGCACTGCGTGCGCGAATCCGACACCGTGGCGCGGCTTGGTGGGGATGAGTTTGTCGTCATCGTGGAAGAAGTCCTGGTGGCCGCCGACGCCCGTCAAATCGTCGAGAAGATCCACCAGGTGCTGGCGATGCCGATGTCGCTGGCCGACGGCCTCAGCCTGACGGCCACCGCCAGCATAGGCGTCGCCCACTATCCCGAGCATGGCAGCGACATCGCGCATTTGATACGCCATGCCGATCAGGCCATGTACGCGGCAAAGCAGACGGAAGAACACTCCGGCTAGCCGCGGAAACGCAATCCCATCAGTGCTGGTCATGCATGGCTCCTCCGGGAGCCATATTCATTTCGGTATGCCGGGATCGCGCGGTTATGCCGATTTCGTCCGTCTTTGGCGCTAACCGCGCCAAGACGTACTCAGCCGACCCACGTAAGCTTGGTGCCGATTCGATAGCCTCTGTTGAAGCAGGCTTTCGAAGTAAACCGGCAGTTTCATGACAACGATCCCGCACACGCGATGGGGGACGTCATTACCAGGAGACGAGTAATATGTTTCAGGAAAAAATAGCTGTACGCTGGGTGAAGTTTGCGCTGGCCTTGTTGTCGGCCAACGCCGTGGCGCTGGCGCAGGCGCAGGCGCAGGAACAATCGGACGCGCCCAAGCCGGACGCCAGGATGGAGCGGGTGGAAATCACCGGCAGTAATATCAAGCGCATCGCCCAGGAGGGCGTGTCGCCGATGACCATGATTACCAAGGAAGACATCAAGCGCTCCGGCGCCACCTCGGTGCTCGACGTGTTGCGCAACCTGCCTTCGGTCGGCGGCAACGGCCGCGATTTCGGCGGCGGCAACGACTTCCGCAACGGCGCCACCACGGCCAGCCTGCGCGGCATGCCGACCTTGATCCTGTTGAACGGCAACCGCCTGCCGGTGTCCGGCTCGGACGATTCCAACGGCTTCACCTCGGTGGACTTGAACATGCTGCCGCTGGCGGCGATCGAGCGCATCGAAGTGCTCAAGGACGGCGCCTCGGCAATCTACGGCACCGATGCGGTGGGCGGCGTCATCAACTTCATCATGCGCCAGAATTACCAGGGCGTGGACCTGAGCACCAGCTACGGCACCACCACGCTGGGCGGCGGCGATGTGCGCAAGCTGTCGGTGGCCGGCGGCTACGGCGACCGCGCCACGCAGAAATTCAACCTGACCTACGCGGCCATGTACGAGGACACCAAGCGCATCAAGGGCACCGACCGCGACTGGGCCAACCACATCGACTTCGGCGCCAGCGGCGGCCTGCAGTACGCCAATGTGTACGGCGCCCACGGCACCGATGCCGGCACGCTGTCGATAGGCGGCAACCGCTTCGCCGACCCGGAATGCCTGGCCGGCTCCAAGTTGCCGTATCCGAGCGGCGCCGAATGGTTCCCTTCGCCGACCCGCAACGGCTGCCTGTCGGCGACGGCGGAATTCACCGACCTGGTCAAGCCCTCGCGCCGCGCCGGCGCCACGGCCGCGCTGAACTGGGATATCGCGCCGGACCTGACGCTGTTCGCCAACGCCTTCTACACCAACTTCGACAAGCGCATCGTCGGCCAGTCGTCGTGGCTGCAGAACCGCGCGCGCAACAACCTGGTCATTCCGGCCTCGAATCCCTTCAACACCTACGGCAAGCCGGTGACGGTGCGGCGCGATTTCCCGGTCTACGAAGGCGGCATCAAGACCAACGTCGACAACCTCTGGCTGATGACCGGCCTCAAGGGCGAGCTGGCCGGCTGGGACTGGTCGGCCACGCTGTCGCACGGCGAGGAGCGCGGCCGCACCGATACGCTGGGCGCCTACAAGCTGGAGGAATTGAACCAGGCGGTCGACGACGGCCGCTTCAACCCCTTCGGCGTCAACAAGAATTCGGACGCCCTGATCCGCGAGCTGTCGGGCGAGATGTTCGTCAAGACCCGCAGCAAATCCGATTCCATCAAGCTGCAGGCCGCGACCGAGTTCGGCGAGCTGCCGGGCGGGAAGGTCGGCGTGTCGGTCGGCTCCGAGCTGCGCAAGAATTCGCTGTCGTACACGCCGTCGCAGGATTGGCAGCAGGGCTTGCTGGGCCAGTACGCGGTGCTGCCGCCGATCTCCGGTTCGGAAAAACTGTCGGCCGTGTATGCGGAGCTGAGCCTGCCGTTGCTGAAAACGCTGGAGGCCCAGGCCGCCGTGCGCCACGACAAATATGAGCTGGCCGGCGCCACCACCAATCCCAAGTTCGGCGTGAAGTGGAAGCCGAGCAAGGAGATCATGCTGCGCGCGAACTACAGCACCGGCATGGTGGCGCCGTCGCTGCCGCAGCGCTTCAGCCAGGGCCGCGACGCCTTCTACCAGACCAAGGATCCGCACCGCTGCGTCGAGGGCGATGTGTATTTCGATTCCTACTGCACCCGCCAGGTCAAGGCGTCCAACGTCGGCACCAAGGATCTGCAGCCGGAGAAGTCGAACCAGTACAACATCGGCTTCGTCATCGAGCCGATCAAGGACTTGAACATCGGCCTGACCTATTACGACATCAAGTGGAAAAACAAGATCGACATCCTCGATACCACGACGGTGCTCGACAACGAAGACGGCGCCTACAAGTCGCACGTGACGCGCGACGATGTCACGGCCGAGGATATCGCGGCCTACGCGACGCTGTCGGCGGCCGACAAGGCGCGGCTGGGGCCTTTGCGCGGCGAGCTGTCCAACATCAAGACAGGCTGGGTCAACCGCTTCCAGACGCACACCTCCGGCATCGACCTGGAAGCGTCCTACACCTTCCGCACCGAGAAGCTGGGCCGCATCAAGGTGTTCAGCGAAGCCAACTACACGCTGCGCTACGACACGGTGCTGTTGGCCGATAACGTCTACATCAACTGCCCTAACAACACCTCGTGCGACGCCGGCGAGTACGGCAATCCGCGCGTGCTGGCGAACGTGGGCGTGAACTGGGACCAGGGCGTGTGGAGCGGCACCGGCATCGTCAAATACGTGGCCGGCACCAAGGTCGACCGCTCGCCATCGGCCGTGCAGAACCAATGGTATGACTTCTATGCCAAGGGACGGCGCATTCCGGCCATCGCCACGCTGGATGCATCGCTGGCCTATTCGGGCATCAAGAACGCGGTGATACGCGTTGGCGCCAACAATGTGTTCAACCGCGATCCGGCTTTCGATCCGGGCTCCTCGCTGGGTTACAACGATAGCTGGGGCGATCCGCGCGGCCGCTATGTGTATGTCAGCCTGGACTACAGCTTCAAGTAAGCGGTAGTGACGATCCGGCCGTCTTCTCGCGGCGGCGGCCGGATTGAAAACATTTATCAAAAAACCATATTTTTGCTATGCTTCAGGATTTAGGCGGAATATGAAGTTATTGGCATTCGCAGCGAGCAATAGCAGCAAATCGATCAACAAAAAATTAGTGACTTACGCGGCCGGTCTGGTGGACGGTGCGGAGGTCGAGGTACTGGATTTAAACGATTACGAAATGCCGCTGTTCAGCATCGACAGGGAAGCGGCGTCGGGCCATCCTGAATTGGCCAAGGCTTTTCTGCAAAAAATCGCGGCGTCCGACGCCTTGCTGATTTCGTTCGCCGAACACAATGGCTCGTACAGCGCGGCCTTTAAAAACCTGTTCGACTGGTGCTCGCGCATCGAGTCCAAGGTGTTTCAGAACAAGCCCCTGGTTCTCCTGTCCACCTCGCCGGGCGCCCGTGGCGGCGCCAGCGTGCTGGCGGCGGCGACCGGCTCCGCGCCGTTTTTTGGCGGCCACGTCAAAGCCAGCCTTTCCATCCCGAGCTTCCATGACAACTACGATCTCGAACGCGGCGTGCTCAAGCATGAGGAATTGAACAGCCAGCTGGTCAAAGCCGTGGCTGCGCTGACGGAAGCCGTACCCGCCGCGTAGCGTATCGCCGCCATTTCGTCGATGAATGGCGGTATCTACTCCTTCTTGCTTATCCCATAAAACCTTTTTTGTTGCGATAATCGCTATATAGCCAACTATATTGCGCTGTAAGCCGGGATTCTTTAAGGTCCGGGGCTAAGGTTTTTTTACATGGGGAAGTCATATGGATCAGAAGGAAAAGCGCGGCCGTCGGCTGACGTTGATGGCGTCGGCGTTGCTGGCGCTGGGAGCCGGCGGCAATGTGGCCGCTCAACAGGGCGGCGAGGCCCGGCCGTTCGAGCTGGGCACCGTGGTCGTCACCGGCACGCTCGATCAGGTCGGCGAAATCGGCAAGGAACAGGTGGCCTCCGTCATCGGCCGCAAGGAGATGCGCCAGTTTAACCGCGACAATGTCGGCGATGCGCTCAACCTGCTGTCCGGCGTCACGCTGTCGACCAATGCGCGCAATGAAAAAACCATCGCCGTGCGCGGCTTCGATGCGCGCCAGGTGCCGCTGTATATCGACGGCGTGCCGGTCTACGTGCCGTACGACGGCTATGTCGACTTCGCCCGCTTCAGCACCGCCGACCTGGCCAGCATCCAGGTGGCCAAAGGCTTCAGCTCGATGGCGTACGGGCCGAACGCGCTGGGCGGCGCCATCAACCTCATCTCGCGCAAGCCCACGGCCGCCCTCGAAGGCGACGCGGCGCTCGGCTGGGCCAGCGGCCACGGACGCCAGGCCTCGGCCAACGTCGGCAGCAGGCAGGGCATCTGGTATGTGCAGGCCGGCGCCGCCTACGACCAGAGCGACACCTTCCCGCTGTCGTCCGATTTCCGCCCGACCGCCACCGAAGACGGCGGCGCCCGCAACAACGCTTACCGGCGCGACAGCAAGGTCTCGCTGAAGCTGGGCGTGACGCCGCGCGCGGGCGACGAGTACGCGCTGAGCTACTACCAGCAGCACGGCAGTAAAGGCCAGCCGCCATCGACCGATCCGGCCACCGCGCGCTACTGGCAGTGGCCATACTGGGACAAGGAAAGCATGTACTTCATCTCGCGCACCGCGTTGGGCGCCAGCGCGGCGCTGAAGGTGCGCGCCTACCACGACAACTACGGCAACGAAGTCGACAGCTACACCAACGGCAGCTACACCACGCTCAAGACCGCAGGCGCGGGCAGCCTGGGCACGGGCCGCAGCATCTACAGCGACTGGACCAGCGGCGCGTCGATGGAACTTGAAACGCGCCAGGCGGCGATCAACACGCTGCGCCTGATCGCCCACTACAAGGTGGACAAGCACGTCGAACGCGACGGCACCGGCGCCACCAACGCCATCTTCAAGGATGCGCTGGCGTCGCTGGCGCTGGAAGACAATGTCCAGCTGCGCCCGTCGACCATGCTGTCGCTGGGCGCGGGCCGCCACCAGCTGCGGCCGCAGACCGTCTACAGCGCCGGCAATCCCTACACGCTGCCGGACACGAAGAGCGCGCATGACTGGCAGGCCGGCCTGTTCGAAGACCTGTCCGCCAGCGCGCGGCTGTACGCGACCATCGCCCACAAGTCGCGCCTGCCGACGCTGAAGGACCGCTACTCGCAGCGCCTGGGCACCTACATCGAGAACCCGGCGCTGCGGCCCGAGTCTGCGCGCAACTATGAGATCGGCTACCAGGGCCAGCCGTGGAAGGATGGCCAGTTGCAGGCCGCCTACTTCTACAGCGAGATCGGCGACAAGATCCAGGCCGTGGCCAACGTCTCCGGCATCAAGTCGCAGATGCGCAATATCGGCAGGGTGCGCTCGTCGGGCATCGAACTCGATGCGCGCGGCACGCTCAGCAGCATGGTCGAGCTGGCGGCCAACTACACCTACACCGAGCTGAAGAACCTGAGCTCGCCAACGACCCGGCTGACCGATGTGCCGCAACAAAAGCTGACCGCGCAAGCCATGCTGCATCCGCGCGACGACATCGACCTCATCGCCATCGCCGAGCGCAACAGCAGCCGCTGGGCGTCGGACACGGTGCAGCTGGCGGGCTACGCCACGCTGAATCTGAAAGCGGTCTACCGTCCCGCGCGCGGCGTCGCGCTGGCGGCCGGCGTGAGCAATCTGCGCGACCGGAATTACTCGCTGGCCGACGGCTTCCCCAGCGCCGGACGCCAGTGGTTCGGCAACGTCAATTACCAATACTAAGCAACCCCAAGCAAAGGAAAAGATGATGGGCTATTTACTACGCAGGCTGTTTTTCACGATCGCGCTGTGTGCCTCGGTGCACGCGGCCGCGCATCCCACCGATGGCGACACCGCCAAATATGTCACGACCCGCCTGGCCGTGACGGGCGCGGTGGAGCACGCGCTCAACCTCAACGTGGCGGACTTGCGCCAGCTGCCGGCACAAAAGCTGGGCGAGCTGCCGCTGGTGCGGCAGGGCGGCGCCAAAGCCGGCCAGCTGGAAAACCTGAAGGGCGTGCGCCTGCGCGATCTGCTGGAGCAGGCCGTCGTGGTGTCGCGCGACCACAATGACGTCAAGAAGATGGTCGTCATCGCCACCGCCAGCGATGGCTACAAGGTGGTGTTCTCGTGGTCCGAGCTGTTCAACTCGCCGGTGGGCGAGGGCGTGCTGGTCTACTTCGAAAAAGACGGCCAGCCGCTCGGCGACGACGAGGGCCGCATCGCCATGGTCTCCAGCAAGGATATCCGCAGCGGCCCGCGCCACGTCAAATGGCTGCAATCGATCGAGGTGAAGAAGATCGCCGAGTAGGGCGCTCACTCCTTGATGATGTGGTCGGCCAGATAGTCGATCAGCAGCCGTATGCCGGGCAGCAAGCCCCGGCGCGACGGAAACACCGCGTGGATGATGCCGCCCTTCGGCGACCATCCCGGCAACGCTTCGACCAGCCGTCCCTGCTGCAGGTCTTCCTCGACCACCATGTAGGGCAGCTGCACGATGCCGGTGCCGCGCAGCGCCGCCTGGCGCAGCGCCGTCATGTCGTCGGTCAGGTAGCGGGGGCGGTGCCGCACCTGCGCTTCCATGCCGTCGGGGCCGTCGAGCTGCCAGACATGGTCGCGCGACGGTCCCCAGTCCAGGCTGGGCAGGTCGTCGAGATCGGCCGGGGCGGCGGGACGGCTGCGGCCGGCGAACAAGCCGTCCAGCAGGCCCGGGCTGGCCACCAGCCGCTGCGGGCTGGACGACAGCACGCGCATCACCAGGTCGACATTCTCCAGCGGCGGAAAGCGCACCCGCAAGGCCAGGTCCAAACCCTCGCCCAGCACGTCGACGCGGCGGTTGGTGGCGTCGAGGTGGACCTGCACCTTGGGATACTCGGCCATGAAGCGCGCCACCAGGTCGCCGATCCGATAATCGAGCAGGGCGGTGGGGCAGCTCATGCGGATGATGCCCTGCGGTTCCGAATGCTCGCGCTGCATCACCTCGCGCGCCGCCTGCGCCTCCACCAGCATGCCGACGCAGCGCTCGTAGAATTCCTGCCCCATCGCCGTCACCGAGAAATGCCGCGTGGTCCGCTGCAACAGGCGCACATTGTGCTCGGTCTCCAGCGCCGCGATGCGCCGGCTGAGCTTGGACTTCGGCATATTCAGCGCGCGGCCGGCCTGCGTGAAGCCGCCATGCTCGACCACTTTTACAAAATAATATAAATCGTTTAAATCCATGATCGCTGATTGTCCCAAATGGAGAACACTGACGGCATTTTATGTTACTTCCGAGAATTATGTTAAGGATTTACTATGTGCGCAGTCTTGTTTTTTCAACCAAAGGAGTACCCCCCATGACCAGCGAAACCATCCGCGATCCCGCCACCGACCATCTGCTGACGCCGCAGAACAGCGCTTTTGTCATCATTGACTACCAGCCTGTCCAGGTGAACTCGATTGCCTCGATGGACCGGCAACTGCTGATCAACAACATCGTCGGCGCCTCGAAGGCCGCCGTGGCCTACGGCCTGCCCGTCATCCACTCGACGGTCAACGTCAAGACCGGCCTGAACAAGCCGCCCATCCCGCAACTGCGCAAGGTGCTGGGCGACTATCCGACCATCGACCGCACCACCATCAACTCGTGGGAAGACGTGGAATTCCGCCAGGCGGTGGAAGCCACCGGCCGCAAGAAACTGATCATGACCGCGCTGTGGACCGAAGCCTGCCTGACCTTCCCGGCGCTCGACGCGCTCAAGGCCGGCTATGAAGTGTACGTGGTGGCCGACGCCGTCGGCGGCACCTCGGTGGCCGCGCACGAGATGGCGCTGCGCCGCATCGAGCAGGCCGGCGGCAAGTTGATCAGCACCGTGCAGCTGTTCTGCGAACTGCAGCGCGACTGGAAACGCAGCGACACCGTGCCGGCCTTCATCGACCTGTTCGTGTCCACCGGCGGCACCGCCGGCATCCAGTTCTCGTACGACCGCGCGGAGTAAGCGCGACGGCGGGCGCACTGCTGAAAGCGGTGCGCGCCGCTTTATTGGCTTCTGCTAAGATGGATCGACGAAGTTTTCGGGGCGTCAAGCGACGCTTGCTCGATCATGGAATTCGATCCACCAGTCCCGGCAGCACTGAGCCATGCCCTGCCTTCCGGCGCCGGCGCGTGGCAGCACGCGGCGCCGCCCATCGATCCGCCACCGAGCTACGACCAGTGTCCGTATTTCGTCCTGACGGTGACGCTGGACGGCCGCCTGGCGGCCCTGAATCTGTACGCCCGCCAGCACCTGGGCGCCTTTGCCTCGGGCGAGCCGGCGGCGCGGCTGTATGCCGACTGGGCCGGACTGGTGCTGCTGGAGACGGCGCTGCCGGCCGCGCGCGAACATGGCTGCTGGCACGGCGAGCTGGAACTGCGGGGCGCCGACGGCAGCCTCCATCCCGTGACCCAGTCCATCGAGTTGCAGCCTGCAACGGAATACCTGCCGGCGCGCTTGCTGTGCCTGGCCTACGACCTGAACCACTACGATGTCTACGAATCGCTGCTGCGCTTCAAGCGGCTGTTCCAGGACCACCCGCAGCCGATGTGGGTCTACGATTTGCAGACGCTGCGCTTCCTGGTCGTCAACGCCGCCGCCGTGGCGCACTACGGCTACACGGAGGTGCAGTTCCTGCAGATGACCATCAGGGACATCCGTCCGGCCGAGCACATCCCGGCGCTGGAACGCAACCTGGCCGCTGCGCCGCTCAAAGGCACGGAGAAGGCCGGCAACTGGACCCACGTCAAGGCCGACGGCAGCCGCATCGAAGTGCAGATCTCTTCGCACGCCGTCACCATCGCCGGCCGGCAGGCGCGCTTTGTCGTCGCCCATGATGTGACCGGGCAGCTGCGCATGGAGGCGGCGCTGTACGCGTCGCGCGAGCTCAAGCAGCTGGTCATCAACCACATTCCCCACCAGATCTTCTGGAAGGATTTGGACGGCAAGTACCGTGGCTGCAATGCGGTGTTTGCCGCCGCCGCCGGCCTGACGGCGAACGAGGAAGTGGTCGGCAAGACCGACGACGACTTTCCATGGCGCCACAACGCCGAGGCGATACGCGCCGACGACCGCGACATCATCGCCACCGGCCAGGCCCGTCTCAACGTCGAAGACCATCTGGCGCAGCGCGACGGCAGCGTGCTCTGGTACCTGGTCAACAAGCTGCCTTTCCACGACCAGCGCGGCAACATCATCGGCGTGCTGGGCACGATCGAGGACATCACCGCGCGCAAGCAGGCCGAGCAGACCTTGCAGCTGCGCCAGCGCGCGCTGGAGGCCAGCGACAACGCGGTCGTCATCACCGCCCACGGCCCGGCCGGCGAACTGATCGATTACGCCAACCCGGCTTTCACGCGGCTGTTCGGCTACACCGGGGCGGAGGCGGCGGGCCGCAGCCTGGACATGCTGCTGGAGCAGCAAAGCGACGACCGCGACGCCTTGCGCGCGGCCCTGAGCGGCGTGCACGAATTGACGATGACCTTGCGCATCGTCCACCGCGACGGCCACCTGCTGTGGGCGCGGCTGCATGTGGCGCCGGTGCCCGCCGTCGACGGCCCGCCCAGCCATCACGTGTGCGTGCTGACCGACATGACGGAGTCGATCAACTACCAGGTGCAGCTGGAGCACCAGGCCAACCACGATCCGCTGACCGGCCTGCCGAACCGCGCATTGTTCGGCGACCGCATGGCGCAGGCCATCGGCTATGCCGAGCGCTACGGCCATCACCTGTGGGTGGTGTTCATCGACCTCGACAACTTCAAGCTGGTCAACGACAGCCTGGGCCACCAGGCCGGCGACGAGCTGCTGTGCACGATCGGGCTGCGCCTGCGCGCCTGCCTGGACGACAGCGACACCGTGGCCCGGCTGGGCGGCGACGAATTCCTGCTGCTGCTGTCGGACTCGCCCGAGTCGCCGGCCTCGGCGCTGTTGCAGCAGGTGCAGGAAACCATCGCCGCGCCGATGACGCTGGCCGGGCAGATGCTGACGGTCACGTGCAGCATCGGCGTCAGCGTCTACCCGCTCGATGGCGGCGAACCGCAGCAGTTGCTCAAGCATGCGGACATCGCCATGTACCGGGCCAAGGAGGGCGGCCGCAACCGGCTGCAATTCTACGAGGCGGCCATGCACAGCCGCATCAGCGAGCGCGCGCTGATCGAGGCCGAGCTGCGGCATGCGCTGGCGCGCGACGAACTGAGCCTGCACTACCAGCCCAAGCTGGACTTGCGCACCGGCGCCGTGATCGGCATGGAGGCCTTGCTGCGCTGGCAGCATCCGGCCATGGGCATGGTGTCGCCGGCGCGCTTCATCGGCGTCGCCGAGGAAACCGGGCTGATCGTGGAGATCGGCCGCTGGGTGCTGCGCAGCGCCTGCTTCCAGAATGTCGCCTGGCAGCAGGCCGGGCTGACGCCGCTGCGGGTGGCGGTCAATGTGTCGGCCCGCCAGTTCCGCGATCCGGGACTGAGCGCCGAAGTCCAGGCGGCGCTGTCCGACAGCGGCCTCGACGCCCGCTACCTGGAACTGGAGCTGACCGAAAGCCTGGTGATGCACAACGTCGAAGGCGCGGTGGCCGTGGTGAAGGGGCTCAAACAGATGGGCATCGCGCTGTCGATCGACGATTTCGGCACCGGCTACTCCAGTCTGGCTTACCTGAAGCTGTTCCCGGTCGATTACCTGAAGATCGACCAGTCCTTCGTGCGCGAGATGCTGGCCGAGCCCAAGGTGGCCGCCATCGTCCGCTCCGTCATCGCGCTGGGCCAGAGCCTGGGCTTCCGCGTCATCGCCGAGGGCGTGGAGAGCGCGCCGCAACTGGCTTACCTGCGCCATCACCTGTGCGACGAGATGCAGGGTTATCTGTTCAGCAAGCCGCTGCCGCCCGACGATTTCGGCGCGCTGCTGCGCGAGGAGCGCAGCCTGCCGCTGCCGGCCGACGAGACGCCGGGAGAACAGCAGACCCTGCTGATGCTGGACGACGAGCCCGCCGTCCTGGCCGCGCTGACCCGCTTGCTGCGTCCGGACGGCTACCGCCTGTTGCGCGCCCACAGCGCGGCCGAGGCCTTCGACCTGCTGGCCAGCCACCAGGTGCAGGTGGTGGTCAGCGACCAGCGCATGGCGGGCATGAACGGCACCGAGTTCCTCAGCCGCGTGAAAGGCCTGTATCCCGACACCGTACGCATCATCCTGTCGGGCTATATCGACGTCGAGGGCGTGCTCAACGCCATCAACCGTGGCGAGATCTACCGCTTCTACACCAAGCCCTGGGACGACCACGCGCTGCGCGCCAATATCCGTGATGCTTTCCGCTACCAGCGCATGATGTTCGGCAAGGCGCAGCGCGGTGCCGAGCGTGTGCACGACGGATAGTATTGGTGAGTTTTATGGGGGTGAAACTTGGCATAATGAATTAGCCCAACAATGGTTGATGGAGGCGCTATGTCCGAGCTTGTCCCGCGTTCGCGTATTATGGTCGTGGACGATCAGGCTGTGCACCTGAAAGCCTTGTGCGACATCCTGGGACAGCATGATCTGGACGCCGCCGGCTTCACCACCGGCGAGGCGGCGCTGGCCCACCTGCGCGGCCAGGCCTACGACCTGCTGCTGACCGACATGAACATGCCCGGCATGGACGGGCTGGCCCTGATCGAGGCGGTGCGCGCGCTCGATCCCGGCATCGCCTGCATCATCATGACCGGCGCCGGCACGGTCGATACCGCCGTCAAGGCGATGAAGATCGGCGCCTTCGACTACATCATCAAACCTTTCAAGGCCGCGACGCTGTTGCCGGTGCTGGCGCGCGCGCTGGAATCGCGCCAGCTGCGCCAGCAAAACGTCAAGCTGGAGGCGGCGCTGCGCGACCGCATCGACGAGCTGGGCCGGGTGAACCTGTTCCTGGAAGCGGCGCGCAAGGAAGCCGAGCGCACCAACCACGAAAAGTCCGCCTTCCTGTCGAGCATGAGCCACGAGCTGCGCACGCCGCTCAACAGCATCCTCGGCTTCGCGCAGATACTGGCCAGCGACCGCTTCCCCAAGGGCGAAGGCGAGCGACAGCGATTTTCCCAGAACATCGTCTCTTCCGGAAAACACTTGCTGTCGCTGGTGAATGAAATGCTGGACCTGTCCAAGATCGAGGCCGGCAAGGTGTCGCTGGTGCTGGAAGCCGTCATGCTGGACGAGGTGCTGCGCGAAGTCCATGCGCTGGTGGCGCCGCTGGCCGAGAAGCGCCGCATCGCGCTGCTGCTGCCGGCCGATTGCCGGCTGGAGCTGAGCGTGGACCGCATGCGCCTCAAGCAGATACTGGTCAACCTGTTTTCCAACGCGATCAAGTACAACCGGCCGCAGGGCAGCGTCAGCGTCGATTGCAGCATCGGCCAGCGCGGCTACGCCTGCGTCGCCATCAGCGACAGCGGCATCGGCCTGACGCCGGAGCAGCTGCAAACCATATTCCTGCCCTTCGGCCGCGCCGGGCTCGACGAATCCGACGAGGAGGGCACGGGACTGGGATTGACCATCACCAAGCGCCTGATCGAAGCGATGCGCGGCTCCATCGGCGTCGACAGCAAGCCTGGCGAAGGCAGCACCTTCCGCATCGAACTGCCGCTGATTAACGCCGCGACGACCAACCCCGGAGTCCGCACCACGATGCACCACGCCAACTGACCGCCATCCTTCGCAGGAGTCTGTATGAAACGTCTGGATTTCAAGGCCCTGTTGCTGCTTGCCGTCGCCGTCTTCGTTGCCGGCGTTTGCCTGTGGCTGGCCTTGCGTCCGGGCGCCAGGCTGCAGGCGGCGCCGACCCCCATCATCATCGCCACCAACACCGAGTATGTCGGCGCCTGTCCGGTGCTGGCGGCCCAGGCCCAGGGCTATTTCGCCGGCAAGCAGCTGGCGGTGCAGCTCCAGCCCTACACCAGCGGCAGGGGCGCGCTGCAGGCCGTCGTCGCCAACCGGGCGGACGTGGCGACCGTGGCCGATATTCCCATCATGTTCTTCGCCATGGAGGCGGCGCCGGTGCAGGTGGTCAGCACCATCTTCCGCACCGGCAGCGACCACGGCCTGGTGGCGCGGCGCGACCGCGGCATCGCCAGGCCCGCCGACCTGAAGGGCAAGCGCATCGGCGTGACGCTGGCCACCTCCGGCCACTTCACGCTGGACGTGTTCCTCAACCGCCAGCGCCTGGACAGCCGCGACGTGGAGCTGCGGAACTACCCGCCCGATGCGCTGGCGCAGGCGCTGGCCGACGGCCTGGTCGACGCCATCAGCGGCTGGGATCCCTTCCTGGCGGCGGCCGAGGAAAGCCTGGGGAGCAACGCCATCCGCTTCAGCGGCGCCGATGTCTACGAGAGCATCTACAACATGGTGGCGTTGTCCGGCTACATACAGCAGCACCCGCAGACCATGGTGCGGCTGTTGCAGGCGCTGGACCAGGGCGAGCGTTACTGCATCCAGAATCCGGCCGCCGCCGTGGCGTTCTTCCCCAAGCTGTCGCCCAAGGGCCAGGCGGCGATGCTGGCGGCCTGGCCCGCCCATCATTTCGGACTGGCGCTGGACCAGAGCCTGCTGCTGGTGCTGGAGGACCAGTCGCGCTGGGCGATCAAGGGCGAGCTGACGAAGGCGCGCGAGGTGCCCAACTTCCTCGACCACGTTTACCTGGATGGCCTCAAGACCGTGCTGCCGGGTGAAGTGACCATCATCTACTAGGGGCCGCGCGTGAAGATTTCCACCCGCCTCAAGCTGGCGCAAATCATCTGCATCATCCTGCTGGCGGTGATGGCGGCGATCTTTGCCCGCACCACGCAGCAGATGCGGCAGGAGATCGCCAAGGCCGCGGTCAGCGGCGAGGTGCTGCGCGGCGCGGCGGCGCTGCGCTACCTGTCGCTGGAGTATGTGCTGTACCACCAGACCCGCACCCGGGCGCAGTGGCTGCAGCGGCACCGCTCGCTGCAGGCGGTGATCGCCGGCGACAGCGACTTCGCCGGCGAGGCCGAGCTGGACCTGCTGAACGATATCCGCGAGCGCCACCAGTCGCTGGGCAGCCTGTTCGCCGAGTTGCAGGGCTTGCAGGGCGAGTTCGCACGCATGCCGGAACGGCGCGTCATCCTGCTGGAGCTGGAGGCGCGCCTGTCCGGGCTGATGATTAACCGCGCCCAGTCCATGATGTCGGACGCCGAGGATCTGGCCCGGCTGAGCCGCGCGAATATGCTGACGGCGCAGTCCAACCTGGTCGCCTCCGGCGCGCTGCTGGGCGGGCTGGTGCTGGTGGTGGTGATCGGCGCCATGGGGCTGACGCTGCGCAGCGTCACCAAGCCGCTGCTGCGGCTGCACCAGGCCACCGAGGTGGTGGGCGCCGGCAGCCTGGACTTCGTGCTCGATGCGCGCGCCGACGACGAGATCGGCAGCCTGGCGCGCTCCTTCGACCGCATGGTCGACCGGCTGCGGCAAACCACGGTATCGCGCGACGAGCTGATCCACGCCAACGTGGCCTTGCAGACCGAGGTGTCGGAGCGGCTGGCGGCCGAGCGCAAGGTGGTGGCCCAGCTGGCGCGCATGAGCCTGTTGCACCAGATCACCCGCTCGATCGGCGACCGCCAGGACTTGCCCAGCATCTTCCAGGTGGTGATACGCTGCCTGGAGGACCAGCTGCCCATCGATTTCGGCGCCATCTGCATGTACGACGGCGCCGCGCTGGAAGTCGCCAGCGTGGGCTTGCGCAGCCGGCCGCTGGCGCAGACCATGGCGATGACCGACGGCGCGCAGATCGGCATCGACCAGAACGGCCTGTCGCGCTGCGTGCGCGGGCAACTGGTGTACGAGCCGGATGTGCGCGCGGTCGACTTCCCCTTCCCGCAGCGGCTGGCCAAGGCCGGCATGCGCTCGATGGTGCTGGCGCCGCTGCTGGCCGAGAGCACCGTGTTCGGCGTGCTGATCGTCGCCCGTTCCAGCGGCGGCGACTTCTCCAGCACCGATTGCGAATTCCTGCGCCAGCTCAGCGAACACGTGGCGCTGGCGGCCAACCAGGCCAGGCTGTACGGCGCGCTGCAACAGGCCTACGACGACCTGCACCAGAGCCAGGTGCAGGTGACCAAGCAGGAACGCCTGCGGGCGCTAGGCCAGATGGCCAGCGGCATCGCGCACGACATCAACAACGCCATCTCGCCGATCGGCCTGTACGCCGAATCGCTGCTGGAAACCGAGCATGGCCTGAGCGAGAACGGCCGCTCCTGCCTGCAGGTGATCGAGCGCGCCATCGACGACGTGGCCTCGACCGTGGCGCGCATGCGCGAGTTCTACCGCCAGCGCGAGCCGCAGCTGACGCACAGCACCGTCAACGTCAACCTGATGATCCAGCACGTGGTCGACCTGACCCGCGCGCGCTGGTCGGACATGCCGCAGCAGCGCGGCATCGTCATCGAGATGCGCCAGGAGCTGGCCGGGGAGCTGCCGCCCATCCTCGGCGTCGAGGGCGAGATTCGCGAAGCCTTGACCAACCTGATCTTCAACGCCGTCGACGCCATGCCGGACGGCGGCGCGGTCACGCTGCGCACCCGCTACGCCGAGCAGATGGACGACGGCAGCGGCCCCTACGTGCAGGTGGAGGTGGCCGACAGCGGCACCGGCATGGACGAGGCGACCCAGCGGCGCTGCCTGGAGCCGTTCTTCACCACCAAGGGCGAGCGCGGCACCGGCCTCGGCCTGGCCACGGTGTATGGCATGACGGAGCGCCATTCGGCCCGCATCGCCATCGTGTCGGAGCTGGGCAAGGGCACGGCGGTGCAGATGTACTTCCCGGTGGCGCCGGCGTCCGACGACAGCGCGCCGGTGATGCCGTCGTATGCGCCGGAGCCGGGCCTGCGCATCCTGATCGTCGACGACGATCCCACCGTGCTGGCTTCGCTGCAGAACATCCTCAGCCTGGACGGCCACCATGTGAGCAAGGCGGACGGCGGCCAGGCCGGCATCGACCTGTTCAACGAGGCGGAGGCGGGCGGGCGCCGCTACGAGGTCGTCATCACCGACCTCGGCATGCCGTATGTCGATGGCCGCAAGGTGGCCGAGACCGTGAAGCGCGTGGCGCCGGCCGTCCCCGTCATCCTGCTGACCGGCTGGGGCCAGCGCCTGATCCCCGACAGCGGCGATGCGCCGGTGCATGTCGACCATGTGCTGAGCAAACCGCCCAAGATCCGCGAGCTGCGGCTGGCGCTGGCCAAGTGCACCGGCCACCTGACCTAGGCCGGCCTGCTCAGTCGCCGACCTCGAATGTCGCCGGGTCCAGCCGCTCCAGCGTGGCGCCGCCGTCGCGGCCGGGCGGCTGCGCCTGCAACCGGGCGCGCAGCTGGGCCAGGTAGTCGGCGCGGCTGCGGCGCAGCGCGTAGTCGCGGAAATTGTTGCGCTCCAGGTCGCACCACGCTTGCGCCCGGCCGGCGCTGGAACGGTGGGCGGCCTGCTCGCGCAGCGCCGGCAGGCCGCCGGCGTCGCCCGGGGTCAGGCGGGTGTAGCCGTAGCGGTCCATATAGCCGCCGGTCAGCGTTTCGATCATTTCGATCTCCGCCATCGTCAGCTGCTGCTTGAACTTGTCGATGTTGGCGGCGATCGGCGGATAGCAGTTGGACGACCACAGCGACGACATCTGCGCCAGCTGGCGCGCTTCCCGCGAGGCGGCCACGTCCAGCATCTGCGGCAGGAAGGCGATGCCGAGGAAGCGGCACACCGCCTCCAGCGTGTGCTGCTGGCGGGACAGGAAATCTTCATAGCGTATCGTCAGCACGCGCTCCGGCCATTGCCGCATGACCTGGTCCGCCGCCTGGTGCGCGGCCAGCCAGGTCTGGGCGTTGAGCAGGGTGTCGAAGTCGTGGATGATGGCCTTGTTCATCGACGCCACCTGCGCGCGCGGATCGCGCACCACGTTGACGAACAGCATGTCCGGATACAGCCGCATCAGCTCCGGCGCGTAGTGCACGCTGTCCAGCGATTTGTCCATCACCACGGCGGCGCCCTGGCGCTGGCCGGCGCGCAGCAGCAGTTCCCACACCACGCGGTGCACGCTGCGCGGCTGGTCGCGCAGGGTCTCGAACAGTTCCACAGGGTCGAACACCATGTCCGGCCACTTGACCATGCTCACGGCTTGCAGGCCGATCACGTCGACCACCAGGCTGAAGTAGGCGCGGTCGTCGCTCAGGTCGCCGTACAGCGGCAGCAGCGGCACCAGGTCGACGATGTGCAGCGGGTAGGGCGAATAGAATTGCGGCGATGCATTCAGCCGCAGGCGCAGCGCGTGGCTGCCGCAGCGGCGCAGCGGTATCATCATCACCGGACGCGGCCGTTGCTGGCCGCCGTGCGATACGGTAGTGCTCATGTCAACTCTCCTCAGAAAACCAGCCAGCCGGCCAGCGCCGCGCACAGCACGACCCAGGCGGCGTCGATGCGCCAGCGCGTCAGCGCCCACAGCGACAGGGCGCAGATCAGCACCGCCGCCCAGCTCGGCTGCGTCAGGCCGGCCAGCGTGACGGCGGCGGAAAACACCATGCCGGCCAGCGTCGCGCGCACGCCGCGCAGCGCCGCCTGGACCTGGGCCGAGCCGCGGATGCGCTGCATGGCGCCGCTGGCGGCGATCATCAGCACGGCGCTGGGCAGGAACATGCCGACGCTGGCGGCGACGGCGCCGGCCAGTCCGGCCACCTTGAGGCCGACGAAGGCGGAACTGATCATCACCGGGCCCGGGCTGAGCTGGGTCAGCGCCAGGGCGTCGACGAACTGGTGCGGCGTCAGCCAGCCGTAGGCGTCGACCACCGTGTGTTGCAGCAGCGGGATGAAGACATAGCCGCCGCCTAAGGTCAGCAGGCTCATGCCGGCGAACACGGCGGCCAGTTGCAGCAGCAGGCCGGCCTTGGCGCTGAAGGCCAGCATGCCGCTCAGCGGCAGCAGGCCGGCGGCCACCGCCAGCGGCAACTCGTGGCGCAGCGCGGCCGACGCGGCCGGGGCCGCCGTGGCCGCATTGGCCGCAGTGGCGGTGGC
>NZ_WHUG01000019.1:0-131223 GCF_009380215.1 Rugamonas aquatica
CTTCTTGCGAAGCGCCTATTTCATTACTTCTTGTGAACATTTGATATTTTAAGTATCAGCAGGACTAGCCTGCTGTGCACTTTCATCAAACGTCCACACTTATCGACTGTTAATTTTTAAAGAACTTTATTCGGTACTGCTTGCTGAAGAAGCGTTGTGTTCATCAGCGAAGAGGCAAGATTATGAAGTGTTTCGTTTATCTCGTCAACCCCTTCTTTTTCCTCGCTAACTTCGCATTTACATGCTGCGTTTTGCGGGGAGGCGAACTATAGCAAAGGGCCAGCGCACTGGCAAGGGTAAAATAGCGGTTTCACCGAAACATACGCACGTCATGTCTATTCTGCTCACTACTCTCAATGCCCGCTACACCCACGCCTCGCTGGGACTGCGCTATCTATTAGCGAATATGGGAGAGCTGCAGGAGCAAACACGCTTGCAGGAATTCGTCATCGGCGCGAAGACCACCGAGATCGTCGAACGCATCCTGGCGCATGCGCCGCGCATCGTCGGTTTCGGCATCTATATATGGAACGTCGAAGAAAGCACCAAAGTCGTGGCGATGCTCAAGCGCGTGGCGCCGCATGTGGTGGTGGTTCTCGGCGGGCCGGAAGTGTCCTACGAATCGAATGAGCAGGAGATCGTCAAGCTGGCCGACTACCTGATCACCGGCTGGGGCGATGTCACCTTCCCCAAGCTGTGCGGCGAGATCCTCAACGGCCCCAAGCCGCTGATGAAGATCCACGCCGGCGTGCAGCCGCCGATGGCCGAGATCAAGCTGCCCTACTCGCTCTACACCGACGACGACATCAAGAACCGCACCATTTATGTGGAAGCCTCGCGCGGCTGCCCGTTCAAGTGCGAGTTCTGCCTGTCCGCGTTGGACAAGACGGCGTGGCCGTTCGCACTGGATAACTTCCTGGCCGAGATGGAATCGCTGCACGCACGCGGTGCGCGGCTGTTCAAGTTCGTCGACCGCACCTTCAACCTGAATATCAAGACCAGCCTGAAGATCATGCAGTTCTTCCTCGATAAGCTGGAAGCCAACCCGGACGACCCGGTCTACGCCCACTTCGAGCTGGTGCCCGACCACCTGCCGGACGCACTAAAAGAAGGCATCAGCAAATTCCCGCACGGCGCGCTACAGTTCGAGATAGGCATCCAGAGCTTCAACCCTG
Source organism: Rugamonas aquatica (assembly GCF_009380215.1). Lineage (GTDB taxonomy): Bacteria > Pseudomonadota > Gammaproteobacteria > Burkholderiales > Burkholderiaceae_D > Rugamonas > Rugamonas aquatica_B. Next base: position 1,176 of record NZ_WHUG01000019.1, read on the forward strand.
CGGTGCAGACGCTGGTCAGCCGCAAGCAGGACAACCAGAAGGCCGCCGACAACATCCGCTGGCTGACCGACCACTCCAACGCCCACATGCACGTGGACCTGATCGCCGGCCTGCCCGGCGAAACGGTGGAGAGCTTCGCCGAAGGCTTCAACAAGCTGTGGGCGCTGAATCCGCACGAGATCCAGTTCGGCATCCTCAAACGCCTGCGCGGCACGCCCATCATCCGCCACACGCAGGAATACGGGCTGGTGTTCGAGCCCTACGCGCCCTACACCATCCTGGCCAACCGCGACATCGACTTCCCGACCATGCAGCGCCTGGTGCGTTTCGCGCGCTACTGGGATCTGGTGGCCAACTCCGGCCGCTTCGGCCACACGCTGCCGGTGCTGCTGGGCGACGACGCCTTCGGCAGCTTCATGGCCTTCTCCGACTGGCTGTACGCGAACACCGACGCCACCCACCGCATCGCGCTGGAGCGGCTGGTGGCGATGGTGGCCAAATACCTGCAAACCCGGGGCATGGCCAAGGACGCCGCCGAAGCCCTGCTGGCCAGCGACTATGCGGGATCCAAGCCGAAAGCCGTCGAGACGCCGGCGCCCAAGCGCCAGGCCCGCAGGCTGGCCGCCTGAGCGAGCCAGCGCACGCCGGCGTACATCCATAGGTGGCGGCCGGGGCGAAACTCCCTTAAACTGACGGAATGCCTATTGCCAAAGAGCCCACCCTCACTCTCAATCCCGGCGCTGCCAAGGGGCCCTCGGTCGCTGCCGGCGGCACTTGGCAAGTCCACGCTCTGGCGCAGGGCAAGACGATGGCGACCATCACGGCGTTAATCAAGACACTCAAGGCCGACAACATCAAATGGGATCTGACGGCGATCGACAGCATGGACCACATCGGCGCCCAACTGCTGTGGAACGCCTGGGGCAAGACCCGCCCCGCCGACCTGCAACTGGCGCCCGGCCAGGAAGAATTCTTCAACCGCCTTGAAACCACCGGCAAGCTCGAACTGCCGCGCGCCCGCGCGCAGCGCCTGACGTGGGTGATGAAGCTCGGCTTCGCGATGCTGCTGTTCTTCCAGCACCTGGCCGCCTTCGTGCGCCTGATTGGCCAGGTCACGCTGGACCTCGGCCGCTTCCTGCGCGCGCCCATGCGCGGACCGTGGAAGGAAATCTCCGCGAATATTTTCCACGCCGGCTTCCAGGCGCTGGGCATCACGGCGCTGGTGGGCTTCCTGATCGGCGTGGTGTTCTCTTACCTGTCGGCCCAGCAGCTGCGCAACTTCGGCGGCGATATCTTCCTGGTCAACCTGCTCGGCATGAGCATCATCCGCGAACTGGGTCCGCTGCTGGCGGCGATTCTGGTGGCCGGCCGCTCCGGTTCGTCCATCACCGCGCAACTGGGCGTGATGCGCGTGACCGAGGAACTCGACGCCATGCTGGTGATGGGCATCTCGCACGGCTTCCGCCTGATCATGCCCAAGGTGCTGGCCCTGGCGATCGCCATGCCGCTGCTGGTGATCTGGACCGACACCATCGCGCTGTTGGGCGGCATGGTGTCGGCCAAGGTCGAACTGAATCTGTCGCCGCAGTACTTCGCGCTCAAGCTGCCCGAAGCGGTGCCGCTGGCGAACTACATGATAGGCCTGGGCAAAGGCATGGTGTTCGGCATCCTGATCGCGCTGGTGTCCTGCCACTTCGGCCTGCGCATCAAACCGAACACTGAGAGCCTGGGGCGCGGCACCACCACCTCGGTGGTGACGGCGATCACCGCCGTGATCCTGGCCGACGCCGTATTCGCCATCCTGTTCAGCGGCGTGGGGTTCTGATGGTCAGCCACGCGCTCATCCCCGAAAAAGCCTGCGGCCCGGGCAACGGCGAACTGACGCTGGACGGCAGTGTGCCCATCGTCGAAATCACCGGCCTGTGGACCAAGTACGGCCGCACCGTGGTGCACCAGGATTTGAACCTGGAGATCGAACAGGGCGAGATCCTGTCCATCGTCGGCGGTTCAGGCACCGGCAAGACCACGCTGCTGCGCCAGATGCTGGGCCTGGAGACGCCGGCGCGCGGCTGCGTGCGCGTGTTCGGCGAAGACATCAGCGAAGTCGGCTCCGACCAGCTGCAACAGCTGCGCAACCACTGGGGCATGCTGTTCCAGCAGGGCGCGCTGTATTCGGCGCTGACGGTGTTCGAGAACATCGCCCAGCCGATGCGCGAACTGCACACGCTCCCCGAAGACCTGATACTCGACGCCGTGCTGCTGAAGATGAACATGGTCGGCCTGGGTCCGGAACACGCCAACAAGATGCCGTCCGATCTGTCGGGCGGCATGGTCAAGCGCGTGGCGCTGGCGCGCGCACTGGCGCTGGAACCCAAGCTGCTGTTCCTCGACGAGCCGACCGCCGGCCTCGATCCCGATCTGTCCGAAGCCTTCGTCTCGCTGATCAAATCGCTGCACCGCGAACTGGGGCTGACGGTGGTGATGGTCACGCACGATCTCGACACGCTGTTCGCGCTATCGACCCGCATCGCCGTGCTGGCCGAAAAACATGTGATCGCGCTAGGCCCGCTGCGCGATCTGCTGACCATCGACCACCCGTTCATCAAGGAGTTCTTCCTCGGCGACCGCGGCCGCCGCGCGCTGGAAGCGCTGGACGAAAAAACCAACACGGAGCACCACTGATGGAAAACCGATCCCACGCACTCACCACCGGCTTCTTCACGATCACGCTGCTGATCGCGGCCATCCTGTTCGGCCTCTGGTTCAACCGCGACCGCGTCGAACGCGCGCCCTACGTCATCGCCACCGCGCAATCGGTGCCGGGCCTGAACCCGCAGGCGCCGGTGCGCTATCGCGGCCTGGAAGTGGGCCGGGTCGGCAGCATCGCCTTCGATCCCAAGGTGGCGGGCCTGATCCTCGTCACCCTCAACATCAACACCGATGCGCCGATCACCAGGACCACCTTCGCCACGCTGGGCTACCAGGGCGTGACCGGCATCGCCTTCATCCAGCTCGACGACGACAAGGTCGGCTCGCCGCTGCTGGCCACCAGCAGCGACACCCCGGCCCGCATCCCGCTGCGCGCCGGCTTCTTCGACCAGCTGGAAAAACGCGGCAAGGAAATCCTGACGCAATCGGAAGAAGTGACGCGCAAGCTGAACGCCCTGCTCAGCGCCGAGAACCAGAAGACCATCATCGGCGCCTTCTCCGACGTCAGCGCCACCGCCAACGCCTACCGCGAGCTGCCGGCCAAGCTGGAGCCGACCATCGCCAGGCTGCCGGCGCTGGCCGATCAAACCCAGCACACGCTGAACTCCTTCAACACGCTGGCCACCGATGCGGACCGCATGGTCAAAAACCTGCAAGCGCCGGACGGTCCGATCGCCCGCATCGCCAACACGGCCGAGCGCATCGGCGGCTCGGTGGAGGCGGTGGCCGGCGGCATCGAACTCGATACGCTGCCGCAGGTGAACTCGCTGTCCGACGACACCAAGGCCTCGATGCGCGCGCTGCGCAAGACCATGAACAAGATTAACGACCGTCCGCAAAGCCTGATCTTCGGTTCGCCCGGCACCCCGCCCGGCCCCGGCGAAGAAGGCTTTTCCGCCTCGTCCAAATAAGGATCACCGAGATGACTTCCGCTATCCGTAACGCCATCGCCATCCTTGCCGCCACCGTTGGCATGACTGTGCTGCTGGCCGGCTGCGCCAGCAAGGGCCAGCCCACCGCGCAGTACGACTTCGGCCCGCTGCCGCAACCGCAGGCGAAGGCCGGTGCCGCCATCGGCTCCATCATCGTGGCCGACATCGTCGGTCCCGCCGCGCTGGACACGGAGCGCATGCAATACCGCCTGCTGTACGCCGACGCGCGCCAGTCGCGCCCCTACGCCTACAACCAGTGGACCGCCACGCCGTTCCAGCTGATGACCCAGCGCATGAAGGCGCAGATCGCGCAGGCCGGCGTCAAGGTGCTGTCGACCACCGACGCCGCCGCCAGCCCGACCGTGCTGCGCATGGAGGTCAACGACTTCGCGCAGAACTTCGACAGCGCCACCAGCAGCACCGGCATCGTCAACCTGCGCGCCTCGCTGTTCCGCAACCACAAGCTGGTCGACCAGAAGACCTTCGTCCGCAGCAGCGCGGCCCCGAGCCCGGACGCCGCCGGCGGCGCGCGCGCGCTGGCCGAAGCCACCGACGCCGTCACGGCCGACGTGCTGGCCTGGCTGGCGGCCTTGCCGCCGCAGTAGGCATGACCGAGACTCCGACCAGCGCGCCAGCGGCGCCCGGCAAGCCGATCCCGGAGCCGGCCAGCAAGCCGTCGCCGTTCACGCGGGCGGCGCTGCTGGCCTATGTGCTGCTGATCGTCTACGCCAGCTGGTTCCCCTTCTCGGGCTGGCACAACCAGGGCTTGTCGCCGCTGCTCTTCCTTGAAACCACCGCGATGCCGCGCTACTGGACCAAGTTCGACGCCGTCATCAACGTGGTCGGCTACATGCCGCTGGGGACGCTGATCGTCTACGCGCTGTACCCGCGCTTCAAGGGCATCGTCGCCTGGCTGATGGCGGCCGCCAGCGGCCTGCTGATCTCCGGCCTGATGGAGGGCGTGCAAACCTATCTGCCCAGCCGCGTCTCCTCCAACCTGGACTTCTACACCAACGCCGCCGGCTGCGCGATGGGCGCGCTGATCGGCGTGCTGACCGTGCGCCGCCTGCTGGACCAGAGCCAGCTGCAGCGCCTGCGCCAGGCCTGGGTCGCGCCGCACGCCAGCCAGGGCCTGGTGCTGCTGGCGCTGTGGCCGCTGGCGCAGATGTATCCGCAAAGTTTTCTGTTCGGTCTGGGCCAGCTGCTGCCCATCCTGTCGGACTGGCTGTCGCAGCTGCTCGACACCGAGATCGACCTGGCCAGCTACGTGCGGCCGGATGCCATCCTGACGGTGGAACAATACTGGCTGTCGGAAACCATCATCACCGCCTGCGGCATGGTGGGCGCGGCGCTGACCCTGCTGTGCCTGCTGCGCAAGCCGGCCCCGCGCGGCCTGCTGGTGTGTGCGCTGATCGGCGCCGCCATCGTCGTCAAGGCGCTGGCGACGGCGCTGCTGTTCTCGCCGGAAAACGCCTTCGTCTGGGTGACGCCCGGCGCCGAGGGCGGCTTCCTGATCGGCGCCATCATGCTGGCCGGCCTGACGTTCGCGCCGCATGTGGCGCAGCGGCGGCTGGCCGTCACCACGCTGCTGCTGAGCCTGGTGATCGTCAACACCACGCCGGCCAACCCGTATTTCGTGGCCACCTTGCAGACCTGGGTGCAGGGCAAGTTCCTCAACTTCAACGGCGCGGCGCAGTTCCTGACCTTGCTGTGGCCCTTCTTCGCGGTCTGGTTCCTGTGGCTGCCTTCACACAAGCTCAATAAGCCCTGAATAAGCCACAGCGGGTATCATAGCGGCTACAACTTTCCCCGAGAAACTGCGATGAGCGATACACCTTATTTCAAACACCACGTCTTCTTCTGCATGAACAAGCGTGACGACGGCCGCAACAGCTGCGGCGACCACGGCGCGGAAACCGCCCAGAAGCACGCCAAAAAGCGCTGCAAGGAACTCAACATCAACGGCCAGGGCAATGTCCGCATCAACCAGGCCGGCTGCCTGGACCGTTGCGAAGAAGGCCCGGTGCTGGTGGTCTATCCGGAAGGCACCTGGTACACCTACGTCGACACCAGCGACATCGATGAAATCATCGATACCCATCTGGTGCAGGGCAAGGTTGTCGACCGTCTCAAAATCTGAAGAGCTATGAACAAGAACGAAAAATTCACGCTGGCCGGCGGCGCCGGCCAAATGGAAGGCATCCTCGACTATCCGAAGAGCGAACCGCGCGGCGTCGCGCTGGTGGCCCATCCGCATCCGCTGTACGGCGGCACCATGGACAACAAGGTTGCCGTCACGCTGGCGCGCACCTTCGTCAACCTGGGCTACGTGGTGGCGCGCATCAACTTCCGCGGCGTCGGCGCCTCGGAAGGCGTGCACGACCACGGCCACGGCGAGACCGACGACATGGCACTGCTCCATCAATGGATGACGGCCAAGTATCCTGGCCTGCCGGTGGCGCTGTCGGGCTTCTCCTTCGGCACCTTCGTGCAATCGCAGCTGGCGCAGCGCCTGGCCGCCGCCGGCACGCCGGCCGAGCGCCTGGTGCTGGTCGGCGCCGCCGCCAAGAAATGGGAAATGGCCGACATCCCGGCCGACACCATCCTGATCCACGGCGAAAACGATGACACCATCCCGCTGATCGACGTGCTGGACTGGCTACGCCCGCAGGACATTCCGGTGATCGTGATCCCCGGCGCCGACCACTTCTTCCATCGCAAACTGCAGCACATCAAGGGCTGGGTGACGCAGCTGTGGCACCGCAGCACCGATGTTGCCGAGACGGAAACGGACAGCGCAAACGCCGACTAACGTCCTATAATCCTTACGCCTTTAACTTTTCACCGAACAAAGCAACCCATGAAAAAAATTATCGCGGCACTGGCCACCAGTGTGATGTTGATGTCCGCCGCCGTAGCGCAAACCCTGCCTCCGCCGACCATCGCCGCCAAGTCCTGGCTGCTGCTGGACGCCACCAGCGGCCAGATCATCGCCTCGCAAGACCCGAACGCCCGCATCGAGCCGGCCTCGCTGACCAAGATCATGACGGCCTACGTCACCTTCGGCGCGCTGCGCGACAAGAAGATCGACCTCAAGCAGATGGTCAACGTCTCCACCAAGGCGTGGAAGGTCGATTCGAGCAGCTCGAAGATGTTCATCGACCCGGCCACGCCGGTCAGCATCAACGACCTGCTGTACGGCCTGATGGTGCAGTCGGGTAACGACGCCGCCGTGGCGCTGGCCGAAGCCGTCGCCGGCGACGAATCCGCCTTCGTGGTGATGATGAACAAGGAAGCCCAGCGCATGGGCCTGACCAACACCCGCTTCGCCAACCCGCACGGCCTGCCTAGCCCGGAGAACTATTCGACCGCGCAAGACCTGTCGGTGCTGGCCAAGCGCGTGATCCTGGACTTCCCCGAGTTCTACAAGATCGATTCGGTCAAGAGCTTCACCTACAACAAGATCACCCAGCCGAACCGCAACCGCCTGCTGTGGCTGGACCCGACCGTCGACGGCATGAAGACCGGCCACACCGAAGCGGCCGGCTACTGCATGATCGCCTCCGCGCACCGTCCGAACGGCGCCGGCGAGCGCCGCCTGGTGTCGGTGGTGCTGGGCACCTCGTCCGACCAGTCGCGCACGCAGGAAAGCCAGAAGCTGCTGAACTGGGGCTTCCAGAACTTCGACACGGTCAAGCTGTACTCCAAGGGCCAGGCCATCGCGACGCCGGAGATCTGGAAGGGTTCCAAGGGCGTGGTCAAGATCGGCTTCGCCAACGATGTGCTGGTGACCGTGCCTAAGGGCGTGGCCGCCAAGATGAAGCCGCTGCTGGAGCGCAAAGACCCGCTGGTAGCGCCGCTGGCCGAGAACAGCCGCGTCGGCTCGCTGAAGATGATGGTGGACGGCAAGCCGCTGCTGGAATTGCCGGTGGTGGCGCTGGAAACCGTCGATCAAGCCTCGATCTTCGGCCGCGCCTGGGATTCGATCCGCCTCTGGCTGAAGTAAGCCCTGCAATACAGCCCGCTGAATGCGGGCTTTTTTATTCGTCGCCGCTGGTGTGCTGCATCGATTCCTGCGCCCACTTGAAGGCGGCTTGGCCGACCTGGCCGATGCCATCCATATCCAGCCCCAGCTTCTCGGCGATCTCCAGCGCGCGGTCGACCTTGTCCCGCTCAAGCAGCATCACCATCATCAGATACGGCCCGTAGACGCCTTCGCTGCTCAGCAACACATCCCGAATATCGTCCGACAGATGCATCTTGTCGACCAGGCTGGCCATCGGCACGCCCAGCAGCGCATCAAACAGCGACAGCAAGCCCACCAGGAACAGCTCGTCACGCTTCGATTGCGGCAGCGTGCTGCAAGTCTCCAGGAAGCGTGCGCGGGTCAGCGCCACTTCCAGCAGCGATTCATCGCGCGCCTTGTTGGCGCCGCCGCCCAGGCGGAACATCGACACCGTCAAACCGCGATACAACTGGTTGCGGCCCAACACCATGAAAGCTTGCTGCAGGCTGGTCACCTTGGTGGTCTGGCCGTTGCTCGGCGCGTTGGCCCACTGCAGCACCTGGTAAGTCATGCCTGGATCGCGCTTGGCCACCTCGATCATGGCCGGCAGCTCGGCGTCGGTGCGCAGCAGGTTCAGCAGCTCGATCGAAGTCATGCGGCTCTGGTCGACCTTGGCGTCCGGGTCCACCTTGTCGCTGGTGGTCAGGAAATGGCCGAGGAAATAATTGCATCCCCACGACATGCACATGCGCTGCTCGTCCCACGTCTCGACGCCATCCACCGCCAGCTTCATGTCGGGATAGCGCATCCGCAGCTGCTTGATCAGGGACTGGAATTCGGCCAGCGTATGTTCGCTCAGGTACAGCATGGCGATATCGCACACGGCCAGCATCGGCGCGTCGGCGGCGTCCAGCGAGATGCCGCGCAGCGCGACCTTGCAGCCGGTCTCGCGCAACGCCGCCATGCGGCCGGCAATCTGTTCCACCGGCAAGTCGCCGGCCTTGCGGTCCAGCAGGAATACCGTATGCGGCGCCACCAGCGGCAGGTGACGGTTGAAGACCACGGCGTCCATGCTCAGTTGCACCAGCGCCAGCCGGTTCTGGGCAAACTGCGGCAGGCGGGCGGCGACCAGGGTTTCGACCAGCACCGGCTCCGGCAGCGGCGCGCGGTTGCCGCCGAAGGGCACGGAAAAACGGTAGCCGCACAGGCGGTGATGTTCGTCGACGATCTCGGCGCGGACGACGACGGCCTCAGGATCGCCCTCGGGATCCGGTGCGGAAGGCGCGGCCATCGGCGGCGCAGCGGATGGCGCAGCAGCGGCCTTGACCGTCGCTGGCGCGGGTTCCGGTTTGGATTTCAGAAACGATAAAAAGCCCACGTGCTTTTCCTCCATCGCCGCATATTAGTTTCGATCATACAATGAAAAACCGGGCCGCAAACGCTCCTTGCCAAAAAATTCATCGTTGGATAAACGCAGCGTGGTGTAACTATAGTACAAGCTTGTCGCTATAATCTGCGCATCCTTCCCCACCGAGAAAGTGCGACCATGAGCTACGCCCCGCCGACCGATTTGTCCTGCCCGTCCATCGCCATCAGCAAAGGCGGGCTGACCCTGTCGCGCATCGTCGCCGGCATGTGGCGCATGAAGGAATGGCAGCTGACGCCGCAGCAGCGCGTGAGCTTCATCGAGCAATGCCTGGACATGGGCGTGAGCAGTTTCGACCATGCCGATATTTACGGCGGTTACGGCGTCGAAGCGGTGTTCGGCGAGGCGCTGGCGCTACAGCCGTCGCTGCGCGCGCGCATGCAGCTGGTGAGCAAGTGCGGCATCAAGCTGGTCGACCCGGCGCGGCCGGAGCACACCATCCAGCACTATGACACCAGCGCCAGCCACATCATCGCCTCGGCGGAAAACTCGCTGCGCCAGCTCGGCACCGACCACCTCGACCTGCTGCTGATCCACCGTCCCGACCCGCTGATGGATTTCGACGAGATCGCCGCCGCCTTCGAGCGCCTGCGGGCGGCCGGCAAGGTCAAACACTTCGGCGTGTCGAACTTCACGCGCCACCAGTTCGAATGCCTGAACCGCCGCATTCCGCTGGCCACCAACCAGGTGGAGTTCTCGCCGCTGTACGTGGCGCCGATGTTCGACGAGACCCTGGACGGCCTGCAAGACCTGGGCGTGTCGCCGATGATCTGGTCGCCGCTGGCCGGCGGCCGCCTGTTCAGCCGCGACGACGCCGACGGCAGCCGCGTGCGGGCCGCGATCCAGCAGGTGGCCGATGAACTGGGCCGCCCGTTCGGCAGCGTGGTGTTTGCGTGGATTATGCAGTTGCCGAGCCGGCCGCTGCCGCTGACCGGTTCCGGCCGCATCCAGGCCGTGGCCGAGGCGGTGGAAGCGACCCAGTTCAGCCTGAGCCGCAGCCAGTGGTTCGCCATCCTGCGCGCGGCGCGCGGCCACGAGGTGGCGTAAGCTCAGTCCTCGTAGACCACCGGCGGCGCGATGCCGCGCCAGCCCTGCTTCCACGCCAGATTCAGTGCCAGCGTGGCGGCGATGTACACCGCGAAGAACAGCGCGAAATACATGGCCTGCAACCAGGCCAGCAAGCCCAGGTTAATCACCAGCACGACCAGCGCGGTCCAGCTCTTCTTTTGCTTGGAGCTGGGGAAGCGCACGGTCGACACCATCAGGCTACCCACGGCGAACAGCAGCGCGACGATCAGGCCGCCGTGCAGCGTGCTGGCCGCCGGGTCCGGCCAGGCCACCACCACCGAGGCCACGCAAGCCGCGCCGGCCGTGATCGGCATGCCGACGAAATAGCGCGGATCGGTGCGGCCGACGTTCACATTGAAGCGGGCCAGCCGCAGCGCGCCGCAAGCGACGAAGAAGAAACTGGCGATGCCGCCCAGCCGCAGCAGCGTCGGCTCGTGCGCGCCCAGTTGCACGAAACCGTAGCAATACAACAGCAAGCCGGGCGCGCAGCCGAAGTTCATCACGTCGGCGATGGAGTCGAGCTGCATGCCGAATTCGGAGGTGGTATTGGTGGCGCGCGCCACCATGCCGTCAAGCGCGTCGAACACGCCGGCCAGCACCAGCAGCACGGCGGACCAGCGGTAATCGTGGGCGGAACCGATCAGCGCGTTGTCGACTGAAATGACGATGCTGCCGAAGCCGCAGGCGATCGACATCAGCGTGACCAGGCTGGGCAAGGCAAACTTGGCGCGCTGCACGCGCGCATGGTGTAGTGGCTTCAAATTGGAGGCAATCAAAAAAAGGCGGCGCAAGGAGACCTGCGCCAAACTGCAAGCTTACCATTTTACCTGCCCGCCCTCTGCTTATACCGGGTGCTGCCGGACTGGAATCTGGCATAGAATTGGAACAGCCAGCCACGGCCCGGCGGCACACCGCACAGGAGTTTCCATGACCATCGATCGTCGACGCAGCGCCCTCATGCTTTCCGCCTTGCTGGCAGCCGCGCTGCTGTCGGCCTGCGGCGGAGGCGGCGGTGGCGCCGCCAGCAGCGGCGGCGGCCCCGTCGCGCCGGTCGACCTGACCCAGGCGCCGGGCGCCCCCGCCTTCACCGGCAACACCGCGCTGGACGGCTACAACTGGATCAACTACCGGCGCACGATGCTGGGCCTGTCCACGCTGGCGCGCAACGCCGGCATCGACCTGGCGGCCCAGGGCCATTCCAACTACCAGCGCCAGAACAATACCGTCACCCACGAGCAGACGCCCGGCCTGCCCGGCTTCACCGGCGCCACGCTGGTCGACCGCCTGGGCAACGCCGGCTACGCCACCCCGCGGCCGTACGCCATCGGCGAAGTCATTTCCGCCACCAGCAACCCGTCCGGCTTTTACCAGGCGGAGGAATTGATCACGGCGATCTACCACCGCTTCGTGATGTTCGAGCCCATCTTCAAGGAAGCCGGCACCGGCGCCGCCACCACCAGCGCCAACTACACCTACTTCACCGCCGACCTGACGGCCGTGGGCGGCTACGGTCCCGGCCTCGGCGCCGGCCGCATCGCCAACTACCCGATCGCCGGCCAGACCAATGTGCCGGTCAACTTCCTGAGCGACAGCGAATCGCCCGATCCGGTGCCCGGCCAGAACGAGGTCGGCTATCCGATCAGCGTGCATGCCGACACCATACGCACCGGCCTCGGCGTGACGGTGGCCAGCTTCACGGTGACGCCGCGCGGTGGCGCTGCGCTGACGGTGCGATTGCTCAGCCACGCCAACGACGCCGACACGCCCGAAACGGCCGCCGCCATCATCCCGCTGGCGCCGCTCAAGAGCGCGACCATCTACGACGTCAGCTTCAGCGGCGTGGTGGCCGGCGTGCCGGTGACGCGCGCCTGGTCGTTCACCACGCGATGAACGCGACCGACGCCGAGGTGCTGGACCAGGCCGGCGGCTTGCAGCAGCTGATGGGCGACCAGGCCTTGTACCTGCAGATCCTGCGCCGCTTCCGCCAGCGCTACGCCGAGTCCGTTACGCAGCTGCGCGCGGCGCTGGCCGGCGGCGACGGCGCCGGCGCGGTGCGCATCGTCCACACGCTCAAGGGCGCGGCCGGCATGCTGGGCGCGCAGCAGTTGCAGCAGACGGCGGCGCAACTGGAGGCGGCGTCCTGCACGCTGCCGCTGGCGCCGCTGGAGCAGGCGTTGCAGCGGCTGCTGCGCGAGATCGACCAGCTGCTGTCGGCAGCCGATGGCGCGGCCGCGCCGGCGGTGCTGGCCAGCGCATCGGCGCAACCGATGCTGGTGCAGCACCTGGCGCGCCTGCTGGAAGACGGCGATGGCGCGGCGATCGATGTGCTGGAGCAGTCGGCGGCGGCGCTGACGGCCAGCCTGGGTGTGGAAGTGTTCGAGGAAGTGGCGGCGGCGGCGGCGCAGTTCGATTTCGACGCGGCGCTGGCGCGGCTGCGGCGCGGCATGGCGCCTTGAGCGCGGCGGCCTGAACGGCCACGCTCAGCGGATACTCAGCGGGTATATTCCTTTTCCTCGTCGAAGGCGTCGGCGCACTCCTTGTCGCAGAAGCGGCGCACATTGTCCAACGGTTTGTCGCAGTACCAGCACGCGCCCTTGGGGGGCAGCGTCTGCCGGGTGCGGACGGGCGCCGGCGCAGCCGGGTCCGCAGGCGCGGCGCCATCACCCGGTACGCTCTCTTGTGTCGGTTCCACGATCGCCTCCTTTCCAGGCAGTGCTCAGGTCAACGTTGCAAGATTACTTCAGCGGAATATCCCATGTATGAGATTTCTCAACGAATCCATGATAGCAGGTTCGGCGTGGCGGCCACATGCGTCAAAAGCCCAAAACCACCGGCGTTCCAGCCGCAGGCGCCCGCTGCCGAATGAGGAAAAATTTTTTTATGGGAAAGTTGAAGATGATAGTGAGTCCATACGGCAACGTTCGATGATGATTTGTCGTGACTTGCCTTGCGGCCGGGGGCTATATTTCATAGCATCGCCCTCCTGCCGCTGACACGGCCCCAGCATGCCATGAACTCCCCGCCGGCCTCGACCTGGAAACACGCCCCCGGTGTGCGCGCCAGTCTTGCGCTCCTGGTCGTCGCTTGCATCCTGCCAGTGGCGGCCGTGGCCAGCTTCCTGATCGTCAATTTCTACAACAAGGAGCGGGCCCAGCTGATCGAGCACACCGTCAGCCGCGCCCGCGCCGTGATCGCCGCCACCGACCACGACATCGAAAGCACCCAGCTGGCGCTGCAGGCGCTGTCCTCGTCCGGCATGCTGCTGAACGGCGACCTGGCCGGCTTCCACCAGCGCGCCAGCGGCCTGGTCGGCAAGCTGCGCGCCGACAGCATCGTCCTGCTCGATACCGACGGCACGCTGCTGCTGTCGACCCGCCGCCCCTACGGCGCGCCGCTGGCCAAGCTGGGACGGGCGCCGCTGCTGCAACGCATCCTGGCCAGCGGCCAGCCCGGCGTGTCCGACATGTTCATCGGGCCGGTGGTCGGCAAGCCCATCTGCACGGTCGGCGTGCCGGTGGTGCGCGACGGCGCCATCGTCATGACGCTCAACGCCATCCTCACGCCGGACCGCCTGCTGCATGTGCTGACCGAACAGAAGCTGCCGCCCAACTGGCGCGCCAGCGTGCTCGACACCCAGGGCCGGGTGGTCACGCGCTCGCACGACATGGCCAAGTACGCGGGCCAGCAAGTGGGCGCCACGCTGCGCCAGCACCTGGCCGGCGCCAGCGAATCGGGACTGTCGACGCGCACGCTGGACGGCCAGGATGTCTACGTGGTCTACAGCCGCTCGCCCCGCACCGGCTGGTCCGCCGTGCTCGGCATACCGCGCGCCGAGCTGACGGCGGGGCTGTACGACACGCTGACGTGGCTGGTGTCGGTGACGATCGCCGCGCTGGCCGCCGGCATGGCGCTGGCGTGGCTGCTGGGCGGACGCATCGCCCGCTCGGTGCAGGCGCAGCCATAGAATCGCCGGCAGCGGCGCGGCTGCGCTTATAATCGTGGCACGAGACATGGTCACGCCAGGAAAACATCGCATGCAAGAAAACACGATCGCCACCCCGCCTGCCGCCGGCAGCCACGCCCATCTGTCCGGGCGCGTGCTCGGGCTGGCCAACCTGGGCCTGATGGTGCTCGACGCCAACGGCCGCGTCGTCATGTGGAACCAGTGGCTGGCCAGCCATTCCGGCCTGTCCGCGCACCGCGTGCAGGGCTGCGAACTGTTCGAGCTGTTCCCCGAGCTGCGCGGCCAGCGCCTGGAGCAGGCGGTGCAGAGCGCCATGCAGAGCAAGCTGCCGCAGCAATTGTCGCCGGCGCTGAACCGCTCGCCCTTCCCGCTGTACCCGACCGGCACCTGGGGCGGCGAACGCGTCGAACAGGCGGTGTCGGTGACGCCTTTCACCGAAGGCAAGGAGAGGTTCTGTCTGATCGAGGTGAGCGACATCAGCACCACCGTCGGCCGCGAGCGCCAGTTGCGCGGCCAGGCCGAGGCGCTGCGCGCGCAATCGTATGTGGACGGCCTGACCGGCATCGCCAACCGCCGCCACTTCGACGTCGCGCTCGACCGCGAACTGCGCCGCGCCCAGCGCAACAACGGCCAGCTGTCGCTGCTGTTGATGGATATCGATTCCTTCAAGGCCTACAACGACCACTTCGGCCACCAGCAGGGCGACGCCTGCCTGACGCTGGTGGCGGAAGCCTTCGCCGCCATGCTGCAGCGCCCGGCCGACCTGGCGGCCCGCTACGGCGGCGAGGAATTCGCCGCCGTGCTGCCGGACACCGGCCCGGAACAGGCGGCCCTGCACGCAGAAGCGATCCGCGCCCGCATCGCCGCGCTGGCGATCACGCACGCGCCGGCCGTCGCCCGCCCGCACGTGACGATGAGCATAGGCGTGGCCACTTACGACAAGAACAGCCTGAACGACGCCGCCACCATGCTGGCCGCCGCCGACAGCTGCCTGTACGCCGCCAAGCACGCCGGCCGCGACTGCGTCATCATCCACCGCCCGGCCGAGAATGCGGCCTGAGCGGTCCTGATGCAGCTTACTTCGCCAGCAGGTGCTGGTTCAGGAAGTTGATGGTGGAGTAGAACTGGTAATCGGCGTTGGCCTTCTTGTTGAAGCCGTGGCCTTCGTCGTTGGCCATCATGTACCAGACCGGCGTACCGTTCTGCTTGACGGTGGCGACGATCTGGTCGGCTTCCTGGTAAGGCACGCGCGGATCGTTCTTGCCCTGCACCACAAACAGCGGCTGCTTGATCTTGGCCGCGTTGTTCAGCGGCGCGATCTTCTCCATGAACTTGCGCATTTCCGGATCGCGCTCGTCGCCGTATTCCACGCGGCGCAGGTCGCGGCGGTAGGACTCGGTTTTCTCCAGGAAGGTGACGAAGTTGGAAATGCCGACCACGTCGACCGACGCCTTGATGCGGTCGGCATAGTTGGTCGACACCGCCAGCGTCATGTAACCGCCGTAGCTGCCGCCCATCACCGCCACGCGCGACGCATCCAGGTCCGGCTGCGTGGCGATCCAGTCCAGCAGCGCGCCGATGTCCTTGACCGAATCCTCGCGCAGCATGCCGTTGTCCAGCTTGAGGAAAGTCTTGCCGTAACCGCTGGAGCCGCGCACGTTGGGGTAGATGACGGTCAGGCCCATCTCGTCGGTCATGTAATTACCGCGTCCCATGAAGCCGGGCTGGAACTGGCCCTCCGGTCCGCCATGGATGTTGATGACCACCGGCCGCTTGCCAGGGAATTTGGCCGCCGGCGCGCGGTAGACGAAGCCGGAGATCGACTTGCCGTCGAACGAATTCCAGCGGGCGATGCTCGGCTCGGCAAACTTGCTGTTGTCGATATCGAGTTTCTCATGTTCGGTCCAGCGCGTGACGGCGTTGGTCTTGACGTCGACCGCGTACACTTCCGACGGGCTGGTGGCCGAGGTCAGCGCCACCGCCAGATTGCGGCTGTCCTTGTGCCATTGGAAGTTGGCGATGGTGCCCTTCGGCAGCTTGAACGCGGGCAGCAGCTTGTGGTCGGCGGTACGCATCACACGCAGCACGCTGGTGCCATCTTCGTTGGCGACAAACGCCAGCAGCTTGTTGTCCTCGGACAGGGCGACGCCGTCGATGTCCCATGGGATATCCGCGGTCAGCACGGTGGACTTCATGGTCTTCAGGTCGAGATACGCCAGGCGCTGGAATTCGCTGCCGGCGTCGGTGACAAGGTACAGGCCCTTGCCATCCTTGCTGAACAGCGTGGAGGAATAGGCCACCGGCTCGTCGCCGTTCTTGCCGGTGATGCGGCGCGTCTTGCCTGTGGCCAGGTCCATCAGCCACAGATAGCTTTCGTTGGCCGACACAAATTCGCTGTAGACCAGTTGCTTGTCGTCCGGCGAGAACTTGAAGCCGCCCCAACCGCCGCCCGGCAGCTCGGTTAGCGTGCGCGCGCCGTCCGGCTTCAGCGGATCGACGATGGCGATGGTGGAATTGATCTTGTCGGCCGATCCGGTGCGGCCGACCGGCACCGTGGTGTAGAGCACCTGCTTGCCGCTGCTGCTCCAGGCCAAGTCCTGCACGCGCTGGCCGTCCGGAGTGAACGGCACGGCATCGCCGCCGGCCACGTCGCGGCGGTAGGCGCGGAATACTTCATTGCCGCCGCTATCCTTGATGAACACGAAGAACTTGCCATGCTTGGGCTGGAAGCTGGCGCCGCGCACCGGTTCCGGATAGTCGGTCAGCAGTTCCAACGGCGCGCCGGGCTTGGCCACGCGGTAGATCTGCGGCGTGTTCTTGTAGCGACGCACCACCAGCATTTCCTGCTTGGTCGGATGCCAGTCGGTGAAGCTGGTCGGCTTGAACTCGGTGTACTTGGTCAGCTGGCTGGCCAGCGTGGCAGGCACCGGCGGCACGTTCTCCATCACCAGCGCGGCAGGCGGCGCCAGCACGGCATCGTCGGCCATGGCGGCGGCGCCGTAGGCAGTCAGAATGGACAGCAACAACAAACGCATGACAGGCAGTGTTTTTGACATAGGGTCTCCTTTAAGAGTAAGAATCAAAGACAGCGGAAAGAGTATCCTTCAAAGAAATATTTATCACAAGAACAATATTTCCGATGTCGTTATCCATCAACTCCATGCATGGCTGACCTCCGGCGCGGCGCTGCGCGACCCATTACTTAATTTTATGCATGCCATGCAGAGTATTCATTTGTCAACGCGGACAAAATGAGGGCAACATAGCGCATAACCCATAAAAATGGAGACAGCACATGCATCAGCAAGGCGAACTGGCAGGCAAGGTGGCGTTGATTACGGGAGGCGCATCCGGCATCGGCCGCGCCACGGCGGAATTGTTTGCGCGCGAAGGCGCCACGGTGCTGATCGCCGACCGCGACGGCGCGGCCGGCGAGCTGGCCGTGGCGGCCATCGTCGCCACCGGCGCGCGCGCCTCCTTCATCCGCACCGACGTCGCCGTGGCCGCCGATTGCGCGGCGACGGTGGCGGCGGTCGTGTCGCGCTACGGCCGGCTCGACGTTTTGTTCAACAACGCCGGCATCACCCGCCGCGCCAACGTGATCGACACCACCGAGCAGGAATGGGATCAGGTCATGGCGGTCAACGTCAAATCGATTTTCCTGATGTGCAAATACGCGGTGCCGGTCATGCAGCAGCAGGGCGGCGGCAGCATCATCAACACCGCCTCGGGCTGGGGCCTGGTGGGCGGCAAGGACGCCGTGTCCTACTGCGCCTCCAAAGGCGCGGTGGTGATCCTGACCAAGGCCATGGCGGTGGACCACGGCCCGCAGAACATCCGCGTCAACTGCGTCTGCCCCGGCGACACCGACACGCCCATGCTGCGCAACGAAGCGCAGCAGCTGGGGCTTGAAGAAACCGCGCTGGTGGCGGCAGGCGCAGGCCGTCCGCTGATGCGCGTGGGCCAGCCGCGCGAGATCGCGCAGGCGGTGCTGTTCCTCGCATCGGATCGTGCCTCCTTCGTCACCGGCGATGCGCTGGTGGTGGATGGCGGCGGCCTGGCCGGATCGGCATAAACCGTGAACAAGTGGGAGAACCCCCAGCTGCTGGCGGAGCACCGGCTGCCTCCGCACGCCTACTTCTTCGCCTACGACGACGCCGACACCGCGCGCAGCTTCGAGCGTGAACGCAGCCGCCGCTTCCAGTCCCTGAGCGGTTCGTGGCGCTTCGCGTACTTCAGCCATCCGCTGGAAGTGCCGCCGCAGTTCTACAGCGAATACATGGCGCACTGGGGTCGGATCGAAGTGCCCGGCATGTGGCAGATGCAGGGCCACGGCCACTTGCAGTACACCGACGACGGCATGCCCTTCCCGGTCGACCCGCCCTATGTGCCGTCGTCCAATCCGACCGGCGCCTACCAGTGCCGCTGGACGCTGGGACCGGAGTGGCGCGGCCAGCGCGTGATCCTGCGCTTCGACGGCGTCGAGACCTACTTCGAAATCTACGTCAACGGCAGCTACGCCGGCATGAGCAAGGGCAGCCGGCTGGCGGCGGAATTCGACATCACAGCGCTGCTGGCCGACGGCGAGAACCTGCTCAGCGTGCGCGTGCTGCAATGGGCCGACTCCAGCTACCTCGAAGACCAGGACATGTGGTGGACCGCCGGCATATTTCGCGATGTCTACCTGATCGGCAAGGGAGCCATACACGTGCAGGACGTCTGCGTGCAGACCCGCTTCGACGATGCCTGCCGCGATGCTCGCCTGTCCTGCGCGCTCAGCGTGTCGGGCGGCGCCGGCTGGCGCGTGGACTGGGCCTTGTACGACGGCGCGCGCCTGCTGCTGCAAGGCGGCGGCCATGCACCGTCCTGGGAAGTGGACGTGCCGGCCCCGCGCCAGTGGAACGCCGAAGACCCCTATCTGTACCGCCTGGAGATCAGCCTGTCCGACGATGCGGGCACGCTGCTGGAAGTGGTGCCGCTGCGCGTAGGCTTCCGCGAGGTGAGCGTGCAGGATGGCCTGATGTACGTGAACGGCCGCTATCTGAAACTGCACGGCGTGAACCGTCACGACAACGACCACCTGCGTGGCCGCGCCGTGACGATGGCGCGCGTGGAGCAGGACATCGTGCTGATGAAGCAGCACAACATCAACTCGGTGCGTACCGCGCACTATCCCAACGATCCGCGCTTCTACGAACTGTGCGACCAGTACGGCCTGTTCGTGATGGCCGAGACGGACGTGGAGACGCACGGCTTCGTCAACGTCGGCAACCTCAGTCAGATCACCGACGATCCGGCGTGGGAAGCGGCCTTCGTCGACCGCATCGAGCGCCATGTGCACGCGCAGAAGAATCATCCGTCCATCATCATCTGGTCGCTGGGGAACGAGTCCGGCTACGGCTGCAATATCCGCGCGATGGCCGCGCGCTGCCGCCAGATCGACCCCACGCGCCTGATCCACTACGAGGAAGACCGCGACGCCGAAGTCTGCGACGTGGTCAGCACCATGTACTCCCGCGTGCAGATGATGAACGCTTTCGGCGAGTACCCGATGGACAAGCCGCGCATCCTGTGCGAATACGCGCACGCGATGGGCAACGGGCCGGGAGGCCTGAGCGAATATCAGGCCGTGATGGACCGCCATCCGCACATCCAGGGACACTATCTGTGGGAGTGGTGCGACCACGCCATCCTGCAACCGGACGTGCCGGGACGGCCGTTCTACGCCTTCGGCGGCGACTACGGCGACTATCCGAACAGCGGCAATTTCTGCTGCGATGGCCTGATCTACCCCGACCAGCGCCCTGGCCCCGGCCTGCGCGAATACAAGCAGGTGATCGCGCCGGTGAAGGTGCGCGCCATCGACGCTGCGGCAGGCAGGCTGGAAGTGGAGAACCGCTACTGGTTCAGCAGCCTCGATTGCCTCACGCTGCTGGTCGAGACCAAGGCGGATGGCGAGACGCTGCGCTTGCAGCGCGTGCCGCTGTCGCCGCTGCCGCCCGGCCAGCGGCAGGAAATCCGCATCGCCGAGCCGCCGGCAGGCAGCGGCCCGCGCCACCTGAACGTGCGCGTGATCCGCGACCATGCCACCGCCTACAGCGCGGCGCAGCAGGAGCTGGCGGTGTACCAGTTCGCGCTGCCGTCCACGCCCGCGCTGCCGCCGGTCGCCGCAGCGCCACCGCCGCCTCCAGAGCTGACCGAACATCGCCTCGACTACCGCATCGAAGGCCATGACTTCCACATGGTGTTCTGCAAGCTCACCGGAAAACTCAAGGAATGGACTGCACAAGGCTTGCCGCTGCTGGCGCGCCCGCCACAGCTGACGTTCTACAAACCCTGCATCGACAACCACAAGCAGGAGAACGAGGCCCTGTGGCTGTCGCAGCACCTGGACATCATGCAGGAGCACCTGCGCGGCATGGAGGTGCGACGCGATGGCGCGGCGGTGGAAATCATCGTCGACTGCCAGATCGCGCCACCGATACTGGGCTACGGCATGCGCTGCCGCTACCACTACCGCATCGACGGCGCCGGCCGGCTGCAACTCACCCTGTCCGGCACACCGTACGGTGGCTTCCGCGACATGATCCCCAAGATCGGCATGACACTCGGCCTGCACCACCGGCTGGACCAGGTCGAATACTTCGGCCGCGGCCCCGGCGAGAACTACCCGGACAGCCAGGCATGCAGCATCATCGACCGCTATCGCAGCAGCGCGGCCGCCATGTTCGAGCACTACCCCAAGCCGCAGGACAACGGCAACCGCCAGGACGTGACCCGCGCATCGCTGCGGGACAGTGGCGGCAAAGGCTTGCGCATCGAAGCGCCGCAAGGCATTCACTTCAGCGTGTGGCCGTACAGCGCCGCGCAGATCGCAGCCGCGCGGCATGACAACGAGCTGCAAGAGGACGACTACTGGACCGTCAACCTCGATCACAAGATGAGCGGACTCGGTTCCAACTCCTGGGGCTCCGAAGTGCTCGACTCCTACCGCGTCTACCTGGAAGCCTTCAGCTACTGCGTAGAGCTATCGCCGATGAAGAAGGAGGACCGTCTGTGATAATCCTGAACAGCGTGGACGAATTCCGCCAGCGCTACCACACGGCGAAAAAATGGCGGCGCTGCGCGGAAGCCATCGCCAACCTGCCCTTGCTGAAACCGGGTGTATGCCATTCCATCGGCGACTCGCTGGTCTACCGGCTGGTGGATGGCAATGTCGCCGCCGCGCCCTGCTTCACCGGCAACCGGCGCTACGTCGAGATCCACTACTACCTGTCCGGCAGCGAGAGCATCGCGTATGCCGCCAAGCCAGCGCTGGCCCGCCTCTCGCCCTACAGCGACGAGACCGACCGCGAAACCTTCAGCGGCGAAGCCACCACCCGGCATACCGCCGGCGCCGGCCAGCTGCTGGTGTTCGATAACGACTACGCCTACCAGCCGCAGGGCTCGGACCATCTGCGCAAGATGGTGCTGATGGTGACGATAGAAGGCGCGACTTTCCACAATAAGTGAGCTGTCCATGGCTAACCCCAGCAACACGCAAATCGGCCGCTTCATGCTGTTATCGATGGCAGTGGCAGCGATCTTCAACATCCGCAATGTCGTCAACAGCAATATCGCCATCGGCATGGTGGCGGTGCCGTCCTTCCTGTTCGCCACGGCCACCTTCTTCATTCCCTATGTGCTGATCATCGCGGAATTCGTCAGCTTGAACAAGGACGCCAAGTCCGGCATCTACCAGTGGATACGCTCGTCGATGGGCGACAAGTGGGCCTTCGTCGGCGCCTACTGCTACTGGTTCGTCAACCTGTTCTACTTCACGTCGGTGCTGCCCAACATCCTGGTATATTCGTCCTATGCGTGGCTGGGCTACGAATACCAGTTCTCGTCGCTGACAACGGTGGTGCTGTCGATACTGCTGTTCGCCTTCGCCACCTGGGTATCGACCAAGGGCGCTGCGTGGGTGGGGCGCGTGACCTCCATCGGCAGCTCGCTGGTGCTGGTGATGGCCTTCGGCTTCGTGGGCTTGAGCCTGGCCGACTGGATAGGCGGCGTGGCGCCCGCAATGCCCGTCACGGCAGCGGCGATGACGCCGGTGTTCAGCTGGTCCTTCATGGGCGCGATGGCGTGGATACTGTTCGCTGCCGGCGGCGCCGAATCGGTGGGCGTATTCCTCAACGATGTGCGCGGCGGCGCCAGGACGTTTGTGCGTACCATCGTCTTCGCTGGTCTGCTGATCGGGGCGCTGTATTCGGTGTCGGCGCTGGTGCTTAACCTGTATGTGCCGGCGTCCAAATTGAGCTATACGTCGGGCGTGTTCCAGGTGTTCGGCGCGCTCGGCGCGCATCATGCAGTATCGCCCCTGCTGCTGAACCGCCTGGTGGGCGCGGTGATGCTGCTCGGTTCCTTCGGCACGCTGATGGTGTGGACGGCGGCACCGGTCAAGGCGCTGTTCTCCGAGATCCCGAAAGGCATCTTCGGCGAACGCGCCATCGCACTGAACCGCCACGACATGCCGGAGCGCGCCGCGTGGATACAATTCTGCGTAGTGGTGCCGCTGGTGGTGATACCGGCGCTGGGATCGTCCAACGTGAACCAGCTGCTCAATGTGGTCATCAACATGACAGCGGCCACCGCATTGCTGCCGCCGCTAATCATCATGGCCGCCTACTTCCATCTGCGGCTGCGGCTGGACCATCTGCCGCGTGACTTCCGCATGGGATCGCGCCGTGTGGGGCTGGCGGTTACCAGCGTGTTGTTGGCCTTCTTCGGCGTCGCCTTCATCGCCGCGATTTTCCCGGCGGGCCAGAACCTGCTACTCACGCTGGGCTATAACGTGGGCGGCGTGGTTCTGTTCCTGGGATGGGCTATGTGGAAGTACCGCCAATACGAGTGCGGTTTGGTTACTTCCGAGGCGGCTTTGCTTCAGCCTCGCGCTCCAGCATCAGCAGGTGTGCGGCGCTCCAGCTGAAGTTGGTGGCGCCTTGCATGCGGCCGGTGATGGGGTTGTAGTTTTCCCGGATCGGCGCATCGCCTCGCAGGCCTTGCGCGCCGGCCGCGAAGCGCTCCGCCATGGCGTTGGCTTCGGCGGTGCGGCCGTAATTGCGCAGGCCGGCCGCGCCGAAGTAGACCTGATCCAGCCACACCCTGCCGCGCCAGTAGATCTCCGGATCGTAGGATGGATTGGAGACGGCGGCCGTCGGCATCGGGACGGGCGTGCCGAATTCGGCGGGGTCCAGCATTTTGGCGATCACTGCGTCGGCCTGACGCTGCTCGGCGGCGCCGGCCCATAACGCGGTCCAGCCTTCAGGACCGCGTCCGCGCATGGTCAGCAGTTTGCCGCCCAGTTGGCGGTCGTAATAGAAGCCGCTGGCGGGATCGAAGAAGCTGGCGTTGATCAGCTCACGCAGCTGCGCGGCCTGCTCGCGCCAGGTGCGAGCCGCAGTTTGGTCGCCCAGCTCTTGTGCGATGTCGGCCAGGATCAGCTTTTCGCGGTAGAGGAAGGCGTTCAGGTCCACCGATTCCTGATCGATGGAGTAGCCCAGCAGCTTGCCCTGGCTGTCGCGGTTTTCCACTACGCGCACTTGCCAGTCGCGGCGAGCGGCGGCCAGGTCGCCGCCGTGCGTTTTGTCGGCGTAGCGCTGCAAGGCGGCAGGTTCGATGAAGCCGAAGCGGGCTGCGTTGTCCATGCCGGACTCGTAGCCTGCCGCCTGCTGCACCGGCAGTTCGATCGCGGCGTACTGGCCGGTGTCGACGATGCGGCTGTACGCGGCCAGGCCCAGGCAATCGCGCATGCCGTCCTGCTCTGCGCCGCAGCCGTCGAGCGGTGCGGGTGACAGGGGCTTGACGCGGAAGCGCAGCTGGCCGGCATCGTCGTTGTGCAGCGGGTGCACGGTGGCGCCGTATTCGGCCAGGCCGTTGTGATCGTGGTCGCGGTTGCGGTACCACCAGCGATGGTAGGCCACCAGTTTGGGTTGCATCTCTTGCAGCCAGGCGCGGTCGTGGGAATGGCGGTAGATTTCCCATACGGTCCATGCGGCCAGCGGGGGCTTGGTGTCGCGTTCATTCCAGTTGTCGCCGTCGCCTCCGCGCTGGGCGTCCATGTTGTAGAAGACGTTGTCGGGCACCATGCCTTCGTCTTGTGGGCGGACG
The DNA here is from genome assembly GCF_009380215.1 of Rugamonas aquatica. Lineage (GTDB taxonomy): Bacteria > Pseudomonadota > Gammaproteobacteria > Burkholderiales > Burkholderiaceae_D > Rugamonas > Rugamonas aquatica_B. The sequence continues at coordinate 25,433 of NZ_WHUG01000019.1, forward strand.
GTGTCGTTGGACTGGATCTGGTAGTCGAACAGTGAGCGTACGGTGTTGGCGGCTAGTGCGGGGTCGATGGCGGCCAGTGCGTAGGCTTGTTTCCAGGTGTCCCAGGTCCAGGCGCCGTTGAACCAGCGGGCCGTGGTGGATGGCACCATCGCGTCGTGGCGGAAAGCGCCGCGTGGCGCGCGCCAGTTGCCGATCAGGGTTTCCAGCGCCTTGGTGCCGAGCGAGGATGTGGACGTGGATGCAGAAGCGGATGCCGGCAGCTTGGCCAACCATCCGGCCCAGCGGCGTTCGTTCGCGGCGATGGCCTGCTCGATGCGCGCCGGGCTGGCCAGCAGCGAGGCCACGCGTGCGCGTGTGCCAGCATCGGTCACGGCGGCGGTGGCGGCGACGGCATCATCCAACTGGTAGCTGTAGGCGCTGTAGATCGTGTGCTGGCGGCCGGCGGCCAACGGCGGCAGATCGGCGCTGCTGTCATAGTGCTGGCCGTCCACGCTGTCCTGCGCACGCACGCTGCGTTCGATGCGGTAGCGCGAGCGGCCGCTGGTCATCACATTGCCGGCATCACGCACCTTGCCGAAAGTGACGCTGATGCCGCCATTGTCCCGCAACAGTTGCGGCCTCCATGCTGGCTGGCGTGCCGCCACTGTGCCGCCCTTGCCCCATTGCGCCATCAGGTCGCCCTGCCAATGCGCGCGCAACCACAGCGGTTTGCCAGACGTATTGCGCAAACGGTAGCGCACCAGCGCGCTGATGGAGCTGACGAAATGCAGGTCCACATCCAGCTGCAGTCCAGGCCATACCAGCCGCTGGCTCAATACGCCCGGCCGCGCCGCGCTGCTCCAGCGGGCCTGCTCCGGTTTGAAACTGCGGCCCGTACGGCGGTCGGTCAGATCCAGCTGCTCCAGCGCGGAGGCGATGTAGAGGCTGTACTCCTCAGCCACCACCATCGGGCCGCTGAAGGCGCCGGCCAACGCCGGCGTATCGGGCAGCAGATAACCATGCCAACTGCCAGCATCGAACATCGGATTGAAGCGCTGGTTTTGCTCGGCGTCGAAATCGCGCACGGCGGTCGGCGTGCCGTGGCGATTGATGGAAGGGGACTGCGCTTGCGCGGCCCAGGCAGCGGTACATGCCGCAATCAGCAGCAGGTTGCGAACAGATGAGGACATAGGCGGGAATGAAAAGGAGTTGTCAGGGAGGGTAACACGATGGGGCCGAACGCTGAACGCGCACGGCCCCGGATGCATCAGAAGCGGTAGGACAGCGCGACCGTGGCATTGCGCCCCAGGATAGGCCGCGCGTAGAACAGACTGCCGTTCGAGCTTTGATTGAAGCCACTGCGTGGATTACCCTCGGTCAGGCCGATCGAGTTGGTCACGTTGTTCACCTTCACGTTCAGCTTCCACTTCTTGTCGATCTTGATCTCCGCGCCCATGTCGATCACATGATAGGCAGGCAGCGCCAGCGCGTTTTCAAAGTCTGCGAAGCGCTTGCCGATATGGCTGTACACCAGGAACACATCGCCGAAGTCGAAATGCACCGTCGGGATCAGGCGCACCTGGGTGTTCGGCGTACGCATCACCTGATTGCCGTTTTGCTTGGCTTCCTCCGCGTTCGGGTCTATGCCGTTAATGGTGGCCTTCTGCAGCGTGGCCACGTACTCCAGCGAGAACTGCTTCCACGGATTGATGATGCCCTCCAGCTCAACGCCGGTCGACAGCGTCTTCACGAACACCTGGCGGAAGTCGCCAGTGGCCTGGTTGGTTTCGCCGAAGGACAGGTTGGCGAACTTGGTGTGGAACAGCGTAGCCGACGTAGTCCAGAACGGCGAGATATAGCGTACGCCCGCCTCCGTGAAACTGAGCCGGCTGGCGCCATCGACGAAGCTGTCGGTGCTGTACAGCGTCGGCATGTTGGTGCCGCTGGCATAGCGCCCGTATGTAGCCACGTGGTCGTTGAAGGCATAGTTGAAGCCCGCCGTGTACGACGCTTCCTTGATGGTCTTCTGCTTGCGCGTCCACACACCGGTGCCTGCGCGGCGCATGTAGTTGTTGGCGATGACGTTGTCCTTGTCGCTGCCGTCCGGATTGAGCGAGCCGGGTATCACCGCGCCGCCGGTCAGGCTGTTGCCCGGCAGGTCGTCGCCTGCGGCCAGCACGCCCTCGTCCTGCACGTCGTAACGGGCGATCTCGTAACGCACGCCGGCGTCGAGGCGCAGCTTGCTGCTGACCTTCCATTCATCGTTGACGAAGTAGGACAACGACTTCATATCGCCTTTGTGGCGTTCATAGAAGTAGCCGTTGCGCAGCACGCCCTTGTCCGACAGGTAGCCGAGGATCTTGTTGTTGGCATCGACGGCGACGATATCCAGACGGCTGGGCTGATCGCGCACGTCGGTGATGATGCGGGCGCCGTAGTCGGAATCGTCATACAGCTTCTGCGACGCGAACAGGATGCCGGCGGTGAAGCTGTTCTTGTCATTCTCCTTCGTCACCGACAGCTTGTCGACGAAGTGGCCCAGCGAACGGAAACGCGTTTCGGCCACGGCGTCGGTGGTGAAGCCGTTGCCGTTCAGCGTGGACGGATCGTTGATGAGTTGCCCGGTACCGGCATACGCCAGCTTGGCGGTGCCGCCGAAGCGCTTCAGCAGCTCGGCGACATCGCTGGACTGCGCGGGATCGAGCCGGTTGCTGGCGCGGACCAGATAGCTGTTCGGTCCATTGAACACCGAGTGCGGCGCGACATCGTAGCGGGTGTAGCGCGCATTGTTACGGAACGACCAGTCGCCGCCCAGCTCATGCTGCAGGTCCGCGCCGAAGACCTTGGCCAGCACATGGAAGCCGGTATTGAGGTCGGTGGTCACGGCGCCGTTGGTGGTCTGGTTGGTGATGTGCGCGACATCCGGACCGTCCAGCGAACCGTAATGCGGATTCACGCCAGGCACGCCGGTGGGGTTGCCCGGATTGGTCAGCGGGATAGGCAGGTAGAAGGTGTTGTGGTCGTTGACGTACTTGGCCGACAGGTTCAACTCCCCGTGTTCAAGCTTGCGCGTCACGTTCAGGCGCAGCTGGCCGCCATGATCCGCAGTGATACCGATCGGGCGCACGCCCTTGCCTTCGCGGTAGTAGCCACCGACCGCGTAGGTCCAGTCGTCGTTGATCGGTCCCGAATAAACGCCTTCCGTGCGCACCATGCCGTAGTCGCCGATGGTGACTTTGGCCTCGCCCTGCGGTTTCTGCGTGCCCTTCTGGCTGATGAAGTTGACGATGGCCGCCGGGCCATTGGTGGACAAGATGGCCGAGGTGCCGCCACGGATCGCCTCGAAGCGCTTGATGGTGACGTCCTCGCGCATCAACACGTCCACCAGTTCGCCGTCGTAGATCACCGGCAGGCCGTCTTCCTGGAGGCTGATGAACTGGAAGGCCGCGCCGCCGCTCAAGCCCCGCGGCGAGACGTTGTTCGACACTTCGCCGCCGGACGCCTCGACCCACAGGCCTGGCACCTGCTGCAGAGAATCGGCGAGGCTGTGCGGCGCCAGCTTCTCCAGCTTGGCCAGGTCCACCGTCGTAATGGCGACCGAGGATTCAAGCTTGGTGCGGTTCCTGGCGGTGGTGCCGGTGACGACCACCTCCGGTATGGGCGCCCCCTTGTCCGTGAGGCCCGCCGCTTCGGGCGCCGTCTGCGCCTGCGCGCCGTGCATGGCCGCCAGCTGGGCCAGTGTGGCGACCGAAAGGGTCAGCCCGGTTTTTTGTCTCATTTGGAATCTCCAGATAGTTATCGTTATTTTTTATTGCCTTGTATTTGCTGCCACTACACCGAGACAGGCCACATCGTCTGTTCCCGGTAGCCTGTCGTCACCGACAAATACCCATTGAACTCAGCATCGAGTTCCGCGTCGCCGCTGTCGATGCGCAGCACGCCGCCGTGCAGCGACATCAGCTTGCCGGGCGGCGCCAGCACGTGCAGCCCTCGCGGTCCCGCTGCGCGCAACAGGCGCGGTGAAATCTGCTGGTTGCCGCGTCCCAGCACCAGCCCCTGACCGCCTATCGGCGATAGCACGAGGTGCAGAGGTTCATGCCAGCCGTCGGCCAAGTCCTCCAGCGTGCGGCGCGATGCGTCGCGCGCCAGCAGCGTGCCGTCGCCCAGCACCGCGTCCACGCCCAGCAGGGTGCCGTCCACGCCCAGCAGCGCCAGCAAGGCTTGCGTGGTGGAGCCGGGGCCGATCAGGTACAGCGAGCGCGCCTCCATCGATTCCGCGAAGCTGCGGGCGATGGCCATGCGCTGCGAACCGCTGCCGCTGACATGACGCGCCTTGCCGCCCTGCGTCAGCGTCGGCGCCAGCGGCAGTTGCAGGTAGCCGTACAGGCGCGGCACGATCTGGTTGCTGCGCAGCGCGTCCTCGTCCAGGTCCATGACCTCGGCGTCGCAGCACACGGCCAGGCCGTTCTGCACCAACTGGCGCAGCAGCTGCGCCGCCGCCAGCGGATGATTGGCGAATGCCGCCGACTGCATCTTCACGCCGGCAGGCACACCCAACACGGGCAGGCTGCCCATCGCGCCGGCATCGCGCAGGCCGTCCAGCACATCGCGCGCGGTGCCGTCGCCGCCGGCGAACAGCAGCAGGTCTATCCCCATGCCGGCCAGGATGCCGGCGGCGCGGCGGGTGTCGACCGACTGCGACGGCGAAGCCACCGGCACCACGGCGCTAGCCTGCAGGCCGGCCGCCTGCAAGGCATGCAATCCCATCGCACCGTCGGCAGTGTGCCAGCTGGCGGCTTGCGCGGCCTCGCCACAGGCATCGAACATGGCGGCCAGGCGCGCGGACACCTGCGGCAGGCTGCCAGCCGCCAGCGCGGCCTGCACGCTGGCGGCGCCGTCCGAGCCTTTTAGACCGGCCGGGCCGCCGACGCCGGCCCAGGGATTGACCACCAGTCCTATCTTCATGCCAGCCCGCGCTCCCCCAGCTTGCGTTGGTAGGCGCGCCAGGTGATGGACCAGCGTTCCGGATCGTCCAGCATCTCGCCCTGCACGCGGTGCACGGGGCAGTTGTGCGGCGCGGTCTTGACCAGATCAGGATCACTGTGCGCCTCGCCGGCGATGTGCCGCATCACGCCGATGAATTCATCGAGATCGGCGCGCGAGTAGGATTCGGTCGGTTCGATGGTGGCCGGTTCCGGCACCACGTAAGGGTGGTGGCTGGTCCAGTAGTGCACGCCGAAGTCGGCGGCGCGCAGGCCGATTTCTTCTGACGTCACACCGGTGGCCTCGGTCAAACCCTGCCAGCTGTAGCGCACCTGCTCGATGCGGCGCTTGCCCGGCGCGTAGGGCGCGGCCATGCCGTCGATCTTCAGCAGCTCGTGCATCATGTAGTTGTTGTTGAGGACTGCGATCTCGGACACGGTGCGCAAGCCGTCGGCGCCCAGGTTCATGATCCACGCGTAGGCGCGCAGCATGATGGAGGCGGTGCCGGTGAAGCTGCTGATCTTGCCGATCGATTGCGCGGCGCCGTCTACCAGGTGATAGCGGCCGTCCGTATGCCGCACCAGTGGGCCAGGCAGGAACGGCGCCAGCGCGGCTGTGCAGCACACCGCGCCCACCGCCGGGCCGCCGCAGGCGTGCGGCGTGGCGAAGGTCTTGTGCAGGTTGAAGTGGCACAGGTCGAAGCCCGCTTCGCGTGCGCGGGCGATGCCCAGCAGGCCGTTGGCGTTGGCCTGGTCGTACACGCACAGGCCACCGGCCGCATGCACCACGTCGACGAATTCCCGGATGCGGCTGTTGAAGATGCCGGTGTCTTCCGGATTGGTGATGACCAGCGCGGCGGTGCGCGGCGACACGGCCGCCTTCAGCGCCGCCAGGTCCGGGTAGCCGTTGGCGTCCGGGTAGAGCGTGATAACCTTGTAGCCGGCCAGCTTGGCGCAGGCCGCGTCCGACGGATGCGAGAAGATGGTGGTGATGACTTCATCGCGCTGCGCAGCATCGCCACGGCTCTCGTGCCAGGCGCGCACCATCGCCATGTTGGCGAAGATGGCCTGCGAGCCGCCGCGCGGCTGCAACGATACGGCATCCATGCCGGACACTTCGCACAGCACGCCTTCCAGTTTGGCGATCACTTCCAGCATGCCCTGCACGGTGCTGTCGGGCTGGCGCGGGTGCAGCTCCGACATGCCGGGCTGGCGGGCCAGCTGGTCGTTGATCTTGGGGTTGTACTTCATGGTGCACGTGCCCTGGCCGACGTCGACGTTCAGGTCCGCGCCCAGCGTTTCCTGCGACAGCCGCAGATAGTGGCGCAGCACGCGGTTCTGCGACATCTCCGGCAGCGCCGGTGGACGCTGGCGCAGCATGGCGGCGGGCAGCCCGGCCAGCGGCTGGCCGGCGGCGCGCACGATGTCCGGCTCCACTTCCGGCACCAGGATGCCGCGTTCGCCGGGCTGGCTCAATTCGAAGATCACGGGTTCGTCCCAGCGCGCCTGGTGGTAGCGGCGCATCTGCTGTTTGCGGTGGGTGGCGATGTTTTCCATGGCGGTCATTGGTTGAGGACTTTCTCTAGCGTTGCGCACAGCAGGTCGATGTCTTCCTGCGTGTGGACTTCGGAAAAGGCGTACAGGGCCGACTGGCCCAGCGCGGGGAAGGCGGCACTCAGGTCGTGGCCGCCGAATACGCCCTGCTGCAGCAAGGCGGCGTTGATGGCGGCTACCGGCAAACCAGTGCCGTCGAAGTTGACGACGAACTCGCGGAAGTGGCAGCTGCCGGCATGCGTGACGCGCACGCCGGGCACGCGCGCCATGCGCTGGCTGGCGTAGGCGGTGCGCTGGGCGATGCCGGCGGCCAGTTCGGTCATGCCCTGTGGCCCCATCAGCGCGAGATAGACGCCGGCGGTGATGCCCCACAGCGCGGCGGCGGTGCCGACGAACTCATTGCCGTTCTCGCGCTTGTCGAAGGAGGTGCGGCTGTAGGCCACGTCGCCGAAGCCGTACTCGCCCGGCACGCTGGTCGGCACGATGCCGAACAGCCGCGATGGATACTGCATGACGATGGCGGGATCGTCGTGACTGGCGATAAAGCCGCCCTGGCCGCCGCCGTAGTTCATGTGCATGCCCAGCGGCTGGATGTCGCCGCAGACGATGTCGGCGCCGTAGTTGGCCGGTGGCGCCAGCACACCCAGCGACACGGGATCGACGCCGACCACGAACAGCGCACCCACCGCATGCGCGGCGGCGGCCAGCGCGGCGCCGTCGTCGATGGTGCCGAGGAAGGATGGGATGTCCACGTACAGTGCGGCGGTGTCTTTATCGAGCAGGCGGGTCACCGTGGCCAGGTCGAGCAAGCCGGTTTTCGGATCGAAGGGCGCGGTGATGAAATCGAGATCGGCGCGGCCGTAGGTGGTCATCATCGACAGCTTGTCCGGGTTGATGTGGCCAGCCACGACGACGCGGCGGCGGCCGGTGTGGCGGCCCGCCATGCGTACGGCGGTGGCGGCGGCCTGCATGCCGTCGTACACCGGCACGTTGACCACGTCCATTTCCAGCAGCGCGCCCATCATGCTGCAGTATTCGAACAGCGCCTGGAAGCGGCCATGGTCGTCATACGGTTCGCCGGCGTAGGCGGTGGCGAACTCGCTGCGGCCGTTGATCTCGTCGCAGACGGCCGGCACGTGGTGCTGGTAGCAGCCGCCGCCCAGGAAGCTGAGCTGGCCGGCGCAGTGGCTGTTCTTGCGCAGCAGGCCGTCGACGTGGCGCTTGAGGCGTGCTTCGGACAGGTGCGGCGCGGCGATCGCCAGCGGCGCCTGCATGCGCAGGGCGGCGGGGATATCGGCAAAGAATTCTTCGACGCTGGCGGCGCCCACGGCGTGCAGCATGGCTTCGCGCACGGCGGGAACCGAGTTGGGGATGTAGGGGTGTGTGAAGGGTTTGCCTGGTTCCATGTCATTTCCTGTTATCGAGGTCGGATACCCCATCTTGTAGGAGCGAAATAACATTGACAAATGATCAGTATGCATGCGATACATTAGAAAAATTCATGCGTGGAGAACACTTTGGTTCATTCTTCCAGTCTTTTACGGCAGTTGAAAACGTTTGAAGTGACGGCTCGGCACATGAGTTTTACGCGTGCGGCCGATGAGTTGTGCATCTCGCAGGCGGCGGTCAGCCATCAGATCAAGACGCTGGAGGATGCGCTGCAGATCAAGCTGTTCAAGCGCATGACGCGGGCCATCACGCTGACCGCCGAAGGGGCGATCCTGCAACGCAGCCTGGTCGACGCCTTCGGTCGCATCGACCGCGTGCTGGCGCAGTTGGCGCAAGGCGAGGGACGCGCGCGCAAGCGGTTGACGGTGGCGGTAACGCCGGCCTTCAGCTCGCGCTGGCTGGTGCACAGGTTGGACCGTTTTCTGGCGGCGCATAGCCAGCTTGAAGTGCGGCTGGTGCATACGGTGATGCACACAGATCTGGGGCGTGACAGCATCGATCTGGCGATACGGTGGGGGGATGGCAAGTGGCCGGGGGTGGAGTGCGAGCGCCTGTTCGGCACTGAGCTGCTGCCGGTGTGTTCACCAGCGATGTTAAAGGATGGCCCGCCGTTACAGGCGCCGTCCGATCTGGCGCACTACACGCTGCTGCACGAGGACAGCTGCGACGATTGGGAGCGCTGGTTCGAGCAGGCGGGTTTGGCGCCGTCGCTGGCGCTGCGCGGGCCGCTGATCGACGACAGCAATGCGCTGATGCAGGCGGCGCTGAACGGCCAGGGCATCGCGCTGGGCCGCATGGCGCTGATCCGCGATGATCTGCGACGCGGCACCTTGGTCAGCCCGTTCAGCCAGACGCTGTCCACGCAAGGCGCCTACTACATGTGCTGGCGCCCTACCCGCACCGAGCAGGAGGCGTTGACGTGGTTCTCTGATTTCCTTCGGGATGAGGCGCGGGAACAAGAGGCAGCGGTTTTGGAAGAGCGCTTTACAGCCGTATAAATCGTATCAGCCAAGTCGATGAGTCGCCGCCGGCATGCAGGTATGCGCGGATGCGTACAGCGCGCATGTCATTCAACTTCGGCGCCTCGATACAGGGCTCTTTTCGCACAACAATTCTTCCTTTTGGAAGCGTTCCTTTTAAAACCTTGTCAGGCTCAATGACGAACTCATCGACGTAAGTTTGATATATGGGATCCGGCATCGGAAATCCCGGTGTGAACATCCGGGGAAGCCGTTCCTCATTGACGTATTTGATTGCAACGATAACGCCCTCGACAACCAGATCGCTTCTGTAAAGGCATACGTCTTCCGGACAGGTATCCATGCAGGAAACAAGCGCGGAGGCTGACAGCGGCAGTGCCAGCGCCGCCGTCATTAAAACGGTATAAACGGTTTTCATCAATAACTGGGTCAGACTGGTAGTTGGGTGGCGGGCAGCAGCGAAACGCCTTGCGCCGACGCGGCGGCCAGCTCGGCGGCCTGCGCTCGCAGGAAGGCCGGACGCTGACGCAGCCGCTGCCAGTAAGCTGCGACGGCTGGCGTGAAGGAGGTGTGCAATCCCAGCTGCTCGGCCAGCAGCAGCGCGTAGCCGACCGAGACATCGGCAGCAGTGAAGCGTCCCGCGCACAGGAATTCGTTTTGCTCCAGACGCGGCGTCAGCGTTTTCAGGCGCGATAAGAACCAGCGCGAATAATCCTCCACCACCTGCGGCTGCAAGCGCTCCGGCGATTCGAAGCGGCTGTAGCGCAGCACCAGCGTTTGCGGGAAGGTCAGCGTGGCTTCGCCGAAGTACAGGTAATTCAGCCACGCGCCGTAATCCGCGTCATCCAGCGCAACGTTCAGCCGTGCCGCCGGATGGCGCTCGGCCAGGTACTGGCAGATCGCCGCCGATTCCGTCATCCGCATGTCGCCATCGAAGAAGGTCGGCACGGTGCCGCAGGGGTTGATGTCGAGGTAGGACTTGTCATGCACGCGCGGCGGGAAGGCCAGCATGCGCAGTTCATATGGCAGCTCCAATTCCTCCAGCATCCACAACGGACGGAAGGAGCGTGCGGCGATGCTGTGGTAGAGAATCATGAGGACCTATATAACAAAGCTAGCGACCATTGTAATTTTATCATTGATCCAAATGCTTGCGCCTGAAGGAAGATGAGGTGATATTGATGCGTGTGACGTTACGCACTACAATCGACCATGATAAAGACATTTCAGCACAAGGGACTGAGGGTTTTTTTCGAGACGGGGAGCACGGCAGGCATTCAGGCCAGCCACGCACCCAGACTTGGCGCTATGCTGCGCCGTTTAAACGAGGCTACCTCTCCCCAAGGCATGAACCTGCCCGGCTGGGGTCTGCACCCATTGAAAGGCAAGACCCTCAAAGGGCATTTTTCCGTATCGGTAAGTGGCAACTGGCGTCTGACATTTAAGTTTGAAGGGACGGACGCCATCCTGGTGGACTATCACGACTATCATTAGGGAATGAAATATCATGGCACGAATGTTTAATCCACCGCATCCGGGGCTGACCCTGCGTGACGACGTACTGCCCGCACTTGGATTGACTGTGACTGAAGCGGCGCAGCAGTTGGGCGTCAACCGCGTCACGCTGTCACGCGTCCTCAATGGCCGCGCCGCCATTTCACCTGAAATGGCTTTGCGTATTGAGGCGTGGCTGGGCGTGGAGCGCGGCGGCGAAGCTCGCCTGTGGCTGGCAGAGCAAAGCGCATACGACGTATGGCAAGCCGCACAACGCTTCCTGGCTACGCCCATGCAGGTACAGCCCGCGCCGCTGGCGGCCTGACCTGAAAACTACTTATTTCCCGATACAGAACCGCGAGAAGATCACGCCCAGCAGATCATCCGACGAGAACGCACCGGTGATGCTCGACAGTTGCACCTGCGCCAGCCGCAGCTCTTCCGCGAACAAGTCCAGCGACTGATCGTTCTGCGCCGCGTGTTCGCCGGCACGTTCCAGATGGGCGCCGGCGTTCTTCAGCGCGATCAGATGGCGTTCGCGCGCCAGGTACAGCGATTCGCCCGTCTGCTGCCAGCCAGCGATGCGCAGCAGCTCGGCGCGCAGCAAATCAATGCCGATATGCTCGTGCGCCGACAGGTACACATGCGTCGCATCCTCCATCGGATCGACGCCAGGCTTGTGGCCCGATAGATCGATCTTGTTCCAGATACGCAGCACCGGCACGCCTGGCGGGAAGGCGGCGACGATGCCCTCGTCCGCGCGTGAAGGACCGTGGTCGGCGTCCAGCAGGTGCAGGATGACGTCGGCCTTGCCGACCTCGCCCCAGGTGCGCTCGATGCCGATGCGCTCGACCACGTCGACGCCGTCGTCGATGGCGCGGATGCCGGCGGTGTCGATGATGTTTAGAGGTATACCTTCAATCTGGATGGTCTCGGTGACTTTGTCGCGCGTGGTGCCGGCGATCGGCGTGACGATGGCCACGTCCGTGCCCGCCAGCGCGTTCAGCAGCGAGGACTTGCCGACGTTGGGCTGGCCGACCAGCACCACGTTCAAGCCCTCGCGCAGCAGCGCGCCTTGCGAGGCTTGCTTGAACACCTGCTCCAGCGCCGCGACGATGCCGGCCAGCTGGCCGCGCGCGTCGGATTTTTCCAGGAAGTCGATTTCCTCTTCCGGGAAGTCCAGCGTGGCTTCGACCAGCATGCGCAGGCCGGTCACGCCGTCCACCAGCGCATTGACCGTCTTAGAGAACGCGCCCGACAGCGATTGCGACGCCGACTTGGCCGCCGCTTCGGTAGAGGCGTCAATCAGATCGGCCACGGCCTCGGCCTGGGCCAGGTCAAGCTTGTCGTTGAGGTAGGCGCGGCGGGTGAATTCTCCCGGCTCTGCCAGGCGCAAGCCCGTCTCGGCGCCCGCTTCCAGCACGCGCGCCAGCAGCAGTTGCAGCACGATGGGGCCGCCGTGGCCCTGCAGTTCCAGCACGTCTTCCCCGGTGTACGAGTGCGGACCCTTGAACCAGATGGCGATGCCCTGGTCGATCAGGGCGCCGTCGGCCTGCTTGAACGGGATGTAGGTGGCGTGGCGCGGCTGCAATGCGGTGTCGCCGAACAGCGCGGCGATCAGCGGCTTGAGGTTCTTGCCGGAGGCGCGTACCACGCCGATGCCGCCGCGCCCTGGTGCGGTGGCGATGGCGGCGATGGGGGAAGAGTCGATATTCATAGGGGAATTGTAAAGTAAAAAAAAGCCCGCGATTAACACGGGCTTTTCTGCAACAGCATTTATCCGGAGATCAGGACTTCGCAGCTTCAGGCGCGGCGAACTTCTTGGAGATCACGTACTGCTGACCGATCGACAGCACGTTGTTCACGACCCAGTACAGCACCAGGCCGGACGGGAAGAAGAAGAACATGACCGAGAACGCCAGCGGCATGAACAACATCATCTTCGCTTGCATCGGATCGGCAGGCGCCGGGTTCAGCTTGGTGGTGATGTACATCGAGATCGCGTACAGCACTGGCAGGATGTACCAAGGATCCGGCGCGGCCAGGTTGGTGATCCAGCCGATCCACGGTGCGCCGCGAATCTCGACCGACGCTTGCAGCACCCAGTACAGGGCGATGAAGACAGGCATCTGCACCAGGATAGGCAGGCAGCCGCCCAGCGGGTTGATCTTCTCGGTTTTGTACAGCTCCATGGTGGCCTGGTTCATCTTGGCCGGATCGCCTTTGTAGCGCTCGCGGATCGCCTGCATCTTAGGCGTGACCAGTTTGACCTTGGCCATGCTGCGATAACCGGCAGCCGACAGCGGGAAGAACGCCAGCTTGATCAGGATGGTGAAGGCGATGATGGTCCAGCCCCAGTTGCCCAGCACCTGGTGGATGTGGTCCATGACCCAGAAGATAGGCTTGGCGATGATGGTCAGCCAGCCGTAGTCCTTGACCAGGTCCAGGCCAGGGGTGACTTTTTCCAGCAGCTTCGATTCCTGCGGGCCGGAGTACAGCTTGGCTTCGTTGGTCACGGTAGCGCCCGGAGCCAGCGTGCCCAGTTGCTGGATCGTGCCGATCGCGTACTGGTTGGTCGTCACTTTCTTGGTGAAGATGGTGCGGGCCAGCTTGTCCTGCGGGACGAAGGCGGACACGAAGAAGTGCTGCGAGATCGCGAACCAGCCGTTGTCGGCCTTGGTCGGGTGATCCTGCACGGCGTCCTTGCCGGTCTTGGCGGCTTCGACTGCTTCTTTTTCCAGCGTTTCGAACTTCAGCTTCTTGTAGTGGTCTTCGGCGGTGTACAGCGTCGGGCCGGTGTAGCTGCTGTTGAAGTAGGAGTCGCCGGCCGGCTTGTTGCCGTCATGGACCAGCTGCAGGTACAGCTCAGGCTTGACCGGCGCGGTGCCGACGTTGGTCACGTCGTGGCGTACGTCGATCACGTAGTCGCCGCGCTTGAAGGTGTAGGTCTTGGTCAGCTTGACGCCGGCCGATTCCGCTTCCAGCACCAGTTGCACCTGGTTGGCGTCGTTGAGCATGCGCGGGCCAGGTTTGGCGACGAAGCCGGTCTGGTGGTTCGGCAGGCCGGCGGCGCCGATCAGGCCGGTTTGGGCCAGGTAGGTCTTGCCGATGCCGGCATCAACGTCGAACAGCACCTGGTTCTTGGTGGCGTCCACGCCGTCCTTGAACTTCAGCAGCTCCAGGCGCTTGATGGTGCCGCCCAGGGTGTCGACATCGACACGGAACAGATCGGTGGTGACGGTGATGCGCTCACTCTTGAACGGCTCGGCCGCGGCGGGAGCGCCAGGCAGTGCGGCGGCGCCAGCTGCTGCTGCGGTCGCGGAGGCGGCAGGCAGTTCGGATTTCTTCGCTTCCGGGGCCTTGGCGGTTTGAGCCGGCGCTGGAGCAAACATGGAAGGCTTGCCTGTCGAGACCATCCAGTTGTTCCAAAGAACTACCAGCGACACGGCAAACACGATCCACAGGATGGTACGTTTATTGATATCCATTAGGCTATTTGTCAGGAGTGGTTGCAACCGCAAGCGGTCGTAGAAGAATTCGTTTTGCCGTCCGCTGGCGGAACGGGATCATGCCCGCCCGGATTCCACGGATGGCAGCGGCAGATGCGTTTGGCCGCCAGCAGGCTGCCCTTGGCGGCGCCATGCACCTGCAACGCTTCCAGCGCATAGTTCGAGCAGCTCGGATAAAACCGGCAGCTCGGCGCCATCAGCGGACTGAGGGCCAGCTGATAAGCGCGCACCAGGAAGCGTAGCAGTTTTTTCATGATGCCTCAGGTGGAGGCGGCGGCGCCGAAGGCAAGGCCGGTTTGGGCGGCTTGGCTGTCTTGGCCTGGGCAAACAGACGTGCCAATTCCACCCGCAAAGCCGCTTTCAGCTTCGCAGTGGTGGCCGGCCCGTCCTTGCTGTTGACCGGCTTGGCCAGACGGATCAGGCAATCGATCGCCGGCAGGCTGGTCTGGCGGAACAATTCGCGGGTAACGCGCTTGATCGTGTTGCGCGTGACGGCGCGCGGCGCGAACCGCTTCGCCACAACGACGCCCAGCCGCGCATGCGGCAATTCATTCAGACGGGTGTAAAGCACGAAGTGCGCGCTTTTTTGGGTAGGGCGCAAACGAAAAACGGATGAAAATTCATCCGTTTTAACGATACGCCGAACGCGCGCGAAGTCGTGTGAACCTTCGCCTGTCGAGCCGCTTGAAATACAGCTTTCCACGCGATCAGCTAACAAGCAGTTGGCTTATACAGCCAGACGCTTGCGGCCTTTGGCGCGACGTGCGTTGAGCACTTGACGGCCACCACGGGTAGCCATACGTGCGCGGAAGCCGTGGGTACGCTTACGGCGTACAACGGAAGGTTGGTAAGTACGTTTCATGTTGGTCTCGCTAAAAGCAGAAAAAAATGCAAAATCGGGTTGTGGCCCCGTCAGTTTTTGGTGCCAATGACACTTCGCGCACCTATGCCACCGTTGCCGGCACAAGCTGGGTCCATCTCATCGCCCGCTAAATCCACGCTTACTCCATATTGACGTTCATGTGAATAAACTAGGAATACGGGCGGGGAACCCTGAATTATCAGCATTTCGGTCCCGCTTGTCAACAACTGATGGTCTCTGGCCGCCATCCGGGGGCTGGCAAAAGTACGAAAATAAGCGTCGTGCCTGTGGATAACTTTGGCGGTCGAGAGTAGAATAGCGCGTTACGTGTGGCGCACCCAAGGTCGCCGACACCCTCATCAGCAGTAAAGAATAGATAAAGATTCATGGAAAATTTCTGGCAGACCTGCTCCGCCCAGCTGGAGCTGGAGCTGACGCCGCAACAATTCAGCGCGTGGATAAAACCGCTCATCCCCCTCGATTACGAGGCGGGCAAGTTGCGTGTGGCCGCGCCCAACCGGTTCAAGCTGGACTGGGTCAAATCCCAGTTCGCCAGCCGCATCACGGCGCTGGCCTGCCAGTACTGGGAAGCGCCGACCGAGGTGCAGTTCGTGCTCGACCCGCGCCTGGCGCTGCCGAAAAAGGCCGCCACCGTCGTGCCCGCGCCCGACTACAACGACGGCGCCCCGAACGGCAATGCACGCATGTCCGATCCGGTGCCGTCGGTGCCCGAGCTGCCGGCTTCGGCCGCGCCGCGCCGCGAACAGAGCCGCATCAACACCGACCTGACCTTCGACAGCTTCGTCACCGGTAAGGCCAACCAGCTGGCGCGCGCCGCCGCGATTCAAGTCGCCAACAACCCGGGCGTGTCGTACAACCCGCTGTTCTTCTACGGCGGCGTCGGCCTGGGTAAGACCCACTTGATCCACGCGATCGGCAACCAAGTGATGGCCGACCAGCCCGGCGCCAAGATCCGCTACATCCACGCCGAGCAGTACGTGCGCGACGTGGTGACGGCTTACCAGCGCAAGGGCTTCGACGATTTCAAGCACTACTATCATTCGCTCGACATGCTGCTGATCGATGATATTCAATTCTTCGGCGGCAAAAGCCGCACGCAGGAAGAGTTCTTCTATGCGTTCGAAGCGCTGATCGCGGCGAAGAAGCAGATCATCATCACTTCGGATACCTACCCGAAGGAAATCACCGGCATGGACGACCGCCTGATCTCGCGCTTCGATTCCGGCCTGACGGTGGCGATCGAGCCGCCGGAGCTGGAAATGCGCGTGGCGATTCTGCTCAAGAAAGCCAAGCAGGAAGGCGTAACCTTCTCGGACGACGTCGCCTTCTTCGTGGCCAAGCACCTGCGCTCCAACGTGCGCGAGCTGGAAGGCGCGCTGCGCAAGATCCTGGCGTACTCGCGCTTCCACGGCAAGGACATCACGATCGATATCGTGAAAGAAGCGCTGAAGGATTTGCTGTCGGTGCAGAATCGCCAGATCTCGGTGGAAAACATCCAGAAAACGGTGGCGGACTTCTTCAACATCAAGGTGGCCGACATGTACTCCAAGCGTCGCCCGGCCAACATCGCGCGGCCACGCCAGATCGCGATGTACCTGGCCAAGGAGTTGACGCAGAAGAGCTTGCCGGAAATCGGCGAACTGTTCGGCGGCCGCGACCACACGACCGTGCTGCACGCCGTGCGCAAGATCGCGCTGGACCGCACCAAGAACCCGGAATGCAACCACGAGCTGCACGTGCTGGAACAGACGCTGAAAGGCTAGCGGGACAGTAGTTTTGCCTTTATGATCTAGGCAAAAAAGCACGTCTGCTCGCAAGGCAATATTGTTATAAAAATATCGTTTAATCTTTACTATTGAGGATAATCTATGCAATTGGTCAAAACCACCCGAGATACCCTTCTCCGGCCACTGCAGATCGTGAGCGGTATTGTCGAGCGTCGGCACACTATGCCGATTCTGGCCAATATCCTCATCCGCAAAGAGGGCGAGAGCGTATCCTTCCTGTCGACCGACACGGAAGTCCAGATCACCACCAACGCCGAGATCGGTTCCGGCAGCGAAGTGACCGGCACCACCGTGGCCGCGCGCAAGCTGCTCGACATCCTGCGCGCGCTGCCTGAATCGGGCGACGTGACGATGACGCTGCTGAACAAGCGCCTGACGGTACAAACCGGCAAATCGCGCTTCGCCCTGCAGACCTTGGCCGCCGAGGAATTCCCGACCGTGCAACAGGCCGACAGCTACAGCGCGTCCGTCACGCTGCCGCAGAAGACGCTCAAGCACCTGTTCAACATGGTGCACTTCTCGATGGCCCAGCAGGACATCCGCTACTACCTGAACGGCCTGCTGCTGGTCCTGGACGGCAAGAACGTGATCGCCGTGGCCACCGACGGCCACCGCCTGGCGTTCTGCCAGGTCGAGACCGAGCAATCGTTCGAACGCCAGGAAGTGATCATCCCGCGCAAGACCATCATCGAACTGCAGCGCCTGCTGGAAGAGAACGATGAGACCGTGCAGCTGGACATCGCCGCCAACCAGGTCAAGCTGACCTTCGCCGACATCGAGCTGATCTCGAAGCTGGTCGAAGGCAAGTTCCCCGACTACACGCGCGTGATCCCGAAAGGCTACAAGAACGAATTCACGATCGGCCGCGATGAGCTGCTGCGTTCGCTGCAACGCGCCGCCATCATGACCAGCGATAAGTTCAAGGGCGTACGCTGCATCATCACCCCGGGCAGCATGAAGATCAGCTCGACCAATGCGGACCAGGAAGAAGCGGTCGAAGAACTGGAAATCGACTACGGCGGCGACAGCGTCGACATCGGCTTCAACGTCACCTACCTGCTCGACGTGTTGAACAACCTGAAGTGCGACCAGGTCAACGTCGCGCTGGGCGATTCGAACTCGTCCGCGCTGATCTCGATCCCGGACAATGCCGACTTCAAGTACGTCGTCATGCCGATGCGCATTTGAGTTTTTGCTACAGCCGTCAGAACACCAGTAATCGATAACAGAGAAAGCAGCACATGTCCGCCATCCCAGAAGAGAATCCAGTACCAGTACCGGCCAAAACCGAAGAATACGGCGCAGCATCGATCCAGATCCTCGAAGGTCTGGAAGCAGTACGCAAACGACCCGGCATGTACATCGGCGATACCTCGGACGGTACCGGCCTGCACCACCTGGTGTTCGAGGTGCTGGACAACTCCATCGATGAATCGCTGGCCGGCCACTGCACGGAAATCCACGTCACCATCCACTCGGACAACTCGATCTCGATCACCGACAACGGCCGTGGCGTACCGACCGGCCTGAAGATGGACGACAAGCACGATCCCAAGCGCTCCGCCGCCGAGATCGTCATGACCGAGCTGCACGCTGGCGGCAAGTTCGACCAGAACTCGTACAAGGTGTCGGGCGGCCTGCACGGCGTGGGCGTATCGTGCGTGAACGCGCTGTCCAAGCTGCTGAAGCTGACCATCCGCCGCGACGGCAAAGTGCACTACATGGAATTCGTCCGTGGCGTGCCGCAGAACCGCGAGCTGGAAGAGAAGGATGGCTTCGCCGTCTCGCCGATCAAGGTCATCGGCGAAACCGACAAGCGTGGCACCGACGTGCACTTCTGGGCCGACGAGGAAATCTTCACCCACGTCGAATTCCACTACGAGATCCTGGCCAAGCGTATCCGCGAACTGTCGTTCCTGAATAACGGCGTCAACATCAAGCTGACCGACCAGCGCACCGGCAAGGAAGAAATCTTCGCGTTCGAAGGCGGCACCCGCGGCTTCGTCGAGTACATCAACAAAGCCAAGACCGTGCTGCACCCGACCGTGTTCCAGGCCACCGGCGAACGCCTGTCGGACCAAGGCACCAACATCTCGGTGGACGTGTCGATGCAGTGGAACGATGCCTACAACGAACAGGTGCTGTGCTTCACCAACAACATCCCGCAGCGCGACGGCGGCACCCACCTGACCGGCCTGCGCGCCGCGATGACCCGCGTCATCAACAAGTACATCGACGAGCAGGAATTCGCCAAGAAGGCCAAGGTTGAAATCTCCGGCGACGACATGCGCGAAGGCCTGACCTGCGTGCTGTCGGTCAAGGTGCCTGAGCCGAAGTTCTCGTCGCAGACCAAGGACAAGCTGGTGTCGTCCGAAGTGCGCGGCCCGGTGGAAGAGATCGTCGCCAAGACGCTGTCGGACTACCTGCAAGAAAAACCGAACGACGCCAAGATCATCTGCGGCAAGATCGTCGAAGCTGCGCGCGCGCGCGAAGCGGCCCGCAAGGCCCGCGACCTGACCCGCCGTAAAGGCGTGATGGACGGCCTGGGCCTGTCGGCCAAGCTGGCCGACTGCCAGGAAAAAGATCCGGCGCTGTGCGAACTGTACATCGTCGAGGGTGACTCCGCAGGCGGCTCCGCCAAGCAGGGCCGCGACCGTAAGTTCCAGGCTATTTTGCCTCTGCGAGGCAAAGTCTTGAACGTGGAGAAGGCGCGCTTCGAGAAGATGCTGTCGTCGGAGCAGATCACCACGCTGATCGCCACGCTGGGCACGTCGATCGGCCCTGATGAATTCAACGTCGAGAAGCTGCGCTACCACCGCATCATCATCATGACCGATGCGGACGTCGACGGCGCCCACATCCGCACGCTGCTGCTGACCTTGTTCTATCGTCAGATGCCGCAGCTGGTTGAGCGCGGCCACATCTACATCGCGCAACCGCCGCTGTACAAGGTCAAGGCCGGCCGCGACGAGCGTTATCTGAAGGATGACGCGGAAGAAGCCGGCTACATGATGAACGTGGCGCTGAACACCGCCGTGCTGATCCCGCGCGAAGGCGCCGATCCTATCGTCGGCGAACCGCTGGGCGAGCTGGTGCGCCAGTTCAACCTGGCCAACGTCATCATGATGCGTCTGACGCGCGTGATTGACCGTGCTGCGCTGACGGCCATCATGACTGGTGTGACGCTGGATCTGAGCACGCAGGAGCAGGCGGAAGCATCGGCCCGCGCGATGATGGCGGAGATCAGCGATATCGCGGTCAAGATCACGGTGATTTCGGACGAGCTGTCCGAGAAGCACGCGCTGCGCATTGAGCGTATGCATCACGGTAACATCAAGGTCAGCTCGATCGATGCGGACTTCGTGCAGGGTGCGGATTACAACGTGTTGGCCAGCGCGGCGGCTACGTTCAAGGGTCTGATCGGCGAAGGTGCATATGTGCGTCGCGGTGAAGGCGAGCGTACCAAGGAATCGGCCGTGGTCGACTTCCACCAGGCGATGCAGTGGCTGCGTGATGAGGCGGAACGTGTGGTGTCCAAGCAGCGCTACAAAGGTCTGGGTGAGATGAATCCGGATCAGTTGTGGGAGACCACCATGGATCCGACCGTGCGCCGTCTGCTGAAGGTGCAGATTGAGGATGCGATTGCTGCGGATCAGATCTTCACTACGTTGATGGGTGATGATGTGGAGCCGCGTCGGGCGTTCATTGAGAACAATGCGCTGCGGGCGGGTAACATCGACGTTTAAATGGCAAAAACTGGCGGGAACGGGCCAGCGTTGCCAGGGCGCAATGCATTGCAGTAATTTACATTACGATCAAAGAGCTTTATGCAGTCGCATAAAGCTCTTTTTTTGGGATGTGCATCCCTGTTCACGCTCACATTCAAATATTTCTAATATCAATTGCTTTTCACAAAATTAAGAGTATTGTTAGATTTCGCCCCCTATTACAAGCATTGCGGGTTTCGATCTGAACATACATCGCTCTACGGAGAAAATGTGGAAAGATATAAAAATTTAAGCGGTGATTCTGGAGTTACTGCATTTGAGATTGGCCCTGATTCAATCACGGTTCGATTCAACACCGGTGCCACCTATCTTTATAATATTCAAAGTGCTGGCACTGGTAACATTGAAAAAATGCAAGCTCTTGCCAATCGTGGACAAGGATTGAATAGCTATATAAGTCGCATTACACGAAAGATGTATGCAAAGAAATATTAGCATATGAAAATAAGGTAGCCATTGCGATGACCACCTTACTTAACACCTAAAAAAAGATAAGATTATTAATTTCTACTTAGGATATATTTGACGTCCACCTGCCAGCGCCCTATCGGAGCGAGCAATATACCAAGCATTCATTCTTATATCCCAGCTGCGGACGTTGCAAAATAAATTCCAATCAAGTTGAATAATACGTTCCAATGTGAAATCTTCCCGCATCAAAACAATCAAAATATATTCGAAAAGTTGCTTGTCTTTATCTTCTCGGTCCGGATAAATTGTCCCTGACTTCTTTGCTCGCTGCATAGTCTTGATTGAGTATCGATCACCGTCCCTCGAAATGGCATCTATATTCTTCGTTCCAGGAGGAGCTGGTGCCAGAACGGGTAAATCACTGCGCCCCTTGAACTCGGCGATAGCCAGTTTCTCGCCAATTTCCCCTACATTAAAACGAAGGCCTCGGCTTCTTGCTTCCATGTCAACTGCCGTACGTAGCGCCAAGAGTCGAAGATCATCAAGAATTTTTAAATCCAATGGTATTTCAGTAGAGCTATTTATGCTTTTCGTCATTAGTTATTAATACTCCTGAAATATCGACTAGCCTAACTTCTTTAGACATCAAAAACTCAAAACACCGTTTCAGAACTTCACCATCAGGGAGCTTTCCAGGGCCTTTGAGGCTACACTCCCATACATTTACAATCCGCCATCCCTTTTCTAGAAGCGCATCCGTCGTCCTAACATCTCTGGCACGGTTAGATGCAATTTTTGCTTTCCAGAACTCTTGGCGAGTCTGGGGAAGTTTGAACATCGAACAGTTATGCCCATGCCAAAAGCAACCATGTACGAAGATCACTGCGTGGAATCGAGAAAATACAAGATCAGGGCGGCCCGGCAGTTTTCCATCCTGTAACCGATAACGTAAACCAAGAGCATGCAAACCCCGTCGAATAAATAGCTCCGGTTTGGTATCGCGGCTACGAATCCGACTCATGTTACGCCGGCGTTGTTCTACTGAAAGTACGTCAACCATGGTTTTATTTGGAAGCCATTAGCTTCACATCAATTTTACCAAGCCATCGATCTCGTCCCTATCAACCACGGAGCGAGATGAAACATCAATTGTGTACCTTATTGCCACAATTCCCCGCGGTGGGATATAGTCATCGGGAAGTCGAGGAAAGGAGCCTTCCACGTCGAAGAATAGAGCATCACGCAAATTGAATCGCCGTAGCGCACCGGACTGACGCAAACCATCATGCCAGCCCATTTTCGCCAAACGCATCTCAAAAGCATCAACAGCTTTACCGTCCAAGCCAAGAGAAGCGGTTATTTCGTCGATAAGGTTTACCAGGGTCTTCTCTCCCCCTTCCGATCGCTCTAACTGGATCGATGCCAATAGCAATTTTTTTCCCGCGGGCGCTCGCAACTGATCTATCCGCGAAATCTCATGTCGATCTTCGGACCTTGTGGTCGACTTTACTTCTATATGCACTGCCGCGCCAATGAAATCATGTCGTTCCGAGTCTGGACCACTCCACAGATAGCAAGCCCGTGGACCTATGCTAGGAATTAGGACATTTTGTAAAACCCAAAGCTCTCCAAATAAACCAATTTGCTCAGCAAGGCTAAGATCCGGTTTCAATGGCCTTAGTGCACCTCTGAATTCTTCAATGGTCTGAACTACTGCATCGATCGGCTTCCTCCCTTGCACGGCGACCCCAGCAAAAATCTGGTTTACCATTGGAGTGAATATCATTTCGTAGTGCGCCTTAGCGTACACGTCAAGATAATTGCCATTGGCGTCGATTACCTGAACGACTACGGCCTCTAGCTCCGGTGGTAGCTTGACCGCATCGTCACCGATAGCAATCATCAAATGAAGATGTCCATCTTCATCAACGCCGATTAGACACTGAGGAATCAAAGGATCTACCGGCTCAGCAAGCATGCCAATCCCTTGAGACTGTTTTCTCAAACTTTGCCAACGTGAAGATGTGATAGTCAGACTACTCACGATTGACTCCACGATTTACGACAAAGGACTGTGACTCATCTGATGTCTTAGGAAAGGATAACGCGATACCAATCACAGTACGCACTTGTGCCTGTAACGGTTGGGGATCCAGGGGGTAAATCATCAAAAGTCCATGAGAAGACGGACGGGTCTGACGCATCGCCCTCGCATTGTAATTTTGTCCAGTGCGATAAAAGTCAGGTCCACCATGAAGGTCAACGCCTTCATGTCGAGGGTCAATCAATATGCCAATGGATTCCGCACCGGTTAGCGAGCGATGAACCAAACCGAAAGAGCGAGTACCGAGTAATACTTGACGGTCTCGACTAGGGTTTGCCACGAAAATCGTCCAACTGGTGAGCTCTCCAACAGTCGTCCGCTCAGATATCCAATCTGCAATCAGGTCCCCACGAAATGCGAGTGTGTCGTCATGCACAATAAAGGATCTTAGAAACTCCTCAATTCGCGCGGCAGGGACGTCATGTACCAAGCTGCCACCGTATGCCTCCTGGGTAGGTGTGTGGGCCGTCAGCAGCGCAGCCGTCAGACCTGTATTGTGCTCGAGAATATCCGGCCGTCGCAGCGGGAAAAGAATGGTCTGAGGGTTTTCACCGGACCAGGAGCGACTGCTGACTTCAAGCATCTTGCTCTTATTTTTACTGGTCAATAGCAGATCCGAGTGGGAGCGCATCTTGATTGCCATTTCATCGGGACGGCGCCCAGCCCGGTTCATCGCAGTTATGGAATCTCTCAGAGACTCTTCGACAAGTGCCAGCTCAACAAACCATTGGGCAATTCCTTCGGTCGTCCAGATACGGATCAAATCATCGTATCCAGCTCTGAAACCATACCAGCGTGCCATTTGTAGCAGAGAGTCCGCCATGGTCGTTGTGCGCAGGAAGTAAGCTACGGTCAGTCCTTCCAGAGTTAATCCACGAGACAAGCGATTTCCGCCCACGGCGATCAATTGGCAACCCGGCTTCTCATCGTAGCCTAGCTCCTCGCCAGTAAGACTATTCAATACGACAACCTGAACGCGAGAGAGATTTATCATTGCCTCATCCAACACGATATCGCGCGCGGCCGGCAAATCGACCATGCCGAGATCGGTCAGCGCCGAACTCAGCATTTGACGTAAACTGCCTGGAACGACACGTTCATGGTCACGCCATCCCTTTATGTGCTGCTGTATCGCCGAGCCAATACGGATCTGATCGACTTGCTTGTGCGAGACGTGAACCAGCATCGTGTGAGGCATCTTTGTTTGGTTGCGAAGTAAGCGAATCGCGCCGATAACAACAAACATAAGCACAGCGTCACATAGAGATTGGGGTAGTCCCTCTTCGCTATCTACTACCAGCGGCGCACCTTTTTTCTTTCGCTTAGTCTTCAGACTTCGTACGTCATTTTCTGCAACGGCGCGCATAACATCTCGCCCCGCTGCAGCCACACCAAACAGCTCTTCAGTTCCTATATAGCCTTCTGGGCGAGGCAACTGAACTACAAAATCCTTGGGAAATAGGTCCGCGCCAACAGCCCGGTCAACCGCGTCTGGATCGATCAGAATATTTGCAAATGGTGTAGCCGTGTAGGCGATGTAGGTTGCCCTAGGAATCCTCTGCAGCGTATCCCTGATCAGTGAATTCGTAATCGACGGATCACGGCTGTCGACCTCAGGCTCATCGTCGACGCTCGGATCTTTGCGATTACCTTTAGTATTTATGGAAGCCTGATCAGCTTCGTCATCGATCAAAAGAACCGGAATATTTTCGAGCTGCCCTTCCAGATCAATAATCCACTGATTGATTCGACGGAGGATTGGTACGGTCTTCTTTGCGACGACCAAGACTGTTCCAGCACCGTCGAAGCCATTGGCAATCGCCGGAGTCTGGAAGTCTTCGCTCTCGCTTGTTAAAGTCGTCCAATTAACCCCGACGCTCACAAGTTCTCTGTTCAATCGCTTTTGCGTCTGGTTTCTCAACGAATCATGGATGCCTGACAGGACAACAATAAGTCGATAGCCAACATCAGCAGCGCGGGCTGCTACAGCAGTAAAGTTGGCCGTCTTTCCACTTTGCACGTATCCGACGACTAAGCCTCGACACTGAAATTCGAGGCGTTGAATTGGCTTTGTTTTACAAATTATTCGTAAGGACTCTTCGGCTACAGAGTCCACCTGATGAGGTTTCCATTTCGACTGCGCGCGCAAAAATTCCTCATGCCGCTGCCAATTGATCCACTGTGAGCCATCGGTCCAATTTGGAATTTTAGGCTTTATACTGAACCTTGGAATCTGCTCAGTCATGAGTCAGCATCTTCAAGATGTCTGCTTGCTCCAGCGCCAGCAGAAACTGGGACAATGCAATCTTAGCTTTCGGGTCCCCATCGACCGCAAGCACAAGATTAACGAGTGCAGGCATCTGTGGCGTAACTTCAATATGCTCGCCAGTGAAATTCTTTTTTCGTACCCATGGTGCAGCACCTGAGTCCACAAGTCTGATTGCTCCACCTACGACCTTCACTGACTTCGGTTTACCACTAGAAGTCGGTGCCCCTATTGGCTCACCCGTAACCGGTGAGCTAGAACTGCTACCATTAGTGCTCGACGCTGAGCCTGAAGACTCGCCCTTCCCAGTTTTTCTATAACGGCTGCGAGCTTCGGTACGGGGCTCTTTCAAGATATCCTTCATATTGCTGCTCATGTTCACCGGCAGCTTGATCTCCTGCTTGGAAATGTTAACTTTCAACGGATCATCAGCTTGGCGGTCAAAATCCACTGCAACGCGAAGCAATTTGGTCTTTTCATCAACCGCAAACATTTGCTCCCAACCGCCCCATTTTATGAGGCGATTCAGGCGATAGAAATAAAGACCTTGTGTTTCATTCCAACGACCACTCAGCGAAATACGCTCACGAGCTCTACGTACCGCTTCAGGTCCTTGAGCGCAGTGGTATTTTTCTAATTCATCTTCATTCGGAGTGATGAAAGCGCGTACAGCAACGATCGCCTTTTTTTCGGGATCCGACTCGTTGAGCATTAACGTTCGAGGATCATACGGCTTAGTCAGCGGGTGCCCCATCGGATTATTGCCCTCCAACGGTTCGCCGTTAATGTAAATATCTACCTTGCTTCGCCCCGGTACTGCGCCCTCCAAGTAGCGATGGAACACTAGTTCCAAATGCTCTCTGACGGACGTCACTTCGACCGTATAAGGATCAACATTCTTTACCGTGGCCATTTCCGCTGGGGGCCGCATCCTCGTCAATAAAACTACGGTCCCAGTAGTAGCGATTTCAGACTCCGCTTCATATTTTTCTTCGACCGGCTCCTCCAGGACATCCCACGCTCCTGTCTTCGCAAGGTGATCTTTGTCCCAGGTCATAGTGGATTTTATTCCATTCTGCGCTTTAGTAACCACCGTCAAACAATCCGACTGAGACCATGATGCACCTTTTAATCCGTAGCCAAATTTGCCAAGATCACCGCCGTCATAAAGACGACGATTACCAACACGCATCGCTTTTCGTAAATCGTCGTAAGTCATGCCACGACCGTCATCGCGGATGGACATCCAACGACCGCCATCGTTTGGATTGGGGAATGTGATTTCTATTTTTGACGCCCCGGCAGAGATGCTGTTATCCACTAAATCAGCAACGGCGCTTGGAAGCCGATGTCCTGCACTGGCTAAAATCTCAAACAAGCCGACTGGATCGGGGGCCATGCTGTCCTGCTCAATGGAATTAGGCATCGAAAGCTCCGTCTTCTGAAAAAGAGTATGGAAGTGTTCACCAAGAACATGTGTCGAGTATGCACCATCGTTTCCGAATAATGCGATCATTCCAGATCGATCCAGCCGTGCGCTCTCACCATGGTTAACAATGGCCTCATGCGCTGGATGGGTTTTCGGAATCACTACCCACGTCGCGGTTGCAGGAGATGTTGAAGCATCCACAACCATGGCAAATAGCACACCGGGTTCTACGAACTTAAAAAAGGAACTCTTCGGGCAGTTTCCTTCAAATCGCCAATTTTTCCCTTGCCTTTTGAGCCATTGCGCCTTTTCAACGATCGTCGTTTCATCATCAAGACAACGGCACTGAATAAGAATTTTGTCAGAGTCTTTAGCAGATGGAAAAACCCGATCCACAACATCTCCATCAAAGTTAATCGCTCGTTGTTTGGAACCCTCACGGCCGTCCCGATAGGCATGAAACATGCCAAGCTCGCTATGTGTCAAGAGTCGCAAAATTGTGAATCTCACGCTATCCCCTCTGTTCGTCCAATCACGGCTCCATCCAGTCCCAAAAGCTGAACGCGCATATCGTTGATCGGCGGCGCACCTAAATTACTTCTGACCGACATTGCAATAGCGTAGGCAAAGAGCGCCGGCACCGCATTCCCAATTTGCTTCAATGCGGGATTCATAGAACCCTTGAAGATAAAGCCGTCCGGGAAGGACTGTAATCGTGCAGCCTCCCTGACCGAAATAGTACGCGCCTGATCAGAATCGTAGTGAATGTGTGAATATGAATCTTTGCCCAAATGTGCAAGCAGTGTGCGCACGGGTTTTTGGGAATCTAACTTCCACCACTTGTTCGAGAATTTTGACGGATCATAGGGGATACGCCACAACTTAATAAAGTCACGAACCTCAGCTGTTCTTGCATCAGTCGACAGCCCCCGACGCTTTCGTGATTTGAGCCAGCCAGCAATTTTTTCCTCAACATACTGATGAATTTGCGGGTACTCCCATCCCTCAGAAATCTCTGCAAATATCTTGAAATCGCGAGGCAAGTAACGAATCACATGCCCTGTTGTCGATTCCTTGGTCACAAAACCATGCCACTCACGCATAATCCGCGAATAAGGAGTTGATGGATCTTTGTTCGTGTAACGCACCACCTCCATCGGGTTTTTCGCGCCGCGACGCAACTCACCCCGATTGAACATCTCCAGTGCATAGATAGGAGGTAGATCAGCCAGTGCCTCACGTGCAGTGGTAGCGGGCGGCAGCGAAATTTCAGGATCAGCGACGAACCGATGATGCTCAGACCCCTGCTCTTTGATCACCTGCCTGGCTGTATTCTTTGTACCTTGATAGCCTTGAGGCAGATTGACATGATGGGTCGGTTTAGGGAACGACGGCCGAATACCAGTGTCCCGATGGAAGCCAATTAGAATCATGCGTTCACGCGTTTGAGGCACTCCGTACCAGGACGCGTTAAGCAGTGTGTACGCAACCTCATAGCCTTCCGCGGATAAACTTTTGGCTACGAGCTCCGCAACATTCTGCCCTCCATGATTCAATATGTCTGGAACATTTTCCATGAGCAACGCTACTGGCTTGGTCATCCGAATGTAATGCACATAGCGTTGCCAAAGGTCAACTCGACCATCGACGAGAAATGCGAAGTTGGCCGTGTCTTCCGATCTACGATGTGCCTGCTCCCTAAGTTTTGCGCGCCCAACGCGGGCGAACGCTTGGCATGGCGGCCCACCAACCAGGACATCAACCTGATCATCGACTGGGCCGTTAAGACCTAGTTCGGCAAAAATTGTCGAAGGATCCTCTGCAGTAACATCACGGGCCACATGATGCGAAGGTTGATCACCGCCCAACGAATGGGTTCCGAAATTGGCGCCATGCGACTGCGCAGCGTGTGGATCAATTTCTACTGATGCTACAGGCCGAAAACCGGCAGTTAGAAACCCGAGAGAGATTCCACCGCAACCGGCAAACAAATCCATATAACGGGGAGCATTACCAGCTTGAATGCGGCGGAGTTTGTCAGCGATAAGGGTCATGTTACAAATTACGATAGTCGATTTAAAGAAAAAACGGGCTCTGCATGCCAGTGAGACACCTAACTCCGGTCTCTGCACAAGCAAGATATTCAGGACGTCATCCTACAGTACCCAACTGGCCCTGGGGCAATTAACCATTCGATATATCTGCAAACACTGGCATTCCGCAGCGCGTCCTCGGCCGTATTAGTTGCCATTTCAAACGAAGCACTGATTGGTGAGCAGCAACCACAGGAAAAGAGGTCACTCACGAACATGAGCGGAGACCAAGCGACACCAACGCAAACGGAGAGAGCCAGTTCGCGTGAGCCGGAGGCAAGTCATGACACAGCATAAGGCAGTCGTGCGAACTCTCGCTCGACCAGTTCGAGGGAATGCGCCACGCTGCCTGACAGATGGTGCTGAAAGTGTATTCGTCCACGGATACCCTGTGCGGTGCATATCCGGGCACGGTATGCTATCAGGAGATTCCGATGGCAACTTGAGCCAGGACATGTGCACCCGCTTCTGCTGATTGTACACAAGGTAAAAATGCTGCCGAGCCCTACAGCGATCTCGACGTAATGTGCCCTGCCCACTTCGGTTTTGACTAGCAGGATCATCGCTTGATGGGGAACAAATTCTATTCTGAGGAGAAAGTGCCGATCGTAGAAATTAACGTTGCACCGCAACTGGTTTTGTCGCCATCGTATGCCACCGCTTTGCCGTTGACCGTGTGCTTGGCGTTGCCGCTCACGATCGTGCAATTTGGATGTCCATAGATTGGACACGCGCATTTATCACCTACCAGCGCTACAGGCTTGCCGCTCACTGTGAAATGGGGGGCACCGCTTTCTATGACCTGTCCACCGTGCGAGGTAGGATCACCTAACCGAATGACATTGGGCATTTGACGCTCCTTATAGTGAAGCACCCGAAGGCGTTGTCGCGCCCACGGGCCGCCGGCGCAGGCTGGCGGAAATCTTGTCCCATAACGCAAGAGCTTCTGCATCCGATAAACTGGAGTTAATAGGCTTCCCCGGCTTGCCCATACCAGTGTCAAGCTCCAAACTTAGACTGGGTAGGTAAACATCAGTCTTGTCTCCTCGTGATTGCCACATAAAACCATGCACCTTAGCTCCGTTGAGTTCATCCACACGCTGAAGCACTTCCTCCCCAGGGATACCGTTTAACGAGCGCGCACCAATGCGCAGACGATGAAATTGCGATGCGTGTTCCTTCTGCACTTCGCTATCCGCATCTCGCTGAAGCAACGTCCGGCCGCCAGCAATCCCAGCGGATGTGCTTAAGGAAATTGCCAGATCTGGATGCTCCTTTATACCGAAGAAGATGGATGCATGTTCATTCTCCTCAGCCGTCAGCGGATCACGAATGAAACCCCTATCAAAGCAAAAACCGGCCCCTTCCGGGATATGTGCATCGAGAACAGCATGCAGCTGATGGAGTATTTTCTTCAGTTGGTCGATCTGAGTAGGACGCTTGAAATCTGCCTTAAATTCATAGCTGATGCCGTTTGACCTAACCAACGCGTCAATTGCGACAATCTCCGAAACGACTTCCTTACCAGCCCTCATAAGTGCAATCCATCTTCGATCAAACAAAAATATTTTCCCTTTGACGTCATCGTTTTTCACCTCCTGTACGACCTCAAGCGCCACTCCGCCGCGTTCGTTCCGGTGGGTTGCTAGCAAGTCTGCTTTTTGTTGAACCCGCAGACCAAAGTCGACATCAGTTTCTTGGATAGTTGAAATATCCCAACCAGCTAGCGAGGCTGGACGATAAGTGACCACTGCGTGCTCAGGAACATCCACGATAAACCGTCCGACACATACTGACTTCGTCGGCATTGATCCAATTCTTTCTTCCATTTTTTGTACCTTCCCTCGATGATTGACCCACAAGCTAGCCACCGCCGCGCACAGACCGAGCATGGTGACGCAGGCGATTTTTACGTGGAGAGTTCTCATATAACCTTCTGGAGAAGTTTTACGATGAGATGCTGAGTCAACGCCAACATGGCTTTGTTTTTGTATGCTCCCTGATGGTCATAGCCAACGGTCCGGAATGTGTGCAGAACTCTTCCCGTCGGTGCTTGACCCGAGCTAGTCGGCACAGTGCCGTCGCCAGCGGCATCCTGAACACCGGGTTCAAAAAACAGCATGGGGCCTTTGACTATAGAAACGTTTCGACCGCCGCCAAAAGTGTGACTAATGACAGTTCCGATTTGTAGATGAGGAGGGGCAACTGCCTTGGAGGAAGCCGCGATCCATTGGTAACTGCCAAACGAGAGTTGCTGAGGGTCGGCGCAATAGAAGGCCGCTGTATTGGGATGGTAATAAGTATCAAGTAGAGTGGTATGAAATTTCTCAGCTTGGCTAACTGAACCAACAACCTTCTCTTCTACGGCTCCTTTGAACTTCCCCGCAGGATCAGCCAAGGCGAGATTAATAGCGCGATACCAGCATTCAAAGTCTTTATAGAATTTGTAAGGATTTCTATCAGGAAAATTGAGCTCTACTGAATATGGATCTTTGGGCAATTTTATCCGCGCAAAGAGCCAAGTCGGATGAAGATGCGTTGGTAGAAGTTCCAACGGGCCAGGGGAAAGAGCTAAGACGGGGGTCGTTTCGTCTGCGGTTGCCCCCGCGATTTCCGCGAATTTCTCCATAGCATACAACTCCAATTTCCCTTTGCCAGGGCTGCTAGATTCAGTTCCGCAAGCTAGGCGCCTGTAACATGCCGGTGCGCCCAACGCGGGCATTACTCCATGAACGATTCCAGCTATTTTCTCTGGTATTTTCCTTGCGCAAGCGCGGGCAACAATCCCACCCATGGAATGAGTGACTAACATCACTTTGGTGCACGGATGTTTTGTTCCTACCCAAGATGCTATGATCGACTCAATCCGCTCTTTTAAACGCGCAGCTGACATTTCGTTCGACTGCAACCAGTTATAGCCGAACGCGTACACAGGATAGTAGTAGCCTGCGATTTTTTTTAGCTCATCCACAGTTATGGCGGCCTCTATACCACCCGAAGGCGCGCCCCAAGCTCCGCGATCAAAGTCATTTATATCCTCCCAAGCAGACTCCAGCTCAACGCTGTTCGATGAAACTTTGAGAGTGCTGTTAAGATTTTCCTCCAAAGTTGACAATAGACCACCGTAGCTATCGGAGTGAATTTCTCCCCATCCACGGACCCTGCAAGTGTCTTCACTAGAGCGCGCGGGAATATCTGCGATATCTCCACTGGGGTCCACTTCCAGTGTGTCGGCGTCTAGAATCTTTTGGCGAACATCGGGTGTACGTTTGCTCCATTTACTCGCCTCGCTAAGCCCTGCTTTTTTTCCATTGGGTGGACGCCATGCTGCCTCACCAGGTTTCAGCTCCTGGTTCTTTGTTGCACCAGAAGTACGTGCCCTCAGATTGCTCCCCATGATGCCGGCTATAACAATTACTGGAATGATTTTGTTCGGCGGGACTGCGATGCTTGCTCTTGTGGTATTAGCCTTGGGCGAGAGGGCCGTGCGAGCTCGCAAATTTCCATCACTATCAATTGTTGTCACCGGCACTAGACGGGTCGGTTCAAGAATACCGTTCATAGCCATTAAATTTGCCTCCAAGTCATTTAACGTCTTCGGGGAAAATCGTAACCTCGATATCTCCCATTTCCTTACCGGTCGCAAGGCTAGTCTTACCTTGCCCATCAGTGACACCGTCGATAGTGCTGCCATCTGGAAGGGTCAGCCGATAGCGGCGGCCGACAACCGGCTCACCGTTCTGAGAGTGGAACAGGATGACGCGCTCATCTGTTTCAATTTCGGTGCTGGGGAACTTGATCTCACCAACGTCGCCACCGCCACCTGTTGTGTGAACGAATTTTGAAGACTTGATCGTATGTGTACTTTTGCTCTGTTGAGTGATCTCACCATTACCTAAATTAACTTGGGCCCCTTGAGCTGCAATTTTCACTTCTGGGGACATCAGCTCAATTCCCTTGCCTGCGCTGATTCTGATCCGACCAGTTGCAGTTAGATCGATATCTCCGTTGTGAGCCTGAACCAGCACATTGCCGCTGGCCGCTATTAGTTTCATTCCCAAGCCGTGAGCGAACATGCTTATGCTCTTCAGCGCTCGAACAAAAATATTCTTTCCAGCCGAAAGTTGGAGACATTGAGCACAGACCAAATCCAAGTTGGTCTGTGCTCCGATTGCGATATTCTTTTCGCTCCCCAGGAGCAGCCCATCAGGCGCACTGCCAGCAATAACTCCGAGCTTCGTTCCCGCATTCCAGCTTCGCACGCGAGAAATCAAGTCCGATAGTTGGGGACTCACGTCTTCGTCAGAAGCGTGAGTTTTTGCGAGGGAAGCGAGTTGATCTGCGATGCTGTTCAGCAGTTCTGAGGTAGCGATCAATTCCGTTCTGGCCAATTGGGCGCCAGAATCATCAAGCTTTGCTGTTAGCAAAATCCCGTTTCCGGCTCGGACCGATATGGATTCTGCAGTAACAAGTTCGGCACCTTCACCTCGGGTGGAGTCAGCACCTTTCTTACGGGTACCCGTAAGAAAACCTAAATTCAGTTGCGTGCCAGCGTGATCGCTTGATAATTGCGCATTAATTTTCCCCTTAGTATCATCCAACCGCAATTGGTTAGCCCGGCTGCCGTGAACTTCACGACTCTTGATTCCAGATAAGTAACGATTTTCCGGCAGATCGCCAGCGTTGTTTAGCGCAGGTGGCTGCGCTTGCTGATTGTAGAGTTGACCTACGATGATCGGTTTGTCCGGGTCGCCTCCCAGAAAATTGACCAACACTTCGGTGCCAATGCGTGGCAGGCCGATAGTGCCGCATTGTTGTAGGCTGCCAGGGCCGTTGCCGGCCCAGTTTGAGGCTACGCGTACCCAGGCGGAGTCGGTTTCCGTATCCGATGCACCTGCATTCGCGGCCTCTTCATGATCCACCGCGCGCGTGCCGGGGAAGCGGATCTTTACGCGGCCCATTTGGTCACAGTGGACTTCTTCACCCTCCGGTCCGACGACAATCGCACTTTGCATCAACGCCTGCGGCAGGTCTGTACGCGGATCGTAGGCCGGGACGATAACCACCCCACGCCGCACAGCAGTGAACTGGATATGCATGCGCAGCGGTCCCGACGCTACCTTGTCCGCCACATCCCTCTGCATCTGCAACTCCTGCGCACCCTGCATCCAGCGGCTACGGGCGAACAGCCGTTCCACGCGCGCGGCCAGCGCCTTGGGCAGGTTGTTCTGCGCGTTCACCTGTAGGGCAGTGACCACAAAATCCCGCTCCTCTGCCGGATGCTCATCCACCTCTGGATGCTCGGCAAGCGTGAAATACTCCCCCGCGCACAGGTCGCGTACGCTGCCTTCGCCGTGGAAGCATTTCGTCTCGTAATCGTGCCGCTGCATGCGCAGTTTGCCCAGGCGGCACAGGTCCTCATTGTCATCGCCCGCATGCGGCGCCAGGATCTGATAATCGTCCAGACTCGCTGCCAGATCGTTGCCGCTCACGCCCTGGTCCACGCCACTGGTGGCATCCGCCATCATGAAGTCGCGGCCTTGTGAATTGCGATAGTCCCAGCTATGCCTCGTGACCACGCCCGGTTGCAGGCTGCGTACCGCGCTCCAGGATGTGATCGTATCGCGCTCCTCGGTCGCTGCATCGCGGTGATAGCGGATGGTGCCGGCGGCGTTCTGGCGCAGGCTGTCTGCGTTGTTGAACAACACCAGCGTGTGCATCGGATACTCTCCGCCTTCCGCGCGCACGTACCAGCCTATTCCCCTCCGCTTCAACAAGCGCCGGATGAACGCCGCATCCGATTCATTGTGCTGCATGGTGAATTCGCGCTTCGGATACTCGCGCTGGCTGAAGGCCTCGTCCACCTCGTGCTTGAAGCACACACCCAGGATGGAACTTTTCTGTCTCCATTCATTCAAAATGCGCTGGACAATCTCCACCTCGTCCATGTTGCGGAATACTCGGGTGTTGATGCGCTTTTCCAGTATCGACAACGCATCGCGCAGCACCAACTGGTAGCTGGCCAGGCCGCCGTCACTGTCGCCCGAGCTGGCCTCGGTGACGATGCCGCAGACGCTGCGCAAGTCTCCCCGATCCGTAACGAATTCCAGCGCTGCCGGCACGGCGATCAGCTCCTTCAACGGCAGGCTGGCATTGGACGACACGCACAGCACGCGATACTCAATCCCGCCGCACAAGGCCTCCGTTCCGAACACCCGCTGCGGCAGCAGCATGTCGTCGTTGACGCCGCCCGGCAAATCCAGCCGCAAACGCAAAGGCCGGTTGCTGGTGACCAGTTCCTTGGCCAGGCCCATGAAGCTGAAGAAGTCATTATCGCTTTCCACAATCGCTCCTCAGGTATGCAACAGATACATCAGTTCTTCGCGGTCCTGCGGCTGCGGTCCATCGACCAAACATGTGTTGACGCCCAGCCTGCAACCACCATCCAGGCCCGGAGCGCGCACATCGTCCGCCCGCTGGATCAGGTACACCTCATACGTCATGCCCACTCCGCAGTGCAGACCCAGCATCGATTCGAGCCGTAGAGCAGCGCAGCGGCCGGGCAGGAAGTCTTCATAGGCATCACGACCCAGCGGACCGATACGCAGGCGCACGCGTGCATCGCAGCTGTAGATGCGCTCCCCCAGCATCACGCCCGCGCCAAGGTCCACGTGCGCCTTGCCCAGCTGCGCCTGGTCCGCGTCTGTCAGCGGCAGCCACTGGCCGATCAACTGCTCCACGACAAAGCGCACGCTGAAGTACTCCGAATAGATCCCCGCAATCAGCGGCGCCGACACGCAGCGGCTCCTGATCTGCATCGCGTAACGCGCCAGGGTCTCGCGATCAACCGAACCATCTGGATGCGTACCGGACAGAGCAAGCAGCATCGCGAGAAAACCATCCTCGCCGGCCTGCGTCGCCATGCATTCCGGTCTATGCTTGGACCACGCCAGATAGAACATGCCCAGCGACCGGTGCGACAGCATGTCCAGGAACGCACGCGGGCCGCCGTCGTTGTGAGTCCGCTCGTAACGGTTGATACGCTCCGAGTAGTGCAGCGGCAGCACCCCATGGCTGCCCAGCAGTCCCATGAAGGCGGGCGTGAGACGAATCACACCCTCTCCGTCGTCGCTGATGTTCTCGATCTGATTCGGCGGGAACGCCAGCGACAGCCGGTTGCGGTAGCGCAGCCGGCGCGGCGGCCGCGTCTGCTCAACCAGGCGCACCGCCTGGAAGAACTCGAAGCCCTGCGGCTCCGCCAGCAGTTCGCCGATCAGGCCAGCGTCAGCGCGCCGTTGCGAGGCAGGCATCGCAGCAACTCCTTTCCGCTGACATGGGACAACATGACCAGTTGCGTAAAACTATTCAAATGCACGTGCAGGCCGAACAGATGATCGAGCAATTGCGCGAACGCGTGCAGGCCGGTACCCGCATAAGCCTCCTCGTCCAGCGACACCCGCACCTCCACGCCACGCAGATACGCACTGCCCCGCGCCTGCCGCACCCACGCGGTAGCCGGCTGGTGCGACAGCGCCATGATGCCGTCGATCTGCCGCTGCGAGACGGCGCTGTCCTGCTGCGCGTAAAGACGCAGCATGACGCTCAGCGCCGGCAAGCCCTCCTGCGTCAGCGAGCGGTGATTGAGCGCCAGTTGCGTGATCAGTCCCCATTGATTGCCGCCGCTCCCCTGCCGGTACGACTGCGTAGGCCGCCGAAGCATGCGGATCGGCAGGCTGCCGGCGGCCGCCTCGGTACTGAGATCGCCGGTGGCGCGGCCATATTCCAGGCCGTGCGGCAAGTTGCGGTTGGTGCAGGTGAGGCGCACCGAAGCCGTTCCCTCATCCAGCTTCAACGGCGAAAAATCGCGGTCCACCAGCGTGAGCGAATACTCGTGGCCCGCCGCCGCATCGGCCAGCTCCTCGTCGCGATGAGCAAGCCAGTAGTGCCCCTTGCGGCTGGCCTCCTCGCCGTGGCGCAGCGAATAATAGGGAAAGAATTCGGTGATCGAGCTGCCTTGCGGCGTCTTGCGCAGCAGCTGCACCGTGTCGATGCTGTAGATCTCGCAGGCGCTACCCGGCATTTCATCCGGCATCAACGGGTAGCTGCTGCGGCGATGGTTCACGCGTATCGGCGTAGCCGACTGCGTGTACAGGTTGATGACCGGCGTACAGCCCAGCACCAGGTTGTCTTCCGACAGCGTGCGCAGGATGCGGGCGGACGGCGCATCGGGCCGCAAGTCGGACAAGGCAATACGCAACGTCAGGCGCGAACAACCGTCGGAAGCGGCAGCGAGCAACGCACGCAGGTCGATATCGAAAAAGTCGAACTTCTCCGGAAAGGCGAAGTACTCGCTCAACAGCCTGTAGGCGCTGTGCTCCGAAGGCGCAGCGGGCAGCAGGGCTTCTTCGGCGGCGAAACCGGCCGGTGCAATCGGCAAGCGATCCAGCATGCGCCACTGGCCGTCCGCCTCCACGCAGGCGCAGGCTGC
This sequence comes from Rugamonas aquatica, assembly GCF_009380215.1. Classification (GTDB taxonomy): domain Bacteria; phylum Pseudomonadota; class Gammaproteobacteria; order Burkholderiales; family Burkholderiaceae_D; genus Rugamonas; species Rugamonas aquatica_B. Next base: position 62,629 of record NZ_WHUG01000019.1, read on the forward strand.
GCGCATGAAGAGCGTATCGCGCAGATTGGCCCGCAGCGACGCCTCGCCGTCGATGAACACGCGCAGCGTGGGCAAGTCCAGCGCAGCCAATCCCCGCGCAGCAGCGGTACTTTCGATGGTGATGCAAATCGCCGACCCGGCCTCCCCTGGCAACGGCAAGGTCGATGGCGCCTGGATGTACGGCTCGAACCACGCAGCGCTGATCGTCACCGGCGCCACCGTCACATCGTAGACTGTGCGGAAGCGGCATGTCACCGCGCTGCGCCCCAGCGACTTCATCGCCGTGCCACGCGGCAGCGTGGTGACGCTGCTGACTTCATTGGTCCTGGCGCCGCTGTAATCGATGCGGGCGATGGAGCAGGAAGGAATCGGCCGCAGATAATGCGGGTACAACATACCCAGCAGCGCTTCGGTGAAGTTGGAATAGCCGTCATCCAGCAGCTTGGCGACGCGGGCGTTGAGAAACGCCGAAGCCTGGATCAAGCGCTCGACGTGGGGATCGGCGCAGGTTTCACCGCTCATTTGCAAACTGCCTGCCAGCTTGGGGTAGCGACTTGCAAACTCGGCGCCAGTACGCCGCAGCATGCTCAATTCGCGTTCGAAGTAAGGCAGCAGTTTTTCCATCGTGGCATCCGTGGCAAATTGCACGGTCCACAGAGATTTGTGGACCGCACAGGTTGCCGATCATGTCACGACAGCAGACTCTCCAATTTGATCTTCAGCAACGCAACCTACTTCGTCACCCGCTCCCAACCGGTACGTACCGCATCCTTGAACTTCTCCCAACTCGACTGCGCGTGCTTGCTCTCCCAGTTGCTGCGCAGTTCAGGCTCAACCTCTTCCCAAGGCTTATCCCTGTAACCCGGATTGCCGGCCATCGATTCGCCATAGCGGTACGCCGGATCGAACTCCTGATAGGTGTTGCCGCCATAGGACATGGTCTTTTCCCAATGCGTGCGGAAGTACACGGCATCGTCGTCGGTGTCGTCGCCGCGCAGGATGTTCAGGCTGTCCTGGTTGGGCGCACCCGTCTCGCGCGGATAGATGCGCATGCCGCTGCGCTGCACCGTGCTCTGCTCCGAAATCGGCACGTTCACCGCAGGAACGGCCGGCGCCGCCGTCTCGCCGCGCTGCATCGAACCCGGCGTCAACAAGCCCTGCTCGGAGCGGGCGAAGTCCACCGCCTCCTCGCGCGGACGGATGCCATGCTGCACCGGCGCACTTTGCTGCGCGCCCAGCGCCGTCTGCGACGTGCCGGCGCCGCTGTGCAGCACCTCGGCGCCGGTCCAGCCGCTGGCGCGCCACATGGTTTCATGTTCGTCGATGTCGATCGGATTGAAGTCGTCGACGATGTCCGCAGCGCGGTCGGCCGCTTCGAGGCCGTTGGTCTGGATGGTCAGCACCACGTGGCCGCGGTTCAGCGCTTCCGCATAGATGTGGCGGTCAGCATGCTCGCGCCCCAGCAGGCCGCTGAACATCTGCTTGATGCCGCTGAGGATGGACTCGTCGTCGTTGATGCGCGGCGTACCAGCCACGCTTCCGGAATCGGTCACGCTGATGCTCTCGGCGGCATAGCCGCTGTGGACCAATTCGTCCTTGGCTCGGTTGGCCTCGGCGCGGGTTTCAAATACGGCTGCCAATGTATGTGTCATGATGGGCTCCTGGTTGAAGACGAGACAGAGTTCAATTCCAGTCTACGTTCTATGCGGCGAGGGTAGCGCCCGTTTGCCAACAGGAAATCCGCAGACTGGGAAGGCAAGGATGCATCCGTTCAGCCAGCCAACAGCTGTTGCTGCAACGCCTGGTTGAAGGCGGGGATGTCATCCGGCTTGCGGCTGGTGATCAGCTGGCCGTCGACGATCACCTGCTCGTCGCTCCATTGCGCGCCGGCGTTGCGCAGGTCGGTCTGCAGGCTCGGCCAGCTGGTGACGCGCTTGCCTTTCACCAGGCCCGCGTTGATCAGCGTCCACGGGCCGTGGCAGATGGCGGCGATGGGCTTGTCCAGGCTGCCGAAGTCGCGGATGAAACCGATCGCTTCCTCGTGCAGGCGCAACTGGTCGGGGTTCGATACGCCGCCCGGCAACACCAGCGCGTCATAGTCGCCCGGCTTGGCATCGCGCACGTTCAGTTCCACGTCGAAGCGGTCGGCCGGATCGGCGTGGTTGAAGCCTTGCACCTGTTCGCCCTTGGCCTTGGTCGAGATCAGCGTCACCTGCGCGCCGTGCTCTTCAAGGAAGCCGCGCGGGCCAGTGTATTCAACCTGCTCGACGCCGTCCGTCATCAGTATCGCGACGTGCTTGCCTTTTAATTGGGAATTGTCCTGGTTGGCCATGGTGCCTCCTGTCTGAATGTGAACGGGAAGCGTGCCACACCCGCGCGGCAACGCATGTGCGTGCACGAACATAGCGGCATGGCGAATCGCGTACCATACACATGCCTTTTCACGGAATCGACAGATGGGAATCAACAAAAAATTGAAACATGCGGCGGCAGGATTGGCGGGCAGCTTCGTCGGTCGCAACAATGACGTCGGCGGTTACTGGGCGCCGGGGCTTTTGTACCGCGACGCCGCCGCAGACCTCACCGTTCAACTGCGGTTGGAGGACTGCACTGCAACGCCATCCACTCCGGCCACGATGCTGGTGGCACGCACCTATGCGGATTTTCTGCGGCGCGCCTTGCGCAGGCTTGGCGTCGGCTGGGAAGAGCTGGCACTGGCCACGGTGGACCTGCGTTTCAATGCGCCCCACACCGGGCCGCGTCTTGCCTGCGGCGAGCCCTTCACCTGCACCGTGAGCCTGGCGTCGAAAACGGACAGCGTCGTCACCGCCACCGCCGCCTCTTATTGCCAGCGATATGAAGCGGGCCGGTTCACGGCCAGGGGAGGCAGCGACGCATCCGTCATCGCCTCCCTGGTTTGAAAATCAGCCCTTGTTTTCGATAGCCTGGGTCAACTCCCCAGCCTTCATCGCACTCATCAGGCCCATCAGCGTGCCGAAGGCGTTGCTGTCGCCGCCGCCCATCTGCACTTGCGGCACTAGCGGCACCTTGGCCGTTTCAAACGCTTCGGCCAGGCGCAGCATCACGGTCTGCATCAGCTGCTTGTCCGCGCCCTCGCCCTGCATCGCCTCGGACTTGGCCTGGATCGCCGCCGCCTCCGCCTCACCCACCGAGCGGATCGCCGATGCGCGGCCAGCGCCTTCCATCTCCTGACGGAACTTGTCGGCCTGCGCCAGCGCTTCGATTTCCTGACGGCGTTTCTCGGCAGCCTTCACATTGGCCGAACCCTGGTTCTCCTTGATCGAGATATCCACCAGCGAACCGGTCAGCTCCTTCTGCTTGGCGGCGCGCTGCTCGGCCTCGTTCAGCTCGCGCTGCTTGTCGGCCGCGATCTGTTTCTGCGCGAAGGTTTCCACCTGCTCGCGGGCGATCTGACGGTCGCGCAACTGCGCCATGATGTCCTCGATCTTGTTGTCGCCAGGCTGAGGTTTCGGCGTGCCGATCAACACCTCCTGGAATTCCAGCGAGTACGCCTGGAAGCGCTGCTTCATATCGCTCGACGCATTGTTCTGCAACTCGCTGCGCGACTGGATCAGGTCGATGAAGGTCTTGGTCTGCGAAACGTTTTTAAAGTACGACGACACCATCGGATCGAGCGTCTGCTCGACCAGCTGCGCCACGTTGCCGAAGCGCTGCACCACCATCGGCGCCTTGCGGTAGTCGATGTGCACCACCACCGACAGCGGCAGCTGCGGCTCGAACGCATCCTTGGTAATCAAGGTAATCTCGCGCAGATTCTTGTCGAAGCTGGAGCCGCTCTCGCCGGACTTCCACATCAGCACGAAGTTAGTGGTCGGCACCAGTTCGATCTTGCCGGCATAGGTGTTGAACGCGTACTTGCCCGGCATCAGCGCATCGCGCCACACGCCGCGACAACCGGTTTCCACTAGCTCGCCGTGCGAGTAGTCGTTGCCCGACAAATCCGCGCCGGTACGGCCCGTGTACGACACCACCACGCCGACAAAGCCGACCGGAATGATGGTCTTTTTGATGAACTCCACCGTCGCAAACAGGCGGTTGATGAAGTAGGTACCCTCCACCAGCACGCGCTCCTGACGGCCGCGACGGCCACCGGCGGCGAGGAATTTCTCCGGCTCCTGGAAGGCGTTGTGCGTGTCGCCGACATCGGGCGCCAGCAGCTCGTCCTTCAGCAGGCCGGGGCCGTCCTGCACCGTCACCACGGCCAGCTGGTCCGAGTCATGCGAACCGGTCACTTCCTTGATAACCACCGGCTTGAAGCCGCCGCGCTCGTCGAGCACGCCGCGCATCTGCTGGTAGTAGGCTTTTTCCAGCGCATCGAGCGACATCGAATACGTCGTCTCTTCCGTCATCACGACGAACAGCGCGGGATTGATGATGTGGGTACCTTCACGCAGCACCATGCGCTGCGGGCCTTTCTGGCCGCCGTCGCGCAGGAAGTCGCGGACGTTGCGGAAGTCGACGATGCGCGAGTTATCGGCCAGCGTCTGGCCGGCCGGCAGGTCCAGGCCGTCGCGGGCGAACACGTAGGCGATGGTGCCTTGCGTGACCGACACCATGGGATGGATGTGCACCCGATACTGGAACGGTGCGAAGAAATGGAAACCGCCACGGCGCAGATCAGGCTGCAAACCGGCCTCGCCGTTCAAGGCCAGCAGGCCGTTCTGTACCGAACCGGACGAGCTCCATAGTTTTTCAATGACCCCGACACGGTCGTTGGGGATGTACTTGATGGCCCCGGAGAGCTTGATTAAGGCGGCGATCACAATCAATAAGACGACAACGGTCACTTCACTGCCAAGCAGGGTAAACATACAAACCTTTCGGTTGTGGAAAAAGCTGTGGATGCAGATGTAGCGTGTGCGGTCTGGCGAAGCTAGCGCGGCGGGCTGGCAAAGGTCAGGTTGGCGTATGGGGGAGTTGCTGCGGTTGCCGCGAGGGCACTGACGAGTGGGGTGAACACGATGTTTTTGTTATTACCGTTCAATGAGTTCGTGCTGCTCATTCTTGCACAACGCCGTCAAAGGTAAAGGTGCTGCGCCGCGATTAGAGCGCCGGCTCTAATCGCGGCGGAAGCCTTTAACCGTAAGGGGTATAGTCGAAACCCTTGCCGATCAGCGGCAGCAGCGCGGCCTGGTTCTCCGCGCTCTCGCTGAAGCTGAGCAGCAGCTGGGCACGCTCCACGCCGTTGTGCAGATCATTCATCCAGTAGTCGAAACCGGCCTGGTCCGGCGCGCGGTGCAGCACGTTGCTGTACAGGCTGGTGACGAAGTCCTTGTCGCTCGGCGCGGCGCCGTATTTGGTCTTGAATTCCGCGCTGTCGAGGAAGTTCTGCGCTACGCCCTTCAGGCCATAGCCGGAGTCGAGCGCGCGTATCCAGAAGCCCAGTCCCACGCTGTCGGGCGCGCGGTTGAAGGCGGCCTGGTACAAGCGATACGCCTGGCCGCCGGCGCCGTCGATATCGAGCGCCATCACGCGGTCGTTGAACATCAGGCGTTCGATGCCGGTCAGCGTATCGCCGGTCGCCGCGCCGTAATCCTTGACGTTCAAGCTGCCGTCCGCATTGCGCGTGATGCTGATCTGGTAGGCGCTCTGCGAGTAGTAAGCAGTATCGAGACCGGCGCCGCCGTTGAGCTTCAAGCCGCTGCCCGTGCCCAGCAGATAGTCGTTGCCGTCGGTGCCAACCGCCACCGGCTGCACCGTGGTGAAGGTATAGCTCTGCGCGCCGGCGTAATGATTGCCGGCCAGGTCGAGCACGCTGCCGTCGGGCAGGTTCAGCGTGTAGGTGCCGCCAGGCTTGAGGTACTGATGCGGATCGATGACCAGCGTGTGTCCCACCGCCGACGCCAGCGTGCTGCTGTAAGGCGCCAGCACCGCGCGGCCGAGGCTGTCCGTCAGCGTGATGCCGCTGCCCAGCATGATGGTCTCGTTGAACGTCAGCGTGATATGCGGCGACAGCGGCACATCGACCGCCCCCGACGCCGTCGACGCCGACAGCAGCAGTGGCGCGGCCACGTCGCCGCTGGTCTGGGTGGCTTCCACCGTGTAGGTGCCGGTATGGTCGCTGCTGCCGCGCACGTCCAGATAGAAATCGCCGGTACTGGCGGCGATGTAGGAAATCCGCTGCTCGCCGCCGACGCTGACGCCGTACGCCAGGCTGCCGCCGTTGTTGCCGAGGAGCGTCATGCCGGCAGACGAGGTGCTGGTATCGAGGCTGCCGCCGCCGCTGGCCTTGCCATGCAGGTCGAACACATAGGTGCGGCCCGCTTCCAGGCGCACCTTGACCCAGTCGTGGTCGTCGAATACGCCGATGTTGCCGCTGAACGTGGCGCCGGGCGCCACGACGGCCGTGGTCTGCGCCGAGGCCGCGTAATCGTCGCGCCCCACGTCGGTGGCGATCAGCTTGTAGCCGCCGGCCTGGCCGTTGCCGGCCAACGACGCGCCCACCGTCAGGTAGTAGTCGCCCGACTTGCTGGCCTCGAACAGCTGATAGATCTTGTTGTTGTTCGAATACTGGCCGCGCGTGTACACAGAGGCGCCGTTGCCATCGGTAACGCCGAGCGTCGTATAGAAGTTCCAGTTGGCGCTGCTGACATCGGTCGGCGTCATCTCCAGCGCATAGGTTTCGCCGGCGACCACGCTCAGCTTGAGGACATCGCGGTCGCTCGGCAACTCCAGCCTGCCCGTCAGCGGGATGCCGACCTGGAGCACGCCGGCGTGGGCGGCATCGTTGCCGTAGTCATCCTTCTGGCCCAGCTGCGCCGCCACCGTGTATGTGCCGGCCAACTGCGGCGCCGATACTTCAAGGTAGTACGTGCCTTTGACGGCGGGCGTAAACGGCATGATCGCCACGGTGGCGCTGGAGCCGCCGTTATCGGCCACGGCCACCACCTTGCCTGCGCCATCGATCAGTTTGTACACCGCGCTGCCATAGCTGCCGTTCAGCGTGCCGGCGCCTTCCTTGGCCGCCTTCAGCGTGAACCAGTAGGTCTGTCCGGCGTCGAGCGCGACGGCGAACCAGTCGCGGTCGCCGCCGCCGGGCTCCAGCTCGGCCTTGATCGAGCTGCCGATCGCCAGCTTGCCGGCGGTGGCGGCGCTGGCGCCGTAGTCATCCACCGTCTTGCTGGCGGTGACGCTGTACGAGCCGCCGTAGGGCGACACGCTGCTGTAGCCGGATGCCTGCAGATAGTAAGCGCCGTCCTTGGTCGGCGTGTAGCTGAAGCTGTTGCCGGAGTCGTAACGCGGGAAGTACAGCACACCGCCTTGTTCATCCTCCAATTGCAGTTGCTGCGTGCCTTTGGGCAGCGAGCTGTCCACGTCCATGTTGAACGTGTAAGTGACGCCGGCGGCCAGATCGATCTTGAACATATCGACGTCACCCTGCGCTTGCACCCGGCCGCTGATCGGCACGTCCAGCTCCAGCGCTTGCGCGGTGGCGTGCGTGTTGCCGTAGTCGTCGGACTCCGGATAGCCCAGGCGCACCGTGTACTGCAGGGCGCTGTTCATATCGGAAGAACCGTCGATGCGCAGCAGGTAGGTATCGGCCTTGTCCGCCAGGAAGCGTATCACCATCTGGTTGTTGACCAGTTGGCTGCCGTAGGAATGCGGGTAGCCCGTGCTGTCGACCAGGTAGGCGGAAATGCTGCGGTTGTCGCCCGGTTGCGTGTTCAGGGTCAAGGTATAGACCTGCCCGGCTTCGACATCCATGGTGAAGGAGTCGGTGTCGCCGCTGTAATCGAGCGCGCCGCTCACGGCGCCGCCGGTGGTGAGCTTGCCGGGGCTGCTGGTCGGGAAATCGTCGGTCAGCACGCGCATGGTCTCGGTGTAGCTGCCGACGTAGCCTTTGCTGGCGACGGCCAGGTAGTAGTCGCCGCTGGCGGTAATCTTGACCGGAGTGTTCGATGCATAGGCGACATAGCGGCCGTTGGCATCGTACACCGAAGTGTCGGCGGGCATCGCGCCGGCGCCGCCGGAACTGAAGCCCAGCAACTGCCCGGCCTCGGCATGAAACTTGAACCAGTCGACATCGGTGCTGCGCTCGAACACGCCGCTGACGCTGTCGCTGCCGGCGAAGTTGCCGCTGCTGCCGGTATCGGCGCGGAAGTCGTCCGCCGCCGGCAGCGACGCCCTGACCGTATAGCTGCCGGCGGCGTTGGCGCCGCCATTGGCCCCCGCCGCCAGGTAGTAGGTGCCGCTGGTGGCGGCCGTGTAGGTCAGCGCCGGCCCGATAGTGGCCGTCCCGCCAAGATTCATCATCCATTGCCCCTGGGCGCCATACAGGGTGAGCGAAGTCGCGCCGAAATCGGTCAGCGTGCCGCCGCCTTGCGCCGCTCCGTCCAGCGTGAACACATACGTCACCCCCGCCGTCAGCTGGATGCGGAACCAATCGCTGTCATAGGAGGTCTCAAAGTTAGCGCTGGTGCCGGAGCCTGCGGCCAGGCGGCCGGTGGTGTTGATGTCGTTGCTGAAATCGTCGCTCATGGGGAGGTGTATGAAAAGGGACGGGGGTAACATCCTACCAATATTTCACAGGAGACAAACTATTCAATTGTCACCTGCGGCGGCATTGCGCGCAGCGTCTATAATTGGTTTCCACGCCAGTAATGGAAAGTGCATATGCCCAAGCTCCTGCCGTCCTTGTCAGCGATTGTGCTGGCGGCCCTGCCGCTGGCGGCGCGGGATGCACCGGGAGAACTCGTGATGCTGGCGCCGCTGGACCAAACCATGCCCATCGTCCGCTTCAGCAACGGCGTGCTCACCGGCGGCATCATCAAGGATGTCGGCGACGCCCTGGCCCAGCGGCTGGGCCGCCGCGCCGTCTACCTCAACGTCGACGTGGCCGGCGTCACCCCGGCCCTGAGCAGCGGCCGCGCGGACGCCATGTGCTACGTGCTGCCGTTCTGGATAGACGGCGACTACGACTGGACCATACCCCTGCTGCCCGATACCGAAATGGTGGTGGCGCGCGCCGACGCGCCGCGCCTGCGCTCGCTCAAGGATCTCAAGGACACGCCGATCGGCACCGTCGCCGGCTACCGCTATCCGCGCGTCGAGCGGGTGCTGGGCAAGCAGTTCGCCCGCCGCGACGCCGCCACCATGGACCTGAACGTGCAGCAGATGATCGCCGGCACGGTGCAATACACGCTGGCCGGCGAGAGCACGCTGTTCTACCTGCAACGCATCCACCCACAACTGAAGCTGCGCCCCGAGCTGGTATTCTCCTCGTTCAAAGCGCAGTGCGCGTTCTCGCGCAAATCGCAAGTCCCCTTCAACGACGCCAACCGCGCGATCGACGCCTTGCTCAGGGAAGGCGTGATCGACCAGATCCTGGCGCGCTACCGTTAGGAGTCCACCATGTCCGCTGCAGCACTGATCACCGCCCTGCAAGTCCACAATGCCGGCCGCGAGCCGGGCCTGCTGCGCCAGAAGTACCTCAAGATGGCGCAGAACGCCTTCCTGTTCCTGCGCGGCGCCGACCACCTGTTCTACGACGCCCTGCCCGACCATCCGCTGTTCCGCGAAGCGCCGCTGGCCTGGAGCTGCGGCGATCTGCACGTGGAAAACTTCGGCAGCTACAAGGGCGACAACCGCCAGGTGTATTTCGATATAAACGATTTCGACGAAGCGGCGCTGGCGCCGGCCAGCTGGGATCTGGTGCGCCTGCTGGCCAGCATCCAGTGCGGCGCCGAGTCGCTGCGCGTCACGGCCGACGACGCCGTCAAGCTGAGCCGCCGCTGCCTCGATGCCTACCGCGCCGCGCTGGCGGAAGGCAAGCCGCGCTGGGTCGAACGCGAAACCAGCGTGGGCCTTATCAACGAACTGCTGTGCGACCTGCAAGACCGCAAGCGCGCCGACTTCCTCGACAAGCGCACCACGCGCAAAAACGGGCGCCGCACCCTGAAGCTCGACGGCGAGAAAGCGCTGCCGTTGCTGCCCGGCCAGGACGAATTGCTGACCACCTTCATGCAGAACTTCGCCGCCACGCAGGACAAGCCCGGCTTCTACACCAAGCTGGACGCGGCCCGCCGCATCGCCGGAACCGGCAGCCTGGGATTGATGCGCTTCGTGGTGCTGGTCGAAGGCAAGGGCTCGCCGGACGGGAACTACCTGCTCGACATCAAGGAATGCAAACCGTCGGCGCTGGCGCCGCGCCTGGCCGCGTGGAAGATCGAACAGCCGGCCTGGCCGGACCAGGCCAGCCGCGTCGTGGCGGTGCAGAAGCGCATGCAGGCGGTCGATCACGCCTTCTTGCGCGCCGTCGCGCTGAACGGCAGCTCGTGCGTGCTGCGCGGCCTGCAACCGTCGGAGGACCGCGTGGCGCTAGACGCATGGGGCAAGAAGCTGGAACGGCTGGAAGAAGTCATCGCCACCATGGGCTGCAACCTGGCCTGGGACCAGCTGCGCGCCTCGGGCCGCGCCGGCGCCGCCGGGGCGGACGCGCTGATCGCCCACGGCCAGGACGACAGCTGGCGCAACGCCATGCTCGAAGCGGCCGCCGACATGACAGCGAAAACGCGGGACCAGTGGCAAGCCTGCACGGCGTGGCTTGCCAAGGCTTGATGCGTCAGTAACGGGTCAGCACGCCCTGCGCCAGCCAATGCTGTAGATAGCCAGCCAGCGCCAGCATCGCTTCCTCGCCGGCCGCCGCGCATACTTCGCCGAAGCTCGCCCCTTCGGCGATGCGGTACAGGGCGTCGGCCTCGGTCGCCGGCAGCGAGCGGAAATGCGGCTGCTCATCCTGCCGCCATACCAGCCAGTGCTGGACCGCGTCTGCCTCCACCGCTTCCGGCGGATCGCCCTCCACGGCCAGCGCCTGCCACAGCGCGACGGCGTTCCAGCGCAGGTCCAGGATATGCACCGATGGATGCAGATGGAATTGCAAATCGCCCCACAACTCGGGCGCGATGGCTTGCATGTCGGCGGCCGTGAGCGGCGCGACATCCTCCGCATCGAAGGCCAGGCCGAGCGCCCATTCCAGGCTCGCCAGCTCGGCGATGAAGGGATAGTCGTCCAGCGCCAGCGCCGCATGCGCGGCCAGGCCGCCGCCGAACCAGCGCAGGTTGGCGTGCCGCGACGGATGCGCGGCGATGTAGCTGTTGGCCAGGTCGGCGAACATATCGTCGCCGATGAAGGTCCAGGTCTTGTCGTAGGCTTCGCACAGCGCCTGCCGCAGACGGCTGCGGTAAGCGCGGTGATAAATCGCCAGCCGCGCTTCGGCACTCAGGCCGTATTGCTCGCGCACGGCGGCGTGGATCGCGGACGGCGCTTCGTCCGCCAGGATGTAGTGCTGGAAGTCGCGTTGCAGATGATCGAGCGCGCTCATATCGCCTCCGCAAAAGTGCGCGCGCGCCGCAGCTCGGCCGACAGCTCGGACAGCGGCGGGATATTGTCATCGCGCTCTATCATCGTCGCCACCTTGCCGAAGCGGCGCAAGGCTTGCGCGTACAAGGCCCACACCGGATCGGCTACCGCCTGGTCATGGGTGTCGATGATGCAGCCTTCCTGCACGCTGTGCCCGGCCAGATGGATCTGCTGCACGCGCCGCGCAGGCAGCGCATCCAGGTAAGTGATCGGATTAAAACCGTGATTGACGCTGCTGACGTAGACGTTGTTCACGTCCAGCAGTATCAGGCTGTCGGATTCCTCGGCCACGGCGGCGACGAAATCCCATTCCTGGAAAGTGTCCGATTCAAAGGACAGGTAGCTGGACACATTCTCCAGCAACAGCGGGCGTTCCAGGTAATCCTGCACGCGCCGCACATTGCGCACCACGGTGGCCACGGCCTCCTCGGTGTACGGCAGCGGGAACAGGTCGTGCATATTGGCGCCGTGCGTGCCGGTCCAGCACAGATGATCCGACACCCACAGCGGCTCCACGCGCCGCATCAGTTTTTTCAGCTCGCGCAGATACTCGTCGGACGGCCCCTGCGGCGTACCGATGGACATCGACACGCCATGCATCACCACCGGATAGTCGCGGCGTATGCGGTCCAGCATCGCCAGCGGTTTGCCGCCGGGGACCATGTAGTTCTCGGACAGGATCTCGAACCAGTCGATGCCCGACGCCGCAGGCGGCGTGGCGATGATGTCGTTGTAATGCGCGGGGCGCAGACCGAGTCCGAAACCCGGCGATGGCAGTGTAGTGGTCATGGTGTGCATGGCGCCGGACATGCCGGCGCCATATCGAAGATTACTTGTCCAGATCGACGATCTTGCCTTTTTTGGCGAAGCAGGCGCCGGCCTTGGTGGCCAGGAAGCCGTGGCCCTTGCAGGAGTTCTGGCCCTTGCAGGCGTTTTCCGCGGTGGCGCAATCGCTAGTGCCCTTGCAGCTGTTGATGCCGGCGCAGTGCACGGTGTCGTCGGCGCTGATGGTGGTGGTGGCGGCGATGGCCGATGCCGACATGGCCATGGTTGCGACGGTTGCTGCCATTGCTGCGATACGGGTGATGTGGTTCATGTGATTCTCCAAAAAAGGTAAGTTGGGTTGGTGCTGCATGACTCTGTCGCGGCCACTTCGCGATTACTTACACGTTTTTAAAAAATATTTTGTCTTTTGACTTGGATCAAAGTTTTTACTGCACTGCATCAATAGACTTCACTCCGTTACTTAACGACGACAAAAGAGGAAGTGAAATGAGCAAGTCTTTAGCAGCAGCAGTGTTGGCCACCCTGAGCCTGGTAGCAGGCAGCAGCGCGATGGCGGAAGAAAGCCCATGGCTGGTGCGCGTGCGCGCGGTGCATCTGGACCCGGCCGACAAATCCGACCAGGTAGGCGGCGTCGGCGCGTCCGACCGTCTGACCATCAGCAGCAAGACCATCCCGGAATTCGACGTTTCCTACTTCTTCACGCCGAACATCGCGGCGGAACTGATCCTGACCTACCCGCAACGCCACGACGTGATGCTGGACGGCGCAAAAATCGGCAGCTTCAAACACCTGCCGCCTACGCTGCTGCTGCAATATCACTTCGTGAACGACTCGCCGTTCAAGCCTTACCTCGGCGCGGGTGTGAACTACACCACCATGTCCAAGGTCGACATCCTGGGCGGCAAGGCCGGCCTGGAACATGACAGCGTCGGCTTCGCGCTGCAAGCGGGTCTCGACTACGCCATCGATAAAAAATGGTCGGTCAACTTCGACGTGAAGAAAGTGCAGATCCGCAGCGACGTCATGATCGGCGGCGCCAAGGCCAGCCGCGTCAAGGTTGATCCGCTGCTGGTCGGCGTCGGCGTCGGCTACCGCTTCTAAGTCACACCGCTGAATAGCGTTTCGCCAGCCCCCGCTGGCGGAACGCGCCGGTGACGAAATCCACAAAGGCCCGCGTCTTCGCGGGCAACAGTTTCTGGCTCGTGAAGTACAGCGAGATCGGACCGGCATCCTCATACCAGTCCGGCAGCACGCGTTTGAGCGCGCCGCTTTCCAGATGCTCCACCACATCGGCCACCACCAGCGTGGCGATCCCCATGCCCATCAAGGCCGCGCTGCAGATCGCATCCGGGTCGTTGATGAACACGCGCGGCCGCAGCTGCGCCGCCATCTCTTCGCCGTGACGGTTGCGCATCTTGCGCACCTTGACCTTGCCGCTTTCCGGCGAGCGCATCGCGATCGCGTCGAGCTGCGCCAGGTCGGCCGGCGTGGCGGGCCGCTTGCGGCCCTTCAGATACGACGGCGCGGCCACCACCACGATGTGCGCGGGCACCAGCTCACGCGCCACCACGCCGGGCGTCAGCTCGAAGCCGCCGCCTATCGCCGCATCGTAGCCGCCGGCGATCAGGTCGGCCGGGCGGTTGTCGAAACTCAGGTCCAGCGTCACGCCCGGATAGCGCGCCAGGAAGGCCGGCATCAGCGGCAGCACCTGCTTGCGGCCGAAACGCGGCGCCACGCTCAGTTTCAGCACGCCGGCCGGTTCGCCCGCCTTGGTCGTCACGTCGGCGATGGCGCCCTGGATGCTGTCCAGCCCCGCGCCCACCGCATGCAGGAAGCGTACACCCGCCTCGGTCAGCGTCAGGCCGCGCGTGCTGCGCTGGAACAGGCGCACGCCCAGGTTGCGCTCCAGCTGCGCCACGTTGCGGCTGACCGCCGCCGGCGTCAGCGCCAGCCGCCGCGCGGCGGCGGAAAAGCTGGCCGCTTCCGCGCTGCGCACAAACGATTCGAGATTCGACAGGGTTTCCATGCGTGGAGCCTTCAACGTTTACTTGAAAGTGATGTTATCCGGCTGATACTACCCCTATCGGATGCCAGTGACCATACTTGGTTCATCTCAACCACATCAGAGTGATCTACATCATGAACATCTCCATCATCGGCGCAGGCGCCATCGGTTCCGCCATCGCCCGTTTGCTGTCCCGTGCCGGCATCGCCGCCTCCATCGCCAACAGCCGCGGCCCGGCTTCGCTGGCCGCGCTGACCAAAGAACTCGGGCCGCACATCACCGCCGTCAGCGTCGAAGAAGCGGCCAAGGCCGATGTGGTCTTCCTCGCCGTCCAGTGGGGGCGCCTGGCCGACGCGGTGCGCGGCCTGCCCGCATGGAACGGCCGCATCGTCATCGACGCCAACAACGCCATCGAGGCGCCGTCGTTCCAGGCGGTCGACCTGGACGGGCGAGCTTCAAGCACCGTCGTTGCAGGGCTGCTGCCGGGGGCGCGCGTGGTCAAGGCCTTCAATCACCTGGTCGCCGCGCTACTGGCCACCGATCCGCAGGCGGAGGGCGGACGCCGCGTGCTGTTCTACTCGGGCGACGATGCCGACGCCAAGCACACCGTCGCCAGGCTGATCGAACAACTGGGCTACGCCGGCATCGACCTGGGCACGCTGGACGGCGGCGGACGCCTGGCGCAATTCCCCGGCGGGCCGCTGCCGGTGCTGAACCTCGTGCGTCACGCTTAACTTCGCATCAACGTTGCGGCATCGCGACAGACCCAGCATTCCAGTGACACGGACGGGTGTTTGAGGAACAATCAAGTTCCTTGAACACCCGTTTTTTGCTTTCCACGGAAGGAATACCGTTATGTCGTTCGACCACGTAAAAATCGGAACCCGCCTCGGCGTCGGCTTCGCCATCGTCCTGGCGCTGCTGGTCGCGGTGATCGTGCTGGGGCTCAGTTCCATGACCCGCATCGGCAACCGCACGCACGACATCATCGACGACAAGAACGTCAAGATGGAGGCGGCCAACCGCATGGTGGACAACGTGCGCAACATCACGCTGTCGCTGACCAACATCGTGGTCGTGCCGAGCATGGCGGAAGTCAATGCGGAGCTGGAGAAGATCGGCGAGTCGCGCAAGAAGTACGGCGAAGCGAAGAAGGTGCTGATGGAGCACATCGCCGACGACAAGGAAAAAGCCATGCTGGCCACGCTGGACGGCCTGCTGAAGGAAGGCGCGGCCAAGAACAACAAGGTGATCGAACTGCGCAAGGAAGGCGAGATCCAGGACGCCACCACCCATCTGACGCAAGTCGCGGCGCCCAGCCTGAAAGGCGTGCTGAAGGCGCTCGACGATATCCTCGTCTACGAAACCGCGCAGGCCAGGCAGGCCGGCGATGACGTCGAGGCAGTGCTGCGCAATGCCCAGATGGTGCAGCTGGCCCTGGGCGCGCTGGCGATGGCGCTGGGCTGCGGCGTGGCCTGGTTCATCACGCGCTCGATCACGGTGCCGCTGAACGCGGCGGTGGACGTTGCCGAGACGGTGGCGTCGGGCGACCTGTCCTCGCACATCGACGCCAGCGCCACCGATGAAACGGGCCGCCTGCTCAGCGCCCTCAAGTCGATGAACGACAGCCTGCTCACCGTGGTGGGCAAAGTGCGGCAAGGTACCGACACGATCGCCACCGCATCCAATGAAATCGCCGCCGGCAACCTGGACCTGTCCTCGCGCACCGAGGAGCAGGCCAGCTCGCTGGAGGAAACCGCATCATCGATGGAGCAGCTGACCTCCACCGTCAAACAGAACGCCGACAACGCGCGCCAGGCCAACACGCTGGCGCGCAGCGCGTCGGAAGTGGCGACCAAGGGCGGCGCCATCGTCGCCCAGGTGGTGGACACCATGGGCAGCATCAACGCCTCGTCGCGCAAGATCGTCGACATCATCGCGGTCATCGACGGCATCGCCTTCCAGACCAACATCCTGGCCTTGAACGCGGCGGTGGAGGCGGCGCGCGCGGGCGAACAGGGGCGCGGCTTCGCGGTGGTGGCGTCGGAGGTGCGCAACCTGGCGCAGCGCAGCGCGGCGGCGGCCAAGGAAATCAAGGAGTTGATCTCGGCCTCGGTGGCCAATGTGGACGACGGCTCGCGGCTGGTCGGCGAGGCGGGTCAGACCATGGGCGACATCGTCGACAGCATCCGGCGCGTGACCGACATCATGGGCGAGATCACCTCGGCCAGCCAGGAGCAGACCATGGGCATCGAGCAGATCAACATGGCGATCACGCAGATGGACGAGGTGACGCAGCAGAACGCGGCGCTGGTGGAGCAGGCGGCGGCGGCTTCGCAAAGCATGCAGGAGCAGGCGGCGACGCTGGCGCAGGTGGTGGGCTTCTTCAAAACCGGCGCGGCGCCGGGGACCGCTATAATGTTACGCAATCGATAGCATTCATCACCAACGGAAAGCCCCGGCCCATGCGCAAGATCCTGATAGTCCTGACCTCCCTGCTGCTGACCGCATGCGTCGACGACACGGCCTCGTACTATGCGGACGGCAGCACCGGCAATCACGCCCTGACGCTGCACCGCGCGCAAAAGCACTTCTGGAGCAAGAACAGCAGCGTCGAGCTAATCATGCAGCGGCTGCCGGAATGCCTGCGCCGCATCGAGTTGACCGACATGCCGGCCGATGACGTGGAGATCGAACTGCTGTCCGGAGGCGACAACGTCTGGACGCTACGCGCCGGCAAGGAGATGTGGCAGGTTGAAACCCAGAGCTGCACGCAATATCCGGACGTCAAGGGCGACGGCGGCGAGTTGATCGGCGTGTTCCGGGTCGATGGCAACAAGCTGGTGTTCGAAGCGGCAGTGCTGGAACCGGCCGGCTCCGACACTACCGCTCCCAGCAAATAAACCGCAAGTCGTTCCCGCGCAGGCGGGAACCCATAGAACGCGTCCGAAGCAGACGCTGTATGGATTCCCGCCTGCGCGGGAATGACGGCACTTAGCGGCTGAGCGCCAGGCGGCTGGAGCGCTTGCCGCTGGCGGCCTGATCGCCGCTCAGCTTGAACCGGCTGACCAGCTCGGCCAACTTGCCCGCCTGCTCCTGCATGCTGCCGGCGGCGGCCGCAGCCTCTTCCACCAGCGCGGCATTCTGCTGCGTCACCGAATCCATCTCCGTGATCGCCATGTTGACGTGGCCGATGCCCGTGCTCTGCTCGCTCGACGCCTCGGTGATCGCCGACATGATCTGCGTCACCCGCGACACGCTGGCCACCACCTGATCCATCGTCGTGCCGGCCTCCGCCACCAGCGCGCTGCCGGCGTTGATGCTTTCCACCGACGCGTTGATCAGCTCCTTGATTTCCTTGGCCGCGCCGGCCGACCGCTGGGCCAGGTTGCGCACCTCGGACGCCACCACCGCGAACCCGCGTCCCTGCTCGCCCGCCCGCGCCGCTTCCACCGCCGCGTTCAAGGCCAGGATGTTGGTCTGGAAGGCGATGCCGTCGATCACGCTGATGATGTCGACAATGCGCGTGGCCGAGGCGTTGATGGTATCCATGGTCTGCACCACCTGCGACACCACGCGCCCGCCCTTCTCCGCCACCGACGAAGCCGACAGCACCAGCTGGTTGGCCTGCACCGCGTTGTCGGCGTTCTGGTTCACGGTCGAGGTCAGCTCTTCCATCGAAGCGGCCGTCTCTTCCAGCGAGCTGGCCTGCGATTCGGTGCGCGCCGACAAATCCATATTGCCCGAGGCGATCTCGCCCGACGCAGTGGCGATGGTGTCCGCGCTGCGGCGGATCTCGCCAATGGTGTCGGCCAGCCGCGCCTGCATGGACTTCATGCCGTACAGGATGCTGGCGCGATCCGATTCATGGGTCTTGATGCTGGCGCTGAGGTCGCCGCCGGCGATCTGCTGGGCGATCTCGCTGACATACTCGGGATCGCCGCCGATGGTGTGGCGCAAGCTCTTGTTGACCAAGCTGACGATCGCCCACAGCACCAGGCACACCACCGCCAGCACGCCGGCCGATTTGTACAGCGACTGGTAGAAGGCGTTGTCGATGTCGTCGATGTAGGCGCCGGTGACCAGGTCCCAGTCCCACTGCGCGAAGTGCACCACGCGGCTCATCTTCGGCACCGGATCCTTGGTGTTGGGCCGGGTCCAGGAATAGCGCACGAAGCCGCCACCTTCCGGCTTGGCGCCTGCGGCCGCGATGTCGCGGTACAGATAGACGCCGTTCGGATCCTTGAAGTCGACCATGTCCTTGCCGTCGTTTTCAGACTTGAAGGGATTCATCAGCGAGCGCGTGCCCTGCGTGATGGTGATGTAGCCGTCCTTGCCGAAGCGCAGGCCCTTGATGACGGCCATCGCCTGCTTCTGTGCGTCTTCCTTGCTCAGGGCGCCGGAAGTGGCCTTGTCGCCGTACAGCTTGAGGACGCTGAGGCCGGCGTCATCGAGGTTCATCAAGTCGATCTTGCGTTCCTCGATGCGGACGTCGCGCATCTGCATGGTTTGATAGATGAAGATGGCGGTGATGCACAGCAGGCTGCAAATCAACGGTACCCAGAGCTTCTGTTGGAAGGACAACTTATTCATGGTACAGGGTCTCCGTATTGTCTTGTGGAAACCAGAATACCTGAATTGTGACGTGCAACTGTCGTTTATTTGCAAATTCAGCATCAAAAAATGCTAACGGGCGCCGCGATCTGCATCGCGGCGCCCGTGTTGGCTACAGCGCCGGCTTACTGCGCGCTATTGCCTTTGACAGCCTTGGCGGCCAGTTGCGCGTCGACATACGGCGTCTTGGCGCGTGGGGCCAGGTAGGCGATGTCGGCGGTGGCTTCGTTGCGCTCCAGCGCGCCGGCCTTGATCGCGGCCAGGGTCTCGGACTTGACCTGGGCGCGGGTGACGGTGCTCGGGGCCGGGTTGGTGTAAGCGATGTCGGCGGTGGCCTCGTTCTGTTCCACAGGGCTCTGGGCGTAAGTTGCGCCCGCAGCCAGCAACAGGGAAAGCGATGCGATGATGGATTTGGCGTTCATTTTGATGCTCCTTGTCAGATGAAGTGTGGCGCCCAGTTCTGAGTGCCAACCGGCTTTGCGTCGTCGATGGAGTCATATTAGGATTAATTTTTCAGATATAAAAGCGCAAATATCCGCACAAATCAATTCGATTACCAGATCAGTCGGCCAGGTCTTTCCCGCGAAAGCGGGAATCCATGCTGAGCTTGTCACACGGCCGCCGTATGGATTCCCGCTTACGCGGGAAGGACGGCATCTCAGCCGCGTTCGCTGTCCAGGGACGAGGCCGAATGCGCGCCGTAGCGATCACCCGCCGCCGCGTCGGCCGGCACCGCCTGCTCCAGCCGGGCCAGGTCGGTGGCCGACAGTTGCAGCCTGGTCGAGGCCAGCGCTTCCTCCAGCCGCACGCGGGTGCGGGCGCCGACCAGCGGCACGATGTCCTCGCCCTGCGCCGCCACCCAGGCGATCGCCACCTGCGCCACCGACACGTTCAGCTCGCCGGCGATGGCGCGCAGCTTCTCCACCAGCGCCAGGTTGCGGTCCAGGTTCTCGCCCTGGAAGCGCGGGCTGGCCAGGCCGCGGAAATCGGCTTCGCCTTCGCGCTGCTTGCTCCAGTGGCCGCTGATCAGGCCGCGCGACAGCACGCCGTAGGCGGTGATGCCGATGCCCAGCTCGCGGCAGGTTTGCAGGATGCCGTTCTCGATGCCGCGCGAAATCATCGAATACTCGATCTGCAAATCGGCGATCGGATGCACGGCGTGGGCGCGGCGCAGCGTCTCGCTGCCGACTTCGGACAGGCCGATGTGCTTGACCTTGCCGGCCTGGATCAGCTCGGCGATGGCGCCGACGGTGTCCTCGATCGGCACGTTCGGGTCCAGGCGGGCCGGGCGGTAGATGTCGATGTGCTCGACGCCCAGGCGCTTCAGCGAATACGCGGCGAAGTTCTTCACCGCCGCCGGGCGGGTGTCGATGCCGATCCAGTTGCCGGACGGGTCGCGCATGGCGCCGAACTTGACGCTGATCTGCACCCGGTCGCGGCCGCCGGCGGCCAGCGCTTCATTGAGCAGCAGTTCGTTGTGGCCCATGCCGTAGAAATCGCCGGTGTCGAGCAGGGTGACGCCGGCGTCCATGGCGGCGCGGATGGTGGCCAGGCTTTCGCTGCGGTCGGCCGGACCGTACAGATCGGACATGCCCATCAGGCCCAGGCCCAGTTGAGCGACTTGCGGGCCGGTATGGCCAAGTTTGCGGGTTTGCATCATGAATCTCCAAGGTGGTGAACGAGTGGATTCAGTATGCTATTATCGATTGCAACAATAAATACCGTAAAACCTATTACTTTATTCGACCATAGCTAACAATCATGGACCAATTCAAGGCCATGCAGATCTTCCGGGCGGTGGCCGACTGCAAAAGTTTTACGCAGGCCGCCGAGCAGCTGGACCTGCCCAAGCCCACCGTCACCAACGCCGTGCAAGCGATCGAGCAGCAGCTGGGCGTGCGCCTGCTCCAGCGCACCACGCGCAAGGTCAGCCTGACGGTGGAAGGCGCGCAATACCTGGAGCGCTGCGCCGCCCTGCTCAACGACCTGGAGAACCTCAACGGCCTGTTCGCCGGCGACGGCCGCCTGCTCAGCGGCGCGGTGCGGGTCGACCTGCCGGAGCGGCTGGCGCACCTGTACGTGATCCCGGCGCTGCCGGAGTTTTTCCAGCGCCATCCGCAGATCCAGGTGCGGCTCGGTTCGAACGACCGCTTCGTCGACCTGGTCGGCGAAGGCATCGATTGCGTGGTGCGCGGCGGCACGCTGCGCGATTCCACGCTGGTGGCCCGCCGCATCGATGCGATGGAACAGATCAACGTCGCCTCGCCCGCCTACCTGGCCCGCCACGGCCGGCCGCAGACGCTGGACGACTTGCGCCAGCACACGGCGGTCAACTTCTTCTCCAGCCAGAGCGGGCGCGACCTCGACTGGGAATACGTCGACGCCGACGGCGTCGCGCGTACCCTGCCGATGCGCAGCCAGGTGTCGGTCAGCGGCACCGAGGCTTACCTGGCCGCCTGCCTGGCCGGACTGGGCCTGATCCAGATGCCGCGCCGGGGCCTGGGCACGCTGCTGGCCACGGGCCAGCTGGAGGAAATCCTGCCCGCATGGCGGCCCGCACCGCTACCGCTCAGTATCATTTATGCACACAACCGCCACCTGTCGCCACGGGTGCGGGTGTTTGTCGACTGGCTTGCTAGTGTTCTTGAGCAACAAAGTGTGTCAGAATGAGGCATTCCTTCTTAACAATCATTTCCACATGAAATTCTTACTGTCGATGGCGCTGCTGGCGTTAAGCAGCGGCCATGTCCACGCCGCCCCACCCAAGACCGGCAAGCCGGCCGAGGCAGCGATGGCCAACATCGACGGAGAACGTCTGCTGGAGCACATCACCATGCTGGCCTCCGACGAGTTCGAAGGCCGGGCGCCGGGCACGCGCGGCGAAACCGTCACCCTCGACTACCTGCAGCAGCAGTTCAAGAAACTGGGGCTGGAACCGGGCAACCCGGACGGCACCTATTTGCAGGCGGTGCCGCTGGTGGCCATCTCCAGCCATCCGACACTGAGCTACGTCAAGGACGGCCAGGTCAAGCAGCTGACCTTCGGCGACGATTACGTCGCTTGGACCGCGCGCACCGAGAAAAAAGTCGAGGTCGTCAATTCGGAGCTGGTGTTTGTCGGCTACGGCGTGCAGGCGCCGGAATTCCAGTGGGACGACTACAAGGGCGTCGACCTCAAGGGCAAGACGCTGGTCATGCTGATCAACGACCCGCAGGTGGCCGATCCCAAGCGCCCCAAGCAGCTGGACCCGGCCATGTTCGGCGGCAATGCGATCACCCGTTACGGCCGCTGGAACTACAAGTTCGAGATGGCGGCCAAGCTGGGCGCGGCCGGCGCGCTGATCGTGCACGAGACCAAGCCGGCCACCTATCCGTACGAAGTGGTGCGCAACAGCTGGGGCCGCGAGAATTTCGCCATCAAGAGCAAGACGCCGGACCCGGCCTTCCCGGCCATCCCCGGCTGGCTGCAGGGCGACCGCGCGCGCGAGCTGTTCAAGGCGGCCGGCCAGGATTTCGACGCGCTCAAGCAGCAGGCGCTGCAACGCAACTTCCATCCGGTGCCGCTGGGCGTCAAGCTCAACGTCACCGCGCTCAATGCCTGGCGCGAAGTCGCCTCGCACAACGTGGTGGCCAAGATACCGGGTTCCGATCCGCTGCTGAAGAATGAAGTGATCGTCTACACCGCGCACTGGGACCATTTCGGCGTCGACGAAAGCCTGCCGGGACCGCGTACGCAGCAGATCTTCCACGGCGCGATGGACAACGCCACCGGCGTCGCCGCGCTGCTGGAAATCGCGCGCGCCTACAAGGCCTTGCCGGTCGCGCCCAAGCGCACCATCGTGTTCGTGCTGACCACGGCCGAAGAACGCGGCCTGCTGGGCGCGCAATTCTATGCGCGCAATCCGCTCTACCCCTTGAGCAAGACGCTACTGAACATCAACGTCGACGGCTTGAACATGTGGGGCCGCACCCGCGATGTCGAGCTGAGCGGCATGGGCAAATCCAGCGCCGACGACATCGTCGCCGGCATCGCGCGCAGCCAGGGACGGAGCGTGCGGCCGGACAGCAACGCCGACTATGGCAGCTTCTACCGTGGCGACCAGTTCGAGTTTGCGCGTGGCGGCGTGCCGGTGGTGTATCTGCGCAGCAGTTCCAACTTCATCGGCAAGGCGGCCGGCTACGGCCGTGAGAAACTGCTGAACTACAGCGCCCACCAGTACCACACCGTCAACGACACCGTGCAAGCCAAGTGGGACACCAGCGGCGCGGTGGAAGACATCGAACTGCTGTTCAAAGCCGGCTACCAGACCGCCCAGGGCAAGGACCGCCCGCAGTGGAAAGACAACGCCGAATTCAAGCGCTAAAACGGCTGGGGTCAAGTCTGACATTTGGACACGAACTCTGCCGTAGCTGAGCAACAAAGGCAGCTACGCGCGGCTGAGACTGCGACGACTTCTGCGTTGCGTCAGCGCCGCGCCATGGCGCACCCGCTACATTGCGGAGATGGCCCGCCCTCTCAGACTCGAATTTCCCGGAGCACTCTATCACGTCACTTGCCGCGGCAATCGACGTGAACCTGTCTTTCGCGA
Source organism: Rugamonas aquatica (assembly GCF_009380215.1). Lineage (GTDB taxonomy): Bacteria > Pseudomonadota > Gammaproteobacteria > Burkholderiales > Burkholderiaceae_D > Rugamonas > Rugamonas aquatica_B. The sequence continues at coordinate 86,022 of NZ_WHUG01000019.1, forward strand.
TCGCACGGATCGCCTGACCTGGCTCATGGAAATCGAGCGCGTCTGCCGCCGTTTTCATTTCGTCGTCCACGCGTTTTGCCAGATGACGAACCACTATCACATACTCATCGAGACGCCCGAAGGCAATCTTGGGCAGGGCATGCGTCAATTGAATAGCGCGTACTCGCAGTATTTCAATCGCCGCCATGAACTGGTCGGCCACGTGATGCAGGGCCGTTACCACGCCATCCTGGTTCAGAAAGAGACCTACCTGCGCGAGCTGGCACGCTACATCGTCTTGAATCCCGTGCGCGGCGGCATCGTGGAAGCTCCCGGGGATTGGGAGTGGAGCAGCTACCGCGCCATGACCGGCGAAACGCCTGCTCCAGGCTGGATGGCGACAGAATGGCTGCTGGCCTGCTTCGGCCCGGACCCGATGGCGGCGCGGGTAGCCTATCAACAGTTCGTCATGGCAGGCATGCGTTCGGACAGCCCGCTGAAGAACCTCAGCTTCCGATGCATTTTGGGGGATGCGACGTTCATCGCACGGCACAGAGAATCTGCGAAGGAAGCCAAGTCGGTGGAAATCGCGAGGGTGCAACGCCGCGCGCTGGCGATGACGCTTGAGGAATACGCACTGACATTCGCGCGACGCCAGGTCGCCATGGCAGAAGCCTATCGCTCCACCGCGTTTTCGATGCAGCAAATCGCCGCGCATTTCGGCGTGTCATTGAAGACGGTGAGCCGCGCCGTCGCCGCATTGGAACAAACTGAACTCACCGATGATCGACACGAGTGATGAGCTCGTGTCCAAATGTCAGACTTGACCCCGGAGTTTTTGTAGCTGGGCCAGGTTGCGCTGTTGGTGGGCGTCGGCGCCGGCGATTTCGATGTCGGCGCGCAGGCCCTGCCGGGCTTGCTCGATGCGGGCGCTGTCTTGCGGCGCCAGTTCCAGCAGGCTGCTCAGATAAGTGGCGCCCCATTGCAGGCGCGTCGCCGGGCCTGACGCCGCTTGCCACGCTTTGCCGTACCAGTCCAGCACAGCTGCCGCATCGCCGCGCCGCTTGGCGCTGGATGCCAGGCTCAACATGAAGTAGTACGGTGCATGCGAACGCGGCAGTTCTGCCAGCAGCACCTGCTCGGCCTGCGCCGACAAGCCCGCGTCGTTCAGCGCGCTCACCGCCGTGTTGACCAGCGTGTGACGTTCATACGGATCGGTCGATGCGGCCAGGGCCTCTTCCACCCGCAGTTTCACGAGTTCCTGCAAGCCTTGCGTCGGCGCCAGCAGGCGGCCCAGGCGCATTTGCAGACGCACCGCCGTCAAGCGATCCGGTGCGCTGAGCCAGAAATCGTCGGCCCATTGCGCGGCCGCGCCGCCCAGCGCCGCCACCAATTCTTCGCGGCGCGTGGCGTACTTGATCAGGTTGATGCCGCTGTTGCCGAGGATGTCCATGTTGGAGCGCGCCAGACGCGCATCGCCAAACACCTTCAGCAGCAAGGCGGCGTTGGCCGCCGCATCGATATCCTTGCCGGCCGTGGCCAGCTGCGCGTGCAGTTGCAGGCGCACCGATGCGTCGGCGTCATCGCAGGCATGCACCAGCGCCAGCAGCGTCGGCGCCAGCGCGCGCGTACCCAGCAGGCGGCCTTCGTCGGTATCCCAGGAATAATGGCTCAGCAGCGACCACTCGCCGGCGCTGAGCTTGCGCTCACCGGACAAGGCAGCCGCCAGCGCCGCCGCAGCCGACGAGCCGGCCGCATGCACGGCCAGCGCCGTGTCGAAGGCGGCCACGAACAGCTCACCGTCCAGCTCGCACGGCAGGCGCGTGATTTCGCTGCCGTCCGGCGCGTACAGCACCAGCGTCGGATAGCTGCGCAGGCCATGGCGCGCGGCCAGGCCTTGCGCGCCGGCGCTGTCGCCGTCGAGGTGGTAGCACACCGCCGCCGCCGAGCGCTGCACGAACTCGTCGCGCGCGAAGATGTCGGATTTGACGCGGTTGCAGGGCGGGCACCAGACCGCGCCCCAGTACAGGAACAGCGGCCGCTGCTGCTGGGCCGCCAGTGCGAAAGCGGCGTCGAGGCCGCCGTGCTGCCATGCGATCGCCGCCATGCCGCCTAGTTCTCGCGCGCCAGGGCCAGGAACTCGGTGCGCATCGCCAGATTGGGCTGCAGCTCGCCGAGCATGGCCGAGGTGACGGTTTCTTCGCCCGGCGTGCGGATGCCGCGGCTTTCCATGCACAGGTGGCGGCACTTGACCACCACGCCGACCGCTTTCGGCTCCAGCACTTCCATCAGCGCGTTGGCGATCTGCATGGTCATGCGTTCCTGCACCTGCAGGCGCTTGGCGAAGCAGTCCACCAGGCGGGTCAGCTTGGACAGGCCGACGATCTTGCCGTTCGGGACGTAGCCGACAGTGGCCTTGCCGAAGAACGGCGCCAGGTGGTGTTCGCAATGGCTGTAGACCGGGATGCCGCGCACCACGATCAGTTCGTTGTACTGCTCGGCGCCGTCTTCGAAGGCTTTCAGCAGCTCGACCGGGTCCTGGCCGTAGCCGGAAGTCCAGTGTTTCCATGCCTTGGTGACGCGGGCCGGCGTTTCCACCAGGCCCGGGCGGTCGGGATCTTCACCGAAACTGGCGATCAGGCGACGCCAGTCGCCTTCCGAGAATTCTTTTTGAGACATGATGAAACACCTTTTTTTTACGATTGCCGACAGTATATAGAAATCCGCGGCACCGCACCCGCTAGGCCCGCGGCCGGTAGGTCTTCAGCAGCTCGGCCGCGATCGACACCGTGGTGGTCATGTCCGGCCACTCGTCGCCCGGCCCGAACCAGCGGGCGTCGGCGATTTCGCTCGGATCGACGCGGATGTCGCCGTCCAGATACTCGGCCGTGTAGGCGATCATCAGCGAATGCGGGAACGGCCACGACTGGCTGCCGAAGTATTTCAGGTTGTGCACCCGCAGCCCGACCTCCTCGTACACCTCGCGGTGCACCGCCTCCTCGATCGACTCGCCGGCCTCCAGGAAACCGGCCAGCGCCGTGTAGCGCTTGTACGGCGCGTTGGCGTGCATGGCCAGCAGCACTTGCTCGCCCTTGCGTATCAACACCATCATGGCCGGCGAGATGCGCGGATAGGCGCTCATGCCGCAGTTCGGACACTGGTAGCAGCGCTCGCCCTCCAGCTGCCGCATCGGCGTCGCGCACACGCCGCAGTAGCGGTGCGTGCGCGCCCATTCGGCCAGCTGATAGGCGCGCCCGGCCAGCGCCGCGAAGCCTTCGTCGACCAGGCCGAACAGCGAGCGCAGGCCGTGATAGCCGTACTCCGGCCCCGGCACATCGGGCTGCTCGACCCACGCCAGCTGGTAGTAGCGGCCCTCCCACTCGCCCAGCGCATGGAAGCGCTCCGGCGGCAAATTGAGCGCGGCGAGCGCCTGCGCGTCGGGCAAGCCCAGAATTTCGTTGCGCAAAAGCAACTCTCCGCGATGGAACACGAAAGTTAGCGGATGGTCATGATTTTGCGGACGGATCAGCGGGGTAAATGTGGCGGGAGTCAGCAGCATGGCGGGGAAGCTCTGGTTGGATCGCAAAACATGATCTTACAGTGTTTCCTAAATGATTATTTTAGGCCGCTGCAATTGATGACACGGGGATGACAAAAAGCGCGCTAAGTCATTGTTTTCAGACCAAGATTTAAACTACTTTTGCCGCTGTACTCTCCGTATGAGTTCGTTTGGCGGTACTATATATTTCCGTAAGGAGAATACTTAACATGCCATCTATCGTACCTGGTTTAAACACCGACCAAATCGCCAGCCTGCAGACCAGTCAGATCGCTTTTCTGACGACTGCGGATATCGTGCTGCTCTCGACTTTGCAAATGACCGCATGGAGCACCACGCAGCTCGCCGCTTTTGGCACCAGCCAGTTACGAGCCCTGTCCACCCAGAACCTGCAAGCGCTCAACACGCAGCAGCTCGGTTATGGCTTCACCACCAAACAGATCGCCGCGCTGACCACGGGCCAGATCGTCAGCCTGAGCACCAACCAGCTGGTCCACGGCCTCACCACCGACCAGTTCGCCTCGCTGGCGACCGTGCAGGTGGCCGCGCTCGGCACCCAGCAATTGTCCATCGTCGGCACCGACGACATCGCCGCGCTGCGCAGCAGCCAGCTGGTGGCGCTGAGCACCGCGCAATTGCGCTCGCTGACCACCGACCAGATCGTCTCGCTGAGCAGCAGCCAGGCCGCCTCGCTGCAAACCCGCCAGATCGCCGCGCTGAGCAGCAACCAGCTGGCCGCGATCGACACCGACGACATCGCCGCGCTCAGCACGCAGCAATTGAACGCGCTGGCCACCAGCCAGCTGGGCGCGCTGACCACGGCGCAGATGGCCGCGCTGCGCACCGCGCAAAGCAGCAACCTGTCGACCCTGCAGATCAGCGCCCTCGGCACCGACCAGCTGGCCGCGCTGGGCACCGACGGCTTCGCCGCGCTGAAGACCGCGCAGATCGCCGCGCTGACCACCAAGCAGTTCGCCGCCCTCAGCACCGACCAGATCGTCGCGCTGACCACCGCGCAGACCGCCGCGCTGACCACGCTGCAACTGGGCCAGATGTCCAGCACCCAGCTGGCCGCGATGGAAACCCAGGACTTCGCCGCGCTCAAGAGCCAGCAGTTGAACGCGCTGAGCACCGCCACCACCGCCGTGCTCAGCACCGACCAGATCGCCGCATTGACCACGGCCCAGATCGCCGCGATGCGCAGCAGCCAGCTGCGCGGCCTGTCCACCGACCAGATCGTCGCGCTGACCACCGCGCAAGTGGCCGCGCTGGGCACGCAGCAAGTCATCGTGCTGACCTCCGACCAGGTGGCCGCGATTGAAACCCGCGACCTGGCCGCGATGAAGACGGCCCAGGTGGCCGCCTTCACCACCGCCCAGATCAACGCGCTGGGCACGGCCCAGCTGGCCGGCCTGACCACCGCGCAAGCGGCCGGCCTCGCCACGCAACAGCTGGCGGCGCTGAGCACCACGCTGCTGACCGCGATGGAAACGCAAGACCTGGCCGCGCTGCGCACCCAGCAGATCGCCGCCCTGGCCACCGGCGGCATCGCCGCGCTCGGCACCGACCAGATCGCCGCGCTGACCTCGCTGCAAATGGGCGCGCTGAAGACCACGCAACTGGCCGCGCTGGGCACCGACCAGATCGCCGCACTGAACACCGCACAAGTGGCCGGCCTGGCCTCGCAACAAGTGGCCGCGCTGTCGACCACGCAGCTGACCGCGTTCAGCACCGCCAACCTGGCCTCGCTCAAAACCCAGCAGCTGGCCGCCATGGGCACCAGCCAGATCGCCGCCCTCAGCACCGACCAGATCGTCGCGCTGAAAACCGCGCAAGCCAACGCCCTGAGCTCGCTGCAACTGTCGGCGCTGTCCAGCGACCAGTTGAACGCGATGAGCACGCAAGACCTGGCCGCCTTGCGCAGCCAGCAGCTGGGCGGCCTGAGCACCAGCAACGTCCGCAGCCTCACCACCGACCAGATCGCCGCGCTGACCACGGCCCAGCTGGCCGCGCTGAGCACCCAGCAGATCGTCGCCCTCGACAGCAACCAGATCGTCGCGCTGACCACCGGCCAAGCCACCTCGCTGACCACGCGCCAGGTCGCCGCCCTGAGCAGCAGCCAGGTCGCCGCGCTGGAAACCCGCGACCTCGCCGCGCTGAAGACCGCGCAGCTGGCGGCGCTGAGCACCGCCCAGTTCTCCGCGCTGGGCACCGACCAGATCGTCGGCCTGAGCTCGCTGCAAGTGGCTGCGCTGGCCACCCAGCTGATCGCCGCGCTGAGCACCGACCAGATCGCCGCGATGGAAACCCAGGACCTGGTCGCGCTGAAATCGCAGCAGGCCGCCGCGCTGAACACCAGCGCCGTCGCCGCGCTGACCACGGCGCAGTTCGCCGCGCTGTCCAGCGTCCAGCTGAGCAACTTCACCACGGCCCAGGTCGCCGCGCTGACCACCGACCAGATCGTCGCGCTGACCACCGCGCAGGCCGCCACGCTGAGCACGCGTGAAATCGCCGCGCTGTCGTCCAACCAGCTGAACGCGCTGGAAACAGCCGACTTCGCCGCGCTGAAAACCGCGCAAATCGTCGCCCTGACCTCGGCCCAGGTGGCCTCGCTGAGCACCGACCTGATCGTCGCCCTGACCACCGCCCAGGCCGGCGCGCTGACGCCGGCGCAACTGGGCGCCCTGAGCAGCGACCAGCTCAACGCGATGGAGACCCAGGATTTCGCCGCGCTGCAGACCAGCCAGCTGCTGGGCCTGGGCACCAAGGCCATCGCCACGCTGACCATCGGCCAGGTGGCCGCGCTGAAAACTTCGCAGATCGTCCAGCTGACGTCCGACCAGATCCGCGTGCTCAACTCGGCCCAGCTGGGCGCACTGAACACCGCGCAAGTGAACGCCTTCACCACCGCCCAGATCGGCGCCCTGCTGACCGAACAAGTGGCCGTGCTGACCACCACCGACTGGGCGTCGCTGAAATCGACCCAGCTCAACGCGCTGGGTTCAAACCAGCTGGCCGCCGTCACCACCGACCAGATCGTCGCGCTGACCTCGCTGCAAGCGGGCGCGCTGGCGACCCAGCAGATCGCCCAGCTGTCCACCGACCAGATCGTCGCGCTGGAAACGGCCGACCTGTCGGCGCTGAAGACGCAGCAAGTGCTGGCGCTCGGCACGTCCGCCGTGGCCGCCATCACCACCGCGCAACTGCAAGCGATGAAGACCCAGCAGCTGGCCGCCCTGAGCAGCAAGCAGCTGGCCGCGCTCAGCACCGACCAGATCGTCGCGCTGACCACCGCCCAGGCCAGCAACCTGGGCAGCCAGCAACTGGCGGCGCTGTCCAGCGACCAGCTGCTGGCCATCGAAACCGAAGACCTGGCCGCGCTGAAGACCGCGCAACTGGCCGCCCTCGGCACCGGCCAGGTCAGCCTGCTGAGCACCGACCAGATCGTCGCGCTGACCAGCGCGCAGTTCGCCAGCCTGAGCACGCGCCAGCTGCAGTCGCTGAGCACCGGCCAGATCGTGGCGATGGAAACCCGCGACCTGGCCGCGCTGCGCACCGCGCAGATCGCCGGCCTGAGCACCGACCACCTGAACGCGCTGACCAGCACCCAGCTGCAAGCGCTGACCACGGCCCAGCTGGCCGCGCTGGCCAGCAGCCAGCTGGCCGCGCTGTCCACCGCGCAGATCGCCAACCTGAGCACCGTCCAGGTCAGCAGCCTGGTGACCGCGCAAGTGGCCATGCTGAGCAGCGACCAGCTGGTCGCGCTCGGCACGCAAGGCTTGTCGCTGATGAGAACCGTGCAGATCGCCGCGCTCAAAACGGCGCAGATCGCCACGCTGAACAGCGACCAGATCGTCGCGCTGACCACCCTGCAGGTCAGCAACCTGGGCACGCAGCAAGTCGCCGCCCTCAGCAGCGACCAGTTGAACGCCATGGAAAGCCAGGACTTCGCCGCGCTGAAAACGGCGCAGTTCGCCGCGCTGGGCACCGACGTCATCGCCAGCCTGACCACCGCCCAGATCACCGCGCTGACCACCACGCAAGTGTCCAGCCTGAGCACGCGCCAGCTGGCCGCGCTCGGCACCGCGCAATTGCAGGCGTTCTCCAGCGCCGACATCGCCGCGCTGCGCACCGCGCAAATCCTGGCCCTCAGCACCGACCAGCTCGACGCGCTGGGCAGCGACCAGTTCCGCGCCCTGAGCATCGCGCAATTGGCGGCCCTGAGCAGCGCCCAGTTCCAGGCGCTGACCACCGACCAGATCGTCGCGCTGAGCACGCAGCAGGCCGCCAACCTCGGCACCGCCCAGGTGCGCGCGCTGAGCGCCACCCAGCTGGCCGCGCTGGAAACGCAAGACCTGGCCGCCTTCAAGACGCAGCAGGTCGCCGCGCTGAGCACCGCCCAGTTCGTCCTGCTGAGCAGCGACCAGATCGCCGGCCTGAGCGCCGCCCAAGTGGCGTCGCTGACTTCGCAGCAATTGACGGCGCTGGCCACCGACCAGGTGCGCGCGCTGGAAACCCAAGACCTGGCCGCGCTGCGCACCGCGCAGCTGCAATCGCTGAGCACCGACCAGCTCGACGCCATCAGCACCGACCAGCTGCAAGCGATGACGGCGGCCCAGCTGGCCTCGCTGAGCACCGCGCAATTCCAGGGCTTGCAGACTGCACAGATCACCGCGCTGACCACGGCGCAAGTGGCGGCGCTGGCCACCGGCCAGGTCGCCAGCCTGACCGCCGGCCAGCTGGCCGCGCTCAACACCGATGAAATCGCCGCGCTGAAGACGGTGCAGATCAACGCCCTGCGCACCGCGCAGATCACGCTGCTGAGCACCGACCAGATCATGGCGCTGACCAGCAACCAGGTCGGCTCGATGACCACCGCCCAGCTGTCCTCGCTGTCGTCCGACCAGATCGGCGCGCTGGGCACGGCCGACTTCGCCGCGCTGAGCGCCGCCCAGCTGGCCGCGCTGGGTGCGCTGAGCAACCTGAGCACCGACCAGATCCAGGCGCTGACGCTGAACCAGATCGCCGGCCTGACCACCGACCAGATTGCCGCCTTCACCACCAACCAGATCGTCGCGCTGACCACGCGCCAGATCGCCAGCGTCAGCACCGCCGACCTTTCCGTGCTGAGCAGCGACCAGCTGCGCGCGCTGGAATTGCAAGACCTGGCCGCGATGAAAACCGCGCAGATCGCCGCGCTGCGCACGCTGCAGATCACCCAGCTGACCACCGACCAGGTGCAGGCGCTGACCACGGCCCAGGCGGCCGGCCTGACCACTGGCCAGATCGCGGCGCTGACCACCGACCAGGTGCAGGCGCTGAGCAGCGATGAACTCGCCGCGCTGAAGACCGCGCAGATCGCCGCCCTCAGCAGCGACCAGATCGCCGCGCTGGCGCTGGCCCAGCTGCAGAGCCTGGGCGCGGCCCAGTTGAACGCCTTCGGCAGCGCCCAGATCCAGTCGCTGAGCACGGACCAGATCGTCGCGCTGACCACGCAGCAATTCCAGGGCCTGGGCACGGCCCAGGTGGCCGCGCTGAGCACGCAGCAATTGGGCGCGATTGAAACCGAAGACCTGGCCGCGCTGAAGACCGCGCAGATCGCCGCCCTCGGCACCAGCCAGGTGCAGGCGCTGGCGGCCGACCGCATCGCCGCGCTGACCACCGCGCAGGCGCAGGCGCTGACCACCAACCAGCTGCTGGCGCTGAGCTCGGCACAGATCCAGGCCTTGAACACCGACGACCTGGGCGCGCTGAAGGCCGCGCAGATCGCCGCCCTCGGCAGCGACCAGCTCAACGCGCTGATCGTCGACCAGCTGCAGAGCCTGGGCTCGGCCCAGCTCAACGCGCTGACCACGGCGCAATTCCGCGCGCTGAGCACCACGCAGATCGCGCAGCTGACCACGCAGCAATACGCGCAACTGGGCACGGCGCAACTGGCCGCCCTCAGCTCCGACCAGCTGGCCACGATGGAACTGGAAGACCTGGCCGCGCTGCTGTCCAACCAGATCCTGGCGCTGGGCACCTTGCAGATCAGCCAGCTGGACCTGGCCCACATCAGCGCGCTGACCACGCTGCAGGTGGCCGCGCTGAGCAGCAACCAGCTGCTGGCGCTGTCGACCGACCAGTTGCAATCCATCACCACCGACGACCTGCAGGCGCTGAAGACCGCGCAAGTGCAGGCGCTCAGCACCAACCAGCTGATCTCGCTGACGATGGACCAGCTGCAAAACCTGACCACGGCGCAGATGGACGCGCTGACCTCGGCCCAGGCCGCCTCGCTGACCACCGCGCAGATCGCCGCGCTGACCACGCTGCAAGTCGACAACCTGGCGACCCGCCAGCTCGGCGCGCTGGGCAGCAACCAGATCGCCGCCATCAGCACCGACAACTTCGCCACGCTGTCGAGCACGCAGATCGGCGCGCTCAACGCCGCCCAGTTCGGCGCCATCACCACCGACCAGATCGTGGCCCTGAGCAGCATGCAGGCGGCCTCGCTGAGCACCGCGCAAGTGGCCGCCCTCAGCAGCGACCAGCTCGATGCGCTGGAAACGGCCGACTTCGTCGCGCTGAAATCGTCGCAGATCGCCGCCATCGGCAGCGCCAACATCGCCGCGCTGACCACCGGCCTGGTCAGCGCCCTGACCACCGCCCAGATCGTCGGCCTGAACAACGGCCAGATCGCCGCGCTGAGCACCGACCACATCACCGTGCTGGGCACCGCCCAGGTCGGCACGCTGAGCACCGCGCAGATCACCGCGCTCAGCACCAACCAGATCGTTGCCCTCAGCACCATGGACTTCGTGGCGCTGCGCAGCAACCAGCTGGCCGCGTTCAGCACGGCCCAGTTCGCCGCGCTGACCAGCGACCAGTTGAACGCGCTGTCGACCAACGCCTTCACCGGCCTGACCACGCAGATGCTGGCCTCGCTGACGGCCGCGCAATTCAGCCAGCTGAGCACCGCGCAGGTCGCCGCGCTGACCTCGCTGCAAGCGCCGTCGCTGAGCACCGCCCAGCTGGCCGCGTTCAGCACCGACCAGTTCGCCGTGCTGGGCACCAGCGCCATCAGCCACCTGCTGGCCGCGCAGTTCGCCACGCTGGGCACCGACCAGATCGTCGCCTTGAGCACCGCGCAAGTCCGCTCGCTGAGCAGCGTGCAATTGACCGCGCTGACCAGCAGCCAGGTCGGCGCGCTGGAAACGGCCGACCTGGCCGCGCTGAGCACCGCGCAAGTGAGCACGCTGGGCAGCGACCAGTTGCTGGCCCTGCTGACCGATCAGTTCGCCTCACTGAGCACCAGCCAGGTCGCGGCGCTGACGACCGACCAGGTCGCCGGCGGCCTGAGCACCGACCAGATCGTCGCGCTGACCACGGCGCAAGCGACGTCGCTGGCGACGCGCCAGGTGGCCGCGCTCACCACGGCCCAGATCGCCGCGCTGGAAACGGCCGACCTGTCATCCTTCACCACGCGCCAGATGGTGGCGCTGCGCAGCGACCAGATCGCCGTATTGGGCAGCGACCAGTTGAACGCGCTGACCACGGCCGAACTGGTGGCGCTGACCACCAGCCAACTCAGCAACGGCCTCAGCACGACCCAGCTGGCCGCGCTGGACAGCGCCCACATCACGGCGCTGGGCACGGCGCAGCTGGCCTACGGCCTGGGCAGCGACAGCATCGCCGCGCTGACCACCGACCAGATCGCCGCGCTGCGCACCGCGCAGACCGTCGCGCTGGCCACCAGCCAGGTGCAGGCGCTGACGACCGACCAGATCGTCGCGCTGAGCACCGCGCAAGTCTCGACGCTGAGCACGCAGCAAGTCGCGGCGCTCACCACCGACCAGATCATCGCGCTGGAAACCGTGGACGTGAACGCCATGAGCACGCGCCAGATCGCCGCGCTCGGCACGTCCCAGATCGCCTTCCTGGGCAGCGCCCAGCTCAACGCGCTGAGCCTGACGCAATTGGCCGCCTTCAGCACCGCCCAGCTGGCCAACGGCTTGCAGATCAACCAGGTGGCGGCGCTCGACACCGACCACATCGCCGCGCTCAGCACGGCGCAACTGGCCTACGGCCTGACCATCAACAACCTGCTGGCCCTGACCAGCGACCAGATCCGCGCGCTGAAAACCGCGCAGCTCGCCGCGCTGACCACCGCCCAGGCCAGCAGCCTGTCCACCGACCAGATCGCCGCCTTGCAGACGGCCCAGATCACCGGCCTGTCCACCGCGCAGATGCCGACGCTGACCGCCGACCAGCTGGCCGCGCTGAGCACCGCGCAAGTGGCCGCGCTGGACACGCAAGACCTGGCCGCGCTGACCGCCAGCCAGTTCACCGGCCTGTCCACCGACCAGACCGTCGCACTGACGACGGCGCAGATCCGCGGCCTGAAAACCGCGCAGATCGCCGCCATCGACGTGCCGCAGGTGAACGTCCTCAGCACCGACCAGATCGCCGCGCTGAGCACCGCGCAAGCGGCCTCGCTGAGCATCAACGCCATCGTCGCGCTGTCGACCAACCAGATCGGCGCCTTGCAGACGGCCGACGTGGCCGCGCTGGGCACGCTGCAGGTGTCCAGCCTCGATGTCAGCCAGTTGGCCGGCCTGAACACCGCGCAGATCCAGGCGCTGACCAGCCTGCAGCTGGGCGCGATGACGGCCGACCAGATGTTCGCGCTGAGCACCAGCCAGATCGCCGCGCTGCGCACCGCGCAGATCGGCTACCTGAACACCACGCAACTGGCCGCGCTGTCGAACACGCAGATCCAGGCGCTGACCACGGCGCAAGTCGCCAGCATCAAGCTCAGCCAGATCACCGCGCTGACGGTGGACCAGATCGCCGCGTTCAGCACCGACCAGCTGCAAGCCGTGACCGCTTCGCAGATCCAGACGCTGACCAGCACCCAGCTCAACTCGCTGACCGGCACGCAGGCCGCGGCGCTGACCACCACGCAGATGGCGGCGCTGAAAAACGCCCAGATCGCCGCGCTGACCATCGACCAGATCAACGCCTTCACCACCACGCAACTGGGCGCCTGGACCACCAGCCAGCTCGGTTCGCTGACGGCGACGCAGATCGGCTACCTGTCGACCACGCAGATCGCCGGCCTGACCAATGCGCAAGTGGCCGGCCTGAAAACCAGCCAGCTGATCGTCTTCACCACCGACCAGATCGCCGCGTTCACGGCCGGCCAGGTGCCATCGCTGACCACGGCCGGCCTGGCCGCGCTCAGCGTCACCCAGGCCAACGCCTTCACCGGCGGCCAGATCGGCGCGATGTCGGTCACGCAGACCATGGCGCTGAACGCTTCGTCGAGCAACTACGCCACGCCGCTGGTGCTGGACCTGGATGGCAACGGCGTGCAAACGCTGGGCATCGCGGCCGGCGTGCAGTTCGACATCCGCGCCGAAGGCAAGAAAGTCAACACCGGCTGGGTCGACGCCCACGACGGCTTGCTGGCCCTGGACCGCAACGGCGACGGCGTCATCAACGACGGCGGCGAACTGTTCGGCAGCGCCACCACCCTGGCGGACGGTAGTGCGACCACTGGTCGCACGGCCGCCGACGGCTACGCCGCGCTGAAGTCGCTCGACAGCAACGGCGACGGCCAGATCACCAGCGCCGACAGCGCCTTTGGCGCGCTGCGGGTCTGGGTGGACGCCAACTCCGACGGCGTCAGCCAGGCGGACGAGCTGAAGACGCTGGGTCAGCTGGGCATCGCCGCGATCGGCACCGACGCCAAGCACACGCTGACGCTACAGAACGGCAACGCCATCGGCATGACGTCGAGCTATACCGGCACCGACGGCAGCACCCACGCCAGCGCCGACGTCTGGTTCCTGGCGCAGAAGACCGCGACCACGGCCGCGGCCACGCTGCAGCAACAGGTGAGCGGCCTGAGCAACGCGATGGCGACGTATGCCAGCGCGGCCGCTGCGGCGCCCGCGCCACAGGCGGCGCTGACCAAGCCGAGCGATGCGGCAACAAGCGATGCCAATGCACAAGCACTGGCCGACGCCATGCAGCACTACCGCAGCCGCCAGGCGCTGCAAGGCGCCGCCGCGGCGCTGAGCAACCAGCACGAAGATGCCGCGCGCAACGCCGGCACCTGGTTCAGCGTTCCCAACCGCTAATCCGGAAACCGTCGTTCCCGCGCAAGCGGGAACCCATGCTGAGCCAGCTTCGGAGGCTCAGCATGGTCTCCCGCCTGCGCGGGAGCGACGCGGCGCTTGCCTATCTGTTGAGCAGGTGGGGTTTTACAGTCTTGCTCCTGTGCCAAAAGTTGCCCCTTACCCTGCGACAAAAAGGTATGATAGTGCGTACCTTTTATGGCTCATCCCATCCTAAGCCTAGCTATGACCGCACAAGTACCTGCCGCACCCGCTCCCATCGATAACAGCCCGCTGGGCACCGTTATGGCACTGGCCGTCAAAGGCGCGCTGTCCATCGGCGACCTGTTCGGCGCCGCCGCCGTGTTGCAGGAAAGTGGACAACTGCCCGCCGCCATCGCCCTGTACCGCGCCTGGATCGACCACACGCCGTCGCCGCTGGTCTACGCCGCCTGCTTCAACCTGGCCGTGGTGCTGTCCAATTCCGGCGACGACGCCGGCGCCGAAGCCGTGCTGCGCAAGGCCATCGCCCAGAACCCCGGCTTCGTCGAAGCCCGCCTCAACCTGGGCACGCTGCTGGAACGCACCGGCCGCCCGGACGACGCGCTGGCGATGTGGAAAACCATCCTTACCGATGAAGTGCAACCGGATATCAAGACCAATCCGACGCTGTACGTGCAAACCCTGAACAACCTCGGCCGCCTGCTGGAAATCCGCAAGCGCTATCCCGAGGCCGAAGCCATGCTGGCGCTGAGCCTGCGCGTCGATCCGCAACAGGCCAACGTCATGACCCACTGGGTCCACCTGCGCCAGAAACAGTGCGAATGGCCGGTCTACAGCGGCCTCGAACACATCTCGGTCGCTACCATGATGGACGGCACTTCGGCGCTGGCCATGCTCAGCGCCTCGGCCGATCCGGCCCAGCAGCTGGCCGCCGCGCGCCGCTTCGTCAACGAGAAAGTCAACGCCGCCGTCGCGCCGCTGACCGGCCAGCATGGCTACGGCCACGGCCGCCTGCGCATCGGCTACCTGTCGTCGGACTTTTGCTCGCACGCCGTGTCCATCCTGACCGCCGAACTGTACGAGCTGCACGACCGCAGCAAGTTCGAGGTCTACGCCTTCAGCTGGAGCCGCGAAGACGGCTCGCCGATCCGCGCCCGCGTGGTCAAGGCCATGGACCACTACATCCGCATCGACAAGCTGAGCGACGAGCAGGCCGCGCGCACCATCCGCGCCCACGAAATCGACATCCTGGTCGACCTGCACGGCCTGACCTTGGGCGCGCGCCCCAACATCCTGGCCTACCGCCCGGCGCCGGTGCAGCTGACCTACCTCGGCTTCCCCGGCAGCACCGGCCTGCCCGGCGTCGATTACGTGATCGCCGACGAATTCCTGATCACGCCGGAAATGACCAAGGACTTCACCGAGAAGCCGCTGTACCTGCCGGACACCTTCCAGATCAACGACCGCCAGCGCCTGATCGCCGCCAAGCCGAACCGCGCCAGCGTCAACCTGCCGGAAGACGCCTTCGTCTTCGTCTCGTTCAACAACAACTTCAAGTTCACGCCCGACCTGTTCACGGTGTGGATGAACATCCTGCGCCGCGTGCCGAACAGCGTGCTGTGGCTGGTGGCCGACTATCCGGAAGTGCGCGAAAACCTGTACCGCTACGCCGAGGAAGCCGGCATCGACCGCAACCGCCTGATCTTCAACAGCCGCGCCGTGCCGGCCGAATACCTGGCGCGCTACCAGCTGGCCGACCTGTTCCTCGACACCTTCCCGTTCAACGCCGGCACCACCGCCAGCGACGCTCTGTGGGCCGGCCTGCCGCTGCTGACCTGCGCCGGTCAGACCTTCTCGTCGCGCATGGCGGGCAGCCTGCTGCGCGCGGTCGACCTGCCGCAGCTGATTACCTACAACTTCGCCGATTACGAAGAGAAGGCCGTGGCGCTGGCCAACGACCCGGCCCGCATCGCCTCGATGAAGCGCCAGCTGGCCGCCAACCGCCTGACCTGCCCGCTGTTCGACAGCCCGCGCTTCGTGCGCAACCTGGAAGCGGCGCTGCAGAAAGTCGCCAAGCCGGCCGCGCCGCGCCTGGCCGCGCCGGAACACGCGGTGCGTCCGCAGGAGCCGTCGGAGCACACCCTGGCCGAACCGGTGCGCATCGCCGACATCCCCATCGTCACCGTGTCCTACAACGCGCCCGACCTGATCGAAGCGCTGCTGCGCACGCTGCGCCAGTTCTACGGCAACCGCGTGTACGTGATCGACGGCTCAAATCCCGACGTCGCCGAAAAAATCCGCGCCATCACCGACGGCTACGACAACGTCGAGTTCATTCCCTTCGGCTACAACATCCACCACGGCCCCGGCATGGCCTGGGCGCTCAGCCACCTGGGCCTGTCGGGCGAGGTGCTGTTCCTCGATTCCGACGTCGAGGTCCTCAAGGCCGGCTTCCTGGAATCGCTGCACAGCCAGCTGCGTCCGGAAATGTACGGCGTCGGCAACGTCCAGTGGGTCAACGAAGTGGGCCACAGCCGCGACGCCGACGGCATCCCTTATCTGCACCCGGCCTGCATGCTGGTGAACGCCGAAGTGATGCGCCAGTGGCCGCTGCCGATCAAGCACGGCGCGCCGCTGCTGCCGGCCATGCTGGCGATGCACCAGGCCGGCAAGAGCAGCCTGATGCACAGCGTCGACTGGGTGCGCAACGACTTCGCCCGCGAACCGACCCGCACCTACATCAAGCACGACTGGCAGGGCACGGTGATACGCACCGGCGGCTACCACTACGACCTGCCGAGCGCCACCAGCGAAGTCAATACCGACCTGCTGACCTTCATGCCGCCCACCGCCGGCAAGGTGGTGGAGCTGGGCTGCGGCGACGGCGCTTTCGCCAAGGCTTACCGCGCCCGCAACCCGCTGGCCAACTACACCGGCATCGAAGCCGATCCGGCGCCGGCCCAGGCCGCGCGGCCGCATTGCGACTTCGTGTTCAACCTCGACATCGAACACGCCGGCCCCGACCTGTGGGACCACGTGCGCGGCGCCGACTGCTGGGTCATGGACGAGGCGCTGGAAGCGACCGACGACCCGTGGACGCTGCTGCAGAAAGTGCGCACCAGCATCGCGCCGGGCGGCCGCATCGTCGCCACCATCCGCAACTTCCAGCACTGGAGCGTGCAGGCGCGGCTGAACGCCGGCGACATGCGCTACGGTCCTGGCGGCATTGAAAAATCGCGCAAGCGCATCTTCACCCGTGGCGCCATGCTGGAACTGTTCCAGCAGGCCGGCTTCCAGATCGCCGGCGGCAGCGCCCGCATCATCGACGAACCGGCGCGCGAAAAATACCTGCCGGCGATCCGCATGATGGCTGGCGCCAGCGGCCTCGATCCGGTGGTGGCGGTGGAAGACGCGCTGCCTTGGCAATACATCGTGGTGGCTGTCGCCGCCTAAGCCTGGAGCCTGACATTCTATGAGTTTGCCATTAGTTAGCATCGTTATCCCGTCGTACAAGCCGGGCCACTTCGAGGCCTGCCTGAAATCGGCGCTGGGCCAGAGTTATCCCAATATCGAGATCCTGGTCAGCGACAATTGCCCGACCGAGGCCATCAAGGACATGTGCGCCAAGTACAGCGGCCTGCTGATCTACCAGCGCAATTCGGCGCTGCGCGAGCAGAACGTGCTGACCGCGCTGTTCGCCGCCAAGGGCCAGCTGATCAAGCCGCTGTTCGACGACGACGTGCTGCATCCGTTCTGCGTCGAGCGCATGGTGGCGACGATGAATATGGACCCGGAAATCCAGCTGGTGTTCTCGTCGTCGCAGGTCATCAACGTCGACAACGAACGCACCGAGCTGCGCCGTCCCTACCAGGCCAGCGGCAGCATGACGGCGCGCGACATGCAGCGCAGCATGGTGCTGGGCATGCGCAACTTCGTCGGCGAGTTCAGCACCATCATGTTCCGCCGCGAGCGCCTGTGGGAAATCGGCCGCCACCTGTTCCGCTACCACAAGCACGACTGCACGCTGGGCCTGGCCGACGTGGCCGCCTACTTCAACCTGGCGCGCGACGGCAAGGTGTTCTACATCGACGAAGAACTGTCCTACTTCCGCCACGACCAGCGGCTGGAATCGAACAGCAACGTCAACAGCAATCCGAATTTCGGCTACTGCTTCTCCGACTACATCGACCTGCTGATCGAATCGTGCGACATCGGTCTGGTGGAGCCGGAAGAGCTGGTGGTGATGCAGCAGACGGTGGACGACGTGGCCGCCCGCCTGAGCGGCATCTTCCCCATGGTCGGCCGCTCGCAGCAGCGCTTCCACCAGGTGCTGGCGGCGCAAGGAGCAGCATCATGATGGACCAATGCAGGATGATCGAACTGCCGCCGCACCACGACGTGCGCGGCAACCTGTCGGTGATCGAAGGCGGCGTGCACATCCCCTTCGACATCAAGCGGGTCTACTACCTGTACGACGTGCCGGGCGGCTCGGCGCGCGCCGGCCACGGCCACATCGAACTGCAGCAGCTGTTCGTCGCCATGTCGGGCAGCTTCGACGTCATCGTCGACGACGGCTATGAACGCAAGAAGTTCCAGCTCAACCGCTCCTACTACGGCCTGTACGTGCCGGGCATGATGTGGCGCGAAGTGGAGAACTTCTCGTCCGGCGCGGTCTGCGTGGTGCTGGCCTCGACGCTGTACGACCCCAAAGACTACTACCACGACTACGATGAATTCGTGGCCGCGGCACACCAACCTAAGTGAGTTTTGCCATGAGCGTTCCCTTCCTCGACCTGAAAGCCATCAACCTGTCGCAAGCCGACGAACTGGAAGCCGCCTTCAAGCGCGTGCTGCATTCGGGCTGGTACATCCTCGGCGGCGAGACCAGCGCCTTCGAAGCGAGCTTCGCCACGTATTGCAAGAGCAAGCACGGCATCGGCGTGGCCAACGGCCTGGACGCGATCTTCATGATCCTCAAGGCTTACGGCATCGGCCCCGGCGACGAAGTGATCGTGCCGTCCAACACCTTCATCGCCACCTGGCTGGCGGTCAGCGACTGCGGCGCCACGCCGATCCCGGTCGAGCCGACCGCCGACGGTTTCAACATCGACCCGGCCCGCGTGGAAGCGGCCATCACGCCGCGCACCAAGGCCATCATGCCGGTGCACCTGTACGGCCAGACCGCCGACATGGACCCGCTGATCGCGCTGGCCGCCAAGCACGGCCTGAAGCTGATCGAGGATGCGGCCCAGGCCCACGGCGCGCTGTACCGCGGCCGCGTGGCGGGCCAGCTGGGCGACGCCGCCGCCTTCAGCTTCTATCCGGGCAAGAACCTGGGCGCGCTGGGCGACGGCGGCGCCGTCACCACCAGCGACGACGCGCTGGCCGACAAGATCCGCACGCTGCGCAACTACGGTTCCAAGGTCAAGTACTACAACGAAGTGCCGGGCTATAACTCGCGCCTGGACGAAGTGCAGTCGGCGCTGCTGAGCGTCAAGCTGCCCAAGCTGGACGGCGACAACGCCAAGCGCCGCGCCATCGCCGCCATCTACCAGCGCGAGCTGGCCGGCATCCCGGGCCTGGCGCTGCCGCACGTGCCGGAGTGGGCCGAGCCGGTATGGCACGTCTACGTGATCCGCCACGCCCGGCGCGACGCGCTGGCCAAGGCGCTGGCCGAACAGGGCATAGGCACCATCGTCCACTATCCGGTGCCGCCGCATCTGCAACCGGCCTACGCGCATCTGGGCTACAAGCCGGGCGACTTCCCGCTGGCCGAAGCCATCCACAAGGAAGTGCTGAGCCTGCCGATGGGCCAGACCATGACGGCCGAACAGGCGATGGAAGTGGTGGCGGCGGTGCGCAAGTTCTGCGCGGCATAAATTACAGGAAACGACATGATTCATCCGAGCGCCATCGTCTCGCCCAAGGCCAAGCTGGGGGACGGCGTCAGCGTCGGCCCGTTCACCATCATCCATGACAACGTGGAGATCGGCGCCGGCTCGGTCATCGACAGTTACTGCGAGATCGGCTACCCGACGCCGCTGGCCGACGGCCAGCCGCTGGTGATCGGCGCCGGCGCGCGCATCCGCTCGCACTCGGTGTTTTACGAAGGCTCGCGCTTCGGCGACAAGCTCGTCACCGGCCACCGCGTGGTGGTGCGCGAGAAAACCGTGGCCGGCATCGCCTTCCAGATCGGCACCATGAACGATATCCAGGGCGACTGCGTCATCGGCGACTACGTGCGCTGCCAGTCCAACGTCTTCATCGGCAAGATGTCCAAAGTCGGCAACTTCGTCTGGCTGCTGCCGTACGTGGTGCTGACCAACGATCCCCATCCGCCGAGCAATGTGCTGGTCGGCGCCACCATCGGCGACTATGCCGCCATCGCCGCGATGTCGGTGATCCTGCCGGGCGTGACCGTGGGCGAACGCGCGCTGGTGGCCGCGCACAGCAAGGTGCACCGCGATGTCGCGCCGCACACGGTGGTGGCCGGCAATCCGGCGCAGTTCCTGTGCGACGCCGGCAAGATCAAACTGAAGGATGGCAGCGGCGATCCGGCCTATCCGTGGACCACGCATTTCAAGCGCGGCTATCCGGCCGACATCACCGCCGGCTGGGACGCGGCCCAACCATGAACGTCGCCGGCACACCCTACGCCCAGTGGATCAAGCAGGCGGGACGCGGCAACATGACGATCCCGCAGCTGTTCGACGCCGCCGCCGCGCTGCAAAAGCAGGGCCAGCCGCAGCAGGCGATCGCCCTGTACCGCTGCTGGATCGAACACGGCGCGCGCCAGCCGCTGGCGTACGCGGCCTGGTTCAACCTCGGCGCGCTGCTGGCCGCCGACTCCGACGACGCCGGCGCCGAAGCGGCCTACCGCAAGTGCATCGCCCTGCATCCGCGCTTTGTCGAGGGCCGGCTCAATCTCGGCACGCTGCTGGAACGCCAGGGCCAGCCGGAGGAAGCGCTGGCGATGTGGCGCACCATCCTCGGCCCGGCCGTCAAGATCGACCAGAAAGCCAGCCGCACCCAGTACCTGCAAACGCTGAACAATCTCGGCCGCCTGCTGGAAATCCAGAAGCAGTATCCCGAAGCGGAAGCCATGCTGGCGCAAAGCCTGGTCGTGGAACCGGACCAGCCGCACGTGATGACGCACTGGGTGCACCTGCGCCAGAAGCAATGCCACTGGCCGACCTGGGCCGGTCTGCCGCACATCAGCCGCAAGCAGATGGAAGACGGCGCCTCGGCGCTGGCGATGCTGAGCCTGACCGACGATCCGGCCTTGCAGTCCGCTGCCGCCGCCCGCTTCGTGGCCGAGAAGATCGACACCACCGTGGCGTCGCTGACCGGCCCTGCGGGCCAGGGCTCCAGCTACGGCCATGAGCGCCTGCGCGTGGGCTATCTGTCGTCGGACCTGTGCTCGCACGCGGTCTCCATCCTGACGGCCGAGCTGTACGGCCTGCACGACCGCAGCAAGTTCGAGGTCTACGCCTTCAGCTGGAGCCGCGAGGACGGCTCGCCGCTGCGCGCCCGCGTCAAGGCCGGCATGGACCACTACATTCCGATACACGCGCTGAGCGACCAGCAGGCCGCGCAACTGATCCGCGCACACGAGATCGACATCCTGGTCGACCTGCACGGGCTGACGTCCGGCGCGCGGCCGCAGATCCTGGCCTACCGCCCGGCGCCGGTGCAGATGACGTGGCTGGGCTTCCCCGGCACCACCGGCCTGCCCGGCATCGACTACGTGATCGCCGACGAATTCCTGATCGCGCCTGAGATGCGGAAGGACTTCACCGAACAGCCGCTGTACCTGCCGGACACCTTCCAGATCAACGACCGCCAGCGCCTGATCGGTAACAAGCCGACCCGCGCCAGCGTCAAGCTGCCGGAAGACGCCTTCGTCTTCTGCTCGTTCAACAACAGCTACAAGTTCAAGCCCGAGCTGTTCGCGCACTGGATGAACATCCTGCGCCGCGTGCCGGGCAGCGTGCTGTGGCTGGTGGCCGACACGCCGCTGGTGGCCGACAACCTGAAACGCCACGCCGCCGAAGCGGGCATCGCTGCCGAACGGCTGATCTTCGCCGAACGCGCGCTGCCGGCCGACTACCTGGCGCGCTACCAGCTGGCCGACCTGTTCCTGGACACCTACCCGTTCAATGCAGGCACCACCGCGAGCGATGCGCTGTGGGCAGGCTTGCCGCTGCTGACCTGCGCCGGCCCGACCTTCGCGTCGCGCATGGCGGGCAGCCTGTTGCGCGCGGTCGACCTGCCGCAGCTCATCACCTACAACTTCGCCGACTACGAAGAGAAAGCGGTAGCGCTGGCCAACGATCCGGCCGTCATCGCCGCCATGAAGCGCCAGCTCATCGACAACCGCATGAGCTGCGCCCTGTTCGACACCCCGCGCCTGGTGCGCAACCTGGAAGCGGCCATGCAGCGCGTGGCGCGGCCCGGCAGCAGCCAGCCCACCGCGCCAACCAACACCACGAAAGCAGCCATGAATATCGACCAGATTCCGATGATCGCGGTGTCGTACAACGCCCCCGACCTGATCGCCTCGCTGCTGAGCACTTTCCGCCAGTTCTATCCGCACAACCCGGTCACCATCATCGATGGTTCGGCGCCGGAGATCGCCCAGCAGATCGCACCGATCGCCGCGCAGTACCAGGGCGTGCGCTTCATCCCCTTCGGCTACAACATCCACCACGGCCCCGGCATGGCGTGGGCGATCGAGAACCTGGAGCTGTCGGGCCGGGTGCTGTTCCTCGATTCCGACGTCGAAATCCTCAAGCGCGGCTTCCTCGAATCGATGGTGGAAAACCTGGAACCGCATATGTACGGCGTCGGCAACGTCACGCCCGTCAACGCGGACGGCCAGCCCTACGGCGAAGGCAGCATGCCGTATCTGCACCCGGCCTGCATGCTGACCAATATCGAGGTGGTGCGCCAGTGGCCGCTGCCGGTCAAGCATGGCGCGCCGATGCTGCCGTCGATGGTGGCGATGGCGCAAGCCGGCAAGAGCGACCAGCTGATGCGCAACATCGCCTGGGTCAACAACGATTTCAGCGACCAGCCGGCGCAGCGCATCTTCATCCGCCACGACTGGCAGGGCACGGTGCGCCGCACCGGCGGCTACCACTACGACAAGCCGGCGGCCACGGTGCAGATCAACCAGCAACTGCTGGACTTCGTGCCGGCCGCCGTCAAGGTGGTGCAGCTGGGCTGCGGCGACGGCGCCTTCGCCAAGGCCTACAAGCAGCGCCACCCGCTGTGCAACTACACCGGCATCGAGCGCGACGCCATCGCCGCCGAACAGGCGCGCGCGCACTGCGACTTCGTCTACAGCCAGGACATCGAAACCCCGGACCCGCAGCGCGAGCGCCAGCTGGCGCAGGCCGACTGCTGGGTGCTGGATGGCGCGCTGGAACGCGCGCGCGATCCATGGGCGCTGCTCAAATCCATCCGCGCCAGCATGGCGCCGGGCGGCACGCTGGTGCTGTCGGTGCGTAACCTGCAGCACTGGAGCACGCAGGTGCGGCTGAACATGGGCGACTTCCGCTACCGCGCCGACGGCGTGCTGCAGCAGGACGAGCTGCACGCCTTCACCCGCGGCTCGCTGCTGGAACTGCTGCAGCAGAGCGGCTTCAACCTCAGCGGCGGCATCCCGGTGGTGTTCAACGAGCCTGGCAGCGCGGTGTTCCTGCCCATCCTGCGCCAGCTGGCCCAGGCCAGCGGCAGCGATCCCGAGCTGGCCGTGCAGGATGCGCTGGCGCAGCGCTACATCGTCACCGCCGTGCCGGCCTGATCGCCATGAGAATACTGATCATCGGCGGTTCCAACTCGCTGCTCAAGGACGGCTACGTCACCCACCTGGCGCAATCGCTGCAAGGCTATGCGGAAGCCGAGATCGTGCAGATCTCGGTCGGCGCCACCACCTCGCTGTCGGCCATCGGCCGGCTGTACGAAACCTACGACGGCAAGCCGGTGGACGTGGTGCTGTACGAATACTCGATCAACGACACCGGCCACTTCGCGCCCCGCCCCGGCGGCGGCGATTCGTGGCTGTTCTGCTTCCACCTGCTGCTCAAGGCGGCGGCCCAGCTGTACCCGACGGCCACCTTCGTGCCGCTGGTGCTGGCGCAGCAGCAGCATTTCTCCTCGGCCGCGCCGCATCCGATCTACGATGCGCAGATCCGCGCCTTCAATGAACTGGCCCTGCCGGTGATCGACGTGCGCGCCGCGCTGTCGGCGCTGTTCCTGGGCCGCGCGCCGGCCTGGCTGTACCGCGACCAGGCCCACTACGACACGCCGCACGCCACCTCCATCGTCGGCGCCATCGTCGCGCAGCGGCTGCTGACGCTGAAGACGCAGAACGCCGAGCCGCTGACGGCCACCGTGGCGCGCCTGCAAAGCGTGTCGCCGTTCACGCGCCTGCAGGCGATGTACCTGCCCGGCGTCAACCTGGAGCAGTTCACCAGCGGGCCGGTGCAGCGCGCCCACACCGGCAACCGCCTGATGCAGCTGGACTACCTGCGCATGCTGCCGGGCAGCCGGCTGGAGCTGAACAGCGAGATGTTCCCGCTGGCGCTGTTCCTGAAATCCGATCCGCAGCACGATGCGCTGCAACTGGAGCTGAGCAGCGACGACGGCCTGGTCTTCAACTCGCGCGTCGCCACCCGCCACGCCGATACCGAGACGCTGCCCTTCGTCTACTCCAGCATCCCGCTGCCGCTGCTGTGGAGCCACAGCCTGCTGCGGCGCTACGGCGCCAGCCGGCTGGCAGTGTCGGTGCCGGAGCAGGCCGGCGGCGCCCAGAGCGGCTTCGACTGCTATGCCGGCGGCCGGCCCGATGCGCCGGAACGCCATCTCGACCTGGTCGGCGTGCTGATGCTGGTCGAGCAGCAGTCTTAACCCTTCCCCGCCACCGGCCAGGAACCCGCCCATGTCCCAGCAACTGCACAAAGCCATGGCCGCCGGTAACCTGGCCGAAGCCGGAACGCTGGCACTGGCGCTGGCGCAGTTGGGCGAGCTGGCCATCATCGACCTGATCGGCCTGGCCAGCCTGCTGTCGGCACAGGGCAAGACCGAGCAAACCATCTCGCTGTACCAGCTGTGGCTGGAGCATTGCGATTCGCCGCTGGAATACGTGGCCTGGTACAACCTGGCCGTGGTGCTGCTGCAAACGGGCGACGAAGCCGGCGCCGAACGCGGCTACCGCCAATCGCTGAAGCTGCATCCGGGCTTCACCGAAAGCCAGCTGGGCCTGGGCGGCCTGCTGGAGCGCCGCCGCCAGCCGGAAGCGGCGCTGGCGCAGTGGCGCGCAGCGCTCGACGATCTCGACAACGCCTCGGCCGCCTCGCCGGCCTTGCAGATACGGCTGTACAACAACATCGGCAGGCTGGCCGAAGCGCAGGGCGACCTGCCGCAGGCCGAGCAGGCGCTGCTGCACAGCCTGCAACTCGACCCCAGGCAAACCCTGATCGCGCCGCTGTGGCTGAACCTGCGGCTGAAGCTGTGCGCGTGGCCGGTGTATGGCTTCGTGCCGGGCCTGAGCGAGAGCGCGCTGCGCCACGCCACCTCGGCGCTGGCGATGCTGAGTTTGAGTGACGATCCGGCCCGGCAGCTGGCGGCGGCGCAGCGCGAAGTGCGCGCCACGCTGCCGCCGGCCCCGGCGCCGCTGGCCGACGGCGACGGCTACACCCATCGCAAGCTGCGCATCGGCTATCTGTCCAACGGCTTCGGCGCGCAGCCCATCGGCCGCATGCTGGCGGAGCTGTTCGAGCTGCACAACCGCGAGCAGATCGAAGTCTACGGTTTCTGCTGGACGCCGGAAGACGGCTCGGCGCTGCGCCAGCGCCTGCTGCGCGGCATGGACTTGCACGTGCCGATCGCCACGCTGAGCGATGCGCAGGCGGCGCAGGCGATCCGCACGCACGAGATCGACATCCTGGTCGACCTGCACGGCCGCCTGCCCGGCGCGCGGCCCGCCATCCTGCTGCAGCGGCCGGCGCCGGTGCAGATCGCCTGGCTGGGCCAGCCCGGCACCAGCGCCATGGCCGCCATCGACTACGTGCTGGCCGACGCCGTCACGCTGCCGCCGGAACTGGCGCCGCACTACACCGAACAGCCGCTGTACCTGCCGCACTGCTACCAGCCGCAGGACCGCCTGCGTCCGCTGCCGCCGCCCGCACCCGGCGCGCGCGCCGCGTACGGCCTGCCGGAACCGGGCTTCGTCTACTGCTGCTTCAGCGCGCCCGAGCAGATCACGCCGGAACGCTACGCCACCTGGATGCGTATCCTGCATCAGGTGCCGGACAGCGTGCTGTGGCTGCAAGCGGCCGGCGAGCAGGTGCGCGACAATCTGCGGGTGGCGGCCATGCAGCGCGGCATCCCCAGCGAGCGGCTGTGCTTTGTGGATCCGGCCGCGCCGGAGCAGCAGATGGCCCGCTACCAGGCCGCCGACCTGTTCCTCGACACCGCGCCCCATGCGGCGGGTGCGGTGGCCGGCGAAGTGCTGTGGGCCGGCCTGCCGCTGCTGACCAGCACCGGCCACGGCAGCGCCAGCCGCACCAGCGCCAGCCTGCTGCACGCGGCCGGGCTGCCGGAACTGGTGACGGCCAGCGAGAAAAAATACGAAGCCAGGGCGGTGCGGCTGGCCGAGCGGCCCAAGGAACTGGCGCGGCTGCGCAACCGCCTGCGCAAGCACCGCGACACGGTGCCGCTGTTCGATACGCCGCAACTGGTGTGCGACCTGGAACAGCTGTACCTGCGGGTAGCCAAGGGAAACCAGCGCGTCATTCCCGCGCACGCGGGAATCCATACGTCGCGTGCCGGCCAGCGCAGCATGGACCGCAGCGGCGGACCGTCCCGCCTGCGCGGGAATGACGCATTGGTCAGCATCCTGATCGCCGCCGACGACCCGCTGCCGCTGGAAACCACGCTGCTCAGCGCACTGGCGCAAACCTGGGCCAACTGCGAAATCATCGTCAGCGACAGCAGCCCCGACGGCGCCTGCCGCGCCCTGCTCAAGCCGCACCTGAAAGCCCACCGCCGCCTGCGCTACGCCCACGCGCCCGGCCTGGCCCCGCTGGACAACCTCAACCACTGCCTGGCCCTGGCGCTGGGCGCCTACGTCGCCGTCGCCCCGTCCGGCGACACGCTGGCGCCGGACAAGATCGCCGTCATGCTGCCCTACTTCCTCGACCATCCGCAGATCAGCCTGGTGGCCAGCTGGCGCCAGCCGCGCGCGCCGGACGGCCAGGCGCTGCCGGTGGCGCCGCTGTTCGCCACCGAAATCGTGGTCGGCGGCGGCTCGCTGGCCAACCTGCTGCTGAGCGGCGACAGCGGCGGCGCCGCCACCGTCTGCGCCCCGGGCGCCCTGCTGTTCAAGCGCGCCAGCATCGGCCTGGCCTTCGGCCACTATCATGAGCGGCCCTACACCGACCGCGCCAACGTCGCCACCGCACTGACCGCACTGGCCGGCGGCGACTACGTTTACCTGCCGCAGCCGCTGTCGAGCTACCGCGCCGCGCCCGCCGTTGCGGCCTCGCCGCTGGCGCAACTGGAAGCCGGCATCGAGGCGCTGGAACTGCTGTACCAGGCCCACGCCCACGGCCACCGCTTCGAGCCGCCGGAACGCTTCCGGCAACTGCTGTCGGCCCGGCTGGCCGAATTGAACACCCTGGTCCTCACCCACTACGCACAACTGGCCGCCAACGCCGCCCATCGGATCGACGCGCTACAACGCACGATGCGCGTTGGCTACCAGCTGCTGCTGACCGCGTAAGCCTATGCGCGCTTGCGGCGAGCCATCAGGCCCATGACGGCCAGGCCGCCGAGCAACATGCCATAGGTTTCCGGTTCAGGCACGGCGCTGACCGAGCCCCGGGTATCGATGCCCAGCGCGATCGAGCCCTGGCCGCCAGGCACATTGTTTTTCACCACCAGCGCCAGCGAATTGAATTCGCCCCCGACCGCGCCAAAGCTCAAGCTCAGATGGCTGATGCCGGTGCCGTCGCCCTGGGCCACGTTCCAGTCGCCGACATCCTGGCCGTTGACCAGCACATCCCACTGCACGCTGGCGCCGCTGTTCAGCGTATTGCGGGTGACGTTCAGGTCCAGTTCCAGATTGGTGGTGCCGAATACGCCGCTGCCGGCATAGCCTTGCGTGACGCTGTCGCCGCGGCTCATCGACCAGAAATAGCCGATTTCCGTCGGGGTCAGGAAGCCCACCGATGACACCACCGTCGAACCGGCGGTCGGGAAGCTGAAGGAATACGTGTTTGCATGAGCTGACGCGGCCAAAACGGCGCCAATCAGAACAACGGACCGCAGGAAGTTTTTAGCTTTCATTTTGTAGATTCTTTCGGGAGGTGGTTTAGCTTCTGAATTACACGTCGGAAGTCGATCTTACATCTCTATCAGGAAAATTTGTTGTAAATTTTTCATTGATTTTATCTGTCGAGCATCGATTCATGCCCCATGAAATTGCTATCGACAGCCACAATCGCAATAACTGTGGTAAATCGCCATCGCACGGTCTGTGGCACCAAATAGCCCCTGCTTTTCGTTTAAAATAGCCCGGGCGCAATAGATAATGTAGCCTGCGTCAACTCAAAATAATCGGGGATAGCATGAAAGCAGTCATACTGGCTGGTGGACTGGGCACACGGCTCAGCGAAGAGACCACGGTCAAGCCGAAGCCGATGGTGGAAGTCGGCGGCAAACCTATCCTGTGGCATATCCTGAAGAGCTACTCCGCTCACGGCATCAACGACTTCGTCATCTGCTGCGGCTATCGCGGCTATGTCATCAAGGAGTTCTTCGCCAACTACTTCCTGCACACCTCGGACGTCACGTTCGACCTGCAAAAGAACAGCATGGAAGTGCACGAGCGCCACGCCGAACCCTGGAAAGTCACGCTGATCGACACCGGCGCCGACACCCTGACCGGCGGCCGCCTCAAGCGCGTGCGCCAGTACGTCGAAAACGACGAAGCCTTCTGCTTCACCTACGGCGACGGCGTGTCCGACATCGACATCGCCGCCTCGATCGCCTTCCACAAACAGCACGGCAAGCTGGCCACGATGACGGCCGTGCAGCCGCCGGGCCGCTTCGGCGCCATCGACATCGACGGCCAGCGCATCGTCAGCTTCAAGGAAAAACCGCAGGGCGACGGCGCCTGGATCAACGGCGGCTACTTCGTGCTGTCGCCGAAAGTGATCGACTACATCGCCGACGACAGCACCACCTGGGAAAAAGAGCCGATGGAAAAACTGGCCAGGGAAGGCCAGATGGACGCCTTCCACCACCACGGTTTCTGGCAGCCGATGGACACGCTGCGCGACAAAATCCTGTTGGAAGACCTGTGGGAAAGCGGCAAGGCCCCGTGGAAGCGATGGCCATGAATCCATCCTTCTGGCACGGCAAGCGTGTATTCCTGACCGGGCACACCGGTTTCAAGGGGAGCTGGCTGAGCCTGTGGTTGCAGCAACTGGGCGCCCATGTCACCGGCTACGCCCTCGAAGCACCGAGCAAACCCAGCCTGTTCGAAACGGCGCAAGTCGGCGCCGGCATGACCTCCATCATCGGCGATATCCGCGACGGCGCGGCCCTGCGCGAGGCGATGATGAAGGCGCAGCCCGAAATCGTCATCCACATGGCGGCGCAGGCGCTGGTGCGCTATTCGTACGCCAATCCGGTGGAGACCTACGCCACCAATGTCATGGGCCTGGTGAATTTCTTCGAAGCGGTGCGCAACACGCCCGGCATCAAGGCCGTGGTCAACGTCACCAGCGACAAGTGCTACGAGAACAAGGAATGGGCCTGGGGCTATCGCGAGAACGAAGCCTTCGGCGGCTACGACCCTTACAGCAACAGCAAGGCCTGCGCCGAGCTGGTGACGGCCGGCTACCGCTCGTCCTTCTTCAATCCTGAAAAATACGCCGAGCATGGCGTCGGCCTGGGCTCCGGCCGCGCCGGCAATGTGATCGGCGGCGGCGACTGGGCCGAGGACCGCCTGATCCCCGACATGGTGCGCGCCATCGCCGCCGGCAAGCCGGTACGCATCCGCAGTCCGCACGCGATCCGCCCGTGGCAGCACGTGCTGGAGCCGCTGTCGGGCTACCTGGCGCTGGCAGAACACCTGTATCTGCAAGGCGCGGATTTCGCCGAGGGATTCAACTTCGGCCCGCACGACATCGACGCCCGCCCGGTCGAATGGATCATCTCGCGCCTGTGCGAAAGCTGGGGCGACGGCGCCGGCTGGGAACTGGACCCGCAGGCCGGCCAGCAGCCGCATGAGGCGCACTACCTGAAGCTCGATTGCTCCAAGGCCCGCAGCCGCCTGCACTGGCAGCCGCGCTGGCACCTGGGCCACACCATCGACATGATCGTCGCCTGGCACCAGGCCCACGCCCGGGGCGACGACATGCGCGCGCTGACGCTGGCGCAAATCGACACGTATCAAAACACCGCACATCTTTAAGGCAGCAATCATGAGTGAAGCACAAAGCAAAGAACAACTCCGCGAACAGATCATCAAGCTGGTGGGCGAATACGGCGCGCTGGCCAGCGTGCCCAAGGCCTTCGAGCCCGGCGTGACGGTAATCCCGCCGGCCGGCAAGGTGGTCGGCGCGCCGGAAATGGAATTGATGGTCGAAGCCTCGCTCGATGCCTGGCTGACCACCGGCCGCTTCAACGACCAGTTCGAAGCCAGGCTGGCCAAGATGATAGGCGTGGACTTCCTGATCACCGTGAACTCCGGTTCCTCGGCCAACCTGGTCGCGTTCAACACGCTGACCTCGCCGAAGCTGGGCGCGCGCGCGATCCAGCAGGGCGATGAAGTGATCGGCGTGGCGGCGGGCTTCCCGACCACCGTCAACCCGATCATCCAGTTCGGCGCGATCCCGGTGTTCGTCGACGTCGAGCTGGGCACCTACAACATCGATGTGACCAAGCTGGAAGCGGCGATCTCGCCGAAGACCAAGGCCATCATGCTGGCCCACACGCTGGGCAATCCGTACAACCTGGACGTCATCACCGCGATCTGCAAGAAGCACAATCTGTGGCTGATCGAAGACTGCTGCGACGCGCTGGGCTCCACCTACCACGGCAGGATGGTCGGCACCTTCGGCGACATCGGCACCATGTCCTTCTACCCCGCCCACCACATCACGATGGGCGAAGGCGGCGCGGTGTTCACCAACAACGCCGAACTGAAGATGATCGCCGAATCGTTCCGCGACTGGGGCCGCGACTGCTACTGCGCGCCGGGCAAGGACAACACCTGCGGCAAGCGTTTCTGCCAGTGCCTGGGCACGCTGCCGATGGGCTACGACCACAAGTACACCTACAGCCACCTGGGCTACAACCTGAAGATCACCGACATGCAGGCCGCCTGCGGCCTGGCGCAGATCGACCGCGCACCCGGCTTCATCCAGGCCCGCAAGGACAACTTCGCGTATTTAACAGAGCGGCTGCAATCGTGCACCGAGTTCCTGATCCTGCCGGAAGCGACCGAGCATTCCGACCCGTCGTGGTTCGGTTTCCCGATGACGCTCAAGCCGGAAGCGAACGTCTCGCGGGTCGACCTGCTGACCTATCTGGACCAGCACAAGATCGGCACCCGCCTGCTGTTCGCCGGCAATCTGACGCGCCAGCCTTACATGGTGGGCCGCAACTACCGCGTCTCCGGCGAACTGACCAACACCGACCGCGTGATGAACGACACCTTCTGGATCGGCGTCTTCCCCGGCCTGACCCGCGAGATGCTGGACTACACCGTCACCAAGCTGGAGGAATTCTTCGGCGTCGGTTTCTGAGGGCCGCCATGACACAAGCAATGCGGCATCCGATAGAAACCGCCGACATGGCCGCCATCGTGGCCACGCCTGGCATCGACTGGAGCCGGCTGGCCGGCCAGACCGTCTGCATCACCGGCGCGTCGGGCTTCCTGCCGTCGTACATGGTCGAGACCATGCTGTACCTGAACGAGACGCGCCAGCTCGGCATCCGCGTGCTGGCCATGGTGCGCAACCGCGCCGGCTTCGAACGGCGCTACGCCCACCACGCCGGGCGCGCGGACCTGGTCTGCATCGAGCAGGATATCAGCAAGCCATTCACGCTGGACGAGCGGCCGGACTACATCATCCACGCCGCCAGCCAGGCCAGCCCGAAATACTATGCGACCGATCCGGTCGGCACGCTGAGCGCCAACACGCTGGGCACGGCGGCCCTGCTGGAACTGGCGCGCGCCAGCGGCAGCAAGGGTTTCCTTTACTTCAGCAGCAGTGAAGTCTATGGCGCCGCCAGCAAGGTGCCGACCGCCGAGCAGGATTACGGCATCGTCGATCCGACCTCGGTGCGCGCCTGCTACGCCGAGAGCAAGCGCATGGGCGAGAACATGTGCGTGTCGTGGAGCCACCAGTACGGCATGCCCGTCAAAATCGTCCGTCCCTTCCACACCTACGGGCCGCGCATGCTGCTCGACGACGGCCGCGTCTACGCCGACTTCGTCGCCTGCATCCTGCGCAACGAGCCGATCGCGCTCAAGAGCGACGGCCTGGCCACGCGCTCGTTCTGCTACTCGGCCGACGCCGTCGCCGGCTTCTGGAAAGTGCTGCTCGACGGCGCCGCCGGCCAGGCCTACAACATCGGCAACCCGGACGGCGAGATCAGCATGCGCGCGCTGGGCCAGCTGCTGGTCGGCATGTATCCCGAAAAAGGCCTGAGCGTCAGCTACGTCGAACGTCCGCAAGGCGACAACTACCTGGCCAGCGCCGTCCAGCGCGGCGCGCCCGACATCGCCAAGGCCAACGCCCTGGGCTGGCGACCCGCCACCTCGCTGGCCGACGGCTTCCGCCGCACCATAGAAAGCTATTTGTGATGACCGACTCCACAACCGACCTGGCGCGCCGCATCCGGCTGCAATGCCTGCACATGTGCCACACCAAGCGCGCCTCGCACCTGGGCGGCGCCTTCTCGGTGGCCGACGTGCTGGCCGTGCTGTACGGCGGCCTGCTGACCGCCGACCCGAAGCAGCCGCGCGCGCCGCAGCGCGACCGCGTGTTCTACAGCAAGGGCCATGCCTGCACCGCGCTGTACGCCACGCTGGCCGAAACCGGCTACTACGACCAGTCCGAACTGGATACCTTCACCGACAACGGCAGCTACTTCACCTCGCACGTCAACCACAAGGTGCCGGGCGTGGAGCTGTCGACCGGCAGCCTGGGACACGCGCTGTCGGTGGCCGCCGGCGTGGCGCTGGCCGGCAAGCGCCGCCAGGCTGCGTGGCACACCTACGCCATCGTCAGCGACGGCGAGCTCGATGAAGGCTCGAACTGGGAAGCGATCCTGTTCGCGCCCCACCACCGGCTCGACAACCTGACGCTGGTGGTCGACTACAACAAGATCCAGAGCTTCGGCAGCACCGCCGAGGTGCTCAACCTCGATCCGCTGGCCGACAAGTTCAAGGCCTTCAACTGGGAGACCATCGAAGTGGACGGCCACGACCACGCGGCGCTGGCCGCCGCGCTGTCCAAGCAAGGCCGCAGCGGCAAGCCGCGCGTGGTGATCGCCCATACCGTCAAGGGCAAGGGCGTGAGCTTCATGGAACACCAGCTGGCCTGGCACTACAAGTCGCCGGACGCCGCCCAATTCGCCGCCGCCCGCGCCGAACTGCTGCAAGAGGACCAAGCATGAGAAACAGTTTTATCACCACCCTGATGGCGCAGGCGGCCCGGGACGAGCGCATCTTCCTGCTGTGCGGCGACCTCGGTTACTCGGTGCTGGAGCCGTTCGCCGAGGCTTATCCCGAGCGCTTCCTCAACGTCGGCATCGCCGAGCAGAACATGGTCGGCCTGGCGACGGGCCTGAGCATGGAAGGCTACACGGTGTTCTGCTACTCGATCGGCAATTTCCCGACCTTGCGGGCGATGGAGCAGATCCGCTACGACGTCGCCTACCACGAGGCCAACGTCAAGATCATCGCGGTCGGCGGCGGCTACGCCTACGGCCCGCTGAGCACTTCGCACCACACCACCGAGGAACTGGGCATGCTGCGCACCATCCCCGGCATGGTGGTCACCGCGCCGGGCGACCCGGCCGAGGTGGACGCCATGACAGCCTTCATCGCCCAGCACCGCGGCCCATGCTATATGCGCCTCAACAAGGCCGGCGAAGCGCGCCTGCACGCGCAGCCGCCGGCGCTCAAGCTGGGCGACATCGTGCCGGTGCGCGTGGCGGCCGGCGGCGCCTCGGCGGCGGTGTTCGCCACCGGCGACATGGTCGGCTACGCGGCACGCTACCTGGCGCAGCACGCGCCGCACATCGACCTGTACAGCTTCCCCTTCGTCAATCCGATCGACCGCGCGCAACTGGCGGCGCTGGCCGCGCGCTACCGCCACGTGGCCACGCTGGAGGAACACCAGGCCAACGGCGGCTTCGGCTCGGCCGTGCTGGAGCGCCTGCACGACCTGCTGTCCGACGGCGAGCTGGCGGCGCTGCCGGCGATCAGGCGCATCGCCATTCCGAATGCCTTCATCAGCAGCGCCGGCTCGCAGGATTTCCTGCGCGAGAAAATGGGCCTCCAGCTGAACGGCTGGCACGCCTCCCTGTCCTGAACCTTTACCGCGAGTGCTGACATGATTTCCATCCAAACGACCCTGGGCCAGTTCCAGCAAGGCGCGATCGACAAGCCGAGCTTCATCAAGACCATGTACGAGCAACACCACGCGGTGTTCTTCGACTACGCCAGCTACATCGGCCAGACCAACGTGCGCAAGATCGAGGTGGAAGACGGCAAGGTCATCATGACCTCGCGCGACCGCGGCATCCGCATCGCCTGCACGCCCGGCGACTACCGCGTGGCGCCGATGGAAACGCTGAACTTCTTCGACTACGAGAAGGAAGAGGCGACCATGATGGAGAACCTGGTGGCCGACGGCGACAACTTCTTCGACATCGGCGCCAACATCGGCTGGTACGCGCTCAACATCGCCGCCTCGCGCCGCGCCACCACGGTGTATGCGTTCGAGCCGATTCCGACCACCTACGGCCACCTGAGCACCAACCTGGCGCTCAACGCCAGCGCCAACATCAAGCCGCACAACTTCGGCCTGTCCGAACAGGCGGGCGAGTTCACCTTCTACTATCCGCCCGAGGGCTCGGGCAACGCCTCGGCGGTCAACCTGACCGGCCGCGACGACGTGCGCACCGCGCGCTGCGAAGTCCGCACGCTCGACGCCTACACCGCCGACACCGGCGTGCGCGTGGACTTCATCAAGTGCGACGTCGAAGGCGCCGAGCTGCTGGTGTTCAAGGGCGGCTTCGAGACCATCAAGCGCGACCTGCCGATCGTGCTGTCGGAAATCCTGCGCAAGTGGTCGGCCAAGTTCAACTACAACCCGAACGAGATCTTCGCGCTGTTCCGCAGCGCCGGCTACGAGGTCTACACGGCCGAAGGCGGGCGCCTGGTGCAGTTCGGCGAGATGGATGAACACACCATCCCGACCAACTACTTCTTCCTGCATCCGCGCAAGCACGCAGAGCAACTGCGCCGCTACCTGCGCGCCTGACCGGAGCGTCCATGGAAAACCAAGACATCGTTCTGTCGATCTGCATCCCGACCTTCAACCGCGCGCCGTTCCTGCAGCAGACGCTCGACAGCATGGTCAGCCAGCCGGCCTTCGCCGACACCCACGAGATCGAGATCGTCATCGCCGACAACGCGTCCGACGACGACACCGAGGCCGTGGCCGCCCGCTACGTGGCGGCCTTCCCCGGCAAGATCCAGTACCACCGCCACGCCGAGACCATCTCGCCGGACATGAACTTCAAGTTCGTCATGGAGCAGGGGCGCGGGCTGTACCTGAAGCTGCACAACGACAACCTGCTGGTCCATCCCGGCACCCTGGCCGAGCTGGTCAAGGTGTACCGCGCCACGGCGGCCGAGATGCCGGTGGTCTTCCTCACCAACGGCAACCACGCGCAGGGCAACCCGATCGAGGCGCTGACCAGCGTCAGCGATTTCGTGCGGCGGGTATCGTTCATGTCGACCTGGATCGGCGGCTTCGGCATGTGGCGCAGCGAGTTCCACGCGCTGCCCGACTTCGCCCGCAACCAGCACCTGCGGCTGGTGCAGACCGACGTGATGCTGCGCCTGCTCGGCATGGGCAAGCGCGCCATCGTGCTGTTCGGCCACTACTTCAGCGGCGTGCCCACCGGCCGCAAGGGCAATTACAAGAAGGGCGGCTACAACATCGCCGAGGTGTTCGGCAAGAACTACCTGAGCCTGCTCAAGCCCTACCTGGCCACCGGCCAGCTGGACCGCGCGATCTACGAGCACGAGAAAAAGCTGCTGCTGATCCAGCACATCATCCCATGCTACTTCGACCCGAACAACGACTACCAGAAGACCGGCTTCTTCGAACACATGCAGGATTATGTGGACGACGACTACTTCTACCAGGCCGTGGCCCATCTCGACAGCGACGTGCCGCCGCGCCAGGCCGCGCCGGCCCCCGCGCCCGCTGCGGCGCCGGCGCCGACCTTCGAAGAGCAGAAGCGCGCCTACTGGCGCGCGCTGAACCCGCACAACCACACCGAGCTGACGATGTCGGCCGGGCCGTTCGATTTCAACCGCGTCACCGTCGGCCGCATGTCGTACGGCGAGCTCAACGTGATGGCCTATGGCCGCGAGGGCGAACGGCTGACCATCGGCAATTTCGTCTCGATGGCCAGCGAGGTCAAGTTCATGTTGGGCGGCAACCACCCGTATGAAGGGGTGTCGACCTACCCGTTCCTGGTGAAGTATTTCGGCGAGATGCTGGAATCGACCAA
Organism: Rugamonas aquatica; assembly: GCF_009380215.1. Classification (GTDB taxonomy): domain Bacteria; phylum Pseudomonadota; class Gammaproteobacteria; order Burkholderiales; family Burkholderiaceae_D; genus Rugamonas; species Rugamonas aquatica_B. Next base: position 122,508 of record NZ_WHUG01000019.1, read on the forward strand.
CAAGGGGCCGATCGTGGTGGGCGACGACGTCTGGATCGGCTACCAGGTGCTGATCCTGTCCGGCGTGACGATAGGCCAGGGCGCGGTGATCGCGGCCGGCAGCGTGGTGACCAGGGACGTGGCGCCGTACACCATCGTCGGCGGCAATCCGGCCAAGTTCATCAAGCACCGCTACGCGCCGGCGGTGATCGAGAAGATGCTGAAGTTCGATTTCTCCAAGCTCAGCGACCAGACCATCCTGGCCAACCGCGACGTGCTGTACCAGCCGCTGACGGCCGACAACGTCGACGCCGTCATCGCCCGCCTGACTGCGGGCTGAAGCATTGCCTTGCCGCCCCTGCTATAGAATCACCCATGTTAACTGCCGAGTACCTGTTTCCATCAGAGCTGGACCTGAGCCCTTGCGGCTTGCGCAACATTCTGTTTATCGGATCCTGCCTTTCCGAGTTCTACGCCACCGCATTCCAACAGTGCCATCCCGGGCTGCAGGTCGAGCACATCCTGTTCAACAATGCCCAAACGCTGCCGGTAAAGAGCCGCGAGCAGCTGGCCGCCTACGACCTGCAATACATCCAGCTGCCGGTGCGCGCCGCACGCCGGACGACTACCAGCACCACTGGGCCCAGGGCGGCCGGGTCTTTGCCTTCGACGTCAAAGACCGCTACAGCGAATATGGTCTGGTGGGCGTGCTGTTCGTACTGCAAAACTGCGTGACGCAATACGTGATGAGCTGCCGCGTGCTGGGCATGGAGATCGAGGTGGCGGTGCTGCGCGCCGTAGTCGCGCTGCTGCGCGGCGCTGCGTCCACGCTGCCGATCATGGGCCTGGTGCTGAATACCGACAAGAACACGCCGTCGCGCGGCGTCTTTGCCAGCGCCGGCTTCCAGGCCACCAGCCATCCGCAGCTATTTCTCAGCAAGGGGCCGCCTCCGGCGACGCCGGGCGCCCACGTCCAGCTGCGCTGGGCGTAGGCCGGGCCGGCGATCAGAAATAGGCCAGGTCCAGCACCACGCCGGCGCTGGACAGCAGCGCCTGGCGCGCCAGCCGGGTCTGCATGTTAGGCGCCGCATGCTTGCGGTATAGCTGCAGCATCACTTCGACGATCTTGTCATCCTGCGAGTTCCCGCGCCGCATGTTCTCGGGCGCCGTGGCCTGGCTCTTGTGGATCACCACGCCGTCCGTGGCCAGGTGCGCCAGCTCGCGGCCGTGCATCGCGGCCAGCAGAAAATCCCAGTCTTCGTAGAGGATCAGCTCGGTCTCGTTGCGCACGCCGTCCAGCACGTCGCGGCGGTAGGCCACGCAACTGTTGGGGATGCGGTTGCGCACGTACACGCTGTCGAAGCTGACGTCGGCAATCGAGACCGGCTGAGTCGACAGCGCGGTCGGCGGGTAGACGGTGCGGTCTTCGTTCTGCACCTGGAAGTCGCAGAACAGCAGCCCGGGCTTGTCCTGCAACAGGCGCGCCTTGAGCGCCGCCAGGTGGCCGGGGCGGAAGGTATCGTCGTCGTCGAGGAACAGGATGTATTCGCCCTCGGCGATGGCCAGCCCGAGGTTGCGGCTGGCGGCCGGACCGCCCTTGCCGCTGCGGCGGATCACGTAGTCGAAGCGGCCGTCGAGCTGGCCCAGCTGCTGGTAGGGCGGCAGGTAGCCGGCCGTGTCCGATACGATGATGACGTTGAAATCCTGGCAGGTCTGGGCGATCAGCGACTCCACCGTGCGGATCAGCAGCAGCGGACGGTCGTGGGTGGCGATGATGATGGTGAACACGTATCAGGCTCCGGGGCGGCTCGGTCCATGGAAAAAAGGGCGCGCCGGCGCGCCGCTATACCAGCTTGCGATTCTAACCCGGCGCGCCGCCACGGGCATGCTTTTGTGTGGCAGAAACATCACCCCGGCGTCATGCCGGGCAAGCGCCCGAGGATGGCGCGGAACAGCCGTTCGCTGATCTGCTCCATGCCCCAGTCCTTGGGATGGGCTTCGACACCGATATGCGCATAGGTCGGATGGGCGCGGTCGACGTTGAGGGGACTGTCGAACAGATCGCCGATGTACACATACTGGGCGCCCTGGAGTTGACAGACCTGTTCAATCACGGAATCCGTGGCCGGCCTCGGCCACCAGGTCGACACACAAAATACGTTCGGGCTGAAGGTGCAGGCGGCATACACCAGCAACTGCAGATTGTGGGCGAAGTCGTCCAGCTGCGTCTGGGTACGGACATTGTCGCCCAGCTGTATCACCATCACCGCCGGCTGCTGCAACAGCACCCCGTGCAGCGACCGTATGTGGTTGTCCGCCACCGTCGTATCCGACTCGAAGGGATAGAAGTTGCGGATATACGCCTGCCGTGGCTCGATCCGCAACTGCCGCATCAGCCGGTGGGCGTAATCCCTGCCGGTCGCGCTGGCCGCCATGCCATGGCTGTGGTGCCAGCCGATTTCAATGCCGGGGGCGTGCAAGGTCAGGCTGTTGCCGACGAATGCTATCTTCAGACCTTGATGTAACTCGGGCAGCTCATGGAGTTCGAATTTGTTGTCGAGATAAGGCGTAATCATTCTGTGCATCAAGGTTCGCGTATCGATTCGTCCATCGCCCGCGTCAGCGGATACAGCAGGTAGGACATCACGGTGCGGTGGCCCACCACCACTTCGGCCGAGACCGTCATGCCCGGCAGCAGCTGGGCGCCGTCGGTCATCTTCTTCAGCTTGCCGGTGTAGGGGATGCGGCTCAGGTAGTAGGCGTCGAGGCCGCCGCCGTTCTTGTCGGCCGCCTCGCGCTTGAAGGAATCCTGGCTGATGGTGCGCACCTTGCCCTCCAACATGCCGTGCTGCTGGAACGAGAAGGCGTCGACCTTGATGTGGGCGACCGCGCCCTGCTTGATGTAGCCGATGTCGAGCGAATCGATCTGCACCTCGGCCTCCAGCTGCGCGCCCAGCGGCACCAGCGTGAACAGCGGCTCGGCTTCGCGCACGATGGAGCCGACCGACAGCTTGCCGATCTCCAGCACCACGCCGTCGGCCGGCGCCACCATGCGGATCGCCTTGGCGCGCTTGTCGGCCTTGGCCAGCTGCTCGTTGATGCCGTCGCGGTCGCGGGTGGCGCTCAGCAAGTCTTCCATGGCTTTCTGGCGCCAGCTCTTGTCGAAGGCCGAGCGTTCGGACTGGGCGGCGGCCAGCTCGCTGGCCATCTCGATCGCCTTATTGCGCTGCAAGTCCATATCGCGCTCGACTTCGAGGCGGCGGTCGCGCGCTTCCAGCAAGTGCATCTTGGCGCCGAACTGCTCGGCCATCAGCTGCTCCTGCATGGCTTCCACTTCGCGCAGCGACTTGACGCGCTGGGCCAGGATGGACTGGTCGTGCTTGTTGGTTTCCAGGCCGTGCTGCAGGCGCGCGATGTTCTGGTCCATCTTGTTCTTCTGCGCTTCGAAGTTGGCCTTGCGCTCGGTCGACAGCTGGGCTTGCAGCAAGCTGTCCGGCGTCGAGCCGCTGCCGGTGACGGCGCCGGGCTGGCCCGCCAGCTCGGCGCGCAGGCCGGCGGCCTGCGTGTTCAGGCTGTTCAGGCGCACGCGCAGCTGCTGCTCGTCGGCGGTGGTGAAGGTCGGATCCAGCGTGGCCAGCACCTGGCCTTTTTTCACCACCTGGCCGACGCGCACGTCGATGCTGGCGATGATGGAGGTGTCGAGCGGCTGCACCACGATGTTGGGCAGCGGATTGACCAGGCGGCCGTGGGCCACGACGATCTTCTCCACCGGCGAGACGCTGGCCCAGATGATGAAGAAGGCGAACGCCCCCAGCAGCACGTGCAGCGTGATGCGCACGAAGCGCGGCAGCGGGCCGCGCTCGATGGCGTCGGCGTCGGGCAGAAACTCGATTTCGGTTTCATCCTTGCGGCGGCGCTTGAAGCTTAGAGGTGACTTGTTTGCTGGTTCCATAAGTGCTGGTAAGTGTCGCTACGGGTGAGCAGTTCTTCGTGACGGCCGGCATCCATCAGCCGGCCCTGTTGCATGACCATGATCTTGTCGGCGTTGACCAGCGTCGACAGGCGGTGCGAGATCATCACCACCGTGCGCCCCACCGCGATGCGCGACAGGTTGCTGATGAAGATGGCTTCCGATTCCGGATCCAGCGCCGAGGCCGCCTCATCGAGGATCAGGATGCGCGGCTTGGCCACCAGCGTGCGGGCGATCGACAGCCGCTGCTTCTGGCCGCCGGACAGGTTGGACGCGTTCTCTTCAAGCACGGTGTCGTAGCCCATCGGCAGGCGTTCGATGAATTCGTCGGCGCCGGCCGCGGCCGCCGCTTCGACCAGTTCTTCAAACGTGGCGTCCGGCTTGGTGACGGACAGGTTTTCGCGCACCGTGCCGCGGAACAGGAAGTTCTCCTGCAACACCACGCCGATCTGGCGCCGCAGGTGCGACAGCTCGATCTCGCGGGCGTCGATGCCGTCGAAGCGGACGATGCCTTCCTGCACCGGATACAGGCCCTGGATCAGCTTGGTCAAGGTGGTCTTGCCGGAGCCGGAGCGGCCGACGATGCCGACCACCGTGCCCGGCTCGATGGTGAAGCGCGCCTTGTCCAGCGCCATCGCCTGCGCGCCCGGGTAGCGGAAGGTGACGTCGTCGAAGCGGATCTCGCCCTGCAGGATGGGACGCAGGCCGTTGGCGCCGGCGCGGCCTTCGGGCGCGCGGTTCATCACCTCGCCCAGCATGCGCACCGACAGCGCGGTTTCCTGGTATTCGTTGACCAGGCCGACGATGGAGATCAGCGGCTGGGTGACGCGGCCGGACAGCATCTGGAAGGCGATCAGCGCGCCGACCGACAGCGTGCTGTCGAACACGTCGGCGGCGCCGACCACGATCAGCGTGACCGGCAGCAGCTTGCCGAGGAAATCGGTGACGGCGTTGCCGGCGATGGAAATCTGGCCGACGCGGAAGTGCATGGTGATCGCCTCGGCCGAGCGCTGGTCCCAGATGCGGCGCTGCGACGGCTCGATCGCCAGCGCCTTGACGGTGCGCATGCCGTGGATGGTTTCCACCAGCATGCCCTGGCGCTGGCCCTCGGCCGAATACAGCGCGTTGAGGCGGCGCTGGAAGGTCGGCACCATGGCCATCACCACCGCCGCGATCATGCCGGCGAACAGCAGCACGATCATCGCCAGCTTGAACGAATAGCTGAACAGTATCGGCACGAACACCAGCAGCGCGATCAGGTCGAGCGCGGTGAAGAACAGGCGGCCGGTCAGGAAGCTGCGGATTTTTTCCAGCTGCTGCATGTGGCGCGTGACCACGCCGGCGCTGGTGGTTTCAAAAAAGTCGATCGGCAGCGACAGCAGGTGGCTGAACACGCGGCGCGTCAGGCGCATGTCGATCTTGTTGGAGGCGGCCAGCGTCAGCGTCTGGCGCAGGAAGCCGAAGGTGGCGTCGAACACCAGCGCGGCGACGATGCCCACCGCCAGCACCTGCAAGGTGGTCACGCTCTGGTGCGTCAGCACCTTGTCGATCACCAGCTGGAAGAAGATCGGCGAGGCCAGCGCCAGCAGCTGCATGGCGATGGCGGCGATGAAGATGTCGCGGAACGCCGATTTTTGTTTCAGGATTTCCGGAATGAACCAGCGCAGCCCGAACGGCTGGTTGGGGTCGCTCAACTTGTGCTGGCGTTTGATGAACAGCACGTCGCCGCCCCAGCGCTTTTCAAAGTCGGCGCGGCCGACCATGACCACGGTGGCGTTGGCGTTGGCGGGGTTGAGCACGGCCACCTGGTCTTCCGCGCCGTTTTCACCGGGCTTGACGCCGACCGCGATCACCATATTGCCGTCGATCAGGCGCGCCATCAGCGGGAACACGCCGCCCTGCGCCATCAGGCGCGACCACGTCAGCTTGTCGGCCTTGGCCTTGAGGCCGATGTCCGAGGCGATGCGCAGCAAGGCCCCGGTCCCCGGTTCCTCGGCGCGCAGCGCGTAGTCGTCGATCAGCCGCTCGGGATTGATTTGCAGACCATGATGCTGCGCGATGGCAGTCAGACACTGGATCGCGGTGTGGGGGAATTTATCGTGCATAGGCCTGGTTAATGAAAAAAGCTTGCATTAGCGCACTATCGTGCCAGCCTTCGGATTCTAACCTAGTGGGGTAGTTCCGGGAGCTTTTTGTGTTGTAGAAACACAGCCCGGTTTACCAGCCTGTTCGCCGCATAAAAAAAAACGGCAAGGCCCGCAGGCCTTGCCGCTCTAGCTTCCGTTCAGGAAGCCGCTTGCTTGGTGCTTACTTGGCAGCCAGGAAGCCCTGGTGGTTGCCGCCCTGCAGCGCTTTGAGTCGCAGCGTTTCCTCGCTGGCAGCCTGGCTGGTCGTCGCGGTCAGCTTGTTGTCGTAGCTGCTGATCGCATCGGCCATCGCCGCCACCGCGGTGTTGACGCTGTTCGGCACTTCCAGCTTGGTCGCGCCGGTGGTCGCTGCCGCCGCCGCATCAAAGCTCGACATCGCCGAGGCCAGGCCGCTGACCGAGGTGGTCAGGCTGGTGGTTGCCGCGCCGGTCTGGAACCAGACGTCCGCTGCCGCGTGGCTGGCGCCGTCGGCGGTCTCGTAGGTCGAGGTGATGCCGACGATGTTGCCGTTGTTCAGCGAGGCGTTTTCCTTGGCGTCCAGGTTCAGCTTGGTGATGCCCAGATCCTTCAGCGATTTCAGCTCGTCGGCCTGGCTGATGCCGTCGGCGTTGCCGTCGACCCAGACACGCAGGTCGGCGTAGGCGCTGTCCTTGGCGTCGATGACACCGTCGTGGTTGGTGTCGAGCTCAGCCAGTGCGGCATAACCGTTGGTCGCTTTCTGACCGTTGGCCAGCGTGGTGCCCGAACCGAACAGCTCGCCGCCGTCGTTGATGACGCCGTCATGGTTGCGGTCCAGGGCCAGCAAGCCGTCGCCGCCGCCCACCCAGCCGGTGTTGACCTTGGTGCCGGTGGCATTCAGATCGAAGTTCACACCAGCCGACAGGCCCAGGGTGTTGATGCCGTTGTTGTTCAGGTCCAGCACAATCGGCGTACCCAGTGGCGAAGGCAGTGCGGCGATCTGGTCGGTCGACAGGCCAGGCACCTGGGCGCTGGTGATCGCGCAGACTTGCTGACTGGTCAGCGAGTGGATCTGGTCGGTCGTCAGCGCACGGATCTGCGCGGTGCTCAGCGCGGCGATCGCGGCGGTTTTCAAGCCCACCAGGTCGGCCGTTTCGATGGCGACGATCTGGTTGGTCGACAGCGCCTTGACCTGGTTCGAGTTCAGCACAGCAACCTGCTGGCTCGACAGCGCGACGATCTGGTCGGTCGTCAGCGCGGCCACCTGGCCGGTTTGCAGCGCGGCGAACACCGCGGTGCGCAGCACGGTGATATCCGACGTGCCCAGCGCCGCGATGGCGTTGGTGGTCAGCGAGCTCAGTTGAGCCGAGCTCAGGACCGCGACCTGGGTCGTGGTCAGCGCCACCGCCTGGTCGGTGCTCAGCGCGGCCGACAGGTTGGCGGTGCTCAGCGCGGCGATCTGGCCGGTGGTCAGCACCGAGATCTGGTCGGTGGTCAGTGCGGCGACCTGGGCCGAACGCAGCGTCGAGATGATCGCCGTTTTCAGCGCACCGATATCGGCCGTTTCAATCGCGGCGATCGAGGTGGTGGTCAGCGAGTTGACCTGGGCGGTGCTCATGGCAGCCAGCTGGCCGGACGACAGCGCCACCACTTGATCCGTGGTCAGGCCGGAAGCCAGGTTGGCGGTGGTCAGCGCGGCGATCTGGCCGGTGCTCAGCGCGCCGATCTGGTCGGTGGTCAGGCCGGCGACCTGCTGCGTGCTCAGGGCCGCGACGACCGCGGTTTTCAGCGCGCCGATGTCGGCCGTTTCAATCGCGGCGACCTGGGTGCTGGTCATCGAACCGATCTGCACGCTGGTCAGCGCGCCGATCTGCGCCGAACCCAGTGCGATGATCTGGTCGGTGGTCAGCGCCTTGGCCTGGCCGGTCGACAGTGCGCCGATGGCCGCGGTTTTCATGGCGCCGATGTCGGCCGTCTCGATGGTCGCGATATCCAGCGTGCTCAGGGCGGACACTTGCGCCGAGCTCAGGGTACCGATCTGCAGCGAGCTCAGGGCGACGACCTGGTCGGTGGTCAGCGCCTGGATGTTGGCCGTGGTGATGGCGGCGATCTGGCCGGTGGTCAGGCTCGACAGCTGGTCGGTGGTCAACGCCGCCAGTTGCGCGGTTTTCAGCGTCGCGATGATCGCGGTTTTCAAGCCGACGATATCGGCTGTTTCAATCGCGGCGATGTCGTTGGTCGACAGCGCGTTGAACTGGCTGGAGTTCAGGGCGCCGAACTGTGCCGAGCTCATCGCAACGATCTGGTCGGTGGTCAGCACGGCCAGGTTGGCGGTGGTCATCGCGCCGACCTGGGCGGTGCTCAGTTGCTGGAACTGATCGGTGCTCAGGGCGGCGGTCTGGTTGGTGGTCAAGGCAGCGATGGCGGCGGTTTTCAGCGCGCCGATATCGTTGGTTTCAATCGCAGCGATCTGGCCGCTGCTCATGCCGCCGATCTGCACGCTGGTCAGCGCGCCGATCTGGGCCGAACCCAAGGCGACGATCTGGTCGGTGGTCAGCGCCTTGGCCTGGTTGGTCGACAGCGCGGCGATGGCGGCGGTTTTCAGCGAACCGATGTCGGTCGTTTCAATCGAAGCGATGTCCAGCGTGCTCATCGCGCCTAC
>NZ_WHUG01000019.1:131321-144280 GCF_009380215.1 Rugamonas aquatica
GGTGGTCGACAGCGCGTTGAACTGGTTCGAGCTGAGGGCGCCGAACTGGTTCGAGCTCATCGCAACGATCTGGTCGGTGGTCAGCACGGCCAGGTTGGCGGTGGTCATCGCGCTGACCTGGGCGGTGCCCAGTTGCTGGAACTGGTCGGTGCTCAGCGCGGCGGTCTGGTTGGTGGTCAAGGCGGCGATGGCGGCGGTTTTCAGCGCGCCGATATCGTTGGTTTCAATCGCAGCGATCTGGCCGCTGCTCATGCCGGCGACCTGGGCGCTGGTCAGCGCGCCGATCTGGGCCGAACCCAAAGCGACGATCTGGTCGGTGGTCAGCGCCTTGGCCTGGTTGGTCGACAGCGCGGCGATGGCGGCGGTCTTCAGCGAACCGATGTCGGTCGTTTCGATCGAAGCGATGTCCAGCGTGCTCAGCGCGGTGGCTTGTGCCGAGCTCAAGGTGCCGATCTGGGTCGAGGTCAGAGCAACGACCTGGTCCGTGGTCAGCGCCTGGATGTTGGCGGTGGTGATCGCGGCGATCTGGTTGGTGGTCAGGTTCGACAGCTGGTCGGTGGTCAGCGCCGCCAGTTGTGCGGTTTTCAGCGTGGCGATGATCGAGGTTTTCAGGCCCACGATGTCGGCCGTTTCGATGGCGGCGATGTCGGTGGTCGACAGCGCGTTGAACTGGTTCGAGCTGAGGGCGCCGAACTGGTTCGAAGTCATCGCGACGATCTGGTCGGTGGTCAGCACGGCCAGGTTGGCGGTGGTCATCGCGGCGATTTGCGCGGTGCCCAGTTGCTGGAACTGGTCGGTGCTCAGCGCGGCGGTCTGGTTGGTGGTCAGCGCGGCGATGGCGGCGGTTTTCAGCGCGCCGATATCGTTGGTCTCGATGGCGGCGATCTGGCCGCTGCTCATCGCGGCGACCTGGGCGCTGGTCAGCGCGCCGATCTGGGCCGAACCCAGCGCGACGATCTGGTCGGTGGTCAGGGCCTTGGCCTGGTTGACGCTCAGCGCGGCGATGGCGGCGGTTTTCAGCGAACCGATGTCGGCCGTTTCAATCGAGGCGATGTCCAGCGTGCTCAGCGCGGAGGCTTGGGCCGAGCTCAGCGTGCCGACTTGCTGCGAGCTCAAGGCGACGATCTGGTCGGTGGTCAGCGCCTGGATGTTGGCGGTGGTGATCGCGGCGATCTGGTTGGTGGTCAGGTTCGACAGCTGGTCGGTGGTCAGCGCCGCCAGTTGCGCGGTCTTCAGCGTGGCGATGATAGACGTTTTCAGGCCGATGATGTCGGCCGTTTCGATCGCGGCGATATCGGTGGTCGACAGCGCGTTGAACTGGATCGAGCTCAGGGCGCCGAACTGGTTCGAAGTCATCGCGACGATCTGGTCGGTGGTCAGCACGGCCAGGTTGGCGGTGGTCATCGCGGCGATTTGCGCGGTGCCCAGTTGCTGGAACTGGTCGGTGCTCAGCGCGGCGGTCTGGTTGGTGGTCAGCGCGGCGATGGCCGAGGTCTTCAGCGCGCCGATATCGTTGGTCTCGATGGCGGCGATCTGGCCGCTGCTCATCGCGGCGACCTGGGCGCTGGTCAGCGCGCCGATCTGGGCCGAACCCAAGGCGACGATCTGGTCGGTGGTCAGGGCGCGGGCCTGGCCGGTGGTCAGCGCGGCGATGGCCGAGGTTTTCAGCGCGCCGATGTCGGCGGTTTCAATGGTGGCGATGTCGAGCGTGCTCATGGCGGCCACTTGGGCCGAGCTCAGCGTGCCGACTTGCTGCGAGCTCAAGGCGACGACCTGGTCGGTGGTCAGCGCCTGGATGTTGGCGGTGGTGATCGCGGCGACCTGGCTGGTGGTCAGCGTGCTGACCTGGTCGGTGGTCAGGGCCGCCAGTTGCGCGGTCTTCAGCGCGGCGATGACGCTGGTTTTCAACGCGATCAGGTCGGCCGTTTCAATCGCGGCGACGGCGCTGGTGCCCAGCGCGCTGAACTGGTTGGTGCTCAGCAGCGACAGCTGGGTCGAGCTCATCGCGACGACCTGGTTGGTGGTCAGGCCCGAGGCCAGGTCGGCGGTGCTCAGCGCGCCGATTTGCGCGGTGGTCAGGTTGGAGATCTGGTCGGTGGACAGCGAGGTGAACTGTGCCGTGGTCAGGGCGGCGATGGCGGCGGTCTTCAAGGCCATCAGGTCGGCCGATTCCAGCGCGACGATGGCGCCGGTGCTCAGGCTGGCCACCTGGCTGCTGGTCAGCGCGCCGGCCTGGGCGGTGGTCAGTGCGACGATCTGGTCGGTCGTGACCGCCGCCAGCTGGCTGGTGGAAATGCCGGCGATGGTGGCGGTGCGCAGCGCGGCGAAATCGCCGGTTTCCAGCGCGACGATGGACTGGGTGGCCAGCGCATTGAACTGCGCCGAGCTCAGCACGCCGACCTGGTTGGAGGTCAGCGCGACGATCTGGTCGGTCGTCAAGCCATCGGTCAGCTGCTTGGTGGTCAGCGCGACGATCTGGGTGGTCGTCAGCGCAACCGTCTGATCCGTGGTCAGTGCGCGGGTCTGTGCCGAATTGAGCGCAACAATATCAGAAGTCGCGAGAGCAGCAATTGTTTGGGTCGACAGAGCTGCAATCTGGTCGGTACTCATGCTTGTTACGAGGCTCATTTCCATTCTCCTTGGGGCACTGCACAGTTCTATACGGACAAATATCGGAGCCGGCAGGGATTTTTTCCCCTAGGCTCCAACGTCAAATTGGGTATTACCAGCGATTTTATTTCTGAAATGCTTGAGCTAAACGCGAGAAAAGCGTCGCACTTTAGTTCTTAACGTCAATATCGAAGCCAACTTTAGATCCCAGCGCCAAGATTTTGCCCCCCGTTAACATTTATATGGCCTTGAGGCATCACATAGTTTCGTTTAATCGGGAGCAAAATTTAGCGCCGGCAGCCGCCCTGACCGTACAAAGCGACTTTTTTCCGTACCGCATTAAGTCTTTTTGTTTACTGAGTGCAATGCAAAAACCGGGCCAACTTTTCCAAATTGCATCAAAATCCGGTTCCGGAGGGTAAAACGGCAGGGCTTGCGCCCTGCCGTTCATGACTGCTGTTGCCGCTTACTTGGCCGGTGAGGCCAGGAAGCCGTGGCCGCCCTGCGATTGCAGCGCTTTGAGGCGCAGCTCGCTGTCGGTGGCCGCCTGGGTTTCCGCACCCAGCGGTTTGTCGCTGAACTGCTTGATCGCGCCGGCCAGCTGCGCCACGTTGCCGCTGACGCCGCTACCCGGCAATTCCAGCTTGGCCGCCGCCGGCGTTGCCGCGGCATTGCCGGCAAAGCTGGACAGCGCCTGCGCCAGGCCGCTGACGTTGCCGCTCAGGTTACTGGTCGGCGTGGTGGCGAACCACACGTCGGCCGCCGCGTGGGTGGCGCCGTCGGCCGTCTCGAAGGTCGAGCTCAAGCCCAGGATGTTGCCGTTGTTGACGGCGCCATCCTGCTTGACGTCCAGGTTCAGCTTGGTGATGCCGAGGTCCTGCAGCGATTTCAGCTCGTCGGCCTGGCTGACGCCGTCGGCGTTGCCGTCGACCCAGACGCGCAGGTCGGCAAAGGCGCTATCCTTGGCGTCGATCACGCCGTCGCCGTTGGTGTCCAGTTCGGCCATCGCTTCGTAGCCGGTGCTTGCCTTCTGGCCGTTGGCCAGCGTGGTGCCCGAACCGAACAGCTCGCTACCGTCGTTGATGATGCCGTCATGGTTGCGGTCCAGCGCCAGCAAGCCGTCGCCGCCGGCGGTCCAGCCGGTGTTGACCTTGTTACCGTTGGCCAGCAGGTCGAACTGCACGCCCTGGCCCAGGGCGGTGGTCTGCACGCCGTTGCCGTTCAAGTCCAGCACGATCGGCGTCAGGAAGGACAGCGCGTGGGTCTGGTCGGTGGTCATCGCGTGCACCTGGTCGCTGCTCATCGCATGCAGTTGCATCGAGGTCAGCGCATGCACCTGGTTGGTGGTCAGCGAGGTGATTTCCGCGGTGCGCAGGCTGGCGATCTGGCGCGTGCTCAGCGCGGCGATGGCGTTGGTGCTCAGCGCCACCAGGTCGGCCGTTTCCAGCGCGGCCAGCGCGGTGGTCGACAGGCCGGCCACTTGCTTGCTGCTCAGGGCGGCGACCTGGGCCGAGGTCAGCGCCACGCCCTGGTCGGAGCTCAGCACGCTCAGCTGGGCGGTGGTCAGCGCGGCGATCTCATTGGTCGAGAAGGCGGCGATGCTGCCGGTCGACAGCGCGACCACGTTCCTGGTCGACAGCGCGCCCACCTGGGCGGCGCTCAGCGATACGGCCTGGGCGGTGGTCAGGGCGGCGATCTGCGTGGTGCTCAGGCCGGACGCGAAGGCCGAGGAGGCCAGCGCGGCGATCTGGTTGGTGCTCAGCGCAACGATCTGGCTGGTGCTCAGGCCGGCCAGCTGGGCGGTGCGCAGCGCGGCGACGTCGTTGGTCGACAGGCCGGCCAGGTCGGCGGTCTCCAGCGCGCCGATGCTGTTGGTGCTCAGCGCCACCACTTGCGCGGTGGAGAGCGCGGCCACCTGGGCCGAGGTCAGCGCCACCACCTGGTTGGTCGACAGCGCGGCGATGCCGGCCGTGTTCAGCGCCGCCAGCGAGGCGGTCGCCAGGGTGTTGACCTGGGTCGTGCTCAGCGCGGCGACCTGGCCGGTGGTCAGGGCGGCGATGGCGGCGGTCTTGAGCGCCGACAGGTCGGCCGTTTCCAGCGCGGCGATGGCGTTGCTGGTCAGCGCCACCACCTGGGCGGTGGAGAGCGCGGCCGCCTCGCCGGTGGTCAGGGCCACCACCTGGTTGGTGGTCAGCGCCTTGACCTGGCTGGCGCTCAGCGCGGCGATGGCGTTGGTCGACAGTGCGGCGAAGTCGGCCGTTTCCAGCGCGGCCACGCCGTTGGTGCTCAGGCCGGCCACTTGCGCGGCGCTCAGCACGCTGGCCTGGGCGGTGGTCAGGGCGACGATCTGGTTGGTCGACAGCGCGGCCAGCGCGGCCGACGACAGCGCCGTGATCTGGCCGGTCGACAGCGCGCCCACCTGGTCGGTGGTCAAGCCGCCCAGCTGGGCGGTGCGCAGCGCGGCGATGTGGCCGGTCGACAGGCCGGCCAGGTCGGCGGTCTGGATCGCGCCGATGGCGTTGGACGACAGGGCGGCCACTTGCGCGGTGCCCAGGCTGGCGATCTGCGCCGACCCCAGCGCGACCACCTGGTTGGTGGACAGCACGGCGATGCCGGCGGTGTTGAGCGCGGCGATGGCGGCGGTCGACAGCGCGCTGACCTGGCCGGTGGTCAGGGCGGCCACCTGGCCGGTGCTCAGCACGGCGATGGCGGCGGTCTTGATCGCCGCCAGGTCGGCCGTTTCCAGCGCGGCCACGGCGTTGCTGGTCAGCGCCGCCACTTGCGCGGTGCTCAGGCTGGCGGCTTCATTGGTGGTCAGCGCGACGACCTGGTTGGTGGTCAGCGCCTTGACCTGGCTGGCGCTCAGCGCGGCGATGGCGTTGGTCGACAGCGCGGCGAAGTCGGCCGTTTCCAGCGCGGCGATGCCGTTGCTGGTCAGGCCGGCCACTTGCGCGGTGCTCATCACGCTCGCCTGCGTGGTGGTCAGCGCGACGATCTGGTTGGTCGACAGCGCGGCGACCTGGCTGCTGCTCAGCGCGGCGAACTGGGCGGTCGACAGCGCGGCCACCTGGTCGGTGGCCAGGCCGGCCAGCTGGGCGGTGCGCAGCGCGGCGATGTCGTTGCTCGACAGGCCGGCCAGGTCGGCGGTCTCGATGGCGCCGACGGCGTTGCTGCTCAGCGCGGCCACCTGGGCGGTGGAGAGCGCGGCCACCTGGGCCGAGGTCAGCGCCACGGTTTGCGCGGTGGAGAGCGCGGCGATGCCGGCCGTGCTCAGCGCGGCGACCGAGGCGGTGGCCAGGGTGTTGATCTGGGTGGTGCCCAGCGCCGCCACTTGCGCGGTCGAGAGCGCGGCGATGGCGGCGGTCTTGAGCGCCGACAGGTCGGCCGTTTCCAGCGCGGCGATGGCGTTGGTCGACAGCGCGGCCACTTGCGCGGTCGAGAGCGCGGCGGCTTCGCCGGTGGTCAGCGCCACCACTTGCGCGGTGGTCAGCGCCTTGACCTGGTTGACGCTCAGCGCGGCGATGGCGTCCGAACGCAGCGCGGCGAAGTCGGCGGTCTCCAGCGCGGCGATGGCGTTGGTGGTCAGCGCCGCCACCTGGCCGGTGGACAGCACGCTGGCCTGGGTGGTGGTCAGCGCGACGACCTGGGCGGTGGTCAGGCCGGCCACGGCGGCCGTGGTCAGCGCGACGATCTGGTTGGTCGACAGCGCGCCCACCTGGTCGGTGGTCAGGCCGGCCAGCTGGCTGCTGCGCAGCGCGGCGATGTCGCTGGTCGACAGGCCGGCCAGGTCGGCGGTCTGGATGGCGCCAAGGGCGTTGGACGACAGCGCGGCCACTTGCGCGGTGCTCAGGCTGTTGATCTGGGCCGAGCTCAGCGCGACGACCTGGTTGGTGGACAGCACGGCGATGCCGGCGGTGCTCAGCGCGGCGATGGCGGCGGTGCCCAGGCTGCTGACCTGGCCGGTGGTCAGGGCGATCACCTGGCCGGTGCTCAGCGCGGCGATGGCGGCGGTCTTGAGCGCCACCAGGTCGGCCGTTTCCAGCGCGGCGATGGCGTTGCTGCCCAGCGCGGCCACTTGCGCCGTGCCCAGCGCGGCGGCTTCATTGGTGGTCAGCGCGACGATCTGGTTGGTGGACAGGGCCTTGACCTGGCTGGCGCTGAGCGCGGCGATGGCGTTGGTCGACAGCGCGGCGAAGTCCGACGTTTCCAGCGCGGCGATGCCGTTGCTGGTCAGGCCGGCCGCCTGGGCGGCGGTCAGCACGCTGGCCTGGGTGGTGGTCAGCGCGACGATCTGGTTGGTCGACAGGCCGGCGACCTGGGCGCTGCTCAGCGCGGCGAACTGGGCGGTCGACAGCGCGGCCACCTGGTCGGTGGCCAGGCCGGCCAGCTGGGCGGTGCGCAGCGCGGCGATGTCGTTGCTCGACAGGCCGGCCAGGTCGGCGGTCTCGATGGCGCCGATGCTGTTGCTGCTGAGCGCGGCGATTTGCGCGGTGCTCATGCTGGCGATCTGGGCCGAGGTGAGCGCGACCACCTGGTTGGTCGACAGCGCGGCGATGCCGGCGGTGCTCAGCGCGGCGACCGAGGCGGTGGCCAGGGTGTTGATCTGGCCGGTGGTCAGCGCGGCGACCTGGGCCGAACCCAGCGCGGCGATGGCGGCGGTCTTGATGGCCGACAGGTCGGCCGTCTCCAGCGCGGCGATGGCGTTGCTCGACAGCGCGGCCACTTGCGCGGTCGACAGCGCGGCGGCTTCGCCGGTGGTCAGCGCCACCACTTGCGCGGTGGTCAGCGCCTTGACCTGGTTGACGGTCAGCGCGGCGATGGCGTCCGAACGCAGCGCGGCGAAGTCGGCGGTCTCCAGCGCGGCGATGGCGTTGGTCGACAGGCCGGCCACTTGCGCGGTGGACAGCACGCTGGCCTGGGTGGTGGTCAGCGCGACGATCTGGTTGGTGGTCAGGCCGGCCACGGCGGCGGTGCTCAGCGCGGCGATCTGGTTGGTCGACAGCGCGCCCACCTGGTCGGTGGTCAGGCCGGCCAGCTGGCTGCTGCGCAGCGCGGCGACGCTGCTGGTCGACAGGCCGGCCAGGTCGGCGGTCTCGATGGCGCCGATGGCTTTGGAGGTCAGCGCGGCCACCTGGCCGGTGGACAGCGTGGCGATCTGGGCCGAGGTCAGCGCGACCACCTGTTCGGTGTCCAGCGCGGCGATGCCGGCCGTGCTGAGCGCGGCGACGGCGGCGGTCGACAGCGAGTTGATCTGGCCGGTGGTCAGCGCGGCCACCTGGGCCGACCCCAGCGCGGCGATGGCGGCGGTCTTCAGTGCGGCCAGGTCGGCCGTTTCCAGCGCGGCGATGGCGTTGGTCGACAGCGACGCCACCTGGGCGGTGGAGAGCGAGGCCGCCTCATTGGTGGTCAGCGCGACCACCTGGTTGGTGGTCAGGGCCTTGACCTGGGCCGTGCTCAGCGCGGCGACCGCGTTGGTCGACAGCGCGGCGAAATCGGCCGTTTCCAGCGCGGCGATGGCGTTGGTCGACAGCGCGGCCACCTGGCCGGTGGACAGCACGCTGGCCTGGGCGGTGGTCAGCGCGACGATCTGGTTGGTGGTCAGGCCGGCGACGGCGGCGCTGCTCAGGGCCGACACCTGGTTGGTCGACAGCGCGCCCACCTGGTCGGTGGTCAGGCCGACCAGCTGCGCGCTGCGCAGCGCGGCGATGCTGCCGGTCGACAGGCCGGCCAGGTCGGCGGTCTGGATCGCGCCGATGGCCTTGCTGGTCAGCGCGGCCACTTGCGCGGTGCCCAGGCTGCTCAGCTGGGCCGAGGTCAGCGCCACCACCTGGTCGGTGGACAGCACGGCGATGCCGGCGGTGGAGAGCGCGGCGATGGCGCCGGTCGCGAGCGAGTTCAGCTGGCCGGTGGTCAGCGCCGCCACCTGCGCGGTGGTCAGCGCGGCGATGGCGGCGGTCTTGATGGCCGACAGGTCGGCCGTTTCCAGCGCGGCCACGGCGGCGGTCGACAGCGCGGCCACCTGGATGGCGCTCAGCGCGGCGGCCTCATTGGTCGTCAGCGCGACCACCTGGTCGCTGTTCAGGGCCTTGATCTGGGCCGAGCTCAGCGCGGCGATGGCGTTGGTCGACAGCGCGGCGAAGTCGGCCGTCTCCAGCGCGGCGACGGCGTTGGTCGACAGCGCCGCCACTTGCGCGGTGGACAGCACGCTGGCCTGGGCGGTGGTCAGCGCGACGATCTGGTTGGTCGACAGCGCGGCGGCGCCGGCGGCGCTCAGCGCGCTGATCTGGTTGGTCGACAGCGCGGCCACCTGGGCGGTGGACAGGCCGACCAGCTGCGCGGTGCGCAGCGCGGCGATGTCGGCGGTCGACAGGCCGGCCAGGTCGGCGGTCTCGATCGCGCCCAGCGCCTTGCTCGACAGCGCGGCCACCTGGGCCGTGCTGAGCGCGGCGATGGCGGCCGAGGTCAGCGCGACGGCCTGGTCGGTGCTGAGGGCGGCGATGCCGGCCGTGCTGAGCGCGGCGACGGCGCCGGTCGACAGCGAGGTGATCTGGGCGGTGCTCAGCGCCGCCACCTGGGCCGTGCTCAGCAGGGCTATCGAGGCGGTCTTGATCGCGGCCAGGTCGCCCGTTTCCAGCGCGCCGATGGCGTTGGTCGACAGCGCGGCGACCTGGGTCGAGGTCAGCTGCGCGGCCTGGTTGCTGGTCAGCGCGACGACCTGGTTGGTGGTCAGCGCCTTGACCTGGCCGGCGCTGATGCCGCCAATGGCCGAGGTCGACAGCGCGGCGATGTCATTGGTCGACAGCAGGGCGAAGCTGGCGGTCTGCAGGGCGCCGATCTGGCTCGAAGTCAGCACGCTCATCTGCAGCGTGGTCAGGTAGGCGGCCTGGGTGGTGGTGATGCCGCCGGCCAGCTGGGCGGTCGTGAAGACCGGGATTTGCGAGGTCGTGAACGCAGCCAACTGGTCCGAATTGAACGCCGCGATGTCGGCAGTCGCCAGCGTCAGGATCTGGGACGTGCTGAGGGTGGCAAGTTGTTCGGTGGTGAAGGTGGTCACGAAACTCATTCTATTTCTCCTGGAGGTACTACGCTGTCAGCTCAAAAAGCAAGCCGGACAGTCAGCTTGTGCCTGACCTCCGACCCCTGTAATGGATGGTATTGCTATTTTAAAAACTTTTTAGTGATGCCGCCGGGAAAGTCCGGCTTGTACTGTACATAACGACGGATTTTGGAATTTCATTAAGTAAACTTTTTTTCCGCCATCAAATTACTGCGCAGCGGCCGGAACCGGGCGCTGGAACGGAATTTCAGAAGGGCGATTATATCGCACTAAATTTCCCAAAAGAATTTTTTTCAGCGTTGTCGCGGCCGCGCAACCTGCCCGCAAGGGAATGTTTATGTTATAAAAAAGTTGTTTTAATGTGCAATCTATCCGTCATCTTGGATTGCAGAAATGTATCCACACGGATATTTTGCATCGCCTGTGTGACCGGCCGATGACCGGTGCATAATGCTGTCTCGCCTTCCCACCCGACGCTGGAGACCCGCCATGAAATTGCCACTGCTGTTGTTGTTGCTGAGGTTGTTACTGAGCCTGGGCAGCGCCCACGCCGCCGGCCAGGCGCCGCTGGCCGCCGCCGCCGTGGCCGACGCCACCCGTCCGGACGCCGACCGCGCGCGCGACGCCGACCGCAAGCCGGCCGACATGCTGGCCTTCGCCCGGGTGCAGCCGGGGCAGACGGTGATCGATTACTTCGCCGGCCGCGGCTACTTCACCCGGCTGTTCAGCACGGCCGTCGGCCCGCAGGGCGCGGTGTACGCGGTGACGCCGCAATTGCTGCTCGACCGCCTGCAGGGCAAGCCGCTGCCGCCGCCGGTGTCGGCCGAACCGGGCCGCGCCAATGTCCATGAAACCGTGGGCGCGGCCTCGCTCAATGTGCCGGCCAGGGCCGACCTGGTGTGGACGTCGCAGAATTACCACGACATCCGCATCTGGGGCGGCGCCGCCGGCACGGCCGAGCTGAACAAGGCGGCCTACGCGGCGCTCAAGCCGGGCGGCTACTATATAGTGCTGGACCACGCCGGCGTGGCCGGGCTGGACGAGGCCGGCATGGCCGCGCTGCACCGCATCGACGAGGCGCTGGTCAGGCGCGAAGTGCTGGCGGCCGGCTTCGTGCTGGACGGCGAATCGCAGGCGCTGCGCAATCCGCAGGACGAGCGCACCGCCCGGGTGTTCGAGACCGGCATCCGCGCCCACACCGACCAGTTCATCCTGCGCTTCCGCAAGCCATGAGCGCCATGCGCCCCCCCGCCCCGCGGCGCCGGCTCGGCGCCGGCCTGCTGCTGGCCGCCCTGGCCGCCCTCGCTCCCGCCGCCCACGCCTGCCGCTACACCGAGCTGGCGGCGCTGGAACTCAACATCCAGGCCGCCTCCGGCATGCCGTATATCGACGGCCAGGTCAACGGCAGGACGGTGCGCCTGCTGGTCGACACCGGCTCCGCGCGCACGCTGCTGACCCGCGCCGAGGCCGACCGCCAGCAACTGCCGCTGACCCGCGCGCTGAACCGCGTGCGCGGCCTGGGCGGTGACAGCGCGCAGTACGCGGCCCAGCCGGAGGAAGTGGTGATCGGGCCGGCGCGCGTGGCCCGCGCCTGGTTCCCGGTGGTCGACGGCGCCGACTATCCGGGCTATGGCGGCATGGTCGGCGCCGACTACCTGCTGCAGTCGGACCTGGAAATCGCGCTGGCCGAGCGCCGGCTGAAGTTCTTCCGGGACGAGGGCTGCGGCGCCAGGTCGCTGGCCTACTGGGATGCGCAGGCGCTGGACGTGCCGCTGGAGTTCGCCGACCGCCACAGCGCGGCCTATGTGCAGGTGCAGCTGAACGGCCGCGCCGTGCGCGCGCTGATCGACACCGGCGCCGAGCAGTCGGTGGTCGATGCCGGCACGGCGGCGGCGCTGGGCGTGGGCGCGGACGCGGCGACGCCGGGCGCCGGCGCCGCCTTCGACAGCTTCGTCATCGGCGAGGAGCGCATCGGCCATCCGCGCATCGCGCTGGCCGCGATCCCCAACACCCAGCAGTTCGGCATCAAGCATGTCGACATGCTGCTGGGCCGCGACTTCCTGCGCGCCCACCGGGTGCTGCTGTCGGCCAGCCAGCAGCGCTTTTATTACAGCTATCTGGGCGGTCAGGTCTTCGGCGCGCGGTAGCGCCAGGCCAGCACGGCGGCGGTGGCGGCCAGCAGCGCCAGCGCCACCATATTGAGCACCACCACGCCGCTGTGGAAGCGCAGCACCATGCCGATGCTGACGCCGGCCCGCACGGCGAACTGCCAGCCGCCGTCGAACGGATAGACGCTGACCAGCTGCAACGCGTAATACAGCGCGCCGCCCCACAGGCCCAGCGTCCAGCGCTTGAGCGACAGCACGGCCGACACAAAGCCCAGCATGGCCGCGCTGTACAGCAGCGGCAGCGCGTCGGCCGGCTGCGGTTCGCCCAGCAGCCCCAGGCTCACGCCCAGCGCCAGCGCGCTATTCAGTAGCAGCACGCGCGCCACCCACTTCTCGAATTCCTGCATCATCTGTATGGTCCGCTTATCGGGTTCAGCCAAAGCGCTGCTGGTAGGCGCTGGGCACCACGCCCAGCTGCGCGGAAAACGCGCGCCGCAGATTGTACTCGTTGCCGAAGCCGCTCTGGCTGGCGGCCCGCTTGACGCTCATGCCGGGCCGCTCCAGCAACCCGCAGGCCGCCTCCATGCGCAGCCGCAGCAGCAGCTGCGCCGGCGACACGCCCGCCTCCTGCTGCAGCCGGCGGTGCAGGGTGCGCACCGACACGGCGAACGCCGCCGCCATCTGCTCGACATCGATCTGCCGCTTCAGGCGCGGCCGCAGCCAGTCGGTCAGCTGGCCGTGCAAGCCTTGCGGATCGGCCTGGGCCAGCAGCTCGGAGCTGAACTGGCGCTGGCCGCCGGGACGCTTGAAAAACACCACCAGCCGCTTGGCCGTGTCGAGCGCGGCGCCGCGGCCCCGGTCTTCCTCGACCAGGCTCAATGCCAGGTCGATGCCGGCGGCGATGCCGGCCGACGTGTAATAGGGGCCGTCCTTGACGTAGATGGCGTCGTCCAGCACCTGCAATTCCGCATGCTGCGCCTGCAGCGCCGCCACATCCATCCAGTGCGTGACCACGCTGCGCCCGCGCAGCAGGCCGGCGCGCGCCAGCACGAACACGCCGGTGCACACCGAGCAGCAGCGCCGCAGGCCGGGGCCGCCTTGGCCGCCATCGACGCCGTGGGTGGCGGCCATGCCGGCGGCGGCGCGCTGCACCCAGCGCACCGTGGCCGGGTCCAGCGCCGGGC
>NZ_WHUG01000001.1 GCF_009380215.1 Rugamonas aquatica
GCCGCCCTGGCGCCGGTGGCCGGCGCCGGGGCGGCCAGCGGTGCGGCCTGGGCCAGCAGCGCGCCGAACATGGCGGGCATCAGGGTGGCGGTGCTGGCGCTGCCGCTGCCGGTGGTGCTGTCGGTCTTGCCGTCGGCGCCGCTGTCGGTGCCGGCATCGACGGCGGCCAGTTCGGCGCCGGCGGCCTGGTCGGCCAGGTTCAGCAGTTGCGCAAACAGCGGCGCGACGGCCACCGCTTCATCGGCGGCCGGCTCGGCCTGCTCGCGGCCCGGGTAGCTGACCGGATCGTTCTGGCTGGACGGCGTGGCGCTGCGCGGCGCCGGCTTGGCCTGGTTGCTGGCCAGCGGCGTGCGGTTGTTGCCGTTCGGCTGGGACTTGCCATTGGCGGTGACCGGATTCTTGTTGTTGCCGGTCAGCGGAGGCGATTTCGCCGGAACCCGGCTGCCGGTGCTGGCGTCGGCGTTATGACTTTGCGCGGCCGTCGGCATGCTGTCGAGGCCGCCGTGATTGGAGGCCACCGGAGCGGTCAGTTCGGCTTGCGCGGCTTTTGCCGCGGCCGTAGCGCTGGAGAGTGTCATGGTCATGCTTGGATTCCGGTTTCTAACTGTTCGCTGTCCAGCGCATATGCCAGCCAGCCTTCTTTATTGGTCTGCATTTCCTGCAAGCGCCGGTCCAGATCCCCGGTGGCGGCGTTGCAGGCTTCCACCGCTTGCTCATGTACCTGGCGCAGGGCCGCCAGCGCGGCCCACTCGGCGCTGCTCCACGGGCCCTGGGCCGCCATCTGCGGCAGCGTCGTCGCCATTAACGTGTTAATCGCCGCCAGCATCTTCCAGTCCTGCGAAGCGATGGCGGCGCTCATTTTCTGCGCCATTTGCAGCAAGGTGCGTTGCCTATCCATTTTTGGCCTGTACTCCCAGCCAGCCCTTTTTGATGGTGGTCAGCAGCGTCGTGACTTCATCGACGATGGTCGGATCCAGGCTGACGCCGGCCGTGTACAGGCGGCCGGCGCAGTAGTCGTACAGGCGCCCCAGGTTTTCCACCACTTCACCGCCATTGTCGAAGTCCAGCGAACTGGCCAGGCCGTTGATGATGTCGGTGCATTTGTTCAGGCTGTTGGCCTTGAGCTCGTAGCGCTTGCCGACGATGTGGCCGCGCGCGCGGGCCAGCTCTTCGAGCAAGCCGTCGGTCAGCACCAGCACCAGTTCGATCGGCGACGCCCGTGCCACCTGGGCGTCCAGATTGGTGGAGTGGTAACTGCTGTAGGCTTCCTGGTTCAACATGGTGTTCACCGTAATGGTCGTTAGTGCTGGGGTTGAGGCTTAATTGCTGTTGTTCGACGCGAACATCGCCTCGAACATATTGGAGGTGCTGGTCATCGACGCCTGCAACTGCTGCAGCGCGCTGAACTGCGCCAGGTAGCGTTTGTAGGAATTGTCGAACTGGGTCTGCAGCGTGACCTGGCGCTTGGCGACGTCATCGACCACCTTGGTGGCGGCGGTCTTGCGGCCGCCGATCAGGCCGGTCGCGGAATTGGTCCAGGTGTTGACCAGCTTGTTCATCGAGCCCAGCACGCCGCTGTCGACGCCGATGCCGGCGCGGCCGAACAGCTGGTCCATCTTGCCCGGATCGGCGGCGATGGTTTTCTGCAGGCGGGCGCTGTCGAGCGACAGCGTGCCGTCGCGCGCGGCGGTGATGCCAAAGCTGATCAGCGACTTGCCGCCGGTGGCGCTGCGCAGCATCGCGCTCAGGCTGGCGCGCAGCGCGGTGACGCCGGAATCGTTGTACAGCGCGGCGTCGACCGACTTCGGCGTGCTGTCGGTGGCCGACGTGGGGCTGTGGTCGCCCGGCGCGGTGACGGTGTTGAACACCGCCAGCAGCTTGTTGTAGGCGTCGACAAAGGTCTGCACGTTGGCGGCGGTGGTGCTGTTGTCCGGGCCGATGGTCAGTTGCACCGGGGTGGCGCCGGCCAGCTGCGCCTGCTTGACGGTGAACTTGACGTTGTCGATGGTGGTGAAGGTGTTCGAAGCCTGCGTCACCTTGGTGCCGGTGTTCTGGTCGCCCATCCAGACGATGGCGTCCTTGGCGGTCGCTTCCACCTTTTGCGTCGACAGGTCGGATTGCAGCGCCGGGTCGCCCAGTCCCGAGACATCGAGCGTAGCGATGGCGTTGTTGGCGCCGGTCTGGGTGGCGGTCAGCACCAGCTTGGGCTGGCCGTTGATGGTCAGGGTCGAGGCGGTGACGCGCGAGTTGTTGCTGGCCGCGACATTGATGGCGGCGGCGATTTCCTTGGCCGACAACTTGCCGTCCATATTGCTGTCGGCGGTGGCCAGGTCGATCTGGAAGTTGGTGCCGTCGGCCAGCATCACCTTCATCGAGCCGGCGCCGGCGCCGGTGACGGCGCTGTCGCTGACGTTGTAGGACACCTGGCCGGCGGTGGCCAGCTGCTCGACGTAGAACGAATAAGTGCCGGCCACGGCGGTGGAACTGGCGGTGCCGGTGGCGATCGCGGTATTGCTGCTGGTGGCGGCGGCGGCGCTGACGGTGGACGTGCCGGTGACCAGCGCTTGCAGCGTGGACTGGAAGGCGCTCAGCGCCGTGCCCAGCGTACCGAGCGCGGCGACGGTGGCGGTGGCCTTGGTGTTGCGGCTGTCCAGTATGGCCTTGGTCGGCGCGACATAGGCGTTCGCCAGTTTCTCGGCCGTGGTCTGCGGATCGTAGTTAGGACTGCTGATGACGGACATGATCGTGCTCCCGGTAAGGATGATTGAAGTGTACCCTGATATAAGGCGACCTTAATCGTTTCCCTATGAAAATATTTCTAACTATTTTTTCGCGGCGGCGTTTATTTCTGGCCGCGTATCCAGAGTTGCGTTGCTAATTCATCATGTTGCTTGCGTTCCTGCACATTTTGCTGTTGCAGGACCACCTTTTGCTGCTTGCTCAGCACCTTGCCCAGCACTTCGCGCTTGGCCCAGGCCGCGTTGAGCGCCTTCTGCGACACCGCCATGTCGGCCTCGTGCATGTGCAGGTCGAGCCGGTGGCTGTCGGCCATCTGCATCACGGCCTGCTTGTAGTCGCCGCAGTTGCCGGCCAGCGCGGGATGCAATTTGCCGCTGGCGCCGCTATTCGTGTAGAGCCCGGTCAGGCGCTCCAGGTTTTTCTGATAACGCTCGCGCAAACTTTCCTTTTCAGCCAGCTCGGTCTGCAGGCGCTCCACCTCGGTGTTGCGCAGGGCCACCAGCGTGGTCAGATTGCGGATGTTGTGTTGGCTCATGTCATCAGCTTTTCAAGTTGGTGGACGCACGGTGCGAAGGGCGCTTCTTCCTTGGTGCCCTGGCACAGGAAATCTTCGACCCGCGGATGCAGTTGCACCGCCTTGTCGGTGACCGGATCGGCGCCCGGCACATAGGCGCCCAGCGGGATCAGGTCGCGCACGCGGTCGTGGCGCGCCATGCTGGCCTTGAGCGCGCGCGCCGCCAGCATGTGTTCGTGGGTGATGACCTGGGTCATGCAGCGGCTGATCGAGGCGGCGATGTCGATCGCCGGATAGTGGCCCCGTTCGGCCAGCTCGCGGGTCATGACGATGTGGCCGTCGAGCACGGCGCGGGCGGTGTCGACCACCGGATCCTGCTGGTCGTCGCCCTCGGCCAGCACGGTGTAGATCGCGCTCATGCTGCCGGTCTGGTTTTCGCCGTTGCCGGCCGATTCGATCAGCTGCGGCAGCGCCGAGAACACCGACGGCGGATAACCCTTGGTGGCCGGCGGCTCGCCCAGCGCCAGCGCCACTTCGCGCAGCGCCATGGCGTAGCGGGTCAGCGAATCGACCAGCAGCAGCACATTCTTGCCCTGGTCGCGGTAGTGGGCCGCGATCGAGTGGCACAGCTCGGTGGCCATGATACGCATCAGCGGGCTCTCGTCGGCCGGCGCGATCACCAGCACGGCCTTGGACAAGCCTTCCTTGCCGAGCGACATTTCGACGAATTCGCGCACCTCGCGCGAGCGTTCGCCGATCAGGCCGACCACCACCACGTCGGCCACGGTCTGCCGGGTCATCAGGCCCAGCAGCACGGACTTGCCGACGCCGGAGCCGGCCATCAGGCCGACGCGCTGGCCCTTGCCCAGGGTCAGCATGGCGTTGATGGCGCGCACGCCCACGTCCAGCGCCTCGGTGACGGGTTTCTTTTTCAAGGGATGGATGCGCGGCGGCTGCGCTTCGAGCGGGAAATCGCCGCCCAGCTTGCCGAGGCCGTCGATCGGTTCGCCGAGGCCGTTGACCATGCGGCCCAGCCAGCCGGAACCGATCTGCAGGCTGACTTTTTCCGGCAGCGGCAGCACGCGCGCGCCGGTGGTCAGGCCGATGGCTTTCTTGAACGGCATCAGGAAGGACAGCTTGTCGCGGAAACCGACCACTTGCGCGTCCAGCCATTCGCCGGTGACTGTCTCAATCTGGCAACGCTGGCCCGTGTGCAGAGGGCAACCGACGGCCTCAAGCAATAAACCGGACGCCCCCACCAGGCGACCGGTCGGGGTCGCCATGGGTACGGAACCCAGTTCGAGATTGCGTAAGGCGTCAGCGATCACTCTTCGCTCTCCGGTTCGTCGCCGCCGTCGGCAGCTTGAAGTTGATTATCGACCTGTTCCATGACAGCCGCAAGACGTTGATGGCATCCGGCGTCGACTTCGTTGTCGCCGGCCTTGATGCGGCATTCGCCCACTTCCAGGCGGGCGTCGGGGATCAGGTTCCAGCGCTTGGAACGTTTCGGGTCCAGTTCGGCGATGCGCTTCAATTCTTCCGGGTTCAGGAAGACATCGATTTCCTCGCGGGTCGGGGGCATCGACGCCAGCGTTTCCTCGACCAGGGCCATCAGCTGCACCGGTTGCAGCGCCAGTTCGGCGCGGATCACCTGGCGCGCCACCTTGGCCACCAGGTCGACCACTTCCTTGCGCTGGGCGGCGCGGTAGTCGGAGCGCAGTTTTTTCAGGCTTTTCAGCATGGCGTCGACCGGGCGCGCCATCTGGTCGTAGGCCACCAGGGTTTCGTGGCGGCCTTCTTCGCGGCCCTGTTCCTGGCCGGCGCTGCGGCCGGCTTCGAAGCCGTCTTCCTGGCCGCGCGCCAGGCCGATTTCGTAGCCGTCGCGCTGGCCTTGTTCAAAGCCCTCGCTGACCGAGGCGGCCCATTGGGCGCCGCCGTCGCCGCCCTGGCTGTGGCTGTGCGCCACGGCGCGCTGGTGCGCCAGGTTGGTGAACTGGGCCAGCGGCGGGAAGCGGTAGGCGCGGAACGACTTCATTCGACCACCTGTTCGGCGAACAGCTGGATCTCGACTTCGCCGGCGTCGGCCAGGGCCTTGACGGTGGCCATGATTTCCTGGCGGGTTTGTTCGATGCGCGACAGCGGCATCGGGCCGGCGCGGCGCATCATGTCCTCGAAGGCCTGGGCCTGGCGTTTCGGCATGGTCTTGAGGATGGCGTCGCGGATCGACACTTCGGCGCCTTTGAGCGCGATCGCCCATTGCTCCAGCGGCACTTCCTCGATGATGCGGGTGATCGCCACTTCCGACTGGTTGCCGAGGATGAAGAAGTCGTACATCGACAGCTCGATCTTGGACACCACCTCGGGATCGTGGGCGCGCAGCAGCTCGACCATCTGCGCGCGGTTGCTGGGCAGGCGGTTGAGGATTTCGGCGGCCTGGCGTATGCCTTCCACGCTGGTGCTCTGCGAATCGAAGGACGACAGGCAGCGCACCACCAGTTCGTCGAGCTCGACCAGCAGGTCGCGGTCGACTTCCTCCATGCGGGCCAGGTTCAGCAGCACCAGGTCGCGGCCGTCGGCCGGCAGGGCGTCGATGATCTGGCCGGCCAGCGCGGCCGGCAGGAAGGCCAGGAACACCGCCTGCATCTGCACGTGTTCGTTGGAAATGTATTCGGCCAGCCACTTCGGCGACGCCCATTGCAGCCGCGCCATCTTCGGCCGCAGCTCGTCGCCGTAGATGTTGTTCAAGACGGTGTTGGCGAGGTCGCCGCCCAGCGCCAGGTCCAGCGAGCGCTTCAGGTAGCTGCGCGAGGCGCCGTGCACGCCGGACTGCTGGCGGTAATCGTCGAAGAAGGTTTGCATCGCGGTCTTGACGGACTCGACCTTGATGCCGCTCATGCGCGACATCACCTGCGTCACTTCCAGCAATTCCTCGCGGCTCAGGCAGCGCAGCACGGCGGCGGCCGGCTCCTCGCCTATGCTCAGCAGCACAATCGCGGCTTGTTCCACCGGCGACAGTTGCGCATTGCGGACGGCGTTGCCGTAATCTTCATCGTCGGGGTTATTGAGTTCGGCCATTTTTCTGCATCCATTGTTTGACGACTTCGGCGACACGTTCCGGTTCTTTGGCGGCCAGGACTTTCAGGTGGTCGACCATGACGTCGACGGCCGAGCCTGGCGGCGGCAGATCGTAGTTTTCCAGCAGCGGCACCACCGGCATGCCCGGCGTGGCGGCGGCGCCCGGCAGGGCAGGGGCGGCGCCCGGCGTGCCCGGCGCATGGGCGCCGGCGATGGCCGGCGTGCCGGCGGCAGCGGCGGCTGCCTCCTTGGCTTCCTTGGCGGCCACCACGGCGGCCTGTTCGGCGGCGCGGCGTTCGGCGGCGATGCGGGCCAGTTCCTGCGGCGCCGGCGTCAGGCGCACGGTGGCCAGGCGCATCAGCGGACGCAGCAGCAGGAAGTAGCCGAGGATGATGCCCACGCCGTACATCACGTAGGAGCTGATGTCGACCACGTTGTCGCGCTCCTGCCACCATGGGGTGACGGCCGCTTTCGGCGGGAAGTTCATGACCGACACCACCAGCTGGTCGCCGCGCTCGGTGTTGATGCCCAGGCCGTTGCGCAGGATCTTGTCGATGTTGGCGATTTCGTTGGCGCTCCAGCCGGTCTTCGGCGTCGGCGAGGCGGCTTGCGCCAGCACCACGGCGACGCTGAGCTTCTCCAGGCGGCCACGGCTGCGCTTGGTCTGGATGATGCTGCGGTCGTAGGCGTACTGGCGGGTGGTGGCGTTCTTGCGCGCCGTGCCTTCGCCCGGGTTGCCCGGATCGTTGGCGGCGGCCGGCTTGTTGGCGTCGGCCGGGTTGGCGTTGGCCGGCGGCGGACGGTTCGACAGCGTGCCCGGCACGCCCATGGCCACGCGGTTGCGGTCCTGTTCTTCGCGCATCGCTTCGCTGGTCACTTTCGGATCGGCGCCATACTTCTCGACGGTTTCCTCGACCTTGTCGTTGTCGACGGTGGCCATCACGCTCATGCGGAAGTTGTCGTCGCCGATGACCGGGCCCAGCAGGTTGCGGACGTTGGCCTTGACCTCGTCCTGGATGCGCTTGCCGTTTTCATTGCTGGCGGCGCCGGCGTCGAAGCCGTCGGCCAGGTCGATGTGGGACGACAGCAGGTTGCCGGTCTGATCGACCAGGCTGACGCGCTGCGGGTTCAGGCTGGCGACGCTGCCGGCCACCATGTTGACGACGGCGGCGATCGCCTCAGGCGACATGGTGTGGCCGGGCTTGAGCGCCACCACCACCGAGGCCGACGATTTCTCGCCGTCCGAGGAAACAAAGGAGGTCGACTTGGCGATCGACAGGTGCACGCGCGCATGGGCGATCGCGTCCAGCGTCATGATCGATTGCGCCAGCTCGCCTTCCAGGCCGCGGCGGAAGCGCACGTCCTGCACGAATTGCGACACGCCCAGCGGGTCGTTCTTGTCCATCAGCTCCAGGCCGGCCGGCAGCTGCGCGGTCACGCCCTTGGCGGCCAGCAGCATGCGTACCTTGCCCAGCATGGAGTTGGGCACCAGCACCTGGCCGCTTTCCGGATGCAGGCGGTAAGGGATGTGGTCGGCGTCGAGCACCGTCATCATGTCGGCCGCGGCGACTTTTTCGCGCGCGCCGAACACCGGCTTGTAGCCGGACTGGTCGCTCCACAGATACATCAGCACCATGGCCGTCACGCCGATCGCCAGCAGCAGCAGCGGATACAGGTTTTTCAGCAGATTGGGAGGCAGCGACAGCGCGACGGGGCTGGCGCGCCAGCGCTCGAAGGCGGACTTGAGGGGATTGATCACGTTGTTTGCTTTCGCGTTGAACCGGGCGGGCCGTTACAGCGGTAATTTGATGAGTTCGTCCACGGCGCCCATCACTTTGTTGCGCACTTGCATCAACATCGAGAAGGACAGGCTGGCTTCCTGGCTGGAGAGCATGGCGCCGACCAGATCGTCGCTCTTGCCGGAATCGACATCGGACATCTGCTGGGCGGCGTTGGCGTCGGCATCGCTGACCTTGTGCACCGCATCCTTCATCGATTGCGCGAAGGAGAAGGCGGGCTGGACGTCGCTGGCGCCGGCGCCGAATTGCGCGGCCGGGGCGATGCTCTGATTGGCCAGGTTTTGCGCCGCGTTGGTCAGCGACGCGAGGTCCGCTTGTATCAGGTTAGAGATTCCGTTACTCATCTTGCTATCTCCCGTTCATGCAACGTTAGTCCCATATGTCTACCATATCCAGATTGCCAGAAAGCAGCAAGCCCCGCGTTGTTTATCTGTTGGTCGCTGTTCCCAATCAAGCGACACCACGCTGTCGATGTCACAGTCTTGTAAGAATGGCAGCGTATGCAGGATGATCAGACCCCAACTGGTATGCTTCCCAGCGGGGTGGCAGTCATGCTTGATTGTTTCCTGGAGTGAAGAAGGGCGCCTGGCGGCGGCAGCGCCGCCGAAACAGTTTTCCTGCGGCAAATATCGTTATAAATCATTCACTAAGCGCCATTTATTCATGTGTGTTGCGGGGCAGCGTCAGACTGCTGGAGCTGGGATAAGCTTACCGGCTAGCAATATTCTTGTAAAGACTTATTTGCCCGGTGGAATTGTTCAGTTAAATATTGTTGTTTGGCAATAATGTGAATTTTGATGTATGCTGTGCTATCGATATCGGCTGACTTTAAGTTACGATAGGTAATATTCCCCAAATAGTGCGTTCGAAGTAACCAGTTTTTAGCTGGATAGTGAGATGATGGTGGAGTAGCGAAGAAATCCGACATGGCGAAAACATGACAACGACAAAACAGACAGCGCCACCTCAAGTTCTGGACCCATGCCTGCTGGGGCGGCCGGTGCATCTGCTGCACATCTTTGCGGCCCAGTTGCGCGACGACCTGTCGCAGTCGATGCGGCTGAATATGAACCGCCGCTACTGGGGCGGTTTCCAGGTGGAGGATGTCGCGTTCAGCCGGCTCGAAGGCAACGAAAGCCGCAGCCGCTGGCTCAGCTTCGCGGCGCCGGCCGGACAGATCGCCTTTTCGCTGGAACGCAAGGTGCTGCTCAGCGTACTGAACTATCGCTACGGCAGCGGCAAGGCCGACGCCGCCGCGCTGGACGAGAGCGCGGTGCGGGTCACGGCCACCGAGGAACGCCTGGCTGTTGTACTCGGGCAACAACTGGCCGGTACGCTGGCCGGCCGCATCGAATTAAACCTCCCCGTGCTCGACAAGCCGGCCCCGGCCGAAGGCGAAACCGAGGCCGACAGCGAATTCAAGCCGGCCCCCGGTTCCCATCCCGCCAAGGGCAGCTGGATCATCACCGTCACGCTGGCCGACATCGCCAGCGGCGCCACCGGCAAGTACTGGTTCGCGCTGGACAAGGTGCTGATGGCCAGCGTGCTGCGCGGCCTGCTGCGCGACCGCGACAGCGGCAATGGCAAGAAGGGCAAGGCCGCCGCGCCGCTGGCCCAGCGCCTGCAGGTGGGCCTGGTCGGCCGCCTGGCCAGCAAGGAAATCGCGCTGGGCAGCTTGTACGATTTACAGGTCGGCGACGTGATCCCGATCAGCCTGAACAGAGCAGACGTGCTGCTCGAAGATTCCCGCCTCTTCACGGCCGCCGTCACCGAGCACAAAGGCAAACTCTGTTTAACCTCTTTTGAAGACGCCGAATAACATGATGAACATGAACGTAGCCAACCCTAGCGACGCCCTGCTGGAAGACCTGTCCGAAGAGATGATCATCGACCAGGTCGGCACCGAGCTGGCCGACGTGCCAGCCTCGCCGGCGCGGCGCGACCTGCCGGCGATGATGCGCAAGATCCCGGTGACGCTGACGCTGGAGGTGGGCTCGGCCCGGATCTCGCTGCAAGACCTGATGGCGATCGGCCCCGACAGCGTGGTCGAGCTCGACGTGCTGGCCGGCGAACCGCTGGTCATCAAGGTCAACGGCACCGCCATCGGCCGCGCCGAAGTGGTGGTGGCGGGCGAAAACTACGGCCTCAAAGTGATCGACCTGGACGGCCTCAATCTCGACATGATGACTCCATGATCTGGAGGATGCCTGCGCGCCGGCGCCTGTTGCTGGCTGCGTCGATACTGGCCGGGGGCGCGCTGGTGCTCTGCTGCCAGTCGGCCCACGCGGTCGACCTGCTGGCCAACGTGGTGCCCGGCGCGAAAACCGAGCTGACGGTCAAGACCCAGATCCTGATCATCATGACCTTGCTGGGCTTGCTCCCGGTGATGGTCATGATGATGACCAGCTTTACCCGCTTCGTCATCGTGCTGTCGCTGCTGCGCCAGGCGCTGGGCTTGCAGCAGGGCCTGCCCAACCGCATCATCACCGGCGTCGCGCTGATCCTGACCCTGCTGGTGATGCGGCCGATCGGCGACCAGATCTGGACCGAAGCCTTCGTGCCTTACGACCAGGACAAGATCGGCCTGGAGACCGCGCTGCAGATCGCCGAGAAGCCGGTGTCGCGCTTCATGCTGGCGCAGACCAGCAAGGCGGCCCTGCAGCAGATCGCCCACCTGGCCGGCGAGGACAAGATCACCGTGCCCGCGCAGCACGCGTTCACCGTCAAGCTGGCGGCGTTCGTGCTGTCGGAGCTGAAGACCGCTTTCCAGATCGGCTGCATGCTGTTCATTCCCTTCCTGGTGATCGACCTGGTGGTGTCGTCGGTGCTGATGGCGATGGGCATGATGATGCTGTCGCCGCTGGTGATTTCATTGCCGTTCAAGCTGCTGCTGTTTGTGCTGGTGGATGGCTGGACCCTGACTGTCAACACGCTCGTCACGAGCGTGCAGGCGTACTGAAACTGAGGCGACCCTGATGCTGACTCCCGAAGTTGCCGTCGACCTGGTGGTCGAATCGCTGCACATCGTCATGCTGCTGGTGGTGATCCTGGTCGTGCCCGGCCTGATCACCGGCCTGGTGGTGGCGCTGGTGCAGGCCGCCACGCAGATCAATGAACAGACGCTGAGCTTCCTGCCCAGGCTGCTGGTGACGCTGCTGGCGATCATCCTGATGGGACGCTGGATGGCCGGCTACCTGATGGATTTCTGCGTTTCCATCTTCACCCGCGCGGCCACGCTGGTCGGCTAGCTTGGCCCAGCCATCGCCATGGAACCGATACTGAGCCAGTTGCTGCCGATGCTGACCGCGCTGTGGTGGCCGTTCTGCCGCATCCTGGCGATGTTCATCGGCGCGCCGGTGCTGGGCGAGGCGGTCACGCCGGTCACCGTGCGCATTTTGATCGCGCTGGTGCTGGCGGTGCTGATGCTGCCGCTGACCACGACCGGCGCCCCCATCGATCCGTTTTCCATGCACGGCGTGGTGGCCAGCATCGAGCAGGCGCTGATCGGCTTCGTGCTGGGCCTGGCCTTCCACTTCAGCATGTCGGTGATCGGCGTGCTGGGCTATCTGGTGTCCTCGCAGATGGGCTTTTCGATGGCGGTGATGAATGACCCGATGAACGGCCAGTCGTCGGACGTGGTGTCGGCGCTGCTGTCGGTGCTGTCCATCATCGTCTTCTTCGCCATCGACGGCCATCTGGTGATCGCCAACGTCATCGGCCAGAGCTTCAAGGCCTGGCCGCTGGGCCACGGCTACCAGCCGCTGCTGTTGAATGCGGTGGCCTACAACGTCGCCTGGATATTTTCCGCCGCCATGCTGCTGGCCATCCCCATCGTGTTTTCCACCATGGTGGTGCAGCTGGGCTTTGGTTTCCTGAACCGCGTGGCGCCGGCGCTGAACCTGTTTGCGCTGGGCTTTTCGGTGATTACCATCTTCGGCCTGATGATGCTGGCGCAGGTGGTGCGCTTCATCCCCGAGCACTATGTGCGCATGACCAATATGGTGCTGGAGCTGATACGCCAGCAGATGCAGGTGGCGCTCCATGGCTGACCAGGACAGCGCCGATAAAACAGAAAAGGCTTCACAGCAGAAGCTCAAGAAGTCGCGCCAGGAAGGGCAGGTGGTGCGTTCGCGCGACCTGTCGACCGCGATCGGCATCCTGGTCAGCCTGAAGCTGTTCGTCTACCTGCTGCCCGATTACATGGCCGAGTTCCACGAAATCTTCCACCAGAGCTTTGCGCCGCTGGACTCGACGGGCGCGATCGACAACGCCATGTCGACCGTGTTCAGCACCTCGATGTGGCTGCTGGTGAAGATGCTGCTGCCGCTGTTCATCGTGCCCTTCTTCATCGTGCTGGGCGCGATGGTGCCGGGCGGCTGGGTGGTCAGCACCAAGCACTGGGAACCGAAGATGGAGCGCCTGAGCCCGGCGGCCAACCTGGGGCGCTTGTTCAGCGCCAAGCACGGTTTCGAGTTCCTGGTCTCGCTGGGCAAGGCCGGCGTGCTGATCGCCACGCTGATCCATGTGGCGCGCTCGACGG
Source organism: Rugamonas aquatica (assembly GCF_009380215.1). Lineage (GTDB taxonomy): Bacteria > Pseudomonadota > Gammaproteobacteria > Burkholderiales > Burkholderiaceae_D > Rugamonas > Rugamonas aquatica_B. The sequence continues at coordinate 12,668 of NZ_WHUG01000001.1, forward strand.
TGCAGGATTACACCCAGCTGCAGCACATGCCGATGGGCCAGGCCATGCTGGCGGGGTCGAATTTGATGCTGGACGGCTTGATGTCGCTGGTCGCGGTGTTTATCATCTTCGCCTTGATCGACGTGCCGGCGCAGGCGTATTTCTTCGCCAAGAACCAGCGCATGTCCAAGCAGGACCAGAAGGAAGAGCACAAGTCGACCGAGGGCCGGCCGGAAGTGAAGAGCCGCATCCGCCAGCTGCAGCGGGCGATGGCGCGGCGCAGCGCGCGCAAGACGGTGCCGACCGCCGACGTGGTGATCGTCAACCCGGAGCACTACGCGGTCGCGCTCAAGTATGACCACGACCGCGCCGAAGCGCCGTATGTGGTGGCCAAGGGCATCGACGAGATGGCCTTGTACATCCGCCAGCTGGCGGCCGAGTTCAAGATCGAGGTGATGCCGCTGGCGCCGCTGGCGCGCGCCATCTACAACACCAGCCAGGTCAACCAGCAGATCCCGGTCCAGCTGTACCAGGCGGTGTCGCAGGTGCTGAACTATGTATTGCAATTGAAAGCATTCCGTACCGGACGCCGTAACGCCGAGCCGGTCTATCCAAGAGAAGTCGATGTCCCCACATCCATGAGCGAGGTTAAGCAGTCATGAATTTTTTGAACAGGCTGGTCGCCGAAGCGCGTCGCCATAAGTTCGCCACGCCGGCATTCCTGTTGGTCATCCTGGCGATGATCATGCTACCGCTGCCGCCGGTATTGCTGGACGTGATGTTCACGTTCAACATCGTGCTGGCCCTGATCGTCATTCTGGTGTCGGTCTCGGCGCGCCGGCCGCTGGACTTCTCGGTGTTCCCGACCGTGATCCTGGCCACCACCATGATGCGGCTGACGCTGAACGTGGCGTCGACCAGGGTGGTGCTGCAGCACGGTAACGAAGGCACGGCCGCGGCCGGCCATGTGATCGAAGCCTTCGGCAATGTCGTCATCGGCGGCAATTATGTGGTCGGTATCGTGGTGTTCGTGATCCTGATGATCATCAACTTCATGGTCGTCACCAAGGGCGCCGAGCGGATCTCCGAAGTGTCGGCGCGTTTCACGCTGGACGCCTTGCCCGGCAAGCAGATGGCGATCGACGCCGACCTCAACGCCGGCTTGATCAACCAGGAAAAAGCCCAGGCCCGCCGCCTCGACGTCGCCGCCGAGGCGGACTTCTACGGCGCCATGGACGGCGCTTCCAAGTTCGTGCGCGGCGACGCCGTCGCCAGCATCCTGATCCTGATCATTAATATGGTCGGCGGCGTGGCCATCGGCGCGCTGATGCACGATATGTCCTTCGGCGACGCCTTCAAGCAGTACGCGCTGCTGACCATCGGTGACGGCCTGGTGGCGCAGATCCCGGCGCTGCTGCTGTCGGCCGCAGCGGCCATCCTGGTCACGCGTATCTCGGACTCCGGCGACTTCGAACAGCAAGTCGGCGACCAGGTGCTGGCCTCGCCGCAGGTGATGATGAGCGCCTCGGGCATGATGCTGATCCTGGCGCTGGTGCCGGGCATGCCATGGCAGATGTTCGGCCCGTTCGCGCTGGTGCTGGCCTATGTCGGCTACCGGCTGTTCCAGCGGGTCAAGGCGCCCGACACGTCCAATCTCGACGCCATCGAGGCCGCGCTGCGCGACGACCGCGCGCCCGACCTCGACTGGCACAGCCTGCCGGCCGTGCAGCAATTGCAGGTGGCGCTGGGCTACAAGCTGGTCGGCCTGATCGACAAGGCCCACGGCGAGCCGCTGACCAAGCGCGTCAAGGGCGTGCGCCAGAGCCTGTCCGAAGCGATGGGCCTGCTGCTGCCGCCGATCATCGTGCGCGACGACCTCGGCCTGAAGCCTTCGCAGTATTCGGTGATGTTGTCGGGCAGCGTGGTGGCCCAGGCCGAGGTGTTTGCCGACCGCCTGATGGCCATCCCGTCGCCCAACATCTACGGCCAGATCGACGGCATCCCCGGCATCGAGCCGGCCTACGGCATGCCGGTGACATGGATCGAAACCAGCGAGAAGGCCAACGCGCTGGGCCTCGGTTATCAGGTGGTGGAGGCGCCGAGCGCGATCGCCACCCATTTGTCCAAGCTGATCCGCGAATACCTGCCGGAACTGTTCCGCCACGAAGACGTGCCGGCGCTGATGGACCGGCTGGCGGCGCTGTCGCCCAAGCTGGCGTCCTCGCTGGACAAGGCGCTGACCCACACGCAGATGCTGCGCGTGTTCCGCGTGCTGCTGGCGGAAAACGTGTCGCTGAAGGATATCGTGCCGATCGCCACCACGCTGGTCGATAGTTCCGAAACCACCAAGGATCCCATCCTGCTGGCGGCCGAGGTGCGCTGCGCGCTGCGGCGCCAGATCGTCACCGGCCTGTTCGGCCAGAAGACGGAGATGCAGGCCTTCAACCTGGGCGGCGACCTGGAGAACATGCTGCTGGGCTCGCTGAACCAGGCGCGCCAGAGCGGCAAGGTGGTGCTGGACAACTATCCTATCGATCCGCATCTGCTGGCGCAACTGCAGGTCAATATGCCGGTGGCGCGCGAGCAGATGAAGCAGCAGGCCACGCCGCCGCTGCTGCTGGTGCTGCCGCAGATCCGGCCGCTGCTGGCGCGCTACGCGCGCCTGTTCGCGCCCGGCCTGCATGTGCTGTCGTACAACGAGATACCGGAGAACCGCGAAGTGAGCATCATCGGCACGGTCGGCTGAGCCGCCTGGCCGCAGTGGGGGTATGGGGTGGGGACGATTGTTGCTTTTTCGTCAGTTGTTGGTAATCGTGCACTGATTTTTTAATAAGCATGATATCTTTTCATCATCCCCAACCGTAGTACCACACTGAAAGAGCCGAAAAATGAGAAATCTGAAATTTGTGCGCGCTTTGATGTTCTTTGCCGCTGTTGCCGCGGCGCTTGCCGGGGGCGCCGCCCAAGCGGCCGATAGTACCAAGGTGGTCAACGTTGCCGGGATACAGAGCTACGATCTGTACGGTGAAGCGGGCAATACCGTCATCGAATTGAACCTGGGCGCACTGGCCCACATCACCAGCATCACCTGGAACGTCAACTACACCGCCTTCGATCCCAGCTGGCTGTCTGACATGGAAGTGCACTTCAGCCCCAGCGCAGGCAACGACGGCGTGGTATTCACCCCGAGTTTGACTCAAGAAGCCGGCTCCGAGCATTCCGAAGGCAGCGCCAACCTGGTGGACCTGGGCCTGGATTTCAAAGTGGGCGCCGACGGCAAGCTGCGCATCGAATTCAGCGAAAATTATAAGGACCTGAACCCAGGCGAGGCCGACGGCCAGTGGGATTCGGGCAGCTTCACCATCGGCTATGTCAGCGCCGTGCCGGAGCCTTCGAGCTACGCCATGATGTTGCTGGGCCTGGTGGCAGTGGGCGCGATCGCCCGTCGTCGTCAAAACAGCTAAACAGTTTACGGCCTTAACAGGCCATGAAAGAACCCGCCCGGCGGCAGCGCTCGGCGGGTTTTTTTATGGCCGGGCTCAGGCCGTCTCGGTGAACAGCTCGTCCGGCGGCATCGGCTGCGACAGCAGCACGGCCAGCTCGGCCATCGCCTTGAAGATGGCCTGGGTCAGCGCCGCCGTGTGCAGGCGGGTAGGGTGGGAGTGCTCGCCGCTGGACGGCGGCAGTTCGCGCCGCAGGCGGCAGCGCAAGATCGTCAGGCCGGAGCGGCTGACCGTGGCCGCCAGCTGCGGCAGCATCTCGCGCATGTGCTGCATGGCCGAGGTCTGCGCCGCGCCCACTTCCAGCACCACGCCGTTGCCGGTGGCCGGCTCCATCTGGATCACCACCCGGCCCACGCCCGGCAGCATCAGTTCCAGCCGCAGCGCCACGCGCGAACGGCGGCGGCGGTTGCCGCGCTCCTGTTCCTCGTCATCCTTGACGATGACCTTCAATACCAGCCGCTCGGCGCCCCAGGCGTAGACGGCAAAGCGCCACGGTTCCATCTCCGTCACCAGCGGCAGGCCGGGACGGCCGTCGCGCATCGCGGAGGGCGTGTGGTCGGCCATGAACAGGCTGGACGGTACATGCTGGCCGCTGGCCTGTTCCAGCCAGGCGGCGCGTTGTTCGCCGTAGGTGCGCACCATGACCTGCCAGGAGGCGGCCATCATCTGGGTGTCGGGCGGTTGCCAGACCAGCTGGCGCGATAAAAAGACCTGGTTGGGCCGCATCGCGGCCGGGTCGGCGCCGTTCGGCACCTCGGCCAGGGCGGCGGCCAGCGCCTCGACGCCGGAATGCGGCAGGGGCATGCCTTCCGGGCCGTCGAGCAGCACGCCGATGGCGCCGGGGCCGCTCGGGGCCAGCGGGCCGACCGGATAGTCGGCATCGAACGGCACTTCGCCGGGCGCGCGCGCAACCGGGCCTGGCTGCGTGGGCTGCCGGTCCGGGATGCCCAGCGGGCGGGAAGTAGGTCCGATGCGGTCTAAAGCCATCAAGCTCGCTCTCGAAAAAATCCGATGAAAAAAAAGCCAACCGATACTCCGGTTGGCTCCTTGTGTTCCTGACCCGCGAGCAGATCAGGAAGGCGCTACGATTATTGCAGCAAGGACATAACCAGGGACGACGTGCTGTTCGATTGTTTCAACATGGCGGTACCAGCTTGCAGCAGCATCTGGCTGGAGGTCATGTTCGACGATTCAGCGGCGAAGTCGGTATCCATGATACGGCCAGTTGCAGCTTTGGTGTTGGTCGAAATGTTCGACAAGTTGTTGTAGATGTGGTCCAGACGGTTAGCGGCTGCACCCAGCGACGAACGGATCGAACCGACTGCGTCCAGCGCGTCGGAGATGTTCTTGATCGAGGTGCCTGCAGCGGTAGCACCGGCTGCCTGGTTGGCGCCCGATACTTCGGCGCCGGCGGTTGCCGATGGGGTGGTGTACTGGGCGCTGACGGCGGTCAGTGCGTTTTCCAGCGTGGTGCCCATGTCGGTGCTCAGGTCAACGGTCATGGTTTCGGTTTTGCTGGCGCCGATCTGGAACTGCATCGAACCGGCGATGGTGCCGCCTTTCAGCAGAGCTTGGCCGCCGAAAGTGGTGTTGTTCATGATGTTGTTCAGTTCTTTACCCAGTGCATCGTATTCCGATTGCAGAGCGGTCTGGTCGGTGGCGGAGGACGATTGGTCGGCTGCCTGGGTGGCCAGATCTTTCATGCGAACCAGCATGTTGGTGACTTCGTCAAACGCGCCTTCGGCGGTTTGCAGCATCGAGATCGAGTTCTGGGTGTTGCGCATGGCCATGGCCATACCGCTGGTCTGTGCTTTCAGACGGGTTGCAATTTGCAGGCCCGCAGCATCGTCCATGGCCGAATTGACACGGAAACCGGTGCTCAGGCGGGTCTGCGAGTTCGACAGCGCCATCTGGGTGCGGGAGATCGAGTTCTGTGCGGAAAGGGCCGCAGCGTTAGTGTGAAGGCTCAGCATGAAATAACTCCTGGTAGGTGGATTCAGTTCGGAGCAACGGATCCTTTGTGCTCTCCCAAGTACAAGACGACCATATCTGGGAGGACATTAAATGCTTTGTGGAAATTTCTAAAATATTTTCTAACGGGGACCCGGTAAAGCCCATTCCAGCCCGGTGTGCGGCCTTTCCACGGCTCGATTATGGTCCGGTTTTGCGATGTTGGCACAAAAAAAGTGTTCCAAATTGTTCCCCGGATAAAAAAACAGCGCGTCCCGGAGGACGCGCTGTGGTGATTTTGTTGCTTTTCAGTCTTACATATTTGGATAGTTCGGGCCGCCGCCGCCTTCCGGCGTCACCCAGACGATGTTCTGGGTCGGATCCTTGATATCGCAGGTCTTGCAGTGCACGCAGTTCTGGGCGTTGATCTGCAGGCGGTCCGCGCCTTCGTCGGTCTTGACGAATTCGTAGACGCCGGCAGGGCAGTAGCGCGCTTCCGGACCGGCGTACTGGGCCAGGTTGACATCCACCGGCACGCTCGGATTTTTCAACGTCAGGTGGATCGGCTGGTCTTCGGCGTGGTTGGTGTTGGAAATGAACACCGACGACAGGCGGTCGAAGGTCAGCTTGCCGTCCGGCTTGGGATAGCTGATCGGCGCGAACTGCGACGCCGGTTTCAGGCATTCGTGGTCGGCGTGGCTGTGGTGCAGCGTCCATGGCGCCTTGCCGCGGAACACCAGCTGGTCGATGCCGGTCATCAGCGAACCGAGGTACAGGCCCTTGTTCAGCCAAGGCTTGACGTTGCGCGCCACGTGCAGTTCTTCATGCAGCCAGGATTTTTCAAACGCGACCGGGTAGGTGGCCAGCTCATCGTGCTGACGGCTGGCGCCCAGCGCTTCGAATACCGACTCGGCGGCCAGCATGCCGGACTTGATCGCCGCGTGGCTGCCCTTGATGCGGCTCATATTGAGGAAGCCGGCGTCGCAGCCGATCAGCGCGCCGCCCGGGAAGACCAGCTTGGGCAGCGATTGCAGGCCGCCGGCGGTGATCGCGCGGGCGCCGTAGGAAATGCGCTTGCCGCCCTCGAAGAAGGTCTTGATGGCCGGGTGGGTCTTGTAGCGCTGGAATTCCTCGTACGGCGACAGATAAGGATTCTCGTAGTTCAGGCCGACCACGTAGCCGACCATGACCTGGTTGTTTTCCAGGTGGTACAGGAAGGAGCCGCCGTAAGTCTTGCTGTCCAGCGGCCAGCCGGTGGTGTGGACCACCAGGCCGGGCTGGTGCTTGGCCGGATCGATTTCCCACAGTTCCTTGATGCCGATGCCGTAGGATTGCGGATCCTTGCCCTTGTTCAGGTCGTACTTGGCCATCAGCTGCTTGCCCAGGTGGCCGCGCGCGCCTTCGGCGAACAGCGTGTACTTGCCGTGCAGTTCCATACCCAGCTGGAAGTCCGAGCCGGCTTCGCCGTCGCGCTTGACGCCCATATTGCCGGTGGCGACGCCCTTGACGGAGCCGTCGTCGTTGTACAGGATTTCAGCGGCAGGGAAGCCCGGGAAGATTTCCACGCCCAGCGCCTCGGCCTGCTGGCCCAGCCAGCGCACCACGTTGCCCAGCGAGATCACATAGTTGCCGTGGTTTTCAAAACAGGCCGGCAGCAGGAAGTTCGGGGTCTTGATGGCCTTGGTTTCGGTCAGGAACAGCACGCGGTCTTCGGTGACTTCGGTGTTGAGCGGCGCGCCTTTTTCCTTCCAGTCTGGGATCAGCTCGGTCAGGGCCTTCGGGTCCATCACCGCGCCGGACAGGATGTGGGCGCCCAGTTCTCCGCCTTTTTCCAGCACGACGACCGACACTTCCTGGCCTTTTTCCGCGGCCAGTTGCTTGATCTTGATGGCCGCCGACAAGCCCGCCGGGCCGCCGCCGACGATCACGACGTCATACTCCATCGCGTCGCGCGGACCGTACTGTTCTACTAGATTTTGTGGCTGTGTCATGGTCTGTTCTTATAGTGGTCAATAAGGAGGGAAGAAAATTTAAGCACGAGTGTGCTTCTTTTTCGTCCGAAATGCAATGTGGGCGCCATTTTGAGGGACATTATTAGACACTGCAATCTAATACTGGCAATTTGTGTAATCATAACGAGACGACAGCCTGGCTGTCGGCAATTCGTCACTTATACCAAACACTAGGAGTAGCTCGTGGGCATAGAAGTTAACTTTGAGGGAAAAATTGCGCTGATCACCGGCGCCTCCAGCGGTCTCGGAGCCCGGTTTGCCAAAGTGCTGGCCCAGGCCGGCGCCCAGGTGGTGCTGGCGTCGCGCCGCACCGAGCGCCTGAAGGAATTACGCGCCGAAATCGAGGCCGACGGCGGCGCCGCCCATGTGGTCAGCCTGGACGTGACCGACTACGCCAGCATCAAGTCGGCCATCGCCCATGCCGAGACCGAGGCCGGACCGATCGACATCCTGGTCAACAACTCGGGCGTGTCGACCACCCAGCGCCTGGTCGATGTCACGCCGGAAGACTACGCTTTTGTCATGGACACCAATCTGCGCGGCGCCTTCTTCGTGGCCCAGCAGACCGCCAAGCGCATGATCGCGCGCGCCAAGGGCGACCCGGGCAAGCAGCACCGCATCATCAACATCGCCTCGGTGGCGGGCTTGCGGGTGCTGCCGCAGATCGGCGTGTATTGCATGAGCAAGGCCGGCGTGGTGCAGATGACCAAGGCCATGGCGGTGGAGTGGGGCAAGTACGGCATCAACACCAACGCCATCTGCCCGGGCTATATCTCGACCGAGATCAACGAGGAATACTTCGCCAGCGAACAGGGCCAGAAGCTGATCAATATGCTGCCGCGCAAGCGTCCGGGCAAGCCGGAAGACCTGGACGGCCTGCTGTTGCTGCTGGCCGGCGAGGATTCCAGCTTCATCAACGGCGCGATTATTTCGGCCGATGACGGCATGACCGCAACGTAACAGCTTAGAGTTGGAGGCCGACCAGCTTGTGGACCAGTTCCGACGAGGTGGCGGCCGAGAACTTGCGCATCAGCTTGGCGCGGTGCATTTCCACCGTGCGCGGGCTGAGGTCGATCTGGCGGGCGATGGTCTTGCTGGTCTTGCCTTCGACCAGCAAGGCGGCGATTTCGCGCTCGCGCGGCGTCAGCTCGGCCGTGACCGGGCGTTTTTCGCTGACATCCTCGAAGGTCCAGATGCCCGGCCCCAGCGGCTCGGACGCCTTCATCGAATGGCCGGTGACGTGGCACCAGAACAATTCGCCGTTGGCGCGGCGCATGATGCGCTCGTCTGAATAGCGGCCCTTGGCGTTCATGATGGGGATGATGCGGTCGCCGGTGCGCAGGAACTCGTCCATGGTCGGGTACAGCACCAGGAAGGACAAGCCCTCCAGCTGCGCGCGGGTGTGGCCGAACATCGCGGCCAGCGCCTCGTTGCAGGACTGGATGACGCGGTTTTCCGAGATGCACATGCCGACCGGCGCGTGCAGGAAAATGGATTCGTAATCGATGACCGGAGCGTTGTTCATGTGTGGGGGCGGCAGGTAGTTCTACGGTATTGTGCTTTTGATTTGCGTATTCTATGCTGAGACGCCTCGTCGCTAGTGCATTTAACAATGTTAGCAACGGATTTAGCAACAAACTATAAGGGACACCCATGAATAAAATCTATCCTGACGCCGCCGCCGCGCTGGCGGGCGTCGTACAAAACGGGCAAACCATCGCCGTCGGCGGCTTCGGCCTGTGCGGCATTCCCGAGGCACTGATCGGCGCGCTGCGCGATTCCGGCGTCACCGGCCTGACCGCGATCTCCAACAACGCCGGCGTGGACGGCTTCGGCCTCGGCCAGCTGCTGGAAACCCGCCAGATTAAAAAAATGATCGCTTCCTACGTGGGCGAAAACAAAGAGTTCGCGCGCCAGTACCTGGCCGGCGAGCTGGAGCTGGAATTCACGCCGCAAGGCACGCTGGCCGAGAAGCTGCGCGCCGGCGGCGCCGGCATCCCGGCCTTCTTCACCAAGACCGGCGTCGGCACCATCGTCGCCGAGGGCAAGGAAATCCGCGAATTCGACGGCGAGCAATATGTGATGGAACGCAGCCTGGTGGCCGACGTGGCCCTGGTCAAAGCCTGGAAGGCCGACAAGGCCGGCAACCTGGTGTTCCGCAAGACCGCGCGCAACTTCAACCCGAATGCCGCGATGGCCGGCAAGATCACCATCGTCGAAGTCGAGCAGCTGGTGGAAATCGGCGAGATCGACCCGGACGCCGTGCATCTGCCGAGCATCTTCGTGCACCGCATCGTGGTCAACGCCACGCCGGAAAAACGCATCGAGCAGCGCACCGTGCGCGCCAACTAAGAACAACGGAGAACACATATCATGGCATGGACTCGTGACGAAATGGCCGCGCGCGCGGCGAAGGAATTGCAGGACGGTTACTACGTCAACCTCGGCATCGGCTTGCCGACGCTGGTGGCGAACTACGTACCGGCCGGCATGGAAGTGTTTCTGCAATCGGAGAACGGCTTGCTGGGCATCGGCCCGTTCCCGACCGACGATGAAGTCGACGCCGACCTGATCAACGCCGGCAAGCAGACCGTGACGGCGCTGCCCGGCGCGGCCTACTTCAGCTCGGCCGACTCGTTCGGCATGATCCGCGGCGGCAAGATCAACCTGGCGATCCTGGGCGCGATGCAGGTGTCGGAAAAAGGCGATCTGGCCAACTGGATGATCCCGGGCAAAATGGTCAAGGGCATGGGCGGCGCGATGGACCTGGTGGCCGGCGTCAAGCGGGTGGTGGTGCTGATGGAGCACGTCGCCACCGCCAAGGACGGCTCGACTTCGCACAAGCTGCTCAAGCAATGCGACCTGCCGCTGACCGGCGTCGGCGTGGTGGACTTGATCGTCACCGACCTCGGCGTGATGGAAGTGACCGACAAGGGCTTGAAGCTGACCGAGCTGGCGCCCGGCGTCACCAAGGCGCAGATCCAGGAAGCGACCGGCGTGGAGCTGGATACCTCGGCCGTGTAAAGCTGGATTCGCAAGCAACAAGGCACGCCGCGGCGTGCCTTTTTTTATGCGGCCGGCGCAGCGTTTTCATTCACGGCGGCGGGCGATGGTTTTCCAGATCGCGTCCATATGCCGCTTGTAGGCGGCGTTGGCTGGTTGCAGCAGGGCGGCGTCGTATTGCCGCTTGCCTTGCAGCGCAGGCGCGTGGTCGTGAAACTCCAGCTCGCCGCGTATCGCCAGCTTGGTGGCGCCTTCGCGCAGGATCACCTTGACGGTGGAATAGTCGACGCCGCCGCTGCAAAACAGTTTATACGGTATGGTGACTTCACTACGGCCGTCGTGGTTCAGGTCGGTGATGCTGATGTCGGAGAGGAAGAATTCGGCGTTGTGGTCCAGGATGGGGCAATCGACATTGTCGCGCACGGTCCACTCGACCCGCCAGCGCCCATCCCTGTTGCCGTAATAGGTGGCGGCCAGTTCGAGATAGTCTTCGTCGCTGTCGGCATTTTGCATTTGCGAGGGGCCGGCCTTGCGGCTCAGCACCAGCAGATGTTCGCCGTCGCGGTCGTCGACGCGCCTGGCCTCGACCAGCTTGCCGCTATAGGCGACGTGGCGCGCGGCCAGATAAGCCGCGTCGACCTTGGGCGCCGGCTCGGCGGCGCCGGCGATGCCGCAGCCCAGCCATAGCAGGGCGGCGGTCTTGATGCGCAGGGAGTTGGGTTTCATGCCTTGAATATATATGAAAACGCCCCGCAAGCCGTTGTGCGGCGTGCGGGGCGCGGGTCGGGCGATGGCTGGTCAGTGCGCGTGGCGCGTCAGCGGCTGCAGGTCGGGATCGGTCACGGTCGAGCCGGGATTGTTCAGCTCCTTGTGCAGCGTGTCATGGTTCAGCTCTTTTTCCCAGTGCGAGACCACCACCGAGGCCACGCCGTTGCCGACGAAGTTGGTCAGCGCGCGGCATTCGCTCATGAAGCGGTCGATGCCCAGGATCAGCGCCATGCCCGCCACCGGGATGGTCGGCACGACGGCCAGCGTCGCCGCCAGCGTGATGAAGCCGGCGCCGGTGATGCCCGATGCACCCTTCGAGGTCAGCATCGCCACGCCGAGGATGGTCAGTTCCTGCGTCAGGGTCAGGTCGGTGTTGGTGGCCTGGGCCACGAACAGGGCGGCCATGGTCATGTAGATGTTGGTGCCGTCCAGATTGAACGAGTAGCCGGTCGGAACCACCAGGCCGACGACGGACTTGGAGCAGCCCAGGCGTTCCAGCTTGGTCATCAGCGAAGGCAGGGCGCTTTCCGACGAGCTGGTGCCCAGTACGATCAGCAGTTCTTCCTTGATGTAGGCGATGAACTTGAAGATCGAGAAGCCGGTCAGGCGGGCCACGGTGCCCAGCACCACTACCACGAACAGGCCGCAGGTCAGGTAGAAGCAGCCCATCAGCGTGGCCAGCGGTTTCAGCGAGGCGATGCCGTATTTGCCGATGGTGAAGGCCATCGCGCCGAACGCGCCGATCGGGGCGACTTTCATGACGATGCCGACCACGCCGAAGATGGCCGACGACAGGTCGTCGATCAGCTTGGTGACCGGCTTGCCGCGCTCACCCAGCAGCGACAGCGAGAAACCGAACAGGATGGCGATCAGCAGCACTTGCAGGATGTCGCCCTTGGCGAAGGCATCGATCACAGTGTTCGGGATGATGTTCATCACGAAGTCGATGGTCGACTGGTGCTTGGCTTTTTCGGTGAATTCGGCGATGGACTTGGTGTCGAGCGTGGCCGGGTCGGCGTTGAAGCCGGCGCCTGGGCGCACGATGTTGGCGACGAACAGGCCGATCACCAGCGCGAAGGTGGAGACCACCTCGAAGTACAACAGCGCCTTGCCGCCGACGCGGCCGATCTTTTTAACGTCCTGCATGCCGGCGATGCCGGAGACCACGGTGCAGAAAATCACCGGCGCGATGATCATCTTGATGAGCTTGATAAAGCCGTCGCCAAGCGGTTTCATCGCGACGGCGTCGGATGGGTAGAAGATGCCTAGCAGGATGCCGCAGGCGATGGCGAACAACACCTGCACATAGAGAATTTTGTAGAACGGCTTTTTCACGGGGTCTCCTCGCGTTTCTGGTGAGGAGACCATCATCCGTCAAAATATCAGACATCACTATTGTGGTTAACCGCATTCACAACTGTGATATCTCTTATGTAAGACTTATTGAGCGACCCAGCCGCCGTCCATATTCCATGCCACGCCGCGCACCTGTTTCGCGGCGTCGCTGCACAGGAACACGGCCAGCGCGCCCAGCTCTTCCGGCGTGACGAATTCGCCGGATGGCTGCTTGTCGGCCAGCAGCGCTTTCTTGGCGTCCTCGTTGCTGATGCTGTCCTTGGCGGCGCGGGCGTCGACCTGTTTCTGCACCAGCGGCGTCAGCACGAAGCCGGGGCAGATGGCGTTGACGGTGACGCCGGTGGTGGCGGTCTCCAGCGCGGCGGCCTTGGTCAGCCCGATCAGGCCATGCTTGGCGGCGACATAGGCCGACTTGCCGGCCGAAGCCACCAGCCCGTGGGTGGACGCCAGGTTGATGATGCGGCCCCAGTTGTTGGCGCGCATGCGCGGCAGCACCAGCCGCGACGTATGGAACGCAGAAGTCAGATTGATGGCGATGATGGCGTCCCATTTCTCGACCGGAAAGTCTTCGACATTGGTCACGTGCTGGATGCCGGCGTTGTTGACCAGCACATCGACGCCGCCGAACTTGTCGCCGGCGAAGGCGATCATGTTCTCGATCTCGGCCGGCTTGGACATGTCGGCGTTGTGATACGCGACCTGCACGCCGAATTCCTTGGCCAGGTCAACTTGCAGTTGGGCGATCTCGGCGGCGTCGCCGAAGCCGTTCAGCAGCACGTGGGCGCCTTCTGCCGCCAGCGTGCGGGCGATGCCCAGGCCGATGCCGGAGGTGGAGCCTGTCACCAGCGCCGTCTTGCCGCTCAAAGTCTTGTTTGCCATAGTGTCCTCTGGAGGGTTGGAGATTAAAGTCCTGCTGCGCTACACTTCGGTAGGATTTTAAGCGTAACGCCCGGTAAAATGGTATTTCTGAACATCATTACATAAAACACTATAAAAACCACCAAGGAAGCCGCATGTTCGAAGCAAAAATAAAGTCTGTTCAATGTCTGTCTCTGGCTGGTTTGCACCGCATGTCTTACAAGGAATGGGGTGATGAGAGCAACCCCAACGTACTGATGTGCGTGCACGGCGTGACCCGCGTCGGCGACGATTTCGACGCCATGGCGCGCGCGCTGGCCAATGACTATCGCGTGATCTGCCCCGACGTCGTCGGCCGCGGCCGTTCCGATTGGCTGAAGAATCCGCAGCTGTACCGCATTCCCCAGTATGTCAGCGACATCGTCACGCTGCTGGCGCGCGTGCTGCCCGACGGTGAAAAATCCAGCGTCGACTGGTTCGGCACGTCGATGGGCGGCTTGATTGGTCTCGGCCTGGCCTCGCTGCCGGACAATCCGGTCCGCAAGCTGATCCTCAACGACATCGGCCCGGTGCTGGCGCCGATGGCGTTGCAGCGCATCGGCGACTACATCGGCCAGGATCTGCGCTTCAACACCTTCGATGAGGCGGCCAAGTTCATCCGCGACGTCTCGCTGACCTTCGGCGAGCACACCGAGGAGGAATGGCATAAACTGGCGACCGACGTGCTGCGCCAGGATAAAGACGGCAAATGGGTGCGCCACTACGATATGGGCCTGGCCTTGCCGTTCCGCTCGGCGACGCCGGAATCGGCCGAAGCCGATGAGGCGATGCTGTGGGCCGCCTACGATGCGATCCGCTGCCCGACCTTGCTGGTGCGCGGCGCCGAGTCCGACCTGCTGTCGCCGGAAACCGCGGCCCTGATGACCCAGCGCGGCCCGAAAGCCCAGCTGGTGGAAATCGCCGGTGTCGGCCACGCGCCGACCTTCATCCACGACGACCAGATCGCGATAGTTAAGCAATTCCTGTTGGGTTAATGTAAAGAAGAAAAGTATGGAAATCAAACGACTGCATGTAGGCAAACGCCTGTCCGAAGTGGCCATCCACAACGGCACCGTCTATCTGGCTGGCCAGATCGCCGACGACAAAACGCAGGACATCAAAGGCCAGACCCGCGAAGTGCTGGGCCACGTCGACCGCCTGCTGGCCGAGGCCGGCAGCGACAAGACCTGCATCCTCAGCACCACCATCTACATCGCCGACCTGGCCGATTTCGCCGGCATGAACGAAGAGTGGGACGCCTGGGTGCCGAGCGGCCACACGCCGCCGCGCGCCACGGTGGAAGCCAAACTGGCCGATCCGGCATGGCGCGTGGAGATCATCGTCGTCGCGGCGCAGCGCTAGGGGCATCATGGTTTCTATCACCGCGCTTACGAGCGTCACGTCGGAGCAGCTGGTCCAGGGCCTGTCGCCCGACGATAGCGCGCGCATGCTGGCGGCGCTGGATTTCGCCAGCGATGCCTACGGCGACAAGGTCTGCGTCAGCGGCCAGCCAGCTATCGACTTCGCCGTCGGCGTGGCCAGCACGCTGGCCTTTATGCGTACCGACGTCGAGACCCGCATCGCCGGCCTGATGTTCGAACTGACCCTGCTCGACACGGCGCAAGCACCCATCATCGAACCGCGTTTCGGCCATGACGTCAGCGAGCTGGTGGCCGGCGTGCGCCAGCTGATACGGTTGCGCGAACTGACGCAAACCCAGGGCCCGCAAGGCGCCGCTTCACGCGGCCGCAACGCCGCGCAGATGGCGGTGGCGCAAGTCGAAACGCTGCGCAAGATGCTGCTGGCGATGGCCTCGGACATGCGCGTGGTGCTGGTGCGCCTGGCGTCCTGCGTGACGACCTTGCGCTACTTCGCCGACATCAAGCTGTTCAACGACATGACCTGCGCCTACGGCCGCGAAACGCTGGACCTGTACGCGCCGCTGGCCAACCGCCTGGGGATCTGGCAGCTCAAGTGGGAGCTGGAGGATCTGTCGTTCCGCTTCATCGAGCCGGAAGCCTACAAGCGCATCGCCAAGATGCTGGAAGAGAAGCGCATGATGCGCGAGGGTTTCGTCACCTCGTCGATCGCGCGCCTGCAATCGGAAATGTCGGCGGCCGGCATCCAGGCCGAAGTGTTCGGACGGCCCAAGCACATCTACTCCATCTGGAGCAAGATGAAGGGCAAGGAGCTGGACTTCACCGACCTGTACGACGTGCGCGCCTTCCGCGTGATCGTGGCCGACGTCAAGACCTGCTACACGGTGCTGGGCGTGGTGCACAACATCTGGACGCCGATCCCGAAAGAATTCGACGACTACATCTCGCGGCCGAAATCGAACGGCTACCAGTCGCTGCACACGGTGGTGACGGCGGAAGACGGCCGGCCGCTGGAAGTGCAGATCCGCACGCAGGAGATGCACGGCTTCGCCGAGTACGGCGTGGCGGCGCACTGGCGCTACAAGGAGGCCGGCGGTTCCAACTTCGCCGGCCAGAAGTACGACGAGAAAATCGCCTGGCTGCGTCAGCTGCTGGCGTGGAAGACCGATGTCGCCGATGCGGTGGTCGGGCAGGAAGAGCAGCAGCGCGAGTGGGTGGAGAAGCTCAAGTCCGCCGCGCTGGATGACCGCATCTTCGTGCTGACGCCGCAGGCGCGGGTGCTGGAACTGCCGGTCGGCGCAACGCCGGTCGACTTCGCCTATCACCTGCACAGCGATGTCGGCCACCGCTGCCGTGGCGCGCGCGTCGATGGCGTGATGGTGCCGCTGAACACGCCGCTGAAAAACGGCCAGACCTGCGAGATCATCACCGCCAAGGGCGCGCCGGGCACGGCGGGTCCGTCGCGCGACTGGCTCAGCGATGAGTACACGGTGGCCACGCGCACGCGCTCCAAGATCCGCGCCTGGTTCCACGCCATCGACATGCAGGAAACGCTGTCGCACGGCCGCGCGATGGTGGAGAAATCCCTGCAGCGCGAAGGCAAGACGGCGGTCAACCTGGAAGCGCTGGCTAACAAGCTGGGCTTCGCCAAGGTGGACGATCTGTTCCTGTCGGTGGGCAAGGATGAGTTCAGTCTGCGCCATGTCGAGCAGGCGCTGCACGACACGGGTGAACCGACCGAGCCGGAAGACGCGGTGGTGCTGGGCAAGAGCAAGGCATCGAGCGTGGACCAGGGCGCCAAGTCGGGCGTGCTGGTGGTCGGCACCGATGGCTTGATGACGCAGCTGGCCAAGTGCTGCAAGCCGGCGCCGCCGGATGGCATCGTCGGCTTCGTTACGCGCGGCAAGGGGGTTTCGATCCACCGCACCACGTGCAAGAACTTCGCCGAGATGCGCGCCAAGGCGCCGGAGCGGGTGATCGTGACCGAGTGGGGCCGTGCCGGATCGGACACGGTCTACCCGGTTGACATCTTCATCCTGGCGGGCGACCGTCAGGGCCTGCTGCGCGATATTTCGGAGATTTTCTCGCGCGAGAAAATCAACGTCATCGGCGTCAACACGCAGAGCGCGAAAGGCTTTGCGCGCATGACCTTCACGGCCGAGATCGGCGCGACCGCGCAGCTGCAGAAAGCGCTGAACGCCATCGCCGAAGTCGGCGGCGTGCAGGAAGCCCGCCGCGCTTAACCAGCTTCGGCTTCGGCCCGCAGCGCCGCCTGCACCGAGGGGCGGGCGGCGATGCGGCTTTCGTAGGCGGCGACCGCCGGCCACTGGTTCAGGCTAATGTCGAAGAACTTGAACCAGCCCAGCACCGTGTACAGGTAGGCGTCGGCGATGCTGAACTTTTCGCCCAGCAGATAGGCTTGGCGCTGCAGCGTGGTTTCCAGCAGCGCCACGCGCTTCGCCAGTTTGTCGCGGAAGATGGCGCGTGCCGCTTCCGGCAAGGCGCTGTTGAACAGCGGCGCGGCGCCGGCATGGATCTCGCTGCTGATGAAGCCCAGCCATTCCTGCAGCCGCACGCGCTGCCAGCTGCCCTGCGGCGGCGCCAGTTCCGCCGTCGGCTTCAAGTCCGCCAGGTATTGCACGATGGCCGAGCCCTCGGTCAGCACTTCTCCATTCCCCAGTTCCAGCGCCGCGACATAGCCCTTCGGGTTGATGCTGCGGAAGTCCCTGCCGTCGGCGGTCAGCTTGGTTTGATTGTCGACGCGTATCAGTTCATAGGCCAGCCCCAGTTCCTGCAACACGATGTGTGGCGAGAGCGAGCAGGTGTGCGGTGCGAAATATAGCTTCATGTCGGATTCCATAAAAATGATGAGTCCTCACTGTAGGCATCCGCTGCCTGGCTGTAAAATTAATGCTCCATAAACCAGGTATCAGGTTTTCTAATGATGAATTTGTCCCATTGGCGCGTGCTGGTTGCGGCTGTGGACGCCGGCAATATCTCGCGGGCGGCGGAGCAGGTTGGCATCACGCAGTCGGGCGCCAGCCAGGCGATCGCTCAGATGGAGGCGTCGCTGGGTGCGCCGTTGCTGGTGCGCGATCGACGCGCAGTCGGTGTCACCGCGTTCGGCGAACAGGTGGTTGGGCATGCGCGCGCGATGCTGGCGCAGTTCGATGCGATCCGTTCGCTGTCGCACGCCGCGCAAGGCTTGCATGCGGGCCGCATCCGGCTGGCCAGTTTCCCGTCCGTGCTGACGACGGTGTTGCCGCCTTTGCTGAGCGCCTTCAAGCGCAGCCATCCCGGCATTGATGTCGTGGCGCTGGAGGGTACGGACGAGGAAGTCGAGCAATGGCTGGCGGCCGATACGATAGAGCTGGGCGTGGTGCTGAATCCGGCGCCGCAGCGGCAGGCGGTCATCATCGGGCGCGACGCGTGGGTGGCGGTGCTGCCGTCCCATCATGCGCTGGGACGCCGTTCAAGCGAGCAGGGCGTGGCGCTGGATGAACTGGCGGGCCAGCCTTTCGTGTTGGCGACCGGCGGCTGCGAGGTCAACGCGCGTAGCCTGGTCAGGCAGGAGGGCTTGATGTTGTCGGATATTCGCGTCACGGTGCGTGATCTCGGCAGTGCGGCGGTGCTGGTGAGGGAAGGGCTGGGCCTGTCCATCATTCCCGAATCCGCGCTGCCGGAAGACAGGCGCGGCCTGCGCGTCATGCAATTGGAGCCGCGCCAGTATCGGGAGTTTGGCCTTGTCAGTTCGCAGGCGGGTAGCGCATCGGCCGCCGTGCAAACTTTTCTTGATGGTCTTAGCCGATGATGTGCGCCGCCCGCGCCGCGATGGCCTGGGCCAGCAGGTGCACGTGGTAGCCGTCGACGAAGCCATGGTGGGCCAGTACCGACATGTTCACGCTTAACTTGCCATCGTCGCGCGGATCGCTGAAGCGGCCCCAGGCCAGCGATGGAATGTCGTAGCTCTTGTGCTGATAGATCGGATGTTCGATCGCCACCAGCTTCAGCCACGGCATGCAGGTGATGTGGACGTTGCGCCTTTTGTCCAGCGGGCTCAGCGCTTCGGTGCTGTTGACCAGCACATCGCTGGATTCGGCGAACTTTTTCGCCTCCAGGCTGCGCGCGACGAATTCGCGCAGATCCGACGAACGCTGGAAGCGCGCGAAGTTCAAGTTGTTGTCCTGGTTGAGCACGGTGTACGAGGCCATGAAATCATCGATCTTGATGACCTCGCCCTCAAAGACGCGGTACATGAAGTTGTCGATCTCCTTGAGCGAGTTGAGTACGCAGTACAGGAAGACATGGAACGGCGGCAGCTGGTTCGCTTTGCAGAAAGGCCGAAAGTCCGGCACTTCCAGTTCGAAGCTCAGGTTGACCAGCGGGTTTTCAAAGGAAGCAAAGGCGTTGTATCGGTCGCGGCGTTTTTCAAAATTGTGCATGTAGGATCTAGCTGAATGGATTAAGTATTTTTAAATTGGGTGTGCGTGAAAATGCATCGCCTTTGTCGCGTGTAACCACGACCAAGTCATAAATTAAAGCGATCGCCGCGATTTGCTTGTCGATCGTATGAGGATCTTTCTGATCGCTGGAAAGCAGGGAGCCCCACATGCGGGCTGCCTCAATGTCGAACTTCAAAATGTGCTCGCCGAACTCGGCTAGCACACGATCCAGCCAAAGCTCGTACTTTTCAGCCCGTTGCATGGCCTGTGTGCCTCCGGCGCGGCGCAACTTCGAGATGCCAGCCTGAATTTCGCCTATTACTTGGGGCGGTAAAAATAAGGCGCTGCTCTCTGCGGCGGCGAAGAACTGTATTACGCCCGCATTGGCCTTCTTGCCCTTGCAGTACTCGGAAAGCACGTTTGTATCAATCAAAAACATTGCTACCTGAGGTCAAACAGATCGTCATCGCCAAAGTAGGGCATCTCAGCCAGAGCTTCTTTGAAAGAACGCTTCTTCGGATGTTTGATCAGATGAGCACGCAGAATCTCGCGATGTTCAGCTTCCGCGCTACGCCCATTGGCCGCCGCCGAGCGTTTTAGCGCATCAACGATCTCATCGTCCAGATCACGAACCAGTAACTGCGACATGGTCTGCCTCTTAGAGTGATATCACTGATAGCAGTATAAGCAGGACGCCCCGCATTGCAAGCATTACTGCGATGCGACTTCAGCCTGCAGGGTGATGTGGTCGATGCCATGCTTTTCCAGCAGCATGGCTTTGATGGCGTGCAGGATGTCGGGCCAGCGGGCGAGGTCGTCGATCTCGACATGGCCGATCAATGCCGGCTGGCCTGGCGACATGTCCCACACGTGCAGGTCGTGCACCGAGCGCACGCCGTCGATCTGTTCCAGGTCGGCACCCACCTCCATATAGTCGATGTGGTCGGGCACGCCTTCCATCAGGAAGTGATAGGACTCGCGCAGCACGTCGATGGTGGACTTTAAAATCAGCAGCGCGACAAAGATCGACAGCAGCGGATCGATCTGCATCCAGCCCGTGTAATAGATGACGGCGCCGGCGATCAGCGCGGCCACCGAACCCAGCAAGTCGCCGATGACATTCACCAGCGCGGCGCGCGTATTCATAT
The DNA here is from genome assembly GCF_009380215.1 of Rugamonas aquatica. GTDB lineage: Bacteria > Pseudomonadota > Gammaproteobacteria > Burkholderiales > Burkholderiaceae_D > Rugamonas > Rugamonas aquatica_B. The sequence continues at coordinate 33,105 of NZ_WHUG01000001.1, forward strand.
TGCTGTCGCCACGGGACAGTATGTAGGCCAGCACCAGGTTGATGAGCAGGCCGATGCCGGCGACGATGAAGACCGTGCCGCCCTGCACCTGCTGCGGTTGCGAGAAGCGTTGCACCGCCTCGTAACCGATCCAGCCCACCAGCAACAACAGCACCAGGCTGTTGACGAAAGCGGCCAGCGCCTCGGCGCGGCCGAAGCCGAAGGAATGGCGCGCCGACGGCGGCCGCTTGGCGATCAACTGCGCCAGCAAGGCCAGGCCCAGCGCGGCGGCGTCCGTCACCATGTGGCCGGCGTCGGAAATCAAGGCCAGCGAATTGGACATGAAGCCCGTCACGACTTCGACGACAGCGAATCCCAGCGTCAACGCCAGTGACCACGCCAGCACCGATTGGCTGCGCTGTATATTGAAGTGCACATGTTTGGCGTCGCCGTCGCGGTGCTCGTGCAGGTGGGCGGACGGGGAGGGGGGCAGCTCTACGCTAGTACTGGCGCGGGTTTCGGCTTGCATCGGCTTCTTGTTGAGGTGGGAACAGCCATAGTTTAATGGATGCGGCCAAGTCGCGTATCGCATCGTCATAGTGCATTTTGTAAATGTTTCCGAATTATGCCCTTGTTTTTCTTCGAATCGCTCTCTATAATGCTGGTCTTCGGGCGGTTAGTTCAGCTGGTTAGAATACTTGGTCGACATCCAAGGGGTCGCAGATTCGAATTCTGCACCGCCCACCAGATTACGTAGCACAGTAGTAAAAGCGCAGTAAAATAGCAGTATTGAGTAGTACCCCCGGGCGGTTAGTTCAGCTGGTTAGAATACTTGGTCGACATCCAAGGGGTCGCAGATTCGAATTCTGCACCGCCCACCAGAACATGTAAGAGCGAGAAAGGCAATCCGGTTATGACACCGCGAACTACTACCAAGCTTTGGGAGTGACGCTAGTCGATCGGGATTCTTTTGCTCAAAAAAAGAGAAAACGCGGCTAGCCCGCGTTTTTTTTCGTCCGCGTTTTTATTATCATTTGTTGTACCACTACCCGGCGCCCGCGCCTAAATGGAGATCGTTATGCTTTCAGTTCGCCTTCCTGATGGTTCTGCCCGTGAATTCGACGGCCCAGTCACCGTTGCACAAGTGGCGTCCAGCATCGCAACCAGCCTGGGCAAGGCCGCACTGGCCGGCAAGGTTGATGGCAAAGTGGTGGATACCTCTTTCCTGATCGAGAAAGATTCCGATCTGGCCATCATCACCGATAAGGACCCTGAAGGTCTGGACGTGATCCGCCACTCGACCGCCCACTTGCTGGCCTACGCCGTCAAGGAGCTGTTCCCTGATGCGCAAGTGACCATCGGCCCGGTCATCGAAAACGGTTTCTACTACGACTTCTCGTACAAGCGTCCGTTCACGCCTGACGATCTGGTTGCGATTGAAAAGAAAATGGCCGAGCTGGCCAAGAAGGATGAGCCGGTCACTCGCAAGGTGCTGCCGCGCGACGAGGCGGTTGCCTACTTCAAGTCCATCGGCGAGGCCTACAAGGCCGAGATCATCTCGTCGATTCCTGCCGATCAGGATGTGTCGCTGTACACCGAAGGCAGCTTCACCGACTTGTGCCGCGGCCCGCACGTGCCATCGACCGGCAAGCTGAAAGTATTCAAGCTGATGAAGCTGGCCGGCGCCTACTGGCGCGGCGACAGCAAGAACGAAATGCTGCAGCGTGTGTACGGCACCGCCTGGGTCAAGAAAGAAGATCAAGAACAATACCTGTTCCAGCTGGAAGAGGCGGAAAAGCGCGACCACCGCAAGCTGGGCAAGCAGCTGGACTTCTTCCACTTCCAGGACGAGGCGCCGGGCCTGGTGTTCTGGCACCCGAAGGGCTGGACCATCTGGCAGCAGGTTGAGCAATACATGCGCAACAAATACCAGGTCAATGGCTATCAGGAAGTCAAGGCGCCGCAGATTCTGGATTCCAGCCTGTGGGGCAAGACCGGCCACTGGGACAACTACCGCGAAAACATGTTCGTGACGGAGTCGGAAAACCGCTCCTACGCGCTGAAGCCGATGAACTGCCCGGGCCACGTGCAGATCTTCAACAGCAATATGCGTTCGTACCGCGACCTGCCGCTGCGCTACGGCGAGTTCGGCCAGTGCCACCGCAACGAGCCTTCGGGCGCGCTGCACGGCATCATGCGCGTGCGCGGTTTCACCCAGGACGACGGCCACATCTTCTGCACCGAAGAGCAGATCGAGCCGGAAGTCGTGGCTTTCCACACGCAAGCGATGGAAGTCTACAAGGACTTCGACTTCAATAACATCGAAGTCAAGCTGGCGCTGCGTCCGGACAACCGCATCGGCACCGACGAAGTCTGGGATGAGGCCGAGGATGCGCTGCGCTCGGGTCTGCGCGCCTGCGGCGTGACCTGGACCGAATTGCCGGGCGAGGGCGCGTTCTATGGTCCGAAGATCGAGTACCACCTGAAGGATTCGCTGGGCCGCCCATGGCAGGTCGGCACGATGCAGGTCGACTTCTTCATGCCGGAGCGTCTGGGCGCCGAGTACGTGGCGGCCGACAACAGCCGCCAGGTGCCGGTCATGCTGCACCGTGCGATCGTTGGTTCGATGGAGCGCTTCATCGGCATCCTGATCGAGAACTACGCGGGCGCCTTGCCGGCATGGTTGGCGCCGGTGCAAGTGTCGGTGTTGAACATCTCCGATTCGCAGGCCGAATATGTGGCGCAAGTGGCTGAAAAGCTGCGCCGGAGCGGGTTCCGCGTGCAGACCGATTTGCGCAACGAGAAAATAACCTATAAAATACGTGAACATTCCGTCCAAAAACTGCCCTACATCCTTGTAGTCGGCGATAAAGAGCGGGATGCCAACACCGTAGCTGTGCGGGCACGGGGTAATGTCGATTTGGGCGTCATGTCCATCGATGCCCTGATCGAGCGACTGCAGCAAGATGTCGCCAACAAAGCCTGATCGCACAGTTCTTCATTAGATTTTAAAAGGAATCACCATAGCTACTGACAAGTCGCATCGCATCAATGGCGAAATCACTGCCCCTGAAATGCGTTTAAGTGGGGTCGATAACGAGCCTCTCGGTATCGTGAGTTTGGCCGAAGCCTTCCGCCTGGCGGAAGAAGCAAACGTCGACCTGGTCGAGATCGCGCCTACCGCGGTCCCGCCGGTCTGCCGTTTGATGGACTACGGCAAATTCAAGTATTCGGAGCAGAAGAAGGCTCACGAAGCGAAATTGAAGCAGAAAATCATCGCCGTGAAGGAAGTCAAATTCCGTCCGGGTACCGATGACGGCGACTACAATATCAAGCTGCGTAACCTCATCAAGTTCCTCGATGAAGGCGATAAAACCAAGATCACGCTGCGTTTCCGCGGCCGTGAAATGGCGCACCAGGATATTGGCTTCCGCATGCTGGAACGTCTGAAAGCCGATCTGGAGCCTTACGGCCAGGTCGAGCAGTTCCCGAAGATGGAAGGCCGCCAGATGATCATGGTGCTGTCTCCGAAGAAAAAGAAGTAATCCTGCTGTAACGGCAAGATAAGAGGCGCTGCGGCGCCTCTTATAATTTGTGGTGCAGAATTGCAGCAACTGGTCTATAATTGTCGGCTGTTGTAATGTAGTGGACTCGCATCTGCTGCAAAAACAAGTGAAAGCAGGCATCTAAGCGTGACGTAGTGTCACCACCTGCAATCCTGTTTGATATGGAGCTACCCAAGAGGGTAGATTGCTATGCCAAAAATGAAAACCAAAAGCTCCGCGAAAAAACGTTTTCGCGTGCGTCCAGGTGGTACTGTTAAATCGGGTATGGCGTTCAAACGCCACATTCTGACCAAGAAGACCACCAAAAACAAACGTCAGCTGCGCGGCACCCGTAACATCAACGCTTCGGATGTAACGTCCGTCATGCGTATGATGCCAACCGCTTAATCTCACACTTTTAAGGAGTTACTATGCCTAGAGTAAAACGTGGGGTTACAGCTCGTGCCCGTCATAAAAAAGTATTAAACCTGGCCAAAGGCTACCGCGGTCGTCGTAGCAAGGTATACCGTATTGCCAAGCAAGCAGTTATGCGCGCTGGCCAATACGCTTACCGCGACCGTCGTAACAAGAAGCGCGTCTTCCGCCGTCTGTGGATCGCTCGTATCAACGCTGCTTCCCGTGAGCATGGCGTTACCTACAGCGTCTTCATGAATGGTCTGAAGAAAGCTTCGATCGAACTGGACCGTAAAGTCCTGGCCGATATGGCAGTGATGGACAAGCCAGCGTTCGCTGCGATTGTCAACGCTGTGAAAGCAAAAATCGCTGCTTAATACGCAATGATTAGACGCCGTATCCCGGTCACGGGATAACGACTGAGAACGGGGCAAAGGTATATACCTGTGCCCCGTTTTTGATTGAGGATAAGAAAAACGCATGGACTCCCTGGAACAACTCGTCGCCTCAGCAGTGCAGGATTTCGACGCGGTCAAAGATGACGCCGCCGCACTGGAAAATGCCAAAGCCAAATATCTGGGCAAGACCGGCCAGATCACCGAATTGATGAAGGGTCTGGGCAAGCTCGACCCTGAAGCGCGCAAGGCGCAGGGCGCCCTGATCAATGCTGCCAAAGGGCAGATTGAAGCGGCGCTGACGGCCCGGCGCGACGCGCTGGCCGACGCCCAGATGCAAACCCGTTTGAACGCCGAGGCCATCGATGTCTCGCTGCCTGGCCGCGGTCGCGCCGGCGGCGGCATCCACCCGGTGATGCGGACCTGGGAGCGCGTGGAAGAGATCTTCCGCTCCATCGGTTTCGATGTGGCCGACGGCCCCGAAATCGAAAACGACTGGACCAACTTCACGGCGCTCAACAGCCCGGAAAACCATCCAGCCCGTTCCATGCAAGACACCTTCTACATCGAAGGCAACGACAGCGAAGGCAAGCCGCTGCTGCTGCGCACGCACACCTCGCCGATGCAGGTGCGTTACGCCCGCAGCCACACGCCGCCGATCAAGGTGATCGCGCCGGGCCGCACCTACCGCGTCGACAGCGACGCCACGCATTCGCCGATGTTCCACCAGGTCGAAGGCCTGTGGATCGCCGAGAACATCAGCTTCGCCGACCTCAAGGGCGTGTACCTGAACTTCGTCAAGGCCTTCTTCGAGACCGACGACCTGCAAGTGCGTTTCCGTCCATCGTACTTCCCGTTCACCGAGCCTTCGGCCGAGATTGATATCGCCTTCGGTTCCGGTCCGCTGAAGGGCCGCTGGCTGGAGATTTCCGGCTCGGGCCAGGTGCACCCGTCGGTGGTGCGCAACTTCGGCCTCGACCCGGAAAAGTACATCGGCTTCGCGTTCGGCTCCGGCCTGGAACGCCTGACGATGCTGCGTTACGGCGTCAGCGACCTGCGCCTGTTCTACGAAGGCGACCTGCGCTTCCTGAAGCAGTTCAACTAATACGGATATCGTCGTCATTCCCGCGAAAGCGGGAATCCATGCTGAGGCGATTCCGCCCGCGTTCTATGGATTCCCGCTTGCGCTGGAATGACGGCGGCGATAACTAGAAAGACTGACTATGCAATTCTCCGAAAACTGGCTCCGTACCATGGTCGATCCGAAGATGACTTCGGACGAACTGGCCCATCTGCTGACGATGTCCGGCCTGGAAGTGGAAGAAGTCGAAGCCGTGGCGCCGCCGTTCTCCAACGTGGTCGTCGGCCACGTGCGCGACATGGCCAAGCATCCGAACGCGGACCGCCTGAATGTCTGCCAGGTCGATGTCGGCACCGGCACCTTGCTCAACATCGTCTGCGGCGCGCCGAACGTGCGCCCTGGCCTGAAGGTCGTGTGCGCGATGGCCGGCGCCGTGCTGCCGCCTGGCGCCGACGGCAAGCCGTTTGAAATCAAGGTTGGCCAGCTGCGCGGCGTCGAGTCGCAAGGCATGCTGTGCTCGGCCAAGGAACTGAAATTGTCGGAAGAGGGCAGCGGCCTGCTGGAACTGCCGGACGACGCACCAGTCGGCCAGAACTTCCGCGACTACTACGCGCTCAACGACCTCAAGTTCACCATCAAGCTGACCCCGAACAAGGCGGACTGCCTGTCGGTGCTGGGCGTGGCGCGCGAAGTGTCGGCGCTGACCGGCGTTGCACTGCAAGTGCCGTCGTTCCGCCCGGTCGCCGTCAACAGCGCCGAAGTGCTGCCGGTGAAGATCTCGGCGCCGGACCTGTGCGGCCGCTTCTCCGGCCGCGTGATCCGCAACCTGAACGCCAAGGCCGCCACGCCGGACTGGATGAAGCAGCGCCTTGAGCGCAGCGGCCAGCGCTCGGTGTCGGCGCTGGTGGACATCTCCAACTACGTGATGCTGGAGCTGGGCCGTCCTACCCACGTGTTCGACCTGGCCAAGATTCACGGCGGCCTGAACGTGCGCTGGGGTAAAGCCGGCGAAACGCTCAAGCTCTTGAACGGCAACACCGTCGCCATCGACGAATGGGTAGGCGTGATCTCGGACGACAAGGAAATCGAATCGCTGGCCGGCATCATGGGTGGCGACGCCACGGCCGTCTCGCTGGAGACCGAATCGATTTATCTGGAAGCCGCATTCTGGTGGCCGAACGCCATCCAGGGCCGCGCTCGCAAGTACAACTTCTCGACCGACGCGGCACATCGCTTCGAGCGCGGCGTCGACTACGCCACCACCGTCGAGCACATCGAGCGCATCACCTCGCTGCTGATCGAAATCTGCGGCACGCCGACCACGCAGGTAGGTCCGGTAGACGACCAGATCGTCAACGTGCCGAAGCGCGCGCCGGTGCAGATGCGTACCGCCCGCGCCCAGAAAGTGATCGGCGTCGCGCTGGACGACCAGACCATCGCCGACATCTTCACCCGCCTGGCGCTGCCCTATACGTTAGCCGACGGCCCGAACGGGGGAGTGTTCTCGGTGACGTCGCCGTCGTACCGCTTCGACATCGAGATCGAGGAAGACCTGATCGAGGAAGTCGCGCGCGTCTACGGTTTCGAGAACATCCCGACCGTGGCGCCGGTGGCCGCCAACACCATGATCCTGGCGCCGGAAAACACCCGTTCGCTGTTCGCCGTGCGCCACCAGCTGGCCGACCTGGGCTTCCAGGAAGTGGTCAATATGAGCTTTGTGGAGTCGGCCTGGGAGCAGGACTTCGGCGGCAACGCCAACCCGATCAAGCTGCAGAACCCGATCGCCAGCCAGATGAACGTGATGCGCTCGACGCTGATCGGCAGCCTGGTGGCCAACGTGCGCTACAACCTGAACCGCAAGACCAGCCGCGTGCGTCTGTTCGAAGTCGGCGCCATCTATCTGCGCGACGACAGCATTCCGGACGGCCCGCTGACCGTGGCCGGCTACCACCAGCCGAAACGCGTGGCCGCCATGGCCTACGGTAACGTGGCCGACGAGCAGTGGGGCCAGGACAACCGCGCGGTCGATTTCTTCGACCTCAAGGCCGACCTGGAGCACCTGTTCGCGCCGCTGTCGCTGCGCTTTGTCAAGGCGGAGCATCCGGCGCTGCATCCGGGCCGCTCGGCGCACGTGCTGCTGGACGGCAAGGTCATCGGCTTCATCGGCGAGTTGCACCCGCGCTGGCTGCAGAAGTACGAGCTGCCGCACGCGCCGGTCGTGTTCGAGGTCGATGCGATTGCTTTGCAGCAACGATCTGTGCCAGAATATGAAGAGATCTCCAAGTTCCCGGGCGCCACCCGCGATCTGGCCGTCGTCGTCAAGCAAGACGTTCCGGCGCAAGATCTGCTGGATGCATTTAATGCTGCCGTGCAAGTAAATCCGCATGGCAAGATCGTGCAAGCCATTGTTTTGTTTGATGAATATCGTGGTAAAGGACTGGAGGCGGACGAAAAATCGCTTGCTTTCCGCTTTAGCTTGCAAGATACTCAAAATACGCTGCAAGACGACGTGGTCGAGGCTGTGATGAGTGCTGTGGGCGACGCCGCCAAGCAAAAACACGGCGCGCGTCTGCGTACGTAAGCTGGCACGACAACTTGTTGTAAAATCGTCATTTTTGACCATTTGGGAGTCCGGCCTGTGCCGGACTCATTCGTTCTTAGATAAGGCAGGGCAGGAAAATTAATAATAACGACGTCGATTCCGCCGTACTCCAATCCGCATTGGCTGCCGATTTGCATCGGGCCATGCAGGTGGCCAAGGTACGCCAGGATGCAGAAAAAGATTTGCCTACGCTGACCAAGGCGGAGCTGGCCGAACTGTTGTTCGAACAGGTCGGCTTGAACAAGCGCGAGGCCAAGGACATGGTGGAAACCTTCTTCGACGAGATTCGCAATGCGCTGGAGCGCGGCGAAGCCGTCAAGCTGTCCGGTTTCGGCAACTTCCAGCTGCGCGACAAGCCGCAGCGTCCGGGCCGCAACCCGAAGACCGGCGAAGAAATTCCGATCACGGCGCGCCGCGTGGTGACGTTCCATGCCAGCCAAAAACTCAAGGGCATGGTCGAAGAGAGCAATCCGATGGCGCGCGCCGCCTGAGTGGGACTGAGCCGTGATGAATGACCGCCTCGCCAAATCCGAACTGGTTGTGCTGCCGCCGATCCCGGCCAAGCGCTATTTCACGATCGGTGAAGTGAGCGAGCTGTGCGGCGTCAAGCCGCATGTGCTGCGCTACTGGGAGCAGGAGTTCACGCAGCTCAAGCCGGTCAAACGGCGCGGCAACCGCCGCTACTACCAGCACCACGAGGTGCTGCTGATACGCCGCATCCGCGAGCTGCTGTACGAGCAGGGCTTCACGATCAGCGGCGCCCGCAATAAGCTCGACAGTCGTGCGTACGATGGCGCGGCGGCGGAGTATGATGGTGGCTTGGCCGTCGGCGGTGTGCCGTCGGCGGAGCTCCCGGCGCCATTGGACCGCGACATGATACGCGGTGAATTACAGGCTATTTTGAGCTTGCTCAAGCAAGCGTAAGGTGCACTGCTGCCGCGTAGCGCAGCTAGCGGGATGATTGCTGCTATAATTTCAACATTAGTCATTCATCAGCGATGATGAACGGTGGCGTGCAGTCCGGTGGGGCCCAAGCCGCATCGACCGGACAAGACGAGGGGAAACAATGATACGCGTTGCCATTTGTGACGACCATCAGATAGTAAGAGCGGGATTCAAACAGATTTTTTCATCGGCGGACGACTTCGACGTGGTGGCGGAAGCCGGTACCGGCCGCGAAGCGTTGGATATCGCACGCCGTGAGATTTGCGACGTGCTGTTGCTCGATATCGCCATGCCCGACCAGAGCGGCATCGATACCTTGCGTACCATCCGCCAGGGGCAGCCCGACCTGCCGGTGTTGATACTGTCCGGCTATCCGGCCCAGCAGTACGCGCTGAACCTGTTCAAAATGGGCGCCAACGGCTACCTGAACAAGGAATGCGAGGCGGACGAGCTGATGACCGCCGTGCGTACCGTGTACCAGGGCCGGCGCTATGTCAGCTCCACCGTCGGCGAACTGCTGGCGCAAAGCTTCGACCGCGATCCCAACACGGCGCTGCATACCGAGTTGTCCGACCGTGAATTCCAGGTCTTCCTGCGCCTGGCGCGCGGCGCCACCGTGTCCGACATCGGCGTGGCGCTGTCGCTGAGCATTAAAACCGTCAGCACCTACCGCACCCGCATCATGGAAAAAATGGGCATGCAGTCGAATTCGGACCTGACGTACTACGCGATGAAGAACAATCTGCTCGATTGATTCCTCCGGGGCGCGCACGTTTGCCGCGCGCCTCAAAGCGCATCCCATCCTTCATCGGTCTATAATTCGGCTAGTGTGGCGTATGTCCGCCCCGGATTAACCCAAGTGAAGGAAACTCATCAGGATGTATTTCACTGTCGAAGCAGCGCCGCATCATCGCCTGCCGCTGTACAAGACCGTCTTGTGCGTGACCTGCGCGCTGCTGCTGATCGTCAACGGATTTAGCCTGTTCCACAATCTGCAGGCTCTGCGCGGCGCCCAGGTTCTGCTGGGCCAGACCGCGCGCGTGGCCGATCGTCTGCAATACCTGAACGTGCTGGTGCTCGACGCCGAGAGCAGCATGCGCGGCTACTTCCTGTCGGGCCGCGACGCCTACCTTGGGCCGACCAAGACCGCGCTGGCGGAAACCGAAATCGAATTCAAAGAGCTGGAAAAGCTGCTGGCCGATAATCCGTCGCAGCTGAAGAACCTGGCGCAACTGCACACGCTGGTGCGCCGCCGCCTGAGCATCATGAGCCAGGCCATCGATGTCTACCGCGAGGGTGGGCTGGACGAGATCGTCAAGATCGCCAAGCTCAGCGATGGTCGCGCCAGCATGGACGAGATCCGCCTGCAGGTCGTCATCATGGAGCAGGAGCAGAACGAAACCATGGCCTCGCGCAGCGCCATGTTCTACCAGGAATATCAAAAGGCGGTGCTGCTGGGCATGGGCATCAACGCCGTCGCCATCGTCGTGCTGATTATGTTCTACCAGCTGGTGCGGCGCAGCTTCGCCAACCGCGCGCAGGTTGAGCACGCGCTGCAAAGCGCCAACGAGAATCTGGAATCGCAGGTCGAGCAGCGTACCGAGCAGTTGTCGGTGCTGTCGCGCCACCTGATCAGCATCAGCGAGGAAGAGAAGGTGCGGCTGTCGCGCGAACTGCACGACGAGATGGGCGCCAACCTGACCTCGATCAGCATGGATATCGCGGCCGTCACCCAGCAGCTGAACAAGACCGATCCGGAACTGGCGGCGCAACTCAAGCGCGCCCGTGCCACGCTGGTGGAAACGGTGGAAATGAAGCGCCGCATCGTCGAAAACCTGCGTCCGAGTTTGCTGGATAATTTGGGCCTGTGCGCCGCCATCGAAAGCTATTGCAACGAGTTCAGCCGTCTGGCCCAGGTGCGCTGCGATTGCGATGTCAGCGCCGATATCGAAAACACGGCCCGCAATTCGGGCGACCTGTCGATCGCCCTGTTCCGCATCGTGCAGGAATCGTTGACCAATATCCGCAAGTACGCCAAGGCCAGCCGCGTCACTGTCACGTTGAACCGCAACCACGACGGCCTGGTGCTGCGCATTATCGATGACGGCATCGGCATCGCCTCCAACACCATCGTCAAGCCCATGTCGCACGGACTGCTGGGCATGCGCGAACGCGCTCTGTTGCTCGGTGGCTCGCTGACGATCCGTCGCGGCCGTAACGATGCAGGCACCTGCATCGAAGTTTCCATCCCACTGCGCAACCGCGCGCCGGCGGAAGAGCGCCGTGCCGATGCGGCCGTGGCGCTGCCTCCGGCCATCGCCGAAGTGCTTAGCAGCGTGCTACATCCACCAGCAGACGGTCGTATTCCGTCTTCGCCACCTTATAGCACTCACCCGCATACGCCTCCAAGCCTGAGCGATCAAGCACAGTGATGTTGCCGCGGCGGTAGGTAATCAGGCCGTCGTCCTGCAACTTGCCGGCGGCGGCGGTGATGCTTTCGCGGCGCACGCCCAGCATGATGGAAATCATTTCCTGTGTTACTTTCAGTTCGTTCGATGGCGAGCGGTCGAGGCGGTCCAGCAGCCAGCGGCACAGCTTTTGTTCGATCGAGCTGTGGCGGCCGCCGACGGCGTTCTGCGCCATCTGCGCGAACAGCGCGGTGTTGTAGCGCATCAGCAGCGCGGGCAGGGCGCCGCCCTGGTTGAACGCGTCGCGCAGATGCTGGGCCTTCATGCGATAGCCGTAGCCGGCCGCTTGCACCACGGCGCTGCACATGGCGCGCTCGCCTTCGAACAGCGAGACGCCGACGACGCCCTCGTGTCCTACAACGGCGATCTCGGTGGTGGCGCCGTCTTCCATCACGTACAGCAGCGAGACGATGGCGGTGGTCGGGAAATGCACGTACTCCATCGCGCCACCGAATTCAAACAATTCTTTGCCGAAGGGCAGGGTCACCAGTTCCAGGTGTTCAAACAGCGATTCCAGCACCTCGCGCGGGAGTGCGGCCAGCAGTTCGTTCTGCTGGGCGCCGCTGTAGCTGACAACAGGCCGCGACGCAACGTTGAATTCTTTCGAACCAGGCGCCATGCGTGGCGCGGTGGTTTTTTCGGTTGCGTTAAGTTGGGTGTTGTTCATTTTGTTCCTCACAATCTGGCTATACAAGAGCACCGTAGCTGTGCTGCGGTGTGGGTATAACTTTAGGGGTTTTGTTAGATTGCGAACATAAGAGGAGCAGACGCACAAATGTAGGCTTGCAACATGGCACTTTGTAGTCTTGGTCCTACACGACCCCTATTTTTCTCCGAGGGGCGCGTGCATAATGCACAAAATCACTTCGACTGGCGCACAGATCATGCATGTACTTGTAGTGGAAGATGACGCCGTATTGGCCGATGGCCTGAGCCGTGTTTTGAGCGGGCATGGCATGGCGGTCGAGGTGGTCGGCAACGGCACCCAGGCCGACGCGCTGCTGCAGCGCGCCGAGCATACCGAGGTGGTGGTGCTCGACATCGGCCTGCCCGGCATCGACGGCTTCGAAGTGGTGCGGCGGCTGCGTGCGCGCGGCACCCAGGTGCCGGTGCTGTTGCTGACGGCGCGTGACGCCATCGAGGACCGCGTGCGCGGCCTGGAGCTGGGCGCCGACGATTATCTGGTCAAGCCCTTTGCCACGGCCGAGCTGGTGGCGCGGTTGCGCGCGCTGGCGCGGCGCAATACGCCCAAGCCGGCCGTGCTGGCGCTGGGCGATCTGGCGCTCGACCTGTCGGCCAAGCGCGCCCGCGTGGGCGACAAGATCATCGAACTGTCGGTGCGCGAGTGGGCGGTGCTGGAGTACCTGCTGCAGCACGGCGCGCGCGTGGTGTCCAAGCAGCAGATCATCGACGCCATCCTGCCGTGGGGCGACGACCTCACCCTGAATGCGGTGGAGGTCTACATTTCCCGCCTGCGATTGAAGATCGCCGATGCCGGCGTGTCGATCCGCACCATACGCGGCTTCGGCTACATGCTGGAGCAGACTCCGGCCGCGCATGAATAGCATCCGGCTGCGGCTGCTGAAGTGGTTGATCGGGCCCATCCTGCTGATTAACCTGGCCGGCGGCGCGTTGACCTATATGCTGGCCTGGCTGCCGGCCCAGCTGGCCTTCGACCAGAGCCTGTCCGACGCCGCCGCCGCGCTGGGCGCACGCCTGGCCGCCGACCAGAGCCAGTTGCGCATCGACCTGCCGCGCCAGGCCGAGCAGGTGCTGCGTACCGACGATAGCGACGCCGTCTATTTCGTCGTGCGCGACGAGGCCGGAGTGACCATCGCCGGCGACGCCGATTTCCCGCCGTTGTCGCAAGCCGCTCTGGGCGGCGCCGTGCGCGCGGGCAAGCCAGCTGCAGCCTTCGACGGCAGCGTGCGTGGCGAAGCCGTACGCGGCGTCGCGCTGCGGCTGACGCTGAACGCCAACGCCGCCCCGGTGCACGCCTACATCGGCGTCGCCAAGACGCTGCGCAAGCGCACCCAGATCCGCCAGGCCGTGGTGCGTGCGCTGGTGCTGCTGGAATCCTTGTTCGCGCTGGCCTGCGTCGGCCTGATCTGGTTCTCGGTCAGCAACGGCCTGCTGCCGTTGAACCGCCTGCGCGCCGGCCTGAACGCGCGCGACGGCGACAACTTCGAACCGATCGCCCCAGCCGAAGTGCCCTACGAACTGGAGCCCGTGGTGGCCGCCTTCAACGGCCTGCTGGACAAGGTCAGCCAGGGCGCGCAGGCGCGGCAGGAATTCCTGGCCAATGTCGCGCACCAGCTGCGCACGCCGCTGGCGGGCTTGAAGACCCAGCTCGAATGGCTGGGCGAGCGCCACGCCGGGCCGGAGACCGCGCCATCGCTCAAGCTGATGCTGTCGGCCACCGAGCGCATGATACGGCAGACCAATCAGCTGCTGGCGCTGGCCCGCGCCGAACCCGGCCACTTCGAAAAAACGCGGCTGGAACCGGTGGCGCTGAACGCTTTGGTGGAAGACGCGGTGCAATCCTTCGTCGACCAGGCCACGCTGAAGTCCATCGACCTCGGCTTCGACCTGCAGCCGGTGACGGTGCTGGGCGACCGCTTCCTGCTGCGCGACCTGATCGACAACCTGATCGACAACGCCATCCGCTACACGCCGGCGCGCGGCACGGTCACGGTGGCTTGCCGGCCGGACGGCGAGGGCGGCTGGCTGACCGTCGAGGACAACGGCCCCGGCATCCCGCCGGCCAAGCGCGAGCAGGTGTTCAGCCGCTACGTGCGGCTGGACGACAAGACCACCGGCAGCGGCCTGGGCCTGGCCATCGTGCGCGACATCGCCACCGTCCACGGCGCCAGCCTGACCATCACCGACGCCGCCGGCGGCCATGGCGCACTATTTTCCGTGCATTTTTGCTGATTTTCACCGTTGTCAGGAATTTGTCAGCGTTTCCTCAGGGTAATGCAAGCTTGGCCCGCTACACTCCAGTGCATAGAAAACTCACCGGGAGCGGGCCATGCAGCGTGCACAAAAAGGCTTTACCTTGATCGAGATTATGGTCTCCGTGGCCATTGTCGGCATCTTGATGGCGGTCGCGATCCCGGCCTACAGCGATTACGTGATACGCGGCCGGCTCAGCGAAGCGTTCACCGGCCTGGGCGGCGCGCAGCCGGCGGCCGAGCAGTTCTGGTCCAACAACCGCACCTACATCGGCTTCAACGGCGCCAGCAACTTCCCCCCCAATACCGCCAACTTCACCTACGCGCTGAGCGCGGCCACCGCCTCCAGCTACACGCTGACGGCCACCGGCATCGGCAAGATGACCGGCTTCGTCTACACCATCGACCAGAACGGCACCCACACCACCACCGGCAGTCCGGCCGGCTGGGGCATCAGCGGTTCGTGCTGGGTGGACCATAAAGGTGGCGCATGTTCCAACTGACGCCGCCGCCCCGGCACAGCATGCGTGGCCTCACGCTGCTGGAGCTGCTGCTGGCGCTGACCATCTTCGCCTTCATGCTGGCGATCGGCATACCGAACGCCAGCAGCTGGCTGCTGAGCAACCGCACGCGCGGCGCCAGCGAGTTCTATGCCGACGGCTTCAGCATGGCGCGCCGCCAGGCCGTCATGCACAACAGCTTCAGCCGAATCTCGCTGACCCCCAACGTCAACACCGGGCAGATGGACTGGCAGGTCGACATCTGCTTCGTCTCGCCGCTCACCCAGTGCGGCGCGGCCGAGCCCGGATGGTCGACCGTCAACGTCGCCGCCGCCAACGATCCGGAAGGCGTGGCCGGCTACAAGTCCGTGTACCGCGCCGCCGATGCGCTGCCCAGTTCCGAAGTGCTGTTGCCGAGCACGCTGCCGGAAGGCAGCTCGCAGGTGTACTACACGCCGGTCGGCTGGGTCGACACCCGCTTCGCCCAGCGCATGACCAGCCTGCGCCTGAACCCGGCCTCCCAGTATGCGAGCGACGTGCCGGCGGTGGCGCTGGTGATTACGCTGGCCGGCATGGCCAGCAAGTGCGATCCGCACGCTCCCGCCAACGATACCAGGGCCTGTCCGCCATGAAAACCACCCCCCACCGCGCCGCCACGACCTGCCGGCCCCACCGGCGCCAGGGCGGCATCGCGCTGCTGGAGGCGATGCTGGCCATCGTCATCCTCGGCATCGGCCTGGTCGGCACCATCGGCTTGCAGGCGCGCGCCTATGCGGCGCTGTCCGACGCCAGCCAGCGCGCCGAAGCCACCCTGGCCGGCGAAAAACTGCTGGGCGTGATGAATGCCGACAGCAACAACGTGCTGAACTACAGCGTCACGGAGGGCGGGACGCCGACCGCCGCCATCAAGCCCTGGGTCGATGAAACCCAGCTCGCGATACCGGGCTCCGTCATCGGCGTGACGGTCACGCCGCAGCAGCTGCGGGTGCAGGTGGACATCTCCATCAAGTGGAAACGCAAGGCCGGCGACGCCCCTAATCAGCATCTGGTCACTTCCTATATTGCGATCTGATATGAACGCCTCTCTCTCCCGCCGCCGGCGCGGCTTCTCGTTGGTGGAATTGATGGTCAGCGTGGTGATCGGCCTGCTGGCGCTGCTGTTCGCCACCCGCCTGATCGTCAGCGGCGAGAAAAACAAGGACGCCGCCGTCGGCGGTTCCGACAGCATGCAGAACGGCATGCTGGCGCTGTTCTCGCTCAGCAGCGACGCCACGGCGGCCGGCTGGGGCCTGAACGATCCGATGGTGGCCGGCTGCGACACCAGCTTCTCCGACGCCAGCGGCTACGTGCTGCCCGCCATGCCGCGCGCCGGCGCCAGCATCACGCCGCTGGCGCCGGTGGTGATCCAGTCGAACGGCGCCAATCCCGACCTGATCTCGTTCAACAGCGGCACCTCGCAAGCCGGCGCCGGTTCGATCAAGCTGTTCGCCGACTACACGGTCGGCAACACCCTCACCGTCGACAGCAAGAATCCCTACGGCTTCAACAACGGCGACGTGATGGTGATCGCGCCGCTGACGCCGGGCAGCGGCAAGTGCACGCTGTTCCAGTTGTCCGGCTTCGGCCCGCCGCCCAACAGCACCATTCTGGTCAACAGCGGCGGCGCCTACCGTTTCAACGGCATCGCCGGCCTGGCCAATCCGTACAAGCAAAACCTGGCCTACATCTACAACCTCGGCTCGCCGGCGCTGATGCACTTCCACACCTGGACGGTGGCCAACGGCGTGCTGCTGCTGCGCGCCACCGAGCTGGCCGGCGCCGAAGCGGCCGGCGTGTCCGTGACCGACAACGTGGTCAGCATCAAGGCCCAGTACGGGTTCGACACCCGCCCGCCCGGCCCCAATCCCTACAACCCCAGCCCCGGCGCCGACGGCATGCAGATCACCGCCTGGAGCGGCAGCATGATCGACGCCGACAGCGACGGCACTGCCGGCAGCCCCGGCGACTACCAGCGCATCGCCGCCGTGCGCATCGCCGTGGTGGCGCGCAGCAAAAATACCGAGAAGCCGAATTCGGCAGGGCAGTGCACCGCGACGCCGGTGGCGCCCACGGTGTTCGGCAGCAGCGTGCCCACCGGCGTGGCGGCGGTGCCGGTGCAGGTCAACGTGGCGGTGGCCGGCGACACGGTGTCGTGGCAGTGCTATCGCTACCGCGTGTTTGAAACCATCGTGCAGATCCGCAACGCTCAATGGAGGCCTTGATGCGCCCGCAGACCCGACAACGCGGCATCGCGCTGCCCATCATGCTCATCATGCTGACGGTGATGCTGGTCAGTAGCATCTACCTGCTCAAGTCCAGCACCTCGACCACGCTGACCACGTCCAACCTGGCCTACGACGCGTCGCTGAGCAAGGCGACCGACCTCGGCATCCACACCGCGTTCGCCTACCTGCGCGCCATGCCCAGCGCCTCGCTGCTGGAGAACAACCAGCCGGCCAACGGCTATGTCGCCACGCTGTCGCCGAACTGGACCGCCAGCAACCCGGCCTTCTGGCTCGGTTCGGTGACGCTGGCGCCCGATCCCTCGGGCAACCGGGTCGAGTACGTGATCCACCGGCTGTGCGATTTCGCCGGCGCCTTCAACGCGCCCGGCAACCGCTGCCTGCTGACCTCGGCGCGGCCGAATTCCAAGTCGGGCGTCCCCTACGGCAAGAGCGGCCGCTCCGACAGCCCCAACTACCTGGACCAGCCGCAGCTGCACTACGTGGTGACGGCGCGCATCGTCGGCGCCCGTGGCGGCAATGTGGTCACGCAAGCCGTCGTCATGAAAGGGCCGTGAGGCCGCCGTTTTTTTGAATGGAACCGTCATGAACAAGCTCTTCTCCACGCTGGCCGGCCTGGCCCTGTGCGCCCCGTTGCTGGCCCCGGCCGCGACCACCCAGATCGCCCAGGTGCCGCTGCTGAACATCACCGGCACCGGCACCGTCAAGCCCAATCTGATGCTGCTGTTCGATAACTCCGGCTCGATGGACCAGACCTACACGCCGGACTACGTCAACGACAACCTGTGCCGCAGCGCCGCCACGCTGCAGGCCGGCGTGACCGCCTGCGCGGTCGGCCACCCGCCGTTCATGAGCCCGGACTTCAACAAGCAGTACTACAACCCGGCGATACGCTACGTGGTGCCGATCAAGTACGACGGCAGCTACTACCCCGAGCAGAACGCCGCCAACACCAGCAACTGGACTTCGGTCAGCGGCGACGGCTTCGGCGCCCACAAGGCCGATATGTTCGGCAACACGGTGTCGGCCAACATCAATCTGGTGACCGGCTTCCCCGACCTGAAGTGGTGCTCGGGCGGCACTTGCCAGTTCAACACCGCCAGCTATACCTATCCGGACGCCACCTACCAGACCGCGACCGCGATCACCACCGGCCCGTACTACTACACCATCGGCGTCGGCCAGTTCTGCACCGACGACACCATGAAGGTGTGCCAGTCGACCGCGATCGGCGCGGCGGCGCCGTCCGGCTATCCGGTGGCGGCCAAGGTGCGCTGGTGCAGCGACAAGCTGCTGACCCAGTGCCAGGGCAAGCGGGTAGGCGCCTTCATCTATCCGGCGTATTCGAAGCCGGCCGGCGCCACCGCCTCCTACGGCACCATCGCCATCGGCGCCTCGGCTACGGCCACCTCGCTCAACATCAGCAACGTGGTGGTCAACGGCAGCACCACCATCACCAACGCCGCCGTCAACGCACCGACCGGCACCAACAGCCTGATCAAGCAGCAGACGCTGGCCAGCGCGCTGGCGGCCAACATCATCGCCACCTCGGTGGGCAAGGGCGCCGCCTCCACCAGCCTGTACTACGCCTGCGTCAAGACCCCGACCGGCCAGGCCACGGTGCCGGCCTGCAGCGTCTTCGGCATCACGCTCAGCGCCGACAATGTGGTGGCCGTGCTGCCGGTCAGCTGCACCGGCAGCGTCAGCGTCAACAATTGCGTGACCTTCTCGGACAACTCGCGCGCCGGCTGGGGCATCGCCGTCACCGCGCCGACCGCCGTCGTGACGGCCTATGCGCCGGCCAAGGCGGTGATCAGCTTTACCGGCACCACCACCTCGTCGTCGCTGACCGCCATCCTCAAAAGCCTCAGCTATGCCGGCACGGCGCTGGTCGGCACCACCTCCGGCGGCAGCCCGGCCTATCTGAGCCTGGGCAAGACCCAGTCGCCGACGCAGGTCGCCACGCAACTGGCCAATTTCATCGGCACCGGCAACACCATCAAGGCCTACCTGGGCAGCAGCAGCAATTGCCCGAGCGGCTACAACAACACCAGCGTCTGCCTGCTGAACTGGGGCGCGACCGACAACACCGGTGTCATCAGCGCATTCACGATGGACAACCAGGGCACGGTCAGCTGGACCAAGACCGGCTCCAGCGGCTACGTGGCGGCCGTCAACGACACCATTCCGACCACCACCGCGGCATTGTCGGCCGGTTCCGGCGCGCCCAATCCCTTCGTGCGGGTCAACATCGTCAGCGGCCAGACCTATCCGAAATCGGTCGACCGCACCGACTGCGCCGGCACCACCTGCACCTATGCCGAGGAGATGAACAACTTCGCCAACTGGTATGTGTACTACAAGAGCCGGCTGCAAATGATGAAGACCTCGGTCGGCATCGCCTTCTCGGCCATCACCGCCAACTACAAGGTCGGCTACGTCAAGCTGTCGAACGCCGGCGCCAGCGCCGCCATCGACCAGAAGCCGGCCGACTTCACCGGCAGCGCGCGCTCCAGCTGGTACACCACGCTGTACAACACCACCACCTCCGGCTCGACGCCGATCCGCACCGCGATGGACAACGTCGGCCGCATGTACGCCAACCTGACGCCGTACAACTACGCGGCCGGCCAGGAAGTGGTGCAGTACCCGTGCCAGCAGAACTTCATGATATTGACCACCGACGGCTACTGGAACGGTACTTCGACCGCCAACGTGGTCAACAACGACAACGTCGAAAACGCCTCGCGCTTCTGCACCCAGGCGCGCGGCTGCGTCGATACGCGGGCGCAGTCGCAGCCGTCGATTTCGGACGTGGCGCTGCACTGGTACAACGGCGGATCCAGCACCGGCACGGTGTCGTTGCGGCCGTCGCTGGAGCCGGATATGAGCAAGCCCGGCTCGGTGCCGGCGGCCGGCGGCGAGAACACCCACCTGCACATGAACACCTACACGCTGGGCCTGGGCGTGGATGGCGTGATGACCTACGAACCCAACTACGACAGCGCGCCCAAGGCCGGCGGCGACTTCTACAACCTGATCACGGCGGCCACCAGCGGCTGCCCTTGGAACGGCAACGGCGCCTACGTCTGGCCTGATCCCGACGTGACCAACGGCGCCAGCACGGTGCAGGAGCGGGTCGACGATTTGTGGCATGCGGCCATCAACGGCCACGGCAAATACTTCAGCGCCCAGGATCCGAAAGACGTGGTCAGCGGCCTGAGCGAGGCGCTGTCGAATATGCAGGTGCACGTCGGCGCGGCCGCCGCTGCGGCGACGTCGACGCCGAACATCACGCTGACCGACAACGATATCTTCTCCGACACCTTCACCACCGTGAAATGGTATGGCGAACTGTCGGACAAGAAGATCGACAGCACCGACGGCAGCGTCGGCAACGCCAACACCTGGACCACCAGCGACACGCTGGGCAAGAAGGTCGGCAACAGCAGCGACACCCGCACCATCTACATGTACAACACGTCCGGCGCCAACGCCAGCACGCCCGATGAATTCCGCTACGCCAACATGAAGGGGCCGGCCGGCGGCTGGTTCTCCAACAAGTGCACGGCGCTGGCGCAATGCGTGCTGCTGTCGGCATCGGACAAGGCCATCGTCAACGACGGCAACAACCTGGTCAACTACCTGCGCGGCCAGCAGCAGTATGCCGACGACAGCCTGTTCCGCGCCTACACGCTGACGGCCAACACGCCGTCCGGCGCGGCCGGTCCTATCCCCATCGTGCTGGGCGACATCGCCTCGTCCAAGCCGGCCTTCGTGCGCGACCCGCGCAACAATTTCCCCGACCCGGACTACGCTGTTTTCAAGGATACCTACGGCAACCCGGCCAGCGCCAAGTACCGCACCGGCACCGTGTTCACCGCCGCCAATGACGGCATGCTGCACGCCTTCGATTCCGCCACCGGCGTCGAGCTGTGGGCCTATGTGCCGCGCATCACGATGAAGAAGCTGTACGCGCTGGCCGGCACCACCTACGGCACCAACCACCAGTTCACCACCGACGGCTCGCCGGAAGTGGCCGACATCAAGGCCGGCTCGCTGGGCTGGCGCACCGTGCTGGTGGCCGGCCTGAACGGCGGCGGCCGCGGCTACTATGCGCTCGACATCACCGACACCAAGAATCCCAAGCAGCTGTGGGAGTTCTGCGCCGACAGCACCGTCTGCCCGCTCAGCGACGGCGACCTCGGCCTGACCTTCGGCAATCCGCAGTTCGGCACGCTGGCCAACGGCCGCTGGGTGGTGTTCCTGACCTCGGGCTACAACAACGTGCCCGGCACCGACGGCGTCGGCACCGGCACCGGCAAGGGTTTCCTGTACATCCTGGACGCCTACACCGGCGAGCTGCTCAACAAGATCAGCAACAACTCGGGCGACACCGTCACGCCATCCGGCCTGGCCAAGATCTCGGCCATCAGCAACGACCCCGGCGCCGATCCGCGCATCCAGTTCGTCTACGGCGGCGACAACCAGGGCCAGATGTGGCGCTTCAACCTCAGCGATCCGTCCGGCACCATCACCGTCAACCTGATGGGCAATGCCGGCGTGTCCAAGCCGATCACCACGCGGCCGGACGTGACCACCTGCGCGGTGCAGGTGGTTTCCGTCGTCGGCGGTGTATCGACCGTCACCACGTCCGGCGTGCGGGTGGTGCTGTTCGGCACCGGCCGCCTGCTGGACGTGCCCGACACCTCGGACACCTCGGTGCAGAGCCTGTACCTGTTGAAGGACACCGGCAGCCAGATCACCAACATCCGCGGTTCGACCATGGTGCAGCAGACGCTGAGCCTGCTGGGCAGCAGCAGCAACGTCAACACCTATCAAGTGACCAACAACCCGGTCGACCTGACGCAGAAAGAGGGCTGGTATTTCGACTGGTCGGTCAACGCCGGCGAGCGTATGAACCTGGATCCGCAGATCGTCAGCGGCGTGGCCAACGTCGTCACCAACCTGCCGACCTCGTCGTCGTCGTGCTCGGTGGGCGGGTCCAGCAATCTGTACCAGGTCAACGTCTGCAACGGCCAGGCGATCGGCAGCCATCCGGTGGGGGCGACGCTGTCGAACACCTCGGCGGCGGTCGGTTTCATCATCATCCGCCTGCCGAATGGCCAACTGAAGATGATTACCACGCTGGCCGACGGCACCAACAAGACCTCGCCGCTGGCCGAGCAGACCTCGGCCGACGCCCACCGCACGGGCTGGCGCAGGGTGAAAGGGGAGTAAAAGCGGGGCTGGCCCGGGCAAACCCGGGCAAACAGTTCACACGGCGGGGCCAACTATCGGTAAAATCGAGGGTTTTGCAGCCCCGCCTCAGATCGCGAACAAATGGTCAACGATATCGAAAACGTAACACCCGAGAATAACGACGACGCCGGCTCCACGTCCAGCGCCCGCACGCCGGCCCTGATCGCGCGTGAAGTCCAGCGCCGCCGCACCTTCGGCATCATTTCCCACCCGGATGCGGGTAAAACCACGCTGACGGAAAAACTGCTGCTGTTCTCGGGCGCGATCCAGATGGCCGGCACGGTCAAGGCGCGCAAGAGCGGCCGCCACGCCACCTCCGACTGGATGGAAATCGAGAAGCAGCGCGGCATTTCGGTCGCCTCGTCGGTGATGCAGTTCGAGTTCCGCGACCACGTGGTCAACCTGCTCGACACCCCCGGCCACCAGGACTTCTCGGAAGATACCTACCGCGTGCTGACGGCGGTCGACTCGGCGCTGATGGTGATCGACGCCGCCAAGGGTGTGGAAGCGCAGACCATCAAGCTGCTGGACGTCTGCCGCATGCGCAACACGCCCATCGTCACCTTCATGAACAAGATGGACCGCGAAACCCGCGATCCGCTGGAACTGCTCGACGAGCTGGAATCGGTGCTGAAGATCCAGTGCGCGCCGGTGACCTGGCCTATCGGCATGGGCAAGAACTTCCGCGGTGTGTACCACCTGCTGAACGACACCATCATGCTGTTCAAGGCCGGCGAGGAAAAGGCCGACGGCGCCTTCGAGATCATCAAGGGCATCGACAATCCGCGCCTGCAGGAGATGTTCCCGCTGGAGATGGACCAGCTGAAAATGGAAGTGGAGCTGGTGCACGGCGCCTCGCATCCGTTCGACCTGGAGCAGTTCCTGGCCGGCGTGCAGACGCCGGTGTTCTTCGGCTCCGCGATCAACAACTTCGGCGTGCGCGAGATTCTGTCGGCGCTGGTCGACTGGGCCCCGGCGCCGCGCGAGCGCGACGCCACCGTGCGCGCGGTCGATCCAAAGGAAGAGCCGTTCACCGGTTTCGTGTTCAAGATCCAGGCCAATATGGACCCGGCTCACCGCGACCGCATCGCCTTCCTGCGCGTGTGCTCGGGCCGTTTCGAGCGCGGCATGAAGGTCAAGCACCTGCGTCTGGGCCGCGAGATCAAGGTGTCGTCGGTGGTGACGTTCATGGCATCCTCGCGCGAGCAGGTGGAAGAGGCGTACGCCGGCGACATCATCGGCCTGCCGAACCACGGCAATATGCAGATCGGCGATTCCTTCTCCGAGGGCGAGCTGCTGACCTTTACCGGCATCCCGTACTTCGCGCCGGACTTCTTCCGCTCGGTGCGCATCCGTAATCCGCTGAAGATCAAGCAGCTGCACAAAGGCTTGCAGCAGCTGGGCGAAGAGGGCGCGGTACAGGTCTTCAAGCCGGTGCAGGGCGGTGAGCTCGTGCTGGGCGCGGTCGGCGTGCTGCAGTTCGAGGTGGTCGCCAGCCGTCTGATGAACGAGTACGGCGTCGACGCCGTGTTCGAAGGCACCAGCATCAGCAGCGCGCGTTGGGTTTCCAGCGACGACAAGAAAGCCTTGTCGGACTTCGAAGATGCGCTGGGCCACAACGTCGCCTACGACGCCGCCGGCAACCTGGCCTACCTGGCCACGTCCAGCGTCAACCTGCGCCTGACGCAGGAGCGCTGGCCTAAACTGCAATTCCACGCCACCCGCGAGCACTCGGCCAAGCTGGTGTAAGGTATGGGGCAGTGCTGGCGGCGCACGGTGCGCCGCCGCACATACCCGCCGCCGTGATCGCTCTATGCTGGAGCTATTGAGCATGCCAGCTTATCGGAGACGATCATGGAACAGCGTACAACCGGACGCGTGGTGGGCATCATCCACGCCCAGCGCATACAACACGCCGCCCCGGCTCGTCCGATGGCGCACCTGCCGCGCCAGCCTTTGCGGCTGGTGGCGCGCCCCGACAAGCAAATGGCGCGGCTGGTGGAAAACGGCCTGGCCATCTACGCCTTGCGTGGCCATATCGACGCGATCAGTTACTTTGCCGCCGCCGGCATCTCGCTGCGCACCATCTCGCGCGTGTTGTGGCAACCCGGCCAACGCCGCTCCCATCCCTTCTGATGTAACGATTTTGTTTGACAACGCCTGTTTTGCGGATTAATGTATTAGTCAACTAATACACTGATACAAAAAGGCGATGACTTCCCATACCCCCTCGCTGTACTCGATCGCCACCGGTTCGGCCGAGCCGATCTACCGTCAGCTGATCGAGCAGACCCGCCGCCTGGTGGCGGCCCGCGTGCTGGCGCCGGGCGATGTGCTGCCCTCGGTGCGCGAGGTCGCGCTGGCGCTGGCCATCAATCCGATGACCGTCTCCAAGGCCTACAACATGATGGAAACCGAAGGCCTGCTGTCGCGCAGCCGCGGCATCGGCATGCTGGTGGCCGAGCGCAGGGCGCATGCGCACAGCGCCCACGAACGCGAAGCCCTGCTGCGGCCCACGCTGGAGCGGGCCGCCGTGGAAGCCCGCCAGCTGGAACTCGATCCCGACGCCGTCCTCGCCCTGTTCAAAAAAATCCTGAAGGAACAAGCATGAAACCATCGATCGTCAACATCGCCAACCTGCATAAATCCTTCGGCAGCCAGCAGGTGCTGCAGGGTGTGAACTGGGATATCGCGCAGGGCAAGGTGATCGGCCTGCTGGGCCGCAACGGCGCCGGCAAGTCCACGCTGCTCGAATGCCTGCTTGGCCTGCGCGAAGCCGACAGCGGCGCCAGCACGCTGTTCGGCCAGCCCGCCACCGCGCTGGGCGACCAGGTGCGCGCGGCCATCGGCTACGTGCCGCAGAAGTCGGAGCTGTTCGAGTGGCTCACGCCGGTGCAGATGCTGGACTACTTCAAGGTCCTGTACCCGCGCTGGAACGCCGACAAGGTAGCCGGTCTGCTGGAGCGCTGGGGCTTCGCCGGCGAGGCGCGGCACACGCAGATCGGCCGCCTGTCCGGCGGCGAGAAGCAGCGCCTGTCCATCATCCGCGCGCTGGCGCACGATCCGGCCTTGCTGGTGCTGGACGAACCCGTGGCCAGCCTCGATCCGGTCGGCCGCCGCGACTTCCTGCACGAACTGGTGGACGGTGTGATCGAGCGCGATACGACGGTGATCTTCTCGACCCACATCCTGTCGGACCTGGAGCGGGTGGCGCTGGACGTGGCCTTCCTCCAGGGCGGCAAGATCACGCTGCAGGCGCCGCTGGACGAGCTGCTGGAAAGCGCGCACCGCATCACCGGCACGGCGGCGGCACTGGCGCGCCTGCAGTTCCGCGACGAGATCCGCCGCCAGCAGGACCGCAGCGGCGGCGTCAGCATCCTGGCGCGGCTGAACGGACAGGAAGCCGCCGATCTGCGCGCCGGCCCCGATCTGCGCGTGGAAACCCTGAGCCTGGAAGACCTGTTTGTCGAGGTGACGAAATGAGCGGAGCCTACTCCCAGTTGCTGCTGCAGGTGCTGCGCGACGGCTGCACCAGCCGCATGATGAAGCGCATGACGGTGCTGGTGCTGGCGTTGGCCGTGCTGACGCCGATCGGGACCAATATGATCGACCGCCGCGACGTGGGCTGGGCAGTCATGGCGGGAGCGCCTGCCTTCCTGATCCTGATGTGGTGCGGCTCCTTCCTGAAGAGCGCCGTCCAGCAGAACCATCCAGCCTACGCCTGCCTGGTGCCGCAGCTGCGGCGTCGCCTGATCGTGCTGACCACGGTGGTGTGGGCCGTCAGCGTGATGCTGGTGGCCGGCCTGGCGGCAGCGGTGGTCGGTCATTTCGGCTACCTGCTGGTCGCCGCCGCCTTCTTTTTCTGCTACATGCTGTACGTGCAGCGCTACTCGGCGCTGGCCTTCCTGCCGTCGCTGCTGATCCTCGGCTCGGTATCGGTGTTGCAGCAGCCCTTGCACGCGCTGTGGGACGTGATTGGCCCGCTGGGCGAACCCGCGCTGGCCGGCATCGGCCTGCTGGCGGCGGCGGCGTTGGGCGGCGCGGCATTGCAGCAGATATTCCCGCGCGGCGGCGACAGCCACTGGGCCTGGCATGCGCGCCACGCCATGCTGCAGCGCCGCTTGCAGGGCGATGCGCCCAAGCGCGGCGAGAGCGGCAACTGGAGCCGCTGGAGCATGCTGCTGCGCGTGGGCTACCGCTCCGCGCTGCGGCGCGATAGCCGGGGCGGCGCCGCGCCCGGCAGTATGCTGCTGCACACCTTCGGGCCGGCGGCGCATGAAGGCGGCTACCACGCCTACGCGCTGCTGGTCACACTGGCGGCGACGCTGGCGGTGCTGTGCTCGGGCAGCGACACGTTTGTGGTGAGGGATTTGATGCGTGCGTCGATGATGCAGGCTTGCGTACTGGTGGGCGTGATGATGTATGCATTCGAGCTGGTGAAGGGCGCGACCCGCCACGGCGCCGAGCAGGCCATCTACAGCCTTGCGCCGGCAGCGCCGTCGGCTGCGCAGCTCAACCGCGTAATGGGGGCGGCCCTGCTGAAGCGCTTCATGCGCGTGTGGCTGGTGGCGGTGCTGTGTGCGGCGGGTCTCGACATGCTGATCCAAGGAGCGCCGCAGCTGTACGCGTCGACCTGTGTGCTGTCGGCCGCGCTGCTGCCGTTCTCCTGTGCGCTGCTGCGCAATTATGCGGAGCTGCCGCCATCGCCGTCGCAGATGGCGACGCTGGTCGGCACCTTCCTGGCGACCGTGGCTTACCTGATCCTGATTAGCGTCGAGCGCCATGTGCAGCCGTTCCCTTTGTTCTGCATCGGCGCGGCGATAGCGCTGGCCAGCCTGTTGATGCTGCGGTGGCGCTGGCAGCGCTTGATGACACTGCCGCCGGTACTGCCGGCGGGCCGCTTACTGGCCTGAGGGCTGCTAGTTGGACTGGAACACCAGCCCCAACGTCACCACCGGTTCGGCGGCGCCGCGCGCCAGTCTGCGGCCCCAGGTGGCGTCGATTTGCAGACGGTCGGGAATCAGTGCGCGGGCGATGCCGAACTGGTAGCGCGAGCCGTTGTGCTGGCGGCCGTACACTTCGGCCGTCAGCGTGTGGCGGTCGTCCAGCTTGAACTGGGCGCCGCTGCCCCAGGTGGCGTAGTGGCGGCGCACGCTTTCGAGGTGCATCAGGCCCAGGTTGAAGTGCAGCAGCAGCGCGTCGCCGCGCAGCGATACGCTGAACGGCACGTTGATCGACAGGTCGCCATCTCCGCCTCGCCCTGCGCGGAACTGGTCGGCCAGCACCAGGCCCAGACCCCAGCCGTCGGTCTCCAACGGTTTGAACACGGTCTTGGCCTGCAGGCGGCCGTAATGCGTGGTGCGGCTGTGCGGGCCGGAAGTGTCGTCGGCCCAGGCGCCGCCGAACGCCAGCTCCCAATTGCCGCCCACGTTGCAGGCCGGCGTGGCCCAGTATTCGGCCAGGTCGTCGGCGCGCAGCGCGTAGGTCTCCAGCTGGCATTGGCCGGGGGCGGCGATGGCGGCATCGTCGACCGTCATCGGACGGCCGGCTTGGGCGGCGGGGCAGGCCAGCAGGCATGCGAGCGCGTACAAGGCGGCCCGGGGAGGCGGAAAAGTCATCGGCGGTCAGTATTCAATGGTGGCGCCGCCACTGTAGCGCCGCCAGATGAAACTGTGATGACACTATTTGGCCGGCGTGGCCAGCGGCTTGCCTTTTTCGACCACGTACACGCCGACCAGCTTGAGCGTGCCGCTGCCGACGTTGAGCGCGTCGTGGATGGTGCCGGCCGGGATGACAAAGGATTCGCCGGCCTTGACGCGGCGCGGGTCTTCGCCGTCGATGCGCAATTCGCCTTCGCCTTCCAGCACGTAGCTGATCTCGTCGCCCGGATGCGTGTGGCGGCCGGCGGTGGCGCCGGCGTCGAGTTCAACCCGGGCGACGACGGCCTCGCGCCCCGGCACCGAGACGTCGGCCTTCTGGACCACGGTGCGGCGGATGCCGGAGGCCTGGGCCTGGGCGGAGCCGGCCAGCAGGATGGCGATCAGGAGGGGCAGGGCATGGCGGACGTGCGGGGCAGCGGGCATGGCGTATCCTTTCTGGTGAGGGAAAGCGGCGGGTGCCGACCGATTGTACGCCGGCGCGCGATGCTAGCGGTGGCGCCCCAGCCACAATGCATCGGCCACGGAACCGATCCAGCAAACGATGCAGATCAATGCGGCGCCGTTGGTGGCGGGATTGTCGATGCCGGAGCTGTGCACGCGTTCGAGGATCAGGATAGGATCGAGCGGCAGCTTGCCGCTCTCGATGTCGGCCACCAGGGTAGCGGCCAGCGCCAGCGTGGCGCGCAGCAGGTAGCCGGCCGCCAGCAGCGTCGGCACGATGAACAACAGGCCGCGCATGCCGCGCCGTAAAAACAGGTGGCCCAATCCGGGGAACAGCAGGGCCGAAATCAGCGCGGCTTTGATCGATGCTTTCATGGTGCTCCGTTGACTAAACGCAAGATTGCGCCGCTGCATGCGACGTACAGTACACCATCTTACCTGCCGGAGGGAATCATGCGCGCTGTATTCGGTATCGTTTTGTTGTGCTGCACGCTGCACGCCCAGGCCACCCCCAACGAAAAGGATGCGGTCGCGCTGGCCGAGAAGGGCGCGCAGTTCGTGCGCGCGCACGGCAAGGCCGAGATGATCGTCCGCATCAACCGCAAGGATCCGGAATTCAACCAGGGCACGCTGTACCTGGCGATGCGCGACATGGACGGCATCACCATCGCCCATCCTACCACGGCGCTGATCGGCAAGAACCTGCTGGACGTGCCGGACGCCGATGGCAAGCCGTTCCGCCAGGAGATGCTGGCGCTGGCCCGGGGCAAGGGCTATGGCTGGGTCGACTACAAGTTCCGCAACCCGCAGACCGGCAAGGTGGAAGCCAAGAGCACCTATGTGCTGCGGGTCGGCGACGTGGCGCTGGAAGCCGGCATCTACAAGCACTGAGCCGTGGACATGCTCAGCAAACTGCGGATAGGCCCCAAGCTGCTGCTGGCGCCGGGCGTGGTGCTGATCCTGCTGATCGCGCTGTCGGCGGGCGCCTTCGTCGGGCTGGTACGGCAGCACCACCGGCTGGAAGACATGGTGCAGCAGCGCGCCGTGCGGCTCAAGGCGGCGGCCGACCTGGTGGCCGGCGCCAACCGCGCGCATACCGAAATCTACCAGCTGCTCACCTGGATCAACGCCAGCTTCTCGCCGCCGCGCATCGATGCGCTGGTGCGCGACATCCACGCCCGCCACGCTGCGCTGGACCGCCAGTTCGCGCAGCTGGAGATGGCGACCCAGAACAATCCGGCCGAGCGTCGCTTCGTCGCCCAGTCGCAGGCGGCGTACGCCCTGTACGTGAAGTCGATTGCCGATGTCATCGAGTTGAGCATGGCCGACCAGTCGATGGCGACCAACGCCATGTCCAAGGCCGAGCGGGGTTTCGACGTGGTGGCGAAGCGGCTGGAGGAGTTGTCGCGGCTGGAGCAGTCGCTCAGCGCACGGGCCTACAGCGACGCGGAGGCCGAGTTCAAGACCCTGCAGACCGTGATGCCGTCGGTGGTGGTGCTGTCGATCACGCTGTCGCTGCTGGTGACGATGGCGGTGCGGCGGGCGCTGTTGAAGGAAGTCGGCGAGATCGGCGCGGCCGCCCTCGATCTGGCCGAGGGTAATCTGACGGTGAAGAACCGCGTCTACGGCAAGGACGAAATCGCCGAGACGGCGCGCGCGCTGGACACCAGCATCCGCAATCTCAACACCACGCTGAAGACGATACTGGCGTCGGCGCAGTCGATCGACACGGCGTCGCGCGAGATCGCGCTGGGCAATGTGGACCTGACGCAGCGCACCGAGGCGCAGGTCAGCACGCTGGAAGAGGCCAGCAGTTCGATGCAGGAGTTGAGCGCCACCGTCACCAAAACGGCCAACAACGCGCAGCTCGCCAATCAGCTGGCGCGCTGCGCCACCAATTTCGCGGTGCGCGGCGGCAGCGTGGTGCA
This sequence comes from Rugamonas aquatica, assembly GCF_009380215.1. GTDB lineage: Bacteria > Pseudomonadota > Gammaproteobacteria > Burkholderiales > Burkholderiaceae_D > Rugamonas > Rugamonas aquatica_B. Next base: position 63,561 of record NZ_WHUG01000001.1, read on the forward strand.
GCGGCTGGTGGTGACGATGGCGGCGATACGCGGCAGCTCGCGCAAGGTGGTGGAGATCGTCAGCGTGATGGACGGCATCGCCTTCCAGACCAACCTGCTGGCCTTGAACGCGGCGGTGGAGGCGGCGCGCGCGGGCGAGCATGGCGAAGGCTTCGCGCAGGTGGCGGGCGAGGTGCGCGCACTGGCGCAGCGTTCGGCCGTGGCGGCGCAGGAGATCAAGGCCCTGATCGCGGAGTCGATGGCGGAGATCGAGGGCGGCAGCCGTTCGGTGGAGGAAGCCGGCAGCAGCATGGCGGAGATCGTGGCGTCGGTGCAGCAGGTGGGGGATATCATCGGCCAGGTCAGCGCGGCCAGCGCGGAGCAGGCGCAGGGCTTGCAGGGCATGCAGCAGGCCATCGTCGAGATGGATCAGGTGACGCAGCAGAAGCTGGCGCTGGTCGAACAGGCCGCCAGCGCGGCATCGAGCTTGCAGCGGCAGGCGGTCAACTTGTCGGAGGCGGTGGCGATGTTCAAACTGGACGAGGGCGCGGAGCCACCGCCACCCAAACTGCCGGCGGGCACGCCGCGTGTGGTGCGCCTGCGGCTGGCGTCGGTGCGCAATTGAACTGACTAGGCTTTCTGTGCGCTCGACCAGCGGTCGCCGGATTGGCGCAGGTATTTCTTGAAGACGTAGCCCCAGGGCATGGCGATCGGGATGATTACCACCACCAGGCACTGCACGAGGATTTCGGTCGTGCCTTCGTCCAGCGTGCCGGAGCGCCACGCCGGCAGTGCGACCACCAGCGCCCAGATGACTTTCCACGTCAGTTCCCACAGCAGCACCGGCAGCATCTGCAAGGGATAGCGGACACCCAGCGCGCACAAGACGCCAAACGCCGCCAGCATGCAATTGACCACGCCGCCCATCAGGCTCCAGGGCTTGTCGTGATGGATCACGCCAGGCCAGATGACCAGACCCAGACCCACAGCGATAATCAGATACACGGCTCTCAGCATATACAGACGTACTAATGAAACTTCGTTCATTTGTGGCTCCAGGTGGTGGTAGGGGATTACTCGACTTCTTTCAGAATCTTTTCAATCGCCGTCACGCGCGATTTCAACTCCGACAAAGTGGCATCCATCGAGGCCAGCGAGGCAGCAGCCTCGGTGTGCGCCGCGACGGCCTTCTCGGCGATCACGCGATACGCTTCCTCGTGGGCAAAGCGCAGTTTGGCCTGCTGGATCGCGGAGAAATGCCGCATCGCCGCGATGATGACGATCGCCAGCAGGGGGAGGCAGATCGTCAAAAGATATACATGCTCAGCCATAATTGCCTCTATTGTTCAGGGTTGTTGGACAGCGACTTGACCGCCTCGGCGATCACGGCCGGAGTCAGTTCGAAGTCGAAATTGCTTACGTCAAAATAGTTCAGCGCCTTGCCATCCTGCGACAGCTCCATCTGGCTGACGACCAGGCCGGCATCCTCCAGCTTCTGCAAGTGCAGATGCAGCAAGGGCCGGCTGATGCCCAGCTCGCGCGCCAGCTGGCTGACATAATTGCGTCCGCCGGACTTCAGCATCGCAACGATGCGCAGGCGGTGCGGGTTGGACAGCGCCGCGAGCATGCTCAACAATTGATCTCCGCTGGGAGTAGGCGTTTTCGATTTCATGTGTAAAGAATATCTGACATATGAAATGAAGTCAAACATAAATTCAAGTTGCCAAATCGGCTAGAATGAAGCGGTCGCACCGACCTGACCGGATTCCCATGACACCGCTGCTTTATTTTGCCGCCTCGCTTGCCGTCGCCCTCGGCCTCGCGCACTCCATCCTCGGCGAGCGCTACATCCTGATCCGTCTGTTCCGGCGCGATAACCTGCCGCAGCTGCTGGGCGGTACCGCCTTCACCATCGGCACGCTGCGCTTCGTGTGGCACGAAACCACCGTCGCGCTGTGGGGCTTCGCCGCGCTGCTGGTCCAACTGGCGCAGGGCCGTCTGACCGCGACGACTGCCGCGCAGACGCTGGGCTGGACGCTGATCGCCGCCGGCGTGCTGCCGCTGGTGTTCACGCGCGGGCGACACATCTCCTGGCTGGCGCTGTTCATCATCGGCGGCATCGCACTGGCGCGCGCGGCGCAGACATAAAAAAACGCAGGCCGAACCGGGTGGTTCGCCTGCGTTCTTCAGACGGCGCGGCGAACCGCGCAGCCCTCAGTTACTTACACGCTTACTCGTAGTCGCTCATCGGCGCGCAGCCGCAGAACAGGTTGCGGTCGCCGTAGACGTTGTCGGCGCGGCCGACCGGCGGCCAGTACTTCTGCTTGCGCAGCGACGGCACAGGGTAGGCCGCCACTTCGCGGCTGTACTTGCGCTCCCACTTGTCGGCGGTCAGCACCTCGGCGGTGTGCGGCGCGAATTTCAGCGGGTTGTCCAGCTTATCGAACTCGCCGCTTTCAACCTTGGCGATCTCGCCGCGGATGGCGATCATCGCATCGATGAAGCGGTCCATCTCGACCTTCGATTCGCTTTCGGTCGGCTCGATCATCAGCGTGCCAGGTACCGGGAAGCTCATGGTCGGCGCGTGGAAGCCGAAGTCCATCAAACGCTTGGCCACATCTTCGTTGCTGATGCCGGTGGCATCCTGCAGCGGACGCAGGTCGATGATGCACTCATGCGCCACCAGGCCGTCGTGGCCCGAGTACAGCACAGGGAAGTGCGGCGACAGGCGGCGCGCGATGTAGTTGGCGTTCAGGATCGCGGTTTCGGTCGCGGCGGTCAGGCCTTCCGCGCCCATCATCGCGATGTACATCCACGAAATCGGCAGGATGCTGGCCGAACCGTACGGCGCGGCGCTGACCGAACCGATGCCGGCGTTGTCGCGGATGTAGCCGTTCGAACGCTGGTTAGGCAGGAACTTCGCCAGGTGCGCGCCCACGCCGATAGGGCCGACGCCTGGGCCGCCACCACCGTGAGGAATGCAGAAGGTCTTGTGCAGGTTCAGGTGCGAGACGTCGCCGCCGAACGAACCCGGAGCCGCGACGCCGACCAGCGCGTTCATGTTGGCGCCGTCGATGTAGACCTGGCCGCCGTGGCCGTGGATGATTTCGCACAGTTCCTGGATGCCTTCTTCGAACACGCCGTGGGTCGATGGGTAAGTCACCATCACGCAGGCCAGGTTCTTCGAGTGCAGTTCAGCTTTGGCTTTCAGATCGGCCAGATCGACGTTGCCGCTGGCGTCGCAAGCGGTGACGACCACCTGCATGCCGACCATATTGGCCGATGCCGGGTTGGTGCCGTGCGCCGACGATGGAATCAGGCAGATGTTGCGATGGCCTTCGCCGCGCGATTGGTGGTAAGCCTGGATCACCAGCAGACCGGCGTACTCGCCCTGCGAACCGGCGTTAGGCTGCAGCGAGACAGCGGCGTAACCGGTCAGCGCGCACAGCATCTCTTCCAGCTGCGAGATCATTTCGCGGTAGCCGACGGTCTGCGCGTCCGGCGCGAACGGGTGGATGTTGGAGAACTCAGGCCACGTGACCGGGATCATTTCCGAAGTCGCGTTCAGCTTCATGGTGCACGAACCCAGCGGGATCATGGTGCGGTCCAGCGCCAGGTCCTTGTCCGCCAGGCTGCGCAGGTAGCGCAGCATTTCGGTTTCGGAGTGGTAGCGGTTGAAGACCGGGTGGCTCAGGTACTCGCTGGTGCGCGACAGCGCCTCAGGGAAGGCCTGTGCAACGGCAGCTTCCACGCCATCGAAGTCCGGGCCGTGGGCCGGGCCGCCGACAGGGTGGGCGAACACGGTCCACAGCAGCGCGATGTCTTCGCGGCTGGTGGTTTCGTCCAGCGATACGCCGACGTGGGTGGCGTCGATCACGCGCAGGTTGACGCCGTGCGAGTGGGCCGATGCATGCAGCTGTTCGGCGCTCTTGACGGCGACGGTCAGCGTGTCGAAGAAGGTGTCGTTGGTGACGGTGTAACCCAGCGTCTTCAGGTTAGCGGCCAGCACGCCGGTGTAGCGGTGCACGCGCTGGGCGATCTGCAGCAGGCCTTTCGGGCCGTGGTAGACGGCGTACATCGACGCCATCACCGCCAGCAGCACCTGCGCGGTGCAGATGTTGGAGGTGGCTTTTTCGCGGCGGATGTGCTGTTCGCGGGTTTGCAGCGCCAGGCGGTAAGCCTTGTTGCCCTGTGCGTCGATGGTGACGCCGACCAGACGGCCGGACATGCTGCGCTTGAATTCGTCGCGGGTCGACAGGTAGCCTGCGTGCGGACCGCCGAAGCCCAGCGGTACGCCGAAGCGCTGGCTGTTACCAACCACCACGTCCGCGCCCCATTCGCCTGGAGGCGTCAGCATGGTCAGCGCCAGCAGGTCGGCGGCGACGACAACCATCGCGCCCTTGGCCTTGACCGCTTCAACGCCGGCCTTGTAGTCGCGCACCACGCCGTTCACGCCCGGGTACTGCAGCAGCACGCCGAAGCAGTCGCCGACGGCGGCCAGTTCGGCCGGGTGGAAGGTCTTCACTTCGATGCCCAGCGGCTTGGCGCGGGTCTCGACCACTTCGCGGGTTTGCGGCAGCACGTCGTCGGCCACGTAGAAGGTCAGCGATTTCGATTTGCCCACGCGCTGGATCAGCGTCATCGCTTCAGCGGCGGCGGTGCCTTCGTCCAGCATCGACGCGTTGGCGATGCCCATGCCGGTCAGGTCGGTGATGGTCTGCTGGAAGTTCAGGATCGCTTCCAGGCGGCCTTGCGAGATCTCCGGCTGGTACGGGGTGTAGGCGGTGTACCAGGCCGGGTTTTCGAAGATGTTACGCAGCACCACGCCAGGCGTGACGGTGTTGTAGTAGCCCTGGCCGATCAGCGACTTGAGCACCTTGTTCTTCGAGGCGATCTTCTTCAGCTTGGACAGCGCTTCCTGTTCCGGCATCGGCTGCGAGTACGCGCCCAGCGGCAGTGCGCCTTTGTTGCGGATGTTGGATGGGACCAGTGCGTCGATCAGGGCTGCGCGCGAGGCGTAGCCGAGTACCGACAGCATGGCTTCCTGTTCTGCGGCGTCAGGGCCGATGTGGCGGGCGATGAAGGCGTCGCGGGCTTCGAGTTGGGTCAGGCTGATGCGGGTCATGATATGGGCGAGGGCAGTATGAGGAGTGGTGCGATACGTCGTCCCCGCGAAAGCGGGGACCCATGCCGAGTGGCCGGAGCCAGCTCAGCATGGATTCCCGCGTGCGCGGGAATGACTGCGGCGAATTACGCTTCGGTGGTCTTGCCGTAAGCGGCGGCGTCCAGCAGGCCGTTGATCGCGGCGGCGTCGGCCGGCTTGATCTTGAACAGCCAGTTGGCGTAGGCGTCGGCGTTGATCGATTCAGGCGCGTTGACCACGTCGTCGTTGACGGCGACTACTTCACCGGCGATCGGCGCGTAGATGTCGCTGGCTGCCTTGACCGATTCCACCACGGCGGCGTCGTCGCCGGCGCCGAAGGTTGCGCCCACTTTCGGCAGTTCGACGAAGACGATGTCGCCCAGCGCATCCTGTGCGAACTCGGTGATGCCGACGGTGACGGTGCCGTCAGCTTCAGCGCGTACCCATTCGTGGGATTCGGTGTACTTCAGGTCGGCAGGAATGTTCATGTAAGGCTCCAGAAGGGTAGTTAGGTGATACGAAAATTAAACAGCCAGGATTTTACCGTTGCGCACGAACGGCAACTTGACCACCGACGCGGCCAGTTTCTTGTCGCGGATCTCGACGTGCACGGTGTCGCCGACGGCCACGCCGTTCGGCACGCGCGCCAGCGCGATCGCCTGCTGCATCGACGGGCTGAAGGTGCCGCTGGTGATCTCGCCGGTGGCGTCGGTGCCCGCTACAACCACCTTCTGGTGGGCGCGCAGCACGCCGCCTTTTTCGCGCAGGATCAGGCCCACGAACTGGGCGTTCTGGCCCATCGCTTGCAGCGCCGATTTGCCGATGAAGTCGCGCTCGGACACCAGGTCGATGGTCCATGCCAGGCCTGCGTCCAGCGGGTTGACGGTTTCGTCCATGTCCTGGCCGTACAGGTTCATGCCGGCTTCCAGGCGCAGCGTGTCGCGCGCGCCCAGGCCTGCCGGCTTGACGCCAGCGGCGACCAGCGCGTTCCACAGGTTCTCGGCCTGTGCGGCGGCGACGCCGATTTCAAAACCGTCTTCGCCGGTGTAGCCGGTGCGGGCGATCATCGCCTCGCCGAAGGTCGGGCTTTGCGCGAAGGCGACGTTGAACGGCTTCATGTCGGCCGTGCCTTCTTTCGATTCAGGGATGACTTCCCACACCTTGGCGCGGGCGTTCGGACCTTGCACGGCGATCAGCGCCATCGGGGCGCCTTCAGCGGTGTCGCCGTCGCGGCGCTGGGTGATGGTCAGGCCGGCCTTGGTGGCGGTGTTCTGCTGCTGCATCCAGGCCACGTCTTTTTCGGCGGTGCCGGCGTTGACCACCAGGCGGAACCAGCTCTCGTTGATGAAGTAGACGATCAGGTCGTCGATGACGAAGCCCTGTGGGTTCAGCATGCACGAGTACAGCGCCTTGCCCGATACCTGCAGCTTGTCGACGTTGTTGGCCAGCAGGCCGCGCAGGAAGCCGCGCACATTGTCGCCCTTGATGTCGACCACGCACATGTGGGCGACGTCGAACATGCCGACGTCGGTGCGCACGGCGTTGTGTTCTTCGATCTGGGAGCCGTAGTTGACCGGCATGTCCCAACCGCCGAAGTCGACCATCTTGGCGCCGGCGGCGCGGTGGGCATTATTGAGTGGGGTGGCTTTGAGCGTCATAATTCCTCGGTCCAAATCGAATAGGGGTTAACAGAACATACAAGGAAACGCTAAACAAAAGCTGATTCCACAATGATCGCAGACCCCTCTGTCCTTGGTACCTGAGAGATTACGGGAGGAGGGGGGCTCCTGATTCCCGTGCGCCCCTTCGGTGGGCCGCCGGCTTGCGCCGCGACCGCTCTCCAGAGTTGGTCCAGTTGGCATCCCGTTGATACGGCCGCGCTGGTCCCTTGATCGGTCCTTTTGCCTGAGAGTTTTTGGGTAGTGCCCCTTCGGCGGCAACGCTGGTTTGCCCTCTCCCGATCAAGACTCGGGAATATATGTCAGAAGCACCTTGTTGTCAATCTGAACCCTGATTTCCGGGGCATCGCCCCCGCGCACGAATGAAATGCAATAATAAGGCTTGAAAAACAACTATTTGCTAGAATAAATCATACTTATTCGAGAGCCCAGTTATGAGCCAAGATTCCACTACTTACGAGGGCCATGCGTGGTTCACCCTGTCCGGCGACGTCAACAGCGACATGGTTCGCCGCGTCTTTGACGCCGTGGCCGACATGACGGAGGACCGCATCACCACCGCTCACATCCTGATCCAGTCGAACGGCGGCTATGTCAGCGACGGCATCTGCCTGTACAACTACCTGAGCAAGTTGCCGATCAAGATCGTCACCTACAACGCCGGCGCGGTGGCCTCGATTGCCGTGATTCTGTTCCTGGCTGGCGAAGAGCGTTACGCCAGCGACACGGCGCGTTTCATGGTGCACAAATCGCACGCCAGCGCGCCGCACGGCGCCCGTCCGGACGCGCTGCGCATCATCGTCGAAGGCTTGCAGGCCGATGACGCCCGCACCGAACAGATCCTGCGCGAGCACGTGCAGTTCACCGACGAGCACTGGCGCACGCACGAATACTCGGACCTGCACCTGACGGCGGCCGAGGGCTTGACGGTGGGGATGGTCAATGCGGTGAAGGATTTCGTGCCGCCGCGCGGACAGCGGGTGGCCAACATCTGACGTTGCGGCGCTGCGGCGCCCGGGGATGACGCCGCAGGGACCGCGCTGGCCTAACTAGCGGTTTTTATTACCCGACTGCTTGCCATCGTTTTTGTGGCTTTGACGGCCGGCCTCCACATGCTGCTCATGGGTGCCGCCCTGCGTGCCGCTGCTGCTGCCGCGCGTACCGCCGGACGAACCCTGGTCGCCCGACTGCTTGCTGCTGCCGGGGCTCTGGCCCTGTTTGCTGCCACTGCCTTTTTGATTCGAGTTCATGTCTATTCCTTTGCGAAAGTGAAAGAACGTGCTCGCCAAAAACGCGCCGCTACTTGCATTCCGGTGCGTTTTTGGTATCGCAATGATGCGTGTTCGATACGCTGGTCGCTATCGGAATTCGTCTTGGTGGCATGTAGGAGCATGCCTTGCTGCTCCCCTCAGAACTCTTCCCACTCAACTTCCTTGCCGCCTGGTGCCGGACGAATGGCGGGCGCGGCGTTGCGTCGCGCCGATGCCGGCGCGCTTGGTCCGGTGCTGGCGTTGCCGCCCGCAGGCGCCATATGCTTGGCCGGTGCGGCGAGCTCGGCAACAAGGGGGAGGGCGAGGGCGGGCGTCTGCGCCGCCGCATCGCCATCCCCGGAAAACATGCCGACCGCGTCGTTCAGCTTGGCGGTCTCCCCCTGCATCGCGGCTGTTGCGGCAGCCGCCTGTTCGACCAGCGCCGCGTTCTGCTGGGTGGCCTGGTCCATTTCCGCCACCGCCTGGTTGACCTGTTCCAGTCCGGCGGTCTGCTCGGCGCTGGCGTCGGCGATCTCACCGATCAATCCGGTAACACGCTTGACGCTGCCGACCACCTCGTCCATCGTATTGCGCGCCTGGTCGGCCAGCTGCGTGCCGAGCGCCACCTTGTCGACCGAATCGGCGATCAGCTCCTTGATCTCGCGGGCGGCCGCCGCGCTGCGGTGGGCCAGGTTGCGCACTTCGGACGCCACCACGGCGAATCCCCGTCCCTGTTCGCCCGCGCGGGCCGCCTCCACCGCCGCGTTCAGCGCGAGGATGTTGGTCTGAAAAGCGATGCCGTCAATCACGCCGATGATCTCGGCGATCTTCTTCGAGCTGTCGTTGATGGACGCCATCGTGCCCACCACTTGCTCAACGTCGGCGCCGCCGCGCAGCGCCACGGCGGACGCCGACAGCGCCAACTGATTGGCCTGCATCGCGTGCTCGGCGTTTTGCTTGACGGTGGCTGTCAGCTGCTCCATCGACGATGCGGTTTCCTCCAGCGACGCGGCTTGTTGCTCGGTGCGGGTCGACAGGTTCAGATTGCCCTCGGCGATCTCGCGCGCGGCGCCGTCGATGGCGCGGGCGCCTTGCCGCACCTGGCCTATCATGCGCAGCAGGCTGTCGTTCATGTGCTGCATCGCTTGCAGCAGCTTGCCGGTCTCGTTGTTGGCGCTGTCGCCGATGCGTGTGCCGAGGTCGCCATTGGCGATGCGCTGCGCCGCTTGCGTCGCCCGCTTTAACGGCGTGGAGATCGAACGAGCCAGCCACAACGTCAGCAGTGCGCCGCCGAACACGGCCACGCCCAGCGTGCTCAGCGTAATCAAGCGGGAGCCGTTGTACAGCTCGTCGGCCGTGCGCGCTGCCTGCTGACTGCCGGCCAGTTGTGCTGACAGCAGCTTGTCCAGCTGGCCGTTCACCGCATCCAGCGCCAGTTGCGAGCGGCCCTTCAGCAGCGGTTTGGCTTCGTCTATTTTGCCGTTGGCGGCCAGGGCGATCATGCGGTCATGCTCGGCTGCGTAGTCGCCAATCAGGCGCAGTAGTTCGGCGCCCAGGGATTGATCCGCCGTCCCGGCCAGCAGGCGCGTCAACTGGCCGGCATTGCTGCGCAAGGCCGCGAAGGCTACGTCCAGTTTTCGATCGGCATCGGCGATGCTGTCTTTATCGGCCAGGACCACATGTTCCAGCTTGCGAACTTCCTGCAAATCGTTGCGTAGTGACAGCACTGCTATAGTCTGAGTCAGCCATTTGCCGGACAATTCAGAGGAGGCATCGTCGATGCGGCTCATGCGCGCCAGGGCGCTCAGGCTCAGCAACGCGGTCAGGCCGATCAGGGTGGCGAAGGCGGCCAGCAGCTTGCTGGAAGTTTCCAGGTTATGCAGGAATTTCATGGCGGGGTCTCGGCGGCGGCGGTAGGAATTTGTTATGTTAGGGAAACTTCAACCTTGTCCTTTGCGTCCCGTCAATGCTGGGTTTCATGCCATAAAAGTTGTGGGAAAACAGAAAAATACGCGAAATATTGCACAGTCTTTCCTTTCCGGTATTGCCTTGTGGAAAGAATGTGCAAGAATGGCGTAAACAGACTCTTCTATCACAGCAGGTAACATCATGGTTGCAACTTCCACAACGTCCGCAGCGCCGAAAAAGCCGGTCTCGCCGCGGCATGCCTTGTTGGAAGAATTGATCGGCATCGCCACCAAGCATGCGGGCGACCAGTATCTGGACCTGGCCAACAAACTGGCCGGCGCGCTGATCGACGCCACCGGTGGCGACCCGCGCTCCATGCAGCAGCGCATACGCGCCGGCAATCAGCTGCGTAACCGCAACTTCGCCTTCCTGCATCTGGCTTCCAGCACGCTGGAGAAGGCGTTGCGGCGCGAGATCGCCGAGCTGTCGCCGACGGTCAAGGGCGCGCCGCGCTTGAGCGAGCAGCCGCTGTCGCTGGTGCCGTTCGAAGAAATGGATAACAAGGTCGCGCTCGGCGGCGTCAGCAAACCGTTCGAGAGTCTGTATTCCGATCAACTGCAAACGCTGAACGTGCGCCTGGCCTTCCTGCTGGATCGCGACATCTTGCGCGTCAGCCAGAATCCATTCCGTCCCGAAGTGTTTTTGGTGGCTTTGCAGCAGGCCTGGGTTGAGTTCGACACCGAGGCCGATGCCGCGCCGTTGTTGCAGCCTTTAATCAAGCCGGGCATGTTCATCGAGCTTGGGCCGATGCTCGACGCGTTGAACCTGGCCTTGCAGAGCAAGGGCGTGTTGCCCGGCTCGGTCGATGGCTACCAGGGCCGCAAGGCGGACAAGCCCAAGGCTGCAGCGCCGTCGCGCGTGCGCGGCAACCAGGCGGCGCTGGCGCAGCAGTTGCGGCAGTTCTTCGCATCCAGCGATGTGGCGGGTTCGGTTGCTGGCGAGATCGTCGACAACATTGCCGATGGCCTGATGCAGGGTGTGGATTTGAGCATTCCCGATTTGCCGATGTCGGCGCTGAATTCCGGCGCGGTGTGGGTGCCGAAGGCTGGCGAGCAGGGCGGTGCCGGTACTGGCCCCGCCCAGGCCGCAGTCCCGCACGGCGCGGTGCCGCATGCCGTTGGCTCATCCGGCGCAGGTGTGTTGATGGCCGCCGGTTTTGCCGCTGGCGCAGCCGGCGTGCCGGCCGTCGCCGCAGGCGGATTCATGCCGGCCGGGCCGGTGCCGGGGACGGCCGGCGTCTGGGTGCAGGGACCGGCGCAAGGCTTGGTGCCTGGCGCCTTGAGCAACGAAGACGCGCAGCGCCTGTCGCAGATCGGCGCCAAGCAGCCGCTGCTGGCGTATCTGGCGCAGCTGCAAAAAGCGGTGCCTTACGAATCTATCGGCACGCTCGGCGCGGTGGCCGGCGCTGCACCGCTGCCGTCCTCACATGCCGCCGATGGCACCGCATCCTCCGCAACGGCAGGCGCGGCTGGCGGCAACGTCTTCTATCTGCCCAACATCAAAGCCAGCATGCCGCAAGGCAGCCTGTCGCGCACCGACGAGAGCACCATCGACTTGCTGTCGGCGATCTTCGACACCGTCTTCCGCGACCAGAACATCTCGCAGGAAATCCGCGACCTGATCCGCTTCCTGCAAATCCCGGTTTTGAAGGCGGCGCTGGTCGATAAAAACTTCTTCTTCCAGGAAGCCCATCCAGCGCGCCGCCTGATCGACCTGCTGTCGCGCATGGGTTGGGAGCAGCGCAAGGGGCCGGAAGATCCGCTGTTCCAGGCCATGCAGCGCAGCGTCGACCGCGTCGGCCGCGACTACGATCACGAGCTGTCGGTGTTCACCGAAGCGGTCAACGAACTGGAAGCCTCGATCCAGGCCGAAGAGCGCGCCGCCGCGGCCGCCATCGCCGAGCCGGTCGCCGCCGCGCTGAAGCAGGAGAAGATGGCCGAATCGGGCAAGCTGGCGCGGAACGCCGTCGCCCTGCGCATCGGCACCGGCGAAGTGATCGCCGTGGTTGAAGCCTTCCTCGAACAGCGCTGGGTGTCCGTGCTGACCATCGCCTACAGCATCGAGGATGACAAGCCGGGCGCCGTCAACAACGCCACCAAGACGATGGACGATTTGATCTGGAGCGTACGCCCCAAGCTCAACGCAGACGACCGCAAGCAGTTGATCGCCAAGCTGCCGGTGCTGCTGAGCACGCTGAACAAATGGCTGGACATCATCAAGTGGCAGGATGCCGACCGCCTGCAATTCTTTGCCGAGCTGGCGGAGTGCCACGCGTCCATCGTGCGTGCGCCGCTGGAGATGTCGCCGGAGCGTCAGCTGGAGATATCGATGCAGGTGGCGCAGCAGGCCGCCGAACGGCGCCTGGAACTGCAAGCGAAAGCCGAAGCCGCCGCCCAAGCGGAAGCCGAGGCGCGCGCATTGCAGCAAGTCGATCCGCAAGAGGAAGAGGCCGCCATCGAAGTCGACAGTCTGACGCGTGGCATGTGGCTGGAATTCGAGCAGGAGGATGGTAGCAGCCGCAAGGTCAAGCTAGCCTGGATCAGTCCGCTACGCACGCTGTACATCTTCTCGACGGCGGCGCGGCAGGAGGCGTTCTCCATGTCCGGCGAACAGCTGGCTCAACGCTTCCGCGAGCAGAGCGTGCAAGTGGTGCGCAGCGAAGGCGTGGTCGCCGTCGCCCTGTCGCAAGCCCTGGCCCGCAACGCCGATAACGACGCCTCCATCGACCCGCCAGCCTCGGCGTTTGGCTAGGCCTTCGTTACAGTTACTTCGAGTTCGTCAACGTCAGCAAGGCGCCGCCCATGCCGACGAAGATCACGCCGGTGGTGCGTTTGGCCAGGCGGGTGCGGGCGATGCTCTGCTTGACGCTGCGCTTCAGCCACGACGCGCACGCCACGTAGAAGAAGTGCGACAGCAAGGTGCAGCTGGTGAACGTCGAAGTCAGCAGCAGGAAGCGCACCGGGTCCACGTGGTCCGGCGGCATGAATTGCGGGAACACGGCGGTGAAGAACAGGATCGCCTTCGGATTGGACACCGCCACCAGCAAGCCGCTGCGGAAGGTGGCGAAGCGGCTGGCCTCGGCCGCGCCCGGCGCCGCTTCAGCCGTTGCGGCCGCTTCGGCGGTTGCCGTCACCAGGCCCGCGCTGCGCCAGGCCTTGATGCCGAGGTAAATCAGATACGCCGCACCAGCCACCTTCAATGCGCCGAACGCCAGCGCCGACGTCTTCAGCAGCAGGCCCAGGCCGGCCACCGCCGTCGTCGCCACGATGAACACGCCCAGCGCATTGCCCGCCGAACTGTAGAAAGCCCGCTTCGCGCCCATGGTGGTCGCGGTCGAGATCGCCATCAGCACACCCGGCCCCGGGCTGAACGCCGCCGCCAGGGAAACCGATAAGAACAACAGCCAGGTCGATACAGTCATTGCTAAACTCCAAAAAGATTGTCAGGGCAGGCCGTTACAGCCATGGGTGCGAAAACCTGCGCGCTCGCTCAAACGGGAAAACCAGGCGTCGACGGCCGCCAGCACCGGCCGCGCCATCGGCGCCGCGCGCCAGCGGTTGGCCGACAAGCCGAGCACGATATCGGCCAGGGTCAGCGTTTCGCCACAGACGTAAGGTCCGCCGGCCGCCAGCTGCGCGTCCAGCATGGCCATCAGACGGTTCCATTCCGCCACGCTGGCCGCCAGCGCCGCCGCATCGCCATGTGCCGGACTTTGCCGGACCAGGGCCATGAAGGCGTAACGCCAGGCATTGTTCAACTCGGTCGCCTGCCAGTCCATCCACTTTTCCACCTGCGCCCGCGCCATCGGCTCGGACGGCAGCAGGTCGCTGCGGCCATGCTTGCCGGCCAGGTAGCGGCAGATGGTGTTGGATTCCCACAGGCTGTGCCCGTCGTCGATGATGACCGGCACCATACCGTTGGGATTCATGCGCAGGAAGCCGGGCGTGGCGGTCGGCAGGAAGCCGCTGCCGTACTGTTCCAGCCGATAGTCCAGGCCGATTTCCGCGCAAGTCCACAGCACTTTGCGGACGTTGATGGACGAGGATTTTCCAAGAATGGTGAGCATGAGCAACAGTATGCCACGACACGCCGGGACGCGTCGGCCACTGCCGGATTCAGTCTGAGCTGTTGTTGCACGGCAATTTTCGATAGAATGCGCCCGCATGTGTTTTAATGATGCGGTGCAAAACAACGACAGGGCGCTTTAGATGATGTGGTGGCAGGGATTGAGTATTACGGGAAGTCTGGCGGTGACCGGGCCGATAGGCGTGGCGATCGCCGTTTGGCTGCTGGCTGGCAAATCCTGGCGCCTGACGGCGGCCTGGTGCGCGCTGTTCGGCATCGGCATGACGCTGGTGGTGGCCACCAAGATGGCTTTCGTTGGTTGGGGCATCGGCGTGGAATCGGTCGAGTTTTCCGGCATCAGCGGCCATGCCATGCGTGCCGCCGCCGTGTTCCCCGTCGCCTGTTTCCTGGCCTTCCGCTCGTCGTCGCAGCCGCTGCGCTGGCTGGCCACCTTCGCCGGCGTCCAGCTGGCGATGATGATTGGCGTTTCGCGCGTCTACGTCCAGGCCCATTCGGTGTCCGAAGTCGTCACCGGTTGCCTGCTGGGCCTGGCGGTGGCGGCGGTGTTCATCTGGTATGCCAGCACCGAACGCCACATGGCGCTGAGCCGGCTGCTGGTGTTGCTGTGCATTCCGATCGTGTTGATCGCCCCGCGCGTCGAGCCGGTGCCGGCCGAAATGTGGATCACCGAGGCGGCCCTGTACCTGTCCGGCCACGACAAGCCCTATACCCGCGACATTTGGCGCACACCCAAATCCCCGCTACGATAGGCGCACGCTCCGCCATGACGCGTTTTCGGCCTGATTTGATGCGCAAAATGGTATTATTGTGAACTTTTCCAGCCCACACACCAGATAACAACGTGCGTCTATCTTCCATCAAATTGTCGGGATTTAAGTCTTTCGTTGATCCCACCAATTTTCAGGTACCGGGTCAGTTGGTTGGCGTGGTGGGGCCCAACGGTTGCGGCAAGTCGAATATCATCGACGCCGTGCGCTGGGTGCTGGGCGAATCCAAGGCTTCCGAGCTGCGCGGCGAGTCCATGCAGGACGTTATTTTCAATGGCTCGACCCTCCGCAAGCCGGCCGGGCGCTCGTCGGTTGAACTGGTGTTCGACAACAACGACGGCAAGGCCTCCGGCCAGTGGGGCCAGTATGCCGAAATCGCCGTCAAGCGCACGCTGACCCGCGACGGCACCTCGACCTACTACATCAACGGCCAGCCGGTGCGCCGGCGCGACATCCAGGACATCTTCCTCGGCACCGGCCTCGGCCCGCGCGCTTACGCCATCATCGGCCAGGGCATGATTAGCCGCATCATCGAATCGCGGCCGGAAGAGTTGCGCGTGTTCCTGGAGGAGGCCGCTGGCGTTTCCAAGTACAAGGAACGCCGCCGCGAAACCGAAAACCGCCTGCACGACACCCGCGAGAACCTGCTGCGCGTGGACGACATCCTGCGCGAGCTGAACTCCAACCTGGAAAAGCTGGAAGGCCAGGCGGCCGTCGCCACCAAGTTCCACCAGCTGCAGTCGGACCAGGAAGAAAAGCAGAAGCTGCTTTGGCTGCTGCGCAAGATCGAAGCCGAGAACGAGCAGAAGAAGTACTTCCGCGAGATGGAGCAGGCGCAGAACGACCTGGAAGAACAGACCGCCAAGCTGCGCAATGTCGAGCTGTCGCTGGAGCAGATGCGCCAGGCGCACTTCTCGGCCGGCGACCGCCTGCACACTGCGCAGGGCAGCCTGTACCAGACCAATGCCGAAATCGGCAGCCTGGAAGCGCAGATCAAGTTCGTCATCGAATCGCGCAGCCGCCTGCAAGCGCAGCTGGCCGCGCTGACCGCGCAGCGCGACCAATGGCAGAACCAGGCCAGCGAATACGGCGGCCAGATCGAGGAAGCCGAGTTCACGCTGGAAGAGCTGTCGGCCAAGGTCGAACAGTCGCAGATGATGGCCGAGCAAAAAGCCGAGTCGCTGCCGATGCTGGAGCAGCTGTGGCGCGAGGCGCAAGGCAAGAGCACGGAATCGCGCGCCCGCATCATGCAGGCACAGCAGCAGCTGGAGCTGGAATCGGCGCACCAGCGCAACGCCAACAACATCCTCAACGGCCTGGCCGTGCGGCGCGAGCGCCTGCAACAGGAAAAGAGCGGCCTCAATCTGCCGGACAGCGCACACCTGAACAACCTGCGTCTGCAACTGGAAGAGAAACAGCAAGCCCTGGAAGAACAAGGCTTCCTGCTGGAAGAAGCGCTGGAGCAGCAACCGCGCCTGGACGAGGAACGCCAGACCGCGCAGCAGCAGGTCAACACCGAAACCGCCGCCAACGCCCAACTTGAAGCGCGCTTGAACGCGCTGCGCCAGTTGCAGGAACGCGTGCAGACGCAGGGCAAAGTCACGCCATGGCTGCAAAAGCACGAGCTGGATACGCTGCCGCGCCTGTGGCAAAAGCTGAACATCGAATCCGGCTGGGAGACCGCGCTGGAATCCGTGCTGCGCGAGCGCACCTCGGCTTTGCAGATGTCGAACATCGAATGGGCCAAGGCCTTCTTCAGCGATGCGCCGCCGGCCAAGCTGGCGCTGTTTGCGCCGTCCACCGCCGTGCCGCCTGCGCCGGTGGAAGTGGCGGGCCTGAAGCCGTTCCTGAATCTGCTCAAGCTGAATGACCCGGGCCTGCGCGGCCTGCTGCAAGACTGGCTGCACAACGTCTACATCGCCGAGGACACGGCTGAAGCCTTCGCCGAGCGCGCCAGGCTGCCGGCCGGCGCCTGCTTCGTCACGCGCCAGGGCCACGCCGTCACGCAGGGCAGCGTGCGTTTCTACGCCGCCGACTCGGAGCAGGACGGCATGCTGGGCCGCCAGCAGGAAATCGACAACATCACCAAGCAGCTGCGCGCGCAGCAGATGCTGGCCGACGAGGCACGCGCCCGTTCGGTGCGCGCCGATGCCGCCGTCGCCGAGTTGACGCGCCGCCTGACCGAGTACCGCGCCAAGCTTCAAAGCCTTCAGCAATCGGTGCACACCTTGCAGCTGGACGTGGTCAAGCTGTCGGAGATCGAAGCGCGCTTCAACCAGCGCAGCAACCAGATCGAAACCGACCTGGCCGAAATCGCCGCGCAGGAAGAAGAGCAAACGCAGATCAAGATGGAGTCCGAGGAAAAGTTCGAGCAGCTCGATATGGAACTCGGCAATCTCCAGGGCGACCACGAAGAGGGCCAGACGCTGTTCCTCGAAAAAGAGCAACGCCTCGCCGACGCCCGCGAAGCCTTGCGCGACCTGGAACGCGGCGCGCAGGAAGCGCAGTTCGCGGAGAAGTCCCAGCGCAGCAAGATCGAAGAATTCCGCCGCTCGATCGCCACCGCGACCGCGCAGGTAGCGCAGGTCACGCAAAGCCTGGAAGCTGGACAGGCCGAACTGGCCAATCTCGAATCCGGCCAGGCCAACGAAGGCTTGCAGGATCTGCTGGACCGCCGCACCGGCCAGGAAAAAGCGCTGTCCGACGCGCGCCATGAACTCGACCAGATCACGCAGCAGCTGCGCATGTTCGAGGAAGGCCGCATGTCGACCGAGCGCGCGCTGCAACCGCAGCGCGACAAGATCATGGAGATGCAGCTGAAGGAACAGGCGGCGCGCCTGAACCAGGAGCAGTTCGCCGCGCAGCTGGCCGAAGTGCAGGCCGACGAAGCGGCGCTGGCCGAGAAGCTGCACCCCGATATGAAGGCCTCGTACCTGCAAGGTGAAGTCACGCGCCTGACCAATGCGATCTCGATGCTGGGCGCGGTCAACCTGGCGGCGCTGGACGAGCTGGCGACGGCTTCCGAACGCAAGAACTTCCTCGATGCGCAGAACGCCGACTTGACCGAGGCGATCAACACGCTGGAAGACGCGATCGCCCGCATCGACAAAGAGACGCGCGATCTGCTGCAAGACACTTTCGACCGCGTCAACGGTCACTTCTCCGAACTGTTCCCGATCCTGTTCGGTGGCGGCCAGGCGAAGCTGATTATGACCGGCGATGAAATTCTCGACTCCGGCGTGCAGGTCATGGCCCAGCCGCCGGGCAAAAAGAACGCCACCATTCACCTGTTATCCGGCGGTGAAAAAGCGCTGACCGCAACGGCGCTGGTGTTCTCGATGTTCCGACTTAACCCGGCGCCGTTCTGCCTGCTCGACGAGGTCGATGCACCGCTGGACGACGCCAATACCGAACGATTCTGCCGGATGGTCAAGCGCATGTCTGACCAGACCCAATTCCTCTTCATCTCGCACAACAAGATTGCGATGGAGATGGCCAATCAACTGATCGGTGTGACGATGCAAGAGCAGGGCGTATCGCGCATCGTGGCGGTGGATATGGAATCCGCCGCAAACTTCGCTTCCGAGGCACAAGCAGCATGAACGACTTTCAAATAAGTTTGATCGGGATCGCCGGCGTATTCGTCGCCGGCGTTTTCACGTACAACAAAATCCAGGAATACAAGGCCAAGAAGAGCGTCGAACGCGCCTTCTCGACCGACCATGACGATGTGCTGATGCGGACCGGCGACACGCCGCCTGCGTCCGGCGCGCGCCACGAACCCAGTTTCTCGCTCGACAGCGCGGCGCCTGGCGTGGCCGGTGGCGAAGCCTCCGCCGCAGCCGCCGCGTTGGGAGCGGTCGCCGCCGAATTCGAAACCGATGCCGCCGACCCGGCCGCGCCGCCGGCCGCGCCCCGCGCCAACAACGTGACGCCGGCCGCCGAACAGGCCACCGCGCTGGTCGACCCGCTGATCGATTGCCTGCTGCCGCTGGCGCTGGAAGGCGCGGCGCGCGGCGACAAGCTGCTGCCGGTGCTGCAAACGCTGCGCATGGTCGGCAACAAGCCGGTGCACTACATCGGCCTGGCCGTCAGCGGCGACTGGGAGCCCATCGTCCACGGCGGCGTCTACACCAAGCTGCAAGGCGGCGTGCAGCTGGCCAGCCGCAGCACCGCGCTGAATGAACTGGAATACTCGGAACTGGTCACGCGCCTGCGCGCGATGGCCGATGAAATCGGCGCCGAGCCGGAAATCCCGGACATGATCGAAGTGATGGCCGAAGCGCGCAACCTGCACCGCTTCGTCGCCGGCCACGACGCGCAACTGGGCGTCAACCTGCAAACCAACGGCGCGCCGTGGGCCATCTCCACGCTGCTGGGCGCATTGGAGAAGCAGGGCTTCGACGTGCGTCCCGACGGCCGCTACGTGATGCCGGACGGTGAGGGCGGTCATCTGTTCTCGCTGTCGACCAATGTCACGCTGGCCGAAGAGACCACGCCGCGACTGACCTTGCTGCTGGATGTGCCGTGCGTGGCTCCGGCCCGCGACGGCTTCGGCGCCATGGTCGCTTGCGCCAAATCGCTGGTGGGCCGCCTGGACGCGACCATCGTCGACGATTACAACCAGCCGTTGTCGGACACCGCCTTGTCGGAGATCGCCGGCCAGGTACAGGACTTCTACGCCGAGATGAACGACGCCGATATTCCGGCAGGTTCGATTCGCGCGCTGCGTTTGTTTAGCTGACAGGAAGTGGAATGACTGAAGTGGATTACAAGGCGCGCATCGAGTCGCTGAGCGCTGAGCTCAACAAGCACCTGCACGCCTATCATGTGGAAGACGCGCCCACCATACCGGACGCGGAGTACGACAAGCTGTTCGTCGAGTTGCAAAAGCTGGAGGAAGCGCACCCGCAGTTCGCGCTGCCCGATTCGCCCACCAAGCGCGTGGGCGCGGCGCCGCTGCCGCAGTTCGACCAGGTCACGCACACGGTGCCGATGCTGTCGCTGAACAACGGCTTTACAGACGAGGATATCGAGAACTTCGATCGCCGCGTGCGCGAAGGCCTGGATGCGGCGGCCGCCGTTGAATACGCGGCCGAAGTCAAATACGACGGCCTGGCCATCAACCTGCGCTACGAGAACGGCCTGCTGGTGCAAGCCGCCACCCGTGGCGATGGTTACACCGGCGAGGACGTCACCGCCAATATCCGCACCATCCGCACCATCCCGCTGCGCCTCGTCACGCCGACGCCGCCGGCGGTACTCGACGTGCGCGGTGAGGTGCTGATGTTCAAGAGCGATTTCGAAGCGATGAATGCGCGCCAGCGTGAAGCCGGCCAGAAGGAATTCGTCAATCCGCGCAACGCGGCGGCGGGCAGCCTGCGCCAGCTCGATTCGCGCATCACCGCCTCCCGCAACCTGAGTTTCTTCGCCTACGGCGTCGGCGCGCTGGAAGGCGCGGAGATGCCGCTGTCGCACTCCGCGCTGCTGGACTGGTACCGCACCATGGGCCTGCCGGTCGCGAAAGAAGGCAAAGTGGTTAGCGGCTACGACGGTTTGATGGCCTACTACAAACAGATCGGCGAAGCCCGTCCGACTATGCCATACGAAATCGACGGCGTGGTCTACAAGGCCAACCTGCTGCAAGACCAGCGCACGCTGGGCTTCGTGTCGCGCGCGCCGCGTTTCGCGCTGGCGCACAAGTTCCCTGCCGAAGAAGCGCTGACCACCGTGCTGGCGATTGAAGTGCAGGTCGGCCGCACCGGCGCCATCACGCCGGTGGCGCGGCTGGCGTCCGTGTTCGTCGGCGGCGTCAACGTCACCAATGCCACGCTGCACAACGAGGATGAAGTGCGCCGCAAGGACGTACGCATCGGCGACACCGTCATCGTGCGCCGCGCGGGCGACGTCATTCCTGAAGTGCTGTCCGTGGTGCTGGAGCGCCGCCTGTCGCCGGAGCCGGAAGCCTACGTGCTGCCCAAGACCTGCCCGGTATGCGGCTCGCACGTCGTGCGCGAAGAGGGCGAGGCGATTGCGCGCTGCTCCGGCGGCTTGTTCTGCTCGGCCCAGCGCAAGGAGGCGATCCGCCACTTCGCCGGCCGCCGCATGATGGACATCGAAGGTCTGGGCGACCGCTACATCGACAATCTGGTCGAGCATGGCCAGGTGCAGCGTGTGGCCGACCTGTACGCGCTCAAGCTGGAAGACCTGCTGGAGATGAAGCGCCTGGCCGACGAACGCGAAGGCACGACGCCGGAGACTGTCGCGCAGGGCAAGATCGCCACCAAGTGGGCGGACAATCTGCTGGAAGCCATCGCCGCCAGCAAGAACCCGCCGCTGGAGCGCATGCTGTTCGCGCTCGGCATCCGCCACGTCGGCGAATCGACCGCCAAGACGCTGGCCGAATGGCTGGGCCGTTTCGATCTGATCCGCCGCGTGCCGGCCGCGCTGCTGCGCGTGCTGCCCGATATCGGCGGCATCGTCGCCGAATCGATCGCCGACTTCTTCGCCGAGCCGAAGAACCAGGAGGCCATCGACGCCTTGCTGGCCGCCGGCGTCGCGCCGGCCGGCGAGCATGCGCCGAGCGCCAAGCTGCGCGAAAAGCTCGACACCGTCAAGCTGATGGCAGCGCTGGGCATACCGAAATTGACGGAACCACGCAGCAAGCAGCTGGTCGAACAGGAAGTGACGCTGGAAGTGCTGGCGCACCTGCCGGTGTTCACCGTGTTCGGCCTGCCGGCCGGCGTGGCCGAAGCGCTGGAAACGTGGATGGCGGAACCCGGCCACCGCGAGCAGTTGATCGCGCTGGACCAGTTGCGCAAGGATTTGCTGGCGCAACTGCCGGAGCAGGCGGCCGAAGGCCCGCTGACCGGCAAGACCTTTGTATTGACGGGTACTCTGCCTAACCTCAGCCGCGATCAGGCGGGCGCCATGATCGAAGCGCAGGGCGGCAAGGTATCCGGCTCGGTATCCAAGAAAACCCATTACCTGGTTGCCGGCGCCGATGCCGGCAGCAAGCTGGCCAAGGCACAGGAACTCGAAGTCACCATACTGGACGAGGCAGGCCTGTTGGCGCTGCTGGACGTCAGTTAAAACAAGATAGCTATCATGTCCAAAATCAGAAAAGCAGTATTCCCGGTCGCCGGTCTTGGCAGCCGTTTTCTTCCAGCGACCAAAGCGCAGCCGAAAGAAATGCTGCCCATCGTCGACAAGCCGCTGATCCAGTACGCGGTCGAAGAGGCGGTCGCCGCCGGCATCACGGAGATGGTGTTCATCACCGGCCGTAACAAGCGCGCCATCGAGGACCACTTCGACAAAGCCTACGAGCTGGAAGCGGAACTGGAAGCGGCCGACAAGAAAGCCTTGCTGGAGCTGGTGCAGAACGTCATTCCGAAGAACGTCAACTGCATCTACATCCGCCAGTCGGAGCCGCTGGGCCTGGGCCACGCGGTGCTGTGCGCGCGTCCGGTGATCGGCGACGAACCGTTTGCCGTGCTGCTGGCGGACGACTTCATGGACACCGCCGACGGCGTCAAGCCGGTGCTGGCGCAGATGACCGACCTGTACGCCTACGAGCGTTGCACGGTGCTGGCGGTGCAGGAAGTGCCGCGCGCCGTCACCCGCCAGTACGGCATCGTCAGCGCCTCGGCCTACCAGCCCAAGCTGGAACTGGTGCACGGCATCGTCGAGAAGCCTTCGCCCGAAGTGGCGCCGTCCACGCTGGCGGTGGTGGGCCGCTACGTGCTGTCGGGCCGGATTTTCCAATACCTGGAAAACCTCGGTACCGGCACCGGCGGCGAGATCCAGCTGACCGACGGCATCGCCGCGCTGATGAAGGATGAGCGCGTGCTGGCCTACCGTTACGACGGCCAGCGCTACGACTGCGGCTCCAAGCTGGGCTACCTGAAGGCGATGACGGCGATGGGCCTCAAGCACCCTGAGACCGGCGCCGAGTACTGCCAGTTCCTGCGCGACATGCAGTGCGAGATCAACGGCGGAGGCGTCAAATGACCGTCCGCGAAATCCTGAAGATGGGCGACCCGCGCCTGCTGCGCGTGGCGGAGCCGGTGACGGAGTTCGACACGCCCGCCATGCGCGAGCTGATCGCCGACATGTTCGACACCATGCACGCGGCCAATGGCGCGGGCCTGGCGGCGCCGCAGATCGGCGTCAACCTGCAACTGGTGATCTTCGGCTTCAAGCAGAACGCGCGCTATCCCGATGCGCCGCAGGTGCCGGAAACAGTATTAATCAATCCGGTCCTGACGCCGCTGTCCGACGAAAAGGAAGAGGGTTTCGAAGGCTGCCTGTCGGTGCCGGGCCTGCGCGGCAGCGTGCCGCGCTTCGTCAAGCTGCGCTACGAGGGCGTGGACCAGTTCAAGCAGCCTATCTCCCGCGATGTCGACGGCTTCCATGCGCGCGTGGTGCAGCATGAGGTCGACCATCTGCTCGGCGTGCTGTACCCGATGCGTATCACCGACTTTTCGAAGTTCGGCTTTACCGAGGTGATGTTCCCCGACCTCGATCCCAACGACGACGATTGAGGCCCGGCCATGAGTGAAGGTCCGGTGCGCAAGCCGGTGCAGAAGGTCATTCGCCCACGCGTCGGCAATGACCGCGGCGTGTTCCAGATGGGGACTTCGCAGATCAAGCGGGTGGGCCTGGGCCGCCGCCACTGGGGCGACATCTACCACTGGATGCTGACCCTGAGCTGGACGCATTTCTTCCTGCTGGTCGGCGCGCTGTACCTGGTCACCAACCTGGCGTTCGCGCTGGCGTTCTTCCTGGTGCCCGGTTCGATCTCGAATGCGCGGCCGGGCTACTTCCTGGACACGGTGTTCTTCTCGATCGAAACGCTGGCCACCGTCGGCTACGGGTATATGAACCCCGGCTCGACCTACGGCCACATCGTCGCCTCGACCGAAATCCTGCTCGGCATGGTGGAAGTGGCGGCGGTGACTGGGCTGCTGTTCGCGCGCTTCTCGCGGCCGACCTCGCGCATCATGTTTTCCGATGTCGCCGTCATCACGCCGTTCAACGGCGTGCCGACGCTGATGCTGAGGACCGGGAATGAGCGTGGCAACCTGATACTGGAAGCCTCGGTGCGGGCCACGCTGATACGCCGCGAGACCACGATGGAAGGGCAGATCTTCACGCGCTTCTACGACCTGCAACTGGAGCGCGAGCACTCCGGCGTGTTCGCGCTGACGTGGACGATCCTGCACAAGATCGACGAATCGAGTCCGTTCTGGGGCAAGTCGCAGCAAGACCTGCACAATGAAGGCGCGACCTTGTCGGTGGCCGTTTCCGGCACCGACGACACGCTCAACGATTTCGTCCACGCGCGCCAGACCTACGCGGCGGAGCACATCTACTTCAACCACCATTTCGCCGACATCATGTCGGATAAACTGGAGGGCAATGTGCGGATACTGGACTACAGCAAATTCCACGACATCTACCCGGACGGCACGGCCGGCGGCAGCATGCCCGGCGCGGCGCTGGCGCACCCCGGCTAAGAGGGGAGCGCGTCAGCCTGCGCCCAGCAGGTCGCGAGAGTTCAGCAGCGCGTAGACGATATCGGGGTGGTTGTGCAGGCAGCGCCGCACGGCGGCGGGCACTTGCTCGCGGGTCTTGCGGCACAGGCCCTGCTGCTCCGCCAGACGTATCTGCAAGCCCATCACGGTGCGCACGCCGTTCAGGCTGGGCGTGATGGTCAGGCGTATGCCCAGCTGCTCCAGCATGCGTTGCTCGATGCGGCCCAGCTCCTCGAAGCTGGCGATGTTCTCTATCCTGGCAATCAGCAGTTTTTCTTCATCGCGCGTGAGGCGCAGGATGCGGATGTCCGTCTCCTCTGGCGCCTGGTCCCACTGTTCCAGCAGTTCGTCGCGGCGGCACTCGCACGCGCCGGGCGGGCATTCTTTTCGAAGCTGAAAGGGCAGTGCTTGAGGCATGGCGAAACGACCCGGCGGCATAGTCAAAGCTAAATTCTACTCCGAACACCGCATTGTGCGACGCCTGATTGTTATCATGCATATAATATTATTTTTTAACTCAAGCCTGCGCCGCATGAAAAACAAGTACTCGACCCTGCCGTTACTGGCAGCACTGTGCGTGGCGTTGCCCGCAGCAGCGGGCCCGGAAACACTGGAGCGCTGCCCGCCGGCGGCCAAACCATGGCTGCCCGCCGGCGCCAGCCAGAACGTGTGTTCGCAGTATTCGTCCAACGCCGGCGTCGGCGCGACCAACTACGGCAGCTCGCAAAAAATGGCGGCGTTTAGCAAGGACGGCAAGCTGGTGGGACTTCGCAATCCGGACCTGGGGCGTGAAGATCCGGCGCCGAAGGATACCTACGACCCGGCGGCGTGGGAGCAGTCCGGCAGCACCGGGCCGGTTGGCGAATTATGGTGGGGCCGGCGCGACAACCTGCATCTGTTTGTCGGCCAGGAGTCGAAGGTGCGGTTGAACGTGGAGGCCAGTCGCGGACCGATGCCGGGACCGGCGGAGCGGCAGGCGCGCATGCTGGCGATCATGGCCCAGGCCCAGGCCCAGGCCATGGCGGCCAATAAACCGATTCCGCAATCGGCCTACGACAATCTGCTGTTCATACACCGCAGCATGGAGTACCGCCAGGTCGACGGCACCGACGCGACCTTCCGCGGCGGCCTTGGCGGCGACGGCTTTATCCCGCCCGGTAAAATATCGGACGCCAAACTGAAACTCGATAATCTGCCGGCCTACAAGGGTGTGCTCAGTTTCGAGATGAAGGTGGACGGGGTTGCGCGCCGCTTCAGTTTTCCGGTGATGCTGGACCAGGCCACAGATCATCTGGTCGCCGCCGCCGTCAACGGCGACAGCTACGTCAAATGCGAGAAGCGGCCGAATCGCGGGAAGAATGAATCGCTGTCGTGCCCACTGAACAAGGAGAACTTCCCGGAGCGCTACGACGCCGAGGGCGCGTTTTTCGGCGACCACGCGACGCTGGCGGCGGTGAAAATCTACATGACGCTCAACTCGCCGGCGCGCAATCGCCACGAGGACATCGCCACCGCCGTCATCATCCTGCGCGCCGAGGCTTCAGCGCCGGTCGCCGCTGGCCGCTGAGTGTTGCTGCAGTAGCGCCAGCAGCGCCGTCTCCTCGGGCCGCAGCGCATGCACATCGCGCCGCAGCTGCTCGCGGTCGCGGTGGTGGAGCGGCTTCAGCATGCTGCCGTCCAGGTAGGATGCGATCACGCTGGGATGCACGTAGCACTTGCGGCAGATGGTGGGGGTATTGCCCAGTTTTTTCGCGACCGATTCGATGGCCCGCACCACATTCCTTTTTGCCTGCGCTGGCGAGTCGAACTTCTCGTGTTCGCGCAGCGCCACCGACGCCAGGACCGTGCCGGACCAGGTGCGGAAATCCTTGGCGGTGTAGTCCTCTCCGGCGATCGCCTGCAGGTAGTCGTTCACGTCGGCCGAGCCGATGGCGTGCGGATTGCCGTCGTCGTCGATGTACTGGAACAGCTCCTGGCCCGGCAGGTCGCGCGTGCGGCGGATGATGTTGGCCAGGCGCCGGTCCGCCACCTCGACGGCGAGAAGCACGCCGCTCTTGCCGCGAAAGCGGAATTCAACCTTGCTGCCATCCAGCCGCACGTGGCGGCCGCGCAGCGTGGTCAGGCCGAAGGACTTGTTCTCGCGCGCATACTCCTCGTTCCCGATCCGCATCATCGTCGCTTCGAGCAGGTAGACGATGGTGGCCAGCACTTTCTCGCGCGGCAGGCCGGGCAACCTGAGCGCGGCATCGACCGCGCGCCGTATCGCGGGCAGCGCCTTGCCGAAGCCGAGGATGCGGTCGTATTTGGATTCGTCGCGGTGGCTGCGCCAGAGCGGGTGATAGCGGTACTGCTTGCGCCCGCGCGCGTCGCGGCCGGTGGCCTGCAGGTGGCCGCGCGGATGGCTGCAGATCCAGACATCGCTCCACGCGGGCGGGATGACCAGTGATTTGATGCGGGCCAGCGTGTCGGCATCCTTGACGGCATGGCCGTCGGCGTCGACGTAGTGGAAGTGCTTGCCGCGCTTGCGGCGGGCGATGCCGGGCTGGTAGTCGTGCACGTAGCGCAGGCCGGCCGATCTGGCGGCGGCGGTGGAATCGACGGCATCGGGCAGGTCGCGTTTCATCGTTGTCCTTGGTGGGCGGATGATCGCAGATCGTACCCGGCCAGGGCCGGCGATGTTGTGCGCTAACGCACGCTTTAGTCCATGCGCTTGAGGCGCTGGCCGACGATGCTCCATTTGCAGGCTTCGCCGTCGACGGTGCCGGTCAGCACCCAGCCGGTGCCGATCTTCTCGACGCCGATTTCGCACTCCAGCTCCTTCGCCAGTTTTTCGGCCCAGCCGCGTGCCGCGCCTTGGCCCTTGAACAGCTCATTGCCTTCGTAGATCACGGTGGCGTCGAATACGGGGGCGGCGAAGATGGTCATGGTGAGGCTCCGAAAAAGTAAGCCGGTATTGTGCCATTAATTCCGTGTCGCGGCCGGCATTGCGTTACCCGTGCATATATGCCAACATCGCCAGCACCTCCACAACCGAAAAGGATGTCATGAAGCCTAAACTCTCCGCCTTGCTGATGTTGCTGGCGCTGGCTGCGCCGCTGGCGGTGGCCGATGTGGCAGTGCCGCCGCCGGACGCCAGCACTGCAACCATCTACAAATACCTGCGCACGCTGCGCAGCGAGGCGCAGGGACTGAGCGGACCTGCCGCTGCGACCAGGGGCGACCTGCAAAGCGCAGCGCAAAAGTACCAGAAGCTGCTGGACTACCTGGCGACGCCGCAGGTGGCCGAACATGCGACCGGTTACCTGCCGCTGTACGCCGAGCATGTCAATCTGCTGCTGCCGCTGGCCGGCACGTATGCGCGGCTGGGCATGAAGGAAGAGGCTTTGTCTGCGCTGGAGCGCGTGCAAGGCATGTTGTGGGCGGCGCCGTTTGTTCCGCAGCTGGACGCGCCGACATATGACGCTCTGCGTGACGAGCCGCGCTTCAAGGCGGTACGGCGGACGATGGCGCTGCCGGACCGGCTGTATAAAGCTGCCGCCATCGCCACGCCGTACAAGCCTGTGCTGACAGTGGAGGAGAAAGTGGCCGGCCTGTCGCTGTTCTGGGCCGAAGCGCGCAGCGGCTTTGTCCACTTCGACCACGTACCGGACCTGAACTGGGACCAGGTCTACATGGACTATCTGGCCAAGGTGATCGCCGCGCCCACCACGCGCGACTACTACCGGATCATGATGCAACTGGCGCCGCTGCTACAGGATGGCCATACCAACATTTATCCGCCCGACGAACTGGAAGGCGAGTTGTATGCGCGTCCGCCGCTGCGCACCACGCTGGTGGAGGGCAAGGTGCTGGTTGAGCGGGTGGGCAATCCGGCGCTGCAGGCGCGCTTGCGGGTTGGCGAAGAGATCGTCGCCATCGATGGCGAGCCGGCGTTGCAGTATGGGCGGCAGCACATCGAGCCTTTTGTCAGCGCATCCACGCCGCAGGACCGTGCGCTGCGCACCTATTCGTATGAGCTGCTGATGGGGGACGTCAGCAAGCCTGTGGCGCTGCGCGTGCGCGCCGCGGACGGGACGGAACGCACCGAGATGGTGGAGCGCACCGGCTCTTATCAGGCGCCCGAACGTTTCGTCTTCAAGACCCTGCCGGGCGATATCGCCTACATCTCCATCGATCATTTCGAGAGCGATGAAAGCGTGAAGGCGTTTGAGAAAGCGATACCTGAGATTTTGAAAGCGAAGGGACTGGTGATCGATGTGCGGCGCAACGGTGGCGGCTCCAGCTACTTTGGCCTGAGGATACTGTCCTGGCTGAGCCGCCAGCCTGTCATCAGCGCCGCGTCCTACCGGCGCGACGACGATGCCGCCAGCCGCGCGCGGGGAGGCGTCATAATCCGCTGGGTGCCTGCGGGTTTCGGCGATGAGGCGTATCGGGCGCAGCATAAGGATGTGTTCGACGGCCCGGTGGCGGTGCTGACCGGCGCCCAGACATTCTCCGCGGCGGAAGACTTTGCCGTCGCCTTTAAGCTGATGAAGCGCGGCGTCATCGTCGGCGAGGCCACCGGTGGCAGCACCGGCCAGCCTTTGTTCTTTGGCCTGCCGGGCGGCGGCAATGCGCGCATCTGCGTCAAGCGCGATGTCTACCCGGACGGCAGCCTCTTTGTCGGCAAGGGTGTCATGCCCGATGTCGAAGTGCGCCGCACGGTGGCCGCGCTGCGTTCTGGCGCCGATCCGGTGCTCGACCGCGCGGTCGCAGAATTGCGCAAGCCATGAAACCGCACCTGTGGCGCAACGCGTTCTGGCTGCTGCCTGTATTGCTGGTGGCGCTGTACCTGGCTTCGAGCCGTTCAGACGATGAAGCCGGGCCAGTGAAAAAACAGGCCGCCGCACGCGCCGTCAACGCCGGTGGCCTGCCAGCCACGCCGATGACAGCACCGCGCCTGCCCGCGCCGGACGCGCGCTACACGCTGGCCCAGCAAGTCGACATGCTCGCCGCCACGCGGCGCCCGCAGGATGCGTATGTGGCGTACTGGCTGGTGCAGACCTGCATGGACTACACGCGCACCGGCGAGTTGCGCGTCGAGGATGGCGACGCCTTCAGGCCGGCGACCGCCGCCGAAAAGGTGGAGGAGGCGCGCCGATGCGGCGGCGTCACGGAACGGATGAAGACCACGCGGCTCGAACACCTTGTGCTGGCGGCCAGGGGCGGCGTCAGCGCGGCCGATCTGCTGTTCCTGAAGGCCGGCCCGTTCGGCGATCCGTCCGCGCTGGAGTCGCGCCCGGACGATCCGCTGGTGCTGGCCTGGAAGGAGGAAGCGGTTGGCTATCTGGAGATGCAGGCGGAGCGGGGCAGTCTGAGCAGCATGATTACGCTGGTGGGCGAGTACAACGAAGATCCCGACCTGGCGAAAAAGCATACGCTATCGGCGCTGCGCTACGCGACCGCAGTCCACGGCTACTATGATGCGCTGCTTGGCGGCGATCCGCGCAACGGCTCCAATCCGCTCACCGACGATTTCATGCAGCGCATGGCGCAGGGCCTGTCGCCGGAGCAGATCAAGCTGGCCGTCGCCGAAGGCCGGAAGATCAGCACGCACGCCGTCGAAAAACAGCACTGAGCCAGCGGCCTGAATTTGGCCGCGCCGCAGATTGCTGATAAAGTAACGGTCCTTTTTTATCTGTCAGGTTTGCTGTGGAGTTTCGTTTGCTTTTTTATATCCTCGATCTGATCGGCGTAGCCGTATTCGCTGCCAGTGGTACGCTGGCGGCGATGGCTTCGCATCTGGATCTGTTGGGGATCATGGTGCTGGCCGCGATGACCGCGATCGGCGGCGGCACGGTGCGTGACTTGCTGCTGAACCGCCATCCGGTGTTCTGGATCGAAGACCCCAAGCCGCTGCTGGTGATCGTCGCTTCGGCGGTGTTCACGATACTGTGGGTGCAGGTGCTGCCGGTGCCTACCGACGCGCTGTTGATCGCCGATGCACTGGGTCTGGCGCTGTTCGCCATGTCGGGCGCCAAGGTGGCCGAGGCGCAGGGCTGCCGCGCGCTGATCGTCATCCTGATGGGGACCCTGACCGGCGTGGGAGGAGGCCTGGTGCGCGATATCCTGGCCGCCAAGGTGCCGCTGATACTGCGTCAGGACATCTACGCCACCGCAGCCATCGCCGGCATCCTGCTGTACATCCTGCTGAAGAAGGCGGGCACACCGCCGCGCTGGGCTTTCGGCGCCGGCCTGGTGTCCATCGTGGTGGTGCGGTTGCTGGCGATCCAGCTGGGATTGCGGCTGCCGTCGTTCTGACGCGCCAGGCTTAGCGCTGCTTGCCGTGGTTGAGCTTGTCCAGCAGACGGGCCAGCTCTTCCTGCATCGACGGCGACAGGTTGGAGAACTGGCAGCCGATCTGCACCTGCTCGCCCAGCAGGAAGGAGCGGAAGGTGCGCGACAGCCGCACTTCCAGGTCGGCGATCATCACCGAGTCCGGACCCAGCTCCAGCCGCACGCGCTGCAGCTTGCGGCCCACGTACAGGCCCTGGCAATCGCGCGGCGGTGCGCGCATGCCGACGCCGCCGGCCGAGAAGTCGTACAGCTGCAGCTCATACGGCTTGCCGTTCAGGACAAACGAAGCCATGTAGTAAATGCCCAGCGGGGTTTCCAGGCGCGTCGAGGCGCGGCGGTTCAGCACATGGCACTTGAGCGGGAATTCCAGCGGGATCAGCGTAGGTTCGCCGGGCGTGCAGGCCCAGTCCGGTGAGCTGATCTTGAACTGGATCTTGGCTGCGCGCAGCCAGGCCACGAACACGGCGTCGCCGGGCGGGATGAATTCACCCTCGTTCAGCTCCAGCACAAATTGCGGATTTTCGGGATCGACCGACTTGATGCGCGCCATTACCACGTTGGTGGTGCTGGACGGATAAATCGAGATCGGATCGCCGTTTTCGGCAAGCAGGGTCAAGGAATCACCGATGTCATGTTCATCGGTCATTTCATGCGGTTTCGAACCCGCCGGTATTGGTTCCACAGCGTCTTTTAGGCTGGGAGGACCGCGGCGAAATTCATTTGGAATTGGATCGTTCACGACGGCATATCTCTTTGATAATGACTCTACAATGCGAGGTCGGTCCGCACAGTTTACAGGCTATTCGCAATCTTGGCTTGCAAAAGAGCAAGAATATTTAGAGATTGTGTCAGAACTGCTCTTCAGGCCGCAGGTAGCGCCACTGGCCCACCGGCAGGTCGCCCAGTTTGACCTTGCCGATGCGTACACGTTTCAAACCAACAACTTTCAAACCGACCATGTCGCACATGCGGCGGATCTGGCGTTTTTTGCCTTCGCGCAGCGTGAAGCTGAGCTGGTCGTCGTTCTGCCAGCGCACCTTGGCCGGCAGCAGCGGCTTGCCGTCCATCCACAGGCCGTGGTTGAGCTTTTTCAGGTCGCTGTCCGGCAGCTTGCCCGGCTTGGTGTACTCGACGCGCACCAGGTATTCCTTGTCGACATCGGTGGTTTCGCCGATCAGGTGCTTGGCCACGCGGCCATCCTGGGTCAGCACCAGCAGGCC
Source organism: Rugamonas aquatica (assembly GCF_009380215.1). GTDB lineage: Bacteria > Pseudomonadota > Gammaproteobacteria > Burkholderiales > Burkholderiaceae_D > Rugamonas > Rugamonas aquatica_B. Next base: position 95,525 of record NZ_WHUG01000001.1, read on the forward strand.
GACCGAATCGATGTCCAGGCGCCCGGCCGGCACCAGCGAGCGCAGCTGGGTCGGGTGGAAGATCTCCGGCGACGGATCGTCCGCCCAGCGGTTTTCCGGCTTGACCAGCACCACGGCCGGCTGGTAGCCATCCTCGGCCTGGCCGCTGACGTAGCCCATCGGCTTGTTGATCAGCACGGTCACGCGCTTGGACTGCTCGGCGGCGGCCTGGCGCTCGACGGTGACGCGCTGGCTCGGGTAGATCTTGGTGCCGAGTTCGGAGACGACCTGGCCGTCAACCCGTACCCAGCCGCGCGCTATCCACTCGTCGGCTTCGCGGCGCGAGCACAGGCCCAGTTCGGACATGCGTTTGGACAGGCGTAATAATTCTTCGGACATGATGCGTTTTCTATAAAGGTGAAGTGCGGCGTAAGCCTGAAACTAAGTCTGAGTTTATACCTTGATCGCGTCCAGCAGGTCGGTTTCAAGCTGGATCTGGCTGCGGGCGTTGCTGAGTGTGGCGCCGTCGATCAGGAACACGTCCTCGACGCGCTCGCCCAGCGTCATCACCTTGGCGGTGTGCAGGTTGATCTTGTACTTGGTGAGCACGTTGGCGATCGAGTACAGCAGGCCGGTGCGGTCGTTGGCGGCCACCGACAGCAGGTAGTACTGGCCGCGCTCGTCCGGCCGCAGGTCCACCGTCGGCTGGATCGGGAAGGTGCGCGACAGGCGCGACAGCCGGCCCTTGCCCGGCGCCGGCAGCGGCTCGGGGTTGGTCAGCAGCGCGCACAGTTCGTGCTCGATCAGGCTGATGATGTCGCGGTAGCTCTTGGCGAAACTCTGCTCGGTGACGAGGAAGGTGTCGAGCGCGTAGCCGTGGCGGGTGGTGTGGATCTTGGCGTCGAGGATGCTGAAGTTCTTGCGGTCGAAATAGCTGCAGATGCGCGCGAACAGGTCAGGCTGGTCCTGGATGTAGACGGCGATCTGCAAGCCTTCGCCGATCGGCGCCAGGCGGCACTTGACCACCGGCTTGTCGCTGGTGAAGCGGTCGTACAGCGCGCGCGTCTGCCAGGCGATGTCGGAGGCGTCGTGGCGCAGGAAGTAGGCGACGTCGAGCTGCTTCCAGAACGCTACGTGCGCGTCCGGCGGCAGGCCGTACAGGCGCAGCGTGGCCAGCGCTTCCTGCTGGCGGTTCTTCAGTTCGTGGTCGGCGCTGTGCGGCTCGCCGCCCAGCACGCGCAAGGTGATGCGGTACAGGTCTTCGAGCAGCTTGGCCTTCCAGGCGTTCCACACTTTCGGGCTGGTGCCGCGGATGTCGGCCACGGTCAGCAGGTAGAGCGCGGTCAGGTGGCGCTCGTCTTTCACTACCTTGGCGAAGGCGGCGATGACGTCCGGGTCCGACAGATCCTGCTTCTGCGCGACCTGCGACATGGTCAGATGGTTCTCGACCAGGAACACCACCAGTTCGGTGTCCTCGGCGCTCATGCCGTGCTCGACGCAGAACTGCTCGGCGTCGACCGTGCCCAGCTTGGAGTGGTCGCCGCCACGGCCCTTGGCGATGTCGTGGAACAGCGCGCCCAGGTACAGCAGCCACGGTTGCGGGAAGTTGGCCATCAGCTGGCTGCAGAACGGGTATTCGTGCGCGTGCTCGGCCATCGTGAAGCGGCGCATATTACGCACCACCATCAGGATGTGCTGGTCCACCGTGTAGACGTGGAACAGGTCGTGCTGCATCTGGCCGACGATCTTGCGGAAGTTGGGCAGGTAGCGGCCCAGCACGGACATGTCGTTCATGCGGCGCAGCGCGTGGATGATGCCCACCGGCGCCTGCATGATGCGCAGGAACAGCGCGCGGTTGACCGGATCGGCGCGGAAGGCGGCGTCGATCTGGAAGCGTTCGTGCCACAGCGCGCGCATGGTGCGCGAGGTCATGCCTTGCAGCGAAGGGCGCTCCGTCATCAGCACGAAGATCTCCAGCATCGCCGACGGCGTGGTGGCGAAGGTGTCGTCCTCGCTGATGTCGATCAGGCCGTTGACATCGTTGAAGCGCTCGTTGATGCGCACCGCCTCGCCCGATTTCGGGAACAACCGCTCCTCGATGTTCTGCAGCAGGATGGTGTTCAGTTGCGTGACGGTCTTGGCGGCCCAGTAATAGCGCTGCATCAGGTACTCGCTGGCGCGGCGCATGTGGACGCCGCTGCCGGTGGCGGTCAGGCCCAGCGATTCGGCGATCGCGGTTTGCACGTCGAACACCAGCCGGTCTTCGCGCCGCTTGGCGTGCAGGTGCAGGCGCACGCGGATGTCCTTGAAGGCGCGTTCCTTTTCCATCAGCTGCTTGGCTTCGGTCTGCGTGATCAGGCCGCTGGTGGCCAGCGTGCGCCAGGAGTTGGCCAGGCCGGCGGCCTTGACCATCCACAGGATCACCTGCAGGTCGCGCAGGCCGCCCGGGCTTTCCTTGCAGTTGGGTTCCAGGCTGAAGGCGGTGTCTTCGTACTTGGCGTGGCGCTGGCGCATTTCCAGCACCTTGGCGTGGTAGAAGGCGCGCGGGTCCATCGCCGCCTGGTAGCGCTGCTGCAGCTGCTCGAACAGCGCTTCGTCGCCGCAGATGATGCGCGCTTCCAGCAGGCTGGTCTGCACCGTGATGTCGGCCGCCGATTCGCTCAGGCATTCGTCCACGGTGCGGATGCTGTGGCCGATTTCCAGGCCCAGGTCCCACAGCAGCTGCACCAGTTCCTCCAGCTTGCCGGTGGTGTCGGCGTCCGGCGCTTTTTCCAGCAGGATCAGCAGATCGACGTCGGAATAGGGGAACAGCTCGCCGCGGCCGTAGCCGCCGACGCCGACCAGCGCGGTGTTGGCCGGCAGCCGGGCTTCGTGCCAGGCCGTGGTCAGCACCGCGTCGACGCTCTGGCGCAGGCTGCGCAACAGCTTCTCGGGCATGCAGTCGGCCTGGAAGCCGGCGATGACGACCTGGCGGTCGGCCTTCAGCTGGCGCTTCAGTTGCTCGCGCAGTTCCTTCTTCATCGCCGCCGTCGACATCCGGTGCTTACGCTGCTACGGCTGCGGCGTTGGTGATGAACGCCGGCGGCGGCGGGCTGCCGGCCGACAAGGTCAGCACTTCGTAGCCGGTCTCGGTGACCAGGATGGTGTGTTCCCACTGCGCCGACAGGCTGCGGTCCTTGGTTTTGATGGTCCAGCCGTCGCCCATTTCGCGGATTTCGCGCTTGCCGGCGTTAATCATCGGCTCGATGGTGAAGATCATGCCCGGTTGCAGTTCATCCAGCGTGCCTGGGCGGCCGTAGTGCAGCACTTGCGGCTCTTCGTGGAAGATCTTGCCGATGCCGTGGCCGCAGAACTCGCGCACCACGCTGTAGCCGGCTTTTTCCGCGTGCTGCTGGATCACGTGGCCGATGTCGCCCAGGTGCGCGCCCGGCTTGACCTTGGCGATGCCCAGCCACATGCACTCGTAGGTGATGTCGGACAGGCGCTTGGCCAGGATCGACGGTTCGCCGATGAAGAACATGCGGCTGTTGTCGCCGTGGTAGCCATCCTTGATGACGGTGATGTCGAGGTTGACCACGTCGCCGTTCTTCAGCACCTTGTCGCCCGGGATGCCGTGGCAGATGACGTCGTTGACCGAGGTGCAGATGGCTTTAGGGTAGGGCGTGTAGCCCGGCGGGCAGTAGTTCAGCGGCGCCGGAATGGTGCCCTGCACGTTGACCATGTATTCGTGGCAGAGGCGATCCAGTTCGCCCGTGGTCACGCCGGGTTTGACGAAGGGCGTGATGTAGTCCAGCACTTCGGAGCCCAGGCGGCCGGCCACGCGCATGCCGGCGATATCTTCGGCGGATTTAATGGAGATAGACATAATGGATCGCAATCAGCAAAGTAAACGGTAAAAACGCAGGCGGCGAGCGGATGGAATCGGCTCGCGGCGTGCAAATATGTCGAAATTATAAACGACGCGGGACGGCCCCGCTCGGGAATGCAAGGATAGTGCCACGGCACAGTGCACGGGCGCGGCCCGTGCCGGCGGGATTCAGCCCCGGTTGCGCTGTTTGCGGCGGCGCGCGACCACGCCCAGGATGCCCAGGCCGGCCAGCAGCATGGCCCAGGTGTCGGCTTCCGGCACGGGGACCGGGTTGATCGACATGCCGTCGTCGTCGCCGATAAACGGAGGCAGCAGCGGGTGGCCGCCGATGTCGCCGGTCACGCGGTCGCCGATGTCGCCCTCGAAGTCGAATTCCTCGGGCAGGTCGAACTCTTCCACGCCTAGCCTGGGTTTGGCGGAGTTCAGGGCGGTCTGGCGCAGCAGGTGCTCGCGTTTGGCCAGTTCTTCGACGCTCGGCTCATCGGAATCGTGTTTCTCCGGATCGGCCAGGCCCAAGTCTTTGTCGCCCAGCTTGCCGCCCAGTTTGGCGACCGGCGGTGGCGGCGCGACTGGCGCCTTGGCGACGGCGACCGGCGCCCGGTTGATGCGGCTGACGTTGCCGCAAATCTTGGGCACCAGGATGCAGTGCTGGTCGACGCAATAGACGGCGCCCGGTTCCTGGCGCTGCTCGGCCCACTTGCTGCGGGTGACCGTGGCGCACACCGACGCGGCGCCGAAGTGCATGTCACGGATGGCCGGATCGTACTGGCTCTTGCCGCTGATGCCGTCGCGGGTGATGATGACCTTGTCGTCCGACTGGCCTTCTTCCATGCGGCGCTTGAGCGTGCTGCGCACGGCGGCCGGGATGTCGGTGTAGCGATCGATGGCCGCAGCCGTCTTGCCGGTGTACGGATTCACGCCCGGGTGGTCCCAGGAGCAGCTTGGCTGAACAGTGGAGGCTGCGGCTAGCGTCACGGCGAAGAGGATGGACATGGTGGTGCGCCTTTATCAAAGGTGTGTGCCTTGCAATTCGTGTCTTGCAAATCAATATTTATTAACGGTATGTAATTTTAATTTTGGCAATGATATTACAAGTTCGGCAGCAATGCTTAAAGATTTACACTTTTACTTGATTTGTAACAAGCATGGTGAAATTCGGAACGGCGCACCAGTTTGGGGCGGTGGCGGGTGGGAGGCGTGCGGCGCTTGCCTAAGTGGCTGTTTTCAGGGTAGAATCTCGGGTTGCTTGAATTCGGTTTGAGCAATGTTGCAAAATCAAGTTGTTAATTTCTATTAATAAACGCGAATCCGGTCGACAAGGGTGCCTCTATGGTGACTGATCGGATTCCAGACCCAACCCTGGAGTTTAATATGTCCGTAACTATGCGCGAAATGCTGGAAGCCGGTGTCCACTTCGGCCACCAAACCCGTTTCTGGAACCCAAAGATGGCACCGTTCATCTTCGGTCACCGCAACAAGATCCATATCATCAACTTGGAAAAGACGATGGGTATGTATCAAGAAGCGATGAAGCACGTGAAACAGGTCGCTTCGAACCGTGGCACCATCCTGATGGTCGGCACCAAGCGTCAAGCTCGCGAAATCATTGCTGCTGAAGCAGCACGCGCAGGCGTTCCTTTCGTCGACCAGCGTTGGTTGGGCGGTATGCTGACCAACTTCAAAACGATCAAGACCTCGATCAAGCGCCTGAAAGACATGGAAGCTTCGATCGAAGACGGTTCGGTAGAGAAGCTGTCGAAAAAAGAAGCGCTGATGTTCCAACGCGAAATGATCAAGCTGCAAAAATCGATCGGCGGCATCAAAGACATGGGCGGCGTTCCTGACGCAATCTTCGTCGTTGACGTTGGCTACCATAAAGGCGCCATCACCGAAGCCGCAAAACTGGGCATCCCAGTTATCGGCGTGGTCGATACCAACCACTCGCCAGAAGGCGTTCAGTTCGTAATTCCAGGTAACGACGACTCGTCGAAAGCCATCACTCTGTACGCCCGCGGCGTTGCAGATGCGATCCTGGAAGGCCGTGCTGCTGCCGGTAACGAAGTAGTTGAAATGGTTAAAGCTGCAGCTGGCGACGAATTCGTCGAAGTTAACGAACAGGCTTAATCGTTCGTAACAAGCTGTAAGGAAAAAGGGGTGGCCAACAGCTCCCCCTTTTTTTTAACGTAAGTGGTTAGAGCAGCGCTCACCACCCCACCCGAACACCGAATACAGGAGAATCACATGGCAGCTATTACTGCAGCAATGGTAGGCGAACTGCGCGCGAAGACTGACGCGCCTATGATGGAATGCAAAAAAGCACTGACCGAAGCCGAAGGCGACATGGGTCGTGCTGAAGAGATCCTGCGCGTCAAACTGGGCGGCAAGGCATCGAAAGCATCGGCACGCATCACCGCTGAAGGCGTAGTAGCAACCTTCATCGCCGGCAACGTCGGCGCGCTGGTTGAAGTTAACTCCGAAACCGACTTCGTCGCGAAAAACGACGACTTCCTGGCCCTGGCAAACAACGCCGCCCGCCTGGTTGTCGAGCACAACCCGGCCGACGTCGCCGCTCTGCTGGCGCTGCCGCTGGACGGCAAGACCCTGGACGAAGTGCGCGCAGCACTGATCGGTAAAATCGGCGAAAACATGTCGATCCGCCGCTTCCAGCGTTTCGAAACCACCGGCAAGCTGGCTTCCTACCTGCACGGCGCGCGCATCGGCGTGATCGTCGACTTCGACGGCGCCGACGAGCAAGTTGGTAAAGACGTGGCCATGCACATCGCTGCAATGAAGCCAGTGTCGCTGTCGTCCGAGCAGGTTCCAGCGGAACTGATCGAAAAAGAGCGTTCGGTTGCAAAACTGAAAGCTGAAGAAGATGCAGCCAAAGCTGCCGCCGAAGGCAAGCCAGCGCAATCGCCAGAAATCCTGGCCAAGCGTCTGGAAGGTTCGGTACAGAAGTTCCTGAAAGAAGTGTCGCTGCTGAACCAGGCTTTCGTGAAAAACGACAAGCAATCGATCGAGCAGATGCTGAAAGAAAAATCGACCACCGTTAAAGCCTTCACCATGTACGTGGTAGGCGAGGGCATCGAGAAAAAGGTTGACGACTTCGCCGCCGAAGTAGCCGCTCAGATGGCTGCTTCCAAAGGAGCGTAATACCAAAGAAAAACGGGCCGAGAGGCCCGTTTTTTTAGCCTGGCCAAAGTTTCACCCGCAGCACTGTAAGTCAACCAGTCGTTCCCGGCGTCGTCCAAGGTATCATAGGCGCCGGCAGCCTTACCCGAATAAACCAACTTAGGAGCCTCGTCTCATGTCAAAACCAGCCTACAAGCGCGTCCTCCTCAAATTGTCCGGCGAAGCCCTGATGGGCGATGATCCTTACGGCATCAACCGCGGCACGATCGAACGGATGGTCGCCGATGTGGCCGAGGTCGCGAAACTGGGCGTGGAGCTGGCGATCGTCATCGGCGGCGGCAACATCTTCCGCGGCGTCGCCCCGGGCGCCCAGGGCATGGACCGCGCCACCGCCGACTACATGGGCATGCTGGCCACCGTCATGAACGCACTGGCGCTGGCGGATGCAATGCGCCATGTCGGCATCACCGCCCGCGTGATGTCGGCGATCGGCATCGAACAGGTGGTCGAGCCGTATGTGCGCCCGAAAGCCCTGCAGTACCTGGAAGAAGGCAAGGTCGTGGTGTTCGCGGCCGGCACCGGCAACCCGTTCTTCACCACCGACACGGCAGCGGCGCTGCGTGGTTCGGAGATGAGCGCGGAGATCGTGCTCAAGGCCACCAAGGTCGACGGCGTCTACACCGCCGATCCGAAGAAGGATGCTAACGCCACGCTGTACAGCTCGATCACCTTCGACGAAGCCATCGCCAAGCACCTGCAAGTGATGGACGCCACCGCCTTCGCGCTGTGCCGCGACCAGAAACTGCCGATCAAAGTGTTCTCCATCACCAAGCCGGGCGCGCTGATGCGTGTCATCATGGGCGAGGATGAAGGTACACTGGTCCACGTTTAACGCTTCACGTTTATATTACATTCCGATCACAGGAGAGCAGCAATGTCCGTAGCTGACGTTAAAAAGAGTGCGCAAGAGCGCATGATCAAATCGCTGGAAACCTTGCGCGCCGATCTGGCCAAGGTCCGCACCGGCCGCGCCCACACCGGCATCCTGGACCACGTGCAGGTCGAGTACTACGGTTCGCCGACCGCGCTGACCCAGGTCGCCAACGTGACCCTGATCGACGCCCGCACCATCGGTGTGCAGCCGTTCGAGAAGAAGATGGCCGCTACCATCGAGAAAGCCATCCGCGATGCGGACCTGGGCCTGAACCCATCGTCGCAGGGCGACATGATCCGCGTGCCGACCCCGCCTCTGACCGAAGAGCGCCGCAAGGAAATGGTCAAGCTGGTCAAGAGCGAAGCGGAAGACGCGAAGATCGCCGTCCGCAACATCCGTCGCGATGCCAATGAAGGCATGAAAAAGCTGGTCAAGGACAAAGCCATCTCGGAAGACGACGAGCGTCGCGGCACCGATGAAGTGCAGAAGCTGACCGACAAGTTCATCGTCGACATCGACAAGATGGTCGCTGAAAAGGAAAAAGAAGTTCTGACGGTTTAAGTTGCCGTCGACCTCCGACGCCGTCATTCCCGCGAAAGCGGGAATCCATGCTGAGCTAAGGTTCCATGGATTCCCGCCTTCGCGGGAATGACGTTTCGGGCGTCTTGTCTTTTTGCGTCACACCTGCAATACTTTATACTTTGGCACCAAAGTCTTCATGAAATATACGAGTTCGACTACTGAGGTTCCAGACGCGCCGGCCGTGCCGCGCCACGTTGCCATCATCATGGACGGCAACGGCCGCTGGGCCACCAAGCGCTTCCTGCCGCGCGTGGCGGGCCACGTCAAGGGCGTGGAAGCGGTGCGTACCGTGGTCGAGGCCTGCGCCCGCCGCGGCGTCGAGTACCTGACCCTGTTCGCCTTCAGCTCCGAAAACTGGCGCCGCCCGGAAGAGGAAGTGTCGCTGCTGATGCGCCTGTTCGTCACGGCGCTGGACCGCGAAGTCTCCAAACTGCACGCCAATAACATCCGCCTCAAGGTGGTCGGCGACCTCAGCCGCTTCGACGACAAGCTGCAAAGCATGATCGCCAGCGCCGAGCGCAAGACCGCCAACAACACCCGCATGACCGTCACCGTGTGCGCCAACTACGGCGGCCGCTGGGACATCATGCAGGCCGTCGGCAAGATGGTCGCCGCCCACCCGGGCGCCGGCGATTTCACCGAAGAGCAATTGGCGCCGCACCTGGCCATGGCCTACGCACCCGAGCCCGACCTGTTCGTCCGCACCGGCGGCGAGCAGCGCATCTCCAATTTCCTGCTGTGGCAGCTCGCCTATACCGAGCTGTTCTTCACCGATACCTACTGGCCCGATTTTTCCATCGAGAGCCTCGACGAGGCCATCGCCTCCTACCAGCACCGCGAACGCCGCTTCGGCCGCACCGGCGCGCAACTCGCCGAGAAGACAAGCTGATGCTGAAAACTAGGATTATTACCGCTGTGATCTTGCTGGCGGTGTTGCTGCCGGTCCTGTTCTTCAACTACTTCCCTGCGTTTGCCGTCGTCGTCACGCTGTTTGTCGGCGCCGCGATGTGGGAGGGCGCGCGCCTGTTCGGCCTGGCCGAGATGCGCGCCCGCCTGGTGGGCATCGCCGGCGCCGTGCTGTTTGCCGTGCTGCTGACGCACGCGGCCAAGCCGGGCGCGGTCAACGCGCTGTACGGCGCGGCCTGCCTGCTGTGGCTGATCCGCTATGCGCCGTCGCTGGGCCTGGGCCTGCCGCCGCTGGGCGGCGCGGCCAACTGGTCGCTGGCCATCACCTTCAGCTTCGCCGTGTTCGCCTGTTTCTTCGCCATCGTCGGCCTGTACCAGCATTCGCCGCTGTACCTGCTGTCGGTGATGGTGCTGGTATGGATCGCCGACATCGGCGCCTACTTCTCCGGCAAGGCTTTCGGCAAGCGCAAGCTGGCGCCGTCTATCTCGCCGGGCAAATCGTGGGAAGGGGCCATCGGCGGCGGCGTCGCCGTGCTGGCCATCTCGTCGCTCTCCATCGTGCTGGCCGCCGGCGCACCGTGGCTGCAGGACACCTTCGCCTACCAGCTGCAAGCGCGCTTCGGCTGGACGCTGGCGCTGCTGGTGCTGCTGCTGATCGTGGCCGCCTCGGTCATCGGCGACCTGTTCGAATCCCAACTCAAGCGCCGCGCCGGCATCAAGGACAGCAGCAACCTGCTGCCCGGCCACGGCGGCGTGCTTGACCGTATTGACGCCTTGATCCCGGTCCTGCCGCTGGCAGCGCTGATCGGCTCCTGGTTCTGAAAGAAATCACTATGCAACGCATCACCATCCTTGGCGCCACCGGCTCGATCGGCGTGTCCACGCTGGACGTGCTCGCCCGTCATCCGGAGCGCTATTCGGTCTACGCGCTGTCCGCCCACAACCGCATCGACGAACTGGCCGCCCAGTGCATCGCCTTCCGTCCCGCGCGCGCGGTGGTCGGCACGGCAGAAGGCGCCGGCCGCCTGACGGCGCTGCTGCGCGCCGCCGGCGTCAACACCGAAGTGGAATATGGCGAAGCGGCGCTGTGCAGCATCGCCAGCGCGCCCGAAGTCGACAGCGTGATGGCGGCCATCGTCGGCGCCGCTGGCCTGGCGCCGACCTTGGCCGCGGCCCGCGCCGGCAAGAAGGTCCTGCTGGCCAACAAGGAAGCGCTGGTCATGTCCGGCCAGCTGTTCATCGACGCCGCGCACGAAGCGGGCGCGGTGCTGCTGCCCATCGACAGCGAACACAATGCGATCTTCCAGGGCATGCCGCAGTTCGGCGGCCGCGTGCCGGCAGTGCGCGACGCCAAGGCCGGCATCGCCAAGATCCTGCTGACCGCTTCCGGCGGTCCGTTCCTGACGCGCGACGTCGCCACGCTGGACGCGGTCACACCGGAGCAGGCCTGCAAGCATCCCAACTGGTCGATGGGCCGCAAGATCTCGGTCGATTCCGCGACCATGATGAACAAGGGCCTGGAAGTGATCGAGGCCCACTGGCTGTTCGGCGCACCGGCCGAGCAGATCGAGGTGGTGATCCATCCGCAGTCGGTGATCCATTCGATGGTGTCGTATGTCGACGGTTCGGTGCTGGCGCAGTTGGGCAATCCCGACATGCGTACGCCGATCGCGCACGCGCTGGCCTACCCGGAGCGCATCGAATCCGGCGTGGCCCAGCTGGACCTGACGCAGATCGCCACGCTGCAATTCGAACGTCCGGACTTCAACCGCTTCCCGTGCCTGGCGCTGGCCTTCGACGCGCTCAAGGCCGGCGGCACCGCGCCGGCACTGCTGAACGCGGCCAACGAGATCGCGGTGCAAGCCTTCCTCGATCTGAAGATCGGCTTCCGCCAGATCGACCGCGTGATCGCCCATGTGATGGCGGCGCTGCCGCACGGCGCGGCGCACAGCATCGAGGCGGTGATGGCGCAGGACGCCGCCGCCCGCGTCGCCGCTGAAACCTATATCGCCGGACTGGCAAAATGAACTTCCTGCAAACCGCGCTGGCCTTCATCGTCTGCCTGGGCTCCCTGATTATCTTCCATGAGCTGGGCCATTACCTGGTGGCGCGCTGGTGCGGCGTGAAGGTGCTGCGCTTCTCGGTCGGCATGGGCAAGGTGGTGTGGTCGCGCCGTTTCGGGCCGGACCAGACCGAATGGGCCGTGTCGGCGCTGCCGCTGGGCGGCTACGTCAAGATGCTCGATGCCCGCGAGGCCGATCTCGGCGACCTGCCGCCTGCAGACCTCAAACGCGAATTCACCCGCCAGAATGTGTGGAAGCGCATCGCCATCGTGGCCGCCGGTCCGGCGGCCAACTTCCTGATCGCGATCGTGCTGTTCGCAGGCCTGTATATGCACGGCGTCGAAGAACCGACCAGCAAGATCAGCGTGCGCGCCAATGAGGCCGCCGTGCCGACGGCCGCGTGGAGCGCGGGCCTGCGCAGCGGCGACGTGGTCACCGCCGTCAACGAGCAGCCGGTGGCCGTGTGGTCCGAGCTGCGCTGGAACCTGATTCAATCGGCCATCGACAAAACCGAAGCCCGCGTCGCCGTCGAGCGCACGGGGCAGGGCCGCTTCACCTTCGTGCTGCCGGCCGCCGTGCTGGCGACGCTGGACCTGGAGGGCGACGTGCCCGGCAAGCTGGGGGTGGGCGTGGCCCGTCCGGCGCCGGTGGTGCAGGACGTGGTCGCGGGCGGCCCGGCCGCGCGCGCCGGCCTGCTCAAGGGCGACCTGCTGCTGTCGGTGGATGGCACGCCTGTCGCCGACGGCATCGCCTTCATCGACATCATCCGCGCCGCCGCCGGCAAGACCGTGCAGGTGGCGGTGCGCCGCGCCGGCCAGGAACTGGTGCTGTCCATGGTGCCGCTGGCCGAGCAGGCAAAGACCGGTAAGGGAACTGTAACAGTCGGTAAGATCAGCGCTTACGTCGCGCAGCTGCCGGATATGATCAGCGTGCCATCGTCCCCGATTGCGGCCGTCGGCAAGGCGCTGGCGCGGGTATGGGATACCTGCACCATGACGGTGAAAATGATCGGCAAGATGGCCACCGGCGAAGTCTCGCTGAAGAACGTCACCGGCCCGATCACCATCGCCGATTATGCCGGGCAGACCGCACGAATGGGCGCGGCCAGCTATTTGAGCTTCATCGCCTTCATCAGCATCAGTTTGGGGGTAATGAATTTGCTACCAATTCCCGTTCTAGATGGGGGGCATTTGCTGTATTATTCGCTGGAAGTTTTAACTGGGCGTTCTGTGCCGGAGCGTTTTGGTGAGATTGCGCAGCGCCTGGGCATGGGTTTGCTACTGACATTAATGCTGCTGGCGGTGTTTAACGACGTCGCGCGGCTGCTGTAGCAGGCCCGTTTTCGCTTTGACCATGTTTATGAGTAGTTCGTTGATTTAGCCATTGAATAACCCCAATGAAATTATATTCTGACCGTATTACTTCATCTTCCTTTCGCCGCAGCCTGATCGGCGCCGCTGTCCTGGCGCTGTGCGCCGGCAGCGCCATGGCCATCGAGCCCTTCGTCATCAAAGACATCCGCGTCGAAGGGATCCAGCGTACGGAAGCCGGTACGGTCTTCAGCTACCTGCCGGTACGGGTCGGCGAGACCTTCAACGACGACAAGTCCATCACCGCCATCAAGGCGCTGTATGCCACCGGTTTCTTCAAGGACGTCAAGCTGGAAGCCGACGGCGGCGTGCTGGTGGTGCTGGTCGAGGAACGTCCGGCCATCTCCAAGGTGGAGTTCACCGGCACCAAGGAATTTGAAAAAGACACGCTGGTCAAGGCGCTGAAAGACATCGGCGTCGGCGAGACCAAGATTTTCGACAAGGCGTCGGTCGACCGCGCCGAGCAAGAGCTCAAGCGCCAGTACCTGTCGCACGGCCTGTACGGCGTGAAGATCGTCACCACCGTCACCCCGATCGAGCGTAACCGCGTCAACATCACCTTCGCGGTGGACGAGGGCGACATCGCCAAGATCAAGCAGATCAACATCGTCGGCAACAAGGTGTTCTCGGACAAGGAGCTGAAAGACCAGCTGGCCCTGAACACCGGCGGCTGGTTCAGCTGGTACACCAAGGCCGACCAGTACTCCAAGACCAAGCTGACCGGCGATATCGAGTCGCTCAAGTCCTACTATCTGAACCGCGGCTACATCGAGATGCAGATCGATTCGACCCAGGTGTCGATCACGCCGGACAAGAAGGACATCTACATCACGATCAACATCACCGAGGGTGAGAAGTACAAGGTCTCCGGCATCAAGTTCGAAGGCGAGACCTTCGGCCGCGAAGAGGAACTGCGCTCGCTGGTGCTGCTGCGCCAGGGCGAGACCTATTCGGGCGAGCGCCTGACCGCCACCAACAAGCTGATCTCGGATCGCCTGGGCACCTTCGGCTACGCCTTCGCCAACGTTAACGCCAGCCCTGATATCGACCAGAAGAAACGCGAAGTCGCGTTCACCTTCTTCATCGATCCGGGCAAGCGCGCCTACGTGCGCCACATGAACATCGCCGGCAACACCACCACCCGCGACGAAGTCATCCGCCGCGAGTTCCGCCAGTTCGAATCGTCGTGGTACGACGCCAACAAGATCAAGTATTCGCGCGACCGCGTCGACCGCCTGGGCTACTTCAAGGACGTGACCATCGACACGCCTGAAGCGCAGGGCACGTCCGACCAGGTGGACGTCAACCTGACCGTGGTCGAGCGCCCGACCGGTAACTTCCAGATCGGCGGCGCGTTCTCGCAGTCGGAGAAGTTCACCTTCCAGGCGGCGATCCAGCAGGCCAACTTCGCCGGTTCGGGCACCACCGTCGGTGTCGAATTCAACACCTCGAAGTACAGCCGCACTGTGTCGTTCTCGCAGACCGACCCTTACTACACCGACGACGGTGTGTCGCGCGCCTACGAGGTATACCTGCGTACGCAGCAGCCGCCGGCGCTCAACATCGGTAGCTACACCATCCGCCAGACCGGTGGCCGCATCAGCTACGGCGTGCCGTTCTCGGAAGTCGATACGGTGTTCTTCGGTATCGGCGTGGAGCGCTCGAAGATCACCACCGACGCCACCTCGCCGGTGCGCTTCAAGGAATACGTCACCACCATCACCGGCGCCAAGGACGGCATCGGTACCGCCTCGACCTACGCGCTGCCGCTGACCGCCGCCTGGGCGCGCGACAGCCGCGATTCTGCGCTGACGCCGACCGTGGGCCGCTACCAGCGCTTCAACTTCGAGCTGGACGTGGCAGGCCGCCAGAAATACTACCGCGCCGTGTATGAGCACAACTGGTTCAAACCGCTGACGCCGAAGATCACGCTGGCACTGAAGGGCGAGATCGACTACGGCCACGGCCTGGGCAACAGCAGCTATCCGGTGTTCAAGAACTTCTACGGCGGCGGCATCGGTTCGGTGCGCGGCTACCTGAGCTCTTCGCTGGGCGCGGTCGACAATGTGTACGGCGACGCCCTGGGCGGCGCCTCGCGCGTGATCGGCAATGCCGAGCTGCAGCTGCCGTTCCCGGGTTCGGGCCAGGACCGCAGCCTGCGCTGGTTCGGTTTCCTCGATACCGGACAGGTCTACCAGGAAGGCCAGAAGATGCGTTATTCCGAGTTGCGCTACTCCTCGGGTCTGGGCATCAGCTGGATTTCGCCGGTGGGTCCGCTCAAGTTGAGTTATGCTAAGCCTTTGAACGCCAAGCCGGGCGATCGTCTGGAACGCTTCCAGTTCCAGATGGGTACCGGCTTCTAAGGCGGCAGGTTGATACTGCGATGGCATTGAGTACTAATATTTACTTCGGAGAAACAAGTTGAAGACTGCGTCCGCTACCCTGACCAAATCTCTCGCCGTGCTTGCACTGGGCTGGTGTGCATTGGCGCCGGTGCAGGCCCAGACCTCGGCCTCGCGCATCGCCTGGCTGAGCGCTGAGCGCATCTACAACGAATCCAAGCTGGCCAAGCTGGCCGGCGAGAAGCTGCAGGAAGAGTTCAAGAGCCGCGAGAAAGCCATGCAGGATATGGCCGCGCGCCTGAAGTCGGCGTCGGAAAAGCTGGAGAAGGACATGCCGACGCTGGCCGAAGCCGACCGCGTCAAGCGCCAGCGCGACGTGTTCGAGCTCGATAAGGAATACCAGCGCCGCCAGCGCGAGTTCCGTGAAGACCTGAGCCAGCGCACCAGCGAAGAGCGCCAGGCGATCTCGGAAAAAGCCACCAAGATCATCAAGCAGATGGCGTCGGTGGAAGGGTTCGACATCGTCTTGCAGGATGCGGTCTGGGCCAGCCCGCGCATCGACATCACCGACAAAGTGCTGGCCGCGCTGGATAAAGACAAGTAAAACACATCAAGATTGGATCACCCGATGGGCACTCGACTAGGGGAATTGGTCGAACGCCTCGGCGGGCAGTTGGTGGGGGACGCGAACCTGGTAGTCACCGGGATCGCGCCACTGACGGACGCCGGCGTTTCGCACATCAGCTTTCTCAGCAATAGCAAACTGCGCGCGCAGGCGCTGCAAAGCCAGGCGGCGGCACTGATCGTGTCGGCCGCCGACGACGATTTCATCGCAGCCGGCTACAGCGGCGCGCGCATCGTCACCAACAACCCGTACGTGTATTTCGCCCGCGCTGCGCAGTATTTCGAATCCCTGACGGCCATCGTGCCGGCGCCCGGCGTACACGCCAGCGCGGTGGTGGCCGATGACGCCAGCATCGCCGCCAGCGCCCACGTGGGCGCGCGCGTGGTGATCGAAAGCGGCGCGGTGATCGGCGAGCGCGCGGTGATCGGCGCCGGCTGCTACATCGGCCGCGACGCCGTCATCGGCGAGGATACGCAGTTGTTCGCCAACGTGACCTTCCAGGCGCGCTGCGTGATCGGCAAGCGGGGCATCATTCATTCGGGCGCCGTGATCGGCACCGACGGTTTCGGTTTCGCCAACGAGGGCGGGGTCTACATCAAGATTCCGCAGACCGGGCGGGTAGTGATCGGCGACGATGTGGACATCGGCGCCAACACCACCATCGACCGCGGCGCGCTGGCCGACACGATACTGGAAGACGGCGTGAAGCTGGACAACCAGATCCAGATCGGCCACAACTGCCATATCGGCGCGCACACGGCGATGGCCGGCTGCGTCGGCGTGGCCGGCAGCGCGAAGATCGGCAAGTACTGCACCTTCGGCGGCGCCGCCATGGTGCTGGGACATCTGACCATCGCCGACAAGGTGCATGTGGGCTCGGGCAGCATGGTGTCCCGCTCCATTTTGGAACCGGGACAGTACACGGGCTTTTATCCGCTGGCCAAAAACAGCGAGTGGGAAAAATCGGCCGCCATCGTTCGCAATCTGTCGACGATGCGCGATAAAATCCGCGCGCTGGAAAAAACAATTAAAACATTGACGAATCAAGACGAGAAATAATCATGACCACCACCACCCCTGCCACCCCTGTTACCTCCGAATCCACCTGCACCAAGAAGTGCCTGGATATCCACGCCATCAAACAGTACCTGCCGCACCGCTATCCGCTGCTGCTGGTGGACCGCGTGCTGGACTGGGAGTCGGGCAAGACCATCACCGCGATCAAGAACGTCACCGTCAATGAAGAATTCTTCAACGGCCACTTCCCGCACAAGCCAGTGATGCCGGGCGTGCTGATGATCGAAGCGATGGCGCAAACCGCCGCCATCCTGTCCTTCCTGACCATGGACATCAAGCCGGACGAGAACTCGGTGGTGTACTTCGTCGGCATCGACAACGCGCGCTTCAAGCGTCCGGTGGAGCCGGGCGACCAGCTGGTGATGAACGTCGAGATCCTGCGCGTCGCGCGCGGCATCTGGAAGTACAAGGCGGTCGGCACGGTCGACGGCCAGACCGCGGTCGAGGCGGAACTGATGTGCACCATCCGCAGCGCCACGGACGCCAGCCAGCCAGCAGGGAAGTAATCATGTCCAAGATCCACGCCACCGCCATCATCGATCCGAAGGCGCAGCTCGACGAATCCGTCGAAGTGGGACCGTACTCGGTGATCGGCCCCAACGTCGTGATCGGCCCGCGCACCGTGGTCGGTCCGCACGTGGTCATCGAGGGCAATACGACCATCGGCAGCGACAACAAGTTCTTCCAGTTCTCGTCGATCGGCGCCGCGCCGCAGGACAAGAAGTGGAACGGCGAGCCGACCCGCCTGACCATCGGCGACCGCAACACCATCCGCGAGTTCTGCACCTTCAACACCGGCACGGTGCAGGACAAGGGCGTGACCTCGCTGGGCAACGACAACTGGATTTCGGCCTACGTCCACCTGGCGCACGACTGCCAGGTCGGCAGCAACACGATCTTCTCGAACAACGCGCAGATCGCCGGCCACGTCGAAATCGGCGACTGGGTCATCATGAGCGGCTTCGCCAATGTGCACCAGTTCTGCAAGATCGGCGCGCACGCGTTTGTCGGCATGAGCACTTCGCTGACGCAGGACGTGCCGCCGTTCGTGCTGTTGAACGGTAATCCGGCCCAGGCCCACGGCGTCAACATCGAAGGCCTGAAACGCCGCGGCTTCACGCGCGAGCAGATCAACGGCATCCGCACCGCCTACAAGTTGATCTACCGTTCCGGCCTGACGCTGGAAGAGGCCAAGGTCGCGCTGCAAGCGGAAGAAGATGCGACGCCGGCAGCGGCCGAGCAGATTCGTTCGATGCGCGAATTCCTCAGTATCGCCAGCCGTGGCATCGTCCGCTGACCTGACGCCGGCCTCCGCGCCGGCTGCGTCGCCGCTGTCTTTGGCGCTGGTGGCCGGCGAGCCGTCCGGCGATTTGCTGGCGGCGCGGCTGTTGTCGGGATTGCGCCCGCATCTGCCGGAAGCTCGCTTCCACGGCATCGGCGGCGAACACATGATGGCCCAGGGCTTCGAATCGCACTGCCCCATGGACAAGCTGACAGTGCGCGGCCTGCTGGCCGTGATCCCGCGCTACCGCGAAATCAAGGGCATACAAAACCAGCTGCGTGACCAGTTGCTGGCCGAGCGGCCGGCAGCCTTCATCGGCGCCGACTATCCGGGCTTTAACCTCGGGCTGGAAGAGCAGCTCAAGGCGGCCGGCATTCCGACCATCCACTACATCGGGCCGCAGATCTGGGCCTGGCGCGGTGGACGCATCAAGAAAATCATCCGCGCCGTGTCGCACATGCTGGTGGTGTTTCCGTTTGAAGAGGAGATCTACCGCCAGGCCGGCGTGCCGGTCAGCTATGTCGGCCATCCGCTGGCGGAGCTGATCCCGATGGCGCCGGACGAGGCGGGCGCGCGTCGCGCGCTGGGTTTGCCGGAGGACGCCAATGTGGTGGCCATCATGCCGGGCAGCCGCATGTCCGAGCTCAAATACAATACGGCGGCCTTCGTCGGCGCGGCGCGGCTGCTGCAACAGCGCGACCGTTCGCTGCGTTTCGTGGCGCCGATGGCGGGCGAGCGGCAGCGCCAGTACTTCCTCGAACTGGTGGCGCAGGCCGGCCTGCAGGACGTCGAAATACAGCTGCTGGACGGCCAGTCGCATACGGCCATCGCAGCGGCGGACGCGGTGCTGGTGGCGTCGGGCACGGCGTCGCTGGAGGTGGCGCTGTTCAAGAAGCCGATGGTGATCGCCTATCGCATGATGGAGCTGGAATGGCAGATCCTGCGCCACTTCGGCTACCAGCCGTGGATCGGTTTGCCGAACATCCTGTCGCGCGAGTTCGTGGTGCCGGAGCTGCTGCAAAACGCGGCCAACCCGCAGGCGCTGGCGGACGCGATGTGGAAGCAGCTGAGCGACGCGCCGCACCGCCTGCGGCTGGCCGAGCGCTTCACCGACATGCATCACAGCCTGCTGCGCAACAGCGCGGTGGAGAGCGCGGCCGCCGTGCTCAAGGTCATCAAAGCTTAACTGTATCAACGAGAATCAACGTGAATAATCAAAACCCCGGCCTGTTCGACTTCCTGCCCGACTCGCCCGATGAAATCATATGCGGCGTCGACGAGGCGGGCCGTGGTCCGCTGGCCGGCCCGGTGTACGCGGCGGCCGTTATCCTGGACGTCTCGCGTCCCATCGAAGGCCTGCGCGATTCCAAGAAGCTGACCGAAGCCAAACGCGATCTCCTGGCGCCACTGATCAAGGCCAACGCGCTGGCGTGGGCCATCGCCGAAGCGTCGGAAGAGGAAATCGACAAGCTCAATATTTTGCAGGCGTCGATGCTGGCGATGCGGCGTGCCGTGGAGGCGCTGAGCACCGTGCCGACGCTGGCCCTGATCGACGGCAACCGCTGCCCGGTGATGAAGATCCAGAGCATCGCAGTGGTGGGCGGCGACGACAAGGTCGATGCGATTTCTGCCGCCTCGATCCTGGCCAAGACCGCACGCGACGCCGCGCTGGTGACGCTGCACGCGCAGTATCCGCAGTACTGCTTCGACCAGCACAAGGGCTACGGCACCGCGCTGCACCTGGAGCGTCTGCGCGAGCACGGCGCGTCGCCGGTGCACCGCCGTTCCTTCGCGCCGGTGCGCAAGGTATTGGAAGAATTCGCGCTGCGCGCGGGGAAGGCAGCATGAAGACCATCACCTCGCGCGACAACGCGCAGTACAAAGAGCTGGTCAAGCTGGCCGGCAGTTCGCAGGCGCGCCGCAAGTCCGGCCGCACGCTGCTCGACGGCGTGCACCTGTGCCAGGCCTTCCTGCAATTGCGCGGCCTGCCGGAGCAGTGCGTGGTCAGCGAATCGGCGCTGCACAACCCGGAAGTGATGGACATCGTCGGCCAGCTGGAGGCGCAGCACGCACACGTGCTGGGATTGCCGGATGCGCTGTACAACGCCGTCAGCCAGGTCGAACACGGCGTCGGCGTGATGTTCCTGATCGAGACGCCGGAGCGCGCCGTGACCGAGCCGCTGGCCGTGTCGGCGGTGCTGCTCGATAACGTGCAGGATCCCGGCAACGTCGGCTCCATCCTGCGCAGCGCGGCGGCGGCCGGCATCACCCAGGTGTATTGCAGCGCCGGTTCGGCGTTCTGCTGGTCGCCCAAGGTGCTGCGCGCGGCCATGGGCGCGCACTTCGTGCTGGAGATTTTCGAGAACGTCGACCTGGCGGCGCTGGTGGCCGCGTCCAAGGTGACGTCGCTCGCCACCAGCGGCTACGCCACCCAGCGCCTGTACGACGTCGACCTGCGCCAGCCGGTGGCGTGGCTGTTCGGTCACGAAGGGCAAGGCGTGGCGGACGATCTGCTGTCGATGGCGACCCATCAGGTGGTGATCCCGCACCTCGGCCAGGTGGAGTCGCTCAACGTCGCCGCCTGCGCGGCAGTATGCTTTTTCGAGCAAGTAAGGCAGAATCAGACATAAACGCAGCTTTGGGAGCCGTACATGGATATCGCGCAGTTGCACTTTCTGGTAGCCGAAGGGGATCAGGTACAACGCCATGCGCTGGCCGATATCCTGGTGCACCTGGGCGTGGGCCGCATCACGCAGGCTCCCGACGGCCATACTGCACTGCGCCATTTCAGCGCCGGCATCACACCTAAAGTCGATATCGCCATCATCGACCTGGCCTTGCCGGGCATGGATGCGCTGGAACTGATACGCCGCCTGGCCGACGCCAAATCGCGCGTGGGCGTGGTGGTGGTGGGTGCGCAGTCCAATGCGGTGTTGTTTTCCGTGGAGACGATGGCGGCCGCCTATGGCATCAATATGCTGGGCGCGATCGGCAAGCCGGTGATCGGTAGCCGGTTGGAATCGCTGATCGCCAACTACCTGCAACCCGAGGAAGCGCGCAGCGCCGGCCGCGAGCAGGCGCCGGCCATCTCGTTCGCCGAGGTGGGGCAGGGCTTGCAGATGCGCGAGTTCGATCCCTTCTTCCAACCCAAGATCGAGCTGGAGACAGGGCAGGTCAAGGGACTGGAGATGTTCGCCCGCTGGCGCCATCCGCTGTATGGCGTGCTTGGGCCGGCGTCGTTCATGCAGGTGCTGGAGGATAACCGCCGCATCGACTTTCTCGACTGGAGCATGATCGAAAAGTCGGTGGCGGCCTGCCGCACCCTGCACGACCAGGGCATACCGATTTCGTTTTCCATCAATGTCGACCAGAGCACGCTGGCGCATCCGCAGTTCATGGAGCAGATCGCGGCCTGCCTGGAACGGCATCGCATCATGCCCGACTACATCACCTTCGAGATGACCGAGTCGGCGGTGCTGACCACTGATCCGCATTTCCTGGAACGGCTGCTGCGCTTGCGCATGAAGGGCTTCGGCCTGGCCATCGACGACTACGGCACGGGGCGCAGCAACCTGCAGCTGCTGGCGCGCATTCCGTTCTCCGAATTGAAGATCGACCGCAGCTTTGTCGACGGGGCGTCCAAGAAGCAGGCCATCGGCACAGTGCTGCGCTCCTGCCTGGGCCTGGCGCGCAGCCTGGACCGGCGCTCGGTGGCGGTCGGCGTCGAGACCAAGCAGGATTGGGATTTCCTGCAAGGACTGGGCTGCACCTATGCCCAGGGCTATTACATCGCCAAGCCGATGCCGGTCGAGGAGTTCCCGGCCTGGCTGGCCGATTGGCAACATTTCTTCTAAGCGCAGCGGGCGCGGCCCGCTGCGTTCGGTTTGCGCGCCGTCAAATACCTAAGGCCGTTAGAAAAGCACACTGAATCTCCGCCTCCCGCCCGGGCAGGCGATCATTCACGAGGTGCGACATGGCTAATCCCAAAGACAACGGCGGCGCGGTGGACGGCGCCGGTTCCATTCTGAGCACGGTGGCCGGCCCGGCCGAACCGCCGCATCCGGAGCGGCTAGGCCCTCCGAATCAGATCGCCGATCAGCTGCTGGAAAAAGTCACCACCGACGAGCAGCTCGCCGCCGACATGCCCTTCAACGAGACCAAGCCGCTGGAATATGGCGAAGCCGCTTTCACCCCGCATGTGGGCGAGACGCGCACGCCGGCCAGCCAGCTCACCACCGCCGGCACCAGTACTGAAACGGTGGCCTCGCCCAAGGTCGGCGACGGCCATCCGGACATCGGCGACAATCCGCTCGATGGCCCGCTGGACCGCGTGCGGGTGGACGACAGCGGTCGCGAACTGACCACCAACCAGGGCGTGAAGGTGGCCGACAACCAGGACAGCCTGAAGATAGGCCTGCGCGGCCCGACGGCGATGGAAGACTTCATCCTGCGCGAGAAAATCACCCACTTCGATCATGAGCGCATCCCGGAACGCGTGGTGCACGCGCGCGGCTCGGCGGCGCACGGCTACTTCGAAAGCTACGCCGACCACAGCGCCATCACGCGCGCTTCGCTGTTCGCTGAAGCGGGCAAGCGCACGCCGGTGTTCGTGCGCTTCTCGACGGTGGCCGGCGAACGCGGTTCGGCTGACACGGTGCGCGATGTGCGCGGCTTCGCCGTCAAGTTCTATACGGATCAGGGCAACTGGGATTTGGTCGGCAATAACATCCCCGTGTTCTTCATCCAGGACGCGATGAAGTTCCCGGACCTGATCCACGCGGTCAAGCCGGAGCCGCACAACGGCATGCCGCAGGCGGCCAGCGCGCACGATACCTTCTGGGACTTCGCCTCGCTCAGCCCCGAGATCACGCACATGCTGATGTGGCACACCTCGGACCGCGCTATCCCGCGCAGCTATCGCATGATGCAGGGCTTCGGCGTGCACACCTTCCGGCTGGTGAACGCGCAGGGCGCTTCGCTGTTCTGCAAATTCCACTGGACGCCGATGGCCGGCACGCACTCGCTGGTGTGGGACGAGGCGGCCCGCCTGACCGGCGCCGATCCCGACTACCATCGGCGCGATTTGTGGGAGGCCATCGAGGCCGGCCAGTTCCCCGAGTGGGAGCTGGGCGTGCAGACCTTCAGCGCCGAGCAGGCTGCGCAGTTCCCCTTTGACGTGCTTGATCCGACCAAGCTGGTGCCGGAGGAGATGGTGCCGGTGCAGCCGCTGGGCAAGCTGGTGTTGGACCGCAATCCCGATAACTTCTTCGCCGAGACGGAGCAGGTGGCCTTCTGCGCCGCGCACGTGGTGCCGGGCATCGACTTCAGCGACGACCCGTTGCTGCAAGGGCGTATCCACTCATACATCGATACGCAGATCTCGCGCCTGGGCGGGGCCAACTTCCACGAGATCCCGATCAACACGCCGCTGGCGCAGATCCACAACAACCAGCGCGACGGCATGCACCGGCAGTCGCTCAATCGCGGGCGGGTCAGCTACGAGCCCAATTCGCTGGCGGGCGGGTGTCCGTTCCAGGCCGGGGCGGCGGGCTTCACCAGCT
Organism: Rugamonas aquatica; assembly: GCF_009380215.1. Classification (GTDB taxonomy): domain Bacteria; phylum Pseudomonadota; class Gammaproteobacteria; order Burkholderiales; family Burkholderiaceae_D; genus Rugamonas; species Rugamonas aquatica_B. The sequence continues at coordinate 119,246 of NZ_WHUG01000001.1, forward strand.
TCCCCGAGCCGCTGACGGCGGCCAAGGTGCGCGGCAAGCCGGAGCTGTTTGCCGACCACTACTCGCAGGCGCGCCTGTTCTGGAACAGCCAGACGCCGGTGGAGCAGAACCACATCATCGCCGCCTTCCGCTTCGAGCTGACGCGGGTGCAGACGCCGGCCATACGCCGCCGCGTACTGGCTGGTCTGGTCAACGTCGCGCAGAAGCTGGCGCAGGGCGTGGCCGATGGTCTGGGCATGGAGGTGCCGCCGCCGTTGCCGCTGTCGACGGATCTGCCGATCCACGACTACCCGCCGTCGCCGGCATTGTCGCTATTCAGCCGTCCCGGCACCACGGGCCTCAAGACCTTGCGGGTGGCGCTGCTGGTGGCGCCGGGCGTCGATGCGGGGCAGGTGCGGCAGTTGTATGCAGCGTTGCTGGATGTCGGTGTGGTGCCGCGCCTGGTGGGCGAGCGGGTCGGCCCCTTGCCGGGTTCGGACCTGGACGTGGAGATCAGTTTCGAGACGGGGCCGTCGATGTTATGGGATGGCGCCATCGTGCCGGATCGCGCCGACGCCTACACGCTGGCGGACGACCAGCCGCAGAGCACCACGCCGGGCGGCACGCTACTCAATCGCGAGGTGGCGGCGATGGAGTTCCTGCGCTTGCAGTACCGGCACGACAAGCCGCTGCTGGCGCTGGGGAACGGCGCGCAGCTGGTGTACGCGGCAGGTCTGCCGCTGGCGCTGCCGGATGGTGAGACCGATCCCGGCCTGATTATCACGGAGCGTGGCGGCAGCAGCGTGGCGCTGGCGCGGTTCGAGGATGCGCTGGCCCATCGCCGCATCTACGCCCGCGAAACCGATCCGCCGCGCGTCTGAAGTGTCATTCCCGCGCACGCGGGAATCCATGGCCGGCGAGGCCGCCGGCGCAGCATGGGCTCCCGCTTTCGCGGGAGCGACGGTCACTTAATACTCGCGCCGGTTAGGCTTGATCTCTTGCAGGATGGTGGTCGAGATTTCCTCGATCGACTTGGTGGTCGATGACAGCCAGCGTATGCCTTCGCGCTTCATCATCATCTCCGCCTCGTTGACTTCGTAGCGGCAGTTCTCGATCGACGCGTACTTGCTGCCGGCGCGGCGTTCGTTGCGGATCTCGGCCAGGCGCTCTGGCGTGATGGTCAGTCCGAAGATCTTCGGCTTGAACTCGTACAGCGACGACGGCAGCTTGCCGCGCTCGAAATCGTCCGGGATCAGCGGATAGTTGGCCGCCTTGATCCCGTACTGCATCGCCAGGTACAGGCTGGTCGGGGTCTTGCCCGAGCGCGATACGCCCACCAGGATCACGTCCGCCGACGACAGGTTCTTGTGCGACTGGCCGTCATCGTGCGCCAGCGAGAAGTTGATCGCCTCGATGCGGTTTTTGTATTCCTCGCTGTCCACAATGTTGTGCGAACGGCCGATGGTATGGGTCGATTTGACACCCAGTTCTTGTTCCAATGGAGCAACGAATGTTTGGATCAAATCCATGTGCATGCCCTTGCACTGGCGGATCACGTTCGACAGTTCGGTTTTGACCAGCGTGGAAAAGATGATCGGCCGTTGACCATCAGTCGCAAACGCCTCGTTGATCTTGCGTGCCGCGTCGTACGCCTTGTCCAGCGTATCGATGAAGGGCAGCCGGATCTGGCGGAAGCGCAGCTCGAACTGGGTCAAAACCGAGTGACCAAAGGTTTCTGCGGTGATGCCGGTGCCGTCGGAAACGAAGAAGACCGTGCGGGCCACGGCGGGCAGGGGAGGACGTTGTTCTTGTGTCATGTAGAGTAAGCCTGTCATTATTGTGAATCGTCAATTTGGGCCGCAGGCTGTAGAATGGGCGCCATAGGTAAGATTGTGCTGCACGACGACCAGAATAACAAGAAACAAGTCTGCGCCTCGCTGGAAGATTTCTATCATCAAAAAGGTGTCATTATGTCCAACGCAGCATTGAAGGAGCAGAGTAACGGAGCGGTATACGTCGCATCGTTCGAACATTTGCGCATGACGGATGTTGAATCCGTCGGCGGAAAAAACGCCTCATTAGGCGAAATGATCAGCCAACTGGCTGGCGCCGGCGTCCGGGTTCCGGGCGGCTTCGCCACCACGGCCCAGGCTTTCCGTGACTTCCTGTCGCACAGCGTCGACGGCGGCAAGCCGCTGGCCGAGCGCATCGCCGACCGTCTGGCCGACCTGAATATCGACGACGTGCGCGCCCTGGCGCAAGCCGGCGCCGAGATCCGTCAATGGATCGTCGAAACCCCGTTCCAGCCACGCCTGCAACAGGAAATCGAAACCTTCTACAACCAGCTGGTTGCCGATTCCAGCACCGAGATGTCGTTCGCCGTGCGCTCCTCGGCCACCGCCGAAGACTTGCCGGACGCTTCGTTCGCCGGTCAGCAGGAGACCTTCCTCAACGTGGTCGGCATCGAGAACGTGCTCGACGCGATGAAGCATGTCTTCGCATCGCTGTACAACGACCGCGCCATCTCCTACCGCGTACACAAAGGCTTCACCCACGCTGAAGTCGCGCTGTCGGCCGGCGTGCAGCGCATGGTCCGTTCCGACCTGGGCGCCGCTGGCGTCATGTTCACCATCGATACCGAGTCCGGCTTCAAGGACGTGGTCTTCGTCACCTCCAGCTATGGCCTGGGCGAGACGGTGGTGCAGGGCGCGGTCAATCCGGACGAATTCTACGTCCACAAACCGATGCTGGAAAAAGGCAAATCGCCTGTCATCCGCCGCAACATCGGCTCCAAGCTGCTGAAGATGGAGTTCACCAACGAAGCCAAGGCTGGCCGCTCGGTCAAGACCGTGGACGTGCCGGTCGAACTGCGCAACCGCTACTCGCTGAACGACACCGAAGTGGTGGAACTGGCCAAGTACGCCGTCATCATCGAAAACCACTACGGCCGTCCGATGGACATCGAGTGGGGCAAGGATGGCCGCGACGGCAAACTGTACATCCTGCAAGCGCGTCCTGAAACCGTCAAGTCGCAGCAGAAGGCGACCGATGTGCAGCAGCGCTTCAAGCTGAAATCGAGTGGCACCGTGCTGGCCTCGGGCCGCGCTATCGGCCAGAAGATCGGCGCCGGTCCTGTGCGCGTGATCCACGATCCGGCCGACATGGAACGCGTGCAGCCGGGCGACGTGCTGGTCGCCGACATGACCGACCCTAACTGGGAACCGGTGATGAAGCGCGCTTCGGCCATCGTCACCAATCGCGGCGGCCGTACCTGCCACGCGGCGATTATCGCCCGTGAACTGGGCGTGCCTGCGGTTGTCGGTTGCGGCGACGCCACCGAGATCCTGAAGGACGGCACTTTCGTCACCGTGTCCTGCGCCGAAGGCGACGAGGGCAAGATCTACGACGGCCTGCTGGAAACCGAAATCTCGGAAGTGTCGCGCGGCGAGCTGCCCAAGCTGCCGACCAAGATCATGCTCAACGTCGGCAATCCACAGCTGGCGTTCGACTTCCAGTCCGTGCCGAACGGCGGCGTTGGTCTGGCGCGTCTTGAGTTCATCATCAACAACAACATCGGCGTGCATCCAAAAGCGATTCTGGAATACCCGAACATCGACGCCGATCTGAAAAAAGCGGTGGAGTCGGTCGCGCGCGGCCACGCCTCGCCGAAAGCCTTCTACGTCGACAAGCTGGCCGAAGGTATCGCCACCATCGCCGCCGCCTTCTGGCCGAAGCCAGTGATCGTGCGCCTGTCGGACTTCAAGTCCAACGAGTACAAGAAGCTGATCGGCGGTTCGCGCTACGAGCCGGATGAAGAAAACCCGATGCTGGGCTTCCGTGGCGCGGCGCGCTACCTGGCTGCCGATTTCGCCGGCGCCTTCGAAATGGAATGCGCCGCGATGAAGCGCGTGCGTAACGACATGGGTCTGACCAACGTCGAGATCATGGTGCCGTTCGTGCGTACGCTGGGCCAGGCCGAGAAGGTCGTCAACCTGCTGGCTAAAAACGGTCTGGTGCGCGGCGAGAACGACCTGCGTCTGATCATGATGTGCGAAGTGCCGTCCAACGCCATCCTGGCCGACAAGTTCCTCGAACACTTCGACGGCTTCTCGATCGGTTCCAACGACCTGACCCAGCTGACCCTGGGTCTGGACCGCGATTCCGGCATGGCGCTGCTGGCGGCCGACTTCGACGAACGCGACGAAGCCGTCAAGGCCTTGCTATCGCTGGCGATCAAGGCTTGCCGCGCGCAGGGCAAGTACATCGGCATCTGCGGCCAGGGGCCTTCCGATCATCCGGACTTCGCGGTCTGGCTGATGGAGCAGGGCATCGAATCGATGTCGCTGAACCCGGACTCGGTGATCGATACCTGGCAGAAGCTGGCAGCACTGCAAAAGTAATTAAGTGTTGACGTAGGCGTAAATTGGTTTAGACTGGTGTTGTCGAATTGAGTTGCAAATAACACTATCAATACCAAGCGCCTTGTAGCAAAAACCCTCGCAGCCCGCACCGGGAAGCGGGGGTTTTTGCATTTTTAAACCTGAGAGGAGTGCATCATGGCTGACTGGAGTTTTTGGTTGGTGGCGGCTGGCGCTACTGTGATCCTGGAACTGTTCAGCGGAACCTTTTACCTGCTGATGATCGCCATCGGCCTGACGTCCGGCGCGCTGGCTGCGCTGCTGGGCTTTGGCATGGCGACGCAGACGCTGCTTGCCGCCGTGGTCGGCGTGGCGGCCACCGTGCTGTTGCGGCGCAGCCGTTTCGGCAAGCTGGAAAACCGCACCGAGGCCGCGCGCGACCCCAACGTCAATATGGACATCGGCCAGACCGTGCACGTGCCGGCCTGGCAGGACGGCGCGGCGCGCGTGATGTATCGCGGCGCGCTGTGGGATGTGGAACTGGAGACGGGTGCAGCGGCCGGCAGCGGCGCGGCGCCCGGGCAATACACGATACGCGAAGTACGCGGCAGCCGCCTGATCGTGGCGGCTTAAGATTTACCTACTGGAGAGTTTTATGGATATCAGTTTCGGCAATGTCACCTTCATCCTTTTCATCCTGGCCTTGGTGTTTGTGTTCAAGACCATCAATGTCGTTCCGCAGCAGCACGCCTGGGTGGTCGAGCGGCTGGGCAAGTACCACGCCACGCTGGGGCCTGGCCTGAACATCGTGATTCCGTTTGTCGACCGCATCGCCTACAAGCACGTGCTGAAAGAGATCCCGCTCGACGTGCCGCCGCAGGTCTGCATCACGCGCGACAACACGCAGTTGCAGGTTGACGGCATCCTGTACTTCCAGATCACCGATGCGATGCGCGCCTCGTATGGTTCGTCCAACTACATCGCCGCCATCACGCAGCTGGCGCAGACCACGCTGCGTTCGGTGATCGGCCGCATGGAACTGGATAAAACGTTTGAAGAGCGCGAGCATATCAACACCGCCATCGTCAACGCGATCGATGAATCGGCCGCCAACTGGGGCGTCAAGGTGCTGCGCTACGAGATCAAGGATTTGACGCCGCCGAAGGAAATCCTGCACGCGATGCAGGCGCAGATTACCGCCGAGCGTGAGAAGCGCGCGCTGATCGCGGCATCGGAAGGCCGCAAGCAGGAACAGATCAACATCGCCAGCGGCGAGCGTGAAGCGCAGATCGCCCGTTCGGAAGGCGACAAGCAGGCCGCCATCAACCGCGCGCAGGGCCAGGCCGCAGCCATCGTCGCGCTGGCCGAGGCGAATGCGTCGGCGCTGCGCCAGGTGGGTGCTGCGATCCGCGAACCGGGCGGCGAGGACGCCGTCAACCTGAAGGTCGCCGAGCAGTACGTTGGCGCCTTCTCGCAACTGGCCAAGACCAACAACTCCATCATCATCCCGGCCAACCTGGGCGAGATGAGCGGCTTGATCGCCACCGCCATGCAAGTGGTCAAATCGCAGAAGGATGCGCCGCTGGTCAAGCCGGCCAAGGCTTAAGGCCTTAAGCCATCGCCATCGCCCGCACCGTTACCTGCGGGCCGTCGAACGGCGGGGCGGCTGTCATGCCTGCCACGCCGTACTGGAAGGGGTCGAGCGGCCACTCATGCAGGCCGCTCCACACCACGCGGAACGGTTCGCTGGTGGCCAGCGGCATCAGCGCGATCTCCACCAGGCTGATGTCGCCCAGCGTCGGATCGAGGCTGCACAGCGTGGCGGCCGGATCGTACACCGCCAGCGCACCCGGCTCGCTGCTCATCACATGCACCGTCTCGCCGGCGATGGAGGCGAAACCTATGACGCCATTCCCGCCCAGCCGCAGCACGGCCTTGCGCACGCCGGAGCTTTGCGCGGCGCGCGCCAGCACCTGCGGTGCGCTGCCCGCTGGGATGCGGCTCGGGCGGAAGCTCGACACCGTCATCGCATAGTCCACGTCCCCGTGCAGCACCGCCTGGCCCACGCCCTGGCCGAGCAGCTGCGCCGCCAGTGCCAGTTGTTCGGCGCTCGGTTGCGCGGTCAGCAGCGCGGCGCGGCCGGCGGCCGGCGCCGAAACCCAGTCCGCGCGCGACACCAGCTCCGATACGGCGCGGTAGCTGTCAGGCGATGCCTCCAGCGATTGCAGCGTGTGTGCCGGCACGTCCAGCCGGCCGATGCTGACACCCGGCAGCGGACGTTCAAGCGCCACCGCCTGCGCATGGCGGGGCGCTTGCGTGGCCGCGTGCTGGTAGCGCGCGACGTTGTGCGCGTCCCAGGTATGCTGCCGCAGGCTGGCGACGATCTTGTCGAGCGAAACCTGCGCCGCCGCCACCGTCAGATGGGTGCCGTCCAGATCGAACTCCGGCCGCAGATAGCCGTCCTCGCACAGCTCCGGCCACACGTCGATGAAAGGGATGCTGATGGCCGCGCACTCGCGCGCCAGGAACTGATTGGCGATCACCGTCAGCTTGGCGCGCACCGACTTGTGCACCTTGGTCCAGCGCAGCGTGGCCGCGTCGTCCGGCGTGCGCGGCGGCACGCAGTGCACCATCATGCGCGTGAAGCCGAAGGCGCGCAGCAGCCGCAGGCCTTCTGTGAAGGGCGACAGCAGCTTCTCCATCTGCGCGCGGATGGTGGCGTAGGCCACCGGCCGCCTGTCGCGGTCGACGCCGTAGTGCGGATCGTCGGGCAGTTCGAAATCGTAGTCGGCGAATTGGCTCAGCAGATGATGGATATCCAGGTCGCCGATGCACAGCACCACGGCCGGCGCCACGACGGCGCGCTTCTCCATCCAGGCGCCGCTGATGGTGCTGCCGTCGAGCGAATGGTGGGCCGGGGACAGGTCGGGGCGCAGCAGCTCCTCGGCGCGGAACGCTTCCAGCAAATCCTGGTGAAACGCGCGCACCGCCGGATCGCAGAAATTCTGCGCCAGCACGTGCGGCAGGTAGCGGGTGCGGGTCTGGAACAGCTGCTCGCTGCCGGCGGTGCGGAACAGCAGATTACGGAAGATGAGCGTGTGGCTTTCGCCGATGAGGTGGATGGGACTCGGCGTGCCGAGCAGGGTAACCGCCATTATGCTTGTCCTTTCGCCGTGTGGCTGGCCAGTGCGTCCATCACCAGTTGTTCGTCGCACATCGGTTGGTCCGGCAGCGCGGGCGTGGCGGCTCGCGGTGCGGCGGCCGCTGCCGGGATGGCCGCATCGCCCATGTACTGGCGGCGGAAGCAGGCGATCACGTGCTCCACGGCGGCCGGCAGCACGCTGCGGCGGTCGGGCGCGAAGTAGTTGTTGCTGTCGCCGCTTGCGGTGACGATTTCATACGACGCGAAGTAGTGCGCGTTGGCGTGCTTGCGCACGATCTCCTCGCAGGCCACGCGCAGCACCGCTTTCGAATACGTGGTCGCTTGCAGCACATGGCGTTCCTCGAAGGTCGCCATCAGCGGCACCGGCGACACCGTCAGGATCACCTGTGCGCGCGGGTTGACCTCGGCCAGCCGCGTCATGAACTGCGACATATGCTCGCTGACCTCGGCCACGCTGAAGTTGTGATAGCCGTGGCGGGCCGGATCGAACTCGCCGCCCAGGCCGGAGCCGGGACAGACCGGGAACACCGCGCCATCCTCGTTGCTGAGCCACGATTCGGTCAGGCCCAGCGTGAACACGAACACGTCGAGCTGTTCGAACATGCTGCGCACGGCCGCCAGGTGTTCGCGCCGGTCCCACAGGCATTCGCTCTCGCTGGCGTAGCCGCCCGGCTGCACCGACGGCCGGAACGGATCGACATAACCGCCTTCGGCATTGCGCCACAACGGTTCGGCCGGTTCGAAGCGGCCGTAGGCGCGGTCGAACAGTTGCAGCAGTTGCAGCGTGGTGTAGATGTTGCCGTAGCGCGCGGAATAGACGCCGTAGCCCAGCGCCTTGCGGTCCGCCTCGGCGATGAAGCCGGGGCCGGTCTCGGCCACCATGTAGCCGTAGCCGCTTTGCTGCAGCGCTTCGGCAATGCGTTGTGCGAAGCAGCTGCCGGCCGACGCCACCTGTTGCTGCGGCGTGATCTGCATGCGCGGCGCCAGATGGGGATCGATGTCGGCGGCCGGCTTGCCGGCCACTGCGTCTTTCCAGCGCGCGCCAGCCGGCACCTTCAGATACGGGGAGGATGGATGTAGCGACATGGAGGCGTCTGATAAAATGTTGGAGGAAACAATATATCATATGGGCCGCCGGCAAAAAGCGGCCTCGACAGGAGCAGCGATGGGTACATGGGCGGTGGACGCGTTCGGCAATGATTACGCGCAGGACTGGGCGGAAGATCTGGAACAGACCAGCAACCTGGAGGCGGTGGAGAACACACTCGACACGGCGCTGGAAAACAACGGTGGCGTGCTGGAAGCGCCGTTCGGCGCCGAGGCGCTGGTGGCGATCGAAGTGCTGGCGCGCTTGCAGGGCAAGGGCGGCGAGCGCAGCGAAGACAGCGCGGCGGTGGACGCCTGGGTGGAAGCGCGCAAGCCCAAGGCCCGCGTGCGTACCGACCTGGCCGAGAAGGCCGGCCGCGCCATCGAACGCATCCTGTCCGAGCAATCCGAGTTGCGCGAACTGTGGGCCGACAGCGAGCATTACGCCGACTGGTGCGCGGCGGTGGAAGAGCTGCGCGGCCGCATCTCCGCCTGAAAAACAAAACGCCCCGACCTCGGGGCGTTGTTCATTGCGGCATGCAGTGCTGCTTACTTGGCTGCCTTGCGGCGGCGGGCGGCGAAGCCGACCAGACCCAGGCCGGCCAGCATCATGGCGTAGGTTTCAGGTTCAGGCACGGCGGTGGTCAGCGAGACGTTGTCCAGCGAGGTGCCCAGGCTGTCGTCGGTGCCGATGGCGGTGAACTTCAGCGACATCAATGCGCCGTTGCCGGTCAGCGTGTAGGTGCGGGTTTCCCAGCCGCCGCCCAGCGAGTTGTTCACGCTGGCGACCGCGTTGCCGCCCCAGGTCACAGCCAGGCCTTGCGACGAGGTGTCGACGCCTGGACGGTCCTGGAACTGGAAGCTCAGCGTGTACTGCTGGCCGAGGCCGGTCAGCACGTCGTGGCTGATGCTGCTGTTGTGATAGGTGTCCAGCTCGACGAAGTTGACGCCCTGTGCCGCGACACCGGCCACGTTGTTGCGCAGTTCGATGCCGTAGGCGCCGCCGGTCCAGTCGGTCAGGTTGGTGTAGTTTGCCCAAGTGCCGTTGGCTTGCAGGTCGGCTTCGAAGCCGCCGTTCAGCAGCAGTTCGACCGGCGCGGCCATTGCGCTACCACTTGCCAGCAGGGCAGCGATTGCGACGGATTTGATCATTTTAATGGTTTTCATCGTTGTAATTCCCTGTGTGTGTTGTGACTTGGCAATTCATGTTTCTCGTTAGACATGATAATTGTAATTCAGTAATCATCGTGAACCAAGCGATTTTTGCCTATTTGGTAGGAATACTCTGATTTTGTGGCTTTACTGCATATCGATGCGACCGTAGAGCCCATGCGCCTCGTCGCCTGGTCCGGCGGCAAAAAACAGCGTGTTGACGGGCTGGCTGTTGACGCCCGGCCCGAAGGCGATGCCCCACAAACCGTCGATGACGATGGCGCTGCCGCTCGTGTTGGACAGCGTGCCGGCCATGGCGCCGGTGGCCGGGTCGTAGGCGTTGATCTTGCCGTCGCCAAAGTTGGCCACCAGCAGTTTGCCGCTGTAGGTGCCGAAGTTGGCCGGCGCCAGCGCCATGCCCCACGGGGCGTTGAGCACGCCGCCCATCGCCAATTGCTTGACCAGGTTGCCCGCCGTATCGAACACGTCGATCGCGCCCAGTCCGGCACCTGCCACTTCGTCGTCGCCGCCGCTTTCACGCTGGGCGTAGGCGATGTAGATGCGGTCGCCGACGGCCTGGATGCCGAACGGCGCATAGTTGGCCGGCAGCGTGGTGTCGCGGAAGGCGCCGGGCAGCGTCACCTTGTTGAAGTTGGCGTCGAAGATGTCGACGCGGCTGTTGTGGAAGTCGGCCGCGTACAGGTAGTTGGCGTTGTTCCAGGTGGCGATGGCCAGGCCCTTGTAGACCGCCTGCGCGCCCGCGCCGTCGAACAAGGTGACGGCGTTGTTGCGGTCGGCCGTGGGCGACCAGGCGGCGATCTTGCCGCTCTCGGTGGCGAAGATGAACGGGCTGGCGCGGAAATCGGCGCTGCCGTTGTAGACGATGCCGGTCGGCGACGGTGGCGTGGCCACCACCAGCGCCTGCGCCATGCCGTTGCCGTCATACAGCGTGGAGGTGGAACTGCCGTTGTTGGCGACCCAGACGAAGCCGCTCGGATTGAAGGCGATGCCCCAGGCGTTGACCAGTTTGGCGTCGGTCTGGGCCGCGCTGCCGGCGGTGTCGCCGACCAGCTTGGTGAGTTTGAACTGGGTGAGTGCTGGTGGCGTGACGACTGGCGGTGGGGCCATAGGCGTATCGTAGCCGCCGCCTCCGCAGGCGGACAGGGCCAGGGTGGCCAGGATGGTGTATGGACGGGCGCGCATGGCGGCTCCTTTCGGGATCAGGGTTGATATCCCGTGGATTCCCGCTTGTCGCCGCAAGGTTCCCGATAAAGCGCTAGAACGAGTAAGTCGTGCTCAGCACCCAGGCGCGCGCCGGGCGCGGCGGATAGTGGTTGTAGTGGATGCCGTCGTCCTGGGTCTGCTCGCGCGCCAGTTGTATCGTCCAGTTGCCGAGCGGGACGCTGGCGCCCAGCTTGTAGTCATGGCGCGATCCGGCCGGCACGCCGGGCCACGCCATGCCGCTCAGCGTGTGCAGCAGGCCGGCGTGGGCGATCAGATTGACGCTGGGATGGAGCGGGTAGAACAGGTTGACCTCGCCGTACAGCGTGCGGGCGCGGTGGCCGAAGTAGTGCGGCGAATAGTACAGCCGCGTGGTGATGCGCTCGGCCGATGCGCCGGCATAGCATTCGTTGTAGTCGACGAAGTGCAACTGGGTGTAGCTGGTGCGGCTGCAACCGGCTTCGACACTCCAGCCCGAGCGCAGCCGCAGCGCGTAGCCGCCGTAGGCTTGCACCTTGTAGCCGTTCAGATCGCCCATCGCCGCGCCGCTGGCGAACAGGCCGGCGTACCAGCCGCTGGCGTGGTCGAGGTTCAGCGTGAGTTGCGGCACCGGCTGGCCGTCGCCGAGCGATTGGCCGCGATAGCGGTAATCCGATTGCAGCGCGACGCTGCCGCTGAAATCGGTCTGCGCCATGGCGTGGCGCCACGGCAGGAGTGGCAGGATCGCGATGCAGGCGAGGGCGGCGGCGCGCAGCGTCACGGGCCGACGCCACGTTGCGTGAGACCGGCGGCGGTGCACGAACAACTGCAATTGCGGAGCAGGCGGGAGATGGTGGCGCATGCGTCGATATTAACAGTGTTCAGCGCATCGCCCGGTTGCAGCAGGCGTCGCAACTGTGCGGGCGTGGCGCCCGGCTGTAGCTGCGCCATCAAGGCCAGCATGCCGCTGACGTGGGCCGCCGCGTACGAGCTGCCGCTGACGAAGGACCAGCGCCCGCCTGGCGCCGTGGTCGGGATGTCGTTGCCGGGGGCTAGCAGTGGCGGGTCTCCGGATGGAGCGGCGGCGGTGGGCGGCGCCACGGTGTACGCTGCCGAATGTGCCGATGGCGCGGCCGCCAGCCTGCCCGCCGACGGCTGCGATGCCACCGCCAGCACGCCGTGATGGCTGGCGGGGAAGGCCGGGCCGGTCGCCTTCGCATCGACTGCGCCGACCACGCCGATGCCGCGCTCCAGCGCCACGTCCAGCAGGCGGTCCAGTAGGCGATCCGGCGGCCCTGCCAGGCTGAGGTTGATGACCTGGGCGCCGTTCAGGATCGCATAGTTGAGCGCCTTGCTCAGCGTGAAGCTGTTGCAGCGCGTGGCCAGGTCGGGCTGCTGCCAGCAGGCGCGCAGGCCCATCAGCCTGGCTTGCGGCGCGACGCCGACGATGCCGCCATTGCCCGCGCGCGCAGCGATGATGCCGGCCACGGCGGTGCCATGGTTTTCCGGCGGCGGAGCGGCGTTGTCGACGAAGTTGGTGTTGACGGCCAACTGGCCCAGCAGGTCGGGGTGGCTGCCGTCGATGCCGCTGTCGATCACGGCGATCTTGATGTCGCGGCCTGTGGTCTGGCGGTGCAGCTCGGCCACGTGCCAGTAGCGTGCGGCGGGCTGGACCGGATAGAGGGCGTCGCTGCCCGACGGCTGCGGAGTGTCGGCTGCGGCGCGTGCGGGCAGCGTCGCCATGCCTTCGAAGCTGGCCACCGGCTGCGCCCATTCCACCTGCGGATCGCGGGCCAGTTTGGCGATGATGCGTTCGGCGTTGTCGTGGTCCGGGTAGCGCATGACGTAGCAGTCCAGGCCCAGCACCGGCATGGGCCAGTCGTCCACCAGGGTCAGGCCGTGCTGGCGGGCCAGCTCTTCGGCGCGGCGGCGGCGGGCGCCGCGTCCGCTGTCGTCGATGTAGCGGCCGCCGTAGCTGGCGTCCGGACGGAAATGCGTGGCGGGCAGGCGCAGCATCACCAGCAAGTGATGTTCGCCGGGATCGCGGGTGGGCGCGGCTGCCAGCGGGCGCAGCGTTTCATCGCCGTCCGGCGGCGCAGCCTGTGCCGGGGCCGGCTGCTGTTCAGCGGCCGATGTGGCCAGGGCGGCCAGCGGCGTGCCGGCCAGGCAGGCGAGCATCAGGCCGGTGCGTAGCCAGCGGGTGTTCACGGCGAGCTCCCAGCATCCAGCGGCTCGGCCAGCTTGACTGCCGGATCCGCGCGCATGGCTTGCAGTGCGCGGTCGCGGTTGGCGGCGGGCACGGTGAGCAGGTAGGCGTCGGTCACGGTCGGGCCGTCGACCACGCGCGCGCCTTGGGCCTGCAGCACGCGGCGCAGGTCGCGCTCGCTGGTGTTGGGTTGGAACACCACCACCAGGTTGCCGCCGTTGCTGATTGCCGAACCCAGCACGCGGTAGGGCGCGGGATCGCTGTCCGGCCGCAGCAGCAGGGCGCCCAGGCCGATGATCGCCACCCATTGCGCGGCCACCGTCCAGCGCAGCCACGAAGGCTGGTTGGCCGCCGCTGCGCGCCACCACGATACGGGGCGGGGCGCGGAGGCTGCGGCCTGGACAGGCGTGGCGATGGCAGCCGCACCGGTGTGCGACGTGCCGCTAGCGTTTGGCGATGGAGCGTTCTGTTCCTGCGGCCCCAGTGCCGGCATCAGCTTCGCCAGGGCGCGTTCCATGTCCACGCCTGCGGGCAATGCGTCGCCCGCGCTGGCGGCCTCGGTCCGCATCTCGCGTTCCCATTCCAGATCCTGCCGGCACTGCGTGCAGGTCTGCAGATGCTCCTGCACCCGCTGCGCCTCGTCCGGCGCCAGTTGATCGTTGGCGAACCAGGGCAGCAGTTCCTGCACCGCCTGGTGGGCCGGGATATCCATTCTGAAGATGCGCCCGTTCATCGGCTGCTCTCTCTTTCGTTCCACAACAAGTCTTTCAATCTGTGCCGCGCATGGAACATGCGGGTCTTCACCGTGTTCAGTGGACAGTCCACTACTTCGGCGATATCGCTGTAGGCCATGTCATGATAATAGGTCAGGACCATTACTGCGCGTTGCGCGGCGGGGAGCTGGTCCAGCGCCTCTGCCACGGTGTGCTGCAACTGCTGGCGGTTCATGGTTTGCTCCGGCTGGTTGCCGCTGTCGTCCTCGTACAGCGATGAATCCGATTCCACCGGATCGTCGCTGGCCTTCAATCCCTTCAGGGTCTTGCGATAGGCGATGGCGAAAATCCAGGTCGACACCTTGCAACTGCCATCGAAGGTGGCGGCCTTCTGCCACACCACCAGCATCGTATCGTTGACCACTTCCTCGATCAGCGCCGCATTGCGCGCCATCCGGCCGATGAAGCGCGACAGGCGCGAAAAGTACGTCCGGTACAGCGTTTCAAAGGCGAGCCGGTCCCCGGCCGCTATCCTGGCCAGCAGGCGCACCTCGTCCGATTCCGGGTTTGGGCCGCTGATCCGGCCCCGTTCTTGCTGCATCCGCCATCCTCCATTCCCCCGTTAATACCTTGCCGGACGAAAACGGTTCTACAAGTTGGGAAATTTTATCGTTCAATGCTACCACTGGGTGGGGAAGGGTGGATTTCCGAAAAGGGAGTCTAAGACGAGGTGACAATGCGTGCATATTCCACAGTGGAAAGCACGTAAGATGTGAATTTATAATCATTGTACGTTCGCACAACAACTGAAGGTCAAACATGGTGGGATTTGGCCGCCCTTCTGTGATCGGACATCTAAGATTCAATCCTCTTGAATCGATATAAGGAACTAGTTAGACACATGAATTCAAAAAACATTGGTAATTCCTTCCGTGATCATGTCTTAAACTTGCTAAAAAGCAAGTTTTTAGATGCACATACCGAAGGAAAAGCTGCGTGGAAGAATGCAGACATAATTTTTTCTATGATGGAGCTCGGAAAACGCATAAAGGTTGCCGTTGAATGCAAGAATTACAATCGGGCTCTAAATACTACCGACTTTTCTAAAATCCTTAGTGATTATCACGTTGCATTAGAGAATGGTGAAGTTAATTTGCTTCTCGTAATTTCAAATAAATCTATAGAGGCAACGTCACGCCAATTTATTGAAAAGGCCAGAACTTTACGCTTTATGACCATTGCCGATTTGGAGCGTTGGTTAGTTGGACTTCAACCATATGTAGAAGCGTTAGCTGATGAATTTATTTCAGATGAGATTCATCAATATTATGTGGAGGGTCGATTCGAGGGAGTGGAAGGTACTGCTTTTGAGAATGTTCAGGAGTGGATTTATTCTCCAATGATAGATGATACAGGGCTAGCAATTCTTGGAGGTTACGGGCTCGGGAAAAGCAGCTTGGCAAAACGCTTGGCCTCAGAGCAGGCTTCACGTTACTTAAATGACCCTGAGAACGAACGGTTGCCAATATTACTGCCGCTTGGACAAGTCGTTCATGAAACCGAGCTTGCAGGTTTATTTGGCAAGCATTTTACATCTCGCTACTCCCTGGAAAGCTATTCATATAAAGCATTGATGCATTTGAACTCTGCTGGGCGATTATTAATAATATTGGATGGGTTTGATGAAATGAAACATGCTATGACCGAGCATGATTTCCGATCAAACTTCAGAGAATTTAATAAGCTAAGAATACCTGGCTCTAAAGTTCTCTTGTTAGGGAGGCCAAATGCGTTCACATCAGAGTCTAGTAAGTTGTTAATTCGTGGTCTTTCAAAAATAGGAGATCAATTTTTTCAAAACTCTGATTTTCCGGCATGGAAAGAAAGAAAGTTGTGTTTTTTTAACGTGACAGAGCAAGAAATTTTCCTCAACGGCTTTCTGAAATCGAAGAACACCGTAATGACTAATACGAGTGTCCGGCTCTCGCGCATTGCTGAAGTGATTCAAGATATCGATGATGAAATTTTGCAACGTCCGGTACAGACCAGAATTGTAGGCCTTTTGGCGGCTGATCCAAATTACACATTCAAGGGAACAAGCAGATTCCGTTTGTATCAAGATTTTGTTCGACAGGTTATTCAGCGAGATCAGGAAAAGAGAGCAAGAAGCTTTATCCCAGCTGAACATCGGCGTCTTTTTTTGTGTCGGTTAGCCTGGTGGTCTTGGACAAGGCCAGGTATCCAAGGTACTTTCATTAGAGAGGAAGTTCCCAATTATTTGTTAGATGGTCTTTCGGATGGACAGGCTATTGATATTTTGGCAAAACGAACTGAGTATCTAGTTTCTTCTTTAACTGAAGAAAAGGATTCAAATTTCCTCTACTTTGCCCATCGCTCATTTCATGAATTTTTAGTCTCATCATACATCACGGAATTTGATAATTTAAAATATGGTGATGTGATTGAATTGGGTTCTGCAATTAATGATGAGATCGCAGATTTTCTTCTCGAGTCAAAGGAAGATCGGTATTTGATAGAGATCTATCGTGTTCTCTCAGAGAAGTCTGTCCTTTCACAAAATCCTAGAATTTCAAAATTATTGTCATCATGCAATTATTTAATAAAGAATATCTCGGAAAAAACAAACGCGCAAATAACTCCGCTTGATGTTCTAATCATGCGAAATTCTGAATCAAAACAAGAAAATACCGAAAATACTCGCAATTGGCTAGGGAAAATTATTGTATCAGGAAAAAATGCTTCAGCAGATTGTGCAGGACTACTGTTTTTTGAAATGCTATATTTGAATCCGGAAAATCAAGCAGAAATTGCAAGTGAGTTTTTAAGTAAATGTTGGCAAAGGGTTTTATCTGGATTAAATGAGGTCGATGAAGATGGAAATTCCCACACGGAAAACATGGGTGTGGCAGGAAATGGAATTCTATTCATAAGGCCAAGTAAATTAGGCCTTCTAGGAGGTGCTTTGCAAAAGCAAACCAGAAAAATAAAATTATTAAAGGATAATTTGGTTCTGATTAATGCAAGAGAAATATACGCCATTTTAAATAATGGTATAAAAAAATTAGGATATAGCGAGATGGAGGAGCGCAAGGAAAAGAATTTAATCGAGCTAAGGTTAAGTTCGATAACGAATGGAATGAGCGAGATAAATAGAAAAAAACTCGAAGAGATTTATGCTGTTAAGGGAGATGAGTTTAAGCTGGAGCGAGGTAGGGAGCGTTCAAAGAAAAAACGTGATTTAAATGATGATGAGATATAGTTTTGCTTTAGTGTTTCATTTATTTTTAATGATGAATTAAAGCCAAGTCACTCACTAGTTTTCATTGAGAAGGGAAAGCAATCAACCACATGTCGAGTAAATGCTGGAAATTCGATGCAGCGCGGAAGTAATGTATTTTTTCTGCGCAAAGGTGGTCATACGCTTTATCTCCCGATTTCACTATGATGATTCTTGAAGCGTTCATAATTTAATTTCTAAATAACTACAATGAAGCTTATTGATAAAAATACCTTCGGGCAATGGGGCGAGAACAGCCCCACACCAAGTGCCCCCAACGGCGATCTCGGCTACCATATCGCCCATGAACCCGAACCCGCAAGTTGAACAGTTAGCCGATTTCCTGCACCAGCACCGCCGCGTGCTGGTGCTGACCGGCGCAGGCCTGAGCACCGCCTCCGGCATTCCCGATTATCGCGACAAGGACGGCGTCCGCCGCGGCCGCACGCCCATCCAGGGACCGGACTTCCGCAAGTCCGAGGCCGTGCGACGCCGCTACTGGGCGCGCAGCATGGCTGGCTGGCCGACGCTGGCCCAGGCCGCCCCCAACGCCGGCCACCAGGCCTTGGCCGAACTGGAGACAGCCGGCCGCATCGATTCCGTCATCACCCAGAACGTCGACGGCCTGCACCAGCGCGCCGGCAGCCGCAATTTGATCGAGCTGCACGGCAACATCCACGGCGTGATCTGCCTGGGCTGCCGCACGCTGCACCGCCGCGCCGACATCCAGGCCTGGCTGGTCGAAGCCAACCCGGTGCTGGCCGCCAGCGCGGCAGCCGGCGTGGACAGCGTGGTGCCCGAAGCCCGCCCCGACGGCGATGCCGAAGTCGAGCTGGATGCCTTGCAGGACTTCCACATGCCATCCTGCGACGCCTGCGGCGGCACCTTGCAGCCGGACGTGATCTTCTTCGGCGATAACATCCCGCCGCCGCGCACGGCCGCCGCGCTGCAAATGATGGAGCAGGCCGATGCGCTGCTGGTGGTGGGATCGTCGCTGATGGTGTTTTCCGGCTACCGCTTCTGCAAGCTGGCGGCCGAGACGGGCAAGCCGATCGCGGCCATCAACCTGGGCAAGACCCGGGCGGACGATCTGATCGGCTTGAAAGTGGAAGCGACGGCCAGCGAGGTGCTGCCGCGCCTGTTGTAGATCAGTTCCGCTGCAGCATGGAGCGGACGATGGCTTCCTTGGCCAGCACATAATCCTGGCCGGCCAGCACGAAGTTGGTGTTCGGCTGGATCACCTTGATGTTGATGAACACCATGTCGCTGGTCTCCGCATACGAGCCGACCACGATGGCTTGCGCATTGTGGGCGGTGGCCACTTCGCCGATCTCACGCGTGAGCATCAGCTCGCCCTGGTTGCGCTTCAGGTAGACGCTGTTGCGCAGCTTCATTTCCAGCATGCTCAGGCCGCCTTGCGCCAGGCGCGTGGACAGCTGCTCGGACACCAGCCGGCCCAGCGTCGTGGTCTGCTCCAGCGCATCGATGTTGACGATGGTGGCCATGATCAGCGGCTTGTCGGCCATCAGCTTGCCGCTGAGCTGGTGCATCAGCGAATCGGCGGCCTTGTAGTTGGCGTCGATGAACTGGTTGGAGGAGATGGTCGAATAATTGCCTTCGTCCTTGGTCGGCGTCGAGGAGCACGCGCCCAGCAACAACAGCGGCAGCGCCAGCAGGGCCGCGCGGGCCAGCGGCTTGGTCAAAACTTGGATCGGCATTACATGTCTCCGCGAACTTTGAAGATACGGGTCTGTGCGGGGTCTACCGGCTCGGGGTCGATGATGCCGTACAGGACGCGGTCGCTGTCGGCCACATAGTAGGCCGAGGTGGTGCGCGCGACGTAGCGGAACTGGTCGGACACCGAGACGGTGACGATGATTTCGGTCTTGGGCGTGGCGCCGGGGGCGAACTGGGCGTTGAACCAGGCGTAGGAATCCCAGGCGCCGGCGCCCACCGCCACGCCAGCCAGCACCGGCGCTTCGATCTCGCTCAGCACCCACACGCCGGTGGCCAGCGCGGCGCTTTCGCCGTGGTAGCGGTATTGCGGACGGTTGGCGTTGAAGGTGACGGCTTGCACGTCCATGTCGATCTTGAGCGAGCCGGCCGGCGAGCGCGACACCACGTAGCCGTCGTTGACCAGCGAGGTGGTCAGCTGGGTGGTCAGCGCGCGCTGGAAGGCGCTCGGCTCTTTCGGTTCATTGAGGAAGACCGGGCGTGGCGGGCCCTTCTTGAGCTGGGCCACGATGTTCTTTTCGATATTGTCGGAGATGACGCCCCAGTGGTAAGCGGCTTGCAGCTTGGCCTGCTTGGTG
Source organism: Rugamonas aquatica (assembly GCF_009380215.1). GTDB lineage: Bacteria > Pseudomonadota > Gammaproteobacteria > Burkholderiales > Burkholderiaceae_D > Rugamonas > Rugamonas aquatica_B. The sequence goes on from NZ_WHUG01000001.1 coordinate 138,713, forward strand.
GTGGGGAAGTTCGTCGCCAGCGGCGTCGGCGTGTAGTGCGACGCACAACCTGCGAGCAATATTCCGGCTGCCACAGCCGTTGCAGTTTTCAGCGCCATCATTGCCTCGTCGTCAAAAGTCTAGTCCGGTTCGCGGCCGTTGCCCGCAGCGCAGGCACAGACGGCGAATGTAAAATCATGCTGCTCCCAGTTTAGCATGGTAGTTTCTAATTAGAAACTCATTGGACGATAAAAAACCCGGTACGGGACCGGGTTTTGTACAGGGCGCGCAACAGAGCGGGCGGGTTTTTCAGCGGCGATTGGTCTTCATGGCGGCGGCCACTTCGCGCTTGCCGTCGCGGTCTTTCTCGGTGGCACGCTTGTCGTGCATTTTCTTACCCTTGGCGAGGCCGATTTCACATTTGACGCGGCCGCCCTTGTAATGCAGGTTCAGCGGCACCAGCGTGTAGCCGGAACGCTCGACCTTGCCGATCAGCTTGTCCATCTCCTTGCGGTGCAGCAGCAGCTTGCGGGTGCGGATGGCTTCCGGGGAAATGTGGGTGGAAGCGGTCTGCAGGGCGCTGATGTGGGCGCCGAACAGGTACAGCTCGTCGCCCTTGATGGTGACGTAGGCTTCCTTGATCTGCACGCGGGCGTCGCGGATGGCTTTGACTTCCCAGCCTTCAAGAACGATACCGGCTTCGTAGCGGTCTTCAATGAAGTAGTCAAAAAAGGCTTTTTTGTTATCGGCTATGGTCATGGGATGCTATCGGTTAAACTACTGCTTCGCGCACAGAAACGCGAATAATTCAACATCATAGCAAATGGTTCGACTATGGCAGTAGTGCACAAATCAGTTTTCCTCGGATATAGCGCCCAACAGATGTTCGATCTGGTCGCGGCGATCGAGGACTATCCCCAGTTTCTGCCGTGGTGCGGTGGTGTGGAAATACGCGAACGGGACGGCAATGCGGTCACGGCCAGCGTCGGCATCAACTACCACGGCGTGCGGCAGAGCTTCACCACCTGCAATCAAAACACGCCGTCGACCGAGATCAGGATGAAGCTGGTGGACGGTCCTTTCAAGTGCCTGGACGGCGTGTGGACCTTCAAGGCGCTGCGCGAGGACGCCTGCAAGATCGAGCTGGACCTGCACTACGAGTTCTCCAGCGCCTTGCTGGCGCAGCTGGTGGGGCCGGTGTTCGGCATGATCGCCAACAGCATGGTCGATTCCTTCTGCAAACGGGCGGAAACGGTGTATGGCAGCTGAAACCTTCAACATCGAAGTCTGCTACGCCAGCGACGCGGTGCAGTTCCTGCGCGCCTTGCAGGTGCCGGCCGGCACCACCATCGAGCAGGCCATCGCCATCAGCGGCGTGCTGCAGGAGGCGCCGGAAGTCGACCTGGCGACGATGCAGGTCGGCATCTACGCGAAGAAGAAGACGCTGGACACCGTGCTGCGCGAACACGACCGCGTCGAAATCTACCGGTCGCTGATCGCCGACCCGAAAAACGCCAGGCGCCGGCGCAAATCGGCGGACTGAGGTCAGGGCAAGACGGCGCGCTTCAGAAAATCACGCATCGGCGCTTGCTTGAAAAATTCGGTATGCCAGACCTCTGACTGTTTTTGTTGCGGCGTGCCGAAGCTCAGCATGCGTTCGTCGGCGGGTTGCGCCTCCGGCAGCAGCACGCTGGTGTAAGGCACCACCACGTCGTTGTCGGTTTCCAGCAGCATGCGGTTGATCAGCGCACCGGTGCGTTCCAGCGCTGATTTGCCGAAATCGAAGTCGGCGCGTGCATAGTAGATGCTGGCGCTGGTCAGCAGCGTCTCACTGCCGTTCAACTGGCCGATCAGCGCTGAACTGGTCGCCAGCGCCTCCACGCTGGGCCGCGAAAAGCCCAGCGAGACCATCATGCGCGCCAGTCCGATCACCAGGTCCAGCGCCATGCCGCCGCTGAAGGAGGCCAGCATCGCCGTCGTGTTGAGGAAGTTCTTGATGTCGTCAGGTGACGCCAGCGGCGAACCCTGGTTGGCCGCCGCGACGAAGAACACCTTGCCCACCTTGGCGATACGCTCCACGCGCTGCGCTGCGATGGCACCCAGCACGGCATCCTCGGCGTGCGGCGCGGCCGACAGCAGCGAGCGCACCGTCAATCCACCACGGCTGTGGCAGACGATGTCGACATCCCATCCGGCATCGACCGGCAGGTGTGACAGCAGGTCCAGCGCATTCTGCTGCGGCGTCTTGGCGATGGTCCAGTGGTCGTAGCCATAGACCTGGCCGTCGTAGCGCGCCAGCAGTTGCTGCATGGTGCCGTCCGCATCCAGGTCGGCGAAGGCGCCTTCGATGGAGCTGAACACGCCGTGCACGAACAGCAGCACCTTGCGCCCGCGCGAGGCCGCCAGTTCGGCCGCCGTTGCAGGCTGGCGCCAGCCGTGGCGCAGGCTGAGCAAACCTTCCGGCTTGTTGTGGGCTTCGATGGTTTCGATCATTTGCTGCGTCACGCGCTCCTTCACGCGTAGAGCGGCCTGCACGATCCAGTTGCCGTGGCCGACGGCAGCCATCAGCTGCGTGCGCTGCACCGGGAACACGAACTGGATGCAGCCGCTGTCCTTGTGGCGCACGATGTTCAGGTTCGCATCGGCGATCTGTTCGGCAGGCTGGGGCACTGCTGCCGTCAGCATCAGAGGCGGCGCAACGATGTCTGGCGCGGCGTCGGCCAGCGCGCGTTGCAGCTCCGCATGTTTAGCGAATTGCATGGTGATCTCCAGGTAGTCCAGGCGTTAGTGTACGGCGCTGCGCCGGATCGCCGCGCCGGATTGCGCAAGCGCGGCAAGCTGGGCTACACTCGTCTGCACCGCAAAACATGGGCCCATGATGAGACACTGGATGCGCCACCGGATATTCGCGATCGCCGGCTTGTGGCTCGGCCTTGCCGCCGCCCAGGCGCAGGAGGCTTGTCCGGCGCTGACCCGGGTCGGGTTCAGCGATCTTGGCTACACATCCTTCCGCGAAGCCGGGGAAATACGCGGCATTTCGGTTGACGTGGCCAAGGAGCTGGCGCGCAGGACCGGCTGCCGTTTCGAATTCATCTGGTATCCGCGGCAGCGCCTGTTCGTCGAGCTGGAGGCGGGGCGCATCGACATGACGCTGGCGGCGCTGCGCACGCCGGAGCGCGATGCCTACGCCAGCTTTCTGCCATACGCCTATCTTCAATACGACTTGGTCCTGTCCGATCCGGCCGGCCAGCGTTACACGAGCCTGACCGATTTTGTCGCGCGCGGCAGCGGAAGGCTGAACGTCACGCGTGGAATGAGCTACGACCCTGCCGTCGAAACCCAGCTGGCGCTGCTGGCCGCCGCGGGCAGGCTGGAGGTGGTCAACGATTTCGACACGGTGTTCGGCAAACTGGAAATGGGCCGCGCCGACGGCACTCTGGCCACGCCGCCGATCTACGCCAGGCATCTGAAGAGCCGACGTTTCAAGGCCGCGCCGTCGGTGATCCCCATGCCGGAATCGAGCGCCCGCATCACCGGCATTTACATGTCGAGGAAGACGGTCGGCGCCGGAGCGCGGGCGCGCTATGCGAGCGCGATCCGCAGCATGGTGGTCGACGAGGTGGTGCCGGTGCTGTACGCCAGGTACTTCGACGACGCCACCGTCAAGCGCATATTCCGCCAGGGGAGCGCGCCATTGCTGGCCGCGTCGGCGGCACAGGATTGACGTTCCCGCGGATCCGCCGCATCAGCGGCCGTTGACGTTGACGGTCTGCGCTTCCAGATGCAGCCTGACGCTGGCGGCCGGTGCGGCGCCTGCCGATTCGGCCAGCGTCACCACGTAGTCGCCGGCGGCGATCTTCCAGGTCTTGCTGGCGCTGTCGTACATGCCCAGCAGGCGCGGATCGATGCGCAGCGTGGACTTGCCGCTGGCGCCAGGTTTCAGCTCGACCTTGTCCCAGCCGCCCAGGCGTTTGGGTGCTTCCCAGCCGCCGGCCACCGGCGATACATACACCTGGCCCACGGCCTTGCCATCGCGCTTGCCGGTATTCCGGGTGGTGAAGCTCACTTCCACGCCGTTGCCCGCAGCCCTGGCGCTCAGGTCCGAGTAAGCGAAGCTGGTGTACGACAGCCCGTAACCGAACGGGAATAGCGGCTTGTGTCCTTTCAGGTCGAACCATTTGTAGCCGACGGCCGCGCCTTCGATGTCGTAGTCGGTGACGACTTTTTCGATGATGTTCTCGTCCTTGGTCCTGGCGTCGCCGTCGATGACGGGGCGCGGCAGCTGGGCCGCCGACGCGGGGAAGGTGGCTGGCAGGCGGCCGGACGGATTGATCTCGCCGCTGATGATGCGCGCAATCGCCGCGCCGCCGCTGGTGCCGGGATACCAGGCCTCCAGTACCGCGCCGACCTTGTCCAGCCACGGCATCGCCACCGGCCCGCCGGTCTGCAGCACCACCACGGTGTTCGGATTGGCCTTGGCGATGGCGGCGATCAGCGCATCCTGCTGGCCGGGCAGATTCAGGTCGGGCGCATCGATGCTCTCGCCCATCCACTGGTTGCCGAACACGATGGTGACATCGCTGGACGCGGCCAGCTTCGCTGCTGCGGCGGCATCCTTGCCGTCGTGGTAGACCACGCGCGCCTTGGTCAACGCCGTCAACTGCTGCATCGGCGACGAGCGGTGATAGATCATCGGGCCGGGGAAGTGTGCCGGTCCTTCATTGGCGACCGGCGAACCGCCGACCGGATACACCTGCGCCGAACCGCCACCCGACAGCACGCCCACATCCGCGTGGCCGCCGATGATGGCGATGGTGCGCACGCTCGCATCCAGCGGCAGCAGCTTGTGCTGGTTCTTCAGCAGCACAATGGCTTCTTCAGCGTCGGCCTGCGTCACCTTGCCGTTGGCGGCGAAGTCGATGCCGGCGCCGGCCGATGTGGGCGCGACCACCGGGTGCTCGACCAGGCCGTTGGCGAACATGGCGCGCGTGATGCGCTTGACCATGTCGTCAAGGCGGGCCTGCGGCACATGGCCGTTGACCACAGCCTCCTTCAAGCCTTCGTTGAAGTAGGCCGCCTTGTCGAACGGATGGCCGGACTGCTGATCGAGGCCGGTCAGCGCGGCCGGAATGGTGGAGTGGGTGGCGCCCCAGTCGGACATGACGAAGCCCGGATACGCCCAGTCCTGCTTCAGCACCTGGTTCAGCAGGTAGTCGCTCTCGCAGGCGTAGGCGCCGTTGACGCGGTTGTAGGCGCACATCACCGCGCCGGGCTGGCCGCGCTCGATCGCGATCTGCAGGGCCAGCAGGTCGGACATGCGGCCCGCCGCGTCGGCGATCTTCACGTTGACGTGATTGCGGTTGGTCTCCTGGTCGTTGAAGGCGTAGTGCTTGACCGTGGAGACCACATGGTTGGACTGGATGCCGCGTATCTGCTCGCCGACCATCACGCCGGCCAGCAGCGGATCTTCGCCGCCGTATTCGAAGTTGCGGCCGTTGCGCGGCTCGCGCATCAGGTTGACGCCGCCGGCCAGCAGGAAGTTGAAGCCGCTGCTGCGCGCCTCGCCGCCTATCATCGCGCCGCCGGCAAAGGCCAGCTTCGGATTCCAGGTGGCGGCGGTGGCCAGGCCGGAGGGCAGGGAGGTGCGCTCGTACGGCTTCTTCGACACGGCCTGCGTGGCCACGCCGACACCGGCGTCCGACTGGTACTGCGGCGGCAGGCCGAGGCGGGCGATGCCCGGCACGTAGCCGGCCGAATCGGGGCGGCCTTCTTTCGGCGGCGTGAACTTCTTCGGCGCGAACTCGGTGGAGAAGTAGGCGAACACGGTCTGGATTTTTTCGTCCAGCGTCATCGCGGCGACCAGCTGCACGGCGCGCGCGTCCGGCGATTGCGCGCTGTCCAGCCACGGGCGCTTGTCGTCCGCAGCGTGAGCCAACATGAGGGGATAAACCAGTGCCAGTGACAGCCAGAGACGCTTCTTCATACGATTACCGTGTCCTTGTAATTTGAATTGATCGTTCAACGCGGGATCAATACGTCCAGCGCGTGTGCTCCACCCGCAACGATACCGGTAACGCGGCAATCGGTCAAACGTTTACCTTCGCTCCAGACCTGGGTTTCGCCAACGTCCGCACGTTGTATGGAGAGCTTGAAGGTCGCGCCTCGGAAGGTGCGCGTGACCTTGATGCGGTCCCACTTCTTCGGCAGCTGCGGCGCGATGCGCAGCGCGTCGCCATCGCCCCGCAGGCCGCACAAGCCCTCGATGAAGCAGCGGTAGGCCCACGACACCGTGCCGGTGTTGAACAACTGGCTGGAGCGGCCGGCGGTGCGCGGATACTGGTGCCAGGCGCCGCGATAGTAGTTGGGGATGAAGACCGGCAGCTGGCCGCGTTGAAGGTAATCGTTTTCGTCGGGTCCCGGCAGCATCTGCCGCAGCAGTTTGTAGGCGCGGTCGCCCTCGCCGATGGTGTACAGGCTGTAGATGTAGAACGCGGCGGCGTGGTTGTAGACCGCGCCGTTTTCCGCCGAGCCGGGATGCTTCTGCGTGACGCGGCCGACATCGTCGCGCATGGCGCTGTACGGCGGCGCGAACATGGCCACGCCGTACGGCGTCGCCAGTTGCTGCTCGACCTGCTCCAGCATGGCGGCGCGCTGCGCGTCGCCGGCCGCGCCGCCGAGGATGGCCCAGGCCTGCGGGTTGAGCCAGATGCGGCCTTCCACATCCTTGCTGATGCCGAAGGCGACGTTCTCGTCGGTGATGCCGCGCGCGTACCAGTCGCCGTCCCACAGGTGTTCGTTGGCGGCGCAGTTGACGGCCACGGCGCCGGCGCGGAAGTGTTTGGCGCTCTCCGTCAGCGCGGCGGCGCCGTGCCGGTCGCAGATGTCGGCCCACAGGTTCAGCGCGTAGGCGGTGGCCACGGTCAGCCAGCCGGATACGCCGCGCCCCTTGTAGCCGACCATGTTCATCGGGTCGCACCAGTCGCCTTGCGCGATGTAGCTCAGGCCCCGCTGGTCGCGTGCTTGCAGCAGCCAGTCCATCGCGCTGCTCACGCGCTCGGAGACGGTGAGGGCGATGCCGCTTTCGTGGCCGATGACTTCCTCGTCGAGGATGGCGTAGTCATTGGTCTCGTCGAGGTAGACCTTGAGGGCCACCGGCAGCCACACGCAATGGTCGGTGTGCGGCACCTGGTTGATGTATTTGAGTTCGGCGCCTTCGGCCAGCAGTATCCCGTCCGGCATGGCGCCGCTGGCTTCCTGCTGCGACAGCGCGTGCAGGAAGGCCGCCCGCATCACGCCGGGCCGGATGAAGCTCATGCCCATGTTGTCCTGCAGGTAGTTGCGGGTCTGCGGATCGGTGCTGAGGCGGTTGACGTCGCCGTGGTAGAACACCTGGCGCGGCAGCCAGTGGTTGACGAAGTTGTCCAGCTCCGGATCCGGCGTTTCGATGTGCAGGCATCCGCGGCCTTCCGCGATGTAGGCGGCGTAGTCGCGGCGCGCCGCGTCGAAGGCGGCGGTGCTCAGGTACCTGGCGCGCATGGCCGCGATCTCGGCGTCGTCGAAGGCGGGGCCGAACAGGAAGCGGTATTCATGCGACGCGTTCCCGGCCAGCGCCAGGCGGTATTGCACGGCGGCGGTCGGCGTCTCGTAGCGCGCATCGCTGTTGGAGAGCTGCTCGGCCTGGATGGAGGAGGGGTGATGCAGGCCGCCTTCGCCTTCGAAGGCATGCTGCTGCGCTTCCCATGCCTGCGGCGCTTCCTCGCACAGGAAGTAGGTCTTGTCCTTGAAGTCCTTTTGCTTGAAGTAGTCGGCCACCTTCTGGTACGGCGCGATGCTGCTGGCGACCACGCCGCCCAGGTCCGCGCGGTATTCGGCTGACTGGTTCATCCACGACATGTAGCCGATCGGGAAGTAGGGATAGACGCTCAGCCGGCGCGGCCGGCCGGACAGGTCGGTCACGCGCAGCGACCACAATTCCGCCACGTCGTCGGTGGGCAGGCTCAGTGTCAGTTCGACGCGTACGCCCAGGTGTTCGACGGTCCAGGCGATGTCGCTTTTGCCGACCGAGAAAGCGAAGGCGTCCACCGGCGCGCGCACCGGTTCGTATGGCGCGGAGAACAGCTGGCCGCTGTCCTCGTCCTTGATGTAGAAGAAGCGGCCCGGATGATGGGCGTAGTAGTTCTGCTCCGGCTGCATGAAGGTCCTGGCCTCCAGGTTGGGCGCGTGCGCGTACTTGGCGGGCTCCGGCTGCATGAACTGCGCGGTGGCGTAGCCGCGGCAGGTCACTTGTATCATCATCCTGCGGTTCCACAGGAAGCCCGCCGCGCGCGGCATCGCCGTGGGACTGGTCAGTTCGTAGCGGTTGCCGTCGTGGGTGGGGCGTAGCATCAAGTCGTCTCCATAATGATAGCGCTAACAATCGTGGGCTCAGTGTACGGCTCTGGCGAAATTTGTAAACCGGAATTGATGCTGCGACGCAGCAGCGGGCTATGACCGCTCAGGCGCTCTCGCGCGCCATCAGCGTGAAGCCGAGGTCGATCTGCCGGTTGGCCGGCTGCTCGCCCTTGATCACTGCGCGCAGCAGCCGGGCGGCCTCGAAACCGATGCGGTAGCGCGGCGTGCCGATGGTGGTCAGCGAGGGATTCATCCAGGCCGAGGCCGGCAAGTCGTTGAAGCCGCAGATGGCCAGCTGCGACGGCACCGCGATGCCGCGCCGCTGGCACTGGTAGATGGCGCCGTGCGCCAGGTCGTCGTTGCAGCAGAAGATGGCGTCGCAATCGGGCGCCTGCGCCAGCATGCGGCCCACGAGCTCGGCGCCCAGCGCGATGGTCGACGGTTCGCCCACCATCACTTCGAGCTTGATGTCGGCCAGGCCGGCGTCGAGCATCGCCCGGCGGTAGCCCTCGGCGCGGCGCAGCGTGCGCTCGTCCAGCTGGGCGCCGATGAAGCCGATGCGCTTGTGGCCTTTTTCGATCAGGTAGCGCGTCATCGCATGGCCGGCCTGGAATTGCGAGAAGCCCACCGTCAGCTGCGCCGGGTCGGTGGACATGTCCATCATCGACACCACCGGCACGCGGGAATTGGTGAGGATCTGCTGCACGCGCGGGCTGTGGCTCAGGCCGGAGAGCAGCATGCCGTCGGGATTCGATTGCAGGTAGGTGCCGATCAGCTTTTCCTCTTCCTTGTCGGAGTAGCGGGTGTTGCCGATCAAGATCTGGTAGTCGTCGGCGTCGAGCGCATCCTGCACGCCGGCCAGCACTTCGGTGAACACCGCGTTCGACAGCGACGGCACCAGCACCGCGATCACCTTCGATTGCGACGAGGCCAGCGCGCGCGCGGCGCGGTTGGGCACGTAGCCCAGTTCGGTGACGGCTTGCTCCACGCGGTCGCGCAGCGCCTGCGACACCATGTCCGGCTGGGTGATGGCGCGCGAGGCGGTCATGGTCGCCACGCCGGCGCGCTCGGCCACCATCGCCAAAGTGATGCGGCCGCTGGCGCGGCTCTTGTTCGCTGCAGTCTTGATCATGAAGGGCCGGTCATATGCGTTTTGATAGCGATATCATACGGCAGCTTGGCCTTGCCCCGACAGGGGCTATTTGCAGCCAGCCAACACTTTCTGGTTCTTTTTCGCCATTTCGGCGCGTTCCTCGTCGCCCATGATGCCGCGTTCGCCGTTTTTATCGTAGTTGCTCATGCGCAGGCCGTCGGCCAGCGCCTGCTGGTTCTTGCGGGCGGCGTCGCAATTGGCGGCGATGTCGGCTTTCTGCTGGGCTTCGGCGGCGGCCTTCTTGTCGGCGGCTGCGGCGTCGGCCTTGCGCTTGTTGAAGTCGGCGTTGCGTTCGGCCAGCGTGGGCGGGCGTTTGGCGGGTGGTGCATCCGGGGCGGCTTCGGTAGGTACTTCGGGCTCGGCCGCTGCCGCGGCGTTGGGATTGAACGGCGTCTTGCCGGGCGCCTTCAGTATGCGTTGCTCCGGCACCGACGGCGGCGGCGGGCGATCCGACAGTTGCTTGATGCCTTTGTCATCGATCCACATGTACTGGGCCATCGCCAGCGAGGATGCGGCCAGCAGCAGGGCGCCGCTCAGGCAATGCAGAGTACGGTGTTTCATGGGGACGCTCCTGTAAGGCACGCATCAATTTCGCCATGATTCACGGCAACTGTCAACTGTAAAGCAAAAAAGCCCGCCGTCCGGGTGGACGACGGGCTTTCGGCAAGGTGCCGGGATGTCTTACCAGCCGATGTCGCGCAGCAGCGGGAAGGACAGGTCGAACGGCGGCGTTACCTCGTGCGTCAGGTCGCCGTTGATTGCCGGCTCCATCAGCAGGTTAGGGAAGGCGCTGGTGTCGTAGTGCGATACCGACGAACCCGATTGGTACGGATTCGGTGCGAACATCAGCAGACGGCCAGACGCATCGGCGCCGGCGCGCATGGCCAGGTTCACGCCCAGGTTGGCAAACACGTTGGAGTGCAGGCGGGTGCGCTTGGCCAGAGCCACTTTCAGCGCATTGCCATCTTCCAGCGAAATGCGAACCGCCGGGATGGTGACGGTAGGATCGGCGCCACCCAGGCCAGGCGGCGGCGAACCGGCGACGTTGTCGGCCACGATCACGCCGATCGCGCCGGCATCCTGCACGGCCTTGGCTTTGATGGTGAACGAGCAAACGCCACGATCGACCAGGGCGATCTTGCCGTTGACGGCTGCGGCATTGATCGCCGACAGCGGGCCGCAAGCCAGGCCGAGGTTGGGAGCGGTATCCACCACCGGCATGATTTCGCCGGTCTTGCCCGGGCTGTTCAGCGCAGGGCCGAAGCTGGCGGTGCCAACCTGAACGGTGCCGGCGATGTTGGCTGGGCTCAGCAGCGTCAGCGCAGGCGAACCCTGCTGCAGCAGATTGGCGGCGGCGGCGTTGGCGATCGAACCGGTCCATACCAGCTTGCTGGACTTGAGCGAAGAGGCCATGCGTTCGGCGTTCGTCATGTCTTTCCACAGCTTGTTGGTGGTGGCGTCCTTCAGGAAGAAGTCCCAGATACTTGGAACGCCGCCCAGTTGGGCGCCGGTCAAGCCGTTGGTGAAGGTCTGGAAGCCGAGGCCGTGGCCGAACTCGTGGGTCAGCACGGTGACCAGGTCGACGGAGTTGCCGTGGTTGCCGTCCAGGCCGAGGTAGAACGGAGAGCCGGCCAGGCAGTTGGCCGTGCCCAGGTTGATGTTGAAGCGGGCGCGGATATCGGCGGTGCTAGGGTCTGGATCGGCGCCGGTCAGTTTGCCGGTTTGCGCTTTGCCGAACCAGGCGCCGGTCTGCGGTGCGCCGGCGAAGTCGCGGAACACCTGGGTCGCGCCAGCGCTGCCCAGGACGGCGGAGGTCGGGGTGCAGGTCAGCGCTTCCCAGGTCGACAGCACGCGGATGGTGCTGCTGCTGGTCAGGGTGGCGCCCCATTTGTTGGCGGCGGCCTGGAAGGCGTTCAGGCGCTGCGTGCCCAGCGTGGTGCCGGCGTTGCCGCCGACCGGTGCGACGACGGTTGGGTCATTGAAGCCGACATTGGCAGGGTCGCCGTTGACGATCACGATGGTGGCCGCAGCCCAGGTCGACGAGGCAAACAGGCAGGCGGCCGCAGCGGCGACGGCGTTCAGGGTGAAGCGCTTCATTGTTGTTCTCCTTGCACGGCAGGCAGGCTATGGCCGTGGGCCAGGTGTTGGGCGACGTTTTCACCAGGAACGCAGGATTCGATCAGTTTGCCGTCGGCATCCTTGTGGACGACGGCGTAGCTGTCGGTCGATTCGTCAAGCGCGAGGCCGACGCCGCCGCGCGACGTGGTCAGCGGCGCTGCGCGGCCGCCGGCTTTGACGCGGGCGCTGGCAGCGGCGAACTTGGCGCTGCTTGCCGGTACGGTTGCGGCGGCCAGTTCGGCGGCCTGTTCTGCCGATGGGCCGACCAGTTGACCGGTGGCTGCATCTTTATAGGCGACCATGCCGTTGCCGGTTGGCGTGGCGCTGCCGTTCAGTTCAGGCTGGACGGCGACACGCGCGTTCGGGAAGCTCATCAGGCCGTTCGGGCCGGTGGTTTGCGGCTCGGCGGCGGTCGCCACCAGGGTGCTGGCGGACAGGCCGGCCAGTGCCAGCAGGCGCAGTTTCTTGCGGCTGAGACCAACCACGCCCAGGCCCAGCAGCAGCATCAGTGCGGAGGTAGGCTCAGGTACGGCGCTGATGCTGACCGAGTCGATACCGATGAGGTTGCCTTCGCCGGCAGCGTTGACGTAGCGGAACGCGAAGCGACCGGTCGTGTTGCCGGACAGGCCGGACAGGGAAACCGAATAGTTTTGCCAGTCGGTGTCGGTGTCGGAAGAGTATGTCTGCAGTCGAACGAAGTCGCCGACCGACGACGTGGTCGAGCCGACGTTCGCGCTGGCGCCGTGGGCGCTGTAGTAAACCTCGACCGTATCTTTAAGGCCTTCACCGAACAGGCGCAGCGAGAAGTTCAGCTTTTCGCCGTTCGACAGCGCTACTTCCGGTGTAATCAGCCAATTGCTGATGGCGCCGCCAAAGGTTGTGTTGAGGGAGTTCGCTCCGATGTAGGAAGTGCCAGGGCCTGCGGCTGCGCCGAAGGGGAAGGTGTCGCCCTGGAACCAGTTGGTAAGGCCGTTCGCCACATCGGCGCTGCCGCCGACCGAGCCGGTGCTGTTGTTGGTCATCACCCAGCCACTGGAGGCGAGGGTGCTGATGTTGTTGAAACCTTCGTTCAGTAAAGGACTTGCGAAGACGGAGCTGGTAGCAACGGTGGCTACGAGTCCGATCAGGTATTTATTCAAGTTCATGATGCCCCAATGGTATTGTTTGCTTGCATACAATTCGCTACGGCAAGCGAGCGCGTTGAACATGTCAGACGGCAACGGTTATATGCCTCTGGCCCAAATGACTACTTTTCATAAACTACAGCAATCTATCTTGGCTTTCTATATATATTGTTTATCAAATTACTCTAAATCGATAGTGATGAGCCCGTCTTAGCTAGCAAACAAGCAGTCTCCGGCCTGTTTTGATCCAGTCGAAATGTAGAGGCTTTTTTACAACATGTTCTAGAGGGAATATTGAGGAAAATGCAAAAAATGCCGGCATGAGGAGGCTGGCGACTTGCTGATCGGGGCGGCGAGGGGGGGGGGCTTTGTTTAATTTCTATATTTTTATTTTTGCAATGAAAATATGATAAGATCTCCCAATGAGCACCGACAGGTGCGGCCACTTAAAGGGAGTATGATGAAAATTAAAGGCAGTTGCATTCCGGCAATCGGTTCCGTTCTGGGGCTCGCGCTGGCGGCTATATCGCCGCTATCGGTTGCAGCTTCCGTTAGCGCGGGAGCGGCCATCACGAACGTGCAGTTCACGGTTGGCAACATTGACGGCTATGGCACGGGCGGCGTCCGTTTTCTCGAGCAGAAATCGTGGATCAACGCCGATTCCGATGTAGGGGGCTGGTCCTATCATCAGGATTACAGCGATTTGCGCGCCGCCAACCTTTCCATTAGCAGCAGCACGGCTCAAGTCCAGGCTTCCCATAGCGGCGTCGCTGGGGAAATGCAGGGGCGCTCGGAAGTCAGCGGAGCAGATCAGGCAGGCACATCGAGTTTTCAGGACCGGCGTTTCATGCTGCTGCCACATAGCTCCATCAGCGTGTCCGGCCACATTTCGGGATTCGTCGAATCCGGCGCCGGCCTGCCTAACGCCTCCGCCGCATCGGATGTGCGAATCTATCTTTGGGTTTGGGATGAGCACGTATCAGGCGGCTATCTGGGCCAGGAGGTGACGGGTTTGTCACTTGACTACGTTAGCCCATACAGCGCCACTTATAGCAAGGATTTCAATCTGACCTATGCGAATCATACAGATCAGGAGGTTTCCATGTTCTGGACCAGCTATGAGCATACCTACGTCGGCAATGTGGGACAAGTACCGGAACCTGAAGGTTACGTAATGATGGCTGCCGGCTTGATGTTGCTGGGAGTCGTAGCTCGCCGTCGGAAGAAAGATAAGGCCTGACGCGTCCGCCGCAAAAAGGGGCGTAGGCCGCCGGAGACGCCCTTGCAGGCAGGCGCTTACAGAAGTTTATGACAGGGAGGCACTATTTCTGTATAATCTGCTTTTGCGCCTATAGGAAATGCTATGCGTCTACTCCAAAAAGCACTCACGTTTGATGACGTGCTTCTCGTCCCAGCGTACTCGAATGTTCTGCCTGCCGATACGTCCCTCAAAACTCGTCTGACCCGTAACATCAGTCTGAACATCCCGTTGCTGTCCGCAGCGATGGACACGGTCACTGAAGCCCGCCTGGCGATCGCCATGGCACAAGAGGGTGGCATCGGCATCATCCACAAGAACCTGAATCCCAAAGATCAGGCTCGCGAGGTAGCGCGCGTCAAGCGTTTCGAAGCCGGCGTACTGCGCGATCCGATCACGATCCCGCCGACCATGAAGATCCGCGACGTCATCAAGCTGACCGAGCAATATGGCATTTCCGGCTTCCCTGTCGTCGAAGGCAAGGAAGTGGTCGGCATCATCACCAACCGCGACCTGCGTTTCGAACAGGAACTGGACGCCGAAGCGCGCGCCAAGATGACCCCGCGTGAGAAACTGGTGTTCGTCAAAGAAGGCGCAGAAGGCGCCGACCGCGACGAAGCCAAGCGCCTGATGAACAAGCACCGCCTGGAGCGCGTGCTGGTCGTCAACGACGCCTTCGAACTGCGCGGCCTGATCACCGTCAAAGACATCCAGAAATCCACCGAGCACCCGCTGGCGTCGAAAGACTCGCAGGGCAAGCTGCTGGTCGGCGCCGCCGTCGGCGTTGGCGCCAAGGATGAAGAGCGGATCGAACTGCTGGTCGCCGCCGGTGTCGACGTGCTGGTGGTTGATACCGCCCACGGCCACTCGCAAGGCATCCTGGATCGCGTGAGATGGATCAAGACCAAGTTCCCGCACGTGGACGTCATTGGCGGCAACATCGCCACCGCCGCCGCCGCCAAGGCGCTGGTGGAGTACGGCGCGGATGCGGTCAAGGTCGGCATCGGCCCTGGCTCGATCTGCACCACCCGTATCGTGGCCGGCGTCGGCGTACCGCAGATCACCGCGATCTCCAACGTCGCCGAAGCACTGGAAGGCACCGGCGTGCCATGTATCGCCGACGGCGGCATCCGCTTCTCGGGCGACATCTCCAAGGCCCTGGCGGCCGGCGCGTCGACCGTGATGATGGGCTCCATGTTTGCCGGCACCGAAGAAGCGCCGGGCGAAGTGATCCTGTACCAGGGCCGTTCGTACAAATCCTACCGCGGCATGGGCTCGCTGGGCGCGATGTCGGACGGTTCGGCCGACCGCTACTTCCAGGACGCCACCATGAAGGCCGACAAGTTCGTGCCTGAAGGTATCGAAGGCCGCGTCGCCTACAAAGGCAGCGTGCTGGCGATCATCTTCCAGCTGGTCGGCGGCGTGCGTCAATCGATGGGTTACTGCGGTTGCGCCACCATCGACGAACTGCGTAACAAAGCCGAGTTCGTCGAGATCACCTCGGCCGGCATGCGCGAATCGCACGTGCACGACGTGCAGATCACCAAGGAAGCGCCGAACTACCGTTCCGGCGACTAACAGTCCTTGCAACGCCGGCTTAGCTAAGCCGGCGTTTTTCTATTCATTACCTCTCCAGTACATTACTCATGCACTCAAAAATCCTCATTCTCGATTTCGGCTCCCAAGTCACCCAGCTGATCGCGCGCCGCGTGCGCGACTCCGGCGTGTTCTCGGAAGTGTACCCGTATGACGTCAGCGACGAGTTCGTGCGCAACTACGGCGCCGCCGGCGTGATTCTGTCGGGCAGCCACAACTCGACCCTGGACGGCGACTCGCCGCGCGCGCCGCAGGCCGTGTTCGAGCTGGGCGTGCCGGTGCTGGGTATCTGCTACGGCATGCAGACCATGGCGGCCCAGCTGGGCGGCAAGGTTGAGAACGGCCTGGTGCGCGAATTCGGTTACGCCGAAGTGCGCGCCCGCAGCCACACCAAACTGCTCGACGGCATCAACGATTTCGTCACCGACGAAGGCCACGGCATGCTGAAAGTGTGGATGAGCCACGGCGACAAGGTGCTGGAGATGCCGCCAGGCTTCGTCCTGATGGGTAACACCCCGAGCTGCCCGATCGCCGCGATGGCCAACGAAGAGAAGCGTTTCTACGGCGTGCAATGGCATCCGGAAGTGACCCACACGGTGCAGGGCAAGGCCATGCTGGGCCGCTTCGTGCACGAGATCTGCGGTTGCAAATCGGACTGGAACATGCCGGACTACATCTCGGAAGCGGTCGAGAAAATCCGCGCGCAAGTGGGCACCGATGAAGTGATCCTGGGCCTGTCCGGCGGCGTCGATTCGTCGGTGGCTGCCGCGCTGATCCACCGCGCCATCGGCGACCAGCTGACCTGCGTGTTCGTCGACCACGGCCTGCTGCGCCTGGACGAGGGCAAGATGGTGATGGACATGTTCGCCAAGAACCTGGGCGTCAAAGTGATACGCGTCGATGCCGAAGACCAGTTCATGGGCCACCTGGCCGGCGTGACCGATCCCGAACAGAAGCGCAAGATCATCGGCCGCGAATTCGTCGAGGTGTTCCAGGTCGAATCGGGCAAGCTGGTCAATGCAAAATGGCTGGCGCAAGGCACCATCTATCCGGACGTGATCGAATCGGCCGGCAAGGGCAAGAAGGGCCAGACCATCAAGAGCCACCACAATGTGGGCGGCCTGCCGGAGACCATGAAGCTGAAGCTGCTGGAGCCGCTGCGCGAACTGTTCAAGGACGAAGTGCGCAAGCTGGGCGTGGCGCTGGGCCTGCCGCATGACATGGTCTACCGTCATCCATTCCCTGGCCCTGGCCTGGGCGTGCGCATCCTGGGCGAAGTGAAGAAGGACTACGCCGACCTGCTGCGCCGCGCCGACGCGATCTTCATCGAAGAGCTGCGCAACACGCCGTACGAACCGGTGGTGGTGCCTGGTTTCGATCAGGACACCGTGCCGACCAACTGGTACGAAGCGACCAGCCAGGCGTTTGCCGTGTTCCTGCCGGTGAAGTCGGTGGGCGTGATGGGCGACGGCCGCACCTACGAGTACGTGGTGGCCTTGCGCGCCGTGCAGACGCAGGACTTCATGACCGCACACTGGGCGCACCTGCCACACTCGCTGTTGGGCAAAGTGTCGAACCGCATCATCAACGAAGTGCGGGGCGTTAACCGCGTGGTGTACGATATCTCGGGCAAGCCGCCTGCGACTATCGAGTGGGAATAAAGTCGCGGCTGTAGCGCGTTGTTAATAATGGAAAAACCCCTGCTGCCAGGGGTTTTTCTACATTTGGAAGGCCATCTCAATGTTGAATGACTTGCTGGAAGAAATGCTGTTCTGTGAATTCATGCTGGTGTGTGAATCTTATGACTGCCGCGCGTTCTTTGAATTCGAAGAAGTCGCCAATGATCCCATGGAACAGTGGGCCAAGCGGGCGGCTGTGGCGGCGAGGGAGGGCGGTTGGACGATAGGCCGCACGGGACTCGTGAAATGCGCAAAATGTGCCGCGCGCGTTGATTGACCTGCTACCCTGGATGCCTTAGCCCGCATTTGAAAGGTTACGCATGTCCGAAAACACTCCTACGCTGTACGAATGGCTGGGCGGCATCGATGCCCTGCGTCGTCTGACCTCGCGCTTCTACGAGCATGTCAAGCGCGATACCTTGCTGGCTCCCGTGTTTGCCCATATGGGCGGCGATCATCCCGCGCACGTTGCTGCCTTTCTTGCCGAAGTTCTGGGCGGGCCCACCACCTACTCCGAGCAGTATGGAGGGCATCCGCATATGATTCAGCAGCATCTCAACCGGCATCTGGCCCAGGAGCAGCGGCGCCGCTGGGTTGCCTTGCTGCTGGAAACAGCCGATGAGCTGGACATGCCCGACGACCCGGAATTCCGCTCGGCGCTGGTTGGCTATCTGGAGTGGGGTTCGCGTCTGGCCGTCATCAACTCGCAACCGGGGGCGCAAGCCGATCAGGATGCGCCCATGCCCAAGTGGGGCTGGGGTGAAGTCAAGGGGCCATATCGTGGCTGAAACGAGGCGCGCAATGGCGGTGCTCGCGCTGCTCACCGGACTTCTGACATGCAGCACGGCATCCGCGACGGATGTAGTGATCGAGGCGCCGAACGTGGTCGCGATCTCGCCCCGGCTCGTCACGTCGGGCCAGCCCAGCGCCGAGGCACTTGCCAGCCTGGCCGCGCAGGGTTTTGGCGCAGTCATCTATCTGGCGCCGCCGACCGTGTCGGATGCCGTTGCCGGCGAAGCGGAGATCGTTCGCCGGCAGGGGCTAGAGTTCATCAACATTCCTATCGGCTTCGGCAAGCCCACCGAGGCCGACTTCCAGTCCTTCGTGGCGGCCATGGAGCGGCTGCGTGACCGCAAAGTGCTGGTCCATTGCCAGGTCAATATGCGCGCCTCCAGCATGACCTTCCTGTATCGCGCCATCGTCCTTCACGAGAAGCCCGAGCTTGCCTATGAATCGGTCGCGCGGGTATGGTCGCCGGAAGGACCCTGGAAGAGCTTGATGGTCTCCCAGCTGCGCAAGGCGGGCATTCAGTTCGAACCGTATTGACTGACTAAGCGGGCAACACCGCCGAAACAATGGAGCGGCGAAGGACGGCCTTCTGGTATTCGACCCCGCGCTGTTCAAACGCCTTGCGCAATGCGGCTTCATCGTCGCTGGTGGGCGCTTTCTCCCTCACTACCATGTCGGCTGCCTGGCGCACATCGTAATACTCGTTCCAGTAGACCGGGACCCGGTGGCTATGGCCATCTCCACCCCGAACTGAGACATGGTCGACACGCTCGACGCTACCGTATCCGCTGGCCGTGACGCGCACACGTTGCGATCCATCGGCGTCGACTTTTGCCGCGGTCTTCAGGATGCTCCGGGTAACGCAGTCAGGGTGTTTGAACGCCGCCTCGCCATGGTAATTCGCGATCGCCTCATGCTCCCAGAAGCACGATTTGCTGGCGTAGGTATCCTTGTAGATATCGGAATGAGGTCGGTGCTGCTGGTACAGCGGTATGGCCAGCAGCGGTGCGATGCCAAAATAGAAGGAGCGGAAAAAATCGTTGTGGTAGGTGTTGAAGAACGCACGCGCCTGCGCCAGTTCATAGGCGTGGAATTTTTCCGGTTCCCCGCCTATGTCGGTCGGGCGCATATGCGCTGGCTCCACGATATTGATCATATTCCGTTTGCTGAATTCGAAGTCGTCGCCATAGCCGACCTCGCTGTCCTTCAGCAGCTTCAGCATCTCCTGCTGTGCCAGTGGCGTGAACAACAGCCGGAACTGCACCTCATGGTTGCGGTCGGTTGCATCAAACAGGGCGTCGAACTCGCGGTTGGACATCACCGTGAACGTCTTTCCTTCGCCCACGTCACGCGACTTGTTTTCGAGCTTTTTAATGGCGCGATTTTTTCGCAGCCTGTCGAAGAAGCCGTCTTCCAGCTTGGAGAGTTTCGACGGGCTGCGGCTGAACAACAGATCGGGCGCGGCCTCGTTGCCATAAACGATAAATGTCTGGTTGTCGTATTCCGGAAACGGTTGTTCAATCGATGCGCGTAGCGTCTCATGGTGCGTCTCGGTGTGGTATTTGCCGTCGGAGCCGCGAACCTGCTCGGTCCAGCTGATATCCAGCGAGCCGTGATACGTTTTGCTGCCCATCCAATGCGTCAGAGTACGCGCCAGAATGAATGGATTACCGTTGAGTACGCCGCTGTGGGAGAAGATGATGGACTCGTCGCCTCCCAGCTCGCCGGACCAGCCGAAGCTGTTGCGCAGTTCTTGCATGCGGCCGTTGGAAAAATACGGGTCGAAGGCGATGCGTGGCACGGTTTTCTGCACCAGCTTGGCCGTGATGTCCCAGTCAAACAGCCGGTTGAGCGGCGCCATCTGTCCCCATGCTTCGGCGCGCTTGGCGTTGCATGCCTGTTCCAGCTGTTTCAGCCGCGCATAGGAATCTTTGATGACGCGATGCAGCCAGTAGAGCGCCGGTGCGGAAATTGCCGCGGGCGCCAGCAGCCACGGCCGCGAATAATGCATGAAGACATACACCAGCGCCGACAGCGTGGCCGCAATGACCAGGCCTCGCAATACGCGCCACCATTTGTTGGTGGAACTCGCTCCTCCTGCTTGCTGTTCCAGCTGCCGCAGCTGCTGAACGGTCCTGGCATTGGCATCTTCGTCCACGCCGGACTGGCGTACAAGGTCTTCGAAGAAGCTGGAGGTGTTGTCGATGTGAGCAGTTTTGAAATGGGCCGCGTATTGCTCCAACGGCTCGTGAACGTCATCGATCAAAAGAACGTACCCCTGGCGGCGGCCTTGGTCTCGGCGGAGGCCGTAAATGGAATGCGAGTGGTGAAGCCGGCGCGGGCGGCAACGATCTGCTTGGCGGGCCAGGCAAACACGTCCTGGTTCCATATCGAGACGGTGTCGTTGTACAGCGTGCGCGCAGCGGTGATTTCTTTTTGGAGATAGCTGTTTTGTCGCATCGCATCAGCAATAACGGCTTGCGCCTTCAGGTCTGGATACGACTCGCACGCGATACCGATGCGTGAAAAAATCCCGTCGATCTGTTGTGCGGCCGCATTGCGCTGAGCGTCGGAACTGCCGCCTTGACCGCTGCGGTATGCCGCCACCGACTTCATCACATCCTTGTCGAGATCGATCGCCTTGGCCACCAGGCCAACCACGTTGTTAAGGATGACGACCCGTTGTTCCAGGTAGTTGTCGATTTGAGATGCGTCGGCCTGAATTTTTTGCTGCAGTTTGCGCAGATAGGCCAGGGCGTTGATTTTCATGAACAAGAAAATCAGGCCCGGCAGAACGCCTGCCACGATGAATCCGATGCTATGCAGCTGCGGCCGCGCGCCAGTTGCCAGGGAAATGATGCCGGGAATTGTCCCGACAGTCCAAAGCGCAATCTCGAAGATCAGGGAGCCGGTACCAATTTGAACGGGAATCTGTTTGTTGATTACATTGATATCGCGGCCTTCATGGTTGATCGGGCCGGTTGTTTCGTCTAAATCATTCGCCATATGCGGCAGTCCTTTTTTTATATGGATGGAGGAGTGTTAATCCTTGCGTGAGACACTACTTGTTTTAAAGTTATTGTACTCATTGAAATATTTCTGTCAAGAATTATTTATGGTGATAATAAACATCACTTCAGCATGGCGATTGCCCGTAAGCTGCTGCGCAACTTACGGGCATGGCGCTCTACCAGCCCAGGTAGTAGTCAGCCGGCAACCAGCTCGGGCGCGGCAGGCCGAAGTAGGACTGCAGCATTTTCTCGGCCTCGCAGAAGGCGCCTTCTACCCAGCCTTGCTGGTCCGAATAGGCTTCGCCGCAGATGTGTATGTCTTCTGTCGCCAAGGGCTTGCGCATGTAGGGCATCACATCCTGCACCTTGTAGCCGGCTTTCCACGCATGATAGCCGGCGCCGAACGGGTCGTCGCCCCAGTCCTTGAACCAGGTAACGTAGGGCAGGGGAATGCCAACGCCGTGCAATTCGCGTAATTCCTTGACGATCTCCTTGACCATCGTGTCGCTCGCGGCAACGTCGTTCAGCGCTTCGACTTCACGCTGCGACGCCATCTTGGTCGCGCGTGGACGGAACTTCACCGGATCGTCGGACAAGGCCTTCCAGAACGTCTCCGTCTCCATGTCCCCGTAGCTGCCGAGCAGCATCGAATGGTCGGTCACTTTCGCGGTTCCGAAGTAGTAGCACTGACGCATCGGCAGGTCGGTGATGGAATGGCCGGCGGTGATGCCCAGCTCCCGCCACCACGGCGTGTCGAATCCCATCAGGATCTTGAATGCCGGCTCCTTGATGACCGAGCGAATGTTTTTGTTCAGCTCGGTGTTTTCATTGACGTTGAAGAAGAAGTTATCCTGGTCCAGAAGCTCCAGCGAGTGCCGCGGCATCGCCAGCACCAGCCGGTTGGCATACACCCGCCATTGCTGGTTCGAGCGCAGGTTGAGGAAGACCAGTTCATAGCGGTGGGTGGCGCTCTGCGGGTGTTGCTGGTTGAAGGTCAGCAGCTTGTTTTCGGACCAGATGCATGCGCCTTCGTGACGCATATATTCGTTCGCCATCGCATAGACCGTGCTGTCGAAGCCCTCGGCGATGGTCTTGTATTCGGCCCCGGCGGAGAAGTCGCCGATCATGTAGGGGAAGGCTTCCGCCGCGTTCCAGTTGATGGTGTTGGAGTAGTAGCCGCCGGCGGTCGACAGGAAGGTATAGCCCTCCTGCGATACCTGGTCCTTGAGCAGATTCCAGAAGCCGATGTCGTTGACGAGGCGCTTGTCGTACGGTGAGCCTTCGAATTGGTAGGTCAGGTAGGGCTTGATCTCGTCCCATTGCCGCAGCGTCAGTTCGATGACGTAGTTATAGGCGTCGACCTGGCGGACGTGCTGGCCGAAATTCTCGCGGAACCACGGATCCGCGGTCAGCACGTCGTAGATCACTTTGCTGAACAGCTGGTCGGCGCTGAAGCCGATGTCGTCGTCGTCCAGGTAGTAGCGGGTCAGCAGCTTCTGCCCCTTGCTCTGCGCTTCCGTCCAGGCGTTTTGCTTGCAGCGGTCTTTGCGCAAGTACATGTACAGATATGCCGGATCGCCCATCGGAAAATCAATCGCTTCCATCTGATCGGCGAAGACCTCTTCGATCAGCGTGGTGACGATTTTTTGCGAGGTCAGGTAGCGCATGCCGCCCAGCTCGCCCTGTACCGTCGGCATGCCGGGCAGGCGTACCGATTCAAGCCGCCCGGCGATGCGGGTGTTCATGTCGAAGACCTGTACCTGGCTGCCGGTGCTGGCGCCTTCCGTGGTCAGGCGGTAGGCGCTGTAGATGCCGGAAATGCCGGCGCCCACGATGGCCACGTCGAGTTTCAATCCATCCTGCAAGCCGGTGTTCAATGCCGTGTTCTTGTCAACCATTTTGGACTCCCGATATAAGTGGATAAATTATTTACATGCTTCTGAAGTAGAGCTGGCCGGTCTGGAAGTGCGAGATGTCGTATGAGCTTTTGCCGTCGATCGCCATCTCCGACAGAATGCTGCCCAGCAGCGGCACGAACTTGGCGGCCCAGCCGGTGGCATACATGACGATGTTCTTGTGGTTGGGCACGTAGCTCGGGGCAAAGTCGATCAGCATTTCCTTGCCGGCGATAGTGCTCAGCGCCACCAGACAGGTGGACTTGTAATGCGGAGTGGGATCAAGCCCGGTCATATGCTTGCGCACCCATTCGGAGGTGTACGCCAATTCCTCGGGGTTGGGGACAAAGCTGGCCTGGTTGGGATCGGACAGGGGCGTCATCACGAAGTCCGGCGCAACCCGGATATAGTCGGGGTAATTCCATTCAACCTCGGGAAAACCGTAGAATTGATTACCGCTGTTGCCTTCAGGCTGCTGGAAAACAAACCAGGTCGGATATTGAATGGCGGGGTCGGTTTTTTTGAAATAGGCCGAGGCCATGTTCCAATACGTCGCTTCAATTCTGAAATCGAGCAGGTTAATGACGTCGTTAATATAAGGCCCCGGAACGATCACCAGCTTCTTGCCGACGTAAGTGCCGCCGGGAGTCGTCACCATGAACAGCTGATCGGATTGCTGAATGCCGATGACCGGCGACTGATCAAGCATCGTCACGAGGGGGCTGGCGAGATTGCAGTCGTATAGCGTGCGCTGGGTGGCCAGCAAGTCGATGCTGGCGCCATCGGCCTGGAACAGGCCCCGGTAATTCGACGGCAAGTCTTTGAAATGATAGCGTTCTTCGATTTCCCCGACGGTCAGTGAGGTGTACGGCACGTCCTGCGCCTGCATGGCCAACTCCGCGGCGGCGATATTGCCCTCCGTGGACTGGACGGTCGGGTCGCCAAACCACAAGGTGCCGACCGTCGTCAGCAGTTGTTCCTGGCTGTGGGTTTGCAGCTCAGCCCAGTAGGGCAGGGCATCCTCGGCCATCTTCACCATGTATTCATCCGGGTAGGGAATGCGGAACTGGCGGGAAACACCGGCCGAACTGCCTTGCTGGTTGAAGAAGGTGAACTGTTCCAGAACCAGCGTGGAAGCGGAACGCTTGCTGTTGTAATACGCGGTGGCGAGCCCCATCGGGCCGCCGCCTATGACTATCACGTCATATGTTTGTTGAAAAACGGATGCGGGCTTATTTATTTTATCGACAGGCATAACACTACCT
Organism: Rugamonas aquatica; assembly: GCF_009380215.1. GTDB lineage: Bacteria > Pseudomonadota > Gammaproteobacteria > Burkholderiales > Burkholderiaceae_D > Rugamonas > Rugamonas aquatica_B. The sequence goes on from NZ_WHUG01000001.1 coordinate 162,971, forward strand.
TTCCAATAGTAACAAGTGGAGGATGGTGATAACTCTGGAGGGAATCAGGTGCGCGTAATAACGGCGCACCGGAATGGGTAGTATTGCATTAATTTTCAAAAAGATAACGTCTGTGTTGGCTTATTCCAACGTGAATTTTTATATATTTTTAATTAACTTGACGCGGGTCAAGGCTATTAATTTGCTTGTTATTTGTATCGCGGTCGGCATTATGTCGGCGAGAATTTGTGCGCCATAAAAGCGACTATTAATTCCGACTTTTCCAGGCTAATGGACTGCTAATTGTCAGTCTCTATGATGGTCTGCACGCTCCCACTTCAACTTCGACAAGGTGTTGCATGAATCAACCAATTACCGCGCCCGTCGCCATGGTCAACAAGGCGCCGGTGGCCGTGCTGAGCTTTTGGGTCATCAAGATCCTGTCCACCACCGTCGGCGAGACTGGCGCCGACTATCTGGCGGTGAACGCCGGCCTGGGCACGGCCGTCACCGGCGGCATCACCGCAGCGCTGCTGGCCGCCGCACTGGTGGCGCAACTACGCGCTGGGCGCTTCGTGCCCTGGCTGTACTGGCTGTGCGTGGTGCTGCTCAGTGTGGCGGGCACCCAGATCACCGACGCGCTGACCGACCGCCTGGGCGTGAGCCTGTACCTCAGCACGGCCGTCTTTGGCGTTCTGTTGGCCCTGCTGTTTGCCGCCTGGTACCGCAGCGAACGTACGCTGTCCGTCACCACCATCAACACCGGACGCCGCGAACGTTTCTACTGGGCGGCGATCCTGCTGACCTTCGCGCTGGGCACGGCGGCCGGCGACCTGGCCACGGAGGAGCTGGCGCTGGGCTTCCGGCTGGGCGTGCTGGCGTTCGGCATGCTGATCGCGATCATCTACGCAGCCAAGCGCAACGGCGCCAATCCGGTGCTGACGTTCTGGCTGGCCTACATTCTGACGCGTCCGTTGGGCGCTTCGCTGGGCGACCTGCTGTCGCAATCCACCGAATACGGCGGCATCGGCTGGGGTGCAGTCAACACCAGCATCGTGTTCCTGCTGGCGATTGCCGCCCTGGTGGCGTTCGTGAGCAGGACGCCGCCTACCGTTCGAGCCAACTGACATTCATTTTTCAACCAAGAGGAGCAGACATGCAAAACCACATCTACAAGCGCGCCATCATCGCGGCCGTTGCGGCCGTCACCCTGGCGGTGGCCGCCATTGCGCCGACCAATCCGCTGTTGCCGGCCGCGCAGGCTGCCAGCAGCGCCAAGCTGGGCGACCTGGGGAAATTCCGCACCATCGCCCAGGACACGGCCAAGCTTGTCGATGCCGGCGACCTGGCCGGCGGCAAGAAACGCATCAAGGATCTGGAGACCACGTGGGACGAGGCCGAGGCCGGTCTGAAGCCGCGCGCGGCCGCCGATTGGCACGTGGTCGACAAGGCGATCGATCGCGCGCTGGACGCGCTGCGCGCCAGTCGTCCGGATGCCGCCGCCTGCAAGGCTGCGATGACGGACCTGCTGGCGGCGATCGACAAGGCGCAGGCGAAGTAAGCGCTTCAGCGGCTGAACAGGATGCTGGCCCGTAGTCCGGCCGGCACCTGCCGGTCAACATAGTCCAGCGTCACGCGCGCGCCCAGGCGGCGCGCCACCGCAGCCACGATAGACAAGCCCAGCCCCGATCCCGTGTGTGCATTGCCCAGCGCGCGATAGAAGGGATCGAACACGCGCTCCCGTTCTTCCGGAGCGATGCCGGGGCCGGAGTCGCACACTTCCACGCTGATGCCCTCCGCACCGGTCAGCACCGCCAGGTCCACGCGGCCGCCGTCGGGCGTGTGGCGGATGGCGTTGTCGACCAGGTTGCGCACCATCAGCAGCAGATCGACTTCGCTCGCCAGCGGCGCGGCGTCGATGTCGCTGGTGACGCCCAGATCGATGTTGCGCGCCTGCGCCAGCGGCATCAGGTCTTCCAGCACCAGCCGGAACACGTGCAGCAGCGACACGCGCTCAGCGGCCGGCGCTGGCGAGGCCTGAACGCGGGCCAGCGACAGCAGCTGTTCCAGCAGGTCGCGGCCGCGCCGCAGGCCGGAGCGCAGCGTCGCCACCTTGGCTTGCGCTGCCGGCGACAAATCGCTGTCGGCCAGCGCCTCGGCTTGCAGTGACAGCGCCGTCATCGGCGAGCGCAGTTCGTGGGCGGCGTCGGCGACGAAGCGGCGCTGCGCCTGCATGGCTTGCGCGACACGCTCCAGCAGTCGGTTGATGGCGGTAACGAAGGGGCGCATTTCTGACGGCAGGAAGTCCGGCGTCAGCGGCTGCAGTTCATGCTCGCTGCGGCGGTCGATATCGCCGGCCAGCGTGGCGATGGGACGAAAGCCGCGCCGCAACATCAGCACCACCAGCAATGGCAGCAGCGGCAGCAACACCAGCAGCGGCAGCAATGTGCGCAGGGCGCCTTCCAGCGCGATCTCGTCGCGCACCGCCGCCGCCTGGGCTACCGCCAGCCGCTCGCCGGTGGACAGCCGTTGCAACAGGATGCGGTAGGGCGTGCCGGCGATGGTGCGGCGGTGGATGCCGTCGGGCAGGGCGGCCAGCTGCTGCAACGGTTCGTCGGCCGTCCGCTGGTCCGGTGCCTGTACCGGTTGCGACGGCAGCAACTGCACCACCACGCGCGTCTCGTCGCCGCCGGCAAATGGATTGCTGTCTGCCGCGCGGAGCGGCGTCGCGACCAGCCGGTGCTGGTCGAACAGCGCGTGCACGTGGCGCAGCGTGTCGTCCTGCAGTTCGTTGGCCTCGTCATAGGCGGCCACGAACGACAGCGCGGCGGCCGGCACGGCTACCGCCAGGATGCCGCCGGTCAGCCACAGCGACAGCCGCAGCTGCAGCGAATCCTTCAGATGCTTTTGTCGACCATCCATCCGACCCCCCTGACGTTTTTGATGGCGCCCGCGCCGAACTTCTTGCGCAGCGAATGAATCAGGAATTCGACCGCGTTGCTTTCCACTTCCTCGCCCCAGCCGTAGATGCGTTCCTCCAGTTCGCTGCGCGACAGGATGGCGCCGGGACGCCGCATCAGCGCCTGCAGCAGCGCGAACTCGCGGTTCGACAGCTGCGCCGTGAGTTCGCCGCTGGACGCCTGGCGCGTGGCCGGATCAAGCGTCAACACGCCGTTGCTCAGCACCGGCGCGGCGCTGCCCCCCTTGCGGCGCATCACGGCGCGCATGCGCGCCAGCAGCTCGCTCATCTCGAACGGCTTGGGCACGTAGTCGTCGGCGCCATTGTCCAGGCCTTCGATGCGTTCATCGAGGCCGTCGCGCGCGGTGATAATCAGCAACGGCACTTCGTTGCCGGACGCACGCAGGGCGCGCAGCACGGCCATGCCATCCTTGCCCGGCAAGCCCAGGTCCAGCAGCACCAGGTCGTAGTGCTGGCAAGCAAGCGTGTCGAGCGCGCTTTGGCCGTTGCGCACCCAGTCGGCCGCATAGGAGGCGGCCTTGAGCGCCGCATGCGCGGCCGCGCCTATCATCGGGTCGTCCTCGACCAGCAGCACACGCATGGCTTACTCCCGTACCCAGCCGCGCTGGATCAATGGCCGGAACAGGCTGCGGTACACGCGCTCGGCCGGCGGGCAGACCAGCGCCGGCAGCGCGCCCAATTGTCGCGCCACGCAGGCGCCGATGGCGCCGATCAACAGCGCGCCGGCCATGTCGGCAGGGTAGTGGACCCCGATGTAGATGCGCGCCCAAGCCATCGGCACGCCCAGCAGGGCCAGCCCAACGCCGGCGCGGCGGGTCGCAGGGTGCAGACACAGGCTCAACGCCACGGACCACAGTAGCGTCAGATGGTCGCTGGGGAAGGAGGCGTCCGGCGCGTGCGCAACCCAGGCGTGGGCGATGCCGTCCATGAACGGGCGATTGTGGGGGAATATCAGGCCGGCCAGCTGCGCCAGCCCGAGTGCGACGGCGGCCGCCAGGCATGCCTCCAGCGCCGCCTGGCGCCAGGCCGGGCGGCCGCGCAGCCATCCCGTCACCAGCAGCAGTGGCACGGCCAGGATGGCCACCTCGGCCAATGCGATGGCGGCGGCCAGCACCATCGGCGGGGGCGTATGCGGCGCGGCCAGTAGCAGGAACAGATCGGTGTTCAGGGTAGTCATGGAAATCCAATGTGATGGCGGCACATGACTATAACCGCTCCGGCTTAGCTGACACTGAGCCGGAGCCGCACTGTTCATTTGTATCGGACTTTTATGTTCTCCCGGCCTCGTTCGGCGGCAGGCGTAGCAGCAGCGTCAGCGCGATCAGGAATGCGGTGGCATCGACCAGCAAGAACCGTATCCAGCCGATGTGCGCGATCCAGGCGGGCAGGAGCAGCAGCGTTATCGTCGCGAACAGGCGCCCCAGTCCGTACAGCAGCGCGTAGTCGGTGGCGGCGCGGCGCTGGTCGGCCCATCCGAGGATCAGGCTGGCCAGCACCACGTAGAGCGCGGCGGCTGCGGCGCTGCTGGCAATTGCCGCGGCGATCGCCAGATCCTGCTGCTGGTTCCAGTAGGCGGCGGCCAGCAGCAAGGTCGCGCAGATGCCGAATCCTGCCGCCCACCACGCCACTACGCGCGCCGGCCAGCGTCGGCACAGCCAGGGCGTGAACAGGCAGGCGATGGCGTTCGCCAGCGGCGTGATGGTGCCCAGCAGCCAGGCGATGCGCGCCAGCGGCACGCCCATGTCGGTCAGCAGCAGGCGGTTGAAACTGAACAGTGCCAGCAGGCTGCACGTGACGAGGGTGACGCGCAGCAGCCGTTGCCGCAAGACCTGGTCGCGCAGGGCCGAGCGCAGGCTGGACGGGTTGGCCTGTCCCGCCGCGTTGGCGCGATGAGCTGCCGTGCGGCCGCCGCGTTCCCGCACCGACAGGCTGCGCACCGGCACGCAGGCCAGCGCCAGTATGGCGGCGATGCACAACAGGCTGTCTTGCCATTGCAAGCGCGCGTATTCGCCGACGATGACGCCGCCGCCCACAAAGACGCCTATGGAAATCCCGCCCATCTTGGCCGCCGCCGCGCGTGCGCGGTGCGCGGCGTTGACGTGCTCGACGCAGAAGGCATCCACCGCCAGATCGGTGGTCGCCACCGCAGCGGTGGCGACGCAGGCCAGGATCAGCGTAGGCCACCATGACGTGGTCGGCATCGGCATGCCGGCCATGGTGACCACCGCCAGCAGCGCCAGTGCCTGCATGCTCAAGATCCAGCCGCTGCGATGCCGCAGCCATGGCCAGCGCAAGCGGTCCACCCAGGGCGCCCACAAGAATGCCAGGCCGAAGGGTATCAGCACCAGAAACAGCCCGCGCATATCGCGCAGGGGGATGCCCTGGCCGCGCAGCACCGGTCCCAGGCCTTGCAGAAAGCCCATGATGGTGCCCAGCGCCAGGTAGATCACCACTATCGCGCCGAGGATGGGCCAGGTATGGCTTGGGCGCGCGGCCGGCGCTTTGACGGCGCCGTCTACGATCGTGTCGAGCATGGCGGTCCTTTCCTTAAAATTGTTTGATGGCGCCGAGACCGAGCTCGCGGCCTTGGCCCGGGCGGACTGAATTCACGCCGGCCGACCAGGCTTGTCCGGTCATGGCGTAGGTCCGGTTGGCGAGGTTGTTGGCGTAGGTGTAGAGGTTCCAGTCCCGATGTTGCCAGCTCAGGCGGGCGTTCAGCAGCGCGTAGCCGGGCAGGTAGAAACTCTGCTTGATGTCGGCGCTGCGCTGGCTCACGAACTGCCAGCCGACGTTGCTTTTGAGCTGACCGGCAAGTCCGAACAGCCGGGTGTCGGCGGTGTAGTCGGCAGCCAGGTCGATGCTGTACTTGGGGACGTTGGGCAGTGGGGCGCCGCTCTTCGCGCCGGACAGGTGTTGTGGCGGCACGTGGGCCAGCTTGCCGTTGGTGTATCCCAGGCCGGCGCGCAGGTGCAGACGCGGCGTGGCCTGTGCTTCCAGTTCCAGCTCCGCGCCCTGGCTGCGGTAGTCCAGCGATACCGGACGCAACAGCGCCTGGCTGGGATCGAAGACGACCAGGTGGCCGTTCTTCACGTCGTTGTAGAACACGGCCGCGCGCACATCCAGGCCGGCCGCCAGCGCGCGGGATTTGAAGCCGGCTTCGTAAGTCCAGTTGCTGGATTCGGGGAAGGCCGGCTCCAGCTTGCCGCGCGGGCTGCTGGTGGACAGCGCCGAGTAGCCTGGAGCGGAGGCGCCACGTGCCGCTGTGGCGTAGAACAGCGTACCACGCTTGTCGTCGTGCGATAGTCCCAGCCGTCCGGTCAGGAGATTGGCGTCCAGTTCTTCCCTGCCGTCAAAATGCGGCACGACCATGGGATTGCCGTTGCCGTCGAAGACATAGCTCGCGGACTTGTGCTCGGTCGTGTAGCGCAGGCCGGCGATGCCGCTGATGTTGGCGGCCAGTGGCACGTTGGCCTCGCCGAACAGCGAGGTGCTGCCGGTGCGCGTGCGGTTGTACTGGCGGCCGTTCTGGGTGCTGACGAAGCTGAACGCGGCCGGCGAGGCGCGCGCCACGGTCGTGTTGTCGAAGTCCGAGCGGAAGTAATTCAGGCCCGCCGTCCATTGCAGCGCGCTGTCGGCCGGCGCGTTCAGGCGCAACTCCTGCATCATGGTTTTTTCATGCAGGTTCATCGAGCTCATGTCCGCACCCGGCACGTTGAATGTTGCCGCCGGCCGGTGCGTCATGGCGACGCTGATCAGCGCGTCGCTCAGGTCGAAGACCTGGCGGTTGCTGGAGTCCTGGTAGCTGCTGACCGCCGTCAATTTGAACAACGGGAAATCGTGTTCCAGCCGGATGCTGGCGCCGCTGTCGCGCCATTGCCCCAGCGTCTCGGTGTCTTGCGCGATTTGCGGAAAGGCTGGATTTTCCCGCCAGACGAAGCGCGACACGCTGCTGCGCGTCTGATCCTGGAAGACCATCGCGCTGACCAGCGTGCGGTCATCCACGCCCCACAGCAGCGAGGCGCGCGCCACACCCAGGCGCACGGCGCCATCCCTGGTCCCGGTCGAAAGATTCGGTATCCGGCCATCCTGGTCGGCATAGCGCACCGCCAGCCGCACCGCCACTTTGTCCGCCAGCGGCGTGTTCGCCACCACATCGGTGGATACGTGGCCGTGTTCGCCCAACTCCAGCGTGGTGCTGAAACTGCGCTTGAACTCGGGCGCGTTCGGGATGATCTGGATCGCGCCGCCCTGCGTGTTGCGGCCGAACAGCGTGCCTTGCGGGCCGCGCAGGACTTCGACCCGCTCCACATCGAGCAGGTTGGGCGAGGCGCCGGTGGCGGCGCGCGGCACGTCGTTCAGGTACACCACGACCGAGCTGTCGTCGCTGGACAGCGGCATGAAGGAACCCACGCCGCGTATGGTGAACACGTTGCTGTAGGTTGTCCCCAGATCGACGAAGCTGAGATTGGGCACGCTGCGGGCCAGGCTGGCATTGCTCTGGCCGGGGCTGATGCGCCAACTCAAGTCCTCAGCGGTGAAGGCTTGAAGGCTGATCGGCACCGAGTAATCGGGCTCGTCATGCCGTCTGGCGCTGACGTTGATGGTTTCCAGTTGCTTGGTTTGAGCGGTTGAAGCGGGCTGCGGGTCGTCGGCCCTGGCTGGCTGGATCAGGGCCAGGCCGATGCCGAAGAGGCAAGGGCCGGCCAAGCGGAACGGAATACGGGACGACAACGGATGCTGCCAACTATCTGCACTCATACTGCATAACCTTTATGTGGACTCATTGGAAAGAAGGCGCGCGTACGCGCCCTGACGCGCCAGTAATTCGGCGTGATTGCCTTGCTCGACGACGCGCCCGTGCTCCAGCACGAGAATGCGGTCGGCCTGGCGTATCGTGGACGGGCGGTGCGCGATCAGCAAAATGCCGTGTCCGGCGCGCAGGGTGTCGAGCGCCTTGTGCAGGGCCAGCTCGCCGACGGTGTCGATGTGCGAGGTTGCTTCGTCCAGCACCAGAATCGGCGCCTGTTGCAGCAGCGCGCGCGCAATCGCGATGCGCTGCGCCTGGCCGCCGGACAGACGGCTGGCGCGCACGCCGCACGGTGTGTCGTAACCCTGCGGCAGGCGGCAGATGAAGTCATGCGCCTGCGCCAGCCGGGCCACCCGTTCCACGTCGGCCATGCTGGCGTCGGGACGGCCGAGGCGGATATTGTTGGCGACGCTGTCTTCGAACAGGTAGACATCCTGCGGCACATAGGCCACCGTCTGGCGCAGCTTGGCCAGCGACAGGTCGCGGATATCCGTGTCGCCGATGCAGATCTGTCCGGCCTGCACGTCGAAGAAGCGCAGCATCAGCTTGCCGCAGGTGCTCTTGCCGACGCCGGATGCGCCGACCAGCGCGACGATCTCGCCGGGCCGCAATTCGAAATCTACGCCGTGCAGCACCTGGCGCTCCGCATAGCTGAAGCCGACCTGACGGAAGTTCAGCGTGGCGTTGCCGGGCGTGGCGTGGCCGGTGTCCGGTATGCGCTCGGGCAGCTCCAGCACATGGAGGATGCGTTGCGCCGCCGCCTTCAACTCGCCCAGCTTGCGGGCGCTTTGGGCTAGTTCGGCCAGCGGCACAGCAGCCGTGGCGGCCAGCACCAGCACCAGCGGCAGCAGGGCGGGAGGCACGCTCAGGTTGAGCACCAGATGCCCCGCAGCCCAAGCCACCAGCACGACCGCGCCGGCTTGCAGCAATTCGATGGCTGCCTGTTCAAGGCCGGCGCGGGCGGCGTACTTCTTCTGCGCCGTCTGCAAGCTCTGCACGTTCGACGCCAGCTTGTGCAGCCAGCGGTCCTCTTGCCCGAACACGGCGAATTCCTTCCGCCCCTGCAAGCCTTCCGCCACGTCGGCATTGAGCCGCGACTGCACGGCCGCCAGCTGCCGGCCCTGGACTTCTGCGCGCCATCCCAGCCACAGCGGCACGGAGGCCAGCAAAGGCAGCAGCGGCAGCCAGGCCAGCGCCAACAGCGGATCGATCAAGGCCAGCAGCAGCAAGGCGAACAGCGGCAGCAGCACGGCCGCCAGCAGGTCGCCGAGGAAGTGGGCGAAGAAGTGTTCCATCGTTTGCGCATCCTGGGTCGCGATGCTGGCCAGGTCGCCGCTGCGGGTGCCGGGCAGCGGGGCGGCCCGCTCCAGACCGGAGTAGATGCCGACTTGCAGGGTTTCGATCAGCGCGAAGGCCAGCCGGTGCGACACGTCGGCCTGCCACCAGCGCGCCAGCGCGCCGGCGATTACCGTCGCCGCCAGCGCCACCAGATAGAGCGGCTCCGGCGCCTGGCCGGCGCAAGCGAGTCCGGTCAGCCAAGCGCCCAGCGCCAGGCAGCCGATGATGCCGGCCTGGGACAGCACGCTGGCGCACAACGTCAGGCTCAGCAGGCGGCTTTGCGTGCGCGCCAGCTGCACCAGCGCCAGATAGGCGGCGATGCGTTCGCGCCATGCGGGCCGGCCGCTGCGGCTCAATTGCGGCGATATGCCTAAGACCTCATCCATGTTCGGCTCCCGTTGTTTCGGTGGTTTGCTGGGCGGCGTACAGGCGGGCGTAGGCCCCGTTCCGCGCTATCAATTGCTGGTGGTTGCCCTGTTCGACGATGCGGCCGCGTTCCATCACCAGGATGCGGTCGGCGCGTTGCAGCGTATCCAGGCGATGGGCGATGACCAGCAGGCTGCGCCGCCCGGTGTAGCGGGCGATGGCGGCGCTGATCGCTTCCTCGCTGGCCGCTTCCACATGCGCGGTGGCTTCGTCGAGCACGAGGATGGGCGCGTCCTTCAGCCACGCCCGCGCCAATGCCAGGCGCTGCCGCTGGCCGCCGGAAAGCGCGTTGCCGCGCTCGCCGATCTCGGTCGCGTAGGCTTGCGGCATGCGCAGGATTTCCTCGTGCAGGCCGGCCAGACGAGTCGCCTCATACATGGCCTCGATGCTGGCGTGCGGATCGGCCAGCAGCAGATTGGACGTGATGGTGCCGGAGAAGAGCGTGCTGTCTTGCAGCACCGCGCTGAAGTAGGCGCGCCATTGCTCTTGCGAGTAGCGCCGCATGGACCGGCCGCCCAGGCTGATCTCGCCCTGTTGCGGCGCTGCGAAGCCCAAGGCCAGCGCGGCCAGCGTCGATTTGCCGGCGCCGGAGGCGCCGACCACGGCGACGAATTCCCGCTCCCCGATGGTGAAATTCAGGTCGCTCACGGCCGACTCGGCGTTGGCGGGCCAGCTGAAATGCACGCCTTCGAAGCGCAGCGCATACGAGGTCGACGCCGTGCTCGGTTGCGCTGGAGGCTGCCATTGCGGCGGCGTTTGGGTGTGAGCCTCCAGCAGCGCGGTGACCGGCTTGATCGCGCTGGCGGCGCCCCAGGCCGTGTGGAAGCCTTTGTCCAGGCTGTCGAGCGGGCGGAAGCTTTCACGCGCCAGGAACAGGATGATGAGCAGGCTGTCCAGAGCGAGGCTGCCGTTCGCGCTGCGCACCACGTTCATGCCCAGCACCAGCGCGACCGCGCCCAGGCCGAACAGCCCGGTCAGGCCGTTGCGCATCAGGACCAGGTACAGCACCGACATCGCCTGCTGCCGCAGCGCGTGCGCGTGGCCGGCCAGCACACGGCGTCGGGCCGCGCTGGCGCCGCAGGCCTTCAGGGTTTCCACGCCCTGCAGGCTGTCTTGCAGATAGGCGGCGAAGCGGCCCATGCTGCCGAACAAGCCGGTGGCCTGCGGGCGGCGCCAGCGCAGCCAGAGCCGGTCGGACACGGGCAGGGCGAGGGCGCACACGGCCAGCACCAGCGCCGAGGCCGGGTCCAGCCAGGCCAGGTAGGCGATGATCGCGCCGCAGCCGAGCAGTGCCCCGAACAGCGCCGGAATATAGCGGCTGTAGTAGGTCTCCAGCGCTTGCACGCCGTTGATGAGCGTGTTTTGCAACTCCGCCTCGTTGACTCCGGCCGGCGCCCGCAGCGCCGGTTCAAGCAGCTCGGCGCGCAGGCGGAACTTGACCGTTGCGGCAGCCCGTTGCGCGGCGCGCTCGCTGATCCACATCAGCAGCGTGCGTACCACGGCCAGCGCGGCATACGCGGCCAGCCACACCAGCCAGTCGGGATCGCGCTGGTACAGTGCGCGCACCGCCATCGCCAGGCACAGGGCCTGGGCGACGTAGCTGGCCGTCACCAGCAGATTGCTGCCGATGCAGGCCAGTATGGCGGCGAGGAAGCGTTGCGCGAGGCGCCACAATGGAAGGTTCATGGTCTATGGCTCCAGGTCGGCCAGGATGCAATGCACGGGCAGGCCCTTGAGCGCGCGCAGTTGCGGCGTCTGGAATCCTTGCTGGCGCAGAAGATCCTGGAAGAAATCGGCGCGGTAGCACTCGCCCGCGCTGGTCAGGCCCAGCATCTGCGCGCCGAACAGGCGCTGCATGGTTTCGGTGTGCGGCGCGGCTTCGCTCAGCATGAAGTCGCACAGCACCAGGCGGCCGCCGGGTTTCAGGCAGGCGCGCGCGCGGGCCAGCAGTTCGCGGCAATGCGCCGTGTCGAAGTGGTGCAGGATCTGGCTCATGATGACCAGGTCGTATTTGTCCGGCAGCGACAGTTCGAACAGGTCGGCGGCGACAAAACTGGACCGCTCAGCCATGCCGAATTCCTGCGCTTGCGCTTCGAACTTCGGACGCGATGCCGGCCAGTCGACGCCGCACACGCTGGCATCGTCGAACTGCTGCGCCACGGTGAAGCCGTAGATGCCGCTGCTGCACGCCAGGTCGAGGATGGCGAGCTGCTTCTCGCCCTGGCGCCAGTCCTTCAGCAAGCCGGACACGCGGGCCGCCGTGGTGCGGCTGGTGTTCTGGATGCCGGCCGCGTATTGCTCCCAGTACGGATGGTTGGCAATCTCCAGGCTGGCCGGCAGCACGCTCTGGCCGGCCACCACGGCGGCTTTGAAGTCGCGGAAGGTTTCCCACATCAGGTCGTCGGTGTAGACCTGGGACAGGCCGCCGACGTAGTAGGCCGAACTGCGCACCAGGAAGCGCTGCGATTGCGGCGTCAGCGCGTAGTCCTTGGCGGGCGATTCGGCTGCCAGCAGTTTCAGGCCGGCCAGCGCGTCCAGCAGTACGCGCATGCCGCGTGCATTGGCGCCGCTTTCCTGCGCCAGCTGGACGGAGGTCTTGGGGCCGCTTGCCAGCAGGTCGAACACGCCCAGCTGGATGGCGGCGCGCAGCACGCCGGCGCGTTCCACCCCGGTCAGTATTTCGAGGATGGACTGGGCCGACAACTCGCCCGCCGGCCGTGGCTCGGCTTCGGTGTGCACGTGCTTGAGCAGGGCGGCCTTGTCCACTTTGCCGGACGGGGCGATGGGGAATTGCTCGTGGTAGCTGACCGAGTCTAACGATTTATACCGTTCCAGCCCCAGGTCGTTCAGCAGGTAGTGGTTGAGCGCCGCCATGTCCGGCGCGGTGGCTCCGCCGCGCAGCACCAGGCAGGCGTGCAGGCGCAGTTGGGTGGAGGTTGCCACCGGCAGCAGCACGGCGTCGGCGATGGAGGCGTGGCCGTGCAGCAGGTTTTCAATCTCCGGCAGATTCAGCTTGATGCCGGAGCGCACCACCGTGTCCGCGCGGCGGCCGACGATGCGCAGGCGGCCGTTTTCGTCCAGCATGCCGCGGTCGCCGGTTTTTACCCAGCCTTCGGGATCGCGGTAGCGGCTGTCGAGGTCGGGGGCGCCAAAATAGCCCATCGGCGTCATCGGACCCAGCGCCCAGATCTCGCCTTCCTGTTGCGGCGGCAGCGGCTGGCCCTGTTCGTCGACGATACGCACCGTCACCACGCTGCTGTCGGGAATGCCGACGGTGTTGACGGTGGTGTCGAAATCGTCCTCCAGCGCGGTGTGGCAGGCGACGCCGTCGGCCGAGCCGTAGGATTGAATCAGCGCGCAACCGATTTGCGTACGCACGCGCCGCGCCGTTTCCGCGCTGAGCGCCGAGCCGCCGCTGACGATGGCCTTCAGCGCGGGCAGGCGGAACGGCTGGTCCCCTTGCAGCAGTTCGCAGTTCAGCAGCATGTCCACCATGTTCGGCCCGGCGAACATGTGGGTGACTTCGCGCCGCGCCGCCAGGTGCAGCACCTGTTCGGGCTGGAAGCGTTCGCAATTGATCAGCGTGCCGCCGAAGGCCGCCAGCGCGCACGAGGTGCCCAGCGAACCGAACGGCGACGCCAGCGGCACGCAGAACAGTGCGCGCATGTCGGCCGGCCGTGCGCCCAGGCTGGTCAGGTAGTTGGCCTGGCCGCCCAGCAGGTTGTTGTGCGAGTAGGCGATCAGCTTGGGTTCGGATTCGGAACCGGACGAGGCGATCAGGCGGGCCGCGCCGTTCGGGTCTATCGTGCCTGCGCGGTAGTCGTAGGCGGGCTGGTCCCAGGCGGCGTCGAGGTCGCCCCAGTCGCCATACTGCGTGCCGTGCACCAGCACCGCTTGCAGCTCGGGCAGATCGGCGCGGATGCCGTCGATCAGCGCTGCGTAGTCGGCGTCGCCGACCTGACGTTGGCAGATCAGGACTTTGGCGCGGGATTTCCTGAGGATCAGGCGGCTCTCGTGGGCTTTGCGGCCCAGCGGGAAGGGCAGGACGATGGCGCCCAGTGCGGCGGCGGCCATGTCGGCCGCGCAGCCGCGCCAGCCATTCGGCAGGTTGACGGCGACCACGTCGCCGCTGCCGACGTTCAGGCGGGCCAGCGCGGTGGCCAGGCTCAGGCTGCGCGCGCGCAGGGCGGCGTAGCTCAGGCTTTCATCCTGGTCGCAGACGGCGATGGATTGCGGGCGTTCGTTGCAGTGCTGAAGGAAGGATGCAAACAGGTCCAGGTTTTTGTAGATGCCTGCGTCGGCCCAGGCTTGCCGTTGTTTGGCGTCGACCATATCCGTGACGTTGGCGGAGGAGGCTGTGCTGTGGTTTGTCATGGTTGGATAGATGTGTGAGTTGATGGAATTTGGCGAAATAGTCCAGGGGTTTTGAAATTGCAATAAACCGTTTTGCTGGTTTGCCAGCCCTGCGAATTGGACGTGGCCGATCACCTCGGCGGCGTTCATGGCGACGGCTTCGGCCTGCATGCCGTGCCGGCGCAGTTCTTGAAGGTTGTCGGCGCTGGACCGGGCTTGTAGCGCTTGTGCGAAGTCATCGGCAAGATCGGCGTCCGGCGCCGATGCGGCCAGCCGTCTTGCGTAGCTGGCTGCGTCCTGGCCGGTGATGCGATCGAGCATGAGCCAGCCGTCGCTGGTGGCGTAGCCGCGCGGCAGCGCCAGCAGGCGGTTGACGGTGTTGGCGTCGGCGCAGCCGCCCAAGGCGCGCTGGTGCGATTGCGACTCTGCCGCGACCAGCATGGCGGCCGCGCCGGCCATGGCCGAATCCAGATGCAGCACCTGGCCCCGGCTGGCCCGCGCATACAGGGCGGCGACGATGCCTTCCGCCGTCGCCGCGCCGCCGAGCACGTCGATGATGGTCAGCAGCGTGCCGGATTGCGGCTGGCCTTCTGCGGTGCGCAGCAGGCTGGCGACGCCGCTGTGGGCCTGGATCATGAAGTCGGTGCCGACCGGATCGTCCGGCTGCGGCGACTGGCCCGTGCCGGAGGCGCTGGCGTAGATCAGCGTCGGGCAGGTGCGCGCCAGATCGGCGGCCGTCAAGCCCAGTTGAGCGGCGCGGCCGGGCGCCCAGTTGTGCAGGAACACGTCGGCCTTGGTGGCCAAGTCCAGCAGGCGCTGCCGTCCGTCGGCCGCCTTCAGGTCGAGTTCCAGGCTGGTCTTGCCCTGGTTGATCGCGGCGAAATGCGCGGAGATATTTCCCGCCAGCGGAGCCAGCGCGCGCATCGGATCGCCGCCCGGCATTTCGACCTTGACGACGTCCGCGCCCAAGCGGTGCAGCAGATGCCCGGCCAGCGGGCCCTGGATCAGGCGGCAGGATTCCAGCACGCTGAAGCCGGCCAGCGGCAGTGCCGGCGAACCCTCGCAGCGCCTGGCGGCGAGGGCGGGGGAGGCTGCGCCCACGGGCTCGAACTGCCACGGGCCGCCGTGCATCCAGCGCTCGCGTTCGGGATCGTCGCTCGCAACGGAGGCTGCCTGGTGCAGTGCGCACACCGTCACGCCGGACTGCGCCGCCATCGTCTGCAAGTCTTCGTACAGATGCGTGCCCGCGCAACGGAACAATCCGGCCGGCAAAAATGCCCTGGCTTGCGTGTAGCGCTGCATGAAAGGCGCCCAGCCGCGCCGCACGTCGTCGGGCTCGGCGCCGGCCGCTTGCCAGAAGGCGCGCCAGCTCTCGGCGCTCAAGGCTTCCAGCTCGAAGCGGATGCCGTCGCCGCTGGCAAACGGTGGGCTGCGGTCGTCGGCGCGGTTGCGATCTAGCGCGATTTGCCCCGCATGGTCCATAGCCAAGTATTGATTCATCGCAAAGAGCGCGCATTCAGCTAGGTTAAGGTTCAGGCCGACGTGGCCACCGTGCTCCCGCAGCGTTAGCAGTGTCGCCACACCCGCGCACATCGCCAGCGATGCGCCCAGCGTGGCCAGGTAGTCGATGCCCAAGGGCAGGAACTCGCCGGAGGCGCGCTGGTGCCAAGCCGTCATGCCGCTGGCCGCCTCCAGCAGCGCAGCGCTGCCGCCTGTCTGTTGCGGCCAGGCCCGCAAGCACAGCTGCACGCTGGCGCCGCTGGCGTCGCCGAGGGTGGCCAGCAGGGCGCCGGGCTGGAGCTGGCCCGGCGCGACGATCACCTCGGCGCCGAGGATGGTGGCGCGGCGGCGCAGGGCGTCCTGCAGCGGCTGCAGATCGTCGCCGGCGGCGCCGAGGCGCAGCCGGATTCCCGTCAATGGAAGACAGCCTGCCGCCACGTCTTTCTGAGCAAGCTGCGTGCTTGTATGAACCATGCTGCGACCCTTATGCGCGGTGAAAAGAAGGTGCAAAGTTGTATATATTGCACATTTTGTAAATATAAATGAAAATGAGAATGAGTGTCATTACTATTACGTATTCAATCCGGATGATTTCGTATGCGATTCGTAGAAGGCTCTGCGCAGCGCAGGGATTTGTCGTTAGGCTGCGCTTAACGTTATCAATTTGGATTGTCTTTTCTCTAATGCAACCTGAGGATTTCCATCGATGCGTACGTTGTTAGAGTCCGATGCCGCCAGCGATGGCGCGATGTCGAAATCGGCCTGGGTGGTCGAAGCGGGCCACCTGCCGGCAAATGAAGTGAAGCGCTTCGACTGTGAAACGGGTTTCTCCGTCGTCAGTTCGAGCGTGCAGACCAGCCAGGATCAGATGCAAGCCTGCGAGTACGAGGGCAGGGAGCGCAACCTGGTGCTGACTTTCGGCCTGGAAGGCGATTCGGAATTTCGTGACCGCAGTGGGGACAACCTGTATTTCCGCAGCGGCTACACGACAGTGTCGTCCTACATCAAGGGACGTGGCGAGCGCTGCCATCCGGGCCAGCGCCCGGTGCGTCAGTTGCGGCTGATCGTCAGCGAGAGCGCCTTGCTGCGCTATGTGGGACCGGAGCTGAGCTGGCATGTGCTGCGGCCGGCGCTGGCGCGCAGCGAAGGCACCAGCCAGCTGAGTTTTGGCGCGACGGCGGCCAGCATGCATTTGCGCGCGTTTTCGGACGTGCGTTTGCTGGGGCAGCAGAACGACCTGGGCTTGCGGATTCAGGCGCTGAGTCTGCTGGCCGAGCAGTTGCGGCTGCTGACACCGCCCGCACGGCCCGAGGGGCGCTTGCGTGCGGAAGAGATGGACAAGCTGGCCGGGCTCGATACGTTTATGCGCGCCAATCTCGACCAGCTGTTGAGCATGGCGTCGTTGTGCGCGCAGACCGGCCTGAGCGAATACAAGCTCAAGGACGCTTTCCGCAAGGCCTACGGCGTGAGCCCCGGACAACGGCTGCTGGAATTGCGGATGCAGCGCGCGCTGGAATTGCTGGAGCGGGGACAGCAGGTCGCGCAGGCGGCCTACCAGGTCGGTTACCAGCATCCGAGCAATTTCAGTGCGGCGTTTGCCCGCTATTTCGGCAAGCCGCCCAAAGCCGCGCGTTGCTGAACCGGGCGAAGAATTACATGAATCTGCCAACCTAAGTAAAGGAAGTAACCATGTCACGCGATGTGCTGTTGAACTTTAACGAATCGCCCTTCGGCCTGTTGCCGGAGGCTGCCAGCGCGGCCCGCCTGGCCGTCGGCCAGTCCGGCCGCTACCAATTCGTGCTGGCCGAACAATTGCGCGAAGAGATAGCCGCATGGCACGGCGTGCCGCTGGCCTGGGTGTCGCTGTATCCGGGCTCGAACCGGGTCTTGCATTACGCGACGATGGCGTTCACCTCGGCCACGGCGCCGCTGGTGGTGGCCAGCCCGGGCTATGCGGTGTGCGAAACCGCGGCGCGCCTGGCGGCGCGGCCGGTGCGCAAGATTCCGCTGCGCGCCGACGGCTCGCACGATGTCGAGGCGATGTGCGCGGCGGCGCCGGCCGGCGGCTTGATCTACGTCGCCAACCCGAATAATCCGACCGGCAGCATCACGCCGCATCGCGATCTGATGGATTTGCTGCGCAAGAAAAATCCCGTCACCACGCTGCTGATCGACGAGGCTTACCTGGAATTCTGCGACCAGCCATCGCTGGTCGACCAGGTGGCCAGCGACGCCAGCCTGATCGTCACGCGCACGTTTTCCAAGATACACGGCATGGCGGGATTGCGGGTCGGCTACGCGATTGCGCAACCGGCTTCGCTGTCGCTGATCCACACCGTGCCGCCGCACGACATTTCCGTGCCGGGCGCGGCGGCGGCGCTCGCCAGCCTGAAGCAGAGCGAGGCGCTGGCCGAGCGCAAGGCCATCATCCGCCGCGTGCGCGAGGCCTTCATGGCCTGGCTGGACCAGCGCGGCATCGCCTACACCGCGTCCCAGGCCAATTGCATGATGTTGCAGATCGGCCGTGACGGCAACCAGCTGGCGCGCGAGCTGGCGCAGCGCCACAGCATCCACATCGGCCGCAGCTGGCCGGAAGCGCCGGACTGGGTGCGCGTGACCATAGGCCTGGACGAAGAAATGGAAGCGCTGCAATCGGCGCTGGAATCGACCTTGTTCGCCGACGCCGTCGGCGCCTGAATTTTTTATATCTCGATAGGAAACCGGAAGATGAAACTACCTCCTCTCGTCACGGACGGGCTGGCGCTGGACCAGTCCGAAATGACGCGCTACAGCCGTCACGTCCTCTTGCCCGAGATCGGACTGCGCGGTCAACAACGATTGAAAGCCGCCAAGGTGCTGGTGATCGGCGCCGGCGGACTCGGTTCGCCCGCGCTGCTGTACCTGGCTGCGGCGGGCGTCGGCGTGCTGGGTATCGCCGACTTCGACCGCGTCGATGTCAGCAATCTGCAACGCCAGATCATTCACCGCGTGAGCTCGGTCGGTGAGGCGAAAACCGTCAGCGCCCAGCGCGCCATACGGGACTTGAATCCGCACGTGGAAGTGCGCCTGCACGAAGAAGGGCTGAACAGCGAGAACGCGCTGGCGCTGGTGGCCCAGTACGACCTGATCGTCGACGGCACGGACAACTTCGCCACCCGCTACCTGGTCAACGACGCTTGCGTGCTGGCCGACAAGCCCTATGTCTGGGGCTCCATCTACCGCTTCGAAGGCCAGGCCAGCGTGTTCTGGGAAAACGCGCCCGGCGACATGGGGCGCAATTACCGCGACCTGTATCCCGAGCCGCCGCCGCCGGAACTGGCGCCATCGTGCGCCGAGGGCGGCGTGCTGGGCGTGCTGTGCGCGGCCATCGCTTCCATCATGGCGACCGAGGCGATCAAGCTGATCACCGGCGCCGGCACGTCGCTGCTAGGCCGTCTGGCGGTGTACGACGCGCTGGAGATGAGCTACCGCTTCCTGCCGCTGCGGCGCGCGCCGGATCGCCAGCCTATCACCGCGCTGATCGACTACCCGGCGTTCTGCGGCCACCGGCCCACCGCGCCCGCCGCGCATGACGTGCCGGGCATAGCGCCGCGTGCCTTGCAGGAATTGCTGGCCGGCGGACAGCCGCTGACCCTGATCGATGTGCGCGAGCCGAACGAATGGGAAATCTGCCGCATCGAAGGCGCGCAGTTGATCCCCAAGCGGCGCATGCTGGATGACGGCATTGACGAGTTTGACAAGTCCGGCCAGTTCGTCGTGTATTGCAAGGGCGGCGCCCGTTCGCGAGAAGTGGTGCGCGCCATGCAGCAAGCCGGTTACGGCGGCGTGCGCAATCTGGACGGCGGCATCCTGGCGTGGATACGCGCTGTCGACCCAAGCCAGAGCCTGTATTGACGGAGCCGCGCATGTTGACCCTGCCTCGCGAGATCGTCGACGCGATTCTGGCGCAGGCCGGCGCCGCCCACCCGCTGGAGTGTTGCGGGATCGTCGCCAGCCTGCCGGATGAAAGGCCGCCGTATCGGCTGATCCCCATGCGGAATATGGCGCAGTCGGAAGAGTATTTTGAATTCGCGCCGCTGGACCAGTTGAAGGTCTGGCGCGGCATGGACGCGGCGGGCGAAGTCCCGCTGGTGTTCTACCACTCGCACACCGCGTCGGCGGCGTATCCCAGCCGTAGCGATATCGCGCATGCCGCCGCCTATCCCGAAGTGCATCACCTGATCGTCGGCACCGACCCGCGCTTTCAGCCCGCGCTCCGAAGCTATCGCATCGCCGACGGCCGCGTGTCGGAAGAGCCGGTCGTCGTCGCCGACGTTGCATTGTCCACCCCATACATTGAAGGTTAATCATGTCTGTACAAGTACATCTGCCCACCATCATGCGCACGCTGACCGAGGACCAGAAGACGGTCGTCGTCAGCGGCACCTCGATCCAGGAAGTCATCCACGACCTGGAACGGAATTTCCCCGGCATGCAGGGCCGCCTGATGCAGGACGGCCAGTTGCACCGCTTTGTGAACATCTACCTCAACGACGACGACATCCGCTTCCAGCAGGGACTGGCGTCGCCCGTCAAGCCTGGCGACGCGATCACCATTTTGCCGGCGGTCGCCGGCGGTTGATCGGTGTCCCATCCATCGATATCCCATGAGGTCCACCATGCAAGAATGTCCTTTCGCGCATCGACCCGCAGCCGATGCGACCAGCCCCCCGGCTCCCGCCATGCAGTACGGCGACTACCTGAAGTTGCGGACGATTTTGGGCGGACAGGAACCACTGTCGCCGGTGTCCGACGAAATGCTGTTCATCATCCAGCACCAGAGTGCGGAATTGTGGATGAAACTACTGTTGCACGAACTGACCCAGGCCAGCCAGCTGATACGCGCGCGCCGCCTGTCCAAAGCCAGCCGGCTGCTGGCGCGCAGCCGGCGCATCCTCGACCACATGGTCAATGCCTGGGGCGTGCTGGCGACGCTGGAACCGCTGGAGTTCCTGGCGATGCGGCCGTACCTCGGTTCGTCGTCGGGCTACCAGTCCTGCCAGTTCAGGGAACTCGAATTCCTGCTCGGGAATAAGAATCGCGGCCAGATGGAAAGCCACGCGCATTGCCCGGCGTCGTTGCAGGTCTTGCGGCAGCGCCTGGCGGCGCCGTCGATCTACGACGAAGTGGTGCGGCTGCTGGCCGCGCGCGGCTTCGACATCGACCCGGCGCGGCTGCTGTCCGTGGCGGACCAGCAGGCGACCCGGCCCGATGAAACGGTCGAGGCCGCTTGGATGACGATTTACCGCGCACCCGAGGAGTATGCGGACCTGCACGACCTGGGCGAACAGCTGGTCGACTTCGAGGACAGCTTCCGCCAGTGGCGCTTCCGGCACATGACCACGGTGGACCGCATCATCGGCCGCCGTGGCGGCACCGGCGGCAGCTCCGGCGTGCCTTACCTGGCCAAGACCCTGGACTTCGTGCTCTTTCCCGAGCTATGGCGCATACGCAGCACCCTTTGAGGAGAACGCATCATGCAAGGCGATTTTAGCGATATGGCGGGCGAATGCGCGCGCCGTGTCCCGGTGACGATAGCCGGCGCCGGCTTGGCCGGCAGCCTGCTGGCCTGTCTGCTGGCGCAGCGCGGCTATGCGGTGCAGGTGCTGGAGCGGCGGGGCGATCCGCGCCGCAGCGCCGGCACTGCGGGCCGCTCGATCAACCTGGCGCTGGCGGAGCGCGGCCGGTACGCGCTGCGTCAGGCCGGGCTTGAGGAACAAGTAATGGAGATCGCGCTGCCGATGCGCGGCCGGCAGGTGCACCCGCTCGGACGGCCGAGCGAGTTCCACGCCTATGGTTTGTCCGACAGCGAGGCGATCTGGTCGCTGCAGCGCGCGCGCTTGAATGGCCTGCTGCTGGACGCGGCGGAGCGGGCCGGCGCGCAGCTGCGCTTTGACGCGGCCGTGGCCGACATCGATTTCGCATCACGCCGCATCACGCTGGAGCAGGGCGGCGAAGCGCTGGACTATGAACTGCTGGTGGGCGCGGACGGCGCCGATTCGGCGGTGCGCAAGGCGCTGGGCAGGCAGGTCGATCTGGGACAGGCGTGCCAGTACCAGGAGCATGGCTACAAGGAGCTTGAGATCCCGGCGGCGGAGGCGGGCGGATTCCGCCTGAACAGCGATGCGCTGCACATCTGGCCGCGTGGCGGGCATATGTGCATCGCGCTGCCGAATATCGATGGCAGTTTCACGGCGACGCTGTTCCTGCATCTGCAAAGCGACCAACCCGATACGCCGAACTTCGCCGCGCTGGGCAAGGCCGCCGACGCGCAGCGCTGGTTCGCGGAGGCGTTTCCCGAGCTGTACGCGCTGATGCCCAATTTTGCCAACGACTACGACACGCATCCGGTCGGCATGCTGGGAACCTTGTCGCTGAAACAGTGGCACGCGCATGGCAATGTCGTGCTGCTGGGCGATGCGGCGCACCCGATGGTGCCGTTCCACGGCCAGGGCATGAATTGCGCGCTGGAGGATGCGGTGGCGCTGACGCGTCATCTGGTACAGGGCGCATCGCTGCCCGACGCGCTGGCCGCCTACCAGGCCGAGTGCCAGCCGAACGCCGGCGCGATCCAGGCGATGGCGCTGGAGAACTACACGGAGATGAGCCAGCGCGTCAGCAGCGCGGAGTTCGCGCTGGAGCGGCAATTATCGAGCTGGCTGGAGCAGCGCTATCCCGAGCGCTTTGTGTCGCGCTACCGCATGGTGACGTTCAGCCGCATGCCTTACCTGATCGCCTTCGAGCGCGGCAAGCTTCAGTCCGATCTGCTGCGGCAGGCGACGCAGGGGCGGCGCAGTTTCGAAGAGATCGACCTGACCTGGGTCGCCGAGCATTTGCGCGAACGGATCCCGCAAATGCCGGCGGCGTTCAACCCCACAGCATAGGAAGCAGCAGATGAGCAAGACTTTGAGTTATGGTCAACCGGTCACGCTGGCCGCCGCGAAGCACATCGCGGCGGCGGCGGAGAGCGTGGCCCACGAACGCGGTTTGAAACTGGTGGTGACGGTGCTGGACAGTGCCGCGCAGATCGTGCTGGTGCACAGGATGGAGCATGCCAACTACGGCAGCGTGGCGTTTGCCTTCGAGAAGGCCAGGACGGCGGTCAACTTCAAGCGGCCGTCCAAGTTTTTCGAGGACATGATCGCCGACGGCGGCAGCGGCTTGCGGATGCTGGGCAACGCCCACGTCAGCCCGCTGGAGGGCGGGGTGCCCATCGTGGTGGGCGACGCGGTGCTGGGCAGTATCGGCGTTTCCGGCGCCACCTCGGCCGAGGACGGCGAGCTGGCCAATCTGGCGCTGGGCGCCTTCCTGGCGTGGGCCAAGGAGAGGGAGGGCAACAAATAGCGGTGTTTATCGCCGTGTTTACTAAAGCCGCCTAAACGTGGCCTTGTTTTGGTGCTTTCTGAAAAACTGATTTTTCCCGATGGTATAAATGCACTGCCAAAAAACGCAGCAACATCGTTTTGGAGGCAGAAAAATATAAGCAGAATACCAAAGGGAGATCACATGCAAGAGCAGCACATTTATCCTGGCTGTCGGCCGCACAGTACCCGGCTGACCGCCATCGCCTTCGCCGTTGCCACGCTGGCATTGGGCGCGACAGCTCATGCGCAGGAGCAGGCCGCAGCGCCGGCGATGCAGAGCGTCACGGTCGCGGGCATCCGCGCGTCGATGGCGGAATCGTTGAACCAGAAACGCCGCGCCGATTCCTTCGTCGAGGTGATTACCTCCGAAGACATCGGCAAGATGCCGGACAAGAACGTCGCCGATTCGCTGCAGCGCGTGGCCGGCGTGTCGGTGGCGACCGCCGGCGGCACCGAGGGCGGCTTCGGCGAGAACGACCGCGTCAGCCTGCGCGCGACGCCGTCCAATATGACCTTGACGACCTTGAACGGCCATACCGTTTCGTCGGGCGACTGGTTCAACCAGAACATCAACAGCGGCGGGCGCAGCGTCAGCTACTCGCTGTTCCCGGCCGAGATGATAGGCCAGGTGGTGGTGCACAAGAGCTCGCAGGCCGACCTGATCGAAGGCGGCGCGGCCGGCACGGTCGATATCGAAACCCGCAAGCCGCTGAGCTTCAAGCAGAAGCTCACCGCCATCGGCACGGCCGAAGCCGTCTACGGCACGGGCGCCGGGAAGTTCGATCCGCAGGTGAGCGCCCTGGTCAACTGGAAGAACGACAGCAACACCGTCGGCATCCTGGCGCAAGCCTTCGAGCAGAAGCAATCGCTGCGCCGCTTCGGTCAGGAGTTCCTGTGGTGGGACAAGGTCGAGAATATCGATTCGGCCGCCTTGCTGGCCGCCCATCCCGACCTGCGCGGCAAATACCTGTCGCTGCTGACCGGCTCGGCCCTGTTCCAGCAGAAACGCGAGCGCCAGGGCGGCAGCCTGGATGTGCAGGTCAAGGTGTCGCAGGACTTTGGCTTCGACATTTCGGGCTTCTACTCGCGCATGAATGCGCGCAATTCCAACGCCAACTACATGCACGCGCCGGTCGATACCATCGGCGGCGGGGCGCTGCCGTCGGCCTACACGATCAGCGGCGACACCGTTACCTCGATCACCTTCCCGGCCGTGTGCTCGGCGCAGAACTGTTCGAAAGCGGTGTCGTCGGCGCAGCACATCATTGCGCGTCCGTCGTCGTATAGCGATTCCGGCTATGTCAACCTGGACTGGAACTATCGCGCCAGCGATGCGCTCAGCTTCAAGGGCAAGTTCGGCAAGACCGAGGGCACGGGCTTCTCGCCGGATATCGCCTATGCCGCCAACCAGGCGTATTCGGGCAGCGGCTACACGCTGCACGGCATCGACGCGCCGGCCTCGATCTGGGTCGACAACGCCAAGACCTACACGCCACGCACGGTGGAGCCGGTCGGCGGCTGGGCCTTCGAAACCAGCGCCACCGACAAGGAAACCTATGGCCAGGTGGACGGCAGTTATGTCACGCCGTGGACCACGCTGCCCAATCTGCGCTTCGGCGTGCGCGCGGCCGACCACAACCGCATCCACGAAGGCCGCTCGGGCGATGTGTCCGACGCCGGCAAGACGGTGGCCAACAATCCGGGCGGCCTGACCAGCTACCCATCCAGCCCGCTCTCCAATGTGCTCGATGGTCCGTGGACGTTCGCGCCCGATGCGGTGGCGGCATGGGGCGACAAATATGTCACCTACCGCAAGACCTACAACGGCCAGTTCGTCATCAGCGAGAAATCCAAGGCCGCGTATCTGATGGGCGACCTGAATTTCGAGAGCGTGCAGGGCAATGTCGGCGTGCGCTATGTCCGCACCGATGTCGAGGTGGCCAACCGTTCGCCGGAAGCCGTGTGGGATCCGGTTCGTACCAACAACCGCTACGGCAACTTCCTGCCGAGCCTGAATCTGCGGCGCGAGCTGGGGCCGGACCTGACCTTGCGCGCCTCGGCCAGCCGCACGCTGGCGCGTCCCGACATCGGCACGCTGGGCAATATCGATCTGAACGATCTGACGCTGAACGGCAGCGGCGGCAACCCGAACCTCAAGCCCATCATGTCGAACAACTTCGACCTGGGCTTGGAGTGGTACTTCAAGCCGCGTTCGATGGTGTCGGTGGGACTGTACAAGATGCAGATCGGTTCCTACATCACCTTCGGTTCGTCGCGTGAGCAGTTCTTCAACCGCCGCCAGAACAAGATCACGACCTATGCGATGACGTCGGCGCTGAACACCAAGGCGGAAGTGCAGGGCCTGGAGCTGCAATACATCCATGACCTGGGCAACGGCTTCGGTTTCAACACCAACTACAGCTATGCCGACGGCAAGGAAACCGGCCGCGCGCCGACTTCCGCCTGCGCCGAGCATAACAACTGCGACATGGTCGGCACTTCGCGCAATTCGGCCAACGGCGGTGTGTTCTTCGAGAACGCCAAGTTCAGTGCGCGTATCAACTACAGCTACCGTTCGACTTACTTGAACGGGTTGGACCGCCGTAGCGCGATCTATCAGGGCGGCGTCGGCAACCTGTCGGCATCGCTGCAATATGCGATCACCGAGAACCTGAGCCTGTCGTTCGAGGGCAAGAACCTGAACGATCCTATGCTCGTATCGTGGTCCGGCAGCAAGGACCGTCCGAGCGCTTTCTACAAGAACGGCCGCCAGTTCTTCCTCGGACTGCGCGCCAAGATGTGATGCACGTTAGCTGGTGCTGACCAGAAGATCTGAACCCCTCGCCGGGTTCAGGTCTTTTTTGCCTTGGGCCCATAATCCCGTAATACTGAATGAAAATTCCGCAACCATGACTTCTATTGTTTCCCTGTGCTCCCACGCCGACGGCATGCTGGCGCGTGACTGGCAGTTCCGCCTGCTGCCTTCCGATCCCCAGGCCGCAGGCCGTGCCGCGCTCACCCAATGGCATGCGGCCAGTGTGCCCGGCCATGTGCACACCGATCTGCTGGCCTTGAAGCTGATCGCCGATCCCTACCAGGAGCATGAGGAAGCGGGGTTGCAATGGATAGGCAACGCGGGCTGGGAATATCGTTTGCGCTTCGACGTGGATGCGGCGACGCTGACGCATGGGCGCCAGCATCTGGTGCTGGATGGCGTCGATACCTTTGCCGATATCTGGCTTAATGGCGTCAAGCTGCGGTCGACGGCCAATGCCTTCCGCAGCTGGCGCCTGAATGTGCGCGGCATGTTGAAGGCCTGCGGCAATGAGCTGCTGGTGCAGCTGCATTCGCCTATCGGCCGCATGCTGCCGGCGGTGCAGGCGATGCCGCACAAGTTGCAGGGCAATTATCCGTCGCCGTACGGCGATGAACCGCGCGATGCGATGACGGCCAACTTCGTGCGCAAGCCCGGCTATCACTATGGCTGGGACTGGGGGCCGCGCTTTGTTACGGCGGGCATCTGGCGTGCGGTGAGGCTGGAGACGGGTGATGTGGCGCGTCTGGCCGAGTTGCATGTGCAGCAGCTGGAGGTGAACGCGGAGCTGGCGCGCTTGAATGTGCAGTGCTCGCTGCGGCTGGACCGGGCCGCGCCGCTGAAGCTGCAACTGACGCTGATCGACCCGGACGGGCAGCAGGTGCGCAGCATCACGCGCTTGCTGGCGATGCAGGCGGGGATGCAGCGGGAGCAGTTCGCGGTGCAGGTCGATCGTCCGCGCCGCTGGTTCCCCAATGGTTATGGCGAGGCTGCGCTTTACACGCTGGTGGTGCAGATCAGCGATGCGAATGGCGTGGTGCTGGAGCAGCGTCGCCGTGTAGGCTTGCGCAGCGTGGAGTTGCGCAGGGCGAGAGACCAGTGGGGGCGGCAGTTCCATTTTGTCGTCAACGGGATTTCGGTGTTCGCCAAGGGCGCCAATGTGATTCCTTTCGATATGTTCCCCAACCGTGTGAGTTCGGCGGCGATGCGCGGGATATTGAAGTCGGCGCAGAAGGCCAACATGAATATGCTGCGTAACTGGGGCGGCGGCTATTACGAGTGCGATGAGTTCTACGATATCGCCGACGAGCTTGGCCTGATGGTTTGGCAGGACTTCATGTTCGGAGGCGGCGTGGTGCCTGCCTACGATGCGCGCTTCCGCAACAATGTGCTGTTCGAGGCTGTGCAGCAGGTGCGCCGCTTGCGCGACCACGCTTGCGTCGTGCTCTGGTGCGGCAATAACGAGGAGGAGACGGCGTGGAAGGATTGGGGCATCGGCGCCAAGCTGAAGGCCGAGGCGCCGGAGTTTGCCGCCACTGTCTGGGACGGCTATGTGCAGTTGTTCGGCACGCTGCTGCGCAAGGTTGTGGCCAAAAATGGCGGCGGCATGGGGTATTTGTCTAGCTCGCCTAGCAATGATCTGGATGGGCCAGCCAATGATTCCAACAATGGCGACAAGCACTACTGGGATGTGTGGGCGGGCTCGAAGCCGGTGGAGGAGTATCAGCGGGAGACGCCGCGCTTCATGTCGGAGTTCGGCTTGCAGGCTTGGCCGGTGGCGGCCACCATCGATAGTGTGATTGCACGCAAGCATCAGCAGATCGATTCGACGGAAGTGCGGGCGCATCAGAAGTTTCTGGCGGGGGCAGGCAATGACAGGATCTTGCATTACATCCGCGCCAATTATCGCGAGCCGGCCGGCTTTGCCGATTTTGTCTACCTGAGTCAGGTGATGCAGGCGGAGGGGATTGAGCTGGCTAGTTTGCATCATCGCGCCAGCATGCCGCGTACGATGGGCTCGCTTTATTGGCAGCTCAATGATGTGTGGCCGGGAGCTTCGTGGGCCAGCGTCGATTATTACGGACGTTGGAAGGCGCTGCAATTCCATACGCGCAGGTTCTTTGCGCCGGTAATCGTCGCCGCCAGCCGCGACGGGGGCGTTACCCGTGCGACGCTGGTGTCGGACAGCCAGCAGACGCAGATCGGCGAGCTGCGCATGCGGGTGATGGACATGCATGGCCGTTGCCTGCGCGAGGAATCCGAGCAGCACGTGATGCGGCCCGTTGCGGTGGTGCAGGTGGCGAGCTACTGCGACGATTATCTTCTGGGGCAGTTGGATCCGCGCCGTCATGTGGCGGTGTTCGAGTTGACTCTTGGCGGCCAGGTGGTGTCGCGCAGCGTGGTCTACTTCGTGGCGGCCAAGGAGTTGGACTTGCCGGATCCGGGCCTGCATGCCGAGTTGAGCGAGCAGGGCGACCATGTGCGGCTCGAACTGTCGTGCAAGGCGCTGGCGCGTGCGGTGTGGGTGGAGTTCGAGGGTCTGGACGTGGAACTATCGGACAACGCGCTGACCTTGCTGCCGGGCGAGCAGCGCGTGCTGCGCGTCAGCGGCGCGGGCGGCGCCGGCGCCAGCATCGCCGATCTGCGCCGCTGCCTGAAGCTGCGCCACCTGGGCGCTGCAGTCTGATGGTTCGGGAATGGCAGGATATGTATGGGGGTTCGCAAAAATCGGGGTTTTACTAACCGCTGCTAACCTACTCTAAGGCGTACTACCGGGTGCTAACGCTTACTAAAATTTCCGTACCGATCGCTAATCGATACTAAAAATTTTTGACCTCTATTCGTTAGCATCGGTTAGCAGCAGTTAGTACCCGATTAGTGCGGACTCGGATGAAATATCGATGGTTATCATGAGGTAGTAGTGGTTAGCGCGTTTTAGTAAAACCCGAAAAAAAGCGAACCACCCCCTGTATCCTCCGGTCATTCCTTCGGGCGGACGCCCGGCAGCGGGATGCGGCGTACCAGCAGCATCGCGGGCACGGCGCTGAGCAGCACCCACAGGAAGAAATGCTGGTAGCCCAGCGCCGCCTGGATGTCGCCGCTGACCACTTTGAAGATGACGAAGCCCAGCTGCATGATGCCCGACGCCAGCGCGTAGTGCGCGGCGCTGTATTTCCCCACCGATAGCACCTGGATGATGAACAGGATCAGGCCGACGAAGCCGAAGCCGTAGCCGAACATCTCCACGCTTACCGCCGCCGTGATGACCCACAAATCGCTCGGCATTTGCGTGCTCAGGAAGTAGAACACCAGATTGGGCAGGTTCACCGCCAGCACCAGCCAGATCAGCGCCCGGCGCAGGCCCAGCCACGCGGCGAAGTAGCCGCCGCCCAGGCTGCCCAGGATGAAGGTCAGCGTCCCTGCCGTGCCATAGACCGAACCGATCTGCCCCGTACTCAAGCCCAGCCCGCCCAACTCCCGCGCCTCGCGCAGGAACAGCG
The DNA here is from genome assembly GCF_009380215.1 of Rugamonas aquatica. Lineage (GTDB taxonomy): Bacteria > Pseudomonadota > Gammaproteobacteria > Burkholderiales > Burkholderiaceae_D > Rugamonas > Rugamonas aquatica_B. The sequence continues at coordinate 192,072 of NZ_WHUG01000001.1, forward strand.
GCGCGATGGTCTGCACCTGCGCCTCGCCCGCGCGGAACAAGATGATGAACACCACGCACAGCCAGATGTCCGGCTTGTGGAAGAAATCGCGGAACACATCGCGCAGCGTCTCGCCCGCGCTCATCTCCGACTTGGCGGGCGCGGCCGTGTGCGGGATCGCCACCGTATGGTAGGCGCCGATCGCCAGCATGATGGCCGCCAGCAGCAGGAAGATGATGGACCACGCCACCCGCACCGTGAACCGGTTCTCCAGATAACCAGCCAGTATCACCAGCCCGCCGAGCGAGATGAACTTGCCCGCGTTGAAGAACGCACCGCACCAGCCCGCGTAACGGGCTTGCTGGTGCTCGTTCAGGTGCATGATGTAGAGCCCGTCGGCGGCGATGTCGTGGGTGGCCGCCGACAGCGAAGCCAGCATGAACACCGCGATGCAGGCGGCAAAGTAGCCGGGCAGCTGCAAGGCCAGCGCGACCAGCCCGAAAGCGCAGCCGGTGATCCACTGGCAGACGATGACCGTGCTTTTCTTGTTCGATGTCAGCTCCAGCAGCGGGCTCCACAACGGCTTGATGACCCAGGCCAGGCCGAGGAAACCGGTCCAGTGCGTGATCTGCTCGTTCGCTATGTGCAGGCTCTTGAACATCAGGCTGGCGACCAGGGCGACCGCGTAGAACGGCAATCCCTCGGCCAGATACAGGCTGGTGATCCAGCGCAGCGGATGGCGCATGTTGTCGGTGTGGTGATCCATCGTCGGTCTTTCCGGAAAAGCGCGGCGTACGGGCGTGACGCGGCCGGCCCGTGTGGCTACGGGCCGGTGCTGCGGACGGTGAGGGAATTCCCGGCGCTGGCCGGGATGAGGCTGGAAGACGCTTACGGCGCCGGGCTGGCGCCCGGTTCAGGCGGCACGCTGGCGGGGCTGCTGCCCCAGTGTGCCGCAGCCGGGTCGGTGGACAGTTGCATGCGCAGTTGGCCGCCGCGTTGCAGTTGTTCCCAATCCAGCCAGACCTTGTCGTGCGGACGGGCGTTCCAGCTCAGCTGCGTGACGAAGGAGGGCTGCGCCGCCGGAGACAGGGCCGACGTGGTGGCTGGCAAGCCATCCTTCTCGATGCTCAGCTGCTTGCCGTTGCCCAGGTCGACCTGCGCCTTGGCGAACTTCGGCTCGTGCAGCAGGAAGCGGCCGCTGCCCGGCGTGGACGGGTAGATGCCCAACGCGCTGAACACATACCAGGCCGACATGGTGCCCAGATCGTCGTTGCCGGTGACGCCGTTGGGCGCGTTGCTGAACAGGGTCTCGGCGGCGCGCAGCACGGTCGTGGTCTTCCACGGTTGGCCGATCAGCGTGTACATCCACGGCGCGTGCAGGTCAGGCTCGTTGTTCGGATTGTAGTGGTACTGGTTGTAGTAGTTGTACGCGCCCATCACCCATTCCTTGCGCACCGCCTGGAAGGGATCGGCGCGCAGCGCGTCGTAGGCGAAGAAGGCGTCAAGCCGGCGCGCGGTCTGCTCGCGTCCGCCCATCGCCTTGACCATGCCGCCCACGTCCTGCTGCACCAGCCATTGATACTGCCATGCCGTGCCTTCGTGGAAGCCGTGCTCGGCGCGTGGCGTGTAGCTGCCGTCGATTTCGGTGTACCACTGGCCGTCGCTGGTCTTGGCGCGTGGGAAGCCCTGGAATCCCAGCGCCTTGTCCTGCGCGCTGGTGTCCCACACATTGCGCCAGTTGCCGGCGCGCTTGCGCAGCAGCGCCGCGTCATCCTTCTTGCCCAGCGCCTCGGCCATGAAGGCCAGCGCGCCGTCGGCCTGCGCGTATTCCATCGTGGCCGAACCGCCGTGGTGTGGATCGACATCCATGCCCTTGGCGCGGAACGACAGGTCGTACTGCACGTAGCCCTTGGACAGGTAGCTCGGATTGCCGGCGCGGCCTTCGTTGCGGCTGCCGAACGGCGGCACGCCGAAGGCGTTTTCACGCAGCGCCGCGTAGGCTTGCTGCTCGCGGCCCTTCAGCGCGCCGTAGCGCCACAGGTCGACCAGGAAAGGCGTGACCGGGTCGCCCGTCATCACGTTCGATTCGAAATTGGCGTAGCCCCAGCGCGGCAGCCAGCCACCCTGGTCGCGGATCTTCAGCACGGAATCGGCGATGTCGCGTGCGCGCTCGGGACGCAGCAGGGCGATCAGCTGGTTCTGTGCGCGGTAGGTGTCCCACAGCGAGAAGAATTCGTAGTAGGTGGACTTGCCGGACGAATGAATGCGGTCGTCGTAGCCGCGATAGCGGCCGTCGCTGTCGTTACCGGTCAGCGGTTGCAGCAGCGAGTGGTACAGCGCGGTGTAGAACACGGTGCGCTGGTTCTGGTCCGCGCCTTCGATGTTGACCGACTTGAGTTCCTGCTGCCACGCCTGCTGCGCCTGCTCGCGCATCTGGTCGAAGCTGCGCGGCGCGCCCTGGGCGTAAGCGTCGGCGCGCAGGTTGCGGCGGGCGCCATCGGCGTCCACGTGCGAGATGGCGCTGATCGCCGTCACGGCCTTGCCGTCCTTGACGTCGAAGGTGAACCAGGCGCCGTGCGGGCGGCTGTCGCCTTGCTGGCTCAGCAGCTTGGAGCCGGGCAGGCCGCCGTTTTCATTCCATACGCCGTGGGCGCTGAACGGGCGGTCGAATTCCATGCGGAACCAGGTGGCGTACTGGGCGCCGCCGCAGAAGCTGCGGGTGACGATCTTGCCTTCGATGCTGTGGTCGTCGACCACGCGCAGGCTGCTGCCGACCACCGAGTGGCGTTCGTTGGCCTGGCCCAGGTTGACCAGCACATGGCCCTGCGCGGTGCCCGGCGCGAAGGTGTAGCGTTCGGCGGCGGCGCGGGTCAGCGCGGTGGTCTCGGCGACGATGCCGCCGTAGCTGGTCAGCTTGACCTTGAAGTAGCCGGCTTCGCCGACTTCGCCGTCATGGGTGTAGTCGGCGGCGTATTTCTTGTGGTCGAAGCTGCCGGGTTTGCTGGTGTCGAAGTTGCCGCCGGGGCCGATGCTGCCGGTGACGGGCAGCACGGACAGCTGGCCGCCTTGCTCCCAGCAGCCGGCGCCGGACAGGAAGAAGTGGCCGAAGCCGCGTATCTTGGGATCGGTGTAGTGCCAGCCGGCGTAGTGCTCGCCGATGGGGCTGACTTGCAGCATGCCGAACGGCGCCGATGCGCCGGGGAAGGTGTTGCCGTCGTCCTGGGTGCCGATGAAGGTGTTGACCGGCGCGGCCGACGCGACAGGCGCGGCGGCCTGGCTGATGCAGGCGGTGCCGAGCAGGGCGCCTGTCAGCAGCGGCAGCAGGGATTTGGACGGTGGGAAGATGTGCATTACGGTTTCCTCAGTGTGCGGGTGTCAAATTGCATATGCTTGAATGTATAGCATCGGCAAAAAACGGGGTCAACGCGGGCGGAAAAACGGCGGGCAGTTTAACGGCTTTTAGTAAACACGGCCCGCCGTGGCGCTTACTTGTCGAGCGCCTTGAAGCGCACGGCCGCGCCGCCGCCGGGCGCCAGCCACAGCGCCAGCATGTCTTCGCGGCCCACTTCGCGGGTTTCGATGACGATGTCGTAAGGGTTGGTATCCCAGTGGGCCTTGGCGCCGTCGCGGTAGATCTGCGCCTGGTAGCGCTTGGACGGCGCCAGGAAGTCCAGCTTGAGGTTGAGCGTGCGCGCAGTCTCGTTGCTGAGCGCGCCGAGGAACCAGTCGTTGCCGCCGCGCTGCTGGCGCGCCATGGCGACGTACTGGCCCACCTCGCCGGCGATGGCGCGGCTCTGCTCCCAGTCGGTCGGCACGTCGACGATGAACTGGAAGGCGTCGCGCCGCGCCTCGTAGTTTTCCGGCAGGTCGGCCGCCATGTGGATGGGGCTGTACAGCACCACGTACAGCGACAGTTCCTTGGCCAGCGTCGAGCGCACGCGGTTCTCGGAGGTCTCGCCGTTGGGCTTCAGGTTGAAGATGCCCGGCGTGTAGTCGAACGGCCCGGACAGCATGCGCGTGAACGGCAGGATGGCGGTGTGTTCGGGCGGGTTCGGCGGGAAGCCCCAGGCGTTGTATTCCTGGCCGCGCGCGCCTTCGCGGGTGATCCAGTTCGGATAGGTGCGGCGCAGGCCGGTGTCCTTGATCGGCTCGTGGGTGTCGATGCTGATGTGGCGCTTGGCCGCCTGCTCGACCGAGCGCAGGTATTCGCCGGCCATGTACTGGCCGTCGTGCCATTCGTAGCGTACGCGGCCCTGCTCGTCGATGCGCTTGATCTTGGCGTTGTCGGCCACGTAGCCGGTCTTCACCTGCGTTACGCCGTTGTCGCGGTAGTAGTCGTAGGCGGCGTCCATCTGGCTGGCGTAGTGGCTGACCGCGCCCGAGGTTTCGTGGTGGCCGATCAGCTGTACGCCGGTCTTTTTGCCGTAGGCGGCGATGGCTTTCATGTCGAAGTCGGGATAGGGCTGGGTGAACTTGAACAGGTCGCCGTTGTCGGGCCATTCGCCGTCCCAGCCCACGTTCCACCCCTCGACCAGCACGCCGGCGAAGCCGTACTTGGCGGCGAAGTCCATATAGCGCTTGGTTTCGGCGGTGGTGGCGCCGTGCTTGTCGCCGGACGACCAGGTCTTTTGCCACAGGTGCATGGCCCACCAGATGCCGACGTATTTGCCCGGCTTGACCCAGGAGACGTCGCCCAGTTTGTTCGGTTCGTTCAGGTTCAGGATCAGGTCGGAGTTTAGCAGCGACGGCGCGTCCGGGGCGATCTGCACGGTGCGCCACGGCGATTTGAAATCGGTGCGGGTCTTGACTTTGATGCCGTCATACCACGGCGTCAGGTCGGCCTTGAAAACGCCGTCGCGCTGTTGCGCCAGCGTCATGGACGCGTAGTCGGTCAGCGCCGCTTCGTGGATGCTCAGGTGCACGCCCGAGGCCAGGCGCATGGTGAACGGCGTTTCGACGTGGACCGCTTCGCGCAGCGAGGTGTTGCGGTACAGGTATTCCAGGCTGCGCCAGGCGCGGGCCGGGATCCACCAGGCGCGCGTGGCGTCGACCTCGGGCAGCACGAACTCGCTGGACTCGTCGACGATCTCGACCTGGTCCATGCCGGGCTGCTTGGGCACCTCGTAGCGGAAGCCGATGCCGTCGTCGAAGACGCGGAAGCGTACCGTGAAGCGGCCGGTGGCGCTACTGCCAGCGTTGCCGCTGCCGCCGAAGTCCACGCGCAGCTCGTTGTGCTTGTCGCGCACCAGCTTGCGTTCACCCCAGGGCTGGGTCCATTGCGTGTCGGCCGAGGCGGGCGCGCTGGCGACGATGCGGTAGCCGTCGCCGAACGCGGCCTGGTCCTTGAACACCAGGCCCAGGCGCGAGTTGGCGATGACTTCCTTGCCACGGTAGCTGACCTTGTAGCTGGGATGGGCGCGGTTGTCGCTGACGGTGACGACGACGGCGCCGTCGGGGGATTGCACGCTCAGGTCGGCGGCGCCGGCAAGCGGCGCTATCAGGGCGAGCAGCAGAACGGTACGGGTATGCATGGAGGCGGCTCCAGGTGATCGGTAGTGAAAAGGGCCGCGCCGGGCAGGCGTGGCCTGGTGCTTACAGCGCTTGCCTACAGCAGTTGCCGGATCGCGGCCAGCGACGGCGGGGTGGCGCCGTGGCCCTGGCAGGCGGCCGCGCCGGCGGCGACCGCGAAGCGCAGGTGTTCCTCGGGCGTGTCCAGCGGCTTGCGCATCAGACTGTACAGCAAACCGGCGATGCTGGCGTCACCGGCGCCGACGGTGTCGGCTACCATGACCGGCACGGCCGGCGCGCTCCAGCGCTGGGCGCCGATGTGCAGCTCGGCGCCAGCCTCGCCCCGGGTGTAGAGGCAGATCGCTTCGGGATTCCAGCTGCGCAGCGTGGCCAGCGCGGCGTCGACATCAAAGGTGCGGAACAGGCCGGCCAAATCTTCGTCGGACACCTTGATGACGTCGGCCATCCCGGCCATGCGGCGTAGCGTGGCGTCATAGCCGGCGTCCATCAGCTTGCGGAAGTTGGGGTCGTAGCTGATGCGTACCCCGGCGTCCTTGAGCGTCTGCGCCTGCGCCACCAGCTTGCCGGCCAGCGGTTCGCGGGCCAGGCTGATGCCGCCGAAATGCACCCAGCGCGCCTGGCCCATCCAGCCGGCCGGCAGCTGCGCCGGATCGAAGTGCAGGTCGGCGCTGTCGCTGCCGATGAAGAAGTAGCTGGGCGGCGAGCGCCGGTGCACCACCGCCAGCAGCGGCGCCTTGGGCAGGCGCTGGAGGAAGCGCAGGTCCAGCCGCGCTGCCGTGCTGGCCTGCCACAGCGCCTCGCCGAAGACGTCGGTGCTGATGGCGCCGGCGAAGGCGGTCGGCACGTCCAGGCCGGCCATCACGCGCGCTACGTTCCAGCCGGAGCCGCCGACCTGGCTGGTCCAATGCTGGCCGCCGTCCTCGTCGACGATCATGTCGGTGAGCGCCTCGCCGGCCACGACAAAGCTCGGCAGTGCGACATCAACCATGCTCGTTGCCCAATACGTTCAGCACTTCGTAGCAGGCGCCCATGGTGTGGTAGTCGGTCTTGCCGGCCGGGCTCTTGTAGATGCAGATCTTGCTGTTGTCGGCCGCCAGGATGCGGTACCAGGCGCCGTGCTTGTGGTCGACGAAGTGCTGCCAGCTGTAGTCCCACAGGCGCTGGTACCAGTCCCAGTAGACGGCGTCGCCGCTGCGGTGCGCCAGCAGGGCGGCGGCGGCCAGCGATTCGGCCTGCACCCAGAAATACTTGTCGCCGTCGCAGATGGAGCCGTCCGGCGCGAAGCCGTAGTACAGGCCGCCGTGCTCGGCGTCCCAGGCGCTGCCGACGGCGGCGTCGAACAGCGCGCGGGCCCGTTCCAGCAGCCATTCCGGCTGGCGCGCCAGGTGGGCCTGGTGGCGTTCCAGGATCAGCAGCAGCTTGCACCATTCGGTCAGGTGGCCGGGCTGGTAGCCCCACGGACGGAAGATGTTGTTGCGGTTGTCCTTGTTGTAGTCGGCGTCGACCGACCAGTCGGCGCGGTAGTGTTCCCAGATCAGGCCGCCGGACAGGGCCGCCTGGCGCACCGTGATGTTGTGCGCCAGCGTCTCGGCGCGCAGCAGGTAGGGGCGGTGGCCGGTGGCCTCGAAGGCGGCGATCAGCGCCTCGCAGGCGTGCATATTGGCGTTCTGGCCGCGATACGGCGCCAGTTCCGACCAGTCGCCGCTGGCTTCGTCGGCGTACAGGCCGTGGCCTTCGTCCCAGAAGCGCTGCTCCATCAGCGCGAAGGTTTCGGCGATGTAGTCGTTGGCCTCGCTGACGCCGGCCATGCTGGCGTGGGCGTAGGCCAGCAGCACGAAGGCCAGGCCGTAGCAGTGGTTGGTGGCGTCGGTGATCAGCTTGTCGGTGCCGTTCCAGCACAGTTCCCAGGCGTAGCCGCCGGTCTGCGGGTTGCGGTGCACGTCGCGCAGGAAGGCGATGCCGTGGCGCACGCGCTGCTGGTATTCCGGCAGGCCGAAGTGGCGATAGGCCATCGCATGGTTGAAGATGAAGCGCGTGCTGCTGACCAGATGGCGGGTGTGGCGGTCGTAGACCGTGCCGTCGTCCTGGTAGAAGTGATAGAAGCCGCCGCTCGGGTCGACGCAGCGGGGATCGTAGAAGGCCATCGTGTGGCGCACATGCGCCAGCAGTACATCGCGGGAGAGGAAATTCGGGGCCATTATCGCTTGTGGTTAGTTTGCGGGAAGGGTTCTAGTGAACTGTAACGAATGAAACGGTAGTGCCTGCCACGCGGATCGCCGCGCATGGCGGCGTTGCAAATGCTCGCAATAGCTCGCTATTGCTGTGCTTTGCGCCTTGCCCTGCACGCCGCCCGCGCGTCCTGCACTACCGTTTCATCCGTTACAGTCCACTGGTAGACCGTGGCGCGATTTAATCACAGCGAAAAACGCCGCAGAGAGGGAATCTTTCGCGGACGGCTCAGTTTATCGCGTTTCACTAAACACGCTGCTGTTCGCCCCGCGCGCGAGGCCGCGCTTGTTTAGTGAATCTCGCGAAACTGGCGCTCCCGCCGAGGCAGTGTTTGACCTGGCCGCGGCGGCCATGGAAAATTCGTGGCGCCGGCTGGACAGGCGACAGAACAACAAGACCACGGAGATCGAAACATGGAACATATTTCAGGAATGGGCGTCGCCCAGCGCGGCGACACGCAAGGCGGCAGCAACACCGCGCCCTTGATGATCGTGACACTGCTGTTTTTCCTGTGGGGGCTGCTGACGTCGCTAAACGACGTGCTGATTCCCCACCTCAAGGCGGTGTATTCGCTGAACTATGTGCAGGCGATGCTGGTGCAGTTCTGCTTCTTCGGCGCGTATTTCATCGTCTCGCTGCCGGCCGGCATGCTGATTAAACGGCTGGGCTACCAGAACGGCGCGGTGGCCGGTTTAGTGATCGCCGCCGCCGGCTGCGCGCTGTTCTACCCGGCTTCGACGGGCGGCTACGGCATGTTCCTGTTCGCCTTCTTCGTGCTCGCGGCCGGCATCACGGTGTTGCAGGTGGCGGCCAATCCCTACGTGACGGTGCTGGGCGATCCGGCCACGGCGTCGAGCCGTTTGAGCCTGACGCAGGCGTTCAATTCGCTCGGCACGGCCATCGCGCCCACGCTGGGCGGCTTGCTGATCTTGTCGGGCGGCGTGCTGACCGAGGTGCAGTTCGCGCAACTGCCTAGCGTTGAGCAAGTGGCTTACCAGGCCCAGCAGGCCGGCTCGGTGCGCGGCCCGTATCTGGCGCTGTGCGCGGCCTTGCTGATGCTGGCGGTGCTGTTCGCGCTGGTGCGTTTGCCGAAGATCGCCTATGCCGACACCGCCGCGCAGGATGACGCGCCGGGTGCGCCGTTGAAGGCGTCGCTGTTCTCGTATCGCCATCTGGTGCTTGGCGCGATCGGTATCTTCGTCTATGTCGGCGCCGAGGTGAGCATTGGCAGCTTCCTGATCAACTTCCTCGGCGAGGCCGATGTGGCCGGCCTGGCGCCGAGCGCGGCCGCGCACTACGTCAGCTACTACTGGGGTGGCGCCATGGTGGGCCGCTTTATCGGCTTCGCCGTGATGCGCTACATCAGCCCGGGCAAGACCTTGGCTTTCAATGCGGCTGTTTCCATCGCGCTGATCTTGCTGGCTATCCTGAGCAAGGGGCACGTGGCGATGTGGGCCATTATCGCGGTGGGCGTGTTCAATTCGGTCATGTTCCCGACCATCTTCAGCATGGCGCTTAACGGCCTGGGCCGGTTCACCGGACAGGGTTCGGGCGTGCTGTGCATGGCTATCGTGGGCGGCGCCATCGTGCCGTTCGTGCAGGGTTATGTGGCCGATGTGGCTGGGCTGTACACCTCGTTCCTGGTGCCGGCCGTGTGTTACTGCTACATCGTGTACTTTGGCGTCAAGTACGCCGCCATGTACCGCAACGCGCCGGCCGCCTAAGATTCCGTCATTCCCGCGCAGGCGGGAATCCATACGGCCTCGGCGAGCATGCGGCGTATGGGTTCCCGCTTTCGCGGGAACGACGGTTGCCGGTTCAGCGTTTCCTTGCCGGCATCGCCGCGCCGGCCAGCGGAGCGGGTACGCCTGCCGCGCCGAACAGCGCTTCGACCATCGGATCGCGGCGCACCGTCAGCTTGCTGGCGCGCAGCGGGTAACAGGTGTCGTCGATCAGGCGGTGGACACGGCTGCCTTCGCGGCTGATCGTGATGCTCAAGGTAGGACCGTTGTAAAAGTCCTCTGCCATAGACTCCATGCTTTTTCTCCTGGAATGGATGTGGGTATTGTGGCCGGACGCCGGCCGGCGGCGCAATCGGCAATAAGGACTAGGCGCGGCCCCGCCTTATGCCGCCACCAGACTGTCCGATGTGAGTAGCGCGCGCCGCAGCCGGGGCGCGGCGGCTGTGGGCTGGCCCGCTGCCGCCACGGCCGCCGTCACCGTCTGGATATGGCGCCGGGCCTGGCTCGCGCAGCCGCAGTACAGCGCGGTGTAGGTCTGGTAGGCCGCCATCGCTTGCCAGGTAGCCGGCAGAAATTCCTGCGGCAACAGCGGATCGCTGCGGCGGCAGTGCTGGTAGCCGTGGCTGACCAGCAGCCGTATCAAGAAAGCCTGCTCATCGCTGATCGCCCCATGCTGCGCCAGTAGCTTGGACAAGGGCTGGAAGCGTTGCTGGAACTGTCGGTACAACTCATCGGCCGCCTCCAGATCGCAATCGCTGCGGCCGAACAGCGGCTGGCGCATTGCCGCCGCCAGTTGCGCGCCGCCGACATCGAACAATGCCAGACCATGCTCTTCCGATGCCGGCATGTCGCGTTCGACACCGGCCCTGGCCCGGTAAGCCGTCGGCCGAGCCAGCAGGTTGGGCGCGAGCTGGCAGTAGTCCAGCGTCAGCAGACGCTTGCGCACCGCGCCGTAGCGCGCCGCGCTGATGCCGCCGCTGTTGACCAGGATGGTCCAATCCTCGCCGAAGCTGCGGGCCGGCGGTATGTCCAGCCGCTGGCGCGCAGCCGCGACGGCCGCCGCCGTGGCCGGAGCCAGCCTGCACAGGCTGCGCCTGCCGTGCCGCTCGACCCGCACCGCCTGGTGCGCGGCCAGCCGGAACAGGGCGGTGCGTATCGCCCGCTCCTGGAAGCCCAGCGGCTCCATCAACGCGATGGCGCTGCCCAGCCATTGGCTTTTTTGCCCGAACAACTGGGCTTCGCTGAACATCAGGATCAGCATGGTGTTCAGGCGTGGCCTGGCTTGTTGCAGGCAGGCGTCGAGATAACTGGTGGTGCTCATGTTGTTGCGCTTACAGAAAAGGATGGAGCGGGCGCAGCGCGCAGCCGCCAGTACAGGCGGGCCGCGCCGGCCAGGTTGAACCACAGCCACAGGCAGGACGCGCACATCAGCGCCGCCGCCGGCCGCGCCAGCGTGTCGGGCTGCCAGCAGGCGGCCGCCAGCAATAGCAGGGCCAGCACATGCGTCCAGAATTGGCGTTGCGCGCGGTGCTCGGGAATGATCTTGGTAATGCTGGGCAGCTTGCAGCGCGGGTCCGGCGCCGCCTCGCGCAGGTGGTACCAGGCCAGGAAGGGCACGATCTTGTACAACATGCCCTGCACGGCGGACTGCGCGAAACCGGCCACCAGCAGCACGCCCACCAACAGGGGCCGCACATTGGAAGCCTGGCTATCCGGCCACAGCCACACGGCCAGCGCGGCCAGCAGGCTGGCCATGGCGGTGCGCCAGTACAGCGTGGTGGGATCGGCCTTGGGGCGCTTGCGGCGTGCCAGCAGATACAGCGTGCATCCGCCGAACAGGCCGTAGCCCGTCGCCAGCAGCACCTGGCTGGCCAGATGGAATAGTTGCCCCGGCCCGGCCAGCCCGCTCGACAGCGATACCGCCGTCAGCAGCAGGAACAGCGCCGTGGTGTAGCCGCCGGTGAGCAGCGCCGGGTAGGATGGTGTGACCATGAACATCGGCACCACTTGGAAGGCGATCGCGATCACCAGCAGGCCGACCCAGCCCTGCAAGCCCCACATGGCGTGCAGGTCGGTCAGGCGTTCCAGCGGCCAGTTGGCCGCGCCGGGCCAGGCGAAGGCGCCGGCCAGCATGCCGCCCAACACCATCGTCACCACCAGCGCCGCCAGCGCCAGCCGGATGCCGGCCATCACCGCGCCGGCGCCGGGTGCATGCGGACGCCACATGCCGACCGTGCACGCGCCCAGGAACAGCAGCAGCGCGCCCAGCAGCGCCGCCATCGCGCAGCGGAACAGCAGCGGCTGTTCAAGCCAGAAGGCGGCCGCCAGCAGCAGCGTGCCCGCGCACAGGCCCGCGTGCACGAGCGCGCCCACGGTGCGCGAGCGCGGCACGGCGATGCCGCCGACCACCGGCAGCATCTGCAACAGCGCGCCCACCATCGTCATGCTGAGGCAGCCGAGCACCATCAGGTGCGTCAGTGCCAGCGTTTGCGGCGACCAGCGGCTCAGCAGCGCCGCCGGGCCTTGCCACGCCAGCAGCGCGGCCGCCAGCGCCGCGAACAGCGGGGCGCTGAGGAAGTAGCGCATCGGCAGCGACAGCGGCGGATTGTGTTCGAACGACAGCGAGCGCTGCGGAGCGTCGGCGGCTTTCATGCGGAGGCGGCGTCCGGCACCAGCCAGATCAGCACTTCATAGCGCTGGTCGGCCTGCGGCGTGGTGCGGTGCTGGTAGCCGTAGCGTTGCAGCACGCGGTAGAGCGGGATCGGATCGCGGTCGATCAGCACGCGCAGGCGCTCGTCCGGACCCAGTGTGTCGATCGCTTCGAGGATGCGTACCATCGGCTCGGGCGGCTCCATGCCGCCCACGTCCAGCAGGCGCGTACTGCCCATATGTCCGGCAGGCGCGTTCATGCGGGGCTCCCGGCTTCGGCCAGGGCCAGGCCTTCCATGCTGGCGACGATGGCCTCGGCCTGGCCTTCCAGCACGCGGTCGGCGTGCGGATACAGGATGCCTTCCTCCTTCAGGTTGTGCTGGCGCATCAGCACGCGCAGCGTGTCGGCGTGGTCGAAGAAGGCGTCGCTGTCGCGGCGCATGATGGCCGCGCGCATGTGGGACAGCTCGGTGCGAAGGTGGCCGTGCTCGGCGCGCATGACGGCGGTGGGGCCGTAGGCATTGCCCATGGCGCGGTCCAGGCAGGGGAACAGGATGCGCTCTTCCTTGTCCAGGTGGCGCTCGAACATCCGCAGGAACAGCGTGAAGCGGGGCGCGGCGGAGGTCCAGTCGCGGCGGGCGATATCGGCCTCGGCCAAGGTGTACTGATCGTCGCAGCGGCGATGATCCTGATCGAGATAGTGGGCGATCGTATGCATGCTGTTGTCCTTCGTTATGTGCTGGTAGGCATTGTCCCACCCGCTGAAGCGGAATTTCTTTGATTCACATCAAGGATTTCCGGGTTGACGGCGGGATACAGTTCGTTCGCCGTTTGGCCATGATTTTTTTACCCGTGCCTCAACCCCCACATGAATCGAACCGACTCTCCCGTATCCACTCCCACGCGGCCCATTGAGCTGGTGTGTCCCGCCGGCAGCCTGCCGGCGTTGAAGGCCGCCGTCGATCTCGGCGCCGATTGCGTCTACCTGGGCTTCCGCGACGCCACCAATGCGCGCAATTTCGCCGGCCTCAACTTCGACGATGCCGCCATCGCGGCCGGCATCGCCTACGCCCACGAGCGCGGCCGCAAAGTGCTGCTGGCCCTGAATACCTATCCGCAACCCGACACCAGCGCGCTGTGGCGCAGCGCCATCGACCGCGCCGCCGCGGCCGGTGTCGATGCCGTCATCCTGGCCGATCCCGGCTTGATGCAATATGCGTGCGACCATCATCCGTCGCTGCGCCTGCACCTGTCGGTGCAAGGCTCGGCCACCAACGCCGAGGCGATCAACTTTTACCAGCGCCACTTCGGCATCGCCCGCGCCGTGCTGCCACGGGTGCTGTCGCTGGCGCAGGTCGAGCATGTCGTGAAGAACACCGATGTCGAGATCGAAGTGTTCGGCTTCGGCAGCCTGTGCGTGATGGTCGAGGGCCGCTGCGCGCTGTCGTCCTACGTGACCGGCGAATCGCCCAATACCCACGGCGTATGCTCGCCGGCCAAGGCGGTGCGCTGGCAGCAGAACGCCAACGGCCTGGAGTCGCGCCTGAACGGCGTGATGATCGACCGCTACACGCCGCAGGAAAACGCCAGCTATCCGACGCTGTGCAAGGGCCGCTTCGAAGTCGAGGATGAAACCTATTACGCGGTCGAGGAGCCGACCAGCTTGAACACCTTGGAACTGCTGCCGCAGCTGCTGGAGATGGGCGTGCGGGCGGTCAAGATCGAAGGACGGCAGCGCAGTCCGGCCTATGTGTCGCAGGTGACGCGGGTCTGGCGCGAGGCGCTCGACCAGTGCATGGGCAACGCCGCGCGCTACTCGGTCAAGCCGGGCTGGATGTCCGAACTGAACACCCTGGCGGAGGGGCAGCAGCACACGCTGGGCGCCTATCACCGCTCGTGGAAATGAAACCTGGAGTCACCATGATGAAACTTGCATTGGGTCCGCTGCTCTACTATTGGCCGCGTGCCGACGTGATGGCGTTTTATGAAGAGATGGCCGCGACGCCGGTCGACATCGTCTACCTGGGCGAAACGGTGTGCTCGCGCCGCCACGAACTGCGCGCCGCCGACTGGCTGGACCTGGCGGCCATGCTGGAATCGCGCGGCAAGCAGGTGCTGCTGTCCTCGCTCGCGCTGATCGAATCGAGCGCCGACTTCGGCGCCCAGCGCCGGCTGGCGGGCAACGGCCGCTACCGGGTCGAGGCCAACGACATGGGCGCGGTGCAGCTGCTGTCGGGGCAGGGCGGCTTTGTCGCCGGGCCGCATCTGAACATCTACAACCCGCCGACGCTGTCGCTGCTGCACGGGCTGGGCGCGCAGCGCTGGGTCATGCCGCTGGAGATGGGGCGCAGCGGGCTGCGGCATATGCAGGCGCAGCGCCCAGCCGGCATGGAGACGGAGGTGTTTGCGTTCGGCCGCATGCCGCTGGCGTTCTCGGCGCGCTGCTTCACCGCGCGCAACCGCAACCTGCCCAAGGACGATTGCCGCTTCAGCTGCATCGAGCATCCGGACGGCCTGATGATGCGGACCAAGGAGAAGCAGGAATTCCTGGTGCTGAACGGCATCCAGAGCCAGTCCGCACTGGTGTACAACCTGATCGGCGAAATGGGCGAGATGAGTGCGATGGGCGTCGATGTTGTGAGGCTGAGCCCGCAGTCGCAGCATATGTCGCAGATTATCGCGGCTTTCGATGCTGCGCGTGGCGGCGCCTCGCAAGCCACGCCGACGGCGCTAGCCATGGAAGCGCTGCTGCCGGCCGCCGCCTGCAACGGCTATTGGTACGGCCAGCCCGGACTCGACTATCACCTGGAGCACGCAGCATGAATCCCGTTACCACTCATCAATCGGGCGGCGCGGCGCGGCCGCTGCCTGCGGCGCTGGCGGCGTTCGGCCGTCTGCTGCCGGCCTATCCCGGCGCGCTGCTGTGCGTGGCCGCGCTGAATCTGGTGCTGCGTCCGCAGTTGCCGGACGATGTGCGCGCCAGCCTGCAGGGCAAGCATATGCGCGTGTGCGTCACCGATGGCGGCGTGTCCTTCGACTTTACGTGGCGCGGCCAGGGCTTCGCGCCGCTGCGTTCGGCGGGCGAGCCGGACCTGGAAATCGGCGCCTGCACGCGCGACTTCATCGCTCTGGCCCGGCGCGAGCAAGACCCGGACACGCTGTTCTTCTCGCGTCGTTTGTCGATGCAGGGGGATACGGAATTGGGATTGCTGGTCAAGAACACGCTGGACGCGACCGCGCTGCCGTTGACGGAACTGGGCAAGCAGGCCTTGACCCGCTTGCTCGACATTCTGCCGGGCCGTCGCGCCCGCGCCTAGTGGTTGCGGCGCACGCTGAAGCGGGAGAACAGCGGCGCGATGCGCGCCAGCAGCTCGTCGCCCGGATAGCCGGCGACGGCGCTGGTCAGCAGCGCCTGGTCCTGGCAGCCGGTGGCGCGGAATTCCTGCAACACATAGTTGTCGACGCCCAGTTCGGATAGCGTGTGCGCCAGCGCCGTCAGCTGCGCCGGTGGCAGCTGGGCTGGATGCACGGTGGTGCGGCACTCGTAATCGACACCGCTGGCCAGCACGGCGGCGATGCTGTCGCGCACCGGATCGCCGCTGCCGGCCACGCCGGTGACGGCGCTGTAGTGGGCGAAGGGCGCCTTCACGTCCAGCGCCACCCAATCGAGCAGCGGCAGCAGGCCGGCCAGGCGCTCAGGATAGATGCCTGCCGTTTCCAGTCCGATCTTGAAGCCCAGTGCCCGCACCTGGCCGATGGCGCTTGCGAGCGCCGGGTCCATCGTGGCCTCTCCGCCGCAGAACACCACCGCATCGAGCAAGCCCACGCGTCGTTCCAGCGCCGACAGTATGTCCACCCACGGCAGCGGGCTGGCGTTCGTGCGCGGCTGCAAGTGCGGATTGTGGCAGTAGCCGCAACGCCACGGACAACCCTGCACGAACACCACGGCCGACAGCAGGCCGGGATATTCGGTGGCGCTGAACGGCGTGTAGCCGCCCACCTTGAGGCTGGCCTGGCCCATGTCAGCGGCCCGCGTTGACAGCGGCTTCGCTGAAGAATTTACGTTCATGGAACTCGCCCTGCTTGCCGATGTTGAAGGAGGCGAGCGGACGGTGGTAGCCCATCACGCGGGTCCAGATCTCGCATGGCTGGCGCTCTGCGTTGTCGAGTTCGGCGATGGTGGTTTGTGGCAGATTGTTCATGATAGTCCTTGGTTGAGTTTAAAAAGTTCAGGCATTGACGGCCTGTTTGCGGGCCAGCAGTTCGGCATCGCATTTCGGGCAGTAGGCATGGCTGCCGTTGAGGTAGCCGTGCTTGGGGCAGATCGAGAAGGTCGGTGTGACCGTGATGTAAGGCAGGCTGAAGCGGCTCAGCGCGCGCCGCACCAGCGAGCGGCAGGCGTCCGCGCTCGACAGCGCCTCGGTCATGTACAGATGCAGCACCGTGCCGCCGGTGTACTTGCGCTGCAAGGCATCCTGCTGCTCCAGCGCCTCGAAGGGATCGTCGGTGTAGCCCACCGGCAGCTGCGAGGAGTTGGTGTAGTAGGGCATGTCCTCCGTGCCGGCCTGGCGGATCGCCGGATAGCGCTTGCGGTCTTCCTTGGCGAAGCGGTAGGTCGTGCCTTCGGCCGGGGTGGCTTCCAGGTTGTACATATGGCCGGTTTCGGCCTGGAATTCGACCATGCGGGCGCGCACGTGGTCGAGCAGGCGCAGTGCCAGTGCGCGGCCCCAGTCGGAGGTGATGTCGCGCTCGCCGCGCATATCGAAATTGCGCACCATCTCGTTGATGCCGTTCACGCCCAGCGTGGAGAAGTGGTTGCGCAGCGTGCCCAGGTAGCGCTTGGTGTAGGGGAACAGGCCATTGTCCATATGGCGCTGGATCACTTTGCGCTTGATCTCAAGGCTGTCGCGGCCCAGTTCCAGCAAGCGGTCCAGCGCGGCCAGCAGGCCGTCCTCGTCGCCGCGGTGCAGATAGCCGAGGCGCGCGCAATTGATGGTGACGACGCCCAGCGAACCGGTCTGCTCGGCCGAGCCGAACAGGCCGTTGCCGCGTTTGAGCAGCTCGCGCAAGTCCAACTGCAAGCGGCAGCACATCGACCGTATCATGTTCGGCTTGAGTTCGGAGTTGATGAAGTTCTGGAAGTAGGGCAGGCCGTAGCGGGCCGTCATCTCGAACAGGCGTTCGGCGTTGGGGCTGTCCCAGTCGAAGTCCTCGGTGATGTTGTAGGTCGGGATGGGGAAGGTGAAGGCGCGGCCCTTGGCGTCGCCGGTCATCATGATCTCGATGTAGGCGCGGTTAATCATGTCCATCTCGGTTTGCAGCGCGCCGTAGGCGAACGGCATTTCCTCGCCGGCGATGCAGGGGATTTGTTCGCGCAGGTCGTCCGGGCAGACCCAGTCGAAGGTGAGGTTGGTGAACGGTGTCTGCGTGCCCCAGCGCGATGGCACGTTGAGGTTGTAGATCAGCTCCTGCATGTACTGCTTGACCTCGTTGTAGCCGAGCCTGTCCTTGCGCACGAAGGGCGCCATGTAGGTGTCGAAGGAGCTGAAGGCCTGGGCGCCGGCCCATTCGTTCTGCAGGGTGCCGAGGAAGTTGACGATCTGGCCGATGGCGCTGGACATGTGGCGCGGCGGGCTCGATTCCACCTTGCCCGGCACGCCGTTCAGGCCTTCGTTGAGCAGGGTGCGCAGCGACCAGCCGGCGCAATAGCCGGCCAGCATGTCGAGGTCGTGGATGTGCAGGTCGGCCTCGCGGTGGGCGCGGCCGACTTCGGGCGGGTAGACGTGGTTGAGCCAGTAGTTGGCGATGACCTTGCCCGACACGTTGAGGATCAGTCCGCCCAGCGAGTAGCCCTGGTTGGCGTTGGCGTTGACGCGCCAGTCCTGGCGGTCGAGGTATTCGTTGATCGAGGCGGCGACGTCGACCAGCGCGTGGCGGTCCTGGCGCAATGTGGCGTGCTGTTCGCGGTAGACCACGTAGCGACGCAGGGTGTGGCGGTAATCGGCGTCGTAGAGCACGCGTTCGACGGTGTCCTGTATCAGCTCGACGGTCATGTGCTCCTGCGGGCGCAGCGACGACAGGTGGAGCAGCGCGCACTCGGCCAGGTGGCGAGCTTCGGGCAGGTCGAACTCGCCGCTGGCGCGGCCGGCCCTCAACAGCGCCGCCTCGATCTTCGCCAGCGAAAAGGCCTGCTCGCTGCCGTCGCGTTTGGTGATCTGCGTATGAAACAATCCTTGCATGCTTTCTCCTTGATCCCATATCTAGTTGGTTTGAGAAGGTTATGCACTAGATATGGTGCCGTCAATTGTGGAGGACGCAATGTTGAGATTTCTTGATCTGGATTCCGCTTGATCGGCAAAAGGCTCGCGGCAAGTCGCTGCGCGGCTGGCGGAGGCTGGCAGAAAACTTGATCTAGTTAGTTATCAAACAGGCTACAATGGCTGCCATCCGGCTGCCGGACATTAATCGCATGGGAGTGTAGATGATTCGTTCCGAACGCCTGACCGCGGAAGTGGAGGGGGACTTCGTGGTCTTCCTGATTGGCATGCGTATCAACAAGCCGTGGAAAATCCACAAGTGGCTGCCGGTCGTGTTGGCCATGCCGAAGATGCTGCGCGAGTTGATGACTACGCCGGACTCGGGCTTGCTGTCGTTTGAATCGTGGTTTGGCCGGACCACCATCATGGTGCAATACTGGCGCTCGTCCGAGCAATTGCTGGCCTACGCGACCAATAAGGACGCCGAGCACCTTCCGGCCTGGCGAAAGTTCAACCAGGCAGTGGGAACTTCCGGCGATGTCGGCATCTGGCATGAGACGTACAAGATTTCGCCGGGCGCATGCGAGAACGTCTATGCGAACATGCCGCTATTTGGACTGGGCAAGGCTGGCGCCGTACATCCCGCCACCGGAAAACGCTTCAGCGCGAAAGATCGCCTTAAATAGGTGGGTGGGGTCAAGTCTGACATTTGGACACGAACTCGACAGTATCGGCATGCGACGGCTGGGGCCGTGTCCAAATGTCAGACTTGACCCCATTGTTGGGATAGCGGGAATTTTGCAAATGCTTTAAAGTTAACGTCGCCATTTTGATAATGGTTCCGGCCTGGCCGGATCAGGGGCGCCATGCATGGTGTCCGTTCTACGCAGGAATTACATCGCTCACGAGAGGAAGTATTTCATGTCGAACCTTCAAAAGATTGGTGCACTTTTCGAAGCATATGCAAGCAAGAATGTCGCTGCGGTCAGCGATGTCATGACGGAAGATATCGTCTGGCGCATTCCAGGCCATCACCCTCTCGCAGGCGAGAAGCGCGGCATCAGGGAGGTGCTGGCTTTCTTCGATCAGCTTGGAAAAGCTGAGTTCCAAGCTCAGCCCTTCGCTATCGTAGAGCAGGGCGACTATGTCATCGACCACCACCGTGGATGGAGCACCGCTGGCGGCGGCCTGGACTTGACCTGGTGCCTGGTCTTCCGATTCGAGCACGGGAAAATCAAGGAAGTGACCAACTTCTGCTCAGATCAGCACAAGGCCGATCTGTTCTTCCATGAGCATTACCGGCTCAAGCCTATCCCCGAGCGTCTGGCCGAGTAAATTCCTTACCGGATCAGCGCAGCCACGCGCTTGACGAACGCCGGATCGGGCTCGGCATCGAGACGGGTGGTGTCCACCTGCACCGTGCCGCTGGTGTCCAGCAGCGCGATGCGGTTGGTGTGATTGATCTCGCCGCTTTCCAACACCCGATACTTGATGTTCAACACAGCCGCCAGCGCACGCGTCTGGCTGTCGCCGTCGGCTACCACTAGCCGGAATTGCGATGAATCGAGTTGATGCATCTTCAGCAGCCCGGACAGCGTGGCCGGCGTGTCGTGGCGCGGATCCAGGCTGATCATCAGGACCCGCAGCCGCTTGCCGTCTGGCCCCAGCGCGGCCACCGTGCGCTTGAGCGTTTCGATGATGATCGGGCAGGCCGCGTGACAGTCGCCGTAGAACATGGTGATGAGCACCGGCGTGCCCGCCATGTCGCGCAGGGTGAAGTGCTGGCCGCCGGCGTCGGTCAGCGTGGCGTCGAGGCGGTAGATGGAGTTGCCGGGCAGGCTGGCTGCGGCCGGGGCGCTCCAGGCGTGCAGCGGCAGCAGCAGCGCGGCGGCCAGCAGGGCGCGGCGTATGGAGGTGAAATGGTTCATGGTTTGCTTCCTTGATCGTGAGGAGCGGGATCTCGCACGCAGCGGAATCCCAGGTTGGCGCCGTCCTGCCTTGCTTCCATCGCGGACAGCAGGGCCAGGCGCATCAGAATGGCGTAGTTGCGGCGGTCGGCCAGCGAGACGGCCGCGCCGCCGCAGTAGTCGAGCATTTTTTGGTCGCCGTTGGCGCGGCTGTCGGCGTTGACGAACAGGCCGCTGTAGTCTTCGACCCATTCCCACACCAGACCGTGCAGGTCGTGGATGCCGTAGTAGTTGGCCTCGCCGGCGGCCACGCTGCGCGGCGGCTGCTTGCCGGCATCGGCGTACCAGCCGAGGATGTGGGCCAGCCATTCGGCATCGTCGCGGGCGTCTGGGCGGTGGGCGTCTGCTGCGGCGGCGAATTCCCATTCGTACCAGCGCGGCAGGCGGCCGCCTTCGGACTCGCAATAAGCCCGGGCGGCGTACCAGCCGACGCGCACCACCGGGGCGTCGCCGGCCAGCGGTGCGTAATCGGTGGCGCTGCGCCAGCCCGAAAGATAGCTCGGCGCCGCCATCAGCGCGGGTACGACGCCGGGCTGCCAGGCCGGTGTGCGTTGAAGGAAAGCTGCGAACTCGGCGTTTGTCACCAGCCGGGTGCGCAGCAGATAGGGCGCCACGCTGGCCGGCGCCGCCACGCCGTCGGCCGGCAGCACGCTGCGCAGCGTGCCGCCGACGATGGCGCGGTAGCCGGCATCCCCGGCCATGCCGATGGCCGTATCGCCAGCGATGGCCCTGCCGGCGCCAGCTACGGCCAACAGGGTCAGCGCCAGTGCGGCCAGGCGGTGCGCGGCGCGGGGCTTCATGGCTGGCGCGATTTACGCATGTCGCGGACCTGGGCCGGCGTCAGCCCTGGCGCCCCCTTGTTCAACTCGGCGCCGACATAGTTGATGACGGCCGCGATGTCTTCGTCGCTGAGGTCTTGCGGCGGCATCATGCCGTTGTAGTGCTCGCCGTTGACGACGATCTCGCCATTGCGCCCGTTGAGCACGATGTGCGCCATTTCATACGGCCGCTGCTGGAAGAAGTCGGAATTGGCCAGCGGCGGGAACACGCCGGACACACCCTTGCCATCCGCCTGATGGCAGGCCGAGCAGTTGGCGTCATAGACCGCCTTGCCGCGCAGTTGCTGGGCGCGGTCGGCCGCCTTCACGGCAGCCGTGGCGACAGGCTTCTCGGCCGGCTTGGCGGCGGCAGCCGCAGATGCGGTCGCCGCCGCAGCCGCGCCAGGCAAGGCCTTCTTGATGCCCTTGCCGTAGATCTCAGGCCGCTCCGGGCCGCTCACCGCCATCAGACCGATGGCGCCCTTGTTGAAGGCGCGCGTCAGCGAATGGTCCACCAGCGTCAGGTTGCCCGGCACGCGTGGCGTGAACTCGACGATGGTCGAACCGCCCGACGGCACCATCGTGGTCTGCACATTCTCCTGGTAGTGGCTGCCGCCCTCGGTGTAGACGCGGTCGAAGATGGCGCCGATCACGTGGAAGCTGGAGGTGATGTTGGGACCGCCCACGCCGAAGTACATGCGTTGGCCTTGGCGGTCAGCGCGTTGGCGCCGGTCAGCGCGCCGTCGGCGCCGTTGAACAGCACGTAGGTCGGTTTTTCATCGATGGCCTTCTGCATGTCGAAGCCCTGCAGGCCGGGCGCGCGGTAGGCGCCGTTGGTGTAGAACTCGCCTTGCATCACATAGTATTCGCGGTCCACCGGCGGCAGGCCTTCCTTGGGCTCGACCAGGATCATGCCGTACATGCCGTTGGCGATGTGCATGCCGACCGGCGCGGTGGCGCAGTGGTACACGTACAGGCCGGGCGCCAGCGCCTTGAAGGTGAAGCTGGCTTCGTTGCCGGGCGCGATCAGCGTCTGCGCGGCGCCGCCGCCGGGGCCGGTGACGGCGTGCAGGTCGATATTGTGGGGCAGCTTGTTGTCCGGCAGGTTGAGCAGGTGCAGCTCGACGGTGTCGCCTTCGCGCACCCGTATCATCTTGCCCGGCACCGTGCCGCCGAAGGTCCAGAAGGTGTAGCGGGTGCCGGGGGCGATCTCGCGCTCGACTTCTTCCACCGTCAGGTTGACCACCACCTTGGCCGGAGTCTTGCGGGTGATCGGTGGCGGCAACAGCGGCGGCGCCAGCAGTTCCTGGGTGATGGTGGGCAGCACCGCCTCGGGGGCGGCGGCCAGGTTGGCGTGGGTCATGGCAAGTACGGCGCCAGCAAGGCCGGCCGCGACCAGTTTCAATTGCGTTTTCATTGTTATGTCGCCTTTAGTTGTTGGGCGCACTCTCAGTTGAGTGCGCTTCCATGCTAGGGGAAGCAAACGGCAAAATCCTTGACCTGGGTTGTCGAATTCGATATTGGCGGCGGCTTCAGTGCTCGGTGACGAGGAAGTCGATAATCACGTGGCCCGTCACCCGCGATACATAGGCGGCCTGCACGCGCGGGCCGTAGCGGTGCTGGATCTGCGCCAGCAGTGGCAGCGGATCGTGGTCGTTACAGAAGCGCATGATCTCGCCGGGGTTGAGCGCATCGAGCGCGCCGAAGATGGCGGCGTGGCGCAGCCGGCGCGCGACGCCGCGCGCATCGAAGGGATAGATGCCGTCCGGGACGGTGGGTTGGGAACAATCGTGTGGCATGGTGGACTCCTCAAAAAGAAAAGCGGGGCGGCCGCTCAGCCGCCCCGCAAAGAACGATCAGGCGCGGTCTGCGGACACCGCCGCCAGGCGGGCCTTGTTGCCGCGCGCCGTCAGCAGGCGCCAGGCGAACAGCGCCAGGAACAGCGTGCCGATGGCGAACACCACGTCACCGGGCACGCGCATCCAGACCAGCGTTTCCATCAGCTTGGAATGGATCACTTCCGGCGAGCGCGCAAACCACATGCCGGTGCTAACGCTGGCCCAGGCCTGGTAAATACCGGCCGGCACCAGCGAGATGAACACCATCATCGCCAGGCCGAGGTTCAGGCACCAGAACATGACCTTGAGCAGGGCGTCGGACCAGGCCAGGCGGTCACACAGGCCGCGCAGGCAGAACAGCAGCAAGCCGATGCCCAGCATGCCGTACACGCCGAACAGCGCGGCATGGCCGTGGGCTGCCGTCATGTTCAGTCCCTGCATGTAGTACAGCGCGATCGGCGTGTTGATCGAGAAGCCGAGCAGGCCGGCGCCGACGGTGTTCCAGAAGCCGACCGCGATGAAGCACAGGATCGACCATTTGTAGGTGCTGACCCACGGCGCGGCCTTGGAGCGCTGGTAGTTGCGCCATGCTTCGACGCCGATCATCGACAGCGGCACCACTTCCAGCGCCGAGAACATGGCGCCGATGGCGATCACGAAGGTCGGGGTGCCGGTGAAGTACAGGTGGTGCAGCGTGCCGAGGATGCCGCCGAACAGGAACACGATGGTTTCCAGCACGATGGCGCTGTTGGCGGTCGATGCGCGGATCAAACCCAGGCGGGTGAACAGCAGGGCGATGACGGCTGTGGCGAACACTTCAAAGAAGCCTTCGACCCACAGGTGCACCAGCCACCAGCGCCAGTATTCGATCATCGAGTAGTGGGTGTGCTGGCCCCAGGTCAGCGAGGTGGCGTAGAAGCCGCCGATGCACAGCGCGGCCAGGAACACCATGACGATCAGGCCACGGCTTTCCGATTTCCTGACCAGCGCCGGCCACAGCGCGCGGCCCAGCAGCGTGACCCAGAACAGCAGGCCGACGAACAGCAGGATCTGCCAGATACGGCCCATGCTGGTGAATTCCAGGCCCTGGTTGCCGAGCCAGAAGGCGAAGGCATTGCCCTTGTGTTGCAGCGAACCGAGCCAGCCCATGGCGGTCGAGCCGACCACGATGAACAGCAGCGCGTAGAACAGCAGGTTCACGCCCAGCTTCTGGAACTTGGGCTCGTGGCCGGAGATGGCCGGTGCGATGTACAGGCCGGTGGCCAGCCAGGCGGTGGCGATCCACAGCACGGCGAACTGGGTGTGGATGGTGCGGCTGACCACGAACGGCAGGATCTGCGCCAGCGGGTAGCCGAAGAAGCTATGGCCTTCCACCGCATAGTGGGCGGTGATGACGCCCATGCCCACTTGCGCCAGGATCAGGCCGATGACCACGAAGAAGTACTTCTTGGTCGCCAGCATGGATGGCGTAGGCTTGAGGTTGAACAGCGGATCGGTCTTCGGCGGCACAGGATCGGCTTCTTCCTTGGCGGCCGAGTGCACCATCACCATGGCGGCAATCGCGCCTATCATCAGGATGATGCTGGCGATGGACCAGATGCCGGCGCCGGCGCTGGGGCGGTTGTCGATCAGCGGTTCGTGCGGCCAGTTGCTGGTGTAGCTAAGGTCGACGGAACCGGGACGGTCAGTGGCGGCAGCCCAGGCCGACCAGAACACGAAGGCCGGCAAGGCCTTGAGGTCGTCCGGATCGGGCAGCGAATTGGCGTTCATCGCGTACTGTTCGCGCAGATGGTCCAGCGCGCGGTCGTCGCCGAACAGGCTGGTGTAGTGGCTGGCGACTTCGCGGACGGCGGCGGCGCGGTCGGCCGACAGCACGATGGTGCCGGTGGCGGCGTCATAGCTGTTGCGGCGCATTTCCTCCTTCAGCCGGGCGTTCAGCGCGGCCTGGTTGGATTTGCTCAGATCGTCGAAGCTGGCGCCGAAATCGCGCTTGGCCCAGATCTGGCGCAGTGCCAGCGCTTCGCGGTGCAGCCAGTCGGCCGACCAGTCGGGGGCGACGTAGCTGCCGTGGCCCCAGACGGTGCCGAGCTGCTGGCCGCCGGCCGACAGCCAGGCTTGCTGGCCGCGGTCGACCTGGCCTTCGCCGAACAGCTCGTTGCCGTCGACGCTGGTGATGTGTTTGGGAATGGGCGGCGCCGTCAGGTAGATTTCCGCACCCACCCAGCCGAGAACGGCGAAGGAGAGGGCGCAGATGATGGCGAGCCAGGTCCAGAGCTTGCGTGTGGCGTGCATGGCATGGTTCCTTAAGTTGGCTGATGAGAGGATGGAGCGCGAACCGGCAAGGGCCGGATCGACGGAGCCGATTCTAGGCGCGGCGCTTAAACATGCATATTCGATCCCGGTTTTTCTTGATCCAGGTTATGAACAAATATTTTGGATGCATGAATAATGGCGCTGCCCTCTACAACGGAGCCCACCATGCGCCTGACCGCCTTCACCGATTACACATTACGCACGCTGATCTACCTGGCAGGGCAGCAGGACCGGCTGGCGACCATCGCTGAGATTGCCGAGCGCCACGGCATGTCCAGGCACCACCTGACCAAGGTGGTGTACCAGCTGGGATTGACGGGAGTGATACGCACCGTGCGCGGGCGGCACGGCGGCATAGCGCTGGCGCGCGCGCCGTCGGCCATCCGCATCGGCGAGGTGGTGCGGGCCAGCGAGCCGGACTTCCATATGGCCGATTGCTTCGACGCCCGCCAGTCCACCTGCGTGCATGCGGGCCGCTGCTGCGTGCAGGGCATGCTGGGCCAGGCGGTGCTGGCCTACCTGACGGCGCTGGACGCGGTCACGCTGGCCGACATCGCCTGTCCGGCCGCGCCGGCGCTTATTTGAGGATGATGACGTCGTTGCGGACGTCGAAGGTGTGGTCGAACAGGATTTCGCACGCGCACTCGCCGGTTTCCACCACATTGGCCGAGTCGACGATGCCGCCCAGCTGGCGCGCCGCCTGGATCGGATCGCCGCCGGTCGGCGTCTGGTCCAGCGACTGGGTCACGACCACCACCGCCCACTTGCCGTCCGCTTCGTTCAGCGGCAGCGTGAAGCTTCCGGTGTAGTAGGTCGATACGCCTTTCCATGGACCGATATCGAGCCGGCGTTTGTCGATGCACACTTCGGCCAGGTAGGCTTCCCCCTCGTCGTCGCCGGCGTCGAGGATGACGCGGACGATCTCGGGACCGCTCAGCGTGATGGTCTGCACCTCGCCGGCTTCGCCGTGGGCGTCGGCCTGGTCGACGGCGCTGTTGTTGGCGCTGATGGCCGTGGCGTGGATCTTCGTCCCGCAGTGGAACACCTTCAGTTCGACGTGCGTGCTCGGCGGGCAGGCGAAGGCCAGCGGGCGCCCCGGCAGCCGCAGCGCCGTGACACCGGAGGGATTGCCCGGCCCCGGATCGAGCAGGACCGACGAATCCTCGCCGATGAAGACGAACGGCGCAGCGATGATAGGGAAATTCACCTGGGCCATGCCGGCCACCTGATGGGTGAAGCCATGCAGGCAGATCGTGCTGCGTTCGCCATCGGTGTCGCTGTCGATGCGCGCGCAGACGTAGTCCTGGTGCAGCACGCGCTGCACCGCGCGGGTGGGATCGGCGATCGGGAAGCTGTGCGCGACGACGAAGCGCTCCGGATCGCGCTCGCCGGCGCTGGTCCAGATCTGGGCGCAGATGCGCACCGCGTCGCCGCCGGCATAGACGGCGCGGTCGGTGAACACCCGTTTGCCGACCAGTACGTGCTCGTTGGGCCTGTCCTGCGCGATGGATCCGGTGGTGGCGCCGGCATTGGTGACCCGGCTGTAGTCCCAGCGCGTGGCGGTGGTCCAGTAGCGCCCGGGGAAGGGAATGCGGGGCACATCCGCCTCCAGGTGGATCTGCTCGCGGGTGGTTGTCACGCCGGGCGCGGGCACGGTGGTGGTGCGCTGGCCCCAGCGGCTCGGGTCTTCGGCGTCGGAGGCGGCGGCCGCCACCCAAGCGCCGGCGGCGGCAGCCGTCAGGATGCCGGTCAGCGGCGATGGGGCGGTCCAGAAGAACAGGTGCGACAGCGGCCCGCCGCAGGCCAGCCATTCGACCGCGCCGCCAACGTAGTCGGACACCGGCGTGAAAGGCTGGATGGCGTCGTGGCCGGTGTCGCTGCCGTAGACGTGGGCGTTGGACAAGGCCATCGATGCGCCGCTCGACGCGTCGAAGCAGATGCCGCCCAGCGTGCCGTAAGCGGTGGGGAAGGACATGAAGGCGCCCAGGATGGAGGTCGACGTGCCGCCGACCAGCGGGTCTTCCTCGTTGTCGCCGCGCGCGCCGGTGGGACGGTGGGCGCTCGGGCAGGCGGTGCGGCGCGCCATGGTCCAGGGCAGCACGTCGGTCTGATAGCCTTCGACCGCGGCGGCGACCGGCGTGCTGCCCAGCGCACGGATCTCGGCTTCGGACGCCCGTTTGGAGCGGACATGGTATTGCAGCGCCGCTACCATGGTCGGCTGTCCGCCCACCTGCTTCAGGCCGTAGCCCACGCAGACGATGTTGGGGTCGTGCGCCAGCCGCAGCGTTTCCGACGCGGCGGCCTGTTCGAGTGTGACTTTGCTGGCTGGGGCTGACATGATCTGTGCTCCTTATGCGAATCGTATCGCCATCGCGGCGAGGACGTCTTCGATCCTGCAGGCGATCGCTTCCGCGCCATCGCCGCCGGCGTGATTCAGGCCGATCACGGCCAGGCTGTTTTTCTGGAACCACAGCGAACCGGAGTCGCCCGGGCAGGAGGTGGCGGCGCCGGTTTCGTCGGCCACCAGTCTCAGCTGGTTGAGGAAGAAGATCGTGCTGCCGTCGTCCTCGGGGCCGCGCGGCTGGATCGGCACCACCGACGCCAGCACCGCCGTGCTGGTGCCGCTGCGGGCGCCGGATTTGAACATGCGGACCGCGTCCTGGGCGGCCGGGTCGCCGGGATGATCGGCCAGGTTCTGGAAGATCGCGCTGATCTGGGCGTTGGTGAGGATGGTGCCCGGCGTGTCGATGTGTCCGCCCAGCGCGACGATAGGCGTGGTGGCGGCTTCGCCGGCCGCCGCGTCGAGCACGCTGAAGATCGCCGGCGTCAGGCCCCGGTGGCCGTTGAGCGTGACGACGGCGGCGTCGACCGAGCCGGGATCGGTGATGGGCGGCGGGCTGGCCGGCTTGGTCTTCAGCGCATTGAGCACGGACCGGGTGAGCGTGCCGATCACGCGGTCGTCGCTGCGGTTGACCAGGTCGGCGCCGCCGGACGCGGCCGCGGCCAGCGACAGGATGATGGCGATGATGATGAGCAGGATCTTCCACCATGGATCCTGGAACGGAATCGGCCCGTATTGCCCGGTGAATGGATGGGTGTAGTCGACGCCGTAGTCGACCACGGTCGGCCAGGCAAAGAAACCCAGTCCGGGATCGAGCCCGCCGGTCCAGTCGCCGCCATCGCCACCGCCGCCGCCGCCGCCCTGGCCGGAGCCGCCCGCGCAGCAACAGGCGACCAGCCGCCACACGGCGCACAGGTCGACCTCCTTGCCTTCGAGGAAAGCGCGCAGCTGCTCGCGGGCTTTTTCCAGCGCGAGCCGGTTGCATCTGCCCATGGAGCCGCCGCCGCCGGAACCGCCGCCCGTGCCGCCGCCGGTTCCCGTACCATCGTTCCACATGCGGCGCGCCAGGTCGACCGCGGTCTTGAAGGTGCGCAGATCCACGGTCATTTTCCTGATCGACGCCGTCATCACGCCCTGGTCGCAGCGCGCCACGAACGCCGAGCGGGCCGGGTCGAAGGTGGTGCGCGACACCGAGATCGGCGCGCGCGCAGCCTTGTTAATCAGCGCCAGTTCCTCGGCGCCCTGGTCGCTGACCACCTGCAGTTCGACGATGTGCTTGCGCACCGCCGCCTGGGCGACGTCGACCTTGAAATAGATCATCCGCTGGCTCCACGGCGCCAGCGAACCCGCCAGCACGCGGCCGCCCGCCACGGACTGGCCCAGCGCTTCCATATCCCGCACCGACCAGGCATCGATGACGTTGACGCCCGCCGCCGCCAGCCAGGCGCGGCTGCGGTCGGTCAGGCCCACGCGCGCGGAAGCGGGCCACGGCAGCGTCCAGATATTCTGCACCCGCACCGCCATCAGGTAGCGGCCCAGCGTCGCCTCGAACACGCCTTCGGGCATGGCCTGCAGGGTGCCGGGCATGACGGCGAACGGCGGCACCGGCTGCGCCAGCATGCCGAGCTTGTCCAGCCGTATTACGAGATCGTTGAAGTCGCGATCGCTGGCAGGGGACGTGTCGTCCTCGGACTCGACCACCCAGTAATAGCGCATGCCGACAATGGCCGATGAGTTTCGCAAGAAGCTGGCCTGCCAGCCATGCTGGCCATCGTTGTGTTCGATCCTCAGCGTCCAGGGCGCTTGCCCGATGCCGTAGACATCGAGCATGGCGCCGGGGTTGCCGCCCAGGGTCAGCACGCCGCCCGCCGCGCCGGTGATGACGACGCGCTGGTCCCAGCTGGCGTCGCGGCTGGTCACACCGATCCGCCAGTCGCCTGTAAAAGTCATTTCCGTCACATCTGCCATCTCAGCCTCCGTTGAGGGACCGTTCCACCTATGCCCGGGCTTGAAGTATGGTCGCGATGGCGGGGCGGCGCTGAGCGTTTGAATGGTTGATTGAGCGGGATCAGCTTCCAGTCAACCTGGCCGATCTATCTAGTTCTTTTGGACTAGAGCGCTAGCCTGATTGCTTTGTTCTCTTGGCCTTCCTGCCGATTGGCGGCCGTGCCCGCGCCGCTTACCCTGATGCCATCCCTATGTCCGTCAGGAGATTCAAAGTGTCTAACAATAACAAGGCCGTTCAGGTGCTCGCGAGCAGCACGGTGTCGTTCACGATCTGCTTCGCGATCTGGATGATGTTCGCGGTGCTGGGCATCCCCATCAAAAAAATGCTGGGCTTGAACGAAACCGAATTCGGCCTGCTGGCCGCCATGCCCGTGCTGAGCGGCTCGCTGGTGCGCGTGCCATTGGGCATCTGGTGCGACCGCTACGGCGGCCGCATCGTCTTCTTCCTGCTGATGCTCGCGACCGTGCCGGCCATCTACCTGGTCGGCCTGGCCACGCAGTTCTGGCAATTCCTGGTGCTGGGCCTGTTCATCGGCCTGGCCGGCGGTTCGTTCTCGGTCGGCACGCCTTATGTGGCGCGCTGGTTCTCGCGTGAGCGGCGCGGCCTGGCGATGGGCATCTTCGGCGCCGGCAATTCCGGTTCGGCGCTGACCAAGTTCGTCGCCCCCGCCATCATCGCGGCCTGGGGCTGGCAAGCGCTGCCCACCGTGTATGCGGTGACGATGCTGGTGACGGCGCTGCTGTTCTGGGTGTTCTCGGCCACCGACCCATCGCACCAGAGCGGCGCCAGCGTGCCGCTGTCCGAGCAGCTCAAGGTGCTGAAGGACCGCCGCGTGTGGCGCTATTGCCAGTACTACTCGGTGGTGTTCGGCGGCTACGTCGGCCTGGCGCTGTGGATGACCAAGTACTACGTCGGCGAATACGGTTTCGACCTACGCCTGGCCGCGCTGCTGGCGGCCTGCTTCTCGCTGCCGGGCGGCGTGCTGCGCGCGCTGGGCGGCTGGATCTCGGACCGCTACGGCGCCTACAAGGTGACGTGGTGGGTGATGTGGGTGTGCTGGGTTTGCTTCTTCCTGCTGTCTTATCCGCCGACGGCGATGATCGTCAAGACCACCCACGGCGACGTCCACCTGCAACTGGCGCTGACGCCGTGGATGTTCACCGCGCTGCTGTTCGTGGTCGGCACCGCGATGGCGATCGGCAAGGCTTCGGTCTTCAAATTCATCGGCGACGATTTCAGCGACAACATCGGCGCCGTGTCCGGCGTGGTCGGCCTGGCTGGCGGCTTGGGCGGTTTCGTGCTGCCGATTCTGTTCGGCGCGCTGCTGGACCTGACCGGCGTGCGTTCCAGCGCCTTCATGCTGCTGTACGGCACGGTCTGCGTGTCGCTGATCTGGATGCATTACTCGTTCCGCCCGACGGCGGCGTCACAGCCTGAGCCGCAAGCGCTGGCTGGTGCCGTGCCTGCCTGAGCCACAACTATTCAAGGAGAAAATGATGAGCAAATACATGATTAACACCTGGGAGCCGGAAAGCCCCTCCTTCTGGGGCAGCGGCGGCAGCAGCACCGCCAACCGCAACCTGTGGATCTCGATCCCGGCGCTGGCGCTGGCGTTTGCCGTGTGGATGGTGTGGAGCGTGGTGGTGGTCAACCTGCCGGCCATCGGCTTCCAGTACAGCACCAACCAGCTGTTCTGGCTGACGGCGCTGCCGGGCCTGTCCGGCGCCACGCTGCGCATCTTCTATTCGTTCATGGTGCCCATCTTCGGCGGCCGCAAGTGGACCACGATCTCCACCGCCTCGCTGCTGATCCCGGCCATCGGCATCGGCTTCGCGGTGCAGGACGTCACCACCGGCTACCCGACCATGCTGGCGCTGGCGCTGCTGTGCGGCTTCGGCGGCGGCAACTTCGCTTCGTCGATGGCCAACATCAGCTTCTTCTACCCGAAAGCGCAGAAGGGCTACGCGCTGGGCATGAACGCCGGCCTGGGCAACCTGGGCGTGTCGGCGGTGCAGTTCGTCGTGCCGCTGGTGATTACCGGCAGCGTGTTCGGCGCGCTGGGCGGCGATTCGCAAAGCGCCACCAAGGCCGGCCACACCACCACGCTGTGGCTGCAGAACGCCGGCTTCATCTGGGTGCCGTTCATCGCCGTCAGCAGCCTGCTGGCGTGGTTCGGCATGAATGACCTGGCTTCGGCCAAGGCGTCGTTCGCCGACCAGGCTGTGATCTTCAAGCGCAAGCACAACTGGCTGATGTGCTGGCTCTACACCGGCACCTTCGGTTCCTTCATCGGCTATTCGGCCGGCTTCCCGCTGCTCATCAAGACGCAGTTCCCCGATGTCAATCCGCTGCAATACGCCTTCCTCGGCCCTCTGGTCGGCGCGCTGGCGCGCGTGGTTGGCGGCATCATTTCCGACAAGCTGGGCGGCGCCCGCGTGACCGTGTGGACCTTTGCCAGCATGATCGCGGCGGTGTACGGCGTCATCAACTTCCTGCCTCACGGCGGCACGGGCGGCAACTTCAACGGCTTCTTCTGGATGTTCATGCTGCTGTTCGCCGGCACCGGCGTCGGCAATGCCTCGACCTTCCGCATGATCCCGGTGATCTTCCTGACCGAACGCCAACGCGCCGCAGCCGGCCAGCCGGCCGCCGTGCAACAGCAAGCCATCGTCGACGCCAACAAGGAAGGCGCGGCGGTGCTGGGCTTTACCTCGGCCGTGGCGGCATATGGCGCCTTCTTCATTCCGAAGAGCTACGGCACCTCGATCGCCATGACCGGCGGCCCGGATGCGGCGCTGTGGTGCTTCATCGGCTTCTACGTCAGTTGCATCGCCATCACCTGGTGGTGCTACGCCCGCAAGAACGCGGCCATGCCTTGCTGAACGGAGTCCTATCATGTCATCCGCCAGAGTGATCGCACTGACCCCGTCCGTCGAATTCGACGCGGCGCTGGTGCGCAAGTTGAACCAGATGGGACCGCGCTACACCTCGTACCCGACCGCGGACCGCTTCGACGGCGGCTTCGGCGCGCAGCAGTACCGTGCCGCCGTGGCCGGCGTCGATCCGGCGGCGCCGCTGTCGCTGTACGTGCATATCCCGTTCTGCGCCTCGCTGTGCTACTACTGTGGCTGCAATAAAATCATTACCCAGGACCGCGACAAGGCGGTCGAGTACCTGGATTATCTGTACCGCGAGATCGCGATGCAGGGCAGTCTGCTGTCCGGCCGCCGCCGCGTCGACCAGCTGCACTTCGGCGGCGGCACGCCGACTTATCTGAGCGACGAGCAGATGGCCGGTCTGCTGGCCACGCTGCGCGGCCAGTTTGAGTTCGCGCCGGATGCGGAGGGCGAGTTTTCCATCGAAGTCGATCCGCGCACGGTGACGCCGGCGCGCATCGCCACCTTGCGCAGCCAGGGGTTCAACCGCATCAGCCTGGGCATTCAGGATTTCGATCCGGCGGTGCAGCAGGCGGTCAACCGCATTCAGTCCTACGAGCAGACGATGGAAGTGCTGCAGGCGGCGCGCGACTGCGGCTTCCGCTCGGTCAGCGTGGACTTGATCTACGGCCTGCCGCTGCAAAGCGTGGCCAGCTTCGGGCCGACGCTGGACAAGATCGTCGCGGCGCGGCCCGACCGCGTGGCGGTCTACAACTACGCCCACATGCCGCAGCTGTTCAAGTCGCAGCGCCTGATCAAGGCCGAAGACTTGCCGGACGCCGACACCAAGCTGGCCATGCTGGGTCTGTGCATCGAGCGGCTGACCGAAGCGGGCTATGTCTACATCGGCATGGACCACTTCGCGCTGCCGGACGACGACCTGGCGCGCAGCCAGCGCGAAGGCAAGTTGCAGCGCAACTTCCAGGGCTATTCCACGCATGCCGATGCGCCGATGGTGGCGCTGGGCGTGTCGGCCATCAGCGCGGTCGGCGCCAGCTACAGCCAGAACGAGAAAACCCTGTCGGCTTACTACGAACGCCTGGACCGGGGCGAACTGCCGATCGCGCGCGGCATCGAACTGAGCGCCGACGATCTGTTGCGGCGCGCCGTGATCGGCCAGCTGATGTGCGATTTCGAGCTGGACTACGCCAGCCTGACGCTGCCGGACGGCGTGGCCGCCGCCGACTATTTCGCCGCCGAGCTGGAGCGCCTGAAGCCGCTGGAAGAGGAGGGCTTGCTGTGCATAGGCAGCAAGGGCTTGCGCGTGAAGATGCGCGGGCGCCTGCTGATCCGCAATATCTGCATGGCCTTCGACCGCTATCTGCACGCGCCGCGTGTCGAAGGTCCGCAGCCGGTGCGGTATTCGCGAACCATTTGAGGTGGGTATGGAAAAGAACAAAATCAAAGTGCAGACCTTCCTGTCCAGGGTGCCGCTGTTTAACTCGATGGGGGCGGAGGAATTGTCGCGCATCGCGCTCGGTACCACCGAGCTGCGCGTCGACCGCGGCGGCACCATCTTCCAGCGCGGCGACGATTGCGTCGGCTTTCACCAGGTGGTGTATGGCCAGGTCAAGCTGGCGTTCACGTCGCTGGCCGGCGGCGAGAAGGTGATTGAGTTGATCGGCCCCGGCCAGAGTTTCGGCGAGGCGCTGATGTTCATGGGCAGCCCCTACATTGTCTCCGCCCAGGCCACCGAGGACACGCTGCTGCTGCACGTAGCCAAGCCGGCGATCTACCGCGAGATCCACGCCGATCCCGAGTTCGCGTGCAAGATGCTGGCCGGCCTGAGCCAGCGCATGCACAGCCTGATGTGCGACATGGAGTCGTTTTCGCTGCGCTCCGGCACGCAGCGGGTGGCGGGCTATCTGCTCAAGGAGCTGCATGAGGAAGCCGGCGGCGAACTGACGCTGCCGGCCACCAAGGCCGTGCTGGCCTCGCGCCTGAATCTGACGCCTGAACACTTTTCGCGCATTCTTGCGGAGTTGAGTACGCAGCAGCTGATCACTTTCAAGGGGCGCAAGATACACATCCTGGACGTGCCTGCGCTGCGGCGCTGCGCCGCCTGAAGGACGACCATGCAAGACATCGAAAAATTCATCAGCGGCTTCGGCCGTTTCCAGCAGCAGTATTTCAACAATAGCGAAAGCCCTTACGGCACGTTGCGCACCGGCCAGCGGCCCGGTACGCTGCTGATAGGCTGTTGCGATTCGCGGGTCGATCCGGTGCTGCTGACCGGCAGCGATCCGGGCGACATCTTCGTGGTGCGCAATATCGCCAACCTGGTGCCGCCGTGTACGCCGACGGCTTCGGCCGGCGTCAGTTCGGCGATTGAGTTCGCCGTCTGCGAGCTGGAGGTGGAGCGTGTGATCGTGCTGGGTCATGCCGGTTGCGGCGGCATCCGCGCGCTGATGGCGCCACGGCCGGCGCAGCGCGAGACGGATTTCGTTGGCCAGTGGATGCGGATTGCCGAACCGGTGGCGCAGCGCGTGCGGCGCGACCTGGCGCATCGCGGCAGCGCGGAGCAGCATCACGCGTGCGAGCTGGCCAGCATTCTGCTGTCGCTGGACAATCTGCTGACCTATCCGTGGCTCAAGCGCCGCGTCGACGAGGGCAAGCTCAAGCTGCACGGCTGGTACTTCGATTTGCAAAGCGGCGCGCTGATGGCGTACTCGCCGCGCCGCCAGCAATTCCTGCCGCTGGTGTGCCCGCTGACGGCGCGCGAGGCGATGACTGCTTAGACGGCATGCCGTGACTGAAGTAATTGCGTCGCTTGGGCGACGATGGCATTGGATCATTGTTGCAATAATGCTATTGCTGTGATACGTTCTCTACTTATCGTACACACCAGGAGGGGAAATGAAACTAGTCAAATCGTCGCCGGCAGCGCAGCAACGCCGTCGTTTTCTATTGCAAGGCGCAGCCCTGACAGTGGCGACCGCCACCTGCGGACTGCTGTCGCGCAAGCTTGGCAATGTGGAGCAGATGATGTCCTCAGGTGTGCAGGAGGCTACTGCGTCGGCACCGGACTTGACCGCAATGGTGCGCAGTGGGCAAGCGGTCCCACTCGAACAGTTCTTTACTTCCTCAGAAAACTTTGCCCATTTCCTGGTACTCACCGGTAAGGCTTGACGGTACGACATGCCGTGACCGGCATGTCGCCCGGGTGTGTTATAGCGTCGAATCGAAGCTGATGACGTTCGTGCCTCCCGGGCTGACGCCGTCGTTGTTGTTGATGCTGTCTTTGAGATCGCCGTTCAGGTTCCATCTTCCCGCTGCGTTGACAACCTGGCCCGTCACGCCATAGTCAAACACTTCCTGCGGCGTCAGAACGCGGTCGTACAGGATGATGTCGGAGAGTTGCCAAGTTACTGTTGACGAACTGTAGCTGTCCCGCCCGACCTGGATGGCGAGTTTGCCATCGACATTGGACCACTGGAGCGACTTATATGTGTACGACATCAGGAAATCGTTCACATAGAGTGCAATGCGGGAGTTGGCATTCACGGTAAAGGTGATCCGCGTCCATTTGCCGGCCACGTTGGTGCGCCCATCATCGCCAGCCTTGCTAGAGTCGTTGACAAGACTATCTAAAGCAAACACTTGCGAGTATAGGTTGGCAGAGGTTTTGTACACGACCCACCCCCGTGCATCTACATTCGCGGCGCCCGAGAATCGGCGGAACAGTGGCCCAGGCGTCACCACTGACTGGTCGTCTTGCTTAATGGTGAACGAGATGGAAAAATCCGTGCCCGGACAGAGTGTAGTTTTGGGCGTAATCGTAAACAAGCAGCTTTTGTTCGGGGCATTTTTGAATGTGGCGCACCGGGTGAAGCGGGTGCTATTCAATTTCCGATCGATCACGTTGTCCGGAGGCGCGGTGCGAGAGCGGTCGAGCACCGCAGTGATGGCCGCGAAGACCTCCGCTCGTTTGTTCTCGCTCGGATGAGTGTCGGAAACTAGCACTTTCCACTTGTCTAGATCCCCTATGTTACCGCTGTTCCATACCCAATGGCAGGCAAGCTGCACGCCGGTACGATAGAAATTCTGAAGCAACGTGGACAGGTTGTGTTGGGTGTTATCCTGCAGCGCCTCCTCTTCTGGCTTGGTCAGGCCGAAGCTGCCCACGTAATATGGTTTGCCTGATTCCTTGGCCAGCTTTTGCATCACCTTCAAGTACGGCAGAGAGCAAGATGTGAAGTTGGCCTCCATGCCGGTACCCAGCACGTCTGCAGGCGATTCGCCGGTGCTGAAATACTCGCTTTTGAGAAACAGGTTTTCGCACAGCGTGTCGATCGGGCTTGGATTCATCGCGAGGACGATGTCGGCATACTGGTCGATCGTATATTGCCGTGGGCTGACGTGCGTCAGCGCCGCGTTACCCGAAGAAATCATGCGTTTCAGATCATCCTGCGCCCGGATGATTTCAGCAATTTCCTTCAGAATGGCTGGGGCTGTGTTGAAGTCGATTCCTGTCTTTAGAGTGATTTCCTGACCGGCCATCCAGGCGGCGATGCCTTGATGATTCTTATACCTGGCGACGAATGCCGCTGTGAAAGCGCGTATGTAATTCCTGGTTTTCGAATCGCTTTGCAACAGCGCGCTATTGTTCTCCCCAACCAACTGCGGGATCGCCTTGATATTCCAGAACGGGCAGGCGATGATGCCGATGTTGTGGCTTCTGGCGGAGTCGAGGAAAGTCTGGACTGTGGCCCAATAACTGTCATTGATGTTGAGATTGCTGACAAGGTTGCCGCTGAAGGCAGGCTCGCCTACCACTTTCCCCCATGGCAGCGTGCTATCTTTACTGGCATACGGAGCAACCATCACCTGCAGGTATTTAATGCCTTTGGATTGAAGGAAGGGGAAGTCATCGACGTAGTCGGGATTGTCTGGTCCGGTGCCGCCTCTGCCTGTCGCAGACCATGCTCGTCGCTCAAGGTAGCTATACGCGTTCAAGCCTATGCTGGCAACGGGGCCGGTGTTGAGACCGTCGTTATTGTACTCCTGCATGACTCCGTTTTCGACTTTGATGTATGGCATGACGTCCCTTGGGCAGTGTGAGTGTTAAACAATTAAATTTATCAATATTTTAATTGTTTTTTCATAAGATTTCACTATTCCTGGGAAAAAGAGCAAAAGAAAAAATGGCGCTAAGTGGCGGTTCGCTTTTTGGTGTCGACTTCCGGCGCATCCGGCGTGGCGGACGGCGACGTATCCTGCGCGTTCAGGCCGAAACTCTCCCATCCTTCGCCGAACAGCTCGTATGGATGCTGGCTGCGGTCCGAGCCGTTCCCGCAGATCATGGCGTTGGCCGGGCAATAGCGGTCGCAGCCCCAGCAGATCATCTCGGGCCGCGCCGGGCGCAGCGGGAAGATCTTGGCCATGTCAGGCGTAGCTCATCAGATCGCCCTGGCGGTCGAAGGCCAGCAGGCGGTCCATCTGGCCTTGCTGGATCGCGCCCAGCATCTTGTTCAGCGCGACATCGGTCTGCTGGGCGTCGGGCAGGCGGCCGTCCTTGCCGGACAGGGTGGTGATCAGCAGCACATCCCACGGCTGGCCCATGTGCTGGGCTTCTTCGGCCAGGTTGGCGAAGGTGTCCAGCTCGCCGACCTGCTTGTCGACACACATGACGGGTACCAGCGTGGTGCGCGGCGACATGCCCGGCGCGGCGCCCGGTTCCGGTTCGGCCACGGCAAAGGTCAGCAGCAGGCGTTGGGGCTGCGGCTGGACGGCGGCGGCGATCAGCAATTCTTCAAACGTGGCGATGTTCATACACTTCCTCAATATGCAATGGCGCGCGCGACGCGGCGGCCCAGGCTGTATGTATAGCGCGGACCGCCGCCGCTGCCCATCGCCATGAATGACTAGTTGGACTAGTTCCTTTGCCTTGCCGGCGCCCCGGCGCCGCTTGATTCAAGTCAAGGACCGGCACCTGGCGCGCGGCGAATAATGGCGGCGCGGCCCGCACTGCGGCCGGATGTAAAGGACTAAAGATGAGGCTCACCAGGAATTATCGGACGGCTGGCCGCCTGGCCGTCGCGCTGGCGGTCGCCGCCGGAACAGCGTGGATGTCACAGGGCTACGGCCCGGCCGCCAGTGGATCATGGACGCCACCGTCCGGCACGCGTTGCGAGGCGCCCGTCGCCAGGCCGGACATCGTCGGCCAGATACGCTATGACAGCGGCCTGGTGCTGCGCTATTGCAGCGTGCCGGCCATGCTTGCCCAGCTGGGCGCGCTGGAGCAGCCCGGCCTGGTCCGCGCCGCCGCCGTGCGCGCCGCCGACGGCCGCTGGCTGCCCGCGTGCGCCGGCCACGACTGCGCCGTTGATTTTTGAACTAGTCACTTCGGCGTAGTGCCCCTAGTCCTTCTCGCGCCGCCCGGCCACCATCTTGCCGATTCACACCAGCGCCCGCGCTCCTTAGACTGCAATCATCGTCGAGTCCATGCATGTTGCATGCGACCGCATGCCCGGTCCCCGCCGGGTGCAAGTTAGGAGGCAGCATGAGTCACTTTCTGGATCGCCTGAAGTTCTTCAATAAAACGGTATCGACCTTTTCCGACGGCCACGGCGCCGTCGTGCACGAGGATCGCACCTGGGAAAGCGCCTATCGCCAGCGCTGGCAGCACGACAAGATCGTGCGCTCCACGCACGGCGTCAACTGCACCGGTTCGTGCAGCTGGAAGGTCTATGTGAAGAACGGGCTGATCACCTGGGAAACGCAGCAAACCGATTATCCCCGTACCCGTCCCGACCTGCCCAACCACGAGCCGCGTGGCTGTCCGCGCGGCGCCAGCTATTCGTGGTACGTGTACTCGGCGCAGCGCGTCAAGTACCCGATGGTGCGCGGCCGCCTGATGGAAATGTGGCGCGAGGCCAGGCTGACCATGGATCCGGTCACCGCCTGGGAATACATCAGCCAGGATCCTGAACGCTCGGCGTTGTACAAGTCGGTGCGCGGCCTCGGCGGCTTCGTGCGCGCCACCTGGGATGAGAGCAATGAGATGATCGCCGCCGCCAACGCGCTGACGATCAAGAAATACGGCCCGGACCGCATCGTCGGCTTCTCGCCGATACCCGCCATGTCGATGGTCAGCTATGCGGCCGGCACGCGCTACCTGTCGCTGATCGGCGGCGTGGCGCTGAGCTTCTACGACTGGTACTGCGACTTGCCGCCGGCCAGCCCGCAAGTGTGGGGCGAGCAGACCGACGTGCCGGAATCGGCCGACTGGTACAACTCGACTTACCTGATGGTATGGGGTTCGAACGTGCCGATGACGCGCACCCCCGACGCCCACTTCTACACCGAGGTGCGCTACAAGGGCACCAAGACGGTGGCGGTGTCGTCCGACTTCGGCGAGATGGCCAAGTTCGGCGATATCTGGCTGGCGCCGAAGCAGGGCACCGACGCCGCGCTGGCGATGGCGATGGGCCACGTGATACTGAAAGAGTATCACGCGGACCACCAGTCGGCCTACTTCAAGGAATACGCCAAGCAGTACACCGACTTCC
Organism: Rugamonas aquatica; assembly: GCF_009380215.1. Taxonomy (GTDB): domain Bacteria; phylum Pseudomonadota; class Gammaproteobacteria; order Burkholderiales; family Burkholderiaceae_D; genus Rugamonas; species Rugamonas aquatica_B. The sequence continues at coordinate 232,189 of NZ_WHUG01000001.1, forward strand.
CGATGCTGGTGCTGCTGAAAGAGCAGAACGGCAAGCTGGCGCCGGAGTACTTCCTGCGCGCCTCGCACCTGGCCGACAATCTGGACGAGACCAACAACCCGGACTGGAAAACCCTGGTCATCGACGAAACCAGCGGCCGCATCGTCGCGCCGGCCGGTTCGATCGGCTTCCGCTGGGGCGAGTCCGGCAAGTGGAATCTGGAAATGAAAGAGGGCGGCAATGGCGCGCCGGTCGATCCGCTGCTGTCGCTGATCGGTTGCAGCGATGAGGTGCTGGCGGTCGGCTTCCCTTACTTCGGCGGCAAGGACGGCAGCGATATGCTGATGCGCAACGTGCCTGTCAAACGCCTGACGCTGGCCGACGGCAGCACCGCGCTGGTCGCCACCGTGTTCGACCTGACGCTGGCCAACTACGGCATCGACCGTGGCCTGGGCGGCGGCAATGTCGCCACCAGCTACGAGGACGACGTGCCTTACACCCCGGCCTGGCAAGTCAAGCACACCGGCGTCAAGGCGGCCGACGTCATCACCGTGGCGCGCCAGTTCGCCGAGAACGCCGACCAGACGCGCGGCAAGAGCATGGTCATCGTCGGCGCCGCGCTCAACCACTGGTACCACATGGACATGACCTATCGCGGCATCATCAACATGCTGATGATGTGCGGTTGCGTCGGCCAATCGGGCGGCGGCTGGGCGCATTACGTGGGCCAGGAAAAACTGCGTCCGCAAACCGGCTGGACGCCGCTGGCGTTCGCCCAGGACTGGAACCGTCCGATGCGCCAGATGAACGGCACCTCGTTCTTCTACGCGCACACCAGCCAATGGCGCCACGAAAAGCTGCACACCGAGGAAATCGCTTCGCCGACGGCCGGCCCGGACATCGCGCCGATGACGCTGCTGGACTTCAACGCCAAGGCCGAGCGCCTGGGCTGGCTGCCGTCGGCGCCGCAGTTGCAGACCAATCCGCTGGAAGTGACGCGCGCCGCCGCTGCCGCAGGCATGAGCCCTGTCGACTACGCGGTCGGCCAGATCAAGGACAAGAAGCTGGAATTCTCCTGCGACGATCCTGACAATCCGGCCAACTTCCCGCGCAATATGTTCGTGTGGCGCTCCAATATTTTGGGCAGTTCGGGCAAGGGCCACGAGTACTTCCTCAAGTACCTGCTGGGCACGCAGAACGCGCTGATGAGCGACGAGGACCACTGCATCAAGCCGCGCGACGTCAAGGTGCGCCCGGCCGCTGAAGGCAAGCTGGACCTGCTGGTGGTGCTGGACTTCCGCATGTCCACCACCTGCCTGTACGGCGACATCGTGCTGCCGACCGCCACCTGGTACGAGAAGGACGACCTGAACACGTCGGACATGCATCCCTTCATCCATCCGCTGTCGGAAGCCGTGCAGCCGCTGTGGCAATCGCGTTCGGACTGGGAAATCTACAAGGGCATCGCCAGGAAGTTCGAGGAAATCGGCGGCGCCTACCTGGGCACGCAGCAGGATTTGATTTTGACCCCGCTGATGCACGATACGCCGGGCGAGCTGGGCCAACCCTTCGATCCGAAAGACTGGCGCGCCGGCGAGTGCGAACCGGTGCCGGGCAAGACCATGCCCAATTTCACCGTGGTCGAGCGCGACTACACGCAGATTTACCAGAAGTTCACCTCCATCGGCCCATTGCTGGAGAAGATAGGCAACGGCGGCAAGGGCATCAGCTGGAAGACCGGCCACGAGGTCGAGGTACTGCGCGGCATCAACCGCACGGTGACGGCGCCCGGCGTGGCGCACGGCCAGCCGCGCCTGGATACCGCCATCGACGCGGCGGAGATGATACTGTCGCTGGCGCCGGAGACCAACGGCCACGTGGCGGTCAAGGCCTGGGACGCGTTGTCGACCATCACCGGCCGCGACCACACCCACCTGGCGCTGCCACGCGAGCATGACAGCATCCGCTTCCGCGATGTGCAGGCGCAGCCGCGCAAGATCATTTCTTCGCCGACCTGGTCGGGCCTGGAGTCGGAAGAGGTCAGCTACAACGCCTGCTACACCAATGTGCATGAACTGATCCCCTGGCGCACGCTGACCGGCCGCCAGCAGTTCTACCAGGATCACCGCTGGATGCGCGATTTCGGCGAAGGCATGTGCGTGTACAAGCCGGCCATCAACACCAAGACCACGGCGGCGATGCTGGGCGCGCAACCGAACGGCAACAAGGAAATCGCGCTGAACTTCATCACGCCGCACCAGAAGTGGGGGATCCACTCGACCTACTCGGACAATCTGCGCATGCTGACGCTGTCGCGCGGCGGCCCGCACGTGTGGCTGTCGGAGACCGACGCCAAGGCGGCCGGCATCGTCGACAACGACTGGATCGAGGTGTTCAACGTCAACGGCACGCTGACTGCCCGCGCCATCGTCAGCCAGCGCGTGCCGGAAGGCATGACCTTGATGTACCACGCACAGGAAAAGATCATCAACGTGCCTGGCGCCGAGATGTCGGGCAAGCGCGGCGGCATCCACAACTCGGTGACGCGCGCCGTCACCAAGCCGACCCACATGATAGGCGGCTACGCCCAGCTGTCGTGGGGCTTCAACTACTACGGCACGGTCGGCTCCAACCGCGATGAATTCGTGTTGGTGCGCAAGATGAACAAGGTCGACTGGCTGGAAGGTCCGTTGAAAGAAACGAATGGGAGCAAAGCATGAAAATTCGCGCGCAAATCGGCATGGTGCTGAACCTGGACAAGTGCATCGGCTGCCACACCTGCTCGGTCACCTGCAAGAACGTGTGGACCAGCCGTGACGGCGTGGAGTACGCCTGGTTCAACAACGTCGAAACCAAACCCGGCATCGGCTATCCGAAGGACTGGGAAAACCAGGACAAGTGGAACGGCGGCTGGCGCCGCACCGACGCCGGCAAGATCGAGCCGCGTCAGGGCAGCCGGCTGAAGATCCTGGCGCAGATTTTCGCCAATCCCAACCTGCCGCAGATCGACGAGTACTACGAGCCGTTCACCTACGACTACGAGCGCCTGCAAAACGCGCCGCTGTCGGAAACGCCGCCGACGGCCCGTCCGATCTCGGTGTTGACCGGCAAGAAGATGGAAAAGATCGAGTGGGGTCCGAATTGGGAGGATGACCTGGGCGGCGAGTTTGCCCAGCGCAGCCAGGACAAGCTGTTCGACAATATGCAGAAGGAAATGTACGGCACCTTCGAGAACACTTTCATGATGTACTTGCCGCGCCTGTGCGAGCATTGCCTCAATCCGACTTGCGTGGCGTCTTGCCCGTCGGGCTCGGTGTACAAGCGCGAGGACGACGGCATCGTGCTGATCGACCAGGACAAGTGCCGCGGCTGGCGCATGTGCATCTCCGGTTGCCCGTACAAGAAGATCTATTACAACTGGTCGTCCGGCAAGGCCGAGAAGTGCACCTTCTGCTACCCGCGCATCGAAGCGGGGCAGCCGACGGTGTGCTCGGAAACCTGCGTGGGCCGCATACGCTATCTGGGCGTGCTGCTGTACGACGCCGACAAGATCGAGCAGGCGGCCTCGGTGGCCGATCCGCGCGACCTGTATCCGTCGCAGCTGGGCTTGTTCCTCGATCCGCACGATCCTGCCGTGATTGAAGAGGCGCGCCGGCAGGGCATCCCGGATTCGTGGCTGGAATCGGCCAAGCGTTCGCCGGTGTACAAGATGGCGGTCGAGTGGAAGGTGGCGTTCCCGCTGCATCCCGAGTACCGCACGCTGCCGATGGTGTGGTACATCCCGCCGCTGTCGCCTATCCAGGCCGCCGCAGAGTCTGGCCGCATGGGCAAGAACGGCATCTTGCCGGACACAGCCAGCCTGCGCATTCCGGTGCAATACCTGGCCAACCTGCTGACGGCGGGCGACCAGCAGCCGGTGATACGCGCGCTGGACCGCATGCTGGCCATGCGCGCCTATATGCGCAGCAAGCATGTGGCGGCCGTGCCGGACCTGGAGGTGCTGAAGCAGGTCGGGCTGGAGGCGGAGATGGTGCAGGACATGTATCACATCATGGCCATCGCCAACTACGAGGACCGTTTCGTGATTCCGAGCAGCCACAAGGAAATGGCCGAGGACAGTTTCAACGAGAAGGGCAGTTGCGGCTTCAGTTTCGGCAACGGCTGCTCGGACGGCGTCAGCGACGCCAGCCTGTTCGGCAAACGCAAGCACGGTTCGGAGATATTCATGTCGATGCCGAAGTCGCGTAAAAAGAAGGAGAGCCTCGATGTCTGACTATTCAAATGAAGCCCACGGCTATTGCGTGCTGTCGGCGCTGCTGCTGTACCCGGAACCGGAGTTGCTGGCCGAGCTGCCGGAGCTGGACCGGCATCTGCTGGACACGCTGCCGCGCTGGCACGCCGCGCTGGAGGGGCTGATGCTGCACATGCGCCGCACCGCGCTGATCGACTTGCAGCAACAGTATGTGACGACCTTCGACCGCAACCCGTCGCATTCGCTGCATCTGTTCGAGCATATCCACGGCGAATCGCGCGACCGCGGGCAGGCCATGGTCGACCTGCTGGCCGAGTACAGCAAGCACGGCCTGCAAATGGTCGGCAACGACTTGCCGGACTATGTGCCGCTGTTCCTGGAGTATCTGTCGCAGCTGGAGCAGGCCGAGGCGCAGCGCGTGCTGGGTGACGCGATTCATGTGCTGGCCTACATCGGCCGCAAGCTGCACGCCAACGGCAGCCCGTATGCCTGCGTGTTCGACCTGTTGCAGACGCTGACGCCGGTACAGGCCGAGGAGTTGAGCGAGCCGCCGGTGCGCGATATGGACGAGGCGCTGGAAACCTTCGGCCCCGGCGCCGACGGCATCGAACCGCTGCTGGCGCCGGCCATGGTCGGGGGCGCCCATCCGGTGCATTTCTATCCGAAAGCGGCGGCGCCGCAGCGTCATTGAGGAGAATAATATGAACTATTTACATCAATTCTTGTTTGGTATCTATCCCTATATCGCGCTGGCCATCTTCTTCGTTGGCAGCCTGATCCGCTTTGACCGCGAGCAGTACAGCTGGAAATCCGAATCCAGCCAGACGCTCAACAGCGGCATGCTGAAGCTGGGCAGTCCGATGTTTCATATCGGCGTGCTGGGCCTGTTCTTCGGCCACATGGCCGGCCTGCTGACGCCGGTGTGGGTGTGGGATACGCTGGGCGTCACCCACGGCGCCAAGCAGCTGGTGGCGATGGTGGCCGGTGGCGTGATGGGCTCGCTGTGCCTGATCGGCTTGCTGATGCTGATCGCCCGTCGCCTGAGCAACGACCGCGTGTGCGCTCGCAGCACCGTCAAGGACAAGCTGGTGCTGGTGTGGCTGCTGGCGACCTTGCTGTTGGGGCTGTCGTCGATCTTTGTGTCGGCGTCGCATATGGACGGCCACATGATGGTTCTGCTGATGAGCTGGGCGCAGCATGTGGTGACGCTGCGCGGCGATGCCGCCGGCTTCATCGAGGAAGCGCCGCTGGTGTTCAAGCTGCATCTGTTCATGGGCATGTCGCTGTTCGCGATCTTCCCGTTCACTCGCCTGGTGCATGTGTGGAGCGGCTTTGGCGCCGTCACTTACCTGAGCCGCGCTTATCAACTGGTGCGTCCGCGCTAAGGAGACGATCATGGGTATCGCAGTCAACGGCGTTGATATCGACGATAGCGTCATCGCGGCGGAGCTGCCGCACCAGGCCAAGGCGGACAACCCGCTGCGCCAGGCGGTGCACGAGGCGGTGCTGCGCCAGGTGCTGTTGCAGGAGGCGGACCGGCTGGGCATCGCCGGTTCCGACGACGATGAGCGCATCGAGAACCTGTTCGCGCAGGAAGTGGTGGTGCCGGAGGTGGATGAGGCCAGCAGCTTGCGTTACTACCAGAGCCAGCCCCAGCGTTTCCGCAGCGGCGACTTGGTCGAAGCGCGCCACATCCTGTTCCAGGTGACGCCGGCGGCGCCGCTGGAGCTGCTGCGCCAGACGGCGGAGTTGATACTGGCCGAGCTTCAGGCGCGGCCGGACCGCTTCGAGGAATTGGCGCGGCAGTATTCGAATTGTCCGTCGGGTGCGGTGGGCGGCAGCCTGGGGCAACTGGCGCGCGGGCAGTGTGTGCGGGAGTTCGATGAGCTGCTGTTCCGCCTGCAACAGGGGGAGCTGGCGGGGAGGCTGCTGGAAACCCGTTTCGGCCTGCATATCGTGCAGGCGCAGCGGCGGGTGGAGGGCGCGATGGTGTCGTTCGCCGCCGTGCAGGCGCAGATTGCCGATGAGCTGAGCAGGCAGTCCTGGCAGCGCGCGCTGCACCAGTATCTGCACATCCTGGTCGGCCGCGCCGACATCCAGGGCGTGGAGCTGGACGGCGCGCAGTCGCCGCTGGTGCAGTAGGCAGCGCGAATAGTCACTGTCGCAGATGTTGCTGAGTTAATAGGCGACGTCTTCCAGCCGATAGCGGAATTTTCTGCGTTCCGGTAAATCCCAACCCGGTTCGGGGTCGGTGTTGCGCGGTGGCGCAGCGGTCGGTAGTGAGGGTGGCGTGGCGGGCAAGGTTGCCGTTGATGTGGCGGGCATCGGCGGGGCGGCGGTGGGGATGGACATCGCTTCAGGAGCCGGCCGGGTCGCAAGCGCCGGTGCTGCCGCTTTGGCGGCTGCGGCCAGTTCGTCCCGCAGTCGGCATGCTATTTTAAAGTTCTTATCGCCCGGGCGGCGGATGAATAGATCTTGCCACGCATTGCGCGTCGAGCGTGCGAACGATTGCGCGAACTGGTTCGGCGAGACGGCGTGGCCGTTGTGGATGATGTGGTCGCCTTCAACGCGTGCGTAGTTGTTTTCGCCGTAGCTCCACGATTTCAAGATCGTGCCTTCGGGTAGGAACAGCGATTTCCATTGATAGCCGTGCAGCCCCCCCGGGGTCCGCGCCGGGGGCGAATCTGGCTGGGTCTGCCAGCCAGCATTCGAGAGCTTGCGTCATTGCCTCCGAAATGTCTTGCGAGCCGCCACGGCGGCGCAGCTTTTCGATCAGCTGGAGCAGGGTGTCGGTGGGCAGCTGCACGGTCATTGTGGTATTCATCCTATTTTCTCACCTATTTTCTTCTGCTTTCCCCAAGTTAGACCGGGAGTCGCGGAGATAGTTCATTCGATGGAAAAATAGGGGAAAGCAGGGGTGGAAATCGGGCTTTTGCCACAAGGAGCGGGGTGGGGTACCCCATGTACATACTCCCGCTGTGTGCCTGCGCGGCGGTGCGTCTAGTCATTTCGGACTATATCGGCTAAGCCGTCATGCGCAGTGGCAGGACGCTTCCCGGCCGCTACAATGGCCTCACACCATTGATAACAGGAGAGCGACGATGTTAAGCGACCGTTTTGGTCGATCGATCGACTATCTGCGGGTGTCGGTCACGGACCGCTGTGACCTGCGCTGTACCTATTGCATGCCCAAGGATTTCAAGGGCTATGAAGACCCGCCCGACTGGCTCAGCTTTGACGAGATCGAACGGGTGGTCGCGGCCTTCGCCCGGCTCGGCACCTCCCGCGTGCGCCTGACCGGCGGCGAACCGCTGACCCGGCGCAACCTGCCGCAACTGGCTTCCCGGCTGTCCGCGCTGGACGGCGTGCGCGACCTGCCGCTGTCGACCAACGGCACCCGGCTGGCGCGCTACGCCGAGGCGCTGGCCGCCTCCGGCATCTCCCGCGTCAACGTCAGCCTCGACACGCTGGACCGTGTATGCATGGCCGGCATCACCGGGCGTGACTGTCTGCCCGCCGTGCTGGACGGCCTGCAGGCGGCCAAGGCGGCCGGACTGGCGCCGGTCAAGATCAATATGGTGGCCATGCGCGGCGTTAACGACGCCGAGATCGACGCCATGGCCGCGTTCTGCATCGAACAGCAATTCGTGCTGCGCCTGATCGAAGTCATGCCCATGGGCGAGACCGGCCGCAACACGGCCTATCTGAATCTGGCGCCGGTGCAGGCGCGGTTGGCGGAAAAGTTCAAGCTGGTGCCGCAGGCGCTGGAACTGGGCGGCGGGCCGGCGCGCTACTGGGCCACGGCCGACGGCAGCGCCAGCATCGGCTTCATCACGCCGTTGTCGCAGCATTTCTGCACCACCTGCAACCGCGTGCGGCTGGCGGTGGACGGCACGCTGTACCTGTGCCTGGGCCAGGAACAGCAATATCCGCTGCGTCCCTTGCTGCGCGGCGGCGCCAGCGATGCCGAACTGGAGCAGGCGATCCGCGAGGCCATCGAGCTCAAGCCCCAGCAGCATGACTTCGGCCAGGCGCCGGCCAAGATCGTCCGCTTCATGTCGCAGACCGGTGGCTAGCCTGCGCACCGCGCGTGTATACTTGCAAATCGGCTGTTGATTTACGGAGAAACCATGTCCCATACCGCCATCGCCCACCGGCGCATCGCGCCGTGCTGAAGCCGACGCTGTTCGCCGGCTGGCAGAAATTATCGACCCGCATCGTCGGCCTGCTGTTGAGTTTTCTGGCAGTCGCGCTGATGGTGATCGGCGCCACGCTGTTGCTGTCGTGGCAGCTGGAAGGCAGCGCCGCCGCGATCAACGTGGCCGGCAGCTTGCGCATGGACAGCTACCGTCTGGCGATGCTGTCGATGCAGGTGGATAACGGCGGCGGCCGCGCGGCCGCAATCGCGCAGCTGAACGCGCAGCTGGCGCGCATCGACAACACGATGGCCATGCTGCGGCGCGGCGATCCGCAACGCCCGCTGTTCCTACCGCCGACCGCGGCGATCCGTACCGCCTATACCGAGGTCGAGCAGCAGTGGCGCAGCGTGCTGGCGCCGCCGGTGCGCGCGCTGGCGGCGGCCGAAGCCGTGCCGGCCACCCAGCAGCGGCTGATCCGGCAGCGCACCGAGGAATTCGTGCAGCGCGTGGACCAGCTGGTGCAGCGCATCGAGCGCGACAGCGAGAACCGCACTTTCTGGCTGCGCGCTTCGCAATTATCGCTGCTGGCGCTGGCCCTGATGGGCACGGTCAGCATCATCTACCTGTTGTTCGACATGATCGTGGCGCCGGTGACGCGCCTGCAAGCGGGCATGGACCGGATGCGCGAGCAGGATTTCAGCGTGCGCCTGCCGGTGGACAGCAATGACGAATTCGGCATGCTGGCGCGCGGCTTCAACCAGATGGCCGACAAGCTCAAGGACTCGTACCAGAACCTGGAACAGCGGGTCCATCTGAAGACCTCCGAGCTGGAGCAGCAGAACCGCGAACTGGCGCTGCTGTACGACAGCGCGTCCTTCCTGCAGCAGGCGCAGTTGGCGGAGGCGATGTGCGAAGGCTTCCTGCAACGCATCAGCGAGTATTTCAAGGCCGATGGCGGCTCGGTGCGCATCCTCGATCCCAACCGCGACAACCTGCATATGCTGGTGCATTGGGGCTTGTCGGAAAAGCTGGTGGAAACCGAGCGCTGCCTGAAAGTGGGCGAGTGCCTGTGCGGCGAGGCGGTGGTCAGCAAGCTGGCCGTGATCCACGACCTGCGCCGCAAGGACGACCGCAATATGCTGCAATGCCACCGCGAAGGCTTCGCGACGATTTCGATCTTCCACATCTTTGCGCAGCGCCAGCATCTGGGCTTCTTCAATCTGCACTTCCGCGCGACGACGGTGTTTTCCGCCGCGCAGACGGCGCTGCTGGAGACGCTGGGCCAGCTGCTGGGCACGGCGATCGAGAACCAGCGCCTGCAAGGGCGCGACCGCGAGCTGGCCATTTCCGAAGAGCGCAACCTGGTGGCGCAGGGCCTGCACGACAGCATCGCCCAGGGCTTGAATTTCCTGAACCTGCAAGTGCAGATGCTGGAGCAGTCGCTGCAGAGCCAGCGGCTGGACGAGGTCGAGAGCATCGTGCCGGCGCTGCGGGCCGGCGTCGAGGAGAGCTACCAGGATGTGCGCGAGCTGCTGCACAATTTCCGCACCCGGCTGCAGGAGGGCAACCTCGTCACGTCGCTGGAAACGGTGGTCGACAAGTTCCGCCGCCAGAGCGGCATCGCGGTCGATTTCGAGGCCGATTCCGACGGCGCGCCTTTCCCGCGCGAGCACCAGCTGCAATTGCTGTTCATCGTGCAGGAAGCGCTGTCGAACGTGCGCAAGCATGCGTCGGCCAGTCAGGTGTGGGTCAGCCTGGTAGATGAGCAGGACTTTACGCTGAGCGTGCGCGACAACGGCCACGGCTTCGATCCCGCCGCGCTGGAGTCGCTGGGTGAGGCCCATGTCGGTATCAATATCATGCGCGAGCGGGCGCAGCGCATCGACGCGCAGCTGCACCTGAAGTCGGCGCCGGGCGCCGGCACCGAGGTGGTGCTGCGCTTGCCTCGCGCCCAGCGCCGCGCCGCATAAATCTATCAAGAAAGGCTGGAACCGATGGACAATGAAGCAAGCCCTATCAGCGTGCTGCTGGTCGACGACCATACGCTGTTCCGCAGCGGCATACGCTCGCTGTTGCAGCGCCACCCGGAGTTCGCGGTGGTGGGCGAGGCCGCCGACGGCTTCGAAGGCGTCAAGCGCGCGCAGCAGCTCAAGCCGCAGGTGATCCTGCTGGATTTGAACATGCCGGGCATGTCCGGCGTGGAGACGCTGCAGCTGCTGCGCCAGGATTGCCCGGACAGCGCGATCGTGATGCTGACCGTGTCCGAGGATGCGGAAGACCTGAGCGTGGCGTTGAAGGCGGGCGCCAGCGGCTATCTGCTGAAAAATATCGACACCGATTATCTGACGCGGGCGATACGCCGCGCCGCCGCCGGCGAGACCGTGGTGGCCGAGGCGATGACCGCCAAGCTGGTGGCGCAGTTGCAGAGCGGCGCGGCGACGCCGGTGGCGTCCGAGCTGGACAAGCTGACGCCGCGTGAACGGGAAATCCTCGATTGCCTGGCGTGCGGCGAAAGCAATAAGGGCATCGCGCGCACGCTGGACCTGGCCGAAAGCACGGTCAAGATTCATGTACAGAATGTGTTGAAGAAGCTGAAGCTGAGCAGCCGGGTGCAGGCGGCCGTGTATGCGGTCGAACACCGCATGCACGGCGGTAGTTGAGGCGTGGTGGCTGTTTAGCCGCCGCAGCAACCTCCGCAGCAGCCGCCCGCTGTGGCTGCCGGTGGGCTCACTGGCGCGGCCTCGGTGGCGGCGCTGGAGGCGTAGCCGGCCATCGCCAGCTTGCGCATCAGCAGGTGCGGCGAGGTCAACGATTCATCGATGCGCGCGCTGGCGCGGCGGTCGCGCAGGGAGACGCGCACATCGCTGACGCCGTCGATGTCGCCGAGTACGCGGGCGATGATGTCGGCGCAGGCTTCGCCGTCCATGCCGTCAATAATGAGTTCTGTTTGCATAGCATTCCTTTGATATTGGTAACACGCAGACAGCCTAAGCCAAAGCCAGCCGGCGGTCGATAGCGGGGCGGCAAAAGCGGCGGGCAGTTGGATTTTTCTTGATCCAGGTTATGCGAATCGGGCGTCAACTTTCATCCGACGGCTGCTGCGACCACAATGACCGCATACTCTTACAGGATGTAGATCATGAGCTTGCTCCATATTGAAGAACCTGCCGGCAAGGCCGGCGCATGGGATGGCAGCCATCCCCTATGGCGGCTGGGCTTCCGGCCGTTCTACCTGGCTGCGGCGGGCTTCGCCGCGCTGGCGATTCCGCTGTGGATGCTGCGCTACCTGAGCTGGTGGCCGGCCGGCGCCGAAGGCTGGCTGCATGTGGGCTTCGCCTGGCATATGCACGAGATGGTGTTCGGCATGGCGGCGGCGGTGGTGGTCGGGTTTCTGTACACGGCCGCGTTCAACTGGACCGGCAACTGGACGCCGGTGCGCGGCAAGCTGGCGGCGCTGGTGACCTTGTGGCTGCTGGGCCGCCTGGCGATGCTGCTGGCGCCGCCACTGGCCGGCGCGCTGGTGGATTGGCTGTTCCTGCCGGCGGCGGCCTGGCCGCTGTGGCGCGTGATGCAGAAGGCCGGCAACCGCCGCAACTACTTCCTGGTCGGCCTGCTGGCGCTGATGGCTGCGGCCAACGGCGTGTTCCATGCCATTACGCTGGGCTGGCTGGCGGCCAATCCGATCGCGCCGGTGCAGGCGGCGATCCTGGTCATCGTGTTGATGGAAGGCGCGATCGGCACGCGCATCATTCCCATGTTCACCCGCAATGGCGCGCCGGGCACCACGCCCGTCGTGCAGCCCAAGCTGGACAAGCTGTCGCTGGGCTTGCTCGCGGCGTTTGCGCTGGGCTGGGTCGCCGGCGTGCCCGCCTGGCTGATCGGACCGGTCGGCGTGGTGGCCGCCTTGCTGGTGCTGCTGCGCCTGTGGCGCTGGCAAGCGCTGCGGACCGGCCGCGTGCCGCTGCTGTGGATCATGCATCTGTCGTACGCGTGGATCGCCGCCGGTCTGTTGCTGCTGGTGCTGTCGCGCTGGCAGATAGTCACCGCCAGCGCCGGCTTCCACGCGCTGACGGTGGGCTCGATGGCCGGCCTGATCCTGGGCATGATGACGCGCACCACGCTGGGCCACACCGGCCGGCCGCTGCGCGCAGGCCGGGCCGAAACCGCGATGTTCGCGTTGATCCAGCTGAGCGCGTTGACGCGCGTGCTGTCGGCGCTGGGACTGGACGGCGGCGCCAGCACGTTGGTGCTCAGCGCGCTGTGCTGGACGGTGGCATTCGGCCTCTACGTTTACGTCTACGCGCCGTACCTGAGCAGCGCACGCGTCGACGGCAAACCCGGCTGACAGCGGTGGGTAGATACCGCTAAGGGCAGGGCGCTTGCGCCAGCAGCGCGGCCAGCCGCAGGAATTCGGCCGGACTGACCTTGCGTGCCGTCCGCGCCTGCGCGGGGTCGACCACGCGCTGATGGCTGATTACCATGTTTTGCTGCGGGACGACCAGGATGTACTGGCCGTAGTAACCCCACGCCATGTAGGCGCCCGTCAGCGGCGAGCCGGCCGGCACCGATGGTATCCACCACAGCAGGCCGTAATCGAGCTGGCGGCGCGCGGTGGAGGGCGGGTGCATGTCGGCCGCGCGGGTCAGCGGCGTGGTGATGCGCTTAACCCAGTCGGCTGGCAGCAACTGGCGTCCGTTCCAGCTGCCTTGTTGCAGCATCAGCTGGCCCAGGCGCGCCATGTCGCGGGTCGACAGGTGGAAGTGGTAGGCCAGGTGGCGCGAGCGGGCCGGGTCGCCATTGCGATGCTGTTGCGACAGCTGGAAATCTTCCATTTGCAGCGGCTGCGCCAGGTTGCGCTCGAAGCTTTGGTAGATGTCCTGTCCCGTCAACTGTTCGTAGACGCTGCCGGCCGCGTTGAAGTCCCAGTTGTTGTACAGGAAGTAGGCGCCCGGCGTCTGCGAGCCGCGCTGCGGGGCCGCTTCGGCATCGTCGCCGGGATTGGCCGCCGCGTGGTAGACGCCGGAGCGCGCCGCCAGCAGATCTCGTACGGTGGCGGTGCGCTCCAGCGGCAGCAGGCCGCCCACATCGTCGATGCCCAGCGAGGCCAGGCTGCGGTCCAGCGCGATCGTGCCGTCGGCAACGTATGGGCCGTACATCATGGCCAGCACGCTCTTGCGCACCGAGTAGACTTGCTCCGGCCGCTCCACCGGGCCATAGCTGGCCAGCACCTGGCCGTCGCGCACCGCCATCATCGAGGTGCTGGGCAGAGTCTTCAGATAGTCCAGCGCTTGCGACACGCCGGCGCGGCATGCCGGGCTCTGGCCGCTCATGGCTTGCCAGTGGGCGGCCGGCGTCGCGGCGGATGCCTGGGCGCACATCAGCAGCGTGAGCAAGAGCGGCGTTTTCATCGGCCGCATCAAGGCAGCAGCAGCGAGTGCTGGCTGGCGGTGTGGAAATCGCGCCAGACGCGGTTGATGGCGCTGTCCTCGTGCGCCGCATACAAGCCGCAGTAGGGATACAGCTCGTCGACCGCCGCGCGCGCCGCGGCCACCAGCGCCAGTGAACTGGCCTGGATCGCGTGCATGGCATCCGCATCGAGCGGCGTGCCCGCCACCACCTGCGCCCAGCTGCGGTCCAGCACCGCGTAGAAATGCGTGCGGGCGGCGGCCAAGGCGTCTTGCTTTTCGCGCAGCAGCGCGGCCACTTCAGGCACCTCCAGCAACGGCAAGTCCTTCACCGCGTGCCGGCGGCGGCGCATGCAGGGCTCGGCCAGCCGTACGAAGTGGTCCGCCATGCCCGCGATATTGGCCCCCAGCGTGACGAAGGCCAGCGAGTAAAACGGGAAACGGTACAGCGGCCCGTCCGCCGTCGCCGCATCGGGGCGGATGGCGAAGCCGTACTGCTCGCTTACCCAGGCGCCGTCGATGCGGTAGCTGTGTGAGGCGCTGGCGCGCATGCCTATGCTGCCCCACGACGGCACGATCTGAACCTGTTCCGCCGGCACCAGGAAGGCGCGGATGCGTGGTGCGCCGCGCTCGTCCAGCAGCGGCTGGCCGTTGGCGCGCAGCACGGCGTTCAGGGTGAAATGGGTGGCCATCGGGGCGCCGCTGGCGTAGTCCCAGCGGCCGGTGATGCGGAACCCTGCGGCTTCCCCATCGCCTTCCTGCTCGGCATAGCCGGTCGGCGCGCCGCTGCCGCCCAGGCAGACGCGCTTGCCGCCGACGATGTCGCGCGCCAGCGCCGGCGGCAGGAAGCCGGCGAACCAGCCGGCGCCCGCGCACAAGGTCAGTACCCAGCCCATGCTGCCATCGACGGCGGCCACGGCTTCCTCCAGCCGCACCGCTTCCGGCAGCGGCAACTCGGCGCCGCCGCTGGCGCGCGGGGCCAGCATTTTGAGCCAGCCGCGCCGGTGCAACAAGGCTTGCTGGATCGGGTGCAGGAAACGGGCGGTGTCCGCCATGGCGGCGTAGCGTTCGATGCGGCGCGCATCGCGCGCGAGGAGGGGGGATGTCATGCCGGGCTTCGCGTAGTGAGGATGTCCGGTATTTTCGCATTATCGGCCGTCAAGCGGGGACAGCCATTCCATTTCCGTATGTGTGCAGCGAGAAAAATGATTGGTATCGCCGGCGCGGCCGTCGTAGCATGGTGGCGCGCAATCTCCCCTTTTATGAAAGACTGATGATGTCAGCAATCAAACTCGCGATCGTCGGCGTCGGCAAGATCGTCCACGACCAGCACCTGCCGGCCATCGCGGCCAACGCCGATTTCGAACTGGTGGCCTCGGCCAGCCGGCATAACACCGTGCCCGGCCTGCCGGGCTACACCTCGATCGAGGCCATGCTGGCGGCGGTGCCGGGGATCGACGCCGTGTCGCTGTGCATGCCGCCGCAATACCGCTACCAGGCGGCGCAGGTGGCGCTGGCGGCCGGCAAGCACGTGTTCCTGGAAAAACCGCCGGGCGCGACGCTGTCGGAAGTGGCCGATCTGGAGGCGCTGGCCGCCGCCCGGGGCGTGACGCTGTTCACCAGCTGGCATTCGCGCTACGCGCCGGCGGTGCAGCCGGCCAAGGCCTACCTGGCCGCCCACGCGCCGACCGCCATGCAGGTCCGCTGGAAGGAAGATGTGCGCCAGTGGCACCCGAACCAGGAATGGATCTGGCAGGCCGGCGGCCTGGGCGTGTTCGATCCGGGCATCAACGCGCTGTCCATCGTCACCGAAATCCTGCCGTCGCTGATCTTCCTGAAACGCGCCACGCTGGAATTCCCCGACAACCGCGACGCGCCGATCGCCGCCGAACTGCATTTCCAGGACGCCGCCGGCATGCCGGTGCACGCCCAGTTCGACTGGCGCCAGACCGGTCCGCAAAGCTGGGACATCGTGGTGCAGACCGCCGACGGCGAACTCAAGCTGAGCAACGGCGGCGCCCGCCTGTGGGTGCACGGCGTCGAGCAGCCGCTGGAGCAGGAGGCGGAATACCCGTCGCTGTACCGCCGCTTCGCCGAGCTGGTGCGCGCCGGCCGCGCCGACGTCGACGTGGCGCCGCTGCGCCACGTGGCCGACGCCTTCATGCTGGGCCAGCGCAAGGTGGTGGCCGCCTTCCACGACTGACGCCCGCGCGACGGCACCGGCACAGCGAGCGCGGTTGCGAAAATACTTGATCTGGATCAAATACTTACGGGCCGCCCGCCAACCATAATCAAGTCCATCTTCTACCGAGGAGGACTTGTGAAGAATGCACAGTTGAAAGTAGTCCCGGCCGTGCCGACACCGGCCCCGGCCGCGGAGACCGCGCCACCCGCCAACGCCCTCGACCTGTACGTGCAAAGCCGGCTGGCGCGGCTGACCGGCGGCGTGTCGCCGATCGCGATGTCGCTGGCGTTCCAGGACTGGTGGCTGCACCTGTCCGTGTCGCCGGGCACTTGCAGCGAACTGGCGGCGCGGTGGCTGGGCGGGCTGGCCGCACCGGCGCCGGCCGAAACCGGCGGCGACAGCCGTTTCGACAGCTTCGCCTGGCGGCAATGGCCGTTCTCGCAGTACGTGCACGGGTTCAAGCAGGCCGAGCGCTTCTGGACCCAGGCCACCACCGGCGTGCGCGGCGTGGCGCCGCACCATGCCGAGGTGGTGGCGTTCTCCGCCCGCCAGCTGCTCGACATGTGCTCGCCGTCGAATTTCCTGTGGACCAATCCGGAAGTGTTGCGGGCCGCAACCGCCAGCGGCGGGCGCAGCCTGCTCAATGGCGCGCTCAACTGGCGCCGCGACCTGTGCCGCCACCTGGCGCCGCCCGGCATGGCGGTGCCGGAACCGGCCGGCTCCAGCTACGTGCCGGGGCAGGATGTGGCGCTCACGCCGGGCGAAGTCATTTACAGCAACGAGTTGATGGAGCTGATCCAGTACGCGCCGCAAACCGCGCAGGTGTACCGCGAGCCGGTGCTGATCGTGCCGTCGTGGATCATGAAGTACTACATCCTCGACCTGTCGCCGCACAATTCGCTGGTGCGCTACCTGGTGCAGCAGGGCCACACGGTGCTGATGCTGTCCTGGCGCAATCCGGGCCAGCACGACCGCGACATGGGCATGGACGACTATCTGCAACGGGGCGTGTTCGCCGCGCTGGAACAGGCCGACCGGCTGGGCGGCGGCGAGGCGGTGCACGCGGTCGGCTACTGCCTGGGCGGCACGCTGCTGGCGATCGCCGCGGCCGCGCTCGATTCCGGCGAGCATGCGCCGCACGGCAAGCTGGCCTCGGTCTCGCTGCTGGCGGCGCAAACCGATTTCAGCGAGCCGGGCGAACTGGGGCTGTTCATCGACGACAGCGAACTGGCGCTGCTCGACGCGCTGATGTGGGATCAGGGCTATCTGGACGGCGACCAGATGGCGGCCTCGTTCCAGCTGCTGCACGCGCGCGACCTGGTGTGGTCGCGCATGATGCGCGAGTACCTGCTGGGCGAGCGCACGGCGCCGAACGATTTGATGTCGTGGAACGCCGACAGCACGCGGCTGCCGTTCCGCATGCACAGCGAATACCTGCACGGCCTGTTCCTGCACAACGACCTGGCCGAGGGCCGCTACCGGGTGCAGGGCAAGCCGGTCGCGCTGACGGGCATCCGCACGCCGATGTTCGTCGTCGGCACCGAGCGCGACCACGTATCGCCATGGCGTTCGGTGTACAAGATCCATTTGCTGAGCGGGGCGGCCATCGACTTCGTGCTGGCCTCGGGCGGGCACAACGCCGGCATCGTTTCCGAGCCCGGCCATGCGGGCCGCAGCTACCGCAGCCGTCCGGCCGGCGGCACCGGCTACAGCAGCCCGGACGAATGGCTGGCCGGCGCCGACCGCAGCGAGGGTTCGTGGTGGCCGCACTGGCAGCAATGGCTGGTGCGCCATTCGGTGCGGCAGCGCGCGGCGCCGCCGGCCATGGGCCTGGGACGGGTGCTGGGTCCGGCTCCAGGGCACTTCGTCCTGGAGCATTGAGGGCGGTTCTTAGTGCGACATCAGCACCGGCAGCGTCATCGATTCCAGCAGCGTGCGGGTGACGCCGCCCAGCACCATTTCGCGCCAGCGCAGGTGGCCGTAGGCGCCCATCACCAGCAGGTCGGCGCCGAGGTCGGCCGATAGCGACAGCAGCGCCTCGCCGACATTCATGCCTTCCGGCTTAGGCTGCTGCAAGACTTCGACCTTGACGCCGTGGCGCGCCAGGAACAGCGCGATGTCCGCGCCCGGCTCGGCGCCGTGCACGCCGTACTGGCGTTGCGGGTCGAACACCGCCAGCGTCACGCGGGCGCTGCGGCGCAGCAGCGGCAGCGCGTCGGTGACGGCGCGGGTGGCGGCGCGGCTGCCGTCCCAGGCCACCAGCGCGTGGCGGTCGATATGCGGATAGGTGCCGACGTAGGGCACGACCAGCACCGGCCGGCCGCCGTACAGCGCCAGATAGGCCGCCAGGCCCGGTCCCAGCAACAAGCCTTCCTCGCCCGGCTCGCTCTGGCTCAGCACCACCAGGTCGGCGTAGCGCGCCTGCAGCACCAGGCCGTCCTGCGCCGTGTCGTCGCTGATGCGGCGTTCGTGCCGCGCGCCGGCCGCGCGGGCCTGGGCTTCGAAGCGCTCCAGCGCTTGCTGGGCGCTGCGGGTCAGGTCGTCGATCTGGTCCTGCGGCACCATGCCTGCGTACATCATGGCGCTGTTGCGATAGTACTCGGCGTTGACGCCGGTGGCTGCCGCGCCGATCAGATGGGCATCCTGCCCGGCGGCGAGGCGCGCGGCCACGGCGACGCGCTCGGTGACGGTGTCCGAGCTGTCGACGTGGACGAGGATGGATTTGTAAGACATGGCGTTCTCCTGGAGTGGTGAAAAACTCAGGCTAACAAACGCTATCCGCAAAATATATGATGTGGATCAAAATTCCGCGACTACGCCATGTCCTGCGGCGCTTCAGGCGCCGTCCGGTCCGGAGCGCAGACCGCCGCCCAGGGCCTTGTACAGCGCGACCGCGTTGCCGAACTCGCTGCGCCGCAGTTCCAGCAGGTTCTGCTGGGCGGCGTACAGCAGGCGCTGCGCGTCCAGCAGTTCCAGCCGGCTGTCCTGGCCCGCATCGTAGCGCAGGCGGGACAGCGCCAGGCGCCGCTCGGCGCTTTGCACCACGCGCGACTGCGCTTCGATCTGGCGGCCGAAGGTGGCCCGGCCCGCCAGGCCGTCCGCCACTTCGCGGAAGGCGGTCTGCACCGCTTTCTCATATTCGACCACGGCGGCGGACTTGCGCACCTCCGCCAGCCTCAGCTCCGAACGCAGCTTGCCGTGGTTGAACAGCGGCTGCGTGATCTGCGGTGCGAACGACCACACGCGCTGGCCGCTGTCGAACATGCCGGACAGCGAAGGGCTGGCATAGCCCAGGCTGGCCGTCAGCGAAATCTGCGGGAAGAAGGCGGCCTTCGCCGCGCCGATGTCGGCGTTCGCGGCCCGCAGCCCTTGTTCCGCCTGGCGGACATCGGGACGGCGCGTCAGCAGGTCGGACGGCAGCCCGGCCGGCAGTTGCACCAGCACCGGCTGCTTGTCCAGCGCCACGCCCTGCGGCAGACCGGCCGGCGCATGCACGCCGGTCAGCAGGTCGAGCGCGTTGCCGGCCAGCGCCACGGCGCGCAGCCGCGACTCGCGGTCGGCCTGGGCGGTGGCGACCTGGCCTTCCGCCTCGGCGACATAGAGGCCGCTGCGCTGGCGCGCTGACTTCAGTTGCTGCGCCAGCTCCAGCGAACGCTGCCAGTCGGCCAGCGTGCGTTCGGTCAGTTGCAGCTGTTCGTCGGCCAGGCGTTGCGCGAAATAGGCATCGGCCACCGCGCCGACCAGCGCGATCTGCGCGGCGCGGCGGCTTTCGTCGGTGGCCACGTAGCGCGCGAAGGCCGCCTCGGACAGTGCGGCCACGCGGCCGAACAGGTCGAGTTCGAAGGCGCTGATGCTCAGGCCGGCGGACTTCTGGCTGCTCACCGACGCCGGCGTACCATCGCCGGCTGGATTGCGCTGCCGGGTCACACCGGCGTTGGCGGTCAGCGTCGGCAGGCGGGCGCTGTCCTGAATGTCGAACTGCGCGCGCACGGCGTGCACGTTGAGCAGGGCCAGCCGTAGGTCGCGGTTGTTCTTCAACGCCAGGTCGATCAGCGATTGCAGACGCGGGTCGCCGAACATGGTTTTCCAGCCGAGGTCTGCGCCTGTGCCGGCCTCGGCCGGGCTGGCGAGCGCCGTACCGAAACTGGCCGGCACCGGCGGCAGTGGTTTTTCCAGCACCGGCGTCAGCGAGCAGGCGCCCAGCAGCAAGGCCAGGGCCAGCGCGGCCGGCGCCTTGGCTGCGTTACGAGATTTGCTCATCATGCTTGTTTCTCCACGAGGTCGGCCGCCGGCTGGCGCTTGGCGCCGAACCGTTCAACCAGACCTAATACAACGACATAAAATACCGGCACAAAGAAGATCGCCAGGATGGTCGCGCTGACCATGCCGCCGAACACGCCGGTGCCGATCGCGTGCTGCGTCTCCGAGCTGGCGCCGCCGGCCAGCATCAGCGGCAGCACGCCGAGCGCGAAGGCCAGCGAGGTCATCAGGATCGGACGCAGGCGCAGGCGGGCCGCTTCGATGGCCGATTCAACCAGACCCTTGCCTTGCTGGTGCAGCTGGCGCGCGAACTCGATAATCAGGATCGCGTTCTTGGCCGACAGGCCGATCACGGTAATCATGCCGACCTTGAAGAACACGTCGTTCGGCATGCCGCGCATCATCACGGCGGCCACGCAGCCGATCAGGCCCAGCGGCACCACCAGCATCACCGACACCGGGATCGCCCAGCTTTCGTACAGCGCGGCCAGCACCAGGAACACCACCAGCATTGACAAGGCCATCAGCATCGGCGCTTGCGCCGCTGACTGTCTCTCCTGCAGCGATACGCCGGCCCATTCGACCGCATAGCCGGGCGGCAGTTGCTTGGCCAGGTTTTCCATTTCCGCCATGGCCTCGCCGCTGGACGCGCCGGGCGCCGCGCTGCCGCTGATGCGCGCCGTCGGATAACCCTGGTAGCGCACCATTTGCAGCGGCGTGTCGCGCCACTGCGGCGTCACCACTTCGCTCAGGCGCACCATGCCGCCGGCGGCGTTGCGCACATGCAGGCGCAGCACGTCGTCCAGCTGCATGCGGGCGTTGGCGTCGGCCTGGATGATGACTTGCTGCATGCGGCCACGGTTGGGGAAGTCGTTCACGTACTGCGAACCCATGGCCGCCGACAGCGTGTCGCTGATGCTGGTGAAGCTCACGCCCAGCGCTTCCGCTTTCTGGCGGTCGATGTCGAGGCGGATTCTGGTACCGTTGGGCAGGCCTTCCGGGTAAGCGCCCGCGACCAGCTTGCTGTGCGCGGCCAGGCCCAGCAGCTTGTCCTGCGCGGCCTTCAGCGCGGCTTCGCCCTGCGCGGCGCGGTCCACCAGGCGCAGCGAGAAGCCGGAGGAGTTGCCGAGGTCATCGATGGCCGGCGGCATCACGCTCATCACCATGCCTTCGTTGGTCTGCGACATGGCGGCCTGGGCCAGCGCCACTTCTTCCTGCACGGTGGCGCCGTTGCGCTTGTCCCAGTCTTTCAGCATGGTAAAGGCGATGGCCGCGTTCGGGCCGCTGCCGGTGAAGCTCCAGCCCAGGATGGATTGGTTGTTGGCGATGCCGGGGCGCGACGTCAGGTGGTCCTCGTACTGCTTGACGACATCGAGCGTGCGTTCGGTGCTGGCGTCGGACGGCAGCTGGATCGAGGTGATGAAGTAGCCCTGGTCTTCTTCCGGCAGGAAGGAGGCGGGCAGCACGCGGAAGGCAAACACCAGCATGCCGACCAGCACGGCGAACACCAGCATCACGCGGCCGGAGCGCTTGATGACGCGCGCCACGCCGCTTTCGTAGCGCAGGTTCATGCGGTCGAACTGGCGGTTGAACCAGCCGAAGAAGCCGGTCTTCTGATGGTGGCCAGGATCGACCGGCTTGAGCAGCGTGGCGCACAGGGCGGGCGTCAAGGTCAGCGCCAGGAAGGCGGAGAACAGGATGGACACCGCCATCGACAGCGTGAACTGGCGATAGATCGCGCCCACCGAACCGCTGGCCAGCGCCATCGGAATGAACACCGCCGTCAGCACCAGCGTGATGCCGATAACGGCGCCGGTGATCTCGCGCATGGCCTTGGAGGTGGCGGCCTTGGGCGACAAGCCTTCGGTCGCCATCAGGCGCTCGACGTTCTCGACCACGACGATGGCATCGTCGACGATGATGCCGATGGCCAGCACCATGCCGAACATCGTCAGCACGTTGACCGAGAAACCGAGCAGCAGCATGATGGCGAACGTGCCCAGCAGCGCGATCGGCGCGACGATGGCCGGGATCAGCGTGTAGCGTATCTTTTGCAGGAACAGGTACATCACCAGGAACACCAGCACCATCGCTTCGATCAGCGTGTGGATCACTTTCTCGATGGAGATCTTGACGAAGGGCGCGGTATCGAACGGCACCGAGTAGGCGATGCCGGACGGCAGCGTCTTGCTCAGCTCATGCATGCGCGCGCGCACGGCGTCGGCGGTCTTGACCGCGTTGGCGCCGGGCGACAGCTTGACGGCGGCGCCGGTGGCGGCACGGCCGTTCTCGCGGGTGGCGCTGGCATAGTTCTGCGCGCCCAGCTCGACGCGGGCGACATCGCCCATGACGACCTTGGAGCCGTCCAGATTGGCACGCAGCACGATGGCGGCGAATTCCTCCGGCGTCTGCAACTGGCCCTGCACGGTCAGCGGGATCGAGACGCGCTGGCCCGCCAGCGACGGCGTATCGCCGATGCGGCCCGGGGCGATCTGCGCGTTCTGCTGCGCCACCGCCGTGCCCAGGTCGCTCATGGTCAGCTTGTAGGACAGCAGCTTGGCCGGATCGACCCAGATGCGCATGGCTTTCTCGGCGCCGAACAGCTGCACCTGGCCCACGCCGGGGATGCGGCGCAGTTCTTCGACGATGTTGCGCGCCATGTAGTCGCTGAGGTCGATCTCGTCGTACTTGCCGTTGCTGGCGCTGAGGCCGACGATCATCAGGAAGCCGGAGCCGGCCGATTCGACCGACAGGCCGTTCTGGCGCACCGCCTGCGGCAGGCGCGGTTCGACCGACTTCAGGCGGTTCTGCACGTCCACCTGGGCCAGCTCGGGATTGGTGCCCGGCTTGAAGGTGGCGGTGATCTGCGCCGAGCCGGAAGTGTCGGCCGACGATTCGAAGTACAGCAGGTTCTTGACGCTGGACAGGTCGCGCTCGATCAGGCTGATCACCGCGTCGTTCATGGTTTGCGGCGTCGCGCCCGGGTAGCTGGCCGAGATGCTGACGCTGGGCGGCGCCACCGACGGATAGCGTTCCACCGGCAATTGCGGGATCGCGATCAGCCCGAACAGGATGATGAAGATGGCGATCACCCAACCGAAGATCGGGCGGTCGATAAAGAATTGAGGCATGGGGAAATCCTTGCAATATTAACGTTGCGCCGCCGGGGCGGCCACCTTGGCCAGGGTGGCGCTTGCGCTCTTCCATGGCGAGATGTCGAGCTTGGTGTCCGGCTGGATGCGGTCCAGTCCTTCGACCGCCACGCGCTCGCCGCTCTTCAGGCCCTGCGTAATCAGGTAGCTGTGGCCGACCAGGCCGCCCAGCTTGACCTCGCGCAGCGCGGCCTTGCCGGCGGCGTCCAGCACCCAGACGCGGGTCGAGCCGGCGTGCAGCACGGCTTGCTGCGGCACGAGGATGCCGTCGGCGTCGGCCATGCGTCCGATGCGGGCGCGCACGAACATGCCGGGCAGCAGCTGGCGGTCCGGGTTGGGCACCAGGATGCGCAGCACCATGTCGCCGGTGCCGGTATCGACGTTGATGCCGGAGAACAGGATGCGCGCTTCCAGGCCGTAGCTGTTGCCGTTGCCGTCCAGGATGGTGGCCTTGGGCGGATGGGCGGCGTCGCCGCGCAGCGTGCGCAGCATCGACGCCGGCTGGCGCACGTCGACATACACCTGGTCGATCTGCTGCACGCGGGCCATCGGCGTGGCGTCGGTCTGCGCCACCAGCGCGCCTTCGGTCACCAGCTCTTCGCCGATGCGGCCGGAAATCGGCGCCGTCACCGTTGCGTAGCCGACATCGAGGCGGCGTCGCGCCAGCGTGGCCTTGGCCTGGGCCACTTCGGCCTGGGCCTGGTCGCGCTGGGAGACCGCATCGTCATAGCTTTGCTGGCTGACGGCGTCGGCCTGCACCAGCGGGCGGATGCGCTCGGCCTGAAGCTTGGCGCGCACCAGCGCCGCCTCGGCGCGTTGCAGCGCGGCGGCCGCGGTGTCGGCGTCGGCCTGGAACGGCGCGGTGTGGATCTGGAACAGCGGCGCGCCGGCCTTGACCTCGGCGCCTTGCTCGAACAGACGGCGCTGGACGATGCCGCCCACCTGCGGCCGGATCTCCGCCGTGCGGAAGGCCGTCACGCGGCCGGGCAAGTCCTCGGTCAGTTCCACCGGGCCGGCGGACACGGTCATGGCCGTCACTTTGGCCGGCGGCGGCGCTTCCTCGGGAGGCGCCTGATGGCAGGCGGCCAGGGTCAGAAGGGTGAGCCCGGACAGCAATGCCGGCAGGGCCTTGAGTTTGAAGTTGGTGATGTGCATAGCGAGTCGTCCAAAGTGTTTTCCCTCCACGAGGGAATGCAGGGTAGCGACTTTAATGGTGCTACGTGATCTATCCATTGAGGAAATATGGAGATATGATGGAGAACGTTACTTTTTTTCAATGAATCCATGCTCAATCCCCATTCCCCGGTTTCCGCAGGCGCTGCGGGCAGCCCGCTGGTGCTGATCGCCGAGGACGAATCCGAAATCGCCCAAATCCTGCAAGCCTACCTGGCCCGCGACGGCCTGCGCACCGTGCACGCGGCCGATGGCCGCATCGCGCTGGACATGCACCTGTCGCTCAAGCCGGACCTGGTGCTGCTGGACGTGCAGATGCCGCGCGTGGACGGCTGGAAGGTGTTGGCCGAACTGCGCCAGCGCGGCGACACGCCCGTCATCATGCTGACCGCGCACGACCAGGACATCGACAAGCTGATGGGCCTGCGCATCGGCGCCGACGATTACGTGGTCAAGCCCTTCAATCCGGCCGAAGTGGCCGCGAGGGTGGGCGCCGTGTTGCGCCGCGCCGCCGCCCGCAACGCGCCGCCGGCGGCCGGCCTGCTGCGCTGCGGCCCGCTGGAAATCGATCTGGAAACCTATCAGGCCAGCGCCGAAGTGGCCGGCCAGCGCACGCCGTTGAACCTGACGTTGACCGAGTTCCGCCTGCTGACCCACATGGCGCGCGTGCCCAAGCGGGTGTTCACGCGGGCCGAGCTGCTGGTCGCCTGTCTGCCCGAAGGCAATGCATTGGAACGCACGGTGGATAGCCACGTCAGCAAGCTGCGCAAGAAGCTGGAGGATTGCGGCATGAATGGCGTGCTGACCAGCCTGCGCGGCGTCGGCTACCGGCTGGAGGATGCGGAATGATGCGCGGTCCCGGCCTGAACCGGCAGATCACGCTGGCCATGCTGGCCGTGTCGCTGGGCATGACGCTGGTGGTGCTGCTGGGTTCCTACGTGTTCTATGCGCTGGTGATCGAGTACCGGCCGGACCTGCTGTCCGGGCCGAGCGACATGATACCGACCAGCACGGAATGGGTCTGGATGGCGTCGGTGACGATCGTCGCGCTGGTGTTCGCGGTGTGGGCGTCGGCGCGGCTGGCGCGGCGCATCCTGGCGCCGCTGAACTCGGTGGCCGACAGCGTGCGCCGCGTTGCGCATGGCGACCTGGCCGCGCGCGCGGTGGCCGGCGACCGGTCGCTGGGCGAAACCGCCTTGCTGGTCGACGACTTCAACGCGATGGCGGAACGCCTGCAGCGCATGGAGCGGGAAATGGTGACGTGGAACGCCGCCATTGCCCACGAGCTGCGCACGCCGGTGACGATCTTGCGCGGCCGCCTGCAAGGGCTGGCCGAGGGCGTGTTCCAGCCCGATGAAAAACAGTTCCGCGGCTTGCTGCATCAGGTGGAAGGGCTGTCGCGCCTGATCGACGACTTGCGCATGTTGAGCATGTTCGACAGCGGCCACCTGAAGCTGGAGCTGGCCGATTGCGACTTGGCCGGCTGCATCCGCGACGTGGCGCACTTGCTGGCGCCGGAGCTGGAGCGGTCGGGTTACCGGCTGGTGCTGGACCTGGCCGAGGGCCGCATCTGCTGCGACGCCGCGCGCATGCGGCAAATCCTGCTGGCCTTGCTGGACAACGCGGGGCGCTACGCCGACCCGGGCGCCATCAGCATCCGCACCCGGGTGCTCGGTGCGCAGTATCTGTTGCAGGTGGAGGATGCCGGTCCCGGCATCGATGAAGAGCTGGAAGGCAAGCTGTTCCTGGCCTTCCATCGCGGCGAGCATGTGCGTGCCGGCGCGGTC
This sequence comes from Rugamonas aquatica, assembly GCF_009380215.1. Taxonomy (GTDB): domain Bacteria; phylum Pseudomonadota; class Gammaproteobacteria; order Burkholderiales; family Burkholderiaceae_D; genus Rugamonas; species Rugamonas aquatica_B. The sequence continues at coordinate 258,521 of NZ_WHUG01000001.1, forward strand.
GGTGGCAGCGGGCTGGGGCTGGCGGTGGTGCGCGCCATCGCCGAGGCGCATGGCGGCGTCGCGTCCTACCGGCGCGGCCACCACGGCGGCGCGATGTTCGAGATCGCCTGGCCGATGCCGATACCCGGCCCGGCCATCAGTTAGCCCGTCGTTCCCGCGCAGGCGGGAACCCATAGGTCGCGTGCTCAGAAGCTCAGCATGGATTCCCGCCTGCGCGGGAATGACGAAGTCTTCGGTGGCGTCAGGACGGCTGGCCGTGGAAGGCCTTGTTGGCGATCTTCCAGCCGTCGGCGGTTTTCAGCAGCACGAAATAATCGATGAAGGTGGTGGCGCCGTGCACCAGCGTGATGCGGGCGCTGGCCGCGCTGCCATGGACTTCGACCCAGTCGACCGTGCGGCGGCGCTGCGCCTCGTCGGCGGCCGGCGTGCCTTTGAAGCGCTCGCAGTACGTCGCCAACGGCCACGAGGTGAACACCCCTTCGCGCATCGATTCGATGTGGGCCGTCGGCAGGAAAGCCTGGCGCATGAAGTCGGCGTTGTCCTGGGCATGGCCCTGGAAATAATTCTGTATCGGTTGCAGCGCCGCCAGTTGCTCGGCGTTGAAGCGCGGTTGCGCGGCTTGGGCGTTATCCATAGGGTGTCTCCAGGTTGAGAGGGCATCCTACGTGACGCCGGCGCGGCTGTGGCAGGGCCGCGCCGATAGCATCTATACTCAGGCGGCGATATCGCCACCCGCACGCGCGCGGCGGCGGGCGACCACGCCCAGCAAGCCCAGGCCGGCGGCCAGCATGCCGTAGGTGGCCGGCTCCGGCACGGCGCTGACCTTGATGTTGGCGTCCGGCGCGAAGTCTGCCAGGCGGCCCAGGCCGTTTACCCGGCTGTCGATCGACCACACGGTCCAGGTGTAATCCTTGAACGCCAGGCCTTTCGACGGCAGCAGCGAAGCCGAGACGGTGGAGTAGATTTCATTGCCGACGATGTGGGTGTTCAACACATTGGCGCCGGCGTTGCCGGTACCGTCGGAACGCAAGGTCACGGTCGAATTGAAGGTCACGCCCGGCAGGCCGACGGAGGCGAAGGGCGCGTTGCTGGAGCCGCCCACATCCAGCCCGAACACGTAGGCGGCCCCGGCCACACCGGCGATCGGCCCGGCGGCGGTGGTGCGGAAGATGAACTCGTTGGTGGCGGCGTTGTAGCCGACATCGGCCGACAGCACGTCGAATGCGGCGGTGTGGCTGCCGGTGTAGACCGCGAGGAAGTCGCCGGCCGGGTCGGCAACGGCGTGGGCGTTGGCGGCGGCAGCGATGCCGGCCAGGGTGATAGCCTTCAGTAGCAGTTTTTTCATGTCAGTTGTCCGTTCTGGGTTATGGGAGGCGAGCCTGGGCGCGCGAACCGTGTATTCCAGACAACTGGCAAAAGGTTTCGAAAAATTAAAATATTTTCAGCGGCGGCTGCGGTAGCTTTGCGGCGCCAGGTCTTCCTTGGGTGCCAGCGCCTGCAGGCGCTTGTACAGCACCCGGGTTTCCAGCAGGTTCCACACGCGCAGCATGGCTTCCAGCGTATCGAAAGGCTTGGTCAGGAAATCTTTCGCGCCCAGGGCCAGCGAGCGGCGCTTGGCCTCGGCGGTGGCGTCGGCCGTGATGACCAGCACCGGCCGGAAATCGTAGGGATCGCCGCGCCGCTTGAGCCGCTCCAGCACCGCGTAGCCGTCCAGGTCCGGCATCATCAGGTCCAGCACGATCAGGTCGGGGTCGAAGGCGGTGTACAGGTCGAGCGCGGTCCGGGCGTCGGTGGTGCCGACCACGTGAGTCAAGCCTTCGCCGATGAACAGGTCTTCCAGCAGCCGCAGATTGGCGGGCTGGTCGTCGATGATGAGGATGCGGGAGGCTAGGACTTCGTTTTCCATCATGGTGTTTGCTCCATCAGGTCCAGCAGGGCGAAGAAGGCGGGGACGTTGAGCGGCTTGGACAGCTGGCCTGCCGGCGCGTCGGCCGTGCCGCCCAGCACCACCGTCTTGCGGGCGCAGGCGCGCAGTTCGGCGTCTTCCAGGCCTGCGGCCGCCAACAGCAGGTCCGGCTGACGCAGGCGGGCCAGCGCCAGGCCGCCCGCCGCATCGACAGCGGTGGACAGACGCCAGTGCGGCCGCCGTTGCATCAGCGTGGCGATCAGCGTGCGGGTGGCGGCATCGTCGTCGATGCAGACCAGGCTGTGGGTGGTGGCGATGGCTGGTGCGGGCGCCGCTTCGACCGGCGCGGCGCTGGCGATGGCGGCGGCTTCGGGCGCGGTCGCGGCAGGCAATGTCAGCGTGAAGCGGGTGACGGCGCCGGCTTGATGGCGGATGTCGCCGTGCATGGCTTGCATCAGGCTCTTCGATACCGCCAGCCCCAGTCCTGCGCCTTCGGTCTTGCCGCGTTCGATGCCCAGGCGGTCGAACGGCGTGAACAACCGATCCTGCATGGCGGCGGGGATGCCGGGGCCGCTGTCGTCGATGTGGATGGCGATGACGCTGCCTTCCTGCGTGCAGCTGACGCTGACGGTGCCACCGGCGGCGCCATACTTGATGCCGTTGGAGACCACGTTGAGCAGTACTTGCCGCAGGCGCTGGCGATCTGCCATCACGGCCAGCGCGGTATGGTCATGCCGCAGCGTGACCGAGCGCTGCTGCGCCACCGGCAGCATCAGCGCCAGTGCCTCGGCCACCAGCGGCGCCAGCGCCACCGGCGTGCGATCCAGCGTCAGCTTGCCGGCCTCGATGCGGCCGATGTCCAGCACTTCGTCGATCAGCGACAGCAGGTGCTGGCCGGCCAGGCGGATCTGCACCGCATGCTCGTGGTCGCGCGGTTCGCTGAGTCCGCTCTCCAGCAGTTGCGCGTAGCCGAGGATGGCGTTCAGCGGCGTGCGCAGCTCGTGGCTGGTGCGCGCCAGGAATTCGGTCTTGGCCTGGCTGGCCGCCTGCGCCGCCGTGGCGCGGCCGGCCAGCAGCACGCTGGCCTGGTGCAGACGGTCGGCCAACTGGCCCAGTTCATCGGTGGTGGCCAGCGTCGGCTTGAGCGGCAGATCGCTGTTCAGGCGTTCGGCGTTTTCGGCGGCCAACCGCACACGGCGCACCAGGCCGAAGGTGAAGGTCAGCGTCGCCAGCGCGCCGGTCAGGCCGGCAGCGATGACGGCGATGGTCATCCACAGGTTGCGGTTGGACGCCTGCTGCAAGGCCAGCGTGCGCTTGGCAACCAGTTCCGTTTCATGCACATTCATGGCGCCGATTTCCGCGCGCAACTGGTCGAGCACTTGCTTGCTGGCCAGCAGATGCTGTTGCAGTTCGACGCTGCTGGCATGGCGCTGGCCGCGCAATTCTTCCAGGCTGTCGAGCTTGCTCTGCAACAGCGGTCGCACGCGATCGAGGCGGCTGCGTTGTTCGGGATCGTTCACCGTTTCCTGCAGCCGGGCCATGGTGGCGGGCAGCTGCCGGGTGGCGATGCGGTACGGCGCGAGGAAATCGTCGCGGCCGGTCAGCAGGTAGCCGCGTACGCCGGTGGCCGCTTCGGCGATCTGCGTGTGCAGGCGCTGGATGTCCGCCTGGACCTGCATGGTGCGCAGCATGTCGGCGGTAGCGGCGGCGGTGCTGCGTTCCAGCGTGTAGCTGGTGGCGGCCGATCCCAGCAGCAGCGCCAGCGAGGCCGCGATGATGACGCCGCCCTTGACGCCCAGCGACCAGTGGCGAGGATGGAGCAGGGCGTTCATGCGCCGAGTCCGAAATCGGCTGCGCGCACTGCGGCCTGGGTGCGGTCGTGCAGGTCCAGCTTGTGCAGGATGCGTTCGACGTGGACCTTGACCGTGCCGGCCGCGATGCCCAAGTGCTCGCCCATGGCGGCGTTGGTCCAGCCGCTGGGCAGCAGCGCGAACACTTCCAGCTCGCGTGGCGTCAGCAGTTTGAGCGCGGCGGCAGCGTCCGGCGCGGCCACACGCGGCGTTGCTTGCCGTGGAGTGGCCATGGCGGCGGCCAGCAGCGTGGCCAGCGTTTGCAGCGTGGTCAGGTCGTCGGCGCTGGGCGGCGGCGCAGGGTGGGCGCTGAGCAGGGCCAGCACGCCGCGATGTTTTCCATCCAGGCATAGCGGCACCAGGATTTCCAGCCCTGCCAGTTGCTCGCGGCCGATGCGCAGCGCGCTGACCACGTCGTGCCGCACCGTCGGCGGTTGCGGGCCGGGTTGCAGCGCTGTTTGCAGCGCCGCCGCGTGGCTGAGATGGGCGCCGACCGGCAGCGTCTGGCCCTGGCTGGCGCAGACTTGCAAGCCATCGTCGCGGCTGGTCATCAGCAGGCCGTCTTCTAGCGACAGGAAGGCCAGCGACTTGGCGAGGATGGTGGCCAGCGCGCCGGGACGCACGCCTTCGGCGGCCAGCACGCCGGCGGCGTCGGTCAGCAGACGCCAGCGGGCGACGCTGCTTTCGATCTGCCGGTAGCGGCTGCGCGCGGCGCGGGCGGTGGGGAGGGCGGTGTCAGTGGTCATGGCGGCATATGGTGGTTTCGGGGAATTATATGCCACTCGGCATATGCGACTACCCCCGAGCGGCAGATTTTTTGTGTTGGCGGCGGCGTGATACTGGTTTCATCGGCGGCCAATACCGCGCTCGCCTGATACTTCACTGGAGCTGATTATGAAACGTATCCTCATCACCCTGGCCCTGGCGGCTAGCAGTCTGGCGCAAGCCGACACGGCGCAGGCACCGAAAGTTTATGTGGAAGTGGCGGCCGCGCCGGCCAATGCCCGCGAGGCCGAGATCGCCGGTCTGTTCGACCGCTGGAACGCCGCGCTGGCCTCCGGCGATGCCGAGCAGGTGACGCGTCTGTACGCGCCGGATGGCGTGCTGGAGCCGACCGTGTCGAACGAGGTGCGCTCCACGCCGGCGGGCATCAAGGACTACTTCGTGAAGTTCCTGAAGATGCAGCCGGCCGGCACCATCAACTATCGCCAGATCCGCCTGCTGGGCGCGGATGCGGCGCTGGACACGGGCGTCTACACCTTCAAGCTGAACAAGGACGGCAAGCCGCAGCAGGTGCAGGCGCGTTACACCTATGTGTACAAGAAGGTCGATGGCGCCTGGAAGATCCTGAACCACCACTCGTCGGCGATGCCGGAAGCTGTGGCCAAGTAATCGGCCTGTGGCGCATCAGTCGCAAGCGTCGCTGATGGCGACGATGCGCCATTTGCCCTTGGTGTAGCGCAGCGTGCGGCCATTGACGCAGGCTTCGTTGGGCCAGTACTGGAGCACGATGTCGTTGCCTTCATCACGGAGCTCGGCATCCCGGGCCTCGCCTGCGCCGAGCAAGGTATCGATGAGTTGGGCGTCTACCTTGACGGTTGAAGTCTGGTCCTCGCTGCCGGTGTCGCTGTTGCTGACGGTGATTTTGGCCGGCATATGGCTGCGCAGATACGCTGAGTTGGCCGGTGTTCTGGCGCCGCATAGCAGCAACTCGGTCAAGCGCCAGACCTCGTCTGCAGCCGGCGATTTGGACAGTTGGGCGCGCAAGGCGGCCTTGTTTGAAGCCGTGCAGGCGTTGGGTTTGGACAGCTCGCCGGCGCTGTCGATCTGAGTGGCGGCATTAGCGGCCAGGGCGGACAGCAGCACGATAGTCGGGATAGCTCGTTTCATCGTTTCACCCGGCTTTCGGGCTTGACGGCAGCCTCTTTCTTCAACACCGATTCCACCGTCAAGTCCTTGCTGTTGGCGTAGAATTTTTGGCCGACCGGCTTGAGCAGGTAGAACGGACCATCGGGATAGGCAGGATCGTCGGTGGTCAGCTTGTACCAGTTGGCTTTGATGCCGGCCGGCGATTCGCTGACGGCCGCTTCGATCAGATAGACGTCACCGCCGCGCGCGGCCACGAAGCCGTCCACCATCGTTGTTTCGCCGTGGGAGACGTTGAACCAGGTGTCCTGCTGATCGTCCTGGGATTTCACGATGGGCACGTGTATCCAGTCGGCGCCGGGCTTGGCTTCGAAATAGAAGGTCATGCTGCGCTTGTAGCGCAAGACGTCGCTGACCGTGCCGGCGACCATGAGCAGCTTGCCTTTCAGGACGGGCCATTGATGCAGGCCTTGCTGGCTGGACGCGACGTCGGCGTGAGCGGCGGGCGCCAACGCCAGCGCGAGGGCCAGGGTGCAGTATGCGACCGCTGTTTGTATTTTCATTGATTTCATCGGAACGTAGTTCCGTCGGGTAGGTTGGTAGTAGAGCAGGTGGTCTGGACTCCCTGCCGCGTGCTCAATTGAAATGGAGGTTGTTGCATAAGGCTTTAGTTATTTTTAACCACTAACGGCAAGATGCCGCCTTCGCACATGTCGTCTTCCACGCCCTCTCCCTTTGGGGCGCTGAGATTGGTACAGAGCAGCCCTTTGACGCCCGACTTATCGGTGCTGCGCGTGTAGCTGTTGTGTAGGGTAGTGATTGATGGCGGACTGTCAGATGGCTGCACACCCTTCCAGTCAAAGCGATATCCATTCGAAATAATCTTCAGGGTAGGTTTAGGCTTTGCATCAGGCATGTGGGCATTTTTGTCCTGGACTGCGGCACGCCAGATTTCGCGCATGGTGGCCGTCTCGAAATCATATAAATAGTATTCGATCCCCATATGGTAGCGGCCAGGAGCTGTCTCTGTTTTCAGGCACGCCATGCGCAAGAGCGCGTGCGCGGCCGACGCCTCGACAACATCGATCACGTACTGCGGGCATATTGAATTCTTGCTGCCAAGTGGAGACGCGATCGAAAACACCTGTTGTCTACCTTGCTTGCTGAAGCTGAGATGGCCGAGTTTTGGATTGAGGCGCATTTCCAATCCAGCTGCTTTCACCACGGGCATTGATAAGTGCTTCGGGTTCGACGAATCAGAATACAGGCGTATCGATGTCCAACGTAACTGGTCGTCGTCGCCGTTACGGATTTTGTCCAAAACGAGCTCCCCCTCGCGGATTCTCTGTTCCTGAGGGTCTTCTCCTGTTGCGGTATTTCCGCACGGGCTGCTTGTACATTTGTGCCCGCTGACGGGCTTGGCCGGGCTTTGCGCGTAGGCTGGCGGAAGTGCGGCGCTGACGAACAACGGCAGGCAGAGCAGTATTTTTTTCATGGACTAAGGATTGTGTTGGCGGGCGAGAGCAGAAGCTTGTCATTGTGGTCGCATGATTATGTTCACTCCAAATTATAGACATTAGTACCTATCTTGCTAGTATTAATCTTTTCGAACTGAAGTCGAACATTTACATCTTCTCCTTCAAATGTATTCCACCACTCAAGGACTACCGTATCCGGCATGGCAGCAGTCAATTTCCGTATCTTTACTGAACAGCTTGCATTTGGGGCTAGCGAAATATTCTTGCAGTTTCCGGGAATTAGTTCATAGTCTTTATTTTGCTTAGATTCTCCGGTCCAACTTCCGAATTTATAATCAATAGCGCCAGTATTTTTAAGGGAGACTTCAACCTCAGCGGTGGTGGGCTGAAATAGCGAGAGCGCTGCGATCGCGAGCCCAGATGACCTCACCGGCACGAGCCAGGGAATAGCGAATGACCCGGTTATTGTTTCTTCGAATGAGAAACCCTGGCGATCAGAATCCGGTCCAGCGTTGTCACTGATTTTTAACTCAAATTCAGTCTTGAGTAGCCCCGGACCTGATTTTTTCGGGCTGATACCGAAAGATAAATCGTACTCGTTGGCGTTGCCACACTTCGAGGTGACTTGTGTTACCTTAACACACACACTCATCGAGCAATCGTTCTCGATAGTCCGAGTTTTCGGAGTCAGAATTAAATGATATTTTTCCTTTGAGAAAATAAATTCATTTTTCATCTGTGAAAATGGAATGTCCCCAGCGTCAAAATAGACACGATCAATTTGACTGCCATTCTCATTCAACAGTACGGTGTTTTTCTTGGCAGGAAGTCCCGCGCACAGGGTATCAACGCCCGCCGCAGAAGAGTTGACGTAAGTTGCGAAAAAGAATGCAACGAAAAGGCATAGATAGTGCTTTGTACGGGATTTCAATTTTTATTTCTTTGGAAAATTAGTCTGTGCGAGGCGCGTGCAAGATGATCGGCGATGAAGCGTCGAATATCAAGTGCGCACCGGGCTAAGTTGCGATTAGTTTTCTTCTAAATATATGACCGCATTATGGAAACTACGGGGATATCCATCTTTGATGCTTGAGACGGTCGGGCTTGCCTCAAACTGTAACCTGAACTTCCGGCCATTTTCTTGTCCCGTATACCAAAAAACGTTCACAATTTCCAAAGCTTCGTGCTGACGTTTCTCTGTAATAGCCTTTTCCAATAAAAATCTTTCAAAAAAAGATCTCGAAATTTTCATTTCAAAAAAGCCAAGAGGAAAATTTCTAGGGTGAACAGAAATGCCTGCGCTATTCCAGGGAGATGATGAATTGACGCGGCTGAATCCTATGGAAATAGAGCGAAACTTGAAATTGCCGACATCATAGGAGATCCTGGCCTTGATGGGCTTCTTAGGATCCTTGGGCCAGAAAAAATCCCCTTTTCCGAAAATAGCATCGTTTTCTTTCAAATCTCTCTTCTTGTCAATAATATCAAGCATGGAATTAAATAAATCCAATATGTATTTTTTCTGAGCTGCTGTGATGGAAACCGTAGCGGGGATGTCTTCTAGCTCTGAATTTTTATATAAATCTATAATTTCATTATTTGGCACGTGCTGCGCCCCTATATTCGCCGCGGCAACAGACAATGAACCAATGTCTTTCTCGCCAAAGTCGGCGGCCACAGACGCATAGTGCATTTGACATGTTGCGAGAAGAAAAGAAATTCTTGCTAAAAACATGACTTTCATTTTTCCGCTTTCCAAAAAACAGACGATATCGTCAGTGCGTTCACGTCTTTGTGGCCGATGCTTCGCTCATTCGTTTGACGAGAGTCCATCTGCACAGCCGATCTTCAAAAATCTCAGATGTTCCATATTGTTTCCCCGTCGTGTCGTCGATCAAGTTTTCACTACGTACCCAAGCGCGACAAGCGGGCGCCTCAGAAAATTCAACGCTTATATATTCTGCGCAACTGTTCTCGACGTCAGGCACATAGATACCGGCAATAGTAGGCTTATCACCAGTCAGAACAGTCATGGTTTGGTCAACTTGATAGGCGGGCCAATGTTCCGGCAAATCAAGTGGTCCTCGCAGCGCCTCCATATAGTCCCTCTCAAGTTCAAACAACTCCCAGTGAGCTCCCACGGTGGCCGCGATATTTCCTGACATGTTGGTTGCCGTAATCAGCAGTTTTCGATAGCGTGTGTCATCATCAGAGTTCATCCACCCGGACCAGAATTCTTGTTGCCCTTTAAAGTCGTTCATCGGGCCGTGACAATAGTTTAGGCCGTTGAGACTACCGCTGGACAATAAAATATATCCATCGCTAAGCTCTTGAAACGTATTGCGAAAGTTCGGCAAAACACGCTCCCCCCATACGACATCAGGTTGCTCTGGCAATGGCCGATTTCGATACTCCAAGGACAATCGAGCCATGTAGTTGTCAAGGCATTTTTCTATGTGCCTGATCATTTCTCCCCACACATCGCGCAGTTGTCCAAAATATGCGACGGAGATATAGCGTTCAATAAGAAAAATTTCTTGAGGGTTAAATTTCTCTGTCATCTCAATACTCAAGACGTGGTCCTGGCCCCGGCGCCCTTTCACTGCGGCGAGGACAAGGTGATATACAGCAGCAAGCGGCTGCCTCCGCCACAAACGAACCCCTGCACCGGGCTGCCGGACTGTTTCAATGTCGTGGCGTAGCGGCGGCAGTCACGCAGGCCGGACAGATCCGCCGTCGTATTCTTATGTTCCGCCAGCAAGCGGCGAAACGGATCGCTCAGCCATGGGCGCGCGGCTTCTGGAGCGATCAAGGAGGTGCCGGCGGTTTCCTTCTGCGATGCGAACCAGGCGCCGTCGGCAGGTTGTAACTCGGCGATCAGGGTGGTGAAGTCGGTAGGGCCGGGCACGCCGCCCTTGTATTCCGGCGTGCCAAAAATCTCCCAGCGGGCCGAGGTCGCCGGTATTTGAACATTGACCACTTCACGTAGTGCGGACAGCTTGTCCGATACGCTGGGGGTATGGTCTTCCATGGAGCAGCCTTCCAGAAGTAGTGCGCCAGCCGTAAGCCCGATCATCAGGGCCGATGTAAATAAGGATTTCATATCAAATTCCGACGATGCCGTGCGTCCTTCCGTCATGTTGCGAGATGACTCAGGGTTATTTGCGCGCTGGTAGCGGGAGGATCCGGGTAGGGTAGGGCTGATCTGGCGGAATGTCAGGAGTCGGCCCCTCGAATACCGCGCCGAGCTTATTGATGCAGAACTGTTCGGCAGCGCTCCAGCCGGCAAGATCTCTCGGGTCATTCAATACCCGCTCGTCAGGAAAATTGTAAAGCAGGGCATCTAGCGCAGCATATCGTACCGATTTCTCGCTTACATCGCGAACATAGCTTTTTAGCGATGAACGAAGGTAGCTACATACATGTAAAAGGCTGCGCCGTGTGCCGATCAGGCCAAGTGGTTCCAACTGCTTCGCTAATTCGGTACCGTCTTTGGCTGTCCCCACGTTGTAGAAGCGGTTAGGTGGCGCGGGCGGTGCGGACTTCTCGGCTTCAGTGGCGGCATTGATGAACTCCTCTTCAATTTCAGTATTGCCCAAGGCTGCTTGAACTATCCGGATAGCCGCGCGTCGTTCCGGTTCGTCGCGCCACTTAGGCTGCAGAGCCATTTTTTCGACAAATGGTCGCGCCTCCCGTGTCTTTGCTTTGGCGGCGATATTCAAGTAATCGCCTTTCATTTGCTGTAGCGAAGCTGCGTAGACGTCATTAAATGCCGCCAGATCTGTTGGCTTACAGCGGCTGAGCAAAATTGCCGCTGCACGGTCTGCGGCGGCATCGTCTTTGGCAAACCCGTTTACAGCCAGCGCCCGAATAATTGCGTGGTTGCGGATAATTTGAAACTTGTCCGGCGAGGGTGTGTCCATTTCCGAACCAAGCTTTTCCAGCAGAAGTACTATATTCTCGCGAACTTCCTCTGTGCCGGTGGTGAGCTCTTCGGTCAAGAGCTTGAGCGCAGCTTGCGACGGAACCATGGTCATGGATAGCACAGCAAAAAGCACCACTCGAATCATGTATAAGATCATGGCTGGATGCCGCACAGTTCGCCCTGAATCTGCTCCACGAATATCCAATCGCATGGGCGGGAGGTAAAGGCGTTACGCGCGACCAGGCTCGGCGCCAATTCGGCTTTTGTCGCACTATAGGCGAAGAACGGATCACGGGTCAGGCGCGGATCGTTTAAATGGTCCTGCACGAAGGCATGCATGCTGTCGTCGTTGACCCAAAGATCGATGGGGCCAACTGCCGCCCAAGCATCCAATCCCAAATCGTTGAAGGTGCTGCATTCTAAAAGTGGGCCAGCAGGCTTACCGATCCAGCAAAACTGGGGCGTGCCATGTGGGTCGTCTATCGGTAAATAGACTCCTGTGCGGGCCGGCACCATGCCGGTTCCTCCTGTGATGTCTGCGCGCAGCTGCAATGCAGGCGCTTGTGCCAAGGCCTCGGGAAATTTCTGGCATTCGCGCGCCAGGCTGAAATCGTCCCAACGGCCTGCTTGTTGCGTTTGATTCATCGTATCGTCGATGTTCCCAGCATAGGCGGATAGTTCCTCAAAGCGGCGGTCAAACTCGCTCTGCTCCTCCGGCGCTAAACCGAGCGACATTTCAGCCATGCCACGCCCGCACTGATAGGCGCCGGTGATCGAATAGGTCTGATATGCCCGTTTCACAATATCGCTGGCGACGGACAGTTCAAAGTCGGCCAGAAACTGCCAGCCGTTGCCGCACCATTTATTCGATGTGCCAGGCGCCGCCAGTGCGTGCAAGCGTTGCTGCAATCCCTTGAGATAGTCAAGCGACGCAAAATAGTAGAGCAGCGTGACCTGGACTTCCTGCCGCGTGCTCAATTGAAATGGAGGTTTTTGCATAAGGGGGGACTTCAGCCTCGCCGTCGCCACATGACCTGCTGACTGGAGTCGACATCGCTTTGCGTAGCAAGCCGCTACCTTATCAGCAGCGCTTGCAGCTTTGCCAGCCGATGAGGTTGCAACTTTGCGTGCGCAAGTCTGTCTTTCAAAATGATGGAATTTGCCGTTTCCGGCATACCAGGGGGGGCAATGATTTTTTCGATTTCTGCCTCTGCGCGCAAATCTTCTTGCCTTAAGGCGTACTGGTAACGATATCGTTGATTCTTCAGGCTGTTTGCTGCCAATGACTCTTCATAGGCCTTGCGCACTTTGGGATCTTTGATACTGGAAGGAGCAACGCCGGCGGGCAGCCCTGATTCCGGTGGCGGCTCCACGGTCAGTTCAGGAACCTCATCCGGATCAAAATCAGGAGCTATCTCCGCATCCAATGCGCCGAATATGGCAAGCAGCAGCGCCAATTTATCTTTGACTTGGGGCTGGCTGGTCAGCGGCGACGGGGTTACAAAATCGGGCAGCGCACTCGCTAACGAGATGGCCGACGAGAGTGCCTCGACATCGTGGGTGGTTCTGAAAATCTCTAATTGCTGGGTTGCTTTGTCATACTGCTGCGACATATTTTTCTCCACCTGAGAGTGATGATTTGGAGCCTGACGTGTCTGGCCTCCATGGGCCAAAGACGGACCTGCGAAGCCCAAAGCCGCTGCTATTATTACAGCATAGCGCATATTGCTTGCCTTCTTAGTAGGTAGAATTCGGGTCGTTAAGTTGGGCCGCGCCGGTTGCTCCCGCTTTGCTGACCGTCATATCCCCGGCGGCATTAATGGTAAAGCGCTGATGTACCGTAGCGAAGACTTTATCGGCCCCGCTGCGGACGCGGAATTTCCAGGGAATCGCCCAATCGAATGTGCCATTCGAATACGGAGTACCGAAATTGCAATGGCCTGATGAGGCAGTGTCCCTGCCGATAATCTTCGATCCTTTGCCTGCAACCAGCGGACCGACCCGCACCCATGTACCTGCACCGTGTGCGGCATGCCGTATGCCATCCAATGTGGTGCCAACAAAGTAGCCCGTCACCACGCCAGGACAATCATCCTCCGAAATCTCGATGAATTCAAATGACACTGTATCCGGTTCGAGGAAGATCTCCGCTTTAATGCCGACCGATGGAATGCCATTGGCATGGAATATACCCGTGCCCGGGGCACGTTCCATTTTCACGCTGGCCGGTTCGATGACAGTAAAAGTTACAGTACAGGTGCAGCCGCCTCCTGTGGCCTTGACGATCACGGAAGCCGCCCGATCGGGCGCTTCGAAGGTGACGGTTTGACCATTGGGGGAAGACAAGATCCCGTTCGATACTGTCCATGTGGCATTGCCGAGGCTATACGTCAACTTGATTTTCTCGCCAACACCCACCGTGGTGCGTGTGCGAGGGACTGGTTGCAGTGCAAAGGTCTCGACCGTGATCGTGGCAGCGGAACAAGGCGATGCTGCCACACTGGCGGGCGCGCGCGTCTTGTTCTCTTTTGGAGTAGTTGTGCTGCTGGCGATTGTTTTCCATTTGGTCATCTATCAGCCCCGTGCAATCTCTAGCGACAGCGCCTGTTGCGATGTGGTCGCAACGACGTGAGTAAAGCCCTCAGCGTCAGTTACCCCTTCCTCGTAGGTGCCGTCGGCCAGCTTGATACGATAGCGCTGGTTGGGAAGTGGCAGCCCCGTGGTTTCATCTTTCACGATAAACCCTTGATCGAATAATTTTAGCTGGGAGTCCGGTAGTGCTGCTGAAACAGCCGTTACATTGGCGGCAGCTTCGAAGACATGCTTCCCGCCTTTAACGGTGAAGTTACCAGGGCAGGCGAACGTAATGTCTCCGCCTTCCAAGGTAATCGACGACTGGCCTGCCTGCAGCACGATCTTTTGATTGGCCTTGATCTCGATGCTGTCGTTGACCGAGATGACGGTGATCGACTTGTCTGCCAGGATCTCCAACTGGTCGGTGTGTGCCTGCAGCGATACCGGCCCATTGCCGGCAATCGCCTGGATGCCGCCCGCGTGCGAGAAAAAGCTCGCCGCGTTGGCCGCCACCGACGATACCGTGTACCCGGCTGTCATGTGCACATCACCCTGCGTCACCCAATGCAGCTGCTGGCCGGCGAACAGCACGGTCGATGCCGGTGTGGCCCAGTTGATGCTGGACGGCGCATCCATCAGCACCAGCGGGGCGCCGAATTTCTCAACCGGCTTGGCCGCATCGAGATCGCGCGCGCCATCCTTGGCCTTGGCGGCCTGCTGGCCGTTGACGGCGCCCGCGTGCTTGCCTTTTTCCTTTGGATCGAGCTGCGAGATGAAATCCTTGTGCGCGTCGGCGGCGGGCTTGCTGGACAAGGCCTGCTGCTGCGTGGCCGCTTCACTGAGCTTATCCGCCAGTTCCTTCGACGCCTTCAATGAAGCCAGCGCCTCGGCCGCATCCATCTGTGTCGAGTTGACGCTGCTGCCTTGCGCAGTGCGCGCGCTGGTGGTCAGCAGCACGCCTTCTGCGCCACGCACGGTGGCCCAGGCATCGGTGCGCAGTTCGAAGCCGCTGCCGCGATAGGCGCCGCGCTGCGCCGCGCCTGGCGATTGCTGGACCAGGTAGCCCAGGTTCAGCTGCGTGGCGGCGCTGCTGGTGGCAAGCCGCGTACGCACCTGGCCCGGCGTATCGTCCAGCTGCCACTGGTTGTAGCCGCCGCCGTCGAAATTGTGGCTGTGGATGCCCGACAGCGTGCCCGCATGATTCGCACCCGAGTCCACGCCAGCCGAGAACGGCGGCATATCCGCGCCGGTGTAGAGTTGCGCCACCACCATGGGCCGGTCCATGTCGCCGTCGATGAAGTCGACCAGCACCTCGGTGCCGATGCGCGGCGTGAATTGCGAGCCCCAGTTCGGGCCGGCCAGCGCTTCCGCCACCCGCACCCAGGTGCTGGAGGTTTCATCGCCGGGCGCGTTGCCCTTGCTGTCGGTGTTGTGGCCCATGCCGCCGGCGTTGGCGCCTTGTCCGCGCTGCCAGCTGAACTGGATCTTGATCTGGTGATCGCGGTCGGTCGTGGCAACCGCGCCGGCCAGGCCGACAACCACCGCAGTCTGCGGCCCCAGTGCCGTGCTGGCGTGCGGCGCGGCGGTAGCGCGCGGCACCACGGCCACGCTGTCGCGCACGCAGCCGAAGCTGTTGCGGTATGTGCCGTTCTCGATGCCGCCGCCAACCAGAGAGGCCAGCGTCTTGATCTGCGCCTGGATGTTGTTGCGCGCCTCGTGGCGCACCCACAGCACCAGGAAGCGGTTGTCGCCATCGGCATAGCGCTCGTGCTGCGTCAGCTGGAAACCGTGGCCCGCGGCCAGGCGGCGCACGGCGCCTTTGCCTTCGAAGATTTTGTTGTCCAGCTCCAGCGCCTGCAGCATCAACTGGCTGTGTGGATCGGCGGCCACGCCGTTATCTGCGCCGCTGGCGATGCGTTCACCGCTGCCGTCGTACACGGCCAGCACCGGCAGTTCGCCCGCATCCAGGCTGGATGCCTGCTCGGCCGACGGCGCCAGCAACTGCGCCGGATCCCAGCTGCTGATGCTGATGGCGTTGGCCTGCACCTGGCGCCGCGCGGAGAAGTGGTCGATGGCGTCGTCGGTGTCGGTGGCGCGCACGCCGTGGAAGCGGATTTCGGCGTTGCCCGGCGTATCCGGTGCGCGCGCCTTGCTGTCGAAGATGACCAGCTTGTGCTTGGCCTGACCGTCTTTGCTTTCATCCTCCGCCTGGTCATGCTCGAAACGCCAGCTCAGGCCTTCGGAGGCTAGCAGGCGCGTGAAGAATTCCAGGTCGCTCTCGCGATACTGCGTGCAGATGGCGCGCGGCTCCAGCGTTTGCGTGACATCGAATTCGAAACGCAGTTGCGGATAATCGGCCAGCAGTTCGGTGACGATGTCCTGCGCATTCTTGTCCTGAAAAATATAACTGTCCCGGCGCAGCCGCAGCAGCGACAGTGCGGGTTCCAGGTGCAGGCGGTAGCGCGCCACGCCGCCATCTGCGCCCAGCCACGCGGCTTCGGTGCAGATGCCGTGCCAGGCGCGCTGGCTGCCGTCCGGTTGCAGCAGCGTTACCGTCAGTTCTTCGCCGATGAAGATCGTCAGATCCAGATCGGTCGATACGCTCAGCGCGTCGACATCGAACGCATACAGTTCATTGACGCCTTCGCGGCCGCTGAAGTGTTCGGCCATCAGCGATTCGGGCAAGCCCGAGTCCTGCGCGCTGGCCAGCGTGAGCAGGCGGGCGTGCTGGCTCAGGCCCGTGCCGAACAGGCCAAGCGCCGAGGGAAGTAGTGACGGCAGATCCATTACGGTAGCGTGATTGTCAGGTTGGCGGCGCGCGGGGCCAGTTTGACCACGTCGTTATACGCGTTCATGCGGCTCTCGGCATTGTGGTCCAGCGAGGTGCGCAGGCCGATGTAGCCCAGCACGCAGATCAAGCCGAACACGGAGCACAGCACCCACACCGGCAGGTCGCTGCGCAGCTTGTGCTTGATCTGGTCCGGCCGCTCGGCGTGCGGCGCGAAGCCGCCGCGCTTGCCCTTCATGTGGGCGATCTCGTCGCCCAGGCGCGAGGTCAGGTAGTTCAGTTTCTCCGAGCCTTCGAGGATGTACTTGCCCTGGAAGCCGAGCAGCAAGCACATATGGAACACCTCCAGCGCCTGCAGGTGGGCGCTGCCGCGCGCGCGCAGGTTCTCCAGGCGGTTGTAGAAATTCTCGCCGGCCAGCTGGTCGCCGAACAGCACCAGTTGCAGCGGGCGGCGTTCCCACGCGTCGCGGATGCTGAAGTTGGAACGCAGGATGATCTCGTCCACGGCGGCGCAGAACGCATATTTCGCGTTGTCGACATCGTCCGGCGAGGCGTTCTGCTTCTTGGCGCCGCGACCGAAATCGTCGAGGAAGGCCGCCATCTTGCGGGCGAACTCGCCGTCGTCCTGCGGGCCGTTGCCGTTCTTGAGCATGAACAGGGCGTAGAAGCCGTCGTACATCAGATCGAGCAGCGTTTGCGGTGCGCTGGCGGCGCTGGGCGGGGCGCCAGCGCCCATCAGGGAAGGTGCGGTAACGGTATTCATGGTTGGTCCTCAGTTCAGGAAGTAACGGCCACCAGGTCCAGCTTCAGGTCGTGGATGCCGCCGGGGACGTAGATGGAAATCGATTGGGCTTGCAGCATGCGCTCATACATCTGGCCCTTGGCTTCAAGCGCGAAGTAGCAGGCGTCCGGGCGCACCGGCACGGCGGCCGGCACCTGCGGCGAGTGCGACAGGCGCACACCCGGCATGGCCGACAGCACGAATTTTTCGACGTCGTCCGGCGCGCCGATCTTGAAGCGCAGCGGCACGATGTCCACCAACTCGCTGGCCGGCAGATCGGCCGAGACGGCGATGTAGAAGGTGGTCTTGTCGTCGATCTTCTGCGAGTCCAGCATGCCGTGGTGGTACGAAGGCTTGACTTCCTTGAGCGCGATGGCGAAGTACTTGGACGAGATCACGGTGTCGAGCAGCTCGCGGATGATCTGGTGCAGCGTGGCGAAGGCCGGGCCGGGATCGTTGTGCTGGTAAGGCGGCAGGTCGGCCAGGGTCCAGCTTTTCGAGAAGGTCATCAAGGCGCCGGCCAGCGACAGCAGCTGTTCGTACAGCCGTTCCGGGTGCAGCGCCGGATGGTGGAAGTAGTGCGACAGCGAGGCGAAGGCCGAACTGGCGGTGTGCAGCAGCCAGAAGGACGACATGTCGCCGGAGCGGAATTCGATCACGTGTTTGCTCGGCTCGCGGTGGTGGCCGTACAGCGCGCTGACCTTGGCCTGCAGCGCGTCGATCAGGCGGCGCAGCTGCAGGAACAGCAGCGGCGAGCTGCGGATCGACAGGCTGGGCGCGACGAAGGTTGCATCCAGTTCGAAGCCGCCGGTGGCCGCGCGGCGCAGGCGCAGCAGCGGGAAGTGGGTGTACGAATCGCGCGGTTCGAATTCCGATACGAGGCGCACGGTTTTCTTCAGATAGCTCAGCTGCGCCGATGCCGCCTGCGTGTACAGGTCCGGCGTGTCGCGGTTCGATTGCAGGAAGCGCACCGCATTGCCATTGGCGCCGCTGGCGCCGTCGCCGAAATTGCCGCCGAACGGCTTGAACGCGGGCAGGGCGGCGTAGAACGTCACGCTCTGCTGCGATTGCAGCATCTGGCTCAGGTCCACGGTGTCCGGCAGTTCATCGTCGCCGGGGGCGCTGTACAGCTCACCGTCCTGGAAGCGCAGCGACAGTTCCAGCACGCGCAGCGTGTTGTTGGCCAGCGCGTCGCGGTCGATCTGGATCTGGTTCACGCCCCAGGCGTAGGGATGCAGCGCCTGCATGCTGTGATGCAGCCGCTGCTCGTGGTACTGGTCCTGCTGCTGGAAGTGCTGCGGGCGCAGGAACAAGCCTTCACCCCATAAAATTTTGCTGCTCATGCGTGCGTCCTTGTGAGTGTGGCGCATTGATGCCATTTGTTAAGTAGCAGAACAATAACATTCCTTGCGCAATTGCCGCGCCCGCTTGGTTTCTATCGTGCGCGCGCTTAAAAAATAGGCAACAAGACCTCTGGAGTACCAAAAAGTTCCCCTCGCACACAAAAAATTCAATTGAACGCGGTCAATAATAAATTTCTGATAACGTGGCGCCTGTTGGAAACAATTAGTGATTAAGCATTCTTTTTTGATATTTAGTTTGAGGACAGCATGAATACCGTTATCTCCCTCGGCCGCATCGGCCGTTTCATTGGCGCCGCTGTCTGCGCCGCATCGCTCAGCGCCTGCGTGACCGCGCCTATCGCCCAGAAACCAGCCATGCCCAGCATGGAAGATATGATGGCCAAGGCCAGCCAGGTCAGCGGCTCCGGCCAGAAGGAACAAGCCATCACGCTGTGGAAAGAGGCCGCGGTCGCCTACCCGGCGGACAAGGCGCCATGGACGAATATCGCGCAGACCCGCTACGAAGCCGGCCAATACGGCGACGCCATCGTCAGTGCGCAGGAAATCCTGGTGCGTGATCCTAACGACCGCCTGGCCAACAGCATCATCGCCATCAGCGGCCTGCGCCTGTCGACGCGCGCGCTGTCGGACCTGAGCCGCCAGAACAATCTGTCCGGATCGCTGCGCACCGAATCGCAGGATCTGGCCAAGCTGCTGCGCGAAAGCCTGGGCGAGACCGTGCTGGTGCCGCCGCAGCCTGCGCAAGCCGTCGTGCCGGCGCGTAACAACGCCACCGCCGCCAAGACCAAAAAAGGCAAGGCCAAGGCCGACGACGATTCGAGCGCGAATCCATTCAACGCCCTGAAGTAAGCAAACCGTATTTAACCCAACGATAGGGGAATCCCATGTCAAAAAATACCAGTGTCCAGAAAAAACTGCAGAAAATTCGCCCACCGCGGGTCCAGATGACCTATGACGTCGAAATCGGCGACGCCATTGAAAACAAGGAGCTGCCTTTCGTGATGGGCGTGGTCGGCGACTTCGGCGGCAATTCGGAAGTCGAGCAAAAGCGCCTGAAGGATCGCAGCTTCGTCGGCATCGACCGCGATAACTTCGACGAAGTCCTGAAAGGCGTGGAGCCACGCGCAGCCTACCGCGTCGCCAATGAACTGAGCGACGAAGGCGGCCAGTTCGCGGTCGATCTGAAATTCAAATCGATGGACGACTTCCGTCCCGAAGCCGTGGTGCAGCAGGTGGAGCCGCTGCGCAAGCTGCTCGAAGCGCGCACCAAGCTGGCCGACCTGCGTAACAAACTGGCCGGCAACGACAAGCTGGAAGACATCCTCAACGACGTCTTGAACAGCACCGAGAAATTGGCCGAACTGGGCCAGCAAACCACGAAAGCCTGATCATGTCCGCTCAACTGACTCCAGGCGGCGCGCCCGCCGCCACTACCGAATTGGCCTTGCTTGACCAGATCGTCGAGCAGAGCAAGGTCGCCAAATCCAGCGCTGAACATGCGCGCGCCAAGGATTTGATTTCCGAACTGGTGAACCAGGTGATGGACGGCACCGTGGTCGTTTCCGACAACCTGGCCGCCACCATCGACGCCCGCGTCGCTGAACTGGACCGCATGATCTCGGCGCAGTTGTCGGCCGTGATGCACGCGCCGGAATTCCAGAAACTGGAAAGCAGCTGGACCGGCTTGAACTACCTGGTGCGCAACAGCGCCACTGGCCAGAACCTGAAGATCAAGATGCTCAACGCGACCAAGAAGGAATTGGTCAAGGACTTCCAGTCCGCGCTGGAATTCGACCAGAGCACCATGTTCAAGAAGGTCTACGAAGAAGAATTCGGCACCTTCGGCGGTGCGCCGTTCGGCGCGCTGCTGGGCGATTACGAGATCACCCGCCAGCCGGAAGACATGTACTTCATCGAGCAGATGTCGCACGTGGCAGCCGCCGCGCACGCGCCGTTCATCTCGGCCGCGTCGCCGGAGCTGTTCGGCCTGGAGAGCTACAGCGACCTGGGTAAGCCGCGCGACCTGTCGAAGGTGTTCGACACCGTCGAATACGCGAAGTGGAAGTCGTTCCGCGAATCGGAAGACTCGCGCTACGTCGGCCTGACGCTGCCGCGCTTCCTGGGCCGCCTGCCGTTCAACCCGGCCGATGGCGCCACCACCGAAGGCTTCAACTTCGTCGAAGATGTCGACGGCACCGACCACCAGAAATACCTGTGGTGTAACGCGGCCTACGCCTTCGGCACCAAGCTGACCGCAGCCTTCGAGGACTACGGCTGGTGCGCGGCGATCCGCGGCGTGGAAGGCGGCGGCCTGGTGGAAGACCTGCCGACCCACACCTTCAAGACCGACGAAGGCGAAGTCGCGCTCAAGTGCCCGACCGAAATCGCCATCACCGACCGCCGCGAAAAAGAACTGAGCGACCTCGGTTTCATTTCGCTGGTCCACTGCAAGAACACCGACTACGCCGCCTTCTTCGGCGCGCAATCGGCGCAGAAGGCGCGCAAGTACAACAACGACGCCGCCAACGCCAACGCCGTGCTGTCGGCGCAGCTGCAATACATCTTCGCCGTCTCGCGCATCGCCCACTACATGAAGGCGATGATGCGCGACAAAATCGGTAGCTTCGCCGCCGCGTCGAACGTGGAAGACTTCCTGAACCGCTGGCTGACCCAGTACGTGCTGCTGGACGATAACGCCAGCCAGGAACAGAAAGCCCAGTTCCCGCTGCGCGAAGCGTCGGTCCAAGTATCCGAAGTGCCGGGCCGTCCGGGCGTGTACCGCGCCGTGTCGTTCCTGCGTCCGCACTTCCAGCTCGACGAGCTGTCCGTTTCACTCCGTTTGGTCGCGGAGCTCCCTGCATCGACCAAGAACTAAGCAGTACTTACTTTAACAACTGAAAGGAATCACAATGGCAATCGACGTCTATCTGCAAATCGACGGTATCAAAGGCGAATCCGCCGATGCTACCCACAAGGACTGGATCGAGGTATCGACCGTTCAATGGGAAGTGCTGCAGCCTAAGTCGGCTACCGCATCGACCGGCGGCGGCCACACTGCCGAGCGCACCGAGCACAAAGATATCGTTGTCTCGAAGCTGGCTGACCTGGCTACTCCTCTGCTGCTGCAAACCTGCTCGTCGGGTAAAACCATCCCTAAGGCCAAGCTGGAATTCCTGCGCGCCGACGGCAATGGCGAGCGTATCAAGTACTTCGAAATCGAACTGGAAAATGTTCTGATCTCCAGCGTTGCACCAACCGTCAAACAGGGCAACATCCTGACTGAAGACGTGGCGATCAAGTATTCGAAAGTGAAGTGGAAGTACACCCAACAAAAAGTTGGCGGTGGTTCGGGCGGTAACACCTCGGGCGGCTGGGATCTGTCGGCTAACAAAACCGCGTAATCGACTGACTGTTTGATGGGATACCGATGAAGGGTTTTACGCCGGGACTATTCGACCGGCTGATGGATATGCCGGTCAATGGCGCCTCCAGCGGCACGGTATCGCGTTTGTCGATCGAGGACTTGAAGGACTCGGTCGCGCGCGATCTGGAAGCGCTGCTCAACACGCGCACTGTGATCCCGGAAGAGCTGCTGAAGCGGTATCCCGAATGCGGACGCTCGATCGTGACATACGGCTTGAATGACTTTGCCGGCTTGTCGCTGTCGAGCACCGACGACCGTGCTTTTATTTGCCGATGCCTTGAAAAAGCCATCGCGCGCCATGAGCCGCGCCTGCGCAATGTGCAGGCTTCGCTCGAATTGCGCGCCGATGCGATCAACCGCCTCAACTTCGCCATTACGGCGCTGCTGGTGGTCAGTTCGGCGCATGAACCGGTCAATTTTGACGCTGTGTTGCAGCCGTCCAGCCTGCACTACACCATAAGCAAGGCACGCCGCGTGGCGCAATCGGGAGCCTGAGTTGGACCAATTATTACCGTATTACGAGAGGGAGCTGGGATTCCTGCGCCGCTATTCGCGCGAATTCTCCGAACGCTACCCCAAGATCGCCGGCCGGCTGCTGATCGGCGGCGAGGTGTGCGAAGATCCGCACATCGAACGCATGATCGAATCGTTCGCGCTGCTCAATTCGCGCATCGCCAAACGGCTCGACGACGACTATCCAGAATTTACCGAAGCACTGTTCGAGGTGCTGTATCCGCATTATCTGCGGCCGTTTCCATCGTGCTCGATCGCGCGCATGGATTTCAGCGGCGCCGCGGCGCAGCTGACCACCGCCAGCGAAATCCCGCGTGGCACGCAGCTGACCACCCGCCCGGTGCGCGGCGCCGTGTGCACGTTCCGCACCGCGTATCCGGTGACGGTCGCGCCGCTGGCGCTGACGCACGCGGCCTTCGCCGCCATCATCGACGCGCCGGAGGCGACGCGCACGCCGCCGAATGCCACGTCGAGCATCAGCCTGACCATCTCCAGCACGTCGGCCCAGGTGGCGGTACCGCAGCTTGGCCTGTCGAAGCTGCGCGTGTTCATCGACGGCGAGCCATCCTTCTGCGCCGCGCTGCGCGACGCGCTGTTCATGCGCGGCGTATGCGCCTACGTTGAAGCGGACGGCAATGGCCGCTGGATACCGCTGCACAAAATCCCCGTCAGCCCGGCCGGCTTCGAGGAAGAGGAATCGCTGATCGATTTCTCCGCACGCTCGCATGCCGCCTACCGGCTGCTGACCGAGTATTTCTGCTTCCCAGAGAAGTTCAACTTCTTCGACATCGACCTGCATGCGCTGGCCGGCGTGCTGCCGTCCGGCTGCAAGTCGGTCACGCTGCACCTGGCCTTGTCCGGCATGCGCACCGATTCGAACACCGCCCGCATGCTCGGCACGCTGAACACCAACAACGTGCTGCTGGGCTGCACGCCGGTGGTCAACCTGTTCCGCCAGCGCGGCGAGCCGATACGCCTGACGCATACCACCGCCAGCTATCCGGTGCTGGCCGACGCGCGCCGCGCCTTCGCCTACGAGGTGCAGTCCATCGACTCCGTGAAGCTGGTGCGGCAAACGCCGCAAGGCGAATCGGTGCAGGAGTTCCGCCCGTTCTACTCGCTGCGCCACGGCCAGACGCCGGAAAAGAATGGCCATTACTGGGTCATGCGGCGCGACGACATCATCGCGGAAAAGAGCCCAGGCTACGAAACGCAGATTTCCATCGTCGATATCGATTTCGATCCGGCCGAGGTGGAGACCGATACCCTGAGCCTGGAGCTGAGCTGCACCAACCGCGATCTGCCAGCCTCGCTGAGCTACGGCCAACGCGGCGGCGATCTGTTCCTGGAGGGAGGCTCCAGCGTGCGCGCCATCAGCTTCCTGCGCAAGCCGACATCCTCGCATCGCTTCGAACGCGGTCGCGGCGCGCACTGGCGCCTGATCTCGCACCTGTCGCTGAACCACCTGTCGCTTGCCGACGGCGGCCTGGATGCCTTCCGCGAGATGCTGACGCTGTACGACCTGCCGCGCTCACCGTCGTCGCAGCGGCAGATCGGCGGCGTGCTGGCGGTATCGCACAAGGCGGCCAACACCTGGCTGCCCGGGAACCCGTTCGCCTGCCTGGTGCGCGGCATCGAGGTAAGGCTGACCATCGACGAGGAAGCCTTCGTCGGTAGCGGCATTCACGCGTTCGCCCACATCATCGAGCGCTTCCTCGGCCTGTACGTGCACGCCAATAGTTTCACCCAACTGGTGATCGTATCGAATAAAACCGGAGAGGAGCTGTTGCGATGCACGCCACGAAGCGGCGATTTGAGCCTGCTGTAATCGAGCGGCTGTTTGCGCAGCCGTACCGGTTCGAGTATTTCCAGGCCGTGCGCATGCTGGAGCTGTGGCTCAAGCGCCACGGCGCACCGGGCGAGGGTGCGGTGGCGAACTACCTGCGCTTCCAGAATTCGACCTCGCTGAACTTCCCGGCCAGCCAGCTGGAAGCGATGCAGCCGGAGCCGCGTGATGTGCCGACCGACCCGCGCGCGCTGGCGGCGGCGCTGCAATCGGCGCAGCTGAAGTACATCCGCATTACGCCTGCCTTCATGGGATTTTTGGGCAGTAACGGCACGCTGCCCGCGCACTACACGGAGCGCATCGCCGCGCATGCGCTGTACGAAAAGGACGAGGGGCCTCGCGCCTTTCTCGACACCTTCTCCAACCGTGCGCTGGCCTTGTTCTACGAGGCCTGGCGCAAGTACCGGCTGGAGCTGAAGTATCAGGTCGACGGCAAGGATACCTTTCTGCCGCTGCTGCTGTCGCTGGCCGGCATGGGTAACGAGTCGTTGCGGCACCGGTTGTCCGACGACGGCGACGGCGTGCTTGACGAGTCGATCGGCTACTTCGCCACCGCCATGCGCCAGCGTCCGGCGTCGGCGGTGCAGATAGCGAAGGTGCTGTCGGAGTACTTCAACCAGCAGATCAAGGCCGAACAGTTCATCGGCTGCTGGTACGACGTGCCGCAGGAGCAGCAGACGGTACTCGGCATGGGCAACGCCATGCTGGGCGAGGGCGCGATGGCCGGCTCGCGCGTATGGCAGCGAGATTTGCGATTACGGTTGGTGATAGGCCCGCTGGATCTGGAAGGCTACGAATCCTTCCTGCCCGGCGGTAAAGCGGCGAAGGCGCTCAAGAGCATGTTGACCATGTTCACAGGGCTGTCGCTGGAGTATGAAGTGCAGCTGGTGCTGCGCGCTGCCGATGTGCAGGGTGCGCGGCTTGAGGACGACCGCGTGGGCGGACGCCTGGGGTGGGATAGCTTCCTCGTCACCGACGCCCAGACGCAGGACCGCGCCGACGTGCGCTATGAGATTCATACGGTATAAAAACAGTATAAATAATAAGGAACCATCATGAGCATCAACCTGAAGACTTTGATCGGAAAACTGAACGACACCAGCCGCACGGCTGCCACCCGCGCCGCCAGCCTGTGTGTCTCGCTGGGGCAGTACGAGGTGGATATTGAGCACCTGTTCCTGGCGCTGCTGGAGCAGCCCAAGAGCGATTTCGTCGTCATCGCGCGCCAGAGCGGCATCAGCGTCAGCATGCTGGAGGCGGATTTGCAGGCCGAGATTGCCCGGCTGAAGACGGGTAACTCGCGCACGCCGGTATTCTCCGAGCGGCTGCCCAAGCTGTTCGAACACGCATGGCTGATCGCATCGCTGGACCTGCAGGCGGGCCAGCAGGCGCAGATACGCAGCGGCCATCTGCTGCAAGCGCTGTTGACGGAACCTGAACTGGCGCAGCTAGCGTATCGCGGTTCCAAGCTGTTCGCCAAATTCGAAGTCGACCAGATCAAGCACAACCTGGACAAGCTGACCGCAGGCTCGGACGAGGCGGTAGCTTCCAACGCCGCCGCGAGCGGCGAGCGTGAAGAGTTGGGCGGCGATCCGGTCGGCGACCTGTCGGACAAGGCGGCTTCCAAAACGCCGGCGCTGGACCAGTTCACCACCAACCTGACGCAGCGCGCCCGCGACGGCAAGGTCGATCCGGTGATCGGCCGCGACATGGAAATCCGCCAGGCCATCGACATCCTGATGCGTCGCCGCCAGAACAATCCTATCCTGACCGGCGAGGCCGGCGTCGGCAAGACCGCCGTGGTGGAGGGCCTGGCGCTGCGCATCGCTTTGAACGACGTGCCGGATGTGCTGAAAGGCGTGGAGATTCATACGCTGGATATGGGCCTGCTGCAAGCCGGCGCCAGCGTCAAGGGCGAGTTCGAGAACCGTCTGAAGAACGTCATCGACGAAGTGAAGAAAAGCCCGCACGCCATCATCCTTTTCATCGACGAAGCGCACACCATGATCGGCGCGGGCGGCCAGGCTGGCCAGAACGACGCGGCCAATCTGCTGAAACCTGCACTGGCGCGCGGCGAGCTGCGTACCATCGCCGCCACCACCTGGGGCGAGTACAAGAAGTACTTTGAAAAAGACGCCGCGCTGGCGCGCCGCTTCCAGGTCGTCAAGGTCGAAGAGCCGAGCGAGGAACTGGCCTGTGCCATGTTGCGCGGCATGGCTCCGCTGATGGAGAGGCACTTCGGCGTACGCGTGTACGACGAAGCGATCACCGAGGCCGTGCGTTTGTCGCATCGCTACATCATGGGCCGGCAGCTGCCGGACAAGGCGATCAGCGTGCTCGATACCGCCTGCGCCAAAGTGGCGCTGGGCCAGAATGCCACGCCTGCGCTGATCGAGAACCTGGCGCGCAAGCTGGAACGCATCGCGGCGGAATCGGCGTCGCTGCAACGCGAGCAGAGCACCGGCGGTTCCGCGCACGTGGCGCGATTGGCGGAGCTGGAAGCCGGCCGTGTGGCCGCCGCTGCGCAGCATGCCGAGCTGTCTGCGCGCTGGGAGAAAGAAAAGGCGTTGACGGAGCAGATCAAGGCCGGCCGCGTGGTGCTGGAGGCGGGCGGCGAGGGCGGTGCAAGCCAGAGCAAGGATCTGCAGGCGCTGCAAACGGAATTGAAATCGCTGCAAGGCGAAACGCCGATGGTGCCGGTGCAGGTTGACGGGCATGTGGTGGCGGAAATCGTCGCCGGCTGGACCGGTATCCCGCTGGGCAAAATGGTCAAGGACGAGATCAAGACGGTGCTGAACCTGAAGCCGATGCTGGAACAGCGCGTGCTTGGCCAACCGCATGCGATCGAGGCGGTGGCGCAGCGCGTACGCACGTCGCGCGCCAACCTGGACGATCCGAACAAGCCGAAAGGCGTGTTCCTGTTCGTCGGCCCGTCCGGCATCGGCAAGACCGAGACCGCGCTGGCACTGGCCGATGTGCTGTACGGTGGCGAGCGAAAACTCATCACCATCAACATGAGCGAGTATCAGGAAGCGCACAG
Source organism: Rugamonas aquatica (assembly GCF_009380215.1). GTDB lineage: Bacteria > Pseudomonadota > Gammaproteobacteria > Burkholderiales > Burkholderiaceae_D > Rugamonas > Rugamonas aquatica_B. The sequence continues at coordinate 285,876 of NZ_WHUG01000001.1, forward strand.
CGTCTCGGGCTTGAAAGGCTCGCCACCGGGTTATGTGGGCTATGGCGAAGGCGGTGTCTTGACCGAGGCCGTGCGCCGCAATCCATACAGCGTGGTGCTGCTGGATGAAGTGGAAAAGGCACACCCGGACGTGATGGAGCTGTTCTTCCAGGTGTTCGACAAGGGCGTGATGGACGACGCGGAAGGCCGCGAGATCGATTTCAAGAACACCATCATCATCCTGACCTCGAACGTGGCTTCCGCCGCGATGATGCAGGCTTGCCTGAACAAGACCGGCGATGAACTGCCCGACCCGGCGGCGCTGGAAGAACTGATCCGCCCGCACCTGATGAAGCAGTTCAAGCCGGCCTTCCTGGGCCGCTTGAAGGTGATTCCGTACTATCCGATTCCCGACGATGTGCTGGTGGAGATCATCAAGCTCAAACTGGGCAAGATCCAGCAGCGTATCAGCGTCAATCACAAGGCGGAGTTCAGCTATGACGAGGCGCTGGTGGAAGCTGTGCTGGCGCGCTGCACGGAAGTCGATTCCGGCGCGCGCAATGTCGACAATATCCTGAACGGCACGTTGTTGCCGGAAGTGGCCGAATCCGTGTTGACCAAGATGGCCGAAGGTGCGGTAATCAGCAAGATCAAGGTCAGCGCCAACAAGCAGGGCCAGTTCAAGTACACCGTTAAATAAGGAGATTCACGATGATGAAACACCCAGCCACCATTGCGCTGCTGATGTCCACGTTAATACTGACGGCATGCCACAAGAAGGAACAGCCGGAGGTCACACCGGCGGCCACCGCTCCAGCGCCGGCGGCGGCGCCCGCAGCAGCTGCGGCTCCGGCCGCAGAGCAGACTGCCGAGCAGCAGGAGATGGCCAAGAAACAGGCGCTGCTCGATTACGGCACGATGGAAGACAAGTACCTGAACGACCCGAAAGGCCAATGGGCGACCGCTGCGAAGGCCAGTTCGACCTTCGGCGACGACAACGGGAAAGAGCCGTCAGAGGTCAACGTGGCGAAGAACGTCGTCGGTGCGTCGGATGACCGCGATTGGACCAACAACAACCAGGACAAGGGTTTCGACTGGCTGGAAGTGGGCTACGCCAAGCCGGTCAACGCGACCGAGGTGCGGGTGATTATCCCCGGCGGCGACGGCGTGGAGGCGGTGAACAAGGTGGAGTTGCAGGATACGGATGGCAAGTGGAACACCATCTGGACCGGCATCAGCGAAGTCAAGCAGGACCGGCGCGGCAACCGCACGTGGTTCGTGCGCAGCTTCGAGAAGACGGCTTACAAAGTCAAAGGCGTCAAGATCACCATCGCCAACAACGTGCAGCATGGTTACAAGCGGGTAGACGCGGTTCAACTGATCGGCGAATAACCGCCACGGTCGCTCCCGCGAAAGCGGGAGCCCATGCTGAGTTTGCGGAGCCGCCGTTCTATGGATTCCCGCCTGTGCGGGAATGACGGGGGTTAGTTTGGTGGCTGTACGCCCAGCATCTCTTCGATGTGGGATAGCGAGCTTTCGTCCTTGATGACGGAGCGCAGCCAGGTGTGCAGATCCTGTTCGCCGGCGTTGGCGGCTTTCTCCGCAAAGTAGGAAACCGGGCTGTGTGGTTCGGTATCGCGGAAGAACTTCGCCACGGCGCGCAACTGCGCGATGGCCTGGGTGCGATTGCGGATCGGGCCGGAGACCCCTTCACGCTGCTGCGGCGCCGCTGCGCCATTGTCGGCGTGGGATGGCTGTTCGTCGGCGTAGTCGTCCGCGTGCGCTTCGGCGCCGTTGGATTTGGCCGCCACCGGCATCACATGCAGCATCGATTGCACGGCGTCGCGCGCGGCGGAGAAGCCAGGGCTGTCCTGGCCCAGCTTTGCATCCGCCACTTTCTCCAATTGCAGCAGCGCGTCCATGCAGTATTGCGCGTCTGCGGAGAACTTGGCGATGAACTGCGCCGAGCTGGATCGCTTGGCCGCTTCCATGTCCGCCAGCTTGGGCGCGCCGGATTGGTCGTTGTCGCTGCCGCCATTTGCGCGCTTGCGGGCGGTTTCGAAGTCGATGGTGGAGTAGGCCGAATTGCGGCCCTCAGTCAATGGCAGCTCGCGGATCAGTGTCTTCGTGCGCGCCAGTATCCAGCTTAGATTGCCGATGCGCTGGTCGTTGTCGCCGCCGTCCGCTTCCGGATACAAGCCCATGTCCCAGTATTGTTCAAACAGGCCCGCCAGCAGGCGATAGCCTTCACCCAGGCCGCGCAGGTGATGCTGCTTGGCGGCGGCCTCGGTCAGCCACACGGCCAATCGCAAGTCCTTGCTCTTCTCCGTCAACAGCGCAGCGCTGCGCTTGACGACGAAATCCCAATCCGCTTCCTTTAACTCCGTCACCCATTCGCCTTGATCCAGCGAAGGGTCGTCGAACTTGCGCGCCTGCGCGATCGCGTCCAGGTCGGACGAAAACGACAGATCCTCGCCGGAAGGGCGGCTGTCGCTGATGGGGATGAGTAACTGCTCTGCTGAAAACATGATGTCCTCTTGTTGATTATTGAGCCATGCGGAATTCGATGCGGCGGTTGCGCGCGCGTCCATCCGCATTGTCGTTGCTGGCGATAGGCCGGTCGGGACCCTGGCCGCTGGCGGTCAGCAGGTCGCCGTTCAAGCCATGGCTGGAGAAGTAGGCTTTGACGGTCTCCGCGCGCGCCTGGCTCAGGCCAAGGTTGGTGGCGCGCAGGCCGGCGCTGTCGGTGTGGCCGATGATCTCGACCTTGCGGCCTTTGAGCTTGAACAGCGCGGCCAGCATCTCGTCGAGGATGGCTTTGCCGGCCGGCGTCAGCGTGGCTTTGCCGCTTTCGAATTCGACGGTGCGGTTGGCCAGCGTGGTGTCCAGGATGCTCTGGTCGGCCGCCGATACGCGCAGGCCGTTGTTGACCGTGTAGGTCGGATTCAGGCTGGTGGCGACGGTGCTGGCGATACGCTGGCGCACTGCCTCGTTGGCGACTTCGCCGCGCAGGCTGACGTTGCTGCCATCGATTTTCAGCTGTCCACGGCTGATCTGCTTCAAATCCGGCGTGATCAGTTTTTGTACGTAGCCGTTCCAGTTGGCGGGCATGGCGACCGGGCCGATGGCGATCTGGTCGACCACCTTGTCGGCGCCGTAGACTTCGCGCAGCTTGGCCAGTACGGCGGCCTTGCTGCCTTCGTCCGGCACGGTGCCGCTAGCGAGTACCTGGCCAGGTTCCGGCGCGGCAGGCGCCAGGCCTGGGTTCTGGGCATTGGCGCCGGTGGCGATCGCGCACAGGCCGGCCAGCAGGGCTTGGGCTATCAATTGGTTAGAGCGCATGGTCAGGTTCCGATAAACGCCGCGCCGACGGAATCCAGCGCGGACTTGAGTGACAGGTTGGCTTGCGCCAGATAGGTGGACAGCTTCTTGATGCCGTAGTCGGTATCGATCTGTTCTTCCACCCAGTCCAGCTGTTCGAAGTCGATGTGATGATCGAGCCCCGTTTGCGGGTCCATGATCGCGCGCAGCGTCTGCGCAGACGCACCGCTGAAGCCGAGCACCAGCGCGGGCCGCTGCTCGATGCGGGTGACGAACAGCGCCAGTTCGAAATCGGCGCGGGCCAGGAAGGGCGTAATCAGGTGCATCCAGAAGGCGGCGACCAGGTTGCGGTACATCGGATCGGTCGGCAGCGGCAGCAGCAGGCTTTTCTCCAGGCGGCTGGAGCTGCTGGCCATCACAGGCTGCAGCAGCATGCCCAGGGCCAGCAGGATCTGCCGCGCCGAGCCTTTGAATCCGGTCTGCGCCAGCATCGCATCGAGCGCGCCGATGGTTTGCAGTTCGAGGAAGTCCTCGAAGGCTGCATCATAGGCGGCCGAACGCAGATCGAGTTCGACCAGATGGCTGGCCGCGCTTTGCAGCGGCAGCGCCGGGTCGCCGGCTTCGCGTACGCTGGTGGTCAGCGCTTCCAGGCGATTCCACAAGCGTGTCAGCACCAGCGGGGAGTTCGGCACGAAGGCTGCTGGTTCGTTGACTTCCATCGCGCCCATCATCAGGAAGGGATAGCGGCGGCTGGACTGGTCGCTGCTGGCGACGATGTGGCCGGCGATGGCATGCCGGCGGCGCGGGCCGACGAAGGCGAAGTGCAGCGGCGCGACGGCGTCGTAGTTCAGCTTCCAGCGGGCGTCTGTGCTCATCAGCTCCATCGCCTGCGACAGCCAGTCGTCCAGCACCTTGATCAGTGCCGGGCTGTCGCTGCCTTTGACGAAATCGCCGCGGGTAGGAATCTTGCCGAAGTAGCCGACGCTGATCGGGGTGGCGCCGCGGCTCATTGCATGGCTCCCGAGGTGACGGTGGCTGCGGCGGTGCGCGCCGGAGCTACAGGTGGCTTGGGTGCGGGCGTGGCCGCCGGTGCTGCTGCCGGTGCGGCCGGAGCGCTTGGCGCTTGCGGTGCGGCCGGCGCCGGTGCCGCAGGTGCGGCAGCGATGATCGATTCCGGCAGGCGCAGGCGCTTGAAGCCTTGTGCCGCCTGCACCGGTTGCGGCGCAGGAGCCTGGGTCGTGGTGACGATCTTCAGGTTGGCGGTGACGACAACGCCGGCGTTGTCCCAGCTCAGTTCAAACGCGCCATTGTCCTTGCGTTTGCGTTTGGCGGCATCGATCATTTTCTTCAGGCCGAAGTGGCCAGGCTCGTTGAGCAGCACGATGCTGCGGCCTTCCGGCGTGATCGCGGTGATCTTCGATCCAGGCACGCCCTGCGGATTCGGCCACGCCATGTGCACCCATGGCTGCGGCTGGCCGCGCCAGCGCAGCGACTGGCCGTCGATTTCGATGGTGAACTCGGTCGCACCGGTCGCGCTCAGCGCCTGCAGGTCGAACATGGTTTGCGCTTCGCCGCCGCTCGATGCCGCCGTGTTGGCGACGCCCGCCGCCGACAGCGGTGCGATCCAGTTAGGGAAGGCCGCTACCACTGGCGGCGCCAGGTTGACGCCCATATTGGCCCAGGTCTTGGCGCTCAGCGAATCGCCGCGGCGCACCACCAACGGTCCGATGGTAGTGTTGAAGAATTTGGCGATGGCGCCGTCCGGGCCGAAGATCTCGCCGATCTCCGCGTTGGTCGCTTCAGCACGGGACTCCGTGGCGAACGGGTATTTCAGCGCCAGGTTCTTGCTGAACGGTTGCAGTACCTGCGCGGACCAGACCTTGTCGATCTCGGTCTCGGTAGGCTTGACGATGACGGCGAAGGTCTGCATCAGCGGGCGAACCAGGATAGGACGAATCGCCAGCTTCTGCGCGTCGGTCATCCCGGTCAGCATTTGCTCGTCGACGTATTTCAGCGCGTCGGCCAGTTCGGAACCGGTGCCGTCCAGCGTTTGCTGCATCAGCTGCTTGGCGCCCGGACCGGGATCGCCCTGGTTCTTGATCTGGTTAAAGCGCGTGCGCAGCTTGGACATCTGGTCGATATAGCCACGCATCAGCGAGGCATCCTTGTCCTTGGCGACCACCAGGCGGGCCACACCGGAGAACTCGCGGCCGACTGGGCCAAGCGGCAGTGCCGCGTTCTGCACGTTGCTGCCGTTGGCGGAACCGAGGTTGACGTTGATCTGCGACGGCTTCTGGCGCAGGATGGTTTCGCGGAACCAGCCGGTGACGCCGCGCTGTGCGCGTTGCAGACCGGCGTCCAGCAGCGACGGGTTGTCCCACGAGGTCTGCTCGTAGACGGTGGTCACCAGTTTGTTGATCGGCGAGGTCTGCGGATCGCCCAGGCGGTTCATCGCGGCGGCGGCGGTGTCGAAGCCATCCAGCTCGCGGATGGTCACGCCTTGCACGAACTTCTCCCATTCCTTGGCGTAGTCATTCTTGTACAGTTCCACCAGCGATTTCTGGATTTGTTCAGGGCTGCCTTCCAGCGTCAGGTCATCCTTGGACGAGGTTTTCAGCACCCAGTCGGCGCTTTGCATTTCGCGGTTGGCCGCTTCGCGGAAGGCGTCCTGCACAAAGCCTTCCCATGCCTGGCGCGTGAAGCTGCCTGGAATGGCGTAGCTGCCCAGGACCAGTTCCTTGTCCTGATCGCCGACGATGCGGGCCACGGTCATCGACGGGAAGCGCGTAGCGGCGCGGGCCTTCACGTCGGCGTAGACGCGCTCGCGCGCCGGCATGCCGCGCACCACGCGGCGCAGGTTGTCGCGGGTCTGGTCAACCAGTGCGAGTTTGCCGTCGATCTGCGGCCACGAGGTGTCGTTGATCTGCGCCAGGTAGAAGGAAATCATGCGTTCGGCGCTGCGTATCATCTGCTCGCGCGGCATGGCGCCACGGTTCCCGTCCAGCCAGACGCGCCAGAAGCGGGTCAGCTGGTCGTTCAGGTGGCCGGCCTCGGCACGCGATTTATCACTCAGCATCAGGTAGGTTTTCAGCGCGTTGTAGGCGTCTTCCGCGTTGGCGGGCGAGGCGTCCTTGAACTGCGTGGCGCCATTGTTGACCTGCGCGGCGGCCGTGGCATCGGCGGCGACGGCGGCGGTGCCGTTGCCGGCAGCAGCCGTCACCGGCTTGGCCATAGGCTGCAACTGCGCCGCGCCGCTGTTGACTTCCGCAAGGAAGGACTCCAGCGACTGGCCGACAGGTTTCAACATCACTTCACGCACGCCGGCGAAGTATTCCTCGCGCAGCTTGCGGTCCAGCAGGTCGCCCTGGTACAGGCCCAGGCCAAGACCCAGCGGGCGATGGTCGCGATAGTTGTCCAGTTGTTCGATACGGTCTTGCAGGATTTCCAGCGCCTGGAAGCGCGATTGCAGGTCCATGCGGTTCTGCTGAACCTTGATGGCCTGGTCCAGGTCCGCCTGGACGTTGGCGACCAGCTGGCGGTTGTTCATGTAGGACCAGCTCCAGCCGGCCAGCGCCAGGCCGACAAACGCGGTGGCGGCGAAGAAGGCGGCGTAGCGCATGCGGGTCTTGGCCGGGCTGGCGTATTGGGCCACGAGATCCTTGTCCGCGAAGATCACTTTGCGGAACAGGTTAAGCAGGAAGTAGCCTTGCTGCTGGTGGGTTTCTTCGTGTTCCTGCGGTTGTAGCTTCAGGTCGAAACGCTGGGCCACGCGGTGCGAGGAGGCGGAAACGGATTCGCCTTCCTGCAGCGCGCTGGTGAAGTAGAAGCCACGGAACACGGGCTTGAACTGGAACGGATTTTCTTCGAACAGCGTGGCGATGAATGCGCGCAGCGAGGGCTTGACCGAGCTGAATTCCAGCGGGAAGGTGAACACGCCGGGTGGCATGCTCTCGCGCCATTGCAGCGCCATATTGGCCTGGCTCAGGTCTTTGAGGCCGTCGTACAGCTCATCGAAGCGGGCGTCGAACTGGTCGAGTATCTGTTCGCTGGTGGTGGACTGGCTGTAGGGCAGGGTGGCGCCCCAGATTTTATCGCGCTCGCCGCGCTCCGCGTCCTGGAAGAATTCGTTGAAGCCGGTGATCAGGTCGGCCTTGGTGAAGACCACGTACACCGGCGCATGCACTTCCAGGCGCTCGGTCAGTTCCTGCACGCGCTGGCGCAGGTTCTTGGCCAGGTTGATGGCGAATTCGGGACGATTGCGCGTCAACTCGGCGACGCTGACGGCGATGATGACGCCATTGATCGGCGCCTTCTTGCGGTATTTTTTCAGCAGATCGAGGAAGCCGAACCACTCGCCGCGATCTTCGTCGACGACGGAGTAGCGGCCGGCCGTATCGAGCAGGATGCCGTCGGTGGTGAAGAACCAGTCGCAGTTACGGGTGCCGCCCACGCCTTGCACGATCTTGGTGTCGGCGAACGGGAACTGCAGGCCGGAGCTGGCGATGGCCGTGCTCTTGCCGGCCGCCGGATTGCCGATCACCATATACCACGGCAGCTCGTACAGCGCGGCGTTGCCGGAGAATTGGCCGATCTTCGATCCCTTGATGGTGGAGATGGCGTCCAGCAGGCGCTTGCGGATCACGTCCGTCTCCTGGCGCTGGGCCGGGTCAGGCTTGGCGGGCGTCTTGTTGACCTGCTGTTCCAGCATGTCGCCCAGTTGGGCGGCGGCGCGCTGGCGGCGATGGCGGCGCCACAGCCAGACGATGGCGCCGAACAGCAGCGCGATCGCCAGCACCGTCCAGGCGACGCTGGCCGGCCACTGCAGGATGGCTGCGGCGATCAGCAAAAAGGCGGCGAAGGCCACCCAGCCGATCACGATCAGGCTGTTGCGGGTCGTCAGGAATTGCCAGGTTTTTTGCATCATGATTGAGGGCTCTAGAAAAATTCGGGAAAATCAAACTGCTACGGGTGCTGCGGGGCCGATCACGGCGACATCGCGCCGGAACGGGTCCAGATTGCTGATGCACAGGATGGCGGCGTTGCGGCTCTCCGCTTCCTGCCGCGCCAATGCCAGCGCGGTCAAATACGTGACGGCGCCGCAGCTGCCGCATCCCGCGCCGACGCTGAATACGTCGGCGCCGGGATCGAGCTGCGGCGTCGTTTCCGCCATCACGCCCATCAGCTCCATGACGCGGCTGGTGCGGTGGTCGGTATCGGCGGTGATCAGGGCGATGGCCGATGCTTCGCGGCCCGCGCTATGCAGCGCCTTGGTGCTCAGTTCCAGCAGCAGTTCGGCGTTGGCGCGCTTGGATTCGTCGGCGGAGTGGGGCAGGCGACCGCTGTTCACGGCCAGCAGCTGCGGCAGTTGTGCGCCGGGCGCCAGCAGCGCGGCTTGCGCCGCATCGGCCAGCAGCAGGCCGGCCGCGCCTTCGCCAGGGATCTGGCCCTGCGGGTGACTGGCGCTGAACAGCGCGGCGGCGTTGCCCAGTCGCTCGACGCTGCCCTCGCCGATGTGCGAGCCGCAGGCTACCACCAGCGTCAGTGCAGGCGGTTCGTTGGACAAGAGCCGCGTCAGCGCGGTGGACACTTCGGTATCGGCGGCGCCGCGTTCGGGCGCGACGGCGATGCGTTCTTCGGGCCACCCGGCTTGCGTCAGCACGTGGCGCAGCCACAGGGCCGCTGCCTGGCGCTGCTCCGGCTTCCATTCGGCCTGCCACACGGGCTGCAATTGCAGCATCGGCAGCGGCGATGGTTCGCGCCGCGCCACGTGTTCGGCGTGCGCTTCCAGTTGCGGATGGCCCGCCAGCTGCGAGGACAGCTCGCTCACCACTTCGCTGCCCGCGCTCAGCGCGCGCCATTGTTCGTCGCTGAAGTGCGGCTCCAGATTGTGGACGGCCAGCCATGCCGATACTTCCTCGCGCAACGGATCGGGATCGATGTCGGCGATGCGGGCGCTCATGACCGGATAGCCCTGCTCGTCGTTCAGTTCGGAGTCCAGCGCCGGGCGGGCCTGCGCGCCGGCCAGTGCCGCGCCCAACTCGGAGGCGGACATGCCATGCGGTGCGCGCACGGCGGCCGCCAACAGCGACAGCGCCGGTCCGCGCGCCGGTGCGGCTGGAACCTCGGCCTGCGCTGCGGCGGCGCCAGGGACAGCGGCGGCGGGCGCGCTGATGCCGCGATAGATTTTCCGGCCCAGCCAGAACACGGCCAGCAAGGCCAATGGCAGCACCAGCAGGTACAGCACCAGGTCGTCGGTGGCCGGCACGCGGTTGTTCGCGCGCCAGTACCACACGGCGCCCAGCCAGCTGGCGCCGAACGCCAGTATCGCCATCATCAGAGTTTTAAGCCATGCCGCCATTTTGCCCGTACCTTATCGTTTCATCACACCGGCCACACGCAGTTCCGTGTGCCCGAAATCCATCATCTTCCAACGCCCGCCCCAGGTGAGGCCCAGCGATTCGGCCACTTCGCCGTACAGCTGGTAGCCGCGCATGGCCCACGGATCTTTTTCCGAGATCACCAGCTTGCCGTCGCGCAGAAACGCGCAGTCGGCGGCCAGGCCGTATTGGTGCCAGCTCTGGAACGCCGCCGCGTTGGTGACGTTCGGTCCCATCGCGGCCAGGGCGTTCTGGCGTTCCGGGCTGCGGTAGCCTTCCAGGATCGCCATGTCGTAACCGTGCTTTTCCTTCATGATCTTGAAGGCCATCAGCAGGCGCTGGGCGTAAGCCGCATCCATCAATGCCCAGTCGCGGCTGGCCGAGACCAGCATCGGCCGCTCCTGCGCCACCTCGGCCGAGGCGAACACCAGCGGCGGCAGCGTCGGCGGCGGAACCAGTTGCTCGCCTTGCAGCAGATCGGCGACCTGGGTGTTGACTTCCCGGGTCGAGGTTTCGAAGCCGCTCAGCGTGCTCCTGGTGCTCATCAGCAGCGCCAGCAGCGGCGGGATGCAGATCAGCGCCGCACCGCCCAGGCACAACACATAGTGCTGACGCAGGAAGGCGCCGATCTCGCCCGCCGATGCGCGACCCGTGCGGCCCAGCGCGCCGGCGTCCTGCTGCCCACGCGCGGCGAGGCGGCCGACCCGTTGTTGCAACCGCTGGCCGGCGCCGGCCAGCGCATTCAGCACGAACTCGCGGCCGGCCGGGAACAAGACCATCCAGCTGATCAGGCAGGCAAGTACGAAATATAGTGCGATTGCCAGTATCAGCACGACAACTTTCCCCCAGCGTAACGGTGCATCATTAGTATCCTTAAAGCATTGCTTTGAGTATATCTTACAGTTATGACAATCCAGCGCACGATTGAAATCGCCCTATGAAAATGCGGAAATCCGGGGTGCGCACTGTTGACTTCGTACTATGCGTCGCTTTTTTCTTGAATCGCGTAAAGTAATGCGAAATAAACAAGGAGTACATTTTGCAACGTCAAGACGATCGCCCTTCAAAAGGGGGCAGGCCTAGTCTTCTTTCTTCGGAACAGCAGGCCGAAGCCGAGCGCCGCCGCATCCTGAGCACGCTGGACAGCAAACCGGCCGCTGCGGCTGTCGCCAGCGCTCCGGCGCAAACCAAGGGTTCGGGCCGGCTAGTGGTGTGGGGTGTGGTGGGTCTGGGCGCGCTGGCTGCGGTCGGTGGCGCGCTTGCCTGGATGAGCAACACGCCCGACGAAGACAGCTTGCCGGTGGTGGCCGCCGCTCCGTCGGCCAAGCCGCCGGCGACCGCGGTGACGGCTGCCGCCCCGGCCGAGGCCGAAGTGTCGACGGCCGCGATTCTGGAAGATACGACGGCGGCTGTCAGCCCGCCGGCCGAAGGCAAGTTGCCCTCGCTGAAGGAAATGCTGGCCGAGCCGCCCAAGCCCAAGTCCGGCCATGATGAGCTGAAGCAGGCGTTGGAGCGGCCGCAGCCGAAGGCGACGCAGTTGGCCAAGGCGGAGCACAAGCCTGAACACAAAGTCGAGAAAAAGTCCGAGCGCAAGTCCGACAACGTCAAGCTGGCCCAGAAGACCGCGCCGGTCAAGGAGAAGGCGCCGGGCAAGCCGGCGGATAACGATGTCACGCTGATCAGTGCGCTGATGGCGCATTTGCAGACGCGTCCGCCGGTCAAGAAGACCAGCACGCCGGCCGACCAGCTCAAGACCTGCAAGCAGTACAACGCCGCCGGCGAAGAGCAGTGCCGAGCCCGCCTGTGCGCGTCGGACGCCAAGAAAGAGCCCGAATGCAAGGCGGCGCCCGCCGCGAAGACAGCGTCGAACTCATGAGCGTCGCCCTGCTTCAGCAAATTACCACCGCATTGGCGCAATTCTCCAGCGCCACGCGCTTGTATGCGCTGAAGCTGGACGACGACAGCGGCGAGCTCGGCTCCGGCGGCCTGCTGGTGGAAGCTTTCTGCGCCGACGATATGCTGCAGGGCAGCGGCGCGCGTGACATCATCGTGCTGTCGACCAACGCCCATGTGGCGCTGGCGCCCTTGCTGGGCAAGCCGGCCAGCCTGGAAGTGAGCCTGGTGGACGGCAGCCGCACCACCTTCAGCGGCGACATCACGCAGGCGGCCATGCTGGGCAGCGAAGGCGGCCTGGCGCGCTTCCGCCTGCGGCTGACGCCGTGGTTGTGGCGCCTGAGCCAGGTCCGCAACAGCCGCGTCTGGCAGGACAAGACGGTGATCGAGATCGTCGAATCGGTCTTTGCCGCCTATCAGCCGCTGGCGCGATGGCGCTGGAGCGAAGAGGTCGGCAGCTTCCTGGCCGACGTGTCCGCGCGCAGCTATTGCTGCCAGTACCGCGAATCCGACTACGACTTCGTGCTGCGCCTGCTGACCGAGGAAGGCCTGGCCTGGCGCTTCGAAGAAACCGAAGACGGGCTGAACATGGTGTTGTTCGCCGACAGCAGCCAGCTCGGCGCGGTGCCCGAGGACGCCAGCAGCGCAGCCGGCGGCGGCATCCGTTTCCATGGCGTGCGCGCCGGCGAGCAGCAGGACACGATACAGGCCCTGCAGGCCAGGCGCAGCGTGACGGCGACGCTGACCACCTTGCTCAGCTACGATTACAAAGCCAGGAAAGCCGTCGCCGCCAGCGCGCCGGCCCAGCAGCAATACAAGAAATTGCCGCAGCTGGAAAGCTTCGACGTTCCCGGCCAATATGCGTACGCGAATGGTGCGCAGGCACAGCACTATGCGGAGCTGCAGATGCAGGCACGCGAGGCGCGCAGCCAGCAATGGCGCGGGCGTTCGACGGTGCGCACGCTGGCGGCAGGGCGCCGCGTCAACGTCACGCAGGGCCCGCTGGCCGCGGCGGATGGCGCGCAGGCACCGGCCTACACGGTGCTGCGCGTCATCAGCGTTGGCGTCAACAACCTGCCGTCGCCGGCCTCGCATGGGCTGGCCGAGCTGTTTGGTCCCATCCCCGAACTGCTGGAGGAACTGGCGCCGGCGTATGACGATGACTTTGCACTGGTGATCGAACAGGCGCGGCAGACCGGCTATGCCAACAGCTTCGAAGCGGTCGCTGCCGATGTGATCTGGCGCCCGCAACGGCCCGACAGCGATGGCCGCAACCATCACAAGCCGACCGCGTCGGGCGCACAGAGCGCGATCGTCATCGGCGCCGATGGATCGGACCAGCCGGCCGGATCGGACGAACTCCATTGCGACGCGCTGGGCCGCGTACGCATCCGCTACCACTGGCAGGACAATGGCGACGCGACCTGCTGGGTGCGCGTTGCGCAGCGTTCGGCCGGCGGCGGCATGGGCAGCCAGTTCCTGCCGCGCGTGGGGCAGGAAGTGCTGGTGCAGTTCATCGAAAACGATATCGACCGGCCGATCATTCTTGGCGCTTTGTACAACGGCCAGGGCGAGGGCGGCGTCGCGCCGACACCGGCGGGACAGGCGGGCGGTGACAGCCAGGCATCACTGTTCAATCCGGCCAACGATCATGCGCCTTCGGCCCAGGGCAATCTGGCGGCGGGCAATAGTCCCTTGTGGCATGGCGCTTCGGCCGATGCGGCCGGTCACGGCAACCCGGCGGCGCAGTGGGGCTTGCGCAGCAAGGAGTTCGGCGGTTCCGGCTACAACCAGCTACTGTTCGACGACACCGATGCCCAGGGCCGCGTGCAACTGCGCTCGACGCATGCCGCCAGCGAGCTGACGCTGGGCCATCTGATCCACAGCGCCGACAATTATCGCGGTAGTCTGCGCGGGCAGGGCGCCGAGCTGCGCACCGACGCGTATGGCGCCTTGCGGGCCGGCGGCGGCTTGCTGGTGTCGAGCTACAAGATCGATCACGGCGCCAGCGAGCGTGAGCCGATGGGTGATAACACGGCCGGCATCGCGCTGTTGAAGCAGGCCGTGCAGCTGGGGCAGACCTTCAGCGAGGCGGCCAAGACGCATGAGACGGTTGCGCTGGCGGCGCACCTTGGCGCGGCCAAGGCCGATGCGAGCGTGGTGGATGACAAGTCCGCGCCGTTGAAGGCGATGTTGACTGCGGTATCGGGCATGGTGGGCAATGCCAGCCTGAATGCAGCCAGGGCCGACACCGAGGAAAGGAAAACTGCGCCGGGTGATGATCAGTTGCCGCATGCCAGTTCGCCGATCATCGCGGTCAGTGGCAAGGGCGGGCTGAGCCTGACCGCGGGTCAGGCTATGCAGCTGTCCAATGGCGAAACGATCGCCTTGATGAGCGGTGCCGACACTCAGTTCGTCAGCGGCGGGCAGTTACGCATGCAAAGCCGCCAGGCTATCGGCGTGCTGGGCGGGGCGGTCAAAGCAGGCGAGAACAATATCGGCGTGCAAATCATCTCCGCCAAGGATGACATCGACATCCAGGCGCAAGCCGATGTCTTGAAGGTGCAGGCGCGGGATGAGGTCAATCTTGTCAGCGCCAATGCGTTTATTGATTGGGCTGCGAGCAAAAGCATCACGCTGTCCACGGCTGGGGGAGCCAACATTACCATCGATGGTGGGAATATTACTGTGCAGTGCCCGGGTAAAATCACCATCCGTGCTGGGACAAAAAATTTCTCAGGCCCAGAAAAATTAGACTACCTATTGCCTAAGATTCCCCGCTCTGTTTGCATAGAGTGTCTTATGAAGGCGCTTGCATCTGGAAGTCCGTTATCGCTTAAGTAGAAAGAAAGACATGTATTTCGCCCTTGAGCCCTGTAACCCAACCGCTATCCGTTCTGAACTTATGCGGAGAATAGAGCGCAGTCCTGATTGGAATTGGATGGCGCTAGTTGATGGCGCGTTCGATTTCGGCGGTAAAAAACGTCTGGTTTATTCTGACTCAATTAAGCTCTTTGATTGCGAAATGCTGCAGGAAATAGTTGAGGCATCTCCATACATCATTAGACTTTCATCTAATAATCTTGAACTAATTCACTCGGAAATAATTTCGCTTTCCAAACATAGGCACGATCGTCCGATGTTGAGTTTTTTTTCATCGAAGTATTCCGCTGTGGAGATAGCTGAAAGGTGGAGGAAATTCTTAAATGCAAGTTCACCGGATGGCCTGGAGCTTATTCTTAGATTTTCTGATACGCGAGTATTAGAATACCTTCCGAATTGCCTTCAACTTAATAACTGGAGCGGGATTACTAATCTCATTGAAGAGTGGATGTATATAAATAGAAATGGCGAAATCGAAGATGTTAACGTATCAAAAGACGTGCATGTCGGCAGCGAAAAATTTTTGCTTTCTGAATTTGAATTTAATGCCTTGGTTGAATCATCGGAGCCCGATTGTTTGATAAGTATTTTGCACAGGGATTATCCAGAGGTTGTTCCTAATGTAGGGAGAAATATATTTTATAATAAAGTGGAAGAACTCTATAAATTTTCAAAAATAAACGGAATAGAAAATTTCCACGACATCGTAAGCATGGTCTTGTTTGGATTGATTTCAGCTATTGAAGTTGAAAAAAACGATGATGTTGCTAAACTATTAAATGAGGGTAAGTGGGTGCCTGGAAGTTTAATTGATAGTCTTGATGAAATATTGAAATAACTATTATGAATATGAAATCCAGAGTATTTTTCTACCTGCAGCTGATTTTTGTTCTGCTATTACTTTCCGGGTGTCGGAGTGATAGTGCCAGTATAGAGTTGTGTGGACTAAACTATACGAGTAAGCATATTGAAGATTTTTCGGTAAATGGATATAGCGGTGCTAGTATATATGCTAATGGTGGTGGGGGAAGCTTTGTGTGTTGCGTTTTGTTACCTCGTCAGTGGAATAAGGATCTCAGAGTTACAGTAAGATGGAATTATGATGAAAAAAATCCTGGCGCCCCAAGGGAGCGAATTGTTGCGGTGCCGAAATATTCTGAAGCAGATATTGGTTTTCTTGCCGTGCATTTTTATTCAGATGATACGGTAAAGGTTTTAGTTACCACGAAAACCAATCAATTTCCAGGCTATCCTTACCCACGTCCGGGCGAATAACATGTCAACTGTTTCTCCAAGTGTATTTCCTAGCAATGGATTGCGGCCGCTGAGTTCGAAAGAAATATTGCAGCGTGCGAAAGCATTGAAGTGTTCTACGGAAAAGAGCGGCGCTCCGTCTTGTAGCGGACAGATAAATGTCGGGATTTTTTTTGACGGAACTGGAAATAACATGGAGGCGGATTATAGAAAGCCTCCATTGGACAGAAGAAAGCATAGTAACGTCGTAAAGCTTTTTAATACATTTCCAGATAACAACGCGGCGGGGTACTTCAGGTATTATATTCCGGGTGTTGGAACGCCTTTCCCTCAGATTGGCGATACAGGCGGCACGTTAGGGAGCGCATTCGCTTGGGATGGAGAAAACCGGTTGACCTGGGCCTTGACTCGCTTGCTAAATACACCACATCTGTTTGTAAATAGATCGACGATGCTTGATGACGCACGATCCGCAACAATTGCAAATAATATGGCCTCCATGTTCACTCCACCTGCATTGCGGCGTGAAATAATGCGCAATTGGCAAAATACTTTGAGGCAGGCTATTTCTAATAAAAAACCTCTCGTTGAAATAATAAACCTTTCGGTTTTTGGTTTTTCCCGAGGTGCGGCAGAGGCTAGGGCTTTCTCCAATTGGTTATTTGAATCGTGTGAAAAGATTCAAGGACAATGGCTATTTGCTGGAATTCCGATACGTCTGAGTTTTTTAGGTATTTTTGATACTGTTGCATCCGTTGGAATTCCTAATACTTTACCAAATTTTTTCATGGAGGGGCACCAGTCCTGGGCGGATGGGAATATGGAGATTCATCCCGCAATAGAACAGTGCGTGCATTTTGTTGCTGGCCATGAGGTTCGCGCTTCTTTTCCACTGGATTCTGTCCGTGTCGACGGAAAATATCCACCGAACGCTAAAGAGGTAATGTATCCGGGCTCACACTCTGATGTGGGAGGGGGATATGCGCCGAATGATGTTGGAATTGCTCCCAGTGTCGAAGATTTTCTAGCAATAATTCCCGGAGCTCAAATGTATCAAGAGGCCAGGTTGGCGGGTGTTCCATTAAGACCTTGGAATGAACTGCCAGATGCCATAAAGCGTGATTTTATTCCCGCTGAAAAAACTATAACTGGATTTAATAGTTATATAAAGTCTGCGGCAATTGCATCAGGCCCTGTAGAGGAGTTGCACAAAAAGAATATGAGTTTATATCTTACTTACAGATATAAATATAGAAACAAAATATCATCTCTTCCATTTTATGCAAGGGCCAGTGCGGAGTATAAGCGCTATATTGAAATTACTACTGGGACTTTTAATAAGAGACTAAGCAGGCTAGGCGCTTATGCATTGGCGCCGACTGATGAAAAGTACTCAGCTTCTGATGCGGTTGTTATGCAAAATAAAATGACAGCTGCTGCGGGTTTTGGAACGCAAGATGAAAAAGAAAATGCACAGTTGTATGAAGTCATTAGGTCTTTGGATGAGAAAAAATTAAATAAAGATATTGAGGAATTTTTTGGTAATTATATTCACGATTCCATGGCTGGATTTATTGCTATGGGAGGAAGTTCGACTAATGAGTATTTGATTAATGGTCAAGGAATAATGCGGTTTAGAAAGATTTTCAAAGGGAATGGATAACGATAAACGTCTATATTTGAGCTGATATTTCTTGTCGTTCGTCGCAGCCCTCCAGAAGCACTTTATCTGCGCCTTCCTGATCAGCTTTTAAGATGCTGCGTTGCCTTTTGAGGTGCCAAAATTCCGTGCATACCACAAGCGAACCCCTCTCACTTTTTAACCGCAGACGCACCCTCTGTGCCGCCGGTCTGATGTTTTGTCTCTTATCTGCGTGTAAGTCGAAATCATTGACAATCATTGCCGAAGCAGTGCTGTTTAGTTATTTGGATCGGCCTATTTTTGACGTAGTTGTTGGCAATACTGACGTTGGCGTATCGGGCGTGTATCCAAGTACGGGTGGTGGAACCATGTCGGGCGCCAGGTTCTCCAGCGGGGCGCAAACCGTGCGTTGGACGCTTGATGGACCCCGGGGTACGCCGCGCAACGGCGAGGTGGTGCATGCGCAAAACCATCCCGAACTTGCACCGCCTTCGGCAGGCGAACATTATCTCGCTGTGCATATCTATCCGGATAACACAGTTGAACTTATCTACTCGAAAAATTACCCGCAATTATCGCCACGAGGGCTGCAGTTCGCAGCGTCGCGCCGATCCGGTTGAACCGTATGTGTCACGGAATCCGTCATGAAGTTTATTATCACAGCCCTGTCGTTTTTTTGCGTGTTCCTTTTGACTGCCTGCAATTCTCGGGATGACCTGAGCGGCACGATGACGACCAGTTCGTATAACTACACCGCTCACAATCTTTACAACATTAGCTTCAAGGATGCCGCCCAGGTTTTTGACGTGGCTGGCGCCGTGCGCGCAGGCTCCGTGTTCTTCCGCAATTCCAGCAGTGCGCTGTTGGATGGTGGCGAAAAATACCAGTTCTCTTTCGCGGATTGCTGTTTTATGCGGGACAAACACCTGCGCGCGCCCACCAAACTCAAGCTGGTATGGAATGTGGTGTACGACCTCGATCTGTTCGAAGGCGAGAGCGGGAGAAACTATGACGAGCGCGCTAACAAGGGCGCTGCGCCCGGGAGTCGCTGGTGTTCTGCTGTGATCGATGTGCCCGGCCCAGCGCCTGTTGATGCGGATAATTTGTCGCTGCATTTTCTGCCGGACGGCACGGTCGTCGGCAGCTACGGCAAGGCGCAGTCACCGGCTCCGCTCACATCGGCCCAAGTGCACGCTCATGCGACGCCGATGCCCAAGGGGCAGTATTGCAAACAAGAGATCGCCAATCCGTGGTTCGGGATTCCCAGGACACCTCACAGGGAATAGCGTTACCTGACGCGCCGTCTCAGCCACGCGATGCCGGCGCTAAAGCGGCGATGCGCGCCGCAGACCAGGCGATTCCTCAAGCTCGCGCGCATCAGCAGCACGTGGGCGCGTTGCACCGTAACGTTGGTGGACATGTAGCTGTGGCCCGGCGTGCCGTAGCCGAGGTCGATGCGCTTGAAGCGGCGCCGCTTGCACATGTCTTCAATGGCCATATGCAGCATCGTGGTGCCGACCGACAGATGGTCGAGCGCGCTGTCGTGGAAGATGTTGAACAGATGGAGCGTATCGCTGGACTGCAAGCCCAGCATCAACGCGCAGGGCAGGCCGCCACAGTCGATCTGGTAGCACAGCAGCATGCCGTGTTGTGCCAGTTCGTGCATCTCTTCCGGGGTCCACAACTGCGCCCGGTGTTCGGGGGTGCTCAGCCGGGACAGGGCCTCGCCCATGGCCGCCAGTTGTCCCGGATGTTCGATGCAATGCAGCGTCAACTGTCCGCCGCCATGCTCGCTTAGCTGGCGTTGTTGCCGCTTGAGGTTGTAGCGGCGCTTGGAGTTGAACTGCGCCATGAAGGCGTCGAAGCTGGCGGGCAGGGGGATCTGGTGGCAGTCGCGCCAGTCGTTCAGCAGATGCGTCCGGTAGGCGCGCTGGCTGCGGGCTATGCAACGCCACAGCTCGCTGTCCGACGGCAGCGATGTCAGCGAGACCGCCTGGCATTGCGGGAAGTGATTCAGCAGAAAATCGAGCAGCAAGTCCAGCAGCGCCGGCTCGGCCGGCATCAACGGCGCGCTGCCGAGCAGCACGACGCTCGGCACCGGCAGCGAACCGAGGCGCAGCCGGCCGGCGGAGAATTCCATGCCGTGATGCCGCAGCGTCAGCGGTACCACCCCGACCACCACGCCACTCCAGCGGTGCTTCACAGTGAACAGCTGTGGAGGCGGATGCTGTGTCGCAGTGGACAGCAGATAGTCGAAGAATTCCGGACTCTGGTAGACGCGGCCATGGCTGTCGCTATCGGCCAGCAGCTCGCGCCAGCGCTGGATCAGGGCGTGGTCGCCGACCTGTGTGCTGGCGTCTTCAATGAGGTAGGTATCGTTGGACATGGTCGCCAGACGATCCCATATCCCGCACCGGCGCTTGTTGATGCAGGTCGAAACGAGGCGATCAGCGGCGCCGGCGCCACACCGTGTCCATCAGCGGCTTGACGCTGAAGCCATGCACTAGTATCGACAGCATGATGACGAACAGTGCGATGCGCGTCAGCTGCGCCGCCAGTTCCGGCGCCAGTCCCGCCTCGATGGCGAACATCAGGTAGTAGATCGAGCCTATGCCGCGCACGCCGAACCAGGCGGTCATGGCGCGCATGCGCAGGCTGGTGTCGCTGCCGGCCAGGCCCGAGAACACGCTGAGCGGGCGGGCAATAATGAACAGGAACAAGGCCATCCACAAGGCATCCCATTGCAGGCTTTGCAGTGAGAGCATGCCGCCCAGCAGCAGCACCAGCGTCAGCTCGGACAGGCGCTCCAGGTGTTCCTTGAACACCAGCGATCCGGCGCTGACGATGAGCGGCGCCTCATGCGTAACGCTGGTCATGGCCGCTTCGGATTTCGCCGTGTCCGGCTCCAGCAGGCCGTGGCGGTCCTTGGGGGCGCCGGCCAGGACCAGCTCGGTCTGGCGCAGCGCGACGGCGGCGAAGTACACCGCCAGGAAGCCGGAGGCCTTGGCCAGCGTGGCGATGCCGTAGATGATGGCGATCATGCCCAAGGCCACGAGGTCGTCCATGATTTCGTGCCTGGGCTCGCTGGCGCGCAGTCTCCAGCCCAATCTTGCGACGCCAGCCCCGGCCGCCACACCGATCAGCACCGCGCCCGCCGTGGCCCACAAGACATCCACCAGCAGCCAGCGCAAGTGGAAGTGGCCGGTATCGGCCAACCCCAGCATGCCCAGGCCGAGGATGACGAAGGGGAAGGCGCTGCCGTCGTTCATGCCGGCCTCGCAGGTCAGCGTGAAACGCAGCTGGTCCTTGTCGCCCGCGTGGCGCACCTGCACGTCGGTGGCCAGCACCGGATCGGTGGGCGCCAGGATGCCGCCGAGCAGCACCGCTCCACCCGGCGGCAAATGCAGCACGTAGTGGCCGAACAGCGCCACCAGTCCCACCGTCAACGTCATCGACAGCCAGGCCAGGCGCATCGGCGCGTTCCAGCGCTGGCGCTTGAACGGCACCGGCATCTTGATGCCTGCCGAGAATAGCGAAATCAGCAAGGCGATCTCGGTCAGCACTTCCAGCAGCGCGGATTGCAGCTTGGGATCGAAGCCGAAGATGTTGAGGAAGGTCGGGCCCAGCAGGATGCCCACGCCCAGGTAGACGATGGCGGACGTGAAGGGCGACTTCGAGATCGTGGTGGCCGCCAGTCCGCGCGCCAGCATCAGGCAGCCGACGAGCAGGAACCATTGAGTGGTGTTCACAGGCCTCCTTAGCAGCGGGACGCTGACTTTCGACATAGTCTCGACCGTGACGGGAGTTTTGTCTGTGGCATAACCCACAGTTGGTAGCGAAGGAGGGCTGTACACATTGTAGGCCTCGTCCTACAATAGTTTGCAACAATAGTTAATTGCCAATAGAGAGAGCATTGATGACCGAAGTTATACATTGTCTGTTTATCGACCAGACGGAGCAGAAGGGGCGGAGGAACCAGAAGGACCAGTCTGTGCTGGTCGTTAATCTGACCAACACTTACGCCGTGACGTTTCCCACGCCGCAAACATTGAAGATCGCCCTCAATTCTGACCGGTATGTGACGGCGGGCGTCCAGGTCGCCGGTGTTGCAGGCATGGCGGTCTTGTATGGCGAGAATGGCGCGGGCAAGACGAGCGCGATGATCGATATTGCCAACGTGTTTGGCAATAATCCACAAGAAAAAACTGCAGGCGGCTTGTATGAACGCGACGGCAAGTTGTTCCTGCGTCCGGGCAAGGCACTCCAAGGGCGCACAGTCGAGGGTATACCGGCTGAAGTCAAGAAATCCGACGAGCTCTTGCGTTGCCCGTCGGTGTTCTATACGACCTCGCCGTTCGATGGGGGGCGCCGTGAACGGTTCGGCGAGAATTCGCTGGCCCATGATGTCTCGCCGGTGTTCGGTGAGCGGAATACATTCGATGGCTTGTCGCTGTTGAAGATCTGCGATCAGCTGGATATGCCGTTCCTTGATCACGCCAGCATCCGTGTCCGTCACGCGGTCAAGCCCGTGTCGAACGCGATGATTGCGATCTCCAACATGAATGGAGGGACCCATAGTCCGCATGTGCCGGTTGTGCGCCGTGCCGTGATGGCTGCTGCGAGCGAGCTACCGAAAGGTGAAGAGATACAACTGCGCTGCTGGTTGAGTTTGTTCGTTGCGGTTCACCAGCGCAAACAGCTGCCATTCCCCCAGGAGTTCGTCCAAAAACTCGATCTATTCCCGGAGTCAGCTGACCCGGGGGCTGACCTGTACGAGCTATGGAAGAGCGTGATCAATGCCACTGCCAGCAACATGAATGAGACAGAGATGACGCAGGTAATGGAACTGCTGCAGTTGATGTTGCAGCCTAAGTTTTCCAAGAGCCTGTCGCAGCGATACAACCCGGCGGCATTGGAGCAGATGATCGCGCAACAGCTTTTCGGCTACAAAGAAGGCCTGCGGCTGTGCGCTGATCTTGGCCTGCTGGAGTTTTCGATCTCCGGCCTCAGTTCCGGCGAGACGGCGTATGCGATGATTTTTTCCTCGCTGTATGGCGGATTGGAACAGGTGAGCCAGATGGATGGGGAGCATCCGGTGTTCCTGCTATTGGATGAAGGTGAGATGTTTCTGCATCCAAGCTGGCAGCGTCTCTACATCGCCAAACTGCTCGACTTCATACAAGGGGCGAAGAAACTCAAGGGCCGCTTGTACCTGCTACTGGCAACCCATTCGTTGATCGTCGCTGCGGATGCTCCGCCGTACAGCTTGGTCAACGTGTCGACCGGCGAGCAGGTCAACGGTTTTGGCCTGGGGCCGCGCAGTACGTTGGCTGATGTCTACGAGGTCGCAGTCTTCCAGGGGCAGAGTTCGGAGGCTGAGTTCAAGCGGATCGAGGCTTTTATTCATCATCCGCGACGCGAGGACTATCCGCAAATCATGGAGCTGACAGCAGCGCTTGCCGATGTGAATGTCAGTAAATTTCTAGAGCAGCAGGTCGTCGAAGCCTTGGAGCGGTGCCGCGAATGATCAAACTTAAATATTTCGATCAGACGGTGGTCGATACGCATCTCAAGAAGCTGAGCGACCATGCCAAAAAGCGCCTCGGTGATCTGATCTCGAAAAAACTGGACGCGGCCACGCTGACGCATGTTCCGCCTGCCGATTTGAATGATCTCGTCGTTTATTTTCGTTCCAAGGTCAAGGACATAGTGGTCGCGAAGCCCGCCGAGTTGAGGGAGTTTATTACTGCGACCAGCCTGAAGCTTGGATGGCTGGAAATCATTCTTGCCAAGGATGCGGAAGACCGGGATGACTGGGAGAAGGATATCGTGAGCGGCTTGCAATGGGTGTTCGACTACGGTGCCTTCAGCCGTTGGAAGCATCCCAAATGGGGTGCTTACGAGCTGGTCGAAAAGTACAACCTGAGGATTTGTGCCTACTGCCACACTTCGCATCTGAACTTTCACTTCCACAGTGAGAAGGACATGCGGCCGCCACTCGATCACTTCTATCCACGGTCGCGCTATCCGTACCTCGGCACTAGTCTGTACAACTTGATACCCAGCTGTTATCAATGCAATTCAACTATCAAGGGAGACCACGATCCCTTGGCTAAAGCATTGACGCACCCATTCGAGATCGGCAATAAATCGGTCCAGTTCCGTATGCGCCTGGCCGGCGGAGAACGCTTGCCGCGCAATCCGGTGAAGATGACTGCAAAGCAGATTGAAATTGAAGTGACCGGAATAGGCGCGTGCCGGACTTCGGTGAAATTTTTCATTCTGCCGCAGCGCTATCAGTGGTATAAGCGCGAAATCGCGGAGGTCTATTCGCGTGTACTGTCGTATCGGGATTTGGGCGGCACGCTGGAGAACTTGGCCGGCGTGAAGCGGCTTGTGTACGGATTCAGGGAGGAGGAAGCGCAAGACTATGCGCTGGGGATCTGCATCAAGGATATCGCGGACAGCCTGATATTGAGCTACTCGCCTTGATCGCTAAATCGTCCCCCGGCAGCGGTGGCCGGGGGACGCGGATTTACATCAAGCCTTGTTCAGCACCGAGCGGCTGCGGGCATAGCCGAAGTAGATGCCCAGGCCCAGCACCAGCCAGACGGCGAAGGCCACCCAGGTGAACCAGCTCAGGTAGGTCATCAGCATGACGCAGAAGATCACGGCCAGCGCCGGAATCACCGGCACGCCAGGGCAGCGGAAGGCGCGCTTCAAATCAGGACGCTTCTTGCGCATGATGACCACGGCAATCGATACCAGGCTGAAGGCGGCCAGCGTGCCGATGTTGATCAGCTCGGTCAGCACGTTCAGCGGCACCACGGCGGCGATCAGGCCGAACACGATGCCCACCATCCACGTGGCCAGGAACGGCGTGTGGAAGCGCGGATGCACGGTCGACAGCGCCTTCGGCAGCAGGCCGTCGCGCGACATGGCGAAGATGATGCGGGTCTGGCCGTAGGCCATCACCAGGATCACGGTGGTCATGCCCAGGATCGCGCCCAGATCGACGAAGCCGGCGAACCAGTTTTCACCGGCGTGCTTCAGGGCCAGCGACACCGGATGGTCGATGCCCAGGTACTGCTGGTAAGGCACGATGCCGGTCATGATGGCCGAGACCACCACGTACAGCACGGTGCAGGCGGCCAGCGAGCCGATGATGCCGATCGGCAGGTCGCGCTCGGGACGCTTGACTTCCTCGGCGGCCGACGTCACCGCATCGAAACCGATGAAGGCGAAGAACACCAGCGCGGCGGCGCTCAGCATGCCGTTATAGCCAAACGGCATAAACGGTTTCCAGTTTGCCGGCTCAACGTGGCGCGCGCCGACGAAGATGAACAGCAGTACCACGCCGACCTTGATCGCCACCATGATGTTGTTCAGGCGGGCCGATTCGCGCACGCCCCAGCTCAGCATCGCGGTCAGCACCAGCATGATGCACAGCGCCGGCAGGTTGATCAGTGTGTGCACGCCGGGGATGGCGCCGGGTGCGGCCGTCAACTCGACCGGCAGGTTGATGCCGAAGCCGGAAATCAGCGACTGGAAGTAGCCGGACCAGCCTACCGACACGGCCGAGGTGGCCAGGCCGTATTCCAGCAGCAAGTCCCAGCCTATCATCCAGGCCGCCAGTTCGCCCAGCGTGGCGTAGGTGTAAGTGTAGATGGAGCCGGCCACCGGTACGGTGGAGGCGAATTCGGCGTAGCAGAGTGCGGCGAAACCGCAGGCGATGGCGGCGACCACGAAGGACAGCGTCAGCGCCGGGCCGGCGGTGACGGCGCCGG
The DNA here is from genome assembly GCF_009380215.1 of Rugamonas aquatica. Taxonomy (GTDB): domain Bacteria; phylum Pseudomonadota; class Gammaproteobacteria; order Burkholderiales; family Burkholderiaceae_D; genus Rugamonas; species Rugamonas aquatica_B. Next base: position 311,012 of record NZ_WHUG01000001.1, read on the forward strand.
TGCCGGTCAGTACGAAAATACCGGTGCCGACGATGGCGCCGATACCCATGAGTATGAGGTCGAAGGGTCCGAGTACTTTCGCCAGGCCGCCAGGTTTGCGGCTGTTGGCGATCATATCGTCCAGGTTCTTAGTGCGAAATAGGCTCAAAATGGCTCCAGTTTTATTTTGGTGGTCTCCGTCCCCGGATTGGTGCCTTGTGGGCGGCCGGGCGACGGCAAATAATACAGTAACTTCGAGGTGATGCCGAGAAGTTAAGTTGTTAATAACGATGATACATAGATCAAGAATCGGTCTTCCAGCCTGCCCAGGTCCAGCCCGGTCGCTTCGCCGATGCGGCGCAGCCTGTAATCGAGCGTGTTGCGGTGGATGTGCAGGGCGGCGGCGGTCGCGGCGGGATGACCGTCGTGTTCAAACCACACTTCCAGCGTGCGCCGCAACAAGTCCTTGCTTTTGTCCACGGCTTGGAGCTGGGCCATGGGGCGGCGCAGCTGTTCCGCCTCCCAGCCGGAACCCAGCCCGGACAGCAGCACCGGCAAGGCTTGCTCGTAATAGCTGAAGCGCGAACGGCGCGGATGACGGGCGCGGCCGATGCGGGCCGCCGTCTGCGCGCTCTGCCAGGAAATCGCCACCCCGGCCATGCCGGACTGGGCGATGCCCATGGTCAGCGTGTGCGGCTGCTGGCATTCCTCGCGCAGCATGGCGGCCAGCGCCTGCAGGCGGCGCTGCGGCCAGTGCGCGTCGTGCGCGCCCGGGGCCTCGTGGAAATCCAGCAGCACCATCTGGTCGGCGGCGGCCGAGGCCGTCAGCACCGACGGCTGCCGCGCCAGCATGCGCAGTTGCAGGCGCTGGAGCTCGCTCAGCGCCTGGTCGGTGCCGGCCGCCTTGTCGTCCAGCTCCAGCAGGAACACCAGGTGGCTGCGTTCGAAATTGACGCCCAGCCGGCGGGCCCAGGCTGCCAGGTCGGCCTCGCGCGCCGGTTCGTAGCGGATCAGGTTGAGCACGAAGGCTTCGCGGTAGCGCGAGTCGCGCTGCAGCTCGCCGGCCAGGTGGGCTTGTTCGAGGATCATCTCCGCCGTCAGCCGCACCAGTTCGCCGAACTGGCGCACCTGGTCCGGCACGCCGCTCAGGCCGACCGCGCCGCAGACCTGGCCGTTGACCGTCAACGGCAGGTTGATGCCGGGCTGGGCGCCGTGCATATTGCGCGCGCCGGCGGCGTCCACTTCCACGGTCAGCCGCTTGGCCAGGGCCAGCATGGCGCCCGCGTGCAGCTCGCCGATGCGCGCCGGATTGCCGCTGGCCAGGATGGTGCCGTTGGCATCCATCACGTTGACGTTGTAGGGGATGATCTTCATCGTCCGGCTGACGATGTCCTGCGCCAGTTCGGTGCTGAGTATGTACATGAAGGTTCTCCTTGCCCGTCATTGTGCCAAAGAACAAAGAAATCAAAAAGATTTAGATGTTTTCATGGATTAAGTTGTGCATATGCCCAATAAACGGCCGGACGCCGCCGGATTTATGGTGCATTTGGCCGATGATTTTTCAGCGTCGATTCCAGATAATCATCTGCACAAGCCCCTAAAAAAACCAAGGAGACAAGCATGAACACCACCACTACCGCCACACCGTGGCCGGCGGCGTCCGTTCTGGACGGCGCCTACAGGAAGGCCAGCTGGCATCTGATACCGTTTATCTTCGTCTGCTACTTCTTCAATTATCTGGACCGCGTCAACGTCGGCTTCGCCAAGCTGGAGATGCTGGACGCTCTCCAGTTGAGCAATACCGTCTACGGCCTGGGCGCCGGCATCTTCTTCATCGGCTACGTGCTCAGCGGCGTGCCGAGCAACCTGATCCTCCACAAGATCGGCGCCCGCCGCTGGATCGCGGTGATGATGGTGGCCTGGGGCAGCCTGTCGGCCTGCATGCTGTTCGTGCACAACCCGGTGTCGTTCTACGTGCTGCGCTTCTTCACCGGCGTGGCCGAGGCCGGCTTCTTCCCGGGCATGGTGCTGTACTTCACCCACTGGTTCCCGGCGCAGAAGCGCGGGCAGGTGATGGCGCTGTTCATGTCGGCGATACCGATTTCCGGCCTGGTCGGCGGCCCGCTGTCGGGCTGGATGTTGCAGCATTTCTCGGCCGGACAGGCCGGCATGGCGGGCTGGCAGTGGCTGTTCCTGCTGCAGGGCTTGCCGACCGTGCTGCTGGGCGTGGGCGTGTACTTCTACCTGAACGACGGCATCGCGCAGGCCAGGTGGCTGAGCACCGAAGAAAAAGCCGCGATGCAAGCCGCGCTGGCCAGCGATGAAAAGCAGCGCCAGGCCAACAGCAGTGTCGGCCAATCCTTCTCGGACGTGGTACGCAACGGCAACGTGTGGATGCTGGGCGTGCTGTACTTCTGCATCCAGATGGGCGTGTACGCGATCAACTTCTGGCTGCCGTCCATCATCAAGTCGCTGGGCTTCCAGAGCTCGGTGGCGGTGGGCTGGCTGAGCGCGATTCCTTATCTGTGCGCCGCCATCTTCATGGTCTGGGCCGGCCGCTCGGCCGACCGCCGCCGTGAGCGCCGCTGGCACGTCAGCCTGCCGATGCTGATGGGCTTTACCGGCCTGATGATGGCTGCCAATTTCTCCAGCAATGTGGTGGTCGTGATGATAGGCCTGAGCATGGCGACCATGGGCGCGCTGGCGATGTTCTGGTCCTTGCCGTCGGCCTTCCTGGGCAGCGCGGCGGCCGCCGCCGGGCTGGCGCTGATCAACTCGCTGGGCCAGATCGCCGGTTTCGTCAGTCCCTTCCTGGTCGGCTGGATCAAGGACGCCACCCAGAGCACCGATACCGCCCTGTATATTTTGTCCAGCGTGCTGCTGCTTGGTGCGATACTGGTGCTGCGCGTACCCGCCAAGCTGGTCAACCGTTGATAGAGTTCTTCGATGAAAATAGTCATAGCGCCCGATTCGTTTAAGGAAAGCCTGACCGCCATGGCGGTCGCCAACGAAATCGAGGCCGGCTTCCGCGAGTTCTATCCCGATGCCGAGTACGTCAAGCTGCCGGTGGCCGACGGCGGCGAAGGCACGGTGCAGGCGATGATAGACGCCAGCGGCGGCCGGCGCGTGAACCTGCAAGTGTCCGGCCCGCTGGGCGAGCCGGTGGACGCGTTCTACGGCCTGATGGGCGACGGCGCGACGGCGGTGATCGAAATGGCCGCCGCCAGCGGCCTGGAGCTGGTGCCGACGGCGCTGCGCGACCCGCTGCGCACCAGCAGCTACGGCACCGGCCAGTTGATCCGCAACGCGCTCGACGCCGGCGCCCGCCGCTTCGTGCTGGGCGTGGGCGGCAGCGCCACCAACGACGGCGGCGCCGGCATGGTGCAGGCGCTGGGCGGACGCCTGCTCGACGCCGGCGGCGGCGACTTGCCGCCCGGCGGCGGCGCGCTGGATCGTTTGCACCGCATCGACCTGTCCGGCCTGGACGGGCGCATCAAGGACTGCGTGTTCGACATCGCCTGCGATGTCAGCAATCCGCTGGTGGGGCCGCAGGGCGCCTCGCACATCTTCGGCCCGCAGAAGGGCGCCACGCCGGCCATGGTCGGGCAGCTGGACGCCAATCTGCGCCACTATGCCGACGTCATCGAACGCGAGCTCGGCCAACAGGTCGCGGACGTGCCCGGCGCCGGCGCGGGCGGCGGCATCGGCGCGGCCATGCTGGTGTTCCTGGGCGGTAGCTTGCGTCCCGGAAGCGAGATCGTGACGGCGGCGGTCGGCCTTGACGCGGCCGTGGCCGATGCCGACCTGGTCATCACCGGCGAAGGCCGCATTGACAGCCAGACCATCCACGGCAAGACGCCGGTCGGCGTGGCCCGCGTGGCGCAGCGGCACGGCAAGCCGGTGATCGCCATCGCCGGCTGCCTGGCGCCGGGCGCGGCCGTCGTGCACGAGCATGGCATAGCCGCCGTGTTCAGCGCGGTCAGCCGGCCGTGCACGGTCGAGCAGGCGCTGGCCGAGGCGGCGCAGAACGTGCGCCGCGCCGCGCGCAATGTGGCAGCCGTGCTCAGCCTGGGCGCCCGCCTGTAGCATCGGCGGTGGCCGCGCCGCGCTTCTGTGCTAGAGTTGTTCTCGTGTAAGTAACTATCGCCGAGAATGAAGCCTGCCGCCCATCGCCCGCTACCATCGATACGAGCGCAAATTTACACGCTGGTGTGGGCTTGCGCGCTGCCTGCCATCGTCGGCTTTGTTCTGCTGGCGAATAATTTCTACGAACATGAGCGCGAGCAGATCCAGCTGGAATCGCTGATTACCGCCCGCGCGCTGATCCAGGCGGTGGACCGCGACCTCAACACCGGCATCACGATGGCGCTGGCCCTGGCCAATTCGCCCAGCCTCGACAACAACGATCTCGCAGCCTTCCATACGCTGGCCAGCAAGGCGCTGCGGCCCGAGTTCCCCGGATTTAATTTCGTCCTGAGCGACCGCGACTCGGTGCAGCTGCTCAATACCGTGCGTCCTTTCGGCGCACCCATGCCCGACCCGGGCAGCCGGGAAAGAATCAGGAAGGTGTTCGACACCGGCCGCACCGTCATCTCCGACGTTTTCATCGGCGGCGCGCTGAAGCGGCCGCTGGTCGCGGTGCATGTGCCGGTGCTCAGGAACGGCAAGGTGGTCTACTGCCTGTCCGTGGCCTTCGTGCCGGAACGCCTGGGCATGGTGCTGCGCGAACAGCGCCTGCCGGTCGACCGCGTGGCCGGCATCTTCGATTCGCAAGGCGTGATCGTGGCGCGCACGCGCGAGCCGGAAAAATATGTCGGCAAGCGCGGCTCGCCGTCCTTGCTCGCCAAGATGAACAGCAGCGGCGAGGCGGCCATCGAAACCAGCACGCTGGAAGGCACGCCGGTGTATTCGATGTACAGCCATTCCACCATGTCCGGCTGGGCGGTGGTGATCGGCGTGCCGCGCAGTACGGTGCTGGCCGAGATGGCGTCATCGATACGCTGGATCACGCTGGTCGTGGCCTGCCTGCTCGGTTTGGGCCTGGCGTCGGCCTGGTACTTTGCCCGCCGCATCGGCCATTCGGTCCGGGCGCTGTCCTATGCCGCCAGCGCCCTGGGCAAGGATACCGACCTGCGGCTGGACCGCGTGCGGCCGGCGTTCCGCGAGGCCGACGACGCCATTCATACCTTGCAGGCGGTGGAGTCGGAACTGCAGCGCTACCGCCACCGTCTTGAAAGCGTGATCGAGGAACGCACCCTGCAACTGCAATGGGCGCAGCGCGAGGCGAGCGACCGGGAACTGCGCACTCGCACCGTGATGGACAACGTCGGCGACGGCATCATCACCATCAACGCGGAAGGCGTGATCGAATCCTTCAACCGCGCCGCCTGCGGCATCTTCGGCTACACACCCGAGGAAGCGATAGGCGCCAACATCATGTGCATGATGCCGGAATCCATGCGCGGCGCCCACCACGCGGGCATGGCGCGCTACCTGTCGGGCGGCGCTCCCACGGTCGTCGGCAAGAACAACGTCGAGCTGCAAGGACTGCGCAAGGACGGCACCACGTTCGTGCTGGAGCTGTCGATACGGGCGCTGTTCGTCGATGGACATCATCTGTTCGTCGGCATCGTGCGCGATGTCACGGAGCGCAAACGCGCGGAGCGGGAGCTGCGCCAGGCCATGGAGCAGGCGCAGATCGCCAGCGCCGCCAAGGATGTCTTCGTGGCCAATATGAGCCACGAGCTGCGCACGCCGATGAACGCGGTGCTGGGCATGGCCCACCTGCTCAACACAACCGGACTGTCGCCGGAGCAGGGCCGCTATCTGGAGATGATACGGGCGTCCGGGCAGTCGCTGCTCGGCATCCTCAACGACATCCTCGATTTTTCCAAGATGAGCGCCGGGAAGATCGAAGTGCATCCGGTGCGCTTCCTGCTGGACGATGTGCTGCATTCGCTGGCCAGCATCATGAGCGTCAGCGTCGGCGAGAAGAACCTGGAGCTGTGCCTGGGCGTGGAGCTGGACGTGCCGCGCGTGCTGGTCGGCGATGCGTTGCGGCTGCAGCAGATCCTGGTCAACCTGACCGGCAACGCCATCAAGTTCACCGAACAGGGCGAGGTCTCGGTGCTGGTGGAGCGCGCAGGCGGCGAAGGCGCGGTGCTGCTGCGTTTCACCGTGCGCGACACCGGCATCGGCATGAGCGAAGAGCAGTTGGCGCGCCTGTTCTCGCCGTTCACCCAGGCCGACCTGTCCACCACGCGGCGCTTCGGCGGCACAGGCCTGGGTCTGACCATCTCCAAGGGTTTGATCGAACTGCTGGGTGGCGCGATTGAAGTGAGCAGCACCGCAGGACTGGGCAGCGCCTTCACCTTCACGCTGCCGATGAAGCAGGGCGACGCGACCGAGGCGCCCAAGCCGGCCCACCGCCGCCACCTGCTGGTGGTGGACGACAATCCGACCAGCCGTTCCTATCTCGGCAAGACCATACAGGCCTGGGGTTGGACCTGCGACATCGTCGCCACAGGAACGGAGGCGCTGGCGCTGCTGCGCTCCGGCCGCGCTTATGACGCCGCGCTGGTCGACTGGCAGATGCCGGACATGGACGGCCCGGCGACCATGCGCGCGGTGCAGCAGGAATCCGGCACGCCGGTGATCTGCATGGTCAACGCCTATGGCCGCAGCAAGCTGGTACAGGATATGGAAGCGGTCAGCGCGCCGGTGTTCCTGACCAAGCCGGTGACGGCGTCCAGTCTGTACGACGCGGTGCAGACCGCGCTGGCGCGCCGGCATGGCGATGCCGCCGCCGGTCCTGCCACGCCGGGGCCCAAGGTGCTGCTCGGCGTGCGCGTGCTGCTGGTGGAGGACAATCCGATCAACCAGCAGGTGGCCAAAGGCATACTGGAACAGGCGGGCGCGCAGGTTGCTGTGGCCGAGAACGGCGAGGAAGCGCTCAAGTTGCTGCGCGATGGCCTGCAATGCGACCTGGTGCTGATGGATGTGCAGATGCCGGTGATGGACGGCTTCACGGCGACGCGGGCGATACGCGATGAGCTGCGCATGACGCTGCCCGTGATCGCCATGACGGCCGGTGTGATGGAATCGGAACGCGAACAATGCATCGCCGCCGGCATGGATGATTTCATCGGCAAGCCGGTCGACGTGGAGCAGATGTTCGCCACCATCGCGAAGCATCTGCGCTGGGTGGCGGCCTAGAAGAAGGTGTTGACGGCGCGTTGCACGGTGTAGTCGTCGTCCACGGCGAGCAGCAACGGCCATTTGTCGAAGGTGGTGCAGGGGTGCGAGATGCCGCAGCCTATCAGGTCGCCCACCGCTAACTCTCCAATGATGGGATGACCTTCGGGCAGGCGCAGGTACGCGTGCTGGTCGTTCATCTTCTCGATGCGGCAGCCTTCGGGCAGCGCGGACGGCAGGCCGGCGCCGGGACGGTGCGAGACCAGCGCGCGCGGCAGCTCCATGTCGTAGGAGGCGTCGCGCTTGCCCATGCCGAGTATCGCCAGCGTCGGCTCTGGGCGCGACAGCACCATGCTCCATACCTCCAGTGCTGGCCGCAGACCCTGGCCGGGCGCGTAGCCCTCGCGCGTGTTCAATTGCTCGATCAGATCGTGGTAGAAGCCGTGATCGTTGGTCAGGTAGCAGCCACTGCGCAGTACCGGCAACACGGGGCGCGACAAATCCTGGACTTGCGCGAAGCCGCTGGCGACGAAATCGAAATACGCCGATCCGCCCGCCGTCAGCAGGATCTCGCTGCGTTTGAACAGGTGCTCGGCATCGGCCTGGCGCAGCAGCTCGGACAGTTGGGCGACGAAATGGCGTACTGCCTCATGGTCCCTGTCGCGGTCGGGGCTGACCAGCAGACCTTCGTAGCCTTCGATGCCGGCCAACTCCAGGCCCGGCGCAGCGGCGATCTCACGCGCCAGCGCCAGTGCTTCTTCCATGCTGCGGCAACCGGCGCGCTTGCCGGCCAGGCCCAGTTCCACCAGCAGCGGCAAGGGCCGGCCGATACCGGTTTGCTGCGCCATTTGCGACAAGCGCGCAACGCCTGCGCTGGAATCGGCCAGCGCGAAAAATTCGAATGATGGATTGTCGCGCATCAGCGTCAGCACGGCGGTGATGTCGGCCGGCGCCACCAGCTGGTTCGCCAGCAGCACGCGCCGCACGCCGTAGCGGTGGGCGATCAGCGTCTGTGACACCGTCGCCAGCGTCATGCCCCAGGCGCCGTTGGATAGTTGGGCGTCGAACAGCTGCGGGCTCATGGTGGTCTTGCCGTGCGGGGCCAGTTGTACGCCGTAGCGCTCGCAGAAGCCTCGCATCCATTGCAGGTTGTGTTCCTGCGCCGAGGTTTTCAGCAGTGCGACCGGGAAGCTGGTGTCGGCGCGCAGCACGTTCCACTGACGGGCGCCGATGTCGCCCTGGCGCAGCGGCGCGGTGATCGGCAGGCCTTTGACGCCGGGTTGCAGCAGTTGGTTTTCCAATTCCATCATGGGGGCGGTGCGTGTCAAGTAGTGCTCCTGCGGTCGAAAGAGTGAAGTGCTGCGCCCAGCGCCTGAAGGCGGTCGCGGCGCAGCATGCCGTAGTTGTAGAAGCCGAAGTGGCGGATGCCCAGTTCCCACAGGCCTTGCAGTGCCTGCGGCAGTTGCGCGCCGTCGCCCAGGTCCGGCGGGCCGGGACGAAGGATGGCGCGGATGCTGTCTGGTGTACCGATGCGGCGGATGCAATCCCAGGCGTCGCTGACGACGGCGGCGGCATCGGATTCGTAGAACGGAATCTCCAGCCAGTCCGCCACCTTGGACAGCGCGTGCAGGTCGGTGCCTTCAATCCAGCTTTGGGCGGTAGGGCGCTGCACGGTCGCCACCACGGCCAGCTGCACCTGCGGCGGCATGGAAGCGCGAATGGCGGCGACCAGCTGCGTGACGCGGTCCTGCCGCAATCGGTTCAAGGCGGCCAGGGCGCGGTCTTCCAGCAGGTCGGCGGTTAGCCAGGCGGCTGCCTGGGTGGGCGTGGCGTCGATAGGCGCATCGAGATAGCTGTCGATGCTGCGGCGGATGCGCTGGCGCAGGCCGTCCATGTCGATGTCCGCGGCCTGGCCTGCGGCCATGCAGGCGTCGCAGAAGCACAGGCCCAGCATGGAGTCCAGCCACAGGTTGCTGCGCACTTGCGCGAATTCGTGATGGTAGCCGTGGGCGTAAGGCAGCCAGCCCGGCGTCTCGACCACCACGCTGGCGACGCCGCGCGCGGCCACGTCGGCGCTGAGGGCGACGGCGTAGTCGAACACCGGCTGCTGCATCGGGCAAAGGCTGTACAGGTAGCTATCGCCGTAAGCGTTGCAGGCGGTGTACTGCGGGTGCGCCGTGCCGAGGCGGCTGTTGTGCAGCAGTACAGTCCACGCATGCACCGCGACGCCGCCGTTGGCGACCAGCTTGGGCAGCACTTCGCGCAACGCCGGGTCGGAGTGGGCCTGCGGTTTGATGTCGCCGTAGCGCGCCATGTCCGGCTCGAAGTAGACCACGCCGTCTTCGGGGAATATGACGCGCGGCCCACTGGACGCGTGCGGACGCAGGAATTTTCCGGCATGGTAGCTGACGGCGAGCGTCGCGCCGTTCATGCCCAGGCTGCGGGCCTGGTCTACAAAGCGGTCAACATCCGCGACATCCCACGGATAACAATACAGCGAGGTGTTGTTTGGAGAATTCATGCGCGTCATTCTAGCCCAAGCCCGGCAATCGCGGCGCATCTTCAATCCTGCATTGAAGGTCCTTCAAGGACTGGGCCAATTCCCAATTGGCGTTGCTGGCGGGAGAATGAGTGACTTCATTATCAGGGAATGAATTATGAAAAACAGCTCTACGACGACGCCTCCGCGCCGCCAGTTCTTGACGCAGGCCGCCGGTGGCGCGGCTTTGCTGGCTGCCGGCATGGCGCACAGTGCTTCGGTGCCGGGTGGTGCTGCGCCTGGGGCCTTCTGGCCGAATGGTGCGCGGCTCGTGATCTCGATCTCCATGCAGTTCGAAGCGGGCGGCCAGCCGGCCAAGGGTGCGGACAGCCCTTTCCCCAAGGTGGACTTTCCGGCCGGCGTGCCGTCGGATGCGGCGGCCAGTACCTGGTTTGCCTACGGCTACCGCGAAGGCGTGCCGCGCATGCTGGACTTGTGGGACAAGCACGGCGTCAAAGTGACGTCGCACATGATAGGCGAGGCCGCGCGCCGGCACCCGGAGCTGGCGAGGGACATCGTCAAGCGCGGGCATGAGGCTTCCGGCCACGGGCCGCGCTGGAGTTCGCAGTATGCGATGAGCCGCAAGGACGAGCGGGAATTCCTCGTCGCCGGCCGCGAGATGGTGCAGCAGGCGACGGGCGAGCAGACCGTCGGCTACAACTGCAACTGGCTGCGTCGCGGCCCGAACACCTTGTCGCTGCTGCAGGAGCTGGGCTTCCTGTACCACATCGATGACGTCAGTCGCGACGAGCCGTTTATCGAGCAGGTGAACGGCCGCGATTTTGTCGTGGTGCCTTACACGCTGCGCAACAACGATATCCTGCTGATCGAGGGCCGCAATTATTCGCCGCAGGCCTTCCTGGCGCAGATCAAGGGCGAGTTCGACCAGCTGTACGAGGAAGCCGGAACGCGCCGCCGCATGATGTCGATCAGCGCCCACGACCGCATCAGCGGCACGCCGCAGATGGTGCGGGTGTGGGATGAGTTCCTGACCTATGCGCGCAGCAAGGCCGGCGTGGCCTTCATGCGCAAGGACGATATCGCCCGCTATGCTTTGGGCAGCCCGTTGACGGTACGGGAGAGCGAAACCATCTGATTGGCGCAGGCGATCGCCGTCCTCGGCTAGGCGGCCTTTTTCTGCCGTATCAGATAACCGACGCCCAGCACGGCCAGCCACACGGGGATCAGGTAGACCGACAATTGCAGGTCGGGCGTCAGATACATCACCGCCAGGATGCCGGCCAGGAAGGCCAGGCACAGGTAGTTGGTCAGCGGGTAGCCCAGGCTGCGGAACGCGGTAGTCTGGCCCTCGGCCTTTTTCTGTGCCCGGAAGCGCAGGTGGATCCAGCTGATCATGCCCCAGTTGATAATCAGCGCCGACACCACAAGACCCATCAGGAAGCCGAAGGCTTTGCCAGGCATGAAGTAGTTGACGGCCACGCAGATGCCGGTCGCCAGCGCCGAAACGCCCAGCGCCGCCAGCGGCACGCCGCGCTGGTTCACCTTCAGCAGCAGCTGCGGCGCATTGCCTTGCCTGGCCAGGCCGTACAGCATGCGGGTGTTGGAGTAGACGCCGCTGTTATACACGGACAGCGCCGCCGTCAGGACCACGGCGTTGAGCGCGTGCGCCACCAGATTGCTGTTCAACGCGTGGAAGATCAGCACGAAGGGGCTGCCGCCGGTGACCACTTTCTCCCACGGGTACAGCGACAACAGGATGCCCAGCGCGCCGATGTAGAAGATCAGGATGCGGTAGATGGCCTGGTTGGTGGCCTTGGGAATGGTGCGCGAAGGGTCGTCCGCCTCGGCGGCGGTGATGCCGATCAGTTCCAGTCCACCGAAGGAGAACATGATGACGGCCATGGCCATCACCAATCCGCCGATCCCGTTCGGGAAGAAGCCGCCGTGCTGCCACAGGTTGGCCACGGTGGCTTGCGGACCGGCGTCACCGGAGATCAGCAGGTAGGCGCCGAAGACGATCATGCCGACGATGGCGACCACCTTGATGATGGCGAACCAGAATTCCATCTCGCCGAAGGCCTTGACGTTGGCAAGGCTGATGGCGTTGATGATGACGAAGAAGGCCAGCGCCGACATCCAGGTCGGAATCGCAGGCCACCAGTACTGGACGTAGATGCCGACCGCCGACAGCTCGGCCATGCTGACCAGCACATACAGCACCCAGTAATTCCAGCCCGACATGAAGCCGGCCAGGTGGCCGCAGTATTTGTCGGCGAAGTAGCTGAACGAACCTGCGACCGGCTCGTCGACCACCATCTCGCCCAACTGGCGCATGATGAAGAAGGCGATCAGCCCGGCCACGCCATACCCGAGCAGCACGGAAGGCCCGGCCATCTGGATGGTCTGCGCGATGCCGAGGAACAGGCCGGTGCCGATGGCGCCGCCCAGCGCGATCAGCTGGATGTGCCGGCTCTTCAGGCCTCGCTTGAGTTCATTCTTCCCATCTGCCATCTGGTCCCCTGAGTGGTAAGCAAAGAGGACGATTCTAATGCAAAAGCCGGCAGGTGGAACAGAAAATCAGGATGCGTTTGCGATGGTCGTTCATGCCGCCGCCAGGAGCCTTACCGGCGCGGCGAGTAGGCCATGCATTCGACTTCCACTTCGCCGCCCAGGGCCAGGCCGTTGACGCCCATCGCACTGCGCGCGGGCAGGCGCTGCGGCTTGAAATAGGTGACGTACACCTTGTTGAAGTCCTCCCACTTGGCCATGTCGGCCATCATGATGGTGCACTTGACCACATCGTCCATGCCGAGGTTCACGCCTTTGAGGATGGTGACGATGTTATCCAGCGCCTGGCGCGACTGCGCATCGAAGCCCTTGACCAGGCCTGCCGGGCCTGTGCCCAGTTGGCCCGACACGAACACGTAGTCGCCCGCGCGCACCGCCAGCGAGAACGGTCGGCCAGGCTCGTTGCCCTTGTTATAGTAGTCGATGGCCGAGGCGCCGCCGGAGACAAACAAGGCCAGTATGCAGGCGAGCTTCTTCATGTGTGCACGTGTCACTACGGTCTCCCAGTGAATGATGCGGCTATTGTTCCCGCCGTTTATGCTCCGCCGCCATGTCGAGCTGCGCCTGCTGGCGCATCTGCGCACGCCGTCGTTCGGCTTCTTCGATCTGCGCGATCTGCCGCTCCAGCAGCGCGATGGTGTTCTGCAGGTCTTGAATCTGTTTGCTTAACAGTACGCGGGCCTGCGGGTCAGTCTCTTCCATCAGCTGCTTTTGAAGCAGAACGACCTTCTTGCGCAGCCCCTTGATCGATTTGAGGATCATGCTGATCTGGTCTTGCGCGCTGACGCTCAATTCCATTCTGCGCGCGCTGCCTGATAAAACGCTCGATACCATGATCGCTCTCCATGTTAATGTTTTGGTATGGTAGTCGAATTCTGTTGTAACTTCCAGTTGTGTGAAAATTGGATGCCAAATTCTCCGAAAATGTAAGTATGCTTACGGTCTTTCGGATTTGGAGAGCTGGATGACTAGCAGTAGATCAGCCAAGACACGATCGTCGTCGGCGGATGTGGCGTTTGCGCAGTCTTCGCTGGGCCATGTGCTGTCCGGCGTGCTGGCTGCGGGTTCTGCGTCGAACCGCAGCATCGCCAATTTCGTGCTGCGCAATCCGATGCGCGTGACCGCGCTGAAGATCGACGAGATGGCCGAAGGCTGTCAGGTCTCGACCGCGACGATCAGCCGCTTTGCCCGCGACATCGGCTTCTCCAACTACGGCGCGATGCGCAGCGCCGTGGCCGAGACGCTGCATTCGGAGATGCAGCCGGTGGACAAGCTGCGCCACACGATCGAGAACCGTCAAGGCTCGGTATGGCCGGGCGATCAGAGCATGGAGTACGCACTGGCCAATATCAGCGCGACCCGCAATGCGCAGTCGCAGGCGGAGATGGAGCAGGTGGTAAAGAAGTTGAGCAGCGCGCGCACCGTGTATGTGCTGGGCTTCGGGCTGTCGTCCTATCTGGCCGGCCTGTTGTCGCTGCATTTGCAGCCTTTCTGCCCGCATGTGGTGCAAGTAGCGGGGCAGGGCGGCACCGAAGTGGCGGCCGCCCATCTGGCCAACGTCGGCCCGAATGATCTGCTGGTGGTGATTTCCTTCCCGCGTTATGCTCTGGATGTGGTCCGGCTGGCGAAGTTTGCGCGTGACCACGGCGCTTGCGTTATTTCGATCACCGACGCGCCGGCATCGCCGCTGGTCGAAGTGTCCGAACATGTGCTGTATGCGAACAGCGGCCACGCCGTGCTGCCCAGCAGCGCGACGGCGGCGGTGGCGGTGATCGAGGCGCTGGCGGTATCGTTAATGGTGTCGAACAAGGACAATGTGGAAAAGGCGGCGCGGCTGACGGAGGCGATATCGGCGTATCTGTACGGCCCCGCCACCAGGAAGCGTACGGCAAAAAAGGGAAATAAGGCATGAGGCGATTCGCAGGGTTGTTGTTGGCAGGGCTGGTGTGGTGCATGCAGGCGAATGCGGCGGAGGCAGCGCAGCAAGGCTCGTTGGTGGTCATCGGCGGCGCCTTGAGGGCCGATAATGCAGTGGTCTGGCAGCGCGTGGTGCAGCTGGCCGGCGGCGCCGGGGCGCGTATCGCCGTGCTGCCGACGGCCGCCGCGAATCCTGAGCGATCCGGGACCAATCTGGCGGCAAATCTGAACCGCTACGGCGCGTCCGCCTTTGTCGTGCCGCTGTCGGTGCGCTTGAAGGACCGCGATTATCGGCGCGATGCCGAAGACCAGGAGCTGGCTAACTCCATCCGCGCGGCCGGCGGCGTCTACTTTTCCGGCGGCGACCAGGGTTTGATTACGCGGGCGCTGGTGCGTCCGGACGGCAGTCGCACGGCGGTGCTGGAAGCGATCTGGGATGTCTACCGGCGCGGCGGCGTAATCGCCGGCACCAGCGCCGGCGCGGCCGTCATGAGCAGCACCATGTACTACAACGCCAGGTCCGTGTTCTCCACGATGAGCGAGGGCGTCAACGATGGCCGCGAGCTGGCGTCGGGCCTGGGTTTCATCGGCAACGACATCTTCGTGGACCAGCACCTGCTGGCGCGCGGACGCTTCGCCCGCATGCTGCCGGCCATGCTGAAGAAGGGCTACAAGCTGGGACTGGGCATCGATGAAAACACGGCGATGGTGATTAACGCGGCGCGCGAGGTGGAGGTGCTGGGCTATCAGGGCGCGCTGCTGCTCGACCTGTCGCAGGCCGTGGTCGGAGACGGCAAGGACTTCAATATCTCCAATGCGCGCATCAGCTATCTGGATCGCGGCGACCGCTACAACCTGGCCACTCGCCAGTACACGCCGTCGGCCGACAAGGTGGATGGCAAGGTCGATCCGCAAAAGCCCTACATGAAGGAACCAGTGTATTCGACCGATATCCTCGGCCACAACGCCGTGCTGCTTACGATGGAAAAGCTGATCGACAACGCGCAGACCGAGGCGATCGGCATCGCCACCGCCGCGCCGGGCGAGCCACGCCAGGAACTGGGATTCGAATTCAAGTTCACCCGCGTCGCTGACAGCGTGGGTTACGCGTCGGCCGCGACGGAGGGCTATACGATCCTCAATTTGCGGCTCGATGTGCGGCCGCTGCAAATTACCCGTCCCTGGTACAAATAGCAGTGGAAGTTTAGCGGATTCGCTAAACAAGCGGCTTTCAGGAAGGCATCCGGTTGACCGGTGCCGCGTGCAGGGCTATAAAGTTGGATCGCCCCCTACGATTGGAAGCCGAATGTCCATGACCAAACTCCTGCCGGCTGGCGCGCTTGCGCTGGCGCTCGCACTTCCCGCCATCGCGGCACAGCCGTCCACACCCGCCGCTGCGGTCGATGTCTTCATCGGCACCGGCGGCGACGGCCATACCTTCCCCGGCGCGGCGCGGCCGTTCGGCATGATCCAGCTGAGTCCCGATACGCAGGTGCGGCCGTTCCGCCAAAGCTATCCTTGGGCAGCCGGCTACCGCTACGAGGATGACAGCATACTGGGCTTCTCGCATACCCACTTCTCCGGCACCGGCCATTCCGATCTGGGCGACGTGCTGCTGATGCCGTACAGCGGCGAGACCAAGCTGGAACCGGGCTATCCCGAGCGTCCCTTCAGCGGCTATCGCTCGCGCTTCAAGCACCAGGATGAACATGCGGAGCCGGGATACTACGCCGTCAAGCTGATGGACAACGAGGTCGATGTCGAGCTGACCGCCAGCGAGCGTGTAGGCATGCACCGCTATCGTTACGCCAAGGGCGCATCGGCCAAGGTGATACTGGACCTGCGCAGCAGCATCTACGATTACAAGGCCAAGAATCTGTGGTCACGCCTGCGGGTGCGCGACAACACGCTCATCACCGGCATGCGCGAAACGCGGGGCTGGGCGGCCGGGCGGCAGCTGTACTTCGCCATCTCGTTCTCGCATCCGCTGGCGTCGCGCGCGCTGCGCAATATGGAGACGGACGTTGAATACAAAGGCTTCGCCGGCCCAGGCAGCGGCCCTGGCGACAAGGCTATGGTCGAGGGCAAGGCGCTGGTCGGCGCGCTGGATTTCGGCGTGCCTGCGGATGGACAGCTTGAAGTGAAGGTGGCGATATCGGCCGTCAGCGAGGAGGGCGCGATTGCCAATCTGGCCGAGATGCCGGGCTGGGACTTCGACGCCGAACGCGCCAAGGCGTCGGCCGCATGGAACGAGGCGCTGGGCGCGGTGGCTATCGAGGCAGCTCCCGATATGCGCAAGATGGTCTACACGGCGCTGTATCACAGCATGCTGGCGCCCAGCCTGTTCATGGACCGCGACGGACGCTATCGCGGCCCGGACAACGAGGTCCATCAGGCGCAGGGCTTCCGCTACCACTCGACCTTCTCGCTGTGGGATACCTATCGCGCGCTGCACCCTTTGCTGACGCTGATCCAGCCGGAGCAGCGCAACGTGGACTTCGTGCGTTCGCTGATCGAATCGCAGAAGTCCAGTCCCTACGGCATCCTGCCGGTCTGGCAGTTCCACGGCCTTGAAACTTGGTGCATGATCGGCTACCACGCGGTGCCGGTCATTGCGGACGCCTACATGAAGGGCTTGAAGGGCTTCGATGCCGAAGAAGCCCTGAAGGCCATGACCAGCAGCGCGGAGTATGGCCCGTACGGCGGCCTTCAGCACTACATGAAACTGGGCTATGTGCCGATCGACCTGGAGCCCGAAGCGGCGTCGAAGACGGTGGAATATGCCTTCGACGACTGGACCATCGCCCGCATGGCTGAAAAGATGGGCAAGAAGGATATCGCGGCGCGCTACTACAAGCGTGCGCAGAACTATCGCAACTCCTTCGATGTGAAGACCGGCTTCCTGCGGGCGAAGAAGTCCGACGGCACCTTCCGCGAGCCTTTCGATCCGGTGCTGTCCAACTTCGGCAGCGACTACACCGAGGGCAGCGCGTGGCAGTACTCGTGGTATATGCCGCACGATAACGCGGGCCTGATCCACATGCTGGGCGGCGACGCCGGCCTGCAGAACAAGATCGACATGATGTTCGACGCCAAAGTGGACGAGAAGGTGTACGCGCACATGGAGGACATCTCCGGCCTGATCGGTCACTACGCGCATGGCAACGAGCCCTCGCATCATGTGGCTTACCTGTACAACTACGCCGGTGCGCCGTGGAAGACGCAGAAGCGGCTGACGCAGGTGGTGGCGTCGCAGTACAACACCACGCCGGCCGGCTTGTCGGGCAACGACGACCTGGGGCAGATGTCGGCATGGCTGGCCTTTACGGCCTTGGGCTTCTACCCGGTTGCGCCGGGCAGCAATGAGTACGTGATCGGCCGGCCGTTCCTGGACAAGGCTGTGATGAATCTGCCGAACGGGAAGACCTTCACCATCCGCAGCGTGGGCCTGAGCGCGGAGAACGTGTACGTGGCCGGCGTGACGTTGAACGGCAAGCCGCTGGCGCAAAGCTTCCTGCGCCATGAGCAGATCACTGCGGGCGGCGAGTTGGTATTCACCATGTCGGCCAAGCCGAACGCTGATTGGGGCAAGGGCGCGGCAGCGCGTCCGTACACGCAGACGGCTTACTGAGCCGCTTGATCGGGTTCCTGCATGGGAGTAAAGTAGCCGCTCAATCACTGCTACTTTCTCACTTCAGGAGCCCTATATGAAACGTGTCACCGGCATTGGCGGTGTGTTCTTCAAATCTCCAGACCCTAAGCGGCTGACCGAATGGTATCGGGTGCATCTTGGCTTCGATGTGTCGGAGTGGGGCGGTGTTGCCTTCCGCTGGTCCGGCACGGGAACCACGGCGTGGAGTCCGTTCAAGCAGGACTCGGACTATTTTGCGCCGAGCACCGCGCCGTTCATGTTCAACTATCGGGTCGATGACCTGCACGCGCTGCTGGCCGCGCTGCGCGCCGAAGGATGCCAGGTCGAAGACAAGGTCGATGAATCGGAGTACGGCAAGTTCGGTTGGGTGATCGACCCGGACGGCAACAAGGTCGAGCTGTGGGAACCTCCTGAAGGAAAATGATATGCCGGCCGCGCAGCAATGCGCGGCCTTTTTTTGTGTGCGAGTGATAGCGCTAACATTGCGACAGAAAATTTTCAAGCGGAATTATGGCCAAAGCAGTGGGTTAGGCCATAGCGTCCAAGCCACACCACAGTTTGTGCGTCGCAACACGAATTATCCTTTACAAAAAACGACGACCGGCTAGACTACAGGTCTTGTTAGCGCTAACAATTTGGAGTGTCTGTGAACAATAGTGCGGTATATCGTTGGGTCGTCATGGGAGTGAGTGGCTGTGGAAAGAGCGAGATCGGTTCGCGCCTGGCTACGGAACTCGGAGTGCCTTTCCTTGAAGGCGACACTTTTCATCCGGCGGAAAACGTCGCCAAGATGTCGGCCGGCGTGCCGCTCAATGACGACGACCGGGCCGGCTGGCTGCTGACGCTGCAAGCCAAAATCCGGGAAGCGGCGCAACGGGGCGAGGGACTGGTGTTGTCGTGCTCATCCCTCAAGCGACGCTACCGCGACCTGCTGCGCCAGGCCGACCCCGAGCTGCGTTTTGCTCATCTGGACGGCGAACGTGCCGTCATCGAAAGCCGCATGCAAGCCCGCACCGGTCACTACATGCCAACAAGTTTGCTCGACAGCCAGTTGCGTGATCTTGAACCGCTGCAGTCCGATGAATCGGGCCTGCGCCTGGACCTGACGCAGCCGCCATCGGAGCTGGTCAGCCAAATTTTGAAGTATCCGGAGCCGCAGTAATAGCGTGCCATCCATAATTTAACTGGGAGACAGAATGAAAACCGACATCACCAAAAAGATACCGAAGCGGCGCTGGGGCATAGGCGCGCTGCTCGGCGTGGGCGTACTGATTAACTACATCGACCGTATCGGCCTGTCCGTGGCTGCGCCGCAGATCAAGGAACTATTCAACCTGACGCCGGTTGAACTGGGCCTGCTGTTCAGCGCCTTCGCCTGGTCGTATTCGCTGTTGCAGATTCCGGTCGGCATGGTGATGGATCGTTTCGGTCCCACCCGCGTTGGCCGTTGGGGCGCGTTCCTGTGGGGACTGGCTGCTACGATCACCGCATTTTCGAGCGGCTTTGCCGGCATCTTCGCGGCGCGTATTTTGCTGGGCATTGCCGAGGCGCCTGCTTTCCCGGTCAGCGCCAAGGCTACCGGCTACTGGTTCCCGCGCAATGAACGCGGCATGGCAACGGCGATCTTCGACGCCGCCGCCAAGTTCTCCAACGTGATCGGCGTGCCGCTGCTGGCGCTGACCATCGTCACCTTCGGCTGGCGCTGGGGCTTCGGCCTGACCGCTGTGCTGAGCTTCAGCTACTTTATCGCGTTCTATGTGCTGTACCGCGATCCTAGCGCCGACCCGAAGCTGAGCAAGGAAGAGCTGCGCTATATCCAGGAAGGTGGCGCTTCGCCGGAAGGCCCGTCCGAAGCGGGCGCGCTCAATATGCTGGGCTATCTGCTGACCAAATCCAAGATCTGGGGCCTGACCATCGGCTTCGCCGCCTACGGCTACTCGTTCTATCTGTTCCTGACCTGGTTGCCTGGCTATCTGGTGCAGACCATGCACATGAGTATCCTGAAGTCGGCCGGCTACGCGGCGATTCCGTGGCTGGTGGCGACGGTGGCTGATTTGTTCGTTGGCGGCTGGCTGATCGATCACCTGATCTCGCGTGGCAAGGATGAATCGCTGGTCCGCAAAGGCGTGCTGGTATGCGGCATGGTGCTGGGTCTGGCTGTGTTCGGCGCAACGCAGACCACCGATCCGGCCTGGGCGATCTTCTGGATCTCCATCGCCCTGGGTGGCCTGGCGTCGGCTGCACCGGTGGGCTGGTCGTTGCCATCGCTGATCGCTCCGAAGGGCGGCGCCGGCACCATCGGCGGCATCATGAACTTTGCCAACAACCTGATGGGCGCAGCTGCTCCTATCGTTACCGGCATGATCGTCGGCGCGACCAACTCGTTCACCAACGCCTTCATGGTGGCCGGCGTGATACTGTTGATCGGCATCGTCTCCTTCGTCTTCGTGCTCGGCAAGATCGAAGCCATTCCCGACCCTGAGCCGCGCGGCGCTATCCAGCCGGCGCGCTGATGTAAATCCTTCCTGCGGATGAGGCGGCGCCGACAGCGCGCCGTCTCACCGGCACATAAAATCTGGAGACAAAAATGAAAAAAAGCATTTATGCGGTGGGTGCGCTCGCCTTGGCCACTTGTTCCGCCGCCGCACTGGCGCAAAGCAATGTGACGTTTTACGGCGTGATGGACATGGGCATCTCGCAAGACCGCGGCGGCATCGCCGGCACGTCGACCCGCGCCACCAGCGGCATGGCGACGCAAAGCCGCTGGGGCTTCCGTGGCAATGAAGACCTGGGCGGCGGCATGTCGGCCTTCTTTGTGATCGAAGGCGGGATTCATGCCGACACGGGCGTCTCGACGCAAAACAGCACGCTGTTTGGCCGCACCAGCATCGTCGGCCTGGGCACAAAGTACGGTGCAGTGTCGGCAGGCTTGCAGGATACGCCGCTGTTCACCACGCTCAATACCATCGTCGACCCGCTGCGCAACGGGATTGCGCGTTCCAACAATCTGATGTCGTCGACAGGCTTCCGCGCCGGGAATTCGGTGTTGTATCGCACGCCGGTGATCGATGGTTTCAGCGCCGACGCGATGTATGTGGCGGGCGAGGTGGCCGGCGATCAGCGTGCCAATCGCGCGCTGGGTGGATCGTTCGGTTACAGCCGTGGTCCGCTGAATGTGCGCCTGGCCTACCACAACAAGAACAACGATACGGCTACGTTGAAGGGCACTGGCTCGGCGCGCAATACGCTGCTGGGCGCGAACTATGATTTTGGTCCGGCCAAGGCCTGGTTTGGTTATGGTGTCGACCGGGGTTTGAATTCCTCGCCGCTGAACAGCTCCATCATCAATTTCGATGGCCCGGCGCCGGTTGCTTCCACCGACAGCCGCGATGTGTTGCTTGGCGTGACGGTGCCGTGTGGCTTGAGTACCGTGGTTGCGACGTACATCAACAAGAACGACCGCACCGTGCGGAATCAGGATGCGCAGCAGTATGCGTTGGCGTATATGTATGCGTTCTCCAAGCGCACCGACATCTACACGTCTTATGCGGTGATACGCAACCATAATGGCGGCGGCTACACTGAGGGGAATAGCGAAGAACCGGGTATCGGCAACCGCCAGTTCACCGTCGGCTTACGTCACCGCTTCTAAGTTAAAGCAGCTCGATGCCGAAGCGGCGTACGAGCATCGCGAACAGGCCGAAGCAAACGATGGTGAGGACTATGCATGCCAGCAGCGTCGGCCAAAAGCCGATGCGTGGCAGCAGGAGAGGGAAGGCCAGGAACATCGGCAGCGTCGGCACCACGTACCAGAAGGTGTACCACGCGTGGTTGGCGATTTTTTGCTCGGGCTGTTTTTCAACGTACAGCCAGATCAAGGCCAGCACCGTCACCAGCGGCAGCGCGGCGATCAGGCCTCCCAGCCGGTCGCTGCGTTTGGCGAACTCCGATACGCCCACGACGACAGCGGACGTCAGCAGGTACTTGATGATTAACCACGCCATATACTTCCCTTAAAACCGATAACAATGCGCCTGCTGGCTGTCGCTGCGCAAGGACGGCATGACCAGCACGGCCGATGTCTCTTGTTGGCACGCCAGCAGCGCTTTTCGGGATGCTTCGATCCCTTCCTGGATAAAATCCTTTTTTGCAGCGCTGGCGATGGCGCTGGACATCTGTGCATCGCGGGATTGTAGCTTATCTGCGGCCGGCACCGCGCCGAGCTTCAGCTCATGCAGTCCCTTGGCGAAGGTCGACCGGATCAACTGGCCGCCGGTGGAACTGAGCGCCGCCTGTCCATCGTCCGCATGCGCCGTGATACAAGCCAGCGATAACGCGAGCAGCAGCTTCATGGTGCATCGGCGCCGACAAAGGTCAGCCGGTTGCCGGATGGGTCTTTGATCGACATCTCGCGGCTACCCCAAGGCATGTCCTCGATGCCGGGGCGGGCGTACTTGAACTGCTTGGCCAGCAGCCCGGCATGGAATTCATCCAGCCCGCTGGTCTCGATGCGGATAGCGCTGCCCGGGCTGCAATCGCCGAAATGCTCGGTCAGGTGCAGCACGCAGTCGCCCCGGGATACCTGCATGTACAAGGGCAGCCCCGGTTCGAAGCGGTGCTCCCAGTCGACCTGGAAGCCCAGGAAGTCGACATAGAATTCCCGCGTCTGCGCTTCGTTGAAGCTTCTCAGGATAGGTGTGATGCGGCTCAGGTTCATAGCGTGGGCATTCTCACAGGTGCTGGTCGATCAGAACGGGATTGCCGTCCGGGTCGGTGAGGATGATGCTGGCCGGGCCGGTGGTGGCTTCGTCGGCCTCGGAGGCGAGGGCGACGCCTTGCGCCTTCAGCTGGCGCTGGATCTCGCGCACGTCGGTGAAGCCGTCCAGCGCTGTGGCGTTCTGGTCCCAGCCTGGATTGAAGGTCAGCATATTCTTCTCGAACATGCCCTGGAACAGGCCGATGATATGGTCGCCGTTCTTGAGGATCAGCCAGTTCTGCGCGGGGTTGCCGCCGAACTCCTTGAAGCCCAGCTTTTCATAGAAAGCCCGCGAGGCGGCCAAGTCCTTGACCGCCAGGCTGATGGAAAATGCGCCGAGTTGCATGTCGATCTCCTAACATGGATGATCGGCCAACTTTAGCACAGCGTCGTCGCTCAGTACACTTCCGGCACGATGATTTCCGCCGGCACCGGACGGCGCACGTAGTCGTCGTGATACTCGCGTTCCGGCAGCTGGATCGCCGGGTGCTCGACTTCCACATACGGCATCTGCTCCAGCAGGTGGTGGATGCAGTTCAGGCGCGCCTTCTTCTTGTCCACGCCTTGCACCACCCACCACGGCGCTTCCGCGATGTGGGTACGCTCCAGCATGATCTCCTTGGCCTTGGTGTACTCCTCCCAGCGACGGCGCGACTCCAGGTCCATCGGGCTCAGTTTCCACTGCTTGAGCGGATCGTGGATGCGGCCCAGGAAGCGGGCGTTCTGCTCCTCGTCAGAGATCGAGAACCAGTACTTAATCAGCTGGATGCCGGAGCGCGCCAGCATGCGTTCGAATTCCGGCACGGTCTGGAAGAACTCTTCGTACTGCTCGTCGGTGCAGAAGCCCATCACGCGTTCGACGCCGGCGCGGTTATACCAGCTGCGGTCGAACAGCACGATTTCGCCGGCCGCAGGCAGGTGCGACACGTAGCGCTGGAAGTACCATTGCGTGCGCTCGCGGTTGTTCGGCGCCGGCAGCGCGGCCACGCGGCACACGCGCGGATTCAGGCGCTGGACGATGCGCTTGATGACGCCACCCTTGCCGGCGGCGTCGCGGCCTTCGAACAGGATCACGACCTTGTGGCCGGTGTGGACCACCCAGTCCTGCAGCTTGACCAGCTCCGCCTGAAGGCGGAACAGCTCGCGGAAGTAAAGCCGGCGGGCTTCCTTGGCCTCGTCGCTGCGTTCGCTGACGAGCACTTCGCGCGTGACTGGATCGATCTCGCGGTCTTCCAGTTCCATCTCCAGCTCTTCGTCGTAGCTGTCGGTCAGTTCGCGCTGTACGCGTTCCATCAAATCGGTTTCATTCAGTCGCATGGTCTATCCTGGGTCAGAAAATGTGGGAGAACAGCCAGAACAGCGAACCCGATAACAGGATCGCCGCCGGCAGCGTCAGCACCCAGGCGATAGCCAGGTTGCGGACGGTGGACCATTGCAGGCCGGAGCGGTTGGCCGCCATCGTGCCTGCCACGCCGGACGACAGCACTTGCGTGGTCGATACCGGCAGGCCGTAGGCATCGGCCGCGCCGATGGTCAGCATCGCCACCATTTCGGCCGACGCGCCCTGTGCATAGGTCAGGTGGGATTTGCCGATCTTCTCGCCGACGGTGACGACGATGCGCTTCCAACCCACCATCGTGCCCAGGCCCAGCGCGATCGCCACCGCCACCTTGACCCACAGCGGAATGAACTTGGTGGCGTCGTCCAGCTGCTGCTTGAAGGCCTTCAGGTTGGCGGAGGTGTCGGGATCGAAGGGGACGGCCTTGGTCTTGTCCATCACGCGCATCGCTTCGGCGGCCAGGTACATATCGTTACGCACGTTGCCCACGGTTTCGGCAGGCACTTTGGCCAGCGAACCGTGCTGCTTGACGGCGTTGCGGATATCGCCGATCAGCGCGGCCAGCGCAGGCACGACTTCGGGCGTCAGCTGCTTGCTGCCGATGTAGGCCGACAGCGCGGGACGCGGTTCGGCTGCCGGCAATGCGCCGGGCGGTATGTATTTTTGCAGCGACTGTTGCGTGACCTGGGCCACGGCGACGAACTGCGTGACCTGGTCGACCGGCATCGCGCGGTTGAGCGCATAGGCCATCGGCACGGTGCCGACCAGAATCAGCATGATGAGGCCCATGCCTTTTTGGCCGTCGTTGGAACCGTGGGCGAAGGAGACGCCGGTGCAGGTCAGGATCAGCAGGCCGCGGATATACCAGGGCGGCGGCGTGTTGCCGACCGGGGCTTCGTACAGCTCGCGGCTCTTGACGAAAGCGCGCAGCGCCAGCAGCAGCAAGGCGGCGCACAGGAAGCCGACCATCGGCGACAGCAGCAGCGAGTAGCCGACCTTGGAGGCTTGCGCCCAATCGACGCCGCTGGTGCCATCGCGGCCGTGCATCAGCGCGTTGGCGACGCCGACGCCCAATATGGAGCCGATCATCGTGTGCGACGACGATGCCGGCAGGCCGAGCGCCCAGGTGCCGAGGTTCCAGACGATGGCGGCGATCAGCAGCGCGAACACCATGGCGAAGCCGGAGCCTGCGCCCACTTGCAGTATCAGTTCGACCGGCAGTAGCGAGATGATGCCGAAGGCGACCGCGCCGCTGGAGGTTAGCACGCCGAGGAAGTTGAAGCAGCCGGACCACACCACGGCGGCATTGGCCGGCATGGAGTTGGTGTAGATGACGGTGGCAACGGCGTTGGCGGTGTCGTGGAAGCCGTTGACGAATTCGAAGGCGAGGGCGATCAGCAGGGCCACGCCGAGCAGCACGTAAGGCAGCCAGTTGGTGGCGACCGGGCCGGCTTCGGTGACGTCGGAGCGCAGGCTGTAGCCGCTGAACAGCAGGCCGGCCACCAGCAGCAGGAAGAAGATGGCGGCGGTGATGGGAGTGTTCTTGCTCTCGGCAGGGCTGACCCGCGCGGGTTGGACGACTGTATTCATGCGATTCAGCTCCAGTATCAAGGTGGTAGCTGAATGTACTTGTCGAATATGACAGAGATATGACGAGACCTTTGCCAACAGTGTCAAAAGTGATAATGGGTGAGTATTTTGAGGGAGGGGCGCTGTATAGTGTTACACGCAAGTTTACTTAATTCGGATCGGAATCACTGGCCTCTATTGACGGAGAATGCGTGGTGAGTTTTGAACGGGAACGTCTGGTTGGCTTTCGTCAAAGCGCGCAACGAAAATTTTTAAATTAATAAATATTAATCTCATATTTATTAGAAAGTATAAAAATGTGGAATTTGTATGATCGTATGTATTTTTCTCCCTGGCGCAATAAATTGACGAAAACGGAGGGGAAATTTTTTTTCGGTGTTTTGGGTGTGATTTTCTTGCTATTAATTCTATCTTTGAGTTTGCTCGACTTCGAGGGGATGATGTTGTGGGTTATGTGCCTGCTCTGCGGAATGGTTTGTGTTTTCACTGTATTGTATTTTTACACAATGTGGTGCTGGACTTACAGAAAGACAAATATGATGCTCAGCCCAGAGGGGCGCGGGGAGTGGAGTACCCACATGGGGTTGGGTGTGACATTATTTCCTTGCTTTTACGCGCGAGTAATGTGCTCTGACACGGAATTCATGGACAAAGGCAGAGTGGCGATCGCTAAAGCGGCGCAGGCGATCGACTTTCGAGATACGATAATCCTTAAAGGCCATCTTCACGGGCTTGAGAAAAATCGTGAAATTAAAGCTGAACTTCTGGCAAAAGCATTACCCGATTGGGAAGTGACCCATAAGTCAACCAACGAAACCTTGGGGGACTGTTATGCTAGGGTGTTGACTTGGCATCGAAATTTCTACTTAAAGCGGGATAAGCAACCTTCTAAAAAGCCCTTGTCGGCGAATAGGAGTATTGGTGTTATTGAATTGAAATTAAAAAACCCGACCCTGAAGCCAGTCTTGAAGGTTGACGTTACAAGCTCACCCAACTTGGATGGGAAAACACCGGGTGCCCAAAATGAGGCGCATCATTGAACGCCTCTTTTCCGGCACGGACTTCGATATGAATGGCTAACGGGCAGGGGCCAGTGGCGCTCCTGTCAGTTCGTTGTCCGCCGCTTCCTCCGGTGCGTCGGCCGGCGCGGCGCGGGTGGCCAACTCCAGTTCTTCGAAAGCATCGTAGGTCAACGCCATCAGGCGCTCCGGGTCGGGCACGAGATCAGTGTCGACGAACAGGGCCAGCTGGATCTGTCCGGCGTACGAGATAAAGGCCAACCCCACGCCCAGCTTGCCTGCTTGCGGCACCCAGCAGATCAAATCCGTCATGCGCGAGCCGGCCAGGTAGCGGCGGCTGCCCGGGCCTTCGATATTGGTCAGCACCACCGAGCCCTTGGACGTGAACAGGTTCAGTGCGAAGTGCTGCAGGGCGGTCGGCAGGCAGCCTGCGATCGACAGGAAGGCCATCGTCGCGCGTGGCTGGTGCGAGCGTTTGATGGCTGTCATGCGGTCGCTGGACTGGCGCAGGCGCACACATGGATCGTCCACATTGGTCGGCAGATCCACCGCCACCAGACCAAACTCGTTCCCCAACTGGAAAGCGTTGGCCTTCTCGCGCAGGTTGAAGGTGACGGCGGCGCGCAGAGCGCGGCCATCGGGCCGCTGCCCACGCTCGCCCAGGTACTGACGCAGCGCGCCGGAGACGGCGGCCACCCATACATCGTTCAATGTCACGCCCATGCGCTTGGACATGGCGCGTACGCGGTCCATCTCCAGCGGCGGCAGCCACACCAGCTGCTTGGCGCCCGTCATCGGCGCCTTGAACTGGCTCCGCGCGTCGGGCCACAGCACCGATAACCGCGCCACGTGGAAGGCGATCTTCAGCCACGACACGCCACGCGCCACCGCCGAACACACGGCGTTGTGCGCCACCGTGGCGCGGTGCGGATGGCCGACCGGGGAGGGCGTGCGGCCATGCACGCCGTTGTCGTCGGTGAGGTGGTTGAGCACATGCACCAGCCCCAGGCCGTCGGTGATGCAGTGGTGGACGCGGAACACGATGGCGTGCCCGCCGTTGACGCGGTCCAGCACCGTCATATGCCACATCGGCCGGTCGCGTTCCAGCGGCAGGTGGGCGATGCGCGTCATATGGCCTTGCAGTTCTTCGCGGCTCACTTCCTGCGACATCTGTTCCAGCTTGATGTGCTGGGCGATGTTGAACTGGTCGTCCTCGACCCAGTGCGGACGGCCGCGCCGCTGCACCACCTTCTGCGTGAAGCGCGGGTAGTTGGGCAGGCGCAGACCGATGGTGGAAATCAGCCGCTCCATATCGACCTGGCCTTCGAACAGCAAGATGCTGTTGATGACCATCAGGTTCTTGTCGGTGTCCATGCGGTGCCACGCATAGTCGCGACGCGTCATTGCCGCCGGTGCTGCGGTTGGTTTGCTCATGTGATGCTGTCTCCTCGTGCGGCGCCGAATCTTTGTCGGTGTCCGCTTATATTTTTACTGGTCGTGCTTCTGCTTCCGTGGTCGGCGCAGGCGCTGCCGCCGCTGCCGCTTCCACCGATTTGGGTGAGCGCGGCCGCAGCGCGTAACGGTTCAAGCCTGTCATGTGGATGCGGCACAGGTAGTCCGGCCAGTCGATGATGGCCGGGTCCACCGCGTAGCGCGCCTGGTCTTCGCTGTTGAAGCGCCGGGCCAACGCCATCAGCGATTTGTTATGGAATACGTAGTGCGGTGCGGTGTAGAACGAGAACGTCAACGCCAGCAGCTGCGTGGTACGCAGTGCTTCGAGCTTGGGCGATTCGCCCGCGCCCAGCAGGCGCCGTACGCCGCTCCAGGCGGTTGCGCCCAGGCTCATGGCCCGCAGCATCAACAGGAATACAGGGCGGCTCACGACGCGGAAGCCATGTTTGGGCTCGTTGTAGAACAGGCGCTCGTAGTTGCGCCAGTTGCGTTGCGACTCGGTCTGGAACAGTTCGATCACGCGGCCTACCGAGATCGGATTGGCCGAGCCGGTGCAAGCCTGGTAGATGCGCGTGGCGCCTGGCTCGGCCAGCGCTTCGGCGGCGGCCAGCACGATGCTGTTGGCGACCAGGTCGGCCGGGACGATGTCGACGATTTCGTTCGGCTTGGCCGGGAAGAAGTTGGTCTTGCCGCGCGCGTAGGCCAGGATGATGGCGTCGGCCACCTTGACGCCTTCGATCCATCCCGGCGCCGGCTCTTGCAGCGTGCTTTCGATGATGGACGGGCGCACGATGGTCAGCGTCTTGCCGCGCATGGCTTGCATCGCCAGCTGCTCGCCCATCCATTTGGTGAAGGTGTAGGTGTCGTTCCAGCCGTGGTAGTTGGCTTCGGCGATGCCCAGTTCCGTCAGGCGGCGGGTCAACTGCTCGGCGTCGCTGGTGTCGGCCTTGATGGCGGCCACGCGGTGCTGCAGGTGTTTGAGTAAACCGTATAAATCAAAATGGCCGTCGGCGTGGCGCGGGATGGCGGCGCGCGCCGGCGTCACGTTCTGCTCCAGCATGTCGCCGCGGTTGTAGCCGTTGACGTAGCAGGTCGATACCTGCACCAGCGGTGCGTTGGCGACGCGCGCCAGCTCGGCGATGTTCTGCACGCTGAGGGCGTTGATGGCCAGCGCCTCGTCCAGCGCTTCGCGGAAGTTGACGCTGGCGGCGGCGTTGATTACCAGGTCGATGCGGCGGGCCAGGGCGTTGAACTCGGCCAGCGGCAGGCCGAAGCAGGGTTCGGTCACTTCGCCGGTGATGCATTCGATGCGCTCGGCGAAGAACTCGGCCAGGAAGGCCGGGCGTTCGGCGCGCAGGCGGTCGAATACGGAGGAGGTGGCGATGTCGCGTTCGAAGCGGGTGCGGGCGTCGCCGTTGGTCTTGCCTCGGCCGCCGCGTATCACCAGCACGATGCGGCCGATGTCGGGCACGCTGCGGATGAGTTTTTCCAGCACTACCTTGGCGAGGAAGCCGGTGCTGCCGGTGATCAGTACGCGCTTACCGGACAGCGCCGCGTGCACATTCAAAGCTGGTTTCATGGGGGTTCTCAGAAACGGTGTCATTACTGCAATGAGCCGATCTTAGAGCGAAACCGAGGGGTGACTGGCGACTTTGCAGTGGCTTAGCGAGCCAAACGCATGGCTGTGCGAGTCATGGGGAGGTGGTGCTGGGGGAAACGGATATGGCACCGTTTGCAACATTGAGGCATTTGCGCAACGCTGCGTGGGTTTGGTGGGCACGGCTGATCCGTGTGGCCGGGGACTCGTTGAAGCTGACAAACATTGTCAAATGAGTTACAGTTTTGGGGCTGTCACTCACCAAGATCACAGCCAATCTGCAGTTTCCACTCCAAAGGATAAATGATGAGAGTAGTCTTTTCTGCTGTCGTACTTGCTTGCGGTCTTCTTCTGGCTACACATCAACCGGCTTTTGCCGAAAACCCTGCCGAGAGCAAGAAACAGGTCACGAAAATTATTGGGCAGTTTCAGGAGGCAATCAAGAATAAGGATACTGTTGGTTTCATGGGGCTGTTCTTGCGGGAGGATGTTACGTGGACGGCTACGTACACCGATGCCAGTGTTGAACGGTATAACGCCAGCATCAAGGACACGAAGGAGCCAGCAGCTACCAGGGTTCAGGCAGGCGGCAGTCCTCGGAAGTTCATTGAGAGTATCGCGAAAAACAAAGCGCCGCAGTCTGAGACTTTCTCCAATGTCCGCATCGATACGGACGGCGAGATTGCACATGTCTGGTTTGATTACACTTTTATGATCGGAACTTATAAGAGTGCCTGGGGTAAGGAGAGCTGGCAGTTGGTGCGAACGGAGGCCGGGTGGAAGATCTCTGCCGTTACCTGGTCATCTGAAGAGAATTCGGTTCCGCCAGGTGCCTGAGGCGACCTCTCTTTTCAACTCATTACAGGAGAAATTATGAAACACTTCATTCAGTCCGCTCTTGTTGCCTTCGCCCTGATAGCCAGCATCAGTGCTCATGCGGGTACTCAAGCGCTTGGTTTTGAGATCGGCGTTTCCTCCAGCGACCAGGTCAGGTCCTCCCTTGTGAAGCAAACAAAGGTTCTGGATGCCGGGGCCAATAAATTTACCGGCGGAGCAATGCTGAAGACTGACGGCTCTTCCTACGAAATCGAGGGGCTGAATGAGGTCTTATATATCTTCGACGACCAAAAGAAACTCGCTGGTATCATCCTCGGCATGGATAAGGGAAGATTTGATTCCGTTTTCCAGGCAATTTCTGGAAAGTACAAAGTTTCGTCTCAACAGAGGCCATTCGTCGGCAACCAATTCGCCCGTTTCAAAACCCAAGACTCCGTAATAGAACTGGATGCTCCTCACCTCGGCTTTGTAATGGAGGTTCGCTACATTAGAAATGACCTCATGCAAAAGTTCAATTCCCAAACGGCAGTGGAGGCTGAAGCCAAGAAGAAGCGCGAAGCTGCGAAGTTCTGAGTCGAGGTATTTGCGCCACGCTCTATGTTCTTCAGGAACTCAGTCTTGTCTTACACGGCCCGGAGTGGCGCGCCTATACCGTGTTCTGGTCGGGTGGATGATGATGCGTTACCGGCGATGCCGGGCATTCATATTCATACACTCACAGGAGATGATCATGGCTCAGAATCAAAAACCGCAAGATACCGGCAAACAATCGGGCACGCCGGGCTCGCAGCAAAGCGGCAGCCGTGGCGGCAGCCAGCAGCAGAGCGTGGATACCAGCCGCGATACGAAGAACAAGGAAAACAGCGATCCTGCCCAGCGCCAGTCGGGCACCCGCGATGAACGGGGCAACCGCGACGAGCGCTGACCTCTTAGCTTATTGCTGGGCTTCCGGATACAGGCCGTGCACGCGGCCGAACAGCCGGGTCAGGCCCAGCAGGGCGTCGATGTGCGGGGTGGCCAGTTGCAGGCGCTGGCCGATCTCGCGCACGGCCGCCACCAGGGCATCCAGCTCCAGCATGCGGCCGGCCTCGGCGTCTTGCAGCATGGAGCTTTTAAATGCGCCCAGCTTGCGCGTCACCAGATGGCGTTGCTCGGGCGTTTCTGCGATGTGGCAGCCGATGCGCTCGCCGATCACTGCGGCTTCACGCATGGCGGCGCGGCAGAAATCCGCCACCAGTTGATCGTCCAGAATGCGGTCCGCCGTCGCGCCAGTGATGGCCGACACCGGATTCAAGGTCATATTTCCCCATAATTTATACCAAATGTCGTAGCGGACATCGGCCGCCACCTTGACGTCGAAGCCGCCGGCGCGCAGCAGGGCGCCCAGTTGCTGGGCGCGTTCGGAGTCGCCGCCGGCCGGTTCGCCGATGATTAAGCCATTGCCCATCTTGTGGCTGACCAGTCCCGGCGACGGTGTGGAGGTGCTGGCGTGGACCACGCAGCCCAGCACCTGGCGATAGGGCAGCGCGGCGGCGATGGTGCCGCCCGGGTCGACGCTGGCCAGAGGCTCGTCGCCGATGGCCGCTACGCCCTGTCCAAACCACCAGGGCACGCCGTTCATGGCCGGCAGGATGAGGGTGTCCGGTGTGAGCAGCGGGGCGATCTGCTGCGCCACGCCCGCCAGCGCCTGGCCTTTGACGGCGATGATGACCACGTCCTGCGGGCCGAGCTCGGCCGCGTTGTCGCTGGCGCGGGCAGGGGCCTGGATCAGGGTGTCGGCTTGTTGCAGACGCCAGCCGTGCTGGCGCAGGGCGACGAGGGTGTCGCCGCGCGCGTAGGCGCTCAGATCGCAGGCCTGGGCCGCAGCGAGACGCGCGCCGATAAAACCGCCTATGGCGCCGGCGCCGACTATGCATACCTTCATTGAATACTCCGTGTGGGGAAAGTTTGCTTATTTTGCCACAGGAGGAAAAGCCCGGCTGGCAGCGCAGCCGGGCTTGGTCAGGCGGGACCGATCAGTTGCGGATGTCGAGACGGCGGTTCAGGCTCAGCGCTGCCAGCGAGCAGACCGCGCCAGACAGCAGGTACAGCCCCACATACGCCAGGCCGAACTGCGACGACACGCCCAGCGCCACCAGCGGTGCGAAACCTGCACCAACCAGCCACGCCAGATCCGACGTGAACGCCGCACCCGTGTAGCGGTACTGCGCCGGGAAGTTGGCGGTCACAGCGCCGGCTGCCTGGCCGTACGACAGGCCCAGCAGAGCGAAGCCCAGCATGATGAACGCATCCTGCGCGCCTTCGCCGCCGTTGAGCAGCATCGGCACGAAGCCGCTGAACACCGCGATCAAAATGGCCAGCGTGCCCAGCGTGCGGCGGCGGCCGATGCGGTCGGCGATGACGCCGGAAGCCACCACGCCCACGGCCATCAGCACCACGCCTATCATCTGCGTGCCGAGGAAGCCGGACACCGAACGCGGCGAGTAAATCGTGATCCACGACAGCGGGAACACCGTCACCAGGTGGAACAGCGCATAGCTAGCCAGCGCGGCGAGGGCGCCGATGATCAGGTTGCGGCCCTGCGAGCTGGCCATTTCCATCACGCTGGTCGGCTGCAGCTCGCGCTCTTCCAGCAGCTTGGCGTATTCGCTGGTCGAGGTCAGGCGCAGGCGGGCGAACAGTGCCACCACGTTGATGGCGAAGGCCACGTAGAACGGATAGCGCCAGCCCCAGTCCATGAAGTCGAGGTCGGTCAGGTTGCCGATCAGGTACCAGAACAGGCCGGCGGCGATGAAGAAGCCGGTCGGCGCGCCGAGCTGGCCCAGCATCGCATACCAGCCGCGCTTGTTCTCCGGCGCGTTCAGCGCCAGCAGCGACGGCAGGCCGTCCCACGAGCCGCCCAGCGCCAGGCCTTGGCCGATGCGCAACACCGACAAGATCAAGATGGCATAGAAACCGCTATCGGCGTAGGATGGCAGGAAGGCAATGCCGGCGGTGGTCGAACCCAACAGCAGCAGCGCCCCGGTCAGCTTGGCCTCACGCCCGTAGCGGCGCTGAATCGCCATCGAGATGACGGTACCGATAGGCCTTGCAATAAAGGCAAAAGAAAAGATGGTGAACGCATAGAGCGTCCCTTCCAGCCGCCCGTCGAACGGGAACAGCAGCGAAGGGAATACGAGCACTGAAGCAATCGCGTAGACAAAGAAGTCGAAATATTCGGAAGCGCGCCCGATGACGACGCCGACCGCTATTTCGCCGGGAGATATGTGATCGTCGTCCCGGGTGTTGATGTTGCGTGCATCGTTACCGGCCTGAGATGGTTCTTGGGCGCCAACCTGCACGCCATTTGGTGTAGTCGTAGTGGCCATAATCTCTGTCTCTGTGCGTTGATATTTTTATCACGATCATGTCCTGGCACCTGGGACAAAGTGTCCAATGGCAAGAACATTCCGTGATTGGTACAGTAACACATCATCCACATACTGTAACGTAGATTACCTCATGATTCCTCCTCTCGCGCGTCGTGGACTGTTCCTCGCACCGCTGTTGTGGCTAGCAGGCTGCAACACGGTCGTGTTGAATCCGTCCGGTGATATCGCCGCCCAGCAGGCACACCTTGTTGTTGTGTCAACTCTGCTGATGCTGTTGATTATCGTACCCGTCATGTTCCTGATCTGTCTGTTCGCTTGGCGCTATAGGAAGTCAAATACTTCCGCCGAATACAAGCCGAACTGGGATCACTCCACCAAACTCGAACTGCTGATCTGGGGCGCTCCGCTGCTGATC
Source organism: Rugamonas aquatica (assembly GCF_009380215.1). GTDB lineage: Bacteria > Pseudomonadota > Gammaproteobacteria > Burkholderiales > Burkholderiaceae_D > Rugamonas > Rugamonas aquatica_B. Next base: position 345,198 of record NZ_WHUG01000001.1, read on the forward strand.
ATCATCGTGCTCGGTCTGATCACCTGGATCTACACCCACTTGCTGGACCCATACCGTCCGCTGAGCCGCATCGATGAAAATCGTCCGGTCGCCGTCGGCGTCAAGCCGCTGGAAGTGCAGGTCGTGGCCATGGACTGGAAGTGGATGTTCATCTACCCGGAACAAGGCATCGCCACCGTCAACGAGCTGGTGACGCCGATCGACGTGCCGGTACGTTTCCACATGACTTCGTCGAGCGTGATGAATGCGTTCTACATCCCTGCGCTGGCCGGTATGGTCTACACCATGCCCAGCATGGAGACCCAGCTGAACGCGGTGATGAACAAGGTGGGCGTGTACGACGGCTTCTCGTCGAACTACAGCGGCGCCGGTTTCTCGGACATGAAGTTCAAGTACCACGGCGTGAGCCAGGCCGACTTCGACGCCTGGGTCGCGAAAACCCGCGCAGGCGGCGGCACGCTGACCCGCGCCGGCTACCTGGACCTGGACAAGCCGACCATCAAGCATCCGATCATGCGTTTCGGCAGCGTCGATAAAGGCCTGTACGACCTGGTGCTGAACCGTTGCGTGGCCGAAGGTTCGGTCTGCATGAATGCCCAGATGGAGCAGGACGCCATGCGCATGCAGGCTGCCGCTGCCGCGAAAGATTTGCCGAAAGATGTGTGCGAACCACCTAAGGTCGCCACCGCCACGGCTCAACCCATCCGTAAAGAATGACCATGTCTGATCTCAACCTGACCAAACTGATCTTTGGGCGGCTGTCGCTGGAAGCAATTCCATACCACGAGCCCATCCTGATCGGCACCTTCGCCATGGTGGCGATCGGCGGCCTGGCCTTCCTGGCCGCGATGTTCAAATTCCGCCTGTGGGGCCCGCTGTGGCGCGACTGGATCACTTCCATCGACCACAAGAAAATCGGCATCATGTACATGGTGCTGGCGATTATCATGCTGCTGCGCGGCTTCGCCGACGCGCTGATGATGCGCGCCCAACAAGCGATCGCCTTCGGCGACAACGCCGGCATGCTGCCGCCGCACCACTACGACCAGATCTTTACGGCCCACGGCACGATCATGATCTTCTTCGTGGCGATGCCGCTGGTAACGGGCCTGATGAACTACGTGGTGCCGCTGCAGATCGGCGCGCGCGACGTTTCGTTCCCGTTCCTGAACAACTTCTCGTTCTGGATGACCACCTTCGGCGCCATGCTGACCATGGTTTCGCTGTTCATCGGCGAATTCGGCCGCACCGGCTGGCTGGCCTTCCCGCCGCTGTCGGGCATCGCCGCGTCGCCTGATGTCGGGGTCGATTACTACATCTGGTCGCTACAGGTGGCCGGGGTGGGGACGACACTGTCGGGAGTCAACCTGATCGCCACCATCGTCAAGATGCGCGCGCCAGGCATGAGCCTGATGAAAATGCCGGTCTTCACCTGGACCGCACTGTGCACCAATGCACTGATCGTCGCGACCTTCCCGATCCTGACCATCACCCTGGCCATGCTGTCGCTGGACCGCATGATCGGCACCAACTTCTTCACCAACGACCTCGGCGGCAACCCGATGTTGTACGTCAACCTGATCTGGATCTGGGGCCACCCTGAGGTCTACATCCTGGTGCTGCCGGTGTTCGGCGTGTTCTCGGAAATCGTGTCGACGTTCTCGGCCAAGCGCCTGTTCGGCTACACCTCGATGGTGTATGCGACCGTCGTGATTACCATCCTGTCCTACCTGGTATGGCTGCACCACTTCTTCACGATGGGCTCCGGCGCGTCGGTGAACTCGTTCTTCGGCATCACCACGATGATTATCTCGATCCCGACCGGGGCCAAGATCTTCAACTGGCTGTTCACCATGTACAAAGGCCGCGTGCGTTTCGACGTGCCGATGCTGTGGACCGTCGGCTTCATGCTGACCTTCACCATCGGCGGCATGACCGGCGTGATGCTGGCCGTGCCACCTGCCGACTTCGTGCTGCACAACTCGCTGTTCCTGATCGCCCACTTCCACAACGTCATCATCGGCGGCGTGGTGTTCGGTTGCTTCGCCGGCTTGAACTACTGGTTCCCTAAAGCCTTCGGCTTCAAGCTGGACGAGTTCTGGGGCAAGGTATCGTTCTGGTGCTGGCTGGTGGGCTTCTGGGTTGCCTTCACGCCGCTGTACGTGATGGGCTTCATGGGCGTTACCCGCCGCATGAACCACTTCGAAGATCCTTCGCTGCAAAAATGGTTCGTGATCGCCGCCATCGGCGCGCTGATCATCGCCGCCGGTATCGGCGCCATGATGGTGCAGTTCTATGTCAGCTGGAAGAACCGCGAGAAACTGCGCGACGTCACCGGCGACCCATGGGGCGGCCGTACGCTGGAGTGGGCGACCTCGTCGCCACCGCCAGACTACAACTTCGCCTTCACGCCTGTGGTGCACGAGAGCGACAGCTGGGCCGACATGAAGGCCAACAACTACCAGCGTCCGACCAAAGGCTTCGTGGCCATCCACATGCCTAAGAACACCGCTGCCGGCTTCATCATCTCGGCACTGGCGTTCGGCCTGGGCTTCGCCATGGTCTGGCAGATGTGGATCCCGGCAGCACTGGCGTTCGTCGCCATGATGGCCGCCATCATCACGCACACCTTTAACTACAAGCGCGATTACTACATCCCTGCGGAAGAAGTCATCCGCACCGAAGAAGCGCATACTCGTTTGCTGGAAAGCCATGTCTGAAACTATCGCTAACGGCGCCGTGAGCGCCGACCCAAGCGCACGCTACTACGTGCGCGACCACCACCCGGAGAACGGCACGCTGCTGGGCTTCTGGCTCTACCTGATGAGCGACTGCCTGTTGTTCGCCGGCCTGTTCGCGGCGTACGCCGTGCTGGGCCGCAACTACGCGGGCGGCCCGACCGGCGCCGAGCTGTTCGACCTGCCGACCGTGGCGATCAACACCGGCTTCCTGCTGATGTCGTCGATCACCTACGGCTTCGCGATGATCGCCTCGCAGCGTAAAAACCTGAAGGCCACCATCGTCTGGCTGCTGATCACCGGCCTGTTCGGTCTGGCGTTCCTGTACCTGGAACTGGACGAATTCGTTCACCTGATCCACGAAGGCGCCGGTCCGCAGCGCAGCGCGTTCCTGACCTCGTTCTTCGCGCTGGTCGGCACCCACGGTCTGCACGTGACCTTCGGTTCGATCTGGCTGATTACGCTGGTATTCCAGCTGGCCAAACACGGCCTGACGCCTGAGAACAACCGTCGCTTGATGTGCCTGTCGATGTTCTGGCACTTCCTGGACGTGATCTGGATCGGCGTATTTACCTTTGTCTACCTGATGGGAGTCCTGCCATGAGCGCACACAATCACGACCACCACGGTCACGGTCATGACGACCACGGCCACGGCCATGAAGCAGGCGCCCACGGCAGCCTGAAGGACTACGCGATCGGCTTCATCCTGTCGGTGATCCTGACCGCGATTCCGTTCTACCTGGTCATGACCAAGGCCTTCGACAAGTCCAGCACCACCGCTGCGGTGATCCTGGCCTTCGCGGCGGTGCAGGTAGTGGTGCACATGGTGTACTTCCTGCACATGAACGGCAAGATCGAAGGCGGCTGGTCGCTGCTGGCGACCATGTTCACGCTGGTGCTGCTGGTCATCGTCCTGGCCGGTTCGATCTGGGTCATGTACCACATGAACGTCAACATGATGCCGTCCATGGGTACGGACGTGCACAATATGCGCGACATGCAATGACGACGGGCGCATCGCGCCAACGTTCCCGCGCCCTGCGCGTCAGCCTGGCCATTGCGGCCGGGTTGATGTTCGCAGGGTTTTTTGCTTTGGGGACGTGGCAAATATTCCGCCTGCAATGGAAGCTGGCCCTGATCGAGCGCGTCGAGCAGCGCGTGCACGCGGCGCCGGTGGCGGCGCCCGCCATCGCGCAGTGGCCGCAGCTGAACGCCGAGGCCGACGACTACCGCCGCGTGCGGCTCAGCGGCGTCTACCTGCAGGGCTCGGACACGCAAGTGCTGGCCTCGCTGGACCGGGGCATAGGCTACTGGGTGCTGACGCCGCTGTGCACGGCCGACGGCGGCATCGTCATGATCAACCGCGGCTTCATCCGCGCCGGTTCCGGCGGCTGGGCTCCGCAGCCCGCGCCGGCCGCCGCTGCGGCCGATGCCTGCGGCGCTGCCCGTGCTGCGGGCAATGCGCCGGTCAGCATTACTGGCTTGCTGCGGCTGAGCGAAGCATCCGGCCGTCTGCGTCAGAACGAACCGGACCGCAACTACTGGTACACGCGCGACGTGCAGGCCATCGCCCGCATGCGCGGCTTGCCGGCCGTGGCGCCGTACTTCGTCGATGCCGACGCCGCTGCCGGGCCGGTTGCCGAAGGCGCACCGATCGGCGGCCTGACGGTGGTTTCCTTTGCCAACAGCCATTTGGTTTATGCTGTCACCTGGTTCGCGCTGGCGCTGATGGTTGCCGGCGGCGCCGCATGGGTCGTCCGCGAGGGACGCAAACCACCAACTAGCGCATAAATGGCCAGGAAAAACGATAATCCATACGACCGGGGCCGTCCCAACGCACCCGTGATCGAACCGCTGGCGGCGGTGAAGGCGTCGGCCAACACCATCACCCACGCGGCCGGACACAAGAACATGCAGCAGCTGATCCAGCTGCGCTGGATCGCCGTGGTCGGCCAGATCACCACCATCTTCGCCGCCACCATGGTGTTCGACGTGCAGCTGCCGATGCCGGCCATGCTGAACGTGCTGGCCTGCCTGATCGCCTTCAACATCGCCAGCACCCTGCGCTGGCAGGAAAACCAGGTGGTGTCCAACAGCGAGCTGCTGCTGGCGCTGACGGTCGATATCGCCAGCCTGACGGCGCAGCTCTACCTGAGCGGCGGCGCCACCAATCCCTTTGTGTTCCTGTACCTGCTGCATGTGATCCTGGGCGCGGTGCTGCTGGAGTCGTGGTCGACCTGGACCATCGTCGGCGTCACCGGCACCTGCATCGCCGGGCTGGCGCTGTTCTCCGAACCGCTGGCGCTGCCGCTCGATCATGCACGCGGCATCTTCAGCCTGTATGTGCAGGGCATGCTGATCTGCTTCGTGCTGGATGCGGCGCTGCTGGTCATCTTCATCACGCGCATCATGCGCAATATGCGGGTGACGGCCACCAAGCTGGCCGACCTGCGCCAGCGCGCCGCCGAAGAAGACCATATCATCCGCATGGGCCTGCTGGCCTCGGGCGCGGCGCACGAGCTGGGCACGCCGCTGGCCACGCTGGCCGTCATCCTGGGCGACTGGAAGCACATGCCCGAGTTCAAGGCCAACGCCGAGCTGCTGGAAGAGATCGGCGAGATGCAGACCCAGCTCAAACGCTGCAAGTCCATCGTCAGCGGCATCCTGCTGTCGGCCGGCGAGACGCGCGGCGAATCGTCGGCGGCCACCACCATCAACACCTTCCTGGCGGAGCTGGTGGCGGAATGGCGCATCGGCCGGCCGGTGGTGGCGTTCGAATTCGACAACCGCATCGCGCCGGACCACCCGGTGGTGTCCGACTCCACGCTCAAGCAAATGATCTGCAACGTGCTCGACAACGCGCTGGAGGCGTCGCCGCAATGGCTGCGCATGGAAGCCAGCGTTGAAGAGGAGCTGCTGGTGCTGCAGGTGATGGACGCCGGCGCCGGCTTCGCGCCCGACATCCTGGCGCAGCTGGGCAAGCCGTACAACTCAAGCAAGGGGCGGCCGGGCGGAGGCCTGGGCCTGTTCCTGGTGGTGAACGTGGCGCGCACGCTGGGCGGCGCGGTCACGGCCTCGAACCGGCCGCAGGGCGGGGCGCTGGTGCGCCTGACGCTGCCGCTGGCCGAGATCGAAATCAAACCGGAATCGAATCAATATGACTACTGAAGAAGAACGCGTACTGTTGCTGGTCGAGGACGACGCCGCCTTCGCCCGCACTCTGGGGCGCTCCTTCGAACGGCGCGGCTACAAGGTGCTGCTGGCGGAGAACGTGGACGAGGCCAGCGCGCTGCTGGTCGATCACTCGCCCGGCTATGCGGTGGTGGATCTCAAATTGAAGGGCAATTCGTCAGGACTGGCCTGCGTGCAGATGCTGCACCAGCACGATGCCGACATGCTGATCGTGGTGCTGACCGGCTTCGCCAGCATCAACACGGCGGTGGAGGCGATCAAGCTGGGCGCCTGCCAGTACCTGGCCAAGCCGTCCAACACCGACGACATCGAAGCGGCCTTCGAACACGTGGCCGGCGCGGCGGAGCTGGAACTGACCAACCGCGCCACGTCGGTCAAGACGCTGGAGTGGGAGCACATCCACGCGGTGCTGGCGGAGACCGACTTCAACATCTCCGAAGCGGCGCGGCGGCTGGGCATGCACCGCCGCACGCTGGCGCGCAAGCTGGAGAAGCAGCGGGTGAAATAGCGCGGCCGGCTACTTGTCATATTTGCACTGTTTGTGGTATTCTATTTTTAGCAACAGGCCCTGCAGGCCTGCTATCCCGCCAAATTCAACAGGAGCTCATTTTGAAGACAGTATTTGCGGTTGCCCGCCTGGTGCCCATGGTCGCCGCGGCAGCGGTATGTGGAACGTTGATGAACACGGCTTCGGCTGACACCCTGTCGCTGACCGGCGCGTCGGTGTACGACATCAACTCCGCCGGCGTTTACGTAGGCAACGGCTGGGATACCAGCGGCAGCGACGCCGCGGCCAATCTGTACCTGCTGACCACGCCGAACGACGCCAGCTCGTTCATCAACGGCGGCAACGGCCCGGCCACCTCGCTGAACCAGAATCTGTCCACCCCCGGCACTTACACCTTCTATTTCCGCGCCGATGGCGGCGGTTTCAACTGGCCTACGTCGTCGGCCGGCCTGAACCTGTTCTTCAACGGCTCCAACAACACGCCTGGCGTTTCGGCTTACGTGCCGTTCAATGCGGTTCATCCAACGGTGGCGGCATATGGCAACAACAGCCTGGGCATCAACGGCGGCGATGTGCAGGCCGCTAATTCGCTGTCCTTCAGCGTGGGCAATACCACGCTGACGCTGAGCAATTTCACTTTGTTTGACTACGCCAATCCAGCGGTCCCGAACGCGGTGCCGGACTTGGTCGGCTTCTACGACAACACGCCAAACCACCTCGCCGACTACTCGGGCTCGTTTACGGTGAATGTTTCCGCAGTGCCGGAGCCTGGGCAATGGGCGATGATGGTCGGCGGTATCGGCCTGCTGGCGGCAACGCGGCGCCGCCGCAAGCAAGCCGGCAAGTAAAAAGAACGGGGGCCAGGTTGGCCCCCATTTTTTTTAGCGGCAGGCCGCGTTTTTGAACGTGCCCAGCTGCGGCTGTGGTTCCCAGCCGGCGCCAATGTAGGCGTTAGAGCAGGTCAGCGAGCCGTTCAGCTTGCTTTTGTACCACATGTACGGTGCTGGACCGGCGAACGCGCTGGCTGCACAAACTGCGGCGATCAAACCTGCAATGATCATTTTCGATTTCATAGTATTCCTTGAACAGATGGCCCCATGGCCAGGGAATAATATCCTATCGTAAACATTGCTGTTTGACCACATTTGTTTATTTTGCACCCTGCTTGGTGATTTCCGTCACTGTCAGTTGCATCTCCATGCCGGCGCTGTCGTCCTGGTTGAACTTGACGGTGGCGGGCTGGCCAAGCGCCACCAGCACGCCGGGTTTGCCGACCGGCTTGCCGCCGCGCGATACATTGCTGGCGATGTAGACCTGGCCGCCGTCGACCGGTTTCAGCGTGAACTCCGCCCGCCATTGCTGGGCGCCTTCGCCGACGCGCATCGCTGCCGGAGTGCCGCTGCGGGTGTGCAGGTGCGGCGAGATGGTGTCGCCGTTGACCTTCATCTGCATGGCGATATCGTACAGCTGGCCTTCGGGGGCGCTGTTTTGCGCTGCCCATGCGGCCCAGCTGCCGGTTGTCATGGCGGCGGCGATCAGGGTGCTGCCGGCGATGCGCAGTGCTTGTGGCGTGGTGCGGTTCAGGTTCATGACTCTTTCCTTCAGTGGATGGTTGGACTGCCATTGACATGCGAACGGTGCATCGTTCGCGGATAACTGCGTTTTCAGCATGGCGTCGGCGTAGCTGCGGCGCGAGTTGGGATGGCGGCGCACGACTTCGGCGTCGCAAGCCAGTTCCTGGTCCGCGCGCATCAGGCGCTCGGCAATGTGGAGCAGGGGATTGAACCAGTTCAGACAGCGCAATGCGGCGCAGGCTGCGTTGGCCAGCGGGTCGTGGCGACGGGCGTGGGTGCGTTCGTGCGCCAGGATCAGCTGCCGTTCTTTTGCTGTGTAGCGCCGGTCGAAGTCGGACGGCACGATGATGAGTGGCCGCCACAGGCCCACCAGCGCGGGGCCGGCATGTGGCGATTCGGCATAGGCGATGCCGCCGCGCCGCGCCGCAGCGCCCATGCTGCGGACGTAGGCGCGTTGCCGGCTGATCTGCAGGGCGGCGGCCAGCAGCACGCCGGCCATCCATGCCAGCACGATGAGGTATGCCTGTCCCGGCGATGCGGACGGCGATGCCAGGCTGGCGATGCCGGTCGTCAGCGGCTGCATGGCGGCGGCGGGCAGCACCAGCAGGCTGCCGGTGGGCGCCGCCGGCAGCAGGGCGGCCAGCGCGCACAAGGGCACGGCCAGCCACGCGGCGTAGGCGACGCCGGCGCCAAAGCAGCGTCGCAGCGGCAGGCGCAGCGCCATGACCGCGATGGCGGCGAGGCTCAGCGCACAACTCGCGCGCAGCAGCGGCGGCAGGACCGGCGACAGCAGCGCGGGCAGGGCGGTCCACAACTCACTTGCCATCGTCGAGCTCTCCGATCAAACGCTTGAGTTCTTCCAGATCCGCCTTGCTCAGTTTGCGGTGGCGGCTGAAGTGCGCCACCAGCGGCGCGACGCGGCCGTCGAACAGCCGGTCCAGGAAGCCCTTGCTTTCGCTGTGCAGCCACTGCTCGCGCGTGATCGCGGCCGAGTACAGATAGCGCCGTCCGTCCTTCAGTACCTTGACGGCGTTCTTGCGCAGCAGCCGGTTGAGCAGCGTCTTGACGGTGGACTCCTGCCATGCGCGCTCGTCGCCGATCGCTGCGGCCACTTCCTCCGCGCTGCGCGGGCTGTGCGTCCACAGCGCTTCCATGACGACCGATTCGGCTTCGCTGATCTGCGGGATGGGTTTCATCGTTCTTCCATTTACATGTGTAATCGTTGCGCATGATTACAGTTGTAATCGTAGCTGTCAAGCGCTAAACTGGCGGCATGACACAACAGACCTTACTGCCGGGCTTTGAGCCCGAACCCGAACTGACGGACCGCATCTTCTTCGCGGTACTGCCGGATGCCGGCGCCATCGCCCGCATCAACACGCTGACCGCTGAGCTCAAGGCCGCGCATGGCATGCGCGGCCGCGCCATCGCCGACGCCCGCCTGCACGCGACGCTGTGCAACCTGGGCGATTTTCCCGGCATGCCGGACAGCCTGGTGGCGCGCGCAGGCAAGGCCGCCGCTTTGGTGGCGGATGCAACGGCGCCTTTCGCCGTCAGCTTCGATACGGCGCAGACCTTCATCAACCGTTCGCGCAACCGGCCGTTCGTGCTGACCGGCGGCGACGGCGTGAGCGGGCTTGGCTCCCTGTATAAAAGTCTCGCGATGGCCTTGCTCAAGGCCGGCCTGCCCGGTAATCCGCCGAACTATACACCGCATCTCACACTGCTGTACGATGACGTGACGGCCCCGCCGCAGGCCGCCGGCCCCGTCGAATGGACGGTGCGCGAACTGGTGCTGGTTCACAGCCATATCGGCCAGAACCTGCCATACACCGCGCTGTGTCGCTGGAGTTTGCAAGGCTAACCTTTCAAGTGGGGCCACCATGCTGATCAGACGTTGTGCCGTTTTGTTCCTGGAACCCCGGGAAGACCTCGATATCGACTGGGCCGCGCTCTTCGCCGGCGATGCCGCGCTGGGCGCGAACATCCGCTGGATGGCGCTGGCCGCGCATCTGGGCGAGGAGGTCGAAGTCACGCTGGAAGAGATGGCGGCGCTGGGCGGCATCGGCCTGACGCTGTGGCAGGAACGCGACGACTGCGAACAGAAATTCGGCGCGGCGGCTATAGCCCGCCTGCTGCAAACCGGCCTGCTGATCGGCGACGACGACGATCACAACGCACACTTCCGCGTACGCGACGAGGTGCTGCGCTCGCAGAACTGGCGGCCGCTGTCGGCCACCGCGCACATGTTCAGCCGCTGGGGAGATATGCGGGTCGACAAGGGCATGCAGTTCCCCAGCTTCGAAGAACTGGTGGTCTCTTACGGCACGCCGCCCGGCCCGGCCATCGAACGCGCCGCGCCCGGCGACGCGGTGGCGCTGCCGGCTCCCGAACGCGCGCGCCTCGACGACACGCTGTTCCAACGCTACACCGGCCGCAATTTCGACGGCGCCGCCGTGCTGCCGCTGGCCACTGCTGCGCGCCTGTTGCAGCGGGCTTTTGGCGCGCAGGGCGAACGCGAAATGGCGCCCGGCGCCTTCGTGCTGAAGAAGCTCAGCCCCTCGGCGGGCGGCCTGCATCCGGTGGAAGCCTATGTGCTGGCGCAGCGCGTCGAAGGCGTCGCGCCGGGCCTGTACCACTATCATCCGGTACGCCACGTGCTGGAGCCGCTGGCGGCGATGGACACCACGCAAACGGCGGAACTGGCGATGCGGATGGTGGCCGATCAGGATTGGTTTGTCGATGCGCCGATGATGGTGGTGCTGGCGGCGCGGGTGGAGCGCAACTTCTGGAAGTACCGCAATCACGCCAAGGCCTATCGCGCCTTGCTGCTCGACGCGGGCCACCTGTCGCAGACTTTTTATCTGCTGGCGACTGAAGCGGGGATGCCGGCCTTTGTGACGGCGGCGGTGAACGAGATCGATATCGAGCGGGTATTTGGGCTCGACCCATTGAAAGACATGGTGATCGCCGTATGCGGCTGCGGAAAGGCTTCCGGCGCGCAGGATACGGTGGAGATGCGCTACGAGCCTTAACGCTGGCCGGACAGGAAGAATGGAATCGCACCGGCGGCGTTTTCCAGCTTGCCTTTGATGGCGTGGCGGCTGGCGATGAATACTTCCTTCGCTGGCAGGCAGCGCAGGGCTGGGATCTTGTCGGCGGCGAGCTTGATGCCCAGGGTGCCCAGCGCCAGTTGTGGGTCGTTCAGGAAGCTTGCACGGAACGTGTCGTCGCCGGACAGTTTGGACAGCAGCAGATCGAGATCTTGTGGGGAATGCGTGGCCATGTCTTTACCTTTAGTGTGGGGGGATGGAAATTTCGCGTTTCGAAACGCAACTTCATCGTAGGCTAAAGCGGCCACTATCTCAAGGTAAGCCGTGTAGATAGCATCTTGCACCTGTTGCTGAACGGCATCAAAATCAGGCCAGGGTCTCGGCCTCGCGTTCGGCCGCATCCTGGCGGGCGCTCTCCATCACCACGCTGAACGATAGTACAAACGCCTGCAGCACATCGCCCGGCGCGGCAGGGTGTTCGCGCAGGTGTTCCTCCAGCGCGGTTGCCGATGCGTACAGTTCCGTTGCCGAGATGTTGCCGGCGGCGCCGCGTATCTTGTGCACCAGCTCGGCCGCTTGCGGGAAGTCGCCGGCGTCGATGGCTTGCTGAATCTGCTGCAAACTCGTATCGAAGTCCTTGGCGAACAGCGCCAGCAGCTGCGACAGCAGGCGGCTGTGGCCGCCCAGACGCTCCATGGCCGCCGGCATGTCGATGCCGCGCCGGGCCACGGCGGAGAAGGCGTTGGTGCTCGCGTAGCCCATCGCCGGCGCACCGCCAGCCTGCGCGCCGGCGTCTTCCGGCTGTCCCGGTCCCGGCTCGACCCACGTCGCCAGCACGGCGTAAAGGGTGTCGGGGTCGATGGGCTTGGTGACGTAGTCGTTCATGTCCATCGCCAGGCAGCGCTCGCGGTAGCCGGCCACCGCGTGCGCGGTCATGGCGATGATCGGCAGCCTGGCGCTGTCAGGGTCGGCGCGTATCAGGGCCGTGGCCTGGTAGCCGTCCATGTCCGGCATCTGGATGTCCATCAGCACCGCGTCGTAGCGGCCGGCGGCGGTCATGCGCGCCGCTTCCTCGCCGCTGCCGGCCAGGTCCACGCGCACGCCGGCCCGTTGCAGGATTTCGCTGGCGACCTGCTGGTTGATGCTGTTGTCGTCGACCACCAGCACATGGGCGCCGCGTATGCGCTGCACCGCCACCGACGGCGAGGCCACCAGCCTGACCGCAGGCTGGCTGCTTTCCAGGCCGAGCGCCGCCAGCACCACGCTGCGCAGCAGGTAGGGATTGGCCGGCTTGTCGAGGAAGGGCATCAGGCGGCTTTGCTCGCCCGTCTGGCGGCTATGCTCGCGCGCATAGGCGGTGGTCATCAGCACCGCCGGCACAGACGCCAGTTCGGCGTCGCTGGCGATGCGTTGCAGGGTTTCGATGCCGTCCAGGTCGGGCATGTCGGCGTCCATCATCAGGATGTCGTAGTCTTCCTGTTGCATCGCCGCCACCGCCGCCGCGCCCGAGGCCACGGCGCGCGTCTTCAGGCCCAGGCTCGCCAGCTGGATCTTCAGCATGTGGCGCACCGCTTCGCTGTCGTCCACCACCAGCACGCGCTTGCCCGGCACCGACGGCGGCAGCGGCGCCGCGCGCGGGGTCTGGTCGGCAGCCGGCTGCATGACGATGCTGAAGCTGAAGGCGCTGCCGACGCCAGGCTCGCTGTCGACGCGGATCACGCCGCCCATCTTGCGCACCAGCTGCTGCGAGATCGCCAGTCCCAGGCCGGTGCCGCCGTACAGGCGCGTGGTGCTGGCGTCGGCCTGGGCGAAGGCCTGGAACAGGCGTACCTGCTGCTCTTCGCTGATCCCCAGGCCGCTGTCTTCGACGACGAAGCGCAGCGCGATGTAGCCGTCGGCAGGCACGGCGGCATGGAGGTCGCGCTCGACGCGCAGTTCGATGTGGCCGCGCGCGGTGAACTTGAGCGCGTTGCCGACCAGGTTGACCAGGATCTGGCTCAGGCGCAGCGGATCGCCCAGCAGGTTGGACGGCACGTCCGGCGCGGCCCAGATCACCAGCTCCAGCCCGCGCTCGGCGGCGCGCCAGGAGAACAGGTCGGCCAGCTGGCTCAGGGTGTCCGGCAGGTCGAAGGGCAGCGCCTCCAGTTCCAGCTTGCCCGATTCGATCTTGGAGAAGTCCAGCACGTCGTTGATGATCTCCAGCAGGCTCTGGCCCGCGCGGCCGATCTTGCGGAAGTAGTCCAGCGGCTGCGGTTGCAGGTCCAGGTGGGTGCCCAGGCCGGCGAAGCCGAGGATGGCGTTCATCGGCGTGCGGATTTCGTGGCTGATATTGGCCAGGAAGTCGCTCTTGGCGCGGGTGGCCGCTTCGGCGTTGGCGCGCGCCTGTTCCAGCAGCCGCAGCGCGCGCGCCTTCTGGTAGGCCGAGACGAAGGGTTCCTTCAGCGCCTTGAGCAGATCGAGATCGGTGGGCGCGAAGCTCGCCTGGTACTGGTAGTTCTCGAAGATCAGATAGCCTTCGACCTGGCCGTCGATCACCACCCGCACCGCCAGCAGCGCGCAAACGTCGCCGGGCAGCGCATTGTGGTGGTGGACTTCGAAGATGTCGGGCGCGATCATGCAGTCGGCCGGCGCGTAGCGCAGTTCGGCCTGGCGCAGGTCGATGGTGTAGGCGTCGGCCGCCGTGTCGATGCGGCCCCAGGCCGCGCGCAGCGACAGCGTTTCGGTGCCGGCCTCGCGCACCAGCGCCACCGCCGAATCGATGCCCTTGATGACCGTCGATTCATGCAGGATGGTGTGCAGCAGCGCGTCGAAATCGAGCTGCTCGTTGATCGACTTGACGATGGCGTTGAGTTTTTCCAGGTGCTGCGTGCGCGAATACACCAGTGCCTGCAGCGTCTCGCCCTTGTGGTGCAGCTGCCGCACGCGCCAGCGCACCAGGCCCCACGTCAGCAGGCAGGCGGCCAGGAAGTAGCCCAGCCACGCCCACCAGGTCTGGTGCCAGGCCGGCAGCACCACCACCCGCAGTTGCAGCTCGTCGGCGTTCCACAGGCCGTCGCGGTTGCTGCCGCGCAGGCGCAGGCGGTAGCTGCCGGGCGGCAGATGGTTGTAGGCGGCGATGCGGCGGCTGGCGTCGGCCTCCACCCAGCGCTGGTCGAAGCCTTCCAGCAGATGCGCGTAGCGGTTGCGCTGCGGCGCCGAGAAGTCCAGCGCGGCCAGCTCCACTTCGAAGCCCTGGTTCTCGGGCTTGAGCGTCAGCGTCTGGCCGTTGTCGCCGGCCAGTTGGGCGGGCGTGACCGCTTGCTGGTCCAGGCGCACCGCGCTGATGACCAGCGGCGGGCGGTAGCCCCAGTCGTTCAAGCGGCCCGGATACACCACCGCCATGCCGGAGGTGGCGCCGAACACCAGGTCGTGCTCCGCCGTCACGGTGCTGGAGCCGATGAAGAAGGTGCGGAAGGCCAGGCCGTCGGCGCGGGTCAGCGCGCGCGCCTTGAGCGTGGCGGCGTCGATCACGGCGATGCTGTCGGCGGTGGCGGCCCAGATGCGGCCGACGGGATCGGCCTGCAGCGACATGATGGTGCCGGTCGCCAGGCCGGCGACGGAACCGACCCGTTCGAACTCCGGCTTGCCTTTCGCATCGCGGCCGGTCATGACGCAGATGCCGCCGCCATAGGTGCCTACCCACAGCCGGCCGCGCGTGTCGATCACCAGTGAGCTGATGATCGCCTCCGACAGCGCCGTCGACAGCGAGGGGTTGGCGCGGATATGTTCCACCTTGCCGGTTTCCGGATCCAGCCAGTTCAAGCCATTGCGGGTGGCGATCCATAGCGCGCCGTCGCCGTCGGGGACGACCGCGTGGATGCGGTTGTCGGTCAGGCCGCCGGCATCGGCCGTGCCCTGCACATAGCGGCGGACGGTGTTCGCCTGCGGGTCGTAGCGCAGCAGGCCGTCGAAACTGCCCAGCCATAGTTCACCTTTGCGCGCCAGGATGGTGCCGATGCGCGGATAGGCGCTGGCCTGCGGCAGCGGCACGCGGCGCACGCTGCGTCCCTGGGCGCTGGTGCGGTAGAGGCCCAGCTGGGTGCCGACCCAGGCCTCGCCGGGACTGGCCTCGGCCAGCGCGAGCACCACCCGGTTGGGCAGCGCGCTGTCCGGGTGGGCCGGGTCGGGCCGCAGCACGGCGGAGCGGTCGCCGTTGGGGTGCACGATGTCGATCCCCTGGTCGGCCAGCGCGATCCACACCTGGCCCCGATGATCCGTCATCAGCGCGGTGACGGAGGCTTCCTGCGCGCCTTGCGCGCCGAACACCGAATCGACGCTCTCGTTGTGCGGATCGTAGAAATCGACGCCGCGCTCGGTCGTCACCCAGATCATGCCGCTGCGGTCGCGCAGCAGGGCGGCGGCGCGGTCGTTACTGAGGCTGAACGGCACGGCCGCCTGGTGCTGTATGCGGTGGCCCTCGTTGCTGCCGCTGTGGTACTCGACCACGCCGCCGCCGTAGGTGCTGGCCCACCAGGTGCCGGGCGTGGACTCGATCACCGCCAGCACCATATTGGCCTGGAGTCCGTTGACGCCCTTGATCTGCAGGATGCGGCCACGGTCGGCCAGGGCTTCGACCACGCCGATGCCGCTCTTGAGCGTGCCGAAGGCGATCTGGCCCAAGCTGTTCTCGCCCAGCGCCATGACGGTGTCGCTCCAGCCGAACTGGCCGTCGTCGGAGATGGCGAACGGCGTGATGGTGCCGCCTTCGCGCAGGCGCGACAGGCCGGTACCCGTACCTATCCACAGCGTGCCAGCGTGGTCCACCAGCAGTGCGCGCACCTGGTTGTCCGGCAGCCCGGGGTGGGTTTCGTGGGTGTAGCGGCGCAGCGTGCCTTGCACGGTGTCGTAGTATTTCAGGCCGGTCGGCGTGCCTATCCACAGGTTGCCCTTGGCGTCGCTGGCGATGGCGCTGACCTGGCCCTTGCTCAGTTCATCGTTGAGGCGCGTGAATTGTTCGCTGCGTTTGTCGAACATGGCGATGCCGGCTGCCGCCGTGCCCACCCACAGGCGTCCGCGCGTATCGACGTGCAGCACCTGGATAAAATCGCCGGGCAGCGAGGCGGGGGTGGTGGCGTCGTGGTGGAAGCTGCGCATATGGTAGCCGTCCCAGCGCGCCAGGCCGGTCTGGGTGCCGACCCAGATGTAGCCGTCGCCGTCCTGCGCCAACGCCATGCCGACCGGGTGCGGGAGCCCTTGTTCCAGGCCGAGATGCTCGAACAGCGGCGTGGCCAGCTTGTCCCAGCGCTCCGGCCCTGCGGCCGCCGCGCCGCACAGCATCGCGCATGCCGCCAACGCCGCGGATAACCAGCGGCGGAAGGCGAAGCAAGTTTGCGGAGTGGGGGCGGGGACGTTCAAATCGGGGCGCGCTCCAGGATGGTAGGTCCAGCATACGGAAATGCCGACAGAAAGTCCATGCAAAGCAACGGGAATCTGGGTCTGCTTGTACAATCGCCACATGCATAAGGATAGCGATATGAAAACGGAAATACTGGTGCTGGCGGCCAGCCCGTCGGCGGATGTGATGGCGCAGCTGGAACAGGCGTTTCACTGCCACCACCTTTGGCGACAGCCCTGCGAGGCCCAGCCGGACTGGCTGGCCGCTGTGGCGCCGGGCATAAAAGGAGTTTTGACGACGGGGTCGATCGGCATCGGCCCGGCGCTGCTGGAGCAGTTGCCGAAGCTGGAAATCGTCGCCGTCAACGGCATCGGCACCGACGCGGTGGCGCTGGAAACGACGCGTGCGCGTGGCATTTTTGTTACCAACACTCCCGGTGTGCTGACCGGGGATGTGGCGGATCTGGCGCTGACGCTGTTGTTGTCGTCTGCGCGCGGGCTGCCGTCGCTGGACCGCCTGGTGCGCAGCGGCGCATGGGAACACGGCCTGCCGCTGGCGCCGACGCGGGCCTTGCGCGGCAAGGTGTGCGGGATATTCGGTTTCGGCCGCATCGGCCAGGCGGTGGCGGCGCGGGCGGCGGCCTTCGGCATGGCTATGCTGTACTACCAGCCGCGCGCGGTGGATGGCGTGGCGGCCGGGCGCTGCGCCTCGCTGCTGGAACTGGCGCAGGCCAGCGACTATCTGGTGCTGTGCGCCCCGGGTGGCGAGGCCACGCGCCACGCGGTGAATGCGGAGGTGATGGCGGCGCTGGGGCCTCAGGGGACGCTGGTCAACGTGGCGCGCGGTTCGCTGGTGGATCAGGATGCGTTGATCGCGGCCTTGCGCGACGGTGTGCTGGGCAAGGCGGCGCTGGACGTGTTCGACCACGAGCCGCATGTGCCGGCGGCGCTGCGTGAGCTGGACAACGTGGTGCTGACGCCGCACGTCGGCAGCCTGACGGTGGAAACCCGCCAAGCGATGGGGCAACTTGTCGTGGACAACCTGCTCGCCCATTTCGGCGGCAGGCCGCTGCTGACGCCAGTGGCCTGAGCGGCCGTAGCGTCAGTGGCAGGGAGCCGATACGTCTTCGGCGGCTGGCGGCGTAGCGGCTGTGGGCAGCGGCGGCAGCGTCGAATGCAGCTTGACGCAATTGCGGCCGGCGCGCTTGGCGGCGTACAGCGCCTCGTCGGCGTGGCTGTAGGCGGTTTCGAAGCTGGTGCCGGCGCGGTTCCAGCTGATGCCCACGCTGGCCGTGATCTGGCGGTCGATCGGCGCGGCGAACACCTGGTCGGCGATGGCGTCGCAGATGCTGGCCGCCACGCGCTGCGCTTCCTCCACGGAGCTGGTCGGCCACACCACCGAGAACTCCTCGCCGCCGACGCGGCCTATCGCCACCTCGGGGCCCAGCAGGGCCTGGAGGCACAGCACCACGGTCTTGATGACGGCGTCGCCGGCCGGGTGGCCGAAGTCGTCGTTGACCCATTTGAAGTGGTCGATATCGAGCACGATCAGCGCCATGTCGCCGCGCTCCAGGCAACCGGAGGCATGCTCGATGACGGCGGCGCGATTGAGCGCGCCGGTCAGCGGATCGTGGGTGGCGCGGTACTCTAGCTGCAGCGCCAGTTCGTGCAGCTGGCGGTTCATCTGGTTCATATCGAGTTCGGCGCGGTCGCTGCGGCGTATCAGGCGGCGGCTTTCGCGCATCAGGCGCTCGTAGTGGACGATCATCTCGGCCAGCGCCGCGCGGGCGTCGGCGCGCGGGTCGGCGTGGGCCGCCCTGGCGTTGGCCAGCGCCGCGCTTTCCAGCGCAAACAGGTCGGCCTCTTCGCGGCCCGGGATGGTCATCATCAGTTGCTCACTGGGTGGTCGTGGAAGTCCAGCGCGTCGAAATCGTCCTGCAGCTCCTGGCCGAATTCGAGGATGGTGTCGTCGTCCTCGTCGTGGTACCAGTTCAGGCGCACCTGGTTGCCGGCCACGGCGGCCTTGTTCAGCGCGTCGAAGAAGGAGAACAGCATCTTGGTGCTGGAGCTGTTGAAGTAGGCCAGCGAGACGTTGACGGTGATGCTGGCGTCATTGCAGCCGTCCAGGTAGGCCTGCACGCGGGCGATCAGCGGGCCGTAGAAGGCGGCCGCGTTTTCGGGATAGGACTCGCCCTTGATCGACAGGGTGTCCTGGTCGAAGCGGAAGTCGATTTCCGGCGAGGTGGGCGAGGCGCTGATAAAGAGTGGTTCCATAACTGTTCCAGTACTGATTTTTTTAAATGATCGCTTTGATGCAGAACACCGTGGTGTCCGGATCGTGCGCTTCCTGCACGAACTCGAACTCCAGCGGCTCGCTGGCGTCGCGCGCCATGGTCAGGAAGCCCAGGCCCGCGCCCTTGCTGTCGGCCGGCGTTTCGTCGCGCAGCGCTTTCTTGTAGGCGGACTTGATCTCTTCCATGGTCATCGTGTGCAGCGGCTCCAGGCGGCTGC
Organism: Rugamonas aquatica; assembly: GCF_009380215.1. GTDB lineage: Bacteria > Pseudomonadota > Gammaproteobacteria > Burkholderiales > Burkholderiaceae_D > Rugamonas > Rugamonas aquatica_B. The sequence goes on from NZ_WHUG01000001.1 coordinate 364,149, forward strand.
GGATGCGCTCCACGTTGGTGCTGTCGACCGGGTTGGCGCACAGCAGGAAGAAGCTGTCGTCCTTCATGCCGATGCAGAAGGAGCCGCGGCGCATCTGGTTGTCGCTTTGTTCGTGCGGGGTCAGCGTGTCCGACGAGTAGTGCATGATGTTCTGCGACATTTCGACGAAGGACGAGAAGATGCGGCGGCGCGTCGGCCCGGCGGCGCCGGCGGTGTCCAGCCGCGCCTTGATGGTCTCGGAAATGGCGGCCACCACGTGCTGCGAGAAATAGCCCACGTAGAAAAAGATGATGTGGCGCTTGCGGGCCACGTCCCAGAAATCGTTGAATTCTTCGTACAGCAAAATCGGCGCTCCTATGGGCGGAAACAGAAAAAGGTCAGGTCGTCGCGGCGCGGCTGTTCGCCTTGCCAGGCCTGGTAGTCGGCCAGCATGGCGTCGCTGACGTCGCGCGCGCCGGCGCCGCGCTGGGCCAGCATCACGTCGCGCATGCGGCGCTTGCCGTAGGCGATTTCCCTGGCGCCGCCGATCTGGTCGATCAAGCCGTCGGTGGTCAGGAACAGCAGGCTGCGTTCGGGGATGGTGATGGTCTTGTTGGTCCAGGCGTAGTCCAGCGGCGTGTCGACATAGCCCACGCCCATGCGGTCGCCGTCCACCGTCTGCACCGCCTGCTGGTCCGGGTCGAGCTGGAACAGCGGCAGCTTGGCGCCGGCGAAGTGCAGCTGGCGGCTGGCGTTGTCGAACCACAGGAAGGCGGCGTCCATGCCGTCGTTGGAGGCGGCCGCGCCGTGCTGGCTGTGGCGCTCGTCGACCTGGCCCAGCATGCTCTTGACGCCGCGATTGACTTCGGCGATCAGCGCGGCCGGATCGCGCGGACCCAGTTGCTGCAAGGCCTGCGCCAGCGTCGATGAGGAGATCAGCGTCATGAAGGCGCCCGGCACGCCGTGGCCGGTGCAGTCGGCGATGGCGGCGAACCAGCCGTCGGGGTAGCGCGCGAAGTGATAGAAGTCGCCGCCGACCACGTCGCGCGGCTGCCATTCGAGGTGGGCGTCGCGCAGCGTCTCGGCCAGCGCCAGGTCGGAGGGGCGCAGCAGCGAGCGCTGGATCACGCTGGCGTAGTCGATGCTGTGCATGATCTGGCGGTTTTTCTCGGCCTGCATATTGGCCACCACGTTCATCAGCTGCAGGCCGAAGCCGACGCCGGCCAGGCCGCCGTCGCGGGTGACGATGAAGCCGTCGGCCAGCGCCTTCTCGCCCGATTCGACGGCGCGGAAGGTCAGCTCTTCGATGCTCATGGCGGCATCGACGATCAGCGGTTCCTTGTCCATGAAGGCGATGCAGCTCTTCTTGCCGTACAGCTCATGGTAGAAGGGCTTGGACATCTGCGACATGAAGATGTTGCGGCTGATGAGGCCAATAGGGCGTTCGCTTTCGATCACCGGCAAGCTCATCAGGTCGCGGCGTTCGGTGAACAGTTCCAGTACGCTGAAGTTGCTGGTGTCGGATACCACCGAGACCGTCTCTACGCACAGGTCGGCGGCGACGGACAGACGAAAACGGGGCAGGTGCAAACGAGAGGCATTGAACTCCACGGCCAGTTACCTTTGGTTGACTACAGTGCCGGTAATGCTAGTGGGAAATTGTTACCGGCCTATTACATCTTAACCAAAAGAAAAGAATGTTATCAGTCTGCGCATAAGGACAGCATGAAGCGCAGGTGCTGGCTGATGGCGCCGCGTTCGGCTTCCAGGCGCGTCTCGGCGCTCTCTGCGGCGAACTCGTCGCGGATGGCGTGGCATTGCGCGAGAGTGGCGTCGAGCGAGCGCAGCATGCCGTGCAAGCCCGCTTCGCTGTACCAGATGTGCAACAGCTTGCTCAGCGCGAGCAGGGCGTCTTGTTCGGATTGCAGCAGATCGGCGTCGGCGGAGAGGAGTTGGCTCACGATTTTCAGAGGAAGCGAGTGTGTCAAAGCAGTATATACGAATCCCTCATAAAGTTTCTCTTGAAAAATATCTATTGTTTCGTAATAAACATATAAGTAGAAGTTGCCGTACGGTAATAAGGCGGTCATATTTGCTGCGTATAGTCGGGTTTATCTTGTACGAACCGCACTTCTCTTATAGAAACGTTATGAAAATTCCTCAATTGAATACCGGTGTCCGCGTGATGGCATCGTTCGCCGCACTGTTGTTTTTAATGGCATGTATGTCGGCGGTGGCGCTGTGGCGCCTGCAAACGGCCAACGATACGGCCTCCAACCTGGTCAGCGAGAAGCTGGCCAAGCAGCAGCTGACCTCGGAGTTGCTGGGCATGACGGAGCTGAACGGCCTGCGCGCCACCTCGATCGCCCGCAGCGACAGCCTGGAAGTGGGCGACATCTTCCAGGCCCAGCTGACCGCCGGCGACAAGCTGGCCACGGCGATGGAAACCAAGCTGGCGGCGATGCCGGCGCAGGGCGCGGAAGCGGAACTGCTGCGCGCGGTGGCCGCAAAGAAGGGCGCTTATCTGGGCTTGCGCGCCGAGCTGTTCAAGCTGAAGGACAGCGGCCGCACGCAGGAAGTCAGCGATCTGCTGGACACCAAGATGGTGGCGGTGTTCCAGGCCTACACGGGCGCGTTGGGCAAGCTGCTGGCCTACCAGACGCAGCAGGCGCGGCAACTGGCCGAGCAGTCCGCCAGCCAGTTCCAGGGCAGCCGCGCGCTGCTGGTCGGCTTCGGCGTGGTGACGCTGGTGCTGGGTGCCGCACTGGCGCTGGCGCTGACCCGCAGCATCGTGCGTCCGCTGACGCGGGCGGTGGCGCTGGCTGAGCAGGTGGCGGCGGGCGAGCTGCATGGGGCGATCCGTCATGGCCGCAGCGATGAGATCGGCCAGCTGTTCGATGCGCTCAGCCACATGACGGCACGTCTGGCCGATACCGTGGGCCGCGTGCGCGATGGCGCGGTGGCCATCGATGCCGCGTCGCGTGAGATCGCCAACGGCAATATGGATTTGTCGCGCCGCACCGAGCATCAGGCCGGCGCGCTGGAAGAGACGGCGTCGGCGATGGTGGAGCTGACTTCGGCCGTCAAGCAGAACAGCGGCAATGCGCGGCAGGCGAATCGTTTGGCCGAGTCGGCGTCGGCGGTGGCGGGCAAGGGCGGCAAGGTGGTGTCGGAGGTGGTGCAGACCATGGCCAGCATCAACGACTATGCGCACAAGATCGTCGACATCACCAGCGTGATCGACAGCATCGCTTTCCAGACCAATATCCTGGCGTTGAATGCCGCCGTGGAAGCGGCGCGGGCCGGCGAGCAGGGGCGCGGGTTTGCGGTGGTGGCGTCCGAGGTGCGCAACCTGGCGCAGCGCTCGGCCAGCGCGGCCAAGGAGATCAAGCAGTTGATTAATGAATCGGCCGAGCGCATCGCCAGCGGTAGCGAGCTGGCGCAGGCGGCCGGTGCGACGATGGAAGAGATCGTGCTGAGCGTGGAGAAGGTGACGGGCATCATGTCGGCCATCAGCGCCGCCAGCGCGGAGCAGGAGCATGGCATCGAGCAAGTCAACGCCGCCATCGGCGATATGGACGACGTCACGCAGCAGAACGCCGCGCTGGTGGAGGAAGCCGCTGCGGCGGCCGATGCGATGCAGGACCAGGCGCGCGAACTGGCGCAACTGGTGGGCTCGTTCAAGATCGAAGGCGACAAGCACAGCGTGCACCAGTTCCCGGTTGCCGCAGCGCGCACGTCGTTGCCCGCGCTGGCATCGAACGCAGGCAGCTTGCGCCGCGCAGCATGATGATCGGGGTGCGCGGCATGTAGAATGAACGCCCGACCATTCCGCGTCCACGCCATGAGCCACAGCCGCCGCATCCTGATCCCGATACCGCTGCACGACTTCGATCCGACCGAGGTGGCGCTGAGCTGGCGCATCCTGCGCGATGCCGGCCACCACATCGAGTTCGCCACCGTCGACGGCACGCGCGGCCATGCCGACCCCTTGATGCTCAGCGGCGAAGGCCTGGACCCGTGGGGCTGGCTGCCCGGCTTGCGCAAGCTGCGCCTGTTCGGCCTGATGCTGCGCGCCGACCATCACGGCCGCCAGGCCTACGCCGCGCTGGAGCAGGATCCAGCCTTCCTGCAACCGCGCCGCTTTGAAGACCTGCGCGCCGCGCAGTACGATGCCTTGCTGCTGCCGGGCGGCCACGCCAAGGGCATGCGCCCCTATCTGGAAGACTCAGTGCTGCAAGCCGTGGTGGCGGAGTTTTTCGACAGCGGCAAGCCGGTGGCGGCGGTGTGCCACGGCGTGCTGCTGGCGGCCCGTTCGATCTCGCCGCGCACGCAGCGCTCGGTGCTGTACGGCCGCAAGACCACGGCGCTGACGTGGAAGCTGGAACGCAGCGCCTGGGATTTGACGCGCTTCCTGGCCCGCTTCTGGGATCCTGGCTACTACCGCACCTACGGCGAAAGCAAAGGCGAACCCGCAGGCTATTGGAGCGTGGAGCAGGAGGTCAAGCGGGCGCTGGCCTCGCCTGATGACTTTATCGATGTGCCGGCCGGCACGCCGGACTATTTCCGCAAGACCGGCGGCCTGGTGCGCGACCGCGCCGGCGACGACCGCGCAGCCTGGGTGGTGCAAGATGGGAATTACCTGTCGGCGCGCTGGCCCGGCGATGTACACACTTTTGCGCGTCGCTACGCCGCCATGCTGGCAGCGTAGCGACGGCCGCTTACATCTTGTACGAAGCCTGCAGCGAGATCGCGCGCGGCGCCATCGGCAGGTCGTGCGGCAAGGTCAGGCCCGGTGCCGGACTCGGCTCGCGCACGTCGGCATTGAACGCGTTGCGCAGCGCCAGGGCGAAGTTCCACTGGTTGCGGCCGTTGCGGGTCGCCAGCGTGAAGTCGACCGTGGTGTAGTCGGCTGTCACCGGACGCGCATCGCCGAAAGCGCGCTGGCGGCCGGCCACCCAGTTCAACTGCGAACCTGCCTGGTAGCCGCTGGCGAAAGCCCAGTCGGCGCGGCCGAATGCATGATGGCGCGGCGCGTAACCTGCATCCGTATGCGTGGTCTGGTCGGTCGAGCGCTGCCAGGCGTAGTTGCCGGACAGGCGCAGGTCGCGTGTCACCGTCCAGTTCGATTCGAGTTCGACGCCGCGCCCCTTCTGGTCGCCGGTGTTGGCGTAGGTGGCGCCGGTGCCGGGGATGACGTTGGCCACGGTGCGGATGATGTTCTTCATATCGTAGCGATAGAAGGTCAGGTTGACGGTGGCGTCGGTGCGGGCTTGCCAGGCGAACGACAGTTCGGTGGTGGCGTTGCGTTCCGGCTTCAGGTTCGGATTGCCGAGCGCGACCGGGTTGCTGATGCCGTAGCTTTCCAGGAAGGCCGGCGCGCGGAAGGCGCGGCCGTACAGCAGCTTGGCGGTCAGGTCGAAGCTGGCGTCCCACACCAGCGCCAGGCGCGGATTGGTGGTGCCGCCGAAGTCCGAGTAATGGTCGTGGCGCACGCCGGCCGTCAGGTTCCAGTCCTTGGCGAAATTCCACTCGTCCTGCAAGTACAGGTAATCGACCTTGCGCCGCTGCGGCAGCATGAACGGCGTGGTGCCGATAGTGTCGATCACCGATGGCAGCGGGATAGGCGTGCCGTTGGGCGCGTAGTTGAAGTTGCGGTGCTCGGTCGTGCGGTACAGCTCGATGTCGTCGTGGCCGGCGCCGATGCGTACGTGGTGATTGTTGAAGCCGCTGTAGTCGGCAAAGCCGGACAAGCGGTAGATGCGCTCGAAAGTCTCAGGCGCGCCCAGCATGCCGTTCGGGAAGGTGCCGGTCGGGAAGGTCAGGCCGGGCGGCAGCAGCTGGTAGATGGTGCTGACTTCCTGCGAATACTGCTGGCCGCTGAAGCTGGCGCCCAGACCCCAGTCGTGAGTGAACTGCGGGTCGGCCCAGGCCAGGCTGCCGGTGATGCGCTCGCCTTTCTGGCGGCCCACCGGGTCCAGCGCCGAGGCGATGCCGGCGCCGGTGCCCATGTCGTAGCGCTTCTTGTAGCCGAAGCGGCCGCGCCATTGGCCGTAGATCAGGTCGAGGTTGGCGTCGATCGCCTTGAGCTGGTTGTTGAGCGAGCCGGGCGCCAGGCTGGCGTGGGTCTTGAACAGCTTGTCGTTGCGCGTCTGCGCGTCGGCGTCGACGATGGCGTCGGTGCCGTCGGTCTTGCCGAGCCGGAGGTAGGCCGCCACTTCGACCGGGCCGATCTTGCCGCCGTGCTGCACCCAGCCGTCGTAGCTGCCGAAGGAACCGGCGCGGGCGCCGAACTCGGTGCCCTGGGCTTCGCCCGGACCCTTGGTGATGATGTTGATGACGCCGGAGAACGCGTCGGAACCGTACAGCGCGGAGCCGGGACCACGGATGATCTCGATGCGGGCGATGTGCTCGACCGGATAACCGCCCCAGATATTGCCCTTGTTGCCGACGTAGGCGGTGGTGATGGGCACGCCGTTTTGCAGCATCAGGATCTGCGGCGTGTAGGCGCTGACGATGCCGCGCACCACGTACAGCGGCGAGTTGCTGTTCGGCGTGCGGTTGACGTGCACGCCGGGCACGCTCTCCAGCACTTGATCGAGGTCGGTGGCGCCCATGGCGGCGATGTCGGCCGCAGTGATGACCGAGGCCACGGCCGGTGCGCGCCGCAATGCTTGCAAATTGCCGGTGGCGATGCTGACGCTGTCGCTGGTGCCGTAGACCAGCGCCAGTTCGTCTTCCTCAGTCACGGGATCGGCATGGGCCATGCCGTGGACTGCAACCAGCGGTAGGGTGAGTGCCGCGGTCAGGTACAGCCGGTGGGCGCTCAACGCTTTCAAAATGCTATCTCCTGTTACGTTTTTTTGATTCTAGCCTGCCAGTTGTTGCTTATGTCTAAAAATCAGCAGATTCGCGCGGCGACTGTTGTAGGCGTGTCGATATGGCGACGGACCAGTTCGGCGAATTGGTCTGCCGGCACGGCCGGACTCAGGTAGAAGCCTTGCAGCAGATCGCATTCGCGGGCCTTGAGAAATTGCAGCTGGGCCTCGGTCTCCACGCCCTCGGCCACCACCTCCAGGCGCAGGCTGTGCGCCAGCGCGATGATGGCGCTGATGATGGCGGCATCGTCGGCATCCTGCGGCACGTCGCGCACGAAGGAGCGGTCGATCTTGATGATGTCGACCGGGAAGCGCTTCAGGTAAGACAGCGAGGAGTAGCCGGTGCCGAAGTCGTCGATCGACAGGCGCACGCCCAGCGAGTGCAGGCGGTGCAGCGCGGCCAGCGTGTCCTGGGCGTTTTCCATCAGCGTGCTTTCGGTGATCTCGAGCTCCAGCAGGTCCGGCGGCAAGCCGGTGTCGGCCAGCACGGCTTCGACCGAGGCGGTGAAATCCTTTTGCAGCAGCTGGCGCACCGACAGGTTGACCGCCACCCGCATCGGCGGCAGGCCGGCGCAGATGAACTGCTGCAACTGGGCGCAGGCGGTGCGCAGCACCCAGTCGCCCAGCGGGTTGATCAGGCCGGTTTCCTCGGCCAGCGGGATGAAGTCCACCGGCGCGATCATGCCGCGCGTCGGATGGCGCCAGCGCACCAGCGCCTCCATGCCGATGATCTTGCCGCTGGCCAGGCAGGCTTGCGGCTGGTAATAGACTTCCAGCTGGTGCTGCTGTTCCATGGCGCGGCGCAGGTCGCTCTCCAGCCGCACGTGCTCGGAAATCGAATGCTCCATCGACGCTTCGTAGAACTGGAAGCCGGAGTTGGTGCGCTTGGCGCGGTACATGGCGCTGTCGGCGTGCTTGACCAGCGTGGCGACGTCGCCGCCGTCGTGCGGGTACATGGCGATGCCGACGCTGGCGGTGACGAAGATGTCGTGGCCGTCGATAGGGAAGGGCGCCGACAGCACGCGCACGATGTTGTGGGCGGCGGTGGCGGCCGCGGCCGGGCTGTCGAGTTCGTTGAGGACGACGGTGAATTCGTCGCCGCCCAGGCGGGCCACGGCGTCGTCGGCGCGCACGGTGTGGCGCACGCGCTGGGCCACGGCTTGCAGCAGGCGGTCGCCGACGTCGTGGCCGAGGTTGTCGTTGACGTATTTGAAGCGGTCCAGGTCCATGAACAGCACGGCGACCTGCTGGCCGTTGCCGGCGTGACGGGCCTGCTCGATGCTGGCGGCCAGCAGCTCGAAGAACAGCGTGCGGTTGGGCAGGTTGGTCAGCACATCGTTGTAAGCCAGGTGGCGGATGCGCTTCTCGGCGCGGTTGGCCTCGATGATGCGGCGCACCCGCTGCGACAGCACGGCGTAGTGGATCGGTTTCGGAATGTAGTCGCTGGCGCCGGCGGCGAACGCGCGCTCGACCGAGGAATTATCCTGCAGCGCGGTAATCATCAGCACCGGCACGGCGCCGGCGTTGGGCAGTTCCTGCATGCGGGCGCAGGCGGTGAAGCCGTCCATCACCGGCATCATCGCGTCCATCAGGATCACGTCGGGCTGGAAGCGGGCCAGCATGGCCAGCGCCTGCGCGCCGTCGGCCGCTTCTTCGACGCGGAAGCCGTCGCGCTGCAAGGTGTGGCGCAGCGTGCTGCGGGTGCTGCGGTCGTCGTCGACCACCAGCACTTGCGGGCGGTCGTCGCCGGTCTGCGGAATGACCGGGGCGGCGTCGCTGATCTCGGCGTGCAGGAAGGCGGCCAGCGCTTCGTAGTGGGCGCGCAGCGGCGCCAGCAGCGGTTCGATCTGCTCGGGTTGATTTTCGGCGGCGAAGTGCTCGGCCTGCTGCGCCAGCTGGGCCAGCGTTTCGGCGCCGAAGTTGCCGGACGAGCCCTTGAGCGCGTGGGCGCGGGCGCGGGCCGTGTGCATGTCGCGGGCTTGCACCGCTTGTTCCAGTTCGTCCAGGCAGGCCGGGGTGTCTTCCAGGTAGGGCGTGACGGCGTGCGGCAGCGTGTCGCCCAGTACTTCGCGCAGCTTGTCGAACACGGCCGGGTCGACCGGGCAGGGGATGCCGGCGCCGCGCGGCGCGGCGGCGTAGGACTGGGCCGGCGCGGCCTGCGGGGCGGGCGTGCCGAGCGGCAGCCATTTCTCCAGCTTGTGGCGCAGCTCGACCAGCGTGATCGGCTTGGCCAGGTAATCGTCCATGCCGGCGGCCAGGCATTTCTCGGCGTCGCCGACCTGGGTGTTGGCGGTCATCGCCACCAGCGGCGTGCGCCGGCCCATGGCCAGCTCGGCCAGGCGGATGTGGGCCGTGGCTTCGTAGCCGTCCATCTCCGGCATGCTGCAATCCATCAGGATCAGGTCGAAGCGCTCGCGCTGGGCGGCGCGCACGGCTTCGACGCCGTCGGCCGCGAATTCGCAGACGCAGCCGTTCATCGCCAGCATGCCGGCGGCGACCATCTGGTTGGTGCGGTTGTCTTCGGCCACCAGCACGCGGAACTGGCGCTCCGGCTCGGCGGCGGCCGGGCTCAGGGCCGGGGTCAGCGACGGCACCGGCAGCGGCGCGGCCGATGGCGCGGCGGTTGGCGGGCGCATCGGCAGCGGCGGGCCCGCCACCTGTTGCTGCGCCGGACGGCACAGGATGGAGAAGGTGAAGGTGGTGCCACGGCCGGCTTCGCTGTCGACGCCGATGCGGCCGCCCAGCAGCTCGACCAGCTGCTTGCAGATGGCCAGGCCCAGGCCGGTGCCGCCGTAGCGGCGCGTGGTGCTCGGGTCGGGCTGCACATAGGCTTCGAATAGGTGGCGGCGCACTTCTTCGCTCATGCCGATGCCGGTGTCGCGCACTTCGAAGCCGAGGCCGAAATCGGCGCCCGGCAGCAGCGTGACGGCGACCGCCACTTCGCCACGGTCGGTGAACTTGATGGCGTTGCCGATCAGGTTGATGAGGATCTGGCGCAGGCGCAGCGAATCGCCGGCGATGCGGGACGGCACGTCGGGCGCGATGGTCCAGTTCAGGGCCACGCCTTTCTGCTGGGCCGGACGGGCCACCAGTTCGGTCACTTCGGACAGCAGGGTGCCGAGGCAGAATTCGGTTTCCTCCAGCTTGAGCTTGCCCGCTTCCATCTTGGAGAAATCTAGGATGTTGTTAATCAGCGCGATCAGCGTGCGCGAGGAATTCCAGGCGACGTCGACGAACTCCTGCTGGCGCTGGGTGAGGCGGGTTTCCTTCAGCATGTCGAGCATGCCGACCACGCCGTTGAGCGGCGTGCGCACCTCGTGGCTGACGGTGGCGGCGAACTGCGCCTTCATCTGCGCCATGTTGACGGCGGCGTCGCGCGAGTCCTTCAGTTCGGCCTCGCGCTGCTCCAGCACGTTCATCATCTGGTTGAAAGCGTGCGCCATCTCGATCAGGTCGCGTGGGCCGGCCGGCGCGGCGCGCATGCCCGACTCGCCCGATTCGGCGCGGCGCATCAGCGTCGACAGTGCGTTGAGCGGATTAATCATGTGGCGCGTCAGCAGGCGGCCCAGCACCAGCAGCACCACGGCGAAAGACAAGGTCAGCGCCAGGTTGCCCAGCAAGAGCGACCAGGTCAGCTGCTTGAGCGTGTTCTTGGCGATCTGCACGTGGACGTAGCCCAGCAACTGTTGCTGGTGTTCCTGCAGTTCGAACGGCGACGCTTCGCTCTGGCCGCCGTAGACCGGCGCGGCGAACAGCCAGCCGTCGGCGGTTTCGCCGACCAGGCCGGCGTGGGCGGGCACCGCCCTGGACAGATTGGCTTCGTCCAGCCTGGCGCCATCGACCACCTTGGACAGCAGCACCTTGCGCTTGGCGTCCATGATTTGCAGCGCCGCCACGTCGGGGAAGGACAGCGTGGAGTTGACCACTTCACGCGCATTCTCGGACGAGTGGAACAGCAGCGCAAGCGTGCTCTGCCGCGCCAGGTTGTCGGCGATGCGCTGGCCCTGTTCGATGAAATAGTCGCGCATGCGCGCATTGGCTTCCCACGAATTCATCAGCGCGGAAAACACGGCCAGCCCGAGAATCGCGCCGGAGACGATGACGGTGAGCTGGCGCTGGAAACCGGTGCGGCGTAAGAAGTTGCGGACTATGTTAATCATCAGGGCTGCGGGTAGACGAAATCGAAACTGCGCTGTTGCAATGCGCCCAGGTTGAGACCGATGTGGCTGGCCGTGCGGAGGTTGATGGCCGTCTGTAGTTCGCGCAGCGGCACCAGCGCGCGGCGGCGCACGTCGCCGGCGATCACGCCCAGCGCCGACGCTGCCAGCGTGCGGCCCAGCTCGACGTTGTCCGGCACCATGGCGAACAGCGCGCCTTTCTTCACGTGCAGCACGTTGCTGGAGAATAGCGGCACGCCGCTGTTCCACGATTCGCGCAGCACCAGCGGCAGGATGGTGCTTTCCTCGACGGTGGTGCTGTCGTGCGGCAGCCAGACGGCGTCGTGGCGGTTGTCGGCGGCGGCGATCAGCTGCGGATACAGCTGGGCGGCGCGGGCCAGGTCACCGGCCACGTGGGCTTGCAGCTCCAGTCCCTGCGCCTTGGCCGCTTCGCGCGCCAGTTTGACCAGCCATTCGGACTTCTGCGGGTTGTAGACCACGATCACGCGCTTGAGTTCCGGCAGCAGCGCGCGCAGGCGCGAGAACAGCATGGCCGGATCGGGCGTCATGCTGATGCCCATCACGTTCTCGGCATCGGACAGCAGCAGCACGCCGCCGGCCAGCACGGCGATCTCGCGGTCCAGCCCGGCGGTGGCGTTCAAGCCCTGGCGGCCCAGCGCGATCACCACCTTGGTGCCGTTGCGCTTGAGCGTGGCGTTCAGCTCGGCGGTATCGACCCTGGGATCGACCGGGTAGCTGCGCACCTTGAGCTTGGTGCGCTCCTCGATGCCCTGGATCATGGCGATGAAGGCGGAGCGGAACGGTTCTTCGACGTTGGGGTAGACCACGGCGATGGTGCCCTTGCCGATGGAGGCTTGCAATTCGGGGCGGCGCAACTGGTCTTCCAGCTGGGCCAGGGTGACGGGGCGCACGTCGGCGCGCAGCGGCGATGGCGCCGGCAATGGGGTTGGCAACTGAGGAGGCAACTGAAGCGGCGACTGCGGCGCCGAGACCAGCGGCGAGGCGGGCTCGACCAGCATGCCGCCATGGGCGACGCCGGCGCTGACCAGCGCGATGCTGGACGGGATCACGCCGCCGCCAGCCTGGGCCGCGCTGGCAACGCTCGCCAGCAGCAGGGCGCCGGCGCGTCTCAAACGCCGTGGATTGATTGTTGTGTTTTTCATCAGACTATCTTTACTGCACTTCTACAGCGGCGCCAGGAATGGCGTTGTTAAGATGCTTTCATAGTATAAGCTGAGAATTTGCAATTCGGAAAGAATATCGGCTGATGGCGGGCTGGTCCCTAGGGTTCGGGGAAGACGGCGTCGAAGCTCCGTTGTTGGCTGGAGACAAGATTGAGTCCGATGTGGCTGGCGGTGCGGGAATTGAGCGCGCTGCGCACCGCCCGCAATGGCGAGACGCCGCGCTTGGGCTGCTCGCCGTTCTGCATCGCCAGCGCCAGCGCGGCGAGGTCGCGGCCCAGCTGCACATTGTTGGGATACATGCCGAACAGCACACCTTTCTTGACGTGCAGCACGCTGCTGGAGAACACCGGCACATTGCGGCTCCACGACTCCTTCAGCACCAGCGGCAGGATGGTGGTTTCCTCGACGGTGGTGCTGTCCTGCGGCAGCCACAGCGCGTCGCGGTGGCCGTCGGCGGCGGCCAGCTGGGTTTCGTAGGCGCGGGCGGCGCCGGCCAGGTCGGACGCTTCCAGCGCGGCCAGCTCCAGCCCGAGGCCACGGGCGGCCTCACGGGCCAGGCGGATCTGCGCTTCGTTGACGGCCGGGTTGTAGACCACGATCACGCGGCGTATGCCGGGCAGCAGGTTTTTCAGCATGGTGAACAGCAGGGCGGGATCGGGCGTCAGGCTGATGCCGCTGAGGCGCTCGGCGTCCGGCGACGGGCCGACGCCGCCGACCACCACGGCCTGCGCCGGATCCAGCGCACCGGCCGCCTTCAAGCCCTGGCGGCCGAGGGCGATCACCACCTTGCCGTTCTTGAGCATGTTGCGCAGTTCGCTCAGGTCGCTGGCGGGCGTCAGCGCGATCGCGCGCGGCCGTGCCTTGGATTGTTCCTCGATGCCCTGGAGGATTTCGGCGAACACCGTGCGATAGGGATCGCCGATGTCGGGATACAACACCGTCAGCGACTGGGCGCAGGCCGTCCCGCCGAGTAAGCTCAGCAGCAAGACCAGCAGACGGGCAACGACGCAAATGGTGAATCGCACAATGATAGTCGCGGCTATGTAAGAACAGCGGAAGTGTATCCTTTGCTAACGATTCTACCTCCATAGATAATTTCAATGTAGGGCATGAAAGCGCTTCCAGTTGATATAAACTAAGATTCTTGCAACACATATTTAACATTGATCCATGCCCGCCTCCAAAACGCCGATCCGCACGCCGCCCATGTTCAACCTCGCCTGGCCTTTGCTGGTCGAGCTGGGGCTGGCGATTGCTTCGAGCGTCATCGGCACGGCGCTGGCGTCGCGCATTTCCGACGCGGCCGGCGGCGCCTTCGCCATCGCCAGCCAGGTGTCGGCCACGCTGTTCATCCTGTTCCGCATCATCGGCGCCGGCGTCAGCGTGGTGGTGACGCAGAACCTGGGTGGCGGCCAGCGGGCGGCGGCCGACCGCGTGGCCTGCGCGGTGGTCGGCGCCAGCACGTGGCTGGGCGTCGTCACCGGCCTGATGGCGCTGCTGGGAGCGCACGGCGTGCTGCATCTGCTGAACGCGCCGGCCGAAGTGCTGCCGCTGGCGGCGCCGTTCCTGCAGGCGCTGGCGCCGGCCATGCTGCTCGATGCCTGGAACGCCTCGATGGCCAGCGTGATGCGCGCCCACTTGCGCACGCGGGATACGCTGGTGGTGCTGGTCATCATGCACGTCAGCCACCTGGCGCTGGCGCTACCGCTGATGCACGGCTGGGGCCCGATACCCGCCATGGGCTTGCCCGGTTACGCGGTGGCGCTGGCGGTCAGCCGCGCGATCGGCCTGGCGCTGCACCTGCTGATGTGGCGCGTGCACCTGCACATCCGCGTGGCACGCGACGACTGGTGGCGCCTGCCGCGCCGCGAACTGGGCGCGGTGCTGCACATCGGCCTGCCCGGCGCGGCCGAGAATATCGCCTGGCGCCTGGCCTTCATGGTCAGCGTGGCGACGGCGGCGGAACTGGGCGCGAGGTCGCTGGCGACGCAAGCCTATGTGCTGCAGCTGATGGGCGGCGTGATGATGTTCAGCATCGCCACCGGACTGGCGGTGGAAATCGTGGTCGGTTATCTGATCGGCGCGGGGCGGCTGCGCGAGGCGCATGGCGTGGTGCGGCGTTCGCTGGCGCGCGGGCTGGTGGTGTGCGTGCTGATCGCCGCGTGCGCCGCGCTGCTGGGCCGTTGGCTATTGGGCTGGTTTACGCAGGACCAGGAGATCATCGCGGCCGGCGCTACGCTGTTGTGGATCACCGTGATTCTGGAGCCGGGCCGCACCTTCAACCTGGTGGTAATCAACGCGCTGCGCGCCGCCGGCGACGCGCGCTTTCCCGTCATGGCGGGCGCCTTGTCGATGCTGCTGGTGCTGGCCGGCGGCAGCTGGCTGCTGGGCGTGGTGCTGGGCTGGGGCTTGCCCGGCGTGTGGATCGCCTACGCCGCCGATGAATGGATACGCGGACTGATTATGTGGCGCCGCTGGCAAACGCACGCCTGGGTGCCGCACGCGCGCGCCTCGCGCAAGCGGCTGCGCCCCGTGATCGTGGTCGAAGGCTAGGCCAGTTCGGCAAAGCGCCCGGCGATCCAGTCGATGAACACGCGCACGCGGTTGCTCAGGTGGCGGTTGGGCGGATAGACCACGTGGAACGGGTAGGGCGCCGGCTGCCAGCTTTTCAGGATGGGCACCAGCGCGCCGCTGGCGATGTGGTCGCGGGCGATATAGTCGAAAGTCTGGATCACGCCCAGTCCCGCCAGCGCCGCCGCGAAGTGGGCGTTGCTCTCGTTGATGCCGATGGCGTGGCGCGGCCGTATCTCCAGCCTCTGGCCGGCGCGCGCGAAGCTGGCCGGCACCGGCCGCCCGCTGCGGGCGGACAGATAATTGATGAAGCGGTGTTCGCCCTCCAGTTCCGACGGATGGCGCGGCGTGCCATGCGCCGCCAGATAGTCCGGCGCGGCGCAGGTGATCCACGCCGTCTTGCCGATCGGCCGCGCCACCAGCGACTGGTCGGTGATGACGCCGCCGCGTATCACGCAATCGACGTTGTCGCTGATGAGATCCACATGGCGGTCGCTGACGCCCAGATCGAGCTGGATGCCGGGATAGCGTTCGAGGAATTCCGGCAGTGCCGGCACGATGATGCGGCTGGCCACCGAGGAGCCGGTATCCACGCGCAGATGGCCGCGCGGCGTGCCGTGGGCGGCGCCGAAGCTGTTGTCGATGTCGCCGAGATCCTTGATGAACCGCGTGGCCTTGTCGTAGTACAGGGCGCCGTCTTCCGTGACGGCGACATGGCGCGTGGTCCGCTGCAGCAGGCGCACGCCCAGGTGCGCCTCCAGCGACTGCACCAGCTTCGTCACCGTGGCCTTGGGCATCTGCAGCGAATCCGCCGCCTTGGTAAAGGTTCCCGCTTCCACCACGCGGGCGAAGGTGCGCATTGCCAATAGCTGATCCATGATTCCTCCTGTTTTTGATTATACACACAGGGGAATAAAGCATTCGTTTCTAGCTACTTTATCGAACAATGATCCGGCCTTAAAGTGGCTGCACTCAACTCACTTTATGGAGCAGATCATGAAACTTCAAGGCAAAGTAGCACTCGTCACCGGCGGCACCTCGGGCATCGGCCTGGCAACGGCGCAGGAGTTTGCGCGGCAGGGCGCCACCGTCTACATCACCGGCCGCCGCCAGCCGGAACTCGACGCGGCGGTCGACGCCATCGGCCATGGCGCCATCGGTGTGCGGGCGGACAGCGCCAACCTGGCGGACCTGGACCGGGTGTATGTGGAAATCGGCCGCCGCTCCGGCCAGCTGGATATCCTGTTCGCCAACGCCGGCGGCGGCGACATGCAGCCGCTGGGCGCGATCACCGAAGAGCATTTCGACCGCATCTTCGGCACCAACGTGCGCGGCACCGTGTTCACCGTGCAGAAGGCGCTGCCGCTGTTGAAGGACGGCGCGTCGGTGATCCTGTCCGGTTCGACGACGACGGTGCAGGGCACGGAGAACTTCAGCGTCTACAGCGCCAGCAAGGCGGCGGTGCGCAACTTCGCCCGTTCCTGGCTGCTGGACCTGAAGCCGCGCGGCATCCGCGTCAACGTCATCAGCCCCGGCCCGGTGGCCACGCCGGGTTTGGCCGGGCTGGTGCCGGCCGAGCATGTGGACGGGCTGTATGGCCACCTGGCCAGCCTGGTGCCGATGGGGCGCCTGGGCGACCCGGCGGAAATCGCCAAGGGCGTGCTGTTCCTGGCCTCCGCCGACAGCAGCTTCGTGAACGGCATCGAGCTGTTCGTCGACGGCGGCGTCGCGCAGATCTGAGCATAAAAAAAGCGCCGGGAAAACCCGGCGCCTTTGCCTGCAGCGGTGCGGCTTACTGCACCGTGAGGATCACCTTGACGGTGTCGTCCACCGCCGATTTCTCGATGTAGCCGATGGCCTGCGGATCTGCCGCCACGGCCTTCTTCACCTCGGCGCTGGAGCCCATCTCCTTCGGTGCGCTGGCCTTGCCGGTAAATACCAGCTTGGACCAGATGGCCTTGACCTGCGTGGAGTCCTTGTCCAGCACTTTTTTATAGAACTCGTTGCGCAGCGGGCCGTCGGTGTGTTCGATCGGCGTGAACAGCGTCGATTTACCAAGGAAGAACTGGGCCGCCTGTTCGCTGAACATGCGCGTGGCCGGATTCTTCGGGCTGACGATGACGACGATTTCCGCCGCGAACACAGGGGCCGCAGCCAGCCATACGCCTGCTGCCAGCAGCATTTTTCCGATAGTCGTTTTCATATGGTTCTCCTTAGAAGACGAAATCGATGGCGGCGGCGTACACGTTCACGGTGCTGCCCGCAAACCCCGGTTTGGGATTGAGGAAGTAGCCCGCGCCGTCGCGCGTTTTGATGCGGTCCATCTGCACCTTGAACGCGGCCGATTTGTAGAAGTCCCAGCGCACGCCGATGCCGGTGGTCGATTGCAGACCGGCCTTGATGGCGGCATTGGTACCGGCGGTCAGCGCGGCCAATGGGCCGGCGGTCGGCATCGACGCGAAGTCGCGGATGCTGTCCTGTTTGACGTCGCCGTGCACGATGTACGGCACGAACTTGCCGTAGCGGTAGCCCATCATGACGTACCACGAGCTGGTGTCCTGCACCAGGCGCGATTCGGTCTTGCGCTTGGCGTATTCGGCCTGGCCGATGATGTTGTTGTAGTCCATCGTGATGCCGGCCGACGTGAAGGTGCCCTTGATGTCGGTGAGCTTGAGTTCATTCGCCACCGAGGTCAGGCCGACCTTGTTCAGCGTGCCGACCAGGCCAGTCAGGCTGGCGTTGTCGAACAGGCCGAACGTGGCCTGCGAGCGGCCCAGGCGATAGGTGAACGGGCCATTCTCGACCACCAGCTGGGTGGAGATCACCGGCTTGAATTCGACGTAGTAATTGCCCGGCGAGCGCACCTTGGTGCGGCCGACCGCCGCCTGCGCGGTCACGGTGGTGTCGCCGAAGCTGTGCTGGTAGGTGACGTCGCCGCCGTCGGCGTTGTCGGCCGTGACCTGGCGATACACCTCATTGGGCGGGCGCAGCATGGTGTTGGCGTAGCCGACGTTGCGCACGTCGGAGATCATGTACACCGGCAGGCCGATGCGGCCCACGCGCAGCGAGAAATCGTCATTGAGCTTGAACTTGGCGAAAGCCCATGCCAGCTCGGCGCCGAACTGGTCGTTGTTGCCGTTCTTGCGGACCAGACCCTGTGCGGTGAACGAGACGGTGTCGCTCCACTTGGCGGTGGCCTGGATGCCGAGATTCGAATCGACGCCAGGGCGGGCATGCTTGGTCACGCCGGATGCCTGGTTGACGCGGTTGAATTCCGCCTGATCGGAGTTGGACATCGTCAGGGCGCCGGTGCCGAAACCGCTGACGGTGATCGGCATGCCGTCCTGCGCATGGGCAGTGGTGGCTAAGGCGCTGAGGACTGCTAAGGCTGTAATCGCAAGCTTGGGTTGTTTCATCGTGTACCCCTCCGTTAGTTGATGGCGGCGTTATAAGTTGTTTTGTGCGCCTTATTTAGTGTGGCCCGGGGAGGAGTACTTGTGGGTCTTTTTGTACGGAAATGTCACAATTGCGTTGTGCAGAGGCAACAAATTGCAAGATGGAAGCGCTATCATGTGATGCAAACGGCAAGCTTGCCTAAAGGATGTGCTTGATCTACAGAGGGTATTTGGCGACGGCCGGCGCGTGTTGTCCAAGACAGCCATGACACAATTTGCGCCGGCCTTGGGCCGTTTACAGGGCAGGAATTTTGCGGAAGCCGACGCCCAGGCGGTTCCATGAGTTGATGGTATTGATGACCAGTGTCAGGTCCACTTGCTCCTTGGGCGAGAAGTGGGCTTGCAGCCTTTCGTAGTCGGCGTCCGGCGCGTGGGTGAGGGACAGCTGGGTCAGCGCCTCGGTCCAGGCCAGCGCCGCCTGTTCGCGTTCGGTGAAGAACGGCGTCTCGCGCCAGGCGGCCACGCCGTGCATGCGGCGGTCCGACTCGCCTGCCTTGCGGGCGTCGGTGGTGTGCATGTCGATGCAGAAGGCGCAGCCGTTGATCTGCGAGCTGCGCAGCTTGACCAGCTCCAGCAGCGATGGCTCCAGGCCCAGTTTATTGACCGCGACTTCCAGCGCGATCATGGCTTTCATGGCGTCGGGGGAGGCGGTGTAGAAGTCGGTACGTGCGTTCATGATGGTCTTCCTTCAATGTGGTGGGTGAATGAAGCCATTGTAGGAGGCCAATCGCCGGTCAAGAGAGACCAATCCGGACTGAAAACGCCAGTCCATTGCGGCGCGCCGGCGCTAGCGATGGAAGTCGACCTGGAAGCGTACCGGCCCGACCACCTGTACTTCGTGTTCGATGCGCGGCTCGACCACGCCGGGGTGGTCCGGCGTGAGCAGCACTTCTTCGGCCGGTTGCGACGGGTCGGTGATGCGGTACAGCAGACTGCCTTCCAATATCGTGATGCGGCCCCACACGCCGGCGGCGGTGGTGTGGCTGCGTTGCAGCGCGGCGGGCACGGTGTGTTCGGTGAAGACAGGACTGCTTTTGTAATGGCTGACGGTACCGGGAATGGTTTTCATGAAGGTCCTTCCTAGCGGCCGGCATCCGCGCGCTGGGCGGCGGGCAGGTTGCGGGCTATCGCGCGCAGCATCTGCTCGATATCGATAGGCTTGGCGATGAAATCGTTCATGCCGGAGGCGATGCACTGCTCACGCTCGGACAGCATGACGCCGGCCGTCATGGCCAGCACCGGCAGCTCCAGTTTAAGTTCGCTGCGTATCCGGGCGGTGGCTTCGAAGCCGTCCATCTCGGGCATCTGCACGTCCATCAGCACCAGGTCGTAGCGGTGGGCGTCGGTGCGCAGCAGGTCGAGCGCGGCGCGGCCGTTGTCGACCGATTCGATGCTGGCGCCGGCGTGGGACAACATGCTCTGGGCGACCAGCTGGTTGATCGGGTTGTCCTCCACCAGCAGGATGCGCACGCCGTCGATGCGCACGCCGGCCGGGGCGCCCGCTTCGGCGCCCGGACTGGCGCTGGCGACGACAGGCGCCTTGTTCAGCGCCAGCTGCAAGGTTTCGTTCAGGCGGGCCATGGTGACGGGCTTGAGCAGCACCGCATTGGCCGCCTCGGCGCCCTCGGTGTGCAGCAGCTTGCCCTGGCCGAAGGCGCTGACCATCAGGATCACGGCGGGGCAGTTATCCGGCATGGCGGCGCGGATCGCCTGCATGGTATCGAGGCCGTTCATGCCGGGCATGTCCCAGTCGACCAGCACCGCGTCGTAGCGGGCGGCGGAGCGCAGCAGCGACAGCGCCTGTTCGCCGCTGCCGGCACGGTCGCTGCTCCAGCCGCGCGCGCCGATGGTGCGGCACAGATAATCGGCGCCGACCGGGTCGTCGTCGATCACCAGCAGGTGCTGGGACGGCAGCTGCGCGCCTTGCGGCGGCGGCTCGTCGGCGCGTTGCAGCGGCACGGTCAGCGTGAAGGCGCTGCCGGCGCCGGAGGTGCTCTGGACTTCGATGGCGCCGCCCATCAGCGCGGCGATGCGGCGCGAGATCACCAGTCCCAGTCCGGTGCCGCCGAAACGGCGCGTCATCGAGGCGTCGGCCTGCGAGAACGGCGCGAACAACTGCGCCAGCTGATCGGGCGGGATGCCGATGCCGCTGTCGCGCACCGTGAAGCGCAGCGTGGCGGTGCTGGCCGCGCCGCCGTCGCCGACGCGCTCGACCAGCACGGACACCGATCCCCTCTCGGTGAACTTGATGGCGTTGCCGACCAGGTTGATGAGGATTTGCTGCAGCCGGTGGCCGTCGCCCAGCAGCGACTGCGGCACGTCGGCTTCGACGCCGATGGCCAGCTCCAGGTCTTTCTCGCCGGAGTTGACGGTCATGATGGTGGCGATGGCTTCCAGCACGGCCTGCAGCTGGAACGGCGCCGGCGCCAGCTCCATGCGGCCCGCCTCGATCTTGGAGAAGTCCAGCACGTCGTTGAGGATGCTGAGCAGCGAATTGCCGGACGACCGTATCATCTTCAGATACTTCTGCTGGTCGGGCGAGAGCGAGGTGTTGTTCAACAGGTGCGTCATGCCCAATACGGCGTTGAGCGGGGTGCGGATTTCATGGCTCATGTTGGCGACGAATTCGGACTTGGCGCGGCTGGCCGCCTCCGCCAGGTCGCGCGCGACGATCAGCGAGCTTTCCGATTCGCGCAGCGCGGAGGTCTTTTCCTCGGCCAGCGCGGAGGCATAGGCCTGGCGCGCCGTCAGCGCCCGCACCACGCCGAAGAACAACAGGCTGATGATGGCGCCGGCCAGCAGCACGATGTGCGACTTCTGGCGGTCGATGGAGTTCTCGAACGCCGGCAGCGATGTGAAGCGCAGCGTCCACCGGTGGTGCAGCAGCACCAGTGGCGCCGTACGCAGATAGGGATTGGGGTACAGCAGGCTGTCGCCGTCGCTGCGCCTGCTGCTGGCGTACAGGCGGGCGTCGGGCGCTGCGTCCTTGCCGTCGAAGATCTCCAGCTGGATCGCCTGGTCGGCGGGGCCCAGCAGGCCGGCCATCATGTCGCTGGCCCGAATCGGGCTGTAGGAGTAGCCCTGCAGCGCGGCCATGCGCTGCTCGGATGTCAGCACGGCGCCCGGCGCGGCGGGCTTGCGGTAGATCGGGAAGTACATCAGGAAGCCGGGCTGGCCCTCGCCGCTGCCGTTCTGCACCAGTGTCACTTTGGCCGACAACACCGGCTCGCCGGTGCGCGCGGCCTCCATCAGCGCAGCGCGGCGGATAGGCTCGGACATCATGTCGTAGCCGAAGGCGCGCAGGTTCTGGCCCTGGAACGGTTCCAGGTACAGCACCACGGTCGACATATCGCCCAGGTTCTCTCCCGGCCGCGACCAGACGCGGAAATCGGGATGGCCCTGGCTGCGCACCAGCGCCGTCAGCGCGTCGCGGCCGGCGGCCGGCACCAGCGCGCCGTAGCCCAGTCCCAGCACGCCGGGGAAGCTGTGCTGCAGGTCCAGCGCGTCGGCGAAGTCGCGCCACTGCGCGCGCGTGGGCTGCGGCTCGGCGTTGAACAGCGCCCGCGCGCCGCGCAGGCCCGACTCGTACAAGTCCATGCGGCTGGCGATGCGTTCGGCGATGTCGCCGCATTCGGTGTCGAACTGCTCGCGCGCGCGGCGCTCGGTGCTCAGCGCCACCAGGTGCCAGACCACCACCGTCAGGCCGACGCCGATCAGCAGCGTGGCCCATTGTGCGGCGCTGTGGCCGCGCACCGCGCTGTTCATGCGCTGCCGCTCGCTGGCGTCGGCGCACAGCACCATGCCAATCAGGCTGCACAACACGACGAAGCTGTCGAGCGCGATCAGCGCGTCGTTCAGCGTGCCCACCGCGAACGGCCCCAGGCCGCGGATGGTGCACCACACCGCGCCGCTCGCCACCGCCAGGCACGCCAGGCTGGCGCCGCGCAAGCCGTGGCGGTACGAGGCCCAGCCCACGCACAGCATGAAGATGTAGGGCAGCCAGCCCAGGCCATCGCCGGCGGTGTAGCGGCGGCCGAAGATCCAGGCGATCAGCGCGGCCAGCGCGGCCAGCGACAGCAAGGCTTCCAGCGCGCCGGCCAGTCCCCAGCGCGGACGGCGCCAGGCCAGGATCGCCGGCGCCACCATCAGCACGCCGGCGATGTCGCCGACCCACCAGGTCAGCGCGACGGTGCCATAGGCGCCGACCGGCACCACGCCGCCGATCACCAGCGTGGTGCTGCCGATGCCGGCGCTCAGCACGCACATGGCCAGGGCGATCATCGCGAATTTGTAGACATCCTGCAGTTGGCTGAGCGGCCGCGCGCTGTCGGTGT
Source organism: Rugamonas aquatica (assembly GCF_009380215.1). Lineage (GTDB taxonomy): Bacteria > Pseudomonadota > Gammaproteobacteria > Burkholderiales > Burkholderiaceae_D > Rugamonas > Rugamonas aquatica_B. Next base: position 386,728 of record NZ_WHUG01000001.1, read on the forward strand.
AGCGCCGCATCAGCCATGCGCCGGCCAGCGCCTCCAGCGTGTTACCGACGGCGATCAGCAGCGAGGCCGTCACCAGGCCGGTGTTCAGCGGCAGGCCGTTGGCGGTGAAGGTGGACAGGTTGGCGGCCAGCGCGCCAAGCAGGATGGCCGGCCAGGTCCGGTAACCCAGCAGCAGAACGGCGGCGAAGGCGATGCCGGACGGCGGCCACACCGGCGTGGCGTTGGTATGGGCGAAGGCCAGCATCAGGCTGGCGTTGGCGACCAGGTAGTAGCAGGCGGTGAGCAGCACCAGCGCCAGCGGCGCGGGGCCCGAGTGGGGTGCTGGCGGATTGTCCGATTTGGAGCCTGCTCGCATAACAGATAACCAGGTTGTCTGGATGGCAATCACTATAACCCGAAAAGCGGCGGAGCTGGGTGTCGCGCGCGCCGCAGTGGCGTGATATTTGTTGGGTTTATGATAGCAGGACGTAGCCAATCCGCCTGCGGCATGTAATACTTAAATTTCATCTTTCTAGTGAGTGCCTGCAGCCCATGGCGTTGAAACAGTATCTGCCGACCACCCTTAGATTCCGTCTCAGCGGCCTGGTCATGCTGCTGGTGCTGGGCGCGACCGTCACCGTGACGGTGGTTGCGCTGATGCTGGCCGAGCGCGATATGAAGGAAGTCATCGGCAGCCAGCAGTACGCCTTGCTGTCCGGCGCCGCCGCCCACATCGACGAACACCTGGCCGGCAAGAAGGCCATGCTGGCGGCGCTGGCCGAATCGCTGCCGGCGTCCACGCTGCGCGATCCCGCAGTTCTGCGGGCCTATCTGAAGGCGCGGCCGACGGCGCGCGGCCAGTTCTCCTTCCTTGAGATTTACGATGCCGAGGGCCTGCTGACCGGCGCGCTGGAGGAAGCCTTGCCGGACCAGCCCTACCGCGCCGCCGGCCAGGAATGGTTCGACACGACGCTGTCGCGGCGGCGCGGCGTGGTATCGGCGCCGTTTGCCAGCAAGCTGGCCGGCGCGCCGACGGTGCTGATTACGGCGCCGGTGCTCGACAGCGAGGGCCGCGTGGCGCTGGTGCTGGCCGGCGGCATCAACCTGCTGCACTACGCGCCGTTCGAGTCGCTCAGCGCGCTCAAGCCGGGCAGCACCGGCTTCACTTTCATCATGACGGCCGAAGGCGTGCTGCTCAGCCATCCGAACAAGGCGCGCCTGCTGCACAGTATTAACGAACGCCCCGGCAAGAACCGCGCGACGGAAATGGCGCTCAACGGCTTCCAGGGCTGGACCGAGGCCGAGAACAAGGACCGCGTCAAAGGCATCTACTCGTATCGCCGCCTGCAGCATGCGCGCTGGATCGTGGCGGCGCGCTTCCCCAGCGACGAGGCCTTGGCGCCGTTGCGCGAGATGCGCTACGAGGCCGCGGCGGCAGCGACGGTGTTCGCCTGCCTGGCCGGCGTGCTGGCCTGGCTGGGCATCGCGCGGCTGCTGCGCCCCTTGCAGCGGCTGCGCCGCAACATCGCCGAGGTCAAGGACAGCCGCGCCGGCATCCAGGTGCTGCAGCTGGACCGCAAGGATGAAATCGGCGAATTGAGCGGCGCCTTCTACCGCCTGATGGCCGAACGCGAGGCGGCCCAGCTGCGCACCTACGAAAGCGAGAAGCGGGCGCGCATCCTGGCCGACAATCTGCCGTTGCTGATCGCCTACCTGGACCGCGACAAGCGCTACCTGTTCACCAACGAGCACTATCGCACGCTGTGGGGCATCGATCCGCAGGGCATGCTGGGCAAGAGCGTGGCCGAGATCTTCGGCCAGGCCGCCGATTCGTGGCAGGGCGACCTGGATCAGGCGCTGGACGGCGGCCGCCTGCACTACGAGCGCGAGTTCGAAAGCGCCGGCCAGATCCAGCACTTCATGGTGGACCTGGTGCCGGACATCGCCGCCAACGGCGAGGTGCAGGGCACATATCTGATGGCGATGGATATCACCGACCGCAAGAACGCGGAGCTGATCCAGGCCGCCGGCGAGCAGCGCGCCGCCGCCGCCAGCCGCGCCAAGAGCGAGTTCGTGGCCAATATGAGCCATGAGATCCGCACGCCGATGAACGCGGTGCTGGGCGTGGCCTACCTGCTGGGGAACACGGAGCTGAGCGCGCAGCAGCAGGAATACGTGGACATGATACGGTCCTCCGGCAATGTGCTGCTGGGGATCCTGAACGATGTGCTGGACTTCTCCAAGATCGAGGCGGGGCGCATGGAGCTGGCGCCGTCGACCTTCAAGCTGGGCGAGGTGCTGGAGGCGGTGAGCACGGTGATGACGCCGAATGCGGCCGCGCGCGGCATCCAGCTGACGGTGGCTGCCGACGCCGCAGTGCCGCAGTCGGTGGTGGGCGACGCCATGCGCCTGCAGCAGATCCTGATCAATTTACTGGGCAATGCGATCAAGTTCACCGAGCATGGACATGTGGCGCTGCGGGTGGAGCGCTCGGCCAACGGCATGGCCGGATACGCCGGCGACGCCGTCGGCCTGCGCTTCGTGGTGCGCGACACCGGCATCGGCATGGACCTGGAGCAGCAGAGCCGCCTGTTCGAAGCCTTCAACCAGGCCGACGCCTCGACCACGCGCCGTTTCGGCGGCACCGGCCTGGGTCTGGCGATCTGCCGCCGGCTGGCGGAGCTGATGGGCGGCGGCATCGCCGTCAGCAGCATGCCGGGCAAGGGCAGCGAGTTTGTCGTCACGCTGCCGTTCCTGCTGCCGAAGGCCGAAGCCATCGCGCCGCCGGCGCCGGCCGACGAGCAAGCGTCGGAGCAGCGCCTCAAGGGCCTGCGCCTGCTGCTGGTGGAAGACCATCCGCTCAACCAGGTGGTGGCGCGCGGCATGCTGGAATACGCCGGCGCCAGCGTGGACGTGGCGGAAAACGGCCAGCTGGCGGTCGACCGGCTGCGCGAGCATCCGACCGACTACGACATCGTGCTGATGGACGTGCAGATGCCGGTGATGGACGGCTTCGCGGCCACCGGCGCGATACGCCAGGAGCTCAAGCTGGACCTGCCCATCCTGGCGATGACGGCGGGCGTGATGCAGTCGGAGCAGGAGCGCTGCATCGCCGCCGGCATGAACGACTTCATCGCCAAGCCGGTCGATGTCGAGCAGATGCTGGACATCATATCGCGCCACATACCGGCCGACCGCCGGCCCTGATTCCCCCCGCATTTGGCGACGGCGGCGTGCATTTCGCGCCGGCCGGCCGCATTTCGTCGCATCGTACTCACCGCCTCCGGGGCGCTGGCTAGAGTGGAGCCTCATTCACTCACCGGAGTTCATCATGCGCTACACCAGTCTCGTTGCCGCCTTCCTGTCCACCATGACCATGCTGGCCGCCGCGCCGTCGCAAGCCGCCGACCTGAAGATCACCGTCACCGGCATCGCCAGCGCCGACGGCCAGGTGCTGGTCGCGCTGTACAACTCGGCCGAGACCTATCAGAAGCGCAGCTTCCGCGTGGCGAGCGCGCCGGCGGTGGCCGGCGCCATCACGATCGAGATCAAAGATCTGCCGCCCGGCGACTACGCCTACTCGCTGTTCCACGACGCTAACGGCAACGGCAAGTTGGACAGCAACGTGATCGGCATTCCGACCGAGGACTACGCCTTCAGCAACAACGCCATGGGCAAGTTCGGCCCGCCGAACTACGAGGCCGCGCGCTTCACGCTGCCGGCCGCCGGCGCCGCCACCAGCGTCAACCTGCACTAAGCGGAGGCCTGCCATGAGCGACCGCCGCCAATTCCTGTCCCGTAGCATCGGCCTGGCCGCCTTCGGCCTGACCTCCGGCAGCGCGCTGGCCGACGCCGACACCTACCGCCGCTTCCATCAGGCGCTGGCGCGCGAGCCCAGGCTGACGGCCTTCGCCGGCGCCACCGGCGAGCTGTCCGGCGACGCGGTGGTCCACGGCCGCATGCCGGCCGATCTACAGGGCGTCTTTTACCGCAACGGCCCCGGACGATTCGAATTGGGCGGCGAGCGCTATCACCACTGGTTCGACGGCGACGGCTTCGCGCAGCGCTGGCAGATCGGCGGCGGCAAGGTCAGTCATCGTGGCCGCTTCGTCGCCACGCAGAAGTTCGCCGAGGAGAGCGCGGCGGGCCAGTTCCTGTATCCGGCCTTCGGCACCTACATCGACCGCAAGCAGCCCAAGAACAACGACACGATGAACGCCGCCAATACCAACCTGCTGCCGCTCGGCGGGCGCGTGTACGCCTTGTGGGAGGGCGGCTCCGCGGTCGAAGTCGATCCGCAGACGCTGGAAACGCGCGGCATCAAGACCTGGAGCCCGGAGTTGAAGTCCATGCCGTTCTCCGCCCATCCCAAGGTCGATCCCGACGGCGGCGTTTGGAACTTCGGCACCATGCCGGGCGCGAACCTGCTGGTGCTGTATCAGCTGAGCGCCGCCGGTGAATTGAAGCGCAGCGCCGTCGTCAAGGTGCCGCAGCTGAACATGGTGCACGATTTCGTCGTCAGCGGCCGCCACCTGATCTTCCTGATCCCGCCGTATGATCTGGTGGCCGGTGTGGACACGAGCTATCGCGAGAACCTGCACTGGGCCGGCGACAAGCGGGCCTTGCGCGCGGTGGTCATTTCCAAGGATACGCTGGAGCTGCGCCAGATATTCGAACTGCCGGCGCGTTCCGTCTTCCACTTCGGGAACGCGTTCGAAGACGGCGCCTGCACCCGGCTGGACGTGGTGATGCATGACGGCGACACCCTGCCGGAACTGGGCATGGTCATGCACGGTGAGCTGCGGCCGTTCCATGCATCCGCCAGTACGGTGCAGGTGACGCTGGACTATGCCAGCGGCAAGGCGCGCGAGGCGCGCCTGTTCGGCGCCAGTGAGTTCCCACGGGTGGCGCCGCAGGTGGTGTCGGCGCGCCACCGCAAGCTGGCGGTGCTGGGCGTGGCCTCCGGCAGCAAGGACTACATCCTCAACACCGTCAACCTGATCGACATCGACAGCGGCAAGGCGGACAGCTACAGCTTCGGCGCCGGCTGGCAGGTGGAGGAGCATGTGCTGGTGCCACGGCGCGGCGCCCGTTCCGAGACCGACGGCTATCTGGTCGGCGTGGCTCAGGACTCGCGGCGCGCCCAGACCGTGCTGACGGTGTTTGATGCACACAACATCAAAGCCGGTCCAAGGGCGATGGCGAGGCTTTCTTATACTTCGCCGCTTTGCTTTCATGGTAACTTTCTGCCGGCATGACTAAACAGGGATACACGATGAATCAACGCAGCGAGGCAAGCATGGCCTCATTGGATGTCGCAGAGCCTTCGCTGGCGCATCCGATGGACCTGATCCCGTTCTTCCGCCGCTGGCAGCCGACGGCGCAGCGCAACCTGCTGTACACGCTGCTGTGGAACTGCGGCCTGGGTACGGTCCTGACGGTGCTGGAGATGCTGATGTCGTCCGACCGTCAGGCGCTGCTGGGGCATTGGCAGTGGGCGCTGGTGCAGGCGCACTGGTGGCCGATGCTGTTCATCTCGAATCTGATCGGCTTCCTGGTCCACGGCGGCCTCGCGGCGGTCAACGCGCTGACCCAGGGCTGGCCGAGCCGCGCCAAGGGCATGCCCCGGCTGCTGTTCAACCTTGGGCTGGTGCTGGGCAGCGTGCTGATTGGGCTGAGTGCCGGTACGGCGCTGCTGAACGGTCAGAACATCTTTGAATTGCTGAACAATCGCAGCGCGGTGCTGCAGTCCGTGATCCTGGCGACGGTGATCGCGCTGTTGATGTACCTGGTGCGGCGCGGCGCCGAGCGCCGGCTGGCTGCGGCGCTGGAGAAGGCGCATCAGCAGGAGCTGATCGCTTCCACCGCGCGGCTGCTGGCGGAAGCGCGGCTGCGGGCCTTGCAGGCGCAGATCGAGCCGCACTTCTTGTACAACACGCTGGCCAATGTGGTGAGCCTGATCGGCCCGCAGCCGGCCAAAGCCCAGCACATGCTGGAGCGCTTCATCGATTACCTGCGCGCCAGCCTCGCGGCCAGCCGCAGCGAGGAAGCGACGCTGGGCTCGGAGGCCAAGCTGATCGCCGCCTATCTGGACGTGCTGGCGGTACGCATGGGCGAGCGGCTGCGCTATCGCATCGATGTGCCGGACGAGCTGCGCCAGTTCGCGATCGCCCCCATGCTGCTGCAACCGGTGGTGGAGAACGCGATATCGCACGGGCTGGAGCCCAAGGTGGAAGGCGGCGAGATCGTCGTCAGCGCGCAGCTGGACGGCGCGCACCTGCGCCTGCAGATCAGCGACACCGGCGCGGGCCTGGGCAGCGTGATGTCGGCCAAGCCGGGCGGCGGAGTGGGGCTGAGCAATCTGCGTGAGCGCCTGCGCAGTTTGTACGGCGCCGCCGCTCGGGTAGAATTACTGGAAAATCAACCCTGCGGCATGACGGTGCGCCTCATGCTGCCTTTGAATGCGAGCCTGACATCGAACCACTCCGCGCCCTGATCGCAGACGACGAAGAACATCTGCGCGATTATCTTGAAGCTCAACTGAAAACGGCGTGGCCGGAACTGAAGGTGGTGGCCAAGGCCGCCAACGGCATCGACGCGCTGCGCCTGATCGGCGAGGAGGCGCCGGACGTGGTGTTCCTCGATATCCGCATGCCCGGCTTGACGGGGCTGGACGTAGCGGCCCGCCTGGTGGCGGACGCCACGCCGCCGCACATCGTGTTCGTCACGGCCTTCGACCAGTATGCGGTGGAAGCGTTCGAGCATTCCGCAGTCGACTACTTGCTGAAACCGGCGAGCCTGGAGCGGCTGGACAAGACCGTCGCCAAGCTGAAAGCGGCGTTGCGGGCCAGGGAACCAGCGGCGACCGGCATCACGGCGGCGACGCTGCAAGCCTTGCTGGCGCAGCTGGGCGGCGCGGCGGCAGTGGTGGCACCGGCGGCGGCACCGGCTCCCGCGCCGACCCTGCAATGGATACGCGCCTCACAGGGCGACCAGACGCGCTTGATCTCCATCGACGAAGTGATCTACTTCCAGAGCAATGACAAGTACACCAGCGTGTTCCTGGCCGACGGCGAGAGCCTGATCCGCACGCCGATCAGCAAGCTGCGCGAGCAGTTGGACGAGCAGAAGTTCTGGCAGATCCACCGCAGCGTCATCGTCGCCGCCCACCACGTGGCGGGCACGCGCCAGGATTTTCGTGGCCGTCTGATGGTGCAGCTCAAGGGCCGCGAGGAGCAGCTGGTGGTCAGCCGTAATTACGTCGATCTGTTCCGGCAGATGTAGGCGTCAGCAGCCTGGCGAATGCGGCGTGGCCCTTGGGCGTAATGCTCACCACGCGCGAACGCGGCGCGCGCAGCACCCATCCTTCGCTCACATACATCGCCAGCAGTGCGGCGCCCAGCGCGCCGGACAGGTGCGGCCGGCGCTGCGTCAGGTCGACGCAGCAGCGGGCGAACGGGCGGCGGCTTCCCGGCGCCGACTCCATCGATACGCCCAACGCGGCCAGTTGCTGCCTGCCGGTTGGCGTCAACTCGTAATCCTGGCCTGAACCGGCCAGCCATCCCTTATCGAGCATGGTTTGCAGCAGCTGCACGGCGATCTCGCCAGCCAGGTGGTCGTAGCAGGTGCGCGCCTGCAGGAACTGGGGCGGCATGGCCCGCACCAGCGCGGGCGGAGGCGGCTGCTTTGGCCGGGTCGCCATGCTGAACGAGGCCAGGCCTTCGATCAGGTGCGCGGCCTCGCGGCTGGCGATGCGGAAGTAGCGGTGGCGGCCCTGGGCGTCGGCCGTCAGCAGCCCGCCGTCGACCAGCTTCGCCAGGTGGGCGCTGGCCGACTGCGCCGAGATATTGGCCGCGAAGGCCAGCTCGCCGGCCGGCCGCCGCGTGCCGTCGATCAGCGTCCAGGCGATGGTGGCGCGGGCCGGGTCGGCCAGCAGGGCTGCGATCGATGCGATGTCCGGAGTGTCGTCCATAGTTCATCCCGCGCTGAATTATCAGGGCTACATCTTGCATCACAATGCGAGCCATTGTCCACAACGAGGAGGGAAGCATGAACAAACAGCACACTACCGGCATCGCGGAACACGTGGGGCGCTATGCCGACGCGGTGGAGGCGCCGGCCGGCTCGCGCTGGCTGTACACGGCGGGAACGCCCGGCATGCGTGCGGATGGCACGCTGCCCGATGATATAAGCGGTCAAACGGAACTGGCGTGGTCGAACATCATGACGGCGCTGGACAAGGCGGGCATGACGGCGGCCGATATCGTCAAGATGACGCATTACCTGGTCAATCCGGCCGACCTGGCGGCGTGCGTCGCGGTGCGCAGCCGCGTGCTCGGAGAACTGCGTCCGGCATCGATGCTGATGGTGGTGGCGGCCTTGCCCCGGCCGGATTTCCTGGTGGAGGTGGAGGTCGTCGCCGCGCGCGCCGTTACCTGACCAGCATGCTGCCGGGGGCGATGTGATAGGCGTCGTAGTAATAGCGCTTGTAGATCGCCGCGAGGGCACCGCTTTTCTGCATGTCGCGCATGGCCGATTCCAGTGCGGCCAGGCGCTCCGGCGACACCGCTTTGCGCGACACCGCGACCGCGCGCGGCGGGCCGTCGTCGACCATGCGATAGGCGGCTTTTTCCACCTGGTCTTCCATGTGCAGGTCGGCCACCACGGCCTCGCCCTGGTCCTCGGGGATCAGTACCGCATCGATGCGGCCAAACGCGAGCTTGCGGAAGTTGGCTTCCATGTCCTTGACCGCATCCTTCCTCAGGTTGCAATCGTGCTCGAAGCGGCGCACGTACTCGGCGCCGAATTTGACGCCGATGCGCAGCGGCGCCAGGTCGGCATACTCGTTGATGACGATATTGCTGCCTTTGCGCACATAGAACACGCGGTCGGCGCTATGCTCGCGGTAGGGCGTCTGCAGGAATTGCAGGTAGGCGCTGCGGCGCGGCGTATCGCGCACGCCGATCATGACATCGGCGTCGCCCTGTTCGAGCATGAACAGGCAGCGCCGCAGCGGGCATGGCTTGATCTGCAGCGCCATGCCGCTGCGGCGCGCCAGCTCGCGCATGACTTCCATGTAAGCGCCGCCGTAGACACCGTCGTTCTCGGTGGTCCACGGCAGTATCTTGTTAAAGGCGAGCACCAGCGGGCGCTCCGCAGCCGTTTCGGCATGCGAAGGCCCCGCCAGCGACGCCGCAAGCGCCGCTGCGATCAGCAGGTGAACGCGCAGAATTTTACTTACCCAGCACAGGTTTGACTTTGGCCGCCGCTTCCTTGGCGCGGCTGCGCGCGGTTTCCACGTCGTCGGCGGTGGCCAGCGCCACGCCCATGCGGCGGCGCGCGAACGATTCCGGCTTGCCGAACAGGCGGATGTCGGTGCCCGGCACGCGCAGCGCTTCGGCCACGCCTTCGAAGGCGATACCTGCCGCTTCGTGCTGGCCGTAGATGACTGCCGAGGCGCCCGGCGCCTTCAGCGCGACATTGACCGGCAGGCCGAGGATGGCCTTGGCGTGCAGTTCGAATTCGCTCTGTACCTGCGTCGCCATCGTCACCATGCCGGTGTCGTGCGGGCGCGGACTCACTTCCGAGAACCAGACCATGTCTTCCTTGACGAACAGCTCGACGCCGAACAGGCCCAGGCCACCCAGGTCGCCGGTGACTTTTTCGGCGATATCGCGGGCGCGTGCCAGCGCCAGAGGGTTCATGCGGCAAGGCTGCCAGGATTCGACGTAGTCGCCCTGTACCTGCACGTGGCCGATAGGATCGCAGAACTGCGTCTCGACCTTGCCGTCGGCGCCGATGGAGCGCACCGTCAGCAGCGTGATTTCGTAGTCGAAGTCGATGAAGCCTTCGACGATGACGCGGCCGGAATCCACACGGCTGCCGGCGGCGGCGTAGTCCCAGGCGGCTTTTACTTCGGCGGCGCTGTCGATCTTGGACTGGCCTTTGCCGGACGAGGACATGACAGGCTTGATTACACATGGGAAGCCGATGGCGGCGGTGGTTTGCTCCAGTTCCGCCAGGCTGCTGGCGAAGCGGTAGGGCGAGGTCGCCAGGCCCAGGGTTTCTGCGGCCAGGCAGCGGATGCCTTCGCGGTTCATGGTCAGCTGGGCGGCGCGGGCGGTCGGGATGCAGGTGATCTTGCCGGCTTTTTCCAGCGCGGCCAGTGTGTCGGTGGCGATCGCTTCGATTTCCGGCACGATCAGGTCCGGCTTCTCCTGCTCGATCAGCGCGGCCAGCGCGGCGCCGTCTGCCATGTTGATGACGTGGGCGCGGTGCGCGACCTGATGGCCCGGCGCGTTCGGATAGCGGTCCACGGCGATCACTTCCACGCCCAGGCGCTGCAGCGCGATGATGACTTCCTTGCCGAGTTCACCGGAGCCGAGCAGCATGACTTTGGTGGCGGTGGGAGACAGTGGGGTGCCGAAAATGCGTGGAGTGTTCATGTAGACGTCCGGGATATATAAAGGGAAAACGGTGGATGGTGTGCAGCCGCAGCGCTGCGCGGGCCGACTATATCAAACTGCGGCTATTTTGGACAGCCACCGGGCATTATAATAAGCTCAATCTTGGTATCGCATTAACCGGCGCTGTTCTGGGGGCGTTTATCGCGGCCCGGCCGCGCTTATCCGGCGCAGGCCGCGCCGGTCGCATGGCCGTCCGCGCCGCCGCGCCATCGGGCAAAGTGTGTCCATGACATCCCGTCATGGACATGATTAAGGACATGAGATGAAACCAATGCACGTCATCGCCGCGGCACTCGCCGCCACCTCGCTGTGGGTGGTCGCCGCAGAATCCACCAGCAAGCTGCCGGCGCCGTGGGTCTTGGCCGGCGGCTCGCCGACTTCCTACCAGGTGGGGATAGACAACGTCGAAACCGTCAGCGGCAAGGGCTCCAAGTTCCTGCGCTACGCACAGGGTGACGGCAAGAGCTGGGCCTCGCTGGGGCAGACGGTGTCCTCCCAGCGCTACCTGGGCCAGCGCGTGCGCTTCCAGGCGCGCGTCAAGTCGCGGGACGTGAGCAATTGGGCGGGATTGTGGATGGGGGTCTACGGCAAGACGCCGGCCAGCCTGGCCTTCTACAACAGCTACGACCAGGCGATAGCCGGCACCACAGACTGGCAAATCCGCAGCGTTACGCTGGACGTGCCGGAGGAGGCGATGTCCATCAGTTTTGGCGTGAATAACGCCGGTACCGGGCAAGTCTGGATTGACGATTTGTCGCTGGAGATCGTAAGCAAGGACGTGCCGGTCGACGCCCCGCGTCGCGGCAAGCTACCGGAGTCGCCGACCTTATGATTGCCGCCGCTGGCAACAGCTATCAGGCATTGATGCAGGTGGCGTCGAGCACCGGGCGGCAGAGGGCGCTCAGCGCGGTACTGGCCGCCGGCTTCGTGCTTACATGCCTGGCGCTCAGGGCTTACACCTTGCTTGCCTTGTTCGGCGCGATGCTGCTGCCGGTCGGCGCCAGCGCCGCCAGCCTGCTCGCGCTGCTCGAAGCCGTGGCCAGGCTGCGGGACTGGCGCTTTGTGTGGCCTGCCTTGCTGGCGATGGTCGGCTTGTCCAGCTGGCTGGCCGGTCTGCTCTATCACGGCGGACTGGCGACGGTCGGCGTCATCACGCACAACGACTTGCTGGTGCAGCTGGCTGTAGCGGCGCTGGCCTTGCTGCTGCTGGCGCCGCGCCTGTGGGTCGCACAGCAGCAGTCGCGCGCCTTGCTGGTGGCGCAGCTGAAGCAGGCTGCCTTGTCCGCCGACCTGAAGGCCTTGCAGGCGCAGATCGAGCCGCACTTCCTGTACAACACGCTGGCCAACACGCGCTACCTTGCTCGCCACGATCCGGAGCGCGCGGTCGAGATGCTCGATCACCTGATCGGCTACCTGCACACCGCCTTGCCGGATTTGCGCAGCCCGATGTCCAACATGGCACGCGAATGCGAGCTGGCGGGGCACTACCTCGCGCTGATGGGCATACGCTTCGGCGACCGCCTGCAGTTCGAAATCGACTGCCCGCCCGAACTGGGCACGTTCGCACTGCCGCCGCTGATGCTGATGCCGCTGGTGGAGAACGCCGTGCAGCACGGTGTCGAGCCGCACCCCGGCAACGTGACTGTGCGGATGCAGGTGCGCAGCCGCGAAGGCGCACTGGTGGTGGCTGTGCGCGACAACGGCGCCGGTCCCGCGAAATCCGTGCTGGGCAGCGGCGTCGGCCTGCGCAATCTGCGCGAGCGGCTGGCGGCCCTGCATGGCGGCGCCGCCGCGTTCCGCCTGCAAGTAGCGGCGGACGGCTGGACCGAAGCCGAAATCACCTTACCGTTGGAGACCGCATAATGTCCCTGTCCTCGCATCGCCCACGCATACTGATTGCGGACGACGAGCCCTTGCTGCGCGCGGAGCTGCGGCAATCGCTGGCGGCCCTGTGGCCGGAGGCCGAGCTGGTGGCCGAAGCGGCCGACGGCTACGAAGCGCTGCGCCTGGCCCGCGCGATGGAGCCGGATGTCGCTTTCCTCGACATCCGCATGCCGGGCCTGAGCGGCCTGGAAGTGGCACGCACTTTCGGCGCGCGCACGCATGTGGTGTTCGTCACCGCCTATCAGGAGCACGCGCTGGCCGCTTTCGATGAAGGCGCGATCGACTATGTGCTCAAGCCCACCGATCCGGTGCGGCTGGTGCGCGCCATCGAGCGGGTACGCGCGCGCCTCGGCACGCCGCCGCCCGATCTGGCGCGGCTGATGCAGCAGCTGTCGCCCAAGCCGGCCGCGCCTTCATGGCTGCAGGCGAGCGTCGGCAACGCGATCCACTTCATCGACTTGAGCGATGTGATCTACTTCTGTTCGGAGTTCAAATACACGAGGGTGGTCACGCCGCAGCTGGCCGAAGCCCATATCCGCACGCCGTTGAAAGACCTGGCCTCCGAACTGGAGGACGCAGGATTCTGGCAGATACACAGGGGATATGTGGTGGCGGCCAAGCGCATCGCCGCCGTCAGCCGGGATGCCGACGGGGCCTTGTGGCTAAGCCTGCGCGATCACGCAGACAAGCTGCCCGTAAGCCAGCGCTTTCAGCACCGGTTCAAGGGCATGTAGGGTCAGAACGAGTAGACCAGCGTCACCGACGTCTGGGTATCGGTGTTCTTTTTATCTTCCGGCACGTTGGTGTCGTTGCGGACGCTGAACGCGGCCTTCATCTGCATGGTGCTGTTGATTTTGGTGCGCAGCGCCGTCTCGGCCAGCGAGTGGATGTTGGAGGTGCCGCGCTCCACGCTCAGGTTCTGCGTGAACAGGGCGGTGTCGCTCAGTTTCCATTTCAGGTTGGCCGCGCCGCGCACGGTCAGGCCGCTCTCCGCTTCGCCGGTCGAACGCGTGCCGTTGAAATAGCCAGGACCGATTTCCACGTCCATGCTGTGTTCCGGCGTGGTGTAAGTCTGGGTGCCGTAACCGACGCCCACGGTGGAGTAGCGCGTGTAAGCGCCGAATTTGTCGTTGACGTGGGTGGCCAGCGCGAACAGTTTGTCGTGATCCTGCAGCAGCTTGTACGCCGACTTGGCGGAGAACGAATAGCGCTGCGCCGAACGCTCGCGCACCTTTTCGCCGTCAGCCTTCGTTACCTGCTCGTCCTTGAAGTAGCCGGCCAGGATGTACTCGTTGCTCCAGTCGGGCAGCTCCTGTTTCGCATCCAGCTTGCCGGTGACGGAAGTACCGACCGTGTTACCGGAAGTGGAGATGGCGCCCAGCTCGGCGGAGTTGTTCCAGCCATGATCGGGGACGGACTCCGCGGCGGCGTAACCGTGCACCTGGGAGAGGGTAAGGGCGGGGATGAGGAATATCGCTTTCATGCCGATATTGTACCTTAGGCCAAAAAACAACGCATTCAAGCGAGCTCTGCCCGTGCGTGCGGCGTCGTACAGATAGATATCCAAGATTGCGAGAAAATTAATATACTTTCTAAAAGGATATCAATCATGTACGCCTCTCTCCGCGTCGCTCAGTGCCTGTTATGCGTTGGCCTCGTTGCCAGCACCGCCTATGCCGCCGCCGGCGTCAATCGCTGCGTTTCGCCCGACGGCAAAGTGCTGCTGACCGACGCCGATTGCCCGTCGGGCAGCCAATCCGGCGCCAGCGACGACGGCGCGGCGGGCATCGCCATCAACAGCGGCGGGCCTGCACCGAATTCCGGCAACGGCTTTGAGCGCGTGGCGACGGGCGTGGCGGTCGCGCAGCTGCCGCGCAGCCCTTGGGCCGATCTGCCGCGCCCACTCGCGCGCAAGACCATAGGCCAAGACGCGGGCACCCTCCAGGCAGCCTATATCACCATGCAGATGCAGGACGAAATACGTCGTCAACGCCATGTCGCCATGCTGCGCTAACCAGGACTCCAGATGAAAACCACGACCGCTGCGGCCATGGCCGCGATACTCTTCTCCAGTTCTGCATATGCCGACGACAACGTCGCCTATCTCGCCGATGTCGCCTCTTTTGGCTCCGGCATGGGCGATTCGGCCGGCGCCATGTGGGGAGGCGGCATCGCGCGGCTGGACAGCGTAACCGACGGCGAATTCAATCCTGTCGGCCAGCAGTGGAATTATGGTTCCGTGTACTGGTCAGGCCTGGACACCGGCCTGACCATCACGCTGGCGCACACCGCGTCGGTCAATCGCCTGATACTGGAAGCCGACAACGGCGACAACTACCGCATCGAATTCCTCGACCGCGCCAATGTCTGGCAATCGGCCACCACGGTCAATACCGACCAGTCCCCGGCGGGCCAGAACCTGTTCGGCGGACCGCTACTCACGCCGGTTGTGGCCAAGGCCTTCCGCATCACGGCCCGCGGCGACAACCATTATTCGGTGGCCGAGTTCCAGGCCTTCGGCGAAGTGGTGGTCGACGATACGCCACCCGGCGGCCCGGTTGTGCCGACATCGCCGGTTCCCGAACCTTCAAGTTTGCTGATGATGGCCGCCGGCCTGGCGCTGCTGGCCGCCCGCCGCATGCAGCTCGCCTACCTGGCCATCGCCAGGCGATAGCGTTCGGCATCCCAGTCCAGCAATTCGGCCAACTGCGGCGCCGACAGCACGGTCAGCGCCGCACCGGATGGCTGGCGGGCCAGCACGTCGTAGTAGCACCGCAGCTGCGCCGTTCGTGCCGCGCCGAAGTCCTTGTCCGCAAAGACACCCACGCCGGCGATGAAGGCCAGACTGGTCTCCGCGCCCGCAGCCTGCGCGGCGATGAATGAATCGGCATCCGCATAACATGCCGCCTCCGCGCCGAGGAACACCACATGGTCCGGGCACAAAGCCCATTCATTCCTGAGCCGCTTGTACAGACGCGGATCGAGGGCCAACTGCTGTATGCCCGCGTCAGGAATGATCGTCAGCTGCGCCATGTCGGCTGTCACGGCGGCTACCGGTGCGACCGGTTCGGTGCGCAGGCAGGCCAACAGTGCCGCAAGTGTCGCATCGACTTCGGCGGCATTGGCGCCTCCTATCACCACGCCGTGATTCTGCAGGAAGACAATCTGCGCGTCCGGCTGCTCGCGCAATCGCGCCGCAATCGCGCCGGCCAGCGCCGATCCTGGTTTATGGTAGTCCACCCAGCACCACGGCGCCGGCGCTGGGCCGGCGAAGTCCGGACGCACCAGATGCGCCAGGACTTCGACCGCGTGCAGATGCAGTACCACCGTTTGCGGCATCAGCGCATGCATCAGCGTCTCGATCGACGGCCGCAGCGCGCTGCCCGCACACGCTCGCGGCGCGACATCGAAATCGCCCACGGCGATGGCATCCCGCAAATGGGCCAGGTCGACCGGCACGAAGATGTCCGCACGCTGTGCCTCAGCAAGCCATGTGCCGGAGGCCTTGACCCACATGGTGTCGCCATCCTTCCACGACGCGTTGCCGCCCGCACCCTGAACCAGCAGCGGATCGGCGCCGATCCGCGCGCAGTAGGCGTCGACCGCCGCGCGCAGGCCGTCCTGCCGGTCGCCGCGCGCGTTCAATGCGCAGCCCCCAGCCGTTCGAGCAGCTTGCGCACCTGGCCGAATTCCTGGAACACCGCATCGGCGGCATTCTCGCCTTGGCCTTGCTCCACCCCGTTGTGCAGTTTTTGCAGCGTGACCGCGTCTATCCTGCGCCGCGCGCCGCCTATGTCGTTGACCGGGTTATCGCCGATCATCCATATGCAGTTGCCGCTGGGGCGTACCTTTTTCAGCGCCAGTTCGAACTGCGCGCCATGAGGCTTGTCGTAGCCGGCTTCCTCGCTGGTGACGATGTAGTCGAAGTAGCGGTCCAGACCGAAGTAGACGATCTTGCGGAACTGGATCTGCGCTGTCAAATCGGTGACGATGGCGGTGGGGATGCCGAGCAGGCGGATGTCGTCCAGCAGTTCCTTCACGTCGTCGAACAGCACCGCATTGCTCAGGAAGGTGCGCCAATAGGTCTGCTCCAGATCCAACGCCACCAGCACCTGCGAGCCGAGTCCGATGATCTCCAGCATGCGCTGAAGGTACAGCAGGCGGCTGTGCGAGGCGGCCGTATCCTTCAAGCGCAGTTTGACTTCGCTGCGGGCGCTGGCATAGGCCTTGTCGAAATCGTCCGGGTCGAGCGAGAAGGTCGCGGCCACCTTGCCGCGCACCGCGTTCATGGCCAGCGCGTGGGCCGGATCGTAGTGGTACAGCGTGTTGTCCGTGTCGAACAGGATGGCGTCCGGAATCTGCGTGAAACGATCGTCGTTGGATATTTTTATCATAATGATTTACCAGATTAAGCGTTTGTTCAAGGCTTGGTGTATGTGCGCCAATGCGATCAGCTGCATCAGTCCCAGCGCACCGTTGCGCCATTGCGGTACGGTGTCGAGAAACTCGGTAATGCGTGGGAACAGCGTGGCCGCGGCCATGGCGATATCCTCGCTGGTGGCTTCGCCTTCGATGGTCAGGGCGATCTCGCTGGCGTCGTCGTCCATCGCCAGGTCGACATGCAGGCCGCACACGCCGACCAGCACCCGTCGCAACGACAGCTCATTCAGACCATTGCGCGACCGCACCAGCAGCTTGACGCGCGGCGCCTCGCTGCCGACGGGGTGCTCCAGCAAATCCGGATGGAGGGGGCGCAGCGACAGCACCAGGCTGGCGTGGCGCGCCTGCGGACGCACGAAGCGGATCGAATCGGGTTCCCGCTTGTCCAGCGACGAGCGCACCCGTTCGGCGCTGTGGCCGCGTTCCAGCACGTCGCGCTGCAGCTTGTAGTAGCGCCGCAGCCCCTCGTCGATATCGAGATAGATGCTCAGGTCATAGCATTCGCGCAGCACCGGCAGGTACAGCGCGTGCAGGCCGCTGGCGATGATGAAGTCGTTGCTGCGCACGCGCTGCGGGCGGCTCATCTTGCCGCTGCCATGGTCGTAGTGGCGCGACAGGATGGCCTTGCCATCGGTAAGGGCCAGCAGATCGTTGGCGTAGGATTCCAGGTCGTTGGCCATCGGGCTCAGATGGGTCATCACCTGCCACATCGGCTTGGCGCGGTCCCACAGGTGGTAGTCGTCGCCGGACAGATGCGCCACCGAATGGCCGCCGAACAGGCCGCGCAGCGATTCGGCCAGCGTATCCTTGCCTGCGCCGGAGTCGCCGGCGATGCCGATCACGAAGGGTTTGCGGCTGAAACGGAAGTAATCGTTCGAACTGACCGTTTCGCGCCACATCCGCAGCACCAGCACGATGCCCACCGCGGTCATCATGGTATGCAGTACCGGTGTCAATGAAGCCAGCGGCAGCGTCGCCATGACATCCTGCGGCAGGTTGTCCAGCACGTACAACGCCGAGAATCCCGCCGCCAACAGGATGGCCAGCCTGTCGCTGGCGGCCTGGTAGAACACCAGCGTCGGCACGATCCACACGAACCAGCCCGGCGAGGCAGGCGTCAACAGCACGACCAGCAGGAAGCCCAGTCCCAGCAAGGCGCTGAACAGTTCGAAGTTCATGCGCCGCACGCGCCAGGCCAGGTACAGGGTGACAAGGTAGGCCAACGGCATGACATAGATGTCGGTGTCGGTGCCAACGTGCAGCGAGAACTGATAGACCTTGCCCATCTCCGGATTATTGAGCAGCATCCGCAGCGCCGCGTCCGAGCACAGGAAGGGAAGGCCGAACAAGGCACCGGCCAGCGCCGCGCCGCGCGCGAAGGCTGGCAACTGCTGCTGCAAGGCGCGGTTGCGGGTCAGGTAGATCAGGAAAAACGGCAGCGCCAGCGCCATGCTCAGTTTTGCCGATACCGCCGCCGCGCATAATGCGCCTGCTTGCGCGAGTTGCTGCCGCCGTGTGCAGTACAGCGCCGCTACCAGCAGCAGCATCGGCACCACGTCGTTCAGGCCGAAGCCATAGGTGGCCAGCAGCATGACGGGCGACAGCCAGTACAACGCCAGCAGCAGCGTGTCGCGTCCTGGCAGCATCCTGCTCAACACCCGCAGCAACAGCAAGTCCGCGCCGAGCAAGCCGACACCGTAGGCATGGCCGATGCCGATGCCGGCGGCCTTGGCCAACAAGGTCAAAGGCATTAGCGCCAGCCACATGACGTAGCCATAAGGGAAAGCCTCAGGCGCGCCGCCATGGGCGAGGAACACTGCCCAGGGATCAAGCGACAGCTGGCTGGCGCTGGCGGACAGGAAGGGCACATACCATTCGGTGACTGCGTGGGGCACGATCAACGCCAGCATGGCGACCCGCAACGCCAGCCCGAATGCGAACAGCGGATGGCGGAACAGGCGCATCATGCACCCGCCTGATTTGGCACCAGCTTTTGCCACAGGTCCGGCCGCTTGGTGCAGACCGCGTCGGCGACGATGCCGCGTTCGGCCAGCAGCGCCGCCAGTTCGGCGATTTCCTCGGCGCCGCGTCCTTGCAGTTCGGGCGACACCAGACATAGCTTGAAGCCGGCGCCGCGCAGGCGCGCTGCGTCCCCGCCGCTGAGCGGGAAGCGGGTAAAGCAGTCGACCCATACCCAGTCTATCTGACCGGCCAGCGTCAGCGCCGTGTCGATCGATTCGAACTCCGACACCCGCACCGCGCAGCGCCGCTCACCGGCCCTGGCCCACTTGACCAGGAAGGGAAAGGACTGGTCGAGGAAAAAATAGTCGTCGATGCCATGCTGGCGCAGCAGCGCGATCAGCGGCGCCTCCAGGCCTTCCTCCTTGACGTTGAGGATCAGCGTGCCGTGGCGGTAGGCCGCCAGCCATGGTTCGAAAGCCTCGCCGGGTGTCAACGCATCATGATGGATGATGAGCCGTCCGCCGTCGCTGCGGATATCGACTTCCACGCCGAAGTGTTCGGGCGTGTCGGCCAGCTGGGCCAGGGTGTTGCGGCGGTGTGAGATCAGGTTCATGGTTTCAGGGAGTCTTTCAATTGCAGGCTGAAGTCGACGGTGCGCCGGATGAATTTCCGCTTGGCCGCCCAATTGACGTTCCAGTGCGAGACGCCGTGCGCGCGCTGGCCGAAGTGCACGGGAAACCGGTGCACCGCCAGTTCGGCGCGGCGTGCCTGGTAGTAGGCGTACAGGTCGAGCGAGAAGTCGTGGGGAGCGTTGCGCCAGGTGTCGAAGAAGCGCTTCGAGAACATGGTCGGCTGGGCGTTGATGTCCCACAGCGGGGTACGCAGCAACAGCGTCTCGAAGGCGCTCATGCCGGCGGTGAACAGCACATCGGCCAGCGGCCTTCCGTAGCGGCGGCCCTTGACGAAGATGTCGTCGCCATGGCGCTCGAACAGGGCCAGCCCGTGCAAGGCGTCCTGCGGATCGGTCTGGAGGTCGGCGTGTGTCCAGCCGACGATCTCGCCGGTGGCCGCCGCCAGTCCCGCCAGGATGCCGTGGCCATAGCCCTGGTTGATCTCGACACGGATGCTGCGGCAGCCGGGGCAGGCCGGCAGCAGCGCGGCCAGCACCTGCGGGCTGTCGTCGGTCGAGCCGTTATCGACGAGGATGATTTCAACGTCATCCCGCAGCGCCAGCGGATAACAGCGTTTGAGCAGCAGCGGCAGATTGGCGGCTTCGTTATAACACGGGATCACCAGCGAGAATCTCATGGCAGCTCCGTGCGGCGTGCGTGGGAAAACACCAGCGTTTTCATGCCGATGAAGTTCAGCGTGGCGGATACACCAGTCGCCGCCAGGAAGGCCATTGGCACTGCAAGTGCGGGGCCGGCCGCGTCCAGCATCCGCAGCACGGCAGCGTTGACCGCGACGTTTGCGGCCAGCGTCGCGCCGTACAGGAGGGCGAAGCGCGCCGCGCTGCCCGGAGCGGCGCGGCGGTGGCTGAAGGTCCAGCGGCGGTTGGCGCAGTAGGCGAACACGGTGCCCGCCAGGAAGCCGATCGCCTTGGCCGGTGCGGTTGCCGCCAGCCCGGATGCCATCAATGCGCGATAGACCAGAAGGTCCACCAGCACCGTCAGCGCGCCGACCACCAGGAATACCGGCAGTTCGCGGCGCATCATGGCATCCTCCCGGGATCGGCTGGCGTGATGGCGCGGTAGCGCTGCGCCAGCGTCGCCACGGCGTCGGCGGGAATGCGGGCGTCCTGCTCAAGCGTGTACGGATGACCGTCCCATTTGTGGAAGCAGGATTGCCAGTACTCGAAGGTGCGCAGATCGTCCGGCGTGCCCCAGGACAGATAGTGGTCCACTTCGAACAGGCGGCAGTTCAGCCCCATGGCGATGGCGTCGTTGATGCAGGAGTCCAGGTAGTACTCGCCGTTGACGCGGCCGTCGCGGGCGATCAGCGCGTCTACCAGGCGGCGCAGGTCGGCGGCGCGGCGGAAGGTGAAAGCGCCCAGTACGATGGCGTCGGTAGCGGGATGCGCCAACGGCGCCTTGACCGAGATGCGGCGGATGCGGCCCTGTTCCTCGTCGATCCAGCCGAACATCTGCGGCCTGCGCATGGCGTTGGCGTTGCCGCGCACGCCCCATACGATCACGTCTACCTGCGGATCGTCGGCCAGCTTGCGGAACGCCGCCTGGTCGTACAGCATGCCGAAATCGCATGCGCCCACCGTCAACGGTCCTTGCGTCTCCGGGGCCGATTCGGCCAGCGCGTCGACGCCGGCCAGCGCGGTGCAGGCCTGGCCTTCGCTGACCTGGGGCAGGGTGGCGATCACGGCGCCGGGATGACGCTTCCGCAGCTCCTCGGCGATCGCGGCATGGCCGGGCATATCGGCGCGCAGCACGAAGCAATGCTGCAACGCCGGGGGCAGATCATGCACGGCTTGCGCCACCATGGGCTGCCCGGAGACGCCGATCAGCGGTTTGGTCAGCGCGTAGCCTTGGTCGGCGAAACGCTGGCCCATCCCGGCCATCGGCAGCACCAGCGCGCCCGCCGCTGGTGCTGCCGCAGGCGCGTGCCGCTGCGCCAGGCGAGTGAAGGCGGACGACCAGCCACGATATTCGGCCACGTCTTCCGGCGTCCCCCACTGCATGAAGTGCTGTAGCGGATAGACGGCCACGCGCCGGCCGGCCGCCAGCATCGGACGGTAGGCCAGACTGACGTAGTATTCCCCGCCAACCGTCAGCTGCTGCTCCATCGTGGCCTTGAAGGCTTCCTCCATCAGCCGTCCCGACGCAAAGTAGTAGCTGCCGCTGGACGCGTATTCTTCCATGCGGTTGTCGGTGTAAGGCTGCTTCTCCTGGATAGCCTGCACCCATCCGTTCTGCTCGCGCATGTAGGCATAGTTGGTGCTGCCGAGCGTGTGCGGGTGGAAGCCGCGATAGGCCGGAATCGCCCCGTCGCATTCGTTGATCGCGACGAACTGCTTGAAGTGCTTCCAGTCCCAGTAGCAGCTGAAATCGCAGTAGTTCACCAGCACCGGGCGTTCCGGGTCGATCAGGTGTCCGACCTGGAGTACCGCATGCACCGGGCCGAGTTTATGCGGCGCGATTGCGGCGATGCGGCCCTGCGGACACCAGTGGCGCAGAACTTCCTCCATGCGATACGCCGGCTCGCGCAAATGCTCTTCGTTGCAGATGAAGAGGAAGTCGGCATCCGCATCGAACATCTCGATGACATGGGCGATGATCGGCTTGCCGTCGATCTCGGTCAAGGGCTTGGGGAGTTCGTAGCCGGCACGGCGAAAACGCTCGCCGAAGCCGGACATCGGTACGATGATCTGCATGGATCGCATGGTTCAGAGCTGGAACAGGTAATTGAGCTTGATGAAAGCCTTGCGGCCGGTGTGCAGCTCCAGCCCGCGTGTGCGTTCCAGCAGTGCCGGATTACCCACCAGTTGCAGGTTCTCCTGACGATCCGTATAGCCGGCGAACAGCGACGTGCCGGGGCTGAGCAGATAGCTGAACAGCAGATCGGCGGTCAGCTGTTTGCCGCCGGAGAGCGCGGTCAGCTGGCTGTTGGTGCGCAGGTTGGTGTAGTCCAGGATCAGGTGGGCCGACAGGAAGCGGCTGTACTGGTAGTTGAACTTGGTGCGCGACAGCAGCTCGCGATATACGCCTGTGCCAGCGCCGACGCCTGCCATGCCGCCCTTGGTGCGCAGGTCGTTCCAGAACAGCGTCTGTTCGACCCTGAACTGCGGATGCGGCGTGAACTTGATGTTGGCCGAGACGCTGCGGGCGTCGCCGAGGGCGGCCTGCGTGCCGGCCGCCGGCACATAGTTGATTACGTCGTTCTGGCCGACCTTGATCCAGCCATTCAGCCAATCGAACCATTCGGTGCTGGCGGCCAGCTGGTAGCCGTTCTTGTGGAAGCGCTGGCCGGCATACAATTCGTGGGCATCGAGCTTGTGGGCCTCGAAGGTGGTGGCGCGCAGACCCTTGACCGTGTACCAGGCGTCGCTCGACCAGTCTTGCAACTGGCCGTCGTGGTCCTTGGTGTAGAGCGCTTTGATGCTAGGCCCCGTGCTGACCAGCCACGGGGCGTCGGTGAAGTTCCACATGTAGCTCGCTTCCTGGCCCAGTTGACGGATATCCGTGCGGGGGATGAAGGCCAGTTCGCTGTCGAAGCGGCGCGACACGTCGAGATAGGTGGCCGCGTAGTTGAAGTTGCGGTCGGTGCGGCGCAGTTCAGCGTAGGCCAGGCTGCCGGTGCTGTCCGGCGCGCCGTTGTCGCTGGTGCGGCTGCTGGCCGCCTGGCCGCTGGCGACCCAGTTTTCGTCCAGCTTCCAGCGCAGGTCGACACCCGCGACGGTGTTGGCGTGGCCGGCGATGCGGCGGTCGGTCACCATCGCGCCGAGGTTGGAGTCAGTGTCGAAATCGCGCTGGCCGCGCGCCACGGTGATGCTGGCTTTCTTGCCGTAGGCCGCGTCGCCCGGCGCCGCCAGCTTGCCCGCCGCCTCGTCGTTCATCAGCAGGCCGCCCAGCGACCAGTTGCCGGTGCGGCCGGTGATGCGCGCGCCAAGCTGCGGGTCGATGATGCGGCGCGAGAAGAACAGCTGCTGCGGCGTGGCGAAGAAGCCCGAATTCTCCAGGAAGAACGGACGCTTTTCCGGGAACTGCACTTCGTAGCGCTGATCGATGATGACCTGCGGTTCATCCGATTCGACTTCGCTGAAGTCTGGATTAAAGGTCAGGTCGACCGCGAAGGCGTCGGCCAGCACGAACTTGGCATCCAGGCCGGCCTGGTTCTTGTTGTCGTGCTGCCAGCCGGGACGCGTCGGATCGCGCTGGTCGAGTGCGCGGCTGCGGCCCAGGTAGGCGTAGGGATTGAGCTGGATATTGCGGCCCGCCGAGACCGGGGCGGCGATTTCCGCGGCCGCCATCTGCGGCACAAAGGCTTCCTGGCGTTGGGTGATGTAGGGCCAGTACGAGAACTCGTTCAGGCGCGGCACGATGCGGCCCACCGAGACGCCCCAGTCCTGCACGTCGGCGCTGCGGAAGCGCAGGCTCTTGAACGGAATCGCCATCATGACGACGTAGCCGTCGGCGGTCAGTTTGCCGTCGGATGTCCACTGGGTGTCGAAATTGAAATCGTCGCCCAGGCCCTCGGTGTGCTTGGCGTCCATCTGCACGCCGTACGGGTTGGCGTAGAAGCGGAATGAGCGCTGCTTGTCATGGAAGGTGTCCAGGTCCAGCTGCACGGCGTCGTCGCCGGGCAGGTCTTCGCGGCGGGCGATGCGGGCGCGCACCAGTTTCGGATCATCCTTGCAGACGAAGACGGCGTAGAAATTCTGGTCGTCATAGGACAGGTAGGCGCGCGTCTCCAGCGACGCCGGCTGGCCGTCGCCCGGCTGGAACTGGCGGAATCCCTTGACTTCGACACCGGCATCGGCCGGGATGCCGGTGACGTAATCCGCCAGCACCGGCGCATGCGCGGCGCGAGGAATGCGCAGTTTGTCCTCAGCGGCGGCCGAAGCGGTGACGAATATCAGCGCAGACAACAGGGAGCGGCGCAGGTGGGAAGAGGTAGTCAATTGCATCACATGGCTTTCATTGGTAGGAATCGGAACGCACCTTCGCCATAACCGGCGCGGTAGCGGTGGTGGAAGCGGTATTGCGGCGTTGGGCGGCCTGGTCGCGCGCAGCGCCGTCGCGTGGACGCAGCGAGATCCACAACCACAGGCCCAGTGCCAGCACCTGGCTGGCCGTCGATACGGTCAGCAGCAGGGGCAGTTGCTCAGGCGTGGCCAGGCTGAATGGCATGACCAGCGCGAACGCCAGCCAGAGCACGGCCAGTCCGGCGACGCGTGCGGCGTTGACGGTGACCGAGCCCGCCAGCAGGCACCAGAGCCATATCGCCGGGAACAGGCCGTAGTCGTCGGGTACGAAGGGGCTGCGCAGCGCCGCCAGTCCGAGCAGGGAAATCCAGACTGCGGCCTGGCGCTGGTGCGATGCGCCCTGTGCGCGCCGGGCTGCCACCACGGCGATCGCCACCAGCAGCAACGACCAGACCCACGCCGCGCCGCCTACCATGTGATGATCCATGCCGGACAGGCCAAGCAGGCGCAGTTTGAATACCAGCCCTGGAACCGAGTCGTTGATGGCGGCGACGCCTTCCAGCCCGTCGAGCGCCAGCCAGCTCCATAACTCGCCGCTGGCGATGCGTGGCAGTTCGTAGCCGATGAAGTCCCGGAACGGCGCGGCGCCCAGCAGCGCCAGGCCAAGACCCACGTAGACCAGCGACCACGCCACGCTCCAGCCCAGCGCGCGCCAGCGGCGGCAGAAGAGCAGATAGACGCACAGGATGCCCGGGAAGATTTTTATCATGGCGACGCTGAGCAGCGCGCCGCCCGACAGGTCTCGGCCGCGCTGGAACTGCAGCATGGCCAGCACCGACAGGGCCAACGCCGGCAGTTGGAAGTTCCCGGTTTGTAGCGTTATCAGAGTGGGCAGCGCGAGCCATGCGGCGGGTAGCAGCAGGGCGGCGCGGCGTCCTGCCTGGCCGCCGATCCAGCCGCACAGGGCCAGCATGGCGCCGGCCACCAGCGCGGCATCCAGCGCGAACCATACTGCCCGCAGTTGCAGGAAGCCGCCGCCAAATGCATCGATGGCGCGCGGCAGTAGCAGGAACTGCGGCGGATACAGGTAGGCGTCCAGCTTGAAGCGGCCTTCGTGGCCGTCGTACGGAGTCTCTTCGAAAATGTTCACGCCTCCCTGCTTGGACAGTTCCGAGGCTTTCCAGTAGCCGGACAGGCAGCTGTGATTGACGTAGAACTGATCGAACCAGATCGTCGAGGCCTGGGGGCGCTGCGGATCGGCCATGTAGACCCCGAGGCCGGCGGTGCGCGCCAGTGCGGTCAGCGCCAGCAACAGCCACAGGACGGACAGCAGACGGCGGCCGTTGGAAATGCCGTCGAACTGTATCGGCAGCCGGCGCGCCAGCCGGGGGCTGAGCAGCAGCGCGACGACCAGCGGCAGCAGCGCCAGCAAGGACTGCGGCGACGATGGCGCGAACAGCGCGCTGCAACCGACGGCGGCGAACATGCCGAACAGCGCCGCCAGCAAGAGCGCGATCACGCGCCGTTCTATGGAGATGGAAACAGGTCGATTCATGGTTTGACTCCGATGGCGTAGGCCAGTCCGGCGCAGCACAGCGCGGCGATGCCGGCCAGCGCGGTGCGCAGCAGGCGTTCCTGGCGGTGCGACCGTTCCAGCGCCTCGCCGTAAGGCATGGTGGAATGGGCGATCATGGTGTACAGCGGCAGCCAGCTGCGCGGCCACAAACGGTTCAGCGCCAGGTCCAGCCGCTTGCGGGCGATGAACCAGGGCGATTGCACTTTCTGCCGCAGCTCGACGAAGTTGGCCTTCGACAGCTCGGCCAGTACGTCGGTGTGGGGGCGGCGCTGCTGTTCGTAGCGGGTGAAGGCTGCGGCCAGATCCTTCGGGTGGTCCGCCAATGCCGCCATCAGCACGCAACAGTCTTCAAAGGCGGAATTCATGCCCTGGCCGTAGAACGGATAGACGGCGTGGCAGGCGTCGCCCAGCAGCACGGCCCAGTCGCCGAAGCGCCACGGCGCGGTGCGGGTGGTGATAAGGGAACCGGTCGGATGGCGCTCCCATTGATCCAGCAGGCCTGGCAGCAGGGGCAGAAGATCGGGGAAGTACTTGGCGAACAGCGCGCTGACCTGGTCCGGCGTGCGCACGGTGGCGAAGCTTTCCTCGCCCTCGAACGGCAGGAATAAGGTCAGTGTGTGCGATCCATCCAGGTTCGGATGCGAGACGAACAGGCAGTGGCTGCGGGGCCATACATGCAGCGCGGTCAGTTCGATCACAGAACTGCCGTCCGGGCGGGCCGCCAGCGTGAGTTCCTTGTAACCCCATTCCAGGTATTCCTGATGGTAGTCGGCGCGTTCGCCGTGCTGCAGTTCGCGGCGCATGGCGGAGAAGGCGCCGTCGGCGCCGGCCACCCACAGCGGCTGCACAACGACGTTGCCATCGGGGGTGTCGAATTCAAGCTGGCGGGCGGCTTTGTCGGCGTGTACCAGCCGGTGTTCGAAGTGCAGCCTGACTTGAGGATGCTGCTGCGCGCGGTCAAGCAGCAGGTGATTGAGTTCGTTGCGGTCGATGGAATGCAGTACCTCGCCGGCATCCTTGCCGTAGGCCTGGTAGCGGGTGTTGCCGTCGGGTGCGTGGATCACGCGGCCGCTCATCACCACCGAGCGGGCCAGCACATCGTCCAGCAGGCCGACCATGCGCAAGCCCTGCATGCCGCGCTTGGACAGGCCCAGGTTGATGGAGCGGCCGGCGCCGGCCGATTGGCGGCGCGGGTCCGGGCGGCGTTCGTAGAGGTCCACGCCATGCCCTTGTCGCGCCAGCGCCAGTGCCAGCAGCGAGCCGGCCAGGCCGCCGCCGACGATGGCGATGCGGGCGCTGTCGGCTTCCTGCGCGGGCTTCATCGCTGTAGTCATGGGCGGCCTCCCAGCAAGGTTGCGCCGGCGTCCGTTGCGACGCTGGCCACGCCAGCGGGGCCGGCGCCTGCGCCTGCGGCGGCATCAACGGCGGCGGGCAGCAGCGCCAGCCTGACGTCGATGCGCTGTTCGACTTCGGCCTCGATGACGCCGTCCAATGCCTGTTCCAGCTTGGTGCTCGGCAGCGTGCCGGCCATGCGGTACAGGTAGGATCGAAGGAAGGCGGCGCGCACGCTGGCCGGATAGCCGGCTCGCAGCAGGAAGGGCAGATCGGAATCGACCATGTGCCGGATGGCGAGCATGGGGATCGGGCTGCGCAGCGGCCGGAACTCGGGATTGCGCAGGCCTTCGCTCTCATTGGCCGCGTGGAATTCGCCCAGCATCAGGCCCATGTCGACGAAGTCGCGCTTGAGCCGGTACTGCACTTCGTCGACCACGGCGGCGCCTTCCGCGCCCAGGTTGGGAAAGACCACCATGAACGCTTTGTTGATCGCATCCGGTCCGCGGGTTGGCTCGGTGGCCAGGAACAGATCGCGGTATTCGCTGATGATCGCGCTGATCTTGTCGAGGCTCAGGTCACGGTCGGTGATTTCCGCCAGCCAGATGCTGTCCTGTAGCAGCGAGACAGGCACGAAGGGGCATACCGCGCCCTTGCGTCCCAGATCTGGATGGGGGCGGGCCAGGAAGGCGCGCACCCAGTCCATCACCTGGGCCAGTGGCGTGCCTCCCGGGTATTCGCGGTCGACTTCGGAAACGCGCATCAGACGTGGGGATGCAGCAGGATGGGCTGCGGTCTCCGCGCGGGCCGCAGCCATCGGGCAGGTCGCCTGCGGCAGCGTGGATTGAGGATCTTTTTGAGTCATCATGTCACCATCGTGGGAAGTTGTTATGCACGCTTGTCGGAGTTAAGTTCATGCCGGCTCGCGATACGTTGTGGTTGCCGGCGTCCGCGCCGTTTCTGTTTGCGCCGGGCCGCTGATCGCGTCCGGCAGTTGTTCGACCTGGCGTATCGCCTTGATGCAGTAGGCCGCCATGGCGACCGCCGCCATCAGCAGACCGAGGACGATGAACATCAGGCCTATTCCGCGACCGGGCCCGGTGCCGATTAGCAGTCCGACCGAGCCGGCCAGCGCGCCGCCTGGTGCCAGCATCGGTTCGAACAGGTGCTCGGCCAGCGGCCCGGCGAGGCAGTAACCGAGCGGCATGGCGGCTTCCGACAGCAGCCGCTGGATCGCGAAGCAGCGGCCCTGCAGTTCGGCCGGCACTTTGCTCTGCCAGATGCTGTCGTTGGAAGCGCTGATGGCAGGCAGCACGGCGAACATCGCGAAGCCCGCTGCAGTCACCAGTACGAACGACGGCGCCAGCCCGTGCACGGCGATCGCCAATCCGGCCAGCACCGAACAGCCCAGCATTCCATGGATGCGGCGGCGTGGACCGCCGGTCACGGTCATCGCCAGTCCGCCGAGCAGCAGGCCGGCGCCGCCTATGCCCATCTGCAGCCCCAGTCGCGCCGGATCGGCGAACGACAACACCAGCGGGGTGATGGCGATGCTGGCGATCCCGAACAGGAAGTTATTGACGCCGAAGACCGACAGCAAGCCAAGCAGGCCGCCGCGCTGACGTACGTAGCGGAAGCCGTCGCCGGCCTCGCGCCAAAGGCTCTCGCCTCCTTCGCTGCGTTCCGGCCTTGGTACACGGGCCAGCGCCAATGCGATGGCGCCGGCGAGGAAGCTGGCGGCGTCGATCATCAGTACGCCATGCAGGCTGAAGGTGGTCACGAGCACGCCTGCCAGCAGCGGTCCTGCCACCTGGGCGACGGCGGCGCCGGTTTGTACCAGGCCGTTGACGCGGGTCAGCTGGTCGCGGCTGGCAAGCAGAGGAATGCTGGCCGAGTAGGCCGGCGCAAGGAAGGCATTGGCCACCGCCGTGACGGCGACGGCGGCGTAGATATGCCAGAGTTCCAGGCGGCCGGCGGCCAGCAGTGCCGCCAGCGACAGCATGGTGGCGGCCGACAGCAGCTCGCAGCACAGCATCGTGCGCCGCCTGTCCCAGCGGTCCACCAGCGCGCCGGCCAGCGGCGACACCAGCAGCGCAGGTACCGACATGGCGACGAAGATCAGCGCGAAGCGTGTCGTTGAACCGGTATCCTGCAAGACCCAGATGCCCAGTGCGAAAGCCGACAGGCGCGAGCCGACGCCGGAGATCAGCTGACCGAACCAGATCAGCAGGAAGTTGCGCAGTCCAGAGTAGCGGCTCATGCTGCTGCCTCGTTACGGCGTGGCGCCGGCAGGAATCCGCGCTGCTGCATGAAGGCGATGTAGGTCTCCAGCAGCGCGCGGTCGGCCGGCGGGCAGACGGTGCCCAGCGGCGCTACCGCGTCCATCGTCGCGCTGCAATCGAAGCTGGGCTCGCGCGCGTCCACCTGCTCCGGGAACAGCGGCGCGAACGTTGCCAGCGCATTGTCGCGAGACCGGGCGGCGGCTTCCTGCAGTGCGGTCCTCCAGGCGCCGTAGTCCGCCTGGTCCACCGCGTAGCCGGACGCGCGCAATGTCGCCACCAGTTCGTCCAGCGTCATGCGATGCGGGTTGAGGAAGTGGAAATTGCCATTCTGGTCCCCGGCGCCGAGCGCCAGCTGGACGATGGCGCGGCTGACATAGTCCACCGGCGCCATGTCGAAGCCTTCGCCGTCCATGCGCGGCGCCAGGCCCAGTTGCACGCAGCCCTTGATCCAGGAGCTGAAGTAGTCGCCCAGATTGCAGCCGCCGGTGCGGCTGTCGCCGGTAATGCGTGCCGGCCGGTAGACGGCGACAGGCAGGCCGCGTGCACGTGCCGCCAGCGCCAACTGTTCGGCCACCCATTTGCTTTGGTTGTAGCCGCCTTGCTGGGTTTCCGCCTTCGGTGGCGCGGAGCGTTCGCGGACGGTCGCATCCAGTTGGTCCTCCGTGACGTACACGCCCAGCGTGGAGACCAGATGCACCGGCTTGAGTCGGACGCTGGAGGCCAGCCGCAATACAGCCAGCGTGCCGCCGGCGTTGGCCGCCGCCAGGCTTTCGTATGGCGCCAGGAAGTTGACCTGGCCGCCATTGTGGAAGATCACATCGACACGGGCCGCCATCGCGGAGAAGGTCGCGGCATCCAGCCCGAGGTCCGGCGCGGCGAGATCGCCTTGCAGCGGTAAGATGCGCCGCTCGTCGCCGTCATGCCACAAGCCGTAGCTTTGCAGGTTGGCGCGGATGCGCTGCACGCATTCCGACGGCGTGGCGGCACGCACTAGGCACACCATTTCGGCATCGGTCGTGTCGAGCAGGTCGCGCAGCAGATAGGCGCCGAGGAAACCTGTCGCACCGGTGATCAGTACCGAACGAGGCGCGGCGCGTGGCGCGGTTGGCGGCGCGGCACGGGCTGGCACTATATCGTCTGGCAAGGCGGCTTGCGCCGCCAGGTCCAATACCGGCGCAGCCACGCCGGCGCGCAGGTCGTCGACCAGCTTGGCCATGGCTTCGATGGTGGGCGCGGAAAACACTGCGCTCAGTGGCACCGTGACGCCAAACGCCTGACCGAGCCGGAATACCAGCGGCAATGTGAGTAGCGAGTCGCCGCCGACGTTGAAGAATTCATCGTCCACGCTCATTTCTTCGCGGCCCAGCAGTTCGCGCCACAGCTGCATGATGGCGGCTTCGGTGTCGGTTGCCGCAGGCTTGAGCACGCGCGCTGTCGTTTGCTGTGCCGATGGCGACGGCAGGGCGCGACGGTCGATCTTGCCGTTGACGGTCAACGGCAGCGCGTCAAGCCGTTGGTACAGCGATGGCTGCATGGCGTCCGGCAGACGACTGGCCAGGTAGCTGCGCAGGTCGGCGACGCTTAGTTCCGGTCCGGCGACAAAGTAGGCCAGCAGTCTGCGGTCTCCCGGCGCCAGTTCATGCACGGTCGCCACTGCAGCGCTGACGCCGGGACATTCGCAGATGGCGCTTTCCACTTCGCCCAGTTCGATGCGGAATCCCCGCAGCTTGACCTGGTGGTCGCGGCGGCCGACGAAATGCAGCGTGCCGTCGGCGTTCCAGCGTGCCAGGTCGCCGCTGCGGTAAAGGCGCGGCGCTTCCGAGCCATCCGCATGGGCGGTGGCGAAGGTGTCCGCTACGAAGCGCGTCTCGTTCATCTGCGGTGCGTTCAGGTAGCCCAGCGCGACCCCCGCGCCGCCGATGCAAAGCTCGCCGATGACGCCGCGTGGCGCCAGTTGGCCATGGCTGTCCAGGATATGCACCTGTACTCCGGGCAGCGGACGGCCGATGGGCAGTTCGGCGCCATCGAAACCGGCGCCGTCACGGGTGTTGAGCATGGCCGCGCAGACGGTCGCCTCGGTCGGGCCATAGTGGTTACTCAAGGTGACGCGCCCGCCGGTCAAGCGCGCAAAGCGGCGCACCTGCGACAGCGGAACGGCTTCGCCGCCGAACATCATCATGCGCAGTCCGGGCAGCAGGTCGTCGTCGTGCCGCACCTGCGCGTAGCCGTCGGTCCAGCGTCGCCATAGGGCTGCCGGGGCGTCGATGGCGGTGATGGCGTGCTGCTCGCAGTAGCGTTCCAGCTCGTGCGGTCCCAGTTCGTTCGGCGATGGATGCAGCACCAGCGCGGCGCCGCAAGCCAGGGCGGGGAAGATATCGCCGACGGAAGCGTCGAACTGTAACGACGGCAGCATCAGCAGGCGTTGGCCGGAAAATTCATGGCGTTGCAGGAAGGCCTGCGTCAGGTTGATGGCGTTGGCGTGGCTGACCGCGACGCCCTTCGGCGTGCCTGTGGAGCCGGATGTGTAGATGACATAGGCGGCATCCGTCGGCGCGACTGCGACAGCCGCGAACTGCTGACCGGCCGGCTGTATAGTGGACGCCACGGGCAGGCCGGACGACGCGGCCAGTGTGGTGGCGCGCTGGTGCAGCGTGTCCGGCGTCAGCAACGCCAGTGCTTGCGAGTCGTCCAGCATGAAGCGCAGCCGTTCGTCGGGATGCGATGGATCCAGCGGCACGTAAGCCGCGCCGGTGGCGACGATGGCCAGCAGGCCGATCATCGCTTCGGCGGATCGGTCGGCCATCAGCGCGACGCGCTTGCCGGGGGCTGCGCCGAGCGTCAGCAAGTGCCGGGCGGCGTCGCCGGCGCGCTGCGTCAGTTCGGCGTAGGTCAGGCTGCGGCCATCGGCGGCGACGGCGACGGCCTGCGGAGTGCGCGCGGCCTGCGCCGCGATCCAGCCATACAGGTTGCCACCGTCGGGCGGCGCCAGCACGGCCGCGGCGGGGCCGCCGTCGGCCAGTGCCAGCAGCTCCATGCGCTGTGCTTCATTCAGCAGCGGAAGCTGCGACATCGGGCTATCCGGATTCTCCAGCGCCTGCTCCAGCAGCGCCTTATATTGTTCGCTCAGCCGCTCGATGGTGGCGTGGTCGAACAGATCGGTGTTGTAGTCGAAGGTGGCCAGCATGCCGTCGTCATGGGCCGACAGCGACAGCGTCAGCTCGAAGCGCGCCGTATCGATGCCGGTGCGCACGGAGGTGGAGGCGAGTCCATGCAGCTGCAACTCCGGCTCCTTGCCCGGCTGCAGAACGAACATGGCCTGGAACAGCGCGCTGCGTCCCGGCACCCGCTCCAGCGCGAGCGCATCGACGATGCGTTCAAGCGGGGCATCGGCGTTGCTGAAGGCATCGAGGCAGTGGCTGCGGGTGCGCGCCAGCAACTGGCGCAGGGACGGATCGCCGGACAAGTCGCCACGCAGCGGCAGCGTGTTGGCGAACAGGCCGATCACCGGTTCGAATTCCTCGGCGCCGCGATTGGCGAATGGCGTGCCGAGCACCACGTCTTCCTGCCCGGCGTGGCGGCTGAGCAGCGATTGGAACGCGGCCAGCAGCGCCATGAACAGCGTGGCGTTTTCGGTGCGCGCCGTCTGTTCGAGGCGGTCGACCAGGGTTTGCGGCAGCAGCGATACCAGAGATGCACCCCGCGTGCCCAATATATCCGGACGCGGTTTGTCGGTCGGCAGCGCCAGCAGGCCGCTGACGCCATTCATGGCGCCGCGCCAGAACTCGACCTGGCCGGCCAGTTTTTGCTGGTGCAGCTGGTCGCTTTGCCATTGAACGATGTCCGGATAGCGCACAGGCAAAGCTGGCAGCAGGCCGTCCAGCGGCTGGCGGCAGATGGAGGCGTTGTAGCACGCTTGCAGTTCTTCGTGGAGCACGCCGCAGGACCAGGCGTCGCCGACGATGTGGTGTATGACGACCATTAGCACATGGTCTTCATCGCCCACGTGCGCCAGGCCGACGCGCAGCAGCGGCGCGCGCGACAGGTCGATGGGGCGCGTATTCTCCAGCGCCAGCAATTGCGTGATACGCAGTTCCCGCTGGTCCGGCGCCAGCATCGACAGGTCGTGACGTTCGATTTCCAGCGTGGCTGACGCATGGACGGTCTGCACCGGCTTGCCATTCTCTTCGCCAAAGCTGGTGCGCAGCGCCGCGTGGCGGGCGACGATCGCGTCGAAGGCGGCCGCCAGCGCCGATTCACTCAGCGGGCCACGCAGGCGGTAGTGCTGATAGAGGTTGTAGGCGCCGCTGCCAGGCTGCAGACGCTCGAAGAACCAGATGCGTTGCTGCGCCGGAGCCTGTGGGAACGGTACGCCGTCCGGCACCGGCGCAAGCCGGCCTACCGCGTCGACGATGCTTGCTGGCAGCGCGGCGGCGGGGGCCGCGCCGCTCAGCCGCTTGCGCAGCAGTTCGCGTTGCTGCGGGGTCAGGCGCGCCAGGCGCGCATCGAGCGGCGCCGCTGCGCCGCCGCTTGCTCGATCGTGAGTCATGGGGTTTCCAGTGCGCCGTTCAGCAGCGCTTCGATATGTTCATCGGAGAGGCCTTCGAGTTGGTCGAGCATGCCGTTCAATGCGCTGTCATCGATTCCATCCAGCCGGTCGCGCATCAGCAGGTCGGCGAAGGCCGCTACGCTGGGTGCTTCGAACAGCGTGCGCAAGGCCAGTTCGGCGCCCAGGCTTTGCTGGATCCGCATCATCAGGCGCGTGGCGAGCAGCGAGTGGCCGCCCAGCTTGAAGAAGTCGTCGTCGATGCCGACTTGCGGCAGGCCCAGTACTTCCGCCCACAGCCCGCAGAGCACTTCTTCTTCAGCGTTGCGCGGCGCGCGATAGCCTGCGGCCGCGCTGGCCGAGGCGTCGGGCTGGGGCAGTGCGCGGCGGTCGATCTTGCCGTTCGGTGTCAGCGGCAGCTGATCCAGGTGCACGTAGGCCGATGGCAGCATGTACTCCGGCAGGTGCGCAGCCGCGTGGTTGCGCAGGTCGGCGGCGGACGGGCGTGCAGCATCGTCACTGGTGTTCACCAGGTAGGCGACCAGGCGCTTGTCGCCGGGACGGTCTTCGCGGCAGATCACCACGGCCTGGCCGACGGCGGCATGTTCCTGCAGCACGGACTCGATCTCGCCCAGTTCGATGCGGTAGCCGCGCAGCTTGACCTGGTTGTCGATCCGGCCCAGCACTTCGATGCGGCCGTCGCGGGTGCGGCGGGCGAGGTCGCCGCTGCGGTACAGCGTGCCCCCCGGGACGAATGGATCGGCGATGAATTTTTCCGCCGTCAGCTCGGGGCGGTGCAGGTAGCCGCTGGCGACGCCGGCGCCGCCGATCAGCATTTCGCCCGGCACGCCGGCCGGCAGCAGCTGCATGTTGGCGTCGACGATATAGATCTGCGTATTGGCGATCGGTTGGCCGATGGTGATCGGCTCCACGCCCGGTTGGACCTTCTCCAACGTGGACCAGATGGTGGTTTCGGTAGGACCGTACATATTCCACAGCGCACCGGTGCAGGCCAGCAGGCTGTCCGCCAGGTCGCGTGTCAGCGGCTCGCCGCCGCTCAGCGCAGTCAGGCCGGGGCGGCCGGACCAGCCGGCGCCGAGCAGCATGCGCCAGGTCGCCGGCGTGGCCTGCATGATGGTGGCGTTGGAGCTGTCGAGCAGGCGGGCCAGGGCCGCGCCGTCGGCGGCGGTGGCTGGATCGGCGATCTCGATGCTGGCGCCCAGCGTCAGCGGCAGCAGCAGTTCCAGCACCGCGATGTCGAACGACAGCGTGGTGACGGCGCAGATCCGGTCGGCCGCCGTCATGCCGGGGCGCTGCGCCATCGAGACCAGGAAATTGACCACGGCGTGGTGCGGCAGCCGCACGCCTTTCGGGCGGCCGGTGGAGCCGGAGGTGTAGATGACGTAGGCGATGGCATCGCCGTCCTGCGCCACGTCGACTGCGGGCGCGCCGGCCGGCAGGTCGTCGATCATCAACACTTGCCGCGCTGTTTGCGGCAGTTCCGCCCTCAGCACCTGTTCGGAGACGACCAGTTTGGCGGCGCTGTCATCCAGCATGAAGGCGATGCGGTCGGCGGGATACGCAGGGTCTAGCGGAACATAGGCCGCACCGGCCTTCAGGATGCCCAGCAGCGCGACCAGCATTTCCGGCGAGCGCCGCATGAACAGGCCGACCAGATCGCCCGCGACCACACCGCGCGCCACCAACTGCCCCGCCAGTGCGTTGGCGCGCTGGTCCAGTTCACCGTAGGACATGCTGCGACCCAGGTGACGCAGCGCCTCGGCATCCGGCGTGCTCGCCGCTTGTGCTTCGATCATCGCGTGGACGCTGGAGTAGGCCTGAGTGTCGCAGGCGCTGTCGTTCCAGTCGAGCAGCAGTTGGCGGCGCTCTTGCGGCGCCAGAATCTCCAGCACGGACAGGTGTTGCTGCGGTGCGCCGACGGCGCTGCGCAGCAGCTGTGTCAAATGGCCGGCGAAAGCGTCGATGGTCGCGGCTTCGAACAAATCGGTGGCGTATTCGATGTAGAGCGTCAGACCGCCGTGTTCCTCGCCGGCGAACAGCGTCAGGTCCGAGCGGCTGGTGCCGGCGTCGAGGGCGCCATGTTCGGTCGGATGCAGGGTCAGGCCGGGCAGTTGTACTTCCTGCGCTGGGAAGTTCTGGAAGAACAGCATCACCTGGAACAGCGGCGAGTGGCTCATCGAGCGTTCGAGTTCCAGCTCTTCCAGCAGGCGCTCGATCGGCAGGTCCTGGTGCGAATAGGCGCCGAGCGTGCCTTCCTTGACCCGCGCCAGCAGCTCGCGGAAGCTTGGATCGCCCGACAGGTCGGTGCGCAGCGCCAGCGTGTTGACGAAGAAGCCGACCAGCGGCTCCAGTTCCTGGCGGCGGCGGTTGGCCACGCCGACGCCGACGATCTGGTCCTGCTGGCCGGTGTAGCGGGCCAACAAAGTCTGGAACGCGGCCGCCACCACCATGAAAGGCGTAGCGCCTTCGTCACGGCCGAAGCGTTTGATGTCTTCGTACTGCTGCGCG
Source organism: Rugamonas aquatica (assembly GCF_009380215.1). Taxonomy (GTDB): domain Bacteria; phylum Pseudomonadota; class Gammaproteobacteria; order Burkholderiales; family Burkholderiaceae_D; genus Rugamonas; species Rugamonas aquatica_B. The sequence goes on from NZ_WHUG01000001.1 coordinate 423,377, forward strand.
CTGATGCGGTGGCAGCGCGCCGCGCCACGCTTGCTTTGCACGGCGGGACGGGCGCGGTCGCCCGGCAGTTCCAGCACCGGCAACTGGCCAGACAGGCGCTCATGCCAGTACGCCAGCTGCTTGGCCAGCGCTTCGCTGTCCTCGGCCAGCAGCTCGTTCTGCCACAGGGTGTAGTCGGCATACTGGACCGGCAGTTCCGGCAGCGGCGAGGGCTGGCCGGCCTGGAATGCTTCATACAACGCACACAGTTCTCCGTACAGCACACCGTTGGACCAGCCGTCAAACGCGATATGGTGGGCGTTAAGCACAAACAGGTGTTCGGCGTCGTCCAGCCGGATCAGCGTGGCGCGCAGCAGCGGGCCGGCATCCAGCTTGAACGGGGTGCGCGCCTCCTGCCGCGCAAGGTGCAAGGCGGCGTCGCGCCGCTCTGCGGGCGGCAGTGCGCCGACATCGTGCAAGGCCAGCGCGAACGGAGCGGCCGGCAGCACCTTCTGATACGGCCCTTGCTCGTCGCGCGCCATCACGGTGCGCAGGACTTCGTGGCGGGCGACGATCTCGCTCAGCGCACGTTCCAGGAGGTGGCGTTCGGTGCGGCCGCGCAGCCACATCGCGCTTGGCACGTTGTAGGCGGGCGAGCCGGGTTCGAGCTGGTCGAGAAACCACAACCGCTGCTGGGCGAACGACAGCGGCAGCCGTTGCGGCCGCGCCCTGCGGCCGATCGCCTTGCTGACGGCGGGGGCGGCCTGCTTGCTCAGCTGTTGCATCAGCAATGCGCGTTTCTCTGGCGAGAGGCCCGCCAGGCGTTGATTCAGATCGTTCATGTGATTATCCGTGGTGGTTGTGAGAGCGCGTCACTGGCTGGCTGTGCGATGAAGCTGTGCGCTGGCTTGTGCGTCGCTCAGGTTGTCGAGCTGTTGCAGCAGTTGATGCAGGACGTCGGGTTGGCAGTTGGCGCGTTCGATGGCGATGCGCGCCGCCATCTGCCGCAACTGCGGCGCTTCGAACACGGCGCCGAGCGGGAACTCGATGCCGTGCTGCTGTTCGATGCGCGCCACCAGCCGGGCGGCCAGTAGCGAGTGGCCACCGAGGTCGAAGAAGCTGTCCTCGGCGTTGATATGCGGCTGGCGCAGCAGTTCGCGCCAGTGCTCGGCCAGCGCCGCTTCCTCGTCGTTGAGCGGCGTGGAGGTATCGTTGCGCATGGGCGTGGCCTGTGGCGCAGGCAGTGCGCGGCGGTCCACTTTTCCATTCGGCGTCAGCGGCAGACGCTCCAGCGGCAGCAGGATGGCCGGTACCATGTAGGCCGGCAGCACGGCTCTGACCTGGTCGCGGATGGCGGCCGTGTCGAGTATCGCGCCTTGGGTGGCGGTGAGGTAGGCCACCAGGCGTTTGTCGCCGGGGCTGTCCTCGCGCAGCAGCACCAGCGCTTCGCGCACGCCGGCGCAGCCAGCCAGCCTGGCTTCGATCTCACCCAGCTCGATGCGGAAACCGCGCAGCTTGACCTGGCTGTCGTTGCGGCCGATGAATTCGATATTGCCGTCGGCCTTCCAGCGTCCGAGGTCGCCGCTGCGATACAGTCGTGCTTCCGGATCGGTGCTGAATGGATCGCGGATGAAGCGTTCGGCGGTTTGCTCCGGGCGGTTCATGTAGCCGCGCGCCACGCCGTCGCCGCCGATCCAGATCTCGCCTGCGACACCGGGCGGCACCGGCTGGCTTTCCTGGTCGAGGATGTACACGGTGGTGTTGGCGATCGGTTTGCCGATCGGGATGGAGCGCGCATTGGCCGCCGCCGCGCCGATCTCGAAAGTGGTGGCGAAGGTGGTGGTCTCGGTCGGGCCGTAGCCGTTGAGCAGACGCTTGGGCCGCCGTGCCTTGCCCAATACGTGGGCGATGCGCCGTGCGTCGAGTACATCGCCGCCGACCAGCAGGCAAGCAAGTGCGGCGAAAGCCGGTTCCAGATCGTCCGCGTATTGATTGAACAGGCCGACCGTCAGCCACAGCGCCGTGACGCCGCCATCCAGCAAGGCCTGGTTGAAGGCCTGCGGCCGCAGCACCGTGGCGCTGTCGATCACCACCACGCGGGCGCCGTTGAGCAGGGCGCCCCAGATTTCCCAGGTGGCTGCGTCGAAGGCGGGATTGGCGCAGTGAGCCACGCGGTCGTGCGCGGCCAGCGGTGCGTAGCCGCTGTTGACGACCAGGCGCAAGATGTTGCGGTGCTCGATCATCACGCCTTTCGGCACACCGGTGGAGCCGGAGGTGTACATGACATAGGCCAGATTGCGGGCGTGCAGTCCCGTTACGCAGGGATTGTGCACCGGCCGTGCCGATACGCGGGCGGCATCGTCCGCGCCAGCCAGCGCCAGTTGCGGGCAGCCGGAATCAAGACCGTCCAATGGCTGCGCGCACAGCACCAGCCGTGTCGCCGAGTCGCCGAGGATCTGGACGATGCGTGGAGGCGGGGTGTCCGCTTCCAGCGGCACGTAGGCGCCGCCGGCCTTCAGCACCGCCAGCATGGCGACGATCAGCAGCGGGCTGCGTTCGAACACCAGCGCCACGCGGTCCTCGGGTTGCAGGCCGCGAGCCAGCAACTCGTGCGCCAGCTGGTTGGCGCGGCGGTCCAGATCACCATAGGCGATGCGCTGGCCGGCGTGTTCGATGGCGATGGCATCCGGATTGGCTGCGGCGGCTTGCTCGAACAGCTGGTGGACTAGTGCGTCGTGTGGATAGGCGGTGGGTGCGGGGTTGAACGCCTTCAGCAGCCTCGCGCGCGCCGGCGCCGACAGCAGCGGCAGGCGGCTGAGCGTCTGCGTGTCGCCGGCCGCCATCGCCGCCAGCATCGACTTCAGGCTGTCGCCCAGCTGCTGGACGCTGGTGTGGTTGAACAAATCGCTGGCGTATTCCAGGTAGCCGGCGACGCCCACGCCATTGTCGGCGACCAGCAGCGACAGGTCGAAGTGCGTGGTGCTATGTGGCAGGGGGGCAGGCTCCAGGTTCAGGCCTGATAGCGGGGCGCCATTGTCGCGTGCAGTGTTGTCCAATGCGACAACGGTCTGGAACAGCGGGCCGTATGCCATGCTGCGTGGCGGATTGAGGGCTTCCACCAGATGGTCGAAGGGCAGTTCCTGATGCTCGTAGGCGGAGAGCGTGGCGCTGCGGACGCCTGACAGGATCTGGGCGACCGTCGGATTGTCATCCAGCCGTACGCGCAGCGCCAGCGTGTTGACGAAGAAGCCGATCATCGCTTCCAGTTCGGGGCGCGAGCGGTTGGCGACCGGCGTGCCGACGACGATGTCGAACTGGCCGCTCATGCGGGACAGCAGACAGGACCAGCCGGCCAGCAGCACCATGAACAGCGTGGCGTTGTGGCGCAGCGCCAGGCTGCGCAACGCCGAAGCGGCATCCGCATCGAGCGCGAAGGCGACGCGGCTGCCGCGATAGCTTTGCCGTTCGGGGCGCGGACGATCGCCCGGCAGTTCCAGCAGTGCCGGTGCGCCTTCCAGGTGGCTGCGCCAGTACGCCAGCTGGCGTTGCAGCGCGGCGGTTTGTTCGGGACGGCGTTGCCAGGCGGCGTAGTCGGCATACTGCAGGGGCAGCGGCGGCAGCGGATCGGCCCGGCCTTCAAGATAGGCGCCGTACAGCGTCGCCAGTTCCTCCTTGATTACGCCCATGGACCAGCCATCGGAGATGATGTGATGCTGGATCAGCAGCAGTTCGTGGTTTTCGGGCGCGAGGCGCAGCAGCAGTGCGCGGAACAGCGGGCCGGACGCCAGGTCGAAGGGACGGGCGATTTCGGCGGCGTACAGTGCGCCGCGCGCCGCGGCCTGGTCTTCGGGTGGCAGATAGCTCAGGTCCTGCTCCAGCAAAGGCGCCGCCTGTCCGGGCGCGGCGACGCGCTGCACCGGCACGCCGTCGGCCGCCGCAAAGCTGGTGCGCAGGCTGTCGTGGCGCGCAACGATGCGCGACAGCGCGGCCTTCAGCGCATCCTCGTTCAGCGGCCCGCTCAGGCGGTAGCAGACGGGCATGTTATAAGCCAGACCGGCGGCCGGATCGAGCTGGTTGAGGAACCACAGGCGCTGCTGGGCATGCGACAGCGGCGCTTCGCCGTCATGCGTACTGGCGTTCATCGGCGTCCAACTGGCCCGCCCGGCGCTGGCCAGCAGGCCCGCCATGCCGGACAGGCTGGCCTGCTCGAACAGCGCGCGCGGCGACAGTTCGACGCCGAGGTCCTGGCGCAGCCTCGCCACCAGCCGAAGCACCATCAGCGAATGCCCGCCAAGTTCGAAGAAGTTGTCGTGGCGGCCTACCTGCCGCAGCGCCAGCAGATCCTGCCAGATCGCCGCCAGCGCGGTTTCGTGTTCGCCCTGCGGCGCTTCGAAATCACCGGCCGCCGCGTCTTCGCGTTCCGGCGCAGGCAGGGCCTTGCGATCGACCTTGCCGTTGACCGTCAGCGGGAAGCGCTCCAGCACCACCAGGCTCGCAGGCAGCATGTATGCCGGCAGTTCGGCCTTGATGCGTTCGCGCACCGCCTGTTTGTCGATGCCGGCGCCGACCAGGTAGCCGATCAGGTGCTTGTCGCCGGGGCTGTCCCCGCGCAGCAGCACCAGCGCTTCGCGCACGCCGTCGCATGCTGCGAGGCGGGCTTCGATTTCACCCAGCTCGATGCGGAAGCCGCGCAGCTTGACCTGAAAATCGTTACGCCCGACGAATTCGACCACGCCGTCTTTGCGCCAGCGTCCCAGATCGCCGCTGCGGTACAGCCGTGCGGCCGGATCGTCGCTGAACGGATCGGCGATGAAGCGCTCCGCGCTCAGTTCCGGACGATTGAGGTAGCCGCGACCCACGCCGTCGCCGCCGATGTGGATTTCGCCGGTGACGCCCAGCGCTACCGGCTTGCCCTGTTCGTCGAGGATGTGGATCTGGGTGTTGCCGATCGGGCGGCCGATGGGAATGCTGCCTGCTTGTGCCGCCGCCGCGTCGATCGCGAAGGTGGTGGCGAAGGTGGTGGTCTCGGTCGGGCCGTAGCCGTTGAGCAGATGGCGCGGGCGTCCGGGCTTGGACAGCACCTGCGCCACCCGGCGCGCATCGAGCACGTCGCCGCCGGCCAGCAGCCAGGTCAGACGGGCGAAGGCAGGTTCCAGCTCGTCGGCGTATTCGTTGAACAGGCCTGCGGTCATCCACAGCGCTGTGGCGCCGCCGTCGATCAGCGCCTGGCAGAAGTCGCGCGGCCGCAGCAGCGTGTCCGCTGCGATCACCAGCACGCGAGCGCCGTTGAGCAGCGCGCCCCAGATCTCCCAGGTGGCGGCGTCGAAGGCCGGGTTGGCGCAGTGCGCCACGCAATCGGCCTCGGTCAGCGGTGCAAAGCCGGCGTTGACGGCCAGCCGCAACACGTTGCGGTGTTCGATCATCACGCCCTTGGGCATGCCGGTGGAGCCGGAGGTGTACATCACGTACGCCAGGTGGCGCGCGTGCAGTCCCAGCGCGGCGGCGTCGGGATTATGCGTCGGCAGCCGGCCGATGTGCTCCGCCTCGCTACGCAGCGACAGCTGAACCACGGTGGACGGCTGCCCGGCGATGGGGGCGTCGCACAGGATCGCCGCCGGCGTGGCGTCGGCCAGGATGGCGGCCAGGCGCTCGGCCGGCGTGGCCGGGTCGAGCGGCAGGTAGGCGGCGCCGGCCTTCAGCACGGCGAGGGTGGCGATGACCATCTCGGCGCTGCGATCGAGGACCAGTGCGATGCGCTGGTCCGGCTGCACGCCGAGCGCGATCAGGCGGCGGGCCAGCTGGTTGGCGCGGCGGTTGACGTCATCGTAGCTGAAGGTGCGGCCGGCGCAGTCGATCGCGATGCGATCCGGCGTGGCGGCGGCGGCTTGCTCAAAAACCTGGTGGACCAATCCATCCCGCGGATAGGGGCGGGTGGTGGCGTTGTAATCGGAGGGAACCGGCTGAAAAGCGGGGACTTCCAAAACTGAGTTGCTCAAAACCATGTCGGCACGTCGCAAAAAAAGTTGGGGCGAGATGGGTTGTGACCATCTTTCTTCATAGACATACGATTGATAGTCGATGTCTATTTACCAACGAAAATATAGCACCGTTGTTACACTTTTTTACGTAAATGCCTTTCCGTCACTTTTATCCAACAGATAATCTTTTCTGTCAATTTGTGGTATACCGCGTACGTTTTATAATCCGTATAAGGCGCGCTTTTGCACGATTTGCTTGCCTTATGCAAGTTGTTATAAAAATAATCTAGCTATCAAGTTAAAAGTAAGTGCCATTTTAATATCAAATATTTAACAAAAAGAGTGCCAAAAAGTAACAAAACTCACAAAATTGTCAAAAAAAGCTGAGATGTTGTCAGCGCGAACGATATTTTTTTTATCGAAAATAAAAAAAGGCGGCCATTGGCCGCCTTTGCGTGACAAATTGACTACAAAAACGCTAGCGCCGCAGCCAATAATCCGGCCGGGCGTAAATTTCCTTGAGCATGTCGATGAAGAAACGCACCTTGGCAGGCAAGTGTCGTTGTTGCGGATAGACAGCCATGATGTCGTAGTGAGGCAATGCGAAATCGTCCAGCACCGTGATCAGTTCGCCCGACGCCAGCTGCGATTCGATCTCCCATGAAGACCGCCACGCCAGGCCCAGTCCCTCGGTGGCCCAGCGGTGCAGCAGTTCGCCGTCATTGCAGTTCAAATTGCCGTCCGCGCGCACCGTCACCTGCTTGCCTTGATGCTGGAAATACCAGCCGCGCTGCTGGCCGCCCTGCAGGTTGAAGGCCAGGCAGTTGTGGTGGGAGAGGTCGTCCAGCGTGCGCGGTATGCCGTGGCGTTCAAAGTAGTCCGGCGTGCCGCAGACCACGCGGCGGTTGCTGGCCAGTTTGACGGCGACGAAGCTCGGATCGATCACGCCGCCGATGCGGATGCCGACATCGTAGCCATCACGTACCAGGTCCACCACGCGGTCGGTGAGATTAAAGGAGATCTGCACGTCGGGATGCGCGCGCACAAAGCCTGCCGCATGGGGCGCCACGTGCTTGCGGCCGAACGCCGCCGGCGCCGACACAATCAGGTGGCCGGTGGCGCGGTGCCGTCCTTCAGACACCATGCGGTCCGCATGGCCCAGATCCGCGAGCAATTTGCGGCAATGGTCCAGATAGAGCGTGCCTTGTTCGGTCAGCGTCAGGTGCCGCGTCGTGCGGTGCATCAGCTTTACACCCAGGCGCTTTTCCAGCGCATCGATACGCCTGCCCAGCATGACGGGCGTGATGTGCTGCCCCATCGCGGCGCGTACCAGGCTGCCCTTTTCGGCCACGTCGACGAAGGCCTCGATTTGCGTCAGTTTATCCATAACCCGATTATTCCACACTTATTCCATATTTTGAGTATCGAATAAAGCGAGAGTTTGTCTTCTTATCACAGCCGGCCTTTCCCGCTACGATGATCCCATCAAGTTCAGTACTTAACCATCAGGGGACAATCATGGCACGGATGACAGCAGCGCAGGCAGCAGCAATCGTTTTGGAAAAAGAGGGCGTGAATCAGGTGTTCGGAGTTCCGGGCGCCGCGATCAACCCATTTTACGCGGCATTGAAGAAGCAGGGCAGCGCCAAGCACATACTGGCGCGCCACGTCGAAGGCGCTTCGCACATGGCCGAGGGCTACACCCGCGCCAAGGCAGGCAATATCGGCGTGTGCATCGGCACCTCCGGCCCCGCCGGCACCGACATGATTACCGGCCTGTATTCGGCTCAGGCAGATTCCATACCTATCCTCTGCATTACCGGCCAGGCTCCGCGTGCCCGGTTGTACAAGGAAGACTTCCAGGCGGTCGATATCGAATCCATCGCCAAACCGGTGACCAAGTGGGCGGTGACCGTGCGCGAGCCTGCGCTGGTGCCGATGGTATTCCAGCAGGCCTTCCACATCATGCGCTCCGGCCGTCCAGGCCCGGTGCTGGTTGATCTGCCGTTCGACGTGCAGATGGCTGAAATCGAATTCGACCCGGACACCTATCAGCCGCTGGAAGCCTACAAGCCGAAGGCCACCCGCGCCCAGATCGAAAAAGCGCTGACGATGTTGAACGACTCCGAGCACCCGCTGATTACGGCCGGCGGTGGCGTCATCAACGCCGATGCCTCCGACCTGCTGGTGCAGTTCGCGGAGCTGACCGGCGTGCCGGTGATCCCGACGCTGATGGCATGGGGCGCGATCCCGGATGACCACAAGCTGATGGTCGGCATGGTCGGCCTGCAGACCAGCCACCGCTACGGCAATGCCACGCTGCTGGCCTCGGACTTCGTGTTCGGCATCGGCAACCGCTGGGCCAACCGCCATACCGGCACCATCGAGGTGTACACCAAGGACCGTAAATTCGTCCACATCGATATCGAACCGACCCAGATCGGCCGCGTCTTCGGTCCGGACTTCGGCATCGTCTCCGACGCCGGCGCCGCGCTGAAACTGATGATCGAAGTGGCGACCGAGTGGAAGGCCGCCGGCAAGCTGAAAGACCGTTCCGCATGGGTAGCGCAGTGCAATGAACGCAAGCGCACCATGCACCGTAAGACCCACTTCGAACAGGTGCCCGTCAAGCCGCAGCGCGTGTACGAAGAGATGAACAAGGCCTTCGGCCGCGACACCTGCTACGTCAGCACCATCGGCCTGTCGCAGATCGCCGCCGCGCAGTTCCTGCACGTGTACAACGCGCGCCACTGGATCAACTGCGGCCAGGCAGGCCCGCTGGGCTGGACCATCTCCGCCGCGCTGGGTGTGGTGGCCGCCGACCCGCAGCGCAAGGTCGTGGCGATCTCCGGCGACTACGACTTCCAGTTCATGATCGAAGAGCTGGCAGTGGGTGCGCAATTCAAGCTGCCTTACCTGCATGTGGTGGTCAACAACTCCTACCTCGGCTTGATCCGCCAGTCGCAGCGCGGCTTCGACATGGACTTCTGCGTACAGCTGTCGTTCGAGAACATCAACGCGCCGGAACTGAACGGCTACGGCGTCGATCACATCGCCGTGGTGGAAGGCCTGGGCTGCAAAGCCATCCGCGTCACCAACGCCGACGATCTGCCGGCCGCCTTCGAACAGGCCAACAAGTGGATGGAAGAGTTCAAGGTGCCGGTGGTGGTGGAAGTGATCCTGGAGCGCGTGACCAACATCGCCATGGGGACCGACATCGACAAGATCAACGAGTTCGAAGAGCTGGCGCTGCGCGGCGCCGACGCTCCAACCGCGATCTCCCTGCTGGATTGAGAGGAAACGACATGACCAAACTTGCAGCCAACCTGACCATGCTGTTCACCGAGGTGCCGTTCATCGACCGCTTCGAAGCGGCGGCCCGTACCGGTTTCCAGGCGGTGGAATTCCTGTTCCCGTATGCGTATAGCGCCCGCGACCTGTCCGAGCGCCTGAAGGCCAACAAGCTGGAACTGGTGCTCCACAATCTGCCGGCCGGCCATTGGGAAGCGGGCGAGCGCGGCATCGCCTGTCATCCGGACCGCGTGGCAGAGTTCCGCGACGGCGTGTGGACTGCCATCGCCTACGCCAAGGAGCTGGGCGTCAAGCAGCTGAACTGCCTGGTCGGCATCGTGCCGCAAGGCGTGACGCGGCAGGACGCGCAGGTCACGCTGGTGGACAACCTGCGCTTCGCCGCCGAGGCCTTGAAGGACGAAGGCATCCGCCTGCTGATTGAGCCGATCAACAGCTACGACATTCCCGGCTTCTTCCTGACCAATACGGCGCAGGCGGCGTCGCTGATCGCGGCGGTGGGCTCGGACAACCTGTTCATCCAGTACGACATCTATCACATGCAGCGCATGGAGGGTGAGCTGACGAACACGATCAAGAAGCACCTGCAATTGATCGGCCACGTGCAGCTGGCGGACAACCCGGGCCGCAACGAACCGGGCACCGGCGAGATCAACTACCGCTACCTGTTCGAGCAGCTGGATGCTGCGGGCTACGGCGGCTGGATCGGCTGCGAATACAAGCCGCGCACCACAACGGAAGCAGGCCTGGGCTGGCGCGCCGCCCACGGCGTTTGATTAGACGTTTGAACCACATATTTACAAGGAAAATATCATGTCTCGAGTTGGATTTATTGGTCTGGGTATCATGGGCGCTCCGATGGCGCAGCACCTGCTCAACGGCGGCCACAAACTGTACCTGCACGACATCAAGAACCCGCCGTTCCCGCTGATCGAAGCCGGCGCCACCGTCTGCACCTCGGCCGCCGAAGTGGCCGCCCGCGCCGACATCATCATCGTCATGGTGCCGGATACGCCGCACGTTGAAGCAGCGCTGTTCGGCGAAGAAGGCGTAGCCAAAGGCCTGCGTCCGAACACCATCGTGGTCGACATGAGCTCGATTTCGCCTATCGAAACCAAGAAGTTCGCCAAGAGGATCAACGCCCTCGGTTGCGAATACCTGGATGCGCCGGTCTCCGGCGGCGAAGTGGGCGCCAAGGCAGGCTCGTTGACCATCATGGTCGGCGGCTCGGAAGCGGCGTTCGACATCGTCAAGCCGCTGTTTGAACTGATGGGCAAGAACATCACCCTGGTCGGCGGCAACGGCGACGGCCAGACCACCAAGGTCGCCAACCAGATCATCGTGGCGCTGAACATCCAGGCCGTGGCTGAAGCGCTGCTGTTCGCATCGAAGGCCGGCGCAGATCCTGCCAAGGTACGCTCGGCGCTGATGGGTGGCTTCGCCAACTCGCGCATTCTGGAAGTGCACGGCGAGCGCATGGTCAAGCGCACCTTCAACCCGGGCTTCCGCATCGAACTGCACCAGAAGGACTTGAACCTGGCGCTGCAAGGCGCCAAGGCGATGGGCGTGTCGCTGCCGAATACCGCGATGGCGCAGGAGCTGATGAATGCCTGCGCGGCCAATGGCCTGGGCGGCATGGACCACTCGGCCCTGTGCCGCGCGATCGAACTGATGTCCAACCACCAGATCGCCGAGGCATAATGAGCACGCTGAATCCACGCCAATTCCTGCTCGATCTGTACGGCAGCGCGGTGGACGCTGTCAGCGCGGAGAAATGCCTGCCGGCGTTTCTGCCGGAGCCGCCGAAGAACGGCCGCACGCTGGTGATCGGCGCAGGCAAGGGCGCCGCCGCCATGGCGCGCGCCGTCGAGCGTCACTGGAAGGGTGACATCTCCGGCCTGGTCGTCACGCGCTACGAGCATGGCGTGGACTGCGAGCGCATCGAAGTGATCGAAGCGGCCCATCCGGTGCCGGACGAAGCCGGCCGCGCAGCTGCGGGCCGCATGATGGAGATGGTTAAAGGCCTGAGCGAGAACGATCTGGTGTTGTGCCTGATTTCCGGCGGCGGCTCATCGCTGCTGGCGTTGCCCGCGCCCGGCATCACGCTGGAACAGAAGCAGGCGCTGAACAAGGCCTTGCTGAAGAGCGGCGCCGCCATCTCCGAGATGAACTGCGTGCGCAAGCATCTGTCAGCCATCAAGGGCGGCCGGCTGGCGCTGGCCTGCGCACCGGCGCGCGTGGTCACGCTGCTGATCTCCGACGTACCCGGCGACGACCCTGGCATCATCGCCAGCGGTCCGACGCTGCCCGATCCGACCACCTGCGCCGACGCGCTGGCGGTGCTGCGCAAGTACGACATCGCCATCCCGGACAGCATCCGCGAGCACCTGGAATCCGGCGCCGGCGAGACGCCCAAGCCGGGCGACCCGCGCTTCGCCCGCAACAGCCATCACGTCATCGCCATCGCGCAGGACGCGCTGGAGGCTGCGGCCGCACATGCAAGCGCGGTCGGCATCACGCCCTACATTCTGTCCGACGGAATCGAGGGCGAGTCACGCGATGTCGCCATCGTCCATGCGGCGATGGCGAAGCAGGTGGCTGCTCGTGGCCAGCCGTTCCAGCGGCCCTGCGTCATCATCTCCGGCGGGGAGACCACAGTCACTGTACGCGGTTCGGGGCGGGGCGGGCGCAACGCCGAATTCCTGCTCAGCCTTGCGGTGGCGCTGGACGGCCATCCAGGCATCCACGCCGTGGCTTGCGATACCGACGGCATCGATGGCTCGGAGGATAACGCAGGTGCGCTGTACAGCCCCGATTCGCTGGAGCGCGGCCTGACGCAGAAACTGCGCGCCAAGACTCTGCTGGAAAACAACGACGGCTACGGCTACTTCAGCGCCTTGAACGATCTGGTGGTCAGCGGCCCGACCCGCACCAACGTCAATGACTTCCGCGCCGTCTTAATTCTGTAAAAAAGGAACACCCAATGCGACGTCAACGTCAGGCCAAAATCGTGGCCACGCTCGGCCCGGCCAGCAGCAGCAAGGAATCCATTCAGGCACTGTTCGAAGCGGGCGCCGATGTGTTCCGCTTCAATTTCAGCCACGGCACCCACCAGGACCATCAGGCGCGCTGCAATATCGTGCGCGAGATTGAACGTAGTGTCGGACGGCCGATCGCCATCCTGGCCGACCTGCAGGGCCCCAAGCTGCGCGTGGGCCAGTTCGCCGAGGGCAAGGTAACGCTGGTCGCGGGCCAGGAGTTTTCACTCGACCGCGACCCAGCGCCTGGCACGGCGCAGCGGGTATGCCTGCCGCACCCGGAGCTGTTCGAAGTAATCGGCGCCGGCCAATCGCTGCTGCTGGATGACGGCAAGCTGCGGCTCGCGGTGCTGGGCAACGAAGGCCGCGTTATCCGCACCCGCGTCGTCAACGGCGGCGTGCTGTCGGACCGCAAAGGCGTCAACGTGCCGGATGTGGTGCTGCCGATCCCCGCGCTGACGGAGAAAGACTTGCGCGATCTGGACTTCGCGCTGGAGATGGGCGCGGACTGGATAGCGCTGTCCTTCGTGCAGCGGCCGGAGGATCTGGTGCAGGCCCGCGCCATCGTCGGCAACCGCGCGGCCTTGCTGGCCAAGCTGGAAAAGCCCGCGGCGCTCGATGCGCTGGACGCCATCGTCGCCGTATCCGACGCCATCATGGTAGCCCGTGGCGACCTGGGTGTGGAAGTGCCGCCGGAGCGGGTTCCCGGCGTGCAGAAACGCATCCTGCGCGCCTGCCGCCTGCAAGGCAAGCCGATTGTGATCGCCACGCAGATGCTTGAGTCGATGATTTCCGCACCGGTGCCAACGCGGGCGGAGGCCTCTGATGTCGCCAGCGCCATTTACGACGGCGCGGACGCGGTGATGCTGTCGGCGGAATCGGCCAGCGGCGCTTATCCGACGGAAGCGGTATCCATCATGAACCGCATCATCTGCGAGGTGGAGAAGGATCCGCTGTACCGCCAGATGATCGATGCTCAGAACCAGGCGCCCATGCCCAATAGCGGCGATGCGATCTGCTCGGCGCTGCGCGAAGTAACGCAGATTGTCGGCGCGGTGGCGACGGTGACTTACACCAGCTCCGGCCACACCAGCCTGCGCGCAGCGCGGGAGCGGCCGATGGCGCCTATCCTGAGCATCACGCCCAACTTGTCAACGGCGCGTCGTCTGGCGTTGGCGTGGGGCGTGCATTCGACGGTCAGCCCGGACGTGCGCAATGTGGACCGCATGGTGGCTGCGGCTTGCCAGGCAGCCCTGCGTGAAGGTTTCGGCCAGCCCGGCGACCAGATCGCAATCACGGCAGGTGTGCCGTTCGGCCAGCCGGGCAGCACCAACCTGCTGCGCATCGCACAGATCTGGCCGACCGACGAACCTGCAGCGGCATGATCCTGTCGTCGGTGCCTCGCGTTGCAGTGCCTTTGGTGCTGCAACGCCAGTTGACGGCGATCGGGCAGATCTACTTCCAGGATTCGCCGATATTCGGCACTGTGCTGCTGCTTTGCCTGTACCTGAGCGGGCCGGTGCTGGCATTGGGTTGCGTGCTTGGCGTAAGCAGCGCCACGCTGGCGGCATGGGCGCTGAAGCTTCCTCAAGAACACCGTGATAACGGTTTATACAGTTATAACGGCGCGCTGGCCGGCATCGGTTTGTGCGCCAGCTATCAGTTGGGCGGAGCGCTGCTGTTGTGGATCGCGGCGGCGGGCGCGCTGACGGCCGTGCTGACCTACGCAGCCGAACGTGCGCGCATTCCGCCGTTGACGCTGCCGTTCGTGCTGATGATGTGGCTCGCCGGTGCGCTGGGTGCGGGCAGCGGCCTGCAGGGATTGGCGCCGCCTGTGGGCGCTTGCGGCACCGGCGTTGTCAACTACTTGTTTTGCTCGATGGGGCAGGCTGCCTTCATCGGCGTCGCGCCGCTGGGCATGCTGCTGTGGGCTGCCATGGCCCGCCGGCGTTGGCATATGGCGATGTGGGGGCTATCCGGCGCCGCGTTGTCATGGCTGGCGATTGCGCTGGCCGGTCAGCTTTGGCCTGGTTCCGGCATCGAAGCCCATGCCGCCGGCGCAGGCATCAACGGCACGCTGGCCATGCTTGCGTTGAGCGCTAGTCAAACCCGCTGGCCGCTGCGGTTTGCGGGAGCGGCGCTTAGCATCGCGCTGTCCGTTGGCCTGGGGGACGCGGGCCTTGCATACTTTACGCTGCCATTCATCCTGGCGACCTGGCTTGCACGGTGTCGTTGAATCGGATATTCTCGCCACACCATCCTCAACTCCCATCAAATTGAACACTTCACGGACGACGTGGCGCAAACTGCAAGGCGGTATCGACATGTGTCTTCTGGAGTATTCTCCGGAGGACTTCAGCGTTGACGCATTCCGTCAAGCCGGTCTGTTGTTGCCCCCTTCGATTTCGCACAGCGTGCCCAAACGGCAAGCGGAATACTTCCATGGACGGCTGGCCGCGCGTATCGCCTTGCGCGCCGCTGGCGCCGTTGATGCCGACGTCACGACCGGAGCGCAGCGCGAACCGGTGTGGCCGGCCGGTATGACAGGCTCCATTACCCACCAGGGGCGGTACGCGGGTGCTGCGGTCATGCCCACCAGCGCGGCTAACGGGATCGGCATCGACATCGAAGCCCCAATTCCGGACGACGCAAGGGAAGCTGTGGTGAAGCTGGCCGTGACTGCAACTGAGCTTGATACGCTGCGAAGCGAAGGCGCGCTGCCCGATCCGGTCCTGTTGGCACTTGCGTTCTCGGGGAAGGAGTCCTTTTACAAGGCACTCTTCTATCGCGTAGGTCGTTTTTTTGGTTTCGAGGCCATCGAGCTGACTGGCCTGGATATCGGGCGCGGCGAACTGCACTTCGTTTGCCAGGCCGCGCTGAGCCCTGAATGGCAGCAGGGGCGACAGGGTACTATCGCTTTTGAGTTCCTGCCGGATGGCTCAGCATTGACCAGCTTTTTCTGGTGACTGGCGTTCTAGCCACCGTTTGCATATTCGGTGAGACCCTCGGCCAGGGCTGTGAAAGTGGTGGCGCAGGCCGGGTTGCTGCGCAGGTTTTCGTGCATTGCCAGCCATGTGTCCATCGGGATGGTCAACAGGTCGGGTATTACGCGCACCAGCCGCGCATCGCGCTCGGCCAGCTTGACCTGGCAGATGCCGATTCCAAGCCCAGCGCGGATTGACGCCAGATGTACCAGGTCGCTGTCGCTGCGCAGCGCGAAAGAGGCGTTTTGCAGGCCTCCCATCAGATGCTGCAGCTTGCGAGTGAATGCGGTTTCGCGGTCGATGCCGATCAGTGCATGTTCCGCCATCTGCTCCCACGTTTGCGGCGTGCCACGGCGCTTCAGGTAATCCTTCCTTGCGTGGAAACCCAGTTCGATATTGCCGATGCGGCGCGCGACCAGCACATCCTGCTCCGGACGCTGCATGCGCACGGCGATATCGGCGTCGCGCCGCAGCAGGTTTTCGATGCGGTTGGACGTGGCCAGCTCGATGGTGATGCCGGGATGCGCGCGCGTCAGCCGCGCCAGGATAGGCGGCAGCACTTCAACACTGACGACTTCACTCGCCGTGATCCTGACGGTTCCCTTGATCTCCCCATGACCCAGGCCTGAAGCCGCCCGCAACAGAGCGGAAGAGGTGGCGGCCAGCGTCTCCGCGTACGACTGGAGCGCGTAAGCAGCGTCGGTCGGGATAAAGCCGGACTGCGAGCGCGTGAACAGCGACAGTGATAGCGATTGCTCCAGCGCGTCGATATGGCGGCCGACCGTCGGCTGGGTCAAGCCCAGCGCGCGGGCGGCGCCCGACAGCGAGCCCTCCGTCAATACGGACAGAAAGGATCGGTACAAGTCCCAGTTAGGTTCATTCATGGCCATACGAAATTGTATAGCTACTATGCTGTTTTCGCCAATTTTCTTTTAGTCCGGTTTGGGCGACACTGACTCCATCAACTCACCAAACGGAGATCATCATGAAAAAAACAGCATTGGTACTGGGCGCGACGGGCGGCATCGGCGGCGAAGTGGCTCGTCTTCTGGTGGCGCGCGGCTGGAATGTGAAGGCGCTGCACCGCGATCCGCAACGCGCCGCCAAGTCCGGCGACGGCATGCAATGGCTGGCCGGCGACGCCATGAATCGCGACGACGTTGTCAGCGCAGCGCAGGGCACTCAATTGATCGTCCACGCCGTGAACCCTCCCGGTTACCGCAACTGGGGCGCGCTGGTGGTGCCGATGATCGACAACAGCATCGCCGCCGCCCGCGCCAGCGGCGCCCGCATCCTGTTGCCTGGCACCGTCTACAACTACGGCCCGGATGCGTTCCCGATCATCGACGAGGAATCGCCGCAACGCCCTGTAACACGCAAAGGGGCGATCCGCGTCGAACTGGAAGCACGCCTGCAAGCCGCCGCTGCAGATGGAGTGCGTACGCTGATCGTGCGGGCCGGCGACTTCTTCGGTCCCAAGGTCGGTAACAGCTGGTTCGCTCAGGGGCTGGTCAAACCGGGCAAGCCGCTGACGGCGATCAGCTATCCGGGCAGCGCAGGCATAGGCCACCAATGGGCCTATCTGCCGGATGTCGCCGAGACCATGGTGCGTCTGGTCGAGAATGAGGACAAGTTGGAGACCTTCGCCCGCTTCCAGATGGAAGGACACTGGGACGCCGACGGCACCCGGATGGTCGCTGCCATCGCCAACGCGGCCGGCAAGCCGGAGCTGAAGGCTGGCGCCTTCCCATGGTGGCTCATGGCTTTGGCCTCGCCATTCGTGGCCGTGTTCCGTGAACTGCGCGAGATGCGCTACCTGTGGCAGCAGCCGGTGCTGATGTCGAACAAACGCCTGGTGCAGGTCCTTGGCGCCGAGCCACGCACGCCGCTGGACGTGGCCGTGAAGCGCACGCTGGCCGGATTGGGCGCTATTTAAAGCAGGTTGTACTTGGCCAGTAGCCGCCGCGAAGTGCCGTCAGCGTCCATGGCGGCCTTCGCGCGCTGGAACAGCTGCACGGTGGCGTCGTCGAAATCCAGCGAGCCGGCCAGCCAGGCGGTGGTGGTGCGCACCGGTGCGCTGACCTGGAAGTCGGTTTGCGCCGAACGGCTCTGGAGCGAGCTTTGAATGATGTTCCGCTCGCCGAAGGCGGCATCGGCCATGCCTTTGAGCAGATAGCGGTGTATCTCTTCTATCGAATTCGCTTCGACGATATTCCGATAGCCCAGATCTTGAAGAATCGCCGCCTGCGCCGCACCACGCAGCAGCGCTATGTGGCGGGCTTTCATCTCTTCTGGGTGCTGGACATCGAAGCGGCCGTTGCGAGCGGCCAAAAACATATAGTGTTCTTCATACAGCGGTGCCAGCCAGCGGAACTTGGCTTCCCGTTCCGCCAGGCGGGTAAGCGGAAAAATCGCGGTGGCGGGCATCGATGTGGCGAGGAACAGCGCGCGCTTCCAGGGCACGAATTCGAGCTTGAGGGAGGTCAGCGTCCGTTTGCACAATTCATCGACCAGTTCACGCAGAACGCCCGGATTCTTGTCGTCGTTTTCGATGACCAGAGGCGGCAAGTGCGTTGTGACGACCCGCAGTTGCCGCCCTTGTGCGGCGTGCACCAAGCCTGCGCCGCTTCCGAGCGCCGCAGCCAGACCAAGTAGAGTTCTTCGTTTCATATGACGATAAGCGGATCAGCGCGAACTGCGCTACCGATATCGTATCCGATTTCCGCCGTCAGGCTCGTTCGGACCACAGCTTGCCCGCCGTGGCCCAGTTTTCGCGCTTGCACTCATGGATGATGATGTCGACCGACTCCGCCGACGCCCCCAGCGTCTGAACGGTGACATCGGTGACGGCTTTGACAAATGCGCGCTTTTGCTCCAGCGTGCGGCCCTCGAACAGTTGTACGTTGATAGTTGGCATAGCGGCCCCTTTCAAGATCGATGGTCAGGGTCAGGTCAGTTCGGGCGCTGGTGTACGGCGTTGCCGGCGGCGTAGGTGGCGAAGATGGAGCGGTCGTCGCCCAGCATGGCGATGGCGAATAGCAGCTCTTCCACCGAATCGGTGCGTTCCGTACGGCGAGCCAGCAACGGCGTGGCCTTCGGATCTAGGACGATGAAGTCCGCTTCTGCGCCCGGCACGAAATTGCCGATCGTGCCTTCCAGCTGCATGGCGCGCGCGCCGCCCAGCGTGGCGAGGTAGAACATACGCATCGCCTGCAGGTAGGTGCCGCCCATGCGCGCCACCTTGTAGGCTTCATTCATCGTCTGCAGCATGGAGAACGAGGTGCCGCCCCCCACGTCGGTGGCCAGCGACAGCGGTACTTTGCTCGCGTCCGCGCGTTCGAAGTCGAACAGGCCGCTGCCGAGGAACAGATTCGAGGTGGGGCAGATCGAGATGGCGGATTGCGTTTCGCCCATGCGTGCGCGGTCGGTATCGTCCAGCCAGATGCAGTGCGCGTACATCGAGCGCGGACGCATCATGCCGAAATGATCGTACACGTCCATGTAGCTGCGAGCATTCGGGAACAGCGATTTGACCCACGCCACTTCGTCGGTGTTCTCGGCCACGTGGGTTTGCAGGAAGGTGTCAGGATAGGCTTTGGCCAATGCGCCGGCCAGTTCCAGCTGGGCTTCGGTGGACGTCGGCGCGAAGCGCGGGGTGATCGCGTACAGCTGGCGGCCGCGCTTGTGCCACTTCTTGATGAGCTCTTCGCTTTCGCGCGCGCCGCTTTCTGCGGTGTCTTGCAGGAAGTCCGGGCAGTTACGGTCCATCAGCACCTTGCCGGCGACCATGCGCAGATTGCGCTTCTCGCTTTCGGTGAAGAAGGCGTCCACCGATTGCGGGTGCACGGTGCAGTAGACCATGGCGGTGGTGGTGCCGCAGCGTGTCAACTCGTCGAGGAAGAAGCTGGCGACGTTGGCCGCGTGCTCCGGATCCGCGAATTTGCGCTCGGTCGGGAAGGTGTACTTCTCCAGCCATGGCAGCAGGCCTGGCGCCGGCGAGGCGATCATGTCGGTCTGCGGGTAGTGCACGTGGGTGTCGATAAAGCCCGGCATGATGATCTTGCCGCGATAGTCGTGCAGCGGCGTACCTTGCGGCAGGAAGGCGATCAGCTGGCTGAAATCGCCGGCCAGGTGGACCTTGCCGTCGTTGACGATCAACAGGCCGTCTTCGTGCCACCAGCAGGCGTTGCTGGCGAAGGCCGGGTCGTCGCTGAAGTGCAGCAGGCTGGCGCGGTACGCCTGGAAAGTGCCGGTCGGAGTGATGATGCTTGCCATGATATTGATTCCTTGTTCCGTAGTGCGGACGCCAGTTGACGCGCGCGGCGATGCGGCGCGACTGACATGGTCGTCGGCGATGAAAGCGGGCGCGCGGCGCCACGCCGGTTCTATGCGTGTTGGGGTGTTGCTAGCGCGTTGGCTAGACTAATGAGAGGCGATGGCGCGCTCCCGCCCCGGCGCTGCCGGAGAGTGAAGGCGCCTGGCGTGCAGGCAGTTGGAAGGACATCAATTGGTGCATATTGTTTGCGTTTCCGATAATACGGCAGGTGCAGATACGCTCATTTTAGCACCGATTTCCACCGGCGCGGCGAGTGCGGCCGATTCCCACACCTGCATCAGCTGCGCCGCGACCGACACGGCGATCACCGCCGGCGCCTTGTCGCGGATGCCGGGCAGGCCGATAGGACAGGTCATGTCGGCCATGCGGGCGGCCGGAATGCCCCGTTCCTGCAGGCGGCGTTCGAAGGAGACGCGCTTGGTCGCGGAGCCGATCAGGCCAAACCAGGTGAAGTCGGTGCGGCGCAGGATGTGTTCGGACAGTTGCTGGTCCAGTGCATGGCTGTGCGTCAGCACCAGGAAGGAGGCGCCGGCCGGTGCTTCCTCGACCACCGCTTCCGGCGTGTCGGTCGCTTCGACGCGCACGTTGGCCGGCAGGACCGACGGGAACATGTCGTCGCGCTCGTCCACCCATACCACCTGGCATGGCAGCTCGGCCAGCGCGCGCACGATGGCCGCGCCCACGTGGCCTGCGCCGAACAGGTACAGGCGCGGACGGTAGGGCAGGCAGGAGTCGATCAGCCAGCGCTTGCCGTGGTCGTCGATGCGTACCTTGCAGTCGATGCCGGGGCCGGGGCGGGCCAGCATCGCGGGTCCGGGACCGCTCAGGTGCAGGCCTGCGGCGTCGTAGATGGCGGCCGGTTCGGCGCAGTCCAGCGGCACCAGGCGCCAGCTGTCCTGGCCTTCGCGCCAGCGGCGGGCCAGTGCGCCGAAATGTTCGCCGGCTTCCGGCATGATGCGCTCGAAAGCCAGGTGCACCACGCCGCCGCAGCATTGGCCCAGGCTGGGGCCGAGTGGGAAGCGTTCCAGCCTGCGCTCGGCGCGCAGGTCGCCGGGCGGCAATGTGAGCATTTCGCGGGCGATGTCGGTGGCGACCATTTCAAGGTGGCCGCCGCCGATGGTGTCGAAGGCGTGATACTGGGTGATGAGCATCTTGGCGCCCGGTTCGCGTGGCGCGGAGCCGGCGACCTGCGCCACCGTCACCAGCACGCGTGGAACAGCTTTGCTGGCGGCCGCCGTGAGGGCGGTGAGATTGAAAGGAGTGGACATGATTAGTTCGCCGCTTCCGCCGTATCCTGTACCGCAGCGCGTTCCTGCACCGCGCCGATGGCGTTGAGAATAGCCTCGCTGGTGGCCGGAGCGCGCAACGGTGGATTGAAGCGGTGGCCGCCGACGCTGGAGCAGGCGTCGCGGATCGCCAGGAACACCGAGAACGGCAGCAGCAGCGGCGGTTCGCCAACGGCCTTGGAGCGGTGGATGCTGTCCATGACGTTGCGGTTCTTGAACAGGCGAACGTTGAAATTCTCCGGACAATCCGAGACGCCGGGAATCTTGTACGTGGATGGCGCGTGCGTCATCAGCTTGCCCGCCGGGTTCCACCACAGTTCCTCGGTGGTCAGCCAGCCCATGCCTTGTATGAAAGCGCCTTCGACCTGGCCGACGTCGATGGCCGGGTTCAGCGAATTGCCGGCGTCGTACAGCGCGTCGGCTTGCAGCAGCTTCCATTCGCCGGTCAGCGTATCGACCACCACTTCCGACACCGAGGCGCCGTAGGCATAGTAGGAGAACGGATTGCCGCTCATGGTTTTCGGATCCCAGTGCAGGCCAGGCGTGGCGTAGAAGCCGTCGGACCACAACTGGATGCGCGCCATGTAGGCCTTCTGCACCAGCTCCGCGAACGGAATCGCCTGATCGCCGACGTGGACGAAGTTGGCCTCGAAGCGCACGGTGGCCGGATCGCCGTCGTGGCGCTTGGCGGCGAATTCGGCCAGGCGCTTGCGGATGGTGTTGGCCGCGTCCTGCGCCGCTTTGCCGTTCAAGTCCGCACCGGTGGATGCGGCGGTGGCCGACGTGTTGGCGACCTTGCTGGTGTCGGTGGCGGTGGCGCGCACCATGGCCAGGTCGATGCCCAGTTCATGTGCGACCACCTGGCATACCTTGGTGTTGATGCCCTGGCCCATTTCGGTGCCGCCGTGGTTGACCAGCACAGAGCCGTCCGTGTAGATGTGCACCAGCGCGCCCGCCTGGTTGAAGTGCGTGACGTTGAAGGCGATGCCGAATTTTACAGGCGTCAGCGCCAGGCCGCGCTTGAGTACCCGGCTGCTGGCGTTGAAGGCGTTGATCTCTTCGCGGCGCTTGCGGTAGCTGCTTTCTGCTTCCAGTTGCGCGACCAGGTCGTGAATGACGTTGTCGACCACCTTCTGGTTGTACTGGGTGACGTTGCGGCCTTCCTCGTCGTTGCGGCCGTAGAAGTTGATCTTGCGGACGTCCAGCGCATCCATGCCCAGGTTGCGGGCGATTTCATCGACGATGTATTCGATGGCGATCGCGCCCTGCGGACCGCCGAAGCCACGGAAGGCGGTGTTCGACTGGGTGTTGGTCTTGCCCGCCATGGCGCGGATGTCGACATCGCCCAGGTAGTAGGCATTGTCGAAGTGGCAGACAGCTCGCGTGGCGACCGGTGCCGACAGGTCGGCCGAGAAGCCGGCGCGCGAAACCATATCCACCTTGGCGGCGATGATGCGGCCGTCGTCGCCGTAGCCCATTTCGTACTCGTAGTAGAAGCAGTGGCGTTTGCCCGTTACCATCATGTCGTCGTCGCGGTCGGCGCGCAGCTTGACGGGACGGCGCAGGTGCGCGGCCGAGATGGCGGCGCAAGCGGCCCACAGAGCTGACTGCGATTCCTTGCCGCCGAAGCCACCGCCCATGCGGCGGCATTCAACCACGATGTCGTGCGAATGGCGGTGCAGGGCGTGTGCGACCACGTGCTGCATTTCGGTAGGGTGCTGGGTCGAGCAGTAGATCAGCATGCCTTTGCCTTCCTTGGGGATGGCATACGAGATCTGGCCTTCCAGGTAGAACTGCTCCTGGCCGCCTACATGCAGCGAGCCTTGCAGCTTGTGCGGGGAGCGTTCGAACGCCGCCTGCGCATCGCCTCGCGCCAGGTGCATCGGCGGCACGACGAAGGACTTGGCGTCGCGTGCTGCCTGCGGCGTCAGGATGGCCGGCAGCTCTTCATATTCGATGACCGCCTTCTTCACGGCGCGACGGGCGTTGTCGTGCGAGGTCGCCACCACGATGAAGATCGGCTGGCCGACGTATTCCACCAGGCCTTCCGACAGAATCGGATCGTCGTGGATGATGGGACCGCAGTCGTTGGTGCCGGGGATGTCCCTGTGGGTGTACACGGCCACCACGCCCGGCATGGCTTTGACGGCGTCGAAATTCATCGACAGGATGTTGGCGTGCGCCTTGGACGAGATGCCCAGCGCGGCGTGCAGCGTGCCGGCGGCTTCGGGGATGTCGTCGGTGTAGGTGGCCTCGCCGAGGACGTGCAGCACCGCCGATTCGTGCGGATGCGACTGGCCGACTTCGGCCCACGCCATCGGCACTGCGGGCGTGGCGGGCTGCGTCAGGAATGCTTCGGATTTGCTGTTCATGCTGCGACGGCTCCCTCTGCGTAGTGATAGGCGTTGATCGATTGCACCGGCTCGGCGGAATCCGGATTGGTCTCCAGCCAGTAGCGATGCAGCAGGTTCTGCGCGGTCTTCATGCGGTAGGCGGCGGTGGCGCGCATATCGCTCAGCGGCGTGTAGTCCTTCGCCAGTTCGGCCATCGCCAGCTTCAGCGTGGCTTCGTCCCAGCGTTTGCCATTGACGGCGGCTTCGGCCAACGGCGCGCGGCGCGAGGTCGCGGCCATGCCACCGTAGGCGATGTGGGCGTCGCTGACCACGCCGTCCTTCAGCGTGAAGGCGAAGGCGGCGCAGACGGCGGAGATGTCCTGGTCGTAGCGCTTGGCCAGCTTGTAGGTGCGGAAGTGGATGTCCTTGCGCGGCAGCGGAATGCGCACGGCTTCGACGAATTCGCCCGGCTGCCAATCCTTCTTCATGTAATCGAGGTAGAACTTCTCCAGCAGCATGGAGCGCTGGCCCTTATCGCTGCGGATGACGATTTCCGCGCCCAGCGCGATCATCCATGGCGCCGAGTCGCCGATCGGCGAACCGTTGGCGACGCTGCCGCCCAGGGTACCGGTGTTGCGGATAGGCTGCGAAGCGAAGCGCTGCCACATCTCATGCAGCTCTTCCTTGTAGTGCTTGCAGACCGCCTCGTAGGCGTCGTTGAGGGAGACCGCGGCGCCGATGTACAGCATGTCGTCTTCCTCTTCCATGCGGTGCAGCTCCTGCACCAGGCGCACGTAGATCATGTCGCCCAGGTTGCGCATTTGCTTGGTGACCCACAGGCCGACGTCGGTGGAGCCGGCGACGATGGTGGCGGTGGGTTTTTCCGCCCGCAGCGCGGCCAGTTCGGCCAGCGTGCGCGGTGCGTAGAAGGTCTGGCCGTCGTGGGTGTAGCTGTACATTTCGGTTCGCTGGATGGATTGCAGCGAGGCTTTCAGCGCCTCGCGGTCGAAGCCGACGTGCGGCAGCTCGCCCATGCGGCGCGCGGCGTCGATGATGGGGCGATAGCCGGTGCAGCGGCACAGATTTCCGGACAGGGTTTCGTCGACGGTCTTGCGGCATGGCGGCGTGATCTGGCCGTCCTGCTTCAGGTAAAGGCTCCACAGCGACATCGCGAAGCCCGGCGTGCAGAAGCCGCATTGCGATCCGTGGCATTCGACCAGCGCTTCCTGCACCGGATGCATCTTGCCGTCGGCCTGTTTGAGGTCTTCGATGGTGAAGACGGCCTTGCCGTCCAGCGTGGGCACGAACTGGATGCAGGAGTTGACCGACTTCATGGCCACTTCGCCGTCCGGCTGCAGCTCCGCTACCACCACGGTGCAAGCGCCGCAATCGCCTTCGGCGCAGCCTTCCTTGGTGCCGGTGCAGTGCAGGTCTTCGCGCAGGTGCTGGAGCAGGGTGCGGGTTGGGGCGCCACTTTCAACGGAGCGGACTTCGCCGCGATAGAAGAATCGAATTGGTTCAGACATGATTGCTCCGCTTACTTGGTTTGGAACTGGCGCAGGAAGTCCAGGAAGATCTGTGCCGATACTTCGGCGTCGTCCGCCGTCATGGTTTCCAGCGGGTTGTGGCTGATGCCGCCGTTGCCGCAGCGCGTGAACAGCATGGCGACGTCGGTCATGCGGGCCAGCGCCATGGCGTCGTGGCCGGCGCCCGAGGGCAGTTCGAATACTTCGACGCCGGCGCGCTCGGTGGCCGCGGCAAACTGCTTGACCAGCCACGGCGCGCAAGGCGCGGCGGGGGCCTGCATGATCTTGGTGATCTTGAGGCCGATCTGGCGGCGCGCACACACGGCTTCGGCCTGATTGAGGATGTCGGTGACGGCGGCGTCGCGCGTGGCGTCGTCGGCGGCGCGGATGTCCAGCGACAGTTTGCACGCGCCTGGGATCACGTTGACCGAACCTTCCGGCACGTGCAGCTGGCCGACGGTGCCGACCAGCGAACGTTCGCGGCCGCAGCGGTCTTCCACGTACAGCACGATTTCGGCGGCGGCAGCGGCGGCGTCCTTACGCATGATCATCGGCGTGGTGCCGGCGTGGCTGGCCAGGCCGGTCAGCTCGACCTGGTAGCGGCAGCTGCCGGCGATGGAGGTGACGACGCCGGTCGGCAGGCCTTTGCCCAGCAATACCGGGCCTTGTTCGATATGGACTTCGACGAAGGCCAGCACGTCTTCCGGCTTGCGCGCCACCGAGGCGATCTTGCTGACGTCATGCCCGGCTGCGGTCAGCGCGTCGCGCATGGTGATGCCTTGGGCGTCGGCCTTGTCCAGCAAGGCCATGTCGAACTGGCCGATGACGGCGTTGGAACCGAGGAAGGTGCTTTGATAGCGCACGCCTTCTTCTTCAGAGAAGCCGATGATCTCCAGGTCGAAAGGCAGGCGCTCGCCGCGTTCGTGCAGGTGCTTGACCACGGCGATAGGCAGCAGGATGCCTTCGCGGCCGTCGTACTTGCCGCCGTTGCGAACGGTGTCGTAGTGGGAGCCGGTCAGCAGTGCCTTGGCACCCGGCTTGTCCGACTTGTAGCGGCCGACGACGTTGCCGACCGGGTCGATAGCCACTTCCATGCCGGCTTCCTTCATCCACGTCGCCAGTTGGGCGGCGGTTTTGCGATGGGCGTCGGTCATGTAGGCGCAGGTGAGGTTGTCGGCATCGTCGCTCCAGGCGCCGATGGTTTCCGCCCATTGCATGATGGTGGCGCCGAATTGCAGCTCCACTTGCAGCAGCACGCTCAGGCGCATCTCGGCGATGCGGCCGATCTGGCGCAGGCACTCGGCCAGTTCGTCGTCGCGCTGCGAGCGCAGCCGGCGGCTGAAGGCGGCGATGATCTCCTGGCGCGACAGGCCGTTGCCGGTCGGGCCTTTGACGGCGAGGATGAAGGGGAAGCCGAACTTGCTGTTGTAGTCGGCGTTGAGCTTGTGCAGCGTCGCCAGTTCATCGGCGGAGCAGTGGGTCAGGCCGGCCTGCGCCTGTTCGCCGGTCGATTCGGCGGTCAGTTCGCCTGCCAGTGCCGCCTTGCCGGCCAACTCCGGGTGGGCGCGGACCAGGCCCAGTTGTTCTTCCTCGGTCGCTGCGCGGACCACGCCTTGCAACGCCTGCTTCAGCGCGGAGATGGTGGCGAATGGGCGCTGCGCGGCGGCGCGCTTCGGTATCCATGGCGAGTGTTCGTAGAGGCCGTGCAGCAGGGCGGTGAATTCTTCGGCGGTGCTGCGGTTCAGGTGATCTAGTGTGATTGTCATTGTTGTGCAGGCGTAGCCAGTCTCCTCTTGATATAAGGGGAATGATATATGGCGGGGGAGGCTGTTATATACGCTCGCGGCCATAACCGCATTCAGCGCGGGCTTATGGAGAGTGTTGTGGGCGTGCCACGCCCACGGCGGTTTATTTGGCGATGAGGGCCTGGGCGGCTTGCGTGACCTGGTCGCGCAGCCACTTGTGTTCCGGCGCGTGGTGCACGCGTTCGTGCCACAGCTGGTAGAAGCGCATCGTGGGGAAGCGCACCGGCACGGTGAAGGTCTTGATCGGCAGGTTGCGCTCATAGAAGCGCAGGTACTGACGCCCCGTGGTGAGCACCATGTCGGTCTGCGTCAGCATGTACGGAATCAGGCTGAAATAGGCCGATTCGACCACCACGTTGCGCTGGTAGCCCTGCTGCGCGAGGAAGGTGTCGATCACGCCGTGGAAGCCGGGCAGCGTGGGCGAGGGCGCCACGTGGGGCAGGCTTAGGTAATCGTCCAGGGTCATGTCGTTGGCGCCGGTGCGCTTGGCATAGGGCGCGTCGGCGCGCATGGCGCAGATGATGGGGTCTTCGAATAGCCGCGACAGGTGCAGGTGCTCTGGCGGCTGCTCCCAGTTACCGATCAGCAGATCGAGTTCGCCGTCGGACAGCATGCGGATTGCGTCCACCTCCGCGCCCAGGCTATGGATGATGACGCGGCTTTTGGGTGATTCGCGTCGCAAGCGCGCCACAACGTTGGGCAAAAATTGAATATCGAGGTAGTCCGGCGCGCCGATGCGGAAGGTGCGGCCTTCCTCCTTGGAGGCGAACGGCGTTTTGTGCAGGAATAGCTGTCCCACCTCGTCGAGGATGCGTTTGGCCGGCTCCTTCAGGCTCTCGCCGTGCTGGGTCGGCACCATGCCGCGGCCGCCGCGCACCAGCAGCGGATCGCCTGTGAGCTCGCGCAGTTTTTGCAGCGAGGCTGAGATGGAGGGCTGCGTTTGATCCAGTTTCATCGCGACGCGCGAAACGTTTTTCTCGCAGAGGAGCATGTACAGAATACGAATGAGATGCAGGTCTAGGTGGTCGGGTAGTTGTGCCATGTTGGTCTATCTATAACGGTGAGCCTATTTTTAATATACGGCTACTGCCATAAGAAAAGCCAGAATTAGTTTTATCGTTCGTTCCACACCATGCGTGATCTGCGCGTGGTTTTCAATCGGTCGCAGCGGAGCTTTCAACAGTTCGCGGCCAAAAGGGAAATCATCCCAATCGTCTGGAGCGCCCGCGGTGGCAGACGAGCTTAATCCAATCATGGGGACAACATGGAATTGCTCGCTTACGGCGTGGACTGGCTCAATCTATTGGTGCGCTGGCTGCATCTCATCACGGGGATAGCGTGGATCGGCGCATCCTTCTATTTCGTTTGGCTGGACAACAGCATACGCCCACCAAAGCCCGGCTCCGACCTGGCGAAGAAGGGCGTGTCCGGCGAGTTGTGGGCCGTGCACGGCGGCGGCTTCTACAACCCGCAGAAGTACCTGGTGTCGCCGGCCGAGCTGCCGTCGGACCTGCACTGGTTTAAATGGGAGGCTTACGCCACCTGGATTTCGGGCTTCTCGCTGCTGTTCATCGTCTACTACTTCAACGCCCAGGCGATGATGATCGATAAGTCGGTCGCGGACCTGACGCAGTTCCAGGCGATCGGCGTGGGCCTTGGCTCGCTGCTGGTGGGCTGGTTGTTCTACGACGCGCTGTGCCGCTCGCCGCTGGGCCAGAAGGATGGTCTGCTGGGTATCATCATGTTCGTGTTTATCGTCGCGATGGCTTATGTGCTGACCAAGTTCCTGAGCGGCCGCGCTGCCTACATCCACGTCGGCGCCATGATCGGCACCATGATGGTCGGGAATGTGCTGATGCTGATTATTCCGGGCCAGCGCAAGCTGGTGGAGGCTATGGAACAGGGCAAGTCGCCCGATCCTATCCACGGCAAGAAAGCCAAGCAGCGCTCTGTTCATAACAACTACTTCACGCTGCCGGTGCTGCTCATCATGATTAGCAACCACTATGCGATGACCTACAGCCACGCATACAGCTGGGCGCTGCTGGGCGCGATCATCGCGGCCGGTGTGCTGATCCGCCACTTCTTCAACCTGCGCCATCATGGCCGCACGGCGTGGCAGTTCCCTGCTGCCGGTGTGGCGATCCTGGCTGCGGTGGCGGTGGTGATTGCCCCGCGTCCTGCGGCTGCTCCTGCGCCAGCTATCGCCGGCGAAACTGCCGGTGCGGCCCACGCCAGCGTGTCGGCGCCAGACTTCAACCGTGTGCAAGCTATCGTCAACCAGCGCTGCGTCAGCTGCCACGCCGCGCAGCCTACGCAACCAGGCTTCGCTACCGCACCGGCCGGCATCATGCTGCACACGCCAGAGCTGATCCACCAGAACGCGGCCAAGATCAACCAGCAGGCCGTGGTGCTGAAGGCTATGCCGATCGGGAATATGACCAACATCACGCCTGAAGAACGCTCCGAACTCGGTGCGTGGTTCGCCGCCGGCGCCAACTGACAAGAAGACAGATCATGACTACTACCACCATCAATGGTTTCAACCTGACCGCCGCCCAAGTGGTCGCCGTCGCCCGCGACCACAGCATCGAAGTGAACCTGGCCGCTTCGTCGCGCGCCGCGCTGAAGGAAAGCCGCGACTACATCGAATCCACCTGGATGCACGATGAAGCGCCGATGATGTACAGCTTTAACACCGGCGTCGGCATGCTGAAGGACACCCGCGTCAAGGTGCAGGACATTGTGCTGTTCCAGACGCAGCTCATCAAAGCCCACGCCTGCGGCATGGGCGAGCCGTTCTCCGAAGAAGTCAGCCGCGCCACCATGCTGTTGCGCGCCAATGCCTTCGCCAGCAACTACTCGGCGCCGCGCGTGGAGGTGGTCGACCGCCTGCTGGCCTTCGTCAACGCCGGCATCCATCCGATCATGCCGCAGAAGGGTTCCGTCGGCGCGTCCGGCGACCTGGCGCCGCTGGCCTACCTGGCGGCCGCCATCGCCGGCTTCGACGAAGCGGAAGTGATGTACAAGGGCCGCCGCATGTCGGCGCCCGATGCGATCCGCGAATCCAAGGTTGGCCCGGTCGTCTTCGAACTGAAGGCCAAGGATGCGTCGGCGCTGATCAACGGCTGCACCGTCTCGCTGGCGGTGGCGCTGCTGGCCGCTTCCGATGCGCGCAACATGCTGTCCGACGCCTGCCTGTCGCTGGGCCTGACGCTGGAGGCGATGCGCGCCGAGATGTCGGCCTTCGATCCGCGTATTCACGAAGCGCGCCCGCATGCGGGCCAGATCAAGACCGCCGCCATCATCCGCGACCTGCTGGATGGCTCGACCCGCACCACCCACGAAGCGCGCGCGGTGCAGTTCCCGGAAGAGCTGCGCCGCACCGACATCCCATACACCGCCCGCATCCAGGACGTGTACTCGCTGCGCTGCGCGCCGCAGGTCTACGGCCCGGTGTTCGACGCGCTGGACTACATCGACACCATCCTCGACAAGGAAGTGAACTCCGCCACCGACAACCCGCTCATCTTCGGCAAGGACGGCGGCGGCTTCGAGATCATCTCGGGCGGTAACTTCCACGGCCAGTACCTGGCGCAGGCCATGGACCTGCTGGCGATGGCCGTCGCGGACCTGGGCAGCATCGTCGAACGCCGCGTCGCGCGCCTGATCGACCCGACGCTGTCGTGGGGCCTGCCGCGCAATCTGATGTCCGGCGTGCGCGGCGTGAACACCGGTTATCCGGTGATGCAATGCTCGCTCAGCTCCCTGGTGATGGAGAACCGCACGCTGTGCATGCCGGGCAGCGTCGACTCGATTCCGGCCAAGGGCAACAGCGAAGACCACGTCTCCAACTCCACCTGGTGCGCGCGCAAAGCCGCAACTGTGGTATCGAACACACAGTACATTGTCGGCGTAGAAATGTTATTGGCCTCCCAGGCACTGACCATGACAGAAAACCTGCTGCCCGGTTTTGTGCTCGGCAAAGGCACGCAGGCGGCCTACGAATCGGTGCGCAGCCAGATTCCGGCCTGCCTCGATGGCGACCGCTGGCTGCACAACGACCTTGAAGTAGCGCGCTCCTTCATTGTGAGCGGCTCGGTGCGCAAGGCAGTGGTATCGAAAATCGGCGAATTCGTTTAAACCGGCGGCACACAGCTAAGGGGAGGATCTTCAAGGGGCTACGCCGTCATTGCAGACGGCGCGTCCCGACTGTTATAGGCCATAACAGATAGCAGGTATGCCACCAGACTAATTTCACGCAGTGGCCCCTGAGATAAGGTCGATGCCGATTGTTCCCATGTTTAATCGGCGGATGACACACATAAGCAGTTAAAAATAGAACACGGAGACGTTATGTTATTTCTAGAGAAGTACTTCAAGCTGAAAGAGAATGGGACCGACGTGCGCACCGAATTGGTCGCAGGTCTGACCACCTTCCTGACGATGGCTTACATCATCTTCGTCAACCCCTCCATCCTCGGCGACGCCGGCATGCCCAAGGGCGCCGTGTTTGTCGCCACCTGTATCGCGGCCGCATTGGGCTGTCTGATTATGGGCCTGTACGCAAACTATCCGATTGCTATGGCGCCGGGCATGGGGTTGAACGCTTACTTCGCGTATGTGGTGGTCAAGGGCATGGGCATGCCGTGGGAGATGGCGCTGGGCGCGGTCTTCATCTCGGGTTGCCTGTTCCTGTTTGTCAGCGTGTTCAAGCTGCGGGAGATGATCGTCAATGGCATCCCGCATTCGATACGCACTTCGATCACCGTCGGCATCGGCCTGTTCCTGGGCTTGATCTCGCTGAAGAGCGCGGGCATCGTCGTCAGCAGCCCTGAGACGCTGGTCAAGGTCGGCGACCTGCATTCGGCGCCGACGCTGCTGGCCATCGCCGGCTTCTTCATCATCGTCGCGCTGGACCGCCTGAAGGTCAAGGGCGCGATCCTGATCGGCATCCTGGCCGTGACGGTGCTGAGCTTCTTCGTCGCCGGTAACAAGTTCAATGGCGTAGTCGACATGCCGCCTTCGCTGGCGCCGACGCTGTTCAAGCTTGATCTGATGGGCGCGATCTCGGTCGGCCTGCTGAACGTGGTGCTGGTGTTCTTCCTGGTGGAGCTGTTCGACGCCACCGGTACGCTGATGGGCGTGGCCAACCGCGCAGGCCTGCTGGTCAACGGCAAGATGGAACGCCTGAACAAGGCGCTGATGGCTGACAGTACCGCCATCCTCACCGGTTCGCTGCTGGGTACTTCGAGCACCACGGCCTACATCGAAAGCGCGGCCGGCGTGCAAGCGGGCGGCCGCACCGGCCTGACCGCCGTTGCTGTCGGCGTGCTGTTCCTGGCCTGCCTGTTCATCTCGCCGCTGGCCGGCGTGGTGCCCAACTATGCGACGGCGCCCGCGCTGCTGTACGTCTCCTGCCTGATGCTGCGCGAACTGGTCGACATCGACTGGTCCGACACCACCGAAAGCGTGCCAGCCGCCATCGCGGCGCTGACCATGCCGTTCACGTACTCGATCGCGCTCGGCGTGGCGTTCGGCTTCATCTCCTATGCGGTGCTGAAGCTGTTGACCGGCCGTGTGCGCGAAGTGCGTCCAGTGATCTGGGCGATCGCTTGCGTGTTCACCTTCAAGTTCGTCTACCTCGGCGCAGGCTGAGGCTCTAACTCCTAACGGCTGATACCTGCCGGCGCCTTCCACGGCGCCGGCGGGGACAGTCACGTCCGCATACTTTGGAAAAAAACTAAAATGAAAACGAGACAAATTCCGCAACTGTTCTGCATCGCCTTTATGAGCCTGGCCGGTTCGGTCCACGCCGCCGACTGGAGCGACACCTCGGTCAGCTGGCGCTACGGCAGCGACTACCGCGAGCCGTTCAACCCGAACGATATCGCCAAGAACATCCTGGCGCTGACCCACGTCAGCGGCTACAAGCACGGCACCAACTACTTCAACGCCGACTTCCTGATGTCCGATAAAAACGATCCGGCCTCGCTGACGCAGAAGTCCGGCGCCAACGAAGCCTACATCCTGTACCGCAACACGGTGGACCTGAGCAAGGTGACGGGCAGTGAATACAAGTTCGGCCCGGTGCGCGGGCTGGGCATCACGGGCGGCTTCGACGTCAACACCAAGAACGATGTCGGCTACAACTCGCGCAAGCGCATGTTCGTGCTGGGGCCGACTTTTATGTGGGATGTGCCGGCCGGTCACTTCAACACCAGCCTGTTCCTGCTCAACGAGAGCAACGCGCCGAGCGGCGCCTTCCCGCCGATCTCCACCGTCACTGGGCGCTATACCTACAAGACGCATGCGATGCTGTCGTCGGAATGGGGCATCCCGGTGGGTTCGCTGTGGGCCTTCGAGGGTTATGCGAACTTTATCGCGGCCAAGGGCAAGGACGAAGTGGGCAACGATACCGGCGCCGAGACGAATATCGACATGCAGCTGATGTTCGATGCGGGTGCAGCGATGGGCAAGGCGAAGAACACCTTCCGCATCGGCGTTGAGTACCAGTACTGGCGCAACAAGTTCGGCAACACCTCGGCCACCACCGGCGGCCAGGGCTACGTCGCCAAGACGCCGATGATACGGGCTGAGTACCACTTCTAAAACTATCTGCACCACGCGGGCAAAGACGGGCGGCGGGCGCCTTTCGTCTTTGCCTGGCGTGGCTCACCACAGCCTTTGGCCCGTCGATTTAAGTGTCGACTGAACGAGGTCAGCTTCACCATCCCACGGTATGTCTGAATCCATGCTGACGGTAAGCGGCGACATCATCCCGTCAAAACAATAGTTATGCCGGGTATAGAGGCACTCGCCCCAGCCGAGAGACAGCGCCCAGCAGTCAACAATCACCGTATCGTCATTCCATGTTTCTGCCGATGGAACCACAAACCCTGGGAGCGTCCCACCTGATCTTCCGACCAGACAAAAAAGATGCTTTGCCGTGCCTTCTCCCTCCCATGTAACGATCTCTACGCGTGGATGGTTCTTGCCATGGGTAAGGACATGGGCGGCGTAATAAGCGTAATTGGTGCATTCAGCCGCTTTTTTTGCGTCGACTGCAGAATAAGCCCGTGCGAGCTCTTTGGGGCGCCAACTGCGATCGAGGGAGGTGATGGGCGGCCCGATCGACTGGATTGTCGGATACCTTATCCGCAGGTATTCTTCGGATGCCTTGTCTACTGCAATATCCGGCGCAATGCATGCTGAAAAAGTGCCGACATCGTTACATGCGTAGTTTTCGCACTTCATTAAGCTGTCGAGATGTGCTTTCACCCAAGCCTTTGGCGCCACGGAGGTTCGTCCATGGACCGGAGTTGCCACAGACGAAATCATAGGAGGTGTCGATGCGACCAGCGCCGCAACATCCGCGAGGGCGCCGCCTGCCTCGTAGCGATCGCTACTTCTGTAGTCCTGCCCTTTAGATACAAATTTTTTTTCCCAAGCATGCCACTTCGCTGCGAGCTGAGGTAATTGAGTCGGATTGCTTCCACTTTTCAGGTAGGCTTTGACGGCAGTGTCAAGCGCATCAAATAAGGCGGTTGTGCGGTATTTTTTTTTGACAACCGTAGTCCAGCCAGCGTTGTCTAAAGGCATGCATACCTCCAAAGATTGAGTTGTCACTAAACACTGAGCGGGTAGTCGCCGTCCTGTGCGAAATGGAATGAGTATATTAATTAATTGTGAAAATTGCTAGTAATTAAAATAACCATGCTGTGACACTAATATTTCAAAAAGAAAGTCATTCTGTCGGCTGCGCTTACAGTAAAGCCTTGCCGCGTGCCTGGCCAGCCAAGCCGTAGCCTTGTCCAGCAGGCTTGGAACTGAATTTGCTTCTTCTGCGGGGCGGCACACCAACCAGGAGATCGCTATGAAACATTCCCCAACGAACGTGTTTTACCTGAGGCGGGGCGCGATGTACGGCGCCTTGTTATTGGCGCTAGGCCTTGCCGGTGCGGCGCAAGCCGATCCGCTGCATGTGAGCGACGGGCTGTTCGGTCCGGCAGAGTGGACGGCGTCGTCAACCAGCGGAGCGCCGGCCCGGCCCACCGTGAGCTCGTCCAGCTTCAACGTGGGCGGGCCGGGCGGCACTCGTTTCTACGTGGAGCAATCGACCGGCGGCGCGCCGGTTTCCACGCTGGGACACACGCTGAACCTGATGTACGACCTCGGCAGCTTCACCCCGGGCGCCAGCGGCAGCAGCGGATTGTTCTTTGACGTGTTCTTCCAGAACGGTAGCGCAGACTATGTCGTGCATATCACCGGCAGCGGCATCCAGTCGTTTGAAAAGAGCAGCGGTGTGCGGTCGCCGGTCAATGCTGCGGGCGGATTCGACCTGAGTTCGCCGGTGTGGTCCGCGCTCGACGCCGACGATCTGGCGTTGGCGAAGTTCCACGCCGGAAGCAGCATCGGCTCCAGTCCGAACTATTCCGCTCCGCACCTCATCGTTGAATTCGACCTTAGCGTGGACACCAGCGCCGGCGCCACACTGGCGGCCTTGCCGCCGGACGGCTTGTATAGCCCGGCGCCGTCGTTCTGGTCCGGCTCCCTGGGTGGGGCGGGGCGTCCAACCATCGTGGTGGGGTCGGCGATCTTCCAGCTTCACGCCAATGGCACGACGGCGGTGACGCCGGTGCTTGGCCCCGGAGGGCTGCCTGCGCTGCAGCCGATACCGGAGCCGGACACCTTGCTGTTGCTGGGCGCGGGACTGCTTGGCCTGTTAGGCGTCGGCCGTCGCCGCCTGTGACGTCTCGGCCAGCCAGGACTGGAAGGCCGGCAGCGGTTGCGGCCGGCTGTACAGATAGCCCTGGTAGGCGTCGCAGCCCAGCTCAGCCAGCAGTTGGCGCTGGGCCGGCGTCTCCACTCCCTCGGCGATGACATCGAGCCGCAGGCTGCGCGCCATCGCGATGATGGTCAGCACGATGGCCTGGTCGTTGGGATCGCTGGCCAGGTCGCGCACGAAGGACTGGTCGATCTTCAACTGGTCGAGCGGCAGCCGCTTCAGGTACTGCAGCGACGAATAGCCGGTGCCGAAATCGTCGAGCGAGAACTTGATGCCGATCGCCTTCAGCGCGGTCATGCTGGCGATGGTGTCCTCGATGTTTTCCAGCAGCAGGCCTTCGGTCAGCTCCAGCTTCAGGCGCGCGGGGACGATGCCGTAGCGCTCGATCGCGCTGCGCACGCGGGCGCAGAAATCGGGCTGGCGGAACTGCTTGGCGCTGACGTTGATCGACAGCACCAGCTCGCGCGTGGCCTCGTCGCGCTGCCAGTCGCGCAGCTGCCTGCAAGCCTGTTCCAGCACCCAGTCGCCCAGCAGCAGTATCAGTCCGGTTTCCTCGGCCAGCGGGATGAACTGCGCCGGCGAGATCGAGCTGCCGTCAGGCTTGATCCAGCGTATCAAGGCCTCGGCTCCGGTGGCGCGGCCGTCGGCGTCGACCTGGCCCTGGTAGAACAGCTCGAACTGCTGATGGTCGAACGCCGTCCGCAACTCGTTCTCCAGCTGGGCGCGGGCGCTGAGGGTGTCCTGCATGCGCTGGTCGAAGAAGCGCATGCCGTTGCGGCCGGCCTGCTTGGCCTGGTACATGGCGATGTCGGCCTGCATCAGCAGCTCGTCGGGGTGTTGGCGCTGCTCGTCGTGGAACAGCGTGGCGCCGATGCTGGGCGTGCTGTGGCAATGGTGCGGGCCCAGCTGGTAGGGCTGGTTCAGCGTCGCCAGGATCTTGCTGCCCAGCGCTTCGGTCTGCGCCGCCGCTTCCAGCGGGTGACGGCTCATGCCGTCGATCAGCACCACGAATTCGTCGCCGCCCAGCCGCGCCACGGTGTCGGCCTGGCGCAGGCAGGTGCGCAGGCGCGACGCCACCTGTTGCAGCAGCAGGTCGCCGGTGTTGTGACCCAGCGTGTCGTTGAGCGTCTTGAAGTTGTCGAGGTCGATGAACATCAGGGCGCCGTAGTTGCCGCTCAGCGCGCTGGCGGCCAGCACCTGGCGCAGCCGGTCCATCAGCAGGCGGCGGTTGGGCAGGCGGGTCAGCGGATCGTAGAAGGCCAGGTTCTTGATTTCATCGTTGGCCGCCTTGCTCAGCGTGATATCGGTCAGCGCGCCGACGTAGTGGGTGGTGCGGCCATCCTCGTCCCGCACGGCGGCGATGTGCAGGCGCTCGGGGTAGATTTCGCCGTTCTTGCGGCGATTCCAGATTTCACCCTCCCAGGTACCGGTGGTGGCGATGGCCTTGTGCATGGCCTGGTAGAAGGCGGCGTCGTGGCGGCCGGAACTGAGCATATTGGGGCGGCGGCCGATGACCTCGTCGCTGGCGTAGCCGGTGATGTTGGTGAACGCGTGATTCACCTGCACGATGTTGCTGTTGGCGTCGGTCACCATCATGCCTTCGGTGGATTCGAAGGCGATGGCGGCGATGCGCAGCCGGGCTTCGTGCTGGCGGCGTTCGGTGATGTCGCTGTGGGCGATGACCACGCCGGCCGCGCCGTAGCGCAGCGGCGTGACGCTCATGCTGAACCAGCGCTGCTGGCGCGGCGTGTGGCAGGCGTATTCGAGTTCGAAACTGGGCACCTCGCCGCTCAGCACCTGTTCGATGCCGGTGCAAGCCCGTTGTGCGCAATCGGCGTCGTCGCCGGTCGTCGCGCGGCAGACGGCCAGATAGTTGCTGCCGATGTCGGCGCAGCCCAGGTGGCCGGTGTTGTCGCGGGCAAAGTTGCGCCAGGCTTCGTTGATGGCCAGGATGGTGCCGTCCCGGCCCAGCACCACCACCTGGGCCGGCAGCGCATCCAGGATGGCGCAGGCGAAGTGATGGCAAGCCTGCGGCAGCGGGCTGGGGACGGAGTCAGGCAGTGCGCCGCGCGGCGCGCCGTTGTGCCATGGGCATGCCGGCCGGTCCGCATGCAGTGGGTGGGAGTGGGGGTGTTCCATGTAGCCGCCTTGCCGATGTGATTTGAAGATGACATGCAGCGTATCGATTTACATCAAGAAAAAAATTGATGTAGATCAAAGAAGAGGCGTTAAAGTTGCTTGAGGCAAACGCTTGCAAATGGTAAGCGTCAGGCGGCGGCCTGTATGGCGCCGGCCAGCACGTAGCGGTTCTTGCCGTGCCGCTTGGCGAGGTAGAGCGCCTCGTCGGCCCGTTTGTAGCTGACCGACAGGTCGCAGTCCTTGTCAAATTCGGCTATGCCTATGCTGACGGTGCGTGGCGGATGGGCGGCGGCGCGCACGCCGTCCAGTAACGCCGTGGCGAAGTCCAGCGCGTCGGCCGCCTCGCCGTGGAACAGCACGCCGAATTCCTCGCCTCCCAGCCGTCCCGACAGGTGGCCCATGCCCAAGCTGTCGATCACCGCAGCCGTGTGGATCAAGACCTCGTCGCCGGCGTCGTGGCCCAGCGTGTCGTTGATCTTCTTGAAGTCGTCGATGTCTATCATCAGGAAGAACAACGGTTTGTTCGACGGCAGTTGTTGCGCGCGGCGTGCTTCCAGCGTGAATTTGCGGCGGTTGAACAAGCCGGTGACGACATCCTTGTAGGCGATCTCCGCCAGCTCGCGCCGCGCGCGGTGGCTGCGCACGCGCAGATTGAGGAAGTAGGCGTGCAGATAGATCGCCATGGCGAAGCTGCTGCCCATGACCAGCAGTGACAGATTGAAGCTGAGCTCGCCAGGCCGGGCCGGGAAATTGCCGATGGTGAGAATGGCCCACACGCCGACGGCGGCGCCGATGTAGTTCAGCATGCCGCCGAAGATGGGCGCGGCCGACAGCGTCAGCACGGTGCCCACCGGCAGCACCCAGAACGTCGGGTCGGGGCAATAGGCGGTCAGCAGGCGGAAGGCGAAGGCGGTGGACGTGGTGCCGATGATGCCGGAGATGACCAGCGCCTTGACGGACGGGGCGCGCAGCGAGATCAGCAGGCTGAGCAGCATACCCGGCAGGCCGAACAGCACGCCGGCCTGCAGCGTCTGGCCGCTGGCCGCAAGCATCAGCGCCGCCACGAACCAGCTCAGCAAGCCTACGCTCTGGGAAATGATGGCGACCGGCCGCAATTCCGAGAAGAACAGTTGCTGTTCGTCGTGGTCGCCGCCGTAGTAGGAATAGGGTAGTAGTTTGCGCATGCAGTCTCAAGGCCGTCCCGTGGAGGGCATTGAGTATACTTGTTAGTTTGCCCACATCCCAGCGAATTCCGGAAATGTGGGCAAATATTTAAGCATTACATGCGTGGTTCGCCGGTATTGCTATTGACGGCGATGGACTGGCCCGGAGGCGTGCTCATCTGCACACGGTGTTCCTGGCCCCGGTAGTTGTACGTCACATCCCAGTACTCAGGCTTGGGATTGCTGACGTTTTCGCAGCGGCGCACGTCGCGTGCATAGCTTTGCTGGTTACTGTTGTTGGCCATGTTGTTGCCGATGGCCGCACCCGCCACCGCGCCGCCGGCCGTGGCCACATCGCGTCCCGTGCCGCCGCCCACCTGGTGGCCCAGGATGCCGCCGATCAGGGCGCCGGCGATGACGCCGCCGACATTGTTGCCGCTACGGGCAGGTTCGGTCACCTGCTGGCGTTCGACCCAGCAGCGTTGTTCCGGCGTGCCGACCACGGCGCGTACCGAGGTCACAGGCACATCGACCAGGCGCTCCCTTGGACGGCGGCGGTATTCATAGGTCGGCTGCGGCAGCGGCGCCGGCGCTTCGTTGGCGTAGCTGTCGCGCTTGCCCACCGGGCGAACCGACGAGATGCGGTCGTTCATGCCCATGCCGGCCAGCGACTCGTAGCTGCCGTGGCGCAGCACCATGCAGTTGCCGCGGAAGTTGGCGTCGTCGCAGACTTCCCACTGGCCGCGGTCGACCACGACGGACGAGGCGCGGTCGTTGAAGCCGTTGCGTGTGAAGTCGCGCACCTGCTGGTTGGCGGTGAAGGTGCGGCCGCGCCAGCCGTCATGTTCGTAAAACGTGATCTGGGCCATGGCTTGCGACGCCAGCGTCAGGGTGGCGATGGCCATTGCGATGTTGAGGGGCTTGTTCATGTTTCATCCTTTTATAGTTATTCGAGCACCTGCACAATGCCCCCTTTGCGGCGGGCTATCTGTGCGGTCGACAACATAAGAGGATAGTGACTATCACGGCAGGGTGAGGATCACCTTGACGCTGTCGTCCACGGCGGACTTTTCAATGTAGCCGATGGCGTTGGGATCGGCGGCGATGGCTTTCTTGACTTCGGCCGTCGAATGCAACTCGGCCGGCATGACGCCCTTGCCGGTGAAGATGATCTTGGCCCAGGCCGCCTTGACCTGGGAGACATCCTTGCCGGACAGCTTTTGGTAGAACTCGGCCCGGATCGGCGACTTTTCCGCCTGGTCCAGCGGCACGAACATATTCGACTTGCCCAGGAAGAATTGCGAGGCCTGGTCGGAGAACATGCGGCTGGCCGGGTTCTTGGGATTGACCACCACCACGATCTCGGTGCTGGCGGCCGTGGCGCTCAGGAGCGCGGCGCAGACGAAGGCCGCCGGGACAATAATTTTGCGCATAAAAATCCCTCCGTATTAAAAGACGATCTGCCAGGAAGCGGCCAGCAGATTGGCGTCGCCGGTGAACTGGAATTTGGATTTATCCTTGATCTTGTCGAATTGAACCTTCAAGGCTTGCGAGGTGGTGTAATCCCAGCGATAGCTGAGCGACGTGGTGGCGTGTTTTTCGGTGCCGGTCGGCCAATACTCGGCACGTTCCTGGAATTGCGACCAGGAAAGCATCCATGTGTGTTTATCCATCTTATATCCGCCCGAATAAGACTGGGCGGTGTAGGTGTTTTTGACCGACGGCCGGTTGATATAGTTAATCTCGCTGCGGACCAGCCAGTTTTTATAATCCATATTCAGGGAAATGCCGTAAAACGCCTGGCCCACGTCGTTGACGAAGTCGCCGTTCTGGCCCGTCATGACCAGCGAGCGCACGCCGTTGACGACGGCATAGCGCTCGACCACCGTGTGCATGTAGACGCCGCGTATGCTGAAGATGTCGTTGCTGGCGTCGACGTAGCCGCCGATCATTTTCTTCCAGCTCTCGTCGATGCGGCTGCTGTAGTACAGGTTGCCGAGCAGTTCGTTGTCGGTGCTTTTGCGGCGGCCCACCCAGGCGTTGGCGGTGTAGGTCCAGTCGCCGACGTTGTTGGTGTACAGCAGGTTGGCGCCGTCGTAGGAATAGATCTGCCAGGCGTACAAGTCCTGCGACGGCCGCACCCAGGGATAGGCGTAGCCGACGTACATGTAGTCCGAGTAGTAGTACAGCGGCAGCCGCTTGCGGCCGGCCTGCAGGGTCAGGTTTTCCGAGATCTTGTAGCTGCCGTAGGCCCAGTCGGCGTTGACCGAGCTGTCGGCGCCGCGCGCGACCACCTGCACCGTGGCCGACAGCTCGGGCGTGAATTTGAAATTGCCCTGTACCCCGGCCAGGGATTCGGGTTTGACATCGGTCTTGCGGTATTCGTACACGCCGGCATATTCATAATTGCCGGCAAAGCAGGGACACTGGTAGCTGTATCCCGGCTGGGCATTTAATTGATAGGGAGTGGGACCGGAAGCACTGCCGCTTAAAACCCGGCCGACGGTCAATTGTGCGAATCCGCTGAAACTGCTGTCGACGGCGAACGCCGGAGATGAAAGGATGGTCAATATGGTTAATGCAGGAAATTTTGCAAATCGCATCGTGCTTCCCCTTTGTTAGATTTTCTGCTTTTTAATTTACTATTGAAAAAATAAAAGGGCAAGAATATTGACTGGAGTGTCTTATTTAGGTATTGAGCAGTTATTAATATTAACTATTTATATGGTTTTCACGGTTCGACCGAATGGGCGCGTTTCAGGCAGCGCAGCACGAAGGTCGAACGGCTGTGACGCAGGCCCGGCAGCTTGTACAGCTTGCGGCGCAGGAACTCCTCGTAGCCCGCCGTGCCGGCCACCGCCACCTTGATGAGGTAGTCGTATTCGCCGGTCAGCAGGTAGGCTTCCATCACTTCCGGCAGGTCGGCCAGCGCCTGGCCGAATTTCTCGAAGATGTCGTCGTCATGGCGGTCCAGCGTGACTTCGATGATGACCGTGTCCGGGTAGCCCAGCGCGGTCTGGCTGAGCAGCGCGGTGTAGCCTTCGATCATGCCGCCGTCCTCCAGCGCCCGCACGCGGTTCCAGCACGGCGTGGTGGACAGGCCGACTTTCTCCGCCAGCTTGGTGTTGCTGAGGCGGCCGTCGCGGCGCAGTTCGCGCAAGATCTTGCGGTCGAGTTCGTCGATTTCCATGGGATGTACCTGTAAAAGATGAATATTCTTCATATTTTACAGTGAGTGGAAGAATCTACTGGCATATCCCATGAATCGAGCAAAACAAGGAAGCCTATTTTGCAGCTTCCCGGATATTCTGGTTGCATGAATACCACACAAAAAAGCTACCGATTTTGCGTCGAGCAGGACGCCCCCATCGCCACGCTGGAAGCGGTGCTGGCGATTGTGCGCCGGCTCGGATTGGAACTGCGCAGCTTGCGCACCACCTTGCATCCGCAGGGCATGGACGTGCAGATCCGGCTGGCCGCGGACGATGAGGAACCGCTGACGCTCTGCCGCATGCGGCTCAACAACGTGGTGGGGATATTGGCGGTGCGGGAGATGCCGTCGCTGGTGGCATCCCCCGAACGGATGGCGGCTAGCCGGTGATGTAGGTGTACTTGAACAGGAACAGCGCGGCGATCACCCACACCACAGGCTTGACCTGGCGCGCCTGGCCGGTCAGCAGCTTGAGGCCCGCGTAGGTGATGAAGCCGAAGGCGATGCCGTGGGCGATGGAGTAGGTGAACGGGATCACCAGCGCGGTGATCGCGGCCGGCACGCTCTCTGTGGTGTCGCTCCAGTCCACGTCGACCAGGTCGCGCAGCATCAGGCAGGCGACGAACAGCAAGGCCGGCGCCGTGGCGTAGGCCGGCACCACGCCGGCGATCGGGGCGAAGAACAGCGCCGCCAGGAACAGCAGCGCCACCACCAGCGCCGTCAAGCCGGTGCGGCCGCCGGCCTGCACGCCGGCCGCGCTTTCCAGGTAGGCCGTGGTGCTGGACGTGCCCAGCACGGAGCCGGCGACGATGGCGCAGCTGTCGGCCAGTAGCGCCTTGTTCAGGCGCTTCATCTTGCCATCGACCAGCAGGCCGCCACGGCTGGCCACGCCCATCAGCGTGCCCGTTGCATCGAACAGTTCGACCAGGAAGAACACCAGCACCACATTGAACAAGCCCAGCGAGGCGGCGCCTTTCAGATCGAACTGGAACAAGGTCGGCGCCAGCGAAGGCGGCAGCGACATGAAGCCGTGGAAGGTATTCCCGCCGAAGAAGAAGCTCATGATCGTCACCACCACGATGCCGATCAGCAGCGCGCCCGGCACGCGCAGGCGGTCCAGCGTGACGATCAGCAGGAAGCCGAACACGGCCATGATGGTTTGCGGCTTGTGCATATCGCCCACGCGCACCAGCGTCTCCGGGCTGGCGACCACCAGGCCGGCGCTCTTCATGGCGATCAGCGCCAGGAACAGACCCAGGCCCACGGTGATGGCGACCCGCAGCGAGTGTGGTATGCCGTTGACGATCAATTCCCGCACCTTGAACACGCTGACCAGGATGAACAGGCAGCCCGAAATGAACACGGCGCCCAGCGCCGACTGCCATGGCACGCCCATGCCCAGCACCACGGCGTAGGCGAAGTAGGCGTTCAGGCCCATGCCCGGCGCCATGCCGATCGGGTAGTTGGCGTACAGGCCCATGATGATGGTGCCCAGCGCGGCCGCCAGGCAGGTGGCGACGAACACGGCGTCCTTCGGCACGCCGGCGTCGCCCAGGATGGCCGGGTTGACGAAGATGATGTACGCCATCGTCAGGAAGGTGGTGATGCCCGCTACGACTTCGGTGCGGACGTTGCTGCCGTGCTCAGTGAGCTTGAAAAATTTGTCGACTGGCGACATGTGCGTTCTCCCTGATTGCGTCGAGGCCGAAGAATATCACGGGGTGGGGATTCTTCGCGGAATTGCTTCTTGCACGGAAAGATGTAAAAATGAAAAAAACCAGAATAAAACGCCATCTTTCGCTTTCTTCCCCAGCACAGCGTACAGGCCACCATTATGGAACTTCAGCCGCAGCAATCGGGCCGCACTCTGGTGCTGAGCCCCGCCGGGCGCATC
The DNA here is from genome assembly GCF_009380215.1 of Rugamonas aquatica. GTDB lineage: Bacteria > Pseudomonadota > Gammaproteobacteria > Burkholderiales > Burkholderiaceae_D > Rugamonas > Rugamonas aquatica_B. Next base: position 467,146 of record NZ_WHUG01000001.1, read on the forward strand.
GACCATACCCATGCCGATGCCTTCAAACTCGCGCTGGACCCGCACCTGCGCGACTGTACCAAGGATGGCGTGGCGCTGGTGATCGATTTCAGCGGCGTCAACTACATCAGCAGCATAGGCTTGCGCGCCTTGATGGTGGCGATCAAGCAGGTCAAGCCGCAGGGCGGGCGCATGGTGCTGGCGGCCTTGCAGCCGCTGGTGCTGGAGGTGTTCACCATCAGCCGCTTCGATCTGCTGTTTGAAATTTTCCCCGACCGCGCTGCGGCGCTGGCGGCCGTCGGCGGCGCCTCATGAAGGCGCGCATCTGGGGCGCGCGCGGCTCGCTGCCGGTGGCGCTGAACCACAAGCAGATTCGCGCCAAGCTGGTGACGGCGCTCGAAGGCGCCATCGGCAGAGAGCTCGATACGCCGGAAAAGGTGGCGTCGTATATCGACAACGATTTAGGCTTCGAAGTGCACGGCACTTACGGCGGCAATTCCAGCTGCGTGGAAGTGGAGGCCTGGAACCCGGACACGGTGCACGAGCACATCATCCTGGACCTGGGCTCGGGCGTGCGCGCGCTGGCCGGCGCCAAGCTGGCGCGCTACGGCCCGGCCAAGCCGCAGACCTATCATGTGTTCATGTCCCATCTGCACTGGGACCACATCATGGGCTTCCCGTTCTTCACGCCGGCCTACATACCTGGCAACCGCATCATCATCTACGGCTGCCACCAGGAGCTGGAGACGGCGTTTCGCCGCCAGCAGGAGCCGATCAGCTTCCCGGTCGGCTTCCACCAACTGGGCGCGACCATCGAGTTCGTGCAGATGGAACCCGGCGTACCGCTGCAACTGCGCGACGTTACCATCACCGCCAAGCTGCAGCTGCACGCCGGCGATTCCTACGGCTATCGCCTGGAGCAGGGCTGCAAGGCCATGGTCTACAGCACCGACTCCGAACACAAACTCGATAACGCCGCCGAACGCGTGGCCTTCGTCGACTTCTTCCGCGACGCCGATCTGGTGATCTTCGACGCCATGTACTCGCTGGCCGATTCGATCTCGGTCAAGGCCGACTGGGGCCACTCCAGCAACGTGGTCGGCGTGGAGCTGTGCCAGCTGGCGGGCGTGCACCAGCTTTGCCTGTTCCACCACGAGCCGATCTACGACGACGCGCAAATCGCCCGCGTGCTGGCCGAGACGAGGCGCTATGCCGAGATCACCGGCGAAGCGCCGCTGGACATCGTCTCCGCCTACGACGGCATGGAAATCGAACTGTAAGCGCGGCCATGCTGCTTCGCTTGCAAACCCAGGCGCTGGGCGGCGTGCGCGCAGGCCAGGGCAGGCCGCTGGCGCTGGTGCTGGCGTGTTTACTGGCGCTGGCCCTGGCCATGGGCGGCGATGGTCCGCTGCCGTCGCTGCGCCTGGCGCTGTTCAACGCCTACCAGCTGCATCTGCCGCGCCAGCGCGCATCGGGACCGGTGCAGATCATCGCCATCGACGAAGCCTCGCTCAAGGAGTTCGGCCAGTGGCCCTGGCCGCGCACGCGCCTCACCGAGCTGATAGAACACATCAACGCCCAGCAGCCGCTGGCCATCGGCCTCGATATCCTGATGCCGGAACCGGACACCACTTCGCCCGAAGCGCTGGCCTCGCGCCTGCCGCCCGGGCCTCTGCGCGACAGCCTGGCGGCGTTGCCCGCCTACGATGACGTGCTGGCGGCGGCCATGCGGCGCGCGCCCGTGGTGCTGGGCGCGGCCGGCTTTGCGCATCCCGAACCCGGCACCAGCGATGCGCTGCGCGTGTGGCCGGTGCATGTGAAGACGCCGCCGTCCGCGGCGCCGGCGTCGCCGCTGCCGGTGATGCGCTTTCCGCAGGCGATGTCCAGCCTGCCGCTGTTGCAGGCGGCCGCTCACGGGCAGGGCTTGTTGTCGGTGAACCTGGAGAAGGGCATCGTGCGGCGCGCGCCGCTGCTGGGCGCAGTGGGCGATACGCTGGTGCCGGCGCTGTCGATGGAATTGCTGCGCGTGGCCACCGGCAGCTCCGCGCTGGAGGTTGACGCCGATGCCGACGGCGTGCGCAGCGTGTCGGTCGGCGACCTGCATGTGCCGACTTCGCCGGACGGCGCGGTGTGGGTCAACTTCTCCGCGCCGGCAATGGACCGCTACGTCTCCGCGCTGGATGTGATGCGCGGCCGTCTCGACGCGTCGGCGCTGCAGAACAAGATCGTCATCGTCGCCATGACGGGACTGGGCCTGACCGACTACAAGACCAATGCGCGCGGCGACTTCATGCCCGGCGTGGACACGCATGCGCAGATGATAGAAAGCTTCTTCGACGGCGCCTTCCTGCGCCGGCCGCCGTCGATGCGCTGGGCCGAGGTGGCGGTGTTCGGCGCCTTCAGCCTGCTGCTGGTCTGGCTGCTGCCCAAGCTGCGCATGCTGGTGGCGGTGCCACTGGGCGGCGCCATCGTGGCGGGCCTGTTCGGTGGCGGCGCCTTGCTGTTCGCCCGCGCCGGTCTGCTGTTCGATGCGGCCGCCGTGTCCTGCGCCTTTGGCCTGGTGGGATTGAGCCTGTTGACCAGCATGCTGACGGCGGCCGTTCGCGACCGCAAACAAAGCGAGCGCGCCTTGCAGGTAGCGCGCGTGTCGGCCGCCAAGACGGCCGGTGAACTGGGCGCCGCGCGCCGCATCCAGATGGCGACCTTGCCGCAGGCCGCGCTGTCCTTCCCCGGCGAGACGCGCTTCGCATTGGAGGCCTTGCTGGAGCCCGCGCGCGAAGTGGGCGGCGACCTGTATGACTTCTTCATGCTGGACCGCGACCGCGTGTTCTTCATGGTCGGCGACGTATCCGGCAAAGGGCTGCCGGCCAGCCTGTTCATGGTAGTGGCGAAGGCGCTATCGAAAAGCATTGCGCTGCGCGGTCCCTCGGAAATGGCTGCCATCATGAACGCCGCCAATCGCGAGCTGACGCGCGAGAATCCCGAGATGTTGTTCGTTACCAGCGTGGCCGGCATACTGGACGCCGTCAGCGGCCAGGTCTTCCTGTGCAACGCCGGCCACGATGCGCCGCGCCGGCTGATGGTGGACGGTCGCGTCGAACATCTGCAGGCGGCGGACGGCCCGCCGTTGTGCGTGCTGGACGATTTCGAATATCCGGTGCAGCACTACCAGCTGCGGCCCGGCGAGTGCCTGTGCCTGACCACCGACGGCATCAACGAGGCCATGGATGAAGCGGGGAATTTGTATGGCAACGAGCGGCTAGATCGCCTGCTGGCGGCGCTGCCCGCAACGGCGGCCGCCACGCCGGCGGCGGTGGTGCAGGCGGTGCGCGATGACGTGCGTCTGCATGTCGGTCAAGCCGAACCTTCGGACGACCTGACCTTGCTGGTGCTGCGCTGGGACGGCGTGGCCTGATCAGCGTACGCGGATTTCCACGCGGCGGTTGCGCGGTTCGTCGACGCCGTCGGCCGTCGGCACCAGCAGCTCACGCTCGCCGCGTCCCTGCACGGCGATGCGCTCCTCCGCGATGCCCACTTCCACCAGCAGGCGCTTGACGGTGGCGGCGCGGCGCAGCGACAGCTCGTCGTTGTATTCGCGCTTGGCGACGGTGTCGGTGTGGCCGATGACGATGATCTCCGGCGCGGGGCGCGAGGCCAGCTGCGCCTTGATGTCCACCAGCCTGGCCGCCGATTCCGGCACCAGCGTATCGGTATCGGTGACGAAGTAGACGGTGAACACGGCGGCCCGCTGCGGCAGCGCCGACAGCGTGGCGTCGTATTGTTTGGCGATGGCGGCGCTGTCGCCTGCAGTGGTGGTCGCGCCTTTGCTATCGATGGCGGCGATCTGGTAGGGCTTGTCGAGCACCGTGTCGACACCGGCGGTGGTGATGATGAGCGCACTGGCCTTGCCGTCCTGGCTGGGCAGCAGGGTGATTTGCTCGGTCGGCGTGCGCTGCTGCGACACGGCGGCCAGCAGGCAGACGATCCAGATCAGCATGGTCATGCTTTATTCTCCGTCCTTGACGTCGATGAGGAACTCGGTGCCGCGCACGCCCAGGATGGACGTCGGTGTGCGGAACTGCACCGCGCCCGGCGACTGCTTGGACAGCTTGCCCGAGATGACGCCCAGCGTGCCGCGCTTGACGGTTGCATTCAGCACGCCTTCATGCGAGGTCGGATCGAAAGCGTATTTTTCCAGCCACACGTTGCTGTTCGGTCCCACCGCCAGCAGCGTTTCGTCGCGCAGCGTGATGCCCACGCTGCCGTCGGCGCCGGTGACGACGCGGTCGCTGGCCATCAGCGCGGCGCCTGCCGCCGCCGGCGTCTGTTTGCCCGCTCGCTCTATGGAGGCGGCGCCCTTGGTGGTCTTGACCATGCCGGCCGGCTGTTCGGCCGCGCCGGCGCCGGCCATGAGGAGGGTCAGGGCCGCTGTGGCAGCGGCGACTTTTAAGTTTCGCATGTTGCTTCTCCTGAGATGAGCATTCCGATAATATGCTTGAATGGACAGAAAAGAAACCGGTGTTGCGCATCTGCTGCGGTTTCCCGCACGGCTGGATGCGGTGCCCGGCGCGATGTCGTTTGCGGCGATGGCGCTGCAACAGGCTGGCCTGGGGCCGGGTGTGGTCGCGCGCGCCGAGCTGATACTGGAGGAGCTGCTGCGTAACAGCATCCTGCACGGCCATGGCGGCGACAGCGCCCATTCGGTCTGGGTCGGCGTCGAAGGCGCGCTGCTGGTGTACGAGGACGAGGCGCCTGCCTTCGATCCGCTGACCCAGGGACCGCCGCCGCCCGATCCGGCGCGGCCTATCGAGGATCAGCAAGTGGGCGGCGTCGGCCTGCTACTGATACGGCAGTTGGGCAGCGCGGTGGCGTATCGCCATTCCGGGGGACGCAACCGCATCGAGATCGCCTTACAATAGCGGCTGTCACCAACCACCAGGATTCATGCATGAGCGAGTTTTCCAGCGATATCTACACCGAACCGTCCGCCATTGACGTCAACACTCTCGACAACCTCGGCCCGCTGGCGCCGATGGCTGGCATCTGGAAGGGTGAGCGCGGCCTCGATATCAAGCCGAAGGCGGATGGCCCGCGCAAGCAGGCTTACGTCGAGCGTATCGAGCTCTATCCGATCGACCCCGTGACCAACGGCCCGCAGCTGTTCTACGGCCTGCGTTACCTCATCATCATCAACAAGCCGGGCCAGGCCAAGACTTATCACGAGCAGGTGGGCTACTGGCTGTGGGAGCCGGCCACCAGCACCGTGATCCAGACGCTGGGTATTCCGCGCGGGCAGATCGCCATGGCATCGGCCGTGGTGGCGCCGGATGCGAAGGAGTTCGAACTGGTGGCGCGGCTGGAGTCCGATACCTACGGCATCCGTTCCAACCCCTTCCTGGAGTACGGCTTCAAGACCGTCGAGTACCGCATCAAGGTAACGATCAATGACGACGGCACCTGGGGCTACGAGGAAGACACGGTGATGATGATACGCGGCCAGGATGAACCCTTCCACCACGTCGACCGCAATCTGCTGTTCAAGGTCGCCGAGCCGGTGGCCAATCCAATGGCGACCGGCATCCCGGCGTAATCGGTCGGCTAGTCGGCGATGGCGTAACCGTCGCGGCCCTTGCGTTTGGCCGCGTACAGCGCGGTGTCGGCGCGCGCCACCAGTTCGGCCGGCGTCTCGCCGTCGCGCTGGTGCAGCGCGATGCCGATGCTGGTGGTGATGTGCATCGCCTTGCCGCCCACATTGAACGGCCGGCGCACTGCTTCAACGAACTTGGCCGCCAGCCGCGCGGCTTCGTCCGGGCCGTCCACCTGTTCGAGCACGATCACGAATTCGTCGCCCGCCAGCCGCGCCACCGTGTCCGAGGCGCGCACATTGCCCGCCAGCCGCGAGGCGAATTCCTTCAGCACACAGTCGCCGGCGCCGTGGCCCAGCGTGTCGTTGATGCTCTTGAAGTGGTCGACATCCAGGTAGGCCAGCGCCAGCGGCCTGCGATTGCGCTTGGCCCGCACCAGCGCCAGTTGCAGGATCTCTTCGAACATCAGTCGGTTGGCGATGCCGGTCAGCGTATCGATGCGGGCCAACTGCGTCAGGCGCTCCTCGATCTCCTTCATGCGCGTGGTGTCGTGCGTCAGCGAGTAGATGCCGACCACCTGGCCGGCCGCGTCGATCTCCGGCACGAAGGTGGTTTCCAGCGTATGCAGGCTGCCGTCGATCTGGGCCTTCAATTCGTAGGTGGCGATCTGGCCGTGATAGGCTTGTTCGAGATAGGACTCGGCGTGCTCGTAGTGGTCGCGGCCTATGCCGTCGACGAGGTGGCGGCCGATCAGCTTTTCCGGCGCGATGCCGAACCACTGGAAGAAGGTCGCATTGACGAACTGGAAGCGGCGCTTCTGGTCCAGGTAGGAGATCAGCACCGGCAGGTTATCGGTCAGCAGCTTCAGGCGCTTTTCGCTGGCGGCCTGGCGCAGCTCGGCGTTCTTGCGCTCCGTGATATCGACCGCCATCAGGTAGACGCCGGCCACGCTGCCGTCGGCGGCGATGTCCGGTATCAGGTCGCCCATCACCTGTTGCAGCTGGCCGTCCTTGCGGCCTTCGCGCTCGTAGTGCACGCGGTCGCCGCGCGCCGCCGCCGCGTGGTAGGGCGCGATGGAGGCGACGAATTCCTCGCCCAGCACCTCCGTCATGGTCCGGCCCAGCATGGACTGCGGATCGAGGCCCAGCATGGTGCGGAAGTATTCGTTGGTGAAGTGGTAGCGGTTGTCGCGGTCGATGTAGGCCACCAGCGCGGGGATGCTGTCGGCGATCATGCGCAGCCGCTTCTCGCTGGCGGCGATCAGCGATTCGCTGCCGCGTATCGCTTCCTGCGCCTGTTCGCGCTCCGCCATCAGCTCGTGGAAGGCGCCGCTCAATTCGCCGATCTCGTCGGGGCGCCGCCGTTGCAGCACGCCGATGCTGACATCGCCGTTGCGGATGTCGTTGATGTTGCGGCGCAGCCGGCCCAGGGGCTTGAGCAGCGTCTGGATCGCCAGCCAGGCCATCAAGCCCGCCAGTGCGGCGAAGGCGCCGGCCGCCAGCATCGCGTGGCGGCGCATCTCGATCATCGGCGCGAAGGCTTCGTCGACCGGGAAGCGGGCGCCGATGACCCAGTTGGTGGTGGCCAGGTGCTTGTATGAGTAGATGCCTTCGCTGCCTTCCTTATTGGCCGCTTCGGTCCAGCCTTCAAAGCCGCGCAGCGCCATTTCGGTGGCGCGGTTGTAGCCCGGGCGCGCGTTGATGTGCTCCAGCAGCCGCTTGGGGTTAGGATGGTGCAGCAGGATGCCTTCGCTGGTCATGATGAACATGTAGCCGGTCTTGCCCGGTTTTTGCGCCGCGATCTGCGCCAGGAAGTCGGAGTTGGTCAGGTCGATGCTGCCGCCCAGGAGCATCACGGCCTTGCCCTGGGCATTGAGCATCGGATGGAGGATCATGATGGCGGGGCGGCCGGACAGCAGGCTTTTGAACGGCGGCGAGACCGCCACGCGGCCTTCCGCCAGCACCTTCCGCAGGTAGGCGCGCGGGCGCTCGTCCAGCGCCAGCACGGCGGCGCCTGCGCCTTCGGTGTGTATCAGCACGCCGGCCTGGTTGAAGATGTGCAGGTTGAGGAATTCCTTGCGCGCGGCGGGGTGGCGGGCGACGAAGGCGCTCATGCGCTCGGGGTCGAGGCCCGCATCCGGCGGCATGGCGTCGGCCAGGCTGGCCAGCAGCGCTTTCTTGGCAGTGATCTGGGCGTCCACCTGGGCGGCTGCCGAGGAGAGCAGGGCATATTGCTGGTCGCCGATCACGCTTTTCATATCGCGTTCGGCCAGCACCAGCGCTACCCATGTGACGATGACCGTCGCAGCCAGCACCAGCATGACGACTACCGCCGTCATGCGGAATTTGAGGCTGCGCGGCAGCAGTGCTAAAACGGCCATTTCGCTCTGTTCTTGGAATATTGGACGGAGTATTACATACCCGGCCCGCCAAGGCCAGCGGGTACAATGTGCTCTTTACTCGGGACAGTTACTATGCTGCGGGCGATTTTGTGGGATAACGATGGCGTTCTGGTGGACACGGAGCGCCTGTTTTACGAGGCTAACCGCGAGTTGTTCCGGCCCCTCGGGCTGGAGCTGAGCGAGCAGCACTTCTTCGACTGGTACCTGGCCGATAACTGCGGCGCGTGGCATCTGCTGGAACCGCAATTGAGCATGGGCGACATGGACGCATGGCGCAGCGAGCGCAATCGCCGTTATGCGGCCACGCTGGCGTCCGAGCATATCCCCGCAATCGAGGGCGTCGGCGCGGTGCTGGCCAGCCTGTCGCCGCGCCTGCGCATGGGCGTCGTCACCAGCTCCAACCGCGACCACTTCGAGATCATCCACCAGCGGCTGGATCTGCTGCCGCACTTCGAATTCGTGCTGACGCATGAATCCTATGCGAATAGCAAACCGTCGCCGGAACCTTATCTGCTGGGCCTTGAGCGGCTTGGCGTGCCTGCCGCCGATTGCCTGGTGGTGGAAGACTCTCCGCGCGGCCTGCAGGCCGCAAAGGCGGCCGGCATGCGCTGCATCATCCTGCGCAATGCGCTGACGCGCGGCCATGACTTCCCAGGCGCCTGGCGCGTGGTGGACACCATGCCCGAACTGCTGGCCGAGATCGAACTGCTGATCGCCGCTTAACGCGCCGACGACACCAGCTCGGCGAACTCCTGCTGCGACTCCTTCTGCGGCCGTGCGGCTCCGCGCCGCGCCGACTTGATCGGCTTGACGCTGGCGCTGCGGCGCGCAAGCCCATCGCCACTGAGCTTGAACACGCCCACCGCGGCTTGCAGATGCGCGGCCTGGTCGCGCATGGTGGCCGCCGCCGCCGATGCCTGTTCGACCAGCGCGGCGTTCTGCTGCGTGGTCTGGTCCATCTCGGCGATGGCGCCGTTGATGTGCTCAATGCCGGACAGCTGCTCCTGGCTGGCGGCGGCGATGTCGCTCATGATGTCGGTGAAGCGGCGCACGCTGGCGACGATCTCCGTCATCGTCACGCCGGCCTGGTCGACCAGCCGCGCACCGGCATCGACCTGCTCGACCGAGTCGCCGATCAAGCCCTTGATTTCGCGGGCGGCGGCGGCGGAGCGCTGCGCCAGGTTGCGCACCTCGTTGGCCACCACGGCGAAGCCGCGTCCTTGCTCGCCCGCGCGCGCAGCTTCGACGGCGGCGTTCAGGGCCAGGATGTTGGTCTGGAAGGCTATGCCGTCGATGACGGCGATGATGTCGACGATCTTGCGCGCCGAGGCGTTGATCGATGCCATCGTGTCGACCACCTGCGCCACCACGGCGCCGCCCTGGCCGGCAACGGCGGACGCCGACACCGCCAGCTGGTTGGCCTGGTTGGCGTTGGCGGCGTTCTGCTTGACGGTGGAGGTCAGCTCCTCCATCGACGACGCGGTTTCCTCCAGCGAGCCGGCTTGGCGCTCGGTGCGCTCGGACAGGTCCATATTGCCGGCGGCGATTTCGGCCGAGGCGGTGCCGATGGCTTCCGTGCCGCCGCGCACCTCGGAAACGATGTTAATCAGGCTGGCGTTCATGTCCTTGAGCGCGGCCGACAGCTGGCCGATCTCGTCGCGCGAGCGCACTTCGATGTTGGAACTGAGGTCGCCGCCGGCGACGGTGCGCGCCACCCGCACCGCGTGGCGGATCGGGCTGACGATGCCGCGCGTGATGTACCAGGCGGTGAACAGGCTCATCAGGCCGCCGGCCACGCCCAGGGCGATCATCAGCGTGGTGTAGAACGAAGCGATGTTGGCGGCCGTGCCGGACGCATGTTCCGCGCTGGTGGCCCGCAAGCCCATGGCGCCCACCGTCACCACCACGGCAAGCATCAACGTTGTTAATGAAAAAGCAATTGTCAGGCGCTGGCCTATCTTGATATCGGCAATCTTCATGTCTCGTCTTTTATTATGTTTGTAAGAACCGGTATTTGCTCCGGGGAACGGAAAGTGTATCAGCGAACGGTCGTGCGAATCTATTACTTTTAGCAATATTTCGCTTCCGTGCGACGAAGGTGTTGCGCTTTGCGTAGCATGGACCTGCAAACCAGAGTGAAGGAGAGCATCATGCCCCGAGGAGCGAGTCCCAAGCGCGAGCGCGAATACCAGGAGCTGGAACAGAAATTCGAGAAGGAAGGCCGCTATCCGGGCCGGGAGGAAGAGGTGGCGGCCCGCATCGTCAACAAGCAGCGGGCCGAGGCCGGGGAGACCAAGGACAGCAAGCCCGCGCCCCCCCGTGGCGGCACCGGGCACCGGCGCGCCAATACAACGCGGGCTACACGCCGCAGTAAGCCGTCTTGACGGTGGTGAAGAACTCGGCGGCGTAGCTGCCCTGTTCGCGCGAGCCGTAGCTGGAGGCCTTGGTGCCGCCGAACGGCACGTGGTAGTCGACACCGGCGGTCGGCACGTTGACCATCACCATGCCGGCCTGGGCGTGGCGCTTGAAGTGGGTGGCGTGCTTGAGCGAGGTGGTGACGATGCCGCTCGACAGGCCGAACTCGGTGTCGTTGGCCAGGGCCAGCGCGTGCTCGTAGCTATCGGCCGGGATCACGCTGGCGACCGGGCCGAAGATTTCCTCGCGGCTGATGCGCATGTCGTTGCTGGCGTCGGTCAGCAGGGCGGGGCGCAGGTAGAAGCCGGGCGTCGGGCCGTCCAGGCGCTCGCCGCCGAAGGCCAGCGTGGCGCCTTCATCCTTGCCGATGCGGATGTAGTTCATGTCCTGCTCCAGCTGGTTGGCGTCGACCACGGGGCCGATGTCGGTGCCGGCGGTCAGGGCGTCGCCCACGTTCAGCTTGGCCAGCTCTTCCTTGACGGCGGCGACGAAGCGCGGGTAGATGTTCTTGCCGACGATCAGGCGGCTGGACGCGGTGCAGCGCTGGCCGGTGGAGAAGTACGAGCCCTGCACGGCGCAGAACACGGCGGTGGCCAGGTCGGCGTCGTCCAGCACGATCAGCGGATTCTTGCCGCCCATTTCGATCTGCACCTTGGCCAGGCGGCCCATGGCGGCGATGGCGACTTTCTTGCCGGTGGCGACCGAGCCGGTGAAACTGATGGCGTTGACGCGGCGGTCGTTCAGCAGCGCCTGGCCGACCACGCTGCCGTGACCCATCACCAGGTTGAACACGCCCGGCGGCAGGCCGGCGCGGCTGATGATCTCGGTCAGCGCCCAGGTGCTGGCCGGCACCAGTTCGGCCGGTTTCATGGCCACGCAATTGCCGTAGGCCAGGGCCGGGGCGATCTTCCACGACGGGATGGCGATGGGGAAGTTCCACGGTGCGATGATGCCGACCACGCCGACCGGCTCGCGCGTGACTTCGACGTCGAGGTTGGGGCGCACGGATGGCAGCTTGTCGCCGCGCAGGCGCAGGCATTCGGCGGCGTAGAATTTGAAGATGTTGCCGGCGCGGACGACTTCGCCTATGCCTTCGGGCCTGGTCTTGCCTTCCTCGCGCGACAGCAGCGTGCCCAGCTCTTCGCGGCGGGCCAGGATTTCGTTGCCGATCTTGTCCAGCGCGTCGGCGCGCTGCTGGATATTCGACAGCGCCCAGCCGGGCGCGGCGGCAGCGGCGGCGGCAATCGCCAGCTCGGTCTGTTGCGCGTCGGCCAGCGCGTAGTGGCCGATGATGTCGTTGGTGTTGGAAGGGTTGATGTTGGCAGAGCTGCTGGCGCCGTCGAGCCAGGCGCCGTTGATGTAGAGTTGTTTCATTATTTCCGCTTTAGGCCTGAGAGGTGGGGAAGCCGACATTATCGCTGGTTATCACAATTTTCACCTATTTGGCCGTAAACGATGTAAAATAGTAACCAGTGTTGTCGCAATTGAAATAAAACTAAGCCTCTGGTAGGGCGGATGTTTCGAAAGGGTTGGAACCGTCGAGGTTCCAGCCCTTTTTTGTTTTTACGGCGTGGTCCAGGCCTGGCTGGCGCTGAGGATGGCGGTCAGTATCAGCAGCGCGCCCATCAGCCGGGCGGCCACGGTGGCGGCGGCCGGATGGGCGGCGAACCAGCCGCTGGCGCCGCTGGCCGCGTAGGCCAGCGCGCCGTAGACGCCCAGCTGAGTCAGTGCGGTGATGCCGCCCAGCACGCCGGACTGCACCCACAGCGGCCCCTGGCCCGGCTTGAGGAACTGCGGGAAGATCGCCAGCATGAAGATGTAGGCCTTGGGGTTGAGCAGGCTGGTGGTCAGCGCGCGGCGGAAGATGACGGCGTCGGCCATCGCCTCGGCGCCGGGCGTCGGGTGGAAGATGCTGTCGCTGCGCAGCAGGCTGTAGCCCATCCAGGCGATGTAGGCGGCGCCGCCCAGCAGCATGATCTTGAACAGCGGCGGCCAGTATTGCAGTACCACGGCCACGCCCACGGCGCCCATGCACAGGTGGCAGAAGCCTCCGGCGATGATGCCGCCCACCGCCGCCATGCCCGAGCGGCGCCCGCCCAGCATGGAGCTGCCCATGACGAAGGCCATGTCCAGGCCGGGCAGGGCGATCACCCCGAAGACGACGACAAAGTACAGCCACAGGTTGGCGGTCTGGCTCATGTTTGCTCCTGGTAGAAGTTGTTTGCGGTAGCTTAACGACTAAATAGGACGGATTCGGCCCTGTTAATCTGTTATCTTTGCGGCATGTACCATCCAACCACCCGCGTTCTGGCAGTGCTGGAACTGCTGCAAACCCATGGCCGCCTGAGCGGCGCCGAGATGGCCGGCCGCCTCGGCGTGGACGGCCGCACGCTGCGCCGCTACATCGTCATGCTGGAGCAGATCGGCATCCCGATCACGACCGAGCGCGGCCGTCATGGCGGCTATGCGCTGATGCCGGGTTTTAAGCTGCCGCCGATGATGTTCACCGACGACGAGGCGCTGGCCTTGTCGCTGGGCCTGCTGGCGGCCCGCAGCCTGGGCCTGGCCGAGGCGGCGCCGGCGGTGGCCAGCGCGCAGGCCAAGCTGGGCCGCATCATGCCGGACGGCCTGCGCCAGCGCGTGGACGCGATCGACGCCACGGTGCGGCTGGATTTGCGCTCGGCCACGCAGCCTGGTGGCGCGGCGCAGGACAATACGGCGCTGACCGCGCTCAGTCTGGCGGCCAAGTCGCGCCGGCGCGTGCACTTGCGCTACCGCGCGGGCGACACCGACAGCGAGCGCGATGTCGATACTTACGGCCTGGTTTATTACAGCGGCTACTGGTACGCGGTCGGACATTGCCATCTGCGGGGCGGCATCCGCACCTTCCGGCTGGATCGCGTGCTGGAGGTGGCGCCGGCCGAGGGCGGCTTCCAGCTGCCGCCCGGCTTCGACGCGCTGGCGCATCTGCGGCAATCGGTGGCGACGCTGCCGCGCAGGTTCGCCGCCAGGATACTGCTGAAGACCGATCTGGCTGCCGCCCGCCGCGCCTTCATCGACACCTTCGGCCTGTTCGAGCAAACGGAGGATGGCGTGCTGTTGCACAACCAGTCCGACGAACTGGGCTGGCTGGCGCGGCAACTGGCGGCGGCGCCGTTCGAATTCACCGTGCTGGAGCCGGATTCGCTGCGCGCCGAACTGCGCACCGTTGCCGAACGCTTGGTGCGCGCCGCCGGCCTCCGCTAGAATGCCGCCACGCAAATTAATTCGAAGGAACTATGTATCTGATTCAACGATCCGTGGCAGCGGCGGCGCTGGCCTGCGGACTGCTGGGCGCCAGCCTGGCCTGGGCCGGCAACTGTCCCGCGCATTACGTCGATGGCCGCCTGCCGGAAATCCGCAACGCCAAGATGAATAGCGCCACCACCGAGCTGTGCTACGGTGTGTTCGGCGTCATGCACTCCGGGATCACGCGCACGCCGCTGTGGTCGGCCGAGCATCTGACCGCCGACAATATCGAGGCGGCCAAGAACCTGTCCCGCGAGAATTCCTTCCACACCGAATCGCAGCTGCCGCCCGGCCGCCGCGCCGAGCTGTCGGACTACGCCCGCAGCGGTTTCGACCGTGGCCACATGGCGCCGAACGGTGACATGCCGGACCGCGAGACCCAGCACGAAAGTTTCACGCTGGCGAACATGGTGCCGCAGGATGCGGATAATAACCGTCATGTATGGGCCGGCATCGAGGGCGCGGTGCGCAAGCTGGCGCAGAAGGAGGGCGATCTGTACGTGATTACCGGCCCGGCCTTCATCGGTGGCAATCTGCAAAAGGCCGGCAATGTGCTGGTGCCCACGCATTTGTACAAGCTGGTCTACAGCCCGCGCCAGCGCGCCGGCGCCGCCTTTTTCATCGAGAACCGGGCCGACGCGGAATATGAAACGCTGAGCGTGGCGCAGCTGGAGGCGCGCGTCGGCATCAACCTGCTGCCGACGCTGGCGGACGGCCAAAAAGAGACGATGTTGCGTCTGCCGAAGGTAAAACCACGTAAATCCAGGAGCTAATCATGAGCAAGTTCAAACCCTACGCCAACGAGGCCGATGTGCTGAATATCGGCCAGCTGTCGATAGAAAACCGGCTGGACCGCATCACCATCAGCGGCGATGTCGACCTGACGGCCGATCAGGCGGGTCTGGCCGACGCGCGCGCGCTGCATCAGCTGCTGGGCGAAGTGGTGGCGCGGCTGGAGGCGCAGAAACTGCCGGCGCGCTTGCCGCCGCCAGCCACGCAAACGGTGGCCAACCCCTTCGATTAAAGCCGTTCTGATGTTACTATCGTGCAATCGTCTTCATAGGCATCATCATGACTTTTTTCACGACCGGTAATAATTCGATCGACGCGCTGGTGTACAGCAGCTGGGCCAGCCGCCCCGGTACGGCCGTGTCGTTGACCTACAGTTTCATGACGACGGCGCCCAGCGATGGCACGGTGGACGATGTGAACGGTTTCCTGGCGATGAGCACGTTCCAGAGGCAGGCGGTGCGTACTGCGCTGGCGACCTGGTCGGCCGTGGCCAATATCAAGTTCACCGAGGTGTTCTCAGGTGGCGATATCCAGCTGGGGACCAATAACCAGGGCAGCCAGAGCAGCGGCTACGCTTATCTGCCGAACGGCAATGACCCTACTTATCTGTTCACCAACAATGTGGACACGTTCAATACGGTGTTCACGCCGGGTACTTTCGGCCCGTCGGTGTTGATCCACGAGCTGGGGCACACGCTGGGGCTCAAGCATCCGGGCAACTACGATTCCACCGGTGGTTCCATCGACGGGCCGTTCCTGCCGTCGGCCACCGATAATATCGATTACAGCCAGATGTCGTACAACACCAGCGCCGGCTACCAGCTGAACCACCAGTACGGCATCACGCCGATGCTGTATGACATCCAGGCGATGCAGTATCTGTACGGCGCCAACATGACTTATCACACGGGCAACGACAGCTACGACTTCGTGCAGAACTCGCCGCTGCAATGCATCTGGGATGCGGGCGGCAGCGATACCTTCAACTTCTCCGGCTGCACCGATGCCGTGACCATCAACCTCAACGCGGGCACGTTCAGCTCGACCGCGCCGGGGTACAACAATATCTCCATCGCCTACAACGTGACGATCGAGGCTGCCGTGGCCGGCTCCGGCGGCTCGACCATCTATGCCAACGGCAGCGGCGACCGCATCACCGGCGGCGCCGGCGTGGACATCATCTACGAAGGCGCGGGCAACGATACCATCCTGGGCAGCGGCGGCAACGATACCGTGGTGTTCAGCGGCGCGTTGTCCAAGTATCTGCTGTCCGGCAGTGGCGCGGCGTTGACGGTGGTGGGCGACGGCACGGACAGCTTGTCCGGCGTGAAGACCTTGCAGTTCGGCGACACCAGCATCGACGCGTCCAGCATCAGCCGCTTTGTCAGCGGCGGCGCCGGGAATGACGTGTTGACGGCCGGGGCCGGCAACGAGGTGTTCACCGGTGGCGCCGGCCTGGACTACGTGAACGTCGGCGGCGTGCGCAGCAACTACGCGGTGACGGCCAGCGGCAGCGTCTACCTCGCCACCGACAAGAGCGGCGTGGGTGGGCAGGATATTTTGTCCGGCGTGGAACGCCTGGTGTTTGCCAACGGCGACGCGGTGGCGTTCGATATCGGCGACCACAATTCGGCTGGCGAGGCTTACCGGCTGTATCAGGCGGCCTTCAACCGGGTGCCGGACCAGGAGGGGTTGGGATTCTGGATACGCGCGCTGGATTCCGGCTTCGCCTTCTACGCTGTGGCGCAGAACTTCCTCATCAGCTCCGAGTTTGCCAAGACCTACGGCTCCAATCTGAGCGACAAGCAATTTGTCGATCTGCTGTATCACAACATTCTGCACCGCGATCCGGACGCCGGCGGCGAGGCTTATTATCTGAACGCGCTGTCCCTCGGCGAAAGCCGGGCGGTGGTGCTGGGCTCGATTTCCGAGTCGCCGGAGAACCAGCTTGGGGTGGTGGGCTCGATCACCAACGGTATCGGTTACAAGGTCTACACCGGCTAGGACGGGTCCGGCTCCGGCAGGCTGATGCGGTTGCGGCCCATGTGTTTGGCGCGGTACAGCGCCGAGTCGGCCGTGGCCACCAGCTGGCTGGGATCGGTGCCCGGCGCCGCCAGCGCGGTCGCCGCGCCTATGCTCACCGTCACCACATGTTGCTGGCTGCCCAGGTTGGGCAGGTGCAGTTGCTCGACGCGGCAGCGGATGCGTTCGGCCACGATGGCCGCCCCCTTCAGCGACTGGTTGGGCAGGATCACCCCGAACTCTTCGCCGCCATAGCGCGCCACCAGGTCGTTGGCGCGCATCTCGCTCGACACCGCGCAGGCGATGCGTTGCAGGCATTCGTCGCCGCCCAGGTGGCCGTAGGCGTCGTTGTACTGCTTGAAGTTGTCGACGTCGACCATTAGCAGCGATAGCGGCTGCTGGTGGCGCTGCGCGCGTTGCCATTCCGCCAGCAGGGTGTCGTCGAAGCAGCGGCGGTTGGCCAGGCCGGTCAGGCCGTCGCGCGTGGCCAGCTGCTCCAGCGCCACCTGGGCGCGTTTTTCGTCGGTGACGTCGCGCAGCGTTTCGGCCACCGCCACCAGCTTGCCGTCGGTGTCGAAGATCGGGCTGGCGTCGGCCGCCAGATAGCGGCGGCGCCCCACGCGCGGCATGTCGCACCAGTTTTCCGCGCTCAGGCCACTCTCGCTGTCGTTGCGGCGGGCGTGCTGGTAGTACAAGGACTGGACATCGGCGTCGCGGCCCTGGATCACCAGGTCGGCCAGGGTGGGGCGCTGTTCGTGATAAAAACTCTTCCAGTGATCGGTCGTGCCCAGCACTTCCCAGGCCTCGACGCCGGTCAGGCGCTCGCAGGCGCGGTTCCAGATGATGACCTTGCCGTGGACGTCGATCACGAAGGTCGGGATGACCAGCAACTCCATCAGTTTGAGCGCGAAACCGTGCTGCATGTCGGCCTGCGAGTACTCCATCATGTGCTGGATTTTTTGCTTGTGCATGGACGTGCCCCGCTGTGATTTATTGAATCGGGAAGGACATGGTCAAGGCCGTGCCCAGGCCGGGTTGGCTGGCGATGTCGAACCGGCCGCCGGCCTCGGCCACCCGTTGGGCGATGCCGCGCAGGCCGCAGCCGCGCCGGGCCGGCGGATCGGGCAGGCCGACGCCGTTGTCGCGCACCGTCAGGCTCAAACTGCCCGCTGCGCGGCACAGGCCGATGCACACCTCGGACGCCTGCGCGTGGCGCGCGATATTGCTCAGCGATTCCTGCAGCACGCGGAACACCACCGCATCCATGCGCTCGTCGGTGGGCGCGCTGAAGGCGGCCGGTTCGGCCTCCAGCCGGCAGGGAATGCCGCTGAGGCGGGAAAACTGCTCCACCTGTTGCTGAACCGCCCCTTGCAGTCCGCTTTCCAGCTGTTCCGGCTGCAAATCGCGCACAATGGTGTGCATGGCGCGGCTGGCGGCTTGCAGCCGGGATTCGATCTGGGCTAGCGGCTTGGCCAGCGTGTCGTGGTGTTGCGCGAGCTGGGTGATGTCGAAGGTCAGGGCCAGCAGGTGTTGGCCGAGATCGTCGTGCAGGTCGCGGGCGATGCGGCGGCGCTCGGCATCCCGCAGCGACTGCTGGCTGGCGCCTAGCCGGCCGACTTGATGGCGGGTGTCGGCCAGCGCTTGCTCGGCGAGCTGGCGCCGCTCCAGTTCCTGCGCCAGCTGCTGCTCCAGGTCGGCCAGCGCGTGGCGCAGGTAGCGTTGCCGCCACAGCAACAGCAGGGCTATGCCGGCCAGCATCACGGCGCCGCCGACGATGATATCGATTTCCAGGAGCGGTTGAGCGTAGCGCATGATTTGTCTTCCCCGGGTAAGCGTCCACCGGACCAACATATCGTGGTTGCCTCGCGGTAGCATTGTGGAATATCAATATTCCCCGGCATAGACCGAAAAGTGTGGCGTGGGATATAATTGAGGGTTGTCCTTTCAGGAACTGCCGTGACTTACAGCATCAAAGAGATTTTTTACACGCTGCAAGGCGAGGGCGCCCACGCCGGGCGTCCCGCCGTGTTCTGCCGCTTTTCGGGTTGCAATCTGTGGACCGGGCGCGAGATCGACCGCGCTAGCGCCGTCTGCCAGTTCTGCGATACCGACTTTGTCGGCACCGATGGCGAAGGCGGCGGCAAGTTCAAGACCGCGCAAGAGCTGGCTGCCACCATCGATGCGCTGTGGCCTGCCAGCTACGCCGCCAGCAAGTACGTGGTGTTCACCGGCGGCGAACCGCTGTTGCAGCTCGACACCGCGCTGATCGAGGCAATGCACGCGGTCGGCTTCACCATCGCGATTGAAACCAACGGTACCTTGCCAGTGCCCGAAGGCGTGGACTGGATCTGCGTCAGCCCGAAGATGGGTTCCCAGCTGGTGGTGTCCAAGGGCAGCGAAATCAAGGTCGTGATCCCGCAGGCCGGGCAGGACCTGAGTGCCTACGAACATCTGGACTTCGAGCACTTCTTCGTGCAGGCGATGGACGGCCCGCTGGCCGAGTTCAATACCAAACTGGCGATCGAAACCTGCAAGCGCAATCCGAAATGGAAGCTGAGCTTGCAAACCCATAAACTTTTACAGATACCCTAATCATGCTGACCATTACCCGCAAGCTGGAATTCGACGCCGGCCACCGCATCCCCGACCACAAGAGCCAGTGCCGCAACCTGCACGGCCACCGCTACACGCTGGAAATCACGCTGACCGGCAACATCATCACGGCCGAAGGCAATTCCGACAACGGCATGATTATGGACTTTTCCGACATCAAGGCGCTGGCCAAGGAACACCTGGTCGATGTCTGGGACCATGCTTTCATCGTCTACGAGAAGGATGCCGCGGTACGCGAATTCCTGGCCACGCTGCCGGGCCACAAGACCGTGGTGATCGACCGCATTCCTACCGTGGAAAACCTGGCCCACGTGGCGTTTGGCATCCTGAAGTCGGCCTACAAGGACCGCTATGGCACCGGCCTGCACCTGCATAAGCTGGTGCTGCATGAAACCCCTAACTGCTGGGCAGAAATCACCGATGCCTGACGACGTGCCGCAACAGCTCGCGCCGGAACAGCTCGATTTCATGCGGCAGGCGCTCGAACAGGCGCAGCACGCGTGGGATGAGGGCGAAGTACCGGTCGGCGCCGTCGTCGTCAAGGATGGCGTGGTGATCGCGCGCGGCTACAACCAGCCTATCGGCAAGCACGATCCGACCGCGCACGCGGAGATCGTCGCGCTGCGGGCCGCGGCTGAGGCACTGGGCAACTATCGCCTGCCGGGTTGCGAACTGTACGTGACCCTGGAGCCTTGCGTGATGTGCTCGGGCGCGATGATGCACGCGCGCCTGGCCAAGGTGGTGTACGGCGCCACCGACCCCAAGACCGGCGCCTGTGGCTCGGTGCTCGACCTGTTCGGGCAGGAGCAGCTCAACCATCACACCGACGTTGCCGGCGGCGTCATGGCCGAGGAATGCGGCGCCATGCTGAAGTCCTTCTTTGCCGCCCGTCGCGCGGCCGCCAAGCGCAACACCACAGAATAGCCGCGGTTTTCCCCGGTGCGGCAAAAATGGTATGCTGAAGCTACTGTTACCGCACCATCGAGGGAGGCCGCGTTGGCTACCGCACAAGCAAACGGCATTACGATCGCGTATGAAGCCAGCGGCAATCCGCACGACCCTGCGGTGCTGCTGATTATGGGCCTGGGCATGCAGCTGGTCGCCTGGCCGCAAGACCTGGTGGACGGCCTGGTCGAGCAGGGCTATTACGTGATCCGCTACGACAACCGGGATATCGGCTTGTCCAGCAAGTTCGAACATTTCAAGCGACCCAATCTGATCCTGGCCTACCTGAAATCGCTGGTCGGCTGGAATCAGGCGCCTGCCTACACGCTGAACGACATGGCGGACGACGCGCTCGGCCTGCTCGACGCGCTGGGCATAGGCGGAGCACATGTGGTCGGTGTGTCGATGGGCGGCATGATCGCGCAGATCTTCGCGGCCCGTTTCGGCCATCGCGCGCTGAGCCTCAGTTCCATCATGTCCAGCAGCGGGCGGCGCGGTTTGCCTGGCCCGACGCCTGCCGCGCGCAATGCGTTGATGCGCGCGCCTGCTTCGCCGCACAACCGGCGCGAGGTGGTCGACCGCATGGTGCAGGTGTACCGCATCATCGGCAGTCCATCCTTCCCCACGCCGGAGCCCAGGCTGCGCGATAACATCGAGCGGGCGCTGGACCGCAGCATCTACCCGGCCGGCATGGCGCGGCAGATGGTGGCCATCGTCGCTTCCGGCGACCGCACGGCGCTGCTGCGCAAGATCCGCTGCCGGACCATGGTGATCCACGGCGCCGCCGATCCGCTGGTGCCGCTGGCCTGCGGCGTCGACACGGCCGCCGCGATTCCGGACGCCAGGCTGCATGTGATCGAAGGCATGGGCCACGACCTGCCGCCGCAGTTGATCGAGCGCCTGCTTTCCTTGCTAGAGCTGCACCTGCGCGGTAATATGACGCCGGACATTCCTCCGCTGACGCCGCATCGGGCGGGCAGTGGCACCCATCATTGACAGAGACACTTTGAGCACATCGACTATCGGCATCGCGATTGCCGCGACGGGCGGCTACGCGCCCGACCACGCGGCGCTGCAAAACGGCATCGAACGCCTGCGCCAGCAGGGCCACCGGGTACACAACTACTACGACGACGATAAAAAATTCCAGCGTTTCGCCGGCACCGATGCCGGCCGCCTGGCGCAGCTGAACGCCGCCGCCGCCGATCCGGATGTGCGGGTGGTGATCGCGCTGCGCGGTTCCTACGGCATGAGCCGCCTGCTGCCGATGATCGACTTCCACGCGATGGCCGATAGCGGCAAGCTGTTTGTCGGCTACAGCGATTTCACGGCGTTCCAGATGGCGCTGATGAAGCAAACCGGCCGCATCAGCTTCGGCGGCCCGATGATGTGCGACGATTTCAACCGCGAGACGCCGCTCGACTACACCATGCGGCAATTCTGGGACTGCCTGCGCGGGCCGGTGCACACGGTGCGCGGCACGGTGGCGGAGGGCGGTTCGGACAATCCGCTGGTCGATGTCAGCGGCAAGCTGTGGGGCGGCAATCTGGCGATGATGGTGAGCCTGCTGGGCACGCCGTATTTCGCGGCGCAAGCCGACGGCATCCTGTTCCTGGAAGATATCAGCGAGCATCCCTACCGCGTCGAGCGCATGGTGTTGCAGCTGCTGTACGCCGGTGCGCTGGAAGGCCAGCGGGCGCTGGTGCTGGGCGACTTCTCCGGCTACAAGCTCAGCGCCTTCGACAATGGCTACGATTTCGAGGCCATGCTGGCCTATCTGCGCGAACGCCTGCCGATCCCCGTGCTGACCGGCCTGCCGTTCGGCCATATCAAGGAGCGCGCGACGCTGCCTTACGGCGGCATGGCGCATCTGGTGTCGAGTGAGCGTGGCTTTGACCTGACCATCAGCGACTATCCCACGTTATGAAATAGCGACTCCCCAAAGCGGGGGCAATTTCGCTGCTGCCATTCCGGTGGGGGCTTAACAATGGTAAAATGCCCGGTTATCCAGCTTCATTGCTAAATTCACCGCTTTAAGGGCTTTATTCGTGCTATCTACAGCTAACATCACCATGCAATTCGGCGCCAAGCCGCTGTTCGAAAACATTTCCGTTAAATTTGGCGATGGCAACCGCTATGGCCTGATCGGCGCCAACGGCTGCGGCAAGTCGACCTTCATGAAAATCCTGGGCGGCGACCTGGAGCCGTCGGGCGGCAACGTGATGCTGGATACGAACGAGCGCCTGGGTAAGCTGCGCCAGGACCAGTTCGCGTACGAAGAAATGCGCGTGCTGGATGTTGTGATGATGGGCCACACCGAGATGTGGGCCGCGATGCAGGAACGCGATGCGATCTACGCCAATCCGGAAGCCACCGACGACGATTACATGAAGGCCGCCGATCTGGAAGGCAAAGTCTCCGAGTACGACGGCTACACCGCCGAATCGCGCGCGGGCGAGCTGCTGCTGGGCGCGGGCGTGAGCATCGACCTGCACCAGGGTCCGATGAGCAATGTGTCGCCAGGCTGGAAGCTGCGCGTGCTGCTGGCGCAGGCGCTGTTCTCCAATCCGGACATCCTGCTGCTCGACGAACCGACCAATAACCTGGATATCAACACGATTCGCTGGCTGGAAGACGTGCTCAACGAGCGCAACTCCACCATGATTATCATTTCCCACGATCGCCACTTCCTGAACCAGGTCTGCACCCACGTGGCCGACATGGACTACGGCACGTTGAAGATCTACCCGGGCAACTACGACGAGTACATGTTCGCGTCGACCCAGGCCCGCAACCAGCAACTGGCCAACAACGCGAAAGCGAAAGAGAAGGTCGCCGAGCTGCAAGACTTCGTGCGCCGCTTCGCTGCGAACAAATCCAAGGCCCGCCAGGCAACCTCGCGCGCCAAGCAGATCGAGAAGATCAAGGTCGACGACATCAAGCCATCGTCGCGCGCCTATCCGTTCGTGCGTTTCGACGGCGAGAAGAAGCTGCACCGTCTGGCTGTCGAAGTCGATTCGATCGCGAAGAAGTACGACCGTCAGCTGTTCAACAACTTCAGCATCATGGTTGAGGCCGGCGAGCGCATCGCCATCATCGGCGCCAACGGCGCCGGCAAGACCACGCTGCTGCGTTGCATCGGCGGCGACGATATCGCCGGCCTGCACGCCGATCACGGCATGGTCAAGTGGGCCGAGAACGCCAACGTTGGCTACATGCCGCAAGATCCGACCGAAGAATTCGCAGCCGGCGAAACGCTGACCGACTGGATGGGCAACTGGACCAAGGAAGGCGACGACGACCAGGCCGTGCGTTCGATCCTGGGCCGTCTGCTGTTCGGCGGCGACGAGGTGAAGAAATCCGTCAAGGTGCTGTCCGGCGGCGAGAAGGGCCGCATGATGTACGGCAAGCTGATGCTGGGCCGCCACAACGTGCTGCTGCTCGATGAGCCGACCAACCACATGGACATGGAATCGATCGAGTCGCTCAACATCGCGCTGGAAAAATATGCCGGCACGCTGATCTTCGTCTCGCACGATCGCGAGTTCGTCTCCTCGCTGGCCAACCGCGTCATCGAGATCAAGGAAAACGAAATCGTCGATTTCCGCGGCAACTACGAAGACTATCTGACCAGCCAGGGTATCGACTGATCATGCTAAAAGAATCCCGCTCCAAGCGGGATTCTTTGCAATGTGCCATAGTTATTGCTTCCCGCTTTACGTTCACAGAACACCATGCAAACCATAGAAATCAAACCCGTCGAGTACGAGCATCCACAAGACGGAGCCAGCTGCACCGCCCACGCCTGGGCGCGCACGCCAGCGACTCCATCGCCTGAACAACGTGTCGAACTCAAGGAGCGCATCAAGCGCCTGCTGAAAGAGAAGCAAGCCGTGCTGGTGTCGCACTACTATGTCGACGCCGACCTGCAAGACCTGGCCGAGGAAACCGGCGGCTGTGTGTCCGATTCGCTGGAGATGGCGCGCTTCGGCCGCGACCATCCGGCCAAGACCCTGGTGGTGGCCGGCGTGCGCTTCATGGGCGAGACCGCCAAGATCCTCAGCCCGGAAAAACGCATCCTGATGCCGGACCTGGACGCGACCTGCTCGCTGGACCTGGGCTGCCCGGTCGATGAATTCACCGCCTTCTGCGATGCCCATCCGGACCGCACGGTGGTGGTGTACGCCAACACCAGCGCCGCCGTCAAGGCGCGCGCCGACTGGATGGTGACGTCGTCGATCGGCCTGGACATCGTCAAGCACCTGCACGAGCAGGGCAAGAAAATCCTGTGGGCGCCGGACAAGCATCTGGGGTCCTACATCCAGAAGCAGACCGGTGCGGACATGCTGCTGTGGCAGGGCTCCTGCCTGGTGCACGATGAATTCAAGGGCATCGAACTGGACCTGCTGAAGGCCGAATATCCGAACGCCAAGGTGCTGGTGCACCCGGAATCGCCGGCCAATGTGGTGGCGCTGGCGGACGTGGTCGGCTCGACCACGCAGATCATCAACGCCGCCGTGGAGTCGGACGCCGATACCTTCATCGTCGCCACCGACAACGGCATCCTGCACAAGATGCGCGCCGCCGCACCAGGCAAGCGTTTCATCGAAGCGCCGACCGCCGGCAACAGCGCCAGCTGCAAGAGCTGCGCGCATTGCCCGTGGATGGCGATGAACGGCCTGCAGAATCTGGCCGACGTGCTGGAGAATATGGACAACAATTCGGCCAACGAGATCCACGTCGATCCGGAGATCGGTCGCCAGGCGGTGACGTCGATCAACCGCATGCTGGATTTCGCGGCTGCCAAGAAAGCCAAGGTTCAGCCGGGCGCTGATCTGGCGAAAGAAGCTAAACTGTTTTCGGGAATCGGTCCGGCATGAGTACTTTAGTTAATTCCTTTGCGCCGTTTGACGATGCGCTGAAATCTGCCTTCGAAGGCAATCTGCTGGCGGCCCTGCTGGAAGACGTGGGTGCGGGCGACCTGACCGGCCTGCTGGTGCCGGACGGCGGCCGCGCCACCGCGCGCGTGATCGTGCGCGAAGACGCGGTGCTGTGCGGCGCGCCGTGGTTCGAAGGCATCATGAATTGCATGCAGGCCGGCATCGAGATCGACTGGCAGTATGCCGAAGGCGATCTGATGAAGGCCGACAGCCTGGTCTGCACCATCCAGGGCCCGGCGCGCGCGCTGTTGACGGCGGAACGCGCGGCGCTGAACTTCCTGCAATTGCTGTCCGGCGTGGCGACGGCGACGCGCAAGTATGTCGATGTGATTGCCGGCACCCGCGCCGCCATCCTCGATACGCGCAAGACCATGCCGGGCCTGCGCCTGGCGCAGAAGTACGCGGTGCGCGTGGGCGGCGGGCAGAATCAGCGGCTGGCGCTGTATGACGGCATCCTGATCAAGGAAAACCATATCGCGGCGGCCGGCGGCATCACCGCTGCGGTGCTGGCCGCCAAGCGCCTGGAGAAGGGCGTCAGTATCCAGGTCGAGGTGGAGAGTATCGACGAGCTGGATGAGGCGCTGGAGGCGGACGCCGGCTCCATCCTGCTCGATAACTTCAGCCTCGACATGATGCGTGAAGCGGTGCAGCGCAATGCCGGCCGCGCCTTGCTGGAAGCGTCCGGCGGCATCAACTTCGATACCGTGCGGGCGATCGCGGAAACCGGCGTCGACCGCATCTCCATCGGCAGCCTGACCAAGGACGTGCGCGCCACGGACTACTCGCTGCGCATCGTCGGCTAAGGCTTCAACCGGCCAGCTTGCGCATCAGCGCTTCCACCGGGCCGCGCTCGAAATGGCGCGACCAGCACCAGGCATGCCAGTTGCAGCAGGCGCTGGCCGTTCGCCAGCACGGCGCTGCCCGAGGAGGCCAGCATGTACAGCGGCATCGGCGGACATGCCATGAAAATTTGTCATACATGCATGTAAAAAATATTAATTATAGATAATTTAAATGCAATATAATCTCGCTTGTTTTTTTAATACTATTAACAAATGGAGCGAATTAGATGAAATTGCAATTTTTAGCAGGTGTCGTAGCCATGGTCGGCCTGACGGGTCTGGCCCATGCAGATGGTTTTAGTAACGGTGGCTTCGAAACCGGCACCACTGCAGGCTGGACCACCGGTGGCGGCTATCGCGGTAGTGTTCCGAACTCCAGCCTGTTGCCAGCGCAGTTCCTGCCAGGCGGCAGCCGTAACGGCGACAACGGTACCCGTGGTTCGGTGATCGACACCAGCTACGTTGACCCTAACCTGGGTGCTCTGCTGGGCACGACCGTGCTCAGCGGCCAATACGCCTATCGCGCGGAAGACACCACCAACGGCGGCAACGCCACGGTGATCAGCCAGAAGGTCAGCAACTACACCGAATCGAAGATCTATTTCGCCTGGAAGGCCGTGCTGGAAAACGGCGGCCACGTGGAAGACGAATCGGCGCTGATGAAGCTGACCTTGACCGACGACACCACCGGCCAGCTGCTGATCAGCCGCAGCTACAACGCCGGTTTCGACGGTTCGGGCGTGGATAGCCGCTTCAGCACCAACGGTGAACTGTTCTACACCGCAAACTGGCAGCTCGAACAGTTGAGCATAGATCAGTCGCTGTCCGGTCACAGCTTCACGCTGTCGCTGCTGGCTGCCGATTGCAGCCCTACCGGCCACACCGGCTATGCTTACCTGGATGGCTTCGGCTCGGTAGCGCCACCGGTACCAGAGCCAACTACCTATGGCATGCTGCTGGGTGGCCTGGGCCTGCTGGGCTTTATGGCTCGCCGCAAGAAATCGGCTTAAGCGCCTGAAGGAAGAGCGCCGGCGGCAGAGATGCCGGCCGGCGTTTTTTTATGCGCCTATGGTTTTGCGCATTTTTGCCAGCGGCACGCTGACGTTGCCCGGCAAGTTGATCTCGAATCGTTCCACCACAGTGAAACCACAGGCCAGGTACAGCGGCACGCCGGGCATCGTCGCGGCCAGCTCCAGCGTGCGGAAGCCACCGGCTGCGGCTGCGTCGGTGCAATGGCTCAGCAGCAACCGGCCCAGTCCCTGGCGGGCCGCGGACGGTTCGACGAAGAAGGCACGGATGCGCGCCGCCTCGGTCGCCGGGTCGAGCAGCGGATCGGCGCCTTGCTTGGTGCGGTCGGCGCCGAACAGCGTGCTGCGCTTGCTCCAGCCGCCGCAGGCCACCAGTTCGCCATGCTTTTCGATCAAAAAATACGTGCGGTCGGCAACCAGCTGGGTGTCGACGCCGAACACATGGCGTGTCACGGCCGCCGCCTGCTCCTCGCTGTAGAAGCCGTCGCTGAGCTCGATACCCGAGCGGGCGATCAACGCTTCCATCGCGGGGATGTCGTCAGGCAGGGCGGCGCGCACGGCGATCATGCAGGACTCCTTATTTGCGGCGGGACGGCGTCATGATGCTGGGCAGCGCCTTCGGCAGCGTTTCCGGATAGTCGCGGCTGAAGTGCAGGCCGCGGCTTTCGTGCCGCTGCAGGGCGCTGTTGACGATCAGGTTGGCGACGTCGACCAGGTTGCGCAGCTCCAGCAAGTCGTGCGTGATGCGGAAGTTGCGGTAGTACTCGTCGATTTCTTCCTTCAGCAGCGCGATGCGGTGCTGGGCGCGCTCCAGCCGCTTGGTGGTGCGGACGATGCCGACGTAGTTCCACATGAAGCGGCGCAGCTCGTCCCAGTTGTGGGCGATGACGACTTCCTCGTCGGCGTCGGTGACGCGGCTCTCGTCCCAGTCCGGCAGATAGGGTACTTCGCCGACGTCCTTGGAGGCGATGTCGGTGGCGCAGGCGCGGCCGATGACCACGCATTCGAGCAGCGAGTTGCTGGCCAGGCGGTTGGCGCCGTGCAGGCCTGTGCAGGCGGTCTCGCCGACCGCGTACAGGCCCGGCAGGTCGGTGCGGCCTTGCAGGTCCGTCACCACGCCACCACAGGTGTAGTGCGCGGCCGGCACGATGGGAATCGGCTGCTTGGTGATGTCGATGCCCAGTTCCAGGCAGCGCGCGTAGATGGTCGGGAAGTGTTCGATCAGGAATTCGGCCGGCTTGTGGCTGATGTCCAGGTGCACGTAGTCGAGGCCGCGTTTCTTGATCTCGAAGTCGATGGCGCGGGCGACCACGTCGCGCGGGGCCAGTTCGGCGCGCTCGTCGTGGGCCAGCATGAAGCGCGTGCCTGCGGCCGCGCCGGCTTCAGGCGGCAGCTTCAGCAGGCCGCCTTCGCCGCGTATCGCTTCGGTGATCAGGAAGGACTTGGCGTACGGGTGGTACAAGCAGGTCGGGTGGAACTGGATGAATTCCATGTTCGACACGCGGCAGCCGGCGCGCCAGGCCATGGCGATGCCGTCGCCGCTGGCGGTGTCGGGATTGGTGGTGTACAGGTAGACCTTGCCGGCGCCGCCGGTGGCCATGACCGTGTGTTCGGCGGCGAAGGTCAGCACCTGGCCGGTCTTCTCGTCCTGCACGTAGAGGCCGTAGCACTTGGGCTGGCCGCTGCCTTTTTTGCCGGGATGCAGCTTGTCTGAAGTAATCAGGTCGATCGCGCAATGGTGTTCGAACAGCGTGATGTTCGGGTGGGCGCGGACTTTTTCTTCCAGCGTCACCTGCACCGCGTGGCCGGTGGCGTCGGCCGCGTGGATGATGCGGCGCTGGCTGTGGCCGCCTTCTCGGGTCAGGTGGAAGCCCAGTTCCGCCGACTCGTCCTTGGTGAAGGGCACGCCTTGCTCGATCAGCCATTCGATCGCTTCGCGGCCGTGTTCGACGATGTAGCGCGTGGCGCTTTCGTCGCACAGGCCGCCGCCGGCGATCAGGGTGTCGTCGATGTGCTGGTTGTGGCTGTCGCCGGAATCGAGCACGGCGGCAATGCCGCCCTGGGCCCAGTTGCTGGCGCCATCCTTCAGGGCACGTTTGGAAATGATCGCGACTGTGCGCGTTTCGGCCAGGTGGAGGGCGACCGACAGGCCGGCCAGTCCGCTGCCGACAATTGCAACATCAAATTTCATGATTACGTTTGGATGCGGTAGAGAACCATGACTATAGACCATTTGTCATGAACGCGTCATATTCTGCCGTTTTTCGCTGTTTTCGGGCCGGAACCGGCGAGCCGATTGTGGCCGCTCAAGACGTCGCCGCTGAGTGTTGGCGATGATCGGCATTACACCGCTATTTGGTGCCGGGGAGCGGATTGTGATCAGGATATTCCACCACTATGTGTCCAAGATAGCCTTCATGCTGTTGCTGCTGGAGTTGCTGGTGCTGTTGACGGCGGCGGTGGCCAGCGCGCCGTTGTGGCTCAAGGGCCGGCATGGCGCCGACCAGCTGTACCTGCCGGCGCTGGCGTTCGCGCTGGTGATGGTGCTGAGCATGGGCACGCTCGGCATGTACCAGCACGATCAATCCCGCGAAGATATCAAGAGTACCTTGCTGCGCATTCTGCCGTCGTTTGTGCTGGGTTTTTGCTTGATGAACCTGCTGGCCAATATGATCCCGGGCGTGCAGTTCGGCCGGCTGGGCAGCGTGGTGTTCGTGCTGGGCGCCGCTGCGGTGCTGCTGGCGCGGCTGGTGGTGTTCACGTCGGCACAGTCGAGCATGATGGAACAGCGCTTGATCGTCATCGGCGACGGCGCCACGGCGCGCGATTGCCTGGAGCTGGCGGCCAGCAGCGTCGGCTTCCATGCGTTCAAGGTGGTGGGCTTTGTGCCGGTGGCGGGCGAGCTGTCTTGCGTGCCGAGTACGATGCTGCTGCCGGCCGATCTGTCGTTGCTGGCCTTGGCGCGGCGCTATGCGGCTGATGAAATTGTTGTGTCCGTTGGCGACCGCCGGAATGGCGCGTTTCCGGTGCGTCAGCTGCTGGAGTGCGCGCTGGGTGGCGTGCCGGTCACGGACGCGGCCAGCTTCTTCGAGCGCGAGGCTTGTCAGATCCGGGTCGATTCCCTGCAGCCGAGCTATTTGATTTTCGGCGGCGGATTCGATCAGAGCATGTTGCGGGCGGCGGTCAAGCGTGCCTTCGATTTGCTGGCCAGCGGAGCGATCTGCTTGGCGGCGCTGCCGGTGATGCTGTTGACTGCGCTGGCGATCCGCATCGAGGATGGCGGGCCGGTGTTCTACCAGCAGGAGCGGGTGGGGCGCGACAACCGCTTGTTCAAGGTGCTGAAGTTCCGCAGCATGCGGCTGGACGCGGAGCAGGATGGCAAGCCGCAATGGGCGGTGCTGAACGATCCGCGCGTGACCGCCGTCGGCCACTGGATACGCAAGCTGCGTATCGATGAGTTGCCGCAGATGCTCAATGTGTTCAAGGGCGAGATGAGTTTTGTCGGGCCGCGTCCGGAGCGGGCGTATTTTGTCGACCAGCTGTGCGGGCAGATCGCCTATTACAACGTACGGCACAGCATCAAGCCCGGCATCACCGGCCTGGCGCAGGTGCGCTACAGCTATGGCGCCTCGGTCGACGATGCGCTGCGCAAGCTGCAATACGATTTGTATTACGTGAAGAACAACAGCCTGTTCCTCGATCTGCTGATCCTGATCGACACGGTGCAGGTGGTGTTGTTCGGCAAGGGCGGACGCTGATGTCCTGGCCGCTGGTGGCCGGCATCAGTTATGGCCTGGCGGCGCTGGCTTATTTTCTGCTGGCCGTGTTGCTGCTGCGCGCCGGCCGGCGTCGGCGCGGACGGGCCGGACTGTTCGGCGGCGCCTGCCTCGCGACGGCGGTCTGGGCGGCGGTCGCGGCCGGTGGCGCTGTCCGCTGGCCGGCATTGCTGGCGGCGGTGGACGGGTTGGAGGCGCTGCGCACCGCCGCGTGGCTGGCTTTGCTGCTGATGCTGGCCGGCGGCGGGAGCGGCGGCGACACCAGTGGCAGCCGAGGCCGGCGCGCCTGGCTGGCGACTGTCTGCGGACTGGCGGCGGCGTCCTGGCTGGCTGCGGCTGAACAGCGTCTGCTGTTGCTGGTGGCTATCCGGCTGGGGTTGGCGGTGCTGGGCATGCTGCTGGTCGAACACCTGTACCGGGGCACGCCGCCGGGCGAGCGCTGGGGCATCAAGTTCGCCTGCCTGGGCATGGGCGCCTTGTTTGCCTACGATTTCTATCTGTACAGCGAGGCGCTGCTGTTCCGCCGCATTAATGAGGAAATCTGGGCCGCGCGCGGCGCTGTCAACGCGCTGAGCGTGCCGCTGTTGGGGCTGGCGGTGGCGCGCAACCCGGTGTGGGCCGAGGGCTTATTGCTGTCGAGGCAGATGATGTTTCGTTCGGCGGCGCTGCTCGGTTCAGCGCTGTACTTGCTGGCGATGGCGGGCAGTGCCTGGTATCTGCGCTACATCGGCGGCGAGTGGGGAACGCTGATGCAGCTGGCCTGCCTGTTCGGCGCCGGGCTGCTGCTGTCGGGCGTTCTGTTTTCCGGCACCGTACGCTCGCAGTTGAAGGTGTTAATCAGCAAGCATTTCTATCAGGGACGCTACGACTACCGGCAGGAATGGCAACGTATCACCCATGCGATGGCCGAGGACAGCGCGCCGCTGGCGCAGCGGGCGATACAGGCGGTGGCGGAGTTGGTGGAAAGTCCCGCCGGGTTGCTGTGGCTGCGTCGCGAGGACGCCGCTTTTCACTCCGTGGCGCGCTGGAACATGCCGCTGCCGTTGGCCGCCGAAGCGGCCGATGGCGTCTTGTGCAGCTTTCTGGCTGCACGCGGATGGGTGATCGAGATGCCTGAATGGCGGGCCGATCCGCATCGCTACGGCGGACTGGTGTTGCCGGACTGGCTGGCCGGCGACGACGGCGTGTGGCTGGTGGTGCCGCTGATGTTGGAGCGTAGCCTGCTCGGTTTCATTTGCCTGGCGCCGCCGCGCGCCAGGCTGCTGCTGAACTGGGAGGTGCGGGACGTGCTCAAGATCGCCGGCCGCCAAGCCGCCAGCTACCTGGCGCATCAGGCGTCGGCCGACAGTCTGGCGGTGGCCAGGCAATTCGAATCGTTCAACCGCATGTCCACCTTTGTCGTGCATGACTTGAAGAATCTGGTGTCGCAACTGTCGCTGCTGCTGGTGAACGCGGAACGGCACAAGAGCAATCCGGCGTTTCAGGAAGACATGCTGGAAACGCTGGCGCATTCGCTGGCGAAGATGAAGACGCTGCTGTTGAAGCTGCGCCGCGACGAGCTGCCCGAACGTTCGGAGCCGCTGCCGCTGGCGCCTTTGCTGGCGCAGGTGGTGCGTGATTGCGCGCAGCTTGAGCCTCGGCCCGTGCTGGAACCAGGTGGGACTGAGCTGGTGGTGCTGGCCAATCGCCAGCGGCTGGAGCGGGTGATCGGCCATCTGATCCAGAACGCTGTGGAGGCCACGCCGCGCAATGGCCGCGTGGCCTTGCGCCTGTTGCGCAGCGGCGCCGCCGCCGTGATCGAGCTCAGCGATACCGGCCATGGCATGAGCGAGCAGTTCATTCGCGAGCGTCTGTTCCAGCCGTTCGAATCGACCAAGAGCGCGGGCATGGGCATAGGTGTGTTCGAGAGCCGCGAGTATGCACGGGAAATCGGCGGGCGGTTGGAGGTGAGCAGCGCGCCGTCGCGCGGCACCACTTTCCGTCTCGTGCTACCTCTGCATGCCGATGCGGCGGCGGCCTGAACTTCGGAGCGAGATGATGGGGAAGAGTAAATTGCTGGTGGTGGAAGACGATACGGGCTTGCAAAAGCAGCTGCGCTGGAGCCTGGACGCCTACGAAGTCGTGGTGGCCGACGATCGCGAGTCGGCGATGGCGCAGCTGCGCCGGCATCAGCCGGCGGTCGTCACCATGGACCTGGGCTTGCCACCCGATCCCGACGGTGCGCGCGAGGGGCTGGCCCTGTTGCAGCAGATGCTGGCGGCGGCGCCGGATACCAAGGTGATCGTCCTGTCCGGCAACCAGGTGCGCGAACATGCGTTGAAGGCGATCGCCATGGGCGCCTATGATTTCCACCAGAAGCCGCTGGATGCGGACACACTGTCGCTGGTCGTGGCGCGGGCTTTCTATCTGCACACGATGCAGCAGGAAAACCGGCGCATGCTGCAAATTCAGTCGGATTCGCCGCTGGCGGGCATCATCAGCCGCGATCCGGGCATGCTGAAGGTGTGCCGCAGCGTGGAACGGGTGGCGCCGTCTTCGGCGTCGGTGATGTTGCTGGGCGATTCGGGCAGCGGCAAGGAGTTGATCGCGCGCGGCTTGCATCGCCTGAGCGCGCGTCATGACAAGCGCTTTATCGCCATCAACTGCGCGGCCATCCCCGAGCAGTTGCTGGAAAGCGAATTGTTCGGCTACGAGAAAGGCGCGTTCACCGGCGCCCAGCGGCAGACGCTGGGCAAGCTGGAGCTGGCGCACGGCGGCACCTTCTTCCTCGACGAGATCGGCGACATGGCGTTGCCGCTGCAAGCCAAGTTGTTGCGTTTCCTGCAGGAGCGGGTGATCGAGCGGGTGGGCGGGCGCCACGAGATCAGCATCGACGTCCGCATCGTCTGCGCCACGCATCAGAATTTGAAGTCGCTGGCCGATAGCGGGCGCTTCCGTGAGGATCTATTTTATCGGCTGAGCGAGATCGTGCTGTCGATACCGCCGTTGCGGGAGCGGGTGGGCGACTGCGCCTTGCTGGCGCATCACTTCAAGAACAAGTTCTGCGCCAGCGAGTCGCGGTCGGCGCTGCATTTCAGTCCCGAGGCGCTGGCGGCGATCGAGGCCTATCCCTGGCCGGGCAATGTTCGCGAGATGGAGAACTGCATACGGCGTGCCGTCATCATGGCCGATGGTCCGCAGATCACGCCGCCGGATCTGGGGTTGCCGGACAGCGCCGAGGGCGAGGCCAGCGTCAACCTGCGTCAGGCCCGCGAGGCGGCCGAGTACAGGGTGATGGTGCAGGCGCTGGCGCGGGTCGATGGCAACATCGTCAAGGCGGCCGAGCTGCTGGGTGTGAGCCGTCCCACCTTGTACGACCTGATGAACCACCATGGCTTGAAGTAGCGGCTAGTCCGATTCGCGCCACTGACCGGCCGCCATCAGCTGGTTCTTCAGCCCCGGCAGCGGGAAACCCATGGAGTAGGCCTTGTGGGCGCTGGCGCGCGCTTGTTCGTAGTCCTTGCGCTTCACGTAGAGCAGGCCGAGGTTGTAGTGGGTGGTGGGGTTTTCCGGCTCCAGCCTGGCCGCCTCCTTCAACTGATCCAGTGCGGCGACGGCTTGGCCCAGTCCCAGCAGGTAGGCGCCGTACAAGGCGTGGACGCGGGCGTCGTCGGGACGAAAGCGCATGGCGCGGTCGAAAAAACAATCGATGGAATAGCGGGCGCCGACCGGCTTGCGGTTCTTGTCGCGCAGCGCCAGTTTGGTCATGGCCGCCAGTGCGCGGTGGTGATTGGGAAAGTGTTCCAGGGTGTAGCTGATGTCGGCGCCCAGCGAGCCGGTCGCGCCGCGCACCAGCCGTTCGACCTCGGGGGTGAAGTGGTAGCTCTCGACCACGCTCAGGCCTTCGCGGTCGGTGGGATTGGTGTAATCGCCGCCGGGGTCGTGGCGCACGTAGCTGCCGCAGTCTTCGCCGGCCGCCTGCGGCGGCATGGCGTTGGCGGCGCCGACGGCGAGGATCAGCAGGGCTGGAAGAATCAGACGGGTGCTGGGGTTCATATCGGCTCCTGGGCGCTGGCGCGGTCCAGCAATGCGGCCAGCTGGCGGGTGCGGGCGGCGCGCGAATGGCTGAGGATCAGGGCGGGCGCGGCGCGCGGCGCCCGGTTTGTTCGGCACAGCTGCAGAAAGCGCATCAATTGGGTGGCGATATCGCCGGCGTTGTCGAGCTGGCCCACGGTGTGGATGCCTGCGTGGCGCAGGGCGGCTGCGGTGTCGCCGGCAGCGTCGGCCAGGGCCAGCAGCGGGCGGCCGGCGCGCAGGTATTCGTACAGCTTGGCTGGAATCTGGTCGTTGCAGTTGGCGGCCTGGAGTAGCAGCAAGCCATCGGCGCACAGCATTTCCGCCAGTGCCTCGCGGTGTGGGAGCGGCGGGGCCAGTTCGATCAGGTCGGCGGCGCCAGGGTAGCGTCGCAGCAGCGCGCGCAGATGATCGTCGTGCGCGCTGGCGCGCAGGCGCAGGCGGAAATCCTCGGGCAGGAGGCGGGCTTCGTCGCGCAGCTTGGCCAGGGCTGCAAACAGCGGGCCGGGGTCGCGCTCGGACGGATAGATGACGCCACTGTGCAGCAGCGTGAACGGGCAGTTGGGCGCTGCGGCCGGGGCCGGTGCGGTTTCGGCGCCGATGAAACTCGATTCGTCGTAACCGTTTTCGATCAGTACCATGCGCTGTGCGTGGGCAGGCCCATGGCGCAGGCCCAGACGGTGCAAGGATCCCGGCGTGGCGCATACGACGGCGGCCGCGCGGCGCACGGCTTGCTGCTCGATCCAGCCGTGGATGCGGCGGCGGCGGGGATCGGGTGGATAGCCGGTGTCGATCATGGGATCGCGCTGGTCGGCTATCCACGGGATGCCGCTGAGCCGGTGCAGGCTGAGCGCGATCAGGTGGGCGGTGGCGATGGGATAGCTGGACCAGATGGCGTCCGGCTGATATTTTCGGATCAGCCGCAGGCCGGCGGGTACCGCGCCCAGCCACCAGGATATCCAGCGGTCTGGCTGGGCCAGCAGTTCGAGGTAGCGCCCCCGCAGCGCGAGGTGGCGGGAACTGTCCAGCGCGAAGCTGCGGTGCACGGGCACATGGGGCGAATCGTCCGCGATGCCGATGTCTTCATAGGCACGCGGGTGGACCGTCAATACCAGCGGCTGCCAGCCGTGCTGCGGCAGATAGCGGGTGAACGCCAGCGTGCGGTGGATGCCGCTGCCGCCGCACATCGGCGGGTAGTGGTAGGCGATCATCAGTACGCGTTTTACCATGATGCGATCCAGTCGAGACAGGCGGTAGAAACGTCGGCACGCCAGTGTTTGCTTGAGAAGGTGTGGTTGGCATGCTGCACTTGGCGCAGATGCACGCGCGGGCCGTCAAGCAGCTTGCGCCAGTACGCGTAGTGTTCCGGCAGTGCCGAGAATTCCCTGGCGCCCAGGTCCGCACCGCTGAGCACGATGAGGATGCGGCCCTGAAATCCGGACAGGGCGCGATACAGGCGCTGCGGCAAGGATGGCGGGTCTGCCGCTGGGCGTTGTTTGGCTGCGGCCGCCAATTCGATGACGGAATTCAGTGTGCGTCCGATGTGCAGCGTGCCGCTGGCAAGCTTGTGCCAGAAACCACGCTCCTGCAGGCGCTGCACGTAGTAATGGCGCAGCGTTGCGCGGGCGTGGCCCTGTTCGGTACGTACCCAGGGATTGAGCATGACGAGCCCGGTAACGCGGGGATCGCGTACCGCGTGGCAGGCGGCGGCGGTGGCGCCGTCGCACAGACCCCACAGGACCAGCTCTTTCATGGCCGGCAGCAGCCTGAAGAACTCGGCGATGGCGGCATCGAGATCGTCGTCCAATTGTTCGAAGTTGCGCGGTTCGCCTTCGCTGTCTCCCATGCCGCGATAGTCGAAGCGCATCACCGGAGTGCCGGACGCGGCCAGCTCCTGTGCCATCAAGACGAAGTGGCGGTGGCTGCCGACGCGGTATTGCGGCCCACCCGTGACGATGAGCACGCCGCGCGGCTTGGGCGCCGCCGGGAAATCTACGATGCCGACCAGCCAGCAGCCGCTGCAGGAAAAATACACGGCCCGGCGTTTAGCATTCATGGCCTGGGCACCGGCATGGCGGCCAGCGTGGTCTGGATCAGCGCGGGGACTTCGGCGATTTCCGGCGTAGTCCAGAAGGGGGCGCCGGGCAGCGGATAGGCGTCCACCTCGGCGCCGGCGTGCTCCCAGCGCTCCAGCAGCAGGGCCGAAGCCGGCTGCAACGCGACGGCTTGCTCCGGGGGAGATAACTCCAGCCATTGCACCGCGCAGGGCGGCGCGCCGGAGGCTTCGGCCTGCCGGATGGCGTCGGCCAGTTCGGCAGCGAGCATGTAGCCTGCCACTTCGCTGGCCCTGGCCGGCAGCGACGACTCGGGCTGGGAGGTGCCCAACATCCTGGCGGCACTGTGCAGACGCATGAATTGATGCAGATGTGCGCGTCCGCTGACGACCGCCTGCCACATCACCAGTCCCGCCGGCAGCGGCCGCGCCTGCGCGGCGAACTGCAGGGCCAGCAAGGCGCCCAGCCGCAGGCCCCACAGGTAGGCGGGCGCGGTGCAGCGCTGCGTCAGCCACTGCCAGCCCAGTGCGAGGTCCGCCAGCCACAGATGCCAGCGAGCATCCGAGAAATCGCCGCTGCTGTCGCCGCAGCCGTAGAGGTCCAGTTGCAGCACGCCGTAGCCGGCGCGGGCATAGGCGCGCGCCTGCAGAGCAGCCATGCGCCGGCTTTTGTTGAGTTCTTCCGCGAATGGATGCACATACAGCACGGAACCGCGCAACGGCACATCCGGGTGGGGCGGATGGTACAGACAAAAGCGCTCGCCCACATCCGCCGCGAGAAAGAAGGGTTCCGCGTGGGGCCGCTGAAGATGGGGGCTCACGCCAGCTTTCCTTGCACGAAGGAGCTCAGGGTGCCGACCGTGGCGAAGTGGGCGGCGCTGATCTCGTCGTCTTCCACGATGAAGCCGAATCGCTCCTCCAACGCGACGATCAGGTTGACGACCGCCATCGAGTCGAGCTCGGGCAGGCTGCCGAGCAACAGGGTTTGCTGTTCCAGCGGCCTGGCGCCCAGACCCAGCGTGGAGCGCAGAATCTGGCA
This sequence comes from Rugamonas aquatica, assembly GCF_009380215.1. Taxonomy (GTDB): domain Bacteria; phylum Pseudomonadota; class Gammaproteobacteria; order Burkholderiales; family Burkholderiaceae_D; genus Rugamonas; species Rugamonas aquatica_B. Next base: position 504,917 of record NZ_WHUG01000001.1, read on the forward strand.
AACTTGATCGGTTACGGACATGTGGACTCCTGGGGTAGAGTGTCTGACAGTGAACTGGTGTCGAGCGTCAATTGCGCGTAGTCGGATGGATGGCGCGAGAGGTGGAAATACGGCGCCAGGGTTGCCCCCATCCATTGCCAGCGGCCGCAGCGCAGGAAGACCGCGCCGCCCAGCCGGACCACGCCGATGCGCGCATGCGCCCGCATCGAGGCCGGGTTGAAGGCGGAAATCCGGCTGCAGGTCCAGCGCACGCCACGCTGTCGCAGGTGGCGGCGGGCGGCCTCCCACAAGCGCGGGAAGACCCAGCCGGCACGCTCTTCCGGCCGCACCCAGACATCGAAATCCCATGCCGCGCGCGACGATGCCAGCCGGTAGCGCACGCGCACCTCGTCTTCCAGATAGGCATCGGAGATCAGCCACAGGAAGCCAGCCAGCCGGCCTTTGCGCCAGGCCGCCAGGCTGCTCGCACCCTGGGCGTAGCGCTGGTTCACCACGCTGCCCGGACGGGGGTAGTCGGCCGGCCTGGCGTCGGCGGCGGTCTGTTCGCGGATATCGATGTCCAGCCCGCGTCCGTCGCACAGCGGAATGTCGCCGACGTACTGGGCGACAAAATGGTAGCGATGCAGCGCCCAGGAACCCGCGCTGGCCGCCGCCAGCAGGTGGCCTAGCCAGTACAGGATGGCGTTGAGCCAACCTAGTTCTGCATACGTGTGACGCAGGCCGGTAGTCATGGCGGCGGGTCCGAGTGTGAGCGGAATTCGAATTAGACTCCCCCCTCGACGCGGCGAGTTTGAGCCAGCACAAGCGAACGTCATGCTTGAGCGATATCAAGAACCGCGGGGCGATTTATCTCAATCATAGAGGGCAGTCCTACTATGGGGTGTCGCCATGACGCAGCTAGTTCACCAATTAATTTTTCAGTCGGCGCAGCGCGAGCCCAGGCGGCAGGCGCTGTCCTATCAAGGTGTCGGGTTGAATTATGTGGCGCTGGCGCAGATGGTGCAGGTGGCGGCGGCGGCCTGGGTGCACAACGGACTGGGGCGCGGCGAGCGCCTGGCTGTGTTCATGGAAAAGCGCGAAGAGGCGGTGGTGGCCATGTTCGGCGCGGCGGCCGCCGGCGCGGTGTTCGTGCCGGTCAATCCCGTGCTGAAGCCGGACCAGGTCGCGCACATCCTCGCCGATTGCGATGTGCGCATACTGGTGACCACGCGCGAACGCTATAATCTTCTGGCACCGGCGCTGGCGACGTGCCCGGCGCTGCGCAAGGTGATCGTCATCGGCCCGATGGAATCCCTGCCGGCGCAGGACGGGTTGCAATTGCTGGCGTGGCGCGACTGCATGCGCGACGCGCCGCAACTGCCGCCGCACGCATGCATCGATACCGATGTCGCGGCGATACTGTACACCTCGGGCAGCACGGGCAAGCCGAAGGGCGTGGTGCTGTCGCATCGCAATCTGGTGGCCGGGGCGTTGAGCGTTTCTTCCTACCTGAGCAATACGCCGGAAGACCGCATCCTGTGCGTGCTGCCGCTTAGCTTTGACTACGGTTTGAGTCAGCTGACCACGGCGTTTGCCGTCGGCGCCTGCGCGGTGCTGCTGAATCATCTGCTTCAGCGCGATATCCTCGATGCCGTCCAACATGAGCGCATCACCGGCCTGGCCGCCGTGCCGCCGTTGTGGATGCAGCTGGCGGAACTGGACTGGCGCCATGCACAGCGGCTGCGCTACATCACTAATTCCGGCGGCGCCATGCAGCGCCATACGCTGGCGGCGCTGCGCAAGGGTTTGCCGTACACGCAGATCTATTTGATGTACGGCTTGACCGAGGCGTTCCGTTCCACTTTTCTGGCGCCCGAGCAGCTGGACCGGCGGCCCGATTCCATCGGCAAGGCGATTCCGAACGCTGAAATCCTGGTGCTGCGCGGCGACGGCTCCACCTGCGCGCCGAACGAGCCGGGTGAACTCGTGCATCGCGGCGCCCTGGTGGCGATGGGCTACTGGAACGATGCGCAGCGCACCGCCGAGCGTTTCCGCCCTTTGCCCGATCGCCTGGGCGGCTTGCCGGTGCCTGAGCTGGCGGTCTGGTCCGGCGATACCGTGCGTTGCGACGACGAAGGCTATCTGTACTTTATCGGCCGCAGTGACGACATGATCAAGACCTCAGGTTATCGCGTCAGTCCGACGGAGGTGGAGGAGGTGGTGTACGCGACCGGGCTGGTGGCGGAGGCGGCCGCACTTGGCGTGCCGCATGCAACACTGGGGCAGTCCATTGCCCTGATTGTGGCCGCCATGCCGCAGGGGGCAGTCGATAGCGCGGCCTTGCTGGCGGCCTGCCGCCAGGCCTTGCCTGCCTACATGGTGCCGGCGACGGTCGAGATCCGTCAAGCGCCTTTGCCGCGCAATCCAAACGGCAAGATCGACCGCAAGCTGTTGGCCGACCAACTTGCCGGCTCACGGTGCGAGCCGTGATGACGCCGCTGGATGTACCACAGCACATCGCGTTGAGCCAGTTCCCCGTGCTGGAGGATGTACTGCATCTCGGCGGCATCCGCCTGACGCGGCTGGTGGAGCGTGTCGGCCGCACGCCATTCTACGCGTATGAGCGCAGCCATATCATCAGTCGCATCGCGACGCTGCGGCAGACGCTGCCGGAAGGTGTGCAGCTGCACTACGCCGTCAAGGCCAACCCCATGCCGGCGCTGGTGCAGATGATGGCGGGACTGGTGGATGGCTTTGATGTCGCTTCCGGTGGCGAGATGAAGGTGGCGCTGGACGCGGGCATGGCGGCTGATCGCATCAGTTTTGCCGGCCCCGGGAAGAGCGACCAGGAGTTGCGCTGCGCCGTGGCGGCAGGCGTGCTGTTGCACCTGGAGTCCGAGTGCGAGATGGAACGCGCCGCCCGCATAGGCGGCGAGCTGGGCATGACGCCGCGCGTGGCGGTGCGCGTGAATCCGGACTTCGAATTGAAGCTGGCGGGCATGAAGATGGGCGGCGGCCCGCGCCAATTCGGCGTCGATGCGGCGCGGGTGCCCGCTATGTTGCAGCATCTGGCGGCGCTGGGTCTGGACTTTCATGGCTTCCATCTTTTTTGCGGTGCGCAGAATCTTTCCGCCGAGGCGATCTGCGAGGCGCAGCGGCTCAGCGTGCAGCTGGCGCTGCGGCTGGCAGAGCACGCGCCCGCGCCGTTGCGCATGTTGAATATCGGCGGCGGCTTCGGCGTGCCGTACTTCCCCGGTGAGCGCGCGCTGGACTTGCCGGCTGTAGCCGATGGCATGGATCAGTGCTTGCGCCAGTTGAGCCAAGCTTCGCCACAGACCGCCCTGATCCTGGAACTGGGCCGCTATCTGGTGGCGGAGGGGGGCGTCTACGTATGCCGCGTGCTGGAACGCAAGCGTTCGCATGGACAGACTTTCCTGATTACCGATGGTGGACTGCACCAGCATCTGGCGGCGTCGGGAAATTTCGGTCAGGTGATCCGCAAGAATTATCCGGTCGTCATCGGCAACCGGGTGTATGGCGGGCCGCGTGAAACGGTGTCGGTGGTTGGCCCGCTGTGCACGCCGCTTGATCTGCTGGCCGACCGCATGGAACTGGGGCGCGCCGAGGCCGGCGACCTGGTGGTGGTGCTGCAGTCCGGCGCGTACGGATTGACGGCGAGTCCGACCGCGTTTCTCGGCCATCCCGCGCCAATGGAGGTGCTGGTATGAGCGGCCTGTGCGGCTATCTCGACACGGCCGAAGGCACGGCGGTCCAGCATCTGCTGGCCGGCATGGCGGCGCCGCTGGTGCGCTTCGACGATAGCCCGATCCGCATCGCTGCCGCGCAGCGGGGAGGCATCGCCGTGGCCGCGGCCGCAGGCAGCGCCAGCGTGCACGGCAGCGGCGGCGTGCTGGTGGCGGTGTGGGGGCGGCCGTTGCTGAATGGTTGTGCCGAGAATCTTGCTGAACGGTTTGCCGCCTTATGGCAGATCCATGGTGCGAAGGCTTGCGCGGCCCTGTCTGGTCCGTTCGCGGTCTGTGCGATGGCCGAGCCGGGCGGCCAGTTGCTGCTGGCCATCGATCGCAGCGGCGTGCACACCATGCACTATCAGCAGCTGACGCAGGGCGTGTTGTTCGGGTCATCGGCGGCTGCGCTGCAGGCCCACCCGATGGCCTTGAAGACGCTGGACCCGCAGTCCATCTACAACTATCTGTATTTTCACACGGTTCCCGGGCCACGCACCGTGTTTCGTGGCCAACGCCGGTTGCAGCCCGGCGAGTTCGTGCAGTACAGGCACGGTCACCTGGAGACCGGCCAGTATTGGAAGATGGAGTATCAGGAAGAATCCAATATGTCGTTTGGGGAGCTCAAGCGGCAGTTCCTGAGCACGCTGGAGGGCTCGGTGCGGCGCTCGTCCGGCGGCGCCAGGACCGGCGCTTTCTTGAGCGGGGGAACGGATAGCTCCACGCTGGCCGGCATGTTGGCCAGCGTCAGCGGCACGGCGCCCCGTACGTATTCGATAGGTTTCGATGTCGCTGGCTATGACGAAATGCGCTACGCCCGCATTGCGGCCCGTCATTTCGGCGCCGATCATCATGAGCTGTACGTGACGGCCGGCGACGTTGCCAGCGCGATTCCGCGCATCGCCGCCGCTTCGGATCAGCCTTTCGGTAACTCTTCCGCCGTACCCGCCTATTATTGTGCGAATATGGCCCGCGCCGATGGCGTGACGCGGCTGCTGGGCGGCGATGGCGGCGACGAACTGTTTGGCGGCAACGAACGCTATGCACACCAGGCTGTGCTGTCGCGCTACGAACAACTGCCGTCGGCATTGCGCCAGGTGGCGCTGGAGCCATTGCTGTTCGGTCTGGCGGGCAAGCTGGACCTGACGATGCTGCGCAAGGCGCGCAGCTATGTCGAACAGGCGCTGGTGCCGATGCCTGCGCGTCTGGAAACCTACAACTTGCTGCAGCGCTACGGCCCGGCGGAGGTGTTGCATGCCGACTTCCTCGCGGGTGTGGATGAGAGCGCCCCCATCGGCCAACTAAGCGACTGCTATTGGCAGGAAAAGGGCTTGAGCCAGATTAACCGCATGCAAACCCTGGATCTGCGCTACACGCTGGCCGACAACGATTTGCGCAAGGTGAGCCTAGCGTGCGAGCTGGGCGGCGTGGAGGTGGCGTTTCCCTTTCTTTGCGACGAGATGCTGGCGTTTTCGGCGCGCCTGTCGCCCAAGGACAAGTTGAACGGCACGCGTTTGCGCTATTTCTTCAAGCGGGCGCTGCGCGGCTACCTGCCGCCGGCGATACTGCGCAAGAAGAAGCATGGCTTCGGCTTGCCGTTCGGCCACTGGTTGCAGCATGACGCCGCTCTGCAAGGGCTGGTGCTTGATAGCTTGAGCGACCTGAAGAAGCGGCAGATCATCCGCGCCGATTTCATCGAACGCCTGATGCGTACGCTGATCGCCGAGCATCCGGCCTATCACGGCACCATGGTGTGGGTGCTGATGATGCTGGAGCAGTGGCTGGCCCGGTCAGATGCGCCGATTCGCAAGTAGGCGCAGCAGAAAGCGTGGGCGGTCCTGCTCCCACGGTGTGTAGCGCGGCAGTTGCAGTGGGTCGCTGGCGGCGTGGGCGGCGCCGGGTAGCGTGCTGAACGCGGCCTCGAAACCGAGGGCGTGGACCATGCCGACATGGCGCTGGTCGTAGTCCATGCCGGGTTTGCCGTTGGGATAGGCGAACAGCTTGACCGGGGTTTGTGTGATGGCTTCCAGCGCAGCCTTGCCGCGCGCGATATCGGCCAGAGCGTCGGCATCCGGCAGTTTGGCCAGGATGGGGTGCGATGCCGTATGCGCGCCGACCTCCATGCCGGCCGCCTGTAATTTCTGAAGTTGATGCGTGCACATCATCAACTCTTCGGCCGGCTTCGGGGCCATGCTGCGCGCCAGTTCCCGGCGTTGGTGTGCGGGCAGGTATTTCAGCGTATCGAGCAAGTATTCGACGGCGCGCTGCTTCTCGCGCAGCGTCTGCACTGGCATGGAGGCGCAGCCTGGGGCTTGGATCTCCAGCACCGGTTGCTGTGCGTGGCGCACGGCGGCGATCACGTCGTCGTTCCACATCCGGCCACCGTTCAGGTAATCGCTGGCGATGAAAAAAGCGGCGCGCAGGCCATGGCGTTGCAGGATCGGCAGCGCCCATTCGGCGTTGTCGGCGTAGCCGTCGTCAAAGGTGATGCAGGCGGCGCGCGCCGGTAATCTCCCCTGGCGCAGGCGGGCGACAGCCTCGCTGACGGGCAGGACGTTGAAGCAGCGCTTCAGCAAGGCCATGTGGCGGTCGAACAGGCGCGCGTCCGGTAGTTCGGGCAGCAGCGCATCGGGTTGCGCCAGCACCCGGTGATAGACCAGTATCGACAGGCGCCGGCTCATGGCTGCCCGATGGCCTGGCGTCTGCCGCCGACTTGAGCCAGCATGGCTGGGCTGACAGCGGTCTGCTGGCCCGCGACCAGCAGGCGGGTGGCGACGATAACGCCCATCAGGTAATACGGAACGTCGAAATACAGCAAGCTCAGGAAGGCGCCACCGACGGCAAAGCCGGCGAAGCTCGCTTGTATCATCGTCGCAAGCTGCTGTGCCCATTCCAGTTCCGGCTGGTTCCGGCTGTGCCGGACTATCCAGGCCGCCGATCGCCAGGTCATGCCCAGCAGCAGCAGGTACAGCCCCAGGCCGATGAATCCATGCTCGCCCAGCGCCTGGAAGTAGATGCTGTGGGCGGCGTGGATGTCGGTGGGATTGGGCGCGTACAGGAAGAAGGTGCCGGGCTCGGCGATCTCGAAGCCGCCGCCGAAGAAGCGGTCCCTGGCCAGATTCCAGGCCATGTACCAGGCGTTGATGCGGCCCATCGCGGATTCGTCTTCCTGGTAGGTGCCGATGCTGTCCATGCGCTCGCTCCAGCGGTCTGGCATGAACAGGAAGGCCAGCGGCGTCAGCAGGGCGATCAGTGCGCCGGCGGCCAGCTTGTGCCGGCTTTTCAGCCACATGAAGACGATCATCGCGCCGATCGCCAGCAGGGCGCCGCGCGAGTAGGACCCCAAGGCGGCCAGCGCGCTGAGCAGCATCGTCGCGCTCAGGCCGTGCCGCAGCCAGCGCTGTTCGCTGCGCTGTTGCAGGTAGCGCATCAACGGAATGGTCATGATCAGGGCCAGCGCGATGGCGTTGTTGTCGCCGATAAAAGTGCCTTCCGGCCCCCAGACGCGGTCGACGCCGCCGCTGCGTATCGTGAAGATGCCGCCTTTGACCCCGTAGTAGGCGATCGACATGGTCAACACCCACATCAGGCGTTGAATATCGTCGCGGCTGCGTATCACCGTCATCGTCACCAGGCTCATCAGCATGATCTTCATAACCTTGCTCCATTGCGCATAGGCCGACTCGGGAAACAAGGCGAACAGGGTGGTGACGTTCATCCACAACACCAGCGTAATCAGCGTGAACGTGATGCCGGACATCGGCAGCGCCTTGGGCAGGCGCGAGATGGCAACGCTGAACAGGGTGGCGATGGCGATGATGAAGGCGAAGGGGAAGGTGGTGGCGAAGCCCCAGCCCTGGGTGTGCGGATTCATCACGCTGATCCACACCCACATCAGCACGCCGTTGACGGGATTGCGCAAGATCATGGGCAGGCTGCCGAAGACGATGAGGGTGATCAGGATGTCGCGCATGGCCGGGGGAACTCGTTGATGCGGCTCAACGATGCTACTGAGCCTGTCACTACACTGGATTGTCACGTTCTGCAATCATAGGATAGGGAGGATGCGCCCTTGTTGACCGTTCTCATGGCGACTTGCAATGGCGAGCAGACCCTGCCCAGGGTGCTGGATGGATACTGCCGCCTGCAGGCGCCGCGCCAGGCCTGGCAGTTGCTGGTCGTCGAGAACGGCAGCAGCGACAGCACCGGTGCGCTGGTCGCGGCTTATCAGGACAGGCTGCCGCTGCATCTGCTGCGCACTCCCCATCCGGGCAAGAATGCGGCGCTGAACCTGGGAGTGGAATGGGCATTGCGCCACCACGGTGGCGACAGCCTGTTCATTTTCAGCGACGATGACGCGACACCGGCGCCGGACTGGCTGCTGCAGTGGGAAAGCTGCGCCGCCGCCCACCCCGAGTACGCCGTCTTCGGCGGCGCCATAGAGCCGGACTGGGCCGAACCTCCGCCCGCATGGCTGCCGCGACTGGCGCCGACCGGGTTGACGTTCGGCCTGACCGCCACCGACTTGCCTGATGGGCCAGTCTTTCCCGGGCTGGTCTGGGGCGCCAACATGGCGGTGCGCGGGACGGTGTTCGCGGCTGGCTATCGCTACGACACGACGATAGGCCCCAATGGCGACGCCTACGCCATGGGCGGCGAGACCGAACTGACCCGTCGGCTTGCGCTGGCCGGCTATCCGGCGTGGTTCTGTCCCCGGGCGCGGGTGGGCCATTACATACGCAGGCATCAACTGAAAGTCGGGTACGTGCTCGACAAGGCGTGGCGTTTCGGACGGGGCAAGTACCGGCAGGACCGTCCGGGCACCTTCCCCGAATGGCTGGGCGTGCCGCGTTGGATGCTGCTGCGCTACGCACAGGAATGCGTCGGCTACCTGTGGGCTCGCCTGTCGGGCAGTGAGGACCGGCTGTTTCGGCGGCGCTGGGAGCTGGCCTATCTGCGCGGCTATTTTTCCGAGGCCAGGCTGGGACGGCGCGACACCGGCAGGCAGGTCTTAATCACCAGCTACTCGGGCGAGCTTGGCGGAATGGAGATGCGTATGGCGCAGGAGGTGCGCTACCTGCGGCAGGCCGGTGCGGATGGCAGCCTGGCGCTGCGGCGCTTCGCCGGCATCGACGCCTGGGCAAGGCAGCTGGCGCGCGAACAGATCACAGTGGCGGAGTTCGATCCGCCCAGGTTTTTCGAGCAATGGGCGTGGCGGCGCTGGAATTTGCTGCGGGCGCGGCTGTGGGCCGCCCGGCGGCTGCGGGCGTTTCGAGCGGATCTGGTGCATGTGGCGTGGTGCTGGACGAACTATGGCGCTTCCGTGTTGTGGCTGGCGCGGCATTGCGGTTTGCCCGCGGTCGTCAGCGTGCACAACGCCTTTCCTGCGGTGGAGATCAGCGCCTGGCATCGTCCGCTGCTGCGACAGGCCTTCGATGGCGTGCGCGGTGTGTATGCGGTCTCGCAGTCCGCGCTGGAACATTTTATGGCGATCTATAAGCCATATCTGCTGGCCTCCACGCGCGTGGCGGTGATACCGAATTGCGTCGACACGGATCGCTTCAAGCCGGACGCGGTCTTGCGCGTCGCCACGCGTTCGGCGCTGGGGCTGCCGGAAGATGCGCTGGTGATCGGTGCCGTGGCGCGTCTTTCCGAGCAAAAGCGGCCGATGGCGTTGCTGGAACTGTTCATGTCGCTGCGTCAGCGCTACCCGCATCTGTATCTGCTGATGGCCGGCAGCGGGCCGCTGGAAGCGTCGCTGAAGGAAACAGTCCGGCAGGCCGGCCTGGAGCCGTTCGTGGTTTTCACCGGCTTTGTCGCGGCGATAGAAACGGTGCTGCCGGCGCTGGACCTGCACATCCTGATGAGCCGGAACGAGGGCTTCGGCATTGCGACCATCGAAGCCATGGCCTGCGGCGTGCCGGTCGTGGCGACGGACGTGCCGGGCAGTGCGGATATCCTGCGCGACAGCCAGGGTGGTGTGCTGGTGCCGGCGCACGACATCGAGGCGGCGGCCGCCATCGTCGCCGGCCTGCTGGATGACCCGGGCCGGCGGCACCATATGGGCCGGCTGGCGCGGAACGAGGCGGTGGCCCGCTACAGTTGCGTGGTCGTGGGCAAGCAGGTGCTTGCCTTTTACGATCAGCTGATCTGAGGAGCGGCGATGCAGGCGCGCTGGTCCTTGCTGATTTCTTTCGCCGAGAAATACACCTTGCTGGTGCTGAACACGGCCGGAACGATGATGCTGGCGCGGCTGCTGACGCCCGCCGAGATCGGCGTCTACGCGGTTGGCGCGGTGCTGGCAGGCTTGGCGCAGGCGGTGCGGGATTTCGGCGTGGGATCGTACGTGATCCAGGAAAAACAGTTGACCGAAGAAAAATTGCGGGCGGCGCTGGGCACCAGCCTGTGCGTCGCCTGGTCGCTGGCGTTGGTGGTGCTGCTCGGCAGCGGCCTGGCGGCGCGCCTCTACCGCGATCCGCGTTTGAGCACGGTATTGCAACTGCTGTCGATCAATTTTCTGTTGATCCCATTCAGTTCGCTGGCACTGCCATATCTGCGGCGGCAGATGCGGTTTTCGGCTATCTTTGCGGTCAACTTCACCAGCAGCGCGACGCAGTTGCTGGTTTCCGTCGGCTGTGCGTGGCTGGGCCATGGCTATCTGAGCCTGGTGTGGGGGGCGGTCGCCGGCACCGTCGCTGCGCTGGCGGCGAGTGTCTGCTGCTGGCCGCGCGGCTTGCCGTGGCTGCCGGCGCGGCGCGGGATGAAGGCGATATTGTCGTTTGGCGCCATCTCCACCACGGGCAGTGTTATCGATGAACTCGGCGTCGCGGCGCCGGACCTGATCGTTGGCAAGATGATGGGCGTTGCCGAGGTCGGCATTTTCGGCAAGGCTCAAGGCGTGGTGAACGTGTTCAACCAGATGGTGACGGGCGCCATCTCACCGGTCATTTTTCCGCTGTTTTCCGAACAGGCGCGCGCGGGCGGCGATCTGCGGCCTGCCTACCTGACCACCGCGAGCTATATGACGGTGCTGGCCTGGCCGTTCTTCGGCTTTGTGGCGATCATGGCGCCGGCGGTGGTGCGGGTGCTGTATGGCGACCAGTGGGACGCATGCGTCCCATTGATACGCATCATATGCGTGTCGAGTGCCTTGTATAGCATGTTCAGCATGGCGCGCTATCTGTTCGTGGCGATGGGGGCGGTGCGTACGCAAGCCAAGCTCGACGCGCTGTCGGTTCCGGTGCGGGTGGTTGCGGTGCTGCTGGCGGCGCCATTCGGCCTGGAGTGGGTGGCCTGGGCGGTGGTTGTCGGCGCGGTGTTCAGGAGTTGCTGGACGTTTCTGTATCTGCGGCGCCTGGCGGGCTTGCAGTGGTGGGCGCTGCTCGCTGCCGTCAGACGCAGCGCGCTGGTGGCTTTCGCCAGCCTGTGCGGGCCGTTGTTGCTGGTCGTGTGGTATCCGATGCGGCCGGCGTATGCCTTGAATGAACTGCTGATCGCCGCGTTGTCCGCTCTGTTGCCATGGCTGGCGGCGGTACTGTGCTTCCGGCATGAACTGGCCGCCGAATGCACGCTGGCCGGACGCAAGGCCTGGGCACTGCTCGGAAAATAAAGGACGGCATATGCGCGTAGGTATCCTTTCTTATCCCATGTTGTTTCAGCGCGAGGGCGGCCTTCAGGTGCAGGTCCGGTCGACGCTGGATGCCTTGCAGGCGCAGTCCGCGCCGGGGCTGGAGGTGGAGTTGGTCGATGCCAATCGCCAGCGCCTCGACCAGTTCGACCTGATCCACGTATTTTCTGCGATCAACGGCAATCACCGTCTGGTGGAGTTGGCCGCCGACCTGGGCGTGCCGGTCGTGCTGTCTGCCTTGCTGTCCCCAGGCTGGAGCCGGCTGGACGGCATGCGCGCCAGACTGGCGGATCGCCTGACCGGTCGCCTGACGGGCTGGGCAGTGCAAACCAGCTACGCGCAAACCAAGCGCGCCTTGCAATTGGCGCAGTTGGTGATTGCCTTGGGGCCGGCGGAACGTGACGCCATCGTCAGCGCGTTTCATACGCCGGAGAACAAGATACGGCTGCTTCCCAACGGCATCAGTCCGCACTTCTTCAGCGCGCGGCAGGACGAGTTCCGGCGCTGCACGGGCCTGGCCGGGCCGTTCGTGCTGATGGTGGGGGCGATCTCGCCCTACAAGAACCAGCTGGGTCTGGTGCAAGCGCTGGCATCGACCGAGTTGCCGGTGGTACTGATAGGCCGCGCGCAACGCCAGCATCAGAATTACCTGCAGCAGTTGCTCGCGGCGCCACGGGTGCGTTGGCTGGGGCAGCTGGAGCATGACGACCCCTTGCTGGCCAGCGCCTATGCCAGCGCCTCGGTGCTGGCCTTGCCGAGCCACGGCGAGGTGTTTCCATTGTCGGTGCTGGAGGCGCTGGCGGCAGGCACGCCGGTGGTGATGACCGACGAGAGCGCGCTCAGGTTGCCCGACAGCAGCTTTGCCTTGCGCCAGTTGCATTGGGACGATGCGGCGGGTTTGCGGCAAGCCATCGGCGAGCTACTGGCCAGCCCGCCGGAGCGCGCGGCTGTGCGGGCGCTGGTCGAACGCTTCTGCTGGCAACGCGTTGCCGAACAAATGGTGGCCTGTTATACCGAGCTCTATCACCGTACGCGGCGGGAACAGGGGACGCGCCGTGCTGTTTAATTCCTCGGGTTTCCTGTTTCTGTACCTGCCGGTCGTGCTGTCTGGATATGCATTGCTGGCCCACGCGCGGCCGCGATGGACGACCGGGTGGCTGGCGGCGGTGTCGCTGTTTTTCTATGGCTATTGGAATGTGCGCTATCTGCCGCTGCTGATGGCGTCGATACTCTTCAACTACTGGGCGGCGGGACGCATGGTGGCTGCCTCCGCAGCCTGGCGCAGAAGTTGGCTGGTGTTTGCGCTGGCGGCCAATCTGGCTTTGCTCGGATATTTCAAGTACGCGAATTTCTTTATCGCCAGCGTCAACGCGCTGGCGGGCGCGCATCTGCATGGCTGGGAGGTTGTGCTGCCGATCGGCATCTCGTTCTTTACTTTTACGCAGATTGCATTCCTGGTCGATTGCTATCGCGGTCTGGCTGGGGAGTATCGCCTGGTGAACTACGCCTTGTTCGTCAGCTATTTCCCGCACCTGATCGCGGGACCGGTGCTGCATCACAAGGAAATGATGCCGCAGTTCGAGCGGACGCCTGGCTTGAACGCGGCCGATGTGGCGGTGGGGCTGTCGATTTTTGTCGTGGGCCTGGCCAAGAAGGTATTGCTGGCGGATCCCTTGTCGACGCTGGTTGCGCCGGTGTTTGCCGTGGACGCTCACCCGCAACTGCTGGAGGCCTGGATAGGCACGCTGGCTTACACCTTCCAGTTGTATTTCGACTTCTCCGGCTATTCGGACATGGCGACCGGTTTGTCGCGCCTGTTTGGCGTGAAGCTGCCGCTCAACTTCAACTCCCCGTATCAGGCGGCGAACATCGCCGAATTCTGGCGGCGCTGGCACATGACCTTGTCGCGTTTTCTGCGCGACTATCTGTACGTGCCGCTGGGCGGCAATCGCCACGACCGTTATCGCAACCTGATGTTGACGATGCTGCTGGGCGGCCTGTGGCACGGGGCTGGCTGGACGTTCGTGGTGTGGGGCGGTTTGCATGGCCTGTATCTGGTGGCGCATCACGGCTGGATCGCGCTGGCGGGGCAGGGGCCATCGCGTTGGTGGGGGCGGATGTTGACTTTTTTTGCGGTGTTGGCGGCCTGGGTGGTATTCCGTGCGCCGGAGTTGTCCACTGGCGGCGACATCTTGCTCGCCATGGTGGGCGGCAATGGCGTGGCCTTGCCGCGAGGATTGGCGCCGTACGCATCGTATCTCCCTGCCGGCTGGAGTGTCGAGGGCATCCGCTGGATCGACTTCAGCGGCGTGGCCGTGCCGGTGCTGTTGCTTGCCATGGTCCTGGCTTTTGCCGCGCCGAACACGCAGCAGATTTTCCGTCACTACGCTCCGGGTATCGAACAGATGCTGAGCACGCCACGTCGTTTGCTGTGGAGCTGGCATCCTCACAACTACTGGAGTCTGGCGTTGTCCATGCTGTTTCTTGCCTGCGTGTTCAGCATGAACAGGGTCAGTGAATTTCTTTATTTCCAATTTTAGTCATGGACCCGCGCAACTACGTTACCGTCTTTTGTGGCAGCAGTGCGCTGGTGATCGGCATGGTGACGACGTTGAACTATCTGGTCGACCCGTATCTGATCCACCAGTGGCAGACACCACAAGTCCAAAGGCTGCAACCGGGACAGGAGAAATTGAGCGCCTGGGGCAAAACGTACGCGTTGGCCAGGTTCAAGCCCACCGTGCTGTACGTCGGCAATTCCCGCACCGAGTTGGGTTTGCCGACGCGCACGATAGCCTTTGCCGGTCAGGATGTGTTCAACGGCGCGCTGTCGGGCGCGTCGCTGGGGGACGCGATCGCCATGGTGCGCCACGCGGCCCAGGTCGGGCAGTTGAAAACCGTGGTGTGGGGCATCGATGCGCCGTCGTTTTCCATGGAGATAGGCAACACGGACTTCGACCGCGAGCTGGTCGCGGACGGCCCGCTGTATTTGTGGCGGCGCGGATTGCTCAACGCCAGGCGGGCGTTGAGTTTCGACATGATGGCTGATTCGATTCGTTTGCTGCGTGGCACCTTCGGTGGCGCTTGCCATTCCAGCCTGGCGCTTTACGGGCAGCGCGACGGTGCATGTGTGCGCGAGCGCATCGATAGCCGCGGTGGAACCGGCGCGGCCATTTTACCCAGAGTCCGCGAATTCATCCGTGGCGCCGGTCCGTCCGCCGAGGCGACGGCAGCGTTGGACCGCAGCGTGGCCGAACTATGCAAGGCTGGAACCGTCATTCGCTTGTACATCAACCCGACCCACGCGATGACGGTCGACGGCTTGTACTGGGCTGGGAAATGGCCGTCGATGGAAGCCTGGCAAACCGGTCTGGCGGACCTGGGACAACGGCATCGTTCGACGGGCTGCGATCTACGCATCCATGACTTTTCCGGTTTTAATAGTGTGACGACGGAGGCCGTTCCCCAGGTCAGCAAGCAGTCCGATATGCGGTATTACTGGGAAACGTCGCATTATCGCATCAATGTCGGCGCCATGATCCTGGCGCGGATATTCGAGCGCGGTGGTCAGCCGGAGGATTTCGGCGTCGAACTGCGGAGCGACAACGTGGCCGATCATCTGGCGAAGATGCGCGCGGCGCGTGACCGCTATCATGGCGCGCATCCCGAGGAAACCCGCATTGCGCGTACTGTGGCGGAGACGGCTCGCGAGCCCAACCCCTAGCCCACGCGCAGCAAGGCGCAGCCTTTTTCACAGCCGGGAGAGGATTGCGCCAGTGCTGGAAATTCCTGTCGCCAGCGCCGCAGGATAGCCTGCTCGTCCGGACGCGAGGCGTCATCGAGGTAGACGGTGGCGCCGGCGGTCAGGCGCGGGAACAGCAGCGGGCCGGCCGGGTAGCGCGCCTGCGCACGCGTGGCCTGCGGCGGCCCGTCGATCACCAGCAGGTCGAAGCTCGGCAACTCCGGCAGCTGCGCCAGGTCGTACCAGGGCCAGGACTGGCCGTCGAAATCGTAAGGCGTCAGCGGTGCGTCGATCACGGTAGCGAAATCCTGCAAGCCGTGGCGGCGCAGTTGGGCGCGGGTCTGGGCGGCGAAGTGCACGTCGTGCTCCAGGCTGTAGACTTTGCCTCCGCCGTTCAATTGCATGCAGCGGGCCAGCACCAGGGTGGAGATGCCGCTGCTGCATTCCAGAACGGTCGCCTGCTTCAGGGTGCGTGCATGGCGGGCCACTTCCAGCAGAAAGTCGGGCGAGGCGGCCCAGCCGCGTGTCGGCGGCAGGCTGTGTTTGAGGTCGAGTTCGATGTAGAGGCCCTGCAAGGCTTCCAGCTGCCGGAACAGGCCGGCCTGGTCGTGGTGGGTCTGATCGCGTACGTCGTACAGCAGGATGTGCACGTGCCGTAGTTTGTGCAATATGTAGAACGAGATCGCCAGCAGCAAGGTCAGTCCGGTGTAGGCAAGGATGGGCATGAGGTCTCCGGTGTCAGTGGGTCGCAACTTTGCTGATGACGTAGCGGTGCTTGCCCGACGCTTCCGCCGGTATGTCCGCCACCTCTTCGATCAGTATTTCTACAGACGTTCCCAGCCTGGCGCGGAACTGGCTGATGATGCTCAGCCGCAGTGCCGATGGCAGTCCGCTCACGCTGACCAGCAGCACGCGGGTGGTGTCCAGGCTTTCCTGGATGATCTTGAAGGCGCGCACTTCGGGCAGGTCGCGCAGCACGTAGATCAGCGCCAGGCCGTGCATGACGGTGCCGTCGCGGGCGACGACAAAATCGGTGACACGGCCTTCGACCCGCTTCAGCAGCGGCAGACCGCGTCCGCAGGGGCAGGGGCGGGTGTCGAGCGCTCCCACGTCGCCGGTGGCGTAGCGGATGAAGGGGAAGTCGCGGCTGGCCAGGTGCGTGACGACGATGGAGCCGCTGTCGCCCGCTGCCACAGGCATGCCCTGGGGATCAAGGATTTCGATGATGACGTCTTCGGCAGTGATGTGCAGGCCGCCTTCCGGGCATTCGTGGGCGAGGAAGCCCGCGTCCCGTCCGCCGTAGCCGTTGGCAACCGGTGCGGCGAAGGCGCGCTCCAGTAGCGCGCGCTGTTCGTCGTACAGGCGTTCTGCGGTGACGAACACCACTTTGACGCCCAGGCCGTCGAGTGCGATCCCTCGGCTGTGTGCATGGCTGGCGAGCAGGCACATGGCCGATGGGTAGCCGAACAACATGGCGGGCCGCAGGCGTTGCAGCCGGCCCAGGTAGTCGTCCAGACGGGCGGTTGACAGGTCGAAGGCTGGCAGGAGCAGGCTGCGCAGCAGACGGTCGCGCCGCATGCGCCACCGGTCCTGCGCGTTCAGCTCGATGGGCGAGCCCCACATCAGCGCTTCACGGTCGCCGATATCGACACCCCACCAGCGCGTGGCCCGCCACTTGGCGGCAACATCGTGGCTGACGCGTTCCTTGCCCTGGAAGAAAATCAACGGTTCGCCGCTGGAGCCGCCGGTGTTGAAGCGTTGCAGCGGGCCGGCGTTTTCGGCGACCAAGTCGTCGCGATAACGGTTGATCTCTGCCTTGTTCAACACGGGCAGGCAGCGCAGGTCGCGCAGATCGTGCACGCGGGTGGCGTCGAAGTTGAGGCGGGCATACAGCTGGCGGAAGTACGGCACGTGTTCGGACGCGTGCAGCAGCAGAGCGCGCAGGCGCTGCAGTTGCTGCGCTTCCAGTTGCTGGGACGACCACCATTGGCTTTGCTCCATGCGCCGCCGCAGCATGACGCTGCGGTGCCGCTTGAGCATTTCATGCAGGGGAAACAGCAGTGTGGAGACCAGCGCCGTGTAGCCCAACGCGGGCGGGCGTTTCAATACGCGCCGGTATTGCGCCATCAGCAACGGAGCGACGTGGGACCAGGTGTAGCGGCGGGACGCTTGCCTGCCTGCGCTGGCCAGCGACCAAGCGCGGGAGGGATGCTGGAGCACGGACAGCATGGCCTGCGCCATCGCCGCCGGGTCTTGCGGCGCGACGAGCACGGCGTTGACCTGGTCGCGCACCAGATGCGGAACGCCGCCGACGTTGGTGCTGACGACCGGCACGCCGCTGGCCCACGCCTCCAGGATGGAAATCGGCTGGTTGTCGGCCAGGCTGGGGTTGAGCGCGAGGTCGCAGAGACGGTACTGTCCGGCCATGGCTGCATTGTCGAGCTTGCCCGCGAAGTGGACGGCGTCGTTGACGGCCAGTGTCTGCGCCAATTGCTGCAGGCGTTCCAGTTCGGGGCCTTCGCCGCAGATGGTCAGGTGGGCGTGTGGCAGACTGCGGCGGACGATGGCAAAGGCGCGCAAGGCCGTTGCATGGTCGTAAAGCGGTTCAAGGTGGCGGGCGATCAGGATGGACGCATGCGGCGCGGCACAGTCCGACGGCCTGAATCGCGTCAGGTCGACGATGTTGGGGACGATGTGGGCGGTGACGCCGTGGCGGGCGAAGACTTCGGCCAGAAAGGAGGACGGCACGACGACCGCGTGCGCGCGCCGCATGCTGAAGCGTACCAGTGCGGCGCGGCGGGCCAGAAAGGATTCGGCTTCGCCGCCGCGATAGTTGAGCAAGACGCCTCTGCCGCGCAGGCGGGCGATCCAGATGGCCGGCGCCGCGTACAGATGCCACGACCAGCCGGAGTTGGCCATCACGTGGAACACTTGCGCCCGGTCGGCAGCACGCCATAAGCGCCACAGGTAGGGCGGGAGGCGCAGCGCGGCGCGCAGTCCGCGCACGGAAGCGCTCCAGGCCGGCCACCACGGTGGGTTGACCTGCACGAGAGCGACCTCGGCGCCTGTGTCGCGCAGCAGGCCGGCCAGCTGTGCGGTCTGGTTGGCCATGCCGCCGGCGGGAGGCGGCAGCGGGCCGACCAGCGCTATCCGCAGACCGGCGATGCCGGCCGGACTGGCATCGGCGTCGGGTTTGTGCGGTGTACTCATGGGGACTGCGCGCACAGGCGCTGGTAGATGGGGCCGTAGCGCGCGACGCTGGCGGGCCAGTTGCGCTCGTTCTCGACGTAGGCGCGGGCCTGCCTGCGCAGCGCGGGCCAGGTTTCCGCATGGCGTAGCAACTGCAGCAGTTGAATCGCCAGCGATTGCGGGTCGCCGGCCTTGAACAGCATGCCGGTCTTGCCGTGTTCGATGAGCTCGCGGTGGCCGCCGACATCCGAGGCCAGCACCAGCCTGCCCTGGGCCATCGCTTCGAGCGGTTTGAGCGGCGTGACCAGCTCGGTCAACCGCATTGGCAGGCGCGGGTAGACCAGGATGTCGGTGAGCTGGTAGTAGTCGGCGATGCGCTCGTGCGGCACGCGGCCGGCGAATTTGACGGTGGCGCGCAGGTCCAGCGTGTCGACCAGCGCCCGCAGCTCGGCTTCCTGCGGCCCGCCGCCGACCAGCAGCAACTGCAGGCGCGGCGCATCGTCCAACAGCCGTGGCAGTGCGGCGATCAGCAGGGCCAGCCCTTCGTAGGCGTAGAACGAGCCGATGAAGCCGAGTACTGGGCCGTCGCCCAGGCCCAGGCCGGGCACCAAGGTGCGCGGGGCGGGTGGCGCCGACGGCAGGCGGCTGCTTTCGACCGCGTTCGGTATCACCGTGATTTTTGCGGCGGGTATGCCCCTGGCAACGAGGTCGCTGCGCAGGCCTTCGCAGATGGTGGTGACGGCGTCGGCGCGGTGCAGCACGTAGTTTTCCAGCGCGCGCGTGAGCCGGTAGCGGATGCCGCCGGCGCGGCTGGTGCCATGGTCGGCGGCGGCGTCTTCCCAGAAGGCGCGGATTTCGTAGACGACGGGGATGCCCAGTGCGCGCCCGGCGCGCAGCGCGGCCAGGGCGGTCAGCGCGGGCGAGTGTGCGTGCAGGATGTGGGGACGTATCCTCGGCACTATCTGCAGCAGACGCCGGTGCAATCCCGCCGCCACGCTCCACTGGCGCAGCAGCGGCAGGCGCGACCACCAGTTGCGCAGCGGCGGTGTGCGGTAGAAATGCCAGCCGTCGATTTCCTGCTCGGCCTGGGTGCCACCCTGTTTGGCGCTGGTCAGGTGGGTGGTGTGCCAGCCCAGCGCGCGCTGCTGGCGCAGGATCGCCAGCGTGCGGAAGGTGTATCCGCTGTGCAGTGGCAGCGAATGGTCGAGAATGTGGAGCACGCGCATGGTCACGCCGCCTTCCGGGCCAGGTCGTGCGGCGCGGCGGCGGGCAGCTGTCGCAGGAACGATTCGAACATCAGCAAAGACCAGAGCGGGGCGCTGTGATCGGAGCGGCCGGACAGGTGCTGAGTCAGCAGTTGCCGGACCTGGTCGAGATCGAACAGGCCGCAGTCGGCCAGCACGGGGCTGGCGAGGCTGCGTTCCAGGTGGGCGTGCAGCGGTCCGCGAAACCAGGTCGCCAGCGGTACCGAGAAGCCCATTTTGTTCCGGTACAGCAGTTCCTTCGGCAGATGCCGCTCCAGGCCGCGCTTGAACAGGTATTTGCCGGTGCTGCCGCGCAGCTTCAGTTCCGGCGGCAGGCCGGACAGCCACTCCACCAGCGTGTGATCGAGCAACGGTACGCGCACCTCCAGGCCATGCGCCATGCTGGCCCGGTCGACCTTGGTGAGGATGTCGCCAGGCAGATAGGTTTTCAAGTCCAGGTACTGGACGCGCGACAAGGCATGCTCGGCGGGACAGTTGCGCGCGTGGCGGCGCAGCACTTCGGCCGCGTGGTAGCCGTCCAGGTCGCGCTTGAGCCGGTCGCTGAACAAGGCCTTGCGCAGGGTGTCGCCCATGATGCTGACACTGTGGAAATAGGCCGATACGGTGTCGCGGGCCAGCGCTTCGAAGGTGGTTTTGGCGCGCAGCGGGCGTGGCGCCCAGTCGGCTTTCGGGTACAGCCGGCCCAGCGTGCCAAACAGCGGCTTGCGCAGGCCCAGCGGCAGCATGGTGCGCCAGCGTTCCTCGTGCAGGTGCCAGCGGTAGCGCCGGTAGCCGGCCAGGTTTTCATCGCCGCCATCGCCGGACAGCGCCACCGTCACGCGCTGCCGCGCCAGCTGGCAGACGCGGTAAGTCGGCAGCGCGGAGCTGTCGGCGTAGGGTTCGTCGTACAGGCCGGCCAGGCGGTCGACCAGGTCGATGTCGTGCTGCTCCACGGCCTGCATATGATGGCGTGTGGCGTAGCGGTCGGACACCAGCTGCGCATAGGAGGTCTCGTCGAATTGCGGGTCGCCGAAGGCAATCGAGCAGGTGTTGACCGACTTCGTCGATTCCTGCGCCATCATCGCCACCACGGCGCTGGAATCGACGCCGCCGGACAGGAAAGCCCCCAGCGGCACCTCGGCCACCAGCCGGATGCGGACGGCTTCGCGCAGGCGTTCCAGCAATTCATCTGTGGCCTGGGCCTCGGTGTACTGTGTCTGCGTGGCGAAGGGGATGTCCCAGTAGCGGCGGGGCTGCGCCAGAGGTTGGCCTTTGCGCAGCAACAGCGTGTGGCCGGGCTCCAGCTTGCGGATCTGGCGGAAGATGGTGCGCGGCTCGGGGATGTAGCCGTAGGAAAAATATTCTTCGACCGCCAACGGGTCGAGCTCGCGCCGCAGGCCGCCGTGCGTCAGCAGCGCCTTGAGTTCGGAGGCGAACAGGAATTGGCCGTCGGCGAGCACGGCGTAGTGCAGGGGCTTGACGCCGAGCCGGTCGCGCGCGAGGAACAGGCTTTGTTGCCGGCGGTCCCACAGCGCGAAGGCGAACATGCCGCGGAAGCGGTCGACGCAGCGCTCGCCCCATTGCTCCCAGGCGTGGACGATGACCTCGGTGTCGCACTGGGTGCGGAAGGTGTGGCCGTAGTGCTGCAGCTCGCGCATCAGTTCGCGGTAGTTGTAGATCTCGCCGTTGTAGACCACGGCCACGCTGTGGTCTTCGTTGAACAAGGGTTGCTGGCCGCCGCTCAGGTCGATGATGGACAGGCGCCGGTGGCCGAGCGCGACGCCCGGTTCCAGGTGGACGCCGCCCTGGTCGGGGCCGCGATGGAACTGGATGTCGGTCATGGCGCGCAGCGCGCCGGCGTCGATGTCAGCGTGCTGGTGAAGGTCGTAGATCCCGGCGATGGCGCACATGGCTGTCCTTTCATCGGTCGCGTTGCGGTGGGGCGGCGAGGGCGTCGTAGACGGCCAGGTAGGCGTCGGCCATGGCGATCAGGCTGTACTCGGCCAGCACGCGGCGGCGGCCGCGCTGGCCGTGGCTGGCCGCCAGCGCGGGCAAACGGTAGTAGTCGTTGATGGCGTCGGCCAGCATGGCCGGCGAGCGGGCGGGCACCAGCGTGCCGGTCCAGCCGCTGTGCACCAGGTCGGGGTTGCCGCCGACGGCCGTGGCCACCACCGGCAGTCCGGTGGCCATCGCCTCCAGAATGGTGTTGGACATGCCTTCGGTCAGCGAGGGCAGGACGAACACGTCCATCGCCCGCATCAGTTGCGGGATGTCGTCGCGGGTGCCGGGCAGCCAGGCCAACTCTTCCAAGCCTGCCTGGCGCAGCAGGTCCAGGCAGGCTTGCCGGCAGGGGCCGTCGCCGGCGATGAGCAGGCGCAGGCGGTCGCGCGGCAAGGCGTGCTCGGCGATCAATAGCACGAAGGCTTGCACCAGCGACAGATGATCCTTGACCTCGGCCATGCGGCCGACGCTGCCGATGACGTAGGCGTCCTCGCACAGGAAGCCGGCGGGGCCGATGGCGGCGGGCGGCCCGAGCCGGGGATGGAATTGCAGGCTGTCGACGCCGTTGCCGATGTGGGTGACGCGATGCGGCCGCGCGCCGATGGTGCCGATCAGCCAGGCTTCCAGGTCTTTGCTGACGGCGATGAAGTGGCCGATCAGCGGGCGCAGCAATTTGCGCAGGCAGCGGTATTTGAGGCTCAGGCCGTGCAGGTCGTCGATGTCGCGGCCGTGTTCGCCGTGCACGCGCAGGCGCACGCCGGCGCAGGCGGCCAGCAGCTGGCCTTCGATGCCGGACAGGTTGCGGGTGTGGATCAGCAGCGGCTGCAGGCGCTTGAGCGTCTGGAACAGGCGCAGATAGTGGCCCCAGTCCTTGCCGTCGCGCTTGTTGATGCTGATGATTTCCACGCCGGGCCGCTCGATGCGCAGATGGTAGTCGGTGTAGTCGCGCAGGCAGACGATGGCGTGGCGGTAGCGGCCCGGCGGCAGATGGTTGATCAGGTTAATCAGGCCGTTTTCGAGACCGCCCACGTCCAGGCGGTGGATCAGGTGCACGATCAGCGGCGCGGCGGCCATCTCAGTGTCCGGTAACATGGGCGAGTCCTTGATCGACGGCGGGCAGCATGTCCGATAGCAGGCGTTGCATGAGAATGGCGGCCTGCGCCGGTTGTTCGTCGTAGCGGGCGACGAGAGCGATCTCGGCGCCGTCGTCGGCCGTGCCCAGCAACTTGCTGCGGGCCAGCAGCAGCTTGACCAGCAGCGGGCTGGCCGTGTCGTGGCCGGCTGTGCGGTACCAGCGCCACACCAGCAATTTGATTTCACCGGCCTGCACGATGGTTTGCCGTACGCTGACGTGGCGGTGAATGAGGTCGATCTGACGGGTGGTGTCGGCGAGTTCTTTCCAATGCGGGCTTGCGGGCGGTTGGGCGCTCCACACCTGCGCCAGCATTTCATTGCCCTTCGATTGGTGGCGGTACCAGGTCAGTTGCAGCGCGACTTGATGGACGCCGTCGCTGTAGTTGGCGCTCCACCGTTGCGGCTGGCCCGCGTGAGGGATATGCCAATCGCCGGCGGTCAACTCGCTGGCTCGCCATGGCGCGGGCGGTGGCGCCAGCGACAGCTGCACTTTCTTTTCTTGCTCCGTCGGCGGCGCGCGCAGCGCAAGATAGGCGAGCGGCGGCCATATCGCCGTCACGGCCATGCCGGCCAGTGCCGCCCAGGCCAGGGTGGACGGCCGGCTTGCAGGCGCTTGAGGCGCCACGGGCGCGCTTTTGTGTGGCGGCTGGCGCGCGATGTCGTCGCGCCAGCGGGCGCCGACCCAGAACATCAGCGCCGAGACCAGGCCGAAGAACAGCCAGCCATAAATCAGATGGTCGATGCCGACGGCCAGCGTCATGTTGCTGCAGTGGCCGATCAGGACGATCAGGAAGGCGCGCAGGCCGTTGGCGATGATGGGCAGCACCAGTGCGACGCCGATGAAGGCTACCTGCCGCAGGCGGCTACGATAGCTCAGGTGGGCATACAGTGTGCCGAGCGCGACCGATGCGATCAGATAGCGCAAGCCGCTGCACGCTTCAACGACGGACCAGTTGCCGCTCGGCAGAATCAGCAGGTTGTTTTCCTGGAAGACGGGTATGCCTGTCAGCTGCAGCGCGCCCACCGTGAAGGCCGAGGTGAATTCGATCAGCGGTGGAATGAAGACTTCGCCGAAGGGCACGGCAAGCAGCAGGTAGGTGAGCGGAAACGCGATGGCGCGGGCGTAGCGCGGGCCTTGCACCAGCACGACCGTCGCGGCGACCATGAAGACCAGGCAGTATTGCTGCAATACCGGCACGTTGGCCACCGTCGCGAGTAGCCAGAGCGCGCCCAGCATGGCAAGGGGCAACAGCATGAGCGGCGCGGGATGGCGCGGGCAAGCGCTGAGTCCGGCACGCTGCCGCCACACCAGCCAGACGCAGACCGGCGCCACCAGCAGGCCGTGGGCGAAGGTTTGGGAATGCCACCACAGGTCAGCCATGGCGGCGGTTGTGGCCCAGTGGGTAGCGACCAGGCCGCTGAGCGCGAGCAACAGGCAGGCGTGCGCCCAGTGGTGTGCCGGATGCGCCGGCGGAATCGGCGCCGGCGCCGTTGCGGGCGACAGGGCGGCAGTCACGGCGCAGGCTCCGCTTGGGATTCGCTCACGCCCAGTACGACTCCCAGGCGTTGCAGGTTTTTGCCCCACTGGTAGTCGTTCAGCACGCGTTGGCGGGCTTCGGCGCCGAGACCGTCGGGATTGCGCAACTGCTTGCCGATGTGATGGATGAATTCGGCCGCACCGGTGGCGCTGATCAAGTCCCGTCCCGGCACGGCGGAAATGCCTTCCAGCGCTTGCGGCGTTGCGATCACCGTTTTGCCCATCGCCATCGCCTCCAGCACTTTGTTTTGGATGCCGCGCGCGATCTGCAACGGGGCGACGGCCAGCGCCGCATGATGCAGGTAGGGCCGGATGTCGGGTACGGTGCCGCTGACGTGGATGCCCGGTTGCCGCGCCAGCGCTTGTACGGCAGGACCGGGCCGGGAGCCGACGATGTGGAATTGAAGATCGGGAAATTCCTGCAGCAATACCGGCATGACGCGTTCGGCCATCCAGATCACCGCTTCCACGTTCGGCGGGTAGTCCATGGCGCCGGTGAACACCAGCACGCGGGCTTGGCCGTAGGGATCGGGACAAGCGGGTTGCGGGGAGAAATAGCTGCTGTCGACGCCGTTATTGAAGTAGCCGGTCTTGTGGGCCGATTCGGGCGCGCGCAGCCGGAACAAGGCGGCCTCGGCGCGGGAGACCAGCAGCACCTGGTCGAAGGCCCGGGCGGCGGCGCGTTCGAATTCCAGCAGGCTGCGGCCCTCGCGCCGGTACAGCGCGGCCAGCGGCCAGCGGCGCTGGTCGGCGTAGTTCTGCCATTTTTCCGAATCCACATCGACCAGGTCCAGCACGCGATGCAGCGGGCCGCGCGGCGTGCGGGCGGGCAGGTATTGCGCCATGGGGCCGGAGAAGGCCATGGCGATGTCGATGCGATGCCGGCTCAGCGTGCCGCCAACCCAGTCGCGCAGCGCCGGATGGCGATAGTAGGCGATGCTGAGCGCTTCGCCACGCCACAACGCCGGCAGACTCGCAAGCCGGGCCACGCGCGGGTGCAGGCGGACGAAACAGCTGCTGGCGCAATCGGCCGCCAGGTGCGCGGCGTGGACCTGGTCGGCGGCGTCGTCGATGAAGCTGCCCAGGTGGACGCGGAAGTGGCGCTGCAGGTAGCGCAGCACGTGATAGGCGCGTATCTTGTCGCCCTTGTTGGGCGGGAATGGGATACGGTGGGTCAGATACAGCAAGTCGCGCATGGCGCTACCCCAGCTGGCGCACGATGTGCGGCCCGAGCGCGTTCGCCACCGGCAGCGGCAGCAGGCGCCAGGCCCGTATCAGCAGTTGCAGGCGCGGGTTCAGCGGCTGCACGTCGGCCAGCTTTTTGCCGCGGTGTAGTTGATAGTCGTAATGCAAGGGTTGCGGCGCGAAGCCCCAATTCTTCTTGAATGCGAACGCGCCGGTGCCGTATTTGCTGCGGCCGAAGTCGAACAGCCGGCGGCCGCGCTCGACGGCGCGGCGCATCACTTCCCAGTACATGAAGTCGTTGCCGGCAAGCGCGCGGGCGGCGTCGCCGCCACCGCCGTAGTAGGGCAGGATTTCATCGCGGAAGTGAAAACTCATGACCGAGCAGATGGCCTTGCCGTTTTGCTGCACGCTGAGGATTTCGCAGTCGTCGCCGAAGGCTTGCTGCAGCGCGCGGAAGTAGCGGCGGCTGAAAACCGGCGTGCCAAGTCGATGCACGCTGGCGGCGTAGTTGTCGTAGAAGCGGTCGGCTTCGTTGTCGATCACGCTGTCGAGCCCGGCAGCCATGCCTTTGCGGACCATGGCGCGCTGCTTGCGCGGTATGGCGAGCAGGTTCTGGTCGTGGTCGGCGTGCAGCGGTTTGCGGAAGGTCGCGTACAAGTCTTTGTGCAACCAGTCCGCGTGGATGGATTGCCGATGCCGGTATTCCAGGTGATCGACCCGCAGGCGGTGGGCGAGTTGCTGGGCGGCCAGGTCGAGTTCGGCCGCCGCGCCATCCTCCAATGCGGCGATGCCACCGTAGACGCAGAACGGCAGCGAGCACAAGGTGTTGCCGAACAGGCGGCTGTTGACCTGGGCCAAGGGCAGAACGGCCTGGATCTGGCCGGCCGATTCCGCGTACAGGTACCAGGTGGGATGGCCCAAGACGTTCTCGATCACCTGCTGCCAGCCGGCGCGGTGAAAGAAGGTGGCGCTGGGGCAGCGTTGAACGAAAGCATCCCAGCGTGCGTGGTCATGCGTTTCCAGCTGTGCGACGCTCCATTGCATCATGCACTCCCCAGAAAGATGCGGTCGATCCGGTCCCACGAAAAATCGTGCAGCAGGCGGGCGATGCGAGCTTCCATCCTGTGCAGGTTGAGGTAGTGCCGAAACCTGGTCTTGAGCGCGATGCCGCGCTGCCGGGGTTGACCGGGATCGAGTTCCCACGGATGAAAATAGAATATGCCAGCCTGGCGATCGGCCGAGTTGATGCGTCGCAAGGCCCAGCGCGAGGCCGCGTAGGGCAGCAGGCGGAAGTAGCCGCCGCCACCGGCCGGCCAGTTGCGTCCGAGCAGGCGTACGGTGCTGACCGGCAGTTCCAGTATGCCGTTGGCGCCGCGTGGCCGCCAGGCGAAGCGCGCGCCGTCCGGCATGCCATAGTGGTCGTGGCGGATCGGATAGATGCTGGAGCTGTAGCGGTAGCCCGCCGTCAGCAGGCTGTCCAAGGCCCACAGATTGGCGGCGCCGATGGAGAAGCTGGGTGCGCGATAGCCGAGCACGGCTTGTCCGGTCAGCTGTTCCAACAGGTGCTTGCTGCGGCTGATGTCCTCCAGAAATTGCTCGGGTGATTGCTCGCTGGCGCGCAGGTGGGCGTAGCCGTGGCTGGCGATTTCATGGCCGGCGTCGGCTATGCGGCGCACCAGCGCGGGATAGCGTTCGGCGATCCAGCCCAGCGTGAAGAAGGTGGCGCGGGTTTGCCGCTGCGCCAGCAGACCGAGTATGCGCTCGATGTTGGGTTCGACGCGGCAGGGCAGCGTGGCCCAGTCGGCGCGCCGGATATGGCCGGCGAAGGCGGACACCTGGAAGTAGTCCTCGACATCGATGGACAGGGCGTTGCGCATCAGCGGTCGTCCTGCCCGGCCAGCCACAGGCCGATGTGGTCGGCGATGCGTTCGGCGGCGTGGCCATCCCACAGCGGCGGCATGCGGCCGGCCTTGCCGCCGTAACGCAGGATGTCGCGGCTGAGCGCGAGGATGACCGACGGGTCACGCCCGGCAATGGCGTTGCTGCCTTCGGTGACGGTGACGGGGCGTTCGGTGTTCTCGCGCAAGGTGAGGCAGGGGATGGCGAGCGCGGTGGTCTCCGCTTGCACGCCGTCGGAGTCGGTCAGCACGACGCGCGCGTGCTTCATCAGCCCCAGCATGTTGCGATAGGACTGCGGCGGCAGGCAGGCGACGCGTGGTGTGTCCAGCAGGGCGCCGAGTTCGTGCTGCTGCAGCATCGCGCGGGTGCGCGGATGCAGCGGAAAAAGAATGGGCACCTCGTCGCTGAGCTTGACGGTGGTTTCGATCAGCGTGCGCAGGCGGCGCGGATCGTCGATGTTCGACGGGCGATGCAGCGTCAGCAGCGCGTAGCTGCCGCTGTGGTCGACGAAGCCGGCCAGATGTGCCTGCCTCAGCACGTCTTTGGGCGACGGGGCGTGAGGCAGTTCGTGCTGCAGCGTGTCGACCATGACGTTGCCGACAAAGTGGATGCGCGCCTGCGATATGCCTTCGCGCAGCAAATTGCTCGTGGCGCTGGCCTCGCTCGTGAACAGCAGCGTCGACAGCTGGTCGATGAGCAGGCGGTTGATTTCTTCCGGCATCGCGCGGTCATGGCTGCGCAGGCCGGCATCGAGGTGGAACAGCGGTGTCTGTTGCTTGGCGGCTGTCAGCGCGCAGGCCAGGGACGAGGTGTCATCGCCAACCACCAGCACGGCGGCTGGCGCAGTCTGTTCCAATACCGGCTCGAAGCCTTGCATGGCCTGCGCGGTCTGCAAGGCGTGGTTGCCGCGATCGACTTGCAGGTGGAAGTCCGGCAACCGCATTTCCAGCGAGGTGAAGAATTGGCCATCCATGTAGTCGTCGCAGTGCACCAGGACGGTTTCCAGGTCTGGAAGAGCGCGCGTCAGTGCGCGCAGGACGGGCGCCATCTTCATCAGGCTGGACCGGGCGGCGGCGACGCAAACGATGCGTGACATGGATGACTCCGTTCAGAACGCGACCGTCAAGACCGCACCGACACCGTTTTCCCGGTAGTTGCCGCCGGTATTGCTGGTGTGGCGGACATGCCGCACATCGACGCTGGCGCTGACCTTGGGTTGCAGTTGGTGGGTCAGGACCAGCGTCAGCGCGGTGTTGCGGTCGCTGCGTCCGGTGCTCAGCGATTCGGCACGGCTGTGGCTGGCGCCGATGGTGAGGTTGCTGCGGGGTGACATGCGCCAGTTCCAGCCGGCTTGGGCGGCGCTCTGTCGGGTGCGGTCTTCCAGCGCCAGTTGATCCGGGCCCAGCAAGGGGCTGTCGATGGCGCTGCTGGTCTGGGCGGTGCGCTGCGTGGTCGACAGATTGAACGACAGCGCGCTGCGTGGGCCGCTGTAGACGGTGGCCATCCGCCAGTCTTTTTGCAGATAGTAGCGGTGGCTGAAGAAGTTGACGTTGCCGTCGGGGCCGAGCATCTGCGAAATCAGCAGGAAGACTTTGATGGTTTGCAGCCGTGTCTGCGGATCGGGGATGCGGGTAGCCCACAACTGGTAGAGGAAATCGCTGAGGCCGGTGGGCGGGATGCTGAGAAATTCGCCGTGCGTGGTGGTGATGTTTTCGTTGTAGTTGAGCGTCCAGGCCATGCTGCGCAGGCGGTATTCGGCGTCCAGATTGTAAGTGTTGCCGAAGAAGCGGCGGCCTACGCTGGCAGAGACCCGGGTGCGCGGCGACGGCGTCCAGTTGGCGCCCACCGAGCCGTAGCGGCCCTCCGGTTGCTTGCCGGTGGAGTGATAGTCGTTTTTTTCGTACCCCCCGGTGGCGAAGGCGGACAGGCGGCTGTTGATGGGGTAGCTCAGCGTCAATGCCGTGTCGCTCATGGTCACGGGCGGCAGCACGGGATCTTCGATGTTTTTCCGGTCGGCGCGCACATCCCAGTTCCAACCCTGGCCGCCGTTGTCGCCTGTCAGCTGCAGATTGACGTCGTCGCTGCGCACGCCGAGAAGGCGGCCGCTGCTCACTCGTTGGTAATCGTAGCGCAATTGCGCGTTCGCCAACCCGCGGAAATAGTGGTGCATCACTGGGCTGATGCTGACGGTCCGCACGGTACTGTTGTTGCCGGTCGTCTGGGTTGGATCCAGCAATTGCGGGCCGAAGGCCGACATATTTTGTTGGCTGATGCTGGCGCGGGCATCGATCGACAGCCAGTCGCGCGCGAGGTCGGCATGGCCGCTGGCGTCGAGTTGCTGGCTGCTGCGGTCCGCCTGGCGGGTATAGAAGAGTTTTTGCAGCGTGTAGTCCATCCTCAGCTTGAGGCCGGGACTGTTGGTGTCGATGGCAATGCCGGGCGAGACTTCGGTGGTGAATTCGCCGCGCGCCTGGCCTGGCGGCGCCAGGTTCATATTGTCGGAATAGGATACGCGCGTGCGTACCGATGGCACGATGGTCCATTCGGCCGGTATGGCGCAGCCCGGCAGCGACAGCAACACCAATATGCTCAAGCGATATGGGGCGCCGCGCGGAGCGAGATTAATCATAATAACCATAGTATTCGCCGCCGGGGAAGGCCTTGCTTTTGTTGTAGATCAGACTGACGTGCGGGCACTGCTCGATGTGGCGCAGCGCCTCCTTGACGGCGTGCTGGCTGGTCGTTTCGGATTCGACCACCATGACGATCTGCCCCATCTGCGCGGCCAGCACGCTGGCTTCCGTGGTCATCAGCAATGGCGGCGAATCGAAGATGACGATGCGGTCGGCATAGCGTTCGGCGATCTCGGTCAGCAGCCGGCTCATGCTGCGGCTGGCCAGCAGTTCGGTGGCATGCTTGTTGGCGCGGCCGGCCGGCAGGATGCTCAGGGTGGCGACATTGGTGCGCAGGATCACGTCGGACAGCTCGGTCTGTTCACGCAGCAGGATATCCATCAGGCCGGGCTCGGCCGGCAAGCCCAGCACCTTGAGCACCGACGGCCGCGCCACATCGGCATCGACCAGCAGCACGGTGATGTCCATTTCCATCGCGATACTCATCGCCAGGTTGACCGCGCAATAGGTTTTTCCTTCGCCGGGCAAGGCGCTGGTGACGACGATCAGGTTGCCGTGCCGTAGCGCGGCGATGTCGTGGTCGCCGCGCGCGTTGCGCAGCAGCGGCCGTTTGATGATGCGGAAGTCCTCGGCCACGGCCGTGCGTCCGCCATCATGCGTCACCATGCCCAGCTGGTTCAGGCGTTCGAGGTTGATCTCGATATGGCGCGGGACGCCGCCCCGGTGCATCGCTTGCTCGGTCGATTGCTCCATACGTTACTCCTAGTATCGCAACGCGGCCACCGCGAGGACGGCGCCATAAGCCACAAACAGGCAGGACAGGGCAGTGCCGAAGGCATAACGGCCGCGCCGGCGCTTGATTTTCTGGCTTTCGGTCCAGTTCATCGACACCGTGCCGAGCACGGGCAGTCCGGTGCGTTCGCGCAATTCGCTGGGGCTGAGGAAGGTGGGGCGCACCTGGCTGATCAGCAAGGCAGCGGCCACACCCGTCAGCAAGGCGCCGCCAAGCACCAGGCTGGAAAGCAGAATCCGGTTGGGCCCCACCGGCGTCAGTGGAACGGTGGGTGGGTCGATGATGCGGAAGGTCATCATGTCGGTGGCGGAACTGAGCTCGCCGGAGAGCTTGGCGGCCTCGCGGCGGCCGATCAGCTTCTCGTAGTTATCCTTGTTGATCAGGTAGTCGCGGTTCAGCTGAGCCAGTTCGGATTCGACTTCCGGCACGGCGTTGGCTTGCGCCAGCAGGCGCTGATGGCGGGCGGCATATTCCTGCACGCGGGCGCTGATGGCCGCGACCTTGGCGTCGGCCTCGGTCTGCGCCACTTTGAGTTGCTGCAACATCGGACTGTAGTTTTTGCCGGGATCTCCCGCAGGCTTGAGTTTGCTTTCCTCGACCTTGCGCGCCTCCAGCTGGGCCACCAGCCGTTTGGCGGCAACGATGTCCGGATGCAGCTCGGTGTATTGCATGCGCAGGGCGTCGAGGTTTTTGTTGAGCGCGGAGATGCGGCCGTCCAGTTCTGGATTGTCGATGCTGGCCGGATTCAGGTCGGCGCCCAGCACCGGCTCGTCGCCGCTGATCTGGTTGCGGATGGCGTTGCGCGCCTGTTCGGCTTCGACCAGTTCCAGCTTGGCGGTATTGAGCGTGTCGGACGATTGCATCAGCTGATTGCTGTAGTCGATACCTTGCCGGGGCAGCAGGCCGTTGTTCCTGAGCTTGAATTCCTTGACCGAGTTTTCCGCTGCGATCAGCTTGTCTTCGTAGGTTTTGATCTGGTCGTCGATGAATTGCACGGCTTTCTTGGTTTCACCATTTTTCCCTTTGAAACTGCCTTCGACAAATATGGTCAACAGCGATTGCACGACGTCGCGCACCAGCTTGGGATTGCGGTTGTTGTAGGTGATGGTGTAGATGTCGTAAGTGCCGGTACCGCCGATTTTTATCTTGCTCATCAATTCGTCCAGTTGCTGTTCGTGATCGCGCGGGGTCTTGGCGTTCAAATCCAGGTCGACCATACGCATGACGCGTTCGACGTTGGGACGGCTCAGCAGGGTGCGGCTCATGATGGAGACTTGCTGTTCGACATTGGGAACGCTGGTCATGCCCGACAGCAGCGGCTTCAGGATGCTCTGCGTATCGACAAACACCCGCGCCGAAGTCTGGTAATCGTCCGGCAGCGTGGCAACCTTGGCCCAGCCGGCGATGGCTACCAGCCACATGACGGCGATCGCGTGCCAGCGATATTTCCATATCCCCTGCAAGCTGATTAACAACTGGCTAATCATCTGCTCCATGGTCCGATTGCTCCAGTAATCTGGGGAAGTGAAGCTAAATTATATGGCTCGAAAAATGCGGAATTTTCTTAACTGGGCAGTAATTGAGGCAGATCAAGCAGAGGCGGGCGTCTTTTCTGAATCATGGAAGCCAGACTATTCAAGCGAGATACGTCATGCATCCAATTTTGCGTATGACCTTGTCGGCCGGGCTGGTGTTGCTGGCCGGATGCGCGCATCGTCCCGTGCCGGTGCCGGAGGAAGTAGCCGTTCCGCAGGGCGATTATCTGATCGGCGCCGGCGATGTCATCAACATCAATGTCTGGCGCAATCCCGAGGTATCGGCCAGCGTGCCTGTCAGGCCGGATGGCAAGATCACCACGCCGCTGGTGGAGGATCTGCAGGCGGCCGGGAAAACGTCGACGCAGTTGGCGCGCGATGTCGAGAAGGCGCTGGAAAAATACATACAGCAACCGATGGCGACGGTCACCGTCACCAGTTTCGTCGGGCCTTACAATCAGCAGATCCGGGTCATCGGCCAGGCGGCCAAGCCGCAGGCGCTGGCTTACCGGCAGGGCATGTCGCTGATGGATGTGTTGATCGCGGTGGGCGGCATCACGGACTTTGCCGCAGGGAATAAGGCCAATATTATCCGCACGGTGAACGGCGCGCGGCAAAGCATACCGGTGCGCCTGCAGGACTTGTTGCGCGATGGCGATATTTCTGCCAATGTGGCGGTGCTGCCGGGCGATGTGCTGGTGATTCCGGAGAGCTGGTTCTGAAACGCAAAAAAATATTTTGATTCTTGGGGAACTTTTCATCCAAAAGGCAGGTCTGAAGAGCATGAGCCCAGTTTGTCCGTTTTCGGCAGCTGGCCGACAGACCTGACAGGATGCCAACCGTGCAATATGACGACGCGATAGTTTCTTTTGAAGCCGGTCCAGGCCTGCGCGACCTCGTGGTCGGCGAAGGCGTAGCGAATCAGGAATTGGACCATACCTTAGACCAGCAGATCTTCCATATCCGCATGGCCAACTCGCAAGGCCGCCGCGAAGCGGCCAGCTTGTTGCTCAAGAAGATGTACGGATGGCGAGGTTATTCGGTCGATCCCAACGCCATTCACGCGCCGAACAAGATCACACTGTTCGCCGAGACTGGCGGCCAGACGGTGGGAACGATGTCCCTGTGCCTGGACAACGACGAAGTCGGCCTGCCCGCCGACGAAATTTTTCGCGACAAGCTGGACGAACTGCGCGAACAACAGCGCCGCCTGTGCGAACCTTCGAAGCTTGCGATCGACAAGGGGGTGTCCAAGCGTGTGTTCGCCGCGCTGATCCACATCTCGTACATCTATGCGCGCAACATCCACGGCTACACCGATTACGTGATCGAGGTGAATCCGCGCCACGTGATGTTCTACAAGCGCATGCTGGGCTTCCGTGACTTCGGTGGAGAGCGGCCCTGCACGCGGGTGGGAGCTCCGGCCGTGCTGTTGCGGCTGGAGCTGGAGTACATGGGGGAGCAGATCCGTCAATTCGGTGGGTTGATGGAGCAGCAGACCACGGAGCGCTCTTTCTATCCGTACTTCTTCCCGACCTGGGACGAGCCGGGTATCACCGGACGTCTGATCGCGGGCAAAACCTGAGCCTGCTATTTCGTTGCCGGCGCGAGAAAGCTGGCGGGGATGGCGTAGGCGATACCGCTTGGTGCGCTGATAGCCGTTTCTTTGACGCCTTTGACGAACACCATGTTGACCACGCCGATGACTTCGCCAGTATCGGGATCGAACAGCGGACTGCCGCTGTTGCCCGGATAGGCGGTGCCGTCAAGCTGGAATACGACATAGGATGATTTCTGTAGCTGGCTCAGCACCTTGGTGTCGAGCTTGCTGGAACTGATCGTCGGCGTGGCCACCGGCGTGATTGCCGATACCGTGCAGCGATGCGTGACCTGGCGCAGTCCGAGCACCATGCCTAGCGGGAAGCCCATGAAGGCCAGGGACTTTCCCTCCTGGATGGAGGCGGAATTGCCCAGCTTGAGGGCCGGAAGCGGTGCGCCGCGCACGCGCAGGCGGGCGAGGTCGTGTTCCTTGTCGATCATCGTGACGGTGGCGGCGCGGAATTGTGCGCTGTCGCCGTCACGCACGAGTACGCCCATCGTGTCTCCCGACTCCGTTCGCAGCAGATCGTTGACGACGTGAGCAGCCGTGACGATGGTCAAGCCGTCTTCGACGACGAAGCCGGAGCCGATGAAGGACAAGGCGGGGCTGCGGGTTTTCAGGTAACTGCCGATGCCGACGACAGACGGCTTGACCAGCTCGATGGTACGGCTGAGTTCGTCTGCGGCAGCTGGTAAAAGCAGACTCAGCGCTAACAACAGGAGGCTTAGGCGTGGTTTTGGCATGATGTCCTCGCGGTGAAAGAAGTGGGGTATGCCGGCCGTAAGGTGGCGGCACACAGCAGCAACATGAAAAGCAAGGTGATGCGGGGTACGTCGAACAGGCTGTCGAACAGGCCGACTGTCTGGAACGCTGCCAGCGCGGCAAGCAAGGCCGTGGCTTCGGCGCGCTCGGCGGCGTCCTGCGCGCGCCGCAGCAGTTCGGCGCCGGCGCTGCAGAGCAGACCCGCGTAGGCCAGCAAACCCGGCCAGCCCATCTCGAAATACAGGTTCAATCCGAGATTCTTGACGTGCCAGGGCAGGTGGTGGTGATCGCTACTGAAAAACCAGTAATCATTTGCGTCGGAAAATTCGCCGTTGCGCACCAGTTCCTGCTGACCGGGGGGGCTGCGCAGGCTGACATTGTCGATATCCAGGGCGGCATGCTCGCCTTCCATGGATATCTCCAGTTGTACCGGCCGTCCGGAAGCGCCGAGCGGGCCGGACGACAGTGGGAATTGCAGCCGCTGCCAATTGGGCGCCCGCAAAATCTGACGTAAAGGCAGAGCGATGCAACCCTGCGGGTACAGCAGCTGCCGCTCGCATAAATTCACATGCAAAAAGGCAGGCGGGCCGCTGTTGCGTGCATCCAATGCGAGCACGTAAGCGGTCTCCGGCTGCACAGGCACGATATGCAGCATGCGCAGCATTTCCCCGTAGCCGGCCGTATATTCGCCTCCTGTCAGGCGCAGGTAGCGGTTGCCGGCCTGGTCAAGATAGCGGCAGGTGGGCGGTACCTCGTGTTGCTGGTTGCGCCAGAAATAATATGAAGGGAATTTGCCCAGTCCCGCGCCCAGCAGGGCGGTATCCGGGCCGTCATCCATCAAGGCCAATGTCCGGCTCCAGTGCATCAGGCGGGCGGACAGGTCGCTGGCTGTGGTGGAAAAACGCTCGGCGACGAAGTAGCCATGATAGGTTGGAATGGCGGCGGCCAGCACGGCGGCACCCGCCAGAAGCGCCGTCACGTTGCGACGGTTTGGCCGCCACAAGGGGCGCCGCCTCAGCACATTGAACGTGATCGGCGACATGGCCAGCAGTACCAATCCGCCGCTGGGCGCCAGCGTTGATGCGCCCGCGTGATGGTAGGCGATCCAGATCGTGCTGACCATCAGCCCCGTCAGCGCGAGCACGGCTGGGGGCAATAGCATCCGGGAAGGTCGCAAGCTCAATGCGAAAAGCAGACCCGAGCAGAGAAACATCAGGTAGGGTGCTTTCAGAACAGCGACAGCAGGTGTGCCAACCGGCAGCATCCATGCCAGCATGCCTGCCAAGCCCAGGCCGCATATCAGACTGCTGAGCAAGAGCGGAGCGGGCAAAGGGTGGGCTGAGAGTGCCAGGGTCATCGCCAGCAGCCCGAGCGCCGCTGCGTAGCCACGATAGCCACTGCTCGCAAACACCAGGTCGAGCACGCAGGTGAGCAGCACGACCGCAGCCAGAACGGCCACCGCCGCCCACCGGTGGCGCCAGAGCCGGCCAGTTCTCGACCATGCCGCCAGTGGAAAGCCCGCCAGCATGACGAGTGCCACAATATATGCGAGATAGAGCCCGCGTGAAAACGTGGCGAGGCCTGCGTACAGGGACAGGGGCAACAGCGTCATTGCTACGGCCTGGCGGGCGATGGAAGGTGTCCCGAACAGCCAGGCTGCCAGCAGCGGAACGCTTATCGCGAAATAGCCATCCAGGGCCGCGCCGCCAGTATGCATGGCAGAGAAGGGCGCGGTGATGCGGTAGTCGCTGGCGAAGTTGAGCAAGCCCGGAAACTGCCAGCGCTCATAGATGGCGGCGGCGAGTACGCCTAGCAAGCCGAGCAGCATGCCGGGAAAGAACAGTCTGCGCACGCCGTCGAGTGCCGGCCCGGCCGCCTGCTTTAGCGGCGGCAGCAACACGAAGCCCCAGAACCAGGCCTTGCCAACCCGCAGCGCGTTGTAGGGGCTGAGATAGTTGTTGAAGGAATTCGCGTCGATGGCCGGCAATGGCTGCACGCCGCGCCACAAGCCGATACAACAGGCGATAGCCATTCCCCACAAGCCTAAACGGAACAATGGCGGAAAATGCGGCAACACGACTGAGCGGTCGAGATGCCAGTAGCAGAAGCCAGCTGTCAAACACAGCAGCACGTCGATTTCTTCGACGAAGAACCAGCCGGTATGCGGCGCCAGGTCCACCACCGGGAGCAAAGCCGGCAGCACCAGCAGCCACAGCGCGGGCCGCCGCCACAGCAGCGCGCCATAGCCAATCACGATGGCCGGCAGCCAGCTCCCGTGCAGGGGATAGGCACTCAGGATCGCGATCGCGGCGCCAAAAAAAACCAGCGACAGCAAACGGCTGTACCACAGAGACCGGCGCATGAAACCCTCAGCGCGGGCGAGCCGCAGGTTGTTCGCCGGACTTTGCCAGCGCGGCGCTCAGATGATCGCGGATGTCGCTGTTGGCGGGAGCGATGGCGGCGGCCGACTTCAGCAATGGCAATGCGCGGTCCAGCCGACCCTGTTCGGCCAGCAGCCAGCCCAGCGTATCCATCACCGACGCATCCGCCGGCGCCAACTGATATGCCTGCTCGGCAAGCGCCAGCGCGCGCGGATCTTTTTTCTGCTGATACAACCACGCCAGGTTGTTGAGCGCCATCGCGTGGCGTGGCGACTGCTTGAGAATCAGCTCCAGTTGGGTCTGGCTGCCGGCAAAATCCTTCTGTGCCATCATGCTGCTGGACAGATACAGGCGCGTCGTCTGGTCTCCCGGATGGGCGTCCAGCCATTGCAGCACGCGGCTGCGGGCTTCGCGCGCCTGGCCGGCCTGCAGCATGGCGCTGTGCAGCGGTATCAGCAGCTCGCCGGATGGCTGCATGTCGTACGCCTTGCGGTACAGCGCCAATGCCGGTTGCACGTTCTTTTGCGCCATCTGTACATCGGCTTCCAGCTTGTAGGGCAGCGCGGTATTGTTGGCGATCTTCTGGAAACCACGCACAGCCTGCATGGCCTTGGCGTAAGCGCGCTGATCCAACAGCAGCCTGATCAGGCCGATTTGCGCGGGGGGATAGTTCGCCTGCAACGCCAGGGCCTTGTTCAGCGCTTGCAGCGCGCCGTCGTTGTCGCCGGTGGCGCTGCGCAGGACCGCGATACGCACTTGCACCTGAGGCGAGCTGGGCTGGACCACCGCCAGCTTGGTCAGATTGTCCAGCGCGGCATCGTTGTTGCGGCTGCGAAGTTGCAGTTCAGCCATGAAGGAAAGCGCTTCCGCATTGGCCGGGTTGGTCGCCAGCAGCTTTTGCATCAGCACCAGCGCCTTGGGCAACTGCTTGTTACGCACATGGAATTGCGCCAGCATCAGGTTCAGCTCCAGCGCGTCCGGATGCTCGCGGACTGCGCGTTCCAGCCAGACGCCGGCCTGTGCCGCATGCCCCTGCGAGATCGCCAGATTGGCCAGCGCCGTCATGATGTCGGCGTTCTTGCCATCCTTGGCCAGCGCTGCTTCCAGTCGCAGTCTGGCTGGCTCAGGCCGTTTGTCGGCCAGGTCCATTTGCGTCAGATTATCCAGCGCCGGCAGGTACACGGGGTCGAGCGCCAGTGCGCGCTCGAAGGCGGCCCGGGCGCCGGTACGGTCGCGGTTCATCAGCAGCACGCCGCCTTTCAGGTTTTGCACCATGGGATTGTCGCCGTTCTGGCTTTCCAGCTGCTTGACGGCGGCAAGCGCCTTGGCATAGTCCTTGTTACGCAAGTGGGTCAGGGCCAGCAGCACGCCGGCGCGCGACGATTTGCCGTCCAGTGTGGTTGCACGCTCCAGCTCGGTGACGGCGCGCGCGGTGTCGCCCATGCCGATGTGGCTGACGGCGATCGCCGCATGCAGCATCGAAGTCTGTGGCGCCAGCGCGCTGGCTTTCTCGAAATAGCTGGCGGACTTGGGATACTCCCTCAGCCGCATATAGAGTTCGCCGGCCAGCGACATCATTTCCAGATCCTGCTGATTGCCGTCGAACAGCGGCTCGACGATGGCCAGCGCTTGCGCGGGATTGCCGGTGGCCATCAGCACCGCGGCCAGCTGCTTGCTCGCGTAGGCATGGCCGGGATGCGCCTCCAGAAATTTTCTCAGGTGCTGTTCGGCTTGCGGATAGCTGGCGAGACCGCGAAGTACCGTTCCCATCAACAGATTGCCGGGCAAGTGATCGGGGGCGGCGCGCAATACGAGTTGCAGACGCTCCTGCGCGGCCGCCAGCCTGCCTTCCCTGAAGTCGAGCAAGGCCTGGGTATACGCGGCCATCAGGCTGTTCGGCGAGATCTTGCGCGCTACAGCGAGCTCGGCTCTGGCCTCGTTCAGTTTTCCGGTTTGAATGTACAGGCTGGCGATATCGATATGCGGCTGCACCAGCTCCGGCCCCAGCTTGAGCACATGCTGATATGCCGTCAATGCGCCTGCGGTCTGTCCCAGCGCGCGCAGCAGGTCGCCTTGCAGACGCAGGGCGTCGATGTCGTCGGGCGCCGCTTGCACTGCCTGGGTAGTCAGACGCAAGGCCGTCTCCCGATCGCGTGCCTCCAGCGCCAGCCTCGCCAGACCCAGCAGGGCGCCTGGCTGCCTGGGATGTCCGGCCAGCACTTGCTCGAAGACCGCGCGCCCTTCGTTCACGCGGCCCAGGCCGACCAGGGCGTGGCCACGCAGAACTTGTAATTGCGGCTGCTGCGGATCAGCCTTGATGTCTTCCAGCAGCTTGGCGTACTGGCCCTGCTGCAGCAAGCTCTTGCCCAGCAGCGGCAACACCGTGGCGGGCGGCATGCCCAAGTCCAGGGCGCGGCGCAATTCCTTGTCTGCCGACAGCACGTCGCCGGCGCCCAGATACAGCTGTCCCAGCATCACCCGCGCGGGGCCGCTGGAAGGGGTGCGTTGCAGGACATTCTTGAGCTGGATCACGGCGGCGCGTGTATCGCCACTGGACAGGTATTGCCTGGCCTCCGACATCAGTTGCTCGTCGCTATGTATGCGGCCGCAACCGGCAAGCAGCAGCACTATCCACAAGACACGCAACATGAGGCTCTCCCTGACGAACGGTATGACTAGAGTAGGAAGTCTCATCGCGCGGCCCTTTGATCGATCGCAAACGGACACGCCTTGCGCTGCAATCGGCACCCGTTTGCGCCACCTCAACAGCAGGGCGGGCCCGCTCCGTAGAATCGGCCGAGACGTGTGTCCAACGCTTAGACGCGAGGTGGCTTATGGAAGTCGTAGCCGTGGTGGGACTGGGATATGTGGGCTTGTCGCTGGCGGTCGCTTTCGGTTCGCGCCGCCGCACCATCGGTGTGGACTTGTCGGCGCGCAAGGTCGCGAGCTACCGGCGCGGGATCGATCCGGGCGGCGAAGTCTCCGCTGAACAGTTCGGCGCGGCAAGCTGGCTGGAAATGGGTTGCAATGCCGCAGCGTTGAGCGAGGCCGACTACATCGTGGTCGCGGTGCCAACGCCGGTCGACGCCGCGCACAATCCGGATTTCTCCGCGCTGATCGGCGCCAGCCAGTCGGTGGGCCGCTACATGAAGGCCGGCGCCGTGGTGATTTACGAGTCCACCGTCTACCCCGGCGCGACCGAGGAAGTCTGCATCCCCGTGCTGGAGCAATGCTCGGGCCTGCGGTGGCAACGTGATTTCCACGTCGGCTTCTCGCCCGAACGCATCAATCCCGGCGACAGCGAGCACACGCTGGCAACGGTGCGCAAGATCGTCGCGGCGGACGACGACGCCACGCTGCAACGCGTCGCCGCATTGTACGAGGAAGTGGTGTCCGCCGGCGTGCACCGCGCCTCCAGCATCATGGTCGCGGAGGCGGCCAAGGTCATCGAAAACACCCAGCGCGACCTCAACATCGCGCTGATGAACGAGCTGGCGATCATCTTCGACCGGCTCGATATCGATACGCTGGAAGTCCTGCAGGCCGCCGGCACCAAGTGGAATTTCCTGCCATTCCGTCCCGGACTGGTGGGCGGCCACTGTATCGGCGTCGACCCCTATTATCTGACGCACAAGGCCGAGATGCTGGGCTATCATCCGCACGTGATCCTGGCCGGGCGTCGCATCAATGACGGCATGGCCAAGTTCGTAGCCGAAAAAACCGTCAAGCACATGGTGCGCGCAGGGTTCAAGCTCAAGGGCTGTCATGTCAACGTGCTGGGGTTGACGTTCAAGGAGAATTGCCCGGATCTGCGCAATTCCAAGGTGGCCGACCTGATTGCCGAACTGGAGTCCTACGGCCTGCAAGTCCACGTCCACGACCCGGTGGCGGATCCGGACGAGGCCCACCATGAGTACGGCGTGCAGCTGCAATCCTGGGATGCGCTACCTTGCGCCGAGGCCTTGATCAGCGCGGTGGCGCATCGCGAGCTCACCGAAAGGCCGTTGCATCAGATCCGTGCCAAGATAGTCCAGGACGGTTGTTTCATCGACCTCAAATCCCAGTTCGACGAACGGGCTTTGCGCGAGAGCGGGCTCAGCGTCTGGAGGTTGTGATGGCCGACTATGAAAACGGCACACCAGCCACCTCAAGCTACCAGGATGCGCGCGAGCATCTGCTGCTGCGGCAGTACCGCTGGGTGATTACCGGCGTGGCGGGCTTCATCGGTTCGAATTTGTTGCAGGCGCTGCTGGAACTTGGCCAGCGCGTCGCCGGCGTCGACAACTTCCTGACCGGCTATCGCCACAATCTGGACCAGGTCAGGGATGCCGTCGGCGCGGAAGCCTGGCGCCGGTTCGAGCTGATCGAAGGCGACGTTCGCGACGTGGCAACCTGCGCCCATGCCTGCGACCGGGCCGATTTCGTGCTGCACCAGGCCGCGCTCGGCTCGGTGACGCGCTCCCTGCGCCAGCCGTTGCTGTGCAACGACATCAATATCGGCGGCTGGCTCAATGTGCTGGACGCCGCGCGGCTGGCCGGCGTACGGCGCATTGTGTACGCAGCCTCCAGCGCCAGCTACGGCGACCACCCGGCCTTGCCCAAGCAGGAGGCTCATATCGGCAGGGCCTTGTCGCCGTATGCGCTGACTAAGTACGTCAACGAACTGTACGCGGATGTCTACGCGCGCTGCTACGCCACCGAAACGATAGGTCTCAGATATTTCAACGTGTTCGGTCCGCGCCAGGATCCGTCCGGCGCTTATGCCGCGGTTATTC
Source organism: Rugamonas aquatica (assembly GCF_009380215.1). Classification (GTDB taxonomy): domain Bacteria; phylum Pseudomonadota; class Gammaproteobacteria; order Burkholderiales; family Burkholderiaceae_D; genus Rugamonas; species Rugamonas aquatica_B. The sequence goes on from NZ_WHUG01000001.1 coordinate 546,676, forward strand.
CGCAATGGATCGCGGCGATGATAGGACGACACCGGCTGGTGATAAACGGCGATGGCGAAAGCAGCCGGGATTTCTGCTATGTGGCCAACGCCGTGCAGGCCAATCTGCTGGCCGCGCTGACCGACCGCAAGGACGCCGTCAACCAGGTCTACAATGTCGCGCTCAATTCCCGCACCAGCCTGAACGAACTCTACTTGATGCTCCACGGTCTGCTGGTGGAACGCTATCCCCATCTGCGTGACTTCCAGCCAGAGTACGGAGAGTTCCGTGCTGGCGATGTCCGGCATTCGCAGGCGGACATCGCCAAGGCCAGGGAGCTGCTGGGCTATATGCCGACTCACGACTTGCGGCGCGGACTCAGGCAGGCTTTGCGCTGGTATGTCCACTATCTGGGTGGCTGACTGTCAGCACCCGGTGCGCGCCCCGAAAATCCACGGTGTGCAGCGTGACCGGTTTGCGCCAGATGCGCGCCACGTAATTGAGCACCTGTTCTGCCGCCGTCAGGTCCAGGCCGCGGCCGTCGCTCGCATGGTCGTGCCTTAACACCAGGCTTCGATCGTCATGCACGCGCTCGACAGCGATGCGCGGCGCGCCGTAGTTGTACCTGGGACGCAAGATAGCTTCCCGCACCGCCTGTATGTCTCGGCTGAGTACGCGTGCTTCGCCATCCTTGCGTACCTGGTAGCTGAACAGATCCAGATGGTCCGCCAGCGGCGCATCCAGGTAGTTGCGGATGAAGCCGAAATCGTCCTCTTCAGCGCAAATGCGGCGGGCCGCCTCGATTCCCTCCCGTTCGACGATGTGCTCCCACATGCTGAAGCCCAGATGGTAGGGATTGATCGCCAGGGCCAGCTGATGCTCCCCCGCATACGGACGCACGACATCGGAATGCACCTTGAGCGCCTGCAGGTACAACTGATGCGGCAGGAAGTCCGCTTCGCGCAGCAGGCGGGCGTGCCAGTAGCATGCCCAGCCTTCATTCATGATCTGGCAGGCATGCACCGGATAGAAGTAGAACGATTCCTCACGCACCGCCAGCAGGATATCGCGCTCCCAATCCTGCAGTTCCGGCGCGTGGCGGGCAATGAACCACAGCAGATCGTATTCCGGGTGCGGCGGCTGGCGCGGACGCTCCACCGGCGCGGTGCCTGCCGCTTCCCCGCCAGGCAAGGACGAGTAGCGCTGCTGAAATGGTCCGGGCTGCGGAGGCTGCGCCGGCGTGCCGATGGGGTAGGGCGGGCGATACAGCTCCTGCTGGATGTCGATGTGCGGTTCCAACGCGAGCGCCGCGTCGAGCACGGCTTCGACGGCGGGGCGTCCGTGGCGCGTCAGCGCGTGCTCCAGCCGGTGCGCCCTCGCGGCACTCTGTTCCAGGATATGGCCGCCGGCCATCGTCATGAAGCGTTCGAACAAGGCGTTGCGGCGCACAAAGTCCGCGTGGCCGATGACATGGGCCGCCACGAGTGTGTTTTCGGCCAGACTGTTTTGATTCATCAGGTAGGCCCGGCAGGGATCGCCGGGGAACATCACTTCAAAGATGCGCGAATGCCCCATGTTCTGATGCAGCAGCTGGTGGATATAGCGCAGCCCGAACGACCAGTGATGCATGCGTACCGGCACGCCGTAGACTGCAATTTCCAGCATGAAGTTCTGCGGCACCAGTTCGAAATCGACCGGGTAGTATTCCAGCCCGAGCTCGGCGGCCAGTTGTTCGATGCGCGCGGTGTAGTCTTCCAGCGTGCTCATGCCTTGTCCTCGGCGGCCGCCTGCCGCACCAGGAATTGTTTCAGCGCGGAGACCACGTCTTCAGCTTGCGTCAGCACCACGCTCGATAGCGGCAAGCCCTGGCGTTCACGCTCCTTCCACAGCCGGCCCATTTCGGTCTCCAGCATGCGCGGCATGCCGGGCAGGGTTTCTACATAGCCGAGATAGTTCATGCGGCCGGCCAATTGCCCCAGCAGCTGGCTGGCGGCCATCCGGTCTTCCGAGAAGTTATCCCCGTCCGAGGCGTAGAACAGATAACTGTTGTAGCTGGCCGCGTCATAGTGCTCGTCCAGCAGCGATTGCGCGAGGCGGAAGCCGGTGGACGCCATGGTGCCCCCCATGCCGCTGACCTCGAAAAAATCGCGTTCGTTGAATTCCCACGCGCGCGCCGCATGGGCAAGAAAGCGCAGCTCCACATGGCGGTAGCTGCGCCGCAAGCCTTGCAGCGCCAGGAAGAAAAAGGTCTTGGCCAGACGCCGCTCGGGCTGCGTCATGCTGGTGGACACATCGAGCATGAAGAGCACCACGGCGCTGCTGCTCGGACGCGGCCGCTCCACCAGTTGACGGAAACGCAGATCGTCGTTGGTGAACGGCGCCGGCGCGCCCTGCACGGCACGCCGTTTGATCGCCTCCTTGACAGTGCGGCGCCGATCGAGCCGCGAGCGGGCGCCGTGCTTGTCCCAGCCGCGATGCACAATCTCGGGCTGGTCCAGCGTCGCCCGGCCGCGCGGCTGGAGTGACGGTAGCTGAAACTCCTGCCACAACCAGTCCAGCAGGTCGTCGATGGCGAACTCCATCATCAACGTCACCTCGCCCGGCGCCTGTCCTGCACCGCCACCATCGGTGGACTGTTCGTCCGCTGGCAACAGCAGGTCGCCCGGCTGCCCCGGCCCCTGGCCGGCGCCCGTGTTGCTATTGCCCTCGGCCAGGCGAAAGCGCGCGTGTTCGAGCAGGCGCAGCGGTACCTGCACGCTGCGTTGGCCCGCATCGCTCATCAGATCGGGCGAGGAAATGATATTCGGCAGATGGTCGCGGACGGCGCTGCGGACCTTGTCGTTATGCCGCAACCAGTCGCGCGCGCCGCGAGAGAACAATTCGTACCAGTCGCGTTGGCGGCTCTGCATCGTCGGACCTCATTCCTGCGCCAGTAGCGTGGTGACATAGTTCAGCGCCTCGCGGGCGCCATGGCTGTCGTAGCCATATTCGTCGACCAGGCGGTCTTCGACGGCGGATATCTTGGCGCGCACATCGTCATCGGGACGTTTGCTGGAACTGACCAGCCGCAGCACGTCGCGCCGCTGTTCGAACAGATATTGTTGCAGGGCGTCGCGCAGCTGCGCATGACTGCCCAGGCCGAAGGGCTGGCCGCGCTTGTAGGCGCTCATGGCCTTGCGCACCACTTCCTGCCGGAACGACTGCTTGCCGGAATCGGAGATCGCGATCTTTTCCTCGACCGCACGCAGAAAGCGTTCGTCCGGCCGCCGCTCCTCGCAGGTGATGGGGTCTTTCACTTGCCGGTTGTCCAGCATGGCCTCCACCTCGTCCAGGTACTTGCCCAGCAACTCTTCCACCTCTTGTTCGAACGAGACAAACAAGGCCTTGTGCACATCCTCCTTGACCCAGCGATTGTAGAAATCCTTGCGGGTCAACACCAGGTAGTCCACCCATTTGCGTTTGCGCGCCGATTCGATGCGGGCGTCGCTCTCGATGCCATCCTTCAGCGCCAGCAGCAGGTCCATGGTGGTCAGGCTGCTGCGGTGCGACTGGATGATGGCATTCGACAGGGCATTGATGACGAAGCGCGGCGAAACCCCGGACAGGCCTTCGTCCGGCGCCCGGTCCTTGCCGCGTATCCTTTGCGCCTCGGCCTGGTGGACGCCGTCCACGTCCTCGCCCGCGTGGATGCGCACCCGCTTGGCCAGTTCGCCGTCGCGCTCCTCGCCTTCATGCAGCCGGGTCAGTACGGCGAACACGGCCGCTGCGTGCAGCACATGCGGGTCCAGATGCACGCTGCGGAAGGCCGGCGCCGCCGCCAGGATCAGCTTGTGATAGATGCGCGCCTCCTCGCGATAGTTCAGCGTATAGGGCACTTGCACAATCACCATGCGGTCCAGCAAGCCTTCGTTCTCGCTCTCCTGCAGGAACTTGCGGAACTCCGCCAGATTGGTGTGGGCGAGGATGGTCTCGTCGAGATAGATCAACGGAAAGCGCGCCACCTTGACGTTTTTTTCCTGCGTCAGCGTCAGCAGCAGATACAGGAACTCGCGCTTGACCTTGAGGATTTCTATCATCTCCAGCATGCCGCGGCTGGCGGCGTACACGGCGCCGGACCAGGACCACGCGCGCGGATCGCCTTCGTCGCCGAACTCGGCCACCTTGGACAGGTCGACCGAGCCGACCAGGTCGGCGATGTCGGCGGTGTTCGGGTCATGCGGTGCGTAAGTGCCGACGCCGCTGCGCCCGGCTTCGGAAATGAAGATGCGCTCGACCGGCATGCGCAGGAAATCACCGTTCAACTCGTGCTCAAGCCTGGCGCGGCAGTGCGGACACAATTCACCGGCCACCTCCACGCCGTAGGTTTCGCGGAAGCCGGAGCGCATGGTGTGCGGCACCAGATGCAGCGGCGATTCATGCACCGGACAGCCGGCGATGCCGAACAGGGCGCCGGCATCGGTGTAACTGTATTCCTCCAACCCGCGCTTGAGGCGTATCACCAGCGTGGACTTGCCGCCCGACGGCGGTCCCAGCAACAACAACAGCCGCCGGCCCACCTCGGACCCGGCGGCTGCCGCCTTGAAGTAGTCGGCCACGCGGGCCAGCGCATCGTCGATGCCGAACAGCTCGTCCGCGAACAGCGTACAGCGCAGCTTGCCGTCCTCGCCTTGCTGGCCGCTCCAGCACAACATGTCCCAGATGTATTGATGCGAGCTGCGCGCGAACTGGCAGGGCGCCGCCGGCAGCACCTGTTCCATGAACTGCGCGAAGCTGCCGCTCCAATGCCCCGCCCGGTGCTGACGCGTGAAGGCGTGCAATTGCTCCCTGTATAGTTCGCGTTGATCCATCGCCGCATTCCCTCCTGTGTGGTCAGCACATTCGAGTATCTGCGCTGGCGCAGGCTGGTCGTATGATCCGCGTCAAACGGAATCGGGGATTTTTATGGCTGAAAATCAGTCAACGCGGTCCCATGGCGGCGTGCCGGCGAATTCCTCGACCAGGAAATCGATCATCACCCGCACCTTGGCGCTCAGGTGACGGCGGCTGGGGTAGACCGCCAGCACATCGATATCGGGCATGTGGAAATCCGGCAGCACCCGCACCAGATCGCCTGCGCGCAGGTCGGCGCCGACCAGGAAGCTGGGTTGCCAGATCACGCCCAGGCCGCCGAGGGCGGCGCTGCGCGCGGTGTCGCCGTTGTTGGTGTGCATGACGCACGCCACCTTGACCGTGTGCGGCTGGTTTTGCGCATCGAGCATCTGCCATTCGTCGGCGGTGGCGGCGTAGCTGTAGCCGATGCAGCGGTGCCGCAGCAGGTCGGACGGCTGCAGCGGCATGCCGTGCCGGGCGATGTAGGAGGGCGCGGCGCACAGGATGTTGTGCGACGTGGCCAGCTTGCGCGCCACGTTGGACGCCGAGCCGGCGCGCGAGATGCGGATCGCCATGTCATAGCCTTCCTCGACAATGTCGACCACGCGGTCGATCAGCGCCACGTCCAGCTGCACGTCGGGATATTTCTTCATGAATTTGGCCCACAGCGGCGCCAGATGCAGCACGCCGAAACTGAGCGGCGCGTTGATGCGCAGCACGCCTTGCGGCTGCATGGTGGCCGAGGAAACGATCGCTTCGGCCTCGGCCACATCGTCCAGGATGGACTTGGCGCGCTCGAACAGCGCCTCGCCGCTGGAGGTCAGCGACATCTTGCGCGAACTGCGGTTCAGCAGCCGGGTTTGCAGATGCGCTTCCAGGTCGCTGATGTAGCGGGTGACATTGGCGGGCGAAGTATCGAGCGCATCGGCCGCGCGCGCGAAACCCTCCCTGCGCACCACCTCGACGAATACTTCCAGCGCGCGCAACCTGTCCATACACCACTCCCATTCATGTTTTATAAAGTATAAATCAGCAACACAATAAAAAAGCCGCAGCACCTGAAGGGTGTTGCGGCTCGATGGCGGGCAGGAAATTCGCTCAGCGCGGAATGTAGTTCACGTTGGCGGCTTCCTTGATCACGCGGCCGGCGCTGATGGCGGTGTTACCGCCCTGGACAGCCGCGGTGTTGCCGTGATACATGCCAACCAATCCCACTGCCGCCTGGGCATCGCCCGCATTGGCGGCACGCTCGAACAGTTGTATGGCTTCGTTGCGCTTGGCCGGGTTGGACAGATAACGCAGCGCCAGTTCGCGCTGGGCTACCGGCGAGCCCTGGTCGGCCCATTCCTGCAAGCGGCGCTCGGCGGCGGCTTGGCCTTGCGGGCCCGCTTGTGTAGCGATGGCTTCAATCACGGTCGGCGAGGGTACCGCGTCTTCCTGCGCCTGGCAGGCGATCAGCGCGCCCACCAGAACCAGTACCGACGATACCAGCACGCCAGACTTGTTGAATAATTCCATATTTTAGTTACCCTTGGTTAAAGCAATACCACTGTCGGCGAGGAAAGCCTTCCTACAATTCTGTCCAAGGCTAAAACCTGAGACCGTCTGCTGCGGCACTTCAGGTCCGGCGGACGCGTCTTCCACGCTCCGTCGCATTGCACCATTATACTTGCACTGAGACAAATTATCAATTGCGCAAGATGCCATGGCGCAATAATTTCCTCTTTCTATTGTACAAACTTGCAAAAAAACATGGCGCACACTAGGTACCGCCTTGCTAGTCTGCTGTTACTTGCCAGTCCGGAGGGGATATTATCACGAAGCTTTTACGGCTCCTGATTGCAAGCCGATAATCGGGGTAACAATTGTAACCATTCGTTAAGGTGCGGCGAAAAGCCGCGGAACGGTGTCTTTGGTTGCAATGCAACACAAATAAAAATTCATATTTACTGAACAATATGCCCGAATTTAGTTGAGCGCAATCTTTGCGTCGGGATAAATCGTTGAGTGTGGCGCAGGAATCGACAGTGGCAGACAAAACAGCACTGCTACCGCTGGTAATAGTGGTATGGAACCAGCCCGACTAAGCCTGGGTCGTCTGTCCGTTTTGAGGCGCGTTACGTTGCAGCCATGCGTCGGCAGACTGCAGTACCAGCTGGTATTCGGACTCCAGCGTCGCAAACAGAGGCGGGATCTGGTCCAGCTGGCGCTCGGCCACGGCTTGCTCCAGCTTGAGCGAGGCTTCCACCAGCCGCTTGGCGCCCAGCGTGCCGATTGAACCGCGCAGGCTGTGCAGTGTCTTGCCGGCGTCGGTGTAGCGCTCCTCGCGCAGCGCGGTGGCGGCTTGCTGCATCGGCGCCATGCCGGGCGCACAGGCGTCGCGCACGATTTTCGAGACGATGGCCAATGCCTTGCCGTCATTGCCCATGTATTTGAGCAAAGTATCGACCGAAAAAATAGTCTCTTCGGATGCCGGCGGGGTTGCGTCAGACATGCATCGCTCCATGAAAGTGGATTTTTTATCGATCATACTCTTTTCATGCGTGCACCACGTTGTGGCGTGTTGCAATTATGCAGTATGTCGGCCCGCTATTGTTGTCCGTCATGGAATTGCTGTGCCAGCGTTTGCAGAGGCGTGTTGGACGGCGGCGGCAGCGTCACGCCGGCCGGCGGCGCCACGCGCACCGGCTTGCTGCCGGTGGCGGTCGAATGCAAGACGTTGGCCGTCGCTTCAGGCGCGGCATCCCAGACCGGCTTGTCCAGTCCTTCGAACACGCTCTTCAGTTGATGGCCCCAGGTGTTGCGTATCATCTGGAAGTATTGATTGCGCTCGTCGATGGTGACGAAATGGGTCACGGCCAGCTGTTCGTTGCCGTAGACCAGCAAATCCAGCGGCAGTCCCACCGACACGTTGGAGCGCAAGGTGGAATCCATGGAAATCAGCGCGCACTTGGCGGCGTCGTCGAGGCTGGTGGCGGGCGTCACCACGCGGTCGATGATGGGCTTGCCGTACTTGGCCTCGCCGATCTGGAAATACGTGCTTTCGTCGTGCGATTCGATGAAATTGCCGGCCGAATAAATCTGGAACAAGCGGCAGCGCTCGCCCTTGATCTGGCCGCCGAAAATGATGCTGACATTGAAGTCGATGCCGAACTCGGCCAGCGCCTTGGCGTCGCGTTCGTGCACCTGGCGCACGGCGTCGCCGAGGATGCGGGCGGCCTCGTACATGTTGGTGGCGGTCCAGATGCTGCGGCCGTCGGCGTTTTGCTGCTCTGCCACCAGCTGGCGTATCGATTGCGAGATCGACAGATTACCGGCGGTCATCATCACCATCATGCGCTCGCCGGGAATCTCGAACACGCTCATCTTGCGGAAGGTGCCCACCTGGTCCACCCCGGCATTGGTGCGCGAATCCGATAAAAACACCAGCCCGGCATCCAGGCGCATGCCCACACAATAGGTCATCGTTGCAAGTTATTGATTAAAGGAATAAATATTGTACACCCCTCATTGGGGCACGATCTGCACATCCACGCTCATCGACTCCAGGCCGCCGCCGCGCCGCACGCCGCGCACCGGCGCCGCCGCCTCGTAGTCGCGCCCGATGGCCAGGCGGCAATACGCGTCCGTCATCAGGCGCGCATGGGTCACGTCGATGCTGACCCAGCCGCTGTAGTCGCGGTCCTCGGCCCAGGCGTCCACCCAGGCGTGGCTGGCCGCGTGGTCGCTGGTTTCCGGGTCGATGTAGCCGGACACATAGCGCGCCGGTATCCCGTGCGCGTGGCAGCAAGCCAGAAACAGGTGGGCGTGGTCCTGGCACACGCCTTCGCCGAGCGCGAGCGCGTCGCTGGCCGTGGTGGTGACGGCGGTCGCACCGCTTTGATACCGGACCGCACCAAAGATGTGCTCGGCCAGGCACATCAAGTCCCTGGTCTGGGCCTTGCCGTCCGGCAGGCAGGAGGCCGCCAGTTCCAGGATGCCCGGCGTCTGCTCCGTCAGCCGCGTCGACACCGTGTAGATCAGCGGCGACAGGCTGTCGCCGTTGGGAATGCGGCCCTGTTTCGGGCTGCTGGTCTCGACCACGCCGCCGGCCACGATGGCCAGCCCCTGGTGCGGCAAATTCATCGTCATCATGTGCGACAGGTTGCCGTAGGCGTCGGTATAACCATGCACATGGCCGGGCATGGCGATATGCCAGGACAGCACGTGTTGCTGCGCCTCCACGCGCGGCGTCAGGTGCAGCTGCTGGATGGTGTAGGCCAGCGGCGTGCTGTAGGTGTAGCGGGTTTCGTGACGTATCGTCAGTTGCATAACAGGGCCTCGTGTCGTCAAGCCGCCAGCGGCACCAGGAAATCGCGGCTGACGCGATTGCCCAATTGATAGATGTCCGACAGGAAGCCTGTCAGGGTGTCGTGCAGGCCGGCCGCGAGGATGTCGTCGATCTTGCCGAACTGGAGCTCGGCGTGCAGCTTGCCGGCGCAGCGTTCGGTATCGGCGGAGACATCGTTGCGCACCTCGCGCAGGTTCTGCACCACCTCGTCCATGCAGGCCAGCAGCGAGCGCGGCATGTCCGCGCGCAGCATCAGCAGCTCGGCGATGCGCGCCGGGGTGATAACGTCGCGATACACCTTGCGGTAAATCTCGAAGCCGGATACCGAACGCAGCAACGCGCCCCAGTAGTAGAAGTCGCGCTGCGTCATGGCCTCGCCGGTGCTGTCGGCACTGCCGCCGCCGTGGAACTTTACGTCGAGGATGCGGGCGGTGTTGTCGGCGCGCTCCAGGAAGGTGCCCAGGCGGATGAAATGCACGGCCTCGTCGCGCAACATGGTGCCGACGGTGACGCCGCGCGACAGGTGGGAGCGGAACTTGACCCATTCGAAGAACTTGCTGGGATCGGTTTCCAGCAGATCGCTGTTCAAGCGCTTCTGCATGTCCAGCCAGGTCTGGTTCTGGATTTCCCACACCTCCGTGGTCAGCGTGCCGCGCACCGCGCGGGCGTTCTCGCGCGCCTCGGTCAGGCAGGCCACGATGGACGAGGGATTGTCCGGATCGCGCACCATGAAATCGATGACGGCGCGCGCCTCCAGCGTATCGTACTTGCGGTCGAAGGCGGACTGCAGCTCGGAGATGCCGAGCATGGCCCGCCAGCCCTGAAGGTTTTCCTCGTCGGACTGCGGCAGCATCGACGTTTGCACATTGACGTCCAGCATGCGGGCAGTGTTTTCGGCGCGCTCGGTGTAGCGCGCCATCCAGAACAGATGATCGGCGGTGCGGCTTAACATGGGGGTCTCCTTAGCGTTCCAAAATCCAGGTATCCTTGGTGCCGCCGCCTTGCGACGAGTTCACCACCAGCGAGCCTTCCTGCAGCGCCACGCGGGTCAGGCCGCCCGGCACCATGGAAATGGTCTTGCCCGACAGTACAAAGGGGCGCAAGTCGATATGGCGCGGCGCGATGCCGTTCTCGACGTAGGTAGGGCAGGCCGACAACGCCAGCGTCGGCTGGGCGATGTAGCCGTGCGGCCGGGCCAGCAGGCGCTGGCGGAAGTCTTCGATCTGCTGCTTGCTCGAAGCCGGCCCGACCAGCATGCCGTAGCCGCCCGCGCCGTGCACTTCCTTCACCACCAGCTCCGGCAGATGGGCCAGCGTGTAGGCCAGATCCTCTTGCTTGCGGCATTGGTAGGTCGGCACATTGTTCAGCACTGGCTCCTCGGACAGGTAGAACTTGATCATGTCCGGCACGAACGGGTAGATCGACTTGTCGTCCGCCACGCCGGTGCCGATGGCGTTGGCCAGCGTGACGCGGCCTGCGCGATACACCGACAGCAACCCCGGCACGCCCAGCGAGGAATCCGGCCGGAACGCCAGCGGATCGAGGAAATCGTCGTCCAGCCGGCGATAAATCACGTCCACCCGCTTGGGGCCGCGCGTGGTGCGCATGAACACGGTGTTATCGCTGACAAACAAGTCCTTGCCCTCGACCAGCTCCACGCCCATCTGCTGCGCCAGGAAGGCGTGTTCGAAGTAGGCCGAGTTGTACATGCCCGGCGTCATCACCACCACGGTCGGGTCGTTGATGCCCATGGGCGCGACGGAGCGCAGGTTATCGAGCAGCAAATCGGGATAGTGGTCGACCGGGGCGATCTTGTTGCGGGCGAACAGTTCGGGGAACAGCCGCATCATCATCTTGCGGTCTTCCAGCATGTAGGAAACGCCGGACGGCACCCGCAGATTATCCTCCAGCACGTAGAACTCGCCCTGGCCGGCGCGCACGATGTCGACTCCGGCGATGTGGGCATAGATGTCCGACGCCACCTTGATGCCCTGCATCTCCGGCCGGTACTGCGCGTTCCGGTAGATCTGCTCGGCGGGGATGATGCCCGCCTTGATGATGTTCTGGTCGTGATAGATATCGTGGATGAACATGTTCAGCGCGCGCACGCGTTGCACCAGCCCGGTCTGTAGCTGCTTCCACTCGGCCGCCGGAATGATGCGCGGTATCGTATCGAAGGGGATCAGGCGTTCGGTGCCGGCATCGTCGCCATAGACGGCGAAGGTGATGCCGACCCGGCGGAAGGTCAGGTCGGCCTCGGCGCGCTTGCGCTCGATGGTCTCGGCCGGTTGGCGCTGCAGCCAGCCGCAAAACTCGCGGTAGTGTTCGCGGACCTCGGCGCTGGCGTGATGGGCCAGGCCGTCGGCGGTCATTTCGTTGAAGAAGTTAGCCATGTCGGACATTCCCTGTTGAACACGTTTAACTTCTATCAAGAAACGTGCCAGAGGAAATGCCCTATCCTGGTGCGTTATTCCTTCAGGGCTTGCAGGCGCAGGCGCTCGACCTCGCCGCTGTCGCGCATCTTCTTGAGCACGGCGGACAGGCGCAGGGCCAGCTTTTCATGCTTTTTATTGAGGTAGGCGTAGACGGGTTTGCGCTCCAGCGTGCCGGCCTGGTGGATGCCGGAATGCCTGAACTCTGCGCTTTCCAGCAGGGAATCGACCACCTCGACGTTATCGATGTACACGTCGGTACGGCCGATGGACAGCTTGCGCAAGCCCATTTCGCTGCTGTGTACCGCCGTATAGCCGCCCTGAGGCAACACCTCGGCCAGCCGTTGCTGTACCACCAGATAGCCGAAGCGGTACTCGACCCGGTAGCTGCTGCCGCGCAGCGACTCCCAGCCGTTGTCCAGATGGAGCGTAGGTGTGCGGGCATAGGCCGCGGTGGTCGACGACAACGGCGCCTCCGGTACCCGCATCAGCACAGATTGCAGGTCGCCGTATTCATAGGCGCGCGTCAGTTCGCCGTCGATGTTGCCGGCGATCGCCTCCACGCTGGCGCGCGCGGCAGGAAAGCTGCGGATCTCCAGCTCCACGCCCAACTGCTGGAACGCTTCCGTGTAGATCAGCCGCAACCAGCGGGCGGCATAGCTGTTGTTCTGCTCCAGTATGCTTGCCATGACGATGCGTGCAGTCTCACCGCCGGCCTCAGCCTGGCCGGCCGCCAGACCCGCCAGCAACATTACGGTAATGACGCGCCTGCACCGCATATACGCCCCTGTCAGCTATCGACCGATGGGGCAGTATAACTTGTTATTTGGCCAGGTCGATCTGCCAGAAGCCGCTGCTGGTCTCGGTCTTGCGGGCGGCCATGGCCGGCGGCAGGCTGACGTTGAGCGCCGCCATGCGGGCCGGGTCGACCATCACCGTCGGTGTTTCCTGGCGCAGGATGGGCATCACGTCCGGCTTGGTGTGGCGCTGCAGGATCTTGGCGGCCTGGTTGCCGGCCAGCCGGCCGACCTGGGTGAAGTCGGCGCCTACGTACAGCGCCGCACCGGGTACGCGCACCATCGCCAGCGTCACCACCGGCACCTTGTTCTCGATGCCGAATTCGCCCAGGTCGATGGCCGCCTCGTAGCGGTGCAGGCCGTAGTAGGTGTCCAGCGGCACGGCGAACATCTCGACGCCGCGGCCGGCGCTGTACAGTTCCTTCAGCGACGGCGCGATGTGGTCGGTCTTGTTCACCAGCCGGGCGCTGACATCCAGGCCCAGCGGCTTGCCGTTGCGGGTCGCCGCCGCCACGTTGGCGACGCCGTTCTCGTCGTCGGTGTGCACCATGCCGATGCGGTGCACATTGGGGAACACATCCTTGACCAGTTTCAGCGAGTCCGACATGTCGGTGTACAAGGTGGAGCCGGTCACGCCTTCGCCGGCGTCGACCAGCGACACGCAGCCGGCATCCTCGGGATTGGCCACCGCCGTGAACACCAGCGGAATATGCGCGTCGGCCAGCATGCCGCGCGCATACTTGGTGGCCGGCGTACCGATGGTCAGCACCAGGTCCGGCTTGGCGTTGACGATGCGGCCGGTCTCCTGGCGGATGCGCAGCAGCACGCCCAGCTTGCTCCAGAAGCCGCCTTTCTCGACATCGAAATCGATGGCCACGCGGTTGATGCTCAGGTTCTTGCCGGCCACCAGGCCGCTGGTTTGCAGCGATTTGAGGAAACCGTTGTAGGCTTCCTGATAGGGTTCGATGTCCGTCACCTGCAGCACTTCGACCTTGAAGACGCGGGTATCGTCCATGGTTTCCGGCGGCAGCGGTTCAAATGCGAGGGAGTTGCCGGCACACAGGGCCAGCGCGAGCAGGGGAATGGCGAGGGATTTTTGCATGGTGGGTCTAATTGCTGTCGATGCAATAATTAGACCAGAGATGCCCGTCAGGCATGCCCGCTTTCGCATGCCTTGACGAGCCAATGTGCGCGTTCTGTGGGCCAGTTGCTACAGGTTGCCACTGCCGCTGCCGGGATTGGAACGGCTGCCGCTGTAGCCCGGGTCGCTTTGCAGGTTGCCGCTGCTGCTGCCCATCACGCTGCCGCTGGCGGTGCGGGCGCCCGGCACGTTCTGCTGGGTGCCGTAGAAGTCGTGGATCTGGGTGCTGAACTCGGTGCTGGCCATGTCCGGCCAGTTGTCCTTGTTGAAGCCGGGCGCGTTTTTCAGGTGGTCCTTGGATACATCCAGCAGGAAACGCTTGTTGACGGTGTCCAGTTGCAGCGCCTGCCACGGCACGGCGAACAGCTTGTCGCCCATGCCCAGCCAGCCGCCGAAGGACAGCACCGCATAGGCCACCTGGCCCTGGCGCATGTCCAGCATGATTTCCTTGATGTCGCCCAGGTCTTCGTCCTGGTGGTTGTAGACGTCTTCACCGATCAGCGTGTCGGCGCCCATCAGGCGCGGGCCGGGGCCGCTGTTGTCGGAGGTGTCGCTGTAAATGCCATACGTATCGCGGTCTAGATAGCTCATGGTGGTCTCCAGATGGTGAGTTTGGTCCCGCGTTCGATAACGCGGTGACAAGGCTCATCATGCTTGGAGCGCTGCCGTACAGGTATAGGTGCGCGTGCGGTGTCGGTGTAGGACAGTGCTGAGTTCCTGGGGAACCAAACTCAGACAGCCACGGCCGCCGGGGACACCACGCGGTTGCGGCCTTCGCGCTTGGCCTGATAGAGCGCGCTGTCGCTGCGTTCGATCCACGCGTCATGCGAGCTTTCCTCCGCATCAAACAGCGCGATGCCCACGCTGACCGTGAAGTGGAAGGGGCCATGCTCGCTCGGCACCGGGATGGCCGCCACGCTGGTGCGCAGCCGTTCGGCAAAGGTGTAGGCGCCTTCGGCATCGGCTTGCGGCAGGATGATGAGGAACTCTTCGCCGCCATACCGGCAGGCGCTGTCGATCTCGCGTGACAGGGCGCGGATCTCCGACGCCAGGATGCGGATCGCCTCGTCGCCGGTCGGATGGCCGTGGCGGTCGTTGATCTGCTTGAAATGGTCGATGTCTATCATCACCAGCGCCGCCTGCAGGCCCAGCCGCTGGGCCCGCTGCCATTCCGAAGCGATACGTTCGTCCGCCACGCGGCGGTTGTGCAGGCCGGTCAGGCTGTCGGTGCCGGCCAGCAGGTACAGCCGCTGGTTGGCATGGCGCAGGTCGCTCAGCAGCTTGTTGGTCAGCGTCTGCCAGTGGATGAACATGTGGTAGCCGAAGAAGGCGATGAACACGATAATCAGCGCGAACACCCAATAGAAAGCCCAGGTCGTGTCCCGCGCCACGTCCAGCGAGCGCGCCAACGCCGCAGGAATGCCGGCCGCCTGCACTTGCAGCAGATTGTCGGCCAGTTTCAGCGTGACGAAACCGTAGACCAGCACGCCGATGGCGACACAGCCCAGCAGCCGCAGCACCGAGCCGCGCGGATCGGCGCCGGCATCGACCAGCAATTGCGGCCGCGCGTGCTGCCAGCGCTCCAGGCGCGGCCACAATACGGCCATCACCGGCGCACTGAGGAACACGCTTTGCAGGAAGGCGCCCAGCCACCAGCCTTGCCAGATCGGCAGCAGGGCGGTCGAATCGATGCGATTGGTGTAGCACCAGACCAGCGCACCGCTGGAACTGAAGATGGCGGCCACGAATGAAAGCTGCACGTAGAACAGCATCGCGCCGATACTGGTCAGGTTGCGGCTGATGGCGATCGCCCGGTAGCCCAGGCCCATGACGGCGAAACCAAGCGGATTGGCCGCGCTGAACATCAGCGCCCACGGCAACGGCATGCCGCCGTACAGGGACAGCGTCAGGGTCGCAAGGTAGGCGGGAATCGCGCCCCACCACCAGCCGCAGGTCAGCGTCCACAGCAGGCAGATCACCAGCGGCGGATAGACGGTGATGTACAGCTCAGCCCCGCCAAGCTGTACCGGCAGGCCCGACCACTTGTAGATCACCGAAGCCAGCCCCAGCCCGATACTGGCGGCCAGCGACGCCAGCCACAATGCCGTAATGGACAGCTTCTCGCGCCGATCGCCGTGACGGAACAACCGCCGTATCGACACCGCGCGCGCCATCTGTGGGAGGTCAATGGACGGCTGGGTGTTTCTCATGGGGAAATCCTAGTTGCATACAGGATTGTACCGCGAGGAAATGTCCAGCCGCTACGTTTGACCGGAGATAGCAGCTTTCTGTCGCAAAATGGACGGAAAAGCGCGTTGCGGGCAGTCATTCCGCTCGCAAACCTTACATCCGTTGCCAATCGGCGTGGCGACATCGGGATTGGCCAGATCCAGACCCTTGGCATACACCATGCGATGCGCCTGGCTGATATCGCAGCCAAGGGCGATGGCAAAGGACTTGCCCGGCGCCATGAATCCGGCCGGGCCGCTGCTGACCTGGCGCGCGATCCACAAATGCGTGCTGCCGTCCGGCATGCGGGCGACCTGGCGCAGCACCTGGCCGGGCAGACTGAAGGCCTCATACACCACCCACAGCGGACAAGTGCCGCCCGCGCGGGAAAAGTGGAAAGCCGCCGCCGACTGCCGTTTGGAGATATTGCCGGCCCGGTCCACGCGCACGAAGAACACCGGCAAGCCCGCAAACCCCGGCCGCTGCATCGTGCTCAGCCGATGGCAAACCGCCTCGAAGCCCACGCCGAACTGTCCGGCCAGCAGCTCGATATCGTAGGCGCAGGCCTCGGCCGCCTGTAGAAAACGCCGGTAGGGCAGGCGCACAGCCCCGGCGAAATAGTTGGACAGGGCCAGCCGGGCGCCGTCGCGCGTGGCGTCGCTGGAAAACGACGCGGCCTGCACCAGCGACTCGATCACGCCCGGCAGTTCCAGCAAGCCTAGCTGAGCCGCCATTTGAAACGCCCGCTGGCTTTCGCTGATCGTATCGGGCAGCCACAGCAGTTTTTGAACGGCGTCGTAGCGGCGCCGCGCCAGCGCTGGGCCTGATTGATGCGAAGCCAGCACCGTCACGCCGTGCCGCTCCGCCAGCCGTTGCTGCAAGGCAGCCGCGCTGGCGTCGACGATCAGCTCGGCTGCCTGGTCCAGTTCGTCGATATAGTTCTGCCGCTGGTTCAGATAATCGCGTACTTCCTCGTCCACCGAGGGCGGCGCCACGCTGATGCCGCGGTTGCCGTCGTCAAACTGCGATTCCAGCGCCGCCGCCCGCTCGGCAGCCATGCGGTAGCGGCTTTGCATCTGCACGACGGCGCGCGCCACGCCCGGCATGTTTTCCACCAGCGTCTTCAGCTCGGCCAGCGAGGTATCGGCATCGGGCAACTCGCTGAAGGCATCGCGCAGGTCGGCCACCAGCCCGGCGCTGTCGTGCTCCGAGAAAATCTGCGGGTCGACGCCCAGCACCGCGCCTACGCGCAACAGGATGGACACGGTCAATGGCCGCTGGTTGCGCTCGATCTGGTTCAGATAGCTCGGCGAAATGTCGAGCATCTTGGCCAGCGCGGCCTGGGTCAGCTTGCGTTCCTCGCGCAGGCGTTGCAAGCGCACGCCCATGAATACTTTAGACATCTTCGCAACCTTCGCAATTTTGCGGCAAAGACTTCGCAATTCCTCGCATTTTTACGTCTTTACTCACGTTTTCAATAAGCGAATAATGCAAATAATTAGCAAAATAAGCAAGCTTACGATAAACCAAGAGGAGACCGACGATGACACAAGCTATTCCTACCGTACCCCTGCTGATCAATGGCGAATGGGTAGAATCCCGCACCACCGTATGGCGCGACGTCGTCAATCCGGCCACCCAGGAAGTGCTGGCACGCGTGCCTTTCGCCACCGCCGAGGAAGTCGCCCAGGCGGTCTCCGCCGGCCAGCGCGCCTTCAAAACCTGGCGCAAGACGCCGATCGGCGCCCGCGCCCGCATCTTCCTCAAATACCAGCAGCTGATCCGCGAAAATATGGGCGACCTGGCCGCCACGCTGACCGCCGAACAGGGCAAGACTCTGCTGGACGCCGAAGGCGACGTCTTCCGCGGCCTGGAAGTGGTCGAACACGCCGCCAACATCGGCACCCTGCAAATGGGCGAGTTCGCGCAGAACGTGGCCGGCGGCGTCGACACCTACAGCGTGCTGCAACCGCTGGGCGTGTGCGCCGGCATCACCCCGTTCAACTTCCCGGCGATGATACCGCTGTGGATGTTCCCGATGGCCATCGCCTGCGGCAACACCTTCGTGTTGAAACCGTCCGAGCAAGACCCGCTGGTGACGGTCAAGCTGGTCAAGCTGGCGCTGGAAGCCGGCGTACCGGCCGGCGTGCTGAACGTGGTGCACGGCGGCGAGGACGTGGTCAACGCCCTGTGCGACCATCCCGATATCCGCGCTGTCTCCTTCGTCGGCTCCAGCCACGTGGGCAAGCATGTGTACCAGCGCGCAACGCTGGCCGGCAAACGCGCCCAATGCATGATGGGCGCCAAGAACCACGCCGTGGTACTGCCGGACGCCAACAAGGAACAAACCCTGAACCAGCTGCTGGGCGCAGGCTTCGGCGCCGCCGGCCAGCGCTGCATGGCGGCTTCGGTCGCGGTGCTGGTGGGCGAGGCCCGCGCCTGGCTGCCGGAGCTGGTGGAAAAAGCCGCCGCGCTGTCGGTCGGCGCCGGCAAGGACAATCCCGACCTGGGTCCGGTCATCTCCTGCGCCGCCAAGGAACGCGTGCTGGCGCTGGTGGCCAAGGGCCTGGAGCAGGGCGCCACGCTGGCGCTGGACGGCCGCAACGTCCAGGTCGACGGCTACCCGAAAGGCAACTTCATCGCACCAACCATCCTGTCCGGCGTCAAGCCAGGCATGGCGGTGTACGACCAGGAGATCTTTGGCCCCGTGCTGATCGTGGTCGAGGCCGACACGCTGGACGAGGCCATCGCCTTGGTCAATTCCAACCCCAACGGCAACGGCACCGCGCTGTTCACGCAAAGCGGCGCGGCAGCTCGCAAGTTCCAGGAAGACATCGATGTCGGCCAGGTCGGCATCAACGTGCCGATTCCGGTGCCAGTCCCGCTGTTCAGCTTTACCGGCTCGCGCGGCTCCAAGCTGGGCGACCTGGGCCCGTACGGCAAGCAGGTGGTGCTGTTCTACACCCAGACCCAGACCATCACCCAGCGCTGGTTCGCGGATGCGGCGTCGGTCGGTCAGGTCAACACCACCATCAGCCTGAAGTAACGATCATGGACTTCGCGCTCAACGAAGAGCAGCGGGCATTCCAGCAGGCGGCGCGCGAGTTTGCCGAGGGCGAACTCACCCCCAACGCCGCCCGCTGGGACGCCGACGGCTACTTCTGCCGCGACGCACTCGCCAAGGCCGGCGAGCTGGGCTTCTGCGGCCTGTACACGCCGCAGCACCTGGGCGGGCTGGGCCTGTCGCGGCTGGAGGCAGCCATCATCTTCGAGGAACTGGCCGCAGGCTGCACCTCCACCACCGCCTACCTGTCCATCCACAACATGGCGACCTGGATGGTGGCGCGCTGGGGCAGCCAGGCCCTGTGCGAGCAATGGGTGCCGCGTTTGGCAAGCGGCCAGGCGCTGGCCAGCTACTGCCTGACCGAAGCCCAAGCCGGTTCGGACGCAGCCTCGCTGCGCACCCGCGCCGAACGCCAGGGCGAACGTTACGTGCTCAACGGCAGCAAGGCCTTCATCTCCGGCGCCGGCAGCACCGACCTGCTGGTGGTGATGGCGCGCACCGGCATCGATGGCGCGTCCGGCATCTCCGCCTTCGCGATCCCGGCCGACACGCCGGGTATCAGCTTCGGCAAGAACGAAGAGAAGATGGGCTGGAAAAGCCAGCCCACCTGCGCCATCCACTTCGACAACGTCGTCGTCCCGGCCGCCAACCTGCTGGGCGAGGAAGGCCAGGGCTTTGCGATTGCGATGAAGGGACTGGACGGCGGCCGCATCAACATCGCCGCCTGTTCGGTCGGCACGGCGCAGGCGGCACTGGCACGGGCGGGCAGCCACATCAAGGAGCGCATCCAGTTCGGTCGCGAGCTGGCGCAGTTCCAGGCCTTGCAGTTCAAGCTGGCCGACATGGTGACGGAACTGGTGGCCGCGCGCCAGATGGTGCGGCTGGCCGCGTGGAAGCTGGATCAGGAAAGCCCGGACGCCAGCGTCTACTGCGCCATGGCGAAACGGTTTGCCACCGACGCCGGCTTCACCGTCGCCAACGATGCGCTGCAACTGCACGGCGGCTACGGCTACATCCGCGAGTATCCGCTGGAGCGCCACGTGCGCGACACGCGGGTGCATCAAATTCTTGAAGGTACCAACGAAATCATGCGTCTCATCGTCGGCAGGGCTATCCTGCGCGAGGGCGCCACGGAGAACATCAAATGAACAAAACCTACGCAAATCTGCAAGTGGAACGGCGCCAGCACACGGCCGTGGTCACGCTCGACAACCCGCCAGCCCACACCTGGACGCTGGACAGCCTGTCAGCCCTGGCCGAACTGGTGGCCGACCTGAACAACGAGCGCGATATCTACGCGCTGGTCATCACCGGCGGCGGCGCCAAGTTCTTCTCGGCCGGCGCCGACCTGAAACTGTTTGCCGACGGCGACAAGGCCGTGGCCCGCGCCATGGCGCAACGCTTTGGCGCCGCGTTCGAAGCGCTGTCCGGTTTCCGTGGCGTCAGCATTGCCGCCATCAACGGCTACGCCATGGGCGGCGGCCTGGAGTGCGCGCTGGCCTGCGACATCCGCATCGCCGAAGAGCACGCGCAGATGGCTTTGCCGGAAGCGGCGGTCGGCCTGCTGCCATGCGCCGGCGGCTCGCAACTGCTGTCGTGGCTGGTTGGCGAAGGCTGGGCCAAGCGCATGATCTTGTGTGGCGAGCGTATCGATGCACAGCGCGCCTTGTCCATCGGACTGGTTGAAGAAGTCGTCGCCAGCGGCACCGCGCTGGACGCGGCGCTGGCCCTGGCTGAAAAATCATGGCGCCAGAGCCCGAGCAGCGTCACCGCTTGCAAGGCGCTGATTCAGGGCGCGCGCAGCCTGCCGCCGCAGCACATGCTGCCGCAGGAACGCGAGCGCTTCGTCGACCTGTTCGACACCCAGGACCAGAAAGAGGGCGTGCAAGCCTTCCTCGAAAAACGTACCGCACGGTGGTCCAATGCGTGAATCGGCCAACCAGGACTACGCACCAGCCGTGCTGGTTGAAACCCGCGAAGCCGTCGGCATCATCACGCTGAACGCGCCGGGCTCGCTGCACGCGCTGACGCTGAACATGATACGCATGGTCTACCAGGCCTTGCAGGACTGGGCCGCGAACGACGCGATCGCCTGCGTGGTGCTGCAATCGAGCACCGACAAGGCCTTCTGCGCCGGCGGCGACGTGCGCACGCTGCGCAACGCCATCCTGGCCGAGCCCAGCGCCATGCCCAATCTGCTGGCGCAGTCCTTCTTCAGCGAGGAATACCGGCTCGACCACCTGATCCACACCTATCCGAAACCTGTGGTGGTGTGGGGCGGCGGCATCGTCATGGGCGGCGGACTGGGCTTGCTGGCGGGCGCCAGCCACCGCGTCGTCACGCCGACCACGCGCATCGCCATGCCGGAAATTACTATCGGCCTGTTCCCGGATGTGGGCGGCAGCTGGTTCCTGCCGCGCATGCCGGGCCGCAGCGGCCTGTTCCTCGGCCTGACCGGCGCCGCGCTGAACGCGCATGACGCGCTGTTCACCGGCCTCGGCGATTACTTCCTGCCGCAGGAACAACGCGAGGCAAGCATCGCCGCGCTGGCCGCTGCCGAATGGCAGGGCGACGCCGGCGCCGTGGTGGACCGCGTGCTGCGCTCGCTGAGCCTGGCCACTGACGCGCTGCCGGTATCGGAAGTGCGCCAGAACTGGGATACCATCAACACGCTGACCGCCGGTCGCGAGCTGGGGGAAGTGGTGGCCGCCATCACAGCTTATCAGGGCGATGTGGTCTGGTTGCAGCGTGCTGCGGCCTCGTTGGCGAAGGGCGCGCCGTCGTCGGCGGCGCTGGTGTGGGAGCTGCAAAAACGCAGTCGCCACCTGAGCCTGGCGGACGTGTTCAGGATGGAACTGGTGGTCGCCCTGCAATGCTGCGCTCACCCGGACTTCCCGGAAGGCGTGCGCGCACTGCTGGTGGACAAGGACAACGCCCCGCAATGGTCGCCGCGCACGCTGGACGCGGCCATCGCCGCTGTGGATGAATTTTTCCAGGCTCCCGGCCCGCAGCATCCGCTGGCCGATCTGAACTAAAACAAGGAGACTATATGCATATCGCTTTTATCGGACTGGGCAATATGGGCGCGCCGATGGCGCACAACCTGCTGCGTGCTGGCCGTACCGTGTCGGTCTTCGACTTGTCGGCGTCGGCCATGGAGAGCCTGCACAGTGCCGGCGCCCGCGCCGCATCGTCGGCGCTGGCCGCGGTGCGCGAGGCGGACGTGGTCGTTACCATGCTGCCAGCTGACCGCCACGTCCGTGAGCTGTATTTGGGCGAGCAGGGCATCCTGGCGCACGCCACCGGCAATGCGCTGTTCATCGATTGCAGCACCATCGCCGCCGATGCCGCGCGCGAAGTGGCGGCCGCCGCAGCCGAGCGTGGCCTGGCGATGATCGATGCGCCGGTCTCGGGCGGCACCGCCGGCGCCGCAGCGGGCACGCTGACCTTCATCGTCGGCGGCGAGACTGCCGCATTGGAGCGCGCCCGTCCGGTATTGGAACAGATGGGCAAGAACATCTTCCACGCGGGCGGTCCCGGCGCCGGGCAGGTCGCCAAGATCTGCAACAACATGCTGCTGGGGATACTGATGGCGGGCACTTCGGAAGCGTTGAACCTGGGCGTTGCCCATGGTCTCGATCCGAAAGTGCTGTCGGAGATCATGGCCAAAAGCTCGGGCCGCAACTGGGCGCTGGAGTTGTACAACCCCTGGCCCGGCGTGATGGACAATGTGCCGGCCTCGCGCGACTATGTGGGCGGCTTCGGCAGCTCGTTGATGCTGAAGGATCTGGGCCTGGCGCAGCAAGCCGCGCAATCGGCGCAGGCGGCCACGCCGCTGGGCAGCCTGGCGCGGCAGCTGTATCAACTGCACACGCAGCAGGGACATGGGCAGCAGGACTTCTCCAGCATCCTGCGCTTGTTTCAGCAGAAGTCCTGATCGTCAGCGGCGCAGCGTCAGCCCATCCAGCGCGATGGGCGCATCGGCGCCGCGCAGCATACCCGCCAGCAGGCTGGCGGTGCCGCAGGCGAAGGTAAAACCCAGCGGCCCGTGGCCGACGTTCAGCCACAGATTGTCGTAACGGGTCGCGCCGATGATGGGTGCGCTGTTGGGCGTGGCCGGACGCAGTCCCGCCCAAGCCTCGGCGCGCTCGTAGTCGGCGGCGTTCGGCATGGCTTCCTTCGACAGCCGCAGCAAGCTTTGCACGCGGCGCTGGTCGATGCGGTTGTCCGCGCCCACCATGTCCACCATCGCCGCCACGCGCAATTGCTTGCCGATGCGCGCATACAGCACCTTGCGTTCGAAGTCCGTCACGCTGATCGCGGGCGCCACATCGCGGGGACGGATAGGCGCGCTCAAGCTATAGCCTTTGAGCGGATACAGCGGCAGTTGAATTCCCGCCGTCGCCGCCAGGTCGCGGCTCTGGATGCCTGCCGCCAGCACGAACTGATCTGCCCGCAACGGGCCGGATGTCGTCTCCAACCCCGTCACCTTTCCGCCTTCGGTTCGTATCGCCGTCACATCGCAATGCAGAACGCCGCCAAAGTTACGGTGCGTTTGCAAGCGCCGCGCCAGCGCCACGCAGAAAGCATGGCAATCCGCCACCGCCTCGCCGGCATTGAAGATCCCTCCGGCCAGCTCGCCTTGCAATGCCGCCAGCGCCGGCTCGCGCAAGACCGTGCCGGCGGGCGTCAGCACCTCGGCATCGCTGGCGGCCAGCTTTGCGGCGCGCTCGAACAGCCGTGCGCTGCGGTACACCACCAGCTTGCCAGGATCGCGCCAGCCAAACTCGGACATAGGCAATTGCAGCGACAGCTCGCGCATCGCCTGGCGGCTGAGTTCCCCCAGTTGCAGCAGCGTTGCGGTGGTGCGCCGGTTGGCGCCGGCATTGCAGTTGCGTAGAAACTGGACCAGCCAACGCCATTGCCGCAGATCCGCCTCCGGCCGAAAACGCAGCGGGCCGTCTGCCTGAAGCAGCCAATGCAGCGCCTTCAGCGGCACGCCCGCATCGGCCAGCGGCGCCACGTAGCGATAGCTGAGCTGCCCGCCGTTGCGGAAGCTGGCCATGCTGCCCACTTCTGCCTCGCGCTCGACCAGCGTCACGCGATAGCCGGCCTCGGCCAGCCACCACGCGGAGGTCAGGCCCACCACGCCGCCGCCGATGACGATGATCTCGCTCATGATCTCACTGGCCGAGTATGGCGCGGCGATACAGCGCCGTCAGGATGCGCTCTTCGCTGCGCGTCATTGCAGAATAGCGGCCGGGATTGGCTTCCGGGTCGGCGCCAGTGCCGCCGATCAGCGACACCATGCCGTTGCCGCGCTCCAGATCGACGACGAACGTGGAGATCAAACCATACGCCTCGCCCAGATGCCCGGCCGCGCTGAAGCCGCCACCTTCGACCAGGCTGTCGCCGCCGAAACGCTGGCTGCCCAGACCCCAGCTCTGATACAGGCCGCGATACGTATCGCCGTTGCCGCCGTCGTACTTCCACTGCTGGCTGAACATCAGCGCCACCGATTCCGCTTGCAGGATCTGCTGCCCCTGATGCCGGCCCTGATGGATCAACATCAGCATGATCTTGCCCAGGTCGGAGGCCGAGATGCGCAGGCCACCGGTCGGACTGAACAACGTGCCGTTGCTGCCGACGACGTAGCTGCCGATATTGGCGGGCGCGGAGGGAGGGCGCACGCTGTAGTCGTCCACCTGCGCGATCCAGGGGCCATCGGCATTCCAGACCTCGGTATCGACGGTGCGCTTGCGGTACAGCGTCGCCACATCGTCAAGCTCGGTGGCGGAAAATTCGGCGGGATTGTAGCCGCCGCGCAGGCCCATCGGCTCCAGCAGCAGCCGCTTCATCAGCCGGTCGAAACGCTCGCCGCTGACTTTTTCCATGATGGTGCCGATCACGCCCCAGTTCAGGTTGGTGTACGTGAAGTAGGCGCCGGGCCGGGCATTGCCGGCCCACATGCCGACATCGCCGCCGGTCAGCTTGTCGCGGATGGCCACCTCAGCTCCCCAGAAATAGCCTGCATCATCCCGCAGCGACGAGGTATGCGTGAGCAGCATGCGCAAGGTAATCGCCTGGTCCGGGAAGTGCGGATTGCGCAGAGGATAGCCGAGATACTCGCCCACGTCCGTATCCAGCGCCAGCTTGTGCTGCTCCACCAGCCTCATCACGCCGAAGGTCGTCATCATCTTGGAGATCGATGCGATGCGATACAGCGTGTCGGCCGTGGCCGGCGCAGCATGAGCGCCGATGCGGCGCTGGCCGGTTTGAAACTGGTATTGCACCTTGCCGCCGCGCACAGCCAGCACCGACAGGCTCGCCAGCGGCATCGCCCGGTCGGCCGCGATGGCCGCCAGTTCCTGATCCAAAGTGGCGGCCAGACCGCCGCCGCTGACACCCGCCATCAGCAACATCCCCATCAAGGCCTGCATTTCACGTTTCATGTTGGCCCTCTTGTTCTCGATGGGAGCAAGAATACTGTGGGTGACGGGCCGTCGCCAATGAAAACCGGCTCTTGCCGTATAACTTTTCGGAATGCCCTCCCGGCAAGCTTTCATGGCCGCGAGCTGAGCTTCAAGATTAAACTGGCCATATGCTCAACACCGAAACCCCCAGCCAGGAACACGCCGGCCTGGACCAGTATCCGGTTGCCGAACTGGTCGACACGCTGATCGCCGACCAGTTCAACGCCATCGCCGCGGTTCACGCGGCGGCGGCGTCCATTACCGCAGCGGTGGACGAGGCCGCACCGCGCATCGCCGCTGGCGGCCGCCTGATCTACGTCGGCGCGGGTACCTCCGGCCGGCTCGGCGTGCTGGACGGCGTGGAGCTGCACCCGACTTTCTCGTGGCCGCATGAGCGTGCCTTGTCCCTGCTTGCTGGCGGCAAGGGCGCCATGTTTCAGGCCGTGGAGGGCGCCGAGGACGACAGCAAGCAAGGTTTCCTGGACCTGGCCGCCTTGCTGCCGCAAACGAACGACGTGGTCTTGCTGCTGGCCGCCTCCGGCAGCACGCCCTACGTGCTGGGCGCGCTGGACGCGGCCCGTACCGCCGGCGCGCTGACCATCGGCATCGCCAACAATCCCGACGCGCCCGTCGCCATGCGCGCCGAAATCGGCATCACGCTGGACACCGGGCCGGAAGTCATCTCGGGCAGCACCCGCCTGAAGGCCGGCACGTCGCAAAAGATCGTACTGAACACCATCTCCAGCGCCATCATGGTCCGGCTCAACAAGGTCTACGGCAATCTGATGGTCGACATGAAGGCCACCAACGCCAAGCTGGTGCGCCGCGCCGTCGCGCTGACCCGCCACGCCACCGGCGCCGACGAGGCCAGCGCCCATTTCGTGCTGGAGCAATGCGACTTCCACGTCAAGGTCGCGATCGTCGTGCTGAAATGCCAGGTGCCGATCGCGCGGGCGCGCGCCTTGCTCGCCCAAGCGGAAGGCAGCGTAAGGGCGGCACTCCTGCTACAGTAGCGCATCGTCATAGCGAAAGAGGAAGATGCGGCTGCGTCACATTGAAGTTTTCCACGCGATCATGCAAGTCGGTACCATCAGCGGCGCCGCCCAGGTGCTGCACATTTCGCAGCCGGCCGTCACCAAGGTGCTGCAGCACTGCGAACTGCAACTGGGCATGCCGCTGTTCGAACGCGTGCGCGGCAAGCTGTATCCCAAGCCGGAAGCGCATCGCCTGTTCGCCGAAACCGAAAAACTCAACCGCGACCTGCAAGGCATACGCCGCCTGGCCGCCAGCCTCAAGGGCCGCACGGTGGAAACCATCCGCCTGGTCTCGACGCCGACCGTGGCCGCCAGCGTGCTGCCGCAAGCGATGAGCAACTGGCGCCGCGCCTTCGCCGACACCCGCTGCGAACTGGCCACCCACCACACCAGCGAGATCGTCAACACCCTGCGCCTGGGCGAGGCCGACCTCGGCCTGTCGTTGCAAGACCCGCGTCATCCCGGCATCGTCGCCGAGCCCATCGCGCAGGGCGTGATGACGGTGATCGCACGGCCTGGCCGCTGGTCCGCCGCGCAAGAGGCCCAGCCATTCTCCGCGCCGCAGCTGGAGGGAGAACTGATAGGCTACGCCGACAACGACCCGCTCGGCGACCTGGTGCTGGCCGCCTGCGAAGCGCAGGGCATACAGCCGCATTTCCACACCGTCGTGCAGACCTACCAGATCGCCCGTTCGCTGGTTGAAACCGGCGGCGGCATGGCGGTGGTCGATCCGTTCACGGCAGCTTCCGGGCGCGGCCGCCTGCAGAGCCGGCCGTGGGCGCCGGAGATTCCGATCCAGCTCTACCTGCTCACGCCGGCCCACGCGCCGCTGTCCCACGGCGCCAGCCAGCTGGCCCGCAGCATCGCCGACGCCGCCCGCGCCTTGCTCGGCTAGTCTTTATTCCCGAGAAATGTGGCACAAATGATACAAGTGCCATTCCTGAAACCCGCCGTCACTGGCATGCTGCGGGTAAGAGCGCCAATTCATTACCAAAAGTTATGGCCGCAAAAGCTATTTTCATTGGCTGGCGAATGAAGCAAGGCGCTAATCTGAACAGATAACTAGTCAGATTCACCACAGGGAGAGACCGTGAAGGTTAAAAAACTGGCGCATATGATTGCGCTGATGGGCGTGTTCGTCCCGGCTGCGGGTACCGTGTTTGCGCAGGAGGTCATGCAGCGCGTGGAAATTACCGGCAGTAGCATCAAGCGTCTGGCGAAGGAGGGCGCGTTGCCGGTCCAGGTGATCGGCATCGACACCATCGAAAAATCCGGCATCACCAGCACTGAACAGCTGATCCGCAGCCTGTCCGCCAACGGCACCGGCGCCGACAATATGACTTCGGGGAACAACGTCTTCGGCGCGGATGCAGACCGCGTCAGCGGCGGCGCTTCGTACGCATCGCTGCGCGGGCTGGGACCGAACAGCACACTGGTGCTGCTCAACGGCCGCCGCATCGCCACCTTCGGCGCCAGCGCCAAGGCCGTCGACCTCAATGCGATCCCGCTGGGCGCCATCCAGCGCGTGGAGATCCTCAAGGACGGCGCCTCGGCCATCTACGGCACGGACGCCATCGGCGGCGTCATCAACTTCATCCTGCGCACCGACTATCACGGCGTTGAAGTCTCGCTCAACGACAATTTCACCCAGCATGGCGGCGGCGCGACGCGGCGCCTGTCGCTGCTGGGCGGCATCGGCTCTCTGGAGAACGAGGGCTACAACGTCATGGGCAGCATCACCTATGACAACAACGCAAAGCTCAGCTCGCGCGACCGCGTGTTTGCCAACGGCTTCCAGCCGGCACGCGGCCTGTCGCCGGACACCACCGGTACGCCATACGCCAACCAGTTGAGCGGCGCCGGCACTGCGCTGGGCACCGGCTTCAAGGTGCCGGGCGACAGCACCACCTATTTGCAAGCCAATCCCCTGAGCTTGCAGGGCAAGTGCGACTCCATCCCCGGCATGTCGCAGTACCAGACCGCGCTGTGGAAGGACGTTACCGCCGCCACGCGCAGCACCTATTCCTGCGCCTACGATTACGGCGCCGACTACATCATCACCGTTCCCGTCGAGCGCCTGAATGCGGTATCGCGCGGCACGCTCAAGCTTAACGGCGACCACAAGCTGTTTGTCGAAGCGCTGTTCGGCCACAACAAGGCCATCGCCGAGTTCACGCCGGTGCAGATCCAGACCTCGCTGGCAGCCGGCAACGCCTATCCGGTGGGCGGCGCCTACTACCAGGACTTGTCGGCCCTCATTCCGAGCTTCGACAAGACCAAGCCCATCATCTACAAATGGCGGGCCAACGCCTGGGGCAACCGCGTTCAGGAAAACGTCACCGACAACGCGCGCCTGCTGATCGGCGCCGAGGGTGTACTGCTCGGCAAATGGGACTACCGCGCCGGGCTGTCGCACGGCGAGAGCACCACCAAGACCGCGCTGCTGGACGGCTACGGCTACACCAGCAAGATCTACTCGGCGCTGGGCGGCGGCAAGATCAACCCCTGGCTGACCGCCGGCCAGACGCAGACGCAGGAAGCCATGGACCTGGTCGAGTCGACCAAATTCCGTGGCGCCTTCCAGCACGGCAAAACCAGCCTGACCCAGCTGGACGGCAACCTGTCCGGCGAGATCTGGCAAATGCCGTCCGGCCCGCTGTCGATGGCGGTCGGCTTCGACCTGCGCCGCGAAGGCTACGACTTCGGGCAGGACGTGGACGCCACGCAGATCCTGCTGTCCCCGGGGAATGCCGCGCTGAACAACGCCAGCCGCAACATCAAGGCGGTCTACACCGAATTGATCGTTCCCATCACCAGGGAACTTGAAACCCAGCTGGCCGTGCGCCGCGATCACTACAGCGTGTTCGGCGCGACCACCAATCCCAAGATCTCGTTCCGCTACCAGCCGAACAACGCGCTGCTGTTCCGTGGCTCGGCCAACAAGGGCTTCCTGGCGCCGAGCTTCACGCAGCTGTATTCCGGCCGTCTGTCGCAGGAACTGCCGAACGGCACCATCGATCCGATCTTCTGCCCGCAGCATCCCGGCGATCCGGCGTTTTGCGCGATCGCGCGGCTGCCGTACTTCAGCGGCGGCAATCCGGGCCTGAAGCCGGAGACCTCGAAGCAGGGCAGCCTGGGCATGGTGATCGAGCCGGTGCGCGGCTATTCGGCGTCGATCGACTACTGGGCGATCAACTCGCAGAACCGCATCCTGAACCGCACGCCGCAAATCGTGCTGGCCAACGCCGCGCTGCTGTCGCAAAACATTATCCGCAACCCGGACAACACGATCGCCTATGTCAACGCAGGCTGGATCAACGCGGCCGGCACCAAGACGCGCGGCGCCGACCTCAGCCTGCGCGGCGAAGGCAAGATCGACAGCTACAAGTGGGCGGTCAGCCTCGACGGCACCTACACGCAGAGCTTCAAGTTCGCCGAGATCGAAGGCCAGCCGTACAAGGAATACGTCGGCAACTTCTACACCCGCGACCTGTACCTGCGCTGGAAGCACAACGCCAGCATCAACCTGTCTCGCGGCGACTGGAGCGGCATGCTGATCCAGAACTACAGTTCCGGTTACAAGGACCAGCTGCCCAATGGCGGAAAGTCCGCGCCACCGGCCGGCTTCAATCCAGACGTTAAGGCTTACACCAAGTACGACCTGTCGGCCACCTACACCGGCTTCAAGAACGTCACGATCACGCTCGGCATCCAGAACCTGCTCGACACCGATCCGCCGTTCACCGCACACAATGTGGATGAAGTGGTGGGCGCGGGCTGGGATCCACGGGTGGCGGATCCGCGCGGACGTTCGCTGAACATCCTGCTCAAGTACAAGTTCCTGTAATGCCGGGAGCCTACAGCCGGCGGCAGTTCGGCAACGCGCTGGCCGCCGTGCTGGGGGCGGGCGCATTGCCTGCCGCCGCCGCGCCTGTCGGGAGGAAAAGCATGCGATTGATTAAGCCAGCGCGCCTGCGGGAAGGCGATCTGGTCGGCCTGATCGCGCCCAGCGGCCATACCAATGACGCCGCGCTGGCGCAGGCCGTCGCCAACATCGAATCGTTGGGGCTGCGGGTGAGACTGGGCGATAACATCAACTACGTCTATGGCAATTACGGCGGTACGGTCGAGCAGCGGCTGGCGGATCTGCATGCCATGTTCCTCGATCCCGAGATCAGGGCCGTGTGGGCGGTGCGCGGTGGCTCCGGCTGCATCTCGCTGCTGGAGCATATCGACTACCGGCTGATCCGCGCGCATCCCAAAGTGCTGATCGGCTATTCGGACATCACCTGCCTGCATCTGGCGTTGCTGAAGAAGGCGGGGCTGGTGACGTTTCACGGCCCAGTGGGCTCGTCCACGTTTTCGGAGTATTCGGTGGCGCAGATGCGCAGCGTGCTGATGACACCGCAAGACAACTACACCATCACCATGTGCGCGGACAACCCGCCGCCACGCACCGTGCACGCGGGTGTCGCAACGGGCCGGCTCATCGGTGGCAACCTGTCGCTGGTTAGCGCGCTGGCCGGCACGCCGTATGCGGCCGACTTCAAGGACTGCATACTTTACCTGGAAGAAGTCAATGAGGAACCGTACCGCATCGACCGCATGATGACGCAACTTCAGCTCAGCCAAGGCTATCGCAATGCCGCAGCCGTCGTGCTAGGCATCTTCGAGAATTGCGAGGGCGCCGATGGTGAAAGCGCGCTGTCGCTGGAGGACACGGTCGACCAGCACCTGCTGCCGCTGACCCGTCCGGCCGTGGCGGGCTATTCCTTCGGCCATATCCGCAATCAGTTCACCATCCCCGTCGGTCTGCGCGCCAGGCTGGACACGCAGCGGCACACGCTAACTTTGCTGGAGTCCGCCGTTATGTAAGACCGTTGGTGCGATAGAATAGGACGAATGAAAAAACGCTTACTTCTCCTGCTTATCGTTTGTGCCTTCGTTGCTTGCTCCCGCTCCTCCAGCGATGGCGTAACGTTTATCGTGAAGAACGTCAGCACGGAGCCACTCCGCTCCATGGTCGTCCACGTCACTGGAAATTCCTATGCCATTGGCGATATTGAAGCAGGCGCCAGCAAGTCGGTGGTGCTACATCCGACGTCCGATTCGCACGTTGAACTCGCCTTCACCGATCATCCCCGACTAAAGGTCGACTGCTATCTGGAGTATGGCTATGGCGGAACACTAGCCACCGAGATTACCGTCGATAGAGTCGTGGCCGTCAAAGACTCCACGATCCGTCGATAGCCACAATCTACGTCGGCGCCCAGACGCTCGCAACAATACCTTCACGTTGCCGGCGCCGCGCAGCCATAGCGATCACGGCCAGCGCCAACGCGCCGCAGACTGCCGCAATGTCGATGCCCGCAGCATGGTCCCAAGCCGGGCCTGATCCCATCAAGCGCCACAGCGTCGCCGCCGGTATCGCCAGCGTCGCTGCGGCGGCGAACCATGACAGTTCCGCGCCGGCCCTGGCTGCGCCGCGCCAGAACGCCCAACCGCAGCACAGCACAAACGTCGCGTAATACAAGGGCATATGCCAATCGTTTAAACGTTCGACGTGGCCATGCAGCAGCTTGGCCGCCGCTATCGTCACCGACATGCCGGCGATGCTGCCGACGCAAACGCCCACCGTCGCCGCCGACAACCAATAGGCCGCGCGCCGCTGCAACACGGGGCCATCGCCGCGCGCGTTCTTGCGGCGGGTTTCTATCCACAGCAGATTGCCGGTGTAGAACAGCACCGCGCCGCCCAAGCCCAAGGCAAAATACGCCCAGCGCACCGGCTCGCCTCCAAAGGTGCCGAAGTGCAGCGAGAACGCGGCCGATACCGGCGCCGTCCAGCTGTTCTGCGTGCCGGGGAAGTAGCTGGTGTCGACGATCTCGCCGCTGACCGGGCTCATCAACAGAAAACCTTCGCGCCGCAACATGAAGCGCGGGTCGGCGCCGGAGATACGCACCGTGGCGCCAGCCGTGCCCGGCGCGCGGTACTGCATGGCCGCCGGTTCGAAATGCGGCGCATAGTCGTGCAAGCGCGCCAGCAGCACTTGCGGCGGCAGCATGGGCGCTGGATGCTTGTCCGGCTTGACCGCGCTGTTGGGGCTGGATGCCTTCATGATCTCGGCCATGTTGCCGTTGTAGACCAGCTTTTCCTGAATATCGTAGATCTTGTCGTGCAGCCCGAAGATAATGGCCGTCACGGCAATGACGATATGGAAAGGCAGGCTGGCGATGCCGATCGCATTGTGCGCGTCCAGCCACATGCGCTTGAGATTCTTGCCGACCCTGAGCGCAAAGAAGTCCTTCACCAGCGAAGGCAGCACGATGATGGTGCCCGATACCAGCGCCACCGCATACAGCAAGCTGATCAGGCCCATGATGAACTCGGCCACCTCCGCGTTGCCCGGCAGTCCGCCGGTGCGGTGCAGATGGTCGATGAACTGCGCCATGCCGGACGGCGCCGCCTGCTCGATGCGCAGTGCGTCGTCCGCTCCGTAGTCGGCAGTCCAGGGCTGGCGATCGCCGCGACCCTTGGTCCAGGTGATGCGGGCCGGCACCTGTTCGTCATCGCGCAGATGCAGCGTGAAGTCCTTGCGGGCATCGGGACATGCCGCCAGCGTATCGCCGATCAGCGCCGCGCTGCGGTCCAGCGACGACAACGCCGGCCGTGACGGTGGCGACGACCAGCGCGACAGCGGTTCCTCGAACATGGTCAGCGCCCCGGCGTAGAAGGCGATGAACAGCAGGAACCCGCAGACGATGCCGGTCCAGGTATGGACGGATTTGTAGACTCGGATGATATCGGCGCGCATCGTGTAGCTTCAGCAAAGGAATTGACGACAAGCCAGCAGCGCGGCCGCAGCCAGCACCGTGGCGCCACCCAGCCAGCGCCAGGCCTGCGCGCCGCTACGGAAGAAATATACCGACGACATCACGCCCGCCCAGACCGGCGCGGTGATCCACATCGTGGCCTGGAACTTGTTCGGAGCGCCGGGACCGCCCGGCGTCAACCAGGCGAACAGCCCGCTGGCCAGCAGGCACAAGGCCAGGCCCAGAACGAAACCGGCCAGGGATTTGCTCAACCAGTCCGGCTGGATGGCGGCAGGTTTGTTCAACGTGCTCTCCTCAAAGTGCGCCAGGCCGCCAGATAGGGCAGCACGGCAAACAGGATCATGGTCAAGGTCAGCACCGCGAACAGCGCCGTCGCCACCTGCGCTTGCGACAGCCACAACAGCAAGGCAGCCGCCAACGCCAGGCTGGCTGCCCAGCGCGCAGGCTTGGCGGGCAGCGCCTGCGACGCCCATTGCTGACGCGGCGCCGACAGATAAAACAGCACGGCCGAGACCAGATTCAGCGCCACCGCCAGCCCGATTAGCAATGGATGCATCATCGCTCCAGGAAGAATTCCAACCCGCGCGACAGGGCGGGGAACAAGGCCGAACCGTGGTTCTCGCGCGGCAGCTCGATGAAGCCGACGCGCGCCAGTCCAAGCGCCTGCTTCTGCGCATCCAGCTGCGCCGCCAGGTCGCGCGCTTCATCGACCATCTTCTTTTGCGCCAGCGCGGCGGTGCGCTCGCTGGGCTTGGCTGTTGGCGGACTGGCCGTTTGTTCCAACTCGCCGACGGTCAGCAGTACCTGTGGTTTCTGTTTGCGGTTGTCAGCCAGGCCCGCGACTTCGCTCAGCACAAAACGCTCGCTGAACCAGATCGATGGACTGGCCGCGATGTAAGTCTGGAACGCCGCAGGCCGCGTGAACAGCGCGTGCAATGCGAACAGGCCGCCGTACGAATGGCCGAACAGCGCTTGCCGCTGCGGGTCGATCGGCACGGTGGCCTGTATCAAAGGCTTCAGCTCCTGCTCGATAAAGTCGAGGAACAGGTCGGCGCCGCCTTCGCCTTTGGCCGCCTTGCCTGCCGCTGCCGGCGTGTAGTCGCGTGCGCGCGCCGTTGCGTCGAAATCCTCGCCGCTGGCGTAGCCGATGCCCACCACCACCGGAGCGTGCAGGCCCGTTACCTTACTGCGCCGGGCTACCGTGCGCGCCATCAGCGCTACGCTGGGGAAGGCGGCGTTGCCGTCGAGGACGTACATCACCGGATGGCCGCCGGCCGGCACCGCCGTCTCCGGCACGCTGATGAAGATGCGATAGCGATGACCCGTGCGTGCGGACGGCAGGTCCAGCTGCTGCGCCTGCGGCAGACTGGCAGCGTGCCACGCCGGCGCCGGCACGCTGGCCGTCTGCACGGCGCGGGCCGGCATCAACACGCCAGCCAGCAAACCGGCCGCGCCGGAGAGGAAGGCGCGGCGCATCAGAAGTCCACCGAGGCCGACAATTTATACACGCGGCCCGCGCCCTGCGTCACGTAGCCGTCGTTGAACGAACCAGCCCAATAGCTCTTGTTGGCGACGTTCTCGACGTTGGCGCGCAGTTGCAGCGTATGGTCCAGCCAGCGCACGCTGTGGCGGGCGCCCAGGTCGATGCGGGTCCAGCTGTCGATCTGCTGCGTGTTGGCGCTGTTGACGTACTGGCTGCCGGTGTAGACCAGGCGCGCATTCAGGCTCAGGCCATTGGCGCCCGGCACGGTCCAGTCGCCGCCCAGGTTGGCTTTCCATTTCGGCGTGCCGTAGATGGTCTTGCCGGTCAGCGCCGCAGCGGATGCGCGCGTCATCTTGCTGTCCGTGTAGGCGGCGCCGCCCAGGATGCGTAGCGAGCCGATCTGGCCGAAGGTGTTCCACTCCACGCCGCGATTACGCTGCTTGCCGTCGGCGTTGTAGGTGTTGCTGGCAGTGTCCTTGACCATGCTTGGACGGTCGATCTGGAACACGCTGATGGTGTTGCCGTACTCGCCCTGATCCCACTTCACGCCGCCCTCGACCTGTTTGCTCTTGTATGGCGCGAAGACGGTGCCGTAGTTGCTGGCGGCAGTGTCGGTGACGGTGCCGCCCTGGCTCAGGCCTTCGATGTAGTTGGCGTACAGCGAAATCGCCGGCGACCACGGCTTGACGACGATGCCCACGGCCGGCGTCAGCGCGCGTTTGTCGTAGTCGGAGGTGACGGCGCCGTTGGACGGGTTCAGCGTACGGGTCTTGACCTGTTGCTCACGCGCGCCTATGGTCAATAGCACCTTGTCGTCGGCAAATGCCAGCGTGTCTGCCAGCGCCAGGCTGCGCAGCGCGGTATCGCCGGTCTTCGGCGCCGGACCGGGATCGGCGCCCAGCGCCGGCGTGGTCGGGTTGTAGATGTTGGATTTGTAGTCGGCGCTGGTGCGCGGCGCGGCGCGACCGGTGTCGAATTCCAGCGAAGTCACGCTGACCACCGCCTGATGGCGTACCGGGCCGGTGACGAAGCGTCCGCGCAGGCCCACTTCGCCGGAGGTCGTATCGACCGAGCCGCGCTGGTGGAAGGTGTTGCCGACATAATCACCGGCAGCGTTGCGTATCGCCGCACGGGTGCCGTTGATGTAGCCGGAGTAGCGATAGCGCAGCTGGCCCAGCGCGGCGTACGCGGTCAGGGTATCGTTGAAATCGTAGCTGGCGCGCACGGCGACGGCGTCGTTCTCCAGCTTGCCGTAGATGCCGTGCAGCAGATTAGTGCCGGTCTTTGGCGGCGCGATCACGCCGGTGGTCGGAAACGACGCCATCCAGGAACTGCCGTTATCGATATTCTCGCGGTTGGTGTAGGCGTCGAACGCCAGGTTCAGCTGCGTGCCGCGATAGTCCAGCGCGATGGCGGCCAGCGTGCGTTGCTTCTTCTGATCGTCCACGCCGACCTTGCCGTCGCGGTAGCCGCCGTTGAAACGCACGCCGTAACGGCCGCCTTCGCCAAAGCGCTGACCCGCATCCAGGTGCACGCCATATTGCGAATCGGAGGTGTAGTCGGTGGTCAGGCGCAGCAGCGGCTTGTCGGCGGCGCGTTTCGGTATCAGGTTGATGACGCCGCCCACGCCGCCCTGCGGCGACATGCCGCCCAGCAGCGCGCCCGGTCCTTTCAACACTTCGACACGCTCGATGAACTCGGTTGGCGCGTGGCCGTATGGCGACAGGCCGTACAAGCCGTTGAAGGCCAGGTCTTCACCATTGATTTCGAAGCCGCGTATGCTGAAGTTCTCGTAGATATGGCCTTCGGACGTGGTGAAACGCACCGATGGATCGTTCAGCAGCACGGCCGCCACGGTCGAGGCTTGCTGGTCTTCGATCAGGCCGGCCGTGTAGGCGGTCAGGTTGAAGGGCGCGTCCATGGTGCTGGTGCTGCCCAGGATGCCGAGTTGCGCGCCGCGCGCGACCTGGCCGCCGGCGTACACACGCGGCAGCTCATCGGCCAGCAGCGAGGAATTGACCGTCACCGGCGCCAGCGCCTGATCGTTGCGCTGTGGCGTCGCCGCCGGCACGGCAGGCTTGGGTTGCAGCACATAGCCAGCACTGGTCTTGCCAATCACGTAGGGGCTGTCGCGCAGCAGGGCGTTGAAACCATCGCCCACGCTGTAGTTGCCTTTGAGGCCGGGGCTGCGCAGGCCTTGCACCTTGTCGGCGTCGAGCGCCACGGAGACGCCGGCCTGCTGGGCGTAACGGTTCAGGGCGTCGGCCAGCGGGCCGGCGGGGATGTCGTATTGCGGATTGGCGTTTTGCGCCATGGCGGCGTTGCTTGCGGCGATGGCGAGCGCGCCGCTGAAGGCGAGTCGCAGGGCC
Source organism: Rugamonas aquatica (assembly GCF_009380215.1). Classification (GTDB taxonomy): domain Bacteria; phylum Pseudomonadota; class Gammaproteobacteria; order Burkholderiales; family Burkholderiaceae_D; genus Rugamonas; species Rugamonas aquatica_B. Next base: position 583,709 of record NZ_WHUG01000001.1, read on the forward strand.
AGTGTCAGCGGGGCCAGCGCGGTGCGGAGTGGAGCGTGTTGGTGCTTGAACATGAGTTTCGGATTCCTGTTGGTCTGAATGAACTTGCTTACACAGACCTTGACGCGCGAAAAACGCCAACCGGAACCAGTTTCGCAAAAATATTTTCAGGAGGCCGGCGCGTCCACCATCACCACGTAGGGCGTGACGGTGCGTATGCGCAGCGCCGGGAAGCTGCTCAGCAGCAGATGCAGTGCGCGGTCGGTGTCGTCCAGCGGCAGCACGGCGCTGACGCGCATGGCGGCGATCTGCCGGCTGTCGTACTGGATGAAGCCGCGGCGGTGGCGGGCCAGCTCGTCCAGCACTTCGGACAGCGGGCGATTCCGCACCACCAGTTGATGATCGCGCCAGGCGTCGGCCACGCTGCCGGGATCGACGGTCTGGACCAGGCCGACGCCGTGTGCGGTGATGCGGACTTTTTCGCCGGCCGTTACCACTGTGGCCGGGGACTGCAGGTCTTTGTCGCGCACTTCGGTTTTCGATTCCAGCATCGCCAGATCGGTGGCGCCGCCGCTGCGTTCCACCACGAAGCGGGTGCCGAGCGCGCGGATGCTGCCTTCAGCGGTCTGCACCAGGAACGGCCGAGCGGGATCGCGCGCCACGTCGACCAGCACTTCGCCCCGCAGCAGTCGGATCACGCGCTGCCCCTGGCTGAATCGCAGATCGACCGCGCTGCCGCTGTTGAGCGTGATGCGGCTGCCATCGGCCAGGGTGCTGGTCTTCCACTCGCCGGTGCCGGTGCGAACGTCGGCCATCAGCACAGATGGTTCCAGGGACGGCACGCCGAGTGCAGTCAGGCCAGTCAGCAACGCCACGGCCAATGCCACACCGGCCGCAGCGACGGTCTTCCTGCCGGCCCGGCGGCGCGTATCCGACGCTGCCAGCGCGACGCGGGCAGGGCGGCCGTTGAAGGCATCGATCTGGCCCAGCATCGCTTCCATGCGCAGCGCTGCGGCGGCATGGCGCGGATCGGCCTGTTTCCATGCGTCGAAGCCGGAGCGCGCTGCGGCACGGGCGGCGGGGTCGTCGCCGGTCAGGGAAATGATCCAGTCTGCGGCCTGGGCGGCGATGCGGCCTTGTTCGGTACTCAGAGGCACGGTTGACCGATCGCTTCGTCGCAGCCCAGCAGCGCCTGCACCAGGTATTTGTGGACCATGCGGGTCGACACGCCCAGCCGATCGGCGATGACTGCGTGGCTCTCGCCGTCCAGATAGTGCATCAGGAAAGCCTCGCGGGCGCGCGACGACAGTTGCTCCAGCGCGCAGGCGATGCGCTCCAGCGATTGCACGGCCTGCAGGATTTCCTCGGGCGACGGGAAGCAGGGCAATTGTCCGGCCAGCGCTTCCAGCTCCAGCATGTAGGCCTGCTCGATGGCGTGACGGCGGCTGCGGTCGACCAGCAGGCGCTTGGCGGTGGTGGTCAGAAAAGCGCGCGGTTCGGCCAGTTGGGGGAGATTGTCGCTGGCGGCGATCAGTCGCAAGAAAGTATCCTGCGCCACATCCGCCGCATAATGGGCGCAACCGAGACGCTTGCGCAGCCAGCCCAGCAACCACGCATGGTGCTCGCCGTAAAGCGACGCCATGTCTTGCCGGATCGGGTACTGAGCAATCGTCATGCTGGACTAGATGTGAATAAGAATTATTCTCATTCTAACCCGATTCTTTGCGTTGATGCAATTGGCGGGCCAAGCCCATCGACGATTGAGCGTATATACTGCGTCCTTTTTTAAGGTTCAAGGAAAGCCATGTCCAGCCCTACTGAGTTGCGTGCCTACGCGTTGCATTGCCTGCTGGAGAGCGACCCCGGCGTCAAAGTCGCGGCGGTCGCGGCCATGGCGGCGGCCTCGCATGAGGGGCAGTGCGGACTGGAGCCGGCTATCTCGATCGAGGCGCACGGTGCCATCCCCGGCCGGCCAGAGAAACCGGAACTGGTGCCGCCGCTGTCGGTAGGCCGCCGCTCGATGGCCACGGTGGAAGGCCGCGCCATGCTGATCCACGCGCTGGCCCATATCGAATTCAACGCCGTCAACCTGGCGCTCGATGCCTTGTGGCGCTTCCCCGATCTGCCGATGGAGTACTACATCGACTGGCTGCGCGTGTCGGCAGAGGAAGCCACGCACTTCGCGATGCTGGCCGCCCACCTGCAAACGCTGGGCTACAGCTACGGCGACTTCCCGGCCCACGACAGTCTGTGGGAAATGGTCGGCAAGACCACGGAAGACGTGCTGGCCCGCATGGCGCTGGTGCCGCGCACACTGGAGGCGCGCGGCCTGGATGCGATCCCGCCGCTGCGCGCCAAACTGGCCCAGGCCGGCGACCGCGAGGCGGCGGCCATCCTGGACATCATCCTGCGCGACGAGGTCGGCCACGTGGAGATCGGCAACCGCTGGTACAACTACCTGTGCCAGCAGCGCGGCCTGGAACCGCGGGTCACCTACGCCGAGCTGGCGGTGCGCTACAAGGCGCCCACTCCGCGCGGCCCGTTCAATATCGAAGCCCGCCTGAAAGCCGGATTCAGCGAGGCGGAAGTGCGCGCCCTGCACGGCGAAGCGACCTAGATACCGCCAACACCGCTGCTTTGCAGCCGTTGTGTGAGCAATCGAACACTCTTGCGCCGGAAAACGTTTACCATGGAGATCGCCGATACCAGCCAGAGGATGCGATTCCATGAACGACTTCAGCGACATCAACCAGGCCAGGCGCGATCTGCTGATTGCAGGCGCCTTGTCCGCCACCGCCGCAGCGGTGCCGCCGCTGGCCTCCGCCCAGCAGGCCATGCCACCCAATCCAGACCCGATCATGGCCCGTTACGCCATCCAGATCAACGGCAAGACCGAGCACCTGAGTCTGGACACCCGCACCACGTTGCTGGACGCCTTGCGCGAGCATCTGCACCTCACCGGCACCAAGAAGGGTTGCGATCACGGCCAGTGCGGCGCCTGCACGGTCATCGTCGACGGCCGCCGCATCAATTCCTGCCTGACGCTGGCGGTGATGCATGAAGGCGCCAAAGTCACCACCATCGAAGGGCTGGGCAGCCAGGACAAGCTGCATCCCATGCAGGCCGCCTTCATCAAGCATGACGGCTACCAGTGCGGCTACTGCACGCCGGGGCAGATCTGCTCCGCCGTGTCCGCGCTCGATGAAATCAAGCAGGGCATACCCAGCCACGTCAGCGCCGACCTGAACGCGAAACCATTGCTCAGCGCGGAAGAGCTGCGCGAGCGCATGAGCGGCAATATCTGCCGCTGCGGCGCCTATTCCAACATCATCGACGCCATCACCGAAGTCGCCGGGAGGCCAGCATGAAGGTCTTCAGCTATCAACGCGCGCATTCGCCCGCCGAGGCAGCCGCCGCAGCGCTGCGCGTGCCGGGCGCCAAGTTCATCGCCGGCGGCACCAATCTGCTCGACCTGATGAAGCTGGAGATCGAAGCGCCGACCCACCTCATCGACGTCAACGGCCTCGGGCTGGACAAGATCGAAGCCACCGCGCAGGGCGGCCTGCGGATCGGCGCGCTGGTGCGCAACACCGACCTGGCCGCCGACCTGCGCGTGCGGCGCGATTACGCCGTGCTGTCGCGGGCCTTGCTGGCCGGGGCCTCGGCCCAGTTGCGCAACAAGGCCTCCACCGCAGGCAATCTGTTGCAGCGCACGCGCTGCCCGTACTTCTACGACACCAACCAGGCCTGCAACAAGCGCGCGCCTGGCAGCGGTTGTGCGGCCATCGGTGGCTACAGCCGCAACCATGCGGTGCTGGGCGCGAGCGATGCCTGCATCGCCACCCATCCCAGCGACATGGCGGTCGCCATGCATCTGCTGGACGCCATTGTGGAAACGGTGCGACCGGATGGCTCGTCCCGAACGATACCGATAGCCGACTTCCACAAGCTGCCCGGCAACACGCCGCATATCGAGCACGCGCTGCAGGCCGGCGAGCTGATTACCGCCGTCACGCTGCCCACGCCTACGGGTGGAACGCACATCTACCGCAAGGTGCGCGATCGTGCCTCGTATGCATTCGCGCTGATCTCGGTGGCGGCCATCGTGCAGGCTGACGGCAGCGGCAAGGTCGCGCTGGGCGGCGTCGCCCACAAGCCGTGGCGCATGCCGGCCGCCGATGCCAGCATGCCCAACGGCGGCAAAGCCGTGGCCGAACAGCTGCTGGCCGGCGCCAGGACCACGGCCGACAATGCATTCAAGCTCACCCTGGTCCAACGCACGCTCAACGCTGTGCTGGCGGAAGCGAAGAAAGGCTGATCCCATGAAATTCACCACGCCCGCCACCACCAATCCCATCGACCAGTTGAAGATCATCGGCAAGCCGGTCGATCGTATCGACGGCCCGCTCAAGACTACCGGCGCAGCAATTTATGCCTACGAACAGCACGCCGCCGCACCGAATGCCGCGTATGGCTACATCGTCGGCGCCGGCATCGCCAAGGGGCGCATCGCATCAATCTCGCTGGACAAGGCCGCGCGCGCGCCCGGCGTGATCGCCATCGTCACGGCCGACAGCGCCGGCAAGCTGGGCAAAGGTAAGATGAACACAGCCAAGCTGCTGGCCGGGCCGGAGATCCAGCATTACCACCAGGCCGTTGCCTTGGTGGTGGCCGAGACCTTCGAACAAGCCCGCGCCGCCGCCCAGCTGGTGCAGATTAAATACACGCCGCAAAAGGGCGCCTACCACCTGGCGGCCGCCAAGGATCAGGCGGTCCAGCCCGAAGGCAAGAACAACAAGGACAGCATCACCGGCGACTTCGACGGCGCTTACGCCGGTGCGCCGGTGCGGCTCGATTCCAGCTACACCACGCCCGACCAGTCGCACGCGATGATGGAGCCGCACGCCACCATCGCCGCCTGGGATGCAAGCGGCAAGCTCACCGTCTGGACCGCGAACCAGATGATCGACTGGGGCAAGAGCGACCTGGCCAAAACGCTGGGCATCCCGAAGGAAAACGTGCGCCTGATTTCTCCCTACATCGGCGGCGGCTTCGGCGGCAAACTGTTCGTGCGGGCCGAGGCCTTGCTGGCCGCGCTGGGCGCGAAAGCGGCGAAGCGGCCGGTGAAGGTAGCCCTGCAACGGCCGCTGATGTTCAACAACACCACGCACCGGCCCGCGACGATACAGCGCATCCGCATCGGCGCCAGCCGCGAAGGCAAGATCGTCGCCATCGGCCACGAGAGCTGGTCCGGCGACCTGCCCGGCGGCGGACCCGAAACCGCCGTCCAGCAAACCCGGCTGCTTTACGCGGCCCCGCACCGCATGACGAAGATGCGGCTGGCCGTGCTCGATCTGCCCGAGGGCAATGCGATGCGTGCGCCGGGCGAGGCGCCGGGTCTGATGGCGTTGGAAATCGCCATGGACGAAATGGCCGAGAAACTGAAAATGGATCCGGTCACGTTCCGCGTCATCAACGACACCAGTTCCGATCCCGAGAAGAAGGAGCGCAAGTTCTCGCAGCGTCGCCTGGTCGAATGCCTGCGCACGGGCGCCGACAAGTTCGGTTGGAGCCGGCGCAGCGCCCAGCCCGGCAAGCTGCGCGAAGGCCGCTGGCTGATCGGCATGGGCGTGGCCGCCGCCTTCCGCAACAACCTGGTGATGAAGTCCGCGGCACGCGTGCGATTGGACCGCAACGGCATCGTCACGGTGGAAACCGACATGACCGACATCGGCACCGGCAGCTACACCATCATCGCGCAGACCGCCGCCGAGATGATGGGCGTGCAGCTGTCCAGGGTGGTGGTGAAGCTGGGCGATTCCTCGTTCCCGGTGTCGGCCGGTTCGGGAGGGCAGTGGGGCGCCAACAGTTCGACGGCCGGCGTGTACGCCGCCTGCGTCAAATTGCGCGAAGCGGCGGCGCAGAAGCTGGGCCTTGATCCGGTCGATGCCGCGTTTGCCGAGGGCCGCGTCAGCGCGGGCGGGCGCTCCTTGCCATTGGTCCAGGCCGCCGTCGATGGCGAACTGGTGGCAGAAGACATGATGGAATACGGCGACCTGGACAAGAAGTTCCAGCAATCGACCTTCGGCGCGCACTTTGTCGAAGTGGCCGTCGATGCCGCCACCGGCGAGACGCGCATCCGGCGCATGCTGGCGGTGTGCGCGGCCGGCCGCATCCTCAACCCCAAGTCGGCGCGCAGCCAGGTGATAGGCGCGATGACCATGGGCGCTGGCGCGGCGTTGATGGAGGATCTGGTGGTGGACCAGCGCGGCGGCTTCTTCGTCAACCACGACCTGGCCGGCTACGAAGTGCCGGTGCATGCCGACATCCCGCACCAGGACGTGATCTTCCTCGACGAAACCGATCCCATCTCCTCGCCGATGAAGGCCAAGGGCGTGGGCGAGCTGGGTATTTGCGGCGTTGGCGCCGCGATCGCCAATGCGGTCTACAACGCGACCGGCGTGCGCGTGCGCGACTACCCGATCACGCTGGACAAGCTGATCGAAAAACTGCCGGAGGCCGGCTAGAACGTCTTGCCCAACCGTAGGCCAATGGTGCGCGGCCGGCTGATCGCGACGCGGCGCGTGTTGGGCAGGTCGGCCGAGATGGCCACGGGCAGGCCGGTCTGGCCGATCTTGTCGAGCAGGTTGTCGACAAAGAAGGTGGCGTTCCAGCTCGGGTTCTTGCCGGCCGGTTGCCAGCCCAGCTTGAAATTCAGCTGCGAAAAACCGGCGCGGCGATAGAAGGGGCTGCTGCGGTCGTACAGCGAATTCGCGCCGCCGGTGTAGGTGGCGTCCAGCCTGCCGAATGCCGCGTGGCGTTCGCCGATGTTCCAGTTGTACTCGGCCGCCGCGCTGCCGCTCCAGCGCGGCACGTCCAGCAACGCATCGCCTTGTTTGGCGCCGGTGCCTGGCACGTCGTTGTTGAGCGTGGCGTTGACGTAGCCCGCCGTGGCGCGCAGCATCAGGCGCGGCGTGGCCTGGAAGGACGCCTCCAACTCGCCACCCTTGCTGCGCGCCGAGCCGAAATTGGCCGTGATGTTGAAGCCGCATTGCAGCACGATCTGCTGCTGCACCTTGCTCCAGTCTATCGAGTAGACCGAGCCGTTGACGGTGAGCCGGCGGTTCAGCCACTGCGTCTTGGCGCCGACTTCGTAGTTCCACAAACTGTCGGGCGAGAAGGTTTGCAGTGCGCTTGGACTCAGGCCCAGCTTGGCGACTTCGCTGGCGCACAGCGCGGCGGGCGCCGGATTGTTGGGGCCGCCGGGGCGATAGCCCTTGGATGCAGTCGCATACAGCATCGCATCCGGCGTCGCCTGCCAGGAAAGGTTGAGCTTGGGATTGTAGCCGTGGTCGCGGGAGCTGCCGGTAATGGCGGACGGCCCGCCGTTGAACAAGCCGTCGCCTTGCTGCGCAAAGCCCTGGCTGACGCGGAAGGCGCGCACGCCTAGCCGCGCTATCCACGCCGGCGCCAGTTGATAGCTGCCCTCTGCGAACACGGCCGTCTCGCGCACCGTAGCCTGGCGCGCACCTTTGAAGAAGCTGCCGTAGTCGGTGCCGAACTTGCTGTTGTAGCCCGCCGGCACAGGGATCTCCGAAGCCAGCGGCGCATCGACGTGGTGGTAGTAGGCGCCGGCGATCATTTGCAGCGGCCCGCTGAAGTCGGACACCATCCGCACTTCCTGCGTGAACTCGCGGTTGATGTAATCGCCATGCATGCCGCCGGGGTAGACCGAGCTTTGCGGCGTGGGCGAGAAGAAGTAGTACAGCACCTTGGACGCATCCTCGTCGACCGACACGCGCCGGTTGTAGTAGGAGGTGGACGATACCAACTCGTAGCGCGCAAAGTTCTTGCGTATCGTCAGGTTGGACAGCGTGGAGTTCTGCACGCTGGGCTCCGCCACCAGCCGTGTCTGGATCAGGCGGTCCAGGCTGCCGGGCGGCACATCGATCTGGAACGGCGCGCCGAGCAGCATGTGCTGGTAGTACAGCGACGCATTCGCCACCAGGCCTGCGCCCAGGTTCAGGCGCAGCGCGAGCCGCGCACCCTTGGTCCGCTCGGTGTTGACGTTGTCCAGGCGCGCGCCGCCGGGCGCAATGGCCAGGATGTCGTTGAGGGCGACCGGGTAGCGGTCGATATAGCCATCCTGGTTGCGGTAGTAGACACCCACGCGCACCGCCGCCGCGCCATCGCCCAGCGGGACGTTGATGCTGGCATTGCCTTCCTCGTTCCAGCCGCCTTGGGTGTGCGACAGCACGGCGCTGGCCTTGCCGCCCAAACGATTCAGGTCCGGCTGCGTGCTGACGTACTTGACGGTGCCGCCCATGGAGCTGGACCCGTACAGAGTACCCTGCGGGCCGCGCAGCACCTCGACGCGGGCGATATCGAAAATGGCCGGATCGATCAAGCCGCGCAGCGACAGCAGCGCCGCGTTGCTGGAGGCGGCGATGGGCGTGTCGTCCAGATAGTAGCCGACCGTACCGGCAGTCCCTGCCACCGACGAAATGCCGCGAATGATGAGGATATTCTGGCCTGGACCGGACGATACCACCGTCAGCCCCGGTGTCTGCCGGGCGATGTCCGACACGTGTTCGACGCCCATATGCTCAAGATCCCGCTGGTCCAGCGCCGTCACGCTGAGCGGCACGCTTTGCAAAGCTTCCGAGCGCTTCTGCGCCGTCACCAGCACTTGTTCGATGGGACCACTCTGAACCTGTGCATGCGCTGCGGCCGCGCCCAGCGCGCCGCAAGCCAGCGCCACGGTTGACGGTATGGTTCGTATCGAAGGTGGACGCATCGTGCTTCTCCTCGGATCGGATAACAGACAGCTAGGGTGGTGGTATGCGCTTCTGCGGCATCGTGGCCAACAGGGCTTTGCGCGTTTCGTTCTGCAGGCGCAGCAACTGGCCGCTGTCCTGCAGTTGCCGGTAGCCTTGCTCGAAACGGTCCAGCAGCTCGCGCGCGTTAGGCAGATCGCGCCGCAGCACGACATAGGTGGGCACCGCCGCTATCGGTTTGGACTGGTAGCTGAGGCGCGCTTGCTCGGCCTCGGTGAGCGAGGTCTGCATCAGCATCTTGCCGGCTTCTTCCTCCATCGGGAACAGGTCGATGCGGCCAAGCAGCAGCTTACGCATATTGTTCAAGTCGCCCGCGGCCTCCTGCACTTGCAGCTTGCGTTGCGCATGCAGGGCCGAGAACTCGTCCGAATAGTGATCGCCCAGGGTGGTGCCGATCTGGTACTTGCCCAGTTCGGCCAGCGAATTCCAGTTCAGCTGCATATCGCGGCGCTGGAAGAACACCATGCGGAAGGTGTAGATCGACGTGTCCGAATACAACAACTTGCGGTCGCGTTCCGGCGTGTGCGCCCAGCCGAAGCCGCCGTCGTACAAACCCATCATCACGCCGGTGATCGCGCGGTTGCTGGATACGCGCTCGAATTTGACGGTGACGTTGCTGGCCTTGAACGCTTCCACCACCACGCGCGTCAGCAGGCCGCCGTAGGGCAGGTCGAGGCCGATAAAGGGAGGGTAGTCGTGGATGGTGAGCGTGACGGAGAGCGGGGCGTCGGCACGGGCTATCGGAGTCGCCAACGCGAAGAACAACAGCGTAAGCAGATACGCGCGGCGCCGGGGAGGGACCGGAGAACCGTAGCCAATTGCACGACACGGAAGGCGCATATGCATAAGTTGATACGGGAAATGATCTTTCCTTCATCTTACGACCAACCGGCAAGCGCGAGCATATTTTTTGTGCGGCAAGCCCCTTCTCATCGCAGTGTTACTACGAAATATACTTGCAAATCGAAATGAGAGTCATTATCATCCGTGGCGATTAACTTATTGTTAATCTTGACCACTTTTAAACAGAAAGCTCCACTCGATGCAACATCAGTTGAACAAGCAAGGCCTGACACCTTTAGCCCGCGCCGTAGCCAGCGCCATCCTGCTGATGGGCGGTTATCACATGAACGGCGGCGCGAGCGAGGTGGAAACCGCTGCTCCGGCCGAGGCCACGATGGCCACGGTCGTCGTGCAAGGCCAGGCTGATGGTGTTGCAAAGCGCAGCAGCGTAGGCAGCAAGGGCGATACATCCATCGTTGAGGTGCCGCAATCGATCTCGGTGCTGAACCGCGAACGCCTGGATGCGCAAAAAGCGCCCGGCATCCCGCAGGCGCTGCGCTACACGGCCGGCATGCAGACCGAGAGCTTCGGCGTCGATCCGCGCTTCGACCAGTACATGATACGCGGCTTCGAAACCGGCTCGAACGGCGTCTTCCGCGACGGCCTGAATCTGCCGACGCGCGGCTTCACCGCGTTCACGATGGAGCCGTACGGCCTGGAAAGCCTGGAAGTGCTGCGCGGCCCAAGCTCGGTCATATACGGCCAGGCCGAGGTGGGCGGCATGGTCAACGCCGTCAGCAAGCGTCCGACCGCGGGCCGGCTGGGTGAAATCGAAGTGACTTACGGCAGCTACGACCGCAAGCAGGTGGCTGCCGATGTCGGCGGGCCGGTGGACGAGCAGGGCGTGTGGCTGTACCGCCTGACCATGCTGGCGCGCGAAGCCAAGAGCGCTATCGACTACACCAAGGACAACCGCCAGTACTTCGCGCCGTCGCTGACCTGGCATCCCGATGCGGACACCACGCTGACGCTGCTGGCCTATCTGCAAAACGACAACGTGCCGCCCAACTTCTACGTGCCTGCGGTGGGCACGCTGACGCCAGGCCCGTATGGCCAGATTCCAGCCAACCGCTTCGTCGGCGAGCCTGGGCTGGACCATTTCAAGACGGAACAGCGCAGCGTGGGCTATGTGTTCGAAAAACGCTTCTCGCCAGCGTGGAAGGTACGCCAGAACCTGCGCTACGCGACGGAGAAGGTCGACTACCACAGCCTGTACATGACTGCCCTGCACGAAGACCAGCGCACCATAGACCGCGCCAACTTCTCGGCGCAGCAGAAGGCGCGTGTGTTCGCGGCCGACCAGAACGTCGAATGGAACAGCCGCTTCGGCAATATCGATAACACCTTCGTGGCCGGCATCGACTACAGCCGCGCCGTGCAGGAAGGCCAGAACTACCTCGGCGAAGCGCCAACGCTGGACGTGATCGCGCCGGTCTACGGCCAACCGGTGGGCGTGGCCGACAAGTACGAAGACAAGCGCAGCACGCTGACGCAAACCGGCATCTATGCGCAAAACCAGATGAAGTTCGACGGCCAATACCTGCTGACGGCAGGCCTGCGCCGCGACCGCAGCAACATCGACAACGACGACTACTTCAACGCCGCGAAGAACAGCCAGAAGGACAATGCCACCACCGGCCGCCTGGGCCTGACCTGGCTGGGCCCGAACGGCGTGTCGCCTTACCTGAGCTATGCAACCTCGTTCCGTCCGGTGATGGGCCAGACCTTCGAAGGCCGCAACTTCGTGCCGGAGAAGGGCAAGCAGGTGGAGCTGGGCGTTAAATGGGCGCCGCTGGACCGCCAGGCGCTGCTGACCGCCGCAGTGTTCGATCTGCGCAAGAGCAACGTGCTGACCGCCGACCAGGATCACCTGGGCGTCGGCGCCCAGATCCAGCGCGGCGAAGTGCGCGTGCGCGGCCTGGAGCTGGAAGCGGAAGCCAAGCTGGACAAGCAATGGAAAGTCAACGGCTCCTTTACCGGACTGGATGCGAAGATCATCCGCAACAACGACGGCAATGAAGGCAAGCGTCCATCGCTGGTGCCGCGCGTGAACCTGGCCGGCTGGGTGGAACGCAGCTTCACCGAAGGCTGGCGCGCCGGCCTGGGTGTGCGCCGCATCGGCGTGACCTTCGGCGACGACGCCAATACCTTCGAGAATCCGGGCGTGACGCTGGCCGATGCGGCGCTCGGCTATCGCTACGGCCACTGGGACTTCGCGCTCAACGTCAACAACCTGACCGACAAGGTCTACCTGGGTAACTGCTCGACCGAAGGCACCTGCAACTTCGCCGCCCGTCGCCAGGCCCAGGTCACAGCGCGCTACGTCTGGTGATGCGGCGCCTGGCTACATTGCTGCACCGCTGGGCGGGTTTGCTGATCGCCGGCTTCCTGTTTGTCAGCGGCGTCACCGGCGCGGTGATCTCCTGGGATCACGAGCTTGATGAACTGCTTAACCCGCACCTGACCAAGGCGCCAGGCAGTGGCCCGGCGCTGCCTGTGCTGCAACTGGTGCAGGCCGTGGAGGCGCGGCACCCGCAGATGCAGGTGCTGTCAGTGCCGATGGCGGCTGAAGCGGGCCATTCGCTCGACTTCTACGTCGAGCCTCGCGTGAACCCGGCCACCGGCGAGCTGTATCCGGCGCCGTACAACCAGGTGTTCGTCGATCCAGCTACCGGAGCGGAGCTGGGCACGCGCAAGTGGGGCGCGGCGTGGCCGATCACGCGTGAGACCTTCGTGTCCTTCCTCTACCAGCTGCACTACACGCTGCATATCCCGCAGATGTGGGGCATCGAACAATGGGGCCTGTGGCTGATGGGCGGCATCGCGATGATCTGGACTGTGGACAGCTTCGTCGGCTTTTATCTGACGCTACCGGTGCGCAGGCGCGCGTCGGCGCTGACATTGGTGGTGGGCGGCCCGAAACCCAAGAGCTGGTGGAAGCGCTGGCAGCCAGCATGGCTGATACGCTTCGGCGCGGGCAGCACCAAGCTCAATTTCGATCTGCATCGGGCGTTGAGCCTGTGGACCTGGCTGCTGTTGTTCACCATCGCTTTCACCGCGTTTTCGCTGAACCTTTATCGGGAGGTGTTCTTCCCAGTGATGTCGCTGGTGTCGAACGTGACGCCTTCGCCGTTCGATGTGCGCAACCCGAACGCGCCGAACAAGCCATTGGCGGCCGGGCTGACGTTCGGACAGGTGCTGGCGCAGGCCGAACCGGAAGCTGCGCGGCGCGGTTGGCGTGAACCTGCGGGGAATCTGACGTATTCACGGGAGTACGGCATCTACACGGTGGCGTTCTTCCAGCCGCAGGACGAGCAGGGCGCGGGCGGCGTGGGCCACCGGCAGCTGTACTACGATGGCCGCAGCGGCGCGCTGCTCGGCGACCGTCAGCCGTGGAAGGGTACGGCGGCCGACATCTTCGTGCAGGCGCAGTTCCCGCTGCATTCGGGCCGCATCCTCGGCATACCGGGGCGGGTGCTGATTTCGCTGATGGGCGTGATCGTGGCGACGCTGTCGGTGACGGGCGTGCTGGTGTGGTGGCGCAAGCGCAGCGCACGCATCATCGCGGCGGCCAAGATTACGGCGCAGCAGTCCGGAAGTAGCGTCCAGGGGAGTCGCCGAAATGGCGCCTGAACATGACGATGAAGTTGCTGGTCGTCGCGTAGCCCAGCGCATCGGACACCGCGTTCACTGACTCGCCCTGGGCCAGCCGCTCCAGCGCTATCGACAGCAGCAACTGCTGCCGCCATTGGCCGAAGCTGCATCCAGTCTCGCTGCGAAACAGGCGGCTCATGCTGCGCGCGGACAGCCCGGCCCACGCCGCCCACTCCTCCAGGCTGCGCTCATCCGCGGGCGCGGCCGCTAGCGCGGCGGTGATGCGCAGCAGGCGGCGGTCTTGCGGCATCGGCAGGTGCAGGGCGGCTTGCGGCTGCTGCTGCAATTCATCCAGCAGCACGGCCATGATGCGCTCCTGCGGCGGAGTCAGCGCCTTCTGTCCTGCCCAGCTGACTGCCTGCCGCACCAGCGCGCGCATGATTTCGGTGACGCCGATGACGGTAGGATGACGCGGCAGCTGCGCGCTGGCGGCGGGCGTCAGCAACAGGCTCCATCCGCTCATCGCGCCGGTGATGCTGACCTGGTGCGGCTCGCCGGGCGGTATCCAGCCGGCGCGATGCGGCGGCAGCAGCCACGATCCGCTGGCTGTACGCACACGTATCAAACCGCTCTCCACGCAAAACACCTGGCCCCGATGGTGATGGTGCCAGTCGTACTCCCGCGTGCCGAGCTGGAATTCCTGGTCCTCGCGGGTATCGCCCCACAGCGCAATCAGGGCAGGTCCATCGCGCCGTTCGCTCAAATTTCCGGCCATGGCTCAAATTCATTATTTATAGACCAAACAACGTTATCACCGCATGGCCTCTTTGTCCAATACTGGCGACTGTCAAAACAGGAAAGGGCATATCACTCATGCAGAAAAATACGTTTCACGTTGCGATCATCGGCGGTGGGCTGGGCGGCTTGTGCCTGGCGCAGGGACTGAAGCAGCAAGGCATTGCCTTCGATGTGTTCGAGCGCGATCCCGCGCTGGACAGCCGCTCGCAAGGCTTCCGCATCCGTATCAACGCTGACGGCCAGGCGGCGCTGCGGCATTGCCTGCCGCCGCAGCTGTTCGAATTGTTCAAGGCCACCTGCGCCGACGACCTGCCAGACGTCCATGCGCTCGATACGCAGCTGAACGATACCGGCCAGTGGCTCAAAGCATGGAATGACGACGAGGCCGCGGAGCTCAAGGTGCACCGCCAGACGCTGCGCGAAGTGCTGATGTGCGGTATCGCCGATCGCGTACACTTCAACAAGGAGCTGCGCGAAGTGCGGCAGTTGGGCGATGACGAAGTGGCCTTCGATTTTGCGGACGGCAGCAGCTACCGGAGCAATCTGCTGATCGGCGCCGACGGCAGCGGCTCCCGTTTGGCGGCGCAGTGCTTCCCGGAGGCGCAGGGCCGCGATACCGGCGCGGTATGCATCTACGGCAAAGTGCCGCTGGATGTCTGCGACCACCACCAGATCGCGCCGGTGCTGTACGGCGGAACCACGGTGATTTTCGCTGCCGGGCTGGCGGTGGTGATCGATGCGATGCGGTTCTCGCCGGCCGCCGGCAGCGCGGAGTACGGCCTCACGCCCGCCAAGGACTATCTGTACTGGGCCATGATCGGCATGCGCGAGCGTTTCGGCCCGGCCGCCAGCGACGCGAACATCCGGCAGTGCATCGCCGATGTCAGCGCCGATTGGGCGCCTGGGCTGCGCGCCTTGTTTGCCGCGACGCCCGCCGGCATGAGCGCGATGCTGCCGGTGCGCCAAGCCCCGCCGCCGCAGGTCTGGCTGCAGGACAGGGTGACCTTGCTTGGCGACGCAGCGCATGTGATGAGTCCAGCCAGCGGCCTGGGTTGCAATACCGCGCTGCTGGATGCGGACCTGCTGGTTCGCCAGCTATCCATGGCGGCCGCCGGTGCGCAGACGCTGGACCACGCCATCGCCCGCTACGAGCAAGGCATGCGCGAACATGCGGGAACGGCGCTGCGTTCTTCCGAACGCAGCGCAGTGCAGCTCTATGGCGGTAAAGCCGGCGCCGATTGATAGCCAGGGGGCGCTGTCACACGACCGTTTCGATACCGTGGAAGTTCTCGTAGAAATCGGTAGCGAAACGCTGGCCCGGCGTCGGTTCGAAGTGGCTTTCCAGCCAGGTGCCGATGCGGGCGGCCTGCGCCGCGTCGCCTTCCCATACCAGGCCGCCGATCTTGCGCTGCGGCGCCGGCACAACCGTGAACGACAGCTGCCGGTGGCCGCGCCGCACCTCTAGCGTCACCGGCTCCGTATGGCCGGCGGCCCACGACAAAGCCGCCTGCGTGTACGGGAAACCATTGACGGCGAAGATGACGTCGCCCGCCGCCAGCCCGCTGGCGCCTGCCGGCGTGTCGTCCAGCACGTTGTAAATCGCCGGTGCGTTCTGGTTCAGGAACACGATGCCCAACTGCCGCACCGTTGTGTGCAGCAGGGTGAACCCCAGCTGCGGGAGCAGCGTATCCGTCGTCAAACCGGCGGGATGGCAGACCGCCGCCTCGATCAACTTGCCCAGGCCATCGCGCTGGCCATTGAAGTAGGTGATGACGTCGGCGTTGGTGTAGCCTTCGTATTGCGGGCCGCCGCTGAGATATTCTTCGAAGAAGCCGCGGAAGGTGCCGTCCAGCGTCTGCTGGCGCGGGCCCAGGCGCAGCGTGGCGTCGATGTCGAAGGCGATCAGCATGCCCTTGTCGTAGTAGTCGATGCAGCTTGCCGTCCGCCCCGGGAATTTCGGGCTGTGATTGAGGTAGGTGGACAGCGACGAATCCGCCGCGCTGACGCGCTCATACGCCGGCACGGCGCGCAGGTGTTCCAGGTAGCCGACCACGCAGCTGAAGAATTGCTCGGGGCTGTAGACGCCGGCCCGTGCGCAGGACAGGAACTCGTAGTAGCGCGTAAAGCCTTCGGCCATCCACAGGCCTTCGCTGAAGCTGCCGCAGGTCAGCGCGTGCTCCAGTTTCATCAACGGTGCAGGACGCAGGCGCCGCACGTTCCAGGCGTGGAACAGCTCATGGGCGCAGACGCGCACGCCAATGGCGTTCTGGTCGGGATCGACGAAGACATCCGGTCCCAGGCCGCACATGGTGCTGGTCAGGTGCTCCAGTCCCCATTCGTTGTCCGGGTTGAGGCTCAGCACAAAGGTGTAGTCCTCGAAGGGGAAGCCGCCGAACATGCGGCCGAAGCCCGCCGACACCGTGGCGACGCGGTCGACGAAGGCATCCACGCTTTCCTCCATGCCGACACCGCCATCGACAAACGCGAAGTAGAACGGCGTGCCCTGTACATTGCGTTGCAACAGACGATAGCGGCCCATGACCACGGGCGTGTCGAGCAGGATTTCATAGCTCGGATAGCGCCAGCTGTGCGCGTCCAGCTGCTCCGCGCCGGACGGATGGTGGATGGTCCCTTGCCAGGCCTGAGGCAGCTCGTAGCTGACGGTGCATGTGCCGGTGTGGTTGGCGTTGTGCAGATAGCGGCCCCCCATCAGCACACCGTATTCGTTATCGAGGATGCCGGACTGCTCGCCGATTTCCGGCGCATAGGCCGTGGCGCGGTAGCTGACGCTGACATCGCCCTCGCAGCCATCGACCACGAAGGCTTGCCAGCCGTCGCGCCGTACGACCAGCGGCTTGCCGGTGGCGGTGTCGTGGGCCCGCAGCTCGAACAGGTCGCGCGCCAGCGGCGCGAAGCTGTAGTCGCCCGGTACCCAGGTGGGGATTGCCAGGCGCATGGCGCCGTGGGCGAAGTCGCCGTTCAGGCGCATGTTCACCGTGAGCTCGTGGCGTTCGGGGTGAACGGCGACCTGGTAGTGCACGTTCGGTGCTGTGGCTTGCTTAACCATGATGGATTCCGATCAGAGTATGGTGGGTGGTATCGCCGCGAACATCAGCGGCTCGGCTTTGGCTGCGGGCGTCGGTTCGATCTCCAGCGCCACGCGGATGCCGGATTCGATTGCGCCTTCGATCCAGGCGTGGCGCAACGTGGTCCAGTCGCCGGCGAAATGCAGATTGCCGACCGGCGGCGCGACGTCGGCCTGCAGCTCGCTGAGCTGGCCCGGTGCGAACATCGCCGCTTCGCCCATCGCCAGCGGGCTTTCGTCCCAGTTGACCGAGTGGCCGGCGATGAAGTGCTTGCGCACGTAGTCGCCGTGCACCTGCGCCACGCCGTCCAGCGCGAACTGGATGCGCTGCGCGTTGTTGAGCGAACCCCAGCCGCGCGCTTCGGTTTCCCAGGTGTAGCTGGCCAGCAGCACGCCCGTCGCTTCGCCGAAACCGTGGCTGGGGTAGTAGATGGTGCGGTTGGCCAGGTCGGTCAGCGAGCCGCCGCCCCAGATGTTGTCGCGGGTTTCCCAGAACCGTTCGTCAAAGCTCATCAGGACTTTGGAGGCGGAGTCGTAGTACAGCTCACGGATCATCTTGCGTTTGTTATGCGGCAGCATGGGGCTGAAGTCGACCGTGCGCAGGCAGGGCGTAGGTACGGTCAGGATCACGTGGTCGGCGCTGATGCGGGCCGGTTGGCCCGGTGCGGCCAGTTCGGCGCCCAGCGTGACGGCGCCGTCCCATTTGGCGTCGTAGGGTTGGAAGGCCAGGTGCGCGCGTTCGCCGCTGTCCGACCACTCCACGCCTTTCAGCCACTGGTTGAAGCACACCTGCACGCCGGCGGCCTTGAGCGGCGCTATCCAGGCGCGCACCAGGTTGTCGGTGCCGTTGGTGATCTCCCAGTACATATTGTCGGAGTTAATCAGCGACATTTCGATCAGGTTCTGCACGAAGGACAGCGCGCGCCGGCTTTCCAGGTTCTGCATCACTTCGACGAACTCCACGCCTTCGGTCGACAGCAGCGAGTATTCGCGCAGGAAGCCGTTGATCGAATAGCTGTCGTAGCGGGAGATCGCTTCCGGCCAGTTGGCGCGCGGCGCGGCGTTGACGTAGTCCTTGACGAAATCGGTCACGCTGGCCAGCAGCGCCGGGCCGTTCATGCGCTGCTGCGCTTCCGGCAGGTCGGACAGGTCGTAGCCCAGCGCCTTGGCCGGATACTCCTGGTTCAGGTAGTCGCCGGTGCGCAGCTTGACGCCGTTCACATAGGTCCACGACTGGTAAGCCTTGACCGGCGGCGTCGCCACGGCGCTGCCGCACAACACCGCTTGCTGGTCCTGCGGCTTGATGGTGTCGCGCTTCACGTCCACCTGGTAGAAGAAGTTGACCGGCACCGAGTACTTGCAGATGTAGGTGCGCAGCAGATGGTGGATCTGCAGCGGCAACCGCATCGGCCCGGCCTCGCCGTACAAGTCCTTGCGGCCGAAGTAGCGTTCGCCCCTCAGCGTCAGGATGCGGCCGCCGATGCGGCTGTCGCCTTCGAAGATCGTCACCTCGTGCCCGGCCTCGGCCAGCAGTTGTGCCGACACCAGGCCGGCCATGCCGGCGCCGACGATGGCGATCTTCTTCGGCTGTTTGGTCTTCGGCAGGCCGTTCTTGATGATGGCCAGATACTCGGTGATGACAGGATCGTCCTGCTCCGCCAGCAGGTCCTGGATGCTCTTGCTCATGGATGGCGTCCTTTAAAAATCAAACGATGGCGTGTGGCGAGTCGGGAGCGTCGCCGCCGAGCTTCCAGCGCGTGTTGCTGGGCAGGTCTTTGCAGACGTTGCGCACCGCCACCAGCGTGAAGGTGGAGCGCGGCGCCGGCGGCGTGCCGTCGTCGAAGGTGCAGCTGCCGGTTGCGCATGCGCCGCCTGCCTGCTGCGGCGGAGGCGAAGCGGCCTTGATCTTGCCGATCACTTCCGCCAGTTCGGCATTGCTGGTCACTTCGTAGCCGACGCCGCCGAAGCCCTTGGCCAGGGCGACCCAGTCCCACAGCGCGGTCTGCGGCACCCGCGTCAGCGCCGCGAAGGCGGGCGCCTGCGGGCCGCTGCCGAAGGCTTTGGGGTTAATCAGGAACTGTTCGATCGCGAACACGCCGTTGGCCATCACGAACACCACATTGTCCAGTCCCATTTCGGCCAGCGTGCCGATGGCGTTGCAGCTTTCGGCGAAGGCGCCGTCGCCGGAGACGGAAATCACGCGGCGCTTGCTGCCGTTGGCCTGCAGCGCCAGCTTGACGCCGCAGCTCGCGGCCGGCGAATAACCGATCGCGCCCCAAGCCAGTTGGGCGATATAGCCGTTCTGCGGCGACTTGATGTTGTTCAGGTTGTAGAAAGTCAGGCCGGTGTCGGCCAGCACGACCGGGGCTTCGCCTTTCTCGT
Organism: Rugamonas aquatica; assembly: GCF_009380215.1. Classification (GTDB taxonomy): domain Bacteria; phylum Pseudomonadota; class Gammaproteobacteria; order Burkholderiales; family Burkholderiaceae_D; genus Rugamonas; species Rugamonas aquatica_B. The sequence goes on from NZ_WHUG01000001.1 coordinate 603,227, forward strand.
CGTTGCCGAAGGTGTTCAGATAGCCGTGGTGCAGCAGCGACTTGAAGCTGTCCCAGGTGATCTGCGCGTCGGGCGCGTAGGTGGACGGCACCGGAATATCCCACACCGGGCCTTCAATGCCGGGGAAGGGCGCGTACGGCAGTTTGCCCTTGGCTTCAATCAGCTTCTGCTGAATTTCCACAAGGCTGGGATAGACGACGCACAGCCGCCGCATGAACTCGCCCTCGGGATGGGCGATCGACTCGTTGAGCGCGAGGATGAACGGGCCGATGGCGACATCGCCCCAGTACATGCCGCCGGGCTCGCCGCCGTTCAGGCGCGCCGCACCCATGCGCACTTCAATGGCTGCGCTCATCGGCAACTTCGACGGCTTGCTTGGATCGTAGTCAGCGTTGGCCAGGCCGGAGAAGTTGAAATCGGTCTCGTGCACGCCCAGGCTCAGGATCAGGTCGGCGCCAAGCACCAGCTTCTGCACATTTTGCTGCGAGTTCTTGCCGTTGTAGGTGCCGGCGAAGAAGGGCGCGTCGTACTCGCTGAGGATGCCCTTGCCGAGCAGGCTGGTCAGATACGGCGCCTTCAGCGTCTTGAGCAGGTCGGTAAAGGCCGCCTGCTGGCCGAAGCGCGCGATTTCCACGCCGCCCAGCACCACCAGCCGCTCGGCCTCCATCAGCGCGGTCAGGGTCGCCGCGATGGCTTCGTTCAACGACACTTGCGACTGCGGCACCGGCGCCTTGACCAGCTTGGGACGCGTGGCGAAGGCGGCCACCGGCAGCGATTCCATCTGGTTGCCGATTTCGATGTAGACCGGCTTGGAATCGGTGATGCAGGCGGTCAGGGCGGCATCGATCAGGTCGGCCGCGTAGGCGGGATTGTCGATACGCACGGCCATGCGCGTGACCTCGCGCAGCACGCGCAGGTCGGTGTAGGCGCCGTCGAACATGTGGTGCCACAGCACGCCCTGGTCGCGCTGCGAGTTGAACTGGGCGGCCGACGGCGAACCGTTGATCAGCACCATGGGCACGTTTTCGACGAAGGCGCCGGCCACCGCCTGCACGGCGTTCAGCGCGCCGACGCCGTAGGTGGTGGCGACGCAGCCCACCGAGCCGGGCGTGGCGCGGCCGCAGCCGTCGGCGGCGTAGGTGGCGCACATCTCGTTGTTCGGGTGGACGCGGATCAGGCCGGCGTTGTCTTCGGTGTCCAGGGTTTCCACCCACTCGCTGATGTAATCGCCGGGGATGGCCATCACATGGCGCACGCCGATTTCGGCCAGCCGTTTGTTCAGGTAGGTGGCGACGGTTTCACCGGCGCCGGCCTGCTGCACGCGCAACAGGCTGGCGCCGGCGACATCCGCCGGCTTGGCATCGACCACGGTTTCAGGGGCGCCAAACTGGCGGCGGTATTGTTTTTGCGACAGCAGATAATTGTTCGGCATGGCGTATCCTCGTTGGTCGATGGGGCAGAAGGGGCGGGCCCCGTTCAGATCTGGATGGCGTTGGTGGTTGCCGCGTTCAGGTATTGCGGCGACTGCCAGGACACCAGCTCTGCGCTCAGGTAGTAGTAGGCCAGGCTGTTAGGCACCGGCAGCGCGCCATGCCAGGACGCGATGCGGGCCTGCTGGTTGGCGCCTATCGTGGCCGCCACCGAGGACTTGCCTTCCCAGATCGCGTTCCAGAAGCCGATCACCGCCGCCTGCTGCGGCGAACCGGCCGCGTAGGGATAGATGGCCAGCATGTCGGTCTGGCTGGCGGGGTTGACGCCCAGCGTTTCGGTGACAATCGAGGTGCCGCCCATCACGAAGGAGATCTGCGGCTGGATGACATTCGCCAGTGCCGTCGGCGATTGCGGGTCCGGCAGCGCATCGAGCACGGTCTGGGACGACACGGCGGCGGCGTTGGCGGGCGGCGCGGACTGCATCGCGAATGCGCCGTTGGGCGTGAAGGCCCAGCCGTTGAACATGGTGTTGTTGACGGCCGTGTGCTGCACCGAGCAGGTGAACAGCAGATTGCTGAACACGCTGGTCAGGTAGGCCTTGGTCGGCGTCCAGCTGAAGCGGGCCGTGCCGTCTTGGTTGAAGGCGCCTTGCACGGTACGCATCCACGAGTTCAGGCCGGTGTCGGCGGCTACCGCGTCGTCGCTGGCATAGCTGGCGGCGACGATGGCGGCGACGAAGCCGTTCACCGCAGTCCACCAGCGCTGGCCGTCGTCGCGGTAGGGGAAGGCGACCTTGGTGATGGCGCCGGCGTTCAGGCCGCGGCTATCCATCTGCGCCGGGAAGGCGTTCTGGTCGAAGCGGTAGTTCTGGTACAGGCTGTTGATGACCTGGTACAGGCCGACGCGGCCGGTCGGCAAGACGTTATCGCAGAAGCCGCCTTTTTGATAAATGCCTTTGGCCAGCGTGCCAGGCATGCTGATTACGCCGCTGTTGACGTTGAACGATTTTTCCAGATAGGGCTTGGCCAGGATCACCAGCGGATGCTGCTCGTCCAGGGCGCCGGTCTGGATCTGGTTCAGGGCGGCGGTGCCGAACAGCATGTCGACGGTGTGGGTGTTGAACAGATGCGAGCCGCTGAACCACCATTGCTGGTCGGCCGAGGCCAGCCAGAGCTTGGCCAGCAGCCAGGCGTCGCCCTTGGTGTCGGCGGGATCGGTCGGCGTGAAGATGTAGGCGCCGGGATCGGTGGCGGAGATCTGTATCGCCTGCGGCATCAGCGTGTTGTCGTTGCCGATGGTGAAGAAGCACAGCGGCGCGGCCAGGTAGCGGCCCTTGAGCACCAGTTGCCCGGTGACGGCGGCGCCCAGCACCGGCCGGTAGTCGCAGACGAACAGGCAGCCGTCGCGCTGGGCGTTGCTCAGCGTCGTTTGCAGGCCGGCCAGCGCGGCGCCGTTGCCGGCCTTGGCGATCCACGCGGCGATGTCGTAGTGGGACGAATCGGCCAGCTTGATGACGTTGGGATTGGCGCCGCCCAGGCGTTGGCGGGCCAGTTCGGCGTCGTCCGCGATCCAGTGCGTGGTCAGCGCGGTGATCTGCGCCGGGCTGAAGACGCCGGTGTCGCCGGTCCACATGCCCTGGGTGTAGCGCTGGGCGATGATCTGCGCGGTGCTCGGGCCAGGGTACTTCTGGCCCGGCACATTCTTGTTGATGTAGGCCATCGCAGTTTTCAGCTGCTCGGTGCGCGCGTTGGCGTCCGCGGCGTCGTCGTCAGTGCGCTGCCAGTTCTTCGGGATGGTGGCGATGTCGTTCAGCCACGGCGGCAGCACGCCGGCGAAGGTGCCGGCCACCGGATACTGGCTGGTGTCGTAATTCAGGTCGGTCGCGTTCAGGCCGCTGAAGACGAATTGCGGCGCGGCCACGTCGCTGGCGCGCGCCAGCGCTGCCGGCGCGCTGGCGGTGCGGTGCAGGCTGTGGATGGGGCCGCGCAGGCCGGCGGTGTAGGCGAGTGCGCCGCCGTAGGAATTGTCGTGATGGTTCATGGCATGCTCCTGTTCAAGGTGGGATGGATGTGACGGGATCAGGCTAGGCCTGGTCGAAAAAGACGTCGCGGGCCAGCGCTTCGAGCCCGGCGTCGCCGAAGTAGGGAATCATGGTCGGCAGGATCAGGCCGCCGCCCAGCGCATCGCGCAGGCGTATCATCATGGCGCGGTCCATCAAGCCTTCCTGCACCAGCACTTCCCAGACGCAGCGGAAGGCCGAGTCGTAGGCGCCGGCGATCCAGTAGTGCACCATGTCCAGATGCTCGCCGGCGAAGTGGACGCCGCCCTGCGGTTCGCGCGCGGCCAGGAATTTGCGGGTGAACTGGCCGGGGCCGAAGAATTCGAAGCCGCCGCCGGCCAGCGGTTCCTGGTTCCAGGCCACCGCGGCGCCATGGCCCAGGTACTGCTCGCGCGCGACTTCGCCATGCAGCGTGACCAGGTGGCGCAGGCAGGCGTCGAACATCTGCTGCTCGGTGAGGTGGGCGAACTTGTCGGCGTCGTTCTGCCAGCAGTAGCTGGCCAGCAGATAGGCCGGGCCGGCCTCGCCGATGCCGAACGAGGGATAGACCACGCTGCGCACCGGCAGGTCGGTGTTGCTCTGGCCGCCAGCCATGTGGGCGCTGTGGGGGCCGGCGCTTTCCCAGAAGCGGGTCTTGAAGCCCAGCGCGATCTTGACGGCGTTGGTCATCTTCAGCGTGCGGATGGCGTCGTACTTGGCGGGCGACCAGCTGGCCGGCGTATCGACGAAGCGCAGCGCGCTGAACGGCAAGGTCATGACGACGTGGTCGAACTCGGCCTGCTGGGGCAGCGCGCCGTCGCCGCGCTGGTAGTGCAGCACCGTGCGGCCGCCGCGCTCTTCGACGCGGGAGATTTGCGCGCCCATCTGCACGCGCTCGGCCGGAATGCGCTTGACCATTTCCTGGGTGACGCGGTCGGTGCCGCCTTCCATCGCCGACCAGGTCTTTTCTTCGAACGAGAAATTATCGAGCAGCATTTCAGTGAAGGCCAGGTCGTACACGCCGGTGTAGCTGAGCACGGTCTCCATGTAGTCGACGATGGTGGCCGGGTATGGGCGCTCGCCGTCGCCGATTTCCTGCAGATAGCTGCGGCCGGAGTAGGCATCGAAGCGCAGCATGCGGTCCCAAGCGGCATCGATCTGGCCGTCGTCGAGCAGCTCCATGAACGGCGCCAGCGCGGCCGACAGCAGCGTCTGGGCCGGCTTCAGGCGGCCACGGCTGTCCTTGAAGTAGGCGTATTCATCGGCCTTGAAGAAGTCGTCGAAGCCGAGCAGCGAGTTATCCTCGGCGACCGCGTTGCGGGTGGCCGGCGGGCGGCCGTTGAAGCACAGCAGGTTGCCGGCGTCGGCGGCCGTGCTGTGGTCGTACAGAATGTAGGGAATGCGGGCAATGGTGCGGGCGCCCGGCACCTCGCTGCTGGTCTTGTTGAGGTAGTCCCAGAAGTTGAACAAGCGGGTCTGCATCCACGTGTGCGGGAAACGCATGGCGCCCATTTCGGCGTACTGGTGCGGGCCGTCGTTGAAGTAATGGGTTTTGACCCGGCCGCCCATGCGCTCGCCGGACGCTTCGAACAGGTGGTAGCCTATGCCCAGCTGTTCGAGCAGCAGCGCGGTGTACATGCCGGCCATGCCGCCGCCGACTATGCCCACGCGCAGCGGACCGGACGGCGCCGCCAGTTTGGCGTTGGCGGCCACGCGGTGGTGCGGACCTGCCTGGTCGCGGTCGCGTTCCTGCTGTTTCATGTGCCTTTCCATGGCCTCGAACAACTGCCTTCTGTACCGGCCTTTCAATTCCCGGGACTGTGCATCGAGGTCGCTTCCATTTTTTGCTGCGGGCATGGCACTCTCCAAGTCCCGGCCGTCGCCGGAATGGTCTATGTGAAATCGCGCCGCCCGTCGGCGGCCGATGGTGGCGCCGTCGTGGCTAGCCGGCGCCGGATTGGAAGGTCGCGCCTTGCGCCAGCAAGGCCTTGCCGATCGGCCAGGGGTAGACGCGCTGGCGCGACGCCGCCGTGTGGAAGGCTTGCGCGCTGACGCCGCGCGCCTGGTTTTGCTGGCGCAGCAGCGCGTAGGCGGCCGCGCCGACCGCGTGGCTGGCGGCGCGGCCCGGCGAAGCCATCAGGCCGAAGCATTCGTTGTGCAGCGTTTCCATGGACAGGCCGGTGGTGCCGGCGGCCCAGGCGATGAACTCGGTATAGGTCATCTCGCCGTTGTGAACGCGGACATCGCACAGCGCGCGCACGTAGCGGATCAGGCGGCGGATATAGGTTTCCAGCTGGGCGCACAGCACGCCTTCGGCCTGGGTTTCCGGGATGGCGCCGTACAGCGACAGGTAGGCCGCCTGCACCGGATCGGGCGCGGCCACGGCCAGCAATTGGCGGGCGGCGTCCCAGTATTCGAACTCCAGGCAGAAGGCCATGCCTTCGCTCATCGGCACGGCCAGCGCCGTTTGCAGGCCCAGCAGCGGCGATGCGGCCAGGCGCGGCGAGATGGCGAGCCGCTGGCCGCGCGCGGCGCCGCGCGCCATGGCGTTAATCATGGCGAACATCGATGTCTGCCTCGGCGCGGGCGGGCAGCGCCAGGCATCGTCGCCGAAGAGCGCGCCGGGGTCGCGGATCGCCAGGTAGCGGGCGCCGTAGTCGTCGCAGGCGCGCGTGACCCGCGCCATCCACGCATGGCAATCGACCGCGTAGTGCGTGTTGACGCGGCACCAGACGGCCTGCAGGCTGCCGGCCCCGGCGGCGAAGGGCAGGGCGGCGATCTTGCGGGCGACGTTCTGCGCCAGCGGCAGTTCCTGCTCCAGCCAGGCCTGGGCCAGGGCGGCGATCTCGCGCGGGCTTTCCTGCAGCTGGTAGCAGGCTCGCAGGCAGGCCGGGAAGCCTGGCGCGCGCACCGGTCCGGCGATGGCGTCCCAGGCGCCCAGTACCGGCCAGTAGACGCTGAAGCTGTCGGAACCCAGGCCTTCGACATCGAACAGCATCTGGTACTCGCGCAGCGCGGCCAGGATGGCGTTGACGCGGCCGCTGAATTCCGGCCACGCCTGCTGCAGCCGCGCCAGCGCGGTCCGCAGCTGCTGCGCCGCGTTCAGGCACTCGCGCCGCACCATCACGTTGAAGTCATGGCCCCACCAGCGCAAGGCTTCGAAGTTGACCAGCTCGTGCACCGCATCCAGATAGTCGGCCAGGCAGGGCAATTGCGTGTCGCGTTCGAGGAAGACGCGGATCAGGCCGTCGGCGGCGGCGCGCACGCCGCCCATGCCGGCGCCGGACGGGCCCGCGCCGCTGGGATGGGGCAGGTCCAGTTGCGCTTGCAGGCAACTGAGCAGCGCGTCGGCGGTGGCGCGCAGGTGGGCGTCGGCCACGGCCGGCAATTGCTGGCGCAGCGCGTGGATGCGGCAGCGCATTTCCTTGACATTGAGGGCCGTGGGCTTGAACAGCGTGGACAGCGTGGGCAGGCAGCCGCACAGGTAGGCGGCCACCGGGTTGATCTCGGACCACAGCGTGACGACGGCCGCGGTCGGATCTGTCTGTAGTGTGCTTTCCAGGATAACCTCGCTGTGAGAACCTCAGGCGCCGGCCGCCGCCAGGGCGGCGACGTAACGGACACAGGAGGATCTACAGCAAGCGGCGTGCCATCGTCGATGGCGCCGCGCTCAGAGGGAGCGCGGCGGCGCAGCGCAAACCGCGCGGTCGGATTCGTCCATTGCGGGACGCGGAGGCGGACGAATCCGGGAAGGACTAGCCGGCGTATTTGCTGTAGCTGGCGCGGCTGGGGCGCAAGCCCATGCGTACCAGCGACACCAGGAAGCTGAAGCCGGCCTGGTTGGGGTCGATCACCGGCACATACATGCCGACGGCCGTCTGCAGGCGGGCCGTGACCTCGGCGGCCACGCCGACGAAGCCGGTGCAGCCGAGCAGGATGGATTGCGCGCCGTCCTGCTGCACGGCCAGCGTGGCTTGCTCCAGCGTCGCCTTGACCACCAGGTCCAGGTCGCCCAGCTTGTCGACCGGGATGTTGATGGCACGAATGGAGGCGAACGATTCGCTCAGGCCATAGGCCGGCACGTGGCCGCGCTGCATGGCCAGCGTGCTTTCCAGGATGGTGATGATGGAAAAGCGCTCGCTGAGGGCGAGGGCGGTGAAGGCCGAGGTCGGGAAGCCGCCGATGATGGGAATGTCGATGGCTTCGCGCGCCGCTTCCACGCCGCACATGTCGAAGTCGCTGAGCCAGATGCCGTCAAAGCCTTCCCTGGCGATCTCGCGCGCGGCTTCCACCACCGGATAGCCGTTGTGCAGCAGGTCGATGCGGCTTTCGATGCAGTCGTGGCCGGACGACAGATTACGCACCGTCACCGTGACATCGTCCGGTATCACCGGCTGCACGGCCTTCAGCAGCATCTGGTTGTATTGGTCGGTGTTGACCGGCGCCAGTATGCAGATGCGGAATTGTTTTTTCATTTGACGGCTCCTTGTTCGAACAGTGGCAGATAAGGGCCCAGATAGCCGAGCTGGGCGACTTGTTCCATGAAGCTGTCCAGGATCAGGCCCCCTGGTACGCGCAAGGGCGCGGCCGCGCCGATGCCGATCACGCTGACCGGCCGTCCCTGGACCTGCGGGTTGAGCGTGCCGTCGGCCTGCAACAGGTCGCCGTTGGAAAACACCTGCTGTCCTTCACCTTCGACAAAATAGGTCAGGCTGTCCGGCGCCATGCCGATGGGCTGGCCTTGCGCGCTGTTCCAGGCCAGCAGCGATTCGTTCTGGTACACCACCGTGCACAGGCCGTCTTCGCTTTCAAGCGTGACCTTGCCCACGTCGAAGCCGCCCGACGTATCTTCTTTCACGGCGGTGATGCTGCCCGGTCCGAACAAGGTGCGCGCGCCCAGGCCGGCTTTCTCTTCCAGGTACCGGACCATCTCGGCCGCGCTGCCCAGCTCGCGCTGTTGCAGCATGCGGCCCAGGCGCAGGGCGCGGTTCAATGTGCCGCGTATCGGCAAGCCGCGCGCCAGAGTCTCGGTGTCCATGATCCACATGGCCAGGCCGCCAAACTGCCCGAACTCCTGCTCGGCGACGATGGGGCGCACCATCTGTTCGATGATGGCTGCGACATCCTGCTGGTGCCGGCTGCAGCCGTTGACGTCGCCGCGCGGCGTGACATCCAGTTCTACTTGCAGGCCTTGCTGGCTGACCAGCATGGTCGGCCGGGGATTGAGGCCCTCGGCCGCGAAGGTCAGCATCGGCAGCGACGGCACGGCGCGGCCGGCGCCGTCGGCGTCGACCACTTCCAGGCCGAAGTGCGCCGCCACCAGGCAGGCGACGACGAAGCCCAGCGCACCGCTTTCCGGCGGAACGATGTAGGCGAGTTTGCGGCCTTGTTTCTCCAGGTGCTCCTTAATCATGGCCACGGCCTTGACTGGACCGTCCGGATACTGGACCTGGTTGATGGCGACCGGCGCGCCCAGGTAGGCCACCATGACCGCATCGCCATTGATTGCTTCCGCCACGTCGACCACACGCACGCTCGCCGTTGGATAGTAGTCGCCCGCGATAAAGTTTTGCGCCAGGTGCCGCGCCGACGTGATGGTGCCGCCGCCGCCGCTGCCAAAGAAGCAGCCGCCTTGCAGCAAAGCCTCCATATCGGATTGTTTCAGTTCAAATGCCATGCTGGACCTCCCCTACAGTTGAAACACTGAGATCCCGGGTCTTGAGTTGCTCCATCAGCTGCAATGCGCGCGCCAAGCCCGGGTACGGAACCACACGTTCTACATCCTGAATACTTTTTTCGAGCAGCGTGACCGCCTGGCGGCGGCGGCCGTCCTGATGCAGCAGTTCGGCCAGATGGGTGGCGGCGCGGATGCGGCCCGGCACCGAGCCCAGCGCCTGCGCGGTCGACAGCGCGTTGCGCAGGCCGTCTTCGGCGCCGTCCAGATCGCCCAGCATTTGTTTCGCCAGGCCGCCTACGCACATCAACTCGCTCAGGTAGGCGCGCTCGTGGTGGGATAGCGCGATCTCCAGCGCCTGATCGATCAGCGCGGTGCAGTCGGCGGCGCGGCCGGCGGCCAGCAGCGCTTCGGCGCGCTTCCAGGCCTGGAAGGAATGGAATAGCGCGCCGCCTTGCTCGACGAAATAAGCCGCATAGGCTACACGCATGCGCTGCTCGGCCGGCTCCGGATCGCCCAGCGCCGCCATGTGGCAGCCGCAAAAGATCTCGCCGACACCCCGGTAAAAGCCGAACTCGTGGTCGCGGGCCAGTTGCGCCAGTTCGCTCGCCATCGGCCCCAGCGTTTGCGTATCCTCGAACAGGCAGGCCAGCCAGGCCGCGCCTTGCAAGGCGATGGCGCGGTCGAAGACGCTGGCCTCGGGGTCGGTGCAGCGCAGCGTCAGCCGCTCCCGCATCCATTGCGCCCGCGCCAGCGCGCCGGTCTGGAACGAGGCCAGGCCGGCAAAGGTCTGGGCCAGCGCGACCAGATCGATGCCCTGGGCGCTGTGGCGTTCGGACTGTTCGGCGTCGAGCAGCTTGCTGAGCGCCAGGCAGGCCAGCGCTTCCTCGCTGTCGCCCAGCCAGAACAGGGTGTTGGCCAGCGCGAACTGCGCTTCCGCGTGGATCGCCGGATGCGCCGTCGTGTGCGCCAGCTTGAGCATGTCCTGCGCGGTGGCGCGGGCGGCGAACAGCTGCATCATCATCAGCTGCACGCTCCAGATGCCGAACATCAGCGAATTGAGTTCGATCGAATCGACCACGCCCTGGCCGGCCCGCAGCGCCGCCTCGTGTTCGGCCTGGGCCTGCGGACTGTGCCAGCCGTAGATGCCGCGATAGCACACGGCCAGCATGCGGTGCAGTTCGAAGCGCAGCTTGCGGGTGGGCAGATTCTCGTTGCCGCCGTCGAGCAAGCCGAGGGCGCGGCGCAGGGTCGCCGCCGACTCGCGGAACTCGCCCCGTTCCAGCATGCGGCGGCCGGCGATCATGCATTCGTCGACGGCCGAACGGTTCTTGTCGCGCGCCAGCAGGCGCCGCTCGACCACCTTGCGATTCACGCCAAGCATGGCGGCGGCGGCGGTCTTGCTGCCGCCGTTCAGGCTCAGCGCGCGGTCGATCAGCAGGCGTTCGACCAGGGCCATCTTGTCCGGTTCGTCCAGGCGCAGCACGGCGTCGATCAGCGCGTCGGACGGCAAGGTCTGCTCGACGGTGGGCGCGAGGAAGGATTCCAGGATGCCCAGGCTGATCTCGGTTTCATCGCTGAGTACGGCGATGCGGCTGACCAGGCTGCGCAGCTCGCGCACATTGCCCGGCCAGGGCTGGGCCTTGAGCCGCTCCAGCGCCTCGGCGGTGAAGCGCGGCGGCGTGGTTTCGCGCGCGGCAAAATGATGGACCAGGGCAGGGATGTCGTCCCGGCGCTGGTCCAACCCGGGCACGTCGATGGAGAACACGGCCAGGCGGTAGTACAAGTCCTCACGGAAGCGGCCGCTGCGGACCAGTTCTTCCAGGTTGCGATGGGTGGCGGCCACGATGCGGCCGGTGAACGGCCGGTGCTCCTGGCCGCCGACCGGGCGAAAGGTCCGCGTCTCCAGCACGCGCAGCAGCTTGGCCTGGAGCGACAGCGGGAACTCGCCTATCTCGTCGAGAAACAGCGTGCCCTGCGCCGCCATCTCGAAATACCCTTGCCGCTCGGCGGCGGCGCCGGTGAACGCGCCGCGGGTGTGGCCGAACAACTCGGACTCGACCAGCTGCTCGGGAATCGCGCCGCAGTTGATGTCGATAAAGCGGCCAGCGGCGGCGCGACTTCCTTGTTGATGTACCAGCTGCGCAACGATTTCCTTGCCGGCGCCGGTGGGGCCGGTGATGAGCAAAGTGTGCTCAGTCGGCGCGATGCGGGCCACCAGCCGCAGGATCTTTTGAAACGCGGGGGAATGGCCAACTGCACGGAGGGGAGGTTCGGCATGGAGTACAGCGGGGGAGCCCGCATGCCCAAGGTGCGCAGTCATGATGGTTGCATGATGAAATTGTTGGTTGAGGCGTTAGAACGTCTAAAAACCGCATGGCTATCCTTTGAATCTTAGCTCAAAATAAATGTTTTTTGGAAAATAAATAAATGACAATAATCAAGGGATTTTGATGTAGAAAATACCTTTTGCGCAGGGAGGGAACGGCCGCGCGCGGGCGCGGCGGGTACTGTGGCGCGTTCGGCGTTGGCCGGTTCAAAGGCGCGGGGCCATCGGGGTAAATTGCCCGATGGGTGGCTCAGGCGCCAGCCGGTTGTCACGGCGGTGACGACATCGGCGGTAGCTGCGGCATCACGGTGGAAAGCCAGCAGAGCACCTGCAAGCCTTTCACCTCCAGGGTGTTCTGGTTCAGCGTCGAATCGCGGATATCGAAGAAGCCCAACGCCGTTGCCTGGCCCAGATTCTGGCGGTCGTCGTTCGACCAGTTGGCGGTGATCCTGAGATCGCGGATCACGATGAACGATGTCGGCAACAGGGGGAACATGCCGGGGTTGTCGGTGGCGGAGCCGTTCGAATATTCGCCCAGCCTGGTGCCGTACATATACCAGTTTTTCATCTTCAGCAAAGCGAGCTTGAACCAGCTGCGGTCGATGTTCACACGGCAGTACTTGAACGAGATGCTGAAGTTGTCGCTGGTGCCGGCCGGCTTGGTCGGCAGTTCCGCGTTGATCAGACTGGTCAGATGGTAGCGGTTGGCCAGGTCGATGCGACCAAGGTTCAGATCCTTCCTGGTCAGGTCCAGCGCCTGGATCTGGTTGACGAGCTTGTAGCGGCTGTAGGAACTCTCGGGCACGATCTTGTGGTCGAACAGCGTCTGCGCCTTGACGTTGGCGAGGTTGGCCGCAAAGACCGGGGTGTTGATCAGCGCGGGGCTGGCGTGTATGCCGCCGGCGATGTGAGCCGCCGTCGGCGTTGCCTTGAGTGCCGCCGCGGCTTGCAGATTCAGCGGTTTGTGCAGCACCGTCAGCGGCAGCGCCGGCTTGACCAGCGGGATCTGCTGTATCTTCGCCACCATCAGCTTCACGCCCGACTTGACTGAATCGGCCTTGACGGCATCGTTGGGCCGCAGCTTCCATACGCCCTGATTCACCAGCGTCGGACCGCCGGCCCTGACAAAGCGCGAGTCCGGCGCTGCAGGCTTGACGGCGCCCGACTGCATATTGAAGGTCGGCCAGAACTGCGCCGCCGTTTCGTCATACCAGTTGGCGGGCGTGGCGATGCAGGGATAGTAGAACGCATTGGGATCGGTCGAACTGCCAGTCCTGGCCTGCAGGAATTCGTATTGCGAATCACCGAACAGCTTGAACATCGGGTTGGTGCCGACATCCGCCGGACCGGCGCCGTTCGGGATCGCGCCGGTGACCAGGATTTCGTACAGATCGTCCACCTCCAGCCCGGAGTTCTGGAAGTAGGCCTTCGTGAGCGTCGGCGCGATGTTCGCCAGATGCGAGAAAGTCTCCTTGGCCACTTGCGGATCGTATGGCCCGTCGGGCGCACTGGCCGGCTTGAAGTCTTGCGGAGAAAGGGAGAACCCCGGCCAAGCCATCTGCATGGCGATGGAGGGATTGGCGTCCGTGATGTTGAGCAGTTTGGATAGTTCGTCGTACACCGCTCCGATGAAGTCGACGGTATTGGACATAGAGCCTCCCTTGCTCAAAGCATCGTGTATGGTTGGCGGCCCCGCTGGGGAGCCGCCGTTGCAGGTTTCAACTGAAGCGCGCGATCAGGCCGGTGGGGAGTAGGGCACCACTTGGCTGATAAAGCCGATGATCTGCACGCCCGGCACCGTAATCGTTCCTGCCGCCATGGCCGACGTGAACGTCTGGTTGGTGCTGGAATGCGCGTAGCTGCCGGAGATGGAGAACGGCCCGATACCGAAGCCGCCGCCACCGCTGGTTTTGGACGTCATCAAGTCCCAGTCCGCCTTGGCCCAGTTGGCGGAAATTTTCAGCTTGCGCACGACCACAAACGAAGTAGGGATCAGCGGCATCAGCTCGCCGTCCTGATGCGCCTTGGTGCCGTTGGACAGCACGCCTTTCTTGTACAGGTTGCCGAGGTCCCAGCCCTTGGTGGACAGCAGGCTCGCTTCAAACCATGGACGCCGTATCGTCACCAGCGTGTACTCGAAGCTGATGCGCAGGCCGTTGGTTTCGGAACTGGCATGTTGATGCGAATCGGCATGGCCGGCCGAGCCGCCTATGCTGAACAGCCCCAGGCTGAAGCCGGCCGAGCCGCCATAGGACGTGAAGTCGGACGACGAGCTGTTCGCCGCGCTGCTCGATGCTGAGTCGAAGGTGGTCCAGCCGCTGGATTTGCTGGAGCTGCTGTACCAGTCCGAAGGCAGCAGCGACACGCGATAGACCTTGGGCGACAGGCCGCTGCCGGTGTCGTTGAGCACCACGCCATAACCTTCGAACAGATCCTGCGCGTGCTTCCATGCCAGCTGCAATGCGTTCTGCACGGAGGTGGTCTTGATCGCCAGGTTCTGCTCGACCTTGCTGGCGTCTTCCGCACGCCAGCGGTCGTAGGATGTTTTGACCGGAATCTGCAGCGTGGTGGCGATCATCGGCCAGGTGTTTTTGCCGGTGGCGGTTTTCTGCGCTTCCAGGAAGGCGCCGATATAGGCGATGCGCGCGTTGTTGTAGGCGGCCTGATTGTCCAGGTAGTCGCGATACACCTGCGATTCGATTTTCTTCTGGGTCACTTCACCGGTATCGGGATCGGTCACGGAGACCATGCGGAACAGATAGTTCTCAGCGTCTTGCAGCTGCTTTTCAATGGCGGGGTTGGGCGCTTGGGCTGGGATGTGGACGCCATCGAGCATCTGCTTGTACATGCCGCTGATCTTGCGCGTGCTGTCCGTGTAGATGGTGGACATCTTGGGCGCGACATCGACCAGCTCGGTGGTGTTGATCGCGGCATCCTGGCTGCCGCCGCTGTTGCCCGGGGTCCAAGGATTGCGGAAGTCGGCGGAATTGATCGCCAGGCCAGGCTTCATCATCGACAATACGGTGCTCGACGCTTGCAGAACTGGCTTGCCACCAGGCTCGGCCTGCGTGACGGAATTGAAGATATTGTCGAAGATTCCTTGAATGAGTTTTGAGACTTCTGCTTGTGTCATGTTAACGCTCCTTTTAGATGCAACAACAAGACCAGGCCTGGGGTCATTTCGAATTGGACCAGCTGGAACAAGGCTTAGTTCCAGCCGGGGCGGCGCAGATGATCTGCGAAATGACGTGGTGGTCTGAACAATATAGTCAGCAAAAACTGCCAGACATACACACTTTGTCACCGCCGAATCGATTTGCTTATTGCCTTTGCTTAGGAGGTCGAAAGTCGATATTGATTTCACCTATGGCCGCTCGCGCCTCTTCACTGAGGAGGCTCAGTTGCTCCAGCGGCAGCACTTCGCCAAACAACTGAGAACGCAGTACCTTGGCCCGCTGCTGTACGACTCTGCTGCGGGCGGCGTCGTAAGTCCCGGCCAGCGCGATCGTATGAATTTCGATGGCAGGCGCTTCGCCGCTTCCACGCCAGTCCGCGAACTCATGCATCCAGGCGCTGTCCTGACGGTCGACACGACCGATCTGCTGCTCGATACGGCCAGGATTCCAGTCCAGATGGAATAGCACTACGGTACGGCAGGCCCGATGCAGGTTGAGTCCCTCGCTGGCGATCGCCGACTGGGCGATCAGTACTTGAGGGTTCAGCTGGCGATTGTTGAAGGTGCTTTGGCGCACACGACGGGTGGAAGCCTTGACTTCTCCATACAACACCCGAGAATGCGGGCTCATGCGGAACTGGTATTTTCCGCTGCTGTCTTTTTCCAGTTCCTGTTCCACCGTCTGTACGGCGTTGCGCCAGTTAAAAGGTTTTTGCGCGGCGTCTTCGTCGCCGGCATCTTTGCCTGCAGGGTCAGCGTCCTTGAGATCCAGCAGCAACATCTCAACGGCGGCGCGGACATCGTTGCGGCGGCCACTGCCGGAAAATGCGCCCAGTGCATCGCTGGTGCAAAGCTGTTGGACCAGCCAGGTGACCAGGATTGCGCTGAGTTCCGGCGGCAGGGGCGAATTGAACTGGCTTGTTTCGTTGAAGTAGGCGTCCACGCTATCGCGGCAGGCATTGCGCAGGCTGGCGCGTTCCAGCGTGTAGCGTGCGCCGAGGCGTTTCGCATCCTCTTCAAATGCCGCGATCTGCTGCCTGGAGAATTCCATGTCCTCGCTCCGCAGCCAGCGGAGCATGTCGGGATCATCCAGGTGTATTCCGGCCGGCAGCGGAATGGGAATATCCTTGCGTATATGGCGCAGGTAATGGCGTATGTTCAGCGCCCGGTCGAGCGCAAGCATGGGGGCGATGAACTCTCCGAACACGAGGATCTTTTTCCCCGTCTGGGTCATTTCTTCGATCAAGCCGATGGCGCGGCGGACCTTGGGGTGCCATTGGAGGCTCCATTCGGGCTTGGCGGCAACATCGCCCTGGCTGGCCGTCAGTGCCTGCACTTTCTCCAGCCAATAGGCTTGCCGCTGTCGCTTCGCCTGCTCGACCGGCGACATGTCCTCGGCCGGACCGGCAGGCTTGGTCGCCATGCGGGCTTGCTCGGAGATCAGCGGCAGGGCTTGCGAATGGCGGGAGCCGGCACTTTTCAGCCGGTGCTCCGTCGCCAGCCCTTTGGATGCCACAGCGAGTCCTTCCATATACGCGAGCAGTTCCCGCTCCTCGGCCTGGAGGCTGGTCAGCGGCACGACGTGGTTCCGCATGCGGCGATGCGGATGGGCCTTGTTGTCCTGCCCGCCGTGCCGGGCAAACTTCTGGACGCAGGGATGGTCCCGCCATAGCCGGCGCGTCACGTATGGCTGCAGGCCGGACTGGAAGGCAGCCGCCGCGTCGCTAAGCTGCTTCAGTTCCTGCGCACCGCCGGTGTGCACGTTGTCGACTGCCGTGGCAAATGCCTCAACGGCCGTCTTCAGCTTGCCTATCGTTTCGTGCTGGATGCCGATCCGGTTTAGTATGCTGGTCCACTGCGAGACGTCCATTTCCATCGGCGTGGCGGTCAGGGCGACGCGTTTGGCGTCTGCGGTGACGGAGCCGGGACGGAGCAGAATATCCCTGATGCAGGCGCTCAGACGCGACTGCAGTGTGGTGCTGAGCGCTTTTTCGGTGCTGCTGTATTCGGTACCGGCCCGGTTCTTGTGGGCCTCGTCGATGACGAGCAATTCAAAGTCGCCGACCAGTTCACCGATCAGGTTGCGGAACAGGATGCTGTTTTCGTCCTCCGTCAGCGTCGCCGTCGATGCGCGACCCAGTTCCGAGCCGCGCAGTCGCTTGCGCAATGGGCCGGGCAGGTTCTTGGCAAGCCACGCGATTGCATCGTACTGCTGATCCGAGACGCCCAGTTTGCCGGTGCCATAGCCTCTGCGTTCGTCTTTCGAGATGTCATTTTTCAGCAGGAATGGCAAGGCCCAGAGATCGTCTTTCTTGACTGCGCCCAAACGCTGCGGCAAGCCGAAACGGTGCGACATGAACACAATCTTGTTCTTGTTGGAGAAGGGATAGGGCTCGTCGGCATTCTCTGCGCTGAACAGATCAGGATAGGTGCGGAGAATTTTTGGCCGGATGTCGGCGGGCGCCCATGCCAGCTTCAATTCTTGCATCTGGCGGAGAAAGCCGCGAAGCTCCTCTTCGCACCACTGATAGGTCAGTCCTGGCGGCACCATGATGGCGGCACGGCCGCCGCAGGCAACGACGCAGACCGCCAGGGCGATCGCCAACCTGGTCTTGCCGAGGCCGACTTCATCGGCAATCAGGACGCCATTTTGCTGCTGTAGCCGACCTGTCATCCAGGCCAGGGAATGCTGTTGATCGGCGCGCCAGAGCGTATCGATCGCAGCCAGTTGCCGCATATGTTCCCATACCGGGTCCCAGTCGAATGGATGCTTCAAGCGGTTCTCCTGTCGTTGTGTGGATATTCGGCGGCTTCCGTCCAAAGCGACGCTATCTCCGCCAGAAGGACTTCATATTCCGCCTTCAGCACGGGGCTCTCCGCCAGCCATGGGGGCGCGAATCCAGTTTCGGTGAGCGCGGAAAACAGGTTGACGCCGGTGCTGCGCATGGCTTGCCGGTCGGGCTCCGAGAACTGTTCCAGCAACAGCATGCGCAGTTGATTGAGCCAATATGGAAACTGGTTCTGGTCCAGCTTGTTATTGCGCTCGGCGATCGCCTCCACCATGCTGGCCTGCATCCGCAATGGATAGCCGGATGTGGGATCGAGCGAAGCGCTGCGCGGCGTGCTTGTCCGCTTCTTTGGGGGCGCGTCGGATTCCTCCGGCAGCACGGCGGGGAAGACCATCAGGGCACTCAGAATATCGTCCACGCTGAGCGGTGGAGGCGGCTGCCGGCTGAGCAATCCATGCTCGCCTAGCACGGCGACTTCGTGGATGATGGGGTCCGGATTTTCCAACGTTGGCGCCAATCGGACCTGCACCAGCGCGGGGGATGCGTTGCAGGGCAGGCCATGCGCCGCACAGTCGGCGGAAATGTCGACCCAGTCCGACAGATGGCTTATGCGCAGCTGGAACGGCTGGTAAGGTTCCGACACGCCGAGGAAAGTCATCTGTCCCTGGGCGAGTCGGACAAACAGGATGGGCGGCGGAGCCAGCGGGCGCAGCAGCGCCTCGTTCTCGCCGCTGCTGATGTTCTTCAGCGCCTCACTATCGAACTGCTCGCCGCAGGCCAGCGCGCGCCAGATATGCGGCACCGACTGGTCCTCGCTGACGACGATCCCGGCCTCGACGTTGCCGGCCTGCCGGCGTGTCGAGGGCGCCAACGCCGCGCTCGACAGCAGCCCCATTTTCGACAGGTTGCCGGAGCCGATATAGATCGCCGCCACGGTGGCGGTATCGCTGTTGCTATGTTGGACCCGGCGGAGGCCGGCAATATATTTCGCGTGCAGGCGCACGCGGCCGCCAGCCTGGCCGTCGTTCAGCAAGGGATCGCTTGGATAGCACAGGCTCCAGCCGTCCAGATCGGCTTTGCCGCGCGGTGTCAGATTGCCGACTACCCAGCTGGCCAGGGCTCCGGCCTGCTGGGGATTTGCGACCAGGTAGCGGCTGCCGGGATTGCCCAGTTCTTCCAGCCTGCGCAGAACTTCGGGCTTGGCCTGACTGGCGGACGGTTGCTCATAGAATCCCGATCCAGCCACCAGCGTCGTGATGCCGGACGAGGGGAAGCGCTGCGCAATCTGGTCGAACAGGGCATGTTTCAGGCTATGGATGAAACGCGGCGTTTGGCGTGCAGGAACGTCTCCGATTCGCTCGCGCCATTGCTTCAGCCAGGCGGTGGCGGCGCCTTCGCCGCTCAACACTTCGGCATTGCCGGGATAGAGGGCAGACGTCATGCTGGTGAAGAAGGAGAATGCGGCGGCTATATCGGCGCGCTCGTCCCGCATTTGACTTGGTGACGTGGTGATGTCGTATTCACAGGACCAATACATGTCGATCTGCGCGCCGTTGCCCCAGCTTTCGCCGGTCCAGTTTCCGCTGGAGACCAACAGCCGGAACATTTCTGGCGCGGCAAACGGCGCACTGGAAAAGCCCAATAGCGCCACTTTCGCGTGCATCAACGTCGTTTGTGCGGACCATTCAGGCAGCGGACAATGGCGCAACTTCAGCATGCCGGGGACGGGCAGGGCGCTCATGCCGCTGGACGCATCGAGCATGAGCAGGGCACGCACGACGCCGGAAGCGGCGCGCTGCGTTTGCGGTTCGGCAGTGAAGGCGCACATCATGCGCTCCAGCACATCGATGTCGGCCGAGAGGCCGCAGACGAGCATGTGCGTGCCATATTGCCCGGCGGGCGGCGTAAACAGGGCTTCCAGGTTGCTAGGTTTATGCTGCATGATGCGCTCCCGCCAAAATATCGTGATGCAAGCGCTGCAGGCGCAGCAGGGGGCGCGGTATCGTGCCGCTCTCTTGCAATGTCTCGCCTTCGGTGCTGTCGTCCGCGACTGCCGCGAGCAGATTGGAGCTTGCGCCGGGCACTCGCTCCAGTCCGTAGGCGTAGACGTACAGTACGGTAGGCACCCGCTGAGCCAGTGCGCGGATCCGTTTTTCGAGCGTAGTGCCGCCACTTTGCTCCGCGCAGAACGTCAGAACTTCAGCCGGCACATCGGGCAGACTGGCGAGCTTGGCTTCCAACGTTCTGCAACATGACTCCAAGTGAGTAAAGTCGGCTTGCACGGACGCCGCCGCAGTCAGATCGTCCCAACTTTGGCGTGTGGTCTTGCAGGCGTTGGTCAAGTTTTGTGCAGCCTTCAGGGCGGCGGCGCGTAGCCTTTCAAAGGCAAAACAGGCGTCGAGCTGGCTGCGATGCACATCATCGGTCATCTGCCGGAGCAGCGTAAGCTGGCCTTCCGACGTCTGCAGTTCTGCGATGTCGAAGCCGGATGCGGCGAAAAGTGTCAGAAGTTGCGCGCGGCGGGCATCCTGCATAAGCTGATCCTTGACGATGCTTATTTCGGACGGACTTGCCATGCCGGGCAACAGCAAGCGCTTGATCTCTTCGGTGACTTTCGTTAGCGCCTCATTCGGATTACTGATGAGCCTGCGCATGCGATCGCCGCCCTGGCTGTGGTCCAGCGCGGCCCGCGCCAGCAACCGGCCTGGCTCGGACAACTGAAGCGCATTAAAGCGGAATTCGGCTTGCACGCAAAAGCCCAAACCGGGCAGGGCGGCCGTCGCCGCGCGCCTAAACGGAACTGTGACATAGGCGCCAGCATCAGTGACGGCGCCGAAGGACAACTGGTTCACTTGCGCGAATTTGCGTCGGCCCTGGATGCGCTGGTCTTTTTCGTAGAGCTTACTTTCCCGTTTGACGGCGATCCACCCGGCAAAGGCCTCCATGGCTTCGGCAATTTTTGCCGCCATTGCAGGTTGTTCGAATTCTTCCGCGAAACTGATTCCCAGACAGGCCCAAGACAGCTGGCGGACAAATGATGCGCCCCCCAATCCGGGCACGGCCCAGTCGTTGAAGGCAAGAATTGCCGCCCTCAGTCCAAAGTCCAGCCGCAGGCGGGTTTGCGGTAGTTCCGCCGGCTCGATCACTCCCCAATTTGCCATGGTTCTCCTTCGCTATTGCTGTTGCTCTAGTATCTCATGAGAAACATTTGCAAGGAGAAAGAAATTGGGGGGAACGCAGTCCCCGTGGTTGTTTGCTCGAAATTTCAGCAAACAACCACGGGTGGTTTGAAATGACCCCAATTACGATATATGCGCGCGCGTATTGCGGCGGAGCACCCCGACCAGCATGCCCAAGCCCAGCAAGTACATCGACGCCATGCCCGGTTCCGGTACCGGGCTGGCTATCTCCCGCGCGATGAAGGACAGGTTATCCGCGTAGCCATCGTTGTCGTTCGAAGCGAGACGTTCCATCGACAGCCAGAACGACAGCTTGCTGGTGCCAGCAGGCATGATCCCCACGGCCTCCCGGTAGAACAGGCCGGTCTGGTTGCCGCGATCCTGCGGGGTGACGGGACCGATTGCGGCGTTTCCTATCGCATTGTTCGCCGCATCGAGAAACTGCACATAGAACAGGGCGTTGTCGCCCTGGGCGGCCCAGCCGCCGAGCCATCCGCTCAGGGAATAGGAACTGTTCTGGGCCGTCGGCACGCCGAAGTCCAGGGTCTGAGTGCCCACGGCGTACTGTCCGAGGCCGGCGAACATCTTCTTTCCGCGATTGACCGGGCCAGGCTGGGTGGGCAGCACCCAGTTGCTGCCATAGTCCACCGACTGGACCATGTTGTAACCCGGGTAGTCGCTCCAGCCGCTCAGGCCTGCCTCGGCATCGCCGTTGACTATGAGGTTCTGACCGTAGATGACGTCAGCCTTGCCACTACACGCCACGGCGAACAAGGCCGCGGCAAGGAAAAATCTGCACTTCATGAAAAGCTCCTTATAAAAGTCAAATGACGCGGTACTGGTCAAGTTGCGCTGCCCCGCGCATCGCGGGGTCGCTGATAGACGGCAAGCCGTTTTCCAGATGGCCGGCAAAGCGGCGCATCCAGCCCGGCAAGCCAGCCACACGCAGGCTGTAGTCGTACCAGTTGGAACTCGATGCCAGGGGAAGCCGGACCGCGCTCCTCGAACGTGCGACGACGCGCACTTCCAACGGCTTGCTCGCGTAATACTTGTTCGCGGTGAGTAAGAAGGTGCATGGCTGTGCGCCATTGTTGACCAGGTCAATGACCAGCTCGCCGGCGCTGCGTTCGGCGCGCAGGCTCATTTCCGGCCATGCAGCGTTGCCGTCACCGCGCACGTCGCCGACGATGTGGCGATGAAAGCCGTTCGGTCCCAGTACCCAGAGATCGTAGGCGGATGTAGTGTTCCAGCGGCCCTTGAGCTGTTTGCCAGGTTCGACCGTATAGCGGCGCGGGACCTGCTCCAGCGCCAGGCGGTCATACACATGAAACACCGCCCCGGCTTCGCCCAGGTTGTCGAAACTGAGTTCCACCTGGCCGCCTCCGACCGGCACCTGTGCCTGCACCTGGAGTTCGTAGGGCAGGGCGCGCGCCGGACGCACGCCGGCAGCCTGGACGGGTGCCGTCAGAGTGGTCGGCGTTGCGGGTACCTTGGTGTTTGGCAGGCTCAGCGCCATCGAACGGCGCGCAGCCGTTTCCGGCAGCAGCTGCTTGAAGCCGTTGTCGTTCGGGTTGGCGAAGTCGAAACAGGACAACAGGTTGCCGCTCACCGCGCGGCGCCACGGGCTGATCAGCGGCTCGCGCACACCGAAACGCGCCTCGATGAAACGCACCACCGAGGTGTGGTCGAAGACTTGCGAGTTCACCCAGCCGCCCTTGGTCCATGGCGAGATGACATACATCGGAACGCGCGGCCCGAGACCGTAGGGGCGATGGTGCGTCCGTGCATCGGCGCCGTTGAGCACGTGATGGTACTCGCCGGTCGTGTCGACGGTCGACGCACCGGCGAGCTGCGACTGCGCCGGATTGCTGGCGTAACTCGTGTACGCAGGGACCGCCGGCGGGGGCATGTGGTCGAAGAAGCCGTCATTCTCGTCGAAGTTGATGAGCAGGACCGTCTTGCTCCAGCTGTCGGGATTGGCGGTCAGGGCGTCCAGCACGCGCGCGATGTAGTCGGCGCCCGACGCAGGACTGGAGGGACCCGGGTGTTCGGAACCTTCGGCGGTCGCGACGACCCAGCTGACCTGCGGCAGGCGGTTGGCAAGCACGTCGGCCTTGAGCAGGTCGATGTCACGCGTGGTGGTGCCGCGATCGCGCAGGGATTGCGAATAGCCAGGCCGGCGATACCACGCGTTGCGGAAAGAGCGGAATCCCGCCAGCGAGTTATCGGTGAAGTTGTCCGCCATGTTCTGGTAAACCTGCCAGCTGATACCTGCCGCTTCGAGTCGCTCCGGATAGGTGGTCCACAAGTAGTCGGTGGACATGTCCGGATTGAAGTCGTCGCGGCTGTTGTCGGTCGAGGGACCGCCTGCAGCCGCCAGGGGATCGTTGTGACCGCTGAACAGAAACAGCCGGTTTGTGTTGGTACCGGTCTGGGTTGCGCAGTGATAGTGGTCGCAGATGGTAAAGGCACGCGCGAGCGCGAACTGGAAGGGAATGTCGGCGTCGGCGTAATAGCCCATCGCGTGGTTCTGCTTGACCGTGCACCAGTCATTCATGCGTCCGTGGTCCCACGCCAGCTGGGCGTCGAGCCAGGCATGAGGCGTCCCGGCCACGCGCATGACGGGAAAGTCCTGCACCGTGTTGAGGCGGAATGGCGCGATGGCGCTGCCCTGGGGCCAGTTGGGCCGGCCAGGCACGGGCGCCCCTCCGACAGAGCGCTGCACGAAGACCGATTTGCGATTGAAGAGATTTTGCCGGTCCATCACAGGAATCGGAAAGGGATCACCGAATCCCCTTACTCCTTCCAGGGTGCCGAAGTAGTGGTCGAAACTGCGGTTCTCCTGCGTCAGCACGACGATATGCTCAACGTCCTGCAGGCTGCGGGTGCGCTGGTTGGCGGGGAGGGCCAGCGCTTTTTGGATGGACGGTGGAAAGGTCGCAAGCACGGCACTTGCGCCGGCCGACTTGCCCATCTTGCGGAGGAAGTCACGTCGGCTCATGCATGCACCTGCGTGCGTGCGAGCGCGAATTTGAAAATATGCATTTGATTGATCCAGGTCGATTGTCAGGGAAACATGAAAACTGAAGTCATGCAGGCAACAATTTACGTAACAACGATGAAATGTTGATGACATGGCATGCAATTGATAGCATTTCACATATTTCGGTAACAATCCTGGCGAGGCGCCTCCGGAGACCGCTGAGAATATAAGTCTCGGTACAATGTTCACTCAATCAACTATGGCGGTGAGCCTGGAATAAACTCCCTATGCGTTCTTTTATCCCGAGCTTATTGGATAACGACTCTGCTGGTGCCTACACGCGTAGCTGGATGACGGTGCGCGAAGAGCCATCCTCGTACGATTACTTGATCTTCGCCAAGTTATATCTGAAAGATGGGATCGAGCCCCGGAATTTGGTCAATGCCGTGGGAAATTGGCAGAGAAGGGCGTCCAAGCCGGAGGCTGATTTGCATCCTCGAACCGCGCAATCCTGTGGTGATAAAGCGCGCACCATAGCTTACTAGCCACAACGGCAGCAGCGGCGATAGGCGAACAGCGCTACTCGTTCGTATTCGGCGGCGGGTTCTTCGTATGATGCTTTATTGCCGCCCACGATGTCGATGTCCTGAGCATTCACTCCCGCGAAGTTATATGTCTGTTTCCGCAACAGGACATTTAACGGACTTTGCAGGATTCACCTGGACCGCCCGTTGGTTGGCATCCAGCGCCCATGCGCTGACAGGCTTAGGAGGGGTGCCATATGGGGTTTCGTTAGCAATCAGGATCAACACGACGTTCTTGTTCTTGCCTTGCGAGCAGTTTCCCTGAATCGCGTAACCTTGGTTAGGCGCACGCGGAGGCAAGGGAATATCCACCACTTTCAGCGGCGACTTTGCCAATTCAGACGCATTCATATTGCCTTGGACCGGATTGTCGATCACAAACACGGCGGCATCCGTATGGGAATAGGGACTCCCGTCTATCGACGGAGCACGCTTGGTGAACACCGTCAAGGCCTTGCCCGCTATCGTGGCACTGGACACGGCATCCCAATTGTTTTTCAGCTCTTTGCGCGTGGGGATACTGTCAGCCTGTGCCATTTCAGCCGCGTTCCCATTTGCCGCAACCTTGCCTGTGGCATCCTTCGCTTCTGCCGGCGTCGCCTTGAACTGGTAGCGGCCATCGAAGGGCACATCGCCCCAGTCGCTAGCACAATGTTCGGCATGCAGTTGAACACTGCCACTGCCGCGTCTCACCGTCAATTTGCAGTTTCCGGCATTGAACTGCCAGCCGCCGGGGCCGTCGGCCAACTGGCCTTCTCCGATACCGGAACGCAGATTGCCTGCCTTGCCTTTTTGCTGCACCTCCAGCTCAAACTTTCCCTCCGCCGAGACGGTGAAAGTGCGTTCAAAATTGCGGTCGGAAGCATCATAAACGCCTGCGGCAGGGTAGGCGCCAACTGCGCCTTTGTAACCCGTCTCTGCCGGCGGCTGCGCGGTGGTCGTCACGACTGCCGCCCCTGCATTATTGGCGGTCGAAACGCCGCCCTCGCCATTACTGGAAACGCCAGACACCCACACGCGCATAGTGTCGTGAGGATAATCCCAGTCGTAACCCATCTGGATAAACATGGAACCAATGTAATAGACGCCGCCGCCGGCCATGAAACTGCGGGCCACCGGATCGTTCGGATACGGCTTGGACGGTGCTACCGGTCCATCGTCGCGCACCTGGCCGGAACTTTTGTTGTAATTCATCTTGGCCGGCCACGGACTGCGCACGCTGACAAAACTGATGTTATAGGCCAGATCGTTGGCGCACATGCGCAGATTGTCGAACTTTTCACTCTTGCGTTCGCTGGTCCACAGCGTCACGTTGTAGTTCACACATTCGTTTGGCGTATTGGTCCGATTTGACCACTGATCCAGCGTCTTGGCGTACCCGGTAATACGAATGGCCAACTTGGGAAACGCGGGCGGATTCATATCGTCCTTGACCGGATAGGCCTTCAAAATATCCTTGAGTTTGGTATCAGTCAATTTTTGATAATTGGCGGACGTAGCTGCATTGCCTTGCTCACCCTCCTTGGCGCCGATCCCATTCTTGTTCAAGGCCTTGTTGACACCGTTCTTGATCATGGCGCCCAAATCAAATGTGGACTTGGTTTCATCGGCATGGGCTGTCATCGCAAAGGCCACTGCGAGTGCAGCGACTAGTGATTTGGGGATCGAAATTTTCATGAGGGAAAGGTTAAGGAAAGGAAGGGAAAGGCATGCGAGTATGTGAGAATTTTATGTCACAACTTAATGAATATTTATCTATTTTCAATATTGTATAAAAAATACAACAGTCATTAGATCGGGCCCCGGGTGCAGGGCTGTGCCACCGTTTAGCGGTGACATGCTTACTATGCAGAGAAGCTCAACAGGCTATGAGTAAAGACACGAGAGCGCTCTTACCTAAAAGTGATACATAGGTATTAGGTGCCATCCTAGGGAGGTGTGGGTGCCGCTCAAATTTCGTAACCAATTTTACGTAACGGCGCTTTTCCCAGAATAGTCTTGGCGAGTCGTCCTTTACCTAAATATGAATACGTCAAGCAGTAGCTTTTTTGATTACGTAAATGTACGTGCCCCGAATAAGCGCTGGTTGTTCTACCGCCCTAAATTGCACCGGTTCAGCCTTCATCACGGCATACGCCTCGCATGCGTGCACTTATGCCAGAACACGCTGTCATCGACAGGGCTCACCACCATTGTGCACTCCGCAATTCACTGGCGACTGCACCAGCACGATTACTCATATCCGCTGCTCAGTGAATTTATTGTGTCTCCCGCCACAGTAGCGGAGACAGCCAGCAGATGCTGGCGGCGCAATATCAATGATGTCGAAAGCTATGGCGAGATGCCATTTTTCACAGAACTCTGGATATACATCAGCGTATGTCGAACGAGGAGTGCTAGGTTGGATGATGTGACTTGGCCAAGGCAAGATGGCGGCCTCTTGCAAATACAGGCCAGCAAATAGACCCATAAAAAACTGAACCGCATGCAGCGGGAGCAGTACGCCTGTCGGAGGATACGCCATGACACACGAAATGACGGAGTCGCAACACATTGTTGATCAATACCAGCGCCGAGTATCGACCAGGCCGGTTTTACGAAACGAGCGTCAGCCAAAGTCCAATATATGGTTCTTTGACTCTCCAAAGAACAACTGCCGAAGCATCATAGAAGGCGATCTACCATTCCTCTATGCGGTCCTTCTTGAGGGAGATGTTAGCGTCGCGTCCTATCAGGTCTCTCCCGAACCGTTTATCGTCCAGGCGGGAGGAGCAAGTACGCTCGTCGCAGTGGGCGCGCGCGTTCAACTGATCAATAGGACCAGCCAGTGGTGGGACTTCAGACGCCTGGAAGGACTATCGGCAGCGAAAAGGAAGGCGGCTCTTAAGAACGAGGGAAAATCTGCGCTCGCCCAAAGCGTGGGCGTCGAGTATCACATCAAGACCGACATCGATTTCCGCGGCCAAGAAACCGCGTTCGATAACTGGTTGTTGCTATGCGCGGCGATCACCAGGTGCCGCGGTCATCTACTTGTCCGGGAAAGGCAACATCTTTCCCGGTACTTAACTCAGCACGAAACAATGACCTTATCCACTCTGCTGGACATTCAAGACATCGATGCCGCCTACATGAATGCCGTTGTCGCCTTGAGCCTGCAGCAGGGAATTGTCAGTACAAATCTTACTACTCAGCTATATGGTCCGCACTCGATCCTTCGAAGAGGCAACCAATGAACGCCCGCCGACATCGCATCCGGATACCGACGGCATATCAGGATATGACGCTGTGGCCGAAACCCGATACATCGGCGTGGGAGAGAAGGGCGCAAGACTCCTTCGATAAAAAAAGGCAGGCGCTCGTCTTATATGGCGAAGGCGCTAGCCTGGATCAGATCACTACCGAGACCGGCATTCAGCGAAATGAGGTGCATCGTCTCATCCGTCGCTGCCTGGCACTCGCCAGCGACGGGCAAATCTTCGGTTATAGGGCGCTCGTCCCTCGAACTCGGGTCAAGGGATACAACCGTAGGGCCGAGGTCGATCACGTCAAAGGAAGTGGCTCGGGCGGCTGCGCGGGAGCGCTGTCAAAACTCTTCGACCGCTTTCCAGAAATCGAGGAGCTTGTTGTCGACCTGTTTTGCAAACAAGGTGCAAAGGAAACGATGAATGAATCGCGTATTAGTATCAGCAGCATCCATGATCAATTCAAGTGCAAATTGAGGGAGTTGGGGTTTACGGACTCCGACTGGCCATTTAGTACCAGCAACTGCGGCTATAAAACTTTGTTTAAGTATTGCCAGACCTTGCGCCTTACCAAGCGGCACGAGACTACAGGTGCGCGAGCTGGCGTTGAAGCTGCATTGCGTGATCCGGTCGGCAATGGCAATAGGAGCATCTTTCCCAAGCTGCGCCCCTATGGCGCAGTGCAGCTCGACTTCCATAAAGTGGACGCAGCGTCGGTCATCTTAATCACCAATGACTATGGCAAAGTAATGGAGGTACCTTTATCCCGCTGGCATTTCGGACTATTGGTTGAAGAGTTTTCCCGCGCTATCCTCGGCTATGCGGTGGTACTGGAATTGACACCGAGTGCCGACAGCACGCTTGAGATAGTCAGCAACGCATTGTCGTCCTGTCAGCCAGAATTCATTCCCGCCTTTTCGTCGGATAACGGCAGCTTCGTCATTAATCAATTGATGCCTGAACTGCAGTATCAGGCGTTCGCGGCTCTCAAGGTGGACAACGCTTGGTCAAACGCAGCGCACGAGGTGGTGAACAATATCATTGATACGATCGGTTGCGCCGTCAATTTTGGTCCGGTGCGTGCCTGGTTCCGACGCGACCTGATCGAAAAAATTCTAGGAGAACTAACCCGGCGCGGCTTGCAGCGACTTCCGTCCACGCATGGAAGCGGGCCGAAAGATACGCGCATAGATCATCCCAACGAGCAGGCAGCGAAATTTCGGATCACACTCCGGGACCTTGTCGATATCTTTCAACGCTGTATCCAAGAACAAAATATATCTGATACGGAGGGGCGTCAGTTCAGTGCTCCTGTGCAGGTTCTTCAGAACGCGCTTGCTAAGCCGGCGAGTGGATTTTTCCGTCAGCCGCTGCCAAAGACTGTGCAGGCGCATGCCAAGTTGATGATGCACATTGAGGAAGCGACCGTACGAGGCAACATCGAAAAAGGTGTTCGTCCTTACTTTACGCTTAGCCGGCACAGGCATACCAATGAAATGCTTGCAAATTCTTTTCACCTTATAGGCAAGAAGCTCGTCGTCTACTTAGATCGGCGCCTTGCGCGAGTAGTCTACGCGACCGTAAAGGATACCGGACAAGACTTGGGGCAGATGAGGTTATCCGGTCCATGGGCCAAGAGTAACTGTTCCTGGCGAGACCGCAAACTCATGATCAATTCTGGGTTGGCGTTGAGGTACGGTTCAGTAGGGGGCGATCCACTCGACCGTATCAAGCAGGGTAAAGAAGAAGACCTAAAGCAGCGGAAGAAGTCACAGCGAAAAAAGTCTTCACGCACAGCGCTCGACATCGAGCGGATCGAAGCTCACCAACGCAAAGTTGCCAAGATCCCCGTCGAGAATCCAGCCCCCGCACAGCCCCTGCCCAAACCGGCGGCGGCCACAGTTAACGTATCCCCCATAGACCGCTTCGGCCTAAATGACATCCCAAAAATTGATTAGTGAAGGAGCATGCCATGCTTAATGAAATGCCCGACCAATCAGCCGGCACGCAAGAGAGCAAGGGTTTGCTATCCCATCCTCTGTTTGACCATACGGTGCTTTTGCGGACAAATCCAAGTGACGAACTCTATCTTGCGATTAAGCGCATCATTATCGTCCGTGAGACGGGCTGCGTATTCACGGGGGCGCACCGCATCGGCAAGACGGATGCGCTAGATCGCGTAAAGGCGATGCTGCACCAACAATATCCGTCGCTGTGCATCTACTCGCATGACGCGCATAATCAGCAGCTCCCCTCAGTCCGCGCATTCTTCAAACATTTCCTTTCGACAGTAGGTCACGCCGAGAAAAAAGGCGAGACGTATGACCTGCGCGAGCGACTGGTCAATGTGCTGGTGGACGACGCTCGGACATCCGGATCGGGCTTGGTGGTCATGTTCATCGATGAAGCGAGCGCCATGTTGCTGGCTGACTTCCTGTTCCTCAAGGATGTCTTCAACGACCTGTCACGTCAGAGGGTGCAGTTAATAACGATATTGATGGGGCAGGCACCAGACATGCAGCATGTCATTGACGACCTGATCGCTCGCGGCCGCGGAGACTTGGTTGCGCGGTTTACGAATCGGGTAATTGAATTCCGAGCATTCAATTGTATCGACGATATCTGGACCATTTTAAGCGGCATCGACACCCGCGAACACCCCGTTGGGTCGGCAATTTCATGGACGGCGTTTTTCCTGCCACAGGCTTACCAAAAAGGCTTTCGACTGATCGACCAATCCCAGCATTTCATGGATGCGATCCTGGCGAACGTGAGTGGACTCGCACCTCAGCAAGTCGCTTTTCCAGCCGGAGCGACGTTTCTTGCTATCCGAAAATTCTTGCTTAGTGCCGCAGCATACGACGCGTTCAACATCAAATTGCCGGATGACATCTGGCATGCGGCAGTACGTGACTCGTTGTTGCAGGAGGCGATCGCCCGCATGAATAGCAGTCCGGTCCGCAGGGCGAAAAGGGGAAAACGATGACCGCCCAAGTAGCGGGCCAACGACGTCGATGGGCGGGAGCCGATCTCATACCGCTACCGTTTGAATCAACATCAAGCGCCACATTGCTTTTTGCATGGATCAACGTGATGACCTTTAAAACAATGCGGCAATATCCCGAACTGCGCAAGCTGATGTTTAATGCCGGCGGCTTTCGTGTAAAAGACGAAGCCGGATTTCCTATCATAGATAGCAGGAGCGTCTACCCTCTGGAGTTCGGCATTCCAGAGGTTGATCGCTGCTGGATCAGCTCGCGCTTTCGGTATTGTCCCTTGTGCCTAGAGGCGGGATATCACAGCGTGCTGTTTCAGATTCTTCCGCTGACCTGCTGTCCATTTCACCGCGTTCCCTTATCAGATCGATGCCACTGTTGCGATGCCAACACTCCAGACATCCGCGACGCAAGAATATTCATCAAACCTTATTGTTGTGATCGCTGTAAAAATCCTTTGGGCGGCGTAATTCCTAGCCTTGAGACTCATACGGATTTTCGTAGCATATTCGCCCAAGTGCAGAGCGCGTTGCAGCCTTACAGCAGTTGGTGGCTTGCTGTCAAAACCGCCCACCGACATTTAAGTGTCGACTACTACGACGCGTCTGAAACACAGAAAAGGCGATGGTGGAATTCGACAGAGTTCGCCAAGGCCGTTGTGTACAAACAAACTCCCCGGCGTGAATTCGTCCCACCGTCCCGATACCCCGAAGAGCAAGTAGTGACTATCAATTGGGTTTGCCGGTACGCCGATCACGTTCCAGCATACTCTGCAACCTCATCCGCTTCCAGCTATGGCGAAGCCATGTACCGGTTCACACTGGCTAGGCTCAGACGATGGATCACGCGCGAAGATGGACTATCGGCCAAGGAGTTCAACGACCTGGTTGTGCGACATAATTTTTCGGAACGCTCAACCTGCTCGGTGCGACTGCGAGCTTTTGTAGCGTTTCGCTGTCATATGGAAAGCCGCTTTGTTCTGGGAGGCGCCAATAATCTCGTCTCGCAGGACAATGCTGTGTTGAACGCAGGGCTCTTTCAAAACGTCGCGAGTTACGGAAGTCGCACCGCGCGCCTGGAGTGGCTGGCGACGTTCCTAGCCTTGTACGCATCCTGGCATGCCCGCATGGCACACGGAATGGAGAGCGATCTCCATTCCGTATGGGAGGAGGCTCCGTTTTATGAAAAACATCTCTGCGCCTATAGCAGGTTCTTCCAAAGTTACGACATTGAACCGGAATTCAAATATGGCCAACCTAGCTTCGCATACGAGAATCGTCAGGCGTGGTTCGAAGGAGAAGTCAGCTTTTTGAAGGTCGAGGGAATGTCGCTATGGCCTTGGAGTAGGAAAGACAAGGCAGCCCGGGAGCAGCACCATTTTCACGCTGATCGCCGTTTTCCATCCGATTATCTCCAGGAGAAACATATTTCCAATCCCAGTGGGCATTGGTACGTTAAAAATGTCCGCAAGTTTATTCCAGCCGGTTCTTGGCCGCCTCCTCAAGCTTATTAAGCGTCATGGACAGGCTCTCGGTATCCGAACCTGGTGATGGGCTTTGTCATCAGCTTGATCGTCCTTTCGGCGCACGCCGAATTTTACGTTTGCAGTGATGAAGGGGCGAGTCGCTCTATGTTGTGCTAACATTTGCAGATCATGAAACTGTCACAACCTACGCGCATGATCGCGGCCATCATTATGCTGTTCAGCTTGCTGTTTGCTCAGCTGGCTGTATCCGCATATGCCTGCCCGGTGTTGGACAAGGCGCAGACGGTAGAGGCGGTTGGCATGGCAAACATGCCCGGTTGCACCGACATGAGCATGGACAAGAGCAGTCCTGCGCTGTGCGGGGCGCACTGTGATACAGGCCATCAGTCGGCAGACATTTCTGGCACACCAGCTGTCCAGCCGTTCATGGCCTGCAGCCTGGAAGTCGTCCTTCCTAACATCGAACGATCCGCTCTACCGCTTGCTTCCTCACTCGAATCTGTTCCGCTGACGCGTGCCACTGCGCCCCCACTGGCCATTCGGCATTGCTGTTTCCGCATTTAATCTTCCAGAGCGCCTAGTTCTCCGCCGCCTCGCCTCCTTGGCGCGCGCGGTGTTGTCCATCGCATTCTGGAGATACCATGTCATCCCCGTTTTCCGTGCATTCCAATGCGCGCATTTTCCGTCTTCGGTTCGTACCGAAGGCAGCGCTCGCGTTCCTCGCCGTCATCCATGGCGGACTGGCGGCGCAGCCGCTGACACTCGGCGAAGCGCAACTGCGGGCCGCCGCCCGCTCGCGCCAACTCGGCGCCCAAGACCAGGCTGTCGCCGCAGCCAATGACATGGCGGTCGCCGCCGGCCAGCGCCCCGATCCTGTGCTGAAGGTCGGCATCGACAATTTACCTGTCAGCGGTGCTGACCGCCTTAGCCTCGGTAACGACTTCATGACCATGCGTCGGATCGGGCTGTCGCAGGAGCTGACGCGCTCCGACAAGCTGCACTGGCGTTCCGCGCGCTATCAGATCGAAGGCGACAAGGCCCAGGCGCAAAAGGACGTGGCGCTGGCAGCCATCCAGCGCGATACCGCCGCCGCCTGGCTGGAGGTCTTCTACACGGAGCAAATGGCCAGCGCTGTCTCCGCCCAGGCGGCCGTATCGCGCCAGGAAATCGAAGCGGCCGAAGCAGCCTACCGCGGTGGGCGCGGCAGCTCGGCCGATATCCTCGCGGCCAGGTCCGCATTGCTCGCGCTCGATGACCGCGCCAGCGAGATCCGGCGCCGCCAACGCGCCGCCCACGTCATGCTGGCCCGGTGGACTGGCGAAGAGACCTCGGTGGCGGGTGCGCCGAATATCGACCGTATTCGCCTGAACCCAACCTCCCTCGACACCGATCTCGCCCACCACCCTGAGATCGCTGTCTTGAACAAGCAGGAAGATATCGCGCAAGCCGACGCCAACTTGGCAAGGGCAAATCAGCACACCGACTGGAGCGTCGAAGTCGCGTTCCAGCAGCGCGGATCTGCCTACTCGAACATGGTGTCGGTCGGTATCTCGGTGCCGCTGCAATGGGACCGGAAGAACCGCCAGGACCGTGAGCTGGCCGCCAAACTCGCCCTGGTCGAGCAGACCAAGGCGGAGCGCGACGAAATGCTGCGTGAACATGTCGCCGCGACCCGCACCCTGATCATCGCGTGGCAGAGTGGCCGGGAGCGAATTTCCCGCTACACCCGCGAATCGTTGCCGCTCGCTGCCGAGCGTAGTCAAACGGTGCTGGCCGCCTACCGGGGCGGGAAAGCGACCTTGGCCGAAGTGCTGGCCGCCAGGCGTGGCGAGGTTGAGCTCCGTCTGCAAGCGCTGGAGCTTGAACTGGAGACCGCGCGCCTGTGGGCGCAACTGAACTTCCTCTTTCCCGACGGCGGAGCCGCCCAGCATTCCGCCGCCAACAGCACCCAGGAATCCAAATGAAAAACAATAATATTCTCGCGGCAATCGTCGCCGTTGCCATCGCGGCCGGCGGATACAGCGCCTACCGGCTTGGCGTGCATCAGGGCATGCAGCTCACGCCCGCAACGGGCGAAGCTGCGACCGTCGCCGGCGGCACCGGCAAGAAGCCGCTCTACTGGCACGACCCGATGGTGCCCGGGCAGAAATTCGACAAACCCGGCAAGTCGCCGTTCATGGACATGCAGCTCGTGCCAGTCTATGCCGGCGCCGATGGCGACGACGGCTCCGTCACCGTCAACCCGCGCGTCCAGCAGAACCTGGGCGTGCGGACGGCCATTGTCACTGCCGGCAGGCTACCCTCCGGTATCGTCGCGGTCGGCAGCGTCGCGTACAACGACCGCGACGTGGCGCTGGTCCAGGCTCGCAGCAACGGTTTTATCGAGCGCCTGTATGTGCGCGCCATACTCGATCCGGTCAAGCAAGGACAGCCGCTGGCCGAACTGTATGTCCCCGACTGGATCGCGGCACAGGAGGAATACCTGGCCGCCCGTCGCATGCAGGGCGGCGACACGGCGTCGTTGGTCGACGGCGCCCGCCAGCGCATGCGCTTGGCCGGCATGACCGATGGGCAGATCCGGCTGGTCGAATCGACCGGCAAGGTCCATCCGCGCATCACCATTTCCGCTCCCATCAGCGGCGTGGTCGCGGAGCTTGGCGCCCGCGAAGGTATGACCGTGGCGTCGGGCGCGCAGCTGTTCCGGATCAACGGCCTTTCCACGGTTTGGGTGAATGCGGACGTGCCCGAGAACCTTGCGGCCAAAGTGCGGCCTGGCGACGCCGTCGAAGCTCGCTCGCCGGCACTGCCGGGAAGCGTCTTCAAGGGCAAGGTCGGCGCGGTCTTGCCGGAGGTGAGCGCCGCCACGCGCACGCTCAAAGCAAGGATTGAGCTGGCGAACAGGGGAGGGCAGCTGGTCCCCGGCATGTTTGCCACGATCACCTTCGCTTCCAGTCGCGACGCCGACGTGCTGCTGGTGCCGTCCGAGGCGGTGATCCAGACCGGTACGCGCAGCGTTGTCATACTTGCTCAGGACGGTGGAAAGTTCCTGCCGGTCGATGTCGAACTCGGTGGAGAAGCCAATGGTCAAACAGAGATCCGCAAGGGTTTGACCGTCGGACAGAAGATCGTCCTGTCAGGCCAGTTCCTGCTCGATTCCGAAGCCAGCCTGAAGGGAACGACTACCCGCATGGGTGACGCCCAGTCCTCCGGATCAGCTCCTGAGGCGCCGCTTCATCACGGCCAAGGCAAGGTCGAACGTATCGGCAAGGACGAGATCACCATTTCCCATGGTCCGATCCCAACCTTGCAGTGGGGTGCGATGACCATGGGGTTCAAGACACCGCCAGCGGGCCTGCCGCGCAATGTCGGCGTGGGCGACCGTGTGGCTTTCGACATCAAACCACGCCAGGACGGCACCTTCGAGATCGCCACGATTTCGCCAGTCGCGGACGCGCCCGTCGCCAATGATAAGTCCATGGGCACCATGAAAATGCCTCCAGTGCCGGCGGGAGTGAAGAAATGATCGCGAAACTGATACGCTGGTCGATCGCCAACCGCTTCCTGGTCTTGCTGGCGACGGTGTTCATCGCCGGATGGGGAGTATGGTCGCTGGCGCGCACGCCGCTCGACGCGATCCCTGACCTATCCGATGTGCAAGTCATCATCCGCACGACCTATCCGGGCCAGGCGCCGCAAATCGTCGAGAACCAGGTGACATATCCGCTCACTACCACCATGTTGTCGGTGCCCGGCGCCAAGACGGTGCGGGGCTATTCCTTCTTCGGCGACTCCTTCGTCTACATCCTGTTCGAGGACGACACCGATCCCTACTGGGCCAGGTCCCGGGTGCTGGAATACCTGAACCAGGTGCAATCGCGCCTGCCGACACAGGCGAAGACGGCGCTCGGCCCGGATGCGACCGGCGTGGGCTGGATCTACGAGTACGCGCTGGTCGACCGCAGCGGCAAGCTCGACTTGTCACAGCTGCGCGCCTTCCAGGACTGGTTCCTGAAGTTCGAGCTGAAGGCGGTGCCGAACGTCTCCGAGGTCGCCAGCGTGGGCGGCATGGTGCGTCAATACCAGATCGTGCTTGATCCCGACAAGCTGCGCGCCTATTCCATCCCGCACGGAAAGGTGATCGAGGCCGTGCAGCGCGCCAACCAAGAAAGCGGCGGCTCGGTGATGGAGCTGGGGGAGGCGGAGTACATGGTGCGCGCGTCCGGCTACCTTCAGTCACTGGACGACTTCCGGAAAATTCCCTTGACGACCACGGATGCTGGGGTGTCGGTGCTCCTGGGCGATGTGGCGCGCATACAACTGGGGCCGGAAATGCGGCGCGGGATCGCCGACCTGAATGGCGAAGGCGAAGTCGCGGGTGGCGTGATTGTCATGCGCTCCGGGAAGAACGCGCTGGAGACCATCGAGGCCGTCAAGGCCAAGCTCGCCAAACTGAAATCCAGTCTGCCAGCCGGCGTGGAGATCGTTCCGGTGTACGACCGCTCCAATTTGATCAAGCGCGCGGTCGACAATCTGCAGCACAAACTGATCGAGGAATTCATCGTCGTCGCGGTAGTCTGCGCGATCTTCCTGTTTCATATCCGCTCGGCGCTGGTGGCGATCGTATCGCTGCCGCTGGGGATATTGATCGCCTACATCGTCATGTCCTATCAAGGTGTGAACGCCAACATCATGTCCTTGGGCGGCATCGCGATCGCCATCGGCGCCATGGTCGATGCCGCGGTTGTGATGATCGAGAACGCCCACAAGCATATCGAGGCCTGGAATCATGCCCATCCGGGCCAAAAGCTGGCCGGCGACGCACAATGGACGGTGATCGGCGACGCAGCGGCCGAGGTCGGCCCAGCGCTGTTCTTCTCGCTACTAATCATCGTGCTCTCCTTCATTCCAGTGTTCACGCTGGAGGCGCAGGAGGGGCGGTTGTTCGCGCCGCTGGCCTTCACGAAAACCTACGCGATGGCGGCGGCGGCCGGCTTGGCGGTCACGCTGATTCCGGTGCTGATGGGCTACCTGATCCGGGGCCGCATCCCCGACGAACAGAAAAACCCGCTGAACCGGTGGTTGATCGCGCTCTACCGTCCCTTGCTGGAAATCGTGCTGCGTCGCCCGAAGACAACCCTGGTCGCCGCGGGCGTGATCGCGCTGGCGACGATCTGGCCGATGTCGCGCCTGGGCGGCGAATTTATGCCTCCTTTGGACGAGGGCGACCTGTTGTACATGCCATCCGCCTTGCCGGGCATCGGCGCTGGCAAGGTGGCGCAACTGCTGCAGCAAACCGACCGCCTGATCAAGACGGTACCCGAGGTGCAATCCGTGTTCGGCAAGGCAGGCCGGGCCGAGTCGGCCACCGATCCGGCGCCGCTGGAAATGTTCGAAACAACCATCCAGTTCAAGCCGCGCGACCAGTGGCGACCGGGCATGACCACCGATAAGCTGGTCGAAGAACTCGACCGCATTGTCAAAGTGCCGGGGCTGTCCAACATCTGGGTGCCGCCCATCCGCAACCGCATCGACATGCTGGCCACCGGGATCAAGAGCCCGGTCGGCGTCAAGGTGGCCGGCGCGAGCCTGAAGGAGATCGACCGCATCACCGGGGAGATTGAGCGGGTCGTCAAGCGCGTGCCCGGCGTGTCGTCGGCTCTCGCCGAACGGCTCAACGGTGGGCGCTACGTCGATATCCATATCGACCGCGACGCGGCGGCGCGCTATGGCCTGAACATCGCCGACGTGCAAAGCATCGTGGCCAGCGCCATCGGCGGCGACAACGTCGGCGAGACGGTTGAGGGTCTGCAGCGCTTTCCAATCAATGTGCGTTATCCGCGCGAAATACGCGACTCGGTCGAGAAATTGCGGGAGCTGCCGGTGCTGACCGAGCGCGGCGCGCAGATACGGCTCGGTGACGTGGCAACGATCCGTATCAATGATGGCCCGCCGATGCTCAAGAGCGAGAACGCACGCCTGTCGGGCTGGGTGTACGTCGATATCCGGGGCCGGGATCTGAGCTCCGCCGTGCATGAAATGCAGCAGCTTGTCGCCAAAGAGGTCGTTCTTCCGGCAGGCTACTCGGTGTCCTGGTCCGGCCAATTCGAATACCTGGAGCGCGCGACCGCCAAGCTCAAGGTCGTCGTCCCCATGACTTTGCTCATCATCTTTGTGTTGCTGTATCTGACCTTCAAACGCGTCGACGAGGCGGCATTGATCATGGCAACGTTGCCGTTCGCGCTGGCAGGAGGCATCTGGCTGCTGTGGGCGCTGGGACATAATCTGTCGGTCGCAAGCGGCGTCGGCTTCATCGCGCTGTCGGGCGTGTCGGCCGAATTCGGCGTGATCATGCTGCTGTATCTGAAGCACGCGTGGGAAGCCCGGCTGGCGCAAGGCACTCCAGGCGAGGCCGACCTCCTTGACGCCATACGCGAGGGCGCCGTGCTGCGTGTCAGGCCGAAGGCGATGACGGTCGCCGTGATCATCGCCGGGCTGGTTCCGGTCATGATCGGATCGGGTACGGGTTCCGAGGTGATGCAGCGTATCGCCGCGCCGATGGTCGGCGGCATGATCACCGCGCCGCTGCTGTCGATGTTCGTCGTGCCCGCAGTGTATTTGCTGCTACGGCGCAGGTCTATCCGCGCAGCGGTCGCCTCGACACCACGGAGCGATCGTCCATGAAACCCGTCACGCTGCCCGGTGTCCGAGCGCGATGGAGCCGGCGCCGGCGAGCGCCAGGCCCACGCTGAGATAGTCGTTCCACGTCGGCGTCACACCGTCACGAATTGGCTGCGTTTCACAACCGGGGTATGAGCGATGGCCGGCAGCTGCGTCGCCCAGCTCTTGAGCCATTGGAGGTGCTCAAGATACTGCCGCACTTCCGTGTTGGTCGGTTTCTTGGGATCTTGCTTGAGCTGCTGCCAGCCGCTGACACCTGGCGGCGCGGCCGGAACCAGCATCGCGTCAAACCGGGCGATGACAGGCGACGCAAGTGGTTCGACGAGGCCCTTGAAAAAGCCGTCGTTAACTTCGCTGCGCGCAGTCAATGCCCGTCGATGGAGCGTACTAAATGCAGGCAGCTCGAAGCGCTGACGCACCAATTCTTCAATGACCACATTGATGATATCAGCCAGTTCGTGCTTGGTTTGGGCCGCCTCGGTGGCCGCGTTCTGAATGGCGGAATAAGTATCGTCGTTGATTGGCCTGATTTTCAGGTATGCCCTGATGGCCTCCATCCAGCGCTGGCGTGAATTAGGTCGTTTCTCTTCGGCTTGAAGATCCCTTGCCGCGATCGACCGCGCGCCGATCGCCTTTCCGAGAAACGACACAATTGCGGCCGGAACCTCGTCTAACAAGGGAAAGTAGCCCAACTTCTGCACCGTTTTCAATAACAGTGCGAGATACAGCCGGGCCGGCTCAGTGCGGGCATTGCGACGAATAAATTTGTGGTCCTCGTCACTAGGGCTATATACGTCTTCCAGTTCGCGCTGCGTCAGCTCCGGTTTGAAACGCGGATACGCAGTTTCATGAATGCTGCTCAAGGCTCAGGCTCCTATGTGGTTGAACCACGTACTTCATGCACACCCGGCAGCATGCGGGCAACAGTCAATGCGCGGCTGGACAAAAAGCACAATGCAGAACTTAAAACGTCGACAATTCTATATGCAGAATCAGGCAGTGCAGCAACTACTGAAAAATTATTTATGCGCCATTACCGTAATCGATACGGCCGCCAGAACAGATGACCCGAATACAGTTCAAATTTGACCCATCGAAGGTCATGCCTGACCTTCGGTAGGTAAAAAAATGACGATGACGGTCGAGGCGATGCAAGTTAGCCGACGTCAAAAATTCACGCCGGCTCCCAATGGTGGATGCTCGTTACTTGACTTGCTTCGACTCTGGTCGGTGTGGATACACCGACAGCCCGATCAGCGCTACGACACAAAAGCCGGCGCCGGCACGGAACGTCCAGGCAGCCCCAACGCTATCCCATAGCAGCCCTGCCACGATACTGGCGATCAGCATTGCGATACCGCTCACCAAGTTGAAAAAGCCATAGGCCGTGCCACGCAGATCTGCAGGTGCCGTGTCCGCCACCATCGTCGCCAGCAACCCCTGCGTAATACCCATGTGAATACCCCAAAGCGCGACGCCCGGAAGCACGACCGCCCAATGATCGGTCTGGGCCAGCACCAGATCGGCGGCGATCAGCACGATCAGCCCGATTGCCAGCAGGCGGGTATGACTCATGCGGTCTGAGAGCTTTCCAAACGGATATGCGGAGACGGAATAGACCACGTTCATCGCCACCATGACCAGCGGCACCAGCGCGACAGGCACGCCGCCTTGCTGGGCACGTAGGACCAGAAACGCTTCGCTGAAGCGGGCCATCGTGAACACCGCGCCGATTGCGACCACCCACCAGTATGCACTGCCGAGGCGTTTCAGGTTTTCCCTGCGAATGGGGTTGGTACGTTTGGCCGTATGGTGCCGCTCTGGCTCGCGTACACCCAAGAAAAGCAAAGCCACTGCCAGCATGCCAGGAACGACCGCCACCCAAAACACTTTCCTGAAATCGTTGGCCCATAGCAGCATCAGTCCGACCGCAAGCAGTGGGCCGAGGAACGCGCCGACTGTGTCGAGGGACTGGCGCAGGCCAAAGGCGGCGCCCCGTAAGTGTGGCGGAGCGATATCAGCGACCAGCGCGTCGCGCGGCGCTCCCCTGATGCCTTTGCCAACCCGATCGAGCAGCCTGGCGGATAGCACCATGCCGCTCGTGCTGGCGATGGCAAACAGCGGCTTGGTCAGCGCCCCCAGGGCGTAACCAAGCACCGCCAGCCCTTTACGCCTGCCGAGATAGTCGCTCAACGTGCCTGAAAACACCTTGACGATCAGCGCGGTGGATTCCGCCATGCCTTCAATGACGCCCACAGTGAGGACGCTGGTTCCCAGCGTTCCCACCATGAACATCGGCAGCAAGCTATGGACCATTTCGGAGGAAATATCCATCAGCATGCTGACAAAGCCCAGCACCCAGACGCCGGCCGGGATCTGGTTCAATATTCCGCCGGTTGCTTTTATGCCCATCGCGCTTCCTATTGATGATTGTGCGGGGTCATGCGCTTGCAGGACCGTCGGAATCGACGACCGACCTCTGCGCGGTCGACACGGAATCGAATTCGTCCTCATTTGCGCCGTGGAACAGACGATACAGCAACGGTAGCACGAGCAACGTCAACGCCGTCGACGACAGGATACCGCCAATGACCACGGTGGCCAGCGGCCGCTGCACTTCGGCCCCGGTACCCGTCGCGATCGCCATCGGGATAAAACCAAGGGAAGCGACCAGCGCTGTCATCAGGACGGGACGCAGCCGTGCGATGGCGCCTTCCTCGACGGCGGTGTCGAGGTCGGTGCCACCTTCACGTAGCGATCGGATGAACGCGACCATGACCAGCCCGTTCAGCACAGCGACACCGGATAAGGCGATGAAACCAACCGCTGCCGAAATTGAGATCGGGATGCCGCGCGCCCACAAGGCGATGACGCCGCCGGTCAAGGCAAACGGAATTCCGCTAAACACCAGCAGGCCGTCGGTCAGGTTGCCGAACATCAGATAGAGCAGCGCCAATACCAGCAGCAAAGCGACCGGCACGATGATTTTGATCGTGCCGAGAGCCGACTGCAATTGCTCAAATTGTCCACCCCAGCGCAGCCAGTAGCCGGCGGGTAGCGCCACCTGCCGATCGATGGCCTGCTGCGATTCGGACACAAACGAGCCGATATCACGGCCCCGCACGTTGGCGCTGACCACCACCAGCCGCTTGCCGTCCTCGCGGCTGATCTGATTCGGCCCCGGCGTGAGGTTCAGTGTCGCCACCGCCGCGAGTGGCACAAAGCTATTTTTTCCATCCGGTGCTGCAGTTTTTGGCAACGCCACCGGCAGGCGGCGCAGCGCATCCAGGTCGCTGCGAACCTGTTCGGGCAACCTGACCACCAGATTGAACCGCCGGTCTCCCTGGAAGACAATACCAGCCGACTTGCCGTTGACGGCGGTGGCGACGGTTTCCTGGACATCGGCGAGGCTGATGCCGTAGCCGGCGATCTTGTCTCGGTCGATGTCGATGGTCAGCATGGGGAGCCCGGCCGTTTGTTCGACCTTCACGTCAGCTGCGCCAGCCGTCTTCTCAAGAATGGCCGCCACCTTGGCCGCGACATCGTTCAGGACCGTCATGTCATCGCCGAAGACCTTGACGGCCACGTCGCTGCGCACACCGGAGATCAATTCGTTGAAACGCAACTGGATCGGTTGAGAGAACTCGTAGTTGCTGCCGGGGATTTTCTCAACAGCGGACTGCATCGCCGCCAGCAACTCCGGTCTGGAGCGTCGCGGAGTCGGCCATTGAGCCTCTGGCTTGAGCATGATGTAACCGTCAGAGATATTCGGGCCTTGGGCGTCAGTTGCAACTTCCGCTGTTCCCAGGCGGGTAAACACACGTTCAATTTCAGGGAAGCCCTGTTTTAGGGTGTGCTCGACCTGCTGCTGCATCAGCACCGCCTGTGTCAGGCTTGTTCCGGGGATGCGTAGGGCCAGGATCGCGAAGTCGCCTTCGTTCAGACTCGGAATGAATTCGCTACCCAGCCGCGTAGAAAGCAGACCGCATAGCACGACGACGATTGCCACGCCTGTGAGCACGACCGGCTTGTTGCGCATGCTCTTGCCCAGCAGGGGGACGTAGGCACGCCGCGCTACGCCCATCAAGCGGTTTTCGGACTCGCTGACTTTGCTGCCGATAAACAACGCAACCGCTGCGGGAATGAAGGTGATCGACAGGACCATCGCCGCCACGAGAGCGATGACCACCGTGAACGCCATCGGATGAAACATTTTTCCCTCCACGCCGGTAAGTGCGAAGATGGGAAAATACACGACGATGATGATCAGTTGCCCGAACAGCAGAGGCCGCTTCGCCTCATTCGATGCGCGGAACACTTCATGTAGTCGCTCGCTTCGACTCAATGGCCGGCCCTTCACCGCTTGGGCATGGGCTAGGCGCCGAACGCAATTTTCCACGATGACGACAGCGCCGTCGATGATGATGCCGAAGTCGAGCGCACCAAGGCTGAGCAGATTGGCACTGATCTTGTAAGTGACCATGCCGGTGAAGGTGAACAGCATCGCCAACGGAATCACGAGCGCCGTGATCAACGCCGCGCGCAGATTGCCCAGAAACAGGAACAAGACTGCAATCACCAGCACCGCGCCTTCCAACAGGTTCTGCTTGACCGTGTGAATCGCCTTGTCGACCAGCACGGTGCGGTCATACACAGGCTCGGCGCGCACGCCCCGAGGCAACGTGCGGTTGATCTGCGCCAGCTTAGCATCGACGGCCTGGGACACAGCGCGGCTGTTTTCACCGATGAGCATGAACACGGTGCCAAGCACCACTTCCTCGCCGTTTTCCGTCGCTGCCCCGTTACGGAGCTCGCGGCCGAGGCTGACGCTGCCAACATCGCGCATGCGAACCGTTACGCCTTGAATATTGGTCAGCGCGATGTTGCCGATGTCCGACAGCGACAACACCTGTCCGGGCAGCCGGAGTAAAAGCTGCTCGCCCAGCTTCTCGATATATCCGGCACCCATGTTGCCGTTGTTGCGCTCCAGCGCGCTGACCACATCCTGCAAGCTCAAACCATAGGCGGCCAGCTTCTCGGGCGACGGTGCCACCTCATATTCCTTGGTATAGCCGCCGATCGAATTGACCTCCGTCACCCCCGTCACATTGCGCAATTGCGGCTTAATGACCCAGTCCTGGATCTCCCTCAAGTCCATCGACGAGTAAGCGGTGCCGTCGACCTTCCTGGCCTTGGCATCGGCCTTGACCGTCCATAGATAAATCTCTCCCAAACCGGTGGAGATCGGTCCCAGCGTCGGGCTGACATTGGGTGGCAGGCTGTCTTTTGCCTCCTGGATGCGCTGGTTGACGAGTTGCCGTGCAAAGTAGATGTCGGTCCCCTCCTTGAAGATGATGGTGACCTGGGACAATCCATAGCGCGACATCGAGCGCGTCTGCTCCAGCTGCGGCAGCCCGGCCATGGCTGTCTCTATCGGGTAGGTAATGCGCTGCTCGGTCTCCAGGGGCGAGTAACCCGGCACCGCGGTGTTGACCTGCACCTGAACATTGGTGATGTCGGGAACGGCGTCGATCGGCAATTTTTGATAGCTGTAGATGCCTAGTCCCGCCGTGCCCAGGACCGCGAGCAGGACCAGCCAGCGCAGCTCGACGG
This sequence comes from Rugamonas aquatica, assembly GCF_009380215.1. Taxonomy (GTDB): domain Bacteria; phylum Pseudomonadota; class Gammaproteobacteria; order Burkholderiales; family Burkholderiaceae_D; genus Rugamonas; species Rugamonas aquatica_B. Next base: position 647,424 of record NZ_WHUG01000001.1, read on the forward strand.
CGATGCGTATGATGCGTTCAAACATGATGGTGTCCTAGTCGTTATCTTTGGCGCTGCTCTTGCCGAGTTCGGCCTTCAAGATGAAGCTGTTGGCGGCGTATGGCACGCCCGTTTTCAGCCCGTTGACAATTTCGCTGTGCCGGCCATCTGAGCGACCGACCGTCACAACCTGAGTACGAAAACCATTCTTCGTACGCACGAATATGGTTGGCTTGCCCGCCAGGTCCTGTAGCGCGTCGGCGCGCACGGCGACCGGAACCTTGACTTCCCCGTCGGCGACGTCGAAGTCCGCGAACAGTCCGGGGCGCCATTGTGTGTTCGGATTGGGTAGGACGACGCGCGCGAGCGCGCTGCGAGACTGGTCGCCGACCAGCGCACTCACGTAGGTAATCTTCCCGATAGCGGAAGTATCCTGTTGCCGGACCCGTACCGTGACGCTATCGCCCACGCGCACGGCGCCAAGATTATTCGCAGGGACGTTGATGTCCGCCCACACCGTGGTCAGGTCGGAGACCTGAAACAGGGGCGTGTCTTCCTTGACGGCGTTTCCTACCACCAGATGCTTCTCCGTCAGCATGCCATCGAACGGGGCGCGTACCTCATATCGGTTCAAAGCCGTCCCATTCGTTCCAGCCGCGCCTAGCGCCGCCAGTTTTTGCTGGACATTTTCTTTCACGACCGTCGCTTCGGTGAAAGCCTGCTCAGCCAGCAGAAAATCCTGCTCGGCCGAGATACGCTCCTTCCAGAGCACACGTTCCCGCTCATAGGAGGTTTTGGCCAGCGCCAGTCGATGCTGGGCGACGTTCAACTCGCTGCGTAGGTCGGAGATCGTGGCGCTGGCGATGGTCGCCAGCACGTCGCCACGCTTGACATGTTGCCCCAGTGTTCCGGTAACGGATTCGATGATGCCGGCCACCCGTGGGACCACGATGGCGGTTTTGTCGCCGTTTGCCCGGATTTCACCCGACAAGGTCAGCATCGTACGGATGGTGTCCGCCTGTGACATCTCGATCGTGACACCCGCCTGGCGGGCCTGCGCATCGGACAGGGTAACGACGCTGTCGCCGCCAGTACGATCCGATTCCGCCGCCGTGCCGGCGACGGCGGATACAGGGGCCGCGACCGTGCTCGCCGATGGGCCGCTGGCAGGCTTGTCGTCATCGTCGCGTTGACCGCCGCGTTCCATCCCCAGAATGAGACCGCCGATCAGCACGCCAACGGCGAGCATGGCGGATATGTAGCGCAATTGTTTTCCGGTGGGCTTGTTCACGGGGAGGTCTTTCCATTGAGCGAATTGGTGGCAATAGGTGCGCCGGTCAGGCGATCTATCTCGGCATGCGCGCGATGCAAGGATGCGACCGCGTTCAGATACTGCGTTTTTGCCTGCAGCAGGGTGCGTTGAGCGTCGAGCACGTCGAGGAAGGTGAATTTCCCGAACTCGAAGCCCTTTACCGCCGCGTCGTAGGCGCTCTGAGCGCCGGGCAGGATGTCGTTACGCAAGAGCACGACAGCGTCACGCGCAGCGGTCCATTGCTGATGGAACTGCAACAGGTCGGCGCGCACACGGCTTTCGGTGGCGCTCAACTCATCGCTCGCCTTGTCGGTTCGGCGTAGTGCCTCCAATACATTGCCATGGTTCCGGTCGAACAGCGGCAGCGGCACGGATAAGCCGATGAGCGCTTGATTGCGTCCGATGTCCTCGGCCCGCTTGACGCCGACGCTAACTGTCACGTCCATGGTCCGCCGAGTCTTCTCGACCTCGGCCAGCGCGCTCCGGCGATCTACCTCCAGGGCAGCGCGGCGCACCGACGGCGACGCGGCGATCAACGTTGCGATGTCCCCAAACTTGGGAACATCCGGCATATCCCCAAGTACCCCATTGGCAACGCCAAAACACTGCACATCTCCATTCCACATCGCGCATAAGCGGCCGCGAGCGGCGACTACATCTGTGTTCGCCTGGGACCGTTCCAGCATGGCGTTCGCCTGGCCGACCCGCGCCTTGGTTTCTTCGACAGGAGAAATCTTGCCAGCAGTAACACGCTTGCCGGCGATCTCGCTCCCTCGCTGCGCCAGGACCACCGCGGCATCCGCGAGCACAAGTCTTTCCTGGGCGACGAGCACATCGAAAAATGCGGCGATCACGCTGGCGCGAATATCGGCCACCTTGACAACACGGTCGGCAGCAGCGGCGTCCCGCGCGCGCTCGCCGGCGACGATTCGCGCATTCCGCTTTCCTCCCAGTTCGACTATCTGGTTGAGCTGCACCGTCGTGGTCCTGGTCGCCTTTTTGAGATCTTCCAGTGAATACGCGAGTTCCGGATTGGGCCGTGCTCCCGACTGCACCAGTGCCGCCTCCGTGGCAGCGACCTCGCCTGTGGCGGCGCGAATATCGCTGTTACGCCGTGTGGCCAACTGGATGGCTGCATCGAGCGACAAAGTCGGAACGAATTCCCCGTCGGGCAATGGCGCCGGAGTGCCAGTAAATTCCGCGTCAGTAGCGGCACTCCAGGCGCTGGATGCGGGCGCGTAGCTACCTGACAAGCAGACGATAAAAATGACGGTCGCGCGGACAGTTTGCGGCAAGCGCAATATCCGAACGACCCTTGTATAAACATGGGCCATGAATGATTCCTGTAAAACCTGATGACGTGACAAAACAGGCGCAAGCGCGCCGGATCAAGAAATGGTTTAGTTCAGGAACATATAGGAGGTCGATCCAGAGGGATGGGGTTTGCGGATGTAAAACCTGAGACCACTATCGCCAGATGAATGTCCGGCTCGGCAGCGCCAACAAAATAATCGTGCACGGGCATATCTGCCAAATTTGACAGCGACGCGTAAAGACCTGCCGCATGACTGACTTGGGTTCTCTCGGGCTTGGCGACCGGATTGGTCTGGGGCGCGACCACCGATTCATGTTGAACCTGTGACTGTTCTTCCAAAACTTCATCCAGAAACGGCCAATCACCCAGGTTCAAGACGAAGGTGAGCAAAACAAAATAGCTGGCGGCCCGGAAGAATTTCAACATAGTGCAAAGACTAACATAGGTCAGAGGTAGGCTGGCTAAGAGGAGTCCTCTTGTGAGGGGATGGCGTATTCGAAGGTGCATAATCGGACGCTTGACGGGTTGACATGCAACGTTTATAAACCTTGTAGTCACTTTAAGGTCAAGCATCATGACGATATCTTTTTCAATCGGCCAACTGGCCAGTGCCGCACAGACGCCTTCGGCGACCATCCGGTATTACGAAAAAATTGGACTTCTTTCTACGCCGTCGCGCACTGGCAGCAACTACCGGCAATACGACGAGGAGGACTTGGATCGGCTCGCCTTCGTGCGGCGAGCCCGAGAAATCGGATTTACCATCGACCAGGTGCGCAGCCTGCTGGCGTTCTCTGACCAGCGCGATGCCGACTGCTGCACGGTGATGACCATGACGTCCGAGCACCTGCATGCGGTTGAGCAAAAAATTGCCGATTTGCTGGTGCTCAAGGAGCAATTGGCGAACATGTTGGCGTCCTGCCAAGGCGGAACGGTGGCCAACTGCAGCATCATCGACACATTGCAGCCAAGGCAATGAACCCACCGGCGTATTGAGCTTGACGTTAGAGTAGCTTTAAGGTTTACGCTTGACGGATGAATATAGATACCGGCTTTGCCCAGGAACCGTCCACAGCAGCCACACCCTGTCGCGCGAGTATCCTGCATGTACCCAAGATGGACTGCCCATCGGAGGAAAGCCTCGTCCGCATGGCCTTGGAGCCGGTGCGCGGTATTCGTGCGGTTAAATTTGATCTCAACGAACGTACCGTCACCATCGATCACGCTGGCGATGCACAGATGTTGTTAGACGCGTTATTGCCCTTAAATCTGGGGGCGCAGTTGCGCGAAAGCGTTCCAATCGGCACTGCTCAAGGCAATGTAGTTACCACGCTGCTTATTCCAAAGATGGACTGCCCATCGGAGGAAAATCTCATTCGCATGGCGCTTGGGGGTGTGGCTGGAGTCGGCTTGCTGGATTTTGACCTTGCCGCACATACGCTGAGGGTGACACACCAAGGCAACGCCCAAACAATTCTTGCCCGCCTCGCGCCGTTTGGCCTCGGCGCCCAGTTGATTCATTCCAAACCTGCCACCGACGACGCCTGGCCGGAAAATGAATCGGTCGACGACGCCGACGAAGCGCGGACACTGCGCTGGCTGCTGGCGATCAATGGCCTGATGTTCCTGGTCGAGATGGCCTGGGGGCTTTTGTCCGAATCGACAGGCCTCATAGCCGACTCGCTTGACATGTTTGCCGATGCCGCGGTCTACATCCTGGCCCTGTATGCAGTGGGCCGCTCCGTGGCATTGAAGCGCCGCGCTGCTCATTTGGCTGGGTGGCTTCAGGTGATCCTCGCGCTGGGGGCAATGGGTGAAGTGCTTCACCGTGGCGTGACCGGCAGCGCGCCCGAATCGGTCGCCATGATCGGAATTGGCGCTGTCGCGCTGGTCGCTAACGTGATCTGTCTGATGCTCATCGCCAGGAAACGCCATCACGGCGCCCACATGAAGGCGAGCTATATCTTCTCGGCGAACGACGTGATTGCCAACCTGGGCGTGGTCATCGCTGGCGCCCTGGTGACATGGACAGGCTCACCATATCCGGACCTGATGGTGGGCTTTGTCATCAGCCTGATCGTCCTCATCGGTGCACGCCGTATTTTACGTTTGCAGTGATAGCGAGGCCGGTCGCGCTATGTCAACACCCGAAGGTATCTGGAATCGGCGGGAGGAAAGCAGGCGCTGTTTGAAGGCAGTCTCTCGCGACACAATTGCGGTATGCGAATTTAGTGATTACGGGAGTATTGCTTGCACATTGCTATAACAGCCGCCAACTCGTTGGTGTCCGACCTTTGGTATAGCAACTCAAGCACAAGCTCGATTTGGACTTTGCTAGGAATGATTTCGGTGGGACTATGCACCATCCAGCCGATCAGTAGGGGCGACAATTCGTTCGCCGGCATGGACAATACCTCTTTTCGAGTCGGCACGCGCACATGGAATTTGTGCCGCCCGTGATAACTATCAGCCCATTTTTTCGCGGACTCGATATTCTCTAACGGTGTGCCGAACCATTCGAAGTCATTTTGCATGAGAAGCATCTCTCCAAAGTTCAGGCGCCATTGGGCCAATCACGCCGGCCGGTGGCCCAGCGCGATAACGCCCGCCCCCGCGAGTGCCAAACCGACGCCGAGATAGTCATTCCACGTCGGAGCCACACCATCAACAAAATACAGCCATCCTATGGCCGTCGCAATATAGATGGCGCCATAGGTGGCGTACACGCGGCCACTTGCCTCAGGGTGTAGCGTCAACAGCCAGACGAACACCATTAAACTCAACGCCGCCGGCAGCGCTAGCCACGCCGAACCCCGGCCGGTCAACCACAGTAGCGGAAGATAGCAGCCGAGCAGCTCGGTAATGGCGGTGGCGAAGAACAAACCAAAAGCACGTGCAAGCGCGATCGAATCCATAGTCATTTGCGTTTCAACTCCTTGGTGATCAATGCCGAACTGGGCGCGGCCGGAACGACGCAGCATGATACGCCAGCGGAGGCGATGCTGGAGGCCGGCGTCGCCAGGTCGTCGATGATCACACAATCCTTCGTCCGCCCGCCGCTGCAAGCGGTGTCGCAACTGCAGACGAAGGCCGCCAGGCTCGCTTCCAGCTCGCGCATTTCCGCCAACTTGGCCCGCACCTCATCGAGATGGACCTTCGCCAGGTCGCGCACTTCGACGCAGGCGCGGTCTCCATCCTCGAACAGATCGGTGAGTTCGCGCACTTGCTCGATCGGAAAACCAAAATCCCTGCAGCGCTTGATGAATGTCAGGCGCTTGAGGTCGACCTCACGGTAGTAGCGATGACCATTCGAGGCGCGATCGGGACTGGGCAACAACCCAATTTTCTCGTAGTAACGGATGGTTGGCACGCTGCAGCGCGTTTGCGCCGACATTGTGCCGATGGTGAGATTCGGATCTGGCATGACAGGATTTCCTCAAATAGTGCTTGCACCTAAAGTTACTTGAGGTCTTATGGTGTAGGCAAGCAGTATTTCAACCACCTGAGAGGATCACCCTATGACATTGACCAATAAATGGCGCGGCACCGCGACGACCGGCGCTGGCGTCGCGCTCACGGCCGTCGTGGCCTGTACGGTTTGCTGTCTTCCCTTGGTCGGGCCCGTTGTCGCTTCCTTGTTTGCCGGTGTCGGCGCGTATTGCCTCGACGAGGTTATCAATCCGTGGTACATCGTTGGGGCTGCCGCAATCGCTTTCGCGGCGACATTCCTTTGGCTGCTGCACCGCCGCCGATCACGTATGGGCGCGGATGAAAACGCCTGTGGTTGTCAAGGTGGCTGCGGCACTGATCCGGCATCACCAGATGAGTCCGTGATGGATGCAGGCAAGCCCGCCCCGATCACATGCACTTTGTCGGCCGCCAATTTCAAAGAACGCGCAGCTTGGCTGCGTGAGTTGACGTCGCGCGCGCTACTGACCCATCAGCTGGATGGATCACGCCTGAGCTTGTCATACCGGTTGGATGCGAAGGTGGAGGTGGAGAAAATGGTGAGTCAGGAACGGGAATGCTGCGGCTTCCTGAACTACAAGGTACGCCGCACCGCAACATCGATCGAAGTGACCGTCACAGCACCGGCTAACGCCGGCACCGATGCCCAGGCCTTGTTTTCGCATCTGATCCCGGAGTAAGAGTAGAAGCCGTCGGTGATGGCAGTACCCTGGACAGCCTGCCATCAAGGGCGGCGATGCCATCGGACACTGCGTCGGATAACGCCATGCCCCATAGTGGCACCGTCGGTTCCTGCCTGCCGTGCCCCTGTCAGTTACGTCCATCGGCACCGATTGTCCTTACTCCAGAATCGCTGCCGATTTGATTTGCACCCACACGTTCAGTCCAACGGCGATGCCAAGCGTGTCCAGTGCGCGTTTTGTGAGGCGGGAGATGACAATGGTGTCGCCGACCGCGACGCGGGCGAGCACCAATCCCGGATGCTCGTCCGGCGCGATCGCATCGACCCGCCCCGACAGCGCGTTCTGGATACTGCTGCCTTCCGGCTGCGCCGTCGCGAGGCTGACATCACGGGCCAGTACGCGCATCCTGACGCGCTTGCGCACCGGTAGCCCATGATCGCGCATCCACATCTGGCCGCCGACGAAATCGACGCGTGCGAGGCTCCAGCTTGCATCGATGGCGCCGATCGTGCCGTCGATCGCCACGCCGACATCCTCGCCCAGGCGGATCGGCAGGTCGATGCGCGAGAGCACGTCATTCAATGGACCGTGCGCCGCGACCTTCCCACCGTCGAGCACGACTAGGTGATCGGCCAGCTGCGCGACCTCGTCCGGGGAGTGGCTGACGTACAGCACGGGAATCGCCAGCTCTTCGTGCAAGCGTTTCAGATACGGCAGAATCTCCTGTTTGCGCTTCAGGTCCAGCGCGGCCAGCGGCTCATCCATCAGCAGCACACGCGGATTGACGGCCAACGCCCGCGCGATACCAACCCTGCTGCGTTCGCCGCCGGAGAGGTGCGCGGGTTTGCGCTCCAGCAGGTGGCCTATGCCAAGCAGCTCGATCGCTTGTTCCAATGCCGCCGCCGAGCCGTCACTTGAGCGCCGGATGCCATAGCGCAGGTTGCCCATCACGCTCAGGTGCGGGAACAGGCTCGCCTCCTGGAACACATATCCTAGCGGCCGTCTATGGGTTGGAACCCAGACCCGGTCGTCCTGCCAGACCTCACCAACGACCGAGAGGCGTCCGAGCGGCGCGCGCTCCAATCCAGCGATGCACCGCAGCAGCGTGGTCTTGCCGGAACCCGAACTACCGAACAGCGCCGTCACGCCGCGCGCGGGCATTGACAGGTCGACGTCGAGGGTAAACCCCGGCCATCCGTGCCGGAACCTTGCCTGGAGTTCGGTCATGTCTTGTCGCCTCGTTTGCCTGGCCGCCAGGCGTAGGTTGCGAGCAGCACCAGGAAGGAGAAGACCAGCATGACGGCGGCCATCCGATGCGCGGCACCGTACTCCAGCGCCTGCACGTGGTCGTAGACCTGCACCGACGCCACGCGCGTCACGCCAGGCAGGTTGCCGCCGATCAGAAGCACGACGCCGAACTCGCCAACGGTATGGGCGAATGTCAAAATACCGGCCGTCAGGAACCCGGGCAGAGCCAATGGGACGGCAACTGTGACGAAGGCGTCGACCGGCGACGCGCGCAGGGTCGCTGCCACTTCCAGCGGCCGCTCGCCGATCGCCTCAAACGATGCCTGCAGCGGCTGCACCATGAAGGGGAGCGAATAGAATACCGACGCGACCACCAGTCCGGCAAAGCTGAATGGCAGTGGGGTCAATCCCAGCGCTGCCGTGAGCTGGCCTATCGGCCCGGCCGGCCCCATCGCCAACAGCAGATAGAAACCAAGCACCGAGGGTGGAAGCACCAGCGGCAGAGCGACGACCGCGCTGACCGGCCCTCGCCATGGGCCTCTGGAGCGGGCCAGCCACCAGGCGATCGGCGTGCCCACCACCAGCAAAATCAGCGTCACGACGCCGGCGAGACGCGCCGTCAGCCAGAGTGCCTGCCAGTCCTCGTCGAACAGCATCATGGTCAGTGCGAATGCTGATAGGTCTTGATGGCGGAAATGAGTAGGATCACGCCCAACAACGTCATCAGGATCTGCGTCGGAACCAGGCCGAGCATCAGTCCGCCCAGCGCCGCGCCGACCACCGATCCGCCCGCCATCGACAGGAACATCGGCTTCTCGCGTCGAAGCACCGCGAAGGCGTCGGCGCCGGTGTAGCGCAGGAAGCCAACGATCATCGTCGGCAGGCTGACCATCAGCGACAGGCTGCCGGCCACCTTGATGTCTTGGCCGAACAGCAGCACGATGGTGGGAATGAGCAGCTCCCCGCCGGCCACCCCCAGCAGCGCGGCGACGACGCCGATACCGAATCCGGCCGCCACACCGACGACCATACGAACCATGCCGGCCTCAAACAGCGGCGCAGCACCGTGTTGCATACCGAACCAAGCCTCCGACAGCATGACGATGGAAAGTCCGGCTAGCAGCAACAGGATGACCCGGTTGAGCCACACCCGCGACATCGTCATGGCGTGCCCGGCGGCCCACCATGCGCCGATCAAGCTGCCGGCAAGCAGGTTGAGCACCACGTCGAGGTGCGTCGCTAGGACGTCGACGGGGATGGTCTTGACGCGGAAGACCAGCGCCGCCATCACCACGACCAGGCTCATCGCCTTGTTAAAAATGATCGCTTCGAGGGTGGGTAGTTTGAACATGCCGATCAGCACCGGCAGGCGAAATTCCGCGCCGCCCAGTCCCACCAGACCACCCAGGATGCCGATGAGGGTGCCGGCGGCGAATCCTTTGCCGCTGCGCGCGGCCGTACTTGTCGTCATTGCGGTCCCTCCCTACTTGGCTGCCGGGGCTGCGGGCAGCACAAAGCCGTAGCGCGTCATCAGCGTCCGGGCCGGCTTGCTTTCCATGTAGTCGGCGAAGCGTGTGGCCAGCGCATTGCCGGCGGCGCGTTTGGTAATGATGTAGCCTTGCTCCAGCGGCTCGTGCAGTGTGTCCGGGATCAAGGCGTAACCTCCCTTGCTGGACAGCTCGGCGTTGAGGGCCAGCGACAAGGCGATGATGCCGACTTGGGCATTGCCGCTTTGAGCGTACTGTGCGGTCTGCGCGATGTTCTCGCCGTAGACCAGTTTCGGCTCGACCTTGTCCCACAGGCCGGCCGCACGCAGCGCTTCCTCGGCGCGCTTGCCGTATGGCGCGTGCTTGGGATTGGCGATCGCGATGCGGGTGATCTTGGCGTCGGTCAGGCTGGCCAGCGTCATTTTGCTGGCATCCATGGTCGCGCTCCACAACACGATGCGGCCGATCGCGTAGGGTCTTACCTCCGAGGAGGCGGCGCCGTTCTTGGCCAGCTCGCGTGGGAAGCCGATATCGGCGGAGAAAAACAGATCGTAGGGGGCGCCTTGCTGGATCTGCGTGTTGAAGTTGCCCGACGATCCATAGACGACACTCACTTCGTCGCTGGGGTTGCTTTTCTTGAAGGTCGCGACAATGTCATCCATGGCGAATTTCAGATCGGCGGCGGCCGCAATGGTGATCTTTTCCGCGTGGGCGGCCACCGGCAGCGCCAGTGCGCAGGCAAGCAGGAGGGAGCTGAACAGTTTCATCGGGTCTTGGCTTTCTTGTCGGGGGGCTATGATCGGGCGGATTCGGCCCGCTAGCCGGCCCATGCTTCGTTAGGTCAAAAATGACATAACGAAGTATAAAGTATTCCCGGCGTCAAATTTCATCCATCGTCGATGATAGCGGTTATGGCGTGGCGACCAACGCGCGCAGCGCCTCGAGTTCTGCGGTCGATTCGGCGTTGAGGCGCTCTTCAAGCGCGCCATAGCAGATGACCAGTTGCCGACCGAGCGGCGTAAGCGTGGCCCCGCCGCCGCCTTTACCGCCGCTGGAGGTCTCGACGACTGGGCGGCCCAGCGCTTGGTTCAGTGCGTCGAGCAGCAGCCACGCCCGCTTGTAGGGTATCTCCAGCGATCTGGCCGCCGCCGCGATCGAGCGCGTCTCGCCGATGCGTCGTAGCAGGTCGACCTTTCCGGGACCGATGGAGATGTGGTCGCCGATGTAGATGCGAGGGCGAACCAGGATAGCTTGTTGCGGCGAGTCGGCGATGTTCATGGGCCGAGCCTAGCGGAAAACCGGTGCAGCGGCAAGGTCACCCGAACAGGCCCGCCGCATGCCGCGACCTTGGCCGGCCACGCAGCGAAGCGACGTGGTGGTGGATACGAGTGGAATGGCGGTATTTGGCGCTATAATCTTTAATATTCTTAATGACGCGCCGGCCGCGCCAGGCCCCTGATGCGTTATCCCAAGCCGCAAAAAGGCAACCCGCACAAGCTGACGATCGACCAGCATATCTTTCCCAATGCCTGCATATCCCGCTTCGCCGGCGAGAATGGAACGGTGCAGGTACGCCGAAAAAGTGGCGAACCAGATCTGTGGCTCACGCCGAAGAACTCTTATTTTTGTGCGCGCCGGCTGTGGGATCAGAAGGCCGAAGCCGTCTTCATGAAGGCGATCGAGGATCGATATCAGGACGTCGCAAGAAACATCGTCGCCGGCACCGTGACCACGCTCGATGTCGAAATGACTGAGGCCGTCACCGACCTGTATCTGCTGTGGACGCTCCGGCACCAGCGTTACCTCAATCCGCTTCCCGACATTAGAATAAACATGGTGGCGCCGGAGCGTGAAATGTCGGTCGACACGCAGGAGATCCTGGAGTCGAATGGGTATCTGTTCGCCGCGCAAGACAACACCATCCCGAGCCGTTTCATGACCGGCATTCGCTTTGTCATCGAGATGGACAGGGAGCGGCAAAGAATGGCTGGCAAGCGATGGGGCATATTGACGTCGACCGAGGCCGAATTCCTGGTGCCGGACAATTTTTCGGCATATTCCGTGCTGCCATTGTCGCCGACGATTGCACTTGTGGAGGGGCACGCCGACCAGCGGATCGGCTTCAAACAGGTCGCAGACATCAACGGCCAGGCGGTCCACGGCTGCCGCCGCTATTATTTTGCCCGGGACATCACGCGCTGCCCGATCCTCAAACACGGCATCCTGGATGGTCTGTTCTAGAGTCCGACGGGCTAGGCTATTTCCTCTGCCGAGATCAGCCCAAGATCCACGAGCAACTGCCCCCAGACGAATACCAGCATGCAAACAAGATCGGGGCCGGAGATACTGTTGTTTCGCGTCCTGACCATGATTTCCTGAACGGCTGTAGGCTGCTGTCCAGCTGTGGCCGGATCGATTTGAAAGTCGATCATGGTGATCACTTCGGGGCCCGCGTCGGCATTCACCACGAAATGCTTGGCGGCAGTGGCAAGCTGAAAACTCATGTTCATCCACGGGTTGTTCGCTGTCAGGAAATTGCCAAAATCCCGTGAGCCGGCAATTTTGCGACCGGCGACCTGATGGAGAAAATCGAGCTGGCAAGCCCGACCAAGGGCCTCGTACACCCAGTCTTTCATCTGCCATGCACTTGTCACGGTGTTCATCACGGCATAGGCGCGCTGCGTCAAATCGTCAGGCGGGTTCTGGTGAAGTACGCCGGCTTCATACCGCATTTTGCGGAACAAGTCCGCTGGCGTTTGCAGGGAAAAGGTGCGGGCATTGTGATCAGCGGGTGGCATGGGCGACCTCCTCAAAATGCGATGTTATTGGTACCAGGAGCACTAAGGCTACAGCCTATCTAATTCGTGCACACGACGAAGTACTCCATGCTCCATCCGGTCCTTCGCGAACGAGACTGAGGCATCGAGATATCGTAACGCCGACTTGATGTCCCGCCAACCCACATATTCCATGAGGCTCTTCACGTCCCAGCCATCGGACGCCGCCCAATTCGCGAATCCCCGCCGCAGCGAATGGCCGCTGTATGCGCCAGCCGCGGCCAGTCCCGCATTTTTCAGCATTGCCCGCAACAGCGGCGCGATGCTGTCGATATGTAGGCCATTTTCTCCGACATGCCCCCAGCGATCAATCGCGCGATAGACGGGGCCGGAGGTCAGTTGCGCGGCACCGACCCAGTCCAGGTAGGCATCGACCGGACACAGGCGCGACAATGCGGGCGCCCGGAAAGTGGTGCCGAGATTTTGTCGATCGCCCTTGGTTCGACCGAGAAAGCAGCTGATGCCTTCGCCGGCGCTGGCCTCGACATGCTCGACACGGAGACGGCTCAGCTCGTCGCTGCGAAATCCACGCCAGAAGCCGAGCAGGATCAGCGACTTGTCGCGCAGATTGCGCAGCTCGCCGGCGCGATCGCTTCCACGCCGGGCGGCATCGACAGCGCGATCGAGCGTGCCAACGACGCGCTCCAGTTCATCGAGTTGCAGGGGTTTTGCCTGTTTCTCCTGCGCCGGATGCAGGGCCCTGATCCCGCGCATGGCCTGGCGGACAATCGGCGCCTTGGTTGGATCAGGAAAACCTTGGGCGGTGTGCCACTGGGCGAGCGCCGCTAGACGCTGCCGCAGCGTACCGACAGCCAGCGTATCGGCATATTCCGCTAGGTAGCGCGCCACGCCATCGGCTGTGGCGGGCAACATGCCTTTCCATTGCACTTCGAAGTGCTCGATGGCGGCGCGGTAACTCTGACGAGTGTTGTCCCGCGTCGCAGCTTCGATGTATTGATCGAGTTTTGACATGGGATCAGTGTCCGACCTTGACCCGGATATAGTTAAAAATTGTTCGGGTTGCATTGGCGGCCAGGTGGGCTTCCGGTTCGCCCAGCAGGTCCTCGGAAGGATGCGCAACGCTGCCGTTGTTACGCAGGGAGTTGATGGCGTCGATCGTGTTCGCAAACCCGTACAGCACGCGCACCAGATCCTTGTCATAGGAGCCCAGGTCCTTGAGTATCGGGTGAGCCGTGCGTAACGACTTGAACAACGCGGTGATCGAAGCGTCCTCCGCGACTGGGAGCGCGTTTTCGGCGCACAGGCTGCGAAAGTAGCCGTGCAGAGCGGTATGCAGGCGGTCGACCGTGCTGACAGGGCCACTCAGTTGCAACAGGTGCTCGGCATCGGCCAAGGCCCGAACCACCACATCCTCGCTCGACATGCCTGCCGGCGCCGCAGCCTGCACGTTTCCGGCCTCCATCAAAACAAACGCCGAAATCTCCGGGATCGCCGTGATCAGATGCCTGGTGAGCTTCGGATGATTGATCAGCAATTCGATGACGGCAGGATCGGTGCTGGCGAAGAATTCAAGCGCCTTGAATACGCAGTCGCGGTAGTCGTCATCCCCGAAATACAAGCTGCGCAGAAGTCGGTCGTGGCCTTGGATGTATTCGTGCTGGCCCGACTCGTAGCCGAATTCCTTCCAGTCGTCGGCCTTGAACTCTGAACCGATGGCACGCTGTAACGAGAGCATGAGCTTGCCGCGTTTTTTTGGGTCGAACATGAAATCGTCGATTGTTTCCACTGTGCCTCCAGGAAGAGCGCGACCGGATGTCGCGGCCAAACGCCGGATTACGAAACCTTGGGCTGAAAAGACGCCGTTTTATAGCATCACACCGGATAAACCCACTTTATCCGATGTGAAATCCAAACGCAATCAGCTTGAAAGCAGTTGAAATATAGTATGTAATAACGTGGTACGTAATATATTATCTTATTTCATCCTCGGGAGACCCCATGGCACGCAGCGGGCTATACAAATCGGACGTACAAAAGGCGCGTGACGCCCTCATTGCCCAGGGTGTAAACCCGTCGGTGGACGCCGTTCGCGTGGCGCTGGGGAACACGGGCTCCAAAACCACGATCCACAAGTACCTCAAGGAGTTGGAGGAAGAGGATGGCGGTGCCGGCCGCAGGCGCAGCTCGATCAGTGAGACGTTACAGGACCTAGTCGAACGGCTGGCCGTGCGGCTGGAGGATGAGGCCCAGGAACGGATAGCGGCGGCCCGCGTCGCATCCGATGCGAAGGCGGTCGAACAGGCGGCGCTGCTGCAGGCGGCCCAGAACGAAAATGCGCAACAACGGGCACGCGTGCTGGAACTGCAAGCGACCGTCCAGGAGCAGGCGGCGGCATTGGCGGCCAGCCGTAGCGACCTTCAAAGGGAATCGACTGCGCGTCAGGTCACAGAACAGCAAGTGACCGACCTGCAGCAACGGCTTGCCGAGAACGAGGCGCACCGCCAATCGCTAGAGGAAAAGCACCAGCACGCGCGCCAGGCCCTGGAGCACTATCGCCAGTCGGTAAAAGAGCAGCGCGAGGCCGACATCCGTCGCCACGAACAGCAGATCCAGCAAGTGCACGCCGAACTGCGGCAGGCACAACAGACGGTCGTCGTGAAACAGGAGGAAACGACCCGTCTAAACCAGGAGGGGGCGAAGTTGGTGTTGGAGTTGTCGCACACCAAGCAGAACCTTTACGAGCAGCTGACGCAGGTCCGCAAGCTGGAGCAAAAAGTCGATTCGCTGCAATCGCTGCATATGCACGCCTCCGATACCGAGCGCCAACTGGTCAGTAAAATCGCTGAAGCTGAACTACTGAACGAACAGCTGAACAATGCCAACGACCAGATCGCGCCGATCAAGGTACAGGTCCGGGAGTTGGAGCTCTTGCTGGCCCAGGCCAATGCGAAGGCGCAGGCACAGGAGCAAATCGGAGAGCAGCTGCGAGCCTATCTCGACAAGATCGCCGCCACTTCCACCGCGTCAGAGGACGGCAAGTAATCCATTCTTCACTTGATGCAACAAGGGCAAGCTTATAATTGTTTTTTGAGAAAGCAGCGAGGATGGTTATGAAAACACTGATATTGACGTGTTCGGCAGTAGTCGCCTTAACTGGGTGCGGGGAAACGGAGCGCTCTACGGCATCATCGGCAAAAACCACTTCCATTGCCCCAACAGTTCAAGTGGCGGGAGCACTGGCAGCATCCAGCCCCAGTGCCACCACAGTCGCGGACGTTATCCCGCAGGCAGCCTCAGTTGACGTGTGGGCCGACCTTAACCCAGAAACCTTTCGAAGACAGTACGATGAGCTGGCGAAGACTGACGGCAGCGATACGATCAAACGGATGAACAAGACAAAGGAAGGGGTTGTGGTGACGCTCAATGACGAGCGTTTTCAAATCGCGATAGCTGAAATGAAAAGGCTCGATCTGGCGAATGGCCGGTTCGAGAGCAAGCTTGGAATTCGGCTGTCCGTCAACGGGGCGCGCAAGGTAACGGAAATCAGGGTAGTGGGTGATCGATCTGATCCAATCAATCTCATGCGGTTCATCGGCGCAGTGGGTATGATCAACACTATGCTGAATCCTGGCCAAGACGAGAAAACCAACATGAACTTCATCGAATCTCTAAACCTCATGAGAGGCGATGATGACGCGTCCATTGGGCAGCCGGTTGCATCCTTCAATCACGGCGCCGCGTTTGCGTGTGTATCAGTGCCTTCCGAAAAATCGACAGGCCTTGGCTGCATTGTTACGCCGCGATCGTAGTTCGACGTTTCGATAAGCCTGCTCATGGTCAAAGGGTGATCACGGACCCGATACCTGTCCCGTGTCCACGCATTCTGCGTCCGCGCCTACCTCAGCAAGCCAGCAGCTAAATTTATCTCGATACGTTCAGTTGAGAATTAGGAAGAAAATCATAAAACCACTCTGGATCATTCGTCCCGCGACGCCGGAGGACCGGCACGCTATTGCCCGCCATCGCTATTTGGTGATGCAGAGAAGGAAACGGATCTCGATGCCTATTCGGCTTGGGTCGCCGAAGCAATTGAAGCAGGGCGCTATATCGGACTGCTCGTTGAACAAGACGGCAATACGATTGCGGGGGCGGGAATTACCGTGCTCGATTGGGGGCCGACAAGGGGCGATAGCTGCACTGAGCGGGGGAGGGTCGTGAACGTCTTTACCGCGCCGGCTTGGCGCCGCCATGGCATTGCCAAGCAACTCGTAACGGCCTTGATCGACATGGCGGAAACTCAAGGAATCAACACCTTCAGCCTGGCTGCGACGGACGACGCAGTAGATATGTACGCTCAGCTTGGCTTTGCGCCGTACCAGAGCGAGATGTTGCGTAAGGCAAAAGAAGGGGGCGTGATTTGAATTCGCATCAAATGTTGAGTGGACGGATCCGGCCGACAAGTGCGTGACTGAAGCCTTGCTGGCGTCAAGATGAAAAGGGTACTTGTGTGCTGCGATGATTAGGTGTGCGCTAAGGTCACTGCAGTCGCACCATAGAACGCGCTGCTGGCATTCTCAACGTACTGGCTTGGATTTGCAGGAAGAATCCAGGTCGCCACCAGTAAAAACCGTCCCGTGCAAGCAGGATCGAGATTTACGCGATCTCTAGCTGACTTCATGGCTTTCATAACGCGCTCGCCTGGCTCGGCAGGGAGTCGTTGCGCACCGCCGAGGAGCAACGTGACGGTAGATGATCGGCGGTGCGTGACGTCCGCCAGAACGTCTGCCAGCGTCAATTCGCCCATCCTTTCTACAGGGGGGCATTCAATCCCGCATTGCGCGCGAAGCACTTGAACGAGGTGCGGTAGCCCATCTTCAACCATGAGATGTGCGGCATCAACGACTGCAACGCACATCCCACCGGCCTGCAGCATTGGGGCCAGGTCCCAAAAAAATTGAGCGGACTCTTCGTTGGAGCGTACTTGAACAAACACGCCAGAAGCCAGTCCGTTATCGAGCGGCCCAGGAGACAGCAATTGCTTGGCTAACTGGCACGTACTCAGGGAGGGAATTGTCATGAGCATGAAGGGGCAGCTTAAACGGCGTCTTTGTCGCCATGTGGATACTCGAATGATACTCACTTCACGACGGATTGTCGAAACGGGGGATTTACGAACAATGTTTCCATCGGGGCGTTGATTACAGCAGTCCCAGCGGGTCTGGCTAGGGGCTTGAGTACTATCTGTATGAGAACTTCGCATTTCTGCCAGAGACGACATTGCCGCAACACCTGGCTGCGTGCTACCGCATCGACGACACCGTGGTTCCGGGATTACGTCAATCTGCATACTCGGAAAACGAGTGCAAATCTTTACCTAAACATGCATACGAGAAGTGAAAACGACTCAAAAGCTCCATGTATTCAGGTTTAGGTAACGGATGTATTCAGATTTAGGTAAGAGCACTACGAGGTGTATTTTGGAGAGAATTTTAAGGCTGACTGTATTTTACATAATATAAATTATGCGAAATTGGCCCTGTAGGAGCTAAGATGTAATGTCCGGTTCTAGCAAACCTCAAATGTCCGGCCTCCTACACGGTAACATGACATGATGAACTCGGAGCCGTCGGCCGCTTGCCAATATGTACGCTTGGCGAGCTTGGGGTCGATTCCGCGCTCCATGCGCGCTGGGTCGGTCTTGTGTTGCGACTCGATATAGTCGCGCACTGCGCGTTCGATCAACTGGTTGTCGGTAGCATCGGCGGCCTGAACCACCAGTGGCGAGACTGCGAACAAAAGCAGCATTAATGAGCGTTTCATGGAAAACCTTATCTCGTGGATAGCTCCAGCATGTAAGCATAAACCCCGGACTCAGGCAACCATTCGAAACTCCGCCAGGCGCTGCCTACTGCTCGCCGATACGATTCATGATGCGATCAAAGATGGATTGCCGCTCCAAAGCGTCGTCGAGCTTGTTCAATGACGCGACGACATTGCCCGCCTCGGCGTTCAGCTCAAGCGCCGCTTCATCAAATGCCGCCCAGACCGGCTGCAGCTTTGCGACCAGTTTCTTGCCGGCGGCGGTGAGCTTGATCTTTTTCTTGCGGGCGTCCTCGGGATCGGACTCCGATGTCACGATCCCGGACTTCTCAAGCGATTGCCGTGTCTGGCTCACAGAAACATGGGTGATCCTCAGCGTCGTCGCCAGTTCCCCCACAGTGGCGGAGCCCTTGATGGCCAATTGATTCAGCACGCCGAACCAGCGCTGCTCGAACGAAATTCCCAGCGCTGCGTACACCCGCGCCGAATCGCCATCGAGGCTTTCCGACAAGCGCCTTAGCCTGGCGCCAATAGCCGCCCCGCCGGCAACGCGCGAATAATCTTGCTTGCTCATGACTTCTATATTTTTCAGGTTGACATTTATGTAGGCACCTACGCATACTAGCACATCGACCTTGAGAAAGCGAAACCATGCCAGTCCCTGCTCCTGCCCCAGCATTTCCGATTTCCCGTCGTGCGTTTCTTGGCGCGGGACTGTCAGCGCTCCTGCTGCCGGGTGTTGCATCGGCGGATCGCCTGGCGGCGCCCTCCCCGGATCTGGAGTCCTTTATCCGGAGCGAAATGCGCAAGGCGAACATCCCAGGGCTGGCCGCCGGCTACGCCCGCGACGGCGTTGTGCGTTTTGCCCAAGGTTACGGCATGGCCGATATTGCCCAGCAAAAGGCCGTGTCCGCCAACACGATGTTTCACATCGCGTCGGTAACCAAGACAGTCACCGCAACCATGATTATGCGTTTGGCGGAACGCGGCAAGCTCACGCTGGACGAACCCATCGCGCGCCATCTGGACTTCGCCGTTGTGAATCCGCGATTCCGCGATACGGCAATCACGTTCCGGCAACTGCTGACGCACACATCAAGCATTTCCGACGCACGGTATTACGAGATCGATTTCCGGCAAAACGGTCGCGATGCCGAGCTCGCCCTGCCCGACTTCCTCAAGCAGTATCTCGCGCCCGGCGGTGTCAATTATTCGGACGCGGCATGCTTCTCGGCCGCGCGTCCAGGTGCGGCCTGGGGCTACAGCAACGTGGGCTTCGGCCTGCTGGGGCTTCTTGCGGGGCGCATCGGAGGGATGGACATGCGCGAACAAACGCGCAGGGATATATTCGCCCCGCTCGCCATGGGTCATACGAGCTGGACCATCAAAGACACCCCTCAATCACACAGCGCCGTGCCGTATGACCTCGTAGACGGGGCGCCGGTCGCCTTGAAACCGGTAGGCTTTCCAGATTGGCCGGCCGGCATGTTGCGCTCATCGATCAGCGACTTCATGAAGTTCGTCGCCGCGTCGGCGAACGGTGGCAGATCCGGCGGCGTCGAGTTATTGGGGGCGGCTGCCATGGCGCAGATGCTGGACATGCGAACACCGGCCGGGCTGCCTGAATGGCTTAGCGGCCAAGGTCTTGGCTGGATGGAGTCCGCGCTGGCCGGACAGGCGCGGCCCAACCATTGGGGTGGCGACCCCGGGGTGTTTACCGCCGTCTACCTTGCGCCCGCCACGCGCAGCGGCGTGGCTATATTCACCAACGTTGACGCGTCGGCGGAAAACAGAACCGCCGTCAAAAATATCGCCGATCGCCTTTTTCAGGCAGCGGCCTAAGCACTCGCCGCGTTGGCGCGCGCCTTGTGCAGCTTTTTGTAGCTGTCGATCAGGCGTTCGTGACGGTCGAGCCCTTCCAGCTTCATGCTGGTTGGCGTCAGGCCGGAGAAGCGCACGCTGCCGCCCACCGAGCCGATGACCGCGTCCATCCTGGCGTCGCCAAACATGCGGCGGAAGTTGACCTCGTACTCGTCCAGTTCCATGTCGTCATCCAGCTCCACTTCCAGCACCGCATTCAACGCCTGGTAGAACAAGCCGCGCTCGACCGAGTTGTCGTTGTATTGCAGGAAGGCTTCGACCAGCTCCTGCGCCTCTTCAAACTGCTGCAAGGCCAGTTGAATCAACAGCTTCAGCTCCAGCACCGTCAGCTGGCCCCACACCGTGTTCTCGTCGAACTCGATGCCGATCAGGGTGGCGATGTCGCCGTACTCGTCCAGCTCGCTGTTCTCCAGACGGTCGAGCAGCGCTTCCAGTTGCTTGTCGTCCAGGCGATGCAGGTTCAGGATATCGGCGCGGAACGACAGCGCTTTGTTGGTGTTATCCCAGATCAGGTCTTCTACCGGATAGACTTCCGAATAGCCCGGCACCAGAATGCGGCAGGCCGCGGCGCCAAGATGCTCGTACACCGCCATGTAAGACTCTTTGCCCATGGCTTCCAGAATGCCGAACAGCGTCGCTGCTTCTTCGGCGTTGGAATTTTCGCCTTGGCCGGAGAAATCCCACTCGACGAAATCGTAATCGGCCTTGGCGCTGAAGAAGCGCCACGACACCACGCCGCTGGAATCGATGAAGTGTTCGACGAAATTGTTCGGCTCGGTGACGGCGTTGCTGACAAAGGTAGGACGCGGCAAATCGTTCAAGCCTTCGAAGCTGCGGCCTTGCAGCAATTCGGTCAGGCTGCGCTCCAGCGCGACTTCGAAGCTTGGATGCGCGCCGAACGAGGCGAACACGCCGCCGGTACGCGGGTTCATCAGGGTCACGCACATCAGCGGGTACTGTCCGCCCAGCGATGCATCCTTCACCAGCACCGGGAAGCCCTGCTCTTCCAGGCCCTGGATGCCGGCCACGATGCCCGGGTACTTCGCCAGCACTTCTTGCGGCACGTCCGGCAAGGCGATTTCGCCCTCCAGGATTTCGCGCTTGACCGCCCTTTCGAAAATCTCCGACAGGCACTGCACCTGCGCTTCGACCAGCGTGTTACCCGCACTCATGCCATTGCTGACGTAGAGGTTTTCAACCAGGTTGGACGGGAAATACACGACCTCGCCGTCCGACTGCCGCACGAACGGCAGCGAGCAGATGCCGCGCTCCACATTGCCGGAGTTGGTGTCGTACAGATGCGAGCCGCGCAGCTCGCCGTCCGGGTTGTAGATTTCGAGGCAGTATTCATCGAGGATTTCAGCCGGCAACGCATCTTTGCGGCCTGGCTTGAACCAGCGCTCGTTCGGGTAGTGGACAAATTCGGCGTTGGCGAGGTCTTCGCCCCAGAATGCACCGGCGTAGAAGTGGTTGTTGTTCAACCGCTCGATATACTCGCCCAGCGCCGACGCCAGCGCGCTTTCCTTGGTCGAACCCTTGCCGTTGGTGAAGCACATCGGCGAGTGCGCGTCGCGGATGTGCAGCGACCATACGTTGGGAACGATATTGCGCCATGACGCGATTTCAATCTTGATGCCTAAACCTGCCAGCAGGCCCGACATGTTGGCGATGGTCTGTTCCAGTGGCAGATCCTTGCCCGGGATGTAGGTGCGCACTGCCGAATCCGGATTCAGCACCAGCAAGCCCTGGGCGTCGGCATCCAGGTTCTCGACTTCTTCGATGACAAAATCAGGGCCTTCTTGCACTACTTTTTTCACGGTGCAGCGGTCGATGGAACGCAAAATCCCCTGGCGATCCTTGTCGGAGATATCCGCCGGCAACTCCACCTGAATCTTGAAAATCTGCTTGTAGCGGTTTTCCGGGTCAACGATATTGTTCTGGGACAGGCGGATATTTTCGGTTGGAATATTGCGGGTATTGCAATACAACTTCACGAAATAAGCTGCGCACAAGGCCGATGACGCGAGAAAGTAATCGAACGGTCCGGGCGCCGAGCCATCGCCTTTGTAGCGAATAGGCTGGTCGGCGACCACCGTGAAGTCATCGAACTTGGCTTCGAGACGAAGCTTGTCGAGAAAGTTGACCTTAATTTCCATGAAAGAATCCCAAATAGCGCTCAAAATTGATGTAGCCGCTATTATCCGTTCTTTTAGCCGCACAGCATAGGTTGAAGACTGCCGCCAGTTCTTGTCCTTGTCGCCCAGGTATTTCTGATTGAGCCTCGTCCAGCCATTCGGCGCCCAATGGATCGTTAGTCGCTATCGCGCGACGTGTTCGTTTCCCTACCTCATAGTTTTACGCCCTGCCATGACGCCGATCAACAACTATTGCGATACTGCGTTACACGTTCACCGCAGCGCAATAAACCGTCATATTCCGTTGTAATATTGCATCAAACATAACGTTTACAAAAAAATATTTAATCCATATACTTTTTCGGTGCTGACGATCGCAGCCGGAAGCCAGCGACGGAGGCATTCAGGAACGTAATGACCATGGCCGTATTTTTGGTGAAATGCTGATTTACATCTCGCAAATTAATCCACAAAAAATAGGAAAAATAATGGCATCAACACTTTCTCAAAGCTTCAAACCGCTACGCGTCGCGGCGGCCCTTCTGGCGTGCTCGGTTGCGCTGCAAGCCTCGGCGGCGCACAGCTACACCGACAAGCTGGTCGCCGGCGAGACTCTGCAAGCCAACGAATCCATCAAACCTATCGATAACAACCTCGTCTATCTGGTCATGCAGGGCGACGGCAATCTGGTGCTGTATCGCCGATCGGACAACGTGCCTCTGTGGCACGCCAATAGCTGGGGCCATCCGGGCGCGACTACCGTGATGCAGGGCGACGGCAATCTGGTAGTCTACGGTCCCAATAACGAGGTGCTGTTCCACACCAATACCTGGAACAATCCCGGCTCCTACCTGCATTTGCTCTCCAGCGGCAACCTGGTGGTGAAATCGGCCAACAACACCGTGCTGTGGGCCAGCAATACGTCGGTTCAGCCTGTTCCTACGTACTCCACGCCTTCGTACCAGCCGACTTACTGGAACGATAACGGCACCGCCCAGCACAATAACAACTGCTACAACTACGCCAACAACAAGCGTACCGACACCTTCGCCCAGCCTGGCCGCGCGCACGGCGTGAGCGGCTATCCGATGACGGGATCGGCCGTGTACAACGCAGCCGTTGCCGACGGTCTGGTGCCGACCACCGCCAGCGGCACTTCGCCGGACGGCAAAACCAAAATCGCGCTGGTGGTCGCCCCTGGATACGACTACCATTGGTATCGTCAAGACAGCGATGGCCGTTGGACCCACAAGCCGGGCCAAACCCGCGCTACCGACGTCGACAACAGCGGCGTAACGATCTCCAATCCCGAAACGGCCAATCGCGGCGTCTACACGCAGTTCGTAGGCTACTTCTTCACGCCGTCGGACGCAGTCCAGGGACAGGGCAAAGCGGACATCCGCTAATCCGATCACTCCACACAGACAGGACATATCCATATGAAGCAATCTTTTATCAAGCACGCGCTACTGGTGGTCGGCACATTTTGCGCTCTGACGGGCGCGCAGGCGGGGGAAATCGTGAAGGCGTTGAAAGTTGAACTGCTGGTCTTCTCCGGCCGCCCCAACCCGACTTTCGTCGTGACCGACCCAGTCCAGATCAAGGAGATCCTGGCGCTGGCGAAAAACCTGCCGAAGAAAAAAGGCGTCAGCGCAAGCGACACCGACCAGCCTGAACCTAAACTCGGCTACCAGGGCTTTATCGTCACCAACAATTCGGATGTGTCGTCCGACATCAAGTCGTTCGCGGTGCATGGTTCGAATGTGCATCTGGCGCTGGTGACGGGCGCCAAGGAAGCCGGCAAGTCCGCCGTCGTGCAGGCTGCCGCCGTCGATGCGGACAGCGCGCTGGAAAACAAGCTGCTCGCGCAAGGCCAGAAAACCGGCGCGGTCGATGACAAGCTGCTGGAGTTTATTGAGAACTCCAAGTAATCCCTCGTAAGTCCGATGGAGCGCCACAGCTGGCGCTCCATCTCCCTCCAGGTTACGCGGCCTCTTTCTCCACCAGCTGTTCCAGTGCGCCGAAGAATTTCTGCCAGCCGAACTTGGCGCCTTGATAGGCCTGCTCCTGATCGGCGCGGAATCCCGACTGTTCCATCCTCAAGTGCGTGCCTTTGCCGCTGGCTTCCAGCGTCCAGGTGACGACGCTCTCCAGGCCCATGGCCGACCATGTGTAGGCCAGCGTCTTGATCGGCTCGATCTCCGTCACGCGGCAATCGACCGTGCCCCAGTCAGCCTTGAAATTGAAGTGATGTCCCGCCACAGGCAGGAAATCGCTCTTCATCAGCCAGGCTTCGATCAGGTGCGGCTGGGTCAGCGCGCGCCAGAGTTTTTCCGGCGGATGCGCAAACTCCCGTTCAACAACGACGGTACGGAGTTCAGGTGCGATAGCGTTCATTGGTCCATCCTTTGCAGTAAGTTTTCAAGATCGTCGAACCGGTCGTCCCAGAAGCGAGCCATCTGGTTGGTCCAGTCGAGCAGCGGAGCCAGCGCCTTGACTTGCGCGCTGTAGTGGGTCTGGCGCCCTTCGTGCCGGTCGAATACGAGCCCGGCTTGCTTCAACACGGCCAAATGCTTGGATACGGCGGGCTGCGAAACCTCGGCCTGCGCGGTGAGCCCCCCGACCGTCTGCTCGCCATCGGCGCACAGACGCTCGAAGATCGCCCGCCGCGTTGGATCGGCCAGTGCCCGGAAAATCGCGTCGTGAGAATTTGTCATTTCAATCCATAACCGTGTGGTGATTAATTGAATCATAACCCTGCGGTTATCGATCGTCAAGCGAAAAATGTGTGTGTAGTCAGGTCGGCGTGACCAGAGGGGCCTTGGCGGCCAGCAGGATGTTGAAGACGGCGCCGCAAGGCACGCCGTCGGCCACCTCGATGGTGCCGCCCAGCAGGCCGGTGACCAGGTTGTAGCAGATGCTCATGCCCAGCCCGCTCCCGCCCTTGCCCAGGCGCGTGGTGAAGAAGGGATCGAACACATGCTGCTTGACTTCATCCGTCATGCCGTTGCCGTCGTCGCGGTAGATCAGCCGAACATTGTCGCCCTCGGCGCGGGCCTCCAGCGAGATCACGCCCTCGCTGCGGCCATCGAAGCCGTGCAGCACCGAGTTGCCGATCAGGTTGGACAGGATCTGGTCCAGCGGCCCCGGATAGCTGTCCATCCACAGCCCGCCCGGGATGTTGACGGCGATTTTGTACGGCGTCTTGCGCAAGGTGGTGTTCATCAGGATGACGACGCCGCTGACGATATCCTTGAGGTCGAAGGTGCGGCGCTGCGAGCTGGCGTGATCGACCGCCACCTGCTTGAAGTTGGACACCAGCTCGGCCGTGCGGAACATCCCGCGCAGCATCAACTGGGACGCGGTGCGCGCGCGGCCCAGATGCTCCAGCAACAGCGAGCGCTTCAAAGGCTGGCCGCTGTTGAACATCTGCTCCATTTCGGCGATGTCGACATCCAGCGTCGAAGCCACCGTCATGCAGTTGCCGATCGGCGTATTGAGCTCGTGCGCGACGGCGGCCACGATGGGGCTGAGCGCCGCCAGCTTTTCCGATTGCACCAGCTTATCCTGCGTCATGCGCAGGCGGTCCAGCGCTTCCTGCAATTGCCCGTTGGACGCCTGCAAATCAAGCGCATGCTTTTCCAGCGCGGCCTCGCGCTCGTGCAGGCTCTGGTACAGGCGCACGCGGTTCAGCAGCAAATTGTCGTCGAGCGGCTTGGCCAGGTAATCGACCGCGCCCAGGCCGTAGCCGCGCTTGCTGAACTCCTCGGCCTTCAGGGTAGCGGTGACGAACACGATAGGGATATTGCGGGTGCGCTCGGTCATTTGCAGATGCAAGGCCGTTTCGAAGCCATCCATCTCCGGCATTTGCACATCGAGCAGGATCAGGTGCACATCCTGTTCGACGGTCAGCAGCAGGCAGGCCGCGCCGGACGCCGCCTCCATGACGGCACAGCCGGGCAGGCGCCCGAGCAAGGCGCGCAAGGTCAGGCGGTTGTTGACGTTGTCGTCGACCACCAGGATGTTGAAGCATTCAGGCATGATGCCCCTCCGCACGCCGATACACGTAGTTGCCGCCCGGGTGAGGCACAAACCCCTGCTCCAGCGCGACCAGGTTCAAGCCGTCCTGCGGGCCCAGCACCAGAAAGCCGTCCACATGCAGCGAACGGGCAAAGCGCTGCAAGACCTGACGCTGTAGCTCGACGTCGAAATAGATTAGCACATTGCGACATACGATCAGCTGAAACTCATTGAAACTGCCGTCTCCGGTCAGCGAGTGCCGGTGGAACAGCACTTTCTGGCACAGGCGCGGCACGATTTCCAGGAAACGCCGTCCCGGCGAGAGGTAGTCGTCGAAGCCGCCGCGGCCGCCGCTGGCCTGGTACTGGCTGCGGTTGAGCGCAAGCGATCCGGCCGGGAACAGACCGCTCTTGGCCTGGTCCAGCAGGTAGGGATTCATGTCGGTGGCGAACAGGTGGCTGCGTTCAAGCAGGCCCAGCTCCTCCAGCATGATGGCCAGCGAATAGGCTTCCTCGCCGCTGGAGCAGCCGGCCGACCACAGTTTAATCAGCGGGAAGCTGGCCAGGTAAGGCAGCACGTCCTCGCGCAGCTGCCGCAGCTGGGCCGGGTGCCGGAAGAAGCTGGTGACGCCCACCGGCAGCTCGGCCTCCAGCCGCTCGAACAGCGCGGCGTCGGACAGCAGCGCGCGCTGGAACTGGTCGAAGCCGGCGTGGCCGCACTGCCCCATCAGCAGCTGGATGCGGCGCTGCAGGCTGGCGCGCTGGTAGTGGCGGAAGTCGTGGCCGTATTGCTGGGCCAGCGCATCCAGGAACAGGTTGAGCAGCTTGCCTTCCGGCGCCGCGTCCGGGCCGGCCACGGTGGCGGCGACCACGCTGGTCAGCGGCGCCAGCGCCAGCACGTGGTCGGCGTGGCCGGCGACGTGGACCGCATCCGGCATGACGCGGGCATCGCCGCATTCGGCGCCATCCTCGACCAGCACGCTGGCGCCGGCCGCGCGCAAGGCGGCACAACCGTCGACGCCGTCGCAGCCATAGCCGCACAGCACCACCGCCAGCGCCGCCTCGCCGTATTCGTAAGCCATCGACTCCAGCAGCAGGTCGATCGATGGCCGTGAGTATTGCACCTTGCGGTCGCGCGTCAGATACACCAGGCCGTGCGCCACCTTCATGTGGTAGCCGGGCGGCGCTACGTGGATGGTGCCCGGCTTCACCGGCATCAGCTGCTGCGGCATGACGACCAGGTAGTTGGTGCGCGTCTTCAGCAGCTGGTCCAGCAGGTTCTGCTGGTTTTCATCGACATGCTGCACGACGAACACGGCCACGTCGGCCAGCGGCAAGTGGCCGACCAGGTGCAGGATCTTGTCCAGGCTTTCGGCCGATCCGCACAGGGCCAGCGCGCGGCAGCGCACGGCGGCGGCGCGCACCGGCTGCGGCGCCACGTGGCGCACCGGCAGCGACAGACGCATCAGGCTGCGCGCCAGCAGCACGTGATAGGCGACGATCTTCAGCAGCCCGCCGCGCTCCAGCCGCGCCGCCAGCAGATCGAGGATGGCGCGCGGCAGCTGGTCGGCGTCGTAGAAGATCAGTTCGATCTCCTGTTCGGCCGGCGCGTCCAGCGCGGCGGCCAGCCGGTCGCCGTCGGCCTCCAGCTCGCGGCCCAGCACCGCGATGCGCCATTTGCCGCCCTGCTCCTGCGCCGCCACACTCATGACACGCGGCCGCCGCACCACTTGACGGCCTTGGCTACCAGCACGTCGTAGTCCACCGGCTTGGACAGGTAATCGTCGGCGCCGCTGGCCAGGATGTCGGCCATGTCGGCCGGCGACGCCTTGGCCGAGATGGCCACGACCGGGATGCTGCTCAAGGTGCTGTCGGCGCGCAGCGCGGCGATGGCTTGCATGCCATCCATCTCCGGCATCATGATGTCCATCAGGATCAGGTCGACGCGCTGCTCGCGCAGCAAATCCAGCGCGCGGCGGCCGTTGACGGCGTTGCTGATCTTGGCGCCGTGGCGCTCCAGCGCGGCCGTCATGACGAACAGATTGCGCGGATCGTCGTCGACCACCAGGATGTGCTTGCCGTTGAGCGGCTTGCCGTCGCGGCCCGAGGCTATCTTGGCCGCTGGCGTGCTGCGCTGCTGCGGCACGGCGCGCAGGAAGCGCTCGACGTTTTCCAGCAGGCGGCGGTCGGCCTGGCCGGTCTTGACGATCACGCATTCGGACCAGCGGCGCAGCGCAGCGCTGTCCACGTCGCCGGGGTTGTCGATGGCGTAGAACACCAGCGCGATGCCGGGGTTGGCGTCGCGCAGTCTGGCGGCCAGGTCCAGGCTCGATTGCAGCGGCGCGCGGCCCAGGTCGATCACGGCCAAAGGCCAGCGCTGCTGTTGCAGCAAGGCGTCCAGCGCCGGGCCGGGCGCGGCCGCCTGCACCGGCCCATGGCCGCTGCCGATGATGGCGCCGACTTCGGCGCCGGTGATGCCGCCGTTCTCGATCACCAGGATGCCGCTGCCGCCCGCGGCCACACGCGCCACCGCGCCGAGCAACGCCACTTCGGCCCGCTCAAGCAGCATGTCATTCGCCGGCTTTTGCAGGAAGCCTATCGCGCCCTGCAACAGCAAGGCGTCGTCGCGGTCGCGCGAGGAAACGATGTGGACTGGAATCGGCGCCAGCTCCGGCCGGCTCTTGAGTTGATGCAGCACCTCGCTGCCATCCATGTCCGGCAGCGACAGGTCCAGCAGGATGCCGCGCGGCTTGTGGCGCGCCGCCAGCGTCAGGCCCTCGGCGCCGGTGCGCGCCAGCACGGTCTTGTAGCCCAGCCGCCGGTTCATGGTCAGCACGCTCAGGCAGAAAGCCTCGTCGTCGTCGACCAGCAGGATCACCAGATCGTCGGGCCCCAGTTGAGCGCGGTCGTCGGCCTGCGGCGCGACGGCAGGCGCCGGCGCGGACACCGGCAGCGCCTCCGCGCCGGCGCCGGCCGCGACTTCCGGCAGCAATACCATAAACTCGCTCCCCTGCCCCGGCTCGCTGTTCAGTTCGATGACGCCGCCCAGCATCTGCACGAAGCGCTGGCTGATGGTCAAGCCCAGTCCGGTTCCGCCGAACTCGCGCGAGGTCGAGCCGTCGGCTTGCTGGAACGCTTCGAAGATCACGGCCCGCTTGTCGACGGCGATGCCGATGCCGGTATCGCGCACGCTCAGGCACAGCGGCAGCGCCGCGCCCGGCCGCCGGTTGATGGTGAAGCTGACGCCGCCCTCCCGCGTGAACTTGACGGCATTGGCCAGCAGATTGCGCAGCACCTGCGACAGCTTGTCCCAGTCGCTGACGAAGTCGCCTTGCAACTGGTCGGTGACGGTCAGGCTCAGGCCCTTGTCGCGCGCCATGTGTTCGAACATGCCTTGCAGATCCGCGCAGACCTGGGCGCTGGCCACCGGCGCCAGATGCACGTCCATGCGGCCCGCTTCGACCTTGGACAAGTCCAGCACGTCGTTTATCAGCCGCAGCAAGTCCTGGCCCGAGCGGTGTATCACCTGCGCCCATTTGTGGGCCTCGCCGCTGACGCCGACCGAATCGTCGCTGCACATCATCTTCGACAGCAGGATGATGGAATTGAGCGGCGTGCGCAGTTCGTGCGACATATTCGACAGGAATTCGGATTTGTATTTGCTGGCCTGGTCCAGCTGCTGCGTGCGGATCTCCTGCAGGCGCCGCGATTCCTGCAGGTCGGCATTCTGCTGCTGCAACTGCTGCTGTTGTTCTTCCATCTGCGCGTTGGTCTGCTGCATTTCCTCGGCCTGCTGCTGCAATTGCTGCTGCTGTTCTTCCATCTGCGCATTGCTTTGCTGGAGCTCCTCGGTCTGCTGCTGCAACTGCTGCTGTTGCTCTTCCATGCGCGCATTGTTTTCCTGCAGCTGCTCGGTGCGCTGTTGCAGTTGCCGCTGCTGTTCCAGCATCTGGTCGTTGGCCGCGCGCAGTTGCTCGCTCTGGGCGCGCATCTCCTTCTCGCCGGCCTCGCTGGCCAGCAGCAGCTTGCGGATATGGGCCCGCTGGTCGGCCACGAACAGCAGCGACGACAGCAGCGTCGTCACATTGTTGAGAAACTCGACGCGGCGCTCGTCGAAGCCGACCATGCTAGCCAGTTCCAGCACGCCGACCAGTTCCTTCTCGTGCACCAGCGGGTAGGTGTAGGTGTAGCGCGGCGTTTGCTGCACGGTGCCGGTGACGATGGGCGCGGGCCCGTCGTCGGCCACCGCCAGGATGATGGGCTTGCGTTCGCGCGCGACCTGGCCGACCGCGCCCTCGCCCAGCGCATAGCGGGCGCCGATGCGGTTGCGCTCGGTGTACATATAGCTGCCGATCAGCTCCAGCTGCTCGCTCGCTTCGACGTAGCGGTAGAACACGCCCCGCCCCGCGCCCAGGTAGCGGCCTATCATGGCGACGGCGCTGTCGGCCAGCTGTTCCGAGCTGAGGTCGCCGCTTAGCGAGCTGGACAGTTGTGCGTAGCCATCCTTGAGCCAGTTGCGGCGCTCGTCCTCTAGCTTACCTGCCCGCAACAGCCGTATCATTTCATTCAATGCCTTGCCCAGCCTGTCGTGCTCGGACGACAGCTGCACTTCCTGCTCCAGGTCGCCCTTGCCGATGGCCTCGGCGCGGCTGGCCAGGCGTTCCATGGCGGCGATCATGGTCTTGATCCTGGCCATCACGCTGTCGGTGTCGCCCGGCCGCAGCTCGATGCGCTCGGTCAGGTCGCCGGTGGCAAAGCGGGCCGCTACGCCGGCCGCCACTTCGGGATCGCCGCCCAGCTGGCGGATGATGGAGCGCGCCGTGCCAAAGCCCATGCCGCCGATCAGCAGCACCATGGCGGCGCCTATGCCCAGCGTGATGTACAGCGCGTCGCTCTTGACGACCACGGCCTTGGCCGTGAAATCCCGGGCGACGTCGACGTTGTAGGCGATATGTTTGGTGATGAGTTCATGCAGCTCGTTGGCCAGCGGATCGGCCTCCAGCATCAGGCTGCGCGCCGTGGCCTCTTCGGCCTTGCCGCCGCGCGCCGCTTTCAGGATGTCGTCGACGATGGAGTCATACTTGGCCCAGACGACTTTTTCCTTCTCCAGGAAAGCCTTGTCGGTGTTGTCCGCGTAGCAGTTGGTGCCCAGGCAGCCGTCGATGTCGTACTTGTTGATGGCGTCGAACACCGCCTGGCGGCCGGCCTTCAGCTGCCGCTCCGACTCTTGCGTGGATTCGCCCGCATAGCTGTGAACATGCCGGCTGAGGTGCACGGCGAGCTGCAAAAAACTTCTGCGCATTTCGTCGAGCACCACCAGGCTGGGCGCCGCGTTGACGTTGCCGAAGTTGGCGCCGTCATAGACCCGCTCCGTTTGAAAGTGATTTACCGCCGTCACCGTCGCCAGTCCCAGCAAGGCGGTCAGGGTCAACGCCGCCATCTTGGCGGCCACCGTGCGCATCATGTCCATCCCCCCAAGCATAGCGGATGCTTTCATTGTGCCTCCAAAAAATACACTACGGAACAATTTGAGTTCCTTTTACAACAAGATCGACGTTGACAAGTGGCGGCTATCGGGATCAAAGTAGCAACACTCGCAGCTGTCCATCCCGTTCGGGGCCTAATCCTCGCCCCAGCCTACCGTTACGTATCTGATCTGCATCCTCGACAAGGAGAGCAACGTGAATGTCTCGAACTGGAACATTGGAACCCGCCTCAGCGTGGGCTTTGGCATCGTGCTCGCATTGCTGCTGGCTGTTACCGTGCTGGGCATCACCCGCATGTCCCAGGTACAGGAGCGGCTGGACGAAATCGCCAACGTCAACAACCCTGAGGGCAAGCTGGCCGACCTGATGCTATCCACCGTGACCGATCGTTCCATCGCCTTGCGCAACCTGGCCCTGCTCACCGACATGAAGGACATGCAGCCCGAGGCCGACCGCATCCGCGTCAACGAACAAAAGTACGCCGAGGCCGAAAAAAAGCTGAACCAGATGTTTGCCGCGCTGCCCAGCACCACCGACCGCGAACTGGCGCTGATGCCGAAGATTAAGGAAGCCGAAGCGGCGGCGCTGCCGCTGATGGCCAAGGCCGCCAAACTGGGCCTGGACAACAAGGCCGACGAGGCGACCAAGGTGCTGATCGGCGAGCTGCGTCCGGTGCAGAGAAAATGGCTGGACCTGCTGACCCAGCTGTCCGAACTGGAAACCACGCTCAATACCGAAGCGGGCAACGATGCCGCCGTCGCCTACAGCAGCGCGCGCCTGATGATGATACTGCTGTCGGCTGCCGCCATCGGCATGGGGGTGCTGATCGCCTGGCTGGCGACGCGTTCGATCACGCTGCCGATGCAGCAGGCGGTGCGCGTGGCGCAGACCGTCGCGGCCGGCGACCTGACCAGCAAGATCGAGGTCCGCACCACCGACGAAACCGGCATGCTGCTGCAAGCCCTGCTGGACATGAACAACCATTTGCAAGACATCGTCGGCCAGGTGCGCGGCGGCACCGACACCATCGCCACCGCGTCGAGCCAGATCGCCAGCGGCAACCTGGACCTGTCGCAGCGCACCGAGGAACAAGCCAGCTCGCTGGAAGAGACCGCCTCGTCGATGGAAGAGCTGACCTCGACCGTCAAGCAAAATGCCGACAACGCCCGCCAGGCCAACCAGCTGGCGGCGTCCGCCTCGGACGTGGCCGGCCGCGGCGGCTCGGTGGTGGCCGAGGTGGTGGTGACGATGAATTCGATCAACGATTCGTCCAAGAAGATCGTCGACATCATCGGGGTCATCGACGGCATCGCGTTCCAGACCAACATCCTGGCGCTGAACGCGGCGGTGGAAGCGGCGCGCGCCGGCGAGCAGGGCCGGGGCTTCGCGGTCGTGGCTTCGGAGGTGCGCAACCTGGCCCAACGGTCGGCCGCCGCCGCCAAGGAAATCAAGGCGCTGATCAACGATTCCGTCGAAAAAGTCGATGTCGGCGCCAGACTGGTCAACCAGGCCGGCGTTACGATGGACGAGATCGTCGCCAGCATCCGCAGCGTGACCGACATCATGGGCGAAATCACCGCCGCCAGCCAGGAACAGGAAGTGGGCATCGAGCAGATCAACCAGGCGGTCGCGCAGATGGATACCGTGACGCAGCAGAACGCCGCGCTGGTGGAACAGGCTGCCGCAGCGGCGGCCTCGCTGCAGGAACAGGCCGCCGGCTTGTCCGAAGTGGTCAGCGTCTTCAAACTCGACCAGGCGCACCGGCCGGCGGCCAGGCTGGCCCGTCCTTCCGCGCAACGGCTGGCCTTGCCGGCGCATGGCTGACGAATATATGCAAAACCGTATATATCGATTCTCAAAGCGACACTGGCCGGTTCACCGGCCAGTCGGTTAACATAGCTCCTTTGATCTATCCACCACCGTCAAGGAGAAAACATGTTTACCAGTGCTCGCAACCAGTTGAGCGGCAAAGTCTCGTCCATTCAGCGCGGCGCCGTGAATGACGAAGTCGCCATCACCCTGCCCGACGGCCAGGTCATCGTCGCCATCCTGACCCACAGCAGCACCGAATCCCTGGGCCTGCAAGCCGGTTCGGAAGCCTTTGCGCTGATCAAGGCATCGTCCGTCATTCTGCTGACCGACACCGCCGGCGTCCGCCTGTCCACCCGCAATCAGCTGACCGGCACGGTGAGCGAGGTCGTCAAGGGCGCGGTCAACTCGGAAGTCAAGCTGACCGTCGGCAGCGGCACCCTGATCACCGCCATCATCACCAACGACAGCGTGCAAAACCTCGGCCTGGCCGCAGGCAAGACCGCCACCGCGGCCTTCAAGGCGTCCAGCGTCATCGTCGGCGTCAAGGCATAGTCCAAAAAATCGCGCCCCCCCCACCTTTCAAGCGTGCGCACACGCACGCTTGACATGTCTGACGACTCAAGATATCTTCACAACTATTGCCCCATCGAAAGTTTTCATAAAACTCAATCCGGGCAATAGTTCACCGCTCCAACACCCCAGTACCTGATTTGAACCGTAACACCCCGATCGGAAAGCCACGGCTGGATATGGAAACGCTTCCATGTCCAGCATCCCGCCATCACGAACAAGGACGTACCATGAACAAACGTAGCAGGAATCTCACGGCGCAGGCCTTGCCCCTGGCCTTGACGCTCGCGCTGGCCGCATGCGGCGGCGGAGGCGATCAGGCCGCCGCGCCGCAAAGCGCGCGCATGCTCAGCGCGATGAAGGTCCAGGGCGGCGCCGCGCAGTCGGCGGCGCAGTCTGCCGAGGTCGCGCTGACTCCGCTCAGCGCCACCGCCAGTTCTTCCGAACGGGGCGACCTCTCGGCCGCCGCCGCCATCGACCACAACGACACGACCCGCTGGGGCAGCGGCTTCGCCGACGACCAGTATCTGACGCTGGACTTCGGCAAATCGCAGCCGATTACCCGCGTCCACATCGAATGGGAAAACGCCCACGCCACCCAGTACCTGCTGCAAGTCTCGGACGATAACGCGACCTGGACCACGATCAAGACCGTGGACAACAGCCAGGGCGGCAGCGAAGACTGGACCGGCCTGAGCGGCCAGGGCCGCTACCTGCGCATGAAAGGCATCAAACGTTCGACCAACTACGGTTATTCGATTTTCGAGATCCAGGCCTTCTCCGGCACACCGGTGACGGCGCCGCCCGTCACGCCGCCGGTGGACAATCCGCCGCCGGTGGTCGTCAACCCCAACCAGCCAGGCGTGGCGATCAAGCCCGTCGCCGCGACCTCGTCGCCGGTGGAAAACGGCGGCCTGTCGGCAGCGATGGCGATCGACGGCAAGGCCGCCACGCGCTGGGCCAGCGTCGCCGACGACGGCGCCTGGATACAGTTCGACTTCGGCGCCAAGACCCAGGTCGGCTACATGAAGCTGCAGTGGGAGAACGCCTACGGCAAGCAATACTCGCTGCGCGTGTCCGACGACGGCCAGAACTGGTCGCAAGTGCGCTACGTCAGCGCCGGCCAGGGCGGCACCGAGGAGTTCTACAACCTCGGCATCAACGCCCGCTACATCCGCCTGCAAGGCGTGGCCCGCGCCACCCAGTACGGCTACTCGCTGTTCGAAGTGGAATTCAAGACGCCGGGCAGCGACAACACGCTGGCCGGCAGCGCCACCTCGCCACTGAAGTATCCGGCCAGCGGCGCCGGCTGGGCGCCCTTGCCCGCCGCCGCGCAGCCGCTGGAAACGCTGCAGTTCACCCTGCCCGACGGCACGCTGGTGACGCGCTTCGGCGCGCGCGGCCTGGCCCGCCACGGCCGCGAACGGGGCGAGGACTGGAACGAGATCGGCTACGGCCCCAACGAGACGGTCGATCCCGCCACCGGCCTGCCGGTCGACAAAGGCCCGGGCAACTACCTGACCTTCGTCTCGAACTACTTCAAGAACCGCAGCTGGGGCGTGGAGATCATCGACAACAGCCGCGTGCCGGGCGTGACCAAGCCCACGCTGATCGTCAACCAGTACACCACGGTCGACTTCCTGCCGGGCGGCATCGCCTTCTTCCGCGCCTTCGACCGTCCGGGCGTGACCGGCTATGGCTGGATGGCGCCGGGCGAACTGGTGGACCGCAACGTCTCGATCTGCAAACCGGTGGCCTACCCCGCCGCCGGCAAGCTGGCCAGCGCGGACGGCTTGAACAACGCCTGCACGCTGCGCATCAAGGAATACCCGGGCCACGGCGACCTCGATGCCAACGGTATGCCGAACGGTAAGGACGTGAAAGCGCGTCCGCTGGTCGCAGGCGACATCATCGAAGTCTCGCCGTCGATGTTCTCCACCACCGCATCGATGACGGCCAACGGCGACACCGGCGGCATCCGCTACTACTCCTACGAGTGGACTTACGTGGTCGGCGCAGGCCTCAAGCCTTGGTACGGCGTGCAGCCGCGTTTGAACTCCGTGCCGCTGCCGGAGGAGACGCTGTCCGGCGGCCAGGGCTCCGTGTCGTACAACTACTCGGACAACGGCGCCTTCATGTTCCAGCAGCCGCACAACAACATCGGCATGCAGAACATGCAGCGCTTCGTCGAAGGCCGCCGCCTGGTGCACACCAACTTCACCACCGGCGACCACAATGAACCGGGCAACGACCGCTACGCAGCGGCCGTGGGCTTGCAGGGACAACGCTTCAACCAGTCCGCCTGTATCGCCTGCCACGTCAACAACGGCCGCAGCCCGGCGCCGATCGCCGTCAACCAGAAGCTCGACGCCATGTCGATCCGGGTGGCGAGCACCAACGCGCAAGGCCAGCAAGTGCCGCACGCGCAGTACGGCACAGCGGTGCAGATGAACGCCTTCTCGGCCGGTGGCGCACCGCAAAACTGGGGCAACACGGTCAGCGTGGGCGGCTTCGAATCCCGCACCGTCAAGCTGGCCGATGGCGGCGCCGTCGAACTGCGCAAGCCGACGCTGGCCTTCGAAGGCCCGGTGCCGGACATCTGGTCGCTGCGCGCCGCCCAACCGATGATCGGCACCGGCCTGCTGGAAGCCGTGCCGGAAGCGGACATCATCGCCCGCGCCCGCACCGCGCCCGATGCGGACGGCGTGATCGGCGTCGCCAACTATGTGTACGAACCGGAGACCGGCGCCGTGCGCCTGGGCCGCTTCGGCTGGAAGGCGGCCAAGGCCACGCTGCGCCACCAGGCCAGCGAAGCACTGCTGCTGGATATGTCGGTGACGTCGCCGGTCTATCCCAACCGCGCCTGCGCCACCGGCCCTGCGGGGTGCGCGGCCGGCGGCACGCAGAAAGGCATCACGGAAGCGGACCTGCAATCGATCTCGCGCTATCTGTCGCTGGTGGCCGTTCCGGCCCAGCGCAGCATTCCTAGCGGCTTCCCGAAAGGCGTGGCGCCACTGGATGAGCATCGCGTCGATGCGCAGCAGGTCGCCGCAGGTTCCAAGCTGTTCCAGGGTATGCGCTGCGTGGCCTGCCACACCGCCGAGATGAAGACCGGTTCGGGCCATCTGTTCGCGGAACTGCGCAACCAGACCATCCGTCCCTACTCCGACCTGCTGCTGCACGACATGGGCGCAGGCCTGGCGGACAAGTTCGCCGAAGGCCAGGCCAAGGGCGGCATGTGGCGCACCTCGCCGCTGTGGGGCCTGGGCTACACGGACAAGGTGATGGGCAATAGCAGCAAGGTCGGCTACCTGCACGACGGCCGCGCGCGCAATCTCACGGAAGCCATCATGTGGCACGCCGGCGAGGCCGACAAATCGCGCCAGCGCTTCGAGAATCTGTCGAAGGCCGACCGCGAAGCGCTGCTGGCGTTCCTGAAGTCCCTGTAATGGCGGCAGCCGCCGTCAGATCGCTGTCGGCGGCTGTTGCGATGTCAGGATGGCGGCGGCCAGTATGGCGCCGAGCAGCAGCACCGTCTCTATCTTCAACGCCAGCCGCACCACCGCGACGCCTGCCGGCGATCGCGACGCGGCCGGCAAACCGATGAATTTGTTGTAGCCGCCAATGCCGACGGCTACCAGCACCAATGCCACTTTGCTCAGCAAGGTAATGCCGTAAACGGTATAAATCAAATTCCCGGCGGTGCCGACGCGGTGCCAGCCGCTGTACATCCCCGTGATCGCGATGGCCGCCAGCGCTGCCGTTGCGGCATGCGACATCCAGCCCAGGTAGCGATTCAGCGCATCCGCCTCCCAGCGCACCGGCAACACCAGCCAGCCCGAAACCGCCACCACGCCCGCCCAGACGGAGATGGCCGACAGATGGATGGCCTCCGCCGCCATGGGCAGCGACCAAAGCCCCTGCTCGCCCGCGTGGCCCATTGATGAACGGGTGACGGCAAACATGCCCATGGCCAGCAGCACCGCCAGTTCGCCAGCCAGAGGCAGGCGTCGCCGAACGCTGCGCAGGGCCATCGCCACCGCCAGCGCCGCGATGGCGACGCAACCGGACCAACCGTAGGCGGTGGTTGTCGCCATCATCCAGAACATGCCGCAAGCCTCGCGCAGGCCGGTACCGCCCATGACGGCGGTGGCGGCCAGCAGCGACAACCCGCCGGCAGCGATGGCGACGCCGGCCGCCAGCATATCCAGCATGCGCATCCGCGCTTCGAAAGCAGCCGGACGGCCTGCGCCAGCCGGCAGCCAAAGCCGCGCGCACCAGGAGCCGGCCAGCCAGCTAAAGCCGCAGTTGAGCAGGAACGCCGAGCCGACTTGCAGCAGCCAGACGGCATCGACATCCGCTTCCACTATTTGACCGTGAAGGTGAATCCGCCCTTGCGGCGATGTCCGTCAGGGCCGGCCACCGCCCAGCCTACCGTGTACACACCGGCAGACAACGGTGGCACGACCAGCCGCAGGATCGCGGGATTGCCCGCGTCCACGGTGGCCTTGACCTTGTCGGACAAGGCTCCCGCAAGCACATGGCCGGCGGCGCCTGTCAGCGTAATGCTGCTGAACGCCGGTTCGACCTTCTCATTGAACGTTAGTGCGATCTCTTTCGGTGCCGCGTCCAGCACGGCGTTGGCCGCCGGGTTGGAGCTCTTCAAGCTGGCGTGTGCGGCGGCGATGGGTGCCGACAGCGTCGCCACCGCGACAACGGCGGCGGCGACCAAGGTATGCAAAGTCTTCATGTGTGTTCTCCTTAATGGCCGCTATGCCCGCTGGGTTTGCGCACCGTGAGTTCAACGTCCGGCGGGTTCACGGCCGGCATGGACTGGCCACCGGCGGTGTACTTGCGCGCCGGTTCGGGCAAGGCGCCGGTCCACTCATAGGCCAGCGTGCCGGGTGGATGCTTGTACCAGCCAGGGTCCGTGTAGTCGCCGCGCTTCTGCTCCTTGCGCACTTTGACCACGGTGAACATGCCGCCCATGTCCACGCCGCCAAACGGGCCTTCGCCCGTCATCATCGGCAGCGTGTTCTCCGGCAGCGCCATCTGCATGCCGCCCATGGCGCCGCCCTTGTCACCCATGGTCATATAGTCCGGCACGATCTTGTTGATCTTCTCGGCGATGCCGCGATGGTCCACGCCTATCATGGTCGGCACGTTGTGGCCCATGGCGTTCATCGTGTGGTGCGATTTGTGGCAGTGGAAGGCCCAGTCGCCCGGATCGGTGGCGACGAATTCAATCGCCCGCATCTGGCCGACGGCGATATCGGTCGTCACCTCCGGCCAGCGCGACGCCGGTGGCGTCCAGCCGCCATCGGTGCCGGTGACGAAGAACTCGTGGCCGTGGATGTGCACCGGATGGTTGGTCATCGTCAGGTTGCCGACGCGGATACGCACCTTGTCGCCCTGCCGCACCGGCATGGAGTCGATGCCGGGGAAGACGCGGCTGTTGAAGGTCCACAGGTTAAAGTCCAGCATGGTATTGGTCTTCGGCGTGTAGCTGCCCGGGTCGATGTCGTAGGCATTCAGCAGGAAGACGAAGTCGCGGTCCACCGCGAACTGCGTGTGATCCTTGGGATGCGTGACCCAGAAGCCCATCATGCCCATCGCCATCTGCGTCATCTCATCCGCATGGGGGTGGTACATGAAGGTGCCGGGACGCCTGGCGACGAATTCGTAGACGAAGGTCTTGCCGGGTGCGATGCCGGGCTGCGTCAGGCCGGTGACGCCGTCCATGCCGTTCGGCAGGCGCTGGCCGTGCCAGTGCACGCTGGTGTGTTCCGGCAGCTTGTTGGTGACGAAGATGCGCACGCGGTCGCCCTCGACCACCTCGATGGTCGGGCCGGGCGATTGCCCGTTGTAGCCCCACAGATTGGCCTTCATGCCGGGCGCCATTTCGCGCACCACCGGCTCGGCGATCAGGTGGAATTCCTTGACGCCGTTATTCATCCGCCACGGCAGCGACCAGCCGTTCAGCGTCACCACAGGGTTGAACGGACGGCCGTTGGACGGCAGCGGCGGCACGTGGGTGTCGGCGTTATCCATGGTCATCGCCTCCGGCAGCGTGGCCGCACCGGCCTTGCTGACGGCGGCCGCGCTGACCGCGACGGCGCCAGCGCCCTTGAAGAAGTCTCTACGTGAAATCATGGGGTGGTCCTTGTTTCGTTGGCGCTGCCGCCGTTGACGGCGGTGTGCAGCCGGGTTTCCGCGATCCAGAAATCGCGCTGTGTTTCGATGGCGGTGTTGACGCTGTTGAGCTGTTCGCGCGAGTCGGCCAGCAGCTCGAAGACGCTGGCCAGCATGCCGTTGTAGCGCAGCAGTACCTCGTCCGAGATCTTTTTACGCAGCGGTACCACGTCGTCGCGGTAATGGCGGGCGATGTCGTAGGTGGTACGGTAGGACGAATACGCCTCGCGCACTTCCGAACGGGCCCGCACCGCCGTGTCGGTGGTGCGGTGCACGGACTGCATGTACTGCGCCTGCGCCCGTGCGACCTTGGCGCTGCCCCAGTCGAAGATCGGCAGTTCGAACGAGACCTGATAGCCGTTCTCACGCGGCTTGCCGGTGCTGCTCTTGTTGGCGTAGCCGGCGTCGAACACATTGATAAAGCCGGTGGCTTTGGTCAGGCCGAGGGCGTCGGCCGTGGCTTCGGTATCGCGGCGCGCGGCCTGCATGTCCAGGCGCTGCGTCAGCGCTTGTGCTTCGGCGTCGTTCATTTCCTGCGGCTGCGGCGGCAGATCGGGCAGCCGGTCCGGCAGCGCAAAGTTCTGCTGCTCGCCCCAGAGGCCGAGAAGACGTATCAGCTGCTCGCGCGAGGCGGTAGCTTCATGGCGGCTGCGGGCCAGCTGCGTCAACGCATCCTGGTAGAAGGCGCGCTCGCGGGCCTGATCCAGTTTGCTCCAGTTGCCCACCTTAGCCATTTTTTCCGCCAGTTCGGACGAGGCGTCTACGGCCACGCGCACCTGCTCGGCGAAGGCCGCCGATTGGGCCGCAGCCACGGCGGTGAAGTAAGCACGGCGCGTGTCGGCCGCCAGTTGAACCGCCTGGGCTGCGGCCTGCAGCTTGGCCTGTTCGAAACGGCGTCCTTCGATGCGCGAGCGCGCGGGTAAAGTCAGCAAGCCGGCGATATCGAACGTGACGCTGCGGTCGATTTCGGTCTCGCTGCCTCCACGGATGCGGCCAAAGCCCAGGCTGGGATTGCGCATGCGGCCCGATTGAACGAACTCCGCCTCCGACACGCCCAGCTCCGCCAGCGAGGCCTTCAGCGCGGGGCTGTTCAGCAGCGCTATCTGGACTGCGCTTTCCGGGGTCAAAGGCTGCGCCAGCAGCGCGCGGACTTGCTGGCTGTTGTCAGCGTCGCGGGACAAGCTGGCCGGCTGGCCGATGCGTTCCTGCGTCAAGCGGGAGACAGCGGCCAGGCCGCCGTCGTTGGACAGGCTGGCGCAGCCTGCCAGCAGCATGGCGGACAATCCTGCCGCAGCCGTCTTGGGTAATCGTGCCATGTTATTGGCCTTTCATGTGCTGGTGATGACCCTTGTGCGGGTCTTCGCTGGTCTCGGCCTTGGGCATATCCATCTGCATGGCGTGGCCCGGCTGGGCGGCAAGCTCGCGGTTGGCCTGCAGCCAGACCTTGTCCGGCGTGGCGGCGGCTTCCTGGGTGGGACGAACATCGGCAAAAGCCGAACGGTATGCTGGCGATGGCACCTTGGCATCCGCGTCCTGCGCTTTGGGCGCGGATTGGGCGAATGCATACACAGGCGCGCAGGCTACTGCCAGCAGCAGTATGCGAAAGCGATTCATGGAATTCCTTAAAAATGGCGGATACGCGGGCAAGCCCGCAGCTTCGGCAAATCTCAGGAAAGGCGGGGCGGACGCTCCAGCGTGGCGGGAATGTACGCGGTCATCGCGGGTTCTGGCGCGCTGAAGCCCGCGCCGGAAAACCCCGCAGGCAGCACGACGGCGGGCACGCCGGGTGGCGCGGACGCGCCCACGCAACTGGCGCAATGGCTGCATTTTCCATGCGCGCCCGACGCCTGGTCAGGCTTGGCCGGCGCGCAGTGCTCCGTTTGGACAGCCGGCTGGCTGACCAAACGCATGGGCGCCGTCACCGTATCGCACGGAACCAAGGCAACAGCTACCCCTTGCAGCGGCAAGGCTGTTATCAAAATCCAGAGCAGGAAGCGGATGAATGGACGCATAGTGGCCTGAATCTTACACCTTCCCACAGAGGTAAGGTCAAGCGACTTTTGTGCTAGAGTCCCCGCATGCGAAAACTCCATGCGCTTATCCTCTTTTCCTGCCTGAGCTGCCAGCTCGCCCATGCCGCCACGCGGCCCAAGATAGCCGTAGTGCTGTCAGGCGGTGGCGCCCGCGGCGGCGCCCATATCGGCGTGCTGAAGGTGCTGGAGGAACTGCGGGTGCCGGTCGATATCATCGTCGGCACCAGCGCCGGCGCCATCGTCGGCGGGGCCTACGCCAGCGGCATGCCGCTGGCCGAGATCGAGCGCGAAATGCAGACACTCAGCACCGCCAACCTGTTCCACGACGTCGCCCGGCGCGACTTGTCCATCGCCCGCAAGACCGACGACGCGGACAGCTTTGTCGGGCCGGAGATCGGCATCGGACCGGGCGGCCTGTCGCTGCCGAAAGGCGCGGTGTCCGGCGTGGCGCTTGAGGCGCTGCTGCGCCGCCTGACCGTGCGCCAGTCCGTTCCCGACTTCGATCACCTGCCGATTCCTTTCCGCGCGGTCGCCACGGATGTCAGCAGCGGCGAGATGGTGGTGCTCGAACACGGCAACCTGGCGCAGGCCATACGCGCCAGCATGGCCATCCCCGCCGTCATCACGCCGGTGGAAATCGACGGCCAGTTGCTGATCGACGGCGGCATTGCCCGCAACCTGCCGGTCGATGTGGCGCGCAAGATGGGCGCGGACATCATCATCGCCGTCAATATCGGCACGCCGCTGCTCAAGCGCGACGAGATCAAATCCGTGCTGTCGATGTCGGACCAGATGGCGCGCATGCTCACCGCCAGCAACCTGCGTACTTCCCTGGCCGAGCTCAATCCACAGGTGGACGTGCTGATCGCCCCCAACCTGGCGACTATCGAATCCAGAAACTTCGATCTGCTGAAGGAGGCCGCAGCCTTGGGCGAACAGGCCGGCCACCAGGCCGCCGAGCGGCTGCAGCGCTACGCGCTGTCGACCGAGGACTATGCGGTACTGAGCGCGCGCCGCCGCTACGCCCAGGCGCCGCAAGGTGTTCTGCTATCGTCGGTGCGCATCGACGGCACGCAGCGGGTGCCGGAAGAATCCCTGCGCGGCATGATGGAGACCCGGGCCGGCGAGCAGTTCGACGCAGCCAAGGCCGAACGCGACATGCGGCGCCTGTTCGGACGCGGCGACTTCGAACACGTCAGCTATACGCTCACGCCACTGCCGGACGGACGCCATGAGCTGACCACCACGGTCAATGAGAAATCATGGGGACCGCAATACCTGCGCCTGGGCCTGGGCGTATCGACCGACTTCGAAGGCGACTCCTTCTTCACGCTGCGCGCCATGCACCGCTGGACCTGGCTCAACGCGCTGGGCGCGGAGTGGCGCAACGACCTGGAGATCGGCCACACCGACCGTCTCAGCACCGAATGGCTGCAACCACTGACGCCGGCGCAGCGCCTGTTCGCCAGCGCCTACCTATCGGGCGAGCGCACGCCGCTGGACATCTACTCCCAAGGCAGCCGGCTGGCGCGCTACCGCTACGAGTCGATCGCGGCGGGCCTGGACCTCGGCGTGCCGTTGGCTGAATGGGGCGAGGCGCGCGTCGGCGTTACGCGCGGCCACGTCAATCTGCTGCTGGACACCAGTTTCCTGCCGCCGTCCGAATTTTTCCCCAAGGCGCGCACAGGCGGCGTACAACTGCGCCTGCGGGCCGATACGCTGGACAACCGCTCGTTCCCGCGCTCCGGCGTGGAGGCGGATCTGCGGGTGTTCGCTTCCCGCACCGCGCTGGGCGCGGACACCAACTACAACAAGCTGTCCTTCTCCGCGCAGACGGCGCTGGCGACCGGCCCGCACTCGCTGCAAGGGGCGCTGGAGGTTCAGCACAAGCTGGGAGAGAACGCCCTGCCCGACCACGAGATCCTATCCTTCGGCGGATTTTTACGCATGTCGGGATACCGCACCGGCGAATTGGTGGGCAACAGCCTGCACTTCGGCCGGCTGGTCTACAACTACCGCATCTCCGCGCCCGGCCTGCTGGACGGGGCCTACATCGGCGCGTCGGCGGAGCTGGGCCGCGTCGGCAACACCGTCGACTCCCTGAACGGCGAGCAGACGGTGCGCAGCAATGCGCTGTATCTCGCCATCGATACGCCTCTGGGACCGCTCTACTTCGGCGCCGGCCGCGCCTCACGCAACCAGACCGCCTTATACCTGCTGATCGGGAAGCCGTGACGGGATGATCTCGGCGATCATCTCGCCATTGTCATCGATCCCGCATTCGCTGAAGCCGAAGCTGCGATAGAACGCCTGCGCCACGGCGTTGCCCGGCTTGTAGTAGATGATGATGCGATGAAC
Source organism: Rugamonas aquatica (assembly GCF_009380215.1). Taxonomy (GTDB): domain Bacteria; phylum Pseudomonadota; class Gammaproteobacteria; order Burkholderiales; family Burkholderiaceae_D; genus Rugamonas; species Rugamonas aquatica_B. Next base: position 692,020 of record NZ_WHUG01000001.1, read on the forward strand.
ATCCGGCTTGTTGTGCAGCTCGTCGAGCAGCAGCGCCATGGCTTTGCGGCCTATGCCCTTGCCCTGCTGCGGAAAGTCGACCATGAAGCGGTAGATGCCATACAGGCCGTCAACGTCCTCGGCGCGCACGTCGTACAGCAGGAAGCCGGCCGGTTCGCCGTCGCAGTAAATCCCGCGCGTGACGAAATCATCGTAGAACTTGGACTGTGCGATCGATACGGCATTGCTATCGAGGTAGTCGCGCTGGTGTTCTGGCAGCTCCATGTCCATGAAGCGCTCAAAATTATCGATGGTGATGTCCTGCAGTGTGACGCTTGTTGCCATTAATTGAAGTCCAGTCGTTCGTGAGGTTCGAGGTCATGATACACGTCCTCCTGGTGCAGCGGAATGTAGAACTTGAGCGCTTTACCGCGATGGAAGACGCCGCGCAGCTGGTTGCAGACGCCCCATACCCGTTCATAGGAATCGGCCACGTCGATCAGCGCCCATGGGTTGTCGTCCATCCCCTCGCGCACCATGTTGACGTGGGTGACGTGGAAGAAGCGCGCCAGGCCTTCAGCCACCGTGGTTTCAGTTGCATCGCCATGCAGGCCGGATAAAATGATTTGCATCTGCCGCTCCTTTCAGTTCGCCGTCAGGCGATGATATTCAGGCCGCCATCAACATACACCGTGCTACCCGTTAAACGATGCGCGTACGGCGAGGCCAGATAAGCGCAGGTATTGCCGACATCGAGAATGTCCACCAATTGACCCAGCGGCGCGCGCGCCACGGCATCGCTCAGCAGCAGGTCGAAGTCCTTCAGGCCGGAGGCGGCCCGCGTTTGCAGCGGCCCCGGCGAAATCGCGTGGACACGAATGCCGTGTGGACCCAGCTCGTAGGCGAGGTAGCGGCACGACGCCTCCAGCGCAGCCTTCACCGGTCCCATGACGTTGTAGTTCGGGACGACCTTCTCGGCGCCGTGGTAGCTCATGGCGAACATGCTGCCGCCATCCGTCATCAGCGGCGCGGCCAGTTTGGCCATGCGGACGAAGGAATGGCAGGACACATCCATCGCCTGCAGGAAGCCGTCCAGCGAACAGTCCAGCAGCCCGCCTTGCAGATCAGCTTTCGGTGCGTAGGCTATCGAATGCACCAGGATATCGAGCTTGCCGTGTTCCGCCAGCGCCGCAAACAAGGCCTCCAGCTGGCCCGCTTGCGTAACGTCCAGCGGCAGCAGCTGCGCATCGATCTCCGCGGCCAGCGGAGCGACGTGGGGCAAGGCCTTCTCGTTCAGATACGTGAGCACGACTTCCGCACCCAGCTTACGGAAGGCCAGCGCGCAACCCCACGCGATTGAATGCTCGTTGGCGACGCCGACGACCAGCGCCCGCTTGCCGGTCAAAATGGGATATACCGTTTCCGTATTCATGCCGCCTCCAGCAAGGCCAGGGTGTGGCGGGCGATCATCAGCTCTTCGTTGGCCGGCACTACCCACACGGGCACTCTGCTGCCGGCAGCGCTGATGCGTGCGACGCCGCGCGGATTGGCGGCGTTGGCGGCGGCGTCCAGCTCCACGCCCAGCCAGGCCGCGTCGCGGCAGACGGCGGCGCGCAAGGCGACGCTGTTCTCGCCTATGCCGCCGGAGAAGACCAGCGCATCCAGCCCGCCCAACGCGGCCGCCAGCGAACCCAGTTCACGGCCGATGCGGTACACCATCAGGGCTATGGCCTCCCTGGCGCGTGGATCGTCGCTTTGTTCCAGCGTACGCATGTCCGACGAAATGCCGGAAACGCCGAGCAGGCCGGACTCCTGGTACAGCAGCTTCTGCACAGCGCCGACGTCCATGCCCAGTTCATCGATCAGGTACAGCACCACGCCGGGATCGAGCGCGCCGCAGCGGGTGCCCATCGGCAGGCCATCGACAGCGGTAAAGCCCATCGAGCTGGCCATGCTGCGCCCGGCCGCCATCGCGCACATGCTGGCGCCATTGCCCAGGTGCGCGGCCACCACCTTGGCGCCGGCCAGCGCCGGATCGGCCTCCGGCAAGCGGCTGGCGATATATTCGTACGACAGGCCGTGGAAACCGTAGCGCCGCACGCCCTGCTCCGTGATCCGCGCCGGCAGCGCGAACGCCTGCGCCTCCGCCGGCTGGCCGACGTGGAAGGCGGTGTCGAAGCAGCCCATCTGCGGTACATCCGGCGCCATCGCCATCACGGCGCGCACCGGCGCCAGGTTGTGCGGCAGATGCAGCGGCGCCAATGGAATCAGTTTTTCCAGCGCCGCCAGCACCTGCGCGTCCAGCCGCTGCGGGCCGCTGTAGGCCACGCCGCCGTGGACGATGCGATGTCCGACCGCCACCACGCGGTGGCCTTCCAGATGCGTCTGTGCGAAGTCGATCAGGAAGCGCATGCCCGCTTCGTGGTCCAGCGGTGCGGCGGGCCAGCTGCGTTCACCGATGGAGTGTCCTTGCGCGTCCTGCGCGCTGAAACGCGTCACGCCGCTGTAAAGATTCTCGATCTTGCCCTTGAACGTCAGCGCCAGCGCGGCGCCGCTGAACAAGGAGAACTTGATGCTCGACGAGCCGGCGTTGATGACGACGATGCTATCGTTGGGTGCCATGCGCTCAGCCTCCCAGAATGCGATTGCCAGCCAGCTTATTGTGTGCCACCAGCACCGCCACGGCGCAGGAGGCCAGGCGCGCGGCCACGGAATCGGCGCGGCTGGTCAGGATGATCGGCACGCGCGCGCCGAGCACAATGCCTGCCGCCGCCGCGCCGGCCATGAAGGTCAGGCTTTTGGCCAGCATATTGCCCGCCTCCAGATCGGGCGCCACGAGGATGTTCGCCCTGCCCGCAACCGGCGACACCAGGTGCTTGATCTCGGCCGCTTCCGGGTCGATGGCGTTGTCCATCGCCAGCGGGCCGTCGAGGATGCCGCCGGTGATCTGGCCGCGGTCCGCCATTTTGCACAGCGCCGCCGCGTCGATCGTGGACGGCATCTTGGCGCTGACCGTTTCCACGGCCGCCAGTATCGCCACCTTGACCGGATCGAACTTGAGCACATGCGCCAGGTCGATGGCGTTCTGGATGATGTCGGCCTTGTCGTCCAGCGTGGGATTGATGTTGACTGCGGCGTCGGTGATAATCAATGGTTCGCTGCGGCCCGGCACGTCCATCACGAAGCAGTGACTGAGGCGGCGCCCGGTGCGCAAGCCCGTATCGCCCGCCACCACGGCGCTCATCAACTCGTCGGTGTGCAAACTGCCCTTCATCAGTACCGCTGCCTGGCCTTCGCGTATCAGCTCCACCGCGCGGAACGCCGAGGCGTGACTATGCTCGGTATCGACCAGCGGCAGCGCCGAAATATCCAGCTTCGCCTCGTCCGCCGCCTGGCGGATGCGCGCCTGTGGGCCGACCAGGATGGGGAGTATCAACCCCATGCTGGCCGCATCCAGCGCGGCCTCCAGTGCATGACGATCGCACGCATGCGCCACGGCGACCTTCACGGGGCCGACTTTGCGCGCTGCGGCAATCAGGATTTCGTAGTACGGGTGCGGCGTATTCATGGCAGTCATCTACTCTCCTCAGCAGTAAGCCTGGGAAATGATAGCAACAAATACAAATAAAGCAATTGAATATTGCTGCGGTGCCGCATACATTTTTTTTGCCGGTTTAACCCCGTCCGCCGCCCCGCACCGTTACATGCATGACGCCGGGCTTTTCCGGCAAAGGAGATGTCATGTTGCGCCCACTGTTTGCGGTTTTCCTATTAAGTGTTTCGATGATGGCGCAGGCGCTTACACCCCTGCCGCCCGTCATGCCGCCACGGCTGATCGTCCCGCGCGCGCAGACGCCGGTGCGCCTGCAAAGCCTGCACATCACCGCCGACATCAGCGGCGGCCTGGCGCAGACCACCGTGGAGATGGTGTTCTACAATCCCAACGCGGTCCAGCTGGAGGGCGAGCTGCAATTCCCGCTGCTGCCCGCACAGCGCGTGACCGCCTTCGCGCTCGATATCGACGGCGCGCTGCGGCCGGCGGTGCCGGTCGAAAAAGCCAAGGGGCGTTTGATCTTCGAACAGGTCGAGCGCACCCGTGTCGATCCGGCCCTGCTGGAGACCACGCAGGGGAATAACTTCAAGCTGCGGGTCTATCCGATACCGCCACACGGCACCCGCACGGTGCAGCTGAAATATGCGGAGCCACTGCCACGCAGCGATGCCCAGCGCGTGTATCGCCTGCCGCTGGCTTACGGCGGCGGCGTCGACGAATTTGATCTGGCGCTGAATGTCCACGGTGCGAGCGCGTCGCCGCAAACACGCGGCGCGCTGGGCGGCGTGCAATTCGAACGGCAGCAGGACGGCTATCGCGCCCGCATCACCAAAACCAGCTTCCGCACCGACGGCACGCTGGAACTGGCGCTGCCCACCACCGGGCAGCCGCAGACCTTTGTGCAGGAGTTCGACGGCGATACCTTCTTCCTGAGCGAGATCGCTGTCGCCGGCGACAACACGCATCCGGTGCGCTTGCCGCCGGCCGTACTGGGACTGTTATGGGACAGCTCCGGTTCGGGCGCGCAACGCCAGACCGATGCCGAACTGGCCGTACTGGATCAGTACTTCAAGACAGTGCGCAATGTGGACGTGCGCCTGTTCCGCCTGCGCGACCGCGCCGAGGCCAGCCAGCGGTTCCGCGTCGTCAACGGTAACTGGAGCGCTTTGCGGGCCGCGCTGGCTGCCACGACCTACGACGGCGCCAGCGCCCTGGGCGCGTGGAAACCGGAGTCGGATATCAACGAATATCTGATGGTCAGCGACGGACTGTCCAATTATGGCGATGCGCCCTTCCCGACCCTGGCCAAGGGCCAGCGTCTGTATGCATTGAACTCGGCGCTGGTGTCGGACAGCGCACGGCTGTCCGCACTGGCGGAGCGCAACGGCGGGCGGCTGGTGCAGTTGCAGGCGAGCCAGCCGGCGCTTGCCGCGCAAGCCTTGCTGGCCGATGAGCTGCAATTGAGCGACATCTCTGCGACCGGCGCCAAGGACATCTCGTTCGAAGCGCGCGAGCCGCAGGACGGCATACTGCGCGTCGCCGGCCGCCTGACACACCCCTCGGCCGAGCTGACGCTGACCTTGACCCAGCAGGGCAAGAGCCGCACGATGACAGTTCCCGTGAGTGGAAGCGCGCCCTATCACCCGCTGGCCGCCGGCATGTGGGCCAGCTACCGCCTGCACGCGCTGGAAGCGGACTACGATTTGAAGCGCGGAGAAATCCGCCGCCTGGGCCAGCGCTTCGGCATGCCGACCCGCGAGACATCGCTGCTGGTGCTGGACAGGCTGGAAGACTATCTGCGCTATGATATCGAGCCGCCTGCGGCCTACAAGGAAGCCTACGCCAACCTCAAACAAAACCGCTGGACCCAACGGCGCCTCATCACCACACAGCACAGTGAGCAGATCGTGCGCGAGTTCGAGCAGAAAGTCGCGTGGTGGGAAAAGAGCTATCCGAAGTCCGGCCTGCCCAAGCGGGCCGACCTCAAGCCCATGGACGACCCGCAAGTGGAGGCAGCTCCTGTGCTGATGGAATTTGCACGCACGGTGTCCGCACCGGTCGCATCGGCAAAAGCCATGGCCTCGCCACCGCCAACACCGGTGCCCCTCGCCTACGGCCGCGCCGACCTGCGCAGGTCAGGGTCGGCCGCCACGCCTTCCCCTTCGCAGGGTGACGAGATGCCAAACGCCGGCATCCAGCTCAAGAAATGGTCGCCGAACGAACCATACCGGGCGCGCATGAAAGCGGCCAGGGGCGCCGACCTGTATGCCGTCTATCTGGACGAAAAGCCGAACTACACCAACAGCAGCGCCTTCTTCCTGGACAGCGCGGACATGCTGCTGGAACAAGGACAACGCGATCTGGCCTTGCGCGTGCTATCGAATCTGGCGGAGATGGATCTGGAAAATCGCCAGGTCTTGCGGATACTCGGCTACCGTTTGCTGCAAGCGGGCGAGCCGGCACTGGCTATTCCAGTCTTCAAGCAGGTGCTGCGTCTGGCCGAGGAAGAGCCGCAATCGTATCGCGATCTGGGCCTGGCGTATGCGGCCGCCGGGCAGGTGCAGCCTGCCGTCGACCAGTTGGCCGAGGTGTTGAACCGCCCATGGGATGCACGCTTTGCGGAGATCGAGCTGGTGACGCTGGCGGAGTTGAACGCCATCGTCGCCAAGGCTGCGGTCAAGCCGGACACCAGCCGTGTCGATCCGCGCCTGCTGCGCAATCTGCCGCTGGCCTTGCGCGCGGTGCTGACCTGGGATGCGGACAATACCGACATCGATTTGTGGATCACCGATCCGAATGGCGAGAAGTGCTACTACGCGAACCGCTACACCTACCAGGGCGGGCGCATGTCGCGCGACTTCACCGGCGGGTATGGGCCGGAAGAGTTTTCGCTGCGGGTGGCCAAGCCGGGCAAGTATCGGGTGGAGGTCAATTCATTCGGCCATCGCCAGCAGATCGTGGCCGGCGCCACCACTGTGCAGCTGCGTTTAAGTATAGGCTTCGGTACGGCGAAACAGCGCGATCAGATGGTGACCCTGCGTTTGCGCGATACCGGCAGCACGGCGCTGGTGGGAGAGTTCGAAGTTAATTGACGGTTTCGAGCTGCCGCTGGAGTTCTGGCGGCACCTCGGTGTCAGGATAGCGCATGCGGAACTTGAGCCATTCCGCGTGCGCTTCTTTCGTTTGGCCATCCCTCAGCATGCCCTCCAGGCGAGCCAGCCATGCGGATGCGGTCATCGCTGCGGACACGGACATCACTTCAGGCCCAGGCAAGGCCGCATGCGCAGGGATGGGGGCGCGTGCAAACACCGCTGCAGGCACAGATGGAGATGGCACCGGCGCTGGCGGCGGAGCGGAGCGCAGCGCCAGCGACGGTACACCGGCGTAGCTCAGCATTTTCGGCGGGAGGGCCTTGACTTCCGCAGCCTCCAGTCCGAGCACCGGCGCCTCCGGCATTGCCGGCGCCGGTGCGGCGGCGATGTCCGCCATCGGCGCGGACCGCGCCGCAGGCCGCATGGCGACAGCAGGCTTCGCGGCGCGAACAGGGGCCGAAGCGGCAGATGGCGGCGGCGGGGGGGCAGGTTCGGCCGCCGCCACCGTCGCGGCAACGGCGGCCGCTTCCCCGGCAGGCGGCGCAACTTCCGCCATCTTCGCAGCCGGCGACGGAGACTCCTGAATAACGCCTGCCTGCCGAACCTCGGGCGCAAACGCCTGTGGCATCAACCCGCGCACCACAAACAAAGCCAACACCACGCTAGCCGCAAGTCCTAACGGCATCCGCGCGCGCCGCAGATAGTGCCGCGCCGGCGGAGCAGCAGGCGCGCCGTCATGCACCGCATCATTGGCAGACACACCCGGCCGCGCACCGTCGGCCAGGTCGGCGGCAGCACGCGCCAGAATCGCCGCCGACAAAGCCTCCGGCACCGACGGCTGCGGCAAGCCTTGCAGCTGGCGCGACAGATCCCCCTGGCCCTTGAGGAAGTCTTCGAACTCCGCGTCTTCAATGTGATCGTGTGGATTCATGCTCTCGCCTCTTCGGCCGCAGGCGCCAATTCCTGGCGCAGTTTGCGCATCGCATAGCGCAGACGACTCTTCACCGTCTCCACCGGCGCCGCCACCAGCTCCGCGATCTCCTCCAGGCTCATGCCGTTAAACTGCTGCAGCACCAGCGCCTCGCGCTGATCGACAGGCAGCTGACGTATCATCGCATGCAAATGGCTGGCCTGCTGCTTGCGTTCCAGCTCGCCGTCCGGCGCCAGCCCTTCGTGCGCCGCATCGGCGACGTGTTCGAACCAGTCATCCTCGCCGCCATCGCTGGCCAGCAGCACGCGTTCATTCAAGCGTATCAGGTCGATCAAACGGTTGCGCGCGATTTGAAAGAGATAAGTACGGAAGCTGGCGCCCGGTTCATAACGCGCGCGGGCCTGATGCAGATTGGCCCAGCTGTCCTGCATGATGTCGTTGACCCACTCCCGCCGCGGCGAACGCCACGTCAGGAACAGATACAAGCCCTGGCTGTGCCGTCGATACAGTTCCGCGAACGCAGCCAGGTCGCCATCGCGATAGCTGAGCATCAGTACTTCATCGGATCGGAGGGCGGACATACCATCATGATAACGCATGGCCCGTGTGCCACAGGCCTATGTGTTGTTACAAAATATTGCCGCGTCATAAAGGCTTTCCCGCAACGGCGGGCTGTAAAGACGTGTAAATTTCACCGCCCGGGATGTTTCCTGAGATAAACTTTAATCGCTAAAGATCAGGAGCACATCATGCGTACACTACCCCGCCCCTCCCTTTCCGCTGCAGCCTGCGGCCTCGCACTGGCGCTAGCCCTTCCGGCGATGGCGCAGCCGCAGAACTGGCGCGCCACCCACTCGCACGCGCCGGACGCCAGCGACTACACACCAGGTGCGGAAATGCGGTCGGGCGACACGCTGCACGTCGCCGTCTCGCTGCAGCTGCGCAACCGCGAACAGCTGGACGCCTTTGCCGCCAGCCTGGCATCCGGCCAGGCCAGTACACCGCTGACGAGCGAACAGTTCCTGTCCCGGTACGCGCCGACGGCCGCCGATGTCGCCGCCGTGGTCAAGCACCTGAGCCAGAGCGGCTTTGTCAACATCGAAGTCAGCCCGAATAACATGCTGGTCAGCGCCGACGGTTCGGTGGGCACGGCGCGCTCCGCCTTCAATGTCCAGATGCGCCACTACTCGCGCGGCGAACGTGAGGCCTACGCCAACACCAACGATCCGGTCGTACCCAGCGCGCTAAGCGGCATCGTACTGGGCGTGCACGGCCTGCAAACCGTGCACCTGGCGCACACCGCGCAAGTGCAGGCACAGGCCTCCACTTACGCCACGGCCGGCAAAGTGGGCCACAGCCCGACCGCCTGGCCGACCATCTACAACGCCACCACCTTGCCGACAGCCGCCAAGACCACCATCGGCATCATCACCGCCGGCAGCATGACACAGACGTTGACTGACTTGAGCACCTTTGCCCGCACCGCAGGCTACGCGCAGCCAGCCGTCAGTGTGGTCAACGTCGCCGGCACCAGCAGGCGCCAGAGCACAACATCCAGCTCGGACGGCACGGCGGAATGGAATATCGACAGCCAGAACGCGCTGGGCGCGGCCGGCGGCGCGGTCAAATCCATCGTGTTCTACGCGGCCAATTCGATGAGCGAGGCGGACCTGACGGCGGCTTACAACGCCGCGGTTGCGGCCAACGTCGCGAAGGTCATCAGCGTGTCGCTGGGCGAATGCGAAAGCAATGCGCGCCTGACCGGCACGCAAGCCACCGACGACCAGATCTTCCTGGCCGCCATTGCGCAAGGCCAGACCTTCGTCGTCGCCAGCGGCGATTCCGGTTCCTACGAATGCGGCGGCAAGACCAATGCTCAAAGCTACCCGGCCGTGTCGCCGTACGTGATCGCGGTCGGCGGCACCTCGGTGACCACCAGCAGCACGGGCGCCTGGACCGGCGAAACGGTTTGGGCATGCTCCAACTACAGCACCTGCGCCAGCAGCGGCGGCACCGGCGGCGGCGCCAGCCTGATTGAAGCGGCGCCCGCATGGCAGTTGTCCTCGAAGGTGCTCGGCACATCCACGCGGCGCGGCGTGCCGGACATCGCCTTCGCCGGCGATCCGGCTACTGGCGCGATCACCATCGTCAACGGCAAGAATGCGCAGTACGGCGGCACCAGCCTGTCCGCGCCTATCTTCGCCGGATTCTGGGCGCGCATACAGTCGGCCAACAACAACCGCCTGGCCTTCCCCGCACCGGCGCTGTACAAATACGGCGTGGCGCAGACCGCGCTGTTCCATGACGTCGTTTCCGGCACCAACGGCGGCTACACCGCCGCCAAAGGCTGGGACTACACCACGGGCTTCGGCAGCCTGAATGTCGGCAGCTTCGCGGCCTTCGTCACTTCCAGCGGCGGATTCTAGGCGCGCCGGCGCAGGCCATACCAGGCGCCGGTCAGCACCGGAATGCCCAGCGCGACGGCGGACGCCAAGTCCCAGACGCCGTCGCCGACCAGCGCGCAAACCAGGCCGGCGATGGTCAGCACGGCCAGCAGGATCGGTGCGCCCCACAGGCGCATGAATGGACTTTTCATTGTGCGGCTCCCGCAGGTTTCGCGTTGACGCCGCGCTTCAGCCACAGATACAGGCCGCTACCCAGCACGATGATGGTGGCCACGTCCAGCAAGGCCCACAGCAGCTGCATCCATCCGCCGCCGTAGTCGCCGAAATGCAGCGGTTGCGATATCAGCAGCACCGTCAGATACCAGGGCAGCGCGCGGCGGTCGGTGATGGCGGTGGTTTGCGCATCGATCAGCACCGGCTTGTACAGGCGCGAAGTCAGCGCCGTGTCGCCGCGCATGAAGACGCCGTAGTGATGCGGACTGGCGAACGGCGTACCCGGGAAGGCGACGAAGCCGATCTTCATGCCCGGCTCCGCGGCGACGACGTTGGCCAGCGACTTCTGCATCGATCCCAGCACCGCCGGCGGCGACTGCCCTTTGTACGGCGCGATCATCTCCGCCATCTCGGTGAACTGCCAGTACTTCAACAGCAGATCGGCCCAGGTGTTAATCATGCCGGTGGCGCCGACCACCAGCGCCCACGTCAGCGTGACGATGCCCAGCAGGTTGTGCAGGTCCAGCCACTTCACGCGCGGACCACGCTCGCGTCGCACTTCGCCGAAATCCAGCTTGCGCATGAAGGGCGCGTACAGCACCACGCCGGAGATGATGGCGATCACCAGCAACAGCCCCATCAAACCCAGGAACAGCTTGCCCCACAAGCCCGCGTACAGATCCACGTGCAGGTGGAACATCACGCCGATAAAGCTGCCCTCGAAGCTGGGCTGCGCCAGCACCTTGGCGGTGCGCGCGTCGACGGCGATGGACTTGTAGCCCTCGTCGGTCGGATTGTCGCCCAGCGTCAGGTTCCAGATGTTCGGCTCATCCGCCTCCTGCGACATATACATCATCATTTTGCCGGGGTACAGGGCTTTGCCGGCCGCGATCACCGTGTCCAGGTCGGCCTTCGGCGTGGCGTGCGGCATCTGCGGCGCTTCAATGCCGTTGCCAAGAAGATGGTCGATCTCGTGGTGATAGATGAGCGGCAGGCCGGTCAGGCAAAGCAGGAGCATGAACACGGTGCAGACCAGGCTGCTCCATTTGTGTATCCACGCCCAGCGGCGGACGGTAATCGGTGTCATTTTGAAATCAATTCAGTACTAGAACTACAATGATAATGCAAATCACTCTCATTTAGTGGCAATAATCGACTTGCATGGATATAATTGAGAATCACTCTCATTTACTTAATAAAAGCGTAACCATGCAAATGCCTAACCTGCCCCTGTCGCCGTTCGCCCTTGCCGCCATGTTGCTGGCCGCCGCCTCCGCCCACGCGCAAACCGCGCCGGCCGCCGGCGACGCCAAGATCCAGACCGTCGTCATCAGCGCCTCCGCCGACGCTTCGGCCGATGGCCTGTCGAAGGACTATGCGGGCGGGCAGATCGCGCGCGGCGGCCGTCTGGGCCTGCTGGGCAATGTGGACATCATGGACACGCCTTTCAACACGCTGAACTTCACGCAGGCGCTGATCCAGGACCAGCAGGCACGCAGCGTGGCCGACGTGCTGCAAAACGATCCGTCAGTGCGCGTGGCGCGAGGCTTCGGCAACTACCAGGAGCTGTATGTGATCCGCGGCTTCCCCGTCAACTCGGACGACCTGGCCTACAACGGCTTGTACGGCCTGCTGCCGCGCCAGTTCGTGGCGTCGGAACTGCTGGAGCGCGTGGAAGTCTTCCGTGGCGCGAACTCCTTCCTCAACGGTGCGGCGCCGGGTGGCGGCGGCATCGGCGGCTCGATCAACCTGCTGCCCAAGCGCGCCAGCAACAACCCGTTAACGCAGTTGACCGTGGGCGTGGAATCGGGCGGACAAGGCTACTTCGCCGCCGACATCGGACGCCGCTTCGGCCCCGGCGGCAATACCGGCATCCGCGTCAACGCCGCCCGCCGCGATGGCGACACCGGCATCGACCGCGAACACCGCGAACTGAACGTGGCCTCGGTCGGCGTCGATTTCCAGGCGCGCGATTTCCGCCTGTCCGCCGATGTCGGCTACCAGGAGCACAAGCTGAAAGGTGCGCGCCCCAGCGTGACCGTCAACACCGACATCGCCCTGCCCGCCGCACCTGATGCAGGCAGCAACTGGTCGCAGAAATGGACGCACTCGAACGAACGCGATACCTTCGGCACCCTGCGTGGCGAGGTCGATCTGGCCAAGGACGCGGTGGCGTGGGCCGCATTCGGCGCGCGCAGCGGCGACGAATCCAACATCCTGGCCGCACCGACCGTCAGCAAGACCGACGGCAGCGCCAGCATGTACCGCTTCGACAATGAGCGCCACGACAGCGTACGCACCGGCGAGATCGGCGTGCGCGCCAAGCTGCGCACCGGCAGCATCGGCCATAGCCTGAGCGCGACCGCATCGGTCTACTGGCAGGAGTCGCGCAACGCCTACGCGTTCAGCAGCTTCGCCGGTTTCGCCACCAATATCTACTCGCCGGTGGACGTGGCCGCGCCGGCCGCCGACTTCTACAAAGGCGGTGTGCTGAGCGATCCTAAATTGACCAGCAAGACCATCCTCTCCAGCTACGCCGTGGCGGACACGCTGTCGCTGCTGGACGATAAGCTGCTGGTGACGGTGGGTGCGCGCAACCAGACCATCAAGTCCAACAGCTACGACTACGATACCGGCGCGGGCACGGACCACTACAATCAAAGCAAAGTGACGCCGGTGGCAGGCATCGTGTACAAGGCCGCGAAGAACCTGTCCCTGTACGCGAACTATATCGAAGGCCTGCAGCAAGGCCCTACCCCATCCGGCGCCGGCGTCACCAATTTGAACGAGCTGTTCGCACCGTATGTCTCGAAGCAGAAGGAAGTCGGCGTCAAATATGACGGCGGCACGCTGGGCGCCAGCGCCGCGCTGTTCAGCACCAACCAGCCTTCGGCCTATGTGGAGAACAACCGTTTCGGCGTGTACGGCGAGCAGCGCAACCAGGGCCTGGAACTGACCGTGTACGGCGTGCCGATGCGCGGCCTGCGCGTGCTGGGCGGCCTGACGCTGCTGGACGCAAGCCAGCGCGTGACGCAGGGCGCCAAGAATCAGGGCAAGGACGTGATCGGCGTGCCGGATACGCAGCTGAACATCGGCACGGAATGGGATGTGCCGGGCGTACATGGCCTGAACCTGAACGCCCGCGTGCTCTACACCTCTGCGCAGTACGCGGACGCCGCCAACAAGCAGCAGCTGCCGGCATGGACTCGCCTGGACCTCGGCGCCAGCTACGCCACCCGCATCGCCGACCGCAACGTGACCTTCCGCGCGCGCGTCGACAATGTAGCCGACAAAAACTACTGGGCCTCGGCCGGCGGTTATCCAAACGCCGGCTATCTGGTGCTGGGTGCGCCGCGCACGGTGGTCGTGTCGGCGTCGGTGGACTTCTAAGTCTTAGTAGATGTCGCGCCGCAGGCGCTGCATTTGCTGGTCATGGCGCTCCACCCAGCGGCGGGCGTCATCCAGCTGGCGCTCCAGACGCTGGGCATAGTCCGACAGGTCACGGCGCTCCTGCTCGCGGCGGGCGTCCTGCTTCCTGGTTTCGTCGGTAATCACGCGGTCCTTGGCTTCCAGGTTGGAGCGGATCTCGCGCTCCAGGCGGTTCAGGCGATGATGGATGTCGCTCAGGCGCCCTGAGATCTCGTTGACATCGTTGATCGCCTGCTGACGCTTGGCGGCCGTGATCTCGTAATCCTGGCCGCTGACATAGGCATGCTTCAACTGGTTGCGCAGTTCGGCGCGGCAGACATCGACCGCCATGCCGCTGTTGGTGCGGCCGCGTTCAAAGGCGTTCTCCGGCACGCAGTACTTGGCGTTCTGATCGTCCCATGCGGCCGTGTACAGCTCACGCGTGGCGGCGATCACGAACACGCCGTTGCGGCCGGCGTTGGCGATGCGGTCGTCGAGCATGAACGGTTTGCCGTAGCCGTCATCGGCGCCAGCCTGGCGCCAGTAATCGGTCAGGCGCGCTTCCCAGGCCTGGCGGTACTCCGATTCGAAAATCTTCAATCCCTTGGCGCGCGCCTCCTTGCTGCGCATGGCGAAGTCCTTGCCGCTGACGGCATCCTGCGTGCCGAGATTGCGCCAGTAGTTGACGATCTCCGCGTTCCAGGCGGCGCGGTAGGCGTCTTCCTGCACCTGCACCCCGGCGCTGCGGGCGGCCGAGGCGCGTTGGCGGAACTCGCTGTCCGGCGTGCCGTTGCGGGCATCGGTGTAGCCTGCATCCTGCCAGAAGGTGCGGTTGCCGACCTGCCAGCCGCCGGTGTATGCCGCTTCATCAAAACGCAGCTGCATGCCGGCTGCGCGGGCGCGCGCGGCTTCCTTCTGCGCGGCCAGCGGCTGACCGTCGGTGCCGGCGTGCTTGCCCTGGTTTTTCCAGTATTCCGAATTGCCGATCGCCCAGCCGGCATCGTAGGCGGGACGGTTCAGCGGTGTCTTGTGTTTGCGGACCTCATCGCTGGCGGCATGCGCTTCGTACTGCGCCTGCAGTCCCTTGCCACCGTCACTCTGGCCGAGCTGCGACCACAGATCCCAGTTCCCCTGCGCCCAGCCGGCGACGTACTGCGCCTCGGCGCCAATGGCGGCTGGCTTCTTGTCGTCCGCGTGATCGTCGCAGAACTCCTTGCGCTCGGCGTAGTCGGCCGGTTCGCCGGCCACGCCGTCCTTGTGGCCGATGGCGGCCCAGTCGCCGACTTTGCAATCGGCGATGCGCTGCATGGTGGATTGGCAGCCGGCCAGCAGCAGCGACAAGGCGAGGATCAGGGGGCGAAAGCGGGTCAGATAATTCATGGCGGCGTATGAGAGTCTAAGCGGCCAGATTATATGGCATAAATAGCAAAGAAAATATACGTCACTCCCTTACGCCGTCGAAGCTGACCTCCACCTGCAAGCCGGGACCATCGCCGCGGTTGTCCAGCCGGATGCGGCCCTGATTGCGCGCCGCCGCCCGCTCGGCGATGGCCAGCCCCAATCCGCTTCCCGCCTGGTCCTGGTCCGGCAGGCGGAAGAAGCGCTCGAACACCTTGCGCTGCATCTCCGGCGCGATGCCCGGCCCCTGGTCGGCAACCGACAGCACAATGCGGCCCTCCGCCTCGGCGATGGCAACCGTCACGCGGCCGCCCTCCGGCGAATACTTGACGGCGTTGCTGACCAGGTTGTCGATCAGCGAGGCCATGCTCTCCAGATGCATGGCCAGCATGCAGCGCTCCGGCGCCTGTAGTTCGATCTCCACATGGCGGGTGGCGGCGATCTGTCCGGCCTGCGCCAGCCGGTCCGCCACCAGCTCGACCAGGTCGCGCGGCATCAGGCTGGTGTGATCGCGGTCGCCGCCGGATCGGGCCAGGGCCAGCAACTGATGCACGGTGTGCGTGGCGCGCTCCACCCCTGTGCGCAAGCCCTGCCCCGCGTCTTCCACCCGCTGCGCCGTGCGTGTCGTGGTCAGCGTATCAGCGTTGATCTGGATGATGGACAGCGGCGTCTTGAGTTCATGCGCCGCATCGATCAGGAATTCCTGCTCGCGCTCCAGCCGCTCGGTGAGGCGCTCCATCAGCCGGTTGACCGAGCCGACCAGCGGCGACAGCTCCAGATATGGTGAAGGCGCCAGCGGCGACAGATCGGTGGCCGAGCGCTCCTCGATCTCGCCGACGATGGATTTCAACGGCCGCAGCCCGACGCGGATGATGAGCCACGCCGGCAGCAGCAGGAACGGTATGCTGAACAGCAGCGGCGCGAAATAGTAGCCGATGCTGGACACCTGCAACATCCATTCGCCGATCACCTCCGTCGCCATCCGCACCGTGACGCCGGTGGCGGCATCGGTTTCGACCGAGACCACCCAGCCATCCCTGAGCGGCTGGCCGTACGGCCCGGCGGCGGCGTCGGTCGGCGGCAGGCCCTGGTCCGCCGACGCATATACCAGCGCGCCGTGCCGCCATACCTGCGTTTGCAGGGCCGGGATGTACCAGCCCAGTTCCGTGTACAGCGCGTAGTGCAGCTGCTCCATCTTGTGCACCAGAGGCTTGATCTGCTCCGGCGGCCGCTCGCCGACGGTCTGCATCAACACCATGATGCGCAGAGCGCTGGCGCGCAGCTCGCGCTGCATGTCGCGCCGCTTGCTGGTGCGCGTCTCGTAGACATCCAGCGCCAGGTTGGCGAGCCAGATCAGCATCATCACCGAAATGAAGCCATACAGCAGGCGCTTGAACAGCGAGCGGTTATGCCGCGTCATTTGTCGACCACGTAGCCGACGCCGCGCACGGTGCGGATATAGCCTTCGCCGATTTTCTGCCGCAGGTGCGACATGTGCACGTCCAGCGCCGCGCCCTCGCTGTGCGGCAGCGCGCGCGATTCCAGCTCGCGGCGCGTCAGCACCCGGTCCGGATAGCGCATCAGCGCGTGCAGCAGCGCGAACTCGGTCTTCGACAGCACCACGTTGACGCCGCTGCGCGTAAGCAGCATGCGTTTATCGTCCAGCACCAGATCCTTGACCTTCCATACCGGTTCGCCGGATTCGCTCCAGCCGGTCGCGCGGCGCATCACCGCGCGCAGGCGCGCCAGCAGCTCCGTGACGACGAAGGGCTTGACCAGGTAATCGTCGGCGCCGCGATCGAGGCCGTTCAGGCGGTCTTCCAGGCTGTCGCGCGCCGTGATGACCAAAATGGGCAATGTATGGCCGGCGGCGCGCAGTTCGCGCAGCACGTCGATGCCGTTCCCGTCGGGCAGGCCCAGGTCCAGCAGCACGGCGTCGAACGGCTCCGTCTCGACCCAATGGCGCGCATCGCTGGCGCGGCGCACCCATACCACTTCCTGTCCCGCGTCCTGCAAGGCCGCTTGCAAGGCCTTGCCCAATTCCAGGTCGTCTTCGACCAGGCATATCTTCATGTGTCGCTACCTCTTTCGTGAAGCCCGTATCTACGCATCTTCTTAGCGAACTGTCAATCGCGTGCGCGCCACAACGTTAGGAAAACCTTAAGGTTCCTTTTGGATTTCGTTAAGGAAGACTGCGGACAATCTGCCCACACTAAAACAATCTTCAAACGAGGGAGACTAGATGGACAGCAAAGCAGGGATGAAAACGGCGCCAACGCCGATCGCGTCGGCAGTGGCATTGATGCTGCTGGCATGCGCGGCGCCGGCAATGGCGCAGCAGGCGGCCGGCGACAGCGGCCAGCCGCTCGAACAGGTGGTAGTGACCGGCATCCGCGCCTCCCTGCAGCAGGCGCTGACCCGCAAGCGCAACAGCGATACGCTGTCCGAAGTGGTATCGGCCGAGGACATCGGCAAAATGCCGGACAAGAACGTGGCCGACGCCATCCAGCGCGTACCGGGCGTGAACATCTCCTCCTCCGCCGGCGGCGAAGGCGGCTTCGCGGAAAACGACCGCGTGAGCATCCGCGGCACCAGCTCCAGCCTGACGCAAACCCTGGTCAACGGCCACTCCATCGGCACCGGCGACTGGTTCGTACTGGACCAGGCCGGAGCCGTTGGGCGCAGCGTCAGCTACGCGCTGCTGCCGTCGGAGATCGTCAGCGCCGTCACGGTGCAGAAAAGCCAGCAGGCCGACATGGTCGAAGGCGGCGTGGCCGGCTCGGTCAATATCGAGACCCGCAAGCCGCTGGACTTCAAGAAGCAGCTGACATTGGAAGCCTCGGCCCAAGCCATCTACACCGATCTGCCGAAGAAGACCGATCCGCAACTGAACGCGCTGCTGGGCTGGAAGAATGACGCCAAAACCTTCGGCGTGCTGGTGCAGCTATTCTCGGAAAAACGCCACGAGCGCCGCGACGGCCAGGAGTTCTACGGCTACACCCCCATCGCGGCAGACAGCAACGCCGCCAAGGCGCATCCCGAACTGGCGGGCATCCTGGCGCCGGCCGGCATCAGCGCTTCGCTGTTCGAGCAGACCCGCAAGCGCACCGGCGGCGCCTTCGACCTGCAGTTCAAGCCGAGCAAGGATCTGAGCTTCGACATCAACGGCTTCAGCTCCACGCTGGACGCGGCCAACTACAACCGCAGCTTCTACAACAACATCGCTGCCAACATCAACGCCACCAATCCCGACACCGGCGCTTCCGTGGGCGTGATCCCGTCCACCTACACCATCAAGAGCGGCACGCTGGTGGCGGCGACCATACCGGCTTCGCAATACCCGGGCGTCAGCGCCACGCAGACCTACAACTCGCAGCTGTACTCGGCCTTCGGCGACCAGATTTACCGCCCTGGTTCGTCGTCCTCGTCGGCCTACATCGATCTCGACGGCAGCTACAAGGTCAATCAGGACCTGCGCATCACCGGCACGGTGGGCTACACGCGCGGCGAGGGCAAGACCCCGGCCGATATCGGCTACGAGGCTGGCCTGACCGGCGCCGGTTCCAGCTACACGCTGAACGGCATGTCGCCTGCCACCATGTCCTTCCCCGGCGCGGACACTTCCAAGTTCACCAACTACGTCACCGCTTCCGCGTGGGGATCGCACGTCATCACCAAGGACAGCGAAAAATACGCGCAGGCCGACGGCGAACTGCGGCTCGATCGCGGCGTACTCGAATCGGCCAAGTTCGGCGTGCGCTATGCCGAGCACCATCGCAGCGTGAGCCAGCCGGAGAACCGCAGCTGCAAGGCCTGCGACGGCACCACCTCGGCGCCGCTGCCCGCGTGGAGCGGCACCACCTATCCATCGAACTTCGGCAGCGGCATCAGCAGCGCCGCGGACTTCCTGCGCAACGTCTGGCAGATCAGTCCTGACAATATCGCCGCGTGGGCGGCCAAGTACGACCTTGCCGGCGGCCCGACCACCCAGAACTGGGCCGGCGAGATGGATGTGAAGGAAAAATCCAGCGCCATCTACGGCATGGTCAACCTGGCCGGCGACGGCTGGCGTGGCAACGTGGGCGTGCGCTATGTGCACACCAACCAGGCCACCATCACCAACATCCCCGGCGGCGACCATCCAATTGGCCTGGACAACACCAACGGCCCTTACACGCCAACGCTGAACCAGAACGGCTACAACGACGTGCTGCCTAGCGCGAACTTCAAGATCGACCTGTCGCCAACGCTGGTGGCACGCGCCGCAGTCGCCAAGACCATGGCGCGTCCCGACTTCAGCGCGATGGTCGGCGCGGTGACGCTGAACGACACCAACCTCACCGGCAGCAGTGGCAACTCCAACCTGAAGCCGGTGCGTTCGACCAACTACGACCTGGCGCTGGAATGGTACTTCTCGCCGAAGTCGCTGCTGTCGGCCGGCGTGTTCTACATGGACATGTCGTCCTACGTCACCTACGGCACCGCCAACCTCACCTACTTCAACAACTCGTTCAAGCGCTTCGACAGCTATTCGATTTCGTCGCCGACCAACATCAGCGCCAAGAACAAGGGCATCGAGCTGGCTTACCAGCAGCACTTGTTCGGCGGCGTCGGCGTGGTGGCCAACTACACCTACACCGACGGCAGCGCGGCCGACGGCAAGCCGGTGGTGGGCAATTCGAAAAACACCTACAATGCCGAGACCTACTACGAGGACGACCGCTTGAGCGCGCGCCTGGCCTACACCTACCGTTCCAGCTTCTCCGGCGGCTTGTACAACAGCTTCCCGCAGGTGATGGCGGGAACCGGCAACCTGGCGGCGTCGGTCAGCTACAAGATCAACGAGAACCTGTCGATCACCTTCGATGCGCTGAACCTGAACAACGCCGTGCTGCGCTACTACGGCGAGAACAAGGACCAGCCTATCGCCTCGTATTCGAACGGCCGCCAATACTACCTGGGACTGCGTGGCAAACTCTAAACCCGCGCGGATACTGGCGATCGACGCCTTCCGCGGCATCACCATCCTGGTCATGATCTTCGTGAACACGCTGGCGGGCGTGCGCGGCATGCCCGCCTGGATGGAGCATGCCGCGGCCGACGCCGACGCCATGACCTTCCCGGACGTGGTGTTCCCTGCCTTCCTGTTCATCGTCGGCATGTCGATACCGTTCGCCATGGCGCAGCGGCAGGCGGCGGGCGACACGGCGGCGGCCCGCTGGCTGCACGTGCTGGCGCGCGCCGCCGGGCTGCTGGTGCTCGGTGTTTTCATGGTCAACGCGGAAGACGGCTACAACGAAGCGGCGATGGGCATGTCCATCCATTTGTGGTCGCTGCTGTTCTACGGCTGCGCCATGCTGGTGTGGATGGTCTACCGGTTCGAGAACAAGGCGCTGGCCTGGGCCTTGCGCGCGGTCGGCGCCGCCGGTCTGCTGGCACTGGCGCTGGCGTTTCGCGGCGGCCCCGATGGCAGCCTGCGTCTGGCGCCGCAATGGTGGGGCATACTGGGACTGATAGGCTGGGCGTATCTGTACTGTGCCGTGGCATGGGAGCTGACACGTGGGCGTCTGCTGCCGCTCGCCGTACTGGTGCTGGCCTGCACAGGCCTGTACTGCGCTACCCATGGGGCTTCCTCACAGGTGGAGAATGCGGTGCACACGTCGATCGCGCTGTGCGGCGTGCTGACGGCGCAGATCTTCTTCAGCGGCCAGCGCGGCCGGCCGTTCCGCGCTGCGCTGCTGCTGGCGGCCGGACTGGCGGTGCTGGCCTTTGTGCTCCAGCCCTACTTCAAAATATCGAAGATCTACGCCACGCCCAGCTGGGCGCTGTACAGCTCCGCCATCTGCGTGCTGCTGTTCGCCGCACTGTACTGGGTGGTCGACCTGAAGCGCTGCAGCGGCTGGACCGCGCTGTTCAGGCCTGCGGCGGCCAACCCGCTGCTGGTCTACCTCATTCCCTACATCGTCTACGCGCTGATGCAGTACCTGCACCTCGCGTTCCCGGGCGTGCTGGGTTCCGGCCTGCCCGGATTTTTCTGGGCCATCTGCTACGCCATGATCGTCATGGCGCTGGCCGCTGGCCTCAACCGCTTGCACATCAAACTGCAGCTTTAAAACACAAAACTATGCGTATCAATTCTATCGACGCGGTGCGCGGCCTGACCGTTGCCGCCATGCTGCTGGTGAACGACGCCGGCGACTGGTCCCACGTCTACCCCTGGCTCGAACACGCCGAGTGGCACGGCTGCACGCCGCCGGATTTCATCTTCCCCATCTTCATGCTGATCGTCGGCATATCGATCAATCTGGCGCTGAGCCCACGCCTGGACGCCGGCGCGGCGGCCGCGCCGCTGACGCGCTCCGTGCTGCTGCGCGCCGTCCGCATCGTGCTGCTGGGGCTTGCGCTGCACGTGGTGGCGATGTTGCTGCTGAACGGGCGCGGCTTCCGCCTGTTCGGCGTGCTGCAAAGGACGGGCATCTGCTTCGCGGCAGCCGGCCTGCTGGCGATCCATGTACGCAACGCCCGTGCGCAATGGGCGATCTTCGCCGCCATCCTGCTGGCGCACTGGGGATTGCTGGCCGCCGGCGGAACGCTGGAACCTGGCTTGAACCTGTCCGACCGCATCGACAGCGCGCTGCTGGGCCGCCTGGCCTATCAATACGATGCCGCCACCGGCATCGGCCACGATCCCGAGGGCATCCTGGGCACGCTGCCTTCGCTGGCCACGGTCATCCTCGGCCTGCGCGCCGGCGACTGGCTGCGCTCGGGCCGGACCCGCAAACTGGTGCTGGCCGGCGCGGCGGCGATGCTGGCCGGCGGCCTATGGTCGCTGGCGCTGCCGCTTAACAAACAGTTGTGGACCTCGTCCTTCGTGCTGTGGACCGGCGGCTTCGGCATGCTGGCGATCGCGCTGGCGCACCAGCTGATCGACGTGCGCGGCTGGCCGCCATTGGGCCGGGCGATGGGCATCAACGCCATCGCCGCGTACGCGGGATCGTGGATTGCGACTTGCGTGATTGAAGGCAGCGGCATCATGGGGCCGTTGTACACCCATGTTTTCAGCCAGCCGCTGACCCCGGTTTTTGGTCCCTGGGTGGCGTCGATGGCGTTCGCGCTGGCCTTTACCGCGCTATTCTGGCTGGCTATGGCGGGCGCCGACCGGCGTGGCTGGCGGATGACGATTTGACGGCCCGCTTACTTTTACCTTGCTATGGGACCGCTCCCACTATCTAGCACAGGCATTAAGTTAAATGCAACTTGCTTTACAAATTAAAAATATTCCTTTTTAAACTATTTTTAAGCATAATGCTTTCCGAACAAGTTCGTTGCTTTTTAACCAGTGAACTTTCCTCACCGCCGGCGGCCGGATGCCCGTCCGAAATGCGAATTCTGGAGCTACATTATGCGTATCAAAAACCTGCTGCTGGCCATCACCGCCGCAGCTGCCCTGAGCACCGGCGCGGCCAGCGCCTCCACCGAACTGATCGTCAACGGCGGTTTCGAAGCCGGCGACTACGGCCAGATCGGCTGGGGCGGTCATCAGCTGGCCGGCTGGAGCACCAATGGCTACAACTTCCTGTTCAACGGCTCGAACGTCGACAACGGCGGCGTCACCGGCAGCTACGGCAACCTGCAGCTGTGGGGCCCGAAAAATGGTTCCTCGAACGGCCTGCAAGCCAGCCCTGTCGGCGGCAACTTCGTCGCAGCCGATGGCGCGTTTGAAATCGCCCCGCTGCAACAGACCGTCCACGGCCTGGTCGCCGGTCAGCAATACAACCTGACCTTCTACTGGGCTGGCGCTCAGCAGTCCGGCTTCAACGGTGCGACCACCGAGCAATGGAAAGTATCGCTGGGCAATGAAACCCAGTCGACCGTCGTCAAGAACAATGTCGATCACGGCTTCACCGGCTGGCAGAAAGAGACCTTCACCTTCACCGCGTCCAGCGCAAGCGAAGTGCTGAGCTTCCTGGCCATCGGCACCCCAACCGGCGTTCCACCGTTCTCGCTGCTGGATGGCGTGTCAATGACCGCCGCCGTGCCTGAACCGCAAACCTGGGCCATGCTGGGTCTGGGCCTGGGCCTGGTCGGCTTCGCCGCCCGTCGCCGCAAGGCCAAGGCTGCTTAATTCGCAGCTGCTGTTGATCGGTGCCGGACCTTCGCGTCCGGCATTTTCATTTCCGCTATGATGCACGCCATGACACTGATAAACGACCTGCTCGCCTACCTGCCTACCTTCGCCGTCAACGTGGCGCGGCTGTGCGTATGGCTGGTGCTGCTGTCGCTGGTGTTTGTGCCGCTGGAGCGCTGGCTGGCCGTGCGCAAGGCGCATCTGCCGCGCCGCGCGCTGGCCGCCAATCTCGGCCTGTATTTTCTCAACAGCCTGCTGCCTGCGGTCATCGTCGGCATGCTGATGGCGGTGGTGGCCGCCGCAGCGCAGGCGGTGCTGCCGGCCGCCCTGCCTGCCGCAATGAGCGCGTTGCCGCTGGCGGTCAAGCTGCCGCTGTCGCTGCTGATCGCGGAGATCGGTTTCTACTGGGGCCACCGGCTGAGCCACCAGTGGCCGTGGCTGTGGCACTTCCATTCGGTGCACCACAAGCCGGAGCACCTGTACTTCCTGATTAACACGCATGCACATCCGGTCGACATGGTCGTCACCCGCTTGTTCGGCATGACGCCGCTGTACATCCTGGGCTTGGCCGGCGCCAGTGCGGGCGGCAGCGCCACGCCGGCGCTGGTGATCGTCATCGGCACGATATGGGGATTCTTCATCCATTCGAATCTGCGCGTACGCCTTGGTCCGCTGGAATCGATCATCGCCACGCCGGCCTTCCATCACTGGCATCACACCAGTGTCGCACCGCTGGACCGCAATTTTTCGTCGACGCTGCCCTTCTTCGACCGGGTATTCGGCACCTGGCATCTGCCGGACAGCTGGCCGGCGGCGTACGGACTCGCCGAACCAGCCGCCAGCGCGCCGCCCCAGCCGGCTACAACGACGCCTTGATGGTGTCGGCCAGCTTCTCGGCCATCATGATGACGGTCGGGTTCAGGTTAATCAGCGGGATCTCGGGGAAGATCGACGCATCGATCACCCGCAAGCCCTGCACGCCGTAGACGCGGCCCTGCTCATCCACCACGGCGCGCGGGTCGTCCGGCAAGCCCATCGGCGCGGTCGAGCACGGGTGCTGCAGCGTACCGACGCCTTGCGCCAGCGCGCTTCGTATCTCGGCGTCGCTGTCGCCGACGGCGGGACCGGGATATATTTCCTCCACGATCATGCTCTTCAGCGGTTCCGTCGCGGCCAGCTTGCGGGCCAGGCGGAAGCACTCCACCATGCGCGCCATGTCGTCCTCGCTGGTCAGATGGTTCAGCTCGATCAGCGGTGCGGCCAGCGGATCGCGGCTTTGCAGGCGGATGCAGCCCTCGGACGTGCAGTGCATCAGCTCCAGCCCCAGCGAAAACGCCACGCCCGTCGGGCTGCTGGCCGGATCGAGCAGGTGCGATGGCGAGATGCCGATATCGAGTTCCTGCTTCGATCCCGCCAGCGACGAGTTGGTCCACAACTGGGCGCCGACCACCGGATGTTCCTGGCCTTTCAGCGCTTCCTTCCCGCTGAAGTTCATCCAGTAGAACGCATGGTCGAGCAGGCGCACGCCTACCGGCGCATCCTTCACCACGGGAATATCCAAGGCTTCCAGATCGGCTTTCGGCCCAATGCCCGAGCGCAGCAGGAGCGCCGCCGAGCCGTACGAACCCGCGCTGAGGATGACTTCCCTGCCCCGCACCACGCGGCCGTCGGCCAGCAGCACCGATTGCACCTTGCCGTCTTCGATCAGCAGCCGGTCGATCAGGCTGCCGTCCAGTATGCTGAGATTGGAGCGGGCGCGCACGGCGCGGCTCAAGTACACCATGCCGGTGTTGACGCGCACGCCGTTGACGATGTTCATCGGATTGGGACCGGCGCCGTTGTTGGCCTCCGGGTTGTTGAAGTCGTCGACGCGATTCGCGCCCAGCTCCCAGCACGCCTCCACCATCGCCCGCTGCACCGGCGTGATGTAGTCCATGCTCATCTGGTGGATAGGCAGCGGGCCGCTGCGGCCATGCCAGCGCTCGTCGCCATGCGGCGCGCTTTCCATTTTTTTGTAGTACGGCAGCACCTCTTCGAAGCTCCAGCCCTTCAAGCCTTTGGCGGCGTAGCGGGCGAAGTCGAAAGGCAAGGCCCGGCATGCGACCGCACCATTGATGGCGGAGCTGCCGCCGAGTACCTTGCCGCGCGGCGCATAGACCGGTTCGGCCTGCTCCACCGGCTGCGCGTGGTAGCCCCATTCATAGCGCGGGTCGCCCTTGGCGGCGATGATGTTGCTGCTGTAGATCTCTTCCGGATAGGCATCGGGATCGAAGGCGCGGCCGGCTTCGACCAGCAGAACCTGATGCCGTCCGTCTTCGGACAAACGGTTGGCCAGCACGGCGCCGGCCGAGCCGCCGCCCAAGATAAGAAAATCAAAAACTTTGCTGTGTACGGTCATGGTATTCCTAGGTTGATGTGGCGTCCGGGTGCGGCATGACGACGATGGCTTTCACGACGGCGCCAGAGATGCCGTCCTCGATAGCCTGATTGATGTCGGCCAGCGGATACAGGCGGGAGATCTTTTCCAGCGGCAGCAAGCCCTGGCGATAGAACTCGACCAGGCGCGGGATGAACTGCGACGGCAGGCAATCGCCCATCACGCTGCCCCGCACCGTGCGGCCGCGCAGCAGCTGCCAGGCGTCGAATTCCACCACGCTGCCCTGCGGCAGCACGCCGGTCATCACACAGGTGCCGCGTTCGCGTATCGCCGTCAGCGCGGTACTGATTACGCTTTTCACGCCGCTCGATTCGAAGGCGTTGTGCGCGCCCAGGCCGTCCGTCAAGGAACGGACTTCAGCGGCCACGTCGACACCGGCGGCAGCCAGGATGGTGTCGGTAGCGCCCAGTTCGCGCGCCAGCGCCAGCCGCTCCGGCTTGTTGTCGACCACGATGCGGCGGCTGCACCCGACGATCTTGCTGGCCATCAGCGCGCTCAAGCCCACCGTGCCGGCGCCGAAGATCACGATGCTGGTGCCGGCCTCCGGCTTCAGCGTGTTGATGACGCCGCCCGCGCCGGTCATCACACCGCAGGCAAGCGGCCCCAGCCAACGGAGATCCACATCATCCGCCACCTTGACCAGCGAACTCTGGTGCGCCACCGTGAAGCTGGCGTGCGACGATTGCGAGAAGAAATGGCTGTGCACATGCTCGCCGCGCTCATGCATGCAGACCGAGCCGTCCGGGCGCGAGCCCATGAAGTTCAGCGGCACGTGCTGCACGCAATAGGCCGGCAGCCCGACCTGGCAGGACGGGCACACGCCGCACGAACCCATCGACATCACCACGTGGTCGCCCGGCGCGAACTGGCGCACCAGCCGGCCCGCGCGCACAACCACGCCGCTGCCCTCATGGCCCAGCACGACCGGCGTGGGCGTGGGCAGGTAGCCGTCGCGCACATCGATATCGGTGCGGCAGATGCCGCTGGCCACAACGCGAACCAGCACTTCGTCATCGCGCGGCTCGTCCAGTTCCAACGCCGTCACGGCCAGCGCCTGTTTGGCGCCGCGTGCCAGTGCTGCGGTAATTTTCATGTCAGTCCCCCGAAAAAAACCGCAGTCTACGATCCGGCAAGGCACACAACTAGACCATGAAAACGGGCAGCACCTTCCCATCCTGCGAACCAGCACCAACCTTCGCTATAATCCATCGTCCCAACATGACGAAGAAAGCTTCGGATGATAAAAAGTTTGCGTATAGCCGGCGCCCTGCTGCTGGCCGGCCTGTCGGCTGGAGCGATGGCCGACACCTTCGAGACCATCGAATCGGCGCCGCTGAAGGAAGTGTGGCTGAACGGCGGTTTCTACTCCTACCACTTCCAGCGCGACAAGGGCCTGAACGACAGCAACCCCGGCCTGGGCGGCGAGTACCGTTTCTCGACGGTGGCGTCGGCCACGGCGGGCCGTTTCTACAATAGCGACCGGGCTTACTCGAACTATGTGGGCGTGTACTACCAGCCGTGGAAGGTCGGGCCGGTGAGGTTGGGCGCGGTGGCGGGCGGCTTCAGCGGCTACCCCAAGATGCGCGATGGCGGATGGTTTCTGGCGGCCATCCCGACCGCCAGCTTCGAATACAAGAGCGTAGGCGTCAATGTCGCCATAGTGCCGACCTATAAGGACCGGCTCTATGGCGCCATTTCCGTTCAGCTCAAACTGAAAGTCTTCGACTGATCAGTGACGCGCCTTCGACGAGACAGCGATCTGGTCGAGGATGTGCTTGGGCACGGCGGCGTAGTGCTTGAACTCCATCGTGTACGTCGCCCGGCCTTGCGTCAGCGAACGTAGCGTGGTGGAGTAGCCGAACATCTCGGCCAGCGGCACCAGCGCGCGGATGATCTTGCCTCCGCCGCCAGGAATCTCGTCCATGCCCTGCACCATGCCGCGCCGCGCCGTCAGGTCGCCCATGGCGTTGCCCATGAACTCTTCCGGCGTTTCCACTTCCACCTGCATCATCGGTTCCAGCAGCACAGGATCGGCGCGCTTCATGCCGTCCTTGAAGGCCATCGAACCGGCCATGCGGAAGGCGTTCTCGTTCGAGTCGACATCGTGGTACGAGCCGAAAGTCAGCGTCACCTTGACGTCGACCACCGGATAGCCGGCCAGCACGCCGCTGCGCAAGGTTTCCTGCACGCCCTTGTCGACCGCAGGAATGAACTCGCGCGGCACCACGCCGCCCTTGATGGCGTCGACGAACTCATAGCCCTTGCCCGCCTCCAGCGGCTCCAGCGTCAGCACCACATGGCCGTACTGGCCGCGTCCGCCGGACTGCTTGACGAACTTGCCTTCGACATCGCTGGCCGCGCGTTGGATGGTTTCGCGATAAGCCACCTGCGGCTTGCCCACCGTCGCTTCGACGCTGAACTCGCGGCGCATGCGGTCCACCAGGATCTCCAGGTGCAGCTCGCCCATGCCGGACATGATGGTCTGGCCCGACTCCTCGTCCGTATGCACGCGGAACGACGGGTCTTCCTGCGCCAGCCGGTTCAGGGCGATGCCCATCTTTTCCTGGTCGGCCTTGGTCTTCGGTTCGACCGCCTGCGAGATCACCGGTTCCGGGAAGATCATCTTTTCCAGCACGATCACGTGATCCGGCGAGCTCAAGGTATCGCCGGTGGTCACCCCCTTCAGGCCGACTGCCGCCGCGATGTCGCCGGCGTAGACTTCCTTGATCTCCTTGCGCTCGTTGGCGTGCATCTGCAGGATGCGGCCCAGGCGCTCCTTCTGGCTCTTGGTCGGGTTGTAGACCGTGTCGCCGGAATTGACCACGCCTGAATACACGCGGAAGAAGGTCAGCTGGCCGACAAACGGATCGGTCATGATCTTGAACGCCAGCGCCGAGAACGGATCGCTGTCGGTCGGATGACGCTCGATCGGATTGTCGTCCTCGTCGTGACCGGCGATAGCGGGCACATCCACCGGCGACGGCAGATACTCAACCACCGCGTCCAGCATCGCTTGCACGCCGCGGTTCTTGAAGGCGCTGCCCGCCAGCATCGGCACGATCTCGTTGCGGATGGTGCGCAGGCGCAGGCCGGCCTTGATCTCTTCCTCGCTCAGCACGCCGCCGTCCAGGTATTTTTCCAACAGCTCGGGCGTGCCTTCAGCGGCGGCCTCGACCATCTTGTCGTGCCACTCCTGCGCCAGCGCCTTCAGGTTCTCCGGGATGTCCTCGTAGGTGAACTTGACGCCGAGGCTCTCGTCGTCCCAGTTAATCGCGCGCATCTTGACCAGGTCCACCACGCCATGGAAGTTATCCTCGGCGCCCAGCGGAATCTGGATCGGAATGGCGACGCCCTTCAGCCGCGTGGCGATCTGCTCGCGCACGCGGAAGAAGTCCGCGCCGACGCGGTCCATCTTGTTGATGAAGGCGATGCGCGGCACGGCGTACTTGTTCGCCTGGCGCCACACGGTTTCCGATTGCGGCTGCACGCCGCCGACCGCGTCATACACCATGACGGCGCCGTCGAGCACGCGCATCGAGCGCTCGACTTCGATGGTGAAGTCGACGTGGCCCGGCGTGTCGATGATGTTGATGCGGTGCTCGGCGAAGTTGCCCGCCATGCCTTTCCAGAAGGCGGTGGTGGCGGCGGAGGTGATGGTGATCCCGCGTTCCTGTTCCTGCTCCATCCAGTCCATCGTCGCGGCGCCATTGTGCACCTCGCCGATTTTGTGGTTGACGCCGGTGTAAAACAGGATGCGCTCCGTGGTCGTGGTCTTGCCAGCGTCAATGTGGGCGCTGATGCCAATGTTGCGGTAACGCTCGATAGGTGTCTTGCGGGTCATCATTCTCTCCTTGTTGCAGTTGTCATGCAGGAAGTCGTAGATATGGCGCATGCGATGGAATTCAAGCCCAGCCGTGCGACATGACTGACGGCAATTACTGTAGTCTGTAGAATAATTACTAAGTTTACCTGAAAGTTCCACATGACCGTGCCGACAAAAACCGTTCTTCTCCTCTCCTTAGGCATAGCGCCGGCTATGGCATGGGCCCAGCAGGCATCCGATCTGGAACTGCGCATCGAACGCTGCTCCGTCCTGGGCGACGCCAGCGCCCGCCTGGCCTGCTACGACAGCCTGGCCAAGGCCGGCCCCGCGCTGCAAGCCGCTGGCGGCGCCGCGGTCGGCGTACCCGACGTCGGCAAGGACAGCAAGCTCGCCGTCGCCCTGACGCTGCCGTCGAGCACCCAGCCTGCGGAGCCGCCCACGCCGCCGGTGCTGCCGGCCAAGGTCGCGGCGCTGACCACGATCCCGCCGGAAGACACCGTCTCGCGCATGGTGCAATGGTGGGAGCTGGACCGCTCGGCCAAGCGCGGCGTGTTCAACTTCCGCCCGCACCGCGACACTTATCTGCTGCTGGGTAATTACAGCACAAGTTCCAATGATGCGCCTTTTGAGGACTTCACGCCTGCCGGCATCAAGTCGAAACACGTGGAGTTGACGTATCAGCTCAGCTTCAAGATGAAACTGATCGAACAGGTGCTTAAATCGCCGGTCGATCTGTGGTTCGGCTACACGCAGAACAGCTTCTGGCAAGCCTACAACCGCGCGGCATCGAGCCCCTTCCGCGAGACCAACTACCAGCCCGAGCTGATGCTGACCACGCCGCTGAACATCGACCTCGGCAGCGCGCTCGACGTGCGTTACCTGACGCTGGGGATGGTGCACCAGTCCAACGGCCAGACCTCGACGCTGTCGCGCAGCTGGAACCGGGTGTATGCGGAGGTGGGCGCGGAGCACGGCAAGTTCGCCGCGCAGTTCCGCCTGTGGAAGCGGCTGGACAACGCCCGCTCGGACAACGACAACATCGACATCACCGACTACCTGGGCCATGGCGATCTCAACCTCAGCTACCGCAACAACGGCCATGAATTCTCGCTGATGGCGCGGCGTAATTTCTCCAAGCGCCACGGCGCGCTGCAAGCCGGCTGGGCCTTCCCGGTAGTGGCGAATCTGAAAGGCTATGTGCAAGCCTTCAGCGGCTACGGCCAAAGCCTGATCGACTACAACTACTCGCAAAAGTCCGTGGGCGCCGGCTTCCTGGTCGACTTCTAACCCCGCACACAGTCCCTGTCACCCATTGACAGGGATGTTTTTTCAGTTTAATTTAACCTTATGGTTAAATACGAAACTCAGCTGGATGCGATTTTCACGGCGCTGGCCCACCCTGTCCGGCGGGCCATGCTGGCGCGCCTGGGCACGGGCGATGCGACGGTGGGCGAGCTTGCCCAGCCGTTCGACATGTCCATGCCGGCCGTGACCAAGCACCTGAAAGTGCTGGAAAGAGCCAAGTTGATAAGCCGCGGCAAAAACGCCCAATGGCGGCCCTGCCGTCTGGAGAAAGCGCCTTTTGAAACGGCATCGGGTTGGATTGATGAGCAGCGCAGCATCTGGGAGTCCCGTCTGGACCGCCTGGAAGACTACCTGCATACCTTGGAAAAAGAGAAAGGACCAAGCAATGACAACGAGTGAACACGAACGCGAATTAGTGTTGCAGCGAGAATTGCCTTTTACCCGCGAGCTGATCTGGAAAGCCATGACCGTGCCTGAGCACGTGAACCGCTGGTGGGGCCCGGACGGCTTCAGCAACGAAAAAGTGAGCATGGACTTCCGCGTCGGCGGCGCGTGGACCTTCGACATGGTTGCGCCGGACGGCACCCGCTACCCCAACCGCTCGATATTCAAGGAAATCACGCCGCCGTCCAAGCTGGTGTACGACCACGGCGACGGCGAGCGGATCTGGTTCGAGGCCAGCATCACGCTGCAGGAAACCGCCGGCGGCACCCTGCTCACCATGCGCCAGCTCTACCCCAACAAGGAATCGCGCGACGAGGTGGTCGAGAAGTACGGCGCCATCGAAGGCGGCAAACAACACCTGGCCAAGCTGGAAGCCTATCTCAAAGCCAACCTGGCCTGAACAAACGGAGACTTCAACATGACACTCGCACTTTACGGGCACGCATTTTCGTCATACACGCAGAAGGTGCTGATCGCGCTATACGAAAATGACACTCCATTCGAATTCCGCAGCCTGGGGCCGGATACGCCGCAGCACTCGGCCGAATGGCAGCGGCGCTGGCCATTGAGCAAATTCCCGCTGCTGGTGGACGGCGAGCGCAACGTCGTCGAAACCAGCATCATCATCGAGCACCTGCAGCTCAGGCATCCCGGGCCGGTGCGCCTGCTCCCTGCGGATGCCGAGGATGCGCTCGAAACGCGTTTTCTCGACCGCTTCTTCGATCTGCATGTGATGAGTCCCGTGCAGCACGCCGTGGGCGAGGCGCTGACAGGGATTGCAACCAAAAAGGAGGAAGGACTCGCCTACGCGGCAAGCAAGCTGGAGACCGCGTATGCGTGGCTGGAAGGATATCTTGTCGACCGGACTTGGGCCACAGGCCGGGATTTCTCCATGGCCGACTGTGCCGCTGCGCCGGCGCTGTTCTACGCTGACTGGACGTTTCCGATTTCGGAGCAATATCCGCTGCTGCGCGCCTACCGTGCGCGCTTGCTGGCGCGGCCATCGTTCGCCCGCGCGGTGGACGAGGCACGGTACTTCCGGCCCTACTTTCCGCTCGGTGCGCCAGACCGCGACTGATTCAGCGGCCTGGCGAGCCGCCCAGGATGCGCGCCGGCAGCATGACGATGGCGCGCAGCACTTCGAACAAGCCGTCAACGCCGATGCCGATCAGGCGGAACGGCAACGTAATCAGCCAGAACAGCGGATAGAGTACAAGCGCCAGCAAAGCCAGCGGCCAGCAAAGGAACAGCAAAACCAGCCACAGCACAAATCCGAACATGAGATGCTCCCGATGCAGTTGATGCGTTGTCAATGCTGTCACTTTAGTGCGGCTGGTCTCCGGCGGCAATTCTCATGCGACCAACTGCAGAAACACTGCGGTCAAGCGCATGAAACGGCGGATGAATGGGGATTACTGGCCGACGCAGATGATCTTGGTGACGTACTCGTGGGCGTTCGGTTTCTTCTTGGCGGCCCAGGCGATGGCCTCGTTGGCCTGCTCGATGGTCAACACCGAGGCTTTTTCCTTCGACTTGATGAAGGAAACGCCTTCAAACACGCCTTCCTTGCTGCGCATGACTTTGGCAAAGACAGGGGGTTTCTGGTCGCCGTCGGCGATCTTGTTCTGCTGGATGAGGTAGCGTTGGTCGTTCTGTTCCATATATTTCTTTCTGCAAAAGACGAAATATACGCTTCAGAACGACCTGCGTGAAGGGCTTTTTAAGCGTAGGCCGGGACGTAGCTGGCCGGTTGCAGTGCGGCTTCGTAGAGGATTTCAGCGCGCAGCGAGGCTTGCAGCGATGGAATCGAGCCGCCGGCGCGGTACTGAAAGCTCACCTGCAGCACATCGCCCTCGCGTGCCTTGACCGGCGTGGCCAGCGGCAGCGTCATGTAGTGGTTGAGCCAGTCGATGGTGGTCGAGCGCTCGGCCACCACGGCCAGGATGTTCTTGGTGACGAAGCGCATGGCGTTGATCTCGCCGTTGCGCTCGACCACGAACTTGCCCTGCCACGAATAGGTCAGCTCGTTAGGCTGGTTGAAATCGATGATGCTGTAGACCGCAGGCTGGGACATTTCCACGGTGCCCGGGTAGATCACGGTGGTTTCCTGGAACTGCACGATAGGCGCATAGAAACCTTCGAAATCGTATTCCTGCTGCAGCGGCTGCACGGCCATGATGACGGCTTCCGGCAGGAACACCGGCAGCGGGCCGCCGAAACGCTCGGTATAGCGGCGCTTGAACGATTCGATCACCTCCACCTGCTTCTCGCGCAGCATGCCGACATGGATCATCTCGCAGATGACGACATCGACCGGCTCCGGCGGCAGGTATTCGAAGGCGTCGGCGTGGACGACTTCGACTTTCTCGCCGTTGGGATTGAGAGCCAGCATCTTGCGGGCTTCCTTGACCATGTCGGGATTGAACTCGACGCAGTAGACCTTGGACGCCTTGGCCGCCGCGAACCACGACAGCACGCCGGTGCCCCCACCCAGCTCCAGCACCTTGGCGCCGGGCTTGACCGCGTAGTCGATGGCCGACTTGAAGCCGTGCATACGGTTTTGATCCATCAGCATATTGTGATGGTAGTGGACTGGAATGAATTGCCCCAGATAGCAGCTTTCAATCTCGCGTTCGTTCAGCATGGGTATCCTTGGTTAATGAGCATTGTGTCTGGAGGCAATGCACTGGAACCATTATCGTTAACAATGTCGACGATCCAAGCTTGGAACTGCGCGCCAAAAACCCACCAATTCCGGCGTTGTCAATTGAGCATGCCGCTAGCGTGCGGTCTTTGCTGCCAGATGAGCGTTGATGGTTTTCGCGATCCAGGGCTTGTCCGCCTTGGTCGCGAATTCGGCGGCGGTCAGGTGGAAGCCGCCATCCTTCAGGGTAGCGTCGGCGCCTTGCTCCAGCAATAACTCCACCACTTTCTCCTGGCCTTCGCGCGCGGCGATCATCAGCGGCGTCATGCCGGACGGCGATTCGGCGTCAATGTAGGCGTGCTTGTCGAGCAGGATGGTGGTGATCTCGGTGCTGCCGGCCGCCGCCGAGTAATGCAAGGCGCACCAGCCCTTCTGGTTGACCTGGGCGCCGCGCTTTATCATGTCCAGCACGGTTTCCTTGTTTTGGCGGAAGGCCGCCATCATCAGCGCGGTATTGCCGTTGGGTGCTTTCGCTTCCAGGTCGATGCCGGGCTGGTCCATCAGGAATTGGGCCACCCGGTAGGCTTCGTAGCGCATCGCGACGATCAACGCCGTCTCGCCGCCCGGTTCGCGCACATTCGGACTCAGGCCGCGCGCCAGCAGCTTCTTCACGGCGGACAGGTTATCCAGTTGTATAGCGCGGAACAGGTCGACTTCGTCTTCGGTCTGCTCGGCGGCGAGGACCGGCACGGCCACAGCCAGCGCCAGGGCCGCCAACAGCGCGCGGCGTTTCGATAGATTCAGCATAGGAAGCTCACGCCGTCACGTTGAATAGTTTGAAGAAATTGGCGGTCGTCTGTTCGGCGACCAGCTCCACCGGCACGCCCTTGAGCTTGGCGATGTACTCGCCGACATGGGCGACGAAGCCCGGCTCGTTCATCTTGCCACGGTGCGGCATCGGCGCCAGGTAAGGCGAATCGGTTTCGATCAGGATGCGTTCCAGCGGCACTTCCAGCGCCACCGCCTGCAAATCCTTGGCGCTCTTGAAGGTGACGATGCCGGAGAAGGAAATGTAGAAGCCCATCTCGATCGCCGCGCGCGCCACCTCCAGCGACTCGGTAAAGCAGTGCATGACGCCGGCCACGCCGCCCGCTTCGGTACCTGCGCCCTCTTCGCGCATGATGCGGATGGTGTCTTCGCTGGCGTTGCGGGTGTGGATAATCAGCGGCTTGCGCGTGATGCACGATGCCTTGATGTGCGTGCGGAAGCGCTCGCGCTGCCACTCCAGGTCGCCTTGCAGGCGGAAGTAGTCAAGCCCGGTCTCGCCGATGGCGATGATCTTGGGATCGTTGGCCAGCTCGACCAGCTGTTCGACGCTGGGCTCAGGCGTGTCTTCATAATCCGGGTGCACGCCAACTGAGGCGTAGATGTGCGGATATTCGTGGGCCAGCGCCAGCACTTGGGGGAAATCCGGCAAATCGACCGACACGCACAGCGCGTGGGTCACTTTGTTGTCGGCCATCTTGGCCAGGATTTCGGGCATGCGAGCAGCCAGCTCGGGGAAATTAATGTGGCAATGGGAATCGATAAACATGGCGTGATTGTAACTCAAGCGCGCCTGGCCTAGAATCGGCGTTCCTAATCACTGCCGGAGTTCGCCTGATGTTCAGCCGTCTTGTGCCCGCACTTGTACTCTCCCTGCCCCTGGCCGCCACCGCCGATGCGCCACCCCAGCAATTCGCCGACCTCGGCGACGTGCACCTGGAAAGCGGCGCCGTCATCAAGGACTGCAAGCTCGGCTACCGCACCATCGGCACATTGAACGCGGCCCGTTCCAACGCGGTCGTGTTCCTGCCCTGGCACACCGGCACCAGTGCCGAGGCGGTCGAGCTGCTGGGCCCCAAAGGCTTGCTCAACACGGCCGGGCATTACGTGATCGTGATCGATGCGATCGGCAACGGCGTGGCTTGCTCGCCGTCCAACAGCGCGACGCAGCATGGCACGGCCTTCCCGGTCTTCACCGTGCGCGACATGGTGGAGTCCGAGTTCCGCCTGTTGAACGACAAGCTCGGCATCAAGCATGTGCATGCGATCGTCGGCTATTCGATGGGCGGCACGCAGACCTTCCAGTGGTTGGTCAGTCATCCCGGCTACATGGACGTGGCCGTGCCTATTGCCGGCACGCCGCGCCAGACCAGCTACGACCTGCTGTTCTGGCGCACCGAGGAAGCGGCGATGCTGGTCGACCCCGAATACGCCAATGGCGAATACAAGCAGAACCCAAGGCTGCCGCTCTACCACCAGATCTTCGCCATGCATTTCGATACGCCTACCTACCGCAGCGCCAAGACCAAGCCGGCCGAGGTGGAGAAGTTCATCGCAAAGACAGTGGAGCCAGATCCGGATGCGGCCGATGCCAACGACTCGCGCTGGCAAATCCGCGCCTTCCTGACTCAGGATATCGGCGACGATGCCGCCGGCAAGGTGAAGGCGCGGGTGCACATCATCAACCCGCGCCAAGACTTGATCGTCAATCCTGAACCGGCGCTGGCGTTCGCCCGCAAGGTGCGGGCCACGACCACGGTGCTGGAAGGCGATTGTGGCCATTCAGCGGTGGTGTGCGCCACCGACCAGATACGTGCAGCCGTCGACCGCGCGCTGAAGTAACGATCAGGCTACGCGCTTGCCCAGGATGATCAGGTCGCGCTCGATGCCGTCCAAATTGGCTACCTTGGGCAGGTTGGCCCAAGTGGCAAAGCCGAACTTGGCGAACAGGCCCAGGCTAGGCTGGTTGTGGCCGAAGATAAAGCCCAGCAAGGTGTGCACCTTGATCGAGGGTGCGTGAGCGATGGCCTGCGCGATGCAGTAGCCGCCCACGCCCTTTCCGCGCCAGGCCTCGGCGATGTAGATCGAAATCTCCGACGTGCCCGAGTAGGCCGGACGGCCGTAGAAGTTCGAGTACGACATCCAGCCCAGCGTTTCCGGTTGGGCCGCCGTATCGTAAGCCCGCTCGATGATCCACAGCGGGCGCTTGTCCGGCGTGTGCTCGTGGAACCAGCCCAAGCGCGACTCCACCGATACCGGCTCGGTATCAGCCGTCACTTCGCGCGAAGCGATGGTGGTGTTGTAGATGGCAACGATGGTCGGCAAATCGTCGAGCGTGGCAAGGCGGTGGCGGAAAGCTGTGGTCATGTCGTTCGGAACAGTGGGGAAGTTAAAGCGTGCTTTAAAGCGTGTGGGTGGCGCGCGATGAACGCAGCGCCGCGCCGAGTATTTCTTCGATGCGCAGACGGGCGCGCTGGCCGCTCTCGTCTTCCGGGAAATGCACACCGATGCCCTGCGCCTTGTTGTTGTGCGCGCCGGCCGGCGTGATCCAGGCGACCTTGCCCGCGATCGGATATTTGTTGGGGTCGTCCATCAGCGCTAGGATCAGGTAGATCTCGTCGCCGATCTTGTACGGCTTCTGGGTCGGCACGAACATGCCGCCGTTTTTCAGGAAAGGCATATAGGCCGCGTACAGCGCGGCTTTTTCCTTGATGGCCAGCGACAATACCGTCGGCCGCGCAACGGCTGGCGCGGCGGTCGGGTCGAGAGGGCTGGCAGCGGACATGGACTCCCTTTCAGGCGCAGCAGGCGGCGTAATCGAGCAACATATCCTCCAGGAACAGCTTCGGCGACAGCGGATGATCTGCGGTCGCCCGGCGTTCGTTCGCTCCCTTGATCGCTGCCATCAGGCGGCTGACGTGGATCTTGCCAGCCAGGCTGGCCAGTTCCTTCTGGTAGCGCGGATAGTACCGGATGTTACCTGCCAGTTTGTAGGAAAACAGGTCATAAAGCCAGCGCTGCAACCAGGAAACCTGTGCACTGAGCGGCACTTTTTGCAGTTTGTCGGCAACTTTTAACGCGCCCTCGACGCTGGGATGGGCCAGCAGTTGCAGCAACACTTCCAGATCGTCGCGGTTGCCGGTTTCCGCCTGCGTCATCGCGGCCAGCGGCGCGCCGCCCTGCTCGCGCAGCCAGCTGTCGGCGTCCGGCACACCCTGGGCCTTCAACCAGGCCAGCGCCTCGGCGTGGCTGGGCATGGGCAGCGCGAACTTGCGGCAGCGCGACAGAATCGTCGGCAGCAGCCGGTCCAGGCTGTTGGAGGCCAGCAGGAACACCGTGCCCGGCGGCGGCTCTTCCAGCGTCTTCAGCAAGGCGTTGGAGGCCGGCATGTTCAGCGCCTCGGCCGGATACAGCACCACCACCCGCAGCCCCTGGCGGTGAGTGGAAATGTTCATGAAATCCGACAGGTTGCGGATTTGCTCGATCTTGATCTCTTTGGACGGCGCCTTGGTCGACTTGGCGGTCTTCTTGGCCTCGCCCTCACCCTCTTCGCTCTCGGCGGGCTCGTCTTCCAGCGCTTCCGGCCGCACGCGGCGGTAGTCAGGGTGGTTTTGCTGGGAGAACCAGCCGCAGGACGCGCACTGGCCGCAGGCATGGCCGTCCGGCAGCACGGCCTCGCACAACAGGCCCTGGGCGAAGCGTTCGATGAAGTCGGACTTGCCTATCCCGGCGGCGCCATGGAACAGGATGGCGTGCGGCATGCGCTGGCGCAGCAGTTGCAGCTGCTGCCAGGACGATTCTTGCCACGGATATATGGAATTGCTCATTGTTTGGTATTCTGTTTTAAAACAATCGCTTATGCAATACTTTTAAAGTGCAAGCATTTCATCGAGGATGGCCGCGATCCGCACCTGAATGTCCGGAATCGACTGGGTCGAGTCGATCACGCGGAAGCGGGCCGCGAACTGGGTGGCGCGGCGCAGGTACTCGTTGCGGGTGGCGGCGAAGAAGTCGGCCTTTTCTTGCTCGAACTTGTCCAGCGAGCGGGTGGCGTCCAGGCGCGCGCGCGCCACTTCCAGCGGCACGTCGAACAGCAGCGTAAGGTCCGGCTGCAGATGCGGGTGCACCCACTGCTCCAGCGCCTCCAGCTTGGCCAGGTCCATGCCCCGGCCGCCGCCCTGGTAGGCGAAGCTGGCGTCGGTGAAGCGGTCGGAGATGGCCCAGGCGCCGCTGTGCAGCGCAGGCTCGATCACCTGGGCGATGTGCTCGCGGCGGCTGGCGAACATCAGCAGCGCCTCGGTTTCCAGATGCATTTTTTCGTGCAGCACCAGGTCGCGCAGTTTTTCACCCAGCGGCGTGCCGCCCGGTTCGCGCGAGCTGATCAGCTTGATGCCCTTGTTCTTCAGATAGTCGCCGACAAAGGCGATGTGGGTCG
The DNA here is from genome assembly GCF_009380215.1 of Rugamonas aquatica. Lineage (GTDB taxonomy): Bacteria > Pseudomonadota > Gammaproteobacteria > Burkholderiales > Burkholderiaceae_D > Rugamonas > Rugamonas aquatica_B. The sequence goes on from NZ_WHUG01000001.1 coordinate 731,040, forward strand.
ATTTGCCGGCGCCGTCTATGCCTTCAAAGGTGATGAATTTACCGCGGTGTTGAGTCATGAATTATCTTTGGTACTTGTTGACCGCCCGGTTGTGGTCGGTCAAATTATCGGAGAACTGGCTGGTGCCGTTGCCCTTGGAAACGAAATACAGCGCCGGCGTCTTCGCCGGCGCCAGCGCCGCTGCCAGCGACTGCACGCCCGGCAAGGCGATCGGCGTCGGCGGCAGGCCGGTGCGGGTATAGGTATTGTACGGGGTGTCGGTCTCCAGATCCGATTTGCGGATCTTGCCGTCGTAGCGGTTGCCCATGCCGTAGATCACGGTCGGGTCGGTCTGCAGCAGCATGCCCAGCTTCAGGCGGTTGACGAACACGCCGGCGATCATGCCGCGCTCGGACTTCTGGCCCGTTTCCTTTTCGACAATCGACGCCATGGTCAGCGCCTCATACGGAGTCTTGTACGGCAGCGCCGGGTCGCGCTTGTCCCAGGCCTCGTTCAGGCGGCTGAGCAGCATGGCGTGCGCCTGCTTGTAGATCTGCAAATCGCTGGCGCCCTTGGCGAACAGATAGGTATCGGGGAAGAACATCCCCTCCGGCAGCTTGTATTCCGAGCCGATCGCGCTCATCACTTCCTTGTCCGACAGCGCCACCGTATCGTGCTTCAAGCCCTTGTGGGCGGCGATGGCCGCCCGCATCTGGCGGAAGGTCCAGCCTTCGATGATGGTCAGCTGCTCCTGCGCGAACTCGCCGCGCACCAGCTGGTCGATCAGGCGCAGCGGCGTGGTGCCCGGCTTCAGTTCATAGGCGCCGGCCTTCAGTTTGCTGCTTTTATTGGTGACGCGCGCCAGCAGGTTGAACAGCAGCGGCTCGATGGGCACGCCCGCTTCGGCGATCTGCTGGCCGGCGGCATGGGCGCCGCTGCCGGGCGCGATGGTGAATTCGATGGCTTCGATCTCATCCCCGATGATCGGATGCTGGGACCAGTAGACAAAATAGCCGCCGCCGGCGATGGCCAGCATGATGCAAAGGGTGATGATTTTTTTTATAAAAGCCATTGTTTAAAGCCGTTGGGTTGGATCAAGTCGCACAGCTTGCCACTTCTTGGCACAGTCCGCCAGTGCCGCGTTTTGCGCGGCATCCGACGCGATCCGTCCGACATCACTATAATGAGCCCGTAATGATAATGCTTTAATCGTCAAATTATTGGAAATTATGTCTTCTTGGAATGAACTTTTAGCACAGCAAGCCCAGCCGCTGACCACCACCCAGCTGGCCGTGGGCTTTGTCGCGCCGATCGGCGACCAGGGCCTGATCGCGCTGGACGGCGAGGAATCGGCCGGTTTCCTGCACAACCAGCTGACCAACGACGTCGAGCACCTGAGCCCTGGCGAAGTCCGCCTGGCCGGTTACTGCTCGCCCAAAGGCCGGCTGCTGGCCTCGTTCCTGATGTGGCGTAACGAAACCACTATCTTCCTGCAACTGCCGCGCGAGATCCAGGCGCCGGTGCAGAAGCGCCTGTCGATGTTCGTGCTGCGCGCCAAGACCAAGCTCAGCGACGCTGGCGAGCTGCCGGGCAACCAGGTCGTGCTGGGCCTGGGCGGCGGCATGGCCGAAGACGTGCTGCAAAACTGGTTCGACCCGCTGCCGGCTAAACCGTTCACCAAGCTCGACCATCCGCTCGGCACGCTGCTGCGCGTGGCCGATGCGTTTGGCGCGGCGCGCTACCAGTGGCTGATGTCGGCCGAGGTCGCGCAAACCGTGGTGCCCGAGCTGGCGGCCAAGCTGTCGGTCGGCCGCACGGACGCCTGGCACCTGTCGGAAATCCATGCCGGCATTCCGCAGATTACCAAGGCCACGCAGGAACAGTTCGTGCCGCAGATGGTCAACTTCGAACTGCTGGGCGGCGTCAACTTCAAGAAGGGTTGCTATCCGGGCCAGGAAATCGTCGCCCGCAGCCAGTACCTGGGCAAGCTCAAGCGGCGCACCACCCTGGTCAGCATTTCCGACGCGGCCGCTGCGGCCGGTGTCGAAGTGTTCGCCACCGCCGATCCTGAGCAGCCATGCGGCATGGTGGTCAACGCCGCGCCCAACGGCAAGGGCGGCATCGACGCGCTGGTCGAAATGAAACTGGCCGCCATCGACGCGGCTTCGGTCCGCCTGGGCTCGGCAGACGGTGCACCGCTGATCTTCCTCGACATGCCATACGTGCTGGACCCACTCGATCTCTAGCATGGATCTCTACATCTACTATCAGGTCAAGGACGGCGACGCGCCATCCTTGCTGGCGGCGGTCGTCGCCATGCAGGCCGCGCTGGGCGCGCAGCATGGCGTCGCCTGCCAGCTCAAGCGCAGGCCGCAAGCGACCGACGGCAAGCAGACATGGATGGAAGTCTATGCCGCCACGCCCGACGGTTTTGCTACCACGCTGGAGCGCGCCGTCGAACAGGCCGGATTGCCAGCCTTGATCGCCGGCCCGCGTCACACCGAAGTTTTTACGGATTTAGTCACATGTGCCTGATCGTTTTTGCCTGGCGGGTCATACCGGCAGTACCGCTGGTGGCCGCGGCCAACCGTGATGAGTTCTACCAGCGCGCCACCGCGCCGGCCGCCGCATGGCCGGAACATCCGCAAATCTATGCCGGCCGCGACCTGCAAGCCGGCGGCAGCTGGATGGGCATCACCCAACCGGCAGCGGGCCGCAACGCCTCGCGCTTTGCCGCCATCACCAACATCCGCGCGCCGTCCGAACACCGCGACGACGCGCCCTCGCGCGGCCACCTGGTCGCCGACTTCCTGGCCGGCAGCATGACGCCGCAGGAATACGTTAACACCATCCGCGCCGATGCCGCCGCCTACAACGGCTTCAACCTGGTGCTAAGCGATGGCGACACGCTGATCTGGTTCTCCAACCGCGGCGACGCCGACCCGCGCAACGGCCGGCCGCTGGAGCCGGGCGTGTACGGCCTGTCCAACGCGCTGCTGGATGCGCCGTGGCCGAAGGTGGTCAAGACCAAAGCCCAGTTCGCCAGCCTGCTGTGCCTGGGCGCGCCGGACGACGCCTTCTTCGAAATGCTGGCCGACACCACGCCCGCGCCCGACCAGCGCCTGCCGGAAACCGGCGTGCCGCTGGACCTCGAACGCATGCTGTCGGCGGTACGCATCGAAAGCCCGAGCTACGGCACGCGCACTTCCACCGTGGTGAAGCTCTACGCCGATGCACCGGCGACCTTGCAAGAGATGCTGATACACTAGCGAACAGACCCGTCTGCGTCCGGCCATCCCGGCCCGCCGCAGGACTTGCTACTTGTACCATGCCTATGCGTGTAACGCTGCTGCTGTCCCTACCGATGTTGACCTTGCTGGCCGGCCAGGCCGCAGCGGCCTGCGCGCCACTGCGTTTCGGCTACACCGACCAGGCCGTCCCACCCTATTACCTCGGCTCCGGCCCCGAAGAAGCCAAGCCGGCCGCCGGCGCACTGGCCGAACTGACCCGCGACGCCGCCGCCAGCGCCGGCTGCAAGACGGTGATGGTGCGCATGCCGCCGCCGCGCCTGCGCATGAGCATGGAAGCGGGCAAGATCGACGCCACCTCGCTGTTTTCGCCTGAAGTGATCGGCTCATCGCCGCAAATCGTTTATCCGCTCGACAAACACGGCAAGCCCGACCCGACGCGCGGCATGGCCTTGTACAGCGTGGTGTTCGTCCGCACCGCCGACGGCTTGCCCAAGAACGGCGATCCGTCCGTGGTGATGCGCGGCCGCATCATCGGCCTGTCGCACGGCGCGCCGCACATCAAGGTGCTGCGCGAGCGCGGCGTGCAGGTCGACCAGGGCGCCGCCAATCCCGACACCAACTTCGAAAAGCTGCGGCGCCACCGCATCGATGGCTTTGCCGTGTCGCTGGCTTCGCAGGATGATATGGACGCCACCGTGGCCGCGCGCTACGGCAAGGAGTTCACCCGCCTCGACAAGCCGCTGTTCACCTCCAACGCCTGGCTGGCCCTGAGCAAGACATATTACGACCAGAACCCCAAGCAGGCCGAGGCCATCTGGCAATGGTATGGCACGCACGGCCCCGCGCGCCTGAGCGCCCTGCTCAAAAAATACGGGCAGTAAGCCTGTTGTGTTTATGGGCGAGAACAACGTAAATTGTTTACACCCTCCCACCTTGTTGCGTAAAGTGTTCTGTTAGAAATAGAACGCTAGCAACCAGCAATCCTGTTTTCATCCATTCAGGAGGGGTAGCCATGACAAGAACGATCTCGCGCCACAATGCATGGCGCGCCTTGGGGGCCTGCGGCATGGCGCTCGGCAGCCAGGCAGGCTGGGCCCAGGACGGCGCGGCGGACATGACGACCGTGCACGTGACCGGCACCCGGCTGGCCGCGCCCGGCGCGGAATCGCCCTCGCCGCTGCAGATCATCAGCGCGGCCGACATCGCCGCCTCCGGCGCCGCCAATCTGCAGGAACTGCTGCAAAAGAACCCAACGCTGGGCACGCCCGCGTTCAGCCGCAGCAATTCCAACTTTTTGCCGACCGGCGGCGGCGTCACCAGCGTCAACCTGCGCAACCTCGGCGATGCCCGCACGCTGGTGCTGGTCAACGGCCGGCGCTTCGTGGCGGGCGTGTCCGGCAGCAGCGCGGTCGACCTCAACGCCATCCCCACCGACTTCATCGACCGCATCGAACTGCTGACCGGCGGCGCCTCCGCCACGTATGGATCGGATGCCGTGGCCGGCGTCATCAACATCATCCTCAAGCGCAATCTGAGCGGGTTCAGTTTCGACGCCAGTACCGGCCGCAGCAGCCACGGCGACGACTTCAAGAAGAAAATGGCGCTCAGCTACGGCTACGACAGCGCCGACGGCCGCACCAGCCTGATGGGCCATCTGGCTTACTCGCGCCAGGGCGCCGTGTCTTCGCGCGACCGCGACATTTCGGCGCAGGACCAGATTTCAAAGATGCTCAGCACCGGACTGGCGGCCGATGCCTTTGTCCCCGTGCGCAACTACTCGGTGGCCGCGCCGCAGGGCCGCTTCTTCTACAACAAGGACGCGGCCGGCAAGGCGGGCAACTACACCTACGATGCGCAAGGCAATGTGATCCCCTGGTCCACCAACGGCGACGCCGCGCTCGGCCTGGCCGCGACCGGCTTCAACCGCTCAGCCTTCCGCACCATCGCCGTACCGACCGAGCGCTATCTGCTGGCGTTGAATGGCGAGCACGCATTCACGCCAGCCGTCACCGGCTTCGTCGAAGGCAATTACAGCAGCGCCAAGGTCCGTACCATCATCGAGCCGCTGGCCTTGTCCTCGGCGGACTTCTACAAAAGCAGCAACGGCCAGGTGCCGGCAGAAACCATGGTCAACGGCCTGCCGGTGCGCAATCCGCTGGTGCCGCAATACCTGTTCGACCGCATTGCCGACACCACCGGCGACGGCCTGCGCGATTACAGCTTCAGCCGCCGCCTATCCGAGATCGGCAACCGCCAGGCCGGCATCGACCGCGACACCTCGCGCCTGGCCACCGGTCTGAAAGGCACGCTGGACGGCTGGCGCTACGACAGCTATCTGGTCTACGGCAAGACCCGCGAACGCCAGCGGGCCGACGGCCAGGTCGATCTGCAAAAATTCCGCAACGCCATGCAAGCCATCCCCGATGCCGGCGGCGCCGCCATCTGCGCCGATGCGACGGCGCGGGCGCAGGGCTGCTCGCCGCTCAACCTGTTCGGCTACAACACCATCTCGCCGGCCGCGCTGGCTTATGTGACGGTGCCCAGCACGCTGGCCGTGGACATCACGCAGAAACTGGCCGGCGCTTCGATGAGCGGCGAAGCGTTCACGCTTCCGGCCGGCAAGGTCGGCGTGGCGGCCGGCTTCGAATGGCGCAAGGAAAGCTCGTCCAGCGTGCCCGATGCGCTGACCCAGGGCGGCCTCAATTCCAGCGCAGCCTTGCCCGCCACGGAGGGCAGCTTCTCGGTGCGCGAGTTCTTTGCCGAGGCGCGGGTGCCGCTGCTCAAGGACCGCGCATTTGCCAAAGACCTGAGCTTCCTGGGCGCCTTCCGCTCCGGCCACTACTCCACCGTCGGCACCGCCAACAGCTGGAACGCCGGCCTCGAATGGCGCGCGGCGGATACGCTCAAGCTGCGCGCCACCCGCGCACTGTCGACACGGGCGCCCAATATCAACGAGCTGTACCTGCCGCCCAGCCAGGTTTTCCCGACCGGTATCGTCGATCCGTGCAGCGGCGTCACGGCCAGTTCGAGCGGTGCACGCGACACCGCCTGCCGCGCCGACGCCGGCGTGATGGCAAACATTAACGCCAACGGCAAGTTCACGCTGAGCCAGCCGGACATCCAGGCGCTCAGCGGCTTCAATCGCGGCAACCCCGGCTTGAAAGCGGAGAAAGGCCGCTCCAGCACGGTCGGCATAGTGTACACGCCGGCCAGGTTCACTTTCACGGTCGACTACTTCAACATCAAGATCGCCGACGCCATCGTCACCACGCCGCGCCAGTACGCGCTCGACCAGTGCTACAACGGCGGCAACAGCAGCTTCTGCCAATTCATCACGCGCCGCGCCAGCAATTCCGGCGCCTTCAGCGCGGGTGCGCTGACCTATATCGACAGCGCCGTCACCAACAGCGGCGGCACCGGCACCTCGGGCGTCGATCTGACCGGCGCCTGGACCGGCCAGCTGGGACCGGGCCGCCTGGCCGCGCGCCTCGCCTACACGTATCTGAGGGAGTTCTACAACATACCGCTGCCGACCACGCCGGCCGACCAGGCCGCCGGTGAAGTGGGCTACCCGCGCAACAAGGCCATGCTCAACCTGGGTTATCAATGGCGGGAATGGACCATCAGCTCGACCACCAGCTACATCGGCGCCTCGGCGCTGGACGACCAGTTGCTGGCACAGTTCAAGCTGCCGGCCGGCAGCGTCAAGGTGGGCTCCAAGATCGTCAACGATTTCCAGTTCAGCTACGCGCTGCGCAAGACGCTGTCGCTTTATCTGGGCATCGACAACGCCTTCAACACCAAGCCCGCGCCTGTCATCAGCGGCCTGACCGGCGACACCATAGGCACCGAAACCAACGCCAGCGTCTACGATCCGATCGGCCGCCGCTACTACCTGGGCGTGCGCGGCAGTCTTTAACGTTGCTTCATATAGGCGACCAACTGGTCGAGGGCCTTGCCCCAGCCCTCCTGGAAGCCCATCTGCTTGTGCGCTTCGACGGTGGCCTCGTCCTTGTGGCGGGCGCAGGCGATGTAGCGTGTGCCGCCGTTGGGCAGCGGCTCCATCGACACCACGGCGGTGATGAAAGAATTGCCGGTCGGACGGTAGCCGGGGCCCAGCGCGTCGGTCCAGGTCAGTCGACGGTTTTCCACCACCTCCAGGTAGCAGCCGTGATTGTCGTGGCGCTCGCCGTTCGGGCCAGCCATCACCGAGCTGAACAGACCGCCCGGACGCAGGTCGCTTTGCGCCTCCAGGGTTTTCCATGGCGACGGCGTGAACCAGTGCACCAGATGCTCGGGTTTGGTCCACGCGGCCCACACCAGTTCCGGCGCGATGTCGATGTCGCGTTCAAACACCAGGTCCAGCTTGGGATCGAAGTTCTCTACGATGTGCGTCATGGTCATGCTCCTTAAAAGGTGTGCTGCATGTTGATGTGGGCGATGCCGGCCTCGTAGAACTCATCGCCATCGATGGCGAAGCCGTGGCGCTCGTAGAACGGGGCGGCGTGCGATTGCGCGCTCAACACCACTTGCTTGTCGCCACGCGCGCGCGCCTGCGCCATCAGCACTTGCAGCAAGGCGCCGCCGATGCCGGTGCCGCGCCCGGCCTGGCGCACCGCCATGCGGCCGATGTGGCCATCCGGCAGCAGTCGGCCGGTGCCGACCGGCTTGCCGTCCGCATCGTAGGCCACCGCGTGCAGGCAGACCGCGTCCATGTGGTCCATTTCCAGTTCGGCGGGGACTTTCTGTTCTTCGACGAAGACTTCAAAGCGTATCAGTTTGGCGTCGGCCTGGAGTGCGGTCCAGTCTCCGATACGGATGTCATGCTTGGCGGTGTGGCTCATCGGCGTGCAGGCTTAGTTGGGGATGGGCGATTGTCGCACGCCAGATGCCGCTCAAGGAAGTCCACACACACGCGAACCTTGGCCGAACCCGCCAGCCGTTGCGGATACACCGCCCAGACGTTGGCGGCCTGCGTGTACTCCGGCAGCACCTGCACCAGCTCGCCACGGTCCAGCAGCGGCTGCGCATCCCAGCGCGAGCGCAGCACGATGCCGGCCCCCGCCACCGCCCATTGCAGCGCGATCTCGCCATGGTTGGACGACAGCGGCCCCGTCACCTTGACCGCGATCTCCTCCTGCGCGCCGCTGCGCAGGCGCCACACGCCGAACGGCATGTCGCGCTCCTTGATCGCCAGGCAGTCATGGCCGGCCAGCTCCTGCAGCGTGCGCGGCGTTCCGCGCCGCTTGAGATAAGCCGGCGCGGCGCACAGGATGCGGTGGTTGTCCATCAGCCGGCGTGCGATCAGGTGCGGCGCAATGTCGTCGCCGACGCGGATGTCCAGGTCGAAGCCCTCGCTGACGATATCGACCAGCCGGTCGAACACTTCCAGCCGGACTTCCAGCGCCGGGTGGGCTTTGAGCAGTCCGGCAATCGCCGGCGCCACCACGTTGCGACCGAAGCCGAAACTGCTGCTGACCCGCAGCAATCCACGCGGCACACCCTTGCGTTCGGCGACATCGTCGAACAGGCTGGCCAGGCTTTCCAGTATCGTCAGCGCGCGGGCATAGACCTGCTCGCCATCCTCGCTGAGCACGACCCGGCGCGTGGTGCGGTGGAACAGCCGCACACCCAGCGCCTCCTCCAGTATCCCGACGCGCTTGCTGACATAGGCGGGCGACATGCCCAGCGCCTGCGCCGCACCGGCAAAGCTGGATGCGCGCACCACCGCCACTAGCACGCGCAGGTCGTCGTTTTCTATCCGATTATTCACGATACGTGTTCCATAACATCACATTTCAACACATTCTAAACGAAGCGGATCGCGCTATCCTAGCCACCAAGGAGAACGCCCATGAAAACGCACAAAATCGCCGTCATCGCCGGAGACGGCATCGGCAAGGAAGTCATGCCCGAAGGCATACGAGTGGTTGAAGCCGCAGCCCGCCGCTTCAACATCCGGATCGAATGGACCCACTTCGAATGGGCCAGCTGCGACTACTACGCCGCACACGGCAAGATGATGCCGGACGACTGGTTCGAGCAGCTGAAAGGCTACGAAGCCATCTTCTTCGGCGCTGTCGGCTGGCCGGCGCTGGTGCCCGACCATGTTTCGCTGTGGGGCTCGCTGCTGAAGTTCCGCCGCCAGTTCGACCAGTACGTCAACCTGCGCCCGGTGCGTCTGATGCCCGGCGTGCCCTGCCCGCTGGCCAACAAACAGCCCGGCGACATCGACTTCTACATCGTGCGCGAAAACACCGAGGGCGAATATTCCTCCGTCGGCGGCCGCATGTTCGAAGGGACGGAGCGCGAGTTCGTGCTACAGGAAGCCATCTTCACCCGCACCGGCGTGGACCGCGTGCTGCAATACGCCTTCGACCTGGCGCAGAGCCGGCTGCGCAAGCACCTGACCTCGGCCACCAAATCGAACGGCATCTCGATCAGCATGCCCTACTGGGACGAACGCGTGGCCAACATGGCCAGGGACTATCCAGACGTGACATGGGACCAGTACCACATCGATATCCTGGCCGCGCGTTTCGTGTTGTCGCCAGAGCGTTTTGATGTGGTGGTGGCGTCCAACCTGTTCGGCGACATACTGTCCGACCTCGGCCCGGCCTGCACCGGCACCATCGGCATCGCGCCGTCGGCCAACCTGAATCCGGATCGGCAATGGCCGTCCCTGTTCGAGCCGGTACACGGCTCGGCGCCCGATATCTACGGCAAGAACATCGCCAATCCGGTCGCCATGATCTGGTCCGGTGCGATGATGCTGGACTTCCTCGGCAACGGCGACGCCAACTATCGCGCAGCGCACGACGCCATCGTCACCGCGATCGAAGCCTGGCTGTTGGACGGCCAGCGCACGCCGGACATGGGCGGCACGGCCAGCACCACGGAGGCCGGCTTGGCCATCGCCGCGAAGCTGTAGCCGATGGGCCGGCCGATCAGCTTAGCGGCTGCTTAGCGGCTGATTGGCTGGCGCTGCTTCCAGGCCAGGAAGATGCGGTTGGCCTGCGCATCGGCATCGCTTTTCTGTTGACCGTTGAGGTCTTTCGCCCACCCATCCAACAGCGCTTGCGGATAGATGGTGTCATTGCCATTGATCGGGCCGATCACTTTATTGACGGCCAAATGTTCCGCGTACAACTCCGCCGAGGTTTGCGTCTTGCCCAGTTCATGATGGCCAAGAGGACTGAACAGCAATGCATCCGCATATCCCAACGCGACGCGTTCTTCCAGGCGTTTCAACGCATCGCTGCGCCATTCGGCGACCGCCGGATCGTTCTGCCCGTTCGCCAGCGCTTCGCGGTCGCCGTTCGGGCCGGCGAGTATGTAGACGGACAAAGAGCCATCAACGTAGTGGTCGACCGCGTAGCTGAGGAGCTGGAAACGGTCCATGCGGGTTCGGCCCGTCAAGCCTGCGCAAGATTGGCGGAGCAGCCGCAAGGTGGGTTCGTCCGCCTTGTGCTGAAGCAGCTGAATCTGCATGCCGTCCGCCTCCTTGGTGACCTTGACCTCCTGGTTGTCGACAATTTCCTTGTCGCTTTCCAGCGTCAGGCATTGCTGGATTTTCTGGAACGCTGCGAACGACTTTTCCGGATCGCCTGCCGCATCGCGGACCTGGTCTTCGATAGACGTGCCGGCCGGCAGCGGTGCGGCTGCCGGCACATGGCCTGCCGCAGCGGCAGCCGCGGCCATCCGCTTGTCAGGCTGGGCACTGAAAGCCGGCACAAGCTGCTCCGGTGGCCGCGTCAGTAAATCGACGCCGCGCCAGACGCCCATGGCGGCAACGACCACCGACAGCAGCAACAGCAATCTTTTCGCAGTCATTAACCCAGCTTCATTTTCGCGCGCAAAGCTTCGCGCACATGCGGCGTGGCCGCATACGGATCGCCCGGATTGGTGCCGGCGACGATGTGCTGCATGCGTTCCTGCACACCGGCCAGCGCGCCTGGATGCGAGTAGATGTAAAAGTCGCCGTTGGCGATGGCCTTGAAAGTCATCTCAGCCACATCCTGAGCCGACACCTTGCCGGACGATACAGCCTTGTCCGTCATGGCTTGCGCCGCCAGCTGGCTAGCGGTCGGTCCTTGCGTCATCCGCACATCCTCAGGACGGTTGCGGTGCGACTGGCTGATCCCGGTCGGCACAAAATACGGACACAGTACCGACGCACCGATCGGCGCGTCAACCAGCTGCAGGTCCTGATACAAAGTCTCCGACAGCGACACCACCGCATGCTTGGACACGTTGTACACCCCCATCGCCGGCGCGTTCAGCAAACCCGCCATCGACGCCGTGTTGACGATGTGGCCTTCGAACGACGCGTCGCTCTTGGCCGATTCCAGCATCAGTCTGGTGAAGATACGCACGCCGTGGATCACGCCCCACACGTTCACGCCCATCACCCATTCCCAGTCGGCCTCGGTGTTTTCCCAGATCAGTCCGCCCGAACCGACGCCGGCATTGTTGAACACCAGATGCACGGCGCCGAACTCGGCGATTGCCGCATCGGCGAGCGCCTGCACCTGCTCGCCCTTGCGCACATCGCACAGCTGCGCGATGACGCTGGCGCCCTGCGCCTTCAGCTCGTCGGCCGCACGTTGCAGCGCATCGGCCTGCACATCGGCCAGCACCAGCTTCATGCCTTCACGCGCCGCCACGTTGGCGAATTCGCGACCCAAACCACTTGCGCCGCCGGTGATGACGACGACCTTGCCTCTGAATGTTTTCATTAGATGAGCTTGACCAGTTGTTTGCCGAAGTTATGCCCTTGCAGCAGGCCCATGAACGCTTGCGGCGCGGCCGCAAGGCCTTCCGCTACCGTTTCGCGGTATTTGATCTGATGATTGGCGACCAGCACGGCCAACTCCTGCAAGCCCTGCTGCCAGAATTCCATGTGTTCGGTGATGATGAAGCCGCGCACCGTCAGGCGGTTGAGCAGCAGCGGGCGCGAATTCTTGATCGGCATTTCCTGGCCGTTGAAGCCGGCGATCAGGCCGCACAGGGCCACACGGGCAAACGCGTTGGTGCGCGCCAGCGAGGCATCCAGGCAGGCGCCGCCGACGTTTTCAAAGATGGCGTCGACGCCGTCCGGCGTGGCGGCGGCCAGATCGACCTCCAGATTGCCGGCCTTGTAATCGACGCAGGCATGAAAGCCCAGTTGCTTGACCACGTACTCGCACTTCTCCGGCCCGCCGGCGATGCCGACCACATGGCAGCCGCGCAGCCGCGCCAGTTGCCCGACCACGCTGCCGACCGCGCCGGCGGCGGCCGACACCACCACGGTATCGCCAGCGCCAGCTTCGAGGATCTGGTTGAAGCCATACCACGCCGCCATGCCCGGCATGCCGACCACGCCCAGGTAGGCCGACAGCGGGATGCGCGTGGTGTCCAGCTTGCGCAGCAGGACGCCGTCCGACACGCCCATCTCGGCCCAGCCCAGTATGCCGCCGACGAACTCGCCGACCTCGTAATAGTCGTTGCGCGAGGCCACGACCTGGCCGGCCGTGCCGCCTATCATGGTCTGGTCCAGCGGCTGCGAGCTGGCGTAGCTCTTGGCCGAGCTCATGCGGCCGCGCATGTAGGGGTCCAGCGACAGATAGTGGTTGCGTATCAGGACTTCGCCGTCGGCCAGCTGGGGCACGTCCAGCGTCTCCAGTCGAAAGTTTTCCGGCGCCACCGGGCCGCGCGGACGCGCCGCCAGCACGATGCGCTGGTAAGTCTTGGGAATCTGCACCATGGTCAGACTGCCGACACGCCGCCGTCGACCGCCAGGATCTGGCCGGTGATGTGCTTGCCCGCGTCGGAAGCGAACAGTACGGCCGCACCTTTCAAGTCCTCGTCGTCGCCGAGGCGGCCCAGCGGTGCGTCCTTGGACAATTCGTCCGGGCCCAGTTTTTCCAGCAAGCCCTTGGTCATCTTGGATGGGAAGAAGCCCGGCGCCAGCGCGTTGACGGTGATGCCGTGACGGCCCCACTCACCCGCCAGCGTGCGCGTGAAGTTGACCAGCGCGCCTTTCGACGTGTTGTAGGCGATGGTCTGCATGGTGCCCGGCGGGTTGCCGGCCAGGCCGGCGATCGAGGCGATGTTGATGATGCGGCCGTAGCGGCGCGGGATCATCGAACGCTTGCCGACCAGCTGCGACACCACGAAGATGCTGCGGATGTTCAGGTTCATCACCTTGTCCCACGCTTCGACTGGATGATCTTCGGCGGGCGCGCCCCAGCTGGCGCCGGCGTTGTTGATGAGGATGTCGATGTGGCCGAGGTGGGCCAGCGCGGCCGTCACCAGCGCATCCGCATGCGCATCCTGCGACAGGTCGGCGGCGACGGCGTGGGCGTTGATGCCGTGGCTGGTCAGGAAGGCCACGGCCTCATCGAGATCGGCCTGCTTGCGCGAGGAGATAACGACCTTGGCGCCCTGCTCGCCCAGCGCCAGCGCCATTTGCAGGCCCAGGCCGCGCGAACCGCCGGTGATCAGCGCGGTCTTGCCGGCCAGGGAAAACAATTCTTGAGTGGTACGCATAGAGATTCCTATAAAGCGTCGCTCCCGCGCAGGCGGGAGCCCATACTTCGCCGGCCAGGATGCTCGGTATGGATTCCCGCGCGCGCGGGAATGACGGGGTTAGATTTCGTAGTCCATGCACTGGCGCGCATCGCGCACCGCGACGAAGAATGGCTTCATCGCCACGTGATCGGGATGGTTCTGGTATTCGTCCAGCGCGGCCTTGTCGGTGAATTCCGAGTACAGCATCACGTCGTAGGTCGCCTCCAGGCCGGGCTGGGCGATGACCGCCTCCAGCTTCAGCAAGCCCGGCACCAGGCCGATGCAGCCGTCCAGCAGCGCTTTCATCCTGGCCGCGTTGGCGGCGCGGTCGGCGCCTTCGGCATGGTCTTTCAGTTTCCACATTACGATGTGCTTGATCATTGTGTCTCGCTTTAGTTATCGCTTGTTTAGAACCACGCGTCGCGCATGTCGAGCGTGGTGGTGTCTATGCTGGCCAGCAGTTCCAGCTGTTGTTCGACTTTCGGCAATTCCCAGCGGAAGAAGTAGCGGCAGGCCTGCAGCTTGCCGCGATAGAAATCGGCATCACCTCCGTCCAGCGCCGCAGCGGCCAGCAAGGCCTGCTGCAACCAGATCCAGGCGACCACCACGTGGCCGACAGCTTCCAGGTACAGGCTGGCGTTGGCCAGGGTTTTGTTCATGTCGCCGGCAGCATACAGCTTTTGCGTGACGAGTTCCACTGCCTGCCACGCGGCGTCGAGCGCGGCGGCGTGGGCCAGCAGCTCCCGGCTGATGTTGGCCAGCTCGGCCAGTTCGGCCGGCAGCGCGTCCGGCGCGCCGACGCTGCCGCGCACTTTGCGCACCGTCTTGTGCAACTCGGCGCCGAAGGCCTTGAACAGCGCACCGTCCTGCATGCTGGCCTTGCGGCCCAACAGGTCTAGGCCGTGGATGCCGTGCGTGCCTTCGTGGATGGCGTTCAGGCGATTGTCTCGATAGAACTGTTCGACATTGTATTCCCGCGTATAGCCGTAGCCGCCGTGCACCTGGATCGCCAGGTTGTTGGCTTCAACGCACCACTGAGATGGCCATGATTTGGTGATCGGCGTCAGGAAGTCCAGCAGGCGCGCCGCATGTTCGCGGGCTTCGGGCGTTTCCGCGCTGTGCTGCTCGTCGACCAGGCGGGCGCTGTACAGCACCAAGCCCAGGCCGCCTTCAACATAGGCCTTCTGCGCCAGCAGCATGCGCCGCACGTCGGTGTGTTCGATGATGGGCAGTTGCGGCTGGGCCGGATCTTTCTGCGCGGGATGGCGGCCTTGCGGACGGTTGCGCGCATAGTCCAGCGCGTGCAGATAGCCGGTGTAGCCCAGCACCGCCGCGCCCAGGCCGACGCCGATGCGCGCTTCGTTCATCATGTGGAACATCTGGGCCAGGCCCTGGTGCGGATTGCCGACCAGGTAAGCGATGGCGCCGCCCTTGCCTTGCGGCTGGAACTTGCCTTCGCCGAAGTTGAGCAGGCAGTTGGTGGTGCCGCGATTGCCCATCTTGTGGTTGAGGCCGGCCAGTACGACGTCGTTGCGTTCGCCGAGGCTGCCGTCTTCGTTGACCAGGAACTTGGGCACGATGAACAGCGAAATGCCTTTGACGCCGGGGATCAGCTTGCCGTCCGGACCGGGTATCTTGGCCAGCACCAGGTGCACGATGTTCTCCGACAGATCGTGCTCGCCGGCCGAGATCCACATCTTGTTGCCGCTCAGGCGGAACTGGCGCTCGCCGTCCACGCCGGGCTGCGGGTCGGGCACGGCGCGGCTGGCGATGTCGGACAGGCTGGAACCGGCCTGCGGTTCGGACAAACACATCGTGCCGAAGTAGCGGCCCGCGAACATCGGGTCGACGTAGCGCCGCACCTGTTCCGCCGTGCCGCACTTGAGCAGGGTGTTGGCATTGCTCATCGTCAGGAAGGTGTAGGCGCTGGTGGCGACGTTGGCCGCCGTGAAATAGGCGGCCAGCGCCTTTTCCACCACCACCGGCAACTGCATGCCGCCGCGCTCGTAGTCCTGGCCCGCCGCCATCAGGCCGGCGGCCGAGAACGCGTTCAGCGCCGTCTTGACCTCATCGATGATGCGCACGTCGAGGCAGCGCTCGCCTGGCACGGCCTGCGGTTCCTCGTTGTCGCTCTTCTTGTTGTGCGGCGCGAACAGCTCGGTGGCGAGCTGCTCGGCCGTGTCGAGGGCGGCGTCGAAGGTTTCGCGGTTGTGGTCCTGGAAGCGGGCGCGCCGGGTCAGCGCCTCCGCATCCAGCCATTCGTACAGCATGAAGGCGATATCGCGCCGCGACAGCAATAGCGACTGCATGGCTTACACCACTTCGAACAGGCCCGCCGCCCCCTGGCCGCCACCGATGCACATGGTGACAACCACATATTTGACGCCACGGCGCTTGCCTTCCAGCAGCGCATGGCCGGTCAGGCGCGCGCCCGACACGCCGTACGGATGGCCGACGGCGATCGCGCCGCCATTCACGTTCAGGCGGTCCATCGGGATGCCCAGCGTGTCGGCGCAGTACAGAACCTGTACGGCGAAGGCTTCGTTCAATTCCCACAGGCCGATGTCTTCGACTTTCAAGCCGGCTTTTTTCAGCAGTTTAGGAATCGCGAACACCGGGCCGATGCCCATCTCGTCCGGCTCGCAACCGGCGACCGCGAAGCCGCGGAAGATGCCCAGCGGCTGCAAGCCCTTGGCGGCCGCGGCCTGCGCGCTCATGACGATGGACATCGAAGCGCCATCCGAGAACTGGCTGGCATTGCCGGCGCTGATGACGCCGCCCGGCACGGCGCTGCGAATCTTGGAGACGGCCTCATAGGTCGTATCGGCGCGGATGCCTTCGTCGGCGGAAATCGTCACTTCGCGCGTCAGCAGCATGCCGCTGGCCTTGTCGGCCACGCCCATGGTGGTGGTCATCGGCACGATCTCGGCGTCGAACAGGCCGGCGGCCTGGGCGGCGGCGGCGCGCTGCTGGCTTTGCACGCCGTATTCATCCTGGCGCTCGCGGCTGATGTTGTAGCGCTTGGCCACGGTTTCCGCCGTCTGCAGCATCGGCCAGTAGATTTCCGGCTTGTGCTGCGACAGCCAGACTTCCTTGTACATGTGCATATTCATTTCCTGCTGCACGCAGGAGATCGATTCCACGCCGCCGGCAGCGTAGATGTCGCCTTCGCCGGCGATGATGCGCTGGGCGGCGGTGGCGATGGTCTGCAGGCCCGACGAGCAGAAACGGTTGATGGTCATGCCGGCGGTCGTCACCGGGCAGCCGCCGCGGATGGCGATCTGGCGCGCGATATTGCCGCCGGTGGCGCCTTCGGGATTGGCGCAGCCGATCAGCACGTCCTCAACCTCGCCCGCTTCGATGCCGGCGCGGCTGATCGCCGCCTGCAGCGCGTGGCCGCCGAGCGTGGCGCCGTGCGTCATGTTGAACGCGCCTTTCCACGATTTGGCCAAACCCGTGCGGGCGGTTGAAACGATGACGGCGTCGATCATGAATGTCTCCTGTAGGTTGGTGTTTTAGTGGAATCAGAATAGCATATTTTAGTACGGTCGTTCGCAAATTATTTATGTAAGTTTCGCGTAAGTTTGAAGCAAGCCTGACGTAAGGTTCACGGTCCACACTGCGAGCAAGCTGACGAAGTTGTAACTATCTCGGCTGGGGAAATCCAAAAAATTATAGGAGACGAAAATGACGACAGCATCAGGCACCGCCGACCAGCGCAACCTGCCCAAGTCCGGCAGCATCACGCCGGAAGAACGCAAGGTGATCTTTGCATCCTCGCTGGGTACGGTTTTCGAATGGTACGATTTCTATCTGTACGGTTCGCTCGCACCCATCATCGCCAAGCAGTTCTTCATCGGCGAGCCGACCACCACCTTTATTTTCGCACTGCTGGCGTTTGCCGCCGGTTTCATTGTGCGCCCATTCGGCGCGCTGGTGTTCGGCCGCCTCGGCGACATGATCGGCCGTAAGTACACCTTCCTGATCACCATCCTGATCATGGGCGCCTCCACCTTCATTGTCGGCCTGCTGCCCGGGTATGCGGCCATCGGCATCGCCGCGCCCATCATCCTGGTCTCGCTGCGCATCCTGCAAGGCCTGGCGCTGGGCGGCGAGTACGGCGGCGCGGCCACCTACGTGGCCGAACATGCGCCGCACGACAAGCGCGGCTCGTTCACCTCGTGGATCCAGACCACTGCGACGCTGGGCCTGTTCCTGTCGCTGCTGGTGATCCTGGGCACCCGTACCGCCGTCGGCGAGGAAGACTTCGCGGCCTGGGGCTGGCGCGTGCCGTTCCTGGTGTCGGTGCTGCTGCTGGGTGTTTCGGTGTGGATTCGTCTGTCGATGAATGAATCGCCGGCCTTCGCCAAGATGAAAGCAGAAGGCAAGACCTCGAAAGCACCGCTGAGCGAAGCATTCGGCCAGTGGCGCAACCTGAAAGTCGTGATCCTGGCGCTGCTGGGCCTGACCATGGGCCAGGCGGTGGTCTGGTACACCGGCCAGTTCTACGCGCTGTTCTTCATGACCCAGGTGCTGAAGATCGACGGCGCCAGCGCCAACATCATGACCGCCCTGTCGCTGGCTTTGGCCACGCCGTTCTTCATCTTCTTCGGCATCCTGTCGGACAAGATCGGCCGCAAGTGGATCATCCTGGGCGGCTGCGTGCTGGCTGCGGCGACCTACTTCCCGCTGTTCGGCGCCCTGACCCACTACGGCAATCCAGCGCTGGAAACCGCGCTGAAGAACTCGCCAGTGGTGGTGGTCGCCGATCCTGCATCGTGCCACTTCCTGTTCAACCCGACCGCCACCAAGAAGTTCCCTTCGTCATGCGACATCGCCTCCGGCATGTTGTCGAACGCGTCGGTGAACTACACGACGCAGGAAGCGCCGGCCGGCAGCGTCGCCAAGATCAAGGTGGGCGAAAAGGAAATCACCGCCTTCAACGCCACCATGACGCCTGACGGCCTGAACTTCGACAAGGCCAGCAAGGATGCCGAAGCCGCGCTGAAGAAGGAAGTCGGCGGCGCCATCAAGGCCGCAGGCTATCCAGCCAAGGCTGACGACACGCAGATCAACAAGCCGATGATGGTGCTGGTGCTGTTCATCCTGGTGCTGTACGTGACCATGGTGTATGGCCCGATCGCCGCCATGCTGGTGGAGATGTTCCCGACCCGCATCCGCTACACCTCGATGTCCCTGCCTTACCACATCGGTAACGGCTGGTTCGGCGGCCTGCTGCCGACCATCTCGTTCGCGCTGGTGGCGTTCAAGGGCGACATCTACTACGGCCTGTGGTACCCGATCGTCATCGCCGTCATCACGGCTGTCATCGGCGCGCTGTTCGTCGGCGAGACCAAGAATAACAACATCTACGCCAACGACTAAGCCTGCTTGAGCAGTGCAAAATAGCCGCCAGCGATGGCGGCTATTTTTTTGTCTACGTCGCGACGCCGGACGCGCCGCTGCTGACCGTCACGCGGCGCCGCTAAAAAAAAGGCCGCCTGGAGAGGCGGCCGAAGCGCTTAAACGTGAAAGCGGAATATTTATCGAACTTGTTTACGACGACTACCCACTACCCCCACCAGGACCAGTCCGGCCAACAACATGGCGTAGCTTGACGGTTCAGGAACTGCCGTTACGCTGGAAGTCAGAAATTCCACACGCAGGCCGGTCGGATTGCCGCCGTTCTGCGCCCAGTTGCCAACCACGAATTGCAACGTATTGACGCCAGCCTGGAAGCCGCTGTTGGCCGCAAAGCCGTTCCACGCGGTGAAGCCGCTGCCGCTGGCGATGACTTGATTGTTCAGTTTGACGACGGCGTCGTTGTCGGCGGCGAAGCGGCCGGTGAAGCCTGCGCTGCCCGCGTTGTAGCCGGTCAGGTCGAACGACAGAGTGTAGGTGTAAGTGCCGGCGCTGAAGGCGTCAAAGCTCTGGCCTTGCGAGGCGGTCGGCGTGATCCATTTCGATGTGCCATCGTTGGCCAGCCATGGGCTGATCGGCCACACATTGTCGAGCGTGATTACCGGCACGGTGTTGCCGATGACGGTATCGCTGCTGGCCGCGTTCAAACTGTAGTGGGTGTCGCCAGCGCCGTTCGCGCCGATGCCCGTGTTGTACAGGTCGTTGATGCGGACTGCGTGTGCGGAGGAGACTGCTGCGAATGCCAACGCGCCGGCAAGGATGATGCGTTTCATGTGCGCCTCTAAAAATTAGTTGGGTTGTAACGTGTACTTCACGCTGCGACTCGAACCGTTTTTTAGGGCTTCGAAGATGGGTGCTACTTTTAAGAAATTATAGCGACATTTGGAGAGAAATGCTCACACGCAACGAAAATTTTTTCGGCGTGTGAGCTTTTCCCGACATCTGTTGTCGATCAGCTATTGAAGCCTTTGCCTTCTTCGGCCAGCTTGACCAGCAGCGGCGCCGGCTTCCACGCGCCACCCTGATGGCCCAGCGCGTACTTGTTGATCGCCGCCAGCACGTTCGGCAGGCCCACCGTGTCGGCATAGAACATCGGGCCGCCGCGGAACAGCGGGAAGCCGTAGCCGGTCAGGTAGACCATGTCGATGTCGGACGCGCGCAGGGCGATGCCCTCTTCCAGGATGTGCGCCGCTTCATTGACCATCGAGTACACCAGGCGCTCGACGATCTCCTGGTCGCTGATCTTGCGGCGCGCCACGCCGATGTCGGCCGAGTGCTGCACGATCATGGCGTTGACCTGCTCGTTCGAATACGCCTTGCGGTCGCCCGCCTTGTAGTCGTACCAGCCGGCGCCGGTCTTCTGGCCAAAGCGGCCCATTTCGCACAGCAGGTCGGCGGTCCTGGAGTAGCTGATTTCCGGCTTCTCCACGTAGCGGCGCTTGCGAATGGCCCAGCCGATATCGTTGCCGGCCAGGTCGCCCATGCGGAACGGGCCCATGGCGAAGCCGAACTTCTCGACCGCCTTGTCAACCTGCTCCGGCAGCGCGCCCTCTTCCAGCAGGAAGCCGGCCTGGCGGCTGTACTGCTCGATCATGCGGTTGCCGATGAAGCCGTCGCACACGCCCGACACCACGCCGGTCTTCTTCAGTTTTTTGGACAGCGCCAGCGCCGTGGCCAGCACGTCCTTGCCGGTTTGCGCGCCACGCACGATTTCCAGCAGCTTCATCACGTTGGCTGGCGAGAAGAAGTGGGTGCCGATCACGTCCTGCGGACGCTTGGTGAAGCCGGCGATCTGGTTCAAGTCCAGCGTCGACGTGTTGGAGGCCAGGATGGCGCCCGGCTTCATCACCTCGTCGAGCTTGCGGAACACGGTCTCCTTGACGCCCATGTCCTCGAACACGGCCTCGACCACGATGTCGGCCTGGCCGATATCCTCGTAGGCCAGCGTGCCGCTGACCAGGGCCATGCGCTGGTCGAACTTTTCCTGCGTCAGCTTGCCCTTCTTCATGGTGTTTTCGTAGTTCTTGCGTATCGTGGCCAGACCCTTGTCCAGCGCTTCCTGTTTGGTTTCGAGCATGACGACCGGGATGCCGGCGTTCAGGAAGTTCATGGCGATGCCGCCGCCCATGGTGCCGGCGCCGATCACGGCGGCCTGCTTGATGGCGCGGGTCGGCGTATCGGCCGGCACGTCCGGCACCTTGCTGGCGACGCGTTCGGCGAAGAAGGCGTGGCGCAGCGCTTTCGATTCGGTGGTCTGGATCAGGTGCAGGAAGCGCTCGCGTTCGAACTTCATGCCGTCTTCGAATTTCATCGTCACCGAAGCGGCCACGGTTTCCACGCATTCCAGCGGCGCCGGGAACGGGCCGGACATGGCCTTGACGGTGTTGCGCGAGAATTGCAGGAAGGCTTCGTGGTTAGGATAGTCCACCTTGCGGTCGCGCACTTTCGGCAGCGGACGCGCATCGGCGATCTTCTCGGCAAACGCCACGGCGGAGCTGACCAGGTCGGCATCGGCGGCGAACACCTGGTCGAACAGCGCGGTGCCGGCCAGCTTGTCGGACAGCACCGGCGTGCCGGAGACGATCATGTTCAGCGCCATTTCCAGGCCCAGCACGCGCGGCAGGCGCTGCGTGCCGCCTGCGCCCGGCAGCAGGCCCAGCTTGACTTCCGGCAGCGCGATCTGCGCGCCCGGCATCGCCACGCGGTAGTGGCAACCCAGCGACAGCTCCAGCCCGCCGCCCATGCAGACGGTGTGGATGGCCGCAACCACCGGCTTGGTCGAGCTTTCGGCGGTGGCGATCAGCGTGTGCAGGCTGGGTTCGGTCAGCGCTTTCGGCGAGTTGAATTCCTTGATGTCGGCGCCGCCGGAAAAGGCCTTGCCGGCGCCGGTGATGACGATGGCTTTGACGGCGTCGTCCGCCAGCGCCTGCTGGATGCCCTTGACCGCCGCCGTGCGGGTGGCCAGGCCCAGGCCGTTGACCGGCGGATTGTTCAGCGTGATGACGGCAACGGTGCCGTGGACTTGATATTCAGCAGTCATGTCTCTTCCTTATGTTTTTGGTGGGAATCTCAGCCCGCCTACTATACCGCATAAAAGAACGGTCGTATTATTTTTTTGAAGGGCGTTACGGCATGGTACAGGAAGGTGCGATGGGCAGCCTGGCAAACTTGCCGTTTCGCCCACTGCTTTTGAAAGCCGCGATAGCGCTTTTTAAATAAGCGAGATTCTCACCAATATTCACGCTCATATTAATTCCTCGTGGCAAATTAAGTACATGAACGAAGAAATAGTAAATAGGATGCTTGTGTTCGATTCGAATCCGGATAAATAATGGTTGCAGATTCCCAGGCAGCGAAAAAAAATGCGGTCAATTGAATTCCGATTAATATTTACCTTCGATTAATTCTCTCAAAATATAACAGGACTTAATATGGATGCGCACAGCCAGGTAATCAAATCACAAGATCTTGATATTCAAGCCATTAACACCGCGTTGAACCGGGTGCAGGCGCTGATCGAGTTCGACCTCGACGGCACCATCCTGCACGCCAACGAAAACTTCCTGAAGACCGTGGACTACACGCTGGAGGAAGTCCAGGGCAAGCACCACTCTATCTTCTGCGATCCGGAATACGCAAAAAGCCCTGAATACAAGGACTTATGGGCACGACTGGGGCGCGGCGAGTACGACCGCGGCGACTACAAGCGGGTCGCCAAGGGCGGCCGCGAGGTGTGGATCAACGCTTCCTACAACCCCATCATCGACGCCGACGGCAAGGCCTACAAGGTGATCAAGTTCGCCACCGTCATCACCGACAGCAAGATCAAGAACGCCGAGTACGAAAGCAAGGTGGCCGCCATTTCCAAGGCCCAGGCGGTGATCGAATTCGATATGAACGGTCATGTCCTGAATGCTAACGATAATTTCCTGAATACCATGGGTTATACCATGGAGGATATCAAGGGCGAGCATCACCGCATGTTTTGCGAACCGGAATATGCGAACAGTTCTGAATATAAACGTTTCTGGCAAAAATTAAACCGCGGCGAATTCGATGGCGGCCGCTATAAGCGCGTTGGAAATAATGGCAAAACCATATGGATACAGGCCACCTACAACCCCGTGCTCGATCTGAACGGCAAACCGTATAAAGTCGTCAAGTTCGCCAGCGACATCACCGACCAGGTCAACCTGGAAAACTCGGTGGCGGCCAAGGCCGAGTCGGACGGCGCCAAGATCAAGCGCCTGCTGGAATCGGTCGAGCGCGCCGCAGCGGGCGACCTGACCAGCAAGATCGTCGTCGATGGCGACGAAGCGCTGGACCATCTGGCAGAAGGTATCAGCAAGATGATCACCGACCTGCGCAAGGTCATCAGCGATGTCGTCGCCTCGGCCAACGGCTTTGCCGACGCCTCGACCACCATCGCCGAGCGCTCCAATGGCGTCGCCGTGGGCACCCAGGCGCTGGGCGCCACCGTGGAGGAAATGAACGCCTCCATCGACGGCCTGACCAATTCGATCAACACCATCGCCCAGAACACCAACGACGCCGACTCCCTGGCCAAGGCCACCCAGCACGAAGCCGAAGCCGGCGCCAAGGCGGTGGCCAAGTCGATCGAGGCGATGGACTTGATTAACCGTTCGTCCGAGGACATCGGCGAAATCGTCAAAGTCATCAGCGAGATCGCCAACCAGACCAATATGCTGGCCTTCAACGCCGCCATCGAGGCCGCCCGCGCCGGCGAGCACGGCCTGGGCTTCTCGGTGGTCGCCGACGAGGTGCGCAAGCTGGCCGAGCGCTCGTCGCAGGCCACCAAGGAAATCTCCAAGTTGATTAACGAATCGGTCAAGCGGGTCTCGGCCGGCAGCGAGATTTCGCGCCAGGCCAGCGATGCCTTCGACAAGATCGTCGCCGGCGTCGCCAAGACCACGGTCGCGATCTCGGACATTTCCACCGCCACCAACGAGCAGCTGCTAACGGCGCGCGAAGTCAGCACCGCCGTGCAGTACATCGCCGAGGAAGCCGAGAAATCGGCCGCCGCCTGCGACAGCATCGCCCGCTCGACGGAAGGCTTGAACCAGCGCGCCGGCGACCTGAACAAAACCGTGGCCGGCTTCGTGGTGTGACGATGAGCGTCAGCGCCGGACTGAGCCCAGCGACGCTGAGCGCCCTCATCGCCCTGGTGCGCAAGCACACGGGCATCGCGATGACGGAGCGCAAAAGCATCTTGCTGGAGCGGCGCCTGCGGCCGCGCATGCAGGCGCTGGAGATCGGCAGCTACCAGGCTTATCTCGACAAGGTGGAACAGGACCGGGCCGAGATTCCGCACTTTATCGACCTGGTGACGACCAACGACACGCTGTTCTTCCGTACGCCGCAAGTCTGGGATTACGTGGAGCAGGAATTCCTGCCGCAGTGGTGGCAAACGCATCAGGGCAAGCGCCTCAAGGTGTGGTCGGCCGCCGCCGCCAGCGGCGAGGAGCTGTACTCGATGGCGATGTTGTGCGAAGAGTTCCAGGAAGCGCATCCCGGCTTCAGCTACCAGATCCACGCGACCGATATCTCGCAGCAGATCCTGGCGGTGGCGCGCGCCGGCGAATACACCGGCCGCTCCGTCGAACGCATCAACGTCTCGCATCCGGACTGGGTGAAGAAGTACTTCAAGCCCAGCGCCAAAGGCTTGCAGGTGGTCGATGCATTGAAAAAAAACGTGGAGCTGGCCCAGCATAACCTGCTGACTCCGCTGAAGCCGCACAAGCAGTTCGATCTCGTGTTCCTGCGTAACGTGCTGATCTACTTCGATCAGGAACACCAGGAGACCGTACTGAAGCAAGCCCGCCACAGCATGGCGCCCCATTCCAGGTTGATCCTGGGTGAATCCGAGTCGATCGGTGGCCTCAATACCGCCTACCACTTCGACCGGCCGATGATTTATACGATGGAAAAATCGGGGTAGTGCGACCATGGAAGTTACAACAACAATCGTCGGCAACGGCATCGCTCAGGCCGGTGCATTCGGCACCTTGAATGCGGCCGCCGCCGCGCCGCAGTGCCTGCAAGTCCCGATGGGCAAGCTGAAGATCGGCGTCCGCACCGACCAGTTGCAGGCGCTGCTGGGCTCTTGCGTCGGCATCGCCTTCCTGTGGAAGAAGCGCGGCTGCTGCGGCCTGGCCCACTGCCTGCTGCCGGAAGCGCCGGAGCAGGACTGCGAGATCGGCGCCCGCTATGTCAGTCAGGCCGTGCCGTCGCTGCTGCGCCTGATGGGCGCGACCGAAGCCGATTATCCCGATATCGAAGTGGTGGTGGCCGGCGGCGCCCATATGTTCCAGCGCCATTCGTCGCGGCTGCAGGTGGGCCAGCAGAACGCCGCCGCCGCCCACAAATACCTGCGCCAGTGCGGCCTCAACGTCAGCTACTGCCGGCTGGGCGGCAAGTGCGGCCGCACGCTGACCATCGATTGCGCCACCCAGAGCTACGCCGTCACCGACATCATCGCCACCGCAGAGGACCAGCTCCATGCCCGCCACTAGCAGCAGCGCCGCCACCTCCGTCACCGAACTGTTCGGTTCCTTCGTGCTCGGCGGCGAGGAGTTCGCGCTGCCCGCAATCTGCATCCGCGAAGTGGTCAACTTCCCCGCCAGGATCAGCGCCCTGCC
Source organism: Rugamonas aquatica (assembly GCF_009380215.1). Lineage (GTDB taxonomy): Bacteria > Pseudomonadota > Gammaproteobacteria > Burkholderiales > Burkholderiaceae_D > Rugamonas > Rugamonas aquatica_B. Next base: position 756,901 of record NZ_WHUG01000001.1, read on the forward strand.
CTTGTCGCCGGCCTTCCTGGAAGGCGTGTTCACGCTGCGCGGCACGGTGATCCCGGTGGTCAACCTGGGCCGCGTGTTCCGGCCCGACGCGCGCGCGGCCGAAGCCAGCGACAAGATCGCCATCCTCGATTTCCAGGGCGTGCTGGTCGGCATACTGTTCGATGCGACCGGCGAGATCCTGCGCGTGCGCCCCGAACAGCGCAGCACGCTGAGCTATGCCAACGGCGACGCCCACGGCGTGGTGGCCGGCACCATCCTGCTTGATGAGGGTGCACGGCTGGTGCAGGTGCTGGATCCGGCGGCGCTGGTACGGATCGAGAACGTGCCGCAGGTGCTGGCGCTGCAAGGCGCGCACCGGCAGACGGCGCGGCGCAACCAGGGCGAGCGGCGCCAGTGCGTCGGCTTCCGCGTGGCCGGCTCGTCGTTTGCGTTCGAGATGAGCGCGATCCAGGAGATCATCCGCGTGCCCGAGCTGCAAGCCTCGGTGCTCAACAGCGCGCTGTGCCTGGGCCGCATCAACTTCCGCGGCAGCCAGGTGGCCGTGGTCGATTTCAACACGCTGCTGAACGCCGCGCCGGTGCAGGAGGCGGCGCCGGCAGAGCGCCAGTTCCTGCCGGATCAGCGCATCGTCATCGCCCGCATCGACGACGCCACCATCGGCTTCCTGGTCGATTCGGTCGACAACATCGTCAACTTCTACAGCGAGGAAGTGATGGCCATTCCGCTGCTGAGCAAGGCGCGCGCCGGCATGTTCGGCGGCTGCATCGCCAAGCCGGAACTGGGCGACATCATCTTCCTCAACCACCGTGAAATCTTCAGCAGCAACGAGATCAAGGAGATGCGCCAAGGCCACGCCAACCTGTATCCGAAGGACGAGGGCGTGAAGGCGGAGCGCGATCCGAAACAGGGTCAGCGCAAGGTCTACATCACCTTCGCGCTGGAGAACACCTATGCGCTGGAGATCAAGCAGGTGCGCGAGATCATCGATTTTTCCGGCGACATCACGCGGCCGCCCGGCATGCCGGCCTTCATGCGCGGCATGCTGAATCTGCGCCAGCAGATGATCAGCGTGATCGACCTGCGTCAGCTGTACCAGATGCCGGTGCTGGAAAAATTGGAGCAGGCCAAGATCCTGATCGTCGAGCGCGGCGAGGACTTGTACGGCCTGATGGTGGACGCGGTCGAAAACATCATGACGGTCAACGACAGCCGCCGCTTCGCAGCACCCAAGATGCTGCGCAACCCGAACGTGGAAGGCGATCCGCGCGGCGAAATGGACGAGGTGATCGACATCGAAGACGAAGGCGGCAGCCACAAGACGCTCAGCGTTTTCGAGTGCGACCGTCTGCTGCAACGGCTGGCGCGGGAGCTGCCGGCACTGGCGGCATGAGCGGCGCTGGGGTACAGTAGCATCATGCCGGCGACCGCCGGCCGTGCCAACCTGGAGGTCCGCCATGCCCATTTCCCGCCGCGCCGTCGCCCTGCTGCTTCCCCTGACACTGGCCGCGGCCAGCGCCTATGCGCTATCGCTGGCCGATCTGAGCAATCAGGATGCATCCGGCGGCCTCAAGGCGGCGCTGGAAAAAGGCTCGTCGCTGGCCGTTTCCAAGCTGGGTGCGGAAAATGGTTTCCTGAACAATGAAAAGGTGCGGATCCCGCTGCCTAAGATCCTTGAGCAGGCGCGGCCTCTGCTGAAGATGACCGGCAAGGGCCAGCAGCTCGACGATCTGGTGGTGCAGATGAACCACGCGGCCGAGGCCGCTGTGCCGATGGCCAAGCCGCTGCTGATGGATGCCGTCAAATCGATGAGCATCACCGACGCCAAGAATATCCTGACCGGCGGCGACACCTCGGTGACGGACTTCTTCCGCGAGAAGACGTCGCCGAAACTGGCGGTGCAGTTCCTGCCGATCGTGAAGAAAGTCACCGACCGCTCAGACCTGGCCAACAAGTACAACACCGCGATGGCTATGGCGCCCAAGCTGGGCGTGCTGGCCAAGGACCAGGCCACGGTCGAAGGCTATGTGACCCAGCGCGCGCTGGATGGCCTGTACACGATGATAGGCGAGGAAGAAAAAGCCATCCGCGCCGATCCGCTCGGCGCTGGCAGCAAGTTGATCGGCAAGGTATTCGGCGCCCTCAAGTAACAGACGATTTAACAGACGTTTCCTCCCTCAGCCCGGTTCGCCGGGCTTTTTTTTGCCTTGAAAACCGGCAGGCCGTGGTTTAATATAGATAGGTAGCCTACCTATTTTATGAGATATCCATGCCCGCCGAACCGCCCATCCCCAAGCACGCCATCGCCCTGGCCGACGATTTGCGCACCGCCCTGCACCATGTGTTCCGCCGCATCCGCCAGGAAGGCGACAGCGATCCGCACGGCCTGTCGCTGCAGCACAAGCTGCTGCTGTCCGCTATCCACACCACACCCGGCATAGGCGTGGCCGAGCTGGCGCGCATGGAAAAGCTGCGCGGCCCCACCATGAGCGGCCACATCAAGGCGCTGGAAAACGCCGGCCTGGTGCGACGCGATACGCCCAATCCCGAGGACCGCCGCCGCGTCGGCCTGCTGCTGACCGAGCAAGGCACGGCGGTACTACAAGACATCCGCAGCCGCCGCCTGGACTGGCTGGCCCGCAAGCTGGCGCAGCTGCCGCCGGAAGGCGCGCAAGCGCTGCGCCACGCCATCCAATACCTGAATGAGGTCGGCGAATGAGCGCCCATACCGCAAGCGGCGCGCCGGCCACGGCCAAGGAAATCCGCGCCATCTACATGGGCCTGGTCATCATGATCGGCCTGGCCGCGCTGGACCAGAGCATCGTTGCCACCGCGCTGCCGCGCATCGTCTCCGACCTGGGCGGCATGGCCCACCTGTCGTGGGTGGTGACGGCCTATGTGCTGGCATCGACCGCCACCATGCCGCTGTACGGCAAGCTGAGCGACCAGTACGGTCGCAAGCCACTGCTATACACGGCCATCGTCATCTTCCTGCTCGGCTCGGCCTTGTGCGGCCTGGCGCAGAACATGATGGAGCTGATCGTCTTCCGCGCCATCCAGGGCCTGGGCGCGGGCGGCTTCCTGCCGCTGGCGCAGATCGTCATCGGCGACCTGATACCGCCGGCCGAGCGCGGCAAGCGCCAGGGCAGCATCGCCGCCGTGTATGCGGCCACCAGCGTGCTGGGGCCGGTGCTGGGCGGCCTGCTGACAGACTGGCTGTCGTGGCACTGGATTTTTTACGTCAACGTGCCGGTGGGCGCGACGGCGCTGTATGTGATTTCCAAGTCCATGCATCACAGCAGCCCGCACCGCGAGCACAAGATCGACTACCTGGGGTCGGTGCTGATGACCGGCGCGGTGACGGCCGCGCTGCTGGTGCTGGCGCTGGGCGGTACCGAGTGGCCGTGGGACGGCAGCGCAGTGAAATACCTGGGCGCGCTGGCGGCGGTGCTGACGGCCGCGCTGCTGTGGCATGTGCGCCGCGTGCCGGAGCCGGTGCTGCCGCCGGACCTGTTCCAGAACCGCGTGTTCAACGTCGCCAGCGTGGTGCTGGCGCTGACCTTCGTCGGCATGATGGGCTCCAGCGTGTTTTTCCCGCTGCTGTTCCAGATGGTGATGGGCGCCAGCCCGGCCAATTCCGGCCTGCTGACGGTGCCGCTGATGGTGGGCCTGGTGATTTCGTCGTCGCTGAACGGGCGTGTGCTGGCCAGGTCAGGCGGACGCTACAAGCCCGCGCAGTTGCTGGGCCTGAGCCTGGCGACCGCGTCGTTCGGCGTGCTGGCCTGGGGCATCGCCGGATCGGCGGGCTATCTGGTGATGGAGCCGGCCATGTTCGTGCTCGGCGCCGGCCTCGGCCTGGTGATGCCGAACATGACGATGGCGGTGCAGAACGCCCTGCCCGCCTCGCGGCGCGGCGTTGGCACGGCGATGCTGGCCTTCTTCCGTTCGCTGGGCGGGCTGGTCGGCGTGACCGGCTCCGGCGCCATCCTGGCCCATCAGTTGCACGGCCAGGCGGCGACGGCGCAAGTCTACCGCCATGCCATCGGCAATATCTTCGGTGCCGGCACTTTGCTGGTCGGGCTGGGATTGCTGGTGCTGCTGCTGTTGCCGGAACTGCCGATGGCGCCGCATCCCGCCGCCGGCAAATAAGGCCGCGCTCTTATGCGCCGGGCAGGCGGTAGTTCCTGTACTGCTCGCGTAATTTGTTTTTCTGGATCTTGCCGGTGCCGCCCACCGGCAAGGCATCGGTGAACACCACGTCGTCCGGCAGCCACCATTTGGCGACCTTGCCGTGGAAGTGGGCCAGCAAGTCCTCGCGGCTGACTTCCTGCCCCGGCCGCAGCACCACCACCAGCAATGGCCGCTCGTCCCACTTCGGATGGGCAACGCCGATGCAGGCGGCCTGCATCACCGCCGGATGTGACATGGCGACGTTCTCCAGGTCGATGGTGCCTATCCATTCGCCGCCGGACTTGATGACATCCTTGCTGCGGTCGGTGATCTGCATGTAGCCGTCGGCATCGATAGTGGCGACATCGCCGGTCGGGAACCAGCCATCCTGCAACACATCGCCACCTTCGTCCTTGAAGTAGCGCGAGATGATCCACGGCCCCTTGACCAGCAGATGGCCGTAGCTGACGCCATCCCACGGCAGTTCCTTGCCGTCGTCGTCGGTGATCTTCATGTCGACGCCGTAGATGCCGTGCCCCTGCTTTTGCAGGATCTTGCGCTGTTCTTCCTTGCTCAAGTCCAGGTGCTTGGTCAGCAGGCCGCCGGCCGTGCCCAGCGGCGACATTTCCGTCATGCCCCAGGCGTGGATCACCTCCACGCCGAACTCGTCGATCAGCGCGTTCATCATCGCCGGCGGACAGGCTGAGCCGCCGATCACCGTGCGGCGGAAGGTCGAGAACTTCAGCTTGTTCTGCATCGCGTAGTTGATCAGGCCCAGCCACACGGTTGGCACGCCGGCCGAGAACGTGACCTGTTCCTTCTCCATCAGCTCGTAGACCGACTTGCCGTCCAGCGCCGGGCCGGGGAACACCATCTTCGCGCCCGACAGCGGCACCGAATACGGCAGCCCCCACGCGTTGACGTGGAACATCGGCACGACCGGCATCACCGTATCGCGCGAGGATACGTTGAGCACGTTCGGCAACGCCGACGCGTAAGCATGCAGCACCGTCGAGCGGTGCGAGTACAAGGCGCCCTTGGGATTGCCGGTGGTACCCGAGGTGTAGCACAGCGTGCAGGCGGCGTTCTCGTCGAACAACGGCCATTCGTAATCGGGGGAATGGGCGTTGATCAAGTCTTCGTAGCACAGCAGGTTCGGTATCTTGGTCTCGGCCGGCATGCGGTCCGCCGCGCCCAGCAGGATGTAGCCCTTGATGGTCTTGCACATCGGTGCGAACGCTTCCACCAGCGGCAGGAAGCAGAAATCGAACATCAGGTACTGGTCTTCGGCGTGGTTGCAAATGTAGGCCAGCTGCTCGGGATGCAGGCGCGGATTCATCGTGTGCAGCACGGCGCCCGAGCCGGACACGCCGTAGTAGGCTTCCAGATGGCGATAGCCGTTCCAGGCCAGCGTGGCGACGCGCTCGCCCATGCGCACGCCGAGTCCGTGCAAGGCGTTGGCCAGGCGCTTGCTGCGCTGCTGGCATTCGCGCAGTGTGTAGCGGTGCAGGTCGCCTTCGACCCGCTGCGAAACGATCTCGCTATTGGCGTAGTGCCGGGCGGCGAAGTCCAGTATGCTGGAAACGAGCAAGGGCTGATTCATCATCTGGCCCATCAGCGGACTCTGGGGATACATTCAAACTCCAGGAAAAGTTGATTTTATATGAACGAGTTTGGAATGCCCGGGCAAGGAGCGTCAATGCATTTCGATGCTGCACTGCGGCATCGCCTTGCTGCGGTAAAATCGCAGGCTTGCGCCCTATGGGGCTTATTCAGAAACGGGAACTGCCATTACTGCCTCTAAACTGCCGCTGGACAATTCCTTCGCGTCCCTGCCGCCTGCCTTTTACACCCGCCTGATGCCAACGCCGCTGCCGGCGCCGTATCTGGTCGCCGTCAGCGCGCCGGCCGCCGAACTGGTCGGCCTGACGCCTGCGCAAGTCGCCGACAGCCTCGACGTTTTGATCGGCAACGCCGCGCCGGAGCGAGCGCTGCCGCTGGCCGCCGTGTATTCCGGCCACCAGTTCGGCGTGTGGGCCGGCCAGTTGGGCGACGGCCGCGCCATGCTGTTCGGCGATGTCGCCACCGCCGAAGGGCCGATGGAGCTGCAATGGAAAGGCGCCGGCCTGACGCCGTACTCGCGTATGGGCGATGGCCGCGCGGTGCTGCGTTCATCGATCCGTGAATTCCTGTGCTCGGAAGCCATGCATGGGCTGGGCATCCCCACCTCGCGCGCGCTGTCGGTGGCGGGCTCGGACCAGGGCGTGATGCGCGAAACCGTGGAAACCTCGGCCGTGGTGGTGCGCATGGCGCCCACCTTCGTGCGCTTCGGCTCGTTCGAACACTGGTTCTACCGCAACAAGAACGATGAGCTGAAAATCCTGGCCGACTACGTTATCGACCGTTTTTATCCGGCGTTGCGCGAAGAAGAGAATCCATACCAGGCCTTGCTGGCCGAAGTGACGCGCCGTACGGCGCACATGATCGCCCATTGGCAAGCCGTCGGCTTCATGCATGGCGTGATGAACACCGACAATATGTCCATCCTCGGCCTGACGCTGGACTACGGCCCGTTCGGCTTCATGGAGGCCTTCGACTCCGACCACATCTGCAATCACACCGACCAGCAGGGCCGCTACTCGTACGCCAACCAGCCGCAGGTCGGCCACTGGAACTGCTACGCCCTGGGCCAGGCGCTGCTGCCGCTGATCGGCGAGGTCGAGGCCACGCAGGCTGCATTGGATGTCTATCAGCCGGCATTCGCCGCCAAGATGGATGAACTGCTGCGTGCCAAGCTGGGCTTGTCCCAGTTGGAGCAGCATACCGACGCCGACCGTGCGCTGTTCGACGCCATGTTCGCTCTAATGGACGCCAACCACGTCGATTTCACGCTCTTCTTCCGCCGCCTGAGCGGGTTGAAAGCGGCCGACGCCAGCGGCGACGAACCGTTGCGCGACTTGTTCATCGACCGTCCGGCCTTCGACGCCTGGGCCGTGCAGTACCGCGCCCGCCTGCAAGCCGAAGCCAGCAACGATGCCGCCCGCAAGCTTGCGATGAACAAGGTCAACCCCAAATACGTGCTGCGTAATTACCTGGCGCAAATTGCCATTGAAAAAGCGCAAAATAAGGACTTTACTGAGGTGGAGCGATTACTGTCAGTTTTGCAGCGCCCATACGACGAACAGCCTGAGCACGATCAATACGCAGCCTTGCCGCCAGACTGGGCAAGCCATCTTGAAGTAAGCTGTTCTTCTTAAGTGAGCACTAAGCCATGACCAATAAAGTCACCAAATCCGACGCCGAATGGCGCGCCATGCTGGATCCTATGGAATATCAAGTCACGCGCCACGCCGCCACCGAACGCGCTTTTACCGGCAAGTTCTGGGATCATCACGAACACGGCATCTACACCTGCGTGTGCTGCGACACGCCGCTGTTCCGTTCCGACGCCAAATTCGATTCCGGCTGCGGCTGGCCGAGCTACTTCGAAGCGCTCGATCCGGCCAATGTCATCGAAAAAACCGACCGCACCCATGGTATGCTGCGCACCGAAATCATTTGCGCGGTGTGCGACGCCCATCTGGGCCATGTGTTCCCGGACGGTCCTCCTCCAACCGGATTGCGCTATTGCATCAATTCGGCCTCGCTGCGCTTCAACCCACAATAACGCCTGAGACAACATGAAATTTCTGTTCGACCTGATCCCGCTGCTGCTGTTCTTTGTCGCTTACAAGCTGTCGGGCTGGAATGCGGAAGCGGCCCAGCACTTCATTAACACCTATCTCAGCGGCATCGTCTCCGGCGGTTCGGTGACGGCGGACCAGTCCCCTATCGTCATCGCGACGCTGGTCGGCATTTTCGCCACCGCGTTGCAAATCACCTACGCCAAATTACGAAACGGTAAGGTTGATTCGGTGCTGTGGTTCTCGCTGTTCATGTTTGTCGTCTTCGGCGGCATGACGATCTACCTGCACGACGAAGATTTCATCAAATGGAAACTCAGCATTTTCTATTGGGCATTCGCACTGGGCCTGTTCATTAGCGAGTTCGTCTTTAAAAAGAATCTGATGCGCAAGTCGATGGAAGAAATCATTCAATTGCCGGATCCGGTTTGGAGCCGTCTGAATTGGGCCTGGATCTGCTTCCATACGGCAATGGGATTCCTGAATTGGTATGTCGCCTTCGTTTGGTTTAAAGGCGACACCAGTTCCTGGGTCAGCTTTAAGGCGTTTGGCGCGACCGGCATCATGTTTGTGTTTATCGTCGGTCAAACCATCTACCTGTCGCGTCACATGAAGGATGAAGCATGAGCGGAATCAATACGGACGACCGCATGGAGCGCATGCGCAGCCGCTTCCAGGCCACCTTGGCGCCGCTGGAACTGACGCTGGACGACGACTCCGCCCTGCACGCCGGCCATGCCGGTGCCGCTTCCGGTGGGGGTCATTACAACGTTCGAATTGTTTCGTTACAATTCGAAGGCCTCAAACTCGTCACAAGACATCGACTCGTGTATGATTCCGTGCACGATATGATGCATAAAGAAATTCATGCATTGGCCATTACCGCATTGGCTCCGTCCGAAGTATGATGTAGCGCTTGGTCGGGGAACGGTCGCTATCGGTTTCAAAATAATTGAACACAAAGACAGATAGCCGATCCAACTCCTGCCCAGGCAATTTCGCTAAAACTTTCCCCTTACAGGAATTAATAATGACTTTCAAGCCAGCCAGTTTGCTGATTGCACTTCTCGCCGTTGCCGCCGTACCTGCTTTCGCTCAAAACGTTGCCGTAGTTAATGGCAAAGCCATCCCAACCTCGCGCGTTGACGCCGTGGTCAAGCAGGTCGTAGCCCAAGGCCAGCAGCCGGATTCGCCACAACTGCGCGAACTGATCAAGAAAGACCTGATCGGCCGCGAAGTGATGATGCAGGAAGCGGAAAAACAAGGTTTCGGTAAAGATGCAGCGGTCAAGACGCAAATCGAAAACGCTCGCCAGGCCATCATCGTCAACGCCCTGGTCGGTGACTACATGAAGAAGAACCCGGTTTCGGATGCCGACATCAAGGCTGAATACGACCGCTTCGTAGCCCAGAACGGCGACAAGGAATACCACGTCCGCCACATCATGATGGCAACCGAAGCTGAAGCCAACGACGTCATCGCCAAGATCAAAGGCGGCGCCAAGTTCGAAGAGCTGGCAAAAGCCTCGAAAGACACCGGTTCCGCAGCAAACGGCGGCGATCTGGATTGGGCAGTTCCTTCGTCCTTCCCACCAGCATTCTCGGCAGCCTTCGTTGGCCTGCAAAAAGGCCAAGTCACCGAGAAGCCAGTTCAAACCCCGAACGGCTTCCACGTGATCAAAGTTGACGACATCCGCGCAGCCAAACTGCCGACCCTGGAAGAAGTAAAACCGCAAGTAGCGGAAGCACTGGCCCAGAAGAAATTGCAAGCCTACCAGGAAGAACTGGTCAAGAAAGCAAAAGTGCAGTAATGTTATGAATGAGGCGGCGCCCTGCGGGGCGCCGTTTTTGATTTTGCGTTGGTACAATGCACCGCCCGAGTGCGATTTCTTGTTTTTTTATAGGATTTAATAATGATGTTGAAGCCAACCCGCCTGTTGTTAGCACTGATCGCTGTCGTTGCAGCTCCGGTATTCGCGCAAAACGTCGCGACCGTAAATGGCAAGGCTATTCCTGCCGCTAAAGTAGACCAGATGGTCAAGCAAGTAGTAGCACAAGGTCAGCAGCCTGACAGCCCGCAACTGCGTGAAATGGTCAAGAAAGAATTGATCGGCCGCGAAGTCATGATCCAGGAAGCGGATAAACAAGGTTTCGGCACCAAGCCTGAAGTTAAGGCGGCTATCGAAAACGCACGTCAAAGCATTATCATCAACGCGATGCTGGCTGACTACGTTAAAAAGAATCCGATCAAAGACACCGAAATCAAGGCTGAATACGACAAGTATAAAGCTGCCATGGGCGAGAAAGAATATCACTCGCGTCATATCCTGGTTGCAACCGAACAGGAAGCCAAGGACATTATCGCCAAGCTGAAAGCCGGCGGCAAGTTCGAAGAACTGGCCAAAGTATCGAAAGACGGTTCCGCAAATAATGGCGGCGACCTGGGCTGGATGGCTCCAGGCAAACTGGTAAAACCTTTCGCTGATGCGATGGTTGCCCTGAAAAACGGTGAAATCACCCAGACTCCAGTTAAATCGGAATTCGGTTATCACGTTATCAAACTGGAAGAATCCCGTGCCACCAAGCTGCCAGCGGTTGAAGAAGTTAAAGGCCAGATCGCTGAAGCACTGCAACAGCGTAAAATCGCCGCCTTCCGCGACGAGCTGACCAAGAAAGCCAAAGTCCAATAAGCCGGACTGCAGTTCTGCTAAAAAGCGCCTCTTGAGGCGCTTTTTTTATTTGATCGGCGACGACGTGGCACTCGCCGTTTCTTTTGTCCATCCTAAGCCAGAAGCTGGCAAATACGTGCCAGGTTCTGGCTTACCCAAGGGGCTACACGCAAAATCATCTATACTTGCAGGCGATGACTCCTGAATTCCGCACCGCGCTCGATGCCGCCCTCACCCACGTCGCCACGCCCGAGCGTGCGCCCGCCATGCGCGCGTACATGCGCGGCCAGTTCGATTTTCTGGGCATCGGCACGCCGCAACGACGGCTTGCCGCCAAGCCATTGCTCCAGCAATTAAAAGGCATAGGCGCGGATAATTTGATTCTTTACGCCAGGGCATTATGGGAGTTGCCGCAAAGGGAGTATCAATACGTCGCAATCGATATGCTGGCGATGCATAGCAAACAATTGGAATTGGCACATATTCCCGTTCTACTGGAACTGGTCCAGAATAAATCGTGGTGGGATACGGTCGATGCACTGGCTTCGGTAATCGGCGATGTTTTGCGTTATCGCCATGATGGAATGGACCAGGCTCTCAAGCAACACGATATGTGGGTACGCCGTATCGCCTTATTGCATCAATTAGGATGGCGCGACAAGATGGATGTTGAAAGGCTGTTTAATTATTCCCTCTCGCTCGCGCACGAAAAAGAGTTTTTCATACAAAAGGCAATCGGCTGGGCATTACGGGATTATGCCCGTCATGATCCCGATGCAGTCCGCGCCTTCACATCAAAAGAAAAACATCGGCTTTCAGCGCTCAGTTATCGCGAGGCCAATAAACATCTTTCTACGCCATGAACTGGGCGTATCGCCACTCCATCGTAAAAAAGCGCGATTAAAAGCACTCTGCTCGGAATAGCCCAATAACAATGCGACCTCGGGCAATGCCAGACGTTTATCCCGTAAATAGCCTTGCGCCATCTGTAGGCGAGTTTCGTCCAATAACATTCGGAACGTGTTACCGCCCTGCTCCAGTTTCCGGCGCAGCGTGCGGCCGGACATATTCAATTCGCCCGCGATTTGATCCAGCAGCGGTTCGCCTTGAATCAAGCTGCTGGCAATATGGCGCCGAACCAGCTGCGCCAGGTCGTCTTTCTGCGGCAGCGACGCCAGACGATGCTGCACCTGAGACTCCAGCATCGCCACCAAAGCTGGATCAGGCTGGCGCAGCGGCAAGCTCAGCAAGCTAACCGCAAAGTCGATTCTGGTGGCGTCCGCAGCAAAAACCAGCGGGCAGCGGAACAGCGCGGCATACGGCGCCATGTCCGCCGGTTGCGGCTCAACGAAGTGCACCGCCAGAGGCGTCACACCGCTGCCGGTGATATCCCGGGCGAACTGCACCAGCGCCGCCATGCCGCATTGATTCACCAGCAATCCCACGCCGCGCGACTCGGCGCTCCACTCCAGCACCAGCGCATTGCCGTCGAGCCGATAGCCGACCGGGCTGACATCGTGCACCAGTCGCTGATAGCGCACGTAGCGCTCCAATGCCGCCGGAACCCCGCTGGATGCCAGCAGAACGTAGCCTAACGCCCCTAAATGCGCCGGAGAGATGGTCGCGCCAACCCGCAGACCCAGCGCGGGGTCGTCCAGGTGCTGCGCGGCACGCTCCAGCAACGTCTGCCAGCGCCCCACGGAATAGGACAACCCACCGGCATCCGCCGCAGGCGCAGGCTCCCCCAGGACCGCCTCGGCGGCGCAGCCCTGCCCTTCGAGATAATCGAACAGCATGCGGACGTAGGTCCCAGGAATGGCCGGTGGAGTTTTCTGCATGGCCTGAATTGTCAAAAATTATGTCCTGCCTTGTCAAGCCAGCAATGCTCCCCTTGCCTAGAATCGTTTCATCTTCACCACGGGAGCAAACCATGATCGCAGCATCCGCAGCACAAGCCCAGGAACTGGTCCGCAACGCATCGCATTTTCAGTGGTACATCATTCCGCTGCTTTTGCTGGTGATCCACGCCTACGGCGAACAGGCCGCCGCCAGGCGCTGGAATGTGGTGCTGGCGGGCCTGGCGTTCTGGCTGATGGATTGGGTCAACGAGATCTGGAACGGCCTGCTATTTCACTTCTCCGGCTTTGCGCCGGCCTGGAGCACACCGAACGGTTCAGCCTACGTCTTGCTGATCGGCCTGAACATCGAAATCAGCTTCATGTTTGCCATCATGGGGCTGTATGCGGCGCGCACGCTGCCCGCGGACCGCAAGTTGAAGATCGCCGGCATCAACAACCGCTGGCTGCTGGCCGCCGTCAATTCAGTGCTGTGCGTGTGCGTGGAAGTCTGGCTGAACCACATCGGCGCGCTGGTCTGGGAATGGCCGGCGTGGAACCTGGGCGCGCCCTGGCTGATCTGGCTGATCGGCTACCTGCCCTTCTTCGTCGTCGCCTACTGGGTGCACGACATGACGTCGCTGAAGCGGCAGATCGCCGTGGTGGGTACGCTTGCCGCTGGCGTCAGCGTAGCGCTCGCAGTCTTCGGCGGGCTGCTGGGCTGGATATAAAAAAGGCCGGATCGCTCCGGCCTTCGCTTACCCTACTGTTACTTAGCCAACGAACTTGCGCGCGTTGCGGAACATACGCATCCAAGGCGAATCCTCGCCCCACGATTCAGGGTGCCACGACTGCTGCACCGAGCGGAATACGCGTTCGGCGTGCGGCATCATCACGGTGAAGCGGCCGTCGGCCGTGGTCACCGATGTCAGGCCTTGCGGCGAGCCGTTCGGGTTGTACGGATAGGCTTCGGTAGCGGCGCCACGGTTGTCGACGAAGCGCATCGCTGCCACAGCCTCGCTGATGTTGCCGGTCTGCGTGAAGTCCGCATAGCCTTCGCCGTGAGCGATGGCGATCGCGGTCTGCGTGCCGGCCATGCCGTTGAAGAAGATCGACGGCGAGTCCAGCACTTCCACCATCGCGAAGCGCGCTTCGAATTTCTCCGATTTGTTGGTGGTGAACTTAGGCCACGCATGCGCGCCAGGGATGATGGACTTCAGATTGCTCATCATCTGGCAACCGTTGCAGACACCCAGACCGAAGCTGTCGGTGCGCGCGAAGAAGCGGGCAAACTGATCGGCCAGCGCGGCGTTGAACAGAATCGTCTTGGCCCAGCCTTCGCCGGCGCCCAGCACGTCGCCGTACGAGAAGCCGCCGACGGCGATGATGCCCTGGAAGTCATCCAGCTTGACGCGGCCCGCAATCAGATCGCTCATGTGCACGTCGACGGCGTTGAAACCCGCCTGGTGCATCACGTATGCAGTCTCGATGTGCGAGTTGACGCCCTGCTCGCGCAGGATCGCCACGCGTGGACGCACGCCGGTCGCCAGGAACGGCGCGGCCACATTCTCGGTCAGGTCGAAGGTGATCTTCGGCGTGATGCCAGGATCGGTTTCGTCCAGGATGCGGTCGTATTCGGCATCGGCGCAGGCCGGGTTGTCGCGCAGGCGGGCGATGCGCCAGCTGGTCTCGCTCCACAGGCGGTGCAGTTCCGAGCGCGGCTTGGCGTAGATGATCTTAGCGTCGCGGGTGAACTCGATCACGCCACGGTCGTTCGGCTTGCCGATGATATGGCTGCATGCGCCCAGGTTGAAGGTGCGCAGCACGTCCATCACCAGCGACTTCTCTTCGGCGCGAACCTGGATCACAGCGCCCAGCTCTTCGGAGAACAGCGCGCGCAGTGTTTGCTCGTTGCGGCGTTCGGCGATCTGGCCGGCCCAGTTCTTGGCGTCACCCTGGTCGGCGCCGTGGCCCTGTTCCAAGGTCAGGATGTCGAGATTGATCGACAGGCCTGCGCGGCCGGCAAAGGCCATCTCGGTCAGCGTGCCATACAGGCCGCCGTCGGAACGGTCGTGGTATGCCAGCAGTTTGCCGTCGTTGTTCAGTTGCTGGATCGCGGTGAAGAAGGCTTTCAGGTCTTCAGGGCTGTCCACGTCAGGTGCTTCGTTGCCCAGCTGGCCCATGACCAGCGACAGCGCGGATGCGCCCAGACGGTTCTTGCCGCGACCCAGGTCGATCAGGATGATGGCGGTGTCGCCGGCATCGGTCTTGATCTGAGGAGTCAGCGATTTACGCACGTCGTGCACCGGCGCGAAGGCCGAGACGATCAGCGAAACTGGCGAAGTGACAGCCTTGGCGTCGCCCTCGTCCTTCCAGGTGGTGCGCATCGACAGCGAATCCTTACCTACCGGGATACTGATGCCCAGCGCCGGGCACAGCTCCATGCCGACTGCCTTGACGGTGTCGAACAGTGCTGCATCCTGGCCAGGCTGGCCGCAGGCGGCCATCCAGTTGGCGGACAGTTTGATGTCGGAGATATCCTTGATCGGCGCGGCGGCGATGTTGGTGATCGCCTCGGCGACGGCCATGCGGCCCGACGCTGCGGCGTTAATCACGGCCAGCGGGGTACGCTCGCCCATCGCCATCGCTTCGCCCAGGTAGCCCTCGAAGCTCATCGCGGTGACGGCGCAATCGGCCACCGGCACCTGCCATGGACCGACCATCTGGTCGCGCACGGACATGCCGCCCACAGTACGGTCACCGATGGTAATCAGGAAGGACTTGTCGCCCACGGTAGGCAGCAGCAGCACGCGCTTGGCGGCTTCTTCCAGGTCCATGCCGGTCAGGTCGATCGCAGGGAATTCGTTTTGCACGTGATGCACGTCGCGCTGCATCTTCGGCGGTTTGCCCAGCAGGACGTCCATCGGCATGTCGACCGGCTCGTTGCCCAGCTCAGGATCGATCAGCTTCAGTTGACGTTCTTCGGTCGCGGTGCCAACGACGGCGAACAGACAGCGCTCACGCTCGCACAGCGCCTTGAACATCGGCAGGCTGTCCGGCGCGATCGCCAGCACGTAGCGCTCTTGCGACTCGTTGGACCAGATCTCTTTCGGCGCCATGCCGCTTTCTTCCAGCGGGATCTTGCGCAGATCGAAGATCGCGCCGCGCTTGGCGTCGTTGGTGATCTCCGGGAAGGCGTTCGACAGACCGCCGGCGCCCACGTCGTGGATCGAGATGATCGGATTGTTGGCGCCCAGCTGCCAGCAGCCGTTGATGACTTCCTGCGCACGGCGCTCCATCTCTGGATTGCCGCGCTGGACCGAGTCGAAGTCCAGGTCCGCAGTGTTGGTGCCGGTCGCCATCGACGAAGCGGCCGAACCGCCCATGCCGATGCGCATGCCAGGACCGCCCAGCTGCACCAGCAGGCTGCCGACCGGGATGTCGTTCTTGTGCGTGTGCTGGCCGGAGATGTTACCGATGCCGCCCGCGATCATGATCGGCTTGTGGTAGCCGAACACGGTGTCGTGCGCGCCGGCGAACTGCTTGCCGATATTCTGTTCGTAGGTACGGAAGTAACCGCCCAGTACCGGACGGCCGAATTCATTGCTGAACGCAGCGCCGCCCAGCGGGCCTTCGATCATGATCTGCAGCGCCGAAGCGATGCGGTCTGGTTTGCCGTAGGCCTTGCCGCTGTTGCGGTAGTCGGCCACCGGCGCGGTCACGTCGGCGTCGTTTTCCCATGCCTGCACGGCGCCCGGCAGCATCAGGTTCGACACGGTGAAGCCGGTCAGGCCAGCCTTGGGCTTGGCGCCACGGCCGGTCGCGCCTTCATCGCGGATCTCGCCGCCGGCGCCGGTGGAGGCGCCAGGGAATGGGGAGATCGCGGTCGGGTGATTGTGGGTTTCCACTTTCATCAGCGTGTGCGTCAACTCGGTGGTCGGCGAGTACTGGTGCGCGTCACCCTGCGGGAAGAAGCGCATCACTTCCGCGCCTTCCATGATCGACGAGTTGTCGCTGTAGGCGACGATGGTGCCTTTCGGCTGCAGCTGGTGGGTGTTCTTAATCATGCCGAACAGCGACTTGGTCTGCGCTTCGCCGTCGATGGTCCAATCGGCGTTGAAGATCTTGTGGCGGCAGTGCTCCGAGTTCGCCTGCGCGAACATCATCAGCTCAACGTCGGTCGGATTGCGGCCGGCCTTGGTGAAGGCGGCGTCCAGGTACTCGATCTCGTCGTCCGACATCGCCAGGCCCAGGTCCGTGTTGGCCTTTTCCAGCGCTGCCTTGCCCATGCCGATCACGTCCACCGATTCCAGCGGCTTCGCTTCCAGCGTGCGGAACAGGCCTGCGGCTTCGTCAGGATGGCGCAGCACCGATTCCGTCATGCGGTCATGCAGCAGCGCGGCGACGGCCTGCACTTCTTCGTCCGACAGCTTCTTGGCGGCGCCGATGCTGCTGCCCAAAATGCCGGTCTTCAGATTGATGCGGAAGGCGATACCGCGCTCGACGCGCTTGATGTGCGCCATGCCGCAGTTATGGACGATGTCGGTGGCTTTCGAAGCCCACGGCGAGATCGTGCCGAAGCGCGGAATGACGAAGAACTCTTCGACTGCACCGTCGGTGTTGTCGGCGTGGGCCGGCTCACCGTAGGTCAGCAGCGCGCCGAGGCGGCTGGTGTCGTCGGCCGATAGCGGCGCGGCGGCATCGATGAAGTGGACATAGCGCGCCTGGACGGCGGCGACGGCAGGCAGCGCGGCTTGCAGTTGAGTTAACAGGCGTTGGCTACGGAATGCGGACAGGGCGTTGGAGCCCGGCAGAATCAACATGGTTGGAGGATGGTTGATGCAGCGTGGCTGCGGTTTAAAGGTAGATGGAGCACGAGATACTTGTAATGCATAATTTCCTTTGCGCGCATTATACCCTTTACGCCCTCGTCTATACAGCGCCAATTCGGGCCAAAAACTGCCGCCAAAGCAACATTTTCAGCCCTTTTTGGCCGGTTTATGCCCATGCCCGGGGCAAAGCGCCGGGTTTTCATAACATTTTGACTTGCCATGGAGTATGCTAGATTTAACTTTAGCTAGGATGCGTAACATGGCGGAATATAGTGATTTGTCAGTGCTGATCGTCGACCCCAACCCAGGGATGCGCGGCAGCCTGCACAATATGCTGAACCAGGCCGGCATCACCAAGATCGATTACGCGGTCAGTTCCGGCACGGCCATCCGCCAGCTGGGCAAGAAACCGTTCGACATCGTGCTGTGCGAGTACGACCTGGGCAACGGCAGCGGCGAGAACAATGGCCAGGACGGCCAGCAACTGCTGGAAGACCTGCGCCTGCACAAACTGATACTGCCATCGACCATCTTCATCATGCTCACTTCCGAAGGCGTCTACAGCAAGGTGATAGGCGCGGCCGAGCTGACGCCGACCGATTACGTGCTCAAGCCGTTCACCGTGGACGCGCTGCTGCAGCGCATCCGCAAGGCGGTCGAGCGGCGCGACGTATTCCTGCCGATCCACCAGCTGGTGGAAATGGGCAGCATCCGCAAGGCCATCGGCGAATGCGGGATAGCCGAAGAAAAGAATCCCCGCTACGCGATCGACTTCGCGCGCCTGCGCGCCGAGCTGCTGGTAAGGCTGGAAGAATTGGCCGAGGCCGAGGTGGTGTACCAGGTGATCCTGATGACCCGCCCCATCGCCTGGGCGCACCTGGGCATGGCGCGTTGCCAGTTCGGGCAGCAGAAGTACATCGAGGCGCAGGACACGCTGCAGGATCTGCTGACCCACAATCCCAAATTCATGGCGGCCTACGACCTGCTCGCGCGCACGCACGAGGCGCTGGGCCAGCAGGAATCGGCCAAGAAGATCCTGGAAGACGCGGTGGCGATCTCGCCCAACATGGTGCACCGCCTGCGCCACCTGGGCGAAGTGGCGTTCGAGACCGGCGATGTCGGCGTCGCCGAGAAGGCGTTCAAGCAGGTGGTGGCCAAGGCCAAGTACTCCGAATTCCGCGACCCGGAAGACCACGTCAAGCTGGTCAAGACGCTGGTCAAGAAAGGCGACGCCAATCAGGCCAGCGGCGTGATACGCGATATGGAACGCTCACTGCGCGCCAGCGCCAACGTCGAGGCCTGCCGGGCCATCGCCGCCGGCCTGCTGCAGGAAATGAGCGGCAATATCACCGCGGCGGCGGCCGAGCTGACCACCGCCGTCAATGCCGTCGGCGCCAGCCGTGGCCTGTCGACCGGGCTGAAAATCGGTCTGGTGCACAGCTGTCTGAATGTGAAGCTGGACCAGCAGGCGTCCGACCTGATGCTCAACCTGATGAACGATACCGAAAGCGGCGTGTCGATGGACGATGCGGTGCAGGTGTTCGAAAAGGCGGGCCGCCACGATCTGGCGGCAGGCATGGGTGAACAGATCAAGCATCACGTGGAAGAGCTGATCGCCCACGCGGCCGAGCAGCGCGGCCAGGGCGATCTGCGGGCGGCGGTCGATACGCTGAACGCAGCCTTGCGCAAGGCGCCGGCCAATATGTCGCTACTGCCGGCGGCGACGTCGGCGATACTCAAACAGCTGGACGATCTGGGTTGGGAAGTGCCGCTGGCCGAGCAATGCTCCTTCCTGCTGGAGCGCATGCGCAAGATCGATCCGGCCCATCCTTCACTGGAGGCGCTGCAGGCGCAGTATTCGCACACCCAGCGCAAGTACGGTATCGCGACGACGGCGTAATCAGAACATCAGCGAGCCGGGGAAGTTCGACAGGTGGGAAATCAGGTACCACGTCACGAAGTACAGGGCGCAGAGCAGGAAGGCCGACCGGATCGCGCGGTTCGCCGAGCCTCGTCCGCGCAGGAGCTTGAGTAGCGTACGCACTGTGTCCTCCCTTCCTGTCTGTTCATCGAACCAAAACTGTACGCCGCCTCCCTGCCATGGACAAGCCGGGAATCGCTGGTACTGTTTTTCGATGCCGACGGTATCGGCAGGCGCACCGGCCTGCGAGCTTAGGCCGGTATCATGGAGAAGACGTGGGCATCCACGCATAGGCCGCGCAGCTTGAGGCGGTTGCGGGCCAGGCATTCATGCGTGGCGCCGGCCTTGCGGGCCACTGCGGCGCTGGGTTCATTACCCGCCGCGATCACGATTTCCACCCGCGATTGATTCAGCTGCTCGAAGGCGTAGCGCGACAGTGCGCCCACCGCGGCGGCCGCCGCGCCCTGCCTTTGCGCCGAG
Source organism: Rugamonas aquatica (assembly GCF_009380215.1). Classification (GTDB taxonomy): domain Bacteria; phylum Pseudomonadota; class Gammaproteobacteria; order Burkholderiales; family Burkholderiaceae_D; genus Rugamonas; species Rugamonas aquatica_B. The sequence continues at coordinate 776,487 of NZ_WHUG01000001.1, forward strand.
GCGCGCACCCAGTAGCCCAGGTTGCAGAAGCCGTTCACCGCGTTCAGCTGGTTCAATCCACCGCCGCCGACCAGCGTTGTGCCGTCTGCCAGGAAGATGCCGAATTCGTGCGCGCTGCCATCGGCGCGGCTGGCGTCGCACCAGTCGAACCAGGACAGCGCCTGCTCCTCCGAGTACTCGGCGTGCGCCCAGGTCATCCACATGCCCACGCTGTCCATCGACTCGCGCACGCCTGCCGCGAAGGCCGGCGCGTCGGCGGCGATGAAGGGACGCAGCAGGAAGCTACCGGCCGGCAGCGGCGTCATTGTCCGCCCTCGCCGCCGGCCGGACCGTAGCCGCCGCCGCCCGGCGTATCGATGACAAACATATCGCCCACCTGCATATCAGTCTTGCCGATGTGCGCCAGTTCTTCGACGCGCCCGTCCGCGCGCACCACCGTGTTGCGGCCCAGCGCACCGGGCTCGCCGCCCGCCATGCCGAACGGCGCGTAGATACGGTTGTTGGACAGGATCGCCGCCGTCATCGGTTCGAGGAAGCGCACCTTGCGCGTGCCGCCATTCCCGCCACGCCACTGCCCCGCTCCGCCGCTGCCTTCGCGGATGGCGTAACTCTCCAGCCGCACCGGGAAGCGGAACTCCAGGATTTCGGGATCGGTCAGGCGCGAGTTGGTCATATTGGTCTGGACCACGCTGGTGCCGTCGAAGCCCGGGCCTGCGCCGGAGCCACCGCTGATGGTCTCGTAATACTGGTAGCGCGCATTCCCGAACGTGAAATTGTTCATCGTGCCCTGCGCCGCCGCCATCACGCCCAGCGCGCCGTACAGCGCGTTGGTGATGCAGGTCGACGTCTCCACATTCCCCGACACCACCGATGCCGGATAGTGCGGATTAAGCATGGAGCCCGGCGGTATCAGCACCTTCAACGGCTTCAGGCAGCCGGCGTTGAGCGGAATCTCGTCGTTGACCAGCGTGCGGAACACGTACAGCACCGCCGCCATGCACACCGCCGACGGCGCATTGAAGTTGTTCTCCAGCTGCGGCGAGGTGCCGGCGAAGTCGATCTCCGCGCTGCGGCTGGCCTGGTCGACCCGCACCGCCACCTGTATCTGCGCGCCGTTATCCAGCGGCAGCGTGTAGCTGCCGTCCTTCAGTGCACTGATGACGCGTCGCACGGATTCCTCGGCGTTGTCCTGCACGTGCCCCATGTAGGCCTGCACCACCGCCAGCCCGAAGTGCGCGACCATCTTGCGCAGCTCGTCCACGCCTTTCTGGTTGGCGGCCACCTGCGCGCGCAGGTCGGCCATGTTCTGGTCGGGATTGCGTGCAGGGTAGCGCGCGCCCGCCAGCAAGGCGCGCGTCTCGGCCTCGCGCAGCTGGCCGCCGGCGACGCCCGCATTGGCGCCATCCACCAGCTTGAAGTTGTTGATTAATACGCCCTCTTCCTCGATCACGCGGGAATCCGGCGGCATCGAACCAGGCGTGGTGCCGCCGATGTCCGCATGGTGCCCACGCGAGCCGACGTAGAACAGGATGTCCACGCCCGCTTCGTCGAACACCGGCGAGATCACCGTCACATCCGGCAGATGGGTGCCGCCGTTGTACGGATCGTTGAGCATGAAGACATCGCCTGCGCGCATCCGCCCCGCGTTCTCGCGCATCACCGTCTTGATGCTCTCGCCCATGGAGCCCAGGTGCACCGGCATGTGCGGCGCGTTGGCGATCAGGTTGCCGTCGGCGTCGAAGATGGCACAGCTGAAGTCCAGCCGCTCCTTGATGTTGACCGAGTAGGCTGTGTTCTGCAGGCGCAGCCCCATTTGCTCGGCGATCGACATGAACAGGTTATTGAAGATCTCCAGCATCACCGGATCTGCGCTGGTGCCGATGGCGCGGCGCTCCGGCAGCGCGGTCACGCGCTTGAGCACCAGATGGTCGTGCAGCGTCACCTCGGCCTGCCAGCCAGCTTCCACGATGGTGGTCGCATTCGCCTCGGCGATGATGGCCGGGCCTTTGACGATATCGCCGATGCGCGTGGCGCCGCGCTGATACAGATTGGTCTGGCGCCATTTGCCGCCGGTGTACATCGGCACCACCGCATGCGGCATCAGGCCGGACACGCGGCGCGCGGCCGGCTCCACCGTCTCCGACGGCGCATCGGACTTGCCGACCGCCTCCACCGACACCGCCTCGACGATCAGCGCCTTGGAAGGCATCAGGAAGGAATAGCGCTTGCGATATGCCGCTTCGAACTGCGCCTGCATGCTGTCGGCGGTATCGAACAGCACGATCAGCGCCGAATCGGTGCCCTCGTAGCGCAGATGCGCGCGCCGTATCAGCACGATGCGCTCATCCTCAACGCCCTGGTGATGCAGGTCGGCGCGCGCCTGGCGGCCCAGCGCGTGCAGGCGCGCATCGAGGTCCACCAGCGCTTCAACGCTCAGACGCACTTCCACCGCAGCCTCGCGCATCACGGTCTGGTCGGCCAGCCCCATGCCGTAGGCCGACATGACGCCCGCCAGCGAATGCACGAACACCGTCGTCATACCCAGCGCATCGGCCACCAGGCAGGCGTGCTGCCCGCCCGCGCCGCCAAAGCTGGTCAGCGTGTATTCGGTCACGTCGTGCCCGCGCTGCACGGAAATCTGCTTGATCGCATTGGCCATATTGCCGACGGCGATTTCGATAAAACCCTCGGCCACCTGCTCGGGCGTGCTTTCCTTGCCGGTGGCGGCCGTGATCTGCGCCGCCAGTTCGGTGAAGTGGTTGCGCACGGCCTGCGCATCGAGCGCCTGCCGGCCTTCTGCGCCGAACAGCTGCGGGAAGTGATGCGGTTGGATTTTGCCGAGCATGACATTGCAGTCCGTGACCGCCAGCGGCCCGCCGCGCCGGTAACTGGCCGGCCCCGGATTGGCGCCCGCGCTGTCCGGGCCGACGCGATAGCGGCTGCCGTCGAAATGCAGGATGGAGCCGCCGCCCGCCGCCACCGTGTGTATGCTCATCATCGGCGCGCGCATACGTACGCCAGCCACCTGGGTTTCGAACACGCGCTCGAACTCGCCGGAGAAATGCGACACGTCGGTCGAGGTGCCGCCCATGTCGAAGCCGATCACCTTGTCGAAGCCCGCCAGCTTGCTGGCGCGGACCATGCCGACGATGCCGCCCGCCGGGCCGCTCAGGATGCTGTCCTTGCCGTGGAAGGCGCGCGCGTCGCTCAAGCCGCCGCTGGACTGCATGAATTGCAGGTTCACGCCCGGCATCTCCTTCGCCACCTGGTCGACGTAGCGGCGCAGGATGGGCGACAGGTAGGCGTCAACCACGGTGGTGTCGCCGCGCGCCACCAGCTTCATCATCGGACTCACCTCATGCGAAACCGAGACCTGGGTAAAACCCATCATGCGCGCCATCTCGGCCACCTTGACCTCGTGCGCATGATAGCGGTAGCCGTGCATGAAGATGATGGCCAGCGAACGCAGGCCCATGTCATAGGCTGCGGCCAGGCCGGCGCGGGCGGTTTCCATGTCGAGATCGAGCACGGTATCGCCATGCGCACCCATGCGCTCGTCGATTTCGATCACATGGCTGTACAGCAGCTCAGGCAGCAGGATGTGGCGGTCGAACAGGCGCGGACGGTTCTGGTAGGCGATGCGCAGCGCATCGCGGAAACCGCGCGTGATGGCCAGCGCGGTCGGCTCGCCTTTGCGCTCCAGCAGCGCGTTGGTGGCAACGGTAGTGCCCATCTTGACGGCGCCGATCTGCGCCACCGGAATCGGCTTGCCCTTGGCCACGCCCATCAGCTGGCGGATGCCGGCGATGGCCGCATCGGGATAGTGTTCGGGATTCTCGGACAGCAGCTTGAGCGTACGCAGGCGTCCATCGGGCGGACGCGCCACGATGTCGGTGAACGTACCGCCCCGGTCTATCCAGAATTGCCAATCCATGCCTGCCTCGTTACGATGACTGAAGCGTATATTGTAGTAGCTCGGCCGCGCACGGGACAGCGAGCTTACAACATAATTTAGATGCTAAAATTACACCATGAACCCACTCTACTCCAGCGCGGAGATACGCGCCATCGAACAAGCCGCCGCCGCTGCGCTGCCGGATGGTGTACTGATGCAGCGCGCCGGCCAGGCCGGCGCCAATGCCGCGCTGGACTTGCTGCCTTTCGCCACCGCCAATGCCAAGGTGCTGGTGCTGGCGGGCCCGGGCAACAACGGCGGCGACGCGCTGGAGACGGCGGCCCATCTGGCCTATGCCGGCGCCCAGGTGACGATCCTGCACTTCCCGCCGCAGTCCGAGCCGTCCGCCGAGCGCGCGGCCGCGATGCAGCGCGCGCAAACCAGCGACGCCCGCTTCGACGACCTGGACGCGGCAGCGATCACCGGCACCGAATGGGCGCTGGTGGTCGACGGCCTGTTCGGCATAGGCCTGCAACGTCCGCTGGCCGGCGCGTTGCGCGCGCTGGCGGAAACGGTCAACGGCCTCAAATGCTCTGTGCTGGCGCTGGACCTGCCGAGCGGGCTCGATGCCGACACCGGCGCCATCGTCGGCCCGGACGGCGTCGCGGTACACGCCACCCACACCGTCACCTTCATCGGCAACAAGCCCGGCCTGCATACCTGCGACGGCCGCGATTACGCCGGCCTGGTGGAGGTGTCGCGCCTCGATATCGACGCCGTCCACTTCGCACCGGCGCGGCTGCACCTGAACGACGTCAAGTTCTTCTCGCGCCGCCTGCGCGCACGGCGCCACAATACACACAAGGGCAGCTACGGCAACGTGGCGGTGATCGGCGGCGCGCAAGGCATGACGGGCGCACCGCTGCTGGCGTCGCGCACGGCGCTCAACAGCGGCGCAGGCCGCGTCTACACCTTGTTTGTGGAGGATGCGCTGCCCTGCGACTTCGGCCAGCCGGAGCTGATGTGCCGCGTGGCGGCCGGTTTCGACCTGGAGCAGGCCACGCTGGTGATCGGCCCTGGCCTGGGCGCGTCGCCGCATGCGTCGGACGTGCTGGCCAGCGCCATCGCCAGCGGCAGCGCGCTGCTGGCCGATGCCGACGCCCTCAATCTGCTGGCGGCTTATCCCCGGCTGCAAGCAGCGCTGGCGCAGCGCCCCGGCGGCAGCGTGCTGACGCCGCATCCGCTGGAAGCGGCGCGGCTGCTGGACTGCTCCATCGCCGAGGTGCAAGCCGACCGCGTCGGCGCCGCCCGCAAACTGGCGGCGAAATTGAACGCCTGCGTGGTGCTGAAGGGTTCCGGCACGGTGATCGCCGCGCCCAATGGCGATGCCGTCATCAACACCACCGGCAATCCGGCGCTGGCCACGGCCGGCACGGGCGATGTGTTGTCCGGCCTGTGCGGCAGCCTGATGGCGCAAGGCTGGCCGATGTGGGAAGCCGCACTGGCCGGGGTCTGGCTGCACGGCATGGCGGCCGATGTGCTGGTGACGGAGGGCGCCGGCCCGATAGGCCTGACCGCCGGCGAGCTGATACCGGCCATCCGCGTGGCGCTCAACCGCATGGTCCAGCACCACGGGCGCTAGCGTTTAACGCTTGGCCAGGTCGGCCTCGATCACTTTCAGGAAGGCCTGCTGCGTCCAATCCAGGTCGGGAACGTAGATCGCCGGCGAGTAGAACTGCCCCGCCGCGCGCGGCCGGCCCACGTACACCTTGTTCGGGATGATGACCTTGGCCAGTCCGGAATCGAGTTTCTGGCTGCGGACTTCCATGTAGGTGGAGTCGGCCGAACTGGGTGCGCCGATCAGCTTCGTGTTCGGGAACAGCGTGAAATAGTCCAGCGCATCCAAGCACGCGCTGGCGCACTGGCCCGGCACCACCACGTACACCGGCTTGGTAAACGGCGGCAGATCGCCGGCCAGATTCAGAGCGCGGTCGTCGGCCAGATTCAGAGCGCGGTCGTCGGCCAGATTCAGAGCGCGGTCGTCGGCGCCGATGTTCGCCGCGCTCGTAGGCGGCACATAGAATTTTTCGCCGCGCTGCAGCGACTCCTTCATGCCGTCCGCCACGCGGTCCATTTCGGCGGCAAACGCTTCCTGCTTTTCGTCGCGCAGCGTCGCGGCCATGCGGCGCACGTAGGCGCTGTTGTCCGCCGAAGCGCGCCACCATATCTGCTGCTGCGCGGAGTACATCTTGCGCAAGCGGTTCACGCGGCTTTCGCCCCACAGCGCGCGGGAGAAATCGCGGCTCCACAACGAGGAGCCGCCATGGTTGCCGCGCAGGTCGATGACGATGGCGTCGGCATCGAGGTAGCGCTGGCGGTGTTCCTGTATCTCCGCCGTCATTGCGCGGTAGGCGGCGCGCTGCGCTTCGTCGGGATGGAAGGTCGGCATCGCCGCCCAGTACAGCTTTGCGCGCGGTTCGCTCAAGCCGACCGGCAGCAAGGGGCCGTTGAAGCTGGCTTCACTCCATTTGGTGCCCTGCTCGCTGAGCGGGCGCCAGTTGAGGGTGTGGGCGATCTGCTTGCCGTTGAAGGTAAAGCGGCATTGCACGGGGCGCGCCACGAAGGGATTGCCGAAGTCGATGAAGGTGTCGCCGGCATAGGCCCACCAGTTCCCGCGCTCTTCGCTGAGGCCATCGAAAGCGAAGAAGTTGGTCTCCGCCAGCTCGGTCATGTTCCTGCCATCGCAATCATCGATGCGCGCGCCGGCCGGCGGCCCGCCCGCTTCCGAGGCGTAGACCAGCATGCTGTCCCCGCGCCATACGGCGACGAAGCCGGGCCAGAGCAGATCCTTTTTGCTTGCCCCGCTCAGCACGGAGACGCCCGCGTGGCCGTCATGGATCTGGGTACTGAAGCGTTTTAAGGCGGCCTGGTAGCCGCCGCCGTCGGCCACCTTTGCCGCCAGCGCCAGGCCTTCAGCGCGGGCCTTGGCCAGATTGGATGCGAATGCGGGATTGGCGGGATCGTGGGTGCCGGGATGATTGTCCAGCGTGATCCGGTAGGCCGTTTCGATGTCGGCGATGGCGGCCTGGCGCCACTGATCGGCCGTTTGTGGAGCGGAGGTTGCGGCCATCGCGCCGCCAGCCAGCATCATGCCTGCGATGCCGGCACGGCAAATGAAATTGAACATATCGTTTATATCAGCTTGCAAGAAAGGCTAGAACTTACGATATAAACAATTAGCCGTCAACTCAGACCAGCCGGCCCGCCGCGATGGTGATGGTGCGGCCGCAGCGCTGCGCCATGGCCTGGTCGTGCGTGACCAGCACCAGCGTCGAGCCGTGCTGGCGATTCAGGTCGAACATCAGCTTGATGACGGCTTCGCCGGTGGCGGCGTCCAGGCTGCCGGTCGGCTCGTCGGCGAACAGCAGCGGCGGTTCGGTGACGAAGGCACGCGCCAGCGCCACGCGCTGCTGCTCGCCGCCGGACAGGTATTTGGGATAGTGCTTCAAGCGGCTGGACAGCCCCACCCGCTCCAGCATGAACTCCGCCTGTTCGCGCGCATGGTGGGCGCCGCGCAGCTCCAGCGGCAGCATGACGTTCTCCAGCGCCGTCAAATGCGCCAGCAGCTGGAAGGACTGGAACACGAAGCCCAGCTTTTCCTTGCGCAGCGCGGCGCGGCCATCCTCGTCCAGCGCGTAGATATCCACGCCATCGAGCATCACCTTGCCCGCGCTGGGCGTATCCAGCCCGGCGAGCAGGCCGAGCAAAGTCGACTTGCCGGAGCCGGATGCGCCTACAATGGCGAGCGTCTCGGCTTTTTGCACGGTAAAATCGACCTCGTGCAAAATCGTCAGCTCGCCGCTGGCGTCAGCCACGCGCTTGGCCAGGCCCTGGACGGCGATGGCCGGCTGCGTGCCGGACTGCGGCGCGGCTGCGGCGCTGACCGTCAAGCCCGGACCATCCGGCATAAAATTGGAAGACGCTTTAGGGAAATCAGGCATGCTGAATGTGTTAGGTGATTTAAAAAACGGTTTATCAAAAAAACTGAGTGTACAGGCTTTGTCGGCGCTGCTGCTGTTATCGGCGGCGGCGAGCGCCTATTCTGCACCAAAAACCGTGCTGGTGCTCGGCGATAGCCTGTCGGCCGAATACGGCCTGGCGCGCGGCGCCGGCTGGGTCGCGCTGGCCGAACAAAAGCTCAAGGAGCAGAAAATCGACGCCACCGTGATCAACGCCAGCGTCAGCGGCGAGACCACCAGCGGCGGCCGTTCGCGCCTGCCGGCGCTGCTGCAAAAATACAAGCCGGCGCTGGTGGTGATCGAGCTGGGCGCCAACGACGGCCTGCGCGGCCTGCCGGTGGCCGCCGCCGAAACCAATCTGCGCGCGATGGCCAATGCCGCCACCAAGGCCGACGCCCGCGTCATGTTGATCGGCATGCGCATGCCGCCCAACTACGGCCGCGACTACGCCGATAAATTCTTCGCCATGTACGGCAGCTTGAGCAAGGAGATCAAGGCGCCATTGGTGCCGTTCATGCTCGACGGGATCGCCGACAAGCCGCAGATGTTCCAGCCCGACCGCCTGCATCCGCTGGCCGAAGCCCACACCACCATCCTGTCCAATATCTGGCCAGTCCTGCAAAAAAGTATCAAGGCAAAATGAAGTATCCAGAAATCCTGAGTTTCGATGACGTGCTCCAGCAGCTCGACAGCTTCGACGCCATCATCGATGCCCGCAGTCCCGCGGAGTACGCGCTGGACCACCTGCCCGGCGCCATCAACGCGCCGGTGCTGGACGACGAGCAGCGCATCCGCGTCGGCACCATGTACAAGCAGATCAACTCCTTCGAAGCGAAGAAGGTCGGCGCCGCGCTGGTGGCGAAGAATATCGCCGCCCATATCGAGGCGCTGTGGCTGGACAAGCCGCGCGAGTGGCGGCCGCTGATCTACTGCTGGCGCGGCGGCAACCGCAGCGGTTCGATGGCCCACATCCTGGCCAAGATAGGCTGGCCGGTGGTGCAGCTGGACGGCGGCTACAAGGCCTTCCGCGCCCACGTCAACGCCGCGCTGGAACAGGCACCGGCGCTGAACTTCAAAGTCATCTGCGGCACCACCGGCAGCGGCAAGAGCCGCCTGCTGGAAGTGCTGCATGCGAACGGCGCGCAGGTGCTGGACCTGGAACAGCTGGCCGCACACCGCGGCTCGGTGCTGGGCCACCTGCCCAGCCATCCGCAGCCCAGCCAGAAAGCCTTCGAGAGCGCGATCTGGAACACGCTGCGCCGCTTCGATCCGGCGCTGCCGGTGTTCGTTGAATCGGAGAGCAAGAAGGTCGGCAACCTGCGCGTGCCGGCCGCGCTGATGGAGGCCATGCGCGCCTCCGACTGCGTCGCGCTGACGCTGTCGCGCGCCAACCGCGTGCGCCTGCTGATGGCGGACTACGCGCACTTCACCGAGAGCCCGGCCTCGCTCAACGAGCAGCTGGAATTCCTGGCGCCGTTGCACGGCCGCGACAAGATCAAGCGCTGGCAAGCCATGGCTGTGGAAGGTGCGATGCCGGCACTGGTGGAGGAACTGCTGGCCGACCATTACGATCCGGCCTATCTGCGCTCGATCGACCGCAATTTCGTCCGCTACGGCCAGGCGCTGCCGCTGGAACTCGAAGACATCGACGCTGCCGCCTTCCAGGCCGCCGCGCTGCGCCTCGCTCCCTGAAAACACCAAGCCCCGAGAGTCGGCTTCCAACTGTCGGGGCTTCGCTTGAATTGCGTTTTTAGCGCGCTTGACTGCTATTTTTTTAGCTTTGTTTTCGGCGACGACCGATGTAGGACAGGATACCCAAGCCACCCAGCATCATCAGGTAGGTTTCAGGTTCCGGCACGGGATCGATGTTCAGTGTGCCGGAATAGCTGGCGGTAGCACTGTTGGAAATCCCATACACCGTCAAGACCAGCGGACCACTGACCCAGGTGGCGTTCAGTATGCCACTCTCGAACACACCGTTGGGCGTGAACGTCAACGCGTTGCCGTTCAAGTCCGCCGACACAAAGTCGATATCGTGGTTGCCACCCAGGTTCATGCTTTGCACCCAGGCGTTCAGCAGGCTCGGCCCGACGGACGGGCTGAAGGTAAAGACGTCGGTAAACGAGCCAGCCACCAAATGATCCAGCCCGAAGTTCGCGCTATAACCAATTGCTGGGTTGCCGCTTAACGTGATGTTTTTATTCTGGCTATCGCCGACGGCGGCATAACTTGTCATCGAGGTGGCCGCCAGCACAGTCCCGATTAAGAGCGATTTTAGTTTCATTTTTTCCCCGGTAAGAAAGTGGAAACCGAACACGCACTGATGAGCTAGGTACGCCAAGCAAAGTTACACCTGCCAAATTTAGATGTCAATTAATTATTCAAAATTACTAACTTACTAGCAATAATGAAGACACAGGGGTGCGGGAACCAGGCGGGGAACGGCGCGGACGCGCCATAGGAGGAAGGGGCACTGCAGAGCCGGGAAGCGCGGCGCGCTTCCCGGAAGACCAATTTACTTCACTTCAACAACTGTGGTTTTTGTGATCGGTTTCAGAATCTTGACCTTGGCTTTTTGCTTCAGCAGTTCGATGTAGTCATGCATCTCTTGCTGGGCAACGATGTTGCTGATCTGTTCCGCTTCCGATTTACGGCGCGCTTCGTCCTGCACCGCAGGCTGCTGCACCTTGCCGATGCGGTAGATGCCGTAGCCCATGCCAGGCACATCCACGCCGACGTAGGCTGGCAGCTTGGCGGTGTCGGCTTTCATCACTTCCTGCATGGCCAGGCCGTTCACGCCTTCAGGCTTGGCGCGGGACACCAGCTTGGCAGCGGCGAAACCGGTAGCGTCGCCGGATTTCTTGAACGCGGCCAGTTTCTCGGCGCCGGTCTTGGCGGCCAGCTTGGCGGCTTCTTCCATCGTCACGCGCTGGCGGATGGCGGCATCGACTTCGGCCAGAGGACGCTTGCTGGCGGCCTTGAACTCGACGATACGGCCGGCGACCAGCGTGCTCGGCGCGGTCTCGACCGCTTCGGTGTTGCGCTTGCTGCTGATCGACTCGTTGGAGAACAGCGCGGCCAGGAACTTGGCGTTGTTGTACGGCGCAGGACCGGCCATCGGCGACGGCAGGCGCGAGACGTTGGCGGCGCTTTCGATCTTCAGGCCCAGCTTGTCGGCAACCGGTTTCAGGCTGTCGGACTGCTCGTAGACGGTGTTGGTGAAGGCTTCAGCCATTTCCGAATACTTCTTGGCGGCCTTTTGCTTTTTCAGCGTTTCAGCCACTTCGGTTTTCACTTCGTCCAGCGGCTTGACGACGGCTGGTTTCAGCGCGGTCACGGTCAGCACGTGGAAGCCGAAGTCCGACTGCACGGCATCGCTGATCTCGCCCTGCTTCAGCTTCAGCACGGCCGCTTCGACCGGAGCCGGCAGCGTACCCTTGGTGACGATGTCCAGATCGCCGCCCTGCTCGCCCGATACCGGGTCTTCCGACTTGGCTTTGGCGACCTTGGCGAAATCGCCAGGGGCCTTGCGCAGTTCGGCGACGATGGCGTCGGCCTTGGCCTTGGCGGCGGCGGTTTCGGCGGCGTTGGCGCCCTTCTTCAGCGCGATCAGGATGTGCGCTGCGCGGCGGCTTTCAGCCGTGGCGAAACCGGCTTTGTTGGCTTCGTAGTAGGCGGTCACGTCGGCGTCGGTGACGGACACCTGGCTCATGACGGCGTCGCTGTTGAAGACCACGTATTCGATCTTGGCCTGCTCAGGCACTTCGAAGAACTTGGCGTTCTTGTCGTAGTAGGCTTTGACCATGTCGTCGGTGATCTTCACCTGCGGCACGAAATCGGCGACCGGCAGCAGCAGTTCCTGCACCTCGCGCTCCTGCGCGCCGATGTCGGACAGGGTCTTGGCCACGGCGTGCGGCGCGAAGCCGGTGGCCTGGATGGCGTTGCCCAGTTGTTGCAGCGACAGGTCATGGCGCAGGCGCTGGTCGTACATGCTCGGCGTCATGCCTTGCGCGGACAGGATGGCCTTGTAGCGCTCCATGTCGAAGGCGCCTTCGCCGCCGAACTGTTCCTTGATGACTTTCTGCAGCTGGACATCGCTGACGTTCAGATTCGCATGCACAACTTCCGCGGCCACAGCGCGCTCGGCGATCAGCTGGTCGAGGATGTTTTGCTTGAATTCAGGAGTGTCGAACATCTTCTGGTCGAACTGTGCGCCCAGACGCTGGCGATAAGTATCCAGCTGGTTACGCACGGCATTGTCGAACTCCTGCTGGGTCAGCGGCTTGCCGTCGATCTTGGCGATCGTATTGGCGTCTTCGCCAAAACCCTTGTAACTACCGAGACCGACAAATGCGAAAGACGGGACGATAATAATCGCCAGGAGAATCTGCATCAAACGTTGATGAGTACGAATAAATTCAAACATGGTCTGCCAATTCGGATTGAGTGGAACTTGCACATACAAAAAAGGCGAACTCGCGTTCGCCAATTCCGGTTGCCGGATTTTACAGTGCACACCCCTCTATAGCAAGAGTAAATCCTTGGCAAAACGGTCACATCGACAAGCCCGCAACAAAACGCCCGCCGGAGCGGGCGCGGGACATTCCCGGCCTGGGTGTCAAGCCTGGCGCCGACGGCGCGCCAGCGCGCCCAGCACCGCCAAACCGCCCAGCAGCATGCCATAAGTTTCCGGTTCAGGCACGGCCGTCACCGTCACGCGGTCCAGCAGCGCGCCCTGCCTGTCCGTGCCCTGGTCCGCAAAACTGAACGTGGCGTTGCCGCTGACGGTCGCCGTGTAGTTAAGCGTGAACGTCTGAAAACTGTCGCCGGCCAGGCGGGTGAACGTCTGGCTGTTGCCGCCGAAATTGACCACCACGGTGTCGTTGCCGGCGTTGCGGTTGTTGCCCGCCAAATCAAAGCTCAGCGTATAAGTGACGCCGCCGGTGACGGCCACCGAGTTGGCAAAGACGCCGGCCTTGGCGCTTGAACCGTCCAGATCGATGTAGTGGCCGTTGCCGGGCTGCAGATCGAAATAATTCGGCGCACCGATGACATCCACCGCCCCGTCGCTCACCGACCAGCCGCCGTTGAAACTGACGACATTCAAGCCCAGCGCGTCGCTGTCGAAATTATCGGAAAAAATCGTCGACGCCTGCGCCGCCGACGCGCACAACAAGGCCGCGGCTATGCCAATTTTTTTCAGAAGCATAATGTACCCCTCAACAAGTTATAAAACAAATAATTTAATGAATATAGATTCAGTACGGCGGCGCGCATTCTACTATTGCCGAATCCGCTCGCGGCGCACGATACCACTGGTAAATATTTGTTTCTAAAGGAGATATATCCGCGAGGCGCGATATTTTAAGGAGGGAACTGGAATTAATATAGGCCGGAAAAAGAAAAACCCCGCAGCTAATATTAGCTGCAGGGTATCTTGTTCTTGGCGGAGCGGACGGGACTCGAACCCGCGACCCCCGGCGTGACAGGCCGGTATTCTAACCAACTGAACTACCGCTCCTTGGTCAAACTCAATATCGTATTTTGTTGGCGGAGCGGACGGGACTCGAACCCGCGACCCCCGGCGTGACAGGCCGGTATTCTAACCAACTGAACTACCGCTCCAACAAAACACTGGGCACTACTTTTACTACTTGCAAAACTGGTGGGCGGTGAGAGGCTCGAACTCCCGACCTAAGCCTTGTAAGGGCTCCGCTCTACCAACTGAGCTAACCGCCCGTTTTGCCTTTAGAGAGCAGCTTTACTGCTTGCTGCTCACTGAAGTCCGTTAGTTTACAGCATCTTTCAAAGCTTTACCAGCTTTAAATTTAGGAACTTTAGCTGCGTCGATGATGATCTCTTCTTTGGTGCGCGGATTGCGGCCGGTACGGGCAGCGCGTTCGCTCACGGAGAAGGTACCAAAGCCGACCAGGGTGACGCTGTCGTTCTTTTGCAGGGTGGTGGTAACGCCGTCGATCACCGCGTCGAGTGCGCGTGCAGCAGCCGCTTTCGAGATATCAGCGGTGGTAGCAATATGGTCGATCAATTCAGTCTTATTCAAAGCAATTCCCCGTCACAAAGGTTATATCGTTTTAGCTCGCAGATAACGGCAGTTGAATACCGTATCCAGGCCGAGAAAAATCTCAGGCCGTATTAAACAAGCCAGCCCGCCCCTGTGTCAAGCGCTGCACCATAGAAAATCGGGGTGAAATAACAAACAGGCGCTATAAAAGCGCCTGTTTGAGCATCAACTCTACTAATCGCTAGTAAAAATTAATGTTTTACCACTTCCGTTTGGCCGTCGGCCTTGGCGGCTGCGGCGGCCACGGCTTCCACCGGGGCAGTCTCCGTCAGCGCTTCCGGCATGCGTTCCAGAGCGATTTCCAGCACTTTGTCGATCCAACGCACCGGCACGATTTCCAGTTTGTTTTTAACGTTGTCCGGAATGTCTGCCAGGTCCTTGACGTTCTGCTCAGGGATCAGCACGGTCTTGATGCCACCGCGCTGGGCCGCCAGCAGTTTCTCTTTCAGGCCACCGATCGGCAGCACTTCGCCGCGCAGCGTGATTTCGCCCGTCATCGCCACGTCGGCGCGGACCGGAATGCCCGTGAACACCGACACCATCGCCACCGTCATCGCCGCGCCGGCCGAAGGACCGTCTTTCGGCGTTGCGCCTTCCGGCACGTGGATGTGGATGTCGCTCTTCTCAAACACCTCGTTCTTGATGCCGAGACGATTGGCGCGGCTGCGCACCACGGTGCGGGCTGCCTCGATCGACTCCTTCATCACGTCGCCCAGCGTACCGGTGCGGATCACACCGCCCTTGCCCGGCATCTGCACGGCTTCGATGGTCAGCAGATCGCCGCCCACTTCGGTCCATGCCAGGCCGACCACCTGGCCGATCTGGTTTTCCTTCTCGGCCACGCCGAAGTCGTAGCGGCGCACGCCCAGGAACTTGTCGAGGTTCTTGTTGGTGACCGCCACTTTCTTGTCCGACTTTTTCAGCAGCAGCATCTTCACTACCTTGCGGCAGATCTTCGACACTTCGCGTTCCAGCGAACGTACGCCGGCTTCGCGGGTGTAGTAGCGGATGATGTCGCGCAGCGCCGACTCGGCCACCGAAATCTCATCTTCCTTCAGACCGTTGTTCTTGATCTGTTTAGGCAGCAGGTAGCGCTGGGCGATACTGGTCTTCTCGTCTTCCGTGTAGCCGGACAGGCGGATCACTTCCATGCGGTCCAGCAGCGCTGGCGGGATGTTGTACGAGTTCGACGTCGCCACGAACATCACATCGGACAGGTCGAAGTCGACCTCGATGTAGTGGTCTGAGAACGTGTGGTTCTGTTCAGGATCCAGAACCTCCAGCAGGGCCGACGACGGATCGCCGCGGAAGTCCGCGCCCATCTTGTCGATCTCGTCCAGCAGGAACAGCGGATTGCGCACGCCGACCTTGGCCAGCGATTGCAGCACCTTGCCCGGCATCGAGCCGATGTAGGTACGGCGGTGGCCGCGGATCTCGGCTTCGTCGCGCACGCCGCCCAGCGCCATGCGCACGAACTTGCGGTTCGTGGCGCGGGCGATGGACTGGCCCAGCGAGGTCTTACCCACGCCCGGAGGACCGACGAAGCACAGGATAGGCGCTTTCAGCTTGTCGACGCGTTGTTGCACCGCGAGGTATTCCAGGATGCGTTCTTTAACCTTGTCCAGGCCGTAGTGATCGCCTTCCAGCACTTTCTCGGCGTTCGACAGGTCGTTGTTGACCTTGGATTTTTTCTTCCATGGCAGGCTGACCAGCGTGTCGATGTAGTTGCGCACGACGGTGGCTTCGGCCGACATCGGCGACATCAGCTTGAGTTTTTTCAGCTCGGCGGTGGCCTTGTCCAGTGCCTCTTTCGGCATCTTGGCCAGCGCGACCTTCTTCTCCAGCTCGTCCAGGTCGGCGCCGTCTTCGCCCTCGCCCAGTTCCTTCTGGATGGCTTTGACTTGCTCGTTCAGGTAATACTCGCGCTGCGACTTTTCCATCTGGCGCTTGACGCGGCCACGGATGCGCTTCTCGACTTGCAGAATGTCGAGTTCTCCTTCCAGCTGGCCCAGCAGGTGCTCCAGGCGCTTGGCGACGCTGAAGATTTCCAGAATCACCTGTTTCTGCTCAAGCTTCAGCGGCAGGTGCGCGGCGACGGTGTCGGCCAGGCGGCCGGCGTCGTCGATGCCCGACAGCGAGGCGAGGATTTCAGGCGGGATCTTTTTGTTCAGCTTGACGTACTGGTCGAACTGCTGAACGATGGCGCGGCGCATGGCTTCGATCTCCGAATCGTCGCCCAGCTCGGAATCGAGCGGCGTCAGATCGGCGATGAAGTGCGTCGGTGCGTCGGTGATGCGGTTGATGCGTGCGCGCTGAGCGCCCTCGACCAGCACCTTCACGGTGCCGTCCGGCAGTTTCAGCATTTGCAGAATATTGGCCACGCAGCCGATTTCATAGATATCGGAAGCAGAAGGTTCGTCCTTGGCTGCAGCTTTTTGCGCGGCAAGCATGATGCTCTTGCCCTGCTCCATAGCCGCTTCCAGCGCCTTGATCGATTTTGGGCGCCCTACGAACAGCGGTATCACCATATGCGGGAAAACTACAACGTCCCGCAGCGGCAATAACGGCAGTTGAGTTTGCTCAGTTAATTTGGAAGTTGTCATGGCGTACCTTATGTGAAAGCGTGATTATGATGTGGGCGCTATTCCGCCGAATCACAAGACCGACCTGCAAGAAATAATTCTCCTAAAAAAGAGTATTTTCAACGAAGCCAATCATGTTCTAAAAAAACGCGTCAAATAAAAAAGCCACGCGTGACAAACGGTGCTGTCACGTGTGGCTTTCCGAATGAAGCCTGCATTCTTTTATTGATTTAAATTGTACCGCCTTGCCTGACAGATGCGAAATGAATTTTGCTGCTGAGCGAGGCAAGTGTGCACAAGTTATTTAATTCTCACCAGACGCTTTTGCCTGATCCTGATAAATCAACAAAGGTTTCGCGCCGCTGGTGATCGTATTTTCATCAATGACCACTTTGGTGACATTGGTTTCATTCGGCAGCTCGTACATCGTATCGAGCAGCGCGTGCTCCAGGATAGAACGCAGGCCGCGCGCGCCGGTCTTGCGGGCCAGCGCCTTCTTGGCGATCGCATGCAGTGCGGCAGGACGGATTTCCAGCTCGGCGCCTTCCATGTCCAGCAGCTTGGCGTACTGTTTGACCAGTGCGTTCTTCGGCTCGACCAGGATCTGGATCAGCGCTTCCTCGGTCAGTTCCGACAGCGTGGCGACCACCGGCAGGCGGCCCACCAGCTCGGGAATCAGGCCGAACTTGATCAGATCTTCCGGTTCCGCTTCCAGCAGGACGTCGCTGGCGCTGCGTTCTTTCTTGCTCTTCACGCTGGCCGAGAAACCGATGCCGGATTTTTCCGAACGGTTGGAAATCACTTTGGCCAGGCCGTCGAAGGCGCCGCCGCAGATGAACATGATGTTGGTGGTGTCGATCTGCACGAAGTCCTGGTTAGGATGCTTGCGGCCGCCTTGCGGTGGCACCGACGCCATCGTGCCTTCGATCAGTTTCAACAGCGCCTGCTGCACACCCTCGCCCGATACGTCGCGGGTGATCGATGGGTTGTCCGATTTGCGCGAGATCTTGTCGATCTCATCGATGTAGACGATGCCGCGCTGGGCTTTTTCCACATCGTAGTTACAACTCTGCAACAGTTTCTGGATGATATTCTCGACGTCTTCACCCACGTAGCCCGCTTCGGTCAGCGTGGTGGCGTCGGCGATGACGAACGGCACGTTCAGCATGCGCGCCAGGGTCTGGGCCAGCAGGGTCTTGCCGGAGCCGGTAGGACCGACCAGCAGGATGTTGCTCTTGGCCAGTTCGATGTCGTCTTTCTTGCCCAGGTGCTTGAGGCGCTTGTAGTGGTTGTACACCGCCACCGACAGGATGCGCTTGGCCGTTTGCTGGCCAATGACGTACTGGTCCAGCAAGTCCTTGATTTCGTGCGGGGTCGGCAGGTCCGACTTGGCGCCCGTGACCGACTCGATGGCCGAGGTTTCATCGCGGATGATGTCGTTGCACAGGTCGATGCATTCGTCACAGATGAAGACCGACGGGCCGGCGATGAGTTTCTTTACCTCGTGCTGGCTCTTGCCGCAAAACGAGCAGTACAGTAATTTTTCGCCGCTGGAGGATTTTTTGTCTGACATGGGGCAGTTTTCTTTGGGTTACAGAATGGCTTGGCTGTTGCCAGGAAGCACGTGAATCGAACAAACAGCGTCCGGAAAAGTCCGCCTTTGACTACATGCTACCCGAAATAAAAACGAAACGCCCGAACGATTGATCGCCCGGGCGTTTTTTCAGCAATGCTGCGAAGGAAGCATCAAGCCCGGTTGGACAACATTTTGTCGATCAAACCGTACTCTACCGCCTCTTCCGCCGACATGAAACGATCACGATCCGTGTCTTTGGCGATCTGCTCGACGGTTTGACCCGTGCGCTCGGCCATGATCGAGTTCAGACGGTGGCGCAGGTACAGGATTTCCTTGGCCTGGATTTCGATATCCGAAGCCATACCCTGCGAACCGCCCGAAGGTTGATGGATCATGATGCGCGAGTTCGGCAGCGAGAAACGCTTGCCCTTGGCGCCGGCTGCCAGCAGGAAGGCGCCCATGGAGGCGGCCATACCGGTGCACAGCGTCGACACGTCGGGTTTGATGAACTGCATCGTATCGAAGATCGCCAGGCCGGCCGAAACCGAACCGCCTGGGGAGTTGATGTACAGCGAGATATCCTTGTCCGGATTTTCGCTTTCCAGGAACAGCAACTGGGCGACGATCAGGTTCGCCATCTGGTCGTTGACGGGACCGACCATGAAGATTACGCGTTCCTTCAGCAGGCGCGAGTAAATATCATAGGAGCGTTCGCCGCGGCCGCTCTGTTCGACCACCATCGGCACCAGGCCGAGCATTTCAGTGTCCAGCGCCGGATTACGGTTCATACCAGTCATTCCATTTCCTTGTGAAGCAGCTAGAGGCCGGAGATTGAATCTTACATCATCCGGCCCGTGCTGGATTACGCTTGTGCGTTGCTTCCCATCAGTTCGTCGAAGGCCACAACCTTGGACGACGTTTTCGACAGGCCCAGGACGTAGTTGACGACGTTTTCTTCCAATACAAGGGCTTCGACTTCAGCCAGACGACGACGGTCGCTGTAGTAGTACTTCAGCACTTCGCGTGGGTCTTCGTAGCTCTGTGCGAAGTCTTCGACTTGGGCTTTGACTTGTTCAGGCTGGGCTTGCAGCTTGTTCTCGCCGACCAGTTGCGACAGGATCAGGCCCAGGCGTACGCGACGCTCGGCTTTTTCTGCGAACAGTTCTGGTGGGAACGGGATGTCCTTGACGTTCATGCCGCGCTGAGCCATGTCTTGACGGGTCATTTCAGCCAGGCGCTCGGTGTCTTGGGCGATCAGGGCTTGTGGCACGTCCAGGGTCGCGGTTTTCACCAGCGCTTCCATTACGGCTTCCTTGTTGCGGGCTTTGACACGGCCAGCGACTTCGCGTTCCAGGTTGACTTTGATGTCTTCGCGCATTTTAGCGACGTCGCCATCGGCCACACCCAGCGACTTGGCGAATTCGCCGTCAACTTCCGGCAGGTGCGCCCATTCCAGTTTTTTCAGGGTGATGGTGAACGATGCGGTTTTGCCGGCAACGTCTTTACCATGGTAGTCCTCTGGGAAAGCCAGTGGGAAGGTCTTGGCTTCGCCGACTTTCAGGCCGACGGTGGCTGCTTCGAATTCTGGCAGCATGCGGCCTTCGCCCAGCACGAAAGCGTAGTCTTCAGCTTTGCCGCCTGGGAATTCAACGCCGTCGATCGAGCCGACGAAGTCCACGGTCACGCGGTCGCCGTTGGCTGCGATTGCTGCGCCGCCGTCGCCGTGCTCGCCAGCTTCGCCTTTGGTGTGGAAGTGCACGCGCTGTTTGCGCAGGATTTCAATGGTTTTGTCGATTTCGGTTTCCGACACGTCAGCCTTGACGGTTTCGATTTCCACGGTGGTCAGGTCGCCAACGACGACTTCCGGGTAGATTTCGAAGGTCGCGTCGAAGGTCAGCACGCCTTCTGGCGACTCTTCCTTAGGCTCGATGCGCGGGTAGCCTGCTACGCGCAGTTCGGCTGCGTTGGCGGCATCGTTGAAGGCGCGGCCAACTTTATCGTTCAGCACTTCGGTTTCGATCTGATAACCGTACTGTGCTGCGACCATTTTCATAGGAACTTTACCCGGACGGAAGCCTGGTGCCTTAGCCGATTTGGCTTGCACTTTCAGACGCTTCTCAACTTCAGCGCGGACCTCAGTCAGCGGGAAGGAGATCGTGATACGACGTTCGAGTTTGCCTAAGGTTTCGACTGCAGTTGCCATGTAAAAATCGTCCAAAAAAATAGTAATACAGTTGGTGCGAGGAGGGGGACTCGAACCCCCACACCATTGCTGGCGTCAGGACCTAAACCTGGTGCGTCTACCAATTTCGCCATCCTCGCGGCATGTTTGCACAAAAGCAAAGGGCGACCCGTAAGTGAAAACGGTCGCCCCTATTCCCGCTGAATTCCGCAGGAGCTTTCAACTTCAACGCGATATTCTAACGGGTTTTTCAGCGAAATGTGACGATTTTTAATATGTCGCCAACATTCCGCTGTTTTTTCGTTATTTCACCGGCTTTTTCACTCTAAACCACGCCGCATACAAGGCCGGCAGGAATAATAATGTCAATGCCGTGGCCAATATCAGGCCGCCCATGATGGCCACCGCCATCGGTCCCCAGAATACCGAGCGCGACAACGGGATCATCGCCAGCGCCGCCGCGGCAGCCGTCAGGATGATGGGGCGGCAGCGACGCACCGCCGATTCGACGATTGCTGTCCACGGATCATGGCCGGCCTTGATGTCCTGCTCGATCTGATCGACCAGAATCACCGAGTTGCGGATGATCATGCCGAACAGCGCGATGATGCCCAGATTGGCCACGAAGCCCAGCGGACGGCCCAGCACCAGCAGCGCCATCGCCGCCCCTGCCACGCCCAGCGGGCCGGTCAGGAACACCAGCAGCGCCCGCGAGAAGCTGTGCAGCTGCAGCATCAGCAGGGTGAAGATGATGAAGATCGCCAACGGCAGATTGGCCGCGATCGACGCTTCCGCCGTGCCGCTGTCGGCCGCCGCGCCTTTGACGGTGATCGCGTAGCCGGCCGGCAGCTGGTCGCGCAGCTCCTTCAGCTTGGGATCGATCTGGCCGGACACGGTCGGGCCCTGGATATTGTCGGCCACGTCGGACTGCACGGTGATCGCCCATTCGCGCCCTTCGCGCCACACCACGCCCGGCTCCCACACGAAGTGGGCGCGGGCCAGCTGGCTGATCGGCACCGACTTGCCGCTGGCGGTCGGGATATTCGTATCGTTCAGGATCGAGATAGTGTTGCGCTCCTCGATGGGCTGGCGGATTTGAATGTCGATCAGCTTGATGTCCTCGCGGAACTGGCCGATAGTCGTGCCCGACAGGATGGTGTTCGCGGCCCGCATCACGGTCTGCGAGGTCACGCCCAGCGCGCGCATCTTGTCCTGGTCCAGGTCGAGGCGCAGCACCTTGATCGACTCATTCCAGTTGTCGTTGACGCCCAGCGTGTTCGGATTGGCGCGCATGATGTCCTTCACCTGGTCGGCGATGGCGCGCACCTTGTCCACTTCGCCGCCGGTCACGCGGAACTGCACCGGATACGGCACCGGCGGCCCGTTCGGCAGCAGCTTGACGCGGCCGCGCACTTCCGGGAAGTCATGCTTGAAGACGTCGACGATCTTGTCGCGCAGCGCCGAGCGGGCATGCAGGTCTTTCGGCAGCACGACGATCTGCGACACGTTAGTCTGCGGGAAGATCTGGTCCAGCGGCAGGTAGAAGCGCGGCGAACCAGTGCCGACGTAGCTGGTCACGCTGACCACGCCCTCCTGCTTGCGGATGAAGGCTTCGAACTTCTTGACCTGCGCCTCGTTGGCCGCGAAGGTCGTGCCTTCCGGCGTCCACAGCTCTACCATCAGTTCGGGGCGGCTTGAATCCGGGAAGAATTGCTTCTCGATGAACTTAAAGCCGTACACGCCCAGCGCGAAGATCACCAGCGTGGCGACGATGGTGGTCTTGCGGTACTCGACGCACCAGTTGACCACGGCGCGGAACTTGCGGAAGCCCGGCGTGTCGAACAGGTCGTGCTCGCCGCCGCCATCGGCGTGCGGCTTGACCTTCAGCAGTACGTAGCCGATGTAGGGCGTGAACACCACCGCCACCACCCACGAGATCACCAGCGCCAGCGCGTTGACCGAGAATAGCGAGAAGGTGTATTCGCCGGCCGCCGATTTGGCCAGGCCGATCGGCAGGAAGCCCGCCACCGTGATCAGCGTGCCGGTCAGCATCGGGATCGCGGTCGAGGTGTAGGCGAAGGTAGCGGCGTCGAAGCGCGACATGCCCTCCTCCATCTTGCGCACCATCATTTCGACGGCGATGATGGCGTCATCCACCAGCAGACCCAGCGCGATAATCAGCGCGCCCAGCGAAATCTTGTGCAGGTCGATGTCCAGCATGCGCATGCACAGGAAGGTCACGGACAGCACCAGCGGAATGGTCAGCGCCACCACCAGGCCTGGGCGCACATCCAGGCGCAGCTTGGGCTTGCTGTGCATGCCCAGCGCGACGAAGCTGACGGCCAGTACGATCAGCACCGCTTCGATCAGCGTATGCACGAACTCGCCCACCGAGGCCTTGACGGCTTCAGGCTGGTCGGAAACGCGCTCCAGCTCAATACCGACGGGCAGCTTGGCCTTCATCGCGGCCACGGTCTTCTCCATGTGCTTGCCGAGCTGGATGATGTTGCCGCCCTTTTCCATCGACACGCCCAGGCCGATCACTTCCTTGCCGTTGAAGCGCATCTTGTTACCCGGAGGATCCTGGTACAGGCGCTTGATAGTGGCGAAGTCGCCCAGGCGGAAGGTGGTGCCGTTGGCGCGCAGCTCCAGCTCTTCCAGATCCTTGACGGTCTTCAGCGCGCCGGTCACGCGCACTTGCAGATTGTCGGTCGGCGTCACCAGCACGCCGGTGGCTTCCACCGTGTTCTGGGTGGCGATCTGGTTGGCGATGGCTTCGATCGGTATGCCCAGCTGGGCAAACTTCTTGTGCGAGAACTCGATGTTGATCTTCTCATCCTGCACGCCGAACAGCTCGACCTTGGACACCAACGGCACGCCCAGCAGTTGCTGGCGCACGAAGTCGGCGTAGTCCTTCATCTCGGCGTAAGTGAAGCCGTCGCCGGACAGCGCGAAGATCGAGCCGTAGGTATCGCCGAATTCATCGTTGAAGAACGGCCCCTGCACGCCCGGCGGCAAGGTGCCGCGGATATCGCCGATCTTCTTGCGCACCTGGTACCACGATTGCGCCACTTCCTTGGGCGGCGCCGATTCGCGCAGCTTCAGGATGATGGTGGTTTCGCCCGGCTTGGAGTAGCTGCTGATCTCGTCGATGTCCGGCGTTTCCTGCAGCTTTTTCTCCAGCTTGTCCGTGACCTGCTCGGCCATCTGCAGCGAGGTCGCGCCCGGCCAGTTGGCCCGCACCACCATCGCGCGGAAGGTGAACGGCGGATCTTCGTCCTGGCCCAGGTTGGAATAGCTGAGCATGCCGCCGATCAGCAGCACGGCGATCAGATAGCGCGTCAGCGGGATGTGCTCCAGCGCCCAGCGTGAGAGATTGAATCCGTCCTTCATTTGGCGGTCCCCGCAACAACCGGAGCCGCCGGCAAATCGTTACCGAGGATCTTGACCTTCTGGCCCGGCTTGAGCAGGTTGACGCCTGCCGTCACCACGGTCTGGCCGGCCTTGACGCCGCTGGCCAGCACGATATCGTTGCCGGCCGCGCCGGCGATCGTCACCGGCACCAGCTTGACCACGCCGCCATCGACCACCCACACGGACGAGGCCGATTTCTCATAGTACAGCGCCGTCAGCGGCACCTTGATCTGCGGGGTCGCGGTCTTGGAGGCGAATTGCACCACGGCCGTCATGCCCAGCTTGGCTTCGGCCAGCGAGTCGGGTATCGACACCTTGACGGTGTAAGTACGGGTGGATGGATCGGCCACCGGCGAGATCTCGCGGATCTTGCCGGCCACGGTGTTTTTCGGATCGGCCCACAGGCGCACCTGCACGTCCGGCACGCGGCGCAGCGTTTCGACCTTGTCTTCCGGCAGGCCGATGACGATTTCCTTCTCGCCCTGGCGGGCCACGCGCACCACCGGCGTACCCGGCTGCACCACTTGGCCAACTTCGGCATCCACCGCTGTCACCACGCCGTCAACATCGGACACTAGACTGGCGTAGCCGGCCTGGTTGGATTGGCCGCGATAAGCCGCCTGCGCGGCGTCCACATTGGCTTGCGCCGCCTTGTAGGTGGAATCCTTGGCGTCCAGCACGGCCTGGCTGACAAAGTTCTTGCTGCGCAGTTCCTGGTAACGCTTGAGTTCGGCTTTGGCCAGGTCGCGGTTGGTCTCGGCGGCGCGCAGGCCGGCCAGCGCCTGGGCCTGGGACAGCTGCAAGTCCTGCGGATCGAGCTGCATCAGCACCTGGCCGTGCTTGACGAGGGTGCCGACATCGACCTTGCGGGCGACGATCTTGCCGCCGACGCGGAAGCCCAGGCGCGATTCCACGCGGGCGCGCACTTCGCCGGAAAACTCGGCGTTGACATCGACGTCGCTGCTGGCGAGCACGATGGCGCGCACCGGGCGGATGTCTTCGGTTTTCTCGGCGGGTTTGGAACAGCCGGCCAGCACGGCGGCGGCCAGCACGCTAAGTATGAAGGGGGAAATCTGACGCTGATTTTTAAAGGCGACCACGGTGTATTCCTTTAGCTTGCTCTGGAGTGTAGATGGCACTACTATTACGGCTCGGAAATTAATGACTTTCCGTTAATTTATTATATGCCGAGCAAATCCGTTTGCAAATGACTTTCGCGTCATTAATTTTTAAAATTTTGCTTTGGGCCCTGTTTTATGTCGGTAGATCACTACGAAAATTTCCCTGTTGCATCAATTTTGCTGCCGAGCCGCTTGCGCCCGGCGGTGGAAGCGATCTACGCCTTCGCCCGCAGCGCCGACGATCTGGCCGATGAAGGCGACGCCACGCCCGAGCAGCGCCTGGCCGCGCTGAACGCCTACGAGGCCGCGCTGGCCCGCATCGAAGCCGGCGCCACCGGCCACGAGCCGATGTTCGAGCGGCTGGCCCAGGTGGTGCGCGCGTATGACCTGCCGCTCAAACCGCTGTACGAGCTGCTGTCGGCGTTCAAACAGGATGTGCTGGTGAGCCGCTACGCGACCTACGACGCGCTGCTGGACTATTGCGCGCGCTCGGCCAATCCGGTCGGCTTCCTGATGCTGCACCTGTACGGCCAGGCCGACGAGGAAAACATCCGCGACTCGGACGCCATCTGCACCGCGCTGCAACTGATCAATTTCCTGCAGGACGTGGCGATCGACATCCACAAGGAGCGCATCTACATTCCGCTGGAGGATCTGAACCGTTACGCGATCTCGCCGGCGGCGCTGGACCACGCCAGCGCCCGCCCCCGCTGGCGTTCGATGATGAAGTTCGAGGTGGACCGCGCCCGCGCGCTGATGCTGAGCGGCGCGCCGCTAGCGCTGCGGCTCAAGGGCCGCATTGGTTTCGAGCTGCGCATGGTGGTGCAAGGCGGGCTGCGCATCCTCGATGCGATCGAGGCCGCAGAGTACGACGTCTTCCTGCACCGCCCCAAGTTGAACAAGCGCGACTGGCTGGCCATCTTCTGGGCCGCCGTACGCATGAAAAAGCAGATGAAAGCGGTATTCAGCGCCGCCTGAGGCAGAGATAGAATAGCCGCGCACGATTAAATCGTTGCCTCTGCACAATTCCATCACGCCGTGCTACCTTCGCAGAAAATGGAGAGGTGGCATCATGGAAACGATAGACCGGTCGTCGCGACCGGATTTGGAAACATCAAAGGTGGTGGAATTGGGCGTCAACCTGCTGCAGAGCCGGGGCCGCGCTTTTGCGTCGGAGTTTTTGGTACGCAGGAATATTCCGTTCAGCGTCATCGTCCGCGTGTTGTCGGACCCGCCGGGACACCGCCGCGCCGGCAGCCTAAGGCGCTAGCGCCGCATTGGCGCCCAGCGGCGCCGGCGGCGTGTGCGATTGCTTCAGCACCGAATCGCGCAGCGCGGCCGCGTCCGTCACTGAGATCGCCGTCTGGCAATTCACCCACTCATTGGACATCTGCCATTCCTGATAGTCGCGCGCGCTCAGCCGGCGCTGTTCCTGCTCATTGAGCTGGTTGCAGCGGTTAGCCACCTGCGTGGCCTCCTGCAAATGCTTGGCGTAGTACGTCGCGGACTTCATCTGCACGTCGATTTCCGCCGGCGCGCGCCCGCATCCCCACAAGGCGGGGGCAAGCATCAGAACAGCGGCATACGAAGGCTTCATACAGATCATCTCCAGGGAAACGTAACATATTGTATCCTTGATGATGAGTTTCCGTCATTACGGTTGCGCCGGAGCACCTTTCAGCTCGACTACATTGCCTTCCGGATCGGTGAGATAGATCGACGGCCCCTCGCCTTCCGCCCCGTAGCGGGACTCCACCTGGCCGGCCGTCACCCCGTGCGCCGCCAGATGGGAGCGGATCGCCGCCTCGTCGAACGGTTCCACGCGCAGGCAGAAGTGGTCCATATTGCGGCCGCCGGCGCCGGGCGCCGCCCCGCCCATGCTGCCCAGCTTGCCGTCGACCGGCACCAGATCTATCAACGAACTGCCGGCGCGCAGTTGCACCAGCCCGATGGCATCCTGCCGCCGCTCGACCGTACAGCCCAGCGCGCCGCAGTAAAAAGCCAGCATGCGCTCCAGATCGACGATGCGCAGCACCAGATGGTCAATTTCACGAATACGTATCATGCATCCCTCCTCCATATCGACTCTAGCCCACATTGTGACACTTAACCTATAGAATAGCGGCTTCGATGTCATCCTTGCTTTTTTATCCATGTCTCCCGACGACTACTGCCAGCAAAAGACCGCCCAGAGCGGCTCCAGTTTCTACTACAGCTTCCTGTTCCTGCCGCCGGAGCGTCGCCGTGCCATCACCGCCCTGTATGCCTTTTGCCGCGAAGTCGACGACACCGTGGACGAGTGCACGGACGAATCGATCGCCCGCATCAAGCTGGCCTGGTGGCGCAAGGAAATCGCCAATATGTACGAAGGCCAGCAGACCCACCCGGTAACGCAGGCATTGCAGCCGCACCTGGCGCCGTACAACTTGCAACAGCAGCACCTGCAAGCCATCATCGACGGCATGGAAATGGATCTGAACCAGACCCGCTACCTCGACTACACGGCACTGAGCAAGTACTGCTGGCACGTGGCCAGCGTGGTGGGCATCCTGTCGGCCAGCATCTTCGGCGCGACCAAGCAGGAGACGCTGCAGTACGCGGAAAAACTAGGCCACGCCTTCCAGCTGACCAACATCATCCGCGACGTCGGCGAAGATGCGCGCAAGGGTCGCATCTACCTGCCGGTCAACGAGCTGCAGCAGTTCAACGTCACCGCCGCCGACCTGCTCAACGCGCGTCACACCGAGAACTTCGAAAAGCTGATGGCTTTCCAGGCCGCCCGCGCGCAAAAGGTCTACGACGAAGCGTTCGCACTGCTGCCGAAGGAAGACCGCCGCGCGCAGCGCCCTGGCCTGATGATGTCCGCCATCTACCGCACGCTGCTGACCGAGGTGGAGGCCGACGGCTTCCACGTGCTCACCCAGCGCATCTCGCTGACGCCTATCCGCAAGCTCTGGCTGGCGTGGAAGACCTACATTCGTGGCTGAGCAAGTGCAGGACAAGCGCGCCGGCAAATGTGAACCGGGACTGACTTCGCGTTCGGTCGCGGTGATCGGCGGCGGCTGGGCCGGTTGCGCGGCGGCCGTCGAGCTGGCGCGGGCCGGCTACAAGGTCACGCTGTTCGAAGCGGCGCGCACACTGGGCGGCCGCGCACGCCGCATCGAGACCGACCAACGGCACTTGGACAATGGCCAGCACATCCTGCTGGGCGCCTACAGCGCAACCCTGCGGCTGATGAAGCTGGCCGGCGTCGACCGCGACCAAGCCTTGCTGTCGCTGCCGCTGCAAATGCGCTACCCGCCCGGCACCGGCGGCATGGATTTCCTGGCGCCGCGCCTGCCCGCGCCGCTGCATCTGGCGCTGGCGCTGCTGCGCGCGCAAGGCCTGGAGCGCGCCGATAAACTCAGCCTGGCGCGCTTCTCCACCACCGCGCGCTGGATGGGCTGGCGCCTGCATACCGATTGCACCGTCTCCGAACTGCTGGAACGCTTCGACCAGACCCCGCGCCTGATCCAGCTGATGTGGCGCCCGCTATGCCTGGCCGCGCTGAACACGCCGCCGGAGCGCGCCTCCGCGCAGATCTTCCTCAACGTGCTGCGCGACAGCCTGGGCGCCAAACGCAGCGCCTCGGACATGCTGCTGCCGCGCGCCGACCTGTCGGCCCTGCTGCCCGAGGCGGCGGGCGCGCTTGTCGAAGCGCACGGCGGCTCGATCCGCACCGGCGCCAAGGTGCGCGCACTGCGCTCCATCGAAGGCCGCCTGTGGCAGCTCGACATCAGCGGCGCGGCCGTGGGCGGCAACTGGAGTACCTATTTCAGCGGCGTGGTGCTGGCCACCGGCGCCAGCCAGGCGGCCGCTCTGCTGCACGAGATACCGGATTGCGACACCAGCACCGTCTGCAGCCAGCTGATCGCCTTCGAATCGGAAGCCATCACCACCTGCTACCTGCAATACGATACGGCCACGCGGCTGGACCTGCCTTTCTTCGCCCTGCTGGACGACCCGGACAACCACCAATGGGGCCAGTTCGTGTTCGACCGCGGCCAGCTGGACGCCGGCCAGGCCGGTTTGCTGGCGGTGGTCATCAGCGCCTCCGGCAGCGCCGCCGCTCAAAGCCAGGACTTGCTGGCTGAAGCGGTCGCGGTCCAGCTGGCGGTGGCCTTCCAGCGCCCGGAGCTGGGGCGCCCGCAGTGGTTCAAGGTCATCACCGAAAAGCGCGCCACCTACGCCTGCACGCCGGGGCTGCTCCGTCCGTCCAACGACAGCGGCCTGCCCGGCCTGGCCATCGCCGGCGACTACACCGCCGGTGACTACCCGGCCACGCTGGAATCGGCGGTCCGCAGCGGCGTCGCCGCAGCAGCGCTGCTCAAGGGAGCTACCATCTAGTCCCCCGTTTTTGTCGCCTGCTCCGCTATTTATGCAGCCTGTCACATGCCGATGGCATCCGGGCGAGCGCTTGCGTACAGTAGCATCATCGACAAAAGACAATAATTGGAATCAACATGAACCTCGCCCTCAGCCTGAAAACCCTCGCCCTGGTCGCCTTTGTTGCGGCCAGCACGGTCGCCATCGTGCAGACCAAGCCGGTGGCGGAGAGCGCGATGGCTGTGGCTCACAACAGCGCAACATTAGGTATTTGATATCATGAACAAGCAGGCATACCTCGACGCGCTCAAACAGGCCATGCAGGGACTGCCCCCGGAAACGGTGGCCAAGACCCTGGCCTACTACGAGCAGCGCTTCATCGACGGCCTGGTGGCCGGCCGCAGCGAGGCTGAGGTCTACAAGGAACTCGACGAGCCGCGCAAAGTGGCCATGACGCTGCGCGCCAACGTCCACCTGAACGCCTTCGAACAGAAGAAAACCCCGGTCAACCTGGCCCGCGTGATGGTCTCCTTCATCGGCCTGGCGATCTTCAACCTCTTCATGGTGATCCCGGCGATGGTGTACGCCTCGCTGCTGGCCGCCGTCTACATCAGCGCCTTCGGCTTCTACATCGGCGGCGTGGCCCTGGTGGCGAGCGGCCTGTCTGGCCAGAACGAACTGGCGCTGGAAGGCCCGCTGCGTCACGTGATGGAGTTCACCAACGCCCACTTCGACTCGCCGGAGCAGCAACAGGAGACCGAAGGCTGGCGCATGGCGATCAACAGCATGGGCGTCCAGATCAACAAGGAGCCGGATGCCCAGGACAACAGCAGCTCCGGCGACGAAAACCTGAGCCGCAGCGGACGCCTGCTGAACCGCGCCGAGGCGGTGGCCACCGGCGACCTGCGCATCACCACGGATTTCGACAGCGGCGCCCGCACCAGCCAGTCGCTGATCGGCTTCGGCCTGATACTGGGCGGGATAGGCCTGTGCCTGATCAGCATCGTCGCCACCCGCTACACCATGATCGGCCTGCGAAGGTATATCGCAATGAATGTGTCCCTGCTTCGCGGACGCTAAGGAGTCATGAACATGCGCGCTTTATTAAAAATCGGTACCAGCCTGCTGCTGCTGTCCTTCGTCCTGATCGGCATCAGCTACAGCATGCTCAAGGCCTACGGCAGCACCAGCCCGACCAGTTCGGCCGGGCGTTCACTGGGCAGCGAGACCCGCAAGATTGACGCCATGGCCACTGCCATTGAACTCAGCGGCCCGATAGACCTGATCCTGATCCAGGGCCCCGTCGCCTCGCTGAAGGTACGCGGCGAACAGCGCTCGCTGGCCAATATCGAGACCATCCAGGATGGCCGCGACCTGCACATCGGCACCAAGGGCATGCTGCTCAATCCGCGCCATCCGCTGCAGGTGGAACTGATACTGCCGCAGCTGGAAGAGCTGGTGGTACGCAGCAGTGGCGACACCAAGGTCTCCGGCTTCACCGGCGACAAGCTGGAATTGCAACTGCATGGCTCGGGCAATGTGAACTTCACCGGCCGCTATCGCGAGCTGACCGCCAGCGCCCACGGCAGCGGCCATCTGAACCTGAATGCGGGCAGCAGCGAGGATGTGGAACTGGAGATGGTGGGTTCGGGCCAGATCACTTCGTCGGGCAGCTGCAAAACACTGACTGCGGAGCTGACCGGCTCCGGCGACCTCGATGCGCGCCACTTGGCGTCGGAAAAAGTGACGGTCAACCTGAAGGGCTCGGGCACCAGCCAGGTCTTCGCCAAGCACTCGGCCGACCTGACCCTGCGCGGCAGCGGCGATATCCGCGTGATGGGCAACCCAGACAACCGCAACGTCAGCCGCACCGGTTCGGGCGACGTGACCTGGGAATAACGATCTAGCTGCGCGCCAGCCAGGCCAGGACATCGCGTCCTGCCGCTTGGCCGCTGGCCAGGCAAGCCGTCAGCAGATAGCCGCCGGTTGGTGCTTCCCAGTCGACCATCTCGCCCGCCACGAACACGCCCGGCGCGGATTTCAACATCGTTCCTTCCAACGCATCCCAACGCACGCCGCCAGCGCTGCTGATCGCTTCGTCGATCGGGCGTGGACGCAGCAGCCGCACCGGCAGATGCTTGATCGCCCGCGCCAGCTGATCCTCGTCCGCGTATTGGTCCTTGCTCAGGCATTCGCGCAGCAGGCCGGCCTTCACGCCCTTGATACCCAAACGGCTTTGCAGATGGCTGGCCATCGAGCGCGCGCCGCGTGGTCGCGCCACTTCGTCCGCCACTCGCTGCGCCGTCAAGTCGGGCAGCAGGTCGAGATAGATGGTGGTGGAGCCGTCGGCGGCAATCTGGTCGCGCAAGGCGGCCGACAAGGCGTAGATCAAACTACCTTCGATGCCGCCCTGGGTGACGACGAACTGGCCCTGCTTGCGGAAGGCCTTGCCGTCGGCGCCGGTCGAGATGATGGCGACGGTGGTCAATGGCTCGCCCGCGTTGCGGCTGCTGAAATGCTCGCTCCAGGCGACATCGAAGCCGCAGTTCGCTGGCACCAGCGGCGTCACCGCCGCGCCGCGTGCGGCCAGCAAAGGCACCCAGGCGCCGTCGGAACCCAATCGCGCCCAGCTGCCGCCGCCCAAAGCCAGTACGACCGCGTCAGCCTGCACCAGCAGCTCGCCGTCCGGCGTGTCCAGCACCAGCGCGTCGTCGCGCCAGCCCAGCCAGCGGTGGCGCATATGGAACTGCACGCCGCTCTCGCGCAGCCGGTGCAGCCAGGCGCGCAGCAGCGGCGCCGCCTTCATATCGGTCGGGAACACGCGGCCGGACGTGCCGACAAACGTATCCACGCCCAAACCATGCACCCAATCCCGCACATCCTGCGGGCCGAACGCGTCCAGCATGGAGCGCAGCGGCGCCGAGCCCTTGCCGTAGCGCGTAACGAAGTCCGCATACGGCTCGGCGTGCGTGATGTTCATGCCGCCACGCCCGGCCAACAGGAATTTGCGGCCGACCGACGGCATCGCGTCATAAACGTCGACACGCGCCCCGCCCTGCGCCAGGGTTTGGGCGGCCATCAGGCCGGCGGGACCGCCGCCGATGACGGCAACGCGAAAAGGTGTCAAACTAGACTGCATGCATTAGGTCCGATATGAGACATTGTTACAGGAGACATGATGGGCGCGACATTCTGGATGAAACGCTATTTACAGGCCGCGGTGCCCTTGTTTGCGATACTGGCGGCGGTGGAATGGGTCAAAGGCTCGACCACGCGCGAAGACTATGTGAGCGCCGCCGTCTGGGCGCTGGCCGCGGCAGGCATTTTCACCTATGCCGCATGGCGGCGCTACCGCAGCGCCAAGGCCTGCGGCATGTGCGACGACCTGGCCGCCGCGCGCAACGCCAGCGCCAAGGCCAAGAAGCCCTGAACGCCAGGCCGCTGCTTAAGCTCTACTTCAACCGCCGGTAACCGGCGGGAAGAACGCCACCTCGGCGCCATCGGCCAGCGCCGCATCGGCGCCGCACATCACCTGGTTGCAAGCCATGCGCAGAGCCGGATTGCCCAGCGCCTGCTGCCAAACGTCGCCGCGTGCGGCCAGATGGGCGCGCAAGTCACCCACCGTACCGACACCAGCCGGCAGCTCCAGCGTCTCGGACGACGCACCCAGCGCCTCGCGCACGCTGGCAAAAAATTTAACAGTAACAGCCATCAGTACATTAACTCGCTAAACGGTATAAATCGAACCATGTCCCCTGCGGCGATGGTCTGGCCTGGCGGATTATCGATCACGCCATCGCCCCATACGGTCGACGTCAGAACGCCGGAACTCTGGTTGGTGAACAGTTCCAGGCCGCCGGTGGCATTGATGCGGGCGCGCAGGAACTCATTGCGCTTGTCCGCCTTAGGCCAGTTGAAATCGGCGCGCATCGGGAACGCGCGCGGCGCCAGCCCTTCCGTCACGCCTTGCAGGCGCAGGAGGAATGGACGCACAAACATCAGGAAGGTGATAAAGCTCGACACCGGATTGCCCGGCAAGCCGACAAAGAAAGCCTTGCCCACCTCACCGAACGCCAGCGGCTTGCCCGGCTTGACGGCGATCTGCCACATATTCAGCTTGCCTTCCGCCTCGACGGCTGGCTTGATGTGATCCTCCTCGCCGACCGAGACGCCGCCGGAAGTGATAATCAAATCATGCGCCTGCGCGCATTCGCGCAGCACCGAACGCGTAGCGTCCAACGAATCGGGCACGATGCCGAAGTCGGTGATCTCGCAGCCCAGGTTTTCCAGCAGCGCGCGCAGCGTGAAGCGGTTGGAATTGTAGATGGCGCCAGGCGCCAGCGGCTCGCCCGGCATCGTCAACTCATCACCGGTGAAGAACACGGCCACGCGCAGCTTGCGCTTGACCGGCAGTTCGGCCAGTCCGACCGATGCCGCCAGCCCCAGCTCCTGACTGCGCAGGCGCGTACCGGATGGCAGGATCACGCTGCCGTTGGTGATGTCCTCGCCGGCGCGGCGTATCCATTCGCCGGACTTCGGCGCATGGCGTATCGTCACCAGATTGCCCACCAACTCGCACTGCTCCTGCATCACGACCGCATCCGCGCCCTCGGGTATCAGCGCGCCCGTGAAGATGCGCGCAGCGGTCCCCGGCAGCAAAGGCTGGCCGACATGGCCGGCCGGAATGCGCTGCGACACCGTCAGCGCCGCATTGCCGCTGACGCAATCGGCGGCGCGTACCGCGTAGCCGTCCATCTGCGTATTGTCGCGGCCCGGTACGTTCATCTCCGACACCTGCGCCTTCGCCAGCACGCGGCCATTGGCCGCCAGCGTAGGCACCACTTCCACATCGGTCAGCGGACGCACGGCGGCGGCCATCAGGGCCAGCGCTTCGCTGACCGCCAGCAGGGGCTTGGGCTTGTAGTCGCTCATCTTTTACAGGCCGGTATTCGCGGCGATGTAGGCTTTCATCTTCTCCACGTCCGGCGGCATGACGACGAACTTCTGCGGCAGGTCTTCGATGTTCTCGAAGCCTTCCGGACGTTCTGCGTCCTCGCCCAGCGCATCGAGGATGGTTTCGTTGAACTTGGCGGCCAGCGCGGTTTCCAGCACGATCATCGTCACGCCTGGTTCCAGGTTCTCGCGCGCGACCTTGATGCCGTCGGCGGTGTGGGTGTCGATGACGATGCCGTAGTCATCGGCCACGTCGCGGATGGTGTTCAGGCGGTCGTCATGGGTGGACTTGCCGGACTTGAAGCCGTACTTCGCCACCAGTTTGAACTCGTCGCCGTCGGCGCCCGGTTTGCCGGACAGGTCGAAACCGCCGTGGGTTTCCACTTTCTGGAACAGCGCGCGGGTGCGGTCGCCGTCGCGGCCCACCAGGTCGTAGATGAAGCGCTCGAAGTTGGACGCCTTGGAGATGTCCATCGACGGGCTGCTGGTGTGGTAGGTCTCGGACGACTTGCGCACGCGGTACACGCCGGTGCGGAAGAATTCATCGAGCACGTCGTTTTCGTTGGTGGCGGCGACCAGTTTGTCGATCGGCAGGCCCATCATGCGGGCGATGTGGCCGGCGCAGATATTGCCGAAGTTCCCCGACGGGACGGTGAACGACACCTTCTGGTCGTTGGAGGTAGTCGCCGACAGGTAGCCACGGAAGTAGTACACCACCTGCGCCACCACGCGCGCCCAGTTGATCGAATTGACGGTGCCGATCTTCTGCTTGGCCTTGAACGGCAGGTCGTTGGAGACCGCCTTGACCATGTCCTGCGCATCATCGAACACGCCTTCGATGGCGATGTTGAAGATGTTCGGATCCTGCAGCGAGAACATCTGCGCGGTCTGGAAGGCGCTCATCTTCTTGTGCGGCGACAGCATGAACACGCGGATGCCCTGCTTGCCGCGCATCGCGTATTCGGCAGCGCTGCCGGTATCGCCGGAGGTGGCGCCGAAGATGTTCAGCTGCGCGTTCTGCTTGGCCAGCGTGTACTCGAACAGATTGCCCAGCAACTGCATTGCCATGTCCTTGAAGGCCAGGGTCGGGCCGTTGGACAGCGCCTGCAATACCAGCTTGGTGCCGTTTTCGCCCTCTTCCAGCACGCGCAGCGGCGTGATCTGGGATGCTTTTTCGCCTTTACGGGCGTTCTTGTAGACTTCCTTGGTGTAGGTCTTGGCGGTCAGCGCGCGCAGGTCGGCTTCAGGAATATCGGTCGCGAACTTCTTCAGAATCTCGAATGCCAGATCGGCATAGGACAGCTGGCGCCAGGCATCCAGCTCGGCGCCGGTCACTTGCGGATAGGCGGTCGGCAGGAACAGGCCGCCGTCGACGGCCAGACCACCCAGAAGGATGTCGGAGAATTGTTGGGAAGACGAAGCGGCGGCCGATGCGGCGGCGCGGGTAGACACGTATTGCATAGATTAGAAAGTCCGGTTGAGCTAACGGCTAAAAGGCAGAACGGTACGAAGCGAGCGGATATTATAGTGCGCCCGGCCGATTCCCGTAAAATCCTGTTGTTTTGCCATCACTCAACTCCGGGGTCAGGTCTGACATTCGGACACGAGCTCTGCCATAGCGGTCGCTTACGGCAGAGCTCGTGTCCGAATGTCAGACCTGACCCCGGATCTAATCAGCAGGCTGCGTGGTTCACCGTAATGACGTGGATCGCCAGGCCGCCCAGCGACGTTTCCTTGTACTTGGCCTGCATGTCGGCGCCGGTCTGGCGCATGGTTTCGATCACTTCGTCGAGGCTGACGAAGTGGGTGCCGTCGCCCTTCAGCGCCAGCGACGCGGCGGTGATGGCCTTGACCGCACCCATGCCGTTACGCTCGATGCACGGAATCTGTACCAGACCGCCGATCGGGTCACAGGTCATGCCCAAGTGGTGTTCGATGCCGATTTCGGCAGCGTTCTCGATCTGGGCGTTGGTGCCGCCCAGTGCCGCCACCAGTCCGGCCGCAGCCATCGCGCAGGCCACGCCCACTTCGCCCTGGCAGCCGATTTCCGCGCCGGAGATCGACGCGTTACGCTTGCACAGCATGCCGATGGCGGCAGCCGTCAGCATGAAACTGCGCACGCCGGTGACAGGATCGCTGGGTTTACAGTCTTCCGCATAGTAGCGCAGCACCGCCGGGATGATGCCGGCCGCACCATTGGTCGGCGCGGTGACGACACGGCCGCCGGCCGCGTTTTCCTCGTTGACCGCCATCGCATACAGGCTGACCTGGTGCAGCGCATCGTGCGGCAGGTCGTTGGCGCGGTTGTCGGAAGCCTTGGCGTCGCTGGCCTGCTTCCACAAGTTGGCGGCGCGGCGCTTGACGTTCAAGCCACCCGGCAGTTGGCCAGGCATATCCAGACCGTGAGCGATACAGTCGCGCATCACATGCCAGATCTTGTCGATGCCGGCGTTGACTTCCTCGTCGGTGCGCTTGACGTTTTCGTTCGTGCGCAGCATCTGCGGAATGGTCAGGCCGGTGCGCTCGCCGTGGGCCAGCAACTGGTCCATGGTGTCGAAGGCAAATGGAATCTCGGCGGCGGGAGCGCTGCCCACCGTCGGCGCGGCCTGGTGAGCCTCGCCTTCCTCTTTAATGAAGCCGCCGCCCACCGAGTAGTACACCTTGCTGAAGGTGCTGCCGTCGGTGCGCGTCAGCGTGAAGCGCATGCCGTTCGGGTGCTCGGCCAGCGATTCGGCCATGTGGAACACCAGGTTGATGCCGCGTTTGAACGGCACTTTGTGAGTGCCCAGCAGACGCAGCTCGCCGGCCTGCTCGGCCTGCGCCAGCTGGACGTCGACGCTGGTCGGCACCACGTCCTGCGGGGTTTCGCCCATCAGGCCGAGGATCACCGCCTTGTCGGTCGCGTGGCCAACGCCGGTCAGCGCCAGTGAACCATACAGCTCGGCGGTGACGCCGGTGACATCATCGAGCGGAGCGCTATCGAGCAGAAAACGGCGTGCCGCCACCATCGGTCCCACGGTGTGGGAACTCGACGGCCCAATGCCGATTTTAAACAGGTCGAATACGCTCATGTCCATCAGATGTCTCTCTTTTTTATAGTGTGTTGAATTACGCCGCTTTGCCCAGGTGGACGTCGACGTTGGCCAGCATGTCGGTCACCATTTCGTCGACGCCGATGCGGGCTTTCCAGCCCCAGTCCGCAGTCGCGGTGGCGTCGTCCAGGCTTTGCGGCCAGGTGTCGGCGATGGCCTGACGGCTATCCGGCTTGTAGCCGATCTTGAAGTCCGGCAGTGCGCGGGTGATCGCGGCGGCCAGCTGCTCCGGGTTGAACGACACGCCGGCCACATTGTACGCGGAACGGACCTTCACTTGTGCTGCCGGAGCGTCCATTAATTCGATGGTGGCGCGGATCGCATCGGGCATGTAGATCATCGGCAGCGTGGTCTGCGGGCCGAGGAAGCATTCATAGCGTTCGCCTCGCAGCGCCGAGTGGAAGATGGCGATGGCGTAGTCGGTGGTGCCGCCGCCCGGAGGCGACTTGAAGCTGATGATGCCTGGGTAGCGGATCGAGCGCACATCCACGCCGTATTTGATGAAGTAATACTCGCACAGGCGCTCGCCGGCCAGCTTGCTGATGCCGTAGATCGTGGTCGGGTCCATCACCGTGGTTTGCGGCGTGTTGACGGCCGGGGTGTTCGGGCCGAAGGCGGCGATCGACGAAGGCCAGAAGATGCGCAGCGGCTTGCCGATGGCGCCGCGTTCGCGCGCCACTTCCAGGATGTTAAGCAGGCCATCCATGTTCAGCGTCCAGGCTTTCAACGGCGCCGCTTCGCCGGTGGCCGACAGCATCGCCGCCAGCTGGTAGACCTGGGTGATGCCCTCGTCGGTGACCAGCGCCGACAGCGCGACCTTATCCAGTACGTTGAGCGTGGTGTAGCGCGCCGCGTTGTACAGATTGGTCGGGCTGATGTCGGCGGCGATGACGTTCTGTGCGCCGTGTTGAGCGGCCAGCGCTTCTACCAGCTCGCTGCCGATCTGGCCATTGGCGCCGATAACGAGGATGCGTTCTTGAGTGTTCATATTATTGTTCCTGACGATTTTCATGTTTAGTTCTTCAGCAGGCCGAGTTCATGGCCTGCCTGTTCGAATGCTTTGAGCACGGTTTCCAGCTGCGCCCGGGTGTGGGCCGCCGACAGCTGGACACGCACACGCGCCTGGCCCATCGGGACCACCGGGTAGAAGAAGCCGCTGAGCAGAACGCCCAGCTCATACATTCGTGCCGCGAATTTCTGCGCGACGGGCGCATCGAACAACATGACAGGAACGACAGGGTGCGTACCCGGCTTGATGGTGAAGCCGATACGCTCAATCTCCTTGCGGAAGAAAGCGGTGTTTTCATGCAGGCGGTCGCGCAGTTCGGTCGATTCCGACAGCTTTTGCAGCACCGCCAGCGAGGCGCCGGCGATCGACGGCGCCAGCGTGTTCGAGAACAGGTAAGGACGCGATTTCTGGCGCAGCATGTCGATCACTTCCTTGCGCGCCGAGGTGAAGCCGCCCATCGCGCCGCCCAGGGCCTTGCCCAGGGTGCCGGTGATGATGTCGACGCGGCCCATGACGTTGTGGTGCTCATGCGTGCCGCGGCCGGTCGCGCCCATGAAGCCTGAGGCGTGGCATTCGTCGATCATCACCAGCGCGCCGTATTTGTCGGCCAGGTCGCAGATCTTGTCCAGTTGAGCGATGGTGCCGTCCATCGAGAACACGCCGTCGGTGACGATGACTTTATGACGCTTGCCGGCCGCGGCTTGCAGCTGTACTTCCAGGTCTGCCATATCGTTATGGGCATAGCGGAAGCGCGCGGCTTTGCACAGGCGGATGCCGTCGATGATCGACGCGTGGTTCAGCGCGTCCGAGATGATGGCGTCGTTTTCGTCGAACAGCGGCTCGAACACGCCGCCGTTGGCGTCGAAGGCGGCCGCGTACAGGATGGTGTCTTCGGTACCGAGGAACTTGGAAATCGCCTGCTCCAGCTGCTTGTGCACGGTCTGGGTGCCGCAGATGAATCGTACCGACGACAGGCCGTAGCCATACTTTTCGGTCGCATCGATGGACGCCTGCGCCACCCACTCCTGGCCG
Source organism: Rugamonas aquatica (assembly GCF_009380215.1). Taxonomy (GTDB): domain Bacteria; phylum Pseudomonadota; class Gammaproteobacteria; order Burkholderiales; family Burkholderiaceae_D; genus Rugamonas; species Rugamonas aquatica_B. The sequence continues at coordinate 815,809 of NZ_WHUG01000001.1, forward strand.
GACAGGCCCAGGTAGTTATTGGCGCACATATTGATCAGCATTCGACCATCCTCGCTCGTCACTTCCGCGCCCTGGCGCGAAGCCAGCACGCGCTCTGGCTTGTAGAGGCCCTGCTCGCGCAATTGGTCGAGGTTCTGCTGCAGGCCGCTGAAGAAGGTGGATTTTGCTGGAATGGTCATGATGGGTCCCTGTCTGTGGTACGATTTCACTGCGTTATACGAAATCCGTTATGTCGAACTCAAATTCAATATATCGAATATTACAGAACACCAGTGAACTGCGCAAGCCATCAACGCGCAGCGATTCACTTGAAATTTAGCCCATCTGCCGAATAAAACAATGAATACTCCCGTTTCGACGAATGCACCTCCAGAAGTCGGCGCCGCCCTACAGCGGCTGCGCCTGGCCCGTGGCCTGACACTGGAGGATTTGTCCCGCATCGCCGGCGTCTCCAAATCGATGCTGTCCCAGATCGAGCGGGAAAAGGCGAATCCGACCATCGCCATCACCTGGCGGCTGGCCAACGCGCTGGGCGTGCAGATCGGCGAACTGCTGGCGACGGCGGAGCGGCAGACCGAGACTGTGCGCGTGATCGAGGCGCACGAGATCCCAACCCTGCCCGGCCATCACGCCGGCTATGTGCTGCGCATTTTGGGTCCGCTGGAGCTGGCCAGCAAATATGAGTGGTATGAACTGACGCTGGTGCCGGGTGGCGAACTGGCCTCGCAGGGCCATGATCCCGGCGCGCAGGAGCACCTGACGCTGCTGCACGGCTCGGTGGAGGTGGAGGTCGGCCCGGACAAGAAGAAGGTAAAGCTGGGCAGCACGGCGCGCTACCCGGGAGACCAGCAGCACATCATCCGCAACGTCGGCAAGACCGAGGCGAAGGCGCTGCTGGTGGTGATACACCGTTAAGCTTAACTATTTACCAGTTCGATTCACGCTCCGGCGTGGAGCTGATGCGGTGAATCGACAGGTCTGCGCCCTGGAACTCTTCTTCCGGATCCAGGCGCAGGCCCAGCGTGGCTTTCAACACGCCGTAGATGGCAAAGCCGCCCACCAGCGCAATCGCCACGCCCAGCACGGTGCCGCCCAACTGCGCGGCGAAGGACACACCGCCGATGCCGCCCAGCGCCTTCTGGCCGAAGATCCCCGCCGCGACGCCGCCCCAGGCGCCGCACAGGCCGTGCAGCGGCCACACGCCCAGCACGTCGTCGATCTTCCATTTATTTTGTGCCAAGGTGAACATCCAGACAAATACCGCGCCGGCGATGCAGCCGGTGGCCAGTGCGCCCAGCGGGTGCATCAGGTCCGAGCCGGCGCACACCGCCACCAGCCCGGCCAGCGGGCCGTTGTAGGCGAAGCCTGGATCGTTTTTACCCATCAGCAGCGCGACCAGCGTGCCGCCGACCATCGCCATCAGCGAGTTGACGGCGACCAGGCCGTTCATCTTGTCCAGCGCCTGCGCGCTCATCACGTTGAAGCCGAACCAGCCCACCGTCAAAATCCACGCGCCCAGCGCCAGGAAGGGAATCGACGACGGCGGATGGGCGGCGATGGCGCCGTTCTTCATGTAGCGTCCACGGCGCGCGCCGAGCAGCAGCACCGCCGGCAGCGCGATCCAGCCGCCCACCGCGTGCACCACCACCGAGCCGGCGAAGTCGTGGAACTCGGCGCCGAAGGCCGACGCCAGCCACTCCTGCACGCCGAAGCGGTGGTTCCAGACTATCCCTTCAAAGAATGGATAGACCAGCCCCACCAGCAGCGCGGTGGCGATCAATTGCGGATGGAAGCGGGCCCGCTCGGCGATGCCGCCCGAGATAATCGCCGGGATGGCGGCGGCAAAGGTCAGCAGGAAGAAGAATTTGACCAGCTCATAGCCGTTCTTGGCGGCCAGCACCTCGGCCGAGGAGAAGAAGTTGACGCCATAGGCAATGCTGTAGCCGACGAAGAAATACGCAATCGTCGACACGGCGAAATCCACCAGGATCTTGACCAGCGCGTTGACCTGGTTTTTCTTGCGCACCGTGCCCAATTCCAGAAATGCGAATCCGGCGTGCATGGCCAAAATCATGATGGCGCCGAGCAGTATGAACAATGCATCGGCGCCGTCTTTGTATCCACCCATCAAAATCTCTCCCCAAAATAATGCAAAAATTGACAACGAGTATCGATAAAAGCAATATTCGTTCCAATTTGGTGCAAATTTTAAGTGCTTGATTTCATGGTGTTTTTATTTTGTGCATGAATCTGCACCAAGGCTGGGCGCACCGAAATAAGGCGTCATTTTGGTGCGCCCGGCCTTGCGGATCAGATCGGAGCGCCCGGCGGGATGGCAGGCATGGCGCGCAGTTTGACGCTGCGCGGATCGCTCAGGTAGGCCGTTATCAGCTCGGCGGCCTGCTTGCGGCTGTCGGCGGTGACGCCTTTGCCGGGATTCTTTTGCAGCCATTGCGCCAGCTCGCGCGCGGATTGGCGCACTTCCGCCGCCACCTGCGGATGCAGCCTGCCGCCGTCGAGCAGGTTGAGCGTGGCGTCGACCACTACCCAGTTGGAGGCCAGCTGCACCGCTTCGCCGCCTGCGACCGAGGCAGGCACCGCTTCGCGCTTCCACGTCTTTTGCAGCAGCAGTCCTAGCACCTCCTGCACGCCCGGCTGCTGCGCGTCGCGCGCGTGCTGCCATGCGACACGGTTGATGCGGGCTGGGTCGAGCAGGAAGCCGGCCGTTTGCGCCGCCCCCGCCTCGGCGATCGAGAAGGCGTCGAACACCGAATCCATGCGGGTGGCGAAGTACTCACGGCTGCGTTCATGGCCCATGGCTGGTGGCGTCAGGATATCGAGCACGCCGGCCGGCAGCGCCAGGTACTCGGCGCGCAGGCTGTCCACCAGACGACTCAAGGCCTGGCGCTGCACCGCCGCCGGCGTGGCCTTGACGCCTGCCTTGGCGATGCCGGCTTTGACGTCGCCGCTGCTGGTGTAGTCGAAATCGCCGCCGCCGATCAAGCGCGCAACGGCCTCGCCCTGATAGCGTTGCAGCAGATAGACTGGCACCAGCCGCGCTTCCAGCTCACCGATCTGGCGCGCATCCGGCAGCACATCGACCGAGAAGGTTTGCAGCGCCCGCTGGCGCACTGCGCCCAGCTGGTCCCAGGTCTTGATCGAGTCCGGGCCGAAGTCCCACAGCAGGCCGTCGGGATGGCTGGAGCTGGGCGAGCGGTCATCCTGGTCGCTGGAGTACAGCATGCCGGCCGCGCGCGCATCGGCGCGCAGCCTGGCCAACGCCGCCTGTTCCTGCGCGCCGCCGCCGAAGTCGCCGTAGATGTACTTGACGATGTAGTCGTCCCACGGCCCGACGCCGACACCGTAGGCATCGGCGATATCGACGTTGCCCTTGGCGTCCAGCTTGAGGATGGGGTGCGGGTAATCCATCACCGAGCCATTGCCCATGCGGCTGGCGGCGAAGTTGTGGGCGAAGCCGAGTGTATGCCCGACTTCGTGCGCGGCCAGTTGGCGCAAGCGCGCCAGGGCCATCGCCTCGGCCAGCTTCTGCTTGTCGGCCGGGGCGTTCTTGCCGTACGGCGCAAGCAGGCTTTCAGCGATCAGGATGTCCTGGCGCACGCGCTGCGAACCCAGCGTGACGGCGCCACGGATGATTTGCCCGGTGCGCGGATCGGTCAGCGCGTTCCCGTAGGACCAACCGCGCGTGGCGCGGTGTACCCAGTGGATCACGTTGTAGCGGATGTCCATCGCGTCCACGCCTTCAGGCAGCAGCTCGACGCGGTAGGCGTCCTTGAAGCCGGCCTTTTCGAAGGCGCTGGCCCACCACGAAGCACCCGCGATCAAGGCCGAGCGTACCGGTTCCGGCGCGCCGCGATCGACGTAGTAGACGATGGGTTTCTTGACGGTGCTGACCGCCGCCGACGGATCGGTCTTTTCAAGGCGATGCCGCACCTGCCAGTGCACGTCGATGCTGCTGGCGAGCGGGGTGGCGAAGTCGTAGTAGTTGACGTCGAAGCCGCCGGAATACGGATGGTAGCTGCGCGGCAGCCAGCCGCCCGCCTGCGCGCCGACAGCGGGCAGGCGCACCATGCTGATATGCTGGCGCAGCGACAGGCTGCTGGCGTCTGCGGCCACCTGGCGCACGTAGTCGGCTTGTCCGGGGCCTGCAAAGGTCAGCAGCGCTTCCAGTTCAACGTTGTCGGGGAAGGCCTTGGCCTGTTCAGCCAGCACGGCGCTGCGCGCCGCATCGACCTGATATCCGCCCTGCTTGGCGGCGGCCAGTCGCGCGGCGATGCCATGGCGGTCGGCCAGCAGGAAGCTGGAGAAATCGACCAGATGGCGCTCGCCCTCGCTGGCGACGATCTCGCCAGACCACAGCACGCCGCTGGCGAACGATTCGGTGACGGCGGCGCGTTCGTCCTTGTCCGCCGACGCGGCGATGAAGCTGGTGTTCTCCTGCACCAGGAACAGGCGGGCGCCGTGTTTTTCAAAATGCACCATGCGCATCTCGCCCGGCTGGCCGCGATCGAGACCAACGTCGTTCGAGCCCAGCGCATAGGGCAAGGAGCTTAGCAGCAGAAAGGGCTGGTCCAGCGACGACACGGAGAGCAGCACCCTGCCCTTGTCCGTGTCGCGCCAGACGTCGATGAAGCCCGGCTGCGATTGCAGGCCGCGCGTGGCATCGGCGATCTTCTTCGCCGATGCCGGCGCAGACGCCGGCACGGCGGCCGCACTGTCGGCGGCGATTGCCAGCCCCGGCGCCGCTGGCGCCACGCCCAGCATCAGGATGGCGAGCAGCAGCGGCCCGGTGGCCGGCGCGGGCCTCACTGCTGGCCTGCGGCTTTGACAGCGTCGGCGACGCCATCCATCTTCAGCGCGCGGCTCAGGAAGCCCCAGCGATCAGCCACTTCCTCGATCTGCTTGGTGGTCGGCTTGCCTGCGCCGTGGCCGGCCTTGCTGTCGATGCGGATCAGGATAGGCGCTGCGCCGCCCTGGTCGGCCTGAGCGGTGGCGGCGAACTTGAAGCTGTGCGCCGGCACTACGCGGTCGTCATGGTCGGCCGTGGTAATCATGGTGGCCGGGTAGCAGGTGCCCTTCTTCAGGTTGTGCAGCGGCGAGTACTTGATCAGCGCCTTGAACTCGTCGGCGTTGTCGGACGAACCGTAGTCCGAAGTCCACGCCCAGCCGATGGTGAACTTGTGGAAGCGCAGCATATCCAGCACGCCCACTTGCGGAATCGCGGCCGCGAACAGATCCGGACGTTGCGTCATCGTCGCGCCGACCAGCAGGCCGCCGTTGCTGCCGCCGCCGATGGACAGCTTGGCCGGCGACGTCACCTTGTTGGCGATCAGCCATTCGGCCGCGCCGATGAAGTCATCGAACACGTTCTGCTTCTGCAGCTTGGTGCCTGCCGCGTGCCACGATTCGCCGTACTCGCCGCCGCCGCGCAGGTTGGCCATCACGTAGACGCCGCCCATTTCCAGCCACGCCAGGTTGGCGACCGAGAACGAAGGCGTCAGCGAGACGTTGAAGCCGCCGTAGCCGTACAGGTAAGTCGGATTGCTGCCGTCCAGCTTCAGGCCTTTTTTCGACACGATGAACATCGGTACCTTGGTGCCATCGCGGCTGGTGAAGAACTCTTGGCGGGTTTCAAACGCGGCCGGGTCGAAGTCCACCTTGGGCTGGCGATACACGCTGCTCTTGTTGGACTTCAGGTCGTAGCGGTAGATGGTGCTTGGCGTCGTGAAGCTGGTGTACGAGTAGAAGGTCTCGCTGTCGGTGCGCTTGCCGCCGAAGCCGCCGGCCGAACCCAGGCCAGGCAGTTCGACATCGTGCAGCGGCTTGCCTTTCAGGTCGAATACCTTGACCAGGCTGTGGGCGTCGCTCAGGTAGTCCACCAGCAGCTGGTTGTTGACGACGGATGCGGACACCATGGTGTTGGCGCTCTCCGGCACGATCTGCTTCCAGTTCAGCACACCGGGCTTGCGAGTGTCGATGGCGACGATGCGGCCGCGCGGCGCATTGCGCTCGGTGCGGAACCAGAACACCAGGCCGTCATTGCCGATGAAGTTATACGACGCGTCGAAGTCCTCCAGCAACGGCACCACCTTGGCGTCCTTGCGCGACAGGTCTTTGTAGTAGACGCGGTTCTTGTTCTCCGTGCCTTGCGACGCGGTGATGATGAGGAAGCGGCCATCTTCGGTGACTTCGCCGCCGAAGCCCCAGTCCTTGTGGTCCGGGCGGTCGTAGACCAGCGTGTCCGCGCTTTGCGGCGTGCCGATCTTGTGGAAGTACAGCTTCTGGAAGTAGTTCACGTCGGCCAGCTTGGTCGCTTCCTTCGGTTCGTCGTAGCGGCTGTAGAAGAAGCCGGAACCGTCGTGCAGCCATGCGGTGCTGGAGAACTTCACCCACTTGATGTGGTCTTCGATGTCCTTGCCGCTGTCGATATCGCGCACCTTGATCTCGTTCCAGTCGGAGCCGGAAGCGGCGGTGCTGTAGGCGAGGTATTTGCCGTTCGGGCTCACCGCCAGGCCGGCCAGCGCCACAGTGCCGTCGGCGGCCAGCGTGTTCGGGTCGAGCAGCAGGCGTGGCACGTCGGCCAGCGTCTTCATCGTGTACAGCACCGATTGATTCTGCAGGCCGTCGTTACGGCTGTAGAAATAGCGGCCGCCTTCCTTGAACGGCACGCTGAAGCGCTCGAAGTTCCACAGCTTGGTCAAGCGGCTCTTGATCGCGTCGCGGCCGGGAATCTGCGACAGGTAGTTCTGCGTCAGCTTGTTCTGTTCGACGACCCAGGCGTGGGTCTCGTCGCTGTTGGCGTCTTCCAGCCAGCGGTAAGGGTCCGCCACTTTGACGCCGTGATAGTCATCGGTCTGGTCGACGGTGCGGGTGGCGGGATAGGTCACGCCAGGGCCGGCAACGGCGCAGGTTTGGGCGGAGGCGCTGTGCGCCAGCAGTACGGCAGCCACCAGGGCGGCGCGCTTCAAATGCTTCATGCGAAAGTCCGTAAGATCGAAGAATATTCGGAAGCGGCGAACCGCGTTGCGGCGCCGCCAAGGCTCAACGGCTACCGCTGCTACAACGGCTGCCGCTGATAATCATAGCTTGCTTTGTGACAAATAAGCAATGATAGGAAAGCGTTATCGGCGTGTTTTATTCGGCGCGCAGCAGGGTGTCGGTGCTGACGACGCGCACGTCGTGCATCTGGTTCAGATAGGATTCCAGATAGCCTTTGTGCGAGGCGCCGACGATGACCAGGGTGCGGCTGCCGGGCCGCAAGGACACCGCCTCGCGGATATTGGACGCCATCCGCAGATTGCGCGTTTCCCAGTAGCCGACGTAGCTGCGGCCGAAATGCTGGGGCGACGGCTCTTCCAGCGCCGCGCCGAAGTCGGCGCGGAAGACCCGCTCTGCGGCGCTGCCGGCGTTATATGCGCGGTACATCGCCAGCACGCCGGCCGGTGTCGCCAGGCCGCCGCGCAAGGTCTCGTCGTCGCGTTTGCGGGCTGCCGAAAACGGGTTATTCCACGCTTTCATGATCGCCTCGCCATAGCCCTTTTCATCGGCGACATCGAAGTCGGACGTGTGGTCATCCATCGGGTACACGCGCTCATGCCCGCAACGGGCGGCCAGTTGCGCGGCAATCAGATAATCTTCATTGCGCTTTTCCCGCAGGCCGTTGAGGATCTCCACCAGTTGGTCATTCAGGCCGTCGCCGGCGTGCCGTTCGTCGGCCGGTAGGCGCAGCCATTGCACCGTTGCGGACGCGGGTTCGCCGGCCGCCAGGAACAACGACGCCAGCTTGCGGCGCTGGCCTGCCGATGGCGCCGACGGCCATGCGGCCAGCAGGCGATCCACTTGCGCGGTGGCGCCGGGTACATCGAGGCCGGTGGCGATGGCGGCCGGCGCCGGATCCCAACAATAGCTCTTGACCGTATCGGCGTAGCGCTCGCGGTAGCCGCGCAGGAAGGCGCACTGCGGCCCGGATAGCGCTTCGATGGCGATGGCCTTGGGCTGCCAGCTCGCGAGGCGGTCCATCAGCAAACTCAGATTGGCGGGATCGAAGGTCTTCGGCAGTTGCGACAGGTGGGCCGTGCCGAGCACCAGCAACTCGTTCGCAGGCCCGCGCTGCAGCTTGAAGGCGCCCGGGTTGAATTCCGCGCCAGGCGCCTCGGCGGCGCAAACGTGGCCGTGAACCACGGCAGTAATCGTGATGGCTGCGAGCAGTCGCTGCATGGAGACTCCTGGAATAAATGGAATCACGCGAGCATAAACAGGCTGCCGGACGATGTGGTCCGCGATGCGATGTACTGCAGATTCAGCGTATCAAAATGCAGATTTCCCGGATTGGACGCGATGCCGCGCCCCAGGGATTCAGCTGTCGATTTCGATTTCGCGGCGCTCCGGCACGGAGACGGCGATCGGCGCCCGCCACTTCTCCAGCCAGGCGATCAACTGGTCGCCGGGGATGGGACGGCTCATGAAGTAGCCCTGGCCCTGGTCGCAGCCCAGCTCCGCCAGCAGCCGCCATACGGCTTCGCTCTCGATGCCCTCCGCCACCACGCGCAGGCCCATGTTGTGGCCAAGGTCGATCGTCGAGCGGACGATCTTGGTGTCGCCGACATCGTTCTCCATGTTCAGCACGAAGGACTTGTCGATCTTGAGTTCATTCACCGGCAGCCGTTTCAGGTAGGCCAGCGACGAGTAGCCGGTGCCGAAATCGTCGATCGACAAATCGACGCCCATCGCGCTCAGACGCTCCAGCGTGTGCTGGGCGCGCACCGGATCGTCCATGATCGCGCTCTCGGTGATCTCCAGGCAGAACGAGCTTGGCGCCAGCTTGTGGCGGGCCAGCGTCTCGGCAAACTTGGCCGGCAAGTCCTGATCCAGCAGGTCGCGCGTGGACAGGTTGACCGACACCTTCAACGGATAACCCTTGGCCGCCAGTTCGTGGCACAGCTCCGCCGACTTCTCCATCACCCAGCGCGTCAGGACGCGGATAAAGCCGGTCTGCTCGGCGAACGGTATGAACTCGTCGGGGAACACATTGCCCCGCTCCGGGTGCACCCAGCGCACCAGCGACTCCATGCCCACCACCTTGCCGGTATCGAGCATGATCTTCGGCTGCACGTGCAGGCGGAACTCGTTGCGCTCGATGGCGTTGCGCAGCTCCGTCAGCAGCGACAGGCTCTTCTCGCTGGATTTGTCCATGGCCGCGTCGTAGACCACGGCGCCGTCGTTGCGCTGCTTGGCCGCGTACATCGCCACCTCGGCCATGCTCAGCAAGGCCTCGCCGTGGTTGCCGTGTTCGGGATAGCCAGCGATGCCCAGGCCGGCGCCGATGTCGACCATCTGGTCTTCCAGCGACAGCGGCGTCTCCAGCGCCTGCAGGATCTCGGCCGCCATGCGCTGTGCGGAATCGAGGTCGGAGTCCGGCAGCAGCACGGCGAATTCGTCGCCGCCCAGCCGCGCCACCTGCGCCGACGATTGGCGGCGGTTGGCCAGCAGCAGCTGCAAGCGCCCCGCCACCTGGCGCAGCAAGGCGTCGCCGAAGCTGTGGCCCATGACGTCGTTGACGTGCTTGAAGCGGTCCAGGTCCATCATCAGCACGAACACGGATTCCTCGCGCTTGGCCGCTTCGGCCAGGGCGTCGTCCAGCAGCAGCACGAACTGCGCGCGGTTCGGCAGATTGGTCAGCGTGTCCCAGTACGCCAGACGGCGGATTTCCTGTTCGCGTTTGGCGATCCCTTCGCGCATGGCGTCGAAGGCGTGCGCCAGTGCGCCAATTTCGTCTTCGCGGCTGGTGTCGATCTGGCCTTTGTAGTCGCCCTGCTCCAGGCGCTTGGCGGTGTCGGCCAGTTGGCTGATCGGCTGCGCGATGCGCTTGGCCGTGAACACGATGGCCAGCGCCGACAGGAAGATACCGCCCAGCGTCAGGCCGATCAGCCAGCGTTCCAGGCGGCTGTACTCGGCGGTCGCCTCGTCGATGGAGCGCGCCAGCAGCACGTTGGCGGTCTGGTCGCCGTACTGGCCGATGGCCAGCAGGCGCGCGCTGTACTTCCCGGATTCCAGCATCAGGTCGAACGGGCCGGCCGGCACGGCGGGCATGGCTTGCAGCTGGTTGATGACGAATTGCGCGGTCAGGCCGCCGAAGGTCGAGCCGACGGACAGCCATTGGCCTTGCGGATCGCGGGTCAGCACCGTGGTGTCGAGCGAGCTGATCTCGCGCATGTCGGTCGCCAGTTGGCGGTCGATCGGGAAAGTCATGACGATCCAGCCGATGGTGATCGGCGCCTTGATCGGCATGACGACGATCTGGTAAGGCCGATGATCGACGATGGCGATGCCGTTGGCGCCGTCCGACGCTTCGGCGGCATCCAGCATGCTGATGACTTGTTTTTCCAGCGCGGCAGCCTGGCTGTTGTTGGTCGATACGCTGACCTTGCGTTCGGAGCTGATGAGCATCGTCAGCGCGGCCTTGATGCGGCGGCCGCTGTTGACCAGCGCCGATTCGATGGTGGCGCGGTCGCTCTCGTCGTTGTTGCCGATGGCGGCGACGAAGGCGGTGTCGCGCGCCAGCAGGCGCGCACCGAAGCGCAGGCTTTGGGCGTTCTGGTCCAGCAGGCGGCGGAATACCTTGGAGCCGTTGTTGAGCTCGCTGCTGATGGCGAGCCGCGCATTGTTGTCGATGCCGCGCTGGATCACCAGCAGGCCGATCAACTGCACAGCCACGACCAACACCAGGAACAGTGTGACGATCCGGCTTTCCAGGCTACGGAAGCGCATACGCATGCTCGGACTATCCCTTAAAGAGTGGACGACGCCGCGTCGTCGGCCGCCGGCGGTTTCATCGGCAGCTTGAACACGGCGGTTGCCAACGCGTCGCCCGCCTTGACGGTCAACACCTGCTCGGGCGTGGCGCCGCCGACGGTGTTGTAGTGCCAGGCCTTGACCACGTACTTGCCGCCGGCCGGCAGTTCGATGCGGGCGGCGCCGGCGCCATCGGTCTTGGCGAAATACGGCGTATCGACGACTTTGACATACGCCACCATTTTGTCATGGATATTACAACCGAGTACAACGGTACCCGCTTTATCGAAGACCTGCGGCGCCGCCGACTGGCCGGAATACAACTTCTGGTCGAACTTGTGGGCGGGCGAGAATGAGTAGATGTGGTGTCGGACTTTGTCGTTGTTCGGGAAGAACACCTTGGCGCCGGTCTGGACCACGCTGACCAGAGGCACGAATTTCAAGCCTTTTTGTTCGATCTCCGCCGTGGGCGCGGCGCGGCCGGTGGCCGGACCACTTTCCGATTCGACATAAATGATGGTATCGGGCAGTACCTTGCCGGCGGCATCCTGCACCTGCACGGCGATGCCGGTGGCGCCGGCGCTCGCCATGCTCAGCAATAGCGGAAGAAAAAGCGTCTGGCGTAAGGTGTGACGATGCATGGGTAGCCTGATTTTGAAGACGTAGCTGCGATTGTAGCGCCTGGGCAATAATCCACGGAGCTGTTTTTTACCGTTTGTCGCAAATTGTTTCCACAAGTCATTAAGCGGTCACAAAATCTCTATAGGATCGTACAGTTAAACAGACTTTTGGCAAGTACATCGTGAATCCCGTCCTCAACTCCAACATCATTTATCTGCAGCCGCCGGCCGAGGACGAAGAGGCGGTGTTGCGCGCGCACCTGTACGACATCCTGGCCCGCCGCCAGCTCAGCGCGCTGTTCCAGCCCATCGTGCACATGCAGACCGGCGAGATCATCGCCTACGAAGGCTTGATACGCGGGCCGTCCGACAGCCCGCTGCATGCGCCAATGAATCTGTTCAAGGTGGCGCGGGCCAACGGTTTGACGGTGGAGGTCGAACACCTGTGCCGGCGCGTGGTGCTGGAACGTTTCGCCGAGCTGGATTTGCCGGGCAAGCTGTTCCTCAACGTCAGCCCGGAATGCCTGCTGCAGCGCGATGCCCGCCACGGCGAGACGCTGGAATACATCCACCAGATCGGCATCAACCCGGACCGCGTCATCATCGAACTGACCGAAAACCAGCCGACCTACGACTACGAACTGATGCGCGAGGCGGTGCTGCACTACCGCACTATGGGCTTCCAGATCGCCATCGACGATCTGGGCGAAGGCTTCTCCAGTCTGCGGCTGTGGTCGGAGCTGCGGCCCGAGTACGTCAAGATCGATATGCACTTCATCCAGGGCATCAACCACGATCCGGTCAAGCTGCAGTTCGTGCGTTCGATCCAGGAAATCGCCGACAAGTCGGACACGCTGGTCATCGCCGAGGGCATCGAAACCCAGGCCGAACTGCTGGTGCTGCGCGATGTCGGCGTCGCCTTCGGCCAGGGCTACCACCTGGGCCGTCCGCACGCACAGCCGGCCCGGGCCGCGCCGGCCGAGGTGGTCAAGGCGCTGGCCCGCAATGGCGTGGCGGTGTATCCGCAGCGCGCCGGCGACAAGCACGGCGCCAGCATCTACAAGCTGCTGCACCAGGTCGACGCCGTGCCGTCCAGCATGAACAACAACGAGGTGTATGAAATCTTCGTCAAGCAGCCCAAGCTGCTGATTATCCCGGTGGTGGATGATGGTGTGCCGCTGGGCCTGATCAGCCGCTTCGACATGATCGACCACTTCGCCCGCCCCTACCAGCGCGAGCTGTACGGCAAAAAATCCTGCAAGCAGTTCATGGACGCCAACGCGCTGATCGCCGACAAGGACACCAGCCTGCAAGACCTGAGCTTCCGCATGGTGCAGGCCGACGCCCACCATCTGTTCAACGGCTTCATCATCACCGACCAGGGCCGCTACCTGGGCATGGGCACCGGCCACGACCTGATGCGCGAGATCACGCAGATGCAGATCAACGCCGCGCGCTACGCCAATCCGCTGACGCAGTTGCCGGGCAACGTGCCGATCAACGAGCATATCGACCGGCTGCTGGAAAGCGGCTCACGGTTCTGGGTCTGCTACGTCGACCTCGACCACTTCAAGCCCTTCAACGATGTGTATGGCTACCGCCGGGGCGACGATGTCATCCAGCTGACCGGCAAGCTGCTCAGCGAGCACAGCGATGCCGACCGCGACTTCATCGGCCACATCGGCGGCGACGATTTCATGATCCTGTTCCAGAGCGAGGATTGGGAAGCGCGCTGCCGCGCCATCCTGGACGAGTTCAGCCGCCATGTGCTGGACTTCTACAGCATCGACGACCGCGACCGTGGCGGCTACCTCAGCGAAGACCGGCAGGGAAAGAAAGTGTTTTACTCGCTGATGAGCCTGTCGATAGGCGCGATCCGCGTCGAACCGCACCAGTACTACACCCATCACCAGATCGCCACCGCAGCGGCCGAGTCTAAGAAGCAGGCCAAGAAAATCCACGGCAACAGTCTGTTCATGGATCGCCGCCAGCAGCCGGCCTGAGCGGCGCAGCGAACGGCACCGCCCAGGCTCATGCAGGCCGCGCCTGCGTGGCATGCGCCACGCGCCAGCGGCGGGCCGCTTCGCCGGCGGCGGCCATCGCCATCGGCGTCAAGCCCAGTTCGGTTTTCTTGCGCTGGCTGGCCACCGTCAGTTCGCTGGCTTCCGCCGCCAGCGTCAGCCACATGCACGACGCCTGATCGTCGCGCGCCACGCCACGGCCGCTGCCGTACATGCCGGCCAGGTTGAACTGCGCCAGCGCATGGCCTTGCTCGGCCGCCCGGCGATACCAGCTCACGGCCACTTCCTCGTCGCAGGCCACGCCCAGGCCGTGGGCATACATCACGCCCAGATTGTTTTGCGCGCTGGCGTCGCCCTGCTCCGCCGCGCAGCGGTACCACGCCACCGCCCGCGCCTCGTCCTTGGCGACGCCCTGACCGTTGGCGTACATCACGCCGACATTGAACTGGGCGTTGGGCGCGCCCTGCTCCGCCGCCATCCGGTACCATTCCAGCGCGCGCTGGTCGTCGCGCGGCACGCCGCGCCCGCGCGCGTACATGCCGCCAAGGTTGTACTGCGCCAGCGCATGGCCGGACTCGGCCGCACGGCGATACCAGGTGAACGCCAGTTCGTCGTCGCGGTCCACGCCCTTGCCGTTGGCCAGCATGATGCCGAGATTGAATTGTGCATCCGCGTCTTCCTGCTCGGCCGCCCGCAGCAGCCAGGCGTAAGCGCGCAGCAAGTCGGGCGCCACGCCCAGCCCTTCGGCGTAGGCCACGCCCACCATGCGCTGGGCCACAGCGCAGCCCTGGGCGGCGGCTTGCCGGTACCAGGCCAGCGCCTGCGCATCGTTGCGCGCCACGCCGTGGCCGTTCCGGTACATCAAACCTAGATTGAGCTGGGCGCTGGCGTCGTTTTGCAGTGCGGCCTTGCGAAACCAGGCCAGCGCCAGTGGATAGTTGCGGCGCACGCCCCGGCCATGCACATAAGCCTCGCCCAGCAAGGTCTGCGCGCTGGCGACGCCTTGCTCGGAGGCGCGATAAAACCACGACAAGGCGGTCTCGTCGTTGCGCGCCACGCCGCGCCCTTTTTTATACATCTGTCCGAGATTTTGCTGTGCCGATACTTCGCCCTGCAGGGCTGCGGCGCGGAACCAGCGCACGGCTTCCTTGTCGTTGTTGGCGACGCCGCGGCCGTTGTAGTACATCACGCCCAGGTGATTCTGGGCAAAGGCCAGCCCCTGCTGGGCCGCCTTGAGCATCCAGTAGAACGCGCGCGCATCGTCGCGCGCCACATCCTGCCCTTTTTTATAGACCAGGCCCAGATTGAACTGGGCATAAGGATCGCCGCGTTCGGCCGCCTCCCGGTACCATAAAAAGGTGTCGTATCCTGCCCTCGCCGAGCTATGATTTTTCATGGTACACCTCTGACCAACACCGTCGCAATGTTGGTTAAAGTGTAAAACGCAGTCCCGGCTTGAGTTTGAGCGCGCTCAAACGAGTCATGATGAAATGTTATCGTTTAGTGATGGGCCACCCGCTGCGACGGATCGGGCTTGGGGCCGAGCGCGTACACGCCCATCGCCAATACCGTCAGGCACCAAACGATCAATGCGCCGGATGGCAAGTCATACAGCGTGGACAACACCAGCCCGCTTGCATAGCCCGCCGCACCGATCAAATAGGCCAACACCAGCCGCTTCTTGCCAACATAGTGACGTACGGCCAGGCCGGGCACGATCAGGCTGGTGAACACCAGGTAGACGCCGACCAGTTGCACCGAGGCCGTCACGGCCAGCGCAAAGATCAGGTAGAACCCCAGGCGGCTCAGACGGTCGCGCAGGAAATACAGCAGCCCGCAGATCAGCACCGTGCCGACGGCCGGCAACAGCAACTGTTCATAGCGCACCCATAAAATCTGGCCGGCCAACAAATCCTGTAAATGCTCGCCGCCGTGCGGATTGTGGGCCACCAGCAGCAGCCCCGCCGTCGCGGCCAGGATGAACATCACGCCGATCTGCGCTTCCTGCACTTCCGGCCAGCGTTTCTCGGTCCACGTCAGCAGCAGCGCGCCAAGCACGGCGGCGGCCGCGGCGGCGGCTTGCACCGCCCAGCTTTGCGGATCCAGCTCAGCCGCGCCGGCAATGATGACGCCCAGCGCGGCAATCTGTGCAATCGCCAGATCGATAAACACGATGCCGCGTTTCAGCACCTGCGCGCCCAGGGGCACGTGGGTCAGCAGCACCAACAGACCTGCCAGCAGCGCCGGCAGGATGATCATCAGATCGAGCGATTCAGCATTCATTTATTGGCATCCACCAGGCGTTGTACAGTCGAGTCGAACAGGCCGAACAGGTCTTTACTCTTGTCGTCGCCACCCACCGAGAACGGCAGCACGACGGCAGGAATCTTCGCATGTTCGGACAGCCATTGCGAAGCGCGGCCGTCCTGGTAGGCCGCGCGTATCACCATCCTGGCCGGCGCCCGCTGCAACTGCGACAGCAGTTCCGACAGATGCGCAGCGCTCGGCTCCACGCCCGGCTTGGGCTCCAGTGTGCCGACCTGGCGCAAGCCCAGCCAGCCCATCAGGTACTCCATGTTCTTGTGGTGCTCGACCACGGCCACGCCTTTCAGCGGCGCCGCCTGCTTCTCCCACTTGAGCATGGCCGCATCCCAGCGCGCCGCGAAGTCTTTCTGGCGAGCCTGATAGTAAGCGGCGTTGGCCGGGTCCAGCTCGGCCAGGCGCTTGGACAACGCCACGCCGACCAGCGCGATATTGTGCGGGTTCTGCTGGATGTGCGGATTGCCGGCGGCATGCACATCGCCTTCGCTGCGGTCGACCTTGCTTGGCACGTCGAGACGCGGCACGAAGGCGCCCGCTTCGAAGTTGCCCGGCTGGCCGGCGGCGATCTTGCTGTTGCCCGATTGCTGGATCAGCACCGGCAGCCAGCCCACCTCCAGCTCCAGTCCGGTGCAGACCAGCAGGTTGGCATTGCGGGTGCGCGCGATCAGGCTCGGGCGCGCTTCGATGCGGTGCGGGTCTTGCAGCGCGTTGGTGGCGCTGGAGACTTTGACCTTGTCGCCGCCGAGCTCGTTGGCCAGCGCTTCCCATTCCGGCTCGCAAGCCAGCACATTGATGGCGGCATGCGCCGAGCCAAGCGCCATAAGGGTTGCTGCGAGCAACAGGGATTTGAGTGTGCGTTTCATGCCTGCTCCTTTAGAAAGCGTGGGCCGCGTGCGTGCCCAGGCTCATGATGTATTGAAGGAAGATCTGGTTATCGGTGACGCCAGGACGCGATTTATCGCGCGCTACTTGCAGGCGCAGGCGCGAGAACTCGGACGGGCTGTAATCGATCATGAAGCTGCTGCGCGAAGGATTGTAGGCTTCCAGGATAGGCAGGTTGGCCCAGGCCAGCGTGCCGTTGTCGATCAGGCCGATCCGCTGCGAACCGGACGACAGACGGTCGTAACGCAAGCCCGCGCGCCACGTCGGCATGAACTGGTAGACGCCCTGCAGATACCAGCCCGACTGCACGCTGCGGTAATCGCCGCTGGCGGCCGCATCGGTATCGATCGCGTAGTTCAGCGTACCGGTTTCCTTGCGGCGGAAGTACTCGCCCTGCAGCTTGAAGTTGGTGTTGACCGGGTTGCCGTTCGGCGCCCATTTGTAGATGGCGTCGGCGATCCAGGTGTTGGATTTGCCGCTGAAGTTGTTGGTCAGGCCGTCGTCTTCATACGCGCGCTTGTCGGCGCCGGTATGCAGGTAGGACACACCGGCACGGTAGCTCGACGAGGCGCCGATGTCGTCGCCGATGTGGGCGAAGACGCTGACCGCGCCGGCGCCGTTCTTGTTGCGGTCATTGCCTGGGAAGGCGCTGCCGCTGCCGGCTTCCGCGCCGATCTCGACGAACTGGTCGAGCGGCGCCAGCCACTTGGCCTGCACGCCGTCCGGCTTGTACTGGCCGCCGAGGAAGGCTTGATACGCCAGCGGCGCATCGACGAAATCCCAGGTGTGGGCATGCTGGCCGTTCAGGTAGCCGATCGATGACAGGAAGCGGCCGGCCTTGACGTTCAGTCCGTTCGTCATGGCGCGGGTCTGGATGAAGGCTTCCTCCACCGAGATTTCGTTCTCGCCGCTCAGCGAGAAGGTCAGCTGGCCGGCGAATTGCGGATCGATGTTGGCGGCCATGGTCAGCTCGGATTCGCCGAGGCTGAAGCCGCGCTTGCCGGGACCGGTCTCGCCGCCGCTCGGCGCGAAGCCTTGCAGGCGGTACTGGCCTGGGTCCTGTTTCAGATTTTGCAGCGTGCCGCCCAAGATCATCGAGATGTTGGGGTTGAACAGATTGCTGGCGGTGTTGGCGCTGCCGGCGGCGGCCGGCGCAGCTGCTGCCGGCGCTGCGGCGACAACGGCCGGGGCTGCGGTGTCCGCCACAACCGGCGTTGCGGCCGAGGCCGGCGTGCCGGTGCCGGCGCCCGCGTTGATCGCAGCCAACTGCGCCTTGGCGGCTGCGCTGTCCGTCTGCGCCTGCTGCAAGCGCTGCTCCATGGCTTGCAGGCGGGCTTCATACGCTTGCTTCATCTGACGGATTTCCGCGCGGATTTCAGCCAGTTCTTTCTGTTCTTTTTTATCGGCGGCATACACTTGTGGGGCTGCCACGGCGGCGCTCAGTGCGGCCGCGATTACGCTGTGTTTCAACATTTTTTATTCCTGTAGATGACTACGACAAACCGCACCCCTGCTCAAACGGCAGCGGTGACGGATCAACGGGAGACAATCAAGACAGGACGGGCGGCGCTCGCGACCTGAAGCCGCAAATGGTGCGCTGGCAATCGAGCGGCACCGGCGTGAAGGCGACGGCCACCGAGGTATTGGCAGCCAGCGGGAAAGAATGGAAACGGCTGTCCACCGCCGAGGCGATCTGCGCGAACGCCATACATTGCGCGCAACTGTGATCCAGGCCCAGCTTGGTAATGCTGGTGCTAACCTCATCATCCGCCTGCTCGGCCGCCTGCACGATGCCGGTCGCGGCCGCAGTGTGCGACAGCGCGTGCGCGTACCCCATCTGCTGGGAGAACACCAGCAGAAGCGACAGCAGTACATGGAAGAAGTTGCGGCGTATGTTCACGAAATACCAACTAACGATGCATCAGTGCGGGTATTGTAATGCGAGCCGCGCATTTTTAGCGTACTTTTTGTTTTTCGAGGAACTGGTGCACCTTGGCGGCGGCCAGCTTGTTGATCGCCACCAGCAGCGACGGATCGACGCCGGCGATGCCATAGGTCGAACCGATGTGCTTGCCGATATGTATCAGCACCTCGGCCGCCACTTCCGCATCGGACTCGGCCCTGTGGGCCGCGCTCTTGAAGCGAATGCCCAGCTCGCCGGACAGATTGCCCAGCTTGTAGCTCGACAAATTGGGAAACACGCGGCGCGACAATTTCAGCGAACACACCAGCGATTGATAGCCGGGCGTAAGACCCAGCCGCGCCGCCTCGGCGCGCAGGAATTTGTCATCGAAGCTGGCGTTGTGGGCCGACAAGGCGTCACCGCCGATGAAGTCCAGCAGCTCCGGCACCACCTGCGACACCGGCGGCGCACCGTCCACCATAGCCTGCGTGATGCCGGTCAGGCCGGTGATGAACGACGGTATCCGCACATTGCAGTTGATCAGGGAAACATAGCGCTCGACCACCTTGCCGCCGACGATGCGCAAGGCCGCCACCTCGGTGATGCGGTCGCCCATGTCGGGCGACAGGCCGGTGGTCTCGAAGTCGAGCATGACGATAGGTTGGTCGAGCATGATGTTCCCTTTTATTTAGCCGAACTTGCGGACGGCATCCAGCGCCAGCCCGGCGCCGATGCTGCCGAACAGATCGCCTTCGACCTTGCGCGCGGATGGCACCAGCGCGCCGATGCGTTCGCGCAGCATGCGCACGCCGCTGGAACCGCCGGTGAAGAACACCGTGTCCACATCGGCAGGCGACACACCCGCGTCGCGCAGCAGCGACAGCACGGTGTTCTCCACCGAGCCGACCAGGTGGCCGATGGCGTCATCAAACTGCGCGCGGTCCAGCTCCAGCGTCACCGCCGGCGACAGGCGCTCCAGCGACAGCTGCACCTTGGCGGCATCGGACAGAGCGATCTTGCCCTCTTCCACCTTCATCGCCAGCCAGTGGCCGGCGCGCTGGTCGATCAGCTTTTGCAGACGGCCGAGCTTTTCCTGCTCCGCCGCATCGCGCAGCAGGTCGGACAGCTGGGTCCACATCTTCTTGGTGTAAGCCTGGTTGATGGTGTGCCAGGTCGCCAGGTTGAAGAAGTAACTGGACGGCACTTCGCTGTTGTTGCGCAGGCGGCTGCCGTAGCCCAGCAGCGGCATCACAGAAGACAGGCTCAGGTATTTATCGAAATCGGTACCGCCGATGTGCACACCGCCGTTGGCCAGGATGTCGTCGCGGCGCTCGGCCTTCTTCGCCCGCTCGGGCGACAGGCGCACCAGCGAAAAGTCCGACGTACCGCCGCCGATGTCGGCGATCAGCACCAGCTCTTCGCGGTCGATTTGCGACTCGTAGTCGAACGCCGCAGCGATCGGTTCAAACTGGAAAGCGATATCCTTGAAGCCGACGGAACGGGCCACCTCGGCTAGGGTATCCTCGGCCAGCTGGTCGTTTTCCTTGCTGTCATCGATGAAATGCACGGGACGGCCGAACACGGCCGACGTGAACTGGCGCCCGGCCGATTGTTCAGCGCGGCGTTTGACCTCGCCGATGAACTGCGCCAGCAAGGCGCGGAACGGCAGCGCGCGGCCGCCCACCTCGGTCTGGCCGTCGATCAGGCTGGTACCGAGCAAACTTTTCATGGAGCGCATCAGGCGCCCCTCGTAGCCGGCCAGATATTCGGCCAGCGCTGCACGTCCGAAGGTAACTTCTTCGTCCTCGGCGTTGAAGAAAACCACCGACGGCAAGGTGGTCTTGCCCTCTTCCAGTCCCAACATCACCGGATGTCCGGGACGCACCCAGCCCACCGTGGAATTTGACGTGCCAAAATCGACGCCGCAAGCAATGGCCATGTCGACCCTTCACGTGAATAAAGGGGCGTTATGTTATCAGAAAACCCCGTCCTCATGGAAAAATTGCAGCCGAACCACACCTGCCTCAATATTTCTTTAGAGAAAATCGATTATTGTTGCCATTGAGTAAGATTTTGATTATGCTGAATTAACTGACAAATATGCAAGCCGCTGTACGCAGGCCACGAGACGATGACCAAATCCAAGCCGACCATTGAAGTCTGCGCCACCGAACACAAAGCCAGCATTGCACGGGAAGCCCGCCGCGTCACCTCGTATGACGTGGCGCTGGTGGCCGGCGTGTCGCAATCGGCGGTGTCGCGCTGCTTCAAGCCGGGCGCCAGCGTCTCCAAGTCCACCCATGCGCGGGTGATGAAGGCCGCCGCGCTGCTGGACTACATCCCCAACGCCGCCGCCCGCAGCCTGATTACGCGCCGCTCCAACATGGTGGCGGTGCTGGTCACCAACCTGGCCAATCTCTACTACCCCGAATTGCTGGCAGAACTGAGCAAGCAACTGAGCGGCCTGGGCAAGCGCGTGCTGCTGTTCCCGCTGGCGCGCGAGGCCGATGTCGACCGCGTGCTGGCCGATGTCTGGCAATTCCAGGTCGACGGCGTGATCGCCGCCGCCCGCCTGTCCGCCGAACACGTGGCCGAATTCGAGCGCCGCCGCATGCCGCTGGTGCTGTTCAACCGCACGCTGCGCGACCAGTCGGTCAACACCGTCACCTGCGACCATCTGGAAGCGGGCCGCATGCTGGTGTCGCGCCTGGCCGCCGCCGGCCATCGGCGCTTCGGCATCATCGCCGGCACCGAGGATTCCACCGTCGCCAACGAGCGCCGTCGCGGCGCCGTCGAACGGCTGGCCGAACTGGGCCTGCCGCCGCCGGTGGTGGTGCCGGGCGAGTACGACTACAACAGCGGCGCCGCCGGCCTCAAAGCGCTGATCGCGCAAATGGGCGGCGTCCCGGACGCCATCATCTGCGGCAGCGACGTGATGGCCATCGGCTGCCTCGATTGCGCCCGCCATGAGCTGGGCATCGACGTGCCGGGCCAGTTGTCGGTGGCCGGCTTCGACGCCGTCGAGCCGTCCAACTGGCTCAGCTACAACCTGACCACGCTGCGCCAGCCCATGCCGAAGATGGCGTGCGCCGCCGCCAGCCTGCTGTGCGCCGTCATCGACAGCCACGAAAGCCAGGTCGAACGGCGCGTCTTCAGCGCCCAGTTCATCGAAGGCGCCACCGCGCGCCTGCACCCGTTGACGCATGCGCCCACGCTGGAAACAGCATCCGCCACCGGCCCGCGCGTGCCGGTCGCTATAATGTGACGGATGAACGATGCCAACCCTCCCCGCTTCACCCCGCAAGGCCTGATCCCGACACCCGAGCAGACCGCTATCCAGCTGGCCAGGAACAAGGTCGTGCTGGTGGACGCCAACGCCGGCGCCGCCAAAACCACCACGCTGGCGATCCGCATCGGCGAGGCGCTGGCGCGCAAGCTGCCGCCGGAACAGATCCTGGCGCTGACCTTCACGCCGGAAGCGCGTGACGTCCTGCGTCAGCGCCTGCTGGACGTGGGCGTGCCGGCCGCACAAGCGCATCGCGTCGCCGTGCTGACCTTCGAGGATTTCGCCGGCCAGCAGCTGGACCGCATCGACGGCGACAATCTGCGCCAGTGCGCCGAAGCGCGCCAGTTGAAGGCCTATGCGCTGGCCGCGATCGACCGCGCCGCCGAGCGTCATGCGGGGCGCATGGAAGGCCTCGATCTGCAAACCCACAGCATCGCGCTGGCCCAGTTCCTCGACGTGCAGCTGCAACTGAAGGCCACGATGGCGCTGGCGGCCGATGTTGAATACATGGGCCTTGAAGAAATCGCCGAGTTGATGGGCGTGCCGCTGACCGACTATCTCACCACCGTCGAATACGAAACACTTCGCCTGGACGGCGGCGCGGGCGCCGTGTTCCGCGGCCCGTTCGACGCCACCTACGACCTGGCCAGCAATCTGCAAGCGGGCGCGCGCCTGGCCGAGCACTTCCCGGACTACCGGATCGTGCTGTGCGACGAGCTGCACGACTTGAACGAGGCGGCCTTCCAGATCCTCGACGCGCTGGTCTCCAAGCCGCATTGCTACTTCGTCGGCGCTGGCGACAAGGACCAGGTGATCCACGCCAAGCTCGGCGCCAGCGACGAATACCTGAACCGCCGCTTCGCCCAGAACTATCCGAACCTGGTGCGCTACCCGCTCACGGCCACCTACCGCCACGGCCCGCACCTGGCCTATGCGATGGCGGAGTTCAAGCAGAAGGCGGTGGAATCAAGCCTGCCGCTGCGTACCGACATCCGCCAGGCCCACTACGACAACAGCGCCGCCTGCGCGCAGCAGGCCGTGGCCGCAGTCCAGCAGTGGAAGGCCGACGGCTATCCGCTCGACGGCTGCGCCATCCTGATACGCGACCGCCATCAATCGATGGCCATCGAGAACGCGCTGATCGAAGCCGACATCGACTACCGCACGCCCGCCATGGCCGGCTACCTGCAGCGCGACGAGATCCTGTTCCTGCGCGGCCTGCTGGCGATTGGCCTGAAGGACTTCGCCGCCGTCAAGTCGGAGCAAGTGCGCGGCGCCGTGGTCGACGCCATGATCGCTTTCAGCGAGATGCGTTTCTCGACGCGCCGCCTGGACAACCTGAAGGCGCAAATCGTCAAGGATCCGGCGCTGCTGGGTGAGCTGTTCCTGATCGAAGACGAGCAGCGCGACGGCGAAGAGCTCAACTACCGCGATGTCGCCAGCACGGCCACCAAGAAGGCCGTCATCGACACCATCGGCTGGCTGTCCAGCGTAGACCCGGCCACGCCGGCGGCGGCCGTGCTGACCGAAGTGTGCGAACGCGTGAAGCTGGTGGCGACCGCGCGCCGCATCTTCGTGCGTCCGTACGAAGCGGGCGTGGTCAACAAATCGGTGGCAGGTCTGCTGGAAGCGGCGGCCGCCTCGGGGCAAACCCTGGCCGAATTCTGGGCCGCGATGAACGCGCGCGAAGCCTTCGTGCGCCGCAAGCGTGAACGCAAGGCGGTGCTGATCGAATGCGTGGCCAACGCCAAGGGCAAGGAGTTCGACCACGTGATCCTGCCCTTCCTACAGTCCGACGAATTCCCGCATCCGACGCAATCCAGGGCCGAGGAAGAAAACCTGTTCTACGTCGGCGCCACCCGCGCCCGCGCGCGCCTGACGCTGCTCTCGCCGGCAGACGCCTCGCTGCGCAGCGCCTTCATCGCGCAAATGCGCCTGCCCAAATCGGCCGCCGCGGCCGATGCCGCCATCGTCCGCAATGAGGCCAGGCCGGCCGCCGCGCCGTCGCGCCAGTACCTCGTCGCCAGCTATCAGGAAAAGGACCAGGTCAAGGCGCTGGGCGCCCAGTTCGACATCGCCCGCCGCGCCTGGTACGTCGAGGCGGGCAAGGATTTGGCCCCGTTTGCCCCTTGGATAAAAAAATAATGCAGTAAGTCAATTTTTCTGAGGGAAACCCTTATATAATGTCGCTCGCGGCTGGAATAGCTAGCCTCACACCCAATGCATGTCCAAAAACCAATTCGGGAGCATTACAATGAAAGCACAACAAAAAATTCTGCTGGCAGCCTGCGCGCTGGCTGTTCTGAGCGCTTGCAGCACCCCAGCCCCAGTCGTCGCCCCAGCACCGGCTCCAGAGCCAGTCAAAGCCGCACCGGCCGCACCGGCACCGGCACCAGTGGCCGCGCCAGTCGCCGTGTCCCTGCCAGCCTACCTGGACCCAAACAGCTCGATCTACAAAAACCGCAGCGTTTTCTTCGACTTCGACAAGTACACCGTCAAGCCTGAGTTCACCGCTCTGGTAGCAGACCACGGCAAATTCCTGTCGGCTAACCCTAACGTGTCGATCAAAGTCGAAGGCAACACCGACGAACGCGGCGGCGCAGAATACAACCTGGCCCTGGGCCAGAAGCGCGCACAAGCCGTCATCACCGCCCTGAAAGTACAAGGCGTGAAAGACACCCAGATGGAAGCCATCAGCTACGGTAAAGAAAAAGCCACCGGCAGCGACGACGCAGCCCGCGCACAAAACCGTCGTGCAGACATCGTCTACCCTACCAAGTAATACGCTGTAATACGCGGCAGTTTTCCGCGACATCAGGTAGTATCGAACGCCCGGCTCAACAGTCGGGCGTTTTTGTTTTGGGGCTCTCTCCTAAGGGAGCTGTGCAAGAGCAATGTGTTCGTTATGCTGGAAGTTTCCATTCACCCTCAAAACTGTTGAAGGAAGTTTCATGAAGAACCTCACTACCGCAGCCGGCGCGCCGGTCGTCGATAACCAAAACACCCAGACCGCCGGCCCGCACGGCCCGGTCCTGCTGCAAGATGTGTGGCACCTGGAAAAGCTGGCCCACTTCGCGCGCGAGGTGATCCCGGAACGCCGTATGCACGCCAAGGGCTCCGGCGCCTTCGGCACCTTCACCGTCACCCACGACATCAGCAAGTACACGCGCGCCGCACTGTTCTCCGAGATCGGCAAGAAGACCGACATCTTCATGCGCTTCTCCACCGTGGCCGGTGAACGCGGCGCCGCCGATGCCGAGCGCGATATCCGCGGCTTCGCCGTCAAGTTCTACACCGAGCAAGGCAACTGGGACGTGGTCGGCAACAACACGCCGGTGTTCTTCTTCCGCGATCCGCTCAAGTTCCCGGACCTGAACCACGTCGTCAAGCGCGACCCGAAGACCAATCTGCGCAGCCCTGAAAACAACTGGGACTTCTGGACCCTGCTGCCGGAAGCGCTGCACCAGATCACCATCGTCATGAGCGATCGCGGCATCCCGAAAGGCTACCGCCACATGCACGGTTTCGGCAGCCATACCTTCAGCTTCATCAGCCCGCAGAACGAGCGCTTCTGGGTGAAGTTCCACTTCGTCTGCCAGCAGGGCATCCAGAACTTCAGCGACGCCGAAGCCACCGAGGTGGTGGGCCGCGACCGCGAAAGCTCGCAGCGCGATCTGTTCGACGCCATCGAGAGCAAGGACTTCCCGCGCTGGAAGCTGGCGGTGCAGATCATGCCGGAGAACGAAGCATCCAAGGTGCCGTACAACCCGTTCGACCTGACCAAGATCTGGCCGCACAAGGACTATCCGCTGATCGACGTCGGCCTGCTGGAACTGAACCGCAATCCGGAGAACTACTTCGCGGAAGTCGAGCAGTCGGCCTTCTCGCCGGCCAACGTGGTGCCGGGCGTGAGCTTCTCGCCGGACAAGATGCTGCAATCGCGCCTGTTCTCGTACGGCGACGCAGCGCGCTACCGCCTGGGCGTGAATCACCATGCGATTCCGGTCAATGCGCCCAAGTGCCCGTTCCACAGCTACCATCGCGACGGCGCCATGCGCACCGACGGCAATCACGGCGCCGGCACGTCGTATGAGCCGAACAGCCGTGGAGAGTGGCTGCAGCAGCCGCAGTTCGCCGAACCGCCGCTGTCGCTGGAAGGAGCGGCCGGCCACTGGGATCACCGCGTCGACACCGACTACTACTCGCAGCCGGGCAATCTGTTCCGCCTCCTGACCGCCGAGAAGAAGCAGCTGCTGTTCGAGAACACGGCGCGCGCCATCCATGGTGTATCGAAGCCGGTGCAGGAACGCCATATCCATAACTGTACGCAGGCAGATCCGGCCTACGGTGCGGGCGTGGCGGCGGCGATCGCCGCACTTGAAGGCAAATAAATCAACCTTGTACAAATAGTAAATGCCGGTAAAATGGAGCACCTTGCCGCTCCGTTTTACCGATGCCCTCCCTACTCATTCGCCTGGCCCTCTGCGCCCTGCTGCTATGTCCTTGCGCCGCCCGCGCGCAGGCCGTCGCTTGGCTGTGGGACGAGGCGCTGCTGCCCGCATGGTCGGCGCCTGAAGCGGCCATCCTGCATCGCCACATCCTGCTGACCGGCGACACCGCGCGCACCCGTCCGCGCATGCGCCAGCCCGCGGTGCCCGCCGCCACGCGGGTGACGCCGGTGCTGCATGTGGAAGTGAGCACCGTCAATCCGCCCCAGAATATAGAAGCCAGCCGCGCGATGATCGTGCAGGCGCTGCTCGACGCGGCTGCGATCAGCACGTCCGGCTGGGTGCAGCTGGATATGGAGGCCAAGCCTTCGCAGCGCGAGTTCTATCGCTCGCTGGTCAAGCAACTACGCGCCGCGCTGCCGCCGCACATCAAGTTGAGCGTGACCGCGCTGGCCTGGTGGTGCCGCTCGCCGGCCTGGCTGGATGGACTGGCCGCCGACGAAGTTGTGCCGATGTTCTTCCGCATGGGCCGCGACAGCGCCGACATGCGCGCCATTGTCGAACAATCGCCCGCGACGCTGCACGCCAGCTGCCGCGCCGGCAGCGCAGGATTCTCGCCTCAGGAACCGTTCGCACCGCAAGTCGCGGCGCGATATCATAAAACCTACTGGTTCGACCGCTACGCATGGAAGCGTGCCGGCGCGGACCTGTCGCCGCTTTCAAGGAGCACTCCATGACACATCGTCTTCGTCCACTCATCATCGCTGCGGCGCTGCTGGCCTGCGCCAACGCCGGCGCCAGCGGCGGCGGCTCGTGGGATTCCTACGTCACCCGCAGCGGGCCGGATATCGCGCTGGGCCGCTATCAAAGCGGCGAGCTGGGTGTGCTGATGCCGACCTATGAGCGGATGTACCTGTACACCGCCTGGCGCAGCGTGCTGCTCGGCGCGGACGAGATGAAAGCCGCACCGAATCCGCAGGGAGGCCTGCTGCGCGCTATCGGCAGCCGCAACGGCGGCTGGGTCGATGCTGGCGACGGCAAGAAAGTCTATGCTGCCTGGCAGGCCGCCATCAGCACGGCGCTGAAGCAGGCGCCGGTCGCGCCCAAGGACGACGACAGCATGGCCAACGGCTACCTCACTTGTCCGCTGGGCAGCTACACCTTCGCCACCGCCACGCTGAACGACCTGGCACGCCGCAGCGATGCGACGCCGGCCCGCCTGAACGCGTGGATCACGACGCAGCGCCAGGTCTTCAAGTTCTGCGGCGACGACGCGGAAGCGCAACGCAACCGCTACGATGGCGTGAAGCGCGTGATACCGGCGCCGGTCGAGCTGCCGGCTACGGAGGCGCTGTACTGGCGCCAGATGCAGCAGTACCAGCTGGCGTCGGCCGCCTTCTACGGCGAGAACTATGCGCTGAGCGGAAGCCTGTTCGCCAAGATCGGCGCCACCGACAAGCATCCGCTGCGCCAGTGGGGCGAGTATCTGAACCTGCGCTCGCAGGCGCGCGCCGCCGTGTTCGTGCCGGGGCCGAACGCCGACCAGACGATGTGGCAGGAGCGGCTCGATGCCCGCCGCGAAGGCCCGGCCGCCGCAGCGGTGCGGCTGGCGGCGGCGCAGAAGAAGCTGGCCGTGATCCAGGCCAGCGCCGATCATATCCTCGCCAATCCGGAGCTGTCGTCACTGCATGAAGCCAGCCGCGCCATCGTGCGCAGCATGCAGGTGCGGTTGACGCCGACGCTGCGCTTTGCGGAACTGAGCAAGCAGCTGGACGATCCACGCGCCAATCCTTACCTGGACGATCACCTTGGCGACTGGCGCGTGCTGGCTAACGACCTGCTGCAACCACCCGTCGCCGAACAGGCCGACACACGCCCCGCCCTGCGCGGCGCGGCAGGCTTTATCGACTGGATGCAGACCATCCAGGCCTGCCAGGAGTATCAGGCCAAGCGCAGTTGCGCGGTCGAGCGTACGCACGCGATCGACCAGTGGAACCGCTACGCCAAGCAAGGCAACAAGGCGCAGGCGCGCGTGTGGATGCTGGCTGCGCTCTTGCTGTCCGATACGCTGACGCCGGAGTTGGAAAAGGCAGCGCAGCAGGCGCCGGTGTCCGCGCCTGAGTATCTGACGCTGCGTTATGCGCTGGTGCGCCACTACCGTCTGAGCAAACAGGCCGACAAGGCGCGCACGCTGGGCGACGCGATTCTGAGCGGCCCAACACTGGCGGCCAATCGTTCGATCAGCGCGCGCAACCAGTTCCTGCAGGAGCGCTTCGCGGTGGCGTCGTCGCCGGCGGACGCCGCCAACTATCTGCTGCGCACGGAGAGCCACGATCTCGATCCCGACACCGGCGAGTTGGCCAAGGCCAGCGAGGAACCTGGCGCCACGCCGGCCGCAGCGCGGGTGGACGTCGCCGCCGACGGCATCCGCTGGCTGAACAGCGGCCTGTCCACGGCCGACCTGTCGGCGCTGGCCGCGAACCCGAAGCTGCCAAAAGCCCTGCGCGCGCGCATCGCCGTCGCCGCGTGGATGCGTGCCGACCTGCTGGGTCTGGACGAGGCGGCGCTGGGCGCAACCCAGCAGATCGAACAGAACGCGCCGCTGCTGACGCCTGTGATGCAGAAGTACCGCAAGCTGGCGGGTACGCCGGAGCATCGCTACTGGATGCTGGTGAATGCGCTGAAGTACGGCCTGTCGCCGATGTATAACGGCTACGCCGGCGAGCTGGCCGTGCGCGCGCCGGACGATACGCTGGCCGACATGTGGTGCAAGGTACCGGCCAAGGCAGGCGACAGCTACGGCGAGAATACCGACGCCGAACATACGCTGCCGATGCCGGACCTGGGCAACGGCGCGGCCCGCGACAAGGAGCTGGCGCAACTGTCCACGTTGAAGACGGCGACCGGCTACATCGGCGACCAGATCCTGCAGCGCGCCAGCGCCGTGCCGAACGATCCGGAGTTGCCGTGGTTGTTGTTCGTCACCGTGCAATCGACGCGCGGCGGCTGTCTGGATGCCGATTCCAAGACCTTGTCGAAGAACGCTTTCACGCTATTGCACAAGCGTTACAAGAACAACGAGTGGGCGCGTAAGACACCCTTTTTCTATTGAGCGGAATCAAACGCGCGCAAAGATGAAGGATTAGCATGGCGCCTCTGGAGGTGCGCCATGCAAACCCTGGTCCAATCCCGTAAATACCCGAGCTACGACGACGATCTGGCGCTGTGGATAGATGCGCAAATCCAACTGCTGCTGCATCGGA
Organism: Rugamonas aquatica; assembly: GCF_009380215.1. GTDB lineage: Bacteria > Pseudomonadota > Gammaproteobacteria > Burkholderiales > Burkholderiaceae_D > Rugamonas > Rugamonas aquatica_B. Next base: position 845,363 of record NZ_WHUG01000001.1, read on the forward strand.
GGTTCTCCGAACTGGATACAGAGAACCTGGTAGCGGAGCTCGACGGCATGAAAAAACAATATGAGCACGAACTCGATAGCCGCCTGACGGTGCTGATTATGCACCTGCTCAAATGCCAGTTTCAAAAAGACTATCCGCAGAATAAATGGCAATCAACGTTGATAGAGCAACGCTACCGCATCGCGCGGCTGCTGAAAGATAGCCCGAGCACACGCGCAAAAGTGCCGCAGTTTGCTGTGGAGTGCTACCCCATCGCCCGCCGCCGAGCAGCAAAAGAGACGGGGCTAGACGAAGAAACCTTCCCCCTGCGCCTACCCTATTCCGTGGCGCAGCTGATGGATCAGGACTTCATGCCGTAACGGCGGCACCGGCGCGTTCCAGCAGCAGTTCGCAGCGCTTCGACAAATTCCGGACCTGCAAAGCCTTGCCAGCCTTGGCGTAGCGCTCATGCAGGGCCGATACCGCCACCACCGCGGAATGATCGGCCAGCCGCAGATGGCGGCAATCCAGCGTCACCGCAGACGGATCGCCCTGCACGTCGAACAAGTCGTTAAAGTGCGCGACCGAGGCGAAGAACAAGGTGCCATGCGGCGTGTAGTGCTTGACGCCGTCGGCGCCTTGCGCCACATCGGCGCGAATCTCGCGCGCATGGCGCCAGGCGAAACTGAGCGCCGCGATCACGATCCCGCACAGCACCGCCACCGCCAGATCAGTCGCCACGGTGATGGCCGTAACCACCACGATCAGCAAGGCGTCATGACGCGGCACCTTGCCCAGCACCCCCAGCGAACCCCAAGCAAAGGTCTGCTGCGCCACCACGAACATCACGCCCACCAGCGCCGCCAGCGGTATGCGTTCGATCAACGGCGACAGAAACAGTATAAACAGTAAAATCATTATCCCGGCCACAGCGCCGGACACGCGCGTACGACCGCCCGAGCCCAGGTTAATCATGGTCTGGCCGATCATCGCGCAACCGCCCATGCCGCCGAACAGGCCGGACACCATATTCGCCGCGCCCAGCGCCACGCATTCGCGGTCCGGCAAGCCGCGCGTTTCCGTGATTTCATCGGTGAGATTGAAGGTCAGCAGCGTCTCCAGCAGGCCGACCACCGCCATCAGCAGCGCATACGGCAGCACAATATGCAGCGTCTCGACCGTCATCGGCACCATGGGGATCTGCCAGACCGGCAGGCCACCGGCGATATGCGCCATGTCGCCCAGCGTGCGCGCCGGCAGGTGCAGCAGCTGCGACAACAAGCCCACGCCGACGATCGCCACAAGGGCTGGCGGCACCGCCTTGGTCAAACGCGGCAGCAGATAGACGACCGCCATGGTCAGCGCGACCAGGCCGCACATCCACATCAACGCATCGCCCTGCATCCACGCGCCGCCGACTTTAAAGTGCTGCAACTGCGACCACGCAATGACAATTGCAAGACCGTTGACGAAACCCAGCATCACCGGATGCGGCACCATGCTGATGAGCTTACCCAGCCGCAGCAAGCCGAACATCAGCATGATGAGTCCGCTCAACACGACCGTCGCAAGAAAGTACTGCAGGCCATGCTGCGCGACCAGCGCCACGATCACCACCGCCATCGACCCGGCGGCGCCGGAAATCATGCCCGGACGGCCACCGAACAGCGCAGTCATCGTACAAATGAAGAACGCACCATACAGCCCGGCCAGCGGATTAAGCTGCGCGACCAGCGCAAAAGCTATGCATTCGGGAACCAGAGCGAAGGACGTGGTCAAGCCCGCCAAAGCGTTCCTGGAAAAATTAGTTGACGGCATGGAAATATTTGGAGCGGAAGGTGATGTGAAAACACAACAGAGGCAGCATTTTACACGCCTATATTCGCTTTCTCATCGCCATGGGTGAACTGGCGCACATTCAGAATGGGGGCGAGCCGGGCACAATGGCATCGCATACTACTTAACCCTAGCCAGCTACGCCACCGCCATGACTACTCTGATATCTGCCACCTACGCCCTGCAAAGACAGAAAATCGCCGTGGAGAGGACGCTGTATGCGCGTTCTGCGGAGGAATCGCAACTGGCGGCCCGCTGGGCCAGCGCCTGGCATAAACTGGTGCAGCGCAAGCTCGACCAGGCCCAGGCCATCCATCTTGAACCGCGCATGGACTATGCCGGCTTCAGCATGCAGCCCCGTTCCCGGGTGCTGCACTAATCCTTACGCTGCGTATTGCATAACCATCGCCGCACCGGTGCGCGCTGCCTGATAGCAGCTGCCGGCGCGGCGCTCCATCAGTTCACGGTCCAGCACCGTGACGCAGCCGCGGCGATATGCGATCAAACCTTCCTCCGACAATTTACCCGCCGCACCGGTGATGCTTTCGCGGCGCACGCCCAGCATATTGGCGATCATTTCCTGCGTTACCTTCAACTCGTTAGTCGTCGAGCGGTCCAGACGTTCCAGCAGCCAGCGGCACAGTTTTTGTTCGATGCTGGTGTGGCGGCTGCCGGCGACGCTCTGCGCCAACTGGGCAAACATCGCGCTGGTGTAGCGCATCAACAGCTGGGCCAGAGGACCGCCGCTGTAGAAAGCTTCGCGCAGCACGTCGGTGCGCAGGCGGTAGCCGTAACCGGCGCATTGCACCACAGCCGAGTAGCTGGCGCGTTCGGCCGGATACAGCGCCACGCCCACCACGCCCTCGCTACCGACGACGGCGATCTCGGTGCTGGCGCCGTCTTCCATCACATATTGCAGGGAGACGATGGCGTTGGTCGGGAAGTAGGAGTAGTCGACCTGATCGCCGAAGTCGAACAGATGTTTACCTGCGGGCAGTGTGACCAGTTCGAGGTCGGCAAACAGTGCTATCAGATCTTCGCGTGACAGGGCGCGCAGCAAATCGTTCTGTTGCGCGCCGATCAGGCTGATGGTTTGGGCTGGAGCTGCCTTGATTTGGGTGCTGTTCATGATGCGCCTCTAGTGTCTGATTGATCCTTCGAATCATGTCGTGTGGATCACAGCGGCGAATTCGCCTTGCCGATGTAGACACTGTATCCGCGCAACCAATCAGCGGGTATAGGAGCACCCTGTAGTCCTATGTAGGCTATGAACATTGCAAAATGTCATCTTTGTCCTACGCCCCGAGCCAGCCTATTTAAAAGGTGGCGCGCAGCTGGACGTAGGCCATGCGCGGGGCGCCCACCATGCGGCCGGCGTTGCCGTCGACGTTGCGGGTGTAGTAGCGCTTGTCTGCGATGTTGTTGACGCCTGCCATGACTTCGTAGCCTGGCTTGCCCGGCAGCTTCCAGCTCAGCTGTGCATTCCACAGGCGGAAGCCCGGTACCGCGCCATTGCTGCCGTTGGCCGCTTCGGCCACGGTGTTCGCGGCGTCCGAGTACTGCTTGCTTTGATGCGTGGTCGACAGGTTGGCCGTCCATGCACCCACGTGATAGCGCGCGCCCAGCGTATCGGTATTGCGCGAGTAGAACGGCACGTCCATGCCCGCGGTCGAGCCTGAATCCTGGATCGCCCGGGTGTAGGTGTAGTTGGCGTACACGTTCAACCCGGCCAGCGCGCCGGCGTCGTCGAAGCTGTAGTCGGCCGCCGTTTCGATGCCGTCGTGGTTGGTGGCGCCCAGGTTGCGGAACACGGCCGGCGTGGTGCCAGGCACCTGCAGGATCTGGTTGTCGAACTTCAGCTTGAAGGCCGTCACTTCGGCATTGACCGCCCCGCTCTTCCAGCGTGCGCCCAGCTCGGCCGTCTTGGCCAGCTCAGGCACCAGCGGATTGGTCGGCGTCTGCGAGTTCAGCTGCGTGTTTTGCACCGGCCCGAAGGACGTGGTGTAGTTGGCGAACACGGTCAGCGCGCGGTTCACCAGATAGGCCACGTTCAGCGAAGGCAGCGCCTTGCTGTTCTCGGTCTCGAAGGTCGACTTGGCGCTCAGGTCGTTGCGCTCGGACTTGATGTGCTCGTATCGCACGCCCGGCGTGATGCGCCATGCGCCCACGGCGATGCGGTCATCGATGTACACGGCATGCGCATCGGTGCTGTTGACGAAGGTCGAGATCGCACCCTTGGCGCCGGTCGACACCGTCTGGATGTAGTTGTTGTCGTCGCCGCGCTCGCGCAGATAGCGATAGCCGACCGTGACGTCATGCGTCAGGCCGCCTCCGGCGAAGCGCTGCGTGTAACGCGGCTCAACGCCCAGCACTTCGTAGTTGCGAGGCTGCCAGGTCAGCTGGGTCTTGGCCGCGTTGATCAGCGAGCTCTGACGGAAGCTGTCGCTGTAGTAAGCCTTGACCTCCAGCTCCTGCGTGGCCGACAAGGTGTTCAGGTAGCCGACATCGGCGCTGCGGCGGTCGCCGCTCCAGAAGTCGGTAGGCCGCGTGTTCTGGAACGGATCGGCGTTGTACTGCGCCACCGTCAGGCCGCCCGGCGTGCGCGAGTTGACTTCGTAGTAGGACAGCTTGGCGTTCACCTCGCTGTGCGGCGTCAGCTGATAGCGGAACTTCAGCGCCAGGTCGTTGACCTTCTCGTCGCTGCCCGCGCGCCATTCGCTGCCGGCCATGCCCGAGTACAGCACCGCCACGCCCAGCCCGCTCTCCTGCTGCGTGCCGACGAAGGCGCTGTATTGACGGTTCTGGCCGCCCTGGCCGAAGTCGTTGTAGCGGAAGCTGGCGTCGCCGCTCACGCCCGCCGTTTCCGGAATCGAACGGCTGCGGAAGTTGATGACGCCGCCGACGTTCTGCGGGCCGTAGCGCACCGCGCCGCCGCCACGCACGACGTCGATCGATTCGATGTTGTTCAGGCTGACCGGCGCGAACGACAGTTGCGGCTGACCGTAAGGCGCGACCGCCAGCGGAATGCCGTCGAGCAGCACGGTCGAGCGCGGCGAGTAGCGCCCCGTCAAGCCGCGCACGCCGATGTTGAGCGAGACCGCGCTGCCGGCGGTGCCGGAATTGTCGGTGGCCTGCACACCCGGGATGCGGCGCATCACGTCGCCGATGTCGGCGGCGCCGGTGTTGTCGATGTCTTCCTTCTTCATCACGGTGCGGGCGCCGGCGAAATTCTTCACACTGTTCTGCAAACCCGACCCCAGCCAGCTGCCCGACACCTGGATCGATTCGATGGGCGCGGCGGCTTCCTGCGCATGGGAGGACAAGGCCAGCAAGGACACGGCGGCGGCGATCAGCGAACGTTTGAATGGGAGGGTGGTCAGCGACATGGATAAGTGTAGTTATGTTTCAACGACGTAAATGATAACACTTCTCATTCTCAAATGTAAATACGTGGGAATTTGTTATAATTGCGGCCATGCTCAAATTCGTGAAACGCCGAACACTGTATCTCTGGATCGCCATCATGGCCGTCCTGTTCAGTGCACTCGCGCCTGCGGTTTCACGCGCCATGACGCCGTCTTCGCCCTACGGCTACGCCGAGATCTGCTCGGTCGGCCAGGACAAGAAGTCCCCCGCCCCGTACGATCACACCGCAGAGCATTGCCCGTACAGCGCCACCCACGGCGGCACGCACGCGCTGCTGCCGCCAGCCATGGCCAGCTTCGCCGTCATCGGCGGCCACGACTACTACCCACCGCTGTTCTACAGCGCGCCGCGCCCGCTGCACAGCTGGAGCGCCGCCAAACCGCGCGGACCACCCGCCCGTTCCTGATCGTCTGCCGTATCCGCTGCCGCCCGCCGCCATCGTGCGCGGGTAGCGGTCATCATCCCAACATCAGGAACACCATGAAAACGACCATGTCTCCACTGGCGCTGGCGCTGCTTGCCGCCTTCTCCACCTTCGCCTGCGCGGAGGACGCGCCCATCCATCAACTGGGCACCGTCACCATCACCGGCAACCGTCCGACCTCGCTGCCGACGCAAATCCCGACCACGATTGAAGGCATCACCCAGGCCGAAATCGAAAAGACCATCAACGCCACCGACTCGGAAGACGCGTTGAAATACCTCCCCAGCCTGCTGGTGCGCAAGCGCTACATCGGCGACTACAACCACGCCGTGCTGTCCACCCGCGCTTCCGGCACCGGCAACAGCGCGCGCTCGATGGTGTACGCCGACGGCATCCTGCTGTCCAACTACCTGGGCAACGGCGCCAGCTTCGCGCCGCGCTGGGGCATGGTCAGCCCGGAGCAGATCGACCGCGTCGATGTGCTGTACGGTCCCTTCTCAGCTGCCTACGGCGGCAACTCGGTCGGCGCCGTGGTCGATTACGTCACCCGCATGCCGGCCAAATTCGAAGCCCACGCCAAGTTGACACTGACGCACCAGCCCTTCGAGCTGTATGGCACCAGCGACAGCTACGACGGCAAGCGCGCCAGCATCGCGCTGGGCGACCGCCAGGGCGCCTGGTCGTGGTACGTGGACCTGAGCCGCACCGACAGCGAAGGCCAGCCGCTGACCTTCCCCGCCAAGAACGTCGGCAAACCAAGCAGCGCGGGCATCCCCGTCACCGGCGCCGTTGCAGGCCTGGACCGCACCAACAGCAACTGGCTGCTGCTCGGCGCCGGCACCCAGTACCACACGGTGCAGGACCAGTTCAAGGCCAAGCTGGCCTACGACTTCTCGCCGACGGTGCGCGCCACCTACACCTTCGGCCTGTGGCGCAACGATTCCGAAGGCCGTCCCGAAACGTATCTGCGCGATGCGGCGGGACGCCCGGTCTACTTCGGCACCGTCAACATCGCCGGCAGCAGCTACACGCTGGGCGCGACGGACTTCAACGTGTCGAATGAAAAGCTGCAGCACTTGATGCACGGCCTGACCGTCAAGTCCAACACCAAGGGAGTGTTCGACTGGGAGCTGGCCGCCAGCCTGTACGACTACGACAAGGACCGCCTGCGCGCCGCCACCGTCGAACTACCCGGCGCATTGACCGGAGGCGCGGGCCGCATCGTCAACCAGGGCGGCACCGGCTGGAACACCTTATCCGGCAAGGGCGTATGGCGCCCGGATGCAGCACACGTGGCGGAATTCGGCTATCAACGAGAGGCCTACAAACTGGCCAGCATCGAGAACGCCACCAGCAACTGGATCGACGGCGCTCCGGGCGACCGCAACTCCGCCTTCGCCGGCAAGACCGAAACCAACAGCCTGTATGCGCAGGACAGCTGGAAGTTCGCGCCCGCGTGGAAGACGGTTCTGGGCATGCGCTACGAGCGCTGGACCGCGCATGACGGCGCCACCTCCAACCGCACGACGACCAAGCCGCATCCGGAGCGCAGCGAAAACTACCTGTCGCCGAAAGCCGCGCTGGCGTATCAGGCCAGCGATGCGTGGGTGCTGAAAGCCTCGCTGGGCCGCGCCGTTCGCATGCCGACAGTGTCCGAGTTGTACCAGGGCGGTATCAACGCGAGCGGTCAGCTTATCAACAACGATCCGAATCTGAAACCGGAAAAGTCCTGGACCACCGAGCTGACGGCGGAACGCCGCTTCGCCAACGGCCAGCTGCGCCTGACCGCATTCGGCGAGCGCACCAAGGACGCGCTGTACTCGCAAGTGAATGTGCTGGCCGGCGCCTCGGTCAGCACCGTGCAGAACGTCGACCGCATCAACACCAAAGGACTGGAAGCCTCCTACACGGCGGACGATGTGTGGGTGCGCGGCCTGGGCCTGAGCTCCAGCCTGACCTGGACCGATTCCAAGATCGCCCGCAACGACAAGTTCGCCGCCAGCGTGGGCATGTGGCAGCCGCGCATACCCGAATGGCGCGCCACCGGCGTCGCCAACTACGACGTGAACGATCAGCTATCGCTGACGCTGGCGGCGCGCTACAGCGGCCGTCAGTACTCGACGTTGGACAACACCGACGTCAATGGCTTCGCCTACATGGGCGCCAGCAAGTACTTCACCACCGATGTGCGCGCGCGCTACCGCATCAACCGCCAGTGGAGCGCAGCAGTCGGCATCGATAACCTGAACAACTACAAGTACTGGAACTTCCATCCATATCCGCAACGGACCTACGTGGCGGAACTGAAGTTCGACCTGTAAGCAGCAAACCCGCAGGCGCAATCGGATTTTTTCGATTGCGCCTGCTCTAACATTTAAACATTCATGTGATATACTTCTTTACGTCGAAACCACACATGGACCGTAAAATGCTCAGCACCGAACAAAAAGCCATCATCAGCGCCACCGTCCCGATTCTCGAACAAGGCGGCGAGGCGCTGACGCGCCACTTCTACCTGACGCTGTTCCGCGACTTCCCGCAAGTGAAGCCCATCTTCAACCAGGCCAACCAGGCGGACGGCAATCAACAGCGCGCGCTGGCCAACGCGGTGCTGATGTACGCGAAGAATATCGAGCGGCTGGAGCAACTGGGCCCACTGGTTTCCACCATCATCAACAAGCACGTGTCGCTGCAGATCCAGCGCGAGCACTATCCGATGGTCGGCGCCTCGCTGCTGAAGGCGATCCGCGAAGTACTGGGCGCGGACACCGCCACCGACGCGGTGCTGGACGCATGGGGCGCGGCATACGGCCAACTGGCAGACATCCTGGCCGGCGCCGAGCAAAGCATCTACGAAAAGAACGCTGCGGCGGAAGGCGGCTGGAGCGGCGCGCGCGAGTTCAAGGTCGTATCGAAGACGGCGGAGAGCGACGAAGTCACCTCCTTCGTCATGCAGCCTGCGGACGGCGGCAAGGTGGTGGCGCATGCTCCGGGCCAGTATATCGGCCTGCTGGCAGTAGTGAACGGCGAAGAGCAGCGCCGCCAGTACTCGCTTTCCGCAGTGGGCAACGGCAGCAGCTACCGCATCAGCGTCAAGCGCGAGCCGGGCGGCGCGGTGTCCAACTACCTGCACGACCACGTTGGCGTTGGCGACAGCCTGCAACTGTTCCCGCCGTCGGGCGACTTCACGCTGGCGGATAGCGACAAGCCGCTGGTGCTGATCAGCGGCGGCGTCGGTATCACGCCAACGCTGGCGATGCTGACGGCGGCGCTGACTTCCGGCCGCCGCATCCACTTCATCCACGCGGCACGCCACGCCAACGTGCACGCCTTCCGCGACCACATCGACGCGCTGGCGGCGCAGCACCCGCAACTGCAACGCTTCTACTGCTACGAAGCGGCCAACGACAGCGGCCCTCAGCCGCACGCCACCGGCTACATCGACCAGCAGAAACTGGGCGCCTGGCTGCCGGAGACGCGCGATGTTGAAGCCTACTTCCTCGGCCCGACGCCGTTCATGAAGGCCATCAAGTCGCACCTGCTGGAACTGGGCGTGCCGCAGTCGCAAACCTACTACGAGTTCTTCGGCCCGGCCGAGGCACTGGGCTGATTCCCTGGGCGTGATAAGATGTCGGTGCTTCATCCACTAACACCGACATCATGCATACCCCAGTAGCAGACCAAGCAGAAACCCTGATACGTGCCACCGGCGCCCGCGTAACGCGCCCGCGCGTCACGGTGCTGGAGTTTCTGCTGGCCCAGCACAAGTCGCTGACGCACCACGAGATCCACGCCCAGCTGTCCGACGCCGCGCTCGACCCGGTCACGTTGTACCGCGTGCTGGAGTGGCTGACCGAGAACGAACTGGTACACCGCATCGCAGGCGCCGACACCGTCTGGCGCTTCAGCGCAGGCGCCGGCCACCACTCGCACGAACACGCCCACTTCCAATGCACCAGCTGCGAGGAAGTCACCTGCTTTACCGAAGTCGCACTGCCGCGCAAGATCAAACTTCCTGAAGGCTTCCAGAGCCAGGAAATGGACTTCCTCATCAAGGGCACCTGCCCGCACTGCGCCAAGCGCTAACTCCCGCAATCGTTCGCCCTCATAGCGAAAGGCCCCGGCAAGGGCGGCCTGCCGCATCGTCACGTCCATTCCCATCGCAGAAATTTTAATGCAACTGTATTGCATTAACAATCCAGACCAACTATGATGCAACTCGATTATGCAAGTCAATTGCATTAGCGAGTATCCCATCAATCCCTGCGCAAGCGCGCATCCACCGCGAGAATCTCATGTCCAAGCTCGATACCCGGCTGCCGGTCACCGTCCTTTCCGGCTTTTTAGGCGCCGGCAAGACCACCCTCCTCAACCACGTGCTGGCCAACCGCGAAGGCCTGCGCGTCGCCGTCATCGTCAACGACATGAGCGAGGTGAATATCGACGCCTCGCTGCTGCGCAAGGGCGCAGAGAACGCCGGAGCCGCGCTGTCCCGCACCGAAGAAAAAATGGTCGAGATGAGCAACGGCTGCATCTGCTGCACGCTGCGCGAAGACCTGCTGCTGGAGGTGCGCAAGCTGGCCGCCAGCCAGCGCTTCGACTACCTGCTGATCGAATCGACCGGCGTCGGCGAGCCGATGCCGATCGCCGCCACTTTCGATTTCGAGGACGAACACGGCGACTCGCTCAACCACATCGCCCGCATCGACACCATGGTGACGGTGGTGGACGCCCTCAATCTGCTGAACGACTACCACAGCACCGACTTTCTGGCGCAGCGCGGCGAAACCGCCGGCGAAGGCGACGACCGCACACTGGCCGCGCTGCTGTCGGAGCAGATCGAGTTCGCCGACGTCATCGTCGTCAGCAAGACCGATCTGGTCACGCTGGAGCAGTTGGGCGAAGTCCGTGCCGTCATCAAGGCGCTCAATCCCACCGCCGCGATCACCTACGCCGAGCAAGGCCGCGTGGCGCTCGACAAGATACTCGGCACCGGTAAATTCAACCTGGAGCGCGCCAGCCAGATGGCGGGATGGGCGCGCGAACTGGCCGGCATCCACACACCGGAAACCGAGGAATACGGCATAGACAGCTTCGTGCTGCGCGATCGCCGGCCCCTGCACCCGCAGCGCTTCGACCAGTTCCTCGACCAGGCTTTCCCAGGCCTGATACGCGCAAAGGGCTACGTCTGGCTGGCCAGCCGTCCCGAATGGGCGGTGGCGTATTCGCGCGCCGGCAAGATCGCTTCGGTGGAGCCGGTCGGCCAATGGTGGGCTGCCAGCGGCAAGGAGAACTGGCCGCCCAAGGGCGATCCAGACCGCCAGGCGATTGACGCCGTATGGGCCGAACCGTATGGCGACCGCCTCAACGAACTGGTATTCATCGGCCGCCACATGGAAGCAGGCGCCATCGAAGCCGCGTTCGACGCCTGCGTACTGACCGAGGCGGAACTCGCCGCAGGCCCCGCCGCATGGCGCAGCTACAACGATCCCTTCCCGGACTGGAGCCGTGAAGAAGACGAACCACAAGCACTATCCAACTAAGACCCAACTATGAACCTGACCATACGACCATTGGCCGCAGCGATCTCGCTGGCACTGGCCACCGGCGGCTACGCCTGCGCGGACGACGCCACCATGCCCACCGTGACCATCAACAGCGCCCGCAGCGGACTCGATCCCGACCTGCCGACCACCAGCGTCACCAAAACGCAGGAAGAACTGCGCCAGCAGCAGAACATCTTCAACCCGGAAGACGCGCTGCGCAACCTGCCCAGCATGACGATCCGCAAGCGCTATAGCGGCGACCGCAATGCGCTGGTCGGCGGCCGCAGCTTCTCCACAACGCAGGCGCCGCGCGCACTGGTGACGATGGACGGCTATCTGCTGTCGAACTTCCTGGGCCGCTTCGACGCGCCGCGCTGGAACATGATCGCGCCGGAAGAGATCACCCGCATCGATGTGCTGTACGGCCCCTTCTCCGCGCTCTATCCCGGCAACGCAATCGGCACCACCATCGCCGTCAGCACCAGCCGCCCGACGCAGTTCGGCGGCGCGGTGCGGCTGGCGATGCAGGACCAGAGCTTCGACCAGTACGGCGACAAGGGCCACTACCGCAACTATCAGGGCTCGGCGCTGATCGGCGACAGGCTGGCTTCCGGCCTGTGGTACAAGCTGATGCTCAACCATCAGGACTCGACCAGCCAGCCGATGGGCTACTACACCGTCACCGCCAACGCAGCGGGCGACTTCCCGACGCCGGCCGGCGGCGGCGCGGCCACGCCAGTGACAGGCATACGCTACGACACCGGGCCTTTCGGCACCAGGCGCGCCATATTCGGCGCCAACACCGGCGCCATCGACCACACGCAGCAGAACACCGTCAAGGCCACCTTCGGCTATGACTTCTCGCCGGTGCTGGGCGCTGAAGGTTTCATAGCCTGGTGGGGCAACCAGAGCGTAACGCGCAACCAGACCTTCCTGCGCGACGCATCCGGCGGCAGCGTATGGTCGGGCCGCGTCACCGACGGCGCCAACGTCTTCGTGTTGCCGGCATCCACCTTTGCGCCGTACACCCGCGACGAGCATCACGGCCAGGCTGGCCTGACGGTCAAGAGCCGCAACAAGACCGGCTGGAACGCCAGCGTTTCCGCCAGCGTCTATCGGATTCTCGACGACGTGCAGCGCAACGCCGGCAGCGCCGATCCGCTTGCGGCCAGCGGCGGCGCCGGCAACGCGGTGGTCCGCGACGGCAGCGGCTTCGGCTCCATCGACCTGCAATCGACCTACACGCCGACACCGGGCGACTGGACCGGCGGCGCACACGCCCTCACCTTCGGCCTGCACGCGGACGACTATAAACTCAAACAGACAACCCGCACCACCGCCGACTGGCGCAACGCCAACGGCCCGGAAGCGCAGTTTGTCGGCGGCGAGACTCAGGTGCTGGCGGCGTACGGACAGGATGCCTGGCGTTTCGCGCCGCACTGGCAAGCCACCTTCGGCCTGCGCGCCGAATCGTGGGAAGCCACCAACGGCGTGCAGCGCATGGGTGCCGCCGCGCCACCGTACCCGCGCCGCAGCGAACAAGCGTGGTCGCCGAAATTCTCACTGGCCTGGGACGCATCGGACGACACCACCGTACGTTTGTCCGCCGCGCGCGGAACCCGCTTCGCCACCGTGGCCGAACTATTCCAGGGAACGACTGCTGGCAGCAGCATCATCGTCAACGATCCGAACCTGAAGCCCGAACGTTCCAACGCGCTGGAGCTAATGGCGGAACAGCGCTACGCAATCGGCAGCCTGCGCGCCTCGCTGTTCCAGGACGACGTGCGCAACACCATCTGGAGCCAGTTGAACCTCAACGTCTTCCCCAATGTGACCAATGTGCAGAACGTCGGACGCGTACGCACGCGCGGACTGGAGCTGGTCGGCCAGATCGACAGGCTGGGTATCCAGGGCCTGAGCGCGGACGCCAATATCGCGTTCAGCAAATCCACCATCCTGGAGAACGACAACTATCTGCCTTCGGTCGGCAAGAACTGGGCGCGCGTGCCGCGTGTGCGTTCGGCCACCACGCTGACCTATGCGCCGGCCGACACCTGGAGCGCCTCCGCGACCTACCGCTATGCAGGCGCGCAGTTCAACGAGATCAATAACAGCGACTACAACTCCGATGTCTACGGCGGCGTATCCCGCGTCAGCCAGCTGGATGTGCGGCTGCTGCTTAAACCCGCCAAAGGCACGGAAGTCGCCATCGGCATCGATAACCTCAACAACAACCGCGCCTACCAGCTGCATCCCTATCCGGGACGCACGCTGTCAGCCGAAGTGCGCTACGCCTTCTAGGGAGCCTGAATGATACGCATCGAACAACTGAGTAAGCGCTACGACGGCCGCACTGTGGTCGACGCGCTGGACCTGCACGTGCATGGCGGCGAGATCTACGCGCTGCTGGGCCCCAACGGCGCTGGCAAATCCACCACCATCGGCTGCCTGCTGGGCTTTGTGGAGGCCGACGGCGGCAGCATCCGCCTGGCAGGTTCCAGCCTTCCGCCAGCGCGTGCCGCCGTCGAACATGCCGCCTACATCGCCGAGAACATCGCGCTGTACGAACGCCTGACCGGCGTGGAGAACGTCGAGTTCTTCATGCGGCTGCTGGGCAAGCGTCCAAGCCGCAAACAGATCGAGGCGCTGCTGGAACGTGCCGGCCTGCCGGAACATACATGGCACCGCATGGCCTCCGGCTATTCGAAAGGCATGCGTCAGAAAGTCGGCATCGTCATGGCGCTGGCCAAGGGCGCGCAGGTGCTGGTGCTGGACGAACCGACATCCGGGCTCGATCCCGAGGCCAGTGTGAGTTTCGGGGAGCTGGTGCGCTCGCTGGCGAAAGACGGCGCGGCGGTGCTGATGGCAACGCACGATCTGTTCCGCGCGCAGGAGCTGGCGGATCGTTGCGGCATGCTGGTGGGTGGCCGACTGGCCGGTGAATGGAGACTGGGAGAATTGAATGCAGGCGAACTTGAACGTAACTACCTTGACATCCTCGCCCGCCGCAACTGAGCGGGCCGGCCACGCCGGCTGGCGGGCCTGGGCGACAGCCTGCCATGGCGCATGGCAGGCCGACTGGCGCGAACGCCGCCGCGACTGGCGGGTGTGGCTGGTGATCGGCGTCGGCCTGGCGCTGGCCGTGTGCGCGGCCCTGCTGTCGTCGCTGGAGTTGAACGCCACGCTGGCGGCGCGCGCCGACGCGCAGCATGCGGAGCAAGAGCGCTGGTCGCATCAAGGCAAGAAGTATCCGCATGCGGCGGCGCACTATGGTGTTTATGTCTTCAAACCCTTGTCGGTGCTGGCGGCGCTGGATCCCGGCGTGGAGCGCTATGTCGGCTCCAGCGTATGGCTGGAAGCGCACAAGCAGAATGAGCTGATCTACCGCCCTGCCGACGATGAACCCGGCGCCACGCGCCAGTTCCGCCTCACGCCCGCATTCGTACTGCTGGTGATCGCGCCGATGGCGATGGTCTTCCTTGGCTTCGGCATGTTTGCCGGCGAACGGGAACGCGGCACGCTGGCGTCGCTGCGCATCAATGCTGCGCCGCTGGGCGCCATCGCCTTGGCGCGGGCGGCGGTGCTGCTATGCCTGGCCGCGACGCTGGTGCTGCCCGCGTGCCTGGCGGTCGGTGTGCTGGAATGGGCCACGGCGGCGCGCTCTCCCTTCAGCGACGGCGCCGCACGCGCTGTGCTGTTTGGTGGCGGCTACCTGTTCTACCTTTGCACTTGGGCGGCTTTGATCGCAGGCGTCTCGGCATGGGCGCCGTCGCTGCGTGCAAGCCTGGCGGTGTTGATCGGACTGTGGGCAGCCACCACACTGGTGCTGCCGCGCGCGGCCATCGAACTGGCGCAGTTGGCGGCGCCGCTGCCGACGATGCAGCAGTTCCGTGCAGATCTCGACGCCGCACTCGGCACGCCGGACGATCCAGATCAGGCCAGGCGCGACCAGCAGCAGCTGTTGCGTCAATATGGCGTTAGCGACGTCAAGGACTTGCCGGTCAACTGGGCGGGCATCAGCCTGCGGCGCGGCGAGGAACATGGCAATCGCCTGTTCGACGCGCACTACGGCCGCCTGTTCGCAGCCATGCGCAGCCAGGACAATGCGGCCGCGCTGGCCGGCTGGCTGTCGCCGGCGGTGGCGTTGGCCGGCCTGTCCGGCTCCGCGGCAGGCAGCGACACGGCTCACCACATCCAGTTCGTCAACGGCGCCGAGCAGCAGCGCCGCGCGATACAAGAGGTGCTGAACGTCGCGATCACCGCCAATCCCGAAAAGAACGGCGTGCGCTACGACGGCGACCAATCGCTGTGGGACCGCGTACCGCCGTTCCGGTTCACCTACGCGCCGCTGGACCTCGGTGCGCTGGCACTGCGCCAAGTGCTGCCGCTGGCATTCCTCTTCCTTGCAAGCCTGCTGCTGTGCTGTACCGGCTTGCGCCATCTCCGTCGCGGAAGCTTACGATGAAACAGATTTCTACATTGATCGCGTACGACCTGCGCATCCAGCTGCGCGAGCGCGGCAACATCGCCTTGCTGCTGGTTGCACTGCTGCTGGCTGGCTTCGGCCTGTTTGAAGGCACGCGCTTCGACCACCACCAACGCCAGGCCATCGCCGCCGCCCAGGCACAGGAGACGCAAGCGCGTAGCGAGGCGAACTCGCTGGCGCAGCGCTACTTCGCCGATCCCGGCGCGGCCGAATTCAAAAGCCTGCAATGGTTCCGCACCGCCATCGACGTGCGAGGCTACGCATTCCGCGAACATGTCGGCTTTGCCGCCAAGCCGCAGACTGCAGGCTCCGCGCTGGCCGTGGGCCAGGCCGACCTTCTGCCTGCATATGTGCGCGTGCGGGCCGAATCGATGCAATCCGCCAGCACGACGGTGGAGATCGAACATCCGGCGCGGCTGTCGGCTGGACGCTTCGACCTGGGTTTCTTCATCGTCTATCTGTGGCCGTTGATACTGCTGGCGCTATGCACGTCGGTGCTGACGCAGGACCGTGAAAGCCATCGCCTGCGCGCATTGCAGCTGCAAGGCGTGCGTCATGGCAGCATGCTGGCCGCGCAGGTGATGGCGCGCACGCTGGGTGCGAGTGCACTATTGCTGGTGTTCGGCACGGCCGCCTCGCTGCTCGTTGGCGCGGTCGAGCCGGATGCCGCAGGCTTGTCCGCGCTGGCCATTTGGAGCGGCATCGTTCTGCTGTACTCGGTCTTCTGGGGCGCAGTGACGATTGCCATCTGCGCGGCTTGCGACAACCGCATGATGGCCGCCTTCGCGGGCTTTGGCGTGTGGCTCGCGTTGGCAGTCATGCTGCCTGCGGCCTTCACCGCCGCGATCCAGCTAGCCGCACCGGTGCCGGAACGCGAACGCTATGTGCGGGCGATGCGCGATGCCGGCGACCGTCTGCCCGCAGGCCTGCAACGCCTGGACCGCGCCGTGGCGCTGGAGGGCCAGATGGCCGGCGTGGAGAGCGTGTTCCAGCAGGCCCGCTCGCGCAGGCAACAGCTGTTCGACCAGACGCTCGTCTTCAGCCCTGTCACGCTGGTTTACGAGAGCATGGCAGCCATTGCGGGCAACGACAACGAACGCCATCAGCGATTCATGGCGGACGTGCAGCAGCACCAGCTACGGCTGCGCGGCTACTTCCAGAGCGCCCTTCAGATGGCGGCGCTGGGCGATGCGAAGCACCATTGCCCTGCCACCTGCCTTGGCGGCTATGGCTTCCTGGACTTCGACGGCGTGCCTCGTTTTACCGCATCCGCCGCGATGAGGGTATCGCCGCAAGCACCGCCGCAGCTGGCTGCGCTGGCCTTGTGGATCACCGCGCTGCTGATGCTGGCCGCCGTGCTGTTGGCAAAAAAACGCCGCCGGACCACTCGCTGAAAGAGCCTGCCCCACGTTATACTTCGTGCATGACTATGAAACCTTCAATGCCTATATGGCGCCGTGCCATATCGCTGCTCGCCTTGTCGCTCCTGTTGACTGCCTGCGCGCCAATGACGACGACCAAGGCGCCGCCGGAATCCGTGGCAAGCCTGCGCTTCATCGGCGAGCAGCGCCTGCCATGGCGCCTGCAGTTCCAGGACACCATGGTTGGCGGCCTGTCCGGCATCGACTACGACGCGGCCAGCGGCGAATGGCTGCTTATCAGCGATGACCGGTCGGCCAATAACCCGGCCCGCTACTACCGCGCGCGCCTGTCCTACGACCTGCAGGCATTCAATTCCGTCGAGCTGACCGGCGTATCGACCCTGCTTCAGCCGGATGGCACTACCTACCCATCCAAGGAGGAATACAAAACCCGTGGCGGTGTCGTGCCGGATCTGGAAACCATTCGCGTCGACCCGCAGGACGGCAGCATCTGGTATGCCAGCGAAGGCGATGCCGGCATGGGCCTCGATCCCTTCGTGCGCCATGCAACGCGGGACGGCCGCTATCTATCGACGCTGCCGCTGCCCGCCATGTTCAGCGTCTCCGCCGATCACAAGACCGGGCCGCGCAACAACCTGAGTTTCGAAGGCATGAGCTTCGCGCCGGACGGCCGTACGTTGTGGGTGTCGATGGAAGGCCCGATGTACCAGGACAGCGAAGCCCCCACGCCGGAACAGGGCTCGGTCAACCGCATCACGCACTTCGCCCGCGACGGCAAGGTGCTCGAACAGTTCGCCTATCCGCTGAGCGCCATACCGGCCGCGCCGGGCAAAGGCAAGTACGCGGACAACGGCATCTCCGAAATCGTCGCGCTCAGCGACACCCGGTTGCTGGTGATGGAACGCTCCGGCGTGCAAGGCGAGGACGGCAAGTACAAGGACTATGTGCGGCTGTTCGAGATCGACGCCGACGGCGCCACCGACATCCAGCAACTGCCGGCGCTGCAAGGCGCCAGCTACCGGCCTGTGAAAAAGCGGCTGGTCCTGGACCTCAACCAACTGAACCTGCCGACGATCGATAACCTGGAAGGCATGTCCTTCGGCCCGATGCTGGCCAACGGCCACGCCAGCCTGGTGCTCATCTCCGACGACAACTTCGGCAAGAACCAGGTCATACAACTGCTGCTGTTCGAGGTAAATCCTTAACCAGCGCCCGCAGCTGCGGCTCCGGCACCGGACGGCTGAACATATAGCCCTGGTAGCGCCGGCAGCCCAGCTCCTCCAGCAGCGCGCGCTGGGCTTCTGTCTCAACGCCTTCGGCGATCACCTCCAGTTGCAGGCTGCGCGCCATCGCGATGATGGTGCGTACGATCACCTGATCGCTGCTGTCGCTGACCAGATCCCGTACAAAGGACTGGTCGATCTTCAGCTGATTCAACGGCAGCCGCTTCAGGTATTGCAGCGACGAGTAGCCGGTGCCGAAATCGTCCAGCGCAAATCGCACCCCCATCGCCTTCAGCAGCTGCATGCAGGAGATGGTGTCTTCCGTCTTCTCCAGCAATACACCCTCGGTCAGTTCCAGCTTCAGCAAGCGCGGATCGATATCGTGCCGCCGCACAGCCGCGCGCACCTGCTCGCCGAATTCCGCTTGATGGAACTGCTGGGCACTGACGTTGATCGCCAGGATCAGGTGCGCCATCTCCGGCACCCGCTGCCAGGCCTTCAGCTGCGCGCACGCCGTCTCCAGCACCCAGCTGCCGATCGGCAGTATCAACCCCGTTTCCTCCGCCAGCGGAATGAAGCTGGCGGGCGACACCAGCGCGCCATCGTCGCGCACCCAGCGTATCAGCGCTTCCGCGCCGCGTGCCTGGCCGTGCTGGTCGACCTGCACCTGGTAGTGCAGTGCAAACCGGTGCCGCTCGATGGCGTGGCGCAGGTCGTTTTCCATTTGCGCGCGTTCGCTGATGCGGTCCTGCATCTGGCGGTCGAAGAAGCGCATGCCGTTGCGTCCCGCCTGCTTGGCCTGGTACATGGCGATATCGGCCTGCATCAGCAGCTCGTCAGGATGCGGCGGCAGCGCGCCATGGAACAGCGTGACGCCGATGCTCGGCGTGCTGCGGCACAGATGCTTTCCCAGTTCGTAGGGCCGGTTCAGCGTCGCCAGTATCTTGGCGCCCAATGCCTCGACTTCTCCGGCCGCGTCCCGCGCACCGCTGCTCAAGCCTTCGACTAGCACCACAAACTCGTCGCCGCCCAGCCGCGCCACAGTGTCGCCCTTGCGCAGGCCCGATTGCAGGCGCTCCGCCACCTGTTGCAGCAACTGGTCGCCGACGTTGTGGCCCAGGGTGTCGTTCAGAGTTTTGAAGTTATCGAGGTCGATGAACATCAGCGCGCAGTGGCTGTCATGCTGGCTGCTGGCCGCGAGTACCTGCCGCAGACGGTCCAGCAGCAGGCGGCGGTTGGGCAGCCGGGTCAGCGGATCGTAGAAGGCCAGGCTGCGGATTTCATCGTTGGCCGCTTTGCTGAGCGTGATGTCGGTCAGCGCGGCGACGTAGTTGATGATGACGCCCTCGCGGTTGCGCACCGCCGTAATGCTCAGGTGCTCTGGATAGACCTCGCCGTTCTTGCGGCGGTTCCAGATCTCCCCTTCCCAGCTGCCCTCGCGCGCGATGGCCGCCCACATCGACGCATAAAAGCCCGGCACGTGGCGGCCGGAGCTCAATAGCCTCGGCGTCTGCCCCAGCACTTCGTCCGCGCCGTAACCGGTGATGCGGACGAAAGCCTGGTTGACACGCACGATGCGGCCGCGCGCATCCGTCACCATCATGCCCTGCGCGGCTTCAAACACGGTTGCAGCCACGCGCAGGACGGCGTCGGCATCGGCCGTGGCGATGGGCGCCGCTGCACAAGCGCTCATGGAGTATTTCATCTAAAACCCTAGCTACTAACAAATCAGTCAGCAGAGACTACTGATCTTCATCAAGAAATTAATTGATCTGGATCAAAGAAATTAAAGTTACACATCACTAACATGATCTCATCGTAGCAAAAGTAGAAAATCATGAACATTTCAAACGAGCGCAATAACTGCACCGAATGCGAACACCGCATGACTTGCGTGGGCGCCGCCGCGGGCAACCGCGACGCCAGCCAGCGCATACGCATCGAGCGCCACACCAGCCTTTACGAGGCCGGATCCATGGTCGGCGACCATATCTTCAACATCCGCAAGGGCAGCTTCAAAGTGCTGCGCGCGGCGCAGTGCGGCCCGGCGCAGATCATCGGCTTCGCGCTGGCGCCGGACTTCCTGGGTCTGGACGCGTTGGACAGCAGGCTGTATGCCAACACCGTCGTCGCGCTGGAAGACAGCGAAGTATGCAGCATCAACTGGAACCGCCACGCTTTCGAGGGCCGCCGTCGTCCGGTGATGCGCGCCAGCCTGCACGCCCTGTTGAGCCGCGAGATACGCCGCGAACAGCGCGCCGCCCTCATGCTGCGCAACACCCAGGCGGAGCAGCGCATGGCGGACCTGCTGCTGTCGCTGTCGCAGCGCCGCGCCGAATACGGCCATGAGCCGGAGCAGTTCCGGCTGCCGATGTCGCGCTGCGATATCGCGAGCTATCTTGGCGTCACCGCGGAATGCGTGAGCCGGCTGCTGCTGAACTTCAAGCAGCGGGCGCTGTTCGAACTGCGCCGCCGCGACATCAAGCTGCTCGACATGCCGGCGCTGCACCACCTGGCGCTGGGCCGGGCGCCATCGCCACCCGTGTTGGTGGCCGCATGATGGTCATGGACCTCGCCCAGTACCAGCTTGGCAGTTCGCTGCAGGTACCGCGCGGCGCCCACCTGTTCCGCACGCAGGATGAGGTGTGCGGCGATCTGCATTTTGTCCGCAGCGGCCATCTCAAGCTGTACCAGCCTTGCGGCGACGGCGTGCAGCGCATTATCGATTTCGTACGGCCCGGCGACTGGCTGGGCATCGACACCATAGGCGAACAGCATCGACACGCCTCCGCGCTCGCGCTGACGGACTGCCTGATCGATGTGGTGCAGTATCGCCAGCTGGCGGAACTGATGGACGAAGAGCCTTACAGCTGCGACCTGTTCAGCGCGATGCTGAGCCGCGAGATCGACCGCCAGCAGCTGGCCGCCGCCATCCTGCGCAGCGCCGGCGCCTGCCAGCGCATCGTGATGTTCCTGTTGCAGCGCGCCGGCCCGGCGCCGCAAGCGCCGTCGCCGGAGATGCACTCGCCGCTGCCGATGTCGCGCCAGGACATCAGCGACTACCTCGGCCTGACCCCGGCCACGGTCAGCCGCACGCTCAGCGTGTTGAAGCGCAATGGCTGGATCTCGCTGGGCCAGCGCGGCTTCGTGGTGCTGTCGCGCTCCGCACTGGAACAGGTGGCGTCCGGCGCGCCGGTGAGCATCATCCAGCACGCCGCCTGACCCCAGCGTCACTTCATGCCGCAGCCTTGGGGCGTCGCCTGCGCGTGGTGATGCTCTCGCGGTTCAATCCCCAGTTATCGGTTTCCACCTCGTCGATGATGACGAAGGTGGTTGCCGGGTCTTTGCTCAACACGCGGGTGAGCAAGTCAGTGACGCCTTCGATCAGCTCCAGCTTCTGGGCCGCCGTAACGCCTTCATTGGTAACGCGGATGTTCACGTAGGGCATGACGCCGCTCCTTACCAGGTGCCGGCGGTGGCGCCGCCGTCGACCGGCAGCACCACACCACTGGTGAAACCGGATTCGGTCAGGTACAGCACCGCGTCCACCACATCCTGCACACCGCCGATTTCCCCGCTGGGCGAAAGCCCTTTCAGGAAGGCGCGCGTACCTTCGTCCTTGCCGTGCATCGGCGTATCGATGATGCCGGGAGCGACCGCGTTGACCTTGACGTTGGATGCAGCCAGTTCCAGCGCCAGGCCGCGCGTGGCGTGATTCAGGCCGCCCTTGATCAGGATGGGCAGCAGCGCCGGCACCTTGGCGGTCGGCTGGATCGCCAGGCTGGCGGTGATGGTGACGATATGGCCGCTGCGGTTGGCGCTCATATGCCGCGCCGCCGCCTGCGATGGATAGAGGAAGCCCATCAGATTGGTGTCGACGATGGATTTCACTTCGTCCGGCGTGTAGTCGGCGACCGGCTTGGCGATGAAGATGCCGGCGTTATTAACCAGAATATCGACCTGGCCGAAAGCCGCGACGGCGCGCTCGAACAGCAAGGTGGCGGTGGCCGGATCGGCGATATCGCCAGCCACCGGCAGGAAGTTGGCGGGATTGCCCCACTGCGCGGCCGCCGTTTGCAGACGGTCCAGCGTGCGGGCATTGCCCACCACGTTGTAGCCACGTTTGATGTAAGCCTCTGCGATGGCAAAGCCTATGCCGCTCGATGCGCCGGTGACGATCACTGTTTTCATGGTGTTTCTCCTTTTAGGTTACGGTGAAGATCACTATACTTATGACCTCGGCGTTGATAAACACATGCCATTGCAAGATAATTGATACACAATGTAATCAATGAGGCGAATATGAAGCGCTATTTCGACGATGTCCTGTTGGGCAGCATAGAGCTGTTCTGCTTTGCTGCGGAACTGGGCAGCTTTACCGCCGCAGCAGCGGCGGCCAGCGTTACGCCCGCTGCGGTCAGCCGCTCCATCGCCAGGCTGGAGGAAAGGCTGGGCGTGCGCCTGTTCGTGCGCACCACCCGCCAGATCCGCCTGACCGACGGCGGCAGGATCTACTTCGAACAATGCAGGCAGGCGTTGTCGCAGTTGACGGACGCGGAGCGCCAGGTCACAGGCAGCCAGGCCAAGCCGGCGGGCATGCTGCGGGTCAGCGCGCCGACGCCGTTCGCCCACTATCGCCTGCTGCCGCTGCTGGGGGAGTTCCGCCGCAAATACCCGGAAGTCACGCTAGATATCCACGTCAGCAACCGCAATATCGACTTCGCCGACGAAGGCTACGACCTGGCGATACGCGGCCGCGCGCCGGCCGATTCGAGTCTCATCGCGCGCAAACTGGAAGACGCGGAACTGGTGCTGGTGGCGTCACCCGTCTACCTCAAGCGCCACGGCAGGCCACGCAAGCTGGAAGACCTGGCCAAGCACGAATGCATACAGTTCGAACTGCCCAGCACCGGCCGGCGCATACCGTGGCTATTCATGCAGGACGGCGTGGAGACCGATGTGCCGACCAACGGCGGCCTATGCTGCTCGGAGGACGTGCTGGGCATCGTGACGCTGGCGCGTGCCGGCGCAGGGCTGGTGCAGACCTACCGCTACATCGTCGAACAGGACCTGGAGCGCGGCGACCTGGTGGAACTGCTGCCACAGCATGGCGGCACGTCGCGGCCTTTTATCCTGCTCTACCCGCACGCGCGCCACCTGTCGCTGCGAGTACGCACCTTTGTCGACTTCCTGGTGGCGCACCTGCCGCGCCGTCAGGCCAAGCCTTAAGCGAGGCTTTCCGCGAACGCGCTGCGGGCCGGGTGGTGCAGCACGTCCCTGCGCCATACCAGCAGGGTTTCCACGTGCGCGATATGCGGCGGCAGCGCGTGCTGGCGTATCGTCCTGGCCAGCTTGCGCTGGTTGAGTATCTCCTTCGGCATGATCGCCACGCCCATCCCCGCCGCCACGCAGCCAAGGATCGCTTCGTAGGTACCGAACTCCGATACGCGCGCCGGCGCCACGTCGCCCTCGGCGAACCAGGCCTCCAGACGGCGCCTGTAGGTACAGCCGGAACGGAACACCAGCAGATTGCGTCGCGCCACCTCCTGCGGCGACGCCACCGGCGGATGGTCGTGGCAGGTAATCAGCACCAGCTCTTCCTCGAACGCCGGCAGGCAAGCCAGTTCGGCGTGCGGCACCGGGCCGGCTACCAGGGCCACGTCCAGCCGGTGTTTCAGCACGCCCTCAAGCAACTGGTCGGTCGGCGCGGTATCCAGCATCAGCTCCACATGCGGATGCTTGCGATGGAACGCGGCCAGCACCTGCGGCAGGCGGGCCGCGGCCGTGGTCTCCATCGACCCGATACGCAACTGGCCGGACGGCTTCTGGTCCGGCTGCACGGCGGCCTGCGCCTCATCCGCCAGCTGCAACAGGCGGTCGGCGTAGGACAGCAGCCGCGAACCCTCGGCGGTGATCTGCAGCTTGCGGCCGGAGCGCAGGAACAGGGCCACGCCCAGCGACTCCTCCAGCTGCGTGAGACGGGCCGATACATTGGACTGCACGCGGTTCAGGCGCGAGGCGGCCAGCGTGACGCTGCCCTCTTCGGCAACCGCTTTGAAAATGCGCAGGGCGGAGAGTTCCATAGTCGATTCTTAAAATGAGATAGATAGCTTCATTATTATTCATTTTTTTAAATAGTCAAACCATCCTATAGTGCAGTCATGAAAACCGACCGCCCCCCTTCCCTGGCCATCCTGCTCGCTTGCAGCTTCGCCTTTATCATCGTCCAGCTGGATGTCACCATCGTCAACGTCGCCCTGCCGCAGATAGGCCGCGAGTTGGGTGCGAGCGTGACGGACCTGCAGTGGGTGGTGGACGCCTACACGCTGGGCTTCGCCGTCTTCCTGCTGTCCGCCGGCGCGCTGGGGGATAAATTCGGTTCGCGCCGCACCTTCATGACAGGCTTTGCGTTGTTCACGGCGGCCTCGCTGGCGTGTGCGATGGCGCCTACCGCGCTAGTGCTCAACATCGCCCGCGCGCTGCAAGGCACCGGCGCCGCGCTGCTGGTGCCCAGCTCCCTCGCCATCCTCAACACCACCTACGCCGACGACAAGGCCATGCTGGCAAAAGCCGTCGCCTGGTGGACCGCAGCGGGCGGCGTGTCGATCGCGGCGGGGCCGGTGCTGGGTGGCCTGCTGCTGTCGGTCTCGGGCTGGCGCAGCATCTTCTGGGTCAATATCCCCATCTGCATTGCCGGCTTCTGGCTGACCCGCCGCGTAGTGCCGGCGGCGGCCGGCCGCGACCCGCACCGTTCACTGGACCTGGCGGGACAGCTGCTGGCCATCGTGGCGCTGACCGGCTTTATCGGCGCCGTCATCGAATTCGAAGCACTGGGCTGGTCGCACTGGCTGGTAGGGGCAGGCCTGGCTGCTGCGGGCGTAGCCGGAGCGCTGTTCATCCGCGTCGAGGCGCGCAGCTCATCGCCGATGTTGCCGCTGGCCTTGTTCCGCAGCGCGCCCTTCTCCGGTGCGGTGATGTTCGGCGTGCTGATGAATTTTTCTTACTACGGCGTGATCTTTGTGCTCAGCTTCTATCTTCAGAAAGTGCGCGGCTTCAGCGTGCTGCATGCGGGGCTGGTGTTCCTGCCGTTGACGGCGACCTTCATCCTGTCCAACATCGTCAGCGGCTGGATGGCGTCAAGGACCGGGCTGCGCATACCGATGATCGTCGGCTCGCTGATAGGCGCCAGCGGCTATGCGCTGCTGGGCTGGTGGGGTATATCGGGCCACGCCACTTTCGTGCAGATGCTGCCGGGACTCGCGTTGATCCCCGCCGGCATGGGACTGGCGGTACCGGCGATGACCACTTCCATCCTGTCCGGCGTGGATCGGCGCCAGGCTGGCACCGCGTCCGCGGTGCTGAATACGGCGCGTCAGGTCGGCGGCGCGCTGGGCGTGGCGATATTCGGCGCCATGATCGCGGCGGACGCCGGCGTGGCGGATGCCAGCTTCGGCATCCTGGAGGGCATCAAGCTGGCGATGGCGATATCAAGTGCGCTGCTGCTACTGGCGGCGGTGCTGGCGGTTGCGTGTATCCGTCCACGCCCGCCGGCTCCGTCCCTGGCTCCAGCTGCACAGGACTGTCCTGGATAGACGGCGGTGACAGGCAGTTGTCGCACTGGCAGCAGTGCTCGAAGTCCTGCGGGCGGTCGTCGAAGTAGTCGAGCAGCAGCTTCCAGCGGCAGTAGCCGCTCTGGGCGTAGGACACCATCTGCTCCAGCCCTTCGCGGTCGCGTTCATGCTTGTCGATGTAGACCCGCGCCATCTGATCAAACTGCGCCGCCTTCGGCACGCCGCCGGTCAGCACATAGGCCAGCTTGCGATTGCGGCTCAACAGCTTGCCGTCCTTGAGCATCTTCAGGCAGATTTTCAGCTGGCTGGCCGGTACCTGCTCCAACAGCGATTTCAGTTCGGATTCCGTAAACGACGCCTGGCCCAGCGCCACCGCCGCCTCGTACACCGCCTTCAACTCTTCGGCGGACGGATAATGCTTGATCAGGAAGTACTGCTGCAGGCGCTTGTCCGCATGGTAGTAAAGCAGCGTGCATTCGGCGTCCAGCCCATCGCGGCCGGCGCGGCCGGACTCCTGATAGTAAGCCTCCAGGTTGGCCGGCACCTGCAAGTGAATGACGAAGCGCGTGTCGCTCTTGTCGATGCCCATGCCGAATGCGTTGGTCGCCACCATCACACGCCGCTCGCCACTCATGAACAGGCTCTGGTTCTCGCTGCGCTCGGCGGCCTTCAGCTTGCCGTGGTAAAGCGTGACGCTTTCACCGGCGTCCTGCAGCAGACCATGCAGCTCCTCGGCCGCCTTGACGGTGGCGGTATAGACGATGCCCACGCCGGCGCTGTCGCGCACCAGTTGCAGCGCTGCCGCGTACTTTTCTTCCGGGTTGGTCACTTGCCGCACGCGATAGTGCAGATTGGGCCGGAAGATGCCGGTGTTGACGACCTCCATGCGCGGACGGCCCAGCTGCTTGCGCATATCGGCGATCACTTCATCGGTGGCGGTGGCGGTCAACGCCAGCAGCAACGGCCGGCCCAGCGCATCCAGCGCAGCGCCTATCTCCAGATAGGCCGGACGGAAATCGTGGCCCCATTGTGAAATGCAATGTGCTTCGTCGATCACCACCAGCGCGATGCTGCTTTGCTTGAGCAGCGCCAGGAAATCCGGCGTGATCAGACGCTCCGGGGTGCAAAAGATCACATCCTTGTCCGCATTGCCGATCGCTTCCAGCGCAGCCACCTCGTCGCCGCGCGACAGGCTGCTGTTGATCTGGGCCGCACTGGCGATGCCTGCATCTTCCAGCTTCTCGGCCTGGTCCTTCATCAGCGATATCAGCGGCGACACCACCACCGTCACGCCTTCCAGCAGGCAGGCCGGCAGCTGGTAGCACAGCGACTTGCCGCTACCGGTCGGCATGACGGCCAGCGTGTCCTGTCCCGCCAGCACGCTTTCGATCACACTGCGCTGGCCATCGCGCAGCGCCTGCATGCCGAATACCTTGCACAGCACGTCGGCGATCTGTTTTCTTTGCCTGGTTTGCGGGCTTGCCATGTCATAGTCTCCATTCAGCGGCACCTACCGCCATCTATACAGACTAGCCAGCGGCGCCGCATCGGTATGTACGACAGCACACCCTGCGGCTGATGCATTCTGGAAAAGTGCGCAGGCTGAACGCAAGCTCGGGTTAGGCTGACGGCTTTCCAATCGACGCTAACGTGAAAGGTGCCCACATGGACATCAACAAACTGACCGCGCCGCTCGCCGGCGTCAGCACCGAAGAATGGATGACCGCGATCGCAGCCGCCGTAATCAGCTTCCTCGCCATCCACGCCGGCGTGATGCTGCTGCGCCGCCAGCTGTGCCGCATGGCCGAGCAAGGCCGGGCCGAAAAGCCATTCGCCGAACTGCTCAAGGGGACGCTGGCCCGCACCAGCAACCTCGCCGTGATCCTGATATCGCTGCTGCTTGGCCTGTCGCTGCTGGATCTGGCGCCGCCGTGGGATCAGCGCGTGCAGCACCTGTGGTTTATCGTTCTTGGCTTGCAGCTGATGCTGTACCTCGACCGCGCAGTCACCATCGGCACGCGGCGCTATTTCCAGCAGCATGCCGAGGATGAAGCCGCGCCGTCCACCGTCGCCAACACGCTGGTCGGCTGGGCCGTCAAGGCCATGCTGTGGATCGTCTTCCTGCTGGCGGTGCTGTCCAACTTAGGCATCAACGTCTCCACCTTCGTCGCCAGTCTGGGCATAGGCGGTATCGCGGTGGCGCTGGCCGTTCAGAATATCCTGGGCGATTTGTTCGCATCGCTGTCGATCGCGGTGGACAAGCCGTTCGAAGTCGGCGACGCGATCTCGGTGGCCGGCACCTCCGGCACGGTGGAGCATGTGGGACTGAAGACCACGCGCATCCGCGCCGACAGCGGCGAGCAGATCGTCATCTCCAACGCCGACCTGCTGAAAAACGTGGTCCGGAATTTCAAGCGCATGTCCAACCGCCGGGTGCAGTTTTCGCTGCGCGTGAACCCGGCAACGGCGCCGGCGCTGGCCTCCGCCATACCTGCGGCCCTGCGCGAGATCATCGAGCGGCAGCAGAACGTGCGCTTCGAACGCGTGCACCTCAAAGCGATCACCCAGGATGCGCTCGAATTCGAGCTGGTGTTCTACGTTCTCAATTCATCGTACGGCAGCTACATGGATGCGCAACAGGCGATACTGCTCGCTTCCATGGAGAAGTTCGAACAGCTCGGTGTCACCACCAATAATCCTGCCTATCATCTGGTGGTGGAAAGGCACGCGCCTTCCGGCGAAACGCCGCGCCAGGCGCCAAGGGCATTGAAGGTTCAGCCTCGGTAGACGTTCAAATCTGTCATACTGACGTTTTTTCGCTGGTATAGATAGATGGACCCGAGACGAGAACATGTACGCCGGCTGCTACAAGTGGATGCCCACGTCAGCGACATGGATGGCCAAAACAACGCCATCGCACAAATCATAGACATTTCGCGCATGGGCGTGGCCTTCCTCAGCGATCACCAGCTGCCGGTGGACAGCACCTATGTGCTGACTTTCAGTTTTCCAGGCAGCGTTGTCCAGAACAAAGTCACGCTGATCGTGCTGCACAGCGCCTTGATCGGAACGCACGGCCGCTATCGCAACGGCGCGCGCTTCCTGACCATCCCCGACGAGACGGCGGAACTGATCTTCGAGTACGTGACCAGCGCCCCCGCGAACTGAATCCGTCAAGGCGCCAGCCAGCCGGCGGCGCGTTGCAAGGCCCGCCGCCACTGCGCCATCTGCTGCCCGCGCTGGTCGCGGCTCATGGCCGGTTCGAAGCAGCGCTCCAGCACCCAGTGCGACTCCAGTTCATCCAGACCCTGCCAGTAGCCCACGCCCAGCCCTGCCAGTTGGGCCGCGCCGAGGGCCGTGGTTTCGATGTTCACAGGCCGCACCACCGGAACGCCCAGCAAATCAGCTTGCAACTGCATCAGCATGTCGCTGCGCGAGCCGCCGCCATCCACCCGTAGCTCGGTCAGCGCCATGCCGGCGTCGCTCTCGATGGCGGCCAGCACGTCGACGTTCTGGCATGCGATGCCTTCCAGCGCAGCCCTGGCGATATGGGCTTTGCCTGAGCCACGGCTCAAACCCAGGATCGCGCCGCGCGCGAACGGATCCCAGTGCGGCGCGCCCAAACCGGTGAAGGCCGGCACCAGCATCACGCCATCTGCATCGGGCACGGTCGCGGCCAACGCATCGATCTGCTCCACGTCGTCGACGATGCCCAGGCCGTCGCGCAGCCATTGCAGCGTGGCGCCGGCCATGAAGACGCTGCCTTCCAGCAGATAGCTGTTCTCCTTCCCGCGCGTCCAGCCCAGCGTGGACAACAGCTTGTGCTGCGATGCCACCGGCTCGGCGCCGACGTTCATCAGCATGAAGCTGCCGGTGCCGAAAGTGTTCTTGGCGCTGCCGCGGCGATGGCAGGCCTGGCCGAACGTGGCCGCCTGCTGGTCGCCGGCGATGCCGGCCAGCGGCACCGGGCAGCCCAGCAGCTCCGGCAGCGTATGCGCCGCCACGCCGCTGCTGTCGACCACCTGCGGCAGCAGCGCAGGCGGTATGTCGAACAAGGCCAGCAAATCCGCATCCCAGGTTCGGGTATGCAGATTGAATAGCATGGTGCGGGAGGCATTGCCCGCATCCGTGATGTGCGCGCCAGTGAGCTTGTAGGCCAGCCAGGAATCGACCGTGCCGAAAGCCAGTTCGCCGCGTTCCGCGCGTTTGCGGGCGCCGGGTATGTGCTCCAGCATCCACTTCAGCTTTGTCGCCGAGAAGTAGGCGTCGATCACCAGGCCGGTTTTCTCGCCGACCCACGGCTCCAGACCGTGGCGGCGCAGGCTCTCGCAGTAGTCGGCGGTGCGGCGGTCTTGCCAGACAATGGCGTTCATCAGCGGCAGGCCGGTCGCGCGGTCCCACAGCACGGTGGTTTCACGCTGGTTGGCGATGCCGATGGCGGCTAGCTGCGTCGGTGCCACGCCCTGCTGCGCCAGCACTTGCCGCATCACGGTCAATTGCGATTTCCAGATCTCCTGCGGGCAGTGCTCCACCCAGCCGGGTTGCGGGAAGATCTGCCGGAATGCCTGTTGCGCCATGCCTGCCACGCGGCCTGCACGGTCGAACAGCACAGCGCGCGAGCTGGATGTGCCCTGGTCCAGCGCCAGTATGTAGTCACGCATGATGCTGCATCCATTCCGTCAGTGCCGCAGCGGTCTCGGGATGCGTGTGCAGTCCAAGCTTGGTGCGGCGCCACAGCACGTCGTCGGCGCTGCGCGCCCATTCCGCATCAATAAGGTAGCGCACCTCACGTTCGTACAGGTCTGCCGCGAACTGGCGGCCCATGCAGGCCGGCGTGCTGCATCCGTCCAGCATGCGGTGCATGCGGGTGCCGTAGGCGTGGGCATAGCGCGTTACCACGCGCGCGGGCAGCCAGCTGTATCGGCGCTGCGCCTCGCGCACAAACGCGCTGAAGCCGACCACTGAACGATCATCGGGGCGCATGCCGTGGATGTCGCCGCCCGGCAGGCAGGTTCCGGCGGTCCAGGCCTGGCCCTGCGCGCCGAGAACTGCGCACACGCGGTCGACCGCTTCCTCGGCCAGCTTGCGATAGGTGGTGATCTTGCCGCCGAAAATGGACAGCAACGGCGCCGCTTCCTCGTCCATCACCAGTTGGTAATCGCGGGTGACGGCCTTGGCGTCGCCTGCGCCGTCGTCCACCAGCGGCCGCACGCCCGCGTAGCTCCACACCACATCGGCCGGTCGCACCGGCTGTTTGAAGTAGGTGCTGCTCAAGTCGCACAGGTAGGCCACTTCTTCGGGGCTGATCTCGACCTTGCCCATGTCGCCGTCGTAATCGAGGTCGGTTGTGCCGATCAGCGTGTATTCGCCCTGATACGGAATGGCGAACACGATGCGGCCGTCCGCATGCTGAAAAATGTAAGCGTCGTCATGCTGGAAGAGACGTTTGACGACGATATGGCTGCCCTTCACCAGACGCAGGCCGCCTTTGGCCGCGCCCACAGCGCCATGGCGCAACTTCATCGCCCACGATCCGCCGGCGTTCACCACGCAGCGTGCGCGCACGCCAGTTACCCCGCCATCGTCGCCGCGCAACGTTGCCGTCCAGCGGCCATCCTCCGCCATCAAGGTCAGGCACTCGGTACGGGTTAGCACGCGGCCGCCCCGCTCCGCCGCGTCGATGGCGTTGGCGACCACCAGCCGGGCGTCATCGACGGCGGCGTCGAAGTATGTAAAGCCGCGCCGGAAGGCCGATTTGAGCGGCGCTCCGGCGGCATGGCGGCGCAGATCGATGCCCTGCGATCCGCCCAGCAGCTTGCGCGGCGCCAGATGGTCGTACAAGAAAAGGCCTGCTCTCAACATCCACGCCGGACGCAGGCCGGGCGCGTGCGGCATCACGAAACGCAGGGGCGCAATCAGGTGCGGTGCGCAGCGCATCAGCACTTCGCGTTCGATCAGCGCCTTGCGCACCAGGCCGAATTCGTAGTACTGCAGGTAGCGCAGACCGCCGTGTATCAGCTTGGAGGACGCGGACGAAGTGTGCGACGCCAGGTCGTCCTTCTCGCACAGCAGCACGGACAGGCCACGCCCGGCGGCGTCCCGCGCAATGCCGGCGCCGTTGATACCGCCGCCGACCACCA
The DNA here is from genome assembly GCF_009380215.1 of Rugamonas aquatica. Taxonomy (GTDB): domain Bacteria; phylum Pseudomonadota; class Gammaproteobacteria; order Burkholderiales; family Burkholderiaceae_D; genus Rugamonas; species Rugamonas aquatica_B. The sequence goes on from NZ_WHUG01000001.1 coordinate 877,376, forward strand.
GCACATCACAATCAAAGACAGGCGGCTTCAAATGCTGGTGCTCCGGGGGCGCAGCGAATCGACCAGCATGGCGCCGAATTCATGGCCGCCCACTGCCGTCTGGCCGCCGTCGATGGGCAGCACTACGCCGTTGATATAGTCGGCGGCGCCGCTGGCGAGGAACAGGGCCAGCGACGCGATCTCCTCGCGTGCGCCGGCGCGGCCGGGGGGTATGCAGCCCAGCAGCCGGTCCCAGCTCCGCTGCCCGTCCGGCGCCAGGCGCCGCATGCCCTCGGTGTCGCCGACCGGACCCGGGGCGATGCCTACGCAGCGTATGCCTTGAGCGCCCCACTCTACGGCCAGGGTTTTCATCAACATGTCCACGCCGGCCTTGGCGGCGCAGACGTGGCTCTGCGTGGCGGTCGGCATGGTGGACTGCACCGCCGATATCGCCAGCACCAGGCCGCCCGGCTTGGCCAGGTATTCATGAGCCGCATGCACGGTGTTGAAGGTGCCGATCAAGTCGATATCGATCACCGTACGAAACCCTTTGGACGACATGTCCATGGCCGGTGCGACGAAATTACCGGCCGCGCCGGCGACCACGATGTCCAGCCGTCCGAACTCGCGCTGCGCGTGATGCAGCGCCGCGCCGACCTGGTCGTAGTCGCGCACGTCGGCGGAAAGGCCTATCGCCCTGCCGCCCGCCGCGTTGATGGCCGCTGCGGCGCGCTGCGCCTTCGCCAGATCGCGGCCGACGATGGTGACGGCCGCGCCGGCGGCGGCCATGCGCTCGGCGATGCACTGGTTAATGCCGCTGCCGCCGCCGGTGATAAAGGCTGCCTTCCCCGCCAGCAGATTCGGTTGAAACACGTCTTTCATAATTCTCCTGTCACCCTGGCCAGCCAGGCGAGCAAATTGGCGATGACTTCATCGCGGTTGGTTTCATTGAGTACCTCATGACGCGCGCCGCCGTAGACATGGGTCGAGACATCGCGCATGCCCGCCTTGCGCAGCCGCGCCACCAGCGGATCGAACCATGCCAGCATGCCGTTGACCGGGTCGCTGTCGCCGGTGAACAGGTACATCGGCAGATCCTTGGGCATGCGCGCCAGTTGCGCCGAGTCCGCGGTGCGCAGGCCGGTGTCGAAGATCGAGAACAGCGACGCCTCGGTCAACGGGAAGGCGCACAGCGGATCGGCGATGTAGGCCGCCGGCACGGCTGGATCGCGGCTCAGCCAATCCACCGGCGATTGCGCATCCGGCACCGTGGCGTTGGCCGTTTCGACCGTCCAGCCGGAGACGCGCGGGTCCAGCAGCTCCAGCGCGGCGGTGCCGGACAGCGCCACCGCGTCCAGCAGCCCGCCGTGGTCGAGCAGGTAGATCTGCGCGGCCATGGAGCCCATGCTGTGCGCCAGCATCACCATCGGCAGGCCGGGATGGCGGTCTTCGGCGTGGCGCGTCACGCGTACCATGTCGTCGACCAGCCCCTGGAAGCCGCGTGGTCCGAAATCACCCAGCGCGCCGAGTTCCCGCGCCAACATGCCGTGGCCGCGATGTTCGCTGGCGTAGACCACGTAGTCCGCCGCCACCAGCGCTTCCGCGACGTGCTGATAGCGCATCGAATGCTCGGCCATGCCGTGCACGATCTGCACGATGGCGCGAGGCTTGGTCCGGCCCTGCCAGCATATGACTTCGATCGATTGGCCGTCGTCGGCCGTCAGAGTGAGTCGCTGTTCCTGTATCGTCATCGCTGCCTCCCTTAGAATCGGACCGATGCTTCGATCCCGTAACGGCGAGGATACGGCATGGTGGTGAAGCGGGTGGCGGAAGTCGGATCGAGCACGATGCCGGTGGCGACCTGGTTGTCGGTCAGGTTTTTGCCGTAGATCGCGTACTCGTACTTCTTCGATGGACTGGTCAGCGAGACGCGGGCGGCGACATCGCGGGATTGGCCCACACGCGACGGTTGCGTGTTGGCGGCGATGAAGTACTGCTCGCCCACCAGCGTGGCGTCGGCGTGGAAGTTGAGCGACCAGGCGCCGGCCGGCACGCGGTAGTCTGCGGCGGCGTTGGCCGTGTAGCGCGGCGCTTCGATCATGCGCTTGCCGGACAGGTCGACGCCGTTGATGAGCAGCTCGCGGTAGGAAGCGTTCAGCAGGCCCACGCCGGCCGACAGGCGCAGGCTGCGGGTCGGCACGTAGATCGCCTCGATCTCGGTGCCGGTGATGCGCGAAGAACCTGCGTTGACCAGCTGCTGCGTGCCGATGCCCACCACATTCAGGAACTGCTGGTTCTTGAAGTTGTACAGGAAGGCGGAGGCGTTCAGCGTCAGCTTGCGGTCGAACAGCTGGGTCTTGATGCCGGCCTCGAAGGAGTTCAGGTCTTCCGGCTTGGCCACATTCAGGTCGGCGACATTGGTCAGCGTACCGCCGTTGAAGGCGCTGCTGCGGTAGCCCCGCGCATAGTGGCCGAACACCATGATGTCCTTGTTCAGCTGCGCGCTCATGCCGATGCGGCCAGTCGGCTTGCCGTCGTTGTAGCTCAGTTGTCCCTGCTGCGGGATCACCGGATCGACCTTGAAGTTGTTCAGCCGCCCTTCGTCGCGGGTGTAGCGCAAGCCGCCGTACAGCGTGAAGACCTTGCTCAGTTCATAGGTGCCGTCGGCGTAGGCGGCGTACGAGCGGCGGCCCTGGTTGTAGCTCTGGCGCAGAATGGGCAGCACCGGCGGGCCGCCGAAGATGGTGTAGGTGGTGCCGATGTCGATGTCGTCGCGCTGGTGATACAGGCCGGCGATCAGCTGGAACGGGCCGTCCAGCGATGTGGTGAAGCGCAGATCCTGGCTGATCTCACGCGTCTTGGAGCTGAAGTCGATGTGCAGCAGCGGATCGATGGTGCCGTCGGCGTCCACCAAATTGTAGAAGCGGCCGTCCACGTAGGACGTGATCGAGGTGAAGGTGCCGAGGTCCGTGTTCTTGTTGATGGTGAGGTAGCCGCCGCTGCCGCGCACTTCGATCACGCCGGAGCGGTCGGTCGCCACCTGGTGCAGCGACAGCGGCTGGCCGGTGTAGGGATTGATGCGCGGATTGCGGCCGTTGGCATTCAGGCCGCCAGGTCCGCTGCCCTCGTTGACCGCGCCGACAGCCTCGGGATTGTTGTTGACGCCGAACAGGCGCAGCGTGCCGTTCCAGCCGTCGCCGTCCTTGTAGGCCAGCGTCAGGCGGGCTGCCTTGCGGTCGATGTTCGACAGGTCATGGCCGGCCGGGTTGACGTTCTCGATGTAGCCGTCCGAATGCGCGCCGGTGAAGGCGAAGCGCGCGCTGAGGCGGTCCTCGATCAGCGGCACTTCGATGGCGCCCTTGGCTTCCTTCAGATTGTGGCTGCCGTAGCCCACCGTCAGGTCGCCGTTCTGGTGGAAGGTCGGTTTCTTCGAGATGAAGTTGACCGCGCCGGCCGTGGTGTTCTTGCCGAACAGCGTGCCCTGTGGACCGCGCAGCACCTCGACTCGCTCGACGTCGAAGATCTGCGCACCGCCCAGAAATGGGGCGCCGACGTAGACTTCATCGAAGAAGGTGCCGGTGGGCGAGATGGCGTTCAGGTTGAATTCCGGCGTGGAGATACCGCGCAGCGAGAACTTGGGCTGCGATTCGTCGCCCAGCACCGATACCCGCAGGTTGGCCACCTGGCGGGCGATCTCGGTACCGGTGTCGATCTTGGCGTTCTTCAGCGAGTCGGAATTGATGGCGCTGACGGACACCGGCACGTCCTGCAGCAGCTGCTCGCGCTTTTGCGCCGTGACGACCACGCGCGCGGTGTCGCCCTGGTCGTCGCTTTGCTGCGCTTGCGCGGTGACGGCCAGGCCCAGCGCGGCCATCGTCCCGCAGAGTTCTTTCGTATATCGCATACATGTCTCCTTCTTTTATGATTGTTTTGGTTTCCCCGGCACTGCACGATCCCCGCCGGTGGGGAGCCGGCGAGGACGATTGATACGGTTGGTGCTAGGCGCGCACGGTGGGCAGGCGGTGGTCGCGGAACTTTTCGCGGATGCGGTTCTTCAGCACCTTGCCGGTCGGGCCTATCGGCAGCGCGTCGACGAACACCACGTCGTCGGGCGTCCACCAGCGGGCGATTTTTCCTTCGTAGAAGCCGAGCAGCGTGTCGCGGTCCAGCACCGCGCCCTGCTTGCGCACCACCACCAGCAAGGGGCGTTCGTCCCACTTGGGGTGGCTGACGCCGATGCAGGCGGCAAGCCGCACCGCCTCGTGGGTCATGGCGATGTTTTCCAGCTCGATGGAGCCTATCCACTCGCCGCCGGACTTGATGACGTCCTTGCTGCGGTCCGTGATGCGCATATAACCGTCGGCGTCGATCACCGCCACGTCGCCGGTGGGGAACCAGCCGTCGCGCAAGGCGCCGCCTGGCTTCTGTTTGAAATAGGAGTCCATCACCCACTGGCCGCGCATCATCAGGTGGCCGGCGGATTCGCCGTCCCACGGCAGCTCTGCGCCCTCGTCGTCGGTGATCTTCATGTCCACGCCGTACAGAACATGGCCTTGCGTTTGCAGCACGCGGCGCTGTTCGGCCGTGGTCATCGGCAGGTGCTGCGCCTGCAGCGTGCAGGTGGTGGCCAGCGGCGACAGTTCCGTCATGCCGAAGGCGTGCACCACGTCGATGCCGTATTGATCGCGAAAAGCGTCGCTCATCGCCGGCGGACACGCGGCCCCGCCTATCACGGTGCGTTTGAAGGTGGAGAAGCGCAGGCCGTTGGCGCGCACGTGATCCAGTAGTCCCATCCAGATGGTGGGCACGCCGGCCGAGAAGGTGACGCCCTCCTCTTCGAACAACTGATAAAGCGAGCGGCCATCCAGCGCGCATCCGGGCAGCACCAGCTTGGCGCCGACCAGCGCGCAGGTGTAGGGCAAGCCCCAGGCGTTGACGTGGAACATGGGCACCACCGGCATCACGCAATCGCGCGCCGAGAGGTTCATCGCATCCGGCATCACCGAGGAATACGAATGCAGGACGGTGGAACGGTGCGAATACAGCACGCCCTTGGGATGGCCCGTGGTGCCGGAGGTGTAGCACAGGCTGGAGGCGGCGTCTTCTTCGAACACCGGCCAGGTGTAGTCGTCGCCGTGGGCGCCGATCAGTTCTTCATACGTCATCATCGAAGCGTCGGCCGGCAGGTCGGCGCGGGAGCCGAGCATGATGAAGGCCCGCACCGAGGGACACAGTGGCGCGATGGCGGCGATCAGCGGCAGGAAAGAGCGTTCAAAGAACACCAGTTTGTCTTCCGCGTCGTTGATGATCCAGGCCAGTTGCTCGGGATGCAGGCGCGGATTCAGCGTGTGCAGCACGGCGCCCGATCCGGACACGGCGTAGTACAACTCCAGATGGCGGTAGCCGTTCCACGCCAGCGTGCCGACCCTCTCGCCCATGCGTATGCCCAGCGCCGACAAGGCGTTGGCCATGCGCCGCGTGCGGGTGTGACAGTCGCGCCACGTGTAGCGGTGGATGCTGCCGTCCTCGTTGCGACTGACGATCTCGCGCTGGCCGAAATAACGGTCCGCGTGCCGCAGCAGCGACGAGATCAACAAAGGGCGGCGCATCATCTGTCCCGGTACCGGGCTGTTGCATTCTTCTACCATCATGTCTCCATGCCTGCCATAATGGAACCCACTGTAGGCTGGCGCGGGCGCCGCGTCTTTGCCGCAGAAGCCAGCTTATTGTTTGAAGAAGACAGCGGCGCCAAAAGCCGCGGATACGCAACAGGAGACCACATGACTCAACTCACCACGGCAGGTACGTGGCTGAACGGCATATGGGATATGCTGACCTCGATCGGCATGGACCCGCGCCGCATCTTCACCGACGCCGGCATCGACACCGACGCCATGCAGGACCCGCATCACCGTTTCGATAGCGACCAGTTGAGCATGCTGTGGAATGTCATCACCGCCGCCACCGGCAACGAGGCGGTCGCGCTGGAGTCGCAGGAAAACCCCAGGCCGGCGATGCTGGACCTGCTCACTTATACGATGATGACGGCGCCGACGATGCGCGCGGCCTTGCACCGCTTCATACGCTATATCCGCATCGTCAGCGATGCCGCCAGCTTCGCGATGGAGGCCGATGCGCGCGGCGGCGAGTGGCTGCGCCTGTTCATTACCGGCACCAGCCTGCCGGTTCCGCGCCAGCGTTTCGAGTTCGTGCTGATTACCATCCTCAACGTGTGCCGCTGGATTGCCGGCCGCACCATCAACCCGATCGGCATCGAACTGACGCATGAGGAGCCCGGCAGCACGCAGGCGCATGCGCGCGCCTTCGCCGGACCGTTGCGCTTCAGCGCGGCTAGCAACGGCATCCTGTTCGCGACCGCCGACCTGGACGCGCCACTGCCTGCATCCAATCCGCGCCTGGCCGAAGTGCACGAGCGCTACGCCGCCGAGTTCCTCCAGCAGATGGACAAGGACAAGCTGACCTCACGCGTGCGCGAGCTGATCGTGCGCAGCCTGCCGGACGGCGACCCGCCACGCGCCACCGCCGCCGCCGCGCTGAACATCAGCGAGCGCACCTTGCAGCGCCGCCTGCAAGATGAGGGCACGTCGTTCCAGCAACTGCTGGACGACACGCGCCGCGACCTGGCGCGCCAGTTCCTGGCCCAGGAGCAGATCGTGCTGGGCCAGGTCGCCTTCATGCTGGGCTTTGCCGACCAGAGCACCTTCTGCCGCGCATGCCAGCGCTGGTTCGCCACGTCGCCGGGCCAGTACCGGAAGCAGTTGAGCAACCAGGCCTGACCCAACTACCAGCCGATATCCCTGAGCAGCGGGAAGGTCAGGTCACGCGGCGGCGCCACATCATGCGACAGGTCGGCGTTGATCGACGGTTCCATCAACTGATTGGGGAAGGCGCTGGTGTCGTAGTGCGACACGGACGATCCCGGCTGAATGGGATTGGGCGCATACATCAGCACCCTGCCCGCAGCGTCCGCTCCCGCGCGTATCGCCAGGTTCACGCCGAGGTTGGCGAACACGCCGGAATGCTGTCGCGAACGCATCGCCAGCGCGGCCTTGAGCCGGTTGCCGTCGTCAAACGTGATGCGCACCGCAGGGATCGTGATCGAAGCATCGGTGCCGCCCAGGCCGGGCGGCGGCGCACCGGGCAGGTTGTCCGCAATGATGACGCCGATGGCGCCGGCGTTCTGCGCGTTCTTGACCTTGACAACGAAGGTGCACGTACCGCGATCGATCAGCGCGATATGGCCGTTGACGGCGCTGGCGTTGTTGAATGACAGCGGATCGCAAGCCAGGCCGCGGCCATCGGCCATGTCCACCACCGGCATCACCTCGCCCGTCACGCCGGGGCTGGCAAGCGGCGGCCCGAAGGCGGCCGTGCCGACCTGGATGACGCCGGCCGCGCTGGCCGGCGCCAGCACCGTCAACACCGGCGTGCCTTGTTGCAGCACCGTCTGCGCAGCCGTCTTGACGTTGGCTCCGTTCCACACCAGCTTGCCAGACTTGACGGCCGAGGCCGCACGCTCGGCATCGCTCATGTCCTTCCACAATTTTCCGCTGGTGGTGTCCAGCAGGAAGTAGTCCCAGATGCTGGGCTCGCCTTCCAGTTGCTCGCCGGTTTCGGCGTCGGTATAGGTCTGGAAGCCCAGGCCATGGCCGAACTCATGCTCCAGCACTGTCACCAGATCGATCTGGGCGCCGTGCATATTGTCCAGGCCCAGGTAGAACGGCGAGCCGGTGAGGCAGCCCGGTTTCCCAAGGTTGATGTTGAAGCGGGCGCGGATGTCGGCCGTGTCGGGATCGACATCCGCGCCGACGTATTTATTGGTTTCCGCCTTGCTGAACCAGGCGTTGGCCACCGGTGCGCCCGGAAAATCGCGGAACACCTCCAGCGCGCCAGCCGAGCCGAGCACGGCGCCGCCGGCGTCGCAGGGCAAGGCCTGCCAGGTGGCGAGGATGCGGATCGGCACGGTGCTGGTGAGCGTGGCGCCCCATTTGCTGGCGGCGGCCTGGAAGGCGTTCAGGCGCTGGGCGCCCAGCGTGGTGCCGGTGTTGCCGCCGACCGGCGCCACCGCGGTCGCATCGTTGAAGCCCACGCCGGGACTGTCGCCGTTGACGATGGTGATGATCGCCGCAGCCCAGCCTGGCGACGAGAACAGCAGCGCCAACGCTGCGATGAAGACTGGCAGGATGCGCTTCATTTTTGCTCTCCCGGTGCGGCGGACGCCTTGTGCGTTACTGCATAGTGGGTATGCGATTCGTCGAGCACGACGCCGACACCACCCTGCGGCGGGCGGATGATGCCGGGACTGGCGGCGCGCAATCTGCCGGCGGTGCCGGCGCGGATCGCGGCGTCCAGGTCCGCCGCCTGCTCAGGGCTGGGCTCGACCAGCTGGCCGGTGACGGGATCCTTGTAGGCCTTGAGTCCGGATGCCGCCGCCTGTTGCGGCGGCGCGGCCGCCTGCCTGACGACGTTCACATGCGGAAAGGTCATGACGCCATGGTCCGGCGCGGCCTGCGCACTGCAGCCGGCGGCGGCGGCCAGCAGCCCCGCCCATCGTTTCATCGTATCCATATTTCTCTCCCAAGTGGTCTGAGCTTGCCTGGGTTAGACCGGCCGCTTACTCATCAGTTCCCGCATCGGCAAAAAAAATCCGGCGCAGAGGCCGGATGGTCGGAAGAGCGGTATTGCGGTTTAGATGATGGTGGTGGCGATGGCCAGGCCGGCCTTCAAGGTCAGCGTTACCGGCGTCTTCTCGGCGATTTCCGCCAAGCGCTTTTTTTGTTCGGCATCCAGCGTGCCGGTGAAGGACAACGTGCGCTTGATCTGCATGACGCCATCGTCGCCCGAGCTCAGGTGCAGGCCCACGTCGACCGTATCCAGCGGCCATTGCTTGCGGTCCGCATACATGCGCAGCGTGATGGCGGTGCAGGAGCCCAGGCCGGCCAATACGAAATCATAAGGCGCCGGGCCGGCGTCGCGGCCGCCGTTGCGCTCCGGTTCATCGCCGACCAGCGCGTGGCCGCCAACCTCTATCTCTGTTTGGTAACTATCCTTGCCGATGTGGGCGGTGCCGCGTGCCATGTGATTCTCCTATATGAAACGTTATTTTAGCCCGGGCAAGGATTCTTAAGTAAAGTATTGTAAATAGCAATCATTCTTAGTTGAGTTCAATTGTAAAATAGCACACTTTTAATGACGAACCAGACGGTGCCATCGCGATGGCCCGCCCACACATGCACAAGATATTTCTGACCGCCTGCCTCGCCGCTCCGCTGACCACCCTCGCCCAGACCCAGGCCGCGCCCGCCAAACCGGACGCCAAGCCCGCCACCTCCGCCAAGCCCAAGGAGGCGGCGCCGGTGGTGCCATCGGTGACGGTGGCCGGCGAACGGCCGACCAACCGCATCGACCGCCAGGTGTACGACGTCAAGTCCGACATCAGCAGCACCAACGGCACCGCCGCCGATGCGCTGAACAACGTGCCTTCGGTGGCCGTGGACCCGGACGGCACCGTGACGCTGCGCGGCAGTTCGAATGTGCAGATCCTGGTCGACGGCAAGCCGTCCGCCATGCTGCAAGGCGATAACCGCGGCGCCACGCTGCAGGCGATGAATGCCGACGATATCGAATCCGTCGAGGTCATCAACAATCCCGGCGCGCAGTTCGGCAATGAAGCCGGCGGCGGCCCCATCCTCAACCTGGTGATGCGCCGCAACCGCAAGCCGGGCGGCTTCGCCAACGTCAACGCCAACGCCGGTTACGCCGGGCGCTACAACAGCGCGGCGTCGGGCAGCTACAACGAAGGTCCGTGGGGCTTCCAGGGCGGCGTCAACGTGCGCCATGACGGCCGCAACTCGACCGCCGTCGTCAGCCGCGACCGTCTCGATCCTGCCACCGGCAATTTCGTGCACAGCAGCCAGACTTCGTCCGGCGCCGGCCTGAACGACATGGGCGGCGTCAACGGCACCGTCAGCTACAACCTGGACCAGAGCGACACGCTGACCGCCAGCGCCAATTACATGGCGCGCGGTAACGACCAGCACGGCATCGACCATTATCTGAACGGCGCCACCGCCGGCTTCCCCGCCACCGACTACGTGCGCACCACCGCGCGCGATGGCGACGCCAAGAACTTCAGCTGGGGCGCGCGCTACGACCACAAGGGTCAGTTGCCCAACGAAACGCTGAAGATCGACCTGCGCGTGTCGGCCTCGGAGAACGACAGCAACAGCGCCTACGCCAACGATTACGCCACCGGCAATTTGCCGGACACGCGCGCCCATCAGCGCAACGACACCAGCACCCACATCGTTGACTTCACCGGCGACTACGAGCGGCCGCTGGCCGGCGGCAGCCTGAAGGCGGGCTACAAGATCGCCACCAACAAGAACAACTTCGACACGCTGTACACCGACATCAATCCGCAGACCTCGGCGGCCGTAGTCAATCCGGCGCGCAGCAACCGCTTCGACCTGGAAGAAACCGTGGTCGCGCTGTACGGCTCCTACCAGCTCAAGCTGAACGACCGCTGGGGCGTGCTGGGCGGCTTGCGCACCGAGTACACCGACATGGATATCCACCAGATCACCAGCGGTACCGAGGCCAAGAACAGCTACACCAACCTCATCCCGAGCCTGTTCGCCACCTACAAGGCGACCGAAGACGCCAATATGCGCTTCTCGTACGCGCGCCGCATCCGCCGTCCGAACGCCAACGACCTCAATCCGTATGTGGTGTATCGCGACGAGTTCAACGTCTCGTCCGGCAATCCGATGCTGAAGCCGACCAAGACCGACTCCTTCGAAGTGGGCTACGAGACCAAGGTGGCCGGGCTGGAAACCAATCTGCGCGGCTACTACCGCAAGGACACCGACGCCATCGTCGACTACCGCACCTTCATCGCCAACAACGTGTTGCTGACCACGCGCCAAAACGGCGAAGGCAGCCATTCGAGCGGCCTGGAGTTCACGGTCAGCGGCAAGCTGACGCCGTCGCTGACGCTGAACTCCAGCGGCAACCTGGCGCGCAGCCAGCAGACCACGCAGGACGACACCGGCGCGCTGGTCACCCGCACCGCCAACTCGCTGAGCGGCCGCGTGCGCCTGAACTATGCGTACAGCGCCGCCACGCAGGTGCAGATGGCTTTGCAGATGCAGGGCAAGACGCTGTCCGGCCAGGGCTACCGCTCGCCGAACAACACCTTCAACCTGAGCGTGCGCCAGGCCGTGACGCCGCGTCTGAGCCTGGTCGGCACCGTGACCGATCTGTTCAGCACCAACAAGATGGAGACCGTCATCAACAGCGCCACGCTGCGCGAGACCAGCACCCGCCGCTTCGACGGCCGGGTGTTCTACGTGGGCCTGTCTTATCGCCTGGGCGGCCCGGCGACGGCGGCCGAGTCGAACAACGAACCGCGCTTCGGCCCGCCGCCAGGTGCGGGCGGCCCAGGCCGTGGCGGCCCGGGCGGTCCGTCGGACGGCTAAGCCCGAACGTTATTTCATGACCGTCACCTTCTCGCGCTTGCCGTTGCGGAAGGTGAAGATGGTCAGCACGCCGTCCTTGACGTCGCCGCGCGCATCGAAGGTGATGTTGCCGGTGACGCCCTTGTGGGTGATCCCGGCCAGCACCGGCAGATAACGCGCCGGGTCCGGCGAGCCGGCCTTCTGCATCGCCTCCACCATCGTCATCAGCGCATCGTAGGTGTACGGCGCATAGGTCTGCACGCCGATGCCGTACTTCTTCTGGTAAGCCACGCGGAAATCGGCCATGCCCTTTTCCTGCGACGGCTCGACGCCGCCCGCTTCCGCGCAAATCACCTGGCCATCGCTCATGGCATCGCCCGCCAGGCGCGGCACCGAATCCGAACACATGCCGTCACCGCCCATGAACTTGATCGGGATGGCCAGCTGCTTCATCTGGCGCAGCATCGGCCCGGCCACCGCATCCATGCCGCCAAAGAAGACCATATCCGGCTTGGTCGCCTTGATGGCGGTGAGGATGGCGCTGAAGTCGGTGGCCTTGTCGTTGGTGAACTGGGTCGATACGACGGTCGTGCCGGTCGCCGCGCCGCCGTGCTTGATGTTCTTGATGAATTCGTCGGCCAGCCCCTTGCCGTAGGCGGTGCGGTCGTCGATCACGGCGATGCGTTTGGCCTTGACGTTCTGCATCGCATAGCGGGCCAGCGCCGAGCCCAGCTGCTCGTCGTTGGCGATGTTGCGGAAGGCGGTGTTGTAGCGCTGCCGCGTGTACTGCGGATTGGTGGCCGACGGCGAAATCTGCGGTATCCCGGCATCGTGATAGATGCGCGAAGCCGGGATCGTGGTGCCCGAAGTCTCGTGGCCGATCACGCCGTTCACTTTGGCGTCCACCAGCTTTTGCGCGGCGGCCGTGCCCTGCTTGGGATCGGCCGCGTCATCTTCCGCCTGCAGCACGATCTTGTATTTCTTGCCGCCGATGACCACGCCCTTGGCGTTGAGCTCGTCGACCGCCATGCGGGCGCCGTTTTCATTGTCCTTGCCCAGATGGGCGATGGCGCCCGAAGTCGCCGCCACGTGGCCGATCTTGATGATCTCTTCCGCTTGCGCGGCGCCGGTGGCAACGAAGGCCAGCGCAAGCGCCTGGACCAGTGTTTTTATTGTCAGCTGCATAAGATTGTTGAGGCTTCCTCATTGGTTAAGTGATCAAGCATACCATCCGGCAAATATGTGTGTCATGCGTGCGTGCTGACTTGCGTATCTGAAGTAAAATGACAAATCGAAACATTTGCCATAGAGACACTTAGTATGGAAACTTCACAACGTATTGGCCGCTCCCGTCCGCTGGCTACCACCGCCATGCACGGCAGGGTCGATGCCATGAAGGCGCGCGGAGAAAACGTCATTGATTTCTCCATCGCGATCTCGCACTTCCAGGCGCCCGATAGCGTGCTGCAGGCGGTGCGCGACGGCCTGGAACTGCCGGCCCTGCATTACACCACCGTCGGCGGCGACGCCGCCATCCGCGCCCGCCTCGCCGCCAAAGTGGTGAACGAGAACGGCATCGCCGCCACCGCCGACGAGATCATCGTCACCAACGGCGCCAAGCAGGCGCTGTATCAGGCGCTGTACGTGATGGCCGATCCGGGCGACGCCGTCATCATCTTCAAGCCGCACTGGCCGGCCTATGTCGCCACCTGCCGGCTGCTGGGACTGGAGCCGGTGCTGGTCGACCTGCCCGGCGCCATCACCGACGAGCTGCTCGACAGCCTGCCGCCGGCCAAGATCCTCATCATCAACAACCCGCACAACCCCACCGGCGCCGTGTTGAGCGCGGACGAAACCGACCGCATCGCCGCCTGGCTCAAACGCACCGGCACCCGCGCCATCGTCGACGAGAGTTATGAAAAGCTGATCTTCGAAGGCGCCCACGTCAGCCTGGCCGCACGGCCGGACTGGCAGGAGATCGGCATCGTCAGCATTTACTCGGCCTCGCAAAGCTATGCCATGATGGGCTGGCGCGTGGGCTTCGCGGTGGCGCCGGCCAAACTGGTGACGGCCATGGAAACGCTGCAAGGCCCGATCACCGCCGCCGCGCCGATGCTGATGCAGCTGGCGTTGGCGGCCGCCTTCGAATCGGGCGAACCGTCGGCCATGCTGGACGACTATCGCCAGCGCCGCGACCTCGTAATGGACCTGCTGCGAGGCCTGCCCTGGCTGCGCATACACAGTCCCGCGTCCGGCCCCTACCTGTGGGCCGACATCTCGGCCCTGACCATGGACACCAGCCAGTTCGCCGAACAGCTGCTGAACGACTGCGGCGTGGCGCTGATGCCCGGCGAGGCGCTCGGCATGCCCGGCTACATCCGCATCGGCTACATTTCCGACGACATCTTCACGCTGCGTCGCGGCGTGAAGGCGATCATCCGCTTCGGTAACGAGCGCTATCAGGCGCTGAACTAAACCGCTAGCATGGCCTTCCTACTCCTCCAACTCAACAGCCTGCGCAGCCGTCTGATCCTGCTGGTGGCGCTGGCGATCGCGCCGATCGCGGTGATGACGCTGGTCAGCGGCGTGCGCGAACGCGAACACGCGGTCGAGGTGGCGGAAGAGAACCTGCAGCGCCTGACCAACCTGGCCGCCGCCAACGAAGCGCAATCGATCGAAGGCGCGCGCCAGATCCTGCGCGACCTGGCCAGCATTCCCGACCTCACCGGCGACCAGGCCCATTGCAGCCGCCTGCTGGCCAACATCCAGCGGCAGAATCCCGACTACGCCAACCTCGGACTGATACAGCTGAACGGCGACGTCACCTGCAGCGCGATACCGGCATCGGCGCCGGTCAACCTGGCCGACCGTTCGCACTTCCGCCGCGCCGTGCACCTGCGCCGCTTCGTCGCCGGCGGCTACGTGTTCGGCCGCGTGATCCAGAAGCACACCGTCAACCTCACCTACCCGCTGCTGGACGACGACCAGCAGGTCAAGGCCGTGGTGTTCGCGGCGCTGGACCTGACCAAGCTCGATCGCTTCGTGGCCGACATCAAGCTGCCGCCAGGCTCGCTGCTGCTGACTGCCGATTCCGAAGGCAAGATCATCTCGCGGAAGCCCAATCCGGAACAGTGGTTCGGCAAGCAGGTGTGGCCGGAGATGCGCGCCGCCATGGCCGGCGAACCGGGCAAGCCGGTGCTGCTGACGGGACCGGACGGCATCGAACGGCTGCACCGTTTCGCCCGCGTCGGCAACAACGGCCTGTCCGACTACACCGTCACCATCGGCATTCCGGCCGACGACATCACCGCCGTCGCCCGCCGCGACCAGATGATGGACATGACGGCGCTGACCGTCACGCTGCTGCTGGCGATGCTGGCGGCCTGGTTTGTCGGCGACGTGCTGGTGCTGCGCCGGGTCAAGCGGCTGGCCACCACGGCCAACAGCATCGCCTCCGGCACGCTGGGCGCGCGCAGCGGCATCAGCTACGGCAACGAGGAAATCAGCGAACTGGCGCGGGCGCTGGACGCGATGGCCGAGGCGCTGCAGAAAAAAGAACAGCAGCACCTGAACGCCGAGCGCCAGCTGCGCCTGGCCGACCAGCGCAAGGATGAATTCCTGGCGATGCTGGCGCACGAGTTGCGCAATCCGCTGGCGCCGATCAGCGCCGGCGCCCAGCTGCTGCAAAGCGGCCACGCCACCGAGGCGGTGGTGTCGCGCACCGCAGGCATCATCGTGCGCCAGGTCACGCACATGACGCGGCTGGTCGACGACCTGCTGGACGTGTCGCGCGTGACGCGCGGGCTGGTGACGCTGACGCGCATGCCGCTGAACGTGGCCGATGTCGTCGCCGACGCCGTCGAACAGGCGGAGCCGCTGTTCCAGGCCAAGCAGCACCATTTCGAACTGACGCTGCCCGAGGTGCCGCAGCAGGTCGCGGGAGACCACAAACGGCTGGTGCAGGTGCTGGTCAATGTGCTCAACAACGCCGCCAAGTACACGCCGATAGGCGGCACCATCAAGCTGACGGTGCACGGCGAGGCCGGCCTGGTGCGGCTGGTGGTCAGCGATTCCGGCATCGGCATGGCGCCGGAACTGCGCAGCCGCGTGTTCGAACTGTTCGCCCAGGCCGACCGCAATCCCGACCGCTCGCAGGGCGGGCTGGGACTGGGCCTGGCGTTGGTCAAGTCGCTGGTGGAGCTACATGGCGGCACCATTGCCGCCGACAGCGCCGGCGAACAGCAGGGCAGCACCTTCACCATCACCCTGCCCGGCGGGCCTGGGCAGAAGCCGGCCTTCCCGGCGGGACCGGTCGCCGTCAGCGGCGCCAAGCTGCGCGTGCTGGTGGTGGACGACAATATCGACGCCGCGCAAACGCTGCAACTGCTGCTCGATGCGTCGGGCCATGAAGTGCTGGTCGCGCACACCGCATTGGAGGCGCTGGAGATCGCGCAGCGCTCGGCGCCGGAACTGTGCCTGCTCGATATCGGCCTGCCCGACATCAGCGGCAACGATCTGGCGCGCGGCCTGCGCTCCCTGCCGCAAACGGCCCAGGCCACGCTGGTGGCGGTGACGGGCTACGGCAGCCGTGAAGACCGCGAGCTGGCCAGCGCCGCAGGCTTCGACCACTACTTCGTCAAGCCGGTCGATGTCGAGGCCCTGCTCAAGCTGATCGCGGGACTGCAGCCGGCTACTCCCAAGACTTAGCGATACGTTCGAGTTCTCCGCTTTTTTCGAGCGCCTGCAGGCTTGCGCGCAGGCGCTCGACCAGCGCCGGATCGACCTGGCGGCCCATGACAAAATACAGCTGGCTGGTGGCCATCACGGTCGGCAGGATCTTGACCTTGCCGACCACGCCCGAACGCTCCAGCACCGCATGCAATCCCGGTGCGCGGTGAAAGAAGAAACGCCCCCGGCGCGCCAGCAGCTTTTGCAGATTCAGTTTGGGATCGGAGGCGCCGGCATCGATCTGGATGCCGCCCTGATTTTCCAGTATCGTCACCCCGGCAAAGCCGCGATTGGCCAGCACCACGCTGCCCTTGCCCAGATTGCGCAGGTCGTCCCAGTTGTTGATCGTGGCCGCGTCGTCATTGCGCGCGACCAGGTAGTAGCGGATGCTGAACAGCGGTGGGCCGACGAACTGGTATTTTTTATCCCGTTCCGGCGAATGCGACAGACCGCAGGACGCATCCTGCGTGCCGCGGTCGATGGCGGAATAGATGCGGGGTAAAGGCTGCCAGACCTGGTCGCCGGTGAATTTCAGGCCCGGATCCAGCCGTTCGATGGCGCGCATGATGTCGATGCAGATGCCAACCACGCGGCCGGAGCTGGCGTCGGCCTGGAATTTGGGCTCGGTGCCGTGCTGCGCCGACGTGCGGATCTCCGTCGCGGCCACGCTGGCGCCAGCTGTCCAGAACAAGGACAGCATCGCGCAAAGCACAGACTTCCTGGTTGAAATGCGAAGCACAATTTGCCCGCCGGCGGGCGGTGGTGACTGCGATCAGCCCATTGTAGCGCGCCGTTACGGCGTCGTCACCAATACCGTGAAGCGCTGCTCCACCAGCGTCGGCAGATAAAGCCTGCCGTTGGCATGGTCCATCGCCATGGTGCGCGCGCCCTTGACAGTTTTGACGGTGACAGGCGCCGCGTAGTGGTCGGCATCGGTCTGGCGTATCAGCGTCAGCGTGCCCTCGCCGTTGGACGAGAACACCGTCGCGCTGGCGGCGTCGAACACCACAGCATCCGCGCCCTTGCCGATGGCGGCGCGCGCCACGGCCTTGCCGCTGGCCGCGTCGGTGACGGCCAGCACGCCGTTGCCGCATACCGAGAACAGGCGCTTGTGCGCCGCATCCAGCGCAAGGCCGGTAGGCTCATCGCAGCCGGCCAGCGGCCACTGTGCGACCATCTTGTCTGTCGCGATGTCGATCACGGCGATCTGGTTCTTGTCTTCGATGTTGACGTAGATGCGGCGGCCGTCACTGACGGCGAATTCCGGCTTGCCCTTGACGGCGATGGTGGCCTTCGGCGCCATCGTGGCGGCGTCGAACACCGACACGTCGGCGCTCTTGCCGTTGAAGGTGTACAGCTTGCCGCTGCCCTCCTCGTACAACACGGCGTCGGGATTCTTGCCGGAGACGCGCACTTCGCTCCGGGTCTTCAGGCTCTCCAGATCGAACACCACCACGCTGTCCGCATCGCCGCTGGTGACGAAACCCACGCCCAGCTTGGGTGCGAACGCAACGCCGTGCGCGCGCCGCAAACCTCCGACTTCCCCGATCACTTTACCCGACGCCAGTTCCAGCGCCTGCAAACGGTCGCCGCGCGTGATGAACAGGCGCTGATGCGCGGTGTCGATATCGAGGTAGTCCCAGCGGCCGGCGCCATCCAGCGGCCATTGCTGGCGCACCGAGTAGTCCGCAGCGCCGGCGGCGCCGGCCGTCAGGGCCAGCGACAGTACTGCCGATAGTGTTTTTTTCATGTTCAGAACTGTATGGTTTTTAATCGTTGAGTTTTACCGTAGTGTTCATCGAAGCCGTACACCTCGATACGCACCTTGCCGCTTGCGTGCACCCGGACCAGCGCCCAAGCATACACCCTATCGTGCGGATTGCGGCTGTCGCCCGGTTTGGCGCTGAACGGCGAGCCGCCCGAACCCACCATCACCTGCCACGCCTTGCCGCCGTCGGCGCGCATGGGCTGCTGGGCGTTGAAGATGTGCTGATGGCCGCAGAAGTAGGCGCCGCCGTATTCTTCCATCACCTTCCAGAACGCCTTGGCGTTGTCCGGGTAGATGTCCATGCCGTCCGGTTCCACACTGTTCTTGAAGTAGTAGGTGTAGGCCGGCTTGTGGCCGAACACGAAGAAGCGTTTGGCGCCGCGCGCCTTGGCCTGCCTGAAGTCCTCCGCCAGCCAGTGCGCCGGGCCGTGGCCGTCGTTGCCGACAGGGTCGGTGTCGATCACGGCGAAGTGGCTGCCGCCGGCATCGAAGGAATAGGTCAGCTGCGACTGGCTGGTGCGGTTGCCGTCCGGTCCATCGACGGGCGGCGCGTTACTGGCGTCGAACGCGGTCGCCTCGATGCCGGTGACGGCCTTCCAGCGCGCCGTGTCCAGTATCAGATCGCCCATGCTTTCGCGCCACAGCTCTTCGTTTTCGAGCCGCGCGATCTTGGTGGTCTTGCCGGCGGCGTCCTTGTCCTTGAACTGCATCTCATGGTTGCCCGTCACCGGCACCACGTAGGTGCCGCTTTCCATCAGGCCCGCCGTCATGCCGCGCCAGTAGGCGTACTGGCGGCCTATCACGGCCTTGTCGGCCGTGTAGCCCATGATCATGTCGCCGTTGAAGAACAAGGCCTTCGGCCGGGCCGCCTGGATCTCGCGCAGGATGCGCGACAGCGCCCGCGTGTTTTGCAGGTAGACCTTGTCCTGCGCCGTTTCGGCGGTGGCGGGATCGGCGCGCGAATCGCCGACGGTGGCGAACGACATCACCACCGGATCGGGCGCGGCCGCCAGCACGGCGCCCTGGCTCAACACCAGCGCCGCACCGCAAGCGGCGCGGCGCAGCATCGTCGATATGTGCATGCGCCGCTCCTTAGAAGTCGGCATTGAGCGACACCGTCCAGCTGCGCGCCGGAACGAAGGTGTACTGGTCGAACGCCGCGCCCTTGCTGTTGGCCGCGATCGATGTCGCATCCTGCTTGTTGAAGATGTTGTTGACGCCCGCCTGCACCTTCAGCACCTTGACGATGCCGCCGCCCACGCGCCAGCGGTAGCCGGCCGTGAAGTCGGTCACCGTATAGGCGCCGATCTGGTAGGCGGCCGGCTCGCCGTCCTTGGCGTACTGGCTGCCGTTGGACTTGGCGATCAGCGAGCCATACAGGCCGTGGTCCTTGTACAGCAGGCCCAGTGCGGCGGTCGATTTCGGCACCTTGGCGATTTGCAGGCCGCTGTCCTTGGCCTCGGCCTTGTTGATCGAGCCGTTGGCATGCAGCGAGAAGCCGCTGCCGACGTACCAGGTGGCCGCGCCTTCGATGCCTTTGTAGACCACGCCGCCCTGGTTGTAGTAGACCAGGTCATTGCCGGTGCCGGTCGAGGCGATCTTGTTGTTGAAGTCGATGTAGTAGACATCCGCATCGAAGGTCAGGTTGCCCGACTGGTGCACGGTGCCCAGTTGGTAGTTGGTGGAAGTCTGCGGCTTCGGCGTGCTGAGGTTCGGGTTATTCACGTAGAACATCGACAGGTCCGGCACCAGGAAGCCACGCGCCACCTGGGCGTAGGCCGACCACTCCTTGTTGATGGAATGGTTCGCGGTCAGGAACGGCAAGGTGGTAGTGTAGGTCTGGTCGGCCGTGGTCGGGATGCGCGTGCCCTGATTGACCACAGCATCCAGCGAGCGCTTGAAGTGGACGTACTTGACGCCTGGCGTCACGGTCCACTGCGGCGCCACCGCCCATTCGAATTCGACGAAGGGCTGATACTGCTTCCACGACGAGTTCTGGTTGTACGAAACGTCCTTCGGCGCGGTCGCCTCTTTCGGGTTCGGCACGTTCAGCGTCCAGTCCAGATCGAAGGTGTGGCGCTCGGTGTCCGAGCTTTCGAGCCAGACGCCGGCGCGCAGCAGGCCTGCATCCAGGCGCTTGGTCAGCTTGAAGATGTCGCCGTTGACGCGGTAGGAATTGAGCTTGTTGTAACCGGGGACGTTCTTGTTGCCGGCCGCGCCGGACTTGGTGCCGTTGGCGGTGGCGCCGCTGGCGTCCTGGCCGGAGAAGGTGTTGTTGTCGTAGGCGTAGGTGTAGAGCGTGTTGTCGATCGCCCAGCCGCCATCCAGGTTCGATTGCAGGCGGATGTATTCGAAGTCGGTGCGCTTGTCGTTGTAGTTGTAGCCGAAGTAGTTCTGGCTGGTCTTGTCGTTGTTGAGCGAGTAGTTTTTGCCGTACAGCGCGACCTGGGCCAGCGTGACGCCGGCCTTGTCCGGCACGAAGCTGTGGATCTTGTTATAGGTCGAGAACACCGTCAGCATGGTGTCCTTGCCCAGCGGCTTCTGGAACTTGAACTGGTAGTTGTCTTCCTTGACGCTGCTGTAGGTCTGGTAGCCGTCGCTGGTCAGGCGCGAGGCGTTGAACATCATGCGCGCGTCGCCGAACTGCTCCAGCTGGCCGGAATCGACTTCCGCGCCGAGGATCTTGGTGTTCCAGGAACCGTAGGTGGCATAAGGCGAAAAGCGGAATTCGGTCGCCAGCTCTTTTGAGAACAGGTTGATCGAGCCGCCGAACGTGGCCTGTCCCAGATTGCTGGCGTTGCCCGGGCCGCGCTCGATCACCATGCCGCCGATGATGCGGGCCGGGAAGTAGGAAGTCGAATGGTGGGTGGGGTTGTTGGTGTCGCCGAACGGGATGCCGTCGTAGGTGACGTTGTACTCGCCGTCCTGGAAGCCGCGCAGCGAGACCTTCGATTCGCCCAGGCCAGGACCGTTGGCCGACAAGCCCGCGCCGACGCTGGGCGCGATGCGCGCCACGGCGTTGAAGTCCGCCAGCGGCGTCACCGCCTGCTCGATGAAGGTCGCGGTGATGATGGACTGCGGCTGGGTCGCCTGCAAGGAAGCCTGTACCGGCGCGCGGTTGACGGCGTTGGAGCCGGTGATGACCACGCGGCTTTTGATCGCCTCCGAATCGAGCGCCGTATTCGACACGGGGACGTCGTCGATGGAAGGCGTTGCGGTTTGCGCGTGCGCGGCGCCGGACATCAGGGCCAGTGCCGCCAGGATCAACTGCTGCTGCGAGTTCTTCATAGGACTTTCCAGTTTGCGGGGTGTAAAAACCGGCAAGTGTATGAATCAAATGTGACGGCATCATGAATGTAGGTGAACGTCACACTGTCGGCCAGGCTGACGGATAAACCACAAATGCCGCACATAAATTGGCATAAAAGTAACCTATCGGCGATAATGCGAATTGCTATCATTTACATTCACCGATTAAATCCGCAATGCGTACACAATTTTCCCGCACCGCCCTCGTCCCCGCAGCCCTGCTGCTGGCCACTCTGGCGGCGTGCAGCGGCGGCGGCGGTTCCACCGCGCCGTCGCCAACGCCGACACCAACGCCACCCGCCAAAGAAGAACTGAGTCAGGCCGCCCAGCTGGGCGAGTTGATCTTCAAAGACCAGTCGCTATCCGCTTCCGGCAAGCAGTCGTGCGCGACCTGCCACAGCCCGGACAACGCACACGGCCCGACCAACAATCTGGCGGCACAGCTGGGCGGCGCCACCGGCGACGTGCAAGGCTTCCGCGCAGCGCCTTCGCTGCGCTACCTGAACCAGAACCCGGCCTTCTTCTTCGCCAAGGACGGCACGCCGACCGGCGGTTTCAATCGCGACGGCCGCGCACAAAGCCTGGCGGAACAAGCCGAACGCCCTTTCCTGGCGCCGCATGAAATGGACAACGCCAACAAGCAGAGCGTGGTCGACAAGCTGAAAAAAGCCGCCTACGTCGAGAAGTTCCGCGCGCTGTTCGGCGCCGGCATCCTGGACAACGCCGAGCAGGCCTTCAGCCGCATCACCTTCGCGCTGCAAAAATACCAGCTGGAGGATACGGAATTCCACCCGTTCGATTCCAAGTACGACCAGTTCCTGGCTGGTAAAGTCAAGCTGTCCGACCAGGAGCTGCGCGGCCTGGCGCTGTTCAACGACCCGGCCAAGGGCAATTGCATCGGCTGCCACACCAGCGCGCGCGGCGCCGACGGCGCGCCGCCGCTGTTCACCGACTTCACCTTCGACAATCTCGGCCTGCCGCGCAACAAGAAGCTGGCGGCGACCGCCGATCCGGCTTACTTCGACCTCGGCCTGTGCGGCCCTGACCGCACCGACCTGGCCGCACGCGCCGACTTGTGCGGCGCCTTCAAAGTGCCGACGCTGCGCAACGTCGCCACGCGCCAGACCTTCTTCCACAACGGCTCCTTCGACAACCTGAAGGACGTGGTGGCCTTCTACGTGCGGCGCGATACCAATCCCGAAGAGTGGTACCCAACTGGCGCCGACGGCGTGGTGCAGAAGTTTAACGACCTGCCGCCGGAATACCGCAAGAACGTCAACACCACCGAAGTGCCTTACAACCGTCAGCCCGGCATGGCGCCGGCGCTGTCGCCCAGCGAGATCGACGATGTCGTGAAATTCCTCGGCACGCTGACCGACGGCTACAAAACCAACCCTTAATCGCAGAGATATGAACATGAACAAACACCTGATCGCAACCGCCCTCGCCGCCGCCTTCCTCAGCGCGCCTTTCGCCGCCACCGCAGGCGAGGCTGAACTGATGGCCCGTATCGAAAAGATGGCCGCGGAACTGGAACAGCTGAAGGCTGAACTGAAGGCCAGCGTCAAGAAGACCGAAGCCGTCGAGCAGCGCCAGCAAGCCATCGCCGCTGCCGCGCCGGCGCCTGCTGTTGCCGCAGCTCCTGCACGCGCCGCGGCGCCGGCCGCCGAGCCTACGCTGGCGGCAGCGGGACCGTCGACCATCTTCGGCGGCTACGGCGAAGTCAATTACAACCGTCCGACCAAGAACGCCAGCGGCGCGCAGGCCGATGTACGCCGCGCCGTCATCGGCATCGAACACCGCTTCGATCCGAAGACCAAGGTGGTCGCCGAATTCGAATGGGAGCACGCCATCGTCTCCGCCGACGACAAGGGCGAGAGCGAAGTCGAACAGCTGTATGTCGAGCGCGAATTCGGCAACGGCTTGCGCAGCAAGGTCGGCCTGTATCTGATTCCTATGGGCCTGCTGAACGCCAACCACGAACCGACCGCCTACTACGGCGTCGAACGCAACTTCGTCGAAACGGCCATCATCCCGTCGACCTGGCGTGAAGTGGGCGTCAGCCTGTCCGGCGACACCGCCGGCGGCCTGACCTGGGACACCGGCATCACCACCGGTTTCGACCTGGGCAAATGGGACGCCGCCGGCAGCGACGGCCGCGAATCGCCGCTGGGCTCCATCCACCAGGAAGGCCAGCAAGCCAAGTCGCGCGACCTGAGCGTGCACGCGGCGCTGAACTGGCGCGGCGTACCGGGCCTGCTGGTGGGCGGTTCCATCTTCACCGGCAAGGCCGGCCACAAGGCCGACGGCTTCACGGCCAACGATGCGCGCATCACCATGTACGACCTGCACACCCGCTATACGCCGGGCCGTTGGGATCTGTCGGCGCTGTACGCGCGCGGCCAGATCAGCAACACCGAAGCGCTCAACGAAACGCTGGTCGGCAATCCGACGCCGGTGCCTAAATCCTTCGCCGGCTGGTACACCCAGGCCGCGTACCGCCTGCTGGAAGTGGGCGACTACACGCTGAGCCCATTCGTGCGCTACGAACAGTTCAACACCGCGAAGAGCTACGCCGCCGTGCCACAAGGCCTGGGCGTCGCCGCGTCGCCTGACGAAAAAGTCACCACCATCGGCGCCAACCTGAAAGTGGGCGAAGGCGTGGTGCTGAAGGCCGACTACCAGAAATTCAAGGAAGACAAGTCGCGCGACCGTCTGAACCTGGGCCTGGGCTTCTCGTACTAAGATGCGCTACCAGCACTGGATACCACTGGCGGCTTGCGCCATCTGCGCTCCCGCGTTCTCGGCGCAGTACCTGAACGCGGAGCAGGCGCAGAAACTGATCTTCCCGGAAGCGACCGCGTTCCGTCCGCAGGACGTGGCGCTGTCGCTGCCGCAGATGCAGCAGGTCGAGAAGCTGGCCGGCCTGGCTGCGCGCTCGGTCAACTGGCGCGTGGTCGGCGCCTACAACGGCGACAAGCTGCTGGGCTTCATGGTGCTCGACGACGTGATCGGCAAGTTCGAGCTGATCTCGTATGCGGTCGGCCTCAATCCTGATGCCACCGTGCGCCAGATCGAGATCCTGACCTACCGCGAAAGCCACGGCGGCGAGGTGCGCCTGCCTGCATGGCGCCGCCAGTTCACCGGCAAGTCCGCGCAAACGGGCGGTCTGACGGTAGGCGATGGCATCGCCAACATCAGCGGCGCCACCCTCTCCTGCACCCACCTGACCGACGGCGTGCGGCGCATTGCCGCCGTCGCCCAGGTGGCGCTGAAAAAATGATGCGCCGCGCCCAGCCCTGGCTGGGCACTCTGGTCGATATCACGGCGGATGGCGATGCGCAGACGATCACGCAGGCCTTCGCCGAGGTCGCGCTGGTGCACCGGCTGATGAGTTTTCACGACGCCGCCAGCGATATCTCGCGCCTGAACCGCGCGGCTGCGGGCGAGCTGCTGGAGGTGCATCCGCACACCTGGCAGGTGCTGCGTCTGGCGGCGCAGATCGGCGAACTGTCGCAAGGCCTGTTCAACATCGCCTGCGCGCCACGGCTGGTGGACTGGCACTGCCTGCCGCGCCCGGACGCCGCCGACATGCCGGCGTATCGGCCAACGCAGGCTGTCTACCAATGCGAACAAGAGCCGCTGGTGCGCAAGCTGGCGGCGGGCTGGGTGGACGTGGGCGGCATCGCCAAAGGCTATGCGGTCGATCTGGCGGTGGAAGCCTTGCAGCGGGCCGGCGTCGTCGCCGGCTGCGTCAACGCGGGCGGCGATCTGCGCTGCTTCGGCGATCGCGCATGGCCTGTCGCCGTGCGCGATCCGCGCGCGCCTCAACGCAGCGGCGCGCAACTGGAGCTGCGCAACGAAGCGCTGGCCACATCGGCGGCCTACTTCTCGGCCCGCAGTCACGAAGGCCGGCAAATCAGCGCGCTGGTGGACGGCCGCAATGGCGAGCCGTTGGTGATGGCGAACAGCGCCTCGGTGCGCGCGCCGCGCTGCGCGATCGCCGACGCGCTGACCAAGGTGGTGCTGGCCAGCGGCGATGCGCAACATGCGGTGCTGGCCGGTTTGCAAGCCTCAGCGTTTATAATCTGAGCGATGCATACACACCGTCACCGTCCCCACATCAACCTGCGCGTCGAGCGCTGGCACCGGCGCTGCATCTACGCCAGCTTCGCGGCCCTGCTGCTGAGCGGCGCCGCCTGGCTGCTGGCGCGCTACTTCTTCCGGCCGGTCGGCCAGTTCGGCGAAACCATCAATCCACTGGAGCCTTGGTCCATGAAGCTGCATGGCGCCGCCGCGATGGCGATGCTGTTCTTCGTCGGCAGCCTGATGAACGCGCATATCCGCCGCGCGATCAAGGCCGGCCGCAATCTGCGCACCGGCTGGAGCATGATCGCCGCCATGCTGGTATTGACCGCCAGTGGCTTCGGCCTGTACTACCTGGCCGGCGAGAGCGACCGGCCCGCATGGTCGTCCGTGCATTGGGTGATCGGCCTTGCCGCCGCCCTGCTGTTCGTGCTGCACGTGGTGCTCGGCCGCCGCGCCGTGCATCATCCTTAAGCGCGGCCTGGCTGTTCAGGCATCCGCTTCGATGCCGCTCATTTGCAGGGCGATGGCGAGCGCGGTATCGGCGGTTGCCAGGTGGGCGTGGAACCACGGCAGTATCAGGCCCACCGCCACCCTGCCGCTCTTGATGTCGCCCGTTTCCAGCTGATGCAAGGTGGCCAGCACGCGGGCGTGCTGCTCGCGATGACTGCGCAGCGCGGGGTAGTCGATCGCCTCCATCAGCGTTTCCTCGTGGCGGAAATCATCCTCCAGGCAATCGATCAGCTGCGCCAGGCCGGCGGCGAAGTCCTCATCCTTGGAATGTGTCAGCAGTTTGATCTGTTCCGCCAGCGCCTCGTGCGCCTCGTCGAACAGCGGTATACCCAGCGCCATGTCCGGGGTCCAACCAATATCGTCCATCACGTCCTCCTGTGGTTCTGCCAGCACAGACTATGGACGGATGATGCCTTGAAATCCATGATGCAGATCAAAAAATCCCGAGCCGCTGAAATGCCTGCGCCAAGGAGTACAATAAAACAAGTTACTCATCCACTTTTCCGCCCTGGGGTCGACCGTGAAATCTGCCGCCGCCTGGTTGATGTTGTGCGTAGCCCTGATGCGCGGGACTCCGGCCACAGCGCGTGACACCATGCTGCTGGCCCACCCCTATCCCAAGGAAGCCACCTACGCGGCACACGTGCTGTCATTGATCTGCGCGGAAGCTTTCCAGCAATTGAATATGGATGTCGAGGTGCGCATGTATCCGCCTTTGCGCGGCGCGCTTGAGGCCGAGGCCGGCAACGTGGATGGCGAGGTCGGACGGGCCTACACCTACATCGACACTCACCCTCACCTGATACGGGTGGAGCAAGCGCTGATCTCCTTTCGGGTGGCTGCTTTTACCCGGATTCCAGGCTTGCGCATCACCGGTTGGGATAGCCTGAAAGGCACGGGCTACCGCGTGGAATACCGTAGCGGATACAGCACTTTCAAGGCGCGGCTGGAACAGACCCTGCCGCTTCAGCAAATATCATCGGTGGTCGACAGCAAGATAGGCGTGCAGAATGTCGCGCTGGGCCGCACGGATGTCTTTATCGATCTGGAAGAGAACGTGCAGCTGCAACTGGACAGGTTGCAGAGCCGCTACGCCCAGGTCTACAACGCCGGCCTGGTGCAGGACACGCCCGTGTACATCTACCTGCACAAGCGGCATGCGGCATTGGCGCCGCGCCTGACGGAAATTTTGTCCAGGATGAAGGCCAGCGGCGCCATCAATCGCCACATCGCCACCGCGCTCAGCGAGGAACGTGGCGCCACGCCCTAGCCTGCAGCCCGGTGTGAGCGACGCGCTTAAAAGTTGTCGTGAATCAATTTCAATGGCGGCTGCGGCGGATAGGATGTCTCTCGAATGCAACCGGAGGTATCCGATGAGAATGCCAAATCGCCCGCCGCCAAGGCGCCGCCGCTCCAGCGGTATTGCCGCCGTTGAGCTGGCCCTGGTCATGCCGACCTTTTTCGTGTTGATCGCCTGCACGCTGCTCTTCGGCCAGGTGTTGCTCAACTATCAGACCGCATGCAAGGCATCGCACGACGCGGTGCGCTACCTGTCGTCAGTCTCACCGACGGATATGCAGAACCCGGCCAGGGTCGCCGACCATACGACGCTGGCCAGGGCGATTGTCACCGAGGAAATGGGTTCACTGATGAGTTCGGGGCTGTACGCCCCCGTTGTCACGATACTGTGCGGCGGCGCTGCCTGCACCGGTTTTTCCACGCCCAATTCGATGAGTGTCATCGTACAGATGTACGTCGCCAACAATGTTTTGCCGGGAATCATACTGAACCTGTTCGGTTTCCCCGGAGTGGCGGTAACAGCGACCTCGACGCTGCCTTATGTCGGGCGTTGAGCCCGGCTTCGTCCACAGGCAAAAAAGATCCAGCCGACCAAAGGCTGGATCTTTTCCAAGTGCCTGATTTCGATTACTTGTAGAGCACCACCGGATTGCTTGCGCCATCTACTCAGGCGACGCGCAGGGCCGGACGGGACACCAATGCCGCTGACGGCTGGAAGCCGCCGACCGCAGCGTTGTAGGCGACGGTCAGCTCGATGACGCCGTTGCCAAAAGTCAGCGTCAGCGACGCGCTCGACACGTCGCTCAGTACCATGCCGTTATCGATGTTGGCGACAACGAAGACCTGGATCACGTCCAGCGGGCTAAAGATCGCGCTCTGATTCGCGGGCACGACCGTGGCGTTGATCGGACTTGCAGGGAATACACCTTCACGAACGCCGCATGGCGCAGCGAGGCTGCCAGCCGCGCCTCGCGCATCAAGTCGGCGCCTGGCGAGCGGCCGCCCACATGCTTGATGCATTTGATCGCCACGCTGCGGCACAGTTGCGTGTCCCAAGCCTCGTAGACCTCGCCATAGCCGCCCTCACCGAGAGCAGTTATGCCGACGTGACGATGCAATTCAGCTTACGGATGGCTTCCGGCGGCAGTATCAGATCGGCGGCGGCGGCATTTTGACGCAGGTGGGCAACGGATGAAGTGCCGGGAATCAGCAAGATATTCTGCGAACGTTGCAGTAGCCAGGCCAGCGCTGTCTGCAGGGGCGTGGCGCCCAGTTGCGCGGCGACATCGGACAGGATAGTCGATTGCAGCGGCGAGAATCCGCCAAGCGGGAAAAACGGCACGTAGGCGATACCGTCTTTTGCCAGCTCGTCGATCAGCGCGTCGTCGTGGCGGTGAACCAGATTGTATTGATTCTGTACACAGACAATGCGGGCAATACTGCGCGCCTGCTTCACTTGCCGCGCGGTCGCATTGCTCAAGCCAATATGACGTATCAGGCCGCGATGCTGCAGTTCCGCCAGTGCGGAGATAGGGGCTTCGACATCGCCTTCCGCCGGACCCATGACGTCAAACATGAGACGCATATTCACCACATCCAGTCGTTCCAGGCCGAGGTTGCGCAGATTGTCATGCACCGCCGCTTCCAGCGCCTTCGGCGACTGGGCCGGCAGCCAGGAAGCGTCAGCGCCGCGCGAGGCACCGATCTTGGTGACGATCACCAGATCGTCCGCGTACGGATGCAGCGCTTCGCGGATGAGCTGGTTGGTGACATGGGGGCCGTAGAAGTCGCTGGTGTCGATGTGATTGATGCCCAGCGCGACAAGTTCCCGCAGCACCGCCAGCGCTTCCTCGCGGTTCCTGGGGGGACCAAAGACGTGCGGTCCGGTGAGCTGCATGGCGCCATAGCCCATGCGGTTGACTGCCAGATCGCCAAGTTGGAAGGTGTTCAAAATATGCTCCTGAAGGATGGGTCGGTGAACACAGTCTAGGGGCGAAAACTTTGTGCGACAATACCTCGTAATGGCACAACTTGTGCTGAATACAGGACAATGAACGATGGCTGATCTGCAGGATATCGGCGCCTTCGTCGCGGTCGCCAAACACGGCGGGTTTCGCGGCGCCGCGCGCATGACGGGCAATAGCGCGTCGCAACTGAGCGAAGCGGTGCGACGGCTGGAGGCCGGCCTTGGTGTGCGTCTGCTGAACCGCACCACCCGCAGCGTGGCCACCACCGACGCCGGCCAGCGCTTGCTGGAGCAACTGATGCCTGCGTTGGGCGCGGTCGAA
Source organism: Rugamonas aquatica (assembly GCF_009380215.1). GTDB lineage: Bacteria > Pseudomonadota > Gammaproteobacteria > Burkholderiales > Burkholderiaceae_D > Rugamonas > Rugamonas aquatica_B. The sequence continues at coordinate 906,826 of NZ_WHUG01000001.1, forward strand.
TCCGCGCTGGATGTCGTGAACGGTTTTCGCGACCGTCCCGCTGGCAGGCTGCGGCTCAACGTGCCGCTTAGCGTATCGAAACTGATCCTGCCGCGCATCATTCCACCGTTCATCGCCGCGTATCCGGACATCTGCCTGGAGATCATCGTCGATGACAGCTTTGTCGATCTGCAGCATTCCGGCTGCGATGCCGGCGTCCGCTACGAGGAACACATGGAGCTGGATATGGTGGCGATTCCGATTGGACCGCGCCGGCAACGGTTTGCGCTGGCGGCGTCACCTGACTATCTGCGGCAGCACGGCACGCCCAAGCGGCCGGAAGACCTGCTGAGACATACCTGCCTGCGCGGGCGCTTTTCCAGCGGCGTGATGCCGGATTGGGAATTCGAGCACAAAGGCAAGAAAGTCGTCATCAAACCGGCTGGTCCGTTGATTGTCGGCCTGGGCGCCGGCGCCGACCTGAAGGTGGATGCGGCATTGTCCGGCAGCGGCCTGGTCTACCTGTTTGAAGACTGGCTGAAGCCCTACATGGAGCGCGGCGAACTGGAGCCGGTGCTGGAGCGCTGGTGGCCAGCGTTCAACGGTCCCTCGCTGTACTATCCAGGCCGGCGCTATCTGCCGGCGCCGCTGCGCGCGTTTGCGGATTTTATTCCGACCATGCGCTGGTAGCGCCCAAAACAAAAAAGGCCTACATCTAAATGATGTAAGCCTTTGATATCAAACGTATTCTTGGTGGGAAGTGCAAGTTTCGAACTTGCGACCCCTGCAGTGTGAATGCAGTGCTCTACCCCTGAGCTAACCTCCCGAAGCGGGGCGAATTATCGCACACATCCTGCCTGCTAGGGAAGACCCGCAATGAAAATTGTCAGCCGGCGGCCGGCGGCGCCGTGGTCGCGGTCCAGATGCACTGGCCCTTGACCGCCTTGTCCAGCCCGGCCAGCGTGGCGGCGTGCGCCGCCAGCTCGTCTTCCGTCGCCGGCATGAAGATGATGTCGGCCAGCGGCACCGGCTCCAGCAGCTCGGCGCCGGCCACCACTTCCTCTTCCGCATCCATGCCCAGGCTGTTCTGCCCGCGCGTCATCGCCAGGTAGACGTCGGCCAGCAGCTCGGCATCGAGCAACGCGCCGTGCAGCTTGCGGTGCGAGTTCGACACGCCATAGCGGTCGCACAAGGCATCGAGCGAGTTGCGCTTGCCCGGATGGAGTTCCTTGGCCTGCACCAGCGTGTCGATGACGCCGCCGATGTGGCTGCTGAAATCCGGCAGGTTCAACAGCTTGAACTCGTGATTCAAAAAGCCCAGATCGAACGGTGCATTGTGGATGATGACTTCGGCGCCCTGGATGTACTCGCGCAGCTGCTCGACGATCTCGCGGAACTTCGGTTTGTCGCTCAAGAACTCGGTGGTCAGGCCGTGGACGTTCAGCGCGCCCTCTTCCGATTCGCGCTCCGGGTTGATGTAGAAGTGGAGGTTATTCCCCGTCAGCATGCGGTTGTGCAGCTCGACGCAGCCGATCTCCAGGATGCGGTTGCCCAGCTTGGGGTTGATACCGGTGGTTTCAGTATCGAGTACGATTTGGCGCATAGTGTTCCGTGATGAATCTGATCGTCAAGTATAACAGGCCGCGTACGGTCAACGGCTGCGGGCCAGTTCGACGCCGCGGTTGGCCAGCATGTCGGCCCGCTCGTTGCCCGGATGACCGTTGTGGCCGCGTACCCAGCGCCATTCGACGGTGTGCATGGCCTGGGCGGCGTCCAGCGCGCGCCACAGGTCTTCGTTCTTGACCGGCTCCTTGGCGGCGGTCTTCCAGCCGCGCGCCTTCCAGCCGTGTATCCACTCGCTAATGCCTTTTTGCACATACTGGCTGTCGGTGTGCAGCGTCACCATGCAGGGACGCTTGAGCGCATTCAGCGCCTCGATCACCGCCTGCAATTCCATGCGATTGTTGGTGGTGTCGCGCGTGCCGCCGCAAATTTCCTTTTCGGCGCCCTCGGCCACCAGGAATGCGCCCCAGCCGCCGAGGCCGGGATTGCCCTTGCATGCGCCATCCGTAAAAATCTCTACCTTATCCATCCTGCTGTTCCCGCCTTTTATTTGTTGCCGGGACGACCGCGGGGGCCGACGCCGTTTTTTTGGTCCAAGCCGGACCGATCAAATGCATGCCTTTCACGCGCTTGATCGCCTGCACGATGTAGACGCCGCCGAAATACGGCCACCAGCGCGAGCCGGCATTATCCATGAATGCGTAGCGATGCAGCCACTTTTCCGTGCGGCAGGCCGGCGCGTAGCAGCCGAAGTGACTCTGGCTGGCGCCCATATTCAATAATTTTAACCAGTCTTTCATGCGCGGCATAGAGATCAACTCCTCCGTGCGCGGCAGGAAGGAAGTGCCGCCGACGCGCCGCAGCACATGGCGAGCGCCCCACAGGCTGGCCGGATTGAAACCGCAGATGATCAGTTGTCCTTCCGGGATCAGCACCCTCTCCACTTCACGCAACACCTGGTGCGGATCGGTGGAAAATTCCAGCACGTGCGGCAACACCACCAGGTCTATCGATTGCGAAGCGAACGGCAGCTCGGTGTAATCGAGCGTCAGCGAGACCGGACGCAGCCCGGCATCGACGGCCGAGCCCGGGCGCACCTTGCGGTCGGCCAGCAGCTTGTACGGCATGCGGCTGGCGGCCAGTGCATCAATTTGAGGCATGCCGATCTGCACCGCGTTGTATCCGAAGATATCGGCTGTTAAATTATCGAGACAGGTTTGTTCCCACTCACGCAAGTACACACCGGCGGGCGTTTGCAGCCAGCCTTCCAGCGCTATAATGGATTTCTCAGATCCTGCCTTGTCCATGCCCAGCCTTTTGCGATCCAATGACCAATTCTTCTACTCAAGCTCTTAGTGTTCTGACGGTTCCCGCGTTCCACGACAACTATCTGTGGCTGATTCATGACGGCAGCCACGCCGTCGCAGTCGACCCCGGTGACGCCAAACCCATCCTGGCGGCACTCAAGGCGAACGGGCTCAAGCTCACCGCCATTCTACTCACCCATCACCATGCTGACCATATTGGCGGCGTTCCTGAATTATTACAGCATTATCAGGTTCCCGTTTTCGGTCCGCGCAACGAGAGCATCGCTGCCATCACCCTGCCCGTCGGCGAAGGCAAGCAGATCGACGTGCCCGGCCTGCCGCTGCGGCTGTCGGTGCTGGACGTGCCCGGCCACACCATGGGCCACATCGCCTACGTGCGCGAGCCGTCCGACGACGAGCCGACCTGGCTGTTCTGCGGCGACACGTTGTTCGCGGGCGGTTGCGGACGCTTGTTCGAAGGCACGCCGGCGCAGATGATCAGCTCATTGGGCAAACTGGCCGCGCTTCCCGATGATACCAAGATCTACTGCGCCCACGAATATACGCTATCCAACCTGCGTTTCGCGCGCGTGGTGGATCCGGATAATCTGGCACTGCAGGAAAGGGTGAAGACGGAGACCGACAAGCGCGAGCACAACATACCGACCGTGCCGAGCACGATAGGCGTGGAAAAGGCGACCAATCCCTTCCTGCGCTACCGGGAAACGGCCATCGCCGAACAATTGGTTAGCGCCGGGCGGTTGGACCGCGTCGATACGCCGCTGGCCACCTTCACCGCGCTGCGCTTGTGGAAAAATGACTTCTAATGAAAAACGGCCCTTGCGGGCCGTTGATTTTTAGATCTCTTCGTACAGCGGCAGGGTCAGGAACTCTGCGAAATCGGTCGAGGTCGACATCTCTTCAAAGATGTGGCCGGCACGCACGTAGGTCGGACCGTCGCCGCCCGGAGCATCGCGCTGCACCTTGACCAGTTCTTCCTTGATCATCGCGCGCACCATGTCGGCGGTGACTTTGCGGCCATCTTCCAGCACGCCCTTGTCCGAACGGATCCACTGCCACACTTGCGAGCGGCTGATTTCCGCCGTGGCCGCATCTTCCATCAGATTGTGGATAGGCACGCAACCATTGCCAGCCAGCCAGCTGCCCAGGTAGTGGATGCCGACGTTGATGTTGTAACGCAGGCCGGCTTCGGTGATCGGCGCTTCCGGCTTGAAGTCCAGCAGCTGCGCGGCAGTCACGTCGATGTCGGGACGTTGCTTGTCGATCTGATTAGGCTTGTCGCCCAACACTTTGGTGAACTCGGTCATCGCCAGTTCCACCAGGCCCGGGTGGGCAACCCAGCCGCCGTCATAGCCGTCGGTGGCATCGCGCGCCTTGTCGTTGCGCACGCCGCCCATGGCGACTTCGTTTTTCTCCGGGTCGTTCTTGATCGGAATCAGCGCGGCCATGCCGCCGATCGCCGGCGCGTTGCGCTTGTGGCAGGTTTTCAGCAACAGCAAGGCGTAGGCGCGCATGAACGGCGCGGTCATCGTCACCTTGGCGCGGTCGGCCAGGCAGAAATCCTTGTCCAGCTTGAACTTCTTGATGCACGAGAAGATGTAGTCCCAGCGGCCGGCGTTCAGGCCCGAGCTGTGCTCGCGCAGTTCGTACAGGATTTCATCCATCTCGAAGGCGGCCAGGATGGTTTCGATCAGCACGGTGGCCTTGATCGTGCCTTGTGGCAGGCCCAGTTCGTTTTGCGTCATCACGAAGATGTCGTTCCACAGGCGCGCTTCCAGATGCGATTCCATCTTCGGCAGGTAGAAGTAAGGGCCGGCGCCCCGCGCCAGTTGCTCTTTGGCGTTGTGGAACATGAACAGTGCGAAATCGAAAATGCCGCCGGAGATGCGCTTGCCGTCGACCAGCACGTGCTTCTCGTCCAGGTGCCAGCCGCGTGGGCGCACCACCAGCGTGGCGATCTTGTCGTTTAGCTTGTAGGACTTGCCGTTCTGCTCCAGCGAAATGGTGCGGCGCACAGCGTCGAACATATTGATCTGGCCGGTAATCTGGTTGTCCCAGTTCGGCGTGTTCGAATCTTCGAAGTCGGTCATGTAGCTGTCGGCGCCCGAGTTGAAGGCGTTGATGACCATCTTGCGCTCGACCGGGCCGGTGATTTCCACGCGGCGGCATTCCAGCGCCTTCGGAATCGGAGCGATCTTCCAGTCGCCGGCGCGGATGTGCGCGGTTTCAGGCAGGAAGTCGGGACGCTCGCCGGCATCCAGGCGCTTGGCGCGCTCGACGCGCACGGCCAGCAATTGCTGGCGGCGCGATTCGAATTCGCGCGTCAGCTTGACCACCAGCGACAGTGCCTCGGTGGTCAGGATGTTTGCGTAACCAGGCTTGATCTCGCCCGTGATTTCCATGCCTGCCGGCAGAGTGATGGTGGACTGCGTCATGTGCTATCTCCGAAAGAAAATATTAACTACAAGATCAAATTATAAGCACTGGCCTTCTTGTTGCACGCCGATTCTTTTAGTGTGCAGGCTCAGTTACGCCTCGATATGTTTTACAGTATATTCACTAATAAGTTATGCAAACAAGACTAAAAATCACATCATCTATGCGTTTTTATCACAAGTGACAGGGACAGCAGGCTCATGGGTCAATTCAGGCAGATTTCCACCTTTGTAGAGGTGGTTTCCAAGGGCAGCCTGTCGGCTGCCGCGCGTGCCGAGGGCATCGCCCCGGCCATGATAGGCCGTCGTCTGGATGCGCTGGAAAGCCGTTTGGGTGTCAAACTTTTGCAACGCACAACGCGCAAACTGGCGCTGACCAACGAGGGCGCGGCCTTTCTGGAAGACTGCCAGCGCATCCTGGCCGAGCTGGAGGAAGCCGAAACCGCCGTCGCCGAACGCAGCGCGCACGCCACCGGCCACCTGATGATCTCGGCGCCGGCCGGTTTCGGGCGTCAGCACGTGGCGCCGCTGATCCCGTCCTTCCTGGCCGAGCACCGCGATGTCAGCGTCACGCTGAACATGAGCGACCGCGTGGTCGACATCGTCGGCGAAGGTATCGACGTGGCGATCCGCATCGCCAGCCTGTCCGATTCCAACCTGGTCAGCGTCAAGCTGGCCGACAACGAACGCGTGGTGGTGGCCGCGCCCTCCTACCTCAAGCGCTACGGCGAGCCGAAAACGCTGGCCGACCTGGCCAAGCACAACTGCCTGGCGATCAGCAGCGAAGGCAGCCAGCGCGGCTGGACCTTCCGCGACAACGGCAAGAACGTGGTGATGAAGGTCAGCGGCAACATGGGCAGCAACGACGGCCAGGTGCTGCACGACTGGGCGCTGGCCGGCAAAGGCCTGGCGTGGCGCTCCATGTGGGAAGTGGGTAATGAGATCGAGGCGGGCAAGCTGCAGACCGTGCTCAACGAGCATTCGGCGCCGGGCAACGACATCTACGCGGTGTTCGCGCAGCGCCGCCATCTGCCGCTGCGGATACGGGCGTTTGTGGACTTCCTGCGCCACACCTACGCGCAGCCGGATTACTGGCGCAAATCCTGGAAATAGCAGCGGGAAATAATGCCGATTTAGCACCCGTACGAAAATGCGGGCGAAAAAAAATCCTCGGATACCGAGGATTTCTTTATTTCGTTTGATTCAGCGTATTACAGTGGCTGAATGTTCGAAGCTTGCTTGCCCTTAGGACCAGCGGTCACTTCAAAAGAAACGCGTTGGTTCTCTTGCAGCGACTTGAAGCCTGCGGACTGAATCGCCGAGAAGTGAGCGAACAGATCTTCGCCGCCTTCGTCCGGGGTGATAAAGCCGAAGCCCTTCGAATCATTGAACCATTTTACGATACCAGTTGCCATTACAATTCCTATTTCAGTTAAGTTGGGCTTGCGCCCGTGATATCGTTTGAGGCAAGAAAGAAATGACAGACAAACTGCACTACTCTTGAATCTAAACGATCCCGCATTATACCCATTTACGAGAGAAAAGCACGTTTTCGCGAAAATAAATGCAAAGCCAGATATTTTTTGGTAGAAACCACCGCAAACATACGACTTTCCGTGGCTCAACTCCCTCGTCCACTGGGCGTGTGTGTCACTATAGACAACTTAATAGTAACGGACTTGAGCTGGATCAAGCGCACACTTATTCATAAGTTGTTGCTTGCGCGTCACGGGAAGCCCATTTCAGTAGCTTTTCGACCTCAGGAACCACCTCAGGCCAGCCTGTATGCTCGGTCAGCACGCCGCGCACCATGTGTTCGATGCGCCGCGCCTGCTGCCCCAGCATGCCGAAACCGAAGGTGCCGGCCGACCCGGCTACGCCATGCAGCAACTCGTGCAACTGGCGCAGATCGGTTTCCGGCGGTAATTCGCCCGGCGCAGCCTTGCATACGGCCAGCGCCTGGGTGATCTTTTCCATCGTCACCGGCACGGTAACGGCGAACTTTTCGTTCAGCGCCGCCAGGCGGGCGTGGAAATCGGGATCGATAGGGGTTGCCATCGCTGAGCCCTGTTGAATTACTTGGTGCCGAAGATACGGTCGCCGGCATCGCCCAGGCCAGGCACGATGTAAGCGTGGTCGTTCAGGTGCGAATCCAGCGAGGCGCAGTAGATCTTCACGCCAGGATGCGCTTTCTGGAACACTTCGATGCCTTCCGGTGCAGCCACCAGCGCCAGGAAGATGATCTGGTCGTCAGTGACGCCGCGTTTTTTCAGCACGTCGACCGCATGCACGGCCGAGTTACCGGTCGCCACCATCGGATCGCACAGAATGAAGGTGCGTTCCACGGTGTCCGGCAGGCGCACCAGGTATTCCACCGGCTGATGGGTTTCCGGGTCGCGGAACACGCCGATATGGCCGACGCGGGCCGACGGCACCAGGTCCAGCAACCCGTCGCTCATGCCGATGCCGGCGCGCAGGATCGGAACGATGGCCAGTTTGCGGCCGGCGATGACCGGTGCGTCGATAGTCATCAAAGGGGTTTCGATGGTGCGGGTGGTCAGCGGCAGGTCGCGCGTGATTTCGTAACCCATCAACAGCGTGATTTCCTTGAGCAGGTCGCGGAAGGTACGGGTCGACGTATCCTTGGCGCGCATGTGGCTCAGTTTATGTTGAATCAGCGGGTGGTCGGTGATGAACAGGTTAGGAAAGCGCGGATCTTGTTTCATTGTGTGCTCTTTTGTAGTCGGTATGTGCTGCTCATTATACTAGGCCTCAGGGCCCAGAAACATGGCAACCGCCTCTTCCGCGATCTGGTCCAGGTCCGATCCCTGGCCCGGTTTGTACCATAGCACGCTGTAGTTGATGGCCCCCATCAGCAGCAAACGGGCGACCGCGCTATCGCTGCGCAGCAGCCCGGCGGCCGACAATTCGCTCACCACGTCCTGCCACAGCTGGTCGTAGCGGTCGCGCAGCACTTGCACGCGTTCGCGCAGCTCGGGCGTCAGGCGGCGCCAGTCATACAGCAGCACGGGGATGAAGTCGTGGCCTTCGCCCAGCACGATCTCCAGGTGGGCGCGCACCAGCGCATGGAACTTGGCGCGCGGCGGCAGCTTGCCGGCGGCGATGTCCTCGGCGGCCGGCAGGCCAGCCACCAGTCCTTCCTCCATCACTGCGGCGAGAATCTCCTGCTTGCTCTTGAAGTGATAGAACGGACTGCCGGAGCGCATGCCGACGGCGTCGGCGATGTCGCGCGTGGTGGTGCCGTCGAAGCCGCGCTCGCGAAACAGGCGCGCGGCCACCCGCACCAGATCGGCGCGGCGATTATCGACAGGAGCTGTATTCGTCATAACTGTTTATCCAATTTACTCAATTAATGCCCGCGCCAGTATCGCTGCGCAATCGACGCCTGCCGGCAGGCGTCCAAACGCGCCGCCCGGCTCGCGCGCCAGCCGCGATGCGACAAACGCCGACGACACATAAGCCGGCGCATGCCGCAGCAACAGGCCCGCCTGCACCGCCAGCACGACGCGCTCGGCCAGCACGCGGGCGCCGAATTCGTCGGACTGCGGCTGTTCCAGATCGGCCAGCAAGGCTTGCGCGTAGCGGACGTAGTCGGCATCGGCATCGCCGGCCAGCGCCAGTTCCGCCGCCAACGCTGCGCGCGCGGCAGGAGTTTTGCCGAAGGCACGCAGCAAGTCAAGGCACATCACGTTGCCCGAGCCTTCCCAGATCGAATTGACGGGTAGCTCGCGGTACAGCCGCGCCAGCGGGCCGTCTTCCACATAGCCGCTGCCGCCGATGACTTCCATCGCCTCCGCGCCGAAGGCCGGGCCGCGCTTGCAGATCCAGTACTTGCCGGCCGGCGTGAGGATGCGCGCCAGCAGCGCCTGCGCCGGATCATCGCCCTGGTCGAAGCAGCGCGCCAGGCGCATGGCGAAGGCCGTCGCCGCTTCCGATTCCAGCGCCAGGTCGGCCAGCACGTTCTGCATCAGCGGCTGTTCGGACAAAGGATGGCCGAACGCCGCACGGCCGCGCGCGTGATGCAGCGCGTGCGTCAGCGCGGCGCGCATGGTTCCTGCGCTGCCAAGCACGCAATCGAGGCGCGTGTGGCTGCCCATCTCCAGTATCGTCGGAATGCCTCGCCCGGGCTTGCCGATCAACCAGCCGTAGGCGCCGGTGAACTCGACTTCCGACGATGCGTTGGAGCGGTTGCCAAGCTTGTCCTTCAACCGCTGCACGCGGATTTGATTACGACTGCCGTCCGGCAGATAGCGTGGCAAGAAGAAACACGACAGCCCTGCGCTACCCGCGTCGTCGGTCTGCGCCAGGATCAGATGGGCGTCGCTTTGCGGCGCCGAGAAGAACCACTTGTGGCCGACGATGCGATACACATCCTCGCCCTCATCGCCGAACATCGCCCGCGCATCGGCCGGCAGCACAGGCTCCGCGCGCGTGGTGTTGGAGCGCACGTCGGAGCCGCCCTGCTTCTCCGTCATGCCCATACCGATGATGGCGCCGCGCTTCTGCTCCACCGGCAGCGAGCGCGGATCGTATTCTGTCGACAGGATTTTCGGCAGCCATTTGGCGGCGATCTTCGGCGCCTGCTTCAGCGCAGGCACGGACGCGTAAGTCATCGTCACCGGACACTGCGAGCCGTTCTCCAACTGGCCGAACAACATGTAGCGCGCAGCGCGGGCGACCTGCGCGCCCTCACCGCCCAGCCATGGCGACGCATGCGCGCCGTTCTCGATCAACAGCGCCATCAGGCTATGCCAGGCCGGGTGGAACTCCACCTCGTCCACGCGCTTGCCGCCTCGGTCGAAGTTGTGCAGCTTGGGCGTGTGCAAATTGGCCAGCCGCGCCAGATCGAGCACCTCGGCCCGGCCCAGCTGCGCGCCCAGTGCATGCAGCGAGTCCTCGGCCGACGCGCCGCCTTCGCGCAGCAGGGCTTCCTGCAAGGCTGGATCGGCCGCGTACAAGTTGACGTTCTCAAACGGCGCAACCGTGTTGCGCACTTCATGCGTATCGAATGGATTCATTTCTTCTCCTTTTTCGGCAAGGTGCCCATCTGTTTGGCGATGATGCCCAACATGACCTCATCCGCGCCGCCCGCGATGGACGTCAGGCGGCCGTCGCGGAACAGGCGCGCCACGCGGTTGTCCCAGCTGTAGCCCATGCCGCCCCAGAACTGCATGCAGGCGTCCGGCACCATGCGCAGCAGGCGCCCGGCCTTCAGCTTGCACATCGACGCCAGCTCCGTCACATCCTGCCCGCTGATATAAAGCTGCCCCGCGCGATAGGTCAGCGCGCGCAGGCTCTCCACTTCCGTCTTCAATTCCGCCAGCTTGAAATAGACATGCTGATTATCCAGCAAGCGGCCGCCGAACATGGTGCGCTCGCGCGCCCACTCCACCGTCAGATCGATACAGTTCTCCAGGTTCTGCACCGCGTTCGCGGCCGCCCACAGGCGCTCTTCCTGGAACTGCAGCATCTGATACACAAAGCCCTGCCCCTCCTCGCCGATCGCGTGGCGCTGCGGCACGCGCACTTCGTCGAAGTAAATCAGGCCGGTGTCGGAAGCGTTCATGCCGATCTTGCGGATCTTCTTGCCGACCGAAACGCCCGGCGTATCCATCGGCACCATCACCAGCGTTTTGTTCTTGTGCGCCGGGCCGTCGGAGGTGTTGACCAGCACGCACATCCAGTCCGCCTGCAGGCTGTTGGTGATCCACATCTTGCTGCCGTTGATGATGTAGTCGCCGCCGTCCTTGCGGGCGCTGGTCCTGATGGCCGCCACGTCCGAGCCGGCGTGCGCCTCCGACACGCCGACACAACCCACCATCTCGCCGCTGATGGCCGGCGCCAGGAACTCGCGCCGCAAGGCGTCCGAGCCGAAACGCGCCAGCGCCGGCGTGCACATATCGGTCTGCACGCCGATCGCCATCGGGATCGCGCCGCAGTCGACGTGGCCCAGCGTCTCGGCCATCGCCATCGAATACGAATAGTCCAGGCCCAGCCCGCCGTACTCGACCGGCTTGGTCAGGCCGAGCAAACCGAGCTCACCCATTTTCCTGAACAGGGCGTGCGCGGGGAAGATGCCCGCCTCTTCCCACTCATCGACATGCGGATTGATTTCGCTCTCGATGAAGCGCTTCAGTGTGCGTTGTAATTCCTGATGCTCGTGGCTGTCAAACATGGCCTCTCTCCCGGTGATCAGGCCAGACTAGCGCAAATATCCTTACGAAGCAAGCAGTTGCTTTGTTGTCGTTTGCACTCTATGATAATCGTCCAGACAAGGAGATTCCATGACCGAAGCCTATGTGTACGAGGCCATCCGCACCCCACGCGGCAAGGGCAAAAAGGACGGCAGCCTGCACAGCGTGAAGCCGATCACGCTGCTATCCGGCCTGATGCGCGAGCTGCAATCGCGCCACAAACTCGACACCGCATTGATCGACGACGTCGTCCTCGGCTGCGTCACGCCGGTGGGCGACCAGGGCGCCGACATCGCCAAGATCGCAGCGCTGGCGGCCGGCTGGGACTGGAAGGTCGCTGGCGTGCAACTGAACCGCTTCTGCGCCTCGGGCCTCGAAGCGGTCAACCTGGCGGCGCAAAAAGTGCGCTCCGGCTGGGAAGATCTGGTGGTGGCGGGCGGCGTCGAATCGATGTCGCGCGTGGCCATGGGCTCGGACGGCGGTGCCTGGGCGCTGGATCCCGAGACCAGCTTGAACACCGATTTCCTGCCGCAAGGCATAGGCGCCGACCTGATCGCCATGCTGGATGGCTACACCCGCGAGCAGGTCGACGCCTACGCCATGCGCTCGCAGCAGAAGGCCGCCGCCGCGCGCGCCGCCGGCCGCTTCCGCTCGGTCGTGCCGGTGTGCGACCAGAACGGCGTGCTGATCCTGGCCGAAGACGAGTTCATCAAACCCAACACCAGCCTCGCCACGCTGAGCGGCCTGAAACCTTCGTTCGAAGCTGCCGGCAAGATGGGTTTCGACAGCGTGGCGCTGCGCAAATATCCGCATCTGGAACGCGTCGATCACGTCCACACGGCGGGCAATTCGTCCGGCATCGTCGACGGCGCCGCGCTCGCGCTGATCGGCAGCAAGGCCGCCGGCAACCGCCTCGGCCTGAAGCCGCGCGCGCGCGTGCTGGCCACCGCCGTCACCGGCACCGATCCGACCATCATGCTGACCGGTCCGGCGCCGGCCGCGCGCAAGGCGCTGAAAAAAGCCGGACTGGACATCGCCGACATCGACCTGTTCGAAGTGAACGAAGCCTTTGCCTCCGTGGTCATGCGCTTCATGACGGAGCTGGGCGTGCCGGAAGAAAAGGTCAACGTCAACGGCGGCGCGATCGCGCTCGGCCATCCGCTGGGCGCGACCGGCTGCATGCTGCTCGGCACCCTGCTGGACGAACTGGAAGCCCGCGAACTCAAGCGCGGCCTGATTACCCTGTGCGTGGGCGGCGGCATGGGCATAGCCACCATCATCGAACGCGTGTGAACGGAATGGACATGATTACCACACATCAAAACGGCGGCGCCCTCACTGTCATGCTGGCCGCGCGCACCATCAATCCGCTCAGCCGCCTGTTCCAGCGCGAGCTGGCGGCGCTGATCGACACGCTGGAATCGAGGCGCACCGCGCTGCACGGCGTCATCATCGGCTTTCATGCCGAACCTGCCGACTCCGACCACGAACTGGAACACCTGATGGCGCTGACCGCAGCCCAGGCCGGCGACTGCATGCACATGCTGGGCGCCTACAACGCGCTGCTGCGCCGGCTGGAGAGCCTGGGCATTCCCGTCATCGCTACGCTGGGCGGCGCGGTCAGCGGCCACGCGCTGGGCCTGGCGCTGGCCTGTCATCGCCGCATCAGCCTGGAAGATGCAAGCTTCAGCCTGCCGCAAGTGCAGCTGGGTGTGGCGCCGGCGGCCGGTGAAATCGCCCGCACCGTGCGCCTGGCCGGCTTGCAGGCCGCCATGCCGCTGCTGCTGGAAGGCGTGACGTTGAGCGCTGAACAGGCCTTGAATGCGGGCCTGCTGCACGCTGTCGCCGACAGCGAAGAACAGGTCGCGGAGCTGGTGCGCGGCGCCATGGAGAGCGATGCGATCGCGGCGCAGCCTTGGGATATCAAAGGCTATCGCCTGCCCGGCGGCGCGCTCAATTCGGCGCCGATACAGACCTTGCTGCAAGTGGCGCCCGCCATGCTGCGCGAGCGCACCGGCGGCCACCTGCCGGCGCCCGAGGCAATACTGTGCGCGATGGTCGAAGGTCTGCAAGTCGATTTCGACAGCGCGCTGCTGATCGAGAGCCGCTATTTCTGCCAGACGGCGATCAGCCCGGTGGCGCGCAACCTGATGCGCCTGAGCCAGCTGCGCACCAATCTTGCGACGCCGTCCGCGCTGGAATTGGCCGCCGCGCTGCACACGCGCTACGCCGACGAAGTTCGCGCCCTGCGCGCAGCAGCCGTGCCGGAAGCCTTGCTGCGTAACGCCTCCCGCGCCGCCGGTTTGCCCGCGCCGCCCGCTGCCGATGCCGATGCCATCAGCGCAATCGAAAGCCCGGATGCCGCCCCGCTTGCGTTTGCCGATATCCGCGACCGCCTGCTGTATGCCTTGTCAACCACTGCCCAAGATCAAGTTGAAAGCGGCGCGGTCAGCGCGGATGAGGCCGACCTGATTTCCGTGCGCTTGTTCGGTTATCCGGCGCACACCGGCGGCGCCATCCGCTTTGTCCAGCACATCGGCCCGCAGCGCTATGCCGAGCTTGCTTCTCGGGACCTTGCACCGGCCGTCGAACGCGCCTGAACCCACCTGCACGGCTGCACAAAACAGCCGTGATTTCCCTCAATAGCCGCCGTTTTTTTGGTCCAACTCAAGAGAAAACTGTAAAAGTAGCTCGGATGTTGTCATTTTTCATGTAATTTCACTCTCATCAGTGATACATTGCGAATTGGTTTTGCAAGTTTCGCGCAGCCACGTTACATGCATAAAATGAAAGATTAAATCCTCGCGATGTTTTCCAGTATCCCTGCCCCATCCCCGCGTCATGAATTGGATAACCTCATGGAAGAGGCGGGCGATGTTGTCTTCCGCCTCAATCAACTGGGGCAGATACTGTTTGCCAGCAAACGCGCGGTCGCGTTAATCAACAGTCAAACGCCGCTGGCCGGCGACACGCTGGCCCGCCTGCTGTCGCTGGACGACCAGGCGCCGCTGAACGCCCTGCTCGCCGAAGTCGGCGCATCGACCACCTCCCGCCTGCTGGAAGCGCGCATCAAGACCCCGGACGCCGAGATCTGGCACGAACTGCGCGTCTCCTGCTACGCCAACCAGCACGGCCTGAGCGAACTGCTGGTGGTCGGCCGCGACATGACGGTGCAGCACGCCACCGAAGAACGGCTGCGCCACATGGCCACCCACGACGCGCTGACCGAGCTGCCGAACCGACTGCTGCTGTCGGACCGCATGCGCATGGTGATCGCCAACGCGCGCCGTTCCGGCCAGGGCTTCTCGGTCGCCACCATCGGCCTGGACGGATTCAAGAAAGTCAACGACGGCCTCGGCCATCCGATCGGCGACGCCGTGCTGCGCACCGCCGCCGCCCGCCTGCGCAAGACGCTGCGCGACAGCGACACGCTGGCCCGCGTCGGCGGCGACGAGTTTGTCGCCGTGCTGCCCGGCACCGCCACCGAAGCCCAGATCAAGCTGGTTACCGGCCGCCTGATCGCCACCCTGCAGTCGCCGTTTGAAATCGACAACCATGTGATCTACGTCGGCGCCTCGGTCGGCGTCGCGGTCTACCCTCAGCACGCCGAGGACGAAGTGCGGCTGGTCGCGCTTGCCGACGCCGCCATGTCGCGCGCCAAGGAAACCGGCAAGGCCCGCTGCGTGGTCTACAGCCAGTCGCAGTCCGGCCCGCCTGAGCACGATATCTCGCTGGAAGCGGCCATGTTCCAGGCCGTGCGCGAGGGCGAGTTCCTGCTGTACTACCAGCCCATCGTCGACGCCCGCACGCGCGAGATCCAGGGCTTCGAAACGCTGATGCGCTGGAAGCACCCGACGCTGGGCATGGTGCCGCCGGCCCGCTTCATCCCGATCGCCGAGACCAACGGCCTCATCAATTTGCTGGGCGCCTGGGCGCTGAAAGCCGCCTGCGTACAGCTGAAACAGTTCGAAGAGGTCGCCAAGCGCAGCCTGTACATCTCTGTTAATATCAGCCCGCGACAATTCCGCAACGATAAATTTTTAGATGTGCTGGACGATGCAATCGCCTTCTCCGGCCTACTTGGTGAGCAATTGGTATTAGAAATCACAGAAGGCACGCTGATGATAGACCCGGTGCATGCCGAGTCCATCCTGTCGAAAATGGCCGAGCGCAATGCCCGCATCGCCATTGACGATTTCGGCACCGGCTATTCCTCGCTCGCCTACCTGAAACGCTTCCCCATCTCCGTGCTGAAGATCGACCGCACCTTCATCCGCGACCTGCCCGGTTCGCAAAAGGACGGCGCCATCTGCAACGCCGTGCTCGACCTGGCCAAGCACCTGGACCTGTCCGTGGTGGCCGAGGGCGTCGAGACCGAAGGCCAGATGGAATATCTGGAACAGCGCGGCTGCCAGTACATCCAGGGCTACCTGACCGGCAAGCCGATGGCCGCCAACGTCGCCATGGCCGCGCTGAAAGAAAGCATCCACGTCAAGGTGGTGCCGGCCGAATTGCGACAGGTGCTGCAATGACCGTGCGGTTCACAGCCGGCACGCCGCTGGGCGAAAACACGCTGGCGGCGCTGTGGGAATGCACGCGCCGCCGTGGCGACATGCCCGGCTTCGCCAAGGCCATCACCGCCATCCTGGGCGCGATGCGCGGCGAGGATGACCAGGAATTCAATATGACCCGCACCGTGCTGTCCGATCCGGTGCTGACGCAAAAAGTGCTGCGGCTGGCCAACAGCGGCATGTACTCGGCCTTCGGCCAGCACGTCAACACCGTCTCCAAGGCGGTGCTGGTGCTGGGCACGGAGGCCATCGGCCACCTGGCGCTGGGTTTGAAGCTGATCGAGGAACTGGCCGCCGGCTCGCCCGACACCACCGTCGCCCACGTCGAAATGGAAAAGGCCGTGCTGGCCGGGATCGTCGCCCAGCAGATCGCCTACACGGCCGAAAGCCGCCACGGCGAGGAAGCCGTGGTGTGCTCGATGCTGCACACGCTGGGCCGCATGATGATGACCTTCTACATGCCGGAACGCTGGCACGACCTGCAGCACGCGGCCGACCAGGCCGGCCGCCACATCGACGATGTCGCGCCGGAGATGCTGGGCCTGAGCATGGAAGCCATCGGCCACGCCGCCGCGCTGCACTGGGGCCTGCCGGCCACGCTGGTCAACGGCATGCGCAAGGTCGCGCCGCCGGAGCCGGGCGCGGAAGTCAGCACGTCGGACTGGATCGCCGGCCTGTCGACCATGTCGGCCATGTGCGCCGAATCGCTGTGGCATGACGACCCGGCTGGCGTCGCCGTGGTCCAGCAATTGACCGAGGCCTACTCCGCCATGCTGGGCGTGGAACCCGCCAACCTGATGCACGCCATCGAGCAGGCCAAGGTGGTGGCCGCGAACGACTTGACCATCGCGCCGCTGTCGCGCCCTGCCGAACGCCGCGCCAAGGCGCTGGCCAAGACGCGCCAGCGCGCAGCGGGCAACAAGATCCTGCTCAGCGGCCTGGCCGATATGCGCGACATGCTGGAGACGGCCAACCCGGGCCAGATGGTGCAGATCGCACTGGAAACCGTCTACAAGGGACTGGACTTCTCGCGCGCCGTGGCCTTCGTGCGCAACCGCAAGGACAACCAGTACGCCGCCAAGATCAGCTTCGGCGAAGGCAGCAAGGAGCTGCTGCCGGCGCTGGCCTTCGACGACGCCTACGAGCCGAATGTATTCCATGCAGCGCTCAACAGCGACCGCGTGATCTTCATCGAAAACGCCCGTGACGCCAAGTTCGCCGCCAAGCTGCCGTTGTGGTGGAAGAGTTCATTGTCCGAAGCGCGCAGCTTCGTGATCCTGCCGCTGTCGGCCAACGGCCAGCCGGCCGGCTTCCTGTACGGCGACTGGGACGACTCCTTCCCACCGATCCAGCTGAGCCAGACCGAGTTCTCGCTGCTGAACGACATGCGCGCGCTGGTGGTGCGGGCGGTCGAACGCCGCCACAAAATGGAAGCCGTCACCAGCCGCAGCTAGCAAGCAGGCTAGTGGCCGTCGCGCTCCTGCCAGCGGTAGGACAGCACGGCGGCCAGCGAAGAGCACAGCACCAGCCCGGCCGCCACGTAGTACACCGACTGCGGCCCCGTCCTCTCCCACCACTGCGCCAGGAACAGCCCGCCCAGCGAGCCGCCCACGCCATACGAAATGCTCATGTACAGCGCCTGCCCGCGCGCCTGCAACGGCCCGGAGAACCAGCGCTGCAGAGTCATCACGCACGACGAGTGATGCAGCGCGAACGTGGCCGCGTGCATGATCTGCGCGACGATCAGCAGCCACACCACCTGCGGGCCGAAGCCTATCATCAGGAAGCGCACCAGCGCCGTGGCCAGCGTCACATACATCATGACCTTGGCGCCCCAGCGCCGGAACAGCGGCGCCTGGTAGTAAAACAGCAGCACCTCGGCCAGCACGCCCAGCGACCACATGCCGCCGATCACGGTCTTGCTGTAGCCGTTGCGTTCAAGGTAGAGCGAGAAGAAGGTGTACAGCGAAGTGTGGGCCGCCACCATCAGCGCGGTCGACGCGAAGAAGGCGATCACCTCGCGCCGGCGCAGCAGCGACATCAACGGCGGCGGCGCCGTCTTGTGCTGGCGGCGCGGCACGTCCTTCAGGCGGAAGGCGGCGGCGATGGTCAGCACCAGCAGCGCGGCGGCCAGCCATGGCAGCGTGGAGATGCCGTAGTGTTCCAGCGCGTACGACGCCAGCGTGACGGAGACGATGAAGCCGATCGACCCCCACATGCGGATGCGGCCATAGAAGGTCAGGTCGCCGCGCATCTCGGACAGCATCAGCGCCTCGCAGATCGGCGCCTGCCCGCTGGTGAACAGGTTCAGCACGATCATCGCCAGCATGAAGTGGCTGAAGGTGCTGCCGAACAGGAAGCCGGAGAAGCCCGCCAGCGCGGCAAAGCCGGCCATGCGCAGCACCAGCACGCGGCGGTCGTAGTGGTCGGCGACGTAGCCCCAGACGTTGGGGCCGACGATGCGCAGCACCTGGATCATCGACATCAGCACGCCGATCTGCGCCACCGTCATGCCGTGGTCGGCGAAGAACAGCGTGGCGTAGGTGCTCCAGGTTCCAGCGTGTGCGTAGTAGCAGAAGAGGAATAAAGCGAAGCTGAAGGCTTGTACCGGCACCGCTTAGCGGGCGGCCGGCGGCATGGCCGGCGCGATGTTCGGGGTAGCCACCTGCACGTCGCCGCATTGCGCGCGATGCATCAGCGCGTGGTCGATCAGCACCAGCGCCAGCATGGCCTCGGCGATCGGCGTGGCGCGAATGCCGACGCACGGATCGTGGCGGCCGAAGGTTTCAACCATCACCGGATTGCCGTCCTTGTCGATCGACTGGCGCGGCGTGCGGATGGACGAGGTAGGCTTGATGGCGATCGATACCGTGATGTCCTGGCCGGTCGAGATACCGCCCAGCACGCCGCCGGCGTTGTTACCGATGAAGCCGGTAGGCGTCAGCGAGTCGCCGTGCACCGAGCCCTTCTGTTCCACCGACTTGAAGCCGGCGCCGATCTCCACGCCCTTGACGGCGTTGATGCCCATCATCGCGTAGGCGATGTCGGCGTCGAGCTTGTCGTAGATGGGCTGGCCGAGGCCGACCGGAATATTCTGCGCGATGACGTCGATGCGCGCGCCGATCGAATCGCCGGCCTTGCGCAGCTCATCCATCGCATCTTCCATGCGGGCGATCAGGGCGGCGTCGCCGCTGGCGGCGAAGAATGGATTGTCGTGCACATGCGACCAGTCCTGGAACGGCACGACGATGTCGCCGAGCTGGCTCATGCAGCCCTTGAACACGGTGCCGTACTGCTGGTTCAGCCATTTCTTGGCGATGGCCGCGGCGCCGACCACCGGCGCCGTCAGGCGGGCCGAGGAGCGTCCGCCGCCGCGCGGGTCGCGTACGCCATACTTATGCCAATAGGTGTAATCTGCATGACCTGGGCGGAAACTTTCGGTGATGTTGCCGTAGTCCTTGCTGCGCTGGTCCTCATTGCGGATCAGCAGCGCGATCGGCGTGCCGGTCGTCACGCCCTGGTACACGCCGGACAGGATCTCCACCGTATCCGGTTCCTTGCGCTGGGTAACGTGGCGCGAGGTGCCCGGCTTGCGGCGGTCCAGTTCCGGCTGGATATCCGCTTCCGACAAAGGCAATCCCGGTGGGCAGCCATCGATCACACAACCAATCGCGGGACCGTGCGACTCACCAAAGGTAGTAACTGAAAACAATTTGCCAAATGTATTGCCGGACATAGGAAGAGAATCTTTGGAAGAAGGTGGAAAGTACCTAATTCTACCAGCCTGCCGCGCTTGGCGTTCGGCACGCATAATAATTTCCACAAAGCAAGTTTCTATTGGTAAAATATCATTCTTCTGTTGTAAGCCAGATAAACTTGCACACCAGTATGCAACGTTCTGTATAAAGCGCTGGAAATCCGCGTTCTTTTTAACAATTCGCTATATACTTGATCTCAAGAACACCGAGAAATCCTGGAGAAGCTACACATGCCCCCACCGATCACACCCCTTGAGCAATCCAAGGATGATCACGACGATCTGGTATTCTTAGAAGAGCATCCGGCGGCGCCTGCGGTAGCGGGCGCCCGCAACGTATGGCGGGTCATGATTATCGACGACGACGAAGACGTCCACTCGACCACCACCTTTGCGCTCGGCAACCTCGACATGCAGCAGCGTCCGCTTGAATTCGTGCACGCGTATTCGGCCGGCCAGGCGCGCGAACTGTTAAAGCATGAATCCGAAATCGCCGTCATCCTGCTGGACGTGGTGATGGAGCAGGACGACGCCGGCCTGCATCTGGTGCGCTACATCCGCGAGACGCTGAACCTGGCCGACGTGCGCATCATCCTGCGCACCGGACAGCCCGGCTATGCGCCGGAGATCGACGCCATCCGCGATTTCGACATCAACGATTACAAGACCAAGTCCGAGCTGACCCGCATCAAGCTGTTCACCACGGTGACGGCGGCGATCCGCTCGTACGAACAAATCCGCAAGATCAACGACAGCCGCCGCGGCCTGAACCAGATCGTCCACGCCAGCACCCAGCTGATGGCGCTGCACGGCGTGCAGAACTTCGCCTCCGGCGTGCTGACCCAGATCGCCGACCTGCTCGGCCAGGACAGCAACGGCGTGCTGTGCGTGCAGGAATGCCCGGACGACGGCTGCCACGAATTGATGGTGATGGCCACCGCCGGCAGCTACCGCCACCTCGACAACACCACGCTGTGCAATGTCGAGCACAAGCACATCTACGACGCCATGGAGCTGACCCTGGGCCAGCGCCGCAATGTCTACGGCCCGGATTTCATCACGCTGTACTTCGCCGGCAAGGCCAGCCGCGACTTCGTCGCCTACCTGGAAGTGGGCCGCGCGCCGACCGAGATCGACGAGCGCCTGCTGGAGGTGTTCTGCTCCAACGTCGCCGTCGGCCTGGACAACGTCGAGCTGGTGACGCACCTGCATAACGCCGCCTTCTACGATCAATTGTCGAAGCTGCCCAACCGCACCCGCCTGGTCGAGATCCTCGACGCCACGCTGTCCGGCCCCGCGCGCGACGACGCCACGCTGTCGCTGGTCGACCTCGACCACTTCGCCGAGACCAACGACGCGCTGGGCCACCAGTTCGGCGACACGCTGCTGGTGGCCGTCGCCGGCCGCCTGCAAACGCAGCTGGGCGGCCAGCTGACGGTGGCGCGCATCGGCGGCGACATCTTCTGCGTGCTGGGCGACTCGTCGCAAGTCAACCCGGCCAACATCCTGGCGCTGTTCCAGCATCCGTTCAGCATCGACGGCCAGGACGTGCAGCTGTCCGCCACGCTGGGACTGGTGCGCCTGGGCGAACACGAAGGCAGCGGCGCCGACGCGCTGAAAGATGCCGACATCGCCCTGAAGCGCGCCAAGTCGCAGCAGCGCGCCGGCCACTTCTACTTCTCGCGCTCGATGGGCGTGGAGATCCGCGAACGCGTACGCATGATGCACGCGCTGCGCACCGCCTTCGGCCAGAACCAGCTGTTCGTGGTGTACCAGCCGCAGATCGACCTGGCCACGCGCCGTCCTGTCGGCGCGGAAGCGCTGCTGCGCTGGCAGACGCCGGACGGCAAGTTCATCTCGCCGGACCGCTTCATTCCGATCGCCGAGTATTCGGGCCTGATTATCGACCTGGGCGAATGGGTGATGCGTACCGCCTGCCGCGAGCTGGTGGACCTGCGCAAGGCCGGCCACCAGAACTTCATGATGTCGATTAACGTCTCGCAGGTGCAGTTCCGCCATCCGCACTTCCTGGAGATGCTGCGCAAGGCGCTTGAAGATACGGGCGCTCCGCCGGAATTCGTCGAACTGGAAATCACCGAATCGATGGCGATGGAAGAGCCGGACCTGCTGATCAAGATGCTGGCCCAGATCAAGCAGACCGGCGTCAGCATCGCGATCGACGATTTCGGCACCGGCTTCTCGTCGCTGTCCTACCTGCAGCGCCTGCAGATCGACCGTCTGAAAATAGACCGTGCCTTCGTCACCGAAATCACCGGCTCCGCGCGCGGCAGCAGCATCGCCGAGATGGTGATCCAGCTGGGCCGCAACCTCGGCCTGGCCGTGATCGCGGAAGGCGTGGAAGACGAACGCCAGGCGCAGATACTGCAAGCGCTGGGTTGTCCGCTGGCGCAAGGCTTCCTGTTCGCGCGGCCGATGACGGCGACAGCGCTCAACGGCTGGTTGAGCAACGACGCGCTGGAAGGCGCGGCATAAAAAAAAACGCCATCCTCGGATGGCGTTTTATTTTGTGGGCGCAGCCCGCACAGCTTAGTCGGATTGATCGGCCGTCTCGGCAGGCCAGTCGCGGATATAGGCTTTCAACATGCGGTTCTCGAAGCTCTGCGCCTCCAGCACCGCGCGCGCCACGTCGTAGAACGAGATCACGCCGAGGATGGTTTTGGCATTCATCACCGGCAGATAGCGCGCGTGCTTTTCCAGCATGATGCGGCGCACTTCATTGACTTCCGTATCCGGCGTGACGGTGATCGGATGATCGTCCATGTGCTTGCGCACCGTGCCGGCGCCGACGGTGCCGCCGTTTTCGTGCAATGCGCGGAGCACTTCGCGGAAGGTCAGCATGCCGGCCAGGTCGCCGAATTCCATGACCACCAGTGAGCCGATGTCTTTTTCCGCCATCGTGTTGGCGGCATCCGCCAACGGCTGGTCAGGAGAAATCGTGTAAAGAATGCTGCCTTTAACCTGAAGAATTTCGGAGACTTTCATTTTGGGCCGTCCTGTCCGCTGATATAGGCTGTGTGAATGGGGGTTCTAATTATTGTAGCCTTATAGCGAATGTAGCCTATGCCCGGCAAAAAATCCAGCGATCTGGATAAGCAAATCGCAACATTTTTACAGTGCTGTTGCCCAGCCGCGATTCAGGGTAGGATGCCGGGCATTCCTATAACTCCAACGAGACCCTATGAGCGGACCCAAATACCCCGGATTTGATACCCTCGCCCTGCACGCCGGCGCCACGCCCGACCCGGCCACCGGCGCACGCGCCACGCCCGTCTACTTCACCTCATCCTTTGCGTTCAAGGATTCCGACCACGCCGCCTCGCTGTTCAACATGGAGCGCGCCGGCCACGTCTACTCGCGCATCTCGAACCCGACCAATGCGGTGCTGGAGGAACGCATCGCCGCGCTGGAAGGCGGCGTGGCCGGTATCGCCACCGCCAGCGGCCAGGCCGCGATGCACCTGGGCCTGGCCACCATCGCCGGCGCCGGTTCGCACATCGTCGCCTCGCGCGCGCTGTACGGCGGCTCGCACAACATGCTGGCGTACACGCTCAAGCGCTTCGGCATCGAGACCACCTTCGTCGATCCGCGCGACCTCGATGCATGGCGCGCCGCGATCCGTCCCAACACCAAGGTGCTGTTTGCCGAAACGCTGGGCAATCCCGGCCTGGACGTGCTGAACATCGAAGCCGTCGCCACCATCGCGCACGAACAGCACCTGCCGCTGATGATGGACTCGACCTTCACCACGCCTTATCTGCTCAAGCCTTTCGAGCACGGCGCCGACCTGGTGTTCCACTCCGCGACCAAGTTCCTGTGCGGGCACGGCACCGCCATCGGCGGCCTGCTGGTGGACGGCGGCACCTTCGACTGGCAAGCCGCCTACGACCAGACCGGCCGCTTCGCCGAACTGTGCGAGCCGTACGACGGCTTCCACGGCATGGTGTTCGCAGAAGAGTCGACCGTGGGCGCGTTCGCGCTGCGGGCGCGGCGCGAGGGCCTGCGCGACTTCGGCGCCGTCATGAGTCCGCACAACGCCTTCGCCGTACTGCAAGGCGTGGAGACGCTAGGCCTGCGCATGGACCGGCACGTGGCCAACACCCGCAAGGTGGTCGAGTTCCTGCTGTCGAATCCCGCCGTGGAATCGGTGTCCTATCCCGAGCTGGAGTCGCACCCGGACTACGAACTGGCCAAGCGCCTGCTGCCAAAGGGCTGCGGCGCCGTGTTCTCGTTCAACCTGAAGGGCGACCGCGCCGCCGGCCGCCGCTTCGTCGACAGCCTGAAAGTGTTCTCACACCTGGCCAACGTCGGCGACGCCAAGTCGCTGGCGATCCATCCCGCCTCCACCACGCACTTCCGCGTGCCGGCCGACCAGTTGGCGGCATCGGGCATCACCGAAGGCACGATGCGGCTGTCGGTGGGACTGGAGGATGTGGATGACCTGATCGAAGACCTGGCGCGCGGCCTGAAGCTGTCGCAGAAAGGAGCATGACATGCTGCTGACCGTACAAGGCGTGGACGCCTACTGCTACACCGGCGGCAAGCCGTTCGACGCCGCCCTGCCAACCGTGGTCTTCATCCACGGCGCGCAAAACGATCATTCGGTGTGGGCTTTACAGACCCGCTACTTCGCCCATCACGGCTACAGCGTGCTGGCGGTGGACCTGCCGGGCCATGGCCGCAGCAAGGGCGCGGCCAAGGCCGGCGTGCCCGAACTGGCGGACTGGCTGCTGCAAGTGCTGGACGCGGCGGGCGTGCAAAAGGCCGCGCTGTTCGGCCACAGCATGGGATCGTTGATCGCGCTGGAAGCGTCGCACAAGGCGCCGGCGCGCGTCACGCACCTGGGCATGGTCGGATCGACCTACCCGATGAAGGTATCGGACGCGTTGCTGGAAACCTCGCGCACCGATGAGCAGAGCGCCATCGACATGGTCAACATCTGGTCGCACTCGACCATCGCGCAAAAGCCGTCGTGTCCGGGACCGGGCTTCAATACGATGGGAGGCGCGCGCCGGCTGATGCAGCGCATCTCGCAGATCAATCCGCAGCAGGTGTTCTACACCGACTTCACGGCCTGTAACGCCTACGCCAACGGCGAGGCGGCCGCGCAGGCGGTGCGCTGCCCTACCCTGTTCCTGTTCGGCGCGCGCGACATGATGACGCCGCCCAAGTCCACCAAACTGCTGACCTCCACCATCAGTCACGGCAAGGTGGTGACGGTGGACAGCGGCCACTCGCTGATGAGCGAGCAGCCGGATGCGGTGCTGGATGCGCTGTTCAGTTTTGCGGGAACTTGAAGCGGATAATCCGGTTCGCGCCCTGCATCACGATGCCACGATAGCGGCGGCGGTAGATCACGATGCCGGCGGTGCCGGTCAACACGACCAGGATCAGCGACACCAGGTCGGTGCCGCCGTGGGTGACGACCGGGCGCTGAGACGAATGCATGGTCGACGCCTGGAACTTCTTGCCGACATAGCGCGCACCGATCACCAGTTCCTCGGCGTTGATGTTATTGACGAGGTACAGCCCGAAACCGCCCGGATGCACGCTCATCTTGCCGTCACGGTAGACGAAGGAGCGGCGCTCGTCGCCGATACGGATGCTGCCCACTACATGGCCGGCGGCGTTGATGGAAGTGGCGAAGCTGTCGCCGTAGCCGATCAGCGCGCCGAGATCGACCATCTTTTTACCGTCATGGACGAAGGCGTGCCAGCGGCGATCCGGCGTTTCCGAGGTGCCCACCACCACGCCGGAATCGTTGACCGCGGTGGCGCCGCTTGAGCGGCCGCCCAGCGTACCCAGGTCCTTCATGCCCTCGCCGGGCTTGTAGATAAAGGCGCGGCGATAGCCGTCCGACAGCGCCGCCGTGCCGACGATCACGCCATCGGTGTTCACGCCGGCCGCGTAGCTGATGTTGCCGCCCAAGGTGCCCAGGTCGACCAGGGGACCGTCGCCATTGCGGCCGGTGGAGAAGGCGTGGAAGTAGCCATCGCTGGTATCGGCGTATCCGACCGCCTGGCCGGAACGGCTGATGCCCATGCCGTAGCTGCTGTTGCCGCCCAGCGTGCCGAGGTCGCGCATCGCCAGGCCGGCGCGGAAGACGAAAGCGCGCCAATGGTTGTCGCTGTCCTGGGCCGAGCCGACCACGTCGCCGCCGATGTTGATGCCGCGGGTGAAGCTATCGCTGCCGCCCAGGGTGCCCAGTTCGACCAGGCGTTTATCCCACAGCACCGCGCGCTGGCGGCCGCTGTCTTCCTCGATGATGCCGGCCACCTGGCCCGCCGCGTTGATGTCGACCGCGATGCTGGCCTCGTTGCCGCGCTCCCCCAAACCCGGCGGGTGCGGCTGCTGGGCCGACGACGCCATCCCTGCAACTCCCAACAAGACCACCGCAATCGGCATTCTCAGCATAACATCCCCCAAGTTGATTTTTATGAATGCCGATTCTATAACGACATTCGGACGGCGGGCAACTGTAGCGGTAAATCGACTGATACAGCATCGGTCTGTGCCCCTGACCTTGTGCCTTGTGCCGGCCTCCCCGCCCTCCTAGACTGGCTCCATTCCCAAACTGTGAAGGCGCCGCATGACCGAACTCCTGCCCTTGATAAGCTATTGCTTCGTGATGTCGGCCACGCCCGGTCCGAACAACGTCATGCTGGCCACCACCGGCGCCAATTTCGGCGGCCGCGGCGCGCTGCCGGTCGTGCTGGGCATCCAGGCCGGCATGTTCGTGCAGACCATGCTAATGTGCGTGGGGCTGGGCACCGTCTTCGTCACCTATCCAGTGGCGCATCAGGTGCTGCGTATCGCGGGATCGCTATACCTCGTTTTCCTGGCCTGGAAGCTCAGCGGCGCATCGATGAGCGCTGCGCAGGCGCCCAAGGCGGTCTCGTTTTTCCAGGCTACGGTATTCCAGGCGCTCAACCCCAAGAGCTGGGTCAAGGCCGTTACCGTGGCCTCGGTGTTCATGCCCGCCGGGCAGAATACAATCGCCGATGCGTTGCTGGTGTCGGCGATAGGCACCGCAGTCGGGGCGCCTTGCAATGCCATGTGGGCGCTGTTTGGCGTCTCGATCCGCCACCTGCTGAAAGACCCGCGCAAGCAGCGCATCTTCAATTTGACGATGGGCGCCATCCTGCTCGTACTGGCCGTGATGTTTTTACGCTAGACTCTCGCCATGTTCGCCATCGACCGCTCCTCCCCCATCGCCCTGTCCAAACAGATTGAGGCGCAACTGCGCCACATGGTCGAAAGCCGCGCGCTGCCTGGCGGCGCCAAGCTGATGTCGATACGCCAGTTGGCCACCCAGCTGGCCGTCAGCACGAATACGGTGGTGGTGGCTTATGACAGGCTGGTCGCCGCAGGCGTCATCGATTCGCACGGCACGGCGGGCTTCTTTGTGTGCGCGCCCAATGACGCGGGCAAGTCGATTCCCGATGAAGTCGCACTAGAAGCTGGCGTGGAACAGGAGCCGGTCTGGCTGGCGCAGCAGGCCAACGATCAACGCGCCGGCATCCTGCTGGCCAGCAGCGGCGCCTTGCCGCCAACCTGGCTGCAAGACGCCGTGCCGGCCAGCGCCGTGCAAAAGGCCTTGACGCGCAGCGCCGCAGGCATGGCCTCGCGCTGCCCACCGCAAGGGCTACCGGAACTGCGCGAGCATATCGCCTTGCTATTGCGCGGCATCGGCATCGCCGCCGACGCCGGCCACATACTCACCAACCTGGGCGGCACCCATGCCATCGACCTGATTTGCCGCAGCTTTCTGCAACCCGGCGACACCGTGCTGGTGGAAGATCCCGGCTACTTCCTGATGTTTGGCCGCTTGCGCCAGGATGGCATACGCCTGGTGCCGGTCAAGCGCGGCCCCGATGGCCTCGACCTCGATGCGTTGGAAGCCGCCTGCCGCGAACACCGTCCACGCCTGCTGTTCGTGCAAACTGCCCTGCACAACCCGACTGGCTGGAGCAGCAGCGCCGCCAATTTGCACAAGGTCTTGATACTGGCGCAGCAGCATGGCTTCCTGATCGCCGAAGACGACGTGCACGGCCACTTCCAGCAAAGCCACAGCACGCGGCTGGCATCGCTGGCAGGGTTGGACGGCGTGATTTACTACTCCAGTTTTTGCAAGGCGCTCAGTCCTGCCTTGCGGATGGGCTATCTCGCCGCCGCCCCGGCCCTGCTCAAGGTGCTGATGCGGACCAAGATCCACTCCATCATGACGATGCCGGCGCTGAACGAGTATGTGCTGCTTGAAGTACTCAAAGCCGGCAACCTGCGCAAGCACCTGGACCGCATGCAACGCAAGATCATGGCGGCCCGCAACGCCAGCACGCAGCAACTGAGCGCGGCAGGCGTGCTGTTCGAGCAGCCCGGCGATGCGGGCATCTTCTTGTGGGGCACCATGCCGGAAGGCCTGGACGTGGACCTGCTGGTGCAGGACGCCTACCGCAACAACATCCTGCTGATGCGGGGCGCCGCCTTCTCGGCCAACGACACGCCCGACCAGCATATCCGCTTCAATGTCGCGTTCAGCCAGCATCCGCGCCTGAGCACCTATCTGCAAGAGCGGCTGCAAGCCGTGGCGGGAGCACGCTCAAGCCTGGCGCGCGCCAGCAGCGCGGCCTGACTGAGCGTTTTTAACTTGGCGCCTAACGGCAGTCGATAGGGCCGAAATGCTCGGCCAGGGTCTTGCCCAGGCCCGCTTCAACGGCCGCCTCCACCTCGCGCGCCAGCGATGCGGCGGCGCGCGCGGCTTGCAGGTCGCGCTCATCGTCGCTGTCCGACACTACGCCGGCGTTGATCGGCATACCGGAGAATACGAACAGGCGATAGACCTCGGCCAGAGTCAGCTTCTCGACATTGGCCAGGATGACCCAATGATCGCCGCCGTCGCTGATACGCTTGCCCCACTGGACGCGCTGCGGCGCATCGACCTTGACGCGGCCCACCCAGCCTTCAGCCATCATCTTTTCCAGCAGCGTGTCCATCTCGTCGAAGCCCAGCCGCGTGCGCGCGCGGATCGCGCCCGCGCTGACCAGCGCCGTATCGCCGCATTTGCAGGCCACATGCAACACCCGCAGGATCGCCATCGCGTCGACGAATTCGCCGCCCGGCTGCGCCTCATGCCACCAGCGCTCGTACTTCACCACCGGCAGCGCGGCCACCAGCAGCGCGCCAAACAACGTAATCATCCACGATACATACACCCACAGCAGGAACAGCGGCAACGCCGCCAGCGCGCCGTAGATCTTCGAATACGTCGGGAACTGCGTGATGAACACCGCGAAGCCCCGCTTGGCCACCTCGAACGCCAGGCCGGCCACCAGGCCGCCCCAGGCCGCGTCGTACCAGTCCACGTCGCGGTTCGGCACCGCCACGTACAGCAGCGTGAAGGTGGCGGTGGTCAGCGCCAGCGACAACACCGTGTAGATCAAGGCGCCGATCACCGGCACATCGCCGATCAGGTCACTGGTGGCCATGAACACCTGGCCCGACAAGGTCAGCGACACGCCGATCAGCAAAGGCCCGAGCGTGATGATGGCCCAGTAGACCAGGATGCGCTTGGTCCAGCGCCGCTCGGCGCGCACGCGCCAGATGCGGTTGAAAACGCGCTCGATCAAGTTCATCATCGCGATCGACGTGAAAATCAGCGCCACCGCGCCCACCGCCGACAGCCGCGTGGCCTTGGAAGCGAACATGGTCAGGTAGTTCAGGATGGTGGTGGAAATCGACTTCGGCATCACGCTTTGCACGAAGTAGGCTTCCAGCGATGTGCGGAAGGTGTTAAACAGCGGGAAGGTGGTGAAGATCGCCAAAGCGATGGTCAGCAGCGGCACCAGCGCGAACACCGTGGTGAAAGTGAGACTGCCAGCCACTTGCGGCAAACTCTCCTCGCGCAGGCGGCGGTGGGCAAACAGGAAAAGATCCCGCACTTCGGGCCAGGACAACGAACGTACTGTGTCTATCCCGCTACGGCAACTGCGGGAAACATACTGTAAAACCGGGTGTATATATTTTTCGTACATGAGCGATAATCGAAATACAAGGTGGCGACGCTGCCACCCGCTAAAGCGCCCTATAATACCGCCGATGAACCAAGCCAATCTGATTATTCTCGTATTGTTTTACTCACGCCATGGCGCCACGCGCAAATTGGCCGAACTGATAGCCCAGGGTGTGGAAAGCGTGCCAGGCTGCGACGCGCGCCTGCGCACGGTTCCAGCCGTATCGACCGTGGCCGAAGCCACCGAACCGGACGTGCCGGCCGACGGCGCGCCCTACGTCGAACTGGAAGACCTGGCCGAATGCGCCGGCTTGGCCGTTGGCTCGCCCACGCGCTTCGGCAACATGGCCTCGGCGATGAAGTATTTTTGGGACGGCACAGCGGCCCAGTGGCTGTCCGGCGCGCTGGCCGGCAAGCCGGCATGCGTGTTCACGTCCACCGGCAGTCTGCACGGCGGGCAGGAATCGACGCTGCTGTCGATGATGATACCGTTGTTCCACCACGGCCTGATGGTGCTCGGCCTGCCCTACACCAACCCGGAACTGATGACCACCTCCAGCGGCGGCACCCCCTACGGTGCCAGCCACTGGTCCGGCCTTGACGGCAAGAAGACCATCACCGAAGATGAAAAACGCCTGGCCATCGCGCTGGGCCGGCGCCTGGCCGAAACGGCCGTCAAACTGCGCGCCGCCGCTTGAACAGGGACGCATGATGGAAAACACGATGCAAAAGTATTGTCACTGGGGCGCCATCGGCAGCCTGGTGACGCTGATTATCTGGTGCGTGCTGTGGGAGATGGTGCTGGCGCCACTGCATCCGGGCGGCTCGTGGCTAGTGCTGAAGGCCGCGCCGCTGCTGCTGCCGCTATACGGCGTATGGAAGCGCGACATCTACACCCTGCAGTGGACCTCGATGATGATACTGCTGTACTTCACCGAAGGCGTGGTGCGCGGCTGGAGCGACAAGGGCAGCCTGTCCGCATGGCTGGGCTGGGGCGAGGCACTGATCGTCTGCGTCTACTTCGTGTGCGCCGTCATGTATCTGCGCCCCTATAAAAAGGCGGCCAAGAAGCTGGCCAAGGAATTGCTGGACAAGGTCAAGGTCAACACCGTCAAATGACAGACTTCCTCACCCACTGCCGCTCCGTGGTGGGCGATGCCTTTGTATTCGATGCGCCTGCGGACATGGCGCCCTTCCTTACCGACTGGCGCGGCCGTTTCACCGGCAAGGCCCTGGCGGTGCTGCGACCGGCGACGGTGGAACAGGTGGCGGCGCTGGTGCGGGCTTGCGCGCAATGGCGCGTGGCGCTGGTGCCGCAGGGCGGTAACACCGGCCTGGTGCTGGGCAGCGTGCCCGATGCCGGCGGTGGCGCGGTGGTGCTGTCGCTGACGCGGCTGAACGCCATCCGTCAGGTCGATCCCATCAACCGCACCATGACCGTGGACGCCGGCTGCATCCTCCAGCAAGTGCAAGAAGCCGCTGCCGCTGAAGGCTGCCTGTTTCCGCTGTCGCTGGCGGCGGAAGGCAGCTGCACCATCGGCGGCAACCTGTCCACCAATGCCGGCGGCACGGCGGTTCTCCGCTACGGCAATACGCGTGAACTGTGCCTCGGGCTGGAGGTCGTCACGCCGCAAGGCGAGATCTGGAGCGGCTTGCGCGGCCTGCGCAAGGACAATACCGGCTACGACCTGCGCGATCTGTTCATCGGCGCGGAAGGCACGCTGGGCGTCATCACCGGCGCGGTGCTCAAGCTTTATCCGCAACCCAAGGCCAGCATCACCGCACTGGCCGCACTGCCCTCGCCCACGCACGCGCTCCAGCTTCTGAACCTGATGCAGGACCATTGCGGCTCCAGCCTCACCGGCTTCGAACTGATGTCGAACTACTGCCTGAACCTGGTGGCGCAGCAGTTCCCGTCACTGCCCAAGCCGTTCGCCGCGCAGCATCCGCAGTACGTGCTGATGGAGCTGTCGAGCAGCGAATCGGAGCAGCACGCCGTCGGCCTGCTAGAAAACGCCATCGGCGCGGCGCTGGACCGGGACATCGTCAGCGATGCAGTGGTGGCGGCTTCGGTGGCGCAATCGGCCGGGCTGTGGCAGTTGCGCGAACACATCCCGCTGGCGCAAGCCAAAGCCGGCAAGAACATCAAGCACGATATCTCGCTGCCGGTATCGCGCATCGCCGACTTCATCGCCGCCACCGGTCCCTTGCTGGAGGCGGCCTTCCCCGGCTGCCAGCTGGTGTGCTTCGGCCATCTGGGCGACGGCAACCTGCACTACAACGTGGCGCCGCCGGACGGCATCTCCAATGAAGACTTCCTGCGCAATCAGGACAAGGTCAATCGCGTGGTGCACGACAGCGTGGTCGGCTTCGGCGGGTCGATTTCGGCGGAACACGGCATCGGCGCGCTGAAGCGCGAGGAACTGGCCCATTACAAATCGCCGGTGGAACTGAACATGATGCGGGCCATCAAAGCGGCGCTGGACCCGCTGGGTATCATGAATCCCGGGAAAATTCTGTGAACGGGGTTGTTATGCCTATCAGTCTTCGCGCCCCTTGCGCGGTCGTGCTTTGTGCGGCAACGCTGGCGATGCAGGCCTCACGCGCCCAAACCGTCTACAAATGCACGGTCGACGGCAAGGTCAGTTTTAGCGACATGCCCTGTCCCGCCGGCGCGGCCTCCGCGACGACGCTGGCGGTGCCGGCCGCGCCGGCTGCCGATCCAGCCGCCGCCAGCGATCTGGCGCGGCAGCGCAAGGAAGCGGCAAAGCTGGAAAAGGCCCGTCATCAACGCGAAGACCAGGACGCCCGCGCCGCCGACAAGGCCGCGCAGGCCGCAGCCGTACAGCGCAAGAAGTGCGGCAAGCTCAAACTGAACAAGCAATGGGCCGATGAAGACGTGCGGCGCGCCTCCGTCCCCAAGCTCGATAATGCCAAGCTCCGCGCCAAGCGCGCCGGTGAAGCCCTGGCACTGGAGTGCCCACAGTAATGCCTGAATCGATACCGGAATCCACTCGCAGCGCCGCTATGGGCCGCCTGTCGCGCTGGCTGCTGCTGGGCGAATGGCGCGCGCACCCGCTGCGGGCGCTGGTGGCGATAGCGGCGATCGCCGTCGGCATCTCGCTGGGCTTCGCCATCCACCTGATCAACGCCGCCGCGTTTAACGAATTCTCGTCGGCCATCAAGGGCCTGTCCGGCGTGGCCGACATCCAGGTACGCGGTACCGAACCGTTCTTCGACGAAGCCGTCTACCCGATGCTGGCGCAGCGCCAGGGCGTGGCGGTGGCCTCGCCGGTGCTGGAGTTCGACGCCTCTGTGCCCGGCGAAACGACGGCGCTGAAAATCCTCGGCATCGACGCCTTCCGCGCCAGCTTCATCTCGTCCGACCTGGTCGGCGCCCCGTCCGAAGACCATGTGACCGATACGCTGGCAGATGATGCCCTGTTCCTCTCGCCCGCAGCCCAGCAATGGCTCAAGCTGGCCGACGGCGGACAACTGAAGCTGCAAGTCGGCGTCGGCGAACTGAAACTGCGCGTGGCCGGTTCGCTGCAACGCGCCCGCGCCGGACAGCGCATCGGCGTGATGGACCTCGGCGCCGCACAGTGGCGCTTCGAAAAGCTCGGCCAGTTATCCCGCATCGACCTCAAGCTGCGCGATGGCGTCAACCGCGACACCTTCAAGGCGGAGCTGGAGCAGCACCTGCAGCACGATTATCCGGGCCGCTTCCGCGTCAACCAGCCCAACGACGAAGAACAGAACAGCCGCAACGAAGGCATGAGCCGCGCCTACCGCGTCAACCTGACCGTACTGGCGCTGGTCGCGCTGTTCACCGGCGCCTTCCTCGTGTTCTCCACGCAGGCGCTGTCGGTGATACGCCGCCGCAGCCAGTTCGCGCTGCTGCGCGTACTGGGCATGGACCGCAAGCACCTGCTGCGCCAGATCCTGATCGAAGGACTGAGCCTGGGCATCGCCGGTTCCGTCATCGGCATCGCCGCCGGCTACGGCATGGCGGCGGCAGCCCTGCACTTCATGGGCGCCGACCTCGGCGCAGGCTTCTTCTCCGGCGTGCGACCGCAGGTGCAGTTCACGCCTGTCGCCGCTGTCGTCTACTTTACGCTGGGCGTGGTCGTGGCCCTGCTGGGATGCGCCGCGCCGGCGCTGGATGCGGCCCGCGCCAAGCCTGCGGTCGCGCTCAAATCCGGCACCGAGGAAGCGGCGATGTCGCGGCTGTCCCGCGCCTGGCCGGCGCTGGCCTGCATCGCGCTGGCGGCACTACTATCGCAAGCGCCGCCGGTGTTCGAGCTGCCGCTGTTCGGCTATCTGTCGATTGCCCTGCTGCTGGTCGGCGCCATCGCCCTGATGCCGCGCCTGGCCGCCATCGTGTTCCGCCTCACGCATCGGCGCTGGAGCGCCGCCACCGCCCACAAGCCCGGCGCCTCGCCGGTGGTCACGCTGACACTGTCGCGGCTCGCCAACGCCTCCAGCCAGGCCGGCATCGCGCTGGGCGGCGTGCTGTCCAGCTTTAGTTTGATGGTGGCGATGGCGATCATGGTCTCCAGCTTCCGCGTGTCGCTCGACGACTGGTTGCAGCACATCCTGCCGGCAGATATCTACGTCAGCGTGGCCAGCGCCGGCACCACGGCAGGCCTGCGACCGCAGGAGCAGGCCGCCATCGTCGCCCTGCCCGGCGTCGCCAAGGCTGATTTCCTGCGCGTGCGCGCCGTTTCGCTGACCTCGGCCCGGCCGCCGGTCGCTCTCATGGCGCGCAATCTCGACGTCGCCGATCCCGGCGCAGCGCTGGCCATCGTCGGCACCACCCAGGCGCCTGGGCCTGGCGCACCGCCGCCGGTGTGGGTGTCCGAAGCCATGGTCGATTTGTACGGTACGCATGTAGGCCAGCGCATCGAACTGCCGCTCAACGGCAAGCTGCATGCGTTCCAGGTGGCCGGCGTGTGGCGCGATTATGCCCGCCCTACCGGCTCGGTCCAGATACGGCTGGACGACTACCGCGCCATCACCGGCGACATGGAAGCCAGCAACGTCGCGCTATGGCTCAAGCCCGGCGCCAAGGCCACCGACACGGACAAGGCACTGAAGCAGCTGCCGTTCGGCGCCGCGCTGACGACCACCGCGCCCACCGAAATCCGCGAGATGAGCATGAAGGTCTTCGACCGCAGCTTCGCCATCACCTATCTGCTGGAGGCGATCGCCATCGTCATCGGCTTGTTCGGCGTGGCCGCGACCTTCTCGGCGCAGACGCTGGCGCGGGCCAAGGAGTTCGGCATGCTGCGCCACGTCGGCGTCACGCGCCGCCAGGTGCTGTCGATACTGGCTATCGAAGGCGGCGCGCTGACGGGCCTCGGCATCGTCACCGGCTTCGTGCTGGGTTGGATCATCAGCCTGATACTGGTGTTTGTCGTCAATCCGCAGTCCTTCCACTGGTCCATGCAACTGCACCTGCCGTGGCCTCTGCTGGCCACCGTGGCGGGACTGCTGCTGGCCGCCGCTGCGCTCACCGCGCTGCTGGCTGGCCGCCAATCGCTGTCGGGCGGGCCGATACGTGCAGTCAGGGAGGACTGGTGATGAAACTGATACGACGATGTGCAGTGGTGCTGGCCATGTTGGCGGCAATATCCGCGCAGGCGGCCGAGCCGGTGTTCGAGACGGTGAAGCCGCTGCCGCCCGGCGCCGCGCTGCGATTCCCAGCGGACTTCGGCGCCCATCCCGGCTACAAGACCGAATGGTGGTACGTCACCGGCTGGCTGAACACGCCGGACGGCAAACCACTGGGCTTCCAGGTGACGTTCTTCCGCACCGCCACGCCGCACGATCCCGCCAACCCGAGCAAGTTCGCGCCCAAGCAGCTGATCATTGGCCATGCGGCCGTCTCCGACCCGGCCAACGGCAAGCTGCTCCACGACCAGCGCAGCGCGCGCGAAGGCTTCGGCCTGTCCTACGCCAAGGTCGGCGACACCGACGTCAAGCTCGAAGACTGGCACATGACACGCGCCGCCGGCGGCAGCTACCAGGTCCATCTCGACGCCGCCAGCTTCAAGCTGGAGTTGACACTGAAACCTACGCAACCCGTGCTGCCGCAGGGCGACCGTGGCTATTCGCGCAAAGGTCCGCGGCCTATCGACAGCAGCTACTACTACAGCGAACCGCAGCTGGCCACCACCGGCACTGTCACCCGCGCCGGCAAGGCGGTCGCCGTCACGGGCGCCAGCTGGCTCGATCACGAATGGTCCACCCAATATGTCGCCGCCGATGCCGCCGGCTGGGATTGGCTAGGCGCCAACCTGGCCGACGGCGGCGCGCTGATGGCTTTCCAGATGCGCGGCAAGACAGGTGCTAAACTATGGGCGCACGCGACATGGCGCGATGCATCCGGTAAGATCACGCAGTTCTCGCCGGACCAGGTCAGCTTTACCCCGCAAAGACGGTGGCGTTCGCCCCGCACCAATGCCGAGTATCCCGTCTCGACCCAGCTGGCCACCGGCAGCACCGTGTGGCAGATCGTCCCTTTGCAGGACGATCAGGAGCTGGACTCGCGGCGCTCCACCGGCGCGGTGTACTGGGAAGGCGCGGTAACGCTGGAGCGGGACGGAAAACCGGCCGGCCGCGCCTACATGGAGCTGACCGGCTATGTCCAGCCGATCAAGTTTTAGCAGCACCGAACAATTTAGCATCGCCCGAATCGTCAACAAAGAATACTTACAAACCGCAGCCACACGATGACCAACAGCACCACCGCAAGCACCATGTCCGCCGCCGCTCCAAGTACAGCAAGGGAAGCCAAGAAAGGCAGTCTAGCCACCCTGCGCGGACTGACGCCTTTCCTGCTGCCGTATAAACGTCAATTCGCCATGGCCGGCATCGCGCTGGTGGTGGCCGCATGCTCCACGCTGGCCATCCCCGCCGCCTTCAAGCAGATGATAGACCTTGGCTTCGGCGGCGCCGGCGACAAGAGCATCAAGCACGTCGACCTGGTGTTCCTGGCCTTGTTCGGCGTGGCGACGGTGCTGGCGCTGGCCACGGCGGCGCGCTTCTACACCGTGTCCTGGCTGGGCGAACGCGTCACCGCCGACATCCGCAGCGCAGTCTACAAGCATGTGGTCACGCAGAGCCCCGAGTTTTTCGAGACCACGCAAACCGGCGAAGTCCTGTCCCGCATCACCACCGACACCACCCTGATCCAGGCGGTGGTCGGCACCAGCATCTCGATGGCGCTGCGTAACGTGCTGCTGTTCGTCGGCGGCCTGGTCATGTTGTTCGTCACCAGCGCCAAGCTGTCGGCCATCATCATCGGCCTGCTGATCCTGACCGTGCTGCCTATCGTGATGTTCGGCCGCCGCGTGCGCAAGCTGTCGCGCGATTCGCAGGACCGCATCGCCGACGCTTCCGCCATGGCCGGCGAAATCCTCAACGCCATGCCGACGGTGCAGGCCTTCACGCACGAGAAGATCGAATCGAACCGCTTCGGCGCCTCGGTCGAAGGCGCTTTCGCCACCGCGATGCGCCGCATCCGCGCCCGCGCGCTGCTGACGATGATTGCCATCGTACTGGTGTTCGGCACCATCGTGTTCGTGTTGTGGCTGGGCGCACACGCTGTGCTCAACGGCGACATGACCGGCGGCGATCTTGGCCAGTTCATCCTGTATGCATCCATCGTGGCCGGGGCCATCGGCGCCCTGTCCGAAGTGATGGGCGAGGCGCAGCGCGCCGCCGGCGCCACCGAGCGCCTGCTGGAACTGATGTCGGTCAAGTCGGCCATCCAGTCGCCGGCACAGCCGCTGGCATTGCCGCCGCGTGCCGCCAATGGCGCGGCACTGAGCTTGCACGATGTCGGCTTCTCCTATCCTTCGCGTCCCGATACGGCAGCGCTGGGCCAAGTGACGCTGGATATCAAGCCGGGTGAAACGGTGGCCGTGGTCGGCCCTTCCGGCGCCGGCAAGACCACGCTGTTCCAGCTGTTCCTGCGCTTCTACGATCCGCAGAGCGGCAGCATCAAGCTCGATGGCGTCGACATCACGCGCCTGGACCTGCACACGCTGCGCGGCGCCATCGGCATCGTGCCGCAGGATACGGTGATCTTCTCGGCCGACGCGATGGAAAACATCCGCTACGGCCGCGCCGACGCCACCGACGCCGAAGTGATCCAGGCCGCCAAGCTGGCCGCCGCCCATGAATTCATCGAACGCCTGCCGCAGGGCTACCAGTCCTTCCTGGGCGAGCGCGGCGTGCGCCTGTCCGGCGGCCAGCGCCAGCGCATCGCGATTGCCCGCGCGCTGCTGAAAAACCCGCCATTGCTGCTGCTGGACGAAGCCACCAGCGCGCTGGATGCGGAATCCGAACGTCTGGTGCAAAAGGCGCTGGAAGCGGCGATGGTCGGCCGCACCACGGTCATCATCGCGCACCGCCTGGCGACCGTACAGCGCGCCGACCGCATCATCGTGATGGAGGATGGCCGCATCGTCGAAACCGGCACCCACGCATCGCTGGTGGCGCTGGGCGGCATCTACGCCAACCTCGCGGCGCTGCAGTTCCATAACGTCCACGTCGAACAGCACGCAAGTTAATTAAAAAATAATTTAGCAAATAAGCACAACGGTTCCGGGTCACGCTAATATGGCGTTATTTTAAAATCAAGGAACCGTTATGCTGGAACGTCTGCTACGCAACATATGGCATAACATTCTCGGAGGCGCCTGGTCATACGTCCTGGTGGCCGGTATTTTCACGCTGCTTTGGCTGTGGTGGCACTTCCTGCCAGGCCGCAGGCAGCGCTTGCAGGCCAAGCGCGTCGGCCGGCCCCAACTCCAACGTGAAGTTCTCACCACCGTTGTCAGCCTGACGGTGATCGGCGCCGTGCTGCCGCTGGCCTTTGCGCTGGGCCTGCGCCGCTATTCGCCGATCTATACCGGGCTGGATGACTATAGTCACGGCTGGGCGTCCACCGCAGGCATCGTGGTGTTGATGATGATAGTACAGGACACCTGGTTCTACTGGACCCACCGGCTGATGCACCACCGCCGGCTGTTCCGCTGGACTCATCTCACTCATCATCGCTCCACCAACACCAATCCCTGGTCCACCTACTCGATCAGCCCAGTGGAGGCCGTGGTCGACAGCAGCGCCATCATCGTCATACTGCTGCTAGTGCCAAGGAACTATGTGGCGCTATTCATTTTCTCCTGGCTTAACACGGCATACGCCGTCTACACGCACCTCGGCTACGAGATCTTCCCGCGAGGTATGTCGCAGCACTGGCTGGGCCGCTGGGTCAACACCTCCACGGCCCACAACACCCACCATGCGCGGGGCCGATACAACTACGGCTGGTACTTTTTATTCTGGGACCGCATGATGGGCACCCTGTCGCCGGACTACGAAACGCACTACAGCAAAGCGGGCTTTTTGGCCGCCTCCGCAAAAAGCCGGTAACATTCTCCCTTTCAGGAGAACGCCTTGACCGACGCCGAACTGCGGCTTAGCTGCACAACCCACCTTCCAGGCCACCGCCAGCCCTCGCCCGCACAGCTGTTCGGAGCGATGTCCGCCTGGTGCGAGGCCAACGGCGTAGCGCACGACACCTACGGCAGCGGCGCGCTGATACAGGACTTCGAGCAGAAGGTCGCCAGGCTGCTGGGCTTTGAGTCGGCGCTGTTCTGCATCAGCGGCACCATGGCGCAGGCCACCGCGCTGCGCATCGCCTGCATGGAGCGCGGCAGCCGGCTGGTAGCGCTGCACCCGACCTCGCACATCCTGCGCCACGAACGGGGCAACCATCAACTGTTCGAGCACTTCCAGGCATTGCAAATCGGCGACCCGCACCGCCCGTGGACGCTGGAAGAGCTGCAAGGCATACCGGACAAGCTGGGCGCCGCCACGCTGGAACTGCCGATGCGCGAAATCGGTGGACAGTGCCCAAGCTGGGACGAGCTGGCCGCCATCAAGGCCCACTGCCACGAGCAGTCCATTCACCTGCATCTGGACGGCG
This sequence comes from Rugamonas aquatica, assembly GCF_009380215.1. GTDB lineage: Bacteria > Pseudomonadota > Gammaproteobacteria > Burkholderiales > Burkholderiaceae_D > Rugamonas > Rugamonas aquatica_B. Next base: position 946,701 of record NZ_WHUG01000001.1, read on the forward strand.
CCCGCCTGCTGGAAACCGCCGCCGCATACGGCCGCCCCGCCTCCGAGATCGCGACCGGCTTCGATTCCGTCTACCTGTCGATGTACAAAGGCATAGGCGGCATGGGCGGCGCCATGCTGCTGGGTAGCGCGGCCTTTGTCGCTAAGGCCCAGGAGTGGTTCCGCCGCCAGGGCGGCAATGTCTACCAGCGCACGCCGTACGTGGTGGCCGCCGCCATGCAGTTCGACGCCCGGCTGGCGGCCATGCCGGTCTACTTCCAGCGCACGCTATGGCTGTACGACGTACTGCGCGACTACCCGCTGCTGACGCCCAATCCCGCCAGCCCGCAGGCCAGCATGCTGCACCTGCATCTGCCGGTGAGCCGCGAGCGCGCCAACGAGATCCGCAACCGCATCGCCGAGCAGCACGGCGTGTGGCTGTTCAACGCCGCCAGCCATGCCGCGCTGCCCGGCCGCAGCTCTGTGGAGCTGTACATCGGCGACAATCTGGTCAAGCTGCCGGACCAGCGCGTGCGCGAAATCCTGACCCTGTGGTCGGACGCGATGTCCAACTAAATTCTGCACAAGCCGGTACAACCGGCTACACTGCGCCCCTTTTCGCGCATTTTTGACATTACTGAGTACATCATGACCTTCCAAGCCCTCGGCCTGATCGCCCCCATACAGAGCACGCTGGACACGCTGGGCTACAAGCAGCCCACGCCCGTCCAGAAGCAAGCCATTCCCGCCGTGCTGGCGGGCCGCGACCTGATGGCGGCGGCGCAGACCGGCACCGGCAAGACGGCAGGCTTCGCCCTGCCCATCCTGCAGCGCCTGACCATGGACGGCGTGACCGGCCCGAGAGCGGTGCGCTGCCTGGTGCTGGTGCCGACGCGCGAACTGGCCGAGCAGGTCTACGAGAGCTTCCGCAGCTACGGCGGCAACCTGCCGCTGAAATCGGCCGTGGCCTATGGCGGCGTGCCGATCGAACCGCAGATCACCAAGCTGCGCAAGGGCCTGGACGTGCTCGTGGCGACGCCGGGCCGCCTGATCGACTTGCTCGACCAGGGCGCGATCAGCTTCGCCATGCTGCAAACGCTGGTGCTGGACGAAGCCGACCGCATGCTGGACCTGGGCTTCGAGCGCGATCTGGACATCCTGCTGGCGGCCCTGCCCAAGCAGCGTCAGACCTTGCTGTTCTCGGCCACGTTCTCGGATGAGATCCGCAAGCTGGCCGGAGGCATGCTGCGCGATCCGGTGTCGATCCAGGTCAGCGCCAGCAACACCGCCACCAAGACCGTCAAGCAGTGGCTGATCCCGACCGACAAGCGCCGCAAGCCAGAGCTGCTGCTGCACCTGCTGAAGAAGCTGAAGTGGGGCCAGGTGCTGGTGTTCGTCAAGACCCGCAAGGGCGTTGAAACCTTGGTTAAAACGCTACAGGAGCAAGGTATTTCGGCCGACTCCATCCACGGCGACAAGACCCAGCCGGCCCGCCTGCGCGCGCTGGCCCGCTTCAAGAACGCCGAAGTCCAGCTGCTGGTGGCCACCGACGTTGCCGCACGCGGCCTTGATATCGAGGCGCTGCCGCAGGTGGTCAACTTCGACATGCCGACCGTCGCCGAAGACTACATCCACCGCATCGGCCGCACTGGCCGCGCCGGCATGGAGGGCGAAGCCGTCTCGCTGGTCTGCGCCGATGAAGTCGAAATCCTGAAAGCCATCGAAACGCTGACACGACAAGTCATCCTCCGCATCGAGGAACCGGGCTTCGAAGCCGACCACCGCGTGCCGGAGACCGGCCCGAAAGGCGTGGCCGCAGCACTGGCCAAGAAGGCCGCTGCCGAAGCGCCGGCCAAGAAGAAGCGCCCGTTCACCGGCCCGGCCGGCGGCAAGGCTGCTGCGGCGGCGGGCAAGCCCGCAGTGACCGCGCGTCCGGCCGGTGGCGACGCCTCGCTGGGCACGTGGGCGCCGCCTCCGCCGTCTGGCAAGCCAGCCGGTGGTGCGCGCTCCGCAGGCGGCAAAGCCGCCACGGGCCGCATCTACGGCGGCGCCAAGCCTGCTGCTGCGCCCAAGGGCGCGGTGGTCGTCACCGGCGGCCGTGGCGCCAAGTCGCTTGCGCGCACTGCGGGCAAGGCCACCGCAAAGCCGGGCGGCCGCAAGACCGGCCCACGCTGAGCGCTTGGGGCGGCCATGTGCGCCGCCTGATAAAATAGCGACCTTTCCGGGCCGTTGCGGCCCGCGCACCACGTTGGAGAATTGAATGCAGCAATACCAGGAACTGATCCAGACCGTCCTCGATACGGGCAGCTGGCAAGACAACCGCACCGGCATCCGCACGCTGAGCGTACCGGGCGCGATGATGCGCTTCGACCTGCTGAACGGCGGCTTCCCCGCGGTGACGACCAAAAAACTGGCATTCAAATCCGTGGTCGGCGAACTGTGCGCCTTCCTGCGCGCCTCCAGCAGCGCCGCCGATTTCCGAGCGCTGGGCTGCAAGGTCTGGGACCAGAACGCCAACGAAAACCAGCAATGGTTGGACAACCCTTACCGCCTGGGCGAGGACGATCTGGGCCCGGTCTACGGCGTGCAGTGGCGCCAATGGCCAGGCTTTAAGCTGATCGCCGTCGACCAGCCGGCGCAGATCGCTGACGCGCAGAAAAACGGCTTCCGCCTGATCTCGCAGATCGAAGACGAAGGCGTGACCAAAGTCCTGCTGCACAAGGCTATCGACCAGCTGCGCGAGTGCCTGGACACCATCGTCAACAACCCGGGCAGCCGCCGCATCCTGTTCCACGGCTGGAACCCGGCTGTGCTGGACTCGGTCGCCCTGCCGGCCTGCCACCTGCTGTACCAGTTCATCCCGAATCCGAACACCCGCGAACTGTCGATGTGCCTCTACGTGCGCTCGAACGACCTGGGTCTGGGTACGCCGTTCAACCTCGCGGAGGGCGCGGCGCTGATGCACCTGGTCGGCCGCCTGACCGGCTACACGCCGCGCTGGTTCACCTACTTCATCGGCGATGCCCACATCTACGAGAACCACATGGACATGGTCAAGGAACAGCTGACCCGCACGCCGTTCCCTGCGCCGCAGTTCCGCATCTCCGACCGCGTACCGGACTTCGCCAAGACCGGCAAGTACGAGCCGGAATGGCTGGAGAAGGTCGAACCGTCCGACTTCTCGCTGGAAGGCTACCAGCACCACGCGCCGATCACGGCACCGATGGCGGTATGACGCAACTGGACTTCATCCCCGGCACGCTGTGCGACGAAAGGATGTGGTCCCGTTTGACGCCGCTGCTGGGCGACGGCTTCGAATTCAACCACGTCCCGCTGCACAAGGCTCGCACGCGTGAGCAGATGCAGGAGCTGATCGCGGCGCACAGCGCGCCGTCGGCGCATCTGGTGGCGTTCTCGCTGGGCTCCTACCTCGCCATCGAATACGCGCTGCTGCACCCGGAGCGCGTGCGATCGCTGGTGCTGATCGCGAATTCGGCGCGCGGCCTGAGCGAGACCGAAAAGGAAACCCGCCGCCGCATCATCCCCATGTTGAAGAACAACGCCTACACCGGCATGACGCGCATGCGGCTGCGCGAGCTGCTGCATGAAGCGCACCTCGGCGACCAGTCCATCATCGACACCATCCAGCAGATGGCGCTGGACCTGGGCAAGGACGTACTGCTGGCCCAGTTCACCGCATCGATGGAGCGCCCGGACCTGATGGAGCGGCTGGCGGAGATCAAGTGCCCGGTGTTGATCGTCGGCGCCGAGGGCGACCAGCTGGTCGATCCCGCCGACCTGCGCGAGATGGCACGCCACCTGCCCGATGCGCGCCTGAGCATCCACGACGGCACCGGCCATATGATCCCGTTGGAAGTCCCGCAGGTGCTGGCCGCCGACATCAAAGCGTTTCACCACACCACATGAAGCGCCTGGCCCTCGCCGCCATCGCGTTTTATCGACGCCACCTGTCGCGACTGAAGGGCTTTGCCTGCGCCTTCCGCGTCCACACCGGACGCGATAGCTGCTCCGCCTACGGCCAGCGCGTCATCGCCCGCCATGGCCTGATCCTCGGCCTGATACTGCTGAACCGCCGCATGAACGCCTGCGGCGAAATCCATCACCAACATCGCCCACCAGCGCCAGCGATGCGCGCCATGAGCGCCCGCCACCGCGCACAGGCCGGATTCTGCGACCTGTCGTGCGACCTGCCCGACCTGCCCTGCAGCGCCGGCGACGTCGGCGAAGCCTGTGATATCGCCAACTGCGGCTGCGAGGCCGCCAACTGCTCCAAGTCGGATTGCAGGGACTGGTGGCGCCGGCGCAGGAACAAGGACAGAGACCAATATGTCCGCGTCAATCCCACGCAGGGCCTGGAGTAACTCAGGCCTTGACGATCAGCGTGCCGGCCATCTCCTCATGGCCGCTGCCGCAGAAGTTATCGCATAAAAAGCCGAACTGCCCCGCCTCCTCCGGCTTGAGCTTCACCCGCACCGGTTTGCCGATCACCAGATCGGCGCGGATCTTGAAGTCCGGCAGGCTGAAACCGTGCGGGAAGTCCAGCGCCGTCAACTCCAGCACCACCGCCTCGCCCTTCTTCAATTCGATCACGTTCGGCGCATAGCGGAACTTGCGCGCCTCGATCTTGATGACGCGCTCCTTCGCCCCGGCCTGCACCGCGCCAAATACGGCCAGCGCCAGCGGAGTACACAACAGCATTCTACGTTTGGTCAGCATGACGATTCATCCTTTCATCGCAGGGAATTCGGTGATCTGGTAAGCCACCGGCTTCATCTCCGCCTCCACCTCGCGGAAGCCCAGGCCCTTGCCCGGCGCGGCCGGATCCCACGGCAGCGGCGTGCGCTTGTCCTGCGAGCCCGGCGCCGGCAGCGGGAAGATCAGCGACTTGGCCGCGTGATGCGCAATGTGGCCGCTCATGTGGTGGTTCTCCTGATGGATGTGGCCATAGAACACCGTCACGTTCGAATACGGCATCAGCAGCGCCATGGCCTGCTCGCCGTCGCGCGTGGCCCAGTCCCACTTGGGCGCGAGGTCGAACAGGGGCCGGTGCGTCAACACGACGATGCGGGCATCCTTCGCCTGCCCGGCCAGATCGGCCCTCAGCCACGCCAGCTGCGCCTCGCCGATGCGCGCGCCGGGATCGGACACGTTGTCGATGGCGATGAAGTGCACGCCCTTGTGATCAAAGCTGTAGTGCGTCGCGCCGAAGAACTCCTGGAACGCCGCGCCGTTGTCGAGCGAGGCATCGTGCTCGCCCGCCAGATAACGCACGTCCTTGACCTTCAAACCGGCCGTGATCTGCTTGAACTCCGCCATGCGCCGCCTGCGTTCGGCCGGGTCGTCGGTGGTGTGGGTCAGGTCGCCGGTAAAGACGATGAAGTCCGGCTGCACCGCCAGCGCGTTGACGCTGTCCACAGCCTGCCGCAGCGTGTTCTGCGCCTCCGGATTGGCCGGTCCCTTGTAGCCCCAATGCGAATCGGACAGCTGCACAAAGTAGAAATCCTCGTAGCCGTCGGCCGCCAAGGCCTTGCCGTACAAGCCGGACATGAAGACGGCGCCGCCGCCCACCGCGCCCAGTCTTAGAAATCCTCTGCGATCGATCATGATGTACTCCGTGGTGTGGTTGAAGAGACGGCGCCGCGACATGGCATAATCGGCGGGCGCCGGTCGTACCGGCTAAAACCCGGATCACGGCCCGGATATTCCCAATTATTTTTTTATTTCTGGATCGGGAATAAAACCGTTCCGAACGGAGTCTTCATCCACTGGACCACTGCAATGGATAAGTACTTGGGCGACGACGACAAAACCGCGCAATTCGAGGCGATGGCCATGCCGCACCTGGACGCGGCCTACAACCTGGCCCGCTGGCTGACCCGCGACCAGCATGACGCCGACGATCTGGTGCAGAACGCCTATCTGCGCGCCTTCCGCTTTGCCGACGGCTTTCGCGGCGGCGACGTGCGCGCATGGCTGCTGACCATCGTGCGCCACACCTACTACAGCGCGTTGCGCGACGGCCAGGCGCAACGCGGCGATATCAGCTTCGACGAGGCGCTGCACGGCGACGACGAGAGCACCGATCCGGCCGCCATCGTCGCCAGCCGCGACACGGGCCGCACCGTCAACGCCGCGCTGGCCCAGCTGCCGCAGGCGTTTCGCGAGGTGCTGGTGCTGAAGGAGATGGACGATCTGTCGTACAAGCAGATCGCGCAAGTGACTGAAACGCCGATCGGCACGGTGATGTCGCGGCTGGCCCGCGCACGCAAGCTGCTGCTGGCCTACCTGAAGCACGGAGAGCAGGATGGAATCTAAGCACAGCCAGGACAAGTTGTCGGCCTACCTGGATGCCGAACTGAATGCGGCCGACCGGCGGCAGCTGGAAGCGCATTTGTCCGGTTGTGACGATTGCACCGCCGCGCTGGCGCAGCTGCAAGCGTTGCGCGGCCGCGTCGCCTCGGAGGCGCAGCGCTACGCCGCGCCCGACTATCTGAAGCACCGCATTCACGCGGCGCTGCAAGCGGAGCCCACTCAGCGGCCGCCGCGCCGCACGACGCCGCCGCGCGTCTGGCCGTGGGCGTGGATCAACCTCGGCCTGGCAGGCGCCGCCACGGCTGCTTTTGCCGTGACGCTGACGCTATATCTGGGCCAGCCCTCGGCCAACGAACGCTTGGAACAGGAACTGGTGGCCAGCCACTTCCGTTCGCTGATGCCCAACCACCTCGCGGACGTGGCCTCGACCGACCAGCACACCGTCAAGCCCTGGTTCGCCGGCAAGCTGGATTTTTCGCCGCCCGTGTACGATCTGGCGCCGCAAGGCTATGCGCTGATCGGCGGCCGGCTCGATTATCTGCAACAGCGGGCGGTGGCGGCGCTGGCCTACCGGCACCGTCAGCACATCCTGAACCTGTACGTCTGGCCGGACGCCAGCGCCCGCAGCGACGCGCCGCATGCGGCGATGCGGCAAGGCTTCCATCTGCTGCGCTGGTCGCAGGACGGCATGCAGTATGTCGCCGTGTCCGACATCAACCCGCAGGATCTGGCGCTGTTCGCCGGCATGCTGCGCCAGAAAGTGGCACAGGCCGACGCGCAGTAGAGGACGCGGCTTTTTGCCGCGCCATGGTATTGTGGCTTGTTTATTCGACCACATTACAACATGAACAAAAAATTGATCGGCTCCGCTGCCGTACCGGCCGCAATACTGGGCCTGCTGGCCTGCCTGGGCGGCTGCCGCGAAAAACCTGCGCCAGCCGCGCCCACGCCGCGCGTGGCGGCCGCCTCCCAGTTGCCCGTCGGTGTGCATGCGCCGCAGCCTGAAGGCGGCTCCGACGGCGAGGAAGTTGAAATCACCCAAACGCTGAAGGGCAAGGACTTCACGCTGGAAGTGTATGCCAGCGGCAGCGACCCGGTCCGCAATCTGATGATTAGCATGACGGAAAGCAGCGAGATTCGCCTGTTCCGTTCGGACTCAGGCCAGACCTCCGAACTTGGCAGCATGCTCTTCGCACCGGCCGACACCTTTGAACTCAAGGAGCTGATACCCGGCGAACCGCGCCAGCAAATCCTCTGCAAGGGCAAGCAGTTGCTGAGCCGGGGCGCGGGCACACTGGGCAGCTACTCGCTCTACCGCATCGAAGGCGACCACCTGCAGGAACTGCTCAGCCTGATCGTCGAACGCGTGGTCGAAGAGGGCAACGGCTATCAGCCACAAACGCTGCACGCAACCGTTGAGGAAACCACGCGCGACGGCCAGCCACTCATCGTCTACCGGGTCAAGGCCGGCAAGCTGGCGGAGCGCACCATCGAATTCCGCTGGAATGGCAAGCTGTTCGAAGACGCCAGCGGCGAGTACGCCAAGCTCACCGCCGCATACAATCCCTGAGCAGGAACGCCATGAAACGTCCGGTCCTGGCCGCCATCACTGTCTATCAACGCTGCCTGTCGCCGCTGAAAGGCTACAGCTGCGCCTTCCGCGTCCACACCGGCAGGGACAGCTGCTCGGCCTACGGCAAGCGCGCCATCGCCCGCCACGGGCTTGCGGCCGGCTTGCTACTGTTACAGCGCCGCATGGAGGATTGCGGCGCCCTGCACCGCCACCACATAGCGCGGCCGGTCCTGAGCGCGCGGCACCGCCGGCAGGCCGGCTTTTGCAGCATGGGGGAGATCTTCGACTTCGGCTGCGACTTCCTGGCCGACTGGGCGCGCGACGCGCGCTGCTGCAGCTGGCGCTACAGCACCCTTCCAACCGAGCTCGACGACAACTACAAAGACAACACCGGCCGCCGCCGGCGCCGCAAAAAATCCCCGGTGCCGAAAAAGGATAAATTGAACGATAATGTCGGCTCTGCATCTGATAGCATCAAAAAATGAGCTCATTGACCATCATCGTCGCCATGGACGCCCAGCGCGGCATCGGCATCAACAACACCCTGCCGTGGAAGCTGCCGGAAGACCTGGCGCATTTCAAGCGTTTGACCACCGGCCACCCTATCGTCATGGGCCGCAAGACCTTTGACTCGATCGGCCGGCCATTGCCCAACCGCCGCAACATCGTCATCACCCGCAACGCCGAGTGGCGCCATGAGGGCGTGGACGCGGTCGGCTCGGTCGAGGCGGCCCTGGCGCTGCTGGACGGCGCGCCCGGCTTCGTCATCGGCGGCGCCGAAATCTACCAGCAGGCCATGCCGCTGGCGGACCAGTTGATAATTACCGAGATCGCCCGCACCTTCCAGTGTGACGCCTTCTTCCCCGAACTCGACGCCAGCGTATGGCAGGAAACCGCCCGCGAGAAGCACGCGTCGGAAACGGCGGATTTGCAGTACGCTTTTGTTACACTGCGCCGCAAGGCCCAGGCTTAATCTTCAACCTCTTCAAGGAATCAACACCAAATGTCAGGCGACGGTTTTCACGTACACGGACCTCATGACCACGCGGTCGAACACGCGGCTCACGGCAGCGATGGCTTTTCGAACAATATTGCCGTCATGACGGCAATCCTGGCCACCGTCGGCGCCACCTTCGGCTACCTGGGCGGCGCCACGCAGAACGACGCGGCGCTGTTCAAGAACAACGCGGCCATCGACAAGACCCAGGCCGCCAACAGCTGGAACTACTACCAGGCCAAATCGAGCAAGCAAAACCTGGCCGAGCTGGCCATGGTGCTGCCCGGCGTCGATCCGAAGAAGTACGAGGCCGACGTGGCCCGCTACAAATCGGAGAAGGACGACATCAAGAAAGAGGCCGAAAAGTGGGAGGAATCCTCTAAAGAGTGGAACCACAAGTCGGACGAGTCCATGCACGCGCACCACCAGTGGGCGCTGGCCACCACCGCCGAGCAGATCGCCATCTCGCTGGCCGCCATCACCCTGCTGACCCGCAAGAAATGGATGATGGGCCTGGCCTACGGCGTAGCCGGCGTCGGCATCGCGCTGGGCGCGTTTGCCTGGTTCCACGTCGATCCTGTCGGCCAGATGCTGGCCAAGCTGGGCGGCGGCGCAGTCGGCCACTGAGGCGATGTAATGCCGTGGTAACACTGTTGCTGCAACCTTAACGGGTTTATTGCAATATTTTTTTCCCGCAGAGGCCGCATTTCTGCGAGAATCCCGTTCTTATTTTTTTTATGCGACTGCCGAACCAGTAGTCGCGCCCTAGTCCGCCCCTCCACACAAGTCAGGGGCGGCTTGCTTTTTTGGAGACATGCATGAAATTTCGTTTCCCCATCGTCATCATCGACGAGGATTTCCGTTCCGAGAACACGTCCGGCCTGGGCATTCGCGCCCTGGCCGATGCGATGGAAAAAGAAGGCATGGAAGTGGTGGGCGTGACCAGCTACGGCGACCTGTCCCAGTTCGCCCAGCAGCAGTCGCGCGCATCGGCCTTCGTGCTGTCGATCGACGATGAGGAATTCGGCGCCGGTTCGGCCGAGGAAACCGACGTGGCGCTGAAGTCGCTGCGCGCCTTCGTCGAAGAGATCCGCTACAAGAACGCCGACATCCCGATCTATCTGTACGGCGAAACCCGCACCTCGCGCCATATCCCCAACGATATCCTGCGCGAGCTGCACGGCTTCATCCACATGTTCGAAGATACGCCGGAATTCGTCGCGCGCCACATCATCCGCGAAGCCAAGTCCTACCTGGACGGCCTGTCGCCGCCGTTCTTCCGCGCGCTGGTGCACTACGCCAACGACGGTTCCTACTCGTGGCACTGCCCTGGCCACTCGGGCGGCGTGGCTTTCCTGAAGTCGCCGATCGGCCAGATGTTCCACCAGTTCTTCGGCGAGAACATGCTGCGCGCCGACGTCTGCAACGCCGTTGAAGAGCTGGGCCAGCTGCTGGACCACACCGGCCCGGTCGCCGCCTCCGAGCGCAACGCCGCCCGCATCTTCAACGCCGACCATTGCTACTTCGTGACCAACGGCACCTCGACCTCGAACAAGATGGTCTGGCACTCGACCGTGGCGCCGGGCGACATCGTCGTGGTCGACCGCAACTGCCACAAGTCCATCCTGCACTCGATCATCATGTGCGGCGCGATTCCGGTATTCCTGATGCCGACCCGTAACCACCTGGGCATCATCGGTCCGATTCCGCTGGAAGAGTTCACGATGGAGAGCATCATGCGCAAGATCGAGGCGAATCCGTTCGCCCGCGAAGCCGTGAACAAGAAGCCGCGCATCCTGACCATCACCCAGTCGACCTACGACGGCGTGGTCTACAACGTGGAAACCCTGCGCGAAATGCTGGACGGCCAGATCGATACCCTGCACTTCGACGAAGCCTGGCTGCCGCACGCCACCTTCCACGATTTCTACAAGAACATGCACGCCATCGGCAAGGACCGTCCGCGCGCCAAGGAATCGATGATCTTCTCGACCCAGTCGACCCACAAGCTGCTGGCCGGCCTGTCGCAGGCTTCGCAGGTGCTGGTGCGTGAATCGGAGTCGGTCAAGCTGGACCGCGACGCCTTCAACGAGGCTTACCTGATGCACACCTCGACCTCGCCGCAGTACTCGATCATCGCTTCGTGCGACGTCGCTGCCGCGATGATGGAAGCGCCAGGCGGCACCGCGCTGGTGGAAGAATCGATCCTCGAAGCGCTGGACTTCCGCCGCGCGATGAAGAAGATCGACCAGGAATGGGGCAAGGACTGGTGGTTCCAGGTGTGGGGCCCGCAGGAGTTCGCCGAAGAAGGCATCGGTTCGCAGGAAGACTGGATCATCAAGGCGGAAGACGACTGGCACGGCTTCGGCAAGCTGGCGCCGAACTTCAACATGCTGGACCCGATCAAGGCCACCATCGTCAACCCGGGCCTGTCGCTGGACGGCCAGTTTGCCGAGTCCGGCATCCCTGCGTCCATCGTCACCAAGTACCTGGCCGAGCACGGCGTCATCATCGAGAAGTGCGGCCTGTACTCGTTCTTCATCATGTTCACCATCGGCATCACCAAGGGCCGCTGGAACACGCTGCTGACCGCGCTGCAACAGTTCAAGGACGATTACGACAAGAACCAGCCGATGTGGCGCATCCTGCCGGAATTCGCGGCCGCCAACCCGACCTACGAAGGCATGGGCCTGCGCGACCTGTGCCAGCAGATCCACGATTTCTACAAGGCTTACGACGTGGCGCGCCTGACCACCGAGATGTACCTGTCGGACATGATCCCGGCCATGAAGCCGTCGGACGCGTTCGCCAAAATGGCGCACCGCGAGATCGAGCGCGTCGCCATCGACGAGCTGGAAGGCCGCATCACGTCGATCCTGCTGACGCCGTATCCACCGGGCATTCCGCTGCTGATCCCGGGCGAGCGCTTCAACAAGACCATCGTCGACTACCTGCGCTTCGCGCGCGACTTCAACGAGCGCTTCCCCGGCTTTGAGACCGACGTGCACGGCCTGGTCAAGCGCGAAGTGGACGGCAAACGCGGCTACTTCGTGGACTGCGTCAAGCAATAAACCTGCGCTGCTCGACAACAAAGCCCGCCGGCACTCAGCCGGCGGGCTTTTTTTTATGCAATTGCTGCGTTGCGGAAAATTAACATTTCCGGGAAAATATTGTTATTTGCATCATAATAAGTTCCGTCATTTTCCACCCATCTTCGGCCAACATCCGTCATTAATTTTATTGTTGCTGCGCGGAATTGAAATAAGTTTTCTTTTGAAAGTTGGGCTCTTTTACAATCGCCCCTTTTGGAATTCCAAAAGGCAAGAGAATGAAGTTCACCTCCCTGAAACCAGTAGCCGGCCTGATGCTGGCCGCTGTCATCAGCGCCTGCGGCGGCGGCTCGGACGGCAGCGCCACCACCAACGCTGACCAAACGGCATCGAGCACCGGCGTCAGCGCCGGTGGCCGCCGCCCGGGCACCGGGCCCAGCGCTCCGCTCACCCCGGCCATGCCGATCACCCCGGAACCGCCCCCCCCGACCACGCCGCCGCTGTCGCCAGCGGCCGCCTCTCACTTCCTGGCCCAGGCGACGTTCGGCCCCACCGCGGCCGACATCGCAGCACTAACCGCCAGCAACAAATCCGACTGGATCACCGGGCAGTTCAGGAAGCCGCAATCGCTGCATCGCAGCTATCTCCAAGGCGCACTGCCGAGCGGCGTTACCTTGTCGCAAAACCAGGTGTATGAATCGTTCTGGAAGCAAGCGGCCAGCGGCGACGACCAGCTGCGCCAGCGCGTCACCTTTGCCTTGTCGCAGATTTTTGTGGTGTCCCTGGACAACGAGATTCTGCCCTGGTCCCCGGCCGGCGTCGCCAGCTACTACGACATGCTGGGCCAACACGCCTTCGGCAATTTCCGCGACCTGCTGCAAGGCGTGGCGCTGCATCCGATGATGGGCATCTACCTGAGCCATATGCACAACCAGAAGGAAAGCGGCAACCGCGTTCCCGACGAAAATTTTGCACGTGAAATCATGCAGTTGATGAGCATAGGCCTGTACCAGCTCAACCCCGACGGCAGCCAGAAACTGCAAAACGGCCGGCCGGTCGAAACCTATACCCACGACGATGTGGCCGGTCTGGCCAAGGTCTTCACCGGCTGGAGCTGGGCCGGCCCCGACCAGTCCAGCGGCCGCTTCCTCGGCTCCGTGGCGGACCCGGCCCGCGAATGGACGCCCATGCAGAACTATGCCGCCTTCCATTCGACATCGGCCAAAAGCTTCCTGGGCACCCATACCGGCGGCAGCGGCGAGGCCGACCTCAAGGTGGCCCTCGATACCCTGTTCCAGCATCCCAACGTCGGTCCCTTCATCGGCCGCCAGCTGATCCAGCGCCTGGTCGGCAGCAACCCAAGCCCGGCTTACATCGGCCGCGTTTCGGCCGCATTCGCCAACAATGGCAACGGGGTGCGCGGCGACATGCGCGCCGTCATCCGCGCGGTGCTGCTCGACCCCGAGGCGGCCGACACCGGCAGCCCCAAGAAACTGCGTGAACCGGTGCTGCGCCTGGCCAACTGGATGCGGGCGTTCAACGCCAAGTCCACCTCGGGCCGCTACCACCTCACCATCACCGACGATCCGCTCTGGGCACTGGGGCAGACGGTGCTGCGCGCGCCCTCGGTCTTCAACTTCTTCCGTCCCTCCTACACGCCGCCGAACACCTCGCTGTCGGCGCAGGGCCTGGTGGCGCCTGAAATGCAGATCACTGGCGAACCCTCGGTGACCGGCTACCTGAATTACATGCAATCGGCCATCCCCTGGGGCGTGGGCGTGGGCCAGGACATCAAGGCCGACTATAGCGCCGAACTGGCACTGGCCGCGCAACCCGCGCAACTGATGGACCGCGTCAACCTGCTGCTGGTCGGCGGCGGCATGTCGACCACGCTGCGCAATCAGATCATCAGCGCGCTGAACACCATCAAGCTGCCTGCCGCCACCGGCAGCAATGCCGCGCAGATCGACGCCGCCCGCAAAAACCGCGTGTACATGGCGATCTATCTGACGATGGCATCCCCCGAATATCTGGCGCAACGTTAAGGAGCCACCGATGCACCTCCCCCCTTCTTCCCGCCGCCAATTCCTCGGCAAAATACTGGCCATGGCCGGCAGCGGCAGCGTGCCGTTCACACTGAACCTGGCCGCCATGAGCAGCGCCGCAGCCGAGGGCGCGACCGATTACAAGGCCATCGTCTGCCTGTTCATGAACGGCGGCAACGATCATTTCAATACCGTCCTCGCCACCGACAGCACCTCCTGGAGCGACTACCGGCGCCTGCGCACCACCGCCGACAGCGGCTCGATTGCCTTGCCCGGCATCGGCGCCACCGGCGGCGTGCTGCCCATCGTGCCGAACTCGCCGCAGGCCGGCCGCAGCTACGCGCTGCATCCGTCGCTGCAGCCCTTGAAGACGCTGTTCGACGCCGGCCGCGTGGCCGTGCTGGCCAACGTCGGCACCCTGGTCCAGCCACTGACGCTGGCCCAATACAAGGCCGGCGGCGTCGCCGTGCCGCCGCGCCTGTTTTCGCACAATGACCAGCAAGCGATGTGGCAATCGTCGCAGACCGAGCAGGCCGGCAGCGCAGGCTGGGGCGGAAGACTGGGCGATCTGCTGGCCAGCGCCAACGGCAACTCGGCGCTCACCTGCGTATCCACCGCGGGCAATGCGCGCTTCCTCAGCGGCCGCATGGTGCGCCAGTACCAGCTCAGCGGCGCCTCGGCGCCGCCCATTTCCCGCCTCACGGACAATCTGTTCGGTGTGCCGGCCTCCGCCAATCCCTTGCGCCAGATCGTCACCGGCGATCATGCCGATCCGTTCCAGAAGGAGCACGCCGCCGTCGCTGCGCGCGCGATCAGTTCGCAGGCCGCGATGGCGGGCGCCATGCTCGGCGCCGGCGCCGCCGGCGTGCCCGATCCGCTGCCATACATCAATCCGAACACTGGCCAGGCCGCCGTCAATCCGCTGGCCTTGCAGCTGCAGACCGTCGCCCGCATCATCGGCGGCCGCAACACGCTGGGCCTCAAGCGCCAGGTGTTCTATGTCAGCCTGGGCGGCTTCGACAGCCACGATTTCCAGGCCCGCAACCAGGCCGACCTGCTGGCCAAGGTGGCGCACGCGATGGCTTATTTCGACAATGCGCTGGCCAACTTGCAAGGCAACGACATGCGCAAGCAGGTGACATTGTTCACCGCCTCCGACTTCGGCCGCACCTTCACCAGCAACGGCGACGGCACCGACCACGGCTGGGGTTCGCACCACTTCATCATGGGCGGCGCGGTCAAGGGCAAGAACATCTACGGCAGCATGCCCGTGACCGGCATCGGCCATGATCTTGACGTCGGCTCGGGCTCGCTGCTGCCGACCACCTCGGTCGACCAGTACGGCGCCACGCTGGCCAGCTGGTTCGGCCTGTCCGCCACGCAGATCGCCGATGTGTTCCCGAATATCGGCAACTTCAGTATCCGCAACCTGGGCTTTATGGGATGATGCTGATCTTTCAATCCGCGCCCGGCCCATGGACAAGCAACTGGTTTTCATCTGTTTTCTGACCTTCGTTATCCATCTGATCGGCACCCTCGCCTACTCGGTGAGGATAGCCGGTGTGCGGACCCGGCGCATCGCCGTGTCGCTGGCCTTGTTCAGCATCCTGGTGCTGGTGTCGCGCACCTCGAATTCCTTTCTCGGCCCCTTCCTCGCCAAGCGTATAGAATCGTGCCTCGCAATGTGCGCGGCCTGCGCGACAGCGGCAGCGTGTCGGCATCGGTCACGCTGCTCAATGTCGGCGCGGTGGCTTTGTGGACGGTCGGCGTGTTCGCCTCGCTGTATGCGGGCGTGCCGGATCCCGAGGTGCGCGTCACGTCCAGCACGCTGTCGTCCATCATCAACGGCGGCGCGACGGTGATGATGGCGGTGTTCATCGATCCCCACATGTCCGGCATGACCGACGATGTCGTCGAAGGCCGCGTCAGCGATACGCAGTTCCGCCGCGCCGTCGTGTGGCTGGTCGGCAGCCGCCTGGCCGGCACGCTGCTGGCGCAATTGCTGCTGGTGCCCTCGGCGACGCTGATCGTCTGGGTCGCCAAGGTGCTGTAAGCCGCCTGCCGTCAGGCGGCCACGCCAACCGTCAGCGTCACCACATAGCCGTCTGTGACGTTGCCGGTGACGGTGGCCATCTGTAGCGCATAGCCGTCGCTGAAGATGTTGTCGGTGGCGTAGCTGATCTGCGCCAGGTTGCGCACGCTGGTGCTGTAGCCGCTGGTGGCATAGACCTCGTTGAGCGTCGCCATCGGGAAGGTGAACTGCGAAGTCTTGATGCGGTTGGCCGCGCTGGTGCTCTTGGCCAGCGTCGGATAGACCTCGAAATGCACGTGCGGCATGCGGCCCGCATAACATCCGGGGAAGATGGTCTGGAAAGCCAGGTTGCCGCTGCTGTCGCTGACTTGCACGCCGCGCAGATAGTTCTGCGTGGTGACGCCGCTTGAGTAGAGCGAGTAGTTGCCGTCGCGGTCGCAATGCCACAGATACACGGCATAGCCGGACAGCGCCGCGCAACTGCCGTTGGCGTTGACGATCTGCAGCTTGATGGTCAGCGGCACGCCGGCCGCCACGCCGGTCGGGCCGTTGAAACTGCTGCGGATATCGCTGCGCACCACGCCCGATTGCGTCAGCACGTTGACCACGCCGCTGCTGTTGCTGTTGGTGCCATCGCCCGGATATGGGCCGCCGGTTTCCTCCGGGATCACGGCGCAGCTGCCGGCAGCGGGCGTGCTCGTGCCTGGTGTCGTCGTGCTCGGGCTGGTGGTGGTGGCCGAACTGGTGCTGTCGCCGGCCGATGAGCCGCCTCCGCCACAGCCGAGCACCGGCAGCGCCGATGCGCCGGCCAGCAGCCAGCGCAAGGTCTGGCGACGGTCGCTGGCCAGGTTCAGCATGGCGTTCAGGTCGGCCGCCAGGCTGTGTTCATGGGTGTCGTGCATAGTCGCTCCTTGCTTAGACCGTGGTGTTGACCAGATTGCCGCTGGTGCCGCTGCCGCCCACCTTGGTCGACAACGCCTGCAGGAAGGCGGCCAGCTTGGTGTTGGCATCGGTCGCGGTGCTGCTGTCGGTGCGGTCCGCGCTCTCCGTGCCGCCGCTGAGTTTGTCCAGCAGACTGGCGAAGCTGTTTTCAAGCTGGCTGAGGGCGTCGCTGCCGTCCGTATCGCCGGTGGCGTTGGTGCTGGTGGCCGTGCTGTCGGTGCTGCCGGAGGTCAGCTTGGCGAGCAGGCTTTGCAAATCCGCTTGCAGCTTGCCGGGACCGCCGCCACCAGGACCGCCGCCCTGCTGCGCCTCGCTGTATGGCGGCGGCGCATCGTTGTCGCTGTTCTGCGCGTGCAGCGCGCCCATCAGGCTTTGCAGGAAACTGCCCAAGGCCTCGGCCACGCTGCTGGTGTCCGAGGCGTCCGTGCTGTCCGTGCCCGAGGCCGAGCTCGCCGCGCTGGAGCTGCTGGTGGCGCTGCTGCTGCCGGCATCGCCGATGCTGGTGATGCCGATGGCTTTCAGCGCGTCGGCGATGGCCGACGCGAATCCACCGCCTTCCGGCGGACGTGGCGGCGGTGCGCCGCGCGTCGCCTCGGCGCTGCTGCTGGCGTTGGCGCTGCTCAAACGGCTCAGGAAGCTGAGCTGGCTGGTGCTGCTGGAACTCAGGGCGCTAATCGACATAAGGTTCTCCGTTCAGGTGGGTGTCAAATCAGGGACGCGGTGCGTGGCGGGCAATGCCGTCGGCCTGCTTCTTGCGCTGCTCCGGAGTCAGCACGGCCAGCAGCTTCTGCTCGGTACGCACATGCTGCAAGGCGATGTTCGCCATCGCCGTCGCCGCCTCCTTGGCGAGCGCCGCGGCCTTGGCGTCGTCGTACTTGTCGGAGTGGCCCAGCGCGCGCAAGGCTTCGTGCGCCTTGGCGGCGGCCTTGCCCTGTTCGCGCAGATACGGCTGTTCCGCATGCAGGATCGCGAACACCTGGTCTTGCTGCGCCTCGCTCAATTCCAGGCCGTGCAAGAGCGGCGGATGCCCGCCCATGCCGGGGCCGCCAAACGGCGGCATGCCGTGGAAGCCCGGGCCCGGGCCGCGATCGCCATGCTCAGGGCCTTCGCGGCCCGGGCCGCGCTGGCCGTCCTGGTCAGGCGCCGCGTGCATCATCGGTGGACGGCCGCCATCGGCGCCCATGTCATCGGCACGGGCCGCGCCGGCCGAGGCGATCAGCGGCAGCGCCATGGCGGCAGCCAGCAAGATATTGTGTACGCTGGTTCTTGGAGTTTTCATGCAAACAATCCTTGGTTGGTAGGGAGTTGCCATTCTCTTGCCGCCCCGTGTAAAGCGCCGTTAGCCTCCGGTAAATCGGGGTAAAGATGGCTGTTTTGGCATGCAATTGGCCTTGGGCAATGCGTTGTAAAACGGGGTAAAAGACCGCCGGATGCGGCTGGGAGGCTGTTATGATCGGCACATCCACATAGAAAGAACCACGCGGCATGAAGAGCAAAGTACTGCTGATAGACGACGACATCGAACTGGTAGGCATGTTCAAGGAGTACCTGGAGCAGGAAGGCTTCGACGTCAAGATGGTGCACGACGGCGAGGCCGGCACCGCCGAAGCCTTCACCGGCCTGTACTCGATCGCCATCCTCGACGTGATGATGCCGCGCATGAACGGTCTGGAAACGCTGCGCCGCATCCGCACCAACAGCCAGCTGCCGATCCTGATGCTGACCGGACGCGGCGACGACACCGACCGCATCGTCGGCCTGGAACTGGGCGCGGACGACTACGTCGCCAAGCCCTGCACGCCACGCGAGCTGACCGCCCGCATCCGCGCCATCCTGCGGCGCGCGCAAAGCGTGCCGGCCGACAGCGGCGCGGCAACCGCGCTGACCGTCGGCCAGCTGACCATGTGGCCGGAACAGCGCCGCGCCGCCTGGGCCGGCGACAAGCTGGAACTGACCAGCACCGAATTCAACCTGCTCGAAGTCCTGGCCCGCAACGCCGGCCGGCCGGTCAGCAAGAACGCCTTGTCCGAACAGGGATTGGGGCGTCCGCTGGCGCGCTTCGACCGCAACATCGACGTCCACCTGAGCAGCCTGCGCCACAAGCTCGGCACCATCGCCGACGGGCGCTCCTGCCTGCAGACCGTGTACCGCCTGGGCTATCAGCTGATCAAGGAGTAGCCTGTGGGTCGTCTGTTCTGGAAGTTTTTCGTGTGCATACTGCTGGCACAGCTGACGGCCACCGTCGGCATCGGCGGCGCCGTGCTGCTCAAGAACAGCCAGCAAGCCGGGCTGAACACGGATCTGGATACCAGCCCGCCGGCCGAGCTGGCGATCAACTCCGCCGCCGCCACGCTGGAATTCGGCGGCGTGAAGGCGCTGCGCCGTTTGCTGGAAGGTATGGAGCGGCACCGCGTGTTCGCGGTCGACGAGCAGGGCCATGAGCTGCTGGGCCGTCCGGTCAGCGCCTCCATGCTGCGCGAATCGCACGCGCTGCTCAAGCAGGAAGGCAAGCGCCGCGTGGTGCGCCAGGTCGGCGATCAGGAAGGAAAACGATATATATTGTTTCTGCCGTCACGCGGGCTCAATCTCGACCGGCCGCTGATGATGGGACTGGGCGGCACCCAGATGGCGCTGCAAGGCGCGCCGGCCATGCCCCGTGGCGCACAGCCGGGCCCACCGGCTGACGCATCCGCCGCGCGCGGCCCTGGCCCTGGCCCAGGGCCCGGTCCCGGCGCTGCGGGTGCTCCGGGCGGCCCTGTGGGTCCCGGTGCGGGTGCTGGTCCTGGCGGCCCCGGCGGCCCGGGCGACATGCGCGGCCCGCGCTTCCAACCCCTCACGCCATGGGTGCCGATCGCCGCCGCCGTGCTGGCCAGCCTGCTGTTCTCGGTGCTGCTGGCGTGGTACTTCTCGCGCCCGATCCGCGCCCTGCGGCAAGCCTTCGATGCCGCGGCCGGCGGCGACCTGGCGCCGCGCTTCGGCGCCGGCAAAGGCAAGCGCAGCTCGGAACTGAACGACCTGGGCCGCGACTTCGACCGCATGACCGCCCGCCTGCGCAACCTGATCGACGGCCAAACCCGCCTGCTGCACGATGTCTCGCACGAACTGCGCTCGCCGCTGGCGCGCTTGCAGGCGGCGATCGGCCTCGCCCACCAGCAGCCGGAGAAACTGGCGGCGTCACTGGAGCGCATCGAACGCGAAAGCGTACGCATGGATAAACTGGTGGGGGAATTATTGACGCTGGCGCGTCTGGAAGCCGGCGCCATCAAGGCCAATCAGGAAGAGATCAACATGGCCGAACTGCTGGACCAGATCGCCGACGACGCCAACTATGAAGCCTCCAGCCAGCAGCGCAGCGTGGTGCAGGAAGGCGAAGCGGACGTGCTGGTGGCCGGCCAGGCCGACCTGCTGGGCCGCGCCATCGAGAACGTGGTGCGCAACGCCATCAAGCACAGCCCCGACAACGGCGTGGTGCAACTGCAAACCCTGCTCCTGCCGGACGCCCGCCAGCTGCGCATCCGCGTGCTCGACCGCGGTCCCGGCGTCGCGCCGGCCGACCTGGCAACCATCTTCCAACCGTTCTTCCGCTCCAGCAGCACCAGCGTGGAAGGCCACGGGCTAGGGCTGGCGATCGCCCAGCACGTGATCGAAGCGTATGGCGGAAATATCAAAGCCACCAACCGTGCGGATGGTGGCTTGTGCGTGGAGATGGTACTGCCGGTAAAACGCTGAGCGCTACTTACGCTTTCGGCAAGGTTACGCCGCGCTGGCCCTGGTATTTGCCGTTGCGGTCCTTGTACGACACGTCGCACACCTCGTCGCTCTCGAAGAACAGCACTTGCGCGCAGCCTTCGCCGGCGTAGATCTTGGCCGGCAGCGGCGTGGTGTTCGAGAACTCCAGCGTCACATAACCTTCCCACTCAGGCTCGAACGGCGTCACGTTGACGATGATGCCGCAACGCGCGTAGGTCGACTTGCCCAGGCATACCGTCAGCACGCTGCGCGGAATGCGGAAGTACTCCATGGTGCGCGCCAGCGCGAAGGAGTTCGGCGGGATGATGCAGACATCGCTCTTGATGTCGACGAAGGAGTTCGAATCGAAGTTCTTCGGGTCGACGATGGTGCTGTTGATGTTGGTGAACACCTTGAACTCGTCGGCGCAGCGGATGTCGTAGCCATACGACGAAGTGCCGTAAGAAATGACCTTGCGGCCCTCTTCCTGGCGCACCTGATCCGGGAAGAACGGTTCGATCATTCCATGTTGCTCCGCCATCCGGCGTATCCATTTGTCGCTTTTAATCGTCATCGAAGGCATTCCTAAAGTTCAGGGGGCGGCGCATGGCGCCGAATGCCCGAGATTTTACGCGATCGGCCGGTTTTTAAGAACATTTTTACACCACTAATAGCTGTTGCATCGACTAACGCGGTGATAGCGATTCAGAAAATTAATTTGCACAATGACAAAAGAATTGTAAGATGGACTAGCAGTCGAATACCTGAAATCCATAAAACCTTTCTTCAAATAAACTTAAATGGATAGCCAAATGAAAAAGTTTCTAATAACGGCAGTAATTGCGATGGGGATCGCATCAGGGACTCAAGCACAGATCATCAATTCCGGCACGCCTATTCCGGATGCCAATGTCTTGATTAATTTACACGGTTCGGGGCTGGATTGGGTCTACGCAGGGCCGATCGGGCCAAACGAATGGGCACCGGGCAACATCCAGCCCGCCACCTATCGCGCAGCAGAAGGCTGGCGCGTAGCTACCGCCAACGAATGGGCCATGCGGCCTCTGTGGACCGACTTCATCGTTGCCGGCAATCCTGACGGCATCGTCAGCCCTCCTGCCGGTTACAGCAACCACGCCGGCTACATCTTCGCGTCCGAATACTGGAGCAATTTCAGCCACGTTGACATCAACGACTATGCCGCCGGCAGGGTCACTGACGGCGTCAACGGCGGCCCTCTCGGCGGTGTCCCTGAAACCATCTATGTCCGCAACACGCTGATGGTACCGGAACCTGAAACCTATGCGATGCTGATCGCAGGCCTGGGCATCCTGGGCTTCCTGGCACGTCGCCGCAAAGTCTGAACCGGCTGATTTAGCTAAGCAAAAGCCCGCTCCTCGCGGGCTTTGACCGTTAACAGGCTGGCGATCATTTCGCGGGTCGCCTGCGCCGCCAGCGCCGGCGACTCCATCGGGAACAAGTGACCGCCCGGCACGATGCGGAAATACTTGCCCACCAGCGCCTGCGTGTGTTCCAGGCCGGACTGGCTGGTCTCCCACGAGTCGGTGCCGCCGATGAAGCCGATCGGCGCCGGGAAGCGGCCCCGCACCAGCTTGGGCAGATGGTGCGGCAGGCTGGCGTAGATGGTGGTCTCCACTTCACGGGTAAAGCGCAGCTGCACGCCTTCCGGATGCGGTTTCAGGCCGCTCTCCATGTAATCGGCCAGCACGCCGGGCGCCCAGGCGGCAAACAAGTCCTTGCTGGCGAAATGCTGGTGGGCCGTCTGCACATCCGGCCACACATTGCGGCGGCGGATGGAGAATTTGGCCGGCGGCACGCGATTGGCGCTGCCGCTCAATTTGATGAGGCGCCAGGCCAGCGCGCGCCACCCCGCCACCACTGGCGCGTCGAGCATCACGACGCAGCGCACCAGGTCCGGCCGCGCATGCGCCACCATCAGGCTAAGCATGCCGCCCAGCGAGTGGCCGACCAGGATCACCGGTTCGTTGTAGCGGGTGGTGAGTTCGTTGATGTATTCCTCGACCAGGTGCGGCCAGCCGTCGCTGACCGGATAGCGCGGGCTGTGGCCGTGCATGTCCAGCGCCTGGATATCGAAATCGTCGGCCAGCAGCTCGAAGTACTGGCGGTACACGCCCGCCGGGTAGCTGTTGGCGTGGGCAAAATGCAGCTTGGGCTTGCTCACAAGCGGTCTCCGTATGATTGTTTTCGAGCCATTGTAATGGCACATGACACGGCAGACTTGGGGGAAAAGCTCTAATTCCCGCTGCGCGGACGGCGCCTAACGGTTCAGCACCACTGCCCGCAGCGTGACCGGGTTGGCTTGCTGCTGCACCTGATAGCTGGAAACATACCAGCGCCTGCCCTCGTCTGCCCCCTCGTTCAGGCTATCGACAAAACGGCTGAGCGCATCGATATCGGCCGCCTCGAGCGTCAGCTCGCTGCGCGCGCCAGCCTGTTCGTGCGAGAACGCCAGCACGGCGATGCCGCTCAGGTCCGCCAGCTCCAGCGTGGACAGCACATTGTTCCAGGGGTAGTTGAGCGCAGCCGCCACCTGCTGCTCGCCCTTCAGCCGGGCCGCCAGCGCCGCCGCCGCGGCATTGCGCAGCAGCTGCGCGCGCTGCTGCTGCTTCGACTGCGTCTCCAGCCGCGCCAACTGCGCCGCCGCGCGCTGCGTCTCGCGCTGCAACTGCAGGTACTGCGCCAGCATCAGGGCGCCGCATACGCCGGCGGCGGCCAGCGCCAGGTACCACGCCCAGGGACGCCGGCGGCGCGCAACAAAATCCAGTCCCAGATGCATCATGCCGCGGCTCCCGCGGCAAAGAACAAATCGCGAAAATCCGCATAATGGACCGGCTGGCCCGCCGCCGAAACGGGCCCGCACGGCATCAGCAGCGACTGCTGCCCGGCGGCCAGGCCGCGTCCGCCGTCCGGCGCCCCCAGGCGGACATCCACCGCCGCGCCGGGACCGCCGGCATAGGCCAGGCGGCGCAGTTCGCGTTCGATGGCCGCGCCATCCACGCGATACGGCAAGGCCAGCACAGACAGCACCTGGCTGCCGGCGCCGGCGACTGCGGCAAAGCCGTCCTCTTCCACCAGCAGCATGGCGCGCGCCGCGCCGGGACGCCATGCCGGCAGCAGCTGGGCGGCGTTCCACAGAACGCCGGCCAAGGGCCGTACCGAGGCCAGCGTCCAGCCGAGCTGCGCGGCGTGCGCCTGCAGTCGCTGCTGCACGCTGCGCAGCATGGCGCAGGCCACCGATTTGCCGCCGGCCGGCGCCCGGTCCAGCGCGCAGCGCCATTCCGCCGCCGGAATCCCCAGCTCATGCGCCATCATCGCCATGGCGGCCAGCTGCGCCTCGGCCGCATCGGTCAGCGCGGCCGGTATGTCCAGCGCCATCAGCCGGTACAGCGCAGCCCCCAGATACACGTGCACCCGGCGCCGCCGCAACAGCCGCAGCGGCGCCGCCGGCAAGGCGGAAAAATCCAGCGTGGCCGGCGCCAGCGCATTCCACTCCAGCGCCGGCCACGCCTCGACGCCGGCCCGCCCCGGCCAGCCGGCCTGCCCCGGCCAGCCGGCCTGCCGCCGCACGTAGGCATGGCGCGCGGTCAGGTAAATGTGCAGCACATCAGTCATAGTCGACCACCCGCTCCACTTCATCGATGGTGGTCGCGCCGCACGCCACCAGGTCCAGCGCCCGCAGCGCCAGCGGCCGCACCCCCAGCTCCAGCGCGTGGCGCTTGATGTCGGCGACATCGGCGCGGCGCAAGATCATGGCCCGCAGGCTGTCGCCGACCGGCAGCACCTCGGCGATCGCACGCCGTCCCTTGTAGCCGGTATGGCGGCAATGCTCGCATCCGGGGCTGCGCGCCAGCCGGACGCCGTCCGGCGCGATGCCGGCCGCCAGCAGCCGATCGCGCAGCGCCGGCGCCGGCGCTTCCGGCTGCGCGCAGCGCGGACAGTTGCTGCGGATCAGACGTTGCGCCACGATGCCGTTCAGCGCCGACATCACGCTGTACAGATCGATGTCCATGTGGGCGAAGCGGCTGATGACATCGAACACGCTGTTGGCGTGCACGGTGGTGAACACCAGGTGGCCCGTCAACGCCGCCTGCACCGCGATTTCCGCAGTCTCCGGGTCGCGGATTTCGCCCACCAGTATCTTGTCCGGATCGTGCCGCAGGATGGAACGCAAGCCCTGCGAGAACGTCAGGCCCTTTTTTTCATTGACGGGAATCTGCAGCACGCCGGGCAATTCATACTCGACCGGGTCTTCGATGGTGATGATCTTGTCCTGTTCGGTGCGGATCTCCGACAAGGCGGCATACAGGGTCGTGGTCTTGCCGCTGCCGGTGGGCCCAGTCACCAGCAGCATGCCGTGCGGCTTGCGCGCCAGCCGGCGGATACGGGTGATGGCATCGTCGTCCAGTCCCAGGCTGGCCAGCGAAATCACGTTCGCCGCGTCATGCAGCTGGGTCTTGTCGAGCAGGCGCAGCACGGCATCCTCGCCGTGGATGCTGGGCATCACGGAGACGCGGAAATCCAGTTCGCGGCGGCCGACGGCGGCGCGAAAGCGGCCGTCCTGCGGCACCCGCCGTTCGGCGATGTCCAGCTGGGCCAGCACCTTGATGCGCGAGATCACTTCCTCGGCGCGCTGCGGATCGGCCAGTTCCGCCACCACGGCCAGCACGCCGTCGAGCCGCAGCTTGACGCGCACGCCGGCGCGATCGCATTCGAAATGGATGTCGCTGGCGCCGGCCTGCAAGGCGTCATAGATGGCCGAGTCGACGAAACGCACCACGGCACTGCTGCTGCGCTCGATGCTCTCGAGCGAAATGGCCTTGCCGCCGTCGGTGGCGGCGCCGGCCGGCGCGATGCGCTGGCCCAACTGGCCGGATGCCTTGATGCCGGCCTGCGCCTGCGCCAGCGCCGCCTCGATATCGGCCAGCGCCGCCCAGCCCAGCGCCGGATAGCCGCCGCTGCGGCTCGACAGCCACTGCAGCAACGGTTCATCCCACGGATCGGCCACGACAAACAGCACGCCGCCAGGCTGGGCCAGCGGATAGATACCACGGCCGACACAGTCGCTGAAGCCGAGCTGCGCCAGCTGCGGCGGCGCCGCGCACAGCGCCGGCAACGCCAGGTATGGCAGGCCGAAGGCGGACTGCGACAGCCCCTGCAGCGCCTCGACCGCGATGCCGGCCGCCGCCGCCACCTCTTGCGCCAGCGTGCGCCCGCCGCTGCCGGCGCGCGCCCGCGCCGCCGCCAGCATGTCGCCGGAAAACACCGGCTGGGTTTGCGCGTTCAAATCACATCCCTCCCGCCAGGTCGAACACTGGCATATACATCAAAATAATGAGCGCACCTATCATCACGCCCACCGCCATCAGCAGCAATGGCTCGGCAATGCGCGCGGTGCGCTCGACAAACAGCATCACTTCCTGGCGATAGGTGTGCGCGATAATCTCCATCGTGTGCGCCAGGTTGCCGGAGCGCTCGCCCACCTGCAGCAGCCGCAGCGTGACGTTGTCGGTCAAGCCGTGTTCGGCGAACGCCAGGCTCAGGCGCCGTCCCTGACCGACCAGCGCCTGCGCGCCCAGCAACTGCTGCCGCAGCGGGCCCTCGAACGCCAGATGGCTCGCCAGCGGGATGGCGTCGCTGATGGTGTAGCCGCCGTTGAGCAGCATCGCCATGGTCTGGAAAATGCGCGACAACTGGTAGCGCCGCAGATAATCGTGCACCAGCGCGTAGCGTCGCAGGCACCACCAGGCGGCCCGCTGCAATTGCCCGCCGCGGTAGGCCAGCGCCGTCGCCGCCAGCAGCGCGGCCAGCGCCGCCAGCAACAGCGCCAGATGGTCGCCAAGCGCGCTGCCCACGCGTATCAGGATCAGCGTCGGCGTGCTGATCGAATTGGCGAAGTCTTCATACACGCGGGCGAAGCGGGGCACCACATACGACAGCATGAACAGGCTGACCGCCATGCCGAAGCCCACCACCAGCGCCGGATAGATGGCGGCGCTGACGATCTTCTTGCTCAGGTCACGTCCCACCCGTTCGTAGGCGGCGAATTCGCGCAGCGCCTCCTCGACGCGGCTGGAGCGCTCGCTGGCGCGCATCGACGCGATCAGCAGCAGCGGAAAGCCGAACTGGTTCAGTTCCAGCGCGCTGGAAAAAGGCTTGCCCTCCAATAGACGCTGTTGGATCTCCAGCAGCACCGTGTGCTTGTAGCTGTCGCCATCCTTGGCGCCGAGCGTTTCGATCGCCTCCACCAGCGACATGCCCGACGACAGCAGGGTGCACAACTCGTCGCAGAACAGCACCACGTCGAAATGCCGGCGGCGCGGCGCGGCGCCCGCCGCCGCCACCGACAGCACCGTCACGCCCTGCCGCTCCAGCGCCTGCTGCACGGCGTCGGCGCTGGCGCCCTCGGCCAGCCGCTCGGTCCAGCTGGCGCTGGCGGCATCGAAAATGCGTACCTTGAATTGCATGGTTAGCGTCCTCCCGGCGCCGGCACGTACACGAACTGCCAATCCGCATAGCGTTGGCCGGACACCGTCAGCAAAGCCAGCTTTACCGGCTGGCGGCGCAGGGTTTCGGCTGCGCTCAGGCTGTAGACGCCGCAGATGCCGCCATCGCCGGCGCGTAGCAGCCCCCAGTCGCGGCCGCCGTTGACCGGGTCGCCGTACAGGCGGCGCAGATGGCGCGCGGTGCCGACGAAACGGCGGTCGTCGAGCAGTTCCGTCAGCGCCGCCGGATAGTGTTTCGGCTCGCCCGGGCTGCGCTGGTAGTACTCGCCGATCGCTTTCTGGTAGGCGGCGCCGACTTCCAGCAGCAACTGCTCGCGGTCGCGCCGCGCCGCCGCACTCCACGACGTGCCCAGCGCGGCCAGGCCGATGCCGAAAATGGCCAGCGCCGCCAGCACCACGACATAGGTGTAGCCCCGCTGGCGACGCTGCGCCTTACCAGGATGCATACGCGCTCCCGTCCTGCGCCACGCCTTCGGCACCGCTCCTGACGTCGAACACCTGGCCGGCCTCCTTGTCCGCGGGCGCGACAACGATCCAGCTGGCGCTGCGGTCGGTGACCGGATCGACCGGAATCCTGCGCAGGTATTTGCGCTCGACGAGCTGCTCCAGCGACGCCGGATACACGCCCCGGTCGCCGAAATGCTTGTCGATCGCCTCGCGCATCATCGCCAGATCCTGACGCAGCACGGCTTCCCTGGCCTTCTGCACATGGCCGAAGTAACGCGGCACCGACAGCGACAGCAACAGGCCTATCAATGCCATCACCACCAGCAGCTCGATCAGCGTGAAGCCGGTGCGCCGTGTCACCATAGGCGATACGGCGTGCCGTTCATGCCGACCTCCTGTGACAGCGAATAGACGTCGAACACGTCGCCGCCTTCCTTCGGTTCGTCCGGCGCCGACGCATAGCTGCGCAAGCCCCAGCTGGCCTCGGCCGCCAGCGCGCCGGGGGCGAACGGATCGCGCGGCAGGCGCCGCAGCAGATACAGCATCCGGCCGCCGGCCGCCAGGTCGGGCACGCCGGCCGTCAGCACCGCCAGCGACGGCGGATAGCCGCTGGCGCCGGCGGCGCGGGCGATGCGGCCACTGTCGCTGGCCTGCTTGTAGGCGTCGATCGCGTGGCGGATCTCCCAGACCGCCTGCTGCAGTGCGCGCTCCTTGCCGCGCTTTGCGCTCAGTTCCGCCAGCGGCATCGCCGCCGTCGCCAGGATGCCCAGCACCGCCATCACCACCAGCATCTCGATGATGGTATAGCCACGCCGGCGCCGGCAGGCGGCCCGCCTCATTGGATCGCCACCTTGCCGGTGGGCGGCAGCGCCGGCGGCGGCACCGTCACGCTGGCCACCGGCCTGGCCGACACCACGCTGATGCCGGCCTGGCCGGCGGCCAGCGCCCTGAAGCGGAACGCCGCCACGGTGCCGCTGCCCTGCACGCCGTCGGCACTGTGGCGCAGCAGCGCCATCGACGCGTGGCCCAGCGCCTGCTCCAGCGTCCTGGTCTTGCTGAGCGCGACGCCATCCTGCCGCAGGAAGGCGCCGTCCTCGGCGTCCATCACCTGCAGCAACTGCGGCGGGAATTCCAGCTGCACCGGCAGGCCGCGCAGCGGCAGCCCCGACTTGACGTTGACCAGCACCGCGAACACTTCGCCCACCTTGACCTGGTCCGGCATCTGCAGCTGCAACGCGACCGCCGGTGCGGCGGACTCCGCGGCCGTGTCGGCGGGCACGGCCGCGGCCGCCACCGG
>NZ_WHUG01000020.1 GCF_009380215.1 Rugamonas aquatica
GCCGCCGCCCCGGTCGCCCCGCCGCTGTCCGCGCTCAGCCCCGGCCCCACGCCAGCCCCGCGCGCGCGCAAGCGGCGCAAGGTGCTGCTGGCGGAAGACAACCCGGTCAACGTCGAAGTGGCCAGCGCCATGCTGGAAGGATTGGGGCTGGAAGTAAGCCGCGCCTGCAACGGCGAGGAAGCGCTGCATTCGGTGCAGGCCGGCGAATTCGACCTGATCCTGATGGATTGCCAGATGCCGGTCATGGACGGCTTCGCCGCAACGACGGAAATCCGCCGCCACGAACAGCAGCGCGGCCGCGCGCGCAACCTGCCCATCATCGCCATCACCGCCAACGCGCTGCAGGGCGACCGCGAATCCTGCCTGGCCGCCGGCATGGACGACTACCTGAGCAAGCCCTTCACGCAGCAGGCGCTGGGGCAGACCATTGCCCGCTGGATCAGTCTGCCGCGCGTGCCGGCAACACAGGAAGCAGCCGCGCCGGAAACGCCCGAATCGCCCGCGCATGAGCCCGCCGCCGCCACCGCGTTCGGCGGCGAGATCAACCGCCAGGCGCTCGACAACATCCGCGCCCTGAGCGCCAGCAACGGCGACGCGCTGCTGGAGCGCGTGCTGCAAGCCTATGTCGACGACACCCCCAGCCACCTGCGCGCGCTGCAACAGGCTATTGCCACCGGCAATACCGTGCAGCTGCGCAAGGCAGCCCACAGCCTCAAATCGAGCAGCGCCAACGTCGGTGCGACCGCGCTGGCGCAGCACAGCAAGGAAATGGAGCAACTGGGACGCAACGACACCACCGCCGGCGCCGCCCCCCTGCTGGCTGAAATGGAACGATCTTTCCAGGCCGTGCGGCAGGCGTTGGGAGCTATCCTGGAAAAGGAAATATGACATGGCGACGCCCACCTCCCCCAAGCGCGGCCTGGTCCTGGTCGCCGACGACGATCCCGTGATGCGCCTGCTGATGCTGGAAATGCTGGCCCAGGTCGGCCTGGACGCGGTCGAGGCCGAAGACGGCCTGCAAGCCGTGGCCTGCTTCGAGCGCATGACGCCGGACCTGCTGCTGCTCGATGTCGACATGCCCGGCATGGACGGCTTTGCCGTGTGCCGCGCAATCCGCCGCATGGAAACCCAGTCCACCGTGCCCATCATCATGGTGACCGGCGGCGACGAGCTCGAATCCGTGACGCTGGCCTACGAGGCCGGCGCCACCGATTTCGTCTCCAAGCCGATCAACTGGCCCATCCTCGGCCACCGCGTGCTGTACGTGCTGCGCGCCAGCGACGCCATCACCCGCCTGCGCATCGCCGACGCCCATCACCGCGCCGTGCTGGCGGCCATCCCCGACACCTTCTTCCGCATGAACAAGGACGGCTACTACCTCGACTACGAACAGGGCCACGAAGCGAGCAGCGTGTTCGCCAGCGACCAGTGCGTCGGCCGCCACCTGAACCAGGTGCTGCCGGACGACATCGCCCAGCACATGCTGGAACAGGTGCAGACCGTGCTCGACACCCAGCACATCCGCTCGCTCGACTACGAGCTGCCCATCGCCGGCGCGGCCGCGCGCGTGCGTCAGGGCGAGCACGCGGTGCCGGCGCCGGTGCGCCATTTCGAGGCGCGGCTGGTGGCCACCGGCCCCGACGAGGTGCTGGGCCTGGTGCGCGACATCAGCGAACGCAAGCGCACCGAGGAACAGATACGCCGCCTGGCTTACTGCGACAGCCTGACCGGCATTCCCAACCGCCAAGCCTTCCTGGAAACGCTGGAGGCCGAGCTGGTGCGCTCGCGCAAGGGCAACAAGAAATTCGCCGTGCTGTTCATGGACCTGGACGCCTTCAAGCGCATCAACGACACGCTGGGCCACGATGTCGGCGACCACCTGCTCA
Organism: Rugamonas aquatica; assembly: GCF_009380215.1. GTDB lineage: Bacteria > Pseudomonadota > Gammaproteobacteria > Burkholderiales > Burkholderiaceae_D > Rugamonas > Rugamonas aquatica_B. The sequence continues at coordinate 1,887 of NZ_WHUG01000020.1, forward strand.
AGGCCGTCTCCGAGCGCCTGCGCGAGACCACGCGGCCCAGCGACCTGGTGTCGCGCACCGAAGTCGGCAGCAACAACCTGGCGCGCCTGGGCGGCGACGAATTCACCATCCTGATTCCCGACCTTGAGCGGGTGGAGAACGCCCTCAACGTCGCCCACCGCGTCAAGGAAGCGATGCGCCGCCCCTTCCTGCTGGACACGCACGAAATCTTCGTCACCGCCAGCATCGGCATCTCGCTGTACCCCGAGGACGGCGAGGATTGCAGCTCCCTGCTCAAGTACGCGGACACGGCGATGTACCACGCCAAGAACTGCGGCAAGAACAACGCCAAACTGTACAGCTCGTCGCTGACGATGCAGATCATGAGCCACGTCAAGCTCGAAGTCGGCCTGCGCAAGGCCTTGCAGAACGACGAGCTGTACCTGCTGTACCAGCCGCAGATCGATGTCTCCAGCGCGCAGATCGTCGGCGTCGAGGCGCTGGTGCGCTGGCGCCACCCGGAGCGCGGCATCATATCGCCAACCGAGTTCATTCCGCTGGCCGAGGAGACCGGTCTGATCATGCCGATCGGCGAATGGGTGCTGCGCACCGCCTGCCAGCAGGCGATGGCCTGGCAGGCGCCGGGCCGGCATCCGTTGCGGGTGGCGGTCAACTTGTCGGCCAAACAGTTCAAGGATGAGAACCTGACGCAGATTGTGCTGTCCACGCTGCACGAGACCGGCCTGCCGGCCGAGCTGCTGGAACTGGAACTGACCGAAGGCACGCTGATGGACGACGCCCGCGCCACCATGGTCACGCTGGAGCAGTTGCGCGGCATCGGCGTCTACCTGTCGATCGACGATTTCGGCACCGGCTACTCGTCGATGAACTACCTCAAGCGCTTCGACGTCCGGGCCTTGAAGATAGACCGCAGCTTCATCAGCGGCCTGCCGCAGGATTCGGAAAACGCCGCCATCACGCGCGCCATCATCGCCATGGCGCATGGCTTGAAGATGGCGGTGGTGGCGGAAGGCGTGGAGACTGGCGCCCAGCTGGTGCTGCTGGAACAGTTCGGCTGCGACATGGCGCAGGGTTACTACCTGGGCCACCCGTCGCCGCCGGAATCGATCAACCTGATGCTGGGCCAGCAGTTCGCGCTGAACGGCGTCATGAGCGGCGACACCGGCCGCTCGATGAACTCCGCCCAGATCTAAAGCCGGCCTAGAGCGCGCCGTCTTCCTTCATCGCGGCGATGTCGGCGGCGCTGTAGCCCAGCGACTGCAGGATCTCGTCGTTGTGCTCGCCCAGCGCCGGTCCCAGCCACTTGGTGTGGCCGGGCGTGGCCGACAGCTTGGGCGAGATCGCCGGCAGCTTGACCGGCGTGCCGTCGGCGAACTGGTGCTGCTCGAACATGCCGCGCGCCAGGAATTGCGGGTCGACCATCATGTCGCGCACCGAATAGATTTTCCCGGCCGGCACATCGGCCGCCTTCAACACGGCCAGCGCGCTGTCGATGTCCTGCGTATCGCACCAGGCCTGGATCGCATCGTCGATTTCCTGCGTGCGCTGCACGCGGCCATCGTTGCGTTCCAGCTGGGGATCGCCGGCCAGGTCGATGCGGCCCATGGCCAGCATCAGCCGCTTGAAGATCGCGTCGCCATTGCCGGCGATGACGATGTTCTCGCCATCCCGGGTGGTGTAGGTGTTGGACGGCACGATGCCCGGCAGCGCGCCGCCGGTGCGCTCGCGCACCACGCCCGCGTGGTCGAACTCCGGCACCAGCGACTCCATCAGGTTGAACACGGATTCGTACAAGGCCACGTCGACCATCTGGCCCTCGCCCTGGAGCTTGCCGCCGGTGGCGTCTCGGTGGCGCAGCGCCATCATCGCGCCGATCGCGCCGTGCAGCGCCGCCACCGAATCGCCGATCGACACGCCGACCCGCACCGGCGGCCGGTCCGCGTGGCCGGACACGTAGCGCAGCCCGCCCATCGATTCGCCGATGGCGCCGAAGCCGGGCAAGTCCTTCATCGGCCCGGTCTGGCCGAAGCCCGACAGGCGCACCATGATGGTGGCGGGATTGATGGCCTTCAATTGCTCGTAGCCGAGATCCCACTTCTCCAGCACGCCGGGGCGGTAGTTCTCGATGATGATGTCCGCCTCCAGCGCCAGCTGGCGCGCGATGGCGCGGCCGCGCGCGTGCTTCATGTTCAGCGTCAGCGATTTTTTATTGCGCGACTGGACCGACCACCACAGCGAGGTGCCGTCCTTCAGCACCCGCCATTTGCGGATCGGATCGCCGCCGTCGGGCGACTCGATCTTGATGACCTCGGCGCCGAACTCGCCCAGCATGCGCGCACAAAAAGGGCCCGCGATCAGCGTGCCCAGTTCCAGTACCTTGATGCCGGCGAGCGGGCCAGCGGTGTTCGTAGTCGTCATGTCGCCCTTCGGTCCAGCATGGCGCGGGCGATGGTGCCCGCGTCCACGTACTCCAGTTCGCCGCCAACGGGCACGCCGCGCGCCAGCCGGCTCACTCGCAGGCCGCGCGCCTTCAGCATCTCGCTGATGTAGTGCGCGGTGGCTTCGCCCTCGTTGGTGAAATTGGTGGCCAGCACCACTTCCGTGACCAGGCCGTCGGTGGCGCGCGCCACCAGTTTTTCCAGATGGATGTCCTTGGGACCGATGCCGTCCAGCGGCGACAGCCGTCCCATCAGCACGAAGTACAGGCCCTTGTAGGTCAGCGTCTGCTCGATCATCAGCTGGTCGGCCGGCGTCTCCACCACGCACAGCAGGCGGCGGTCGCGCTGCTCGTCGTTGCAGGTGTCGCAGACGTCTTCTTCGGTGAAGGTATTGCACAGCGCGCAGTGGTGCACGGCGTTGACCGCCTGGTGCAATGCGCGCGACAACATGTCCGCGCCTTCGCGGTCATGCTGCAGCAAGTGAAACGCCATCCGTTGCGCCGACTTGGGGCCGACACCAGGCAGACGGCGTAACGCTTCCGTCAGAAATTCCAGCGATTTGGACATGGAGTGCTAAGCGGCAGCTGCCCTTAGAAAGGCATCTTGAAGCCGGCCGGCAGATTCATGCCGGAGGTCAGGCCGCCCATCTTTTCAGCGGAGGTGGCTTCGGCTTTGCGCACGGCGTCGTTGAAGGCGGCGGCGACCAGGTCTTCCAGCATGTCCTTGTCGTCGGCCAGCAGCGACGGGTCGATCGATACGCGCTTGACGTCGTTCTTGCAGGTCATCACGACCTTGACCAGGCCGGCGCCGGACTGGCCTTCGACTTCGATCAGGGCCAGCGCGTCCTGCGCCTTCTTCATGTTGTCCTGCATTGCTTGCGCTTGTTTCATCAAGCCGGCCAGTTGGTTCTTCATCATGATGGAATTCTCCGTGTATTGAAAGTTAAGGATATGATCAGTTGGCTGCCGCAGCCGCGACGGCGGGCGGCGGCGTGATGGAGCCCGGCACCACCCAGGCGTCGAACTCGCGTATCAGGCTGTTCACAAAGGGATCGTTGGCGACGGTTTCCTCGGCGGCGCGCTGGCAGGCTTCGCGATACGCCTGGGCTTCGGCGCTGGCGGTGTACCAGACGGCGCCCAGTTCGGTCTCCACGCGCACCGCGCGGCCGAAGCGTTCGGTCAGCGCGACGGTGAGCTTTTCCACGTTGCCCGGCGTGCGCCAGGTTTCGATCGGCACGCGGACCTTGAACACGACCGCGTTGCCGTCGATGCTGCATTCGATAAGTTCGGCCTGCATGGCCAGCTGCTGGGCCACGCCGCGCAGTGGCAAGGCGGCGGCCACGGCGGGCCAGTTGCCGTCCCAGTTCAGTTCCGGCACCGGTGTGATGACGTAGGCGTGCGGCGCCTTGGCCGGCGCAGGCGCGGCGCGGGCCGGCATGACGACGGCTTGCGCTTCATCCGCGTAGGCCAGCGGCGGCGGCGCCTGGTGCTGCGACGGCTGCTGTGCGGCCTGTGGCGCGTACTGCTGCCCTGGCGATGGCGCGTGCGAACGCGACGGTGCGTAAGCCGGTGCGGGCGCGGATTGCGCTACCGCGCTGTCGTCCGAAAATTCAGTGACCCAGGGTGGTAGGTCATCCTCTTCGTCGGCCTGCTGGGGAGCAGGCTTGGAAGCGGGCGCGGCTTGCGGCGCCACCTGCTGCGGCGCGACCTGGCGGACCGGCGCTTCCAGCACGGCAGCTTGCGTATCGCCGCCCATGGCCGTCGTCGGCGGCATGTCTTCCCAAGGCGCAGGGCGCGATGGCGAGACAGCAGCCGGCGCGCTCGGCGCGGCAGGCTGAGCGTAACCAGCGCCAGATGCCGCAGGAGGCGTGTAAGCAGCGCTTGGCGCCTGCGGTTGCGAAGCCGCTCCCGCGCCGAAACCGGATGACTGCGCCGAACTGTCTGGCGCCGCTGGCGCTGAGCCAGGAGGCGCGCTTGGCGCGAATGCGGCTGGGGCCGATGGCGCGGCAGCCGGCGCCGCAGCGGCCGGCGCGGTGCTGGCCGACGACGAACGCGCGCCAGGCTTGGATGCCGCGCGTGCTGCTTCCAGCGCCGCATTGATTGCAGCGCGTGCCGGACTGATCGGCCCTGCTGGTGCAGCGGCAGCAGCAACCGGCGCAGGCGCGGCGGGCGCGGACGCCGCCGGCGCCGCATGCACAGGCATCGCCGACGGCGCCGCTGGCGTGCTCATTGCAGGCGGCATCGCACTGGCCGACGGGGTAGCAGCAGCCGGAGCCGCGAACGCCGCCGGAGCAGGCGCCGACGCCTCGTTGCGCGCCATCGCAGCCGCCGCACCGGCGACCACCGCAGCCGGCGTCACGCTGGCATGACTAGCCTGCATATGCGCCGCCGCCCGCGCAGGTGGCGCCGCAGCAGCCCGTGCCGCCGCCACCGCGCCCGAGCGCGACATGGCCGGCGCGGCCGCAGGCTGTCCCTCCGCCCCGCCTACGCCGGGCCGAAAGGCCAGCATGCGCAACAAGGTCATCGAGAAGCCAGCATATTCATCCGGCGCCAGCCCCAATTCATTCCTGCCATGCACCGCGATCTGATAATACAGCTGCACCTCTTCCGCATCGAAGGCGGCGGCCAGACGCACGATATCCGCATGCTCAGGCAAGTCTTCCGGCAACGCTGCCGGCACCGTCTGCGCCAGCGCGATCCGGTGCAGCAAGGTACCCAGATCCTGCAAGGCGCCGTTGTACGACAGACTGCGCGTCGCCATCTCATCGGCCACGGCCAGCAGATCCGCGCCATCCTGCGCAGCCAGCGCATCGAGCAGGCGGATCAGATACGACTGGTCCAGCGCGCCAAGCATGCCCTGCACCGCATCCAGCGTCACCGCACCGGCGGCGTAGGCGATCGCCTGGTCGGTCAGCGACAGCGCATCGCGCATCGAACCATGCGCGCCGGCGGCCAGCAGACGCAGGGCAGGCGCCTCGAAGCTGATGCCCTCCTGTCCCAGGATATTGTCCAGATGGCCGATGATGTGCCCCGGCGGCATCTGCTTCAGATTGAACTGCAGGCAGCGCGACAGCACCGTCACCGGTATCTTCTGCGGATCGGTGGTCGCCAGGATGAACTTGACGTGCTCCGGCGGTTCCTCCAGCGTCTTCAGCATCGAGTTGAAGGCGTGGTTGGTCAGCATGTGCACCTCATCGATCATATAGACCTTGAAGCGCGCATTGCTCGGCGCGTACACCGCCTGCTCCAGCAGCTGCGCCATCTCGTCGACGCCGCGGTTCGACGCCGCATCCATCTCGATGTAGTCGACAAAGCGGCCCGCGTCGATCGCGGTACACGCTTCGCACACGCCGCACGGCGTCGGCGTGATGCCGCCATTGCCGTCCGGGCCCACGCAGTTGAGCGACTTGGCCAGGATGCGCGACAAAGTGGTCTTGCCGACCCCGCGCGTTCCGGTGAACAGATAGGCATGGTGCAGGCGGCCGCTGTGCAAGGCGTGCGTCAGCGCGCGCACGACGTGCTCCTGGCCGACGAGCGTTTCGAAATTCTTGGGGCGGTATTTACGGGCGAGGACTTGATAGGACATGCTGGGATTTTACCGTAGATAGCGGGTGCAAAGGGCCTATCCTGCTCCGCCTAGTATCTGCGGCGTCAGGGTCGCCAAAACGGCAATTGTAACAAGGCATGAGCAGATTTGGTAATCAGGCATAAGCGTCTTACAATTTGTTTTCCTTTTAACATGGAAACATATGATGAAACTTGTCTTGCTGCCGTTGCTGTTGCTGTCCCTCGCCGCCCACGCAGACGAACGCGAATGGGTGCCATATAAGAAGCTGGTTGAAGAACTGCGCCTCGACAAGTACTACGCCATTCCGCCAGCCGAACGCGACAAGATCAAGCTGTTCGTCACCGTCAAGCCCAAGAACACCAAGTACCAGCCGGCCGACGTGGTGCTGACCGTGGTGCACGGCAGCGAACGCTCGCTGCTGACGCCGCTCTCTCCCGACTATCGCCTGACCCTCGTGCCGAACGCCAAGTGGATGACGGACGACACCAAGATCATGACCAGCCTGCCGAAGGGTGAAAAATCCGCGATGAACTATGAAGTGACGGCGGTGCTGCCCGAGGGCACGCAGTGGCAATATGCGCAGGTGATGGGCGCGGTCGGCCAGACCAACAACGCCATCAAGAAAATGGCTGGCGCGTTCAGCATGTTCGCGCCTAGCGTCAAGTCGGTGCTGTTCAAGTTTGCCAAGCCGGCTGAGCTCAAGCTGGGCGCCAACGTCTACCACACGGACGCGAAGAACCAGATCAAGCTGACGCCTGAATCCGCATGGCTGAAAGAGAATCCGCTGCTGGTGGCGTCGGAGCGGCCGCTGGAAGCGCTGCTGGATGACGAGTAAAGGATGAGTAAATAAAAAAAGCTGCCCTTGGCAGCTTTTTCATTTTCCCGAAGGAGGCGAGCCTGATCTGCGGCACTTATGGTTAATAGCCGTGGCTGCTTCGTTCCCGACCTGACCAGGTTAGCCATGCCACAATGCGCAGGGGCCCGCCGGGATCAATTATAACCTACAGCCCCAACTCCTGCCAAATCTGATCCACCCGTGCCTTCACGTCCGGCGACATGCTGATTACTGTGCCCCACTCGCGCGTGGTTTCGCCCGGCCACTTGTTGGTGGCGTCGATGCCCATCTTGCTGCCCAGGCCGCTCACCGGCGAGGCGAAGTCCAGGTAATCGATGGGAGTGTTGTCGACCAGCGTGGTGTCGCGGGTCGGATCGACGCGCGTGGTGATCGCCCAGATCACCTCGTTCCAATCGCGGATGTTCACGTCCTCGTCCACCACCACGATGAACTTGGTGTACATGAACTGGCGCAGGAAACTCCACACGCCGAACATCACGCGCTTGGCGTGGCCGGCGTACTGCTTCTTGATCTGCACCACCGCCATGCGGTAGCTGCAGCCTTCGGCCGGCAGGTGGAAGTCGGTAATCTCCGAAAACTGCTTTTGCAACAGCGGCACGAACACCTCGTTCAGCGCCAGGCCCAGGATCGCCGGTTCGTCGGGTGGCTTGCCGGTGTAGGTTGAGTGATAGATCGGGTCGCGGCGCATCGTGATGCGGTCGATGGTGAACACCGGGAACGAGTCCTGCTCGTTGTAGTAACCGGTGTGGTCGCCGTACGGGCCTTCCAGCGCGTGCTCGTAGCCGCTCGGATGGTTTTCATCAGGATAGATATGGCCTTCCAGCACAATCTCCGCCGACGCCGGCACGCGCAGCTCGCTGCCGATAGCCTTGACCAGCTCGCTGCGGCTGCCGCGCAGCAGGCCGGCGAACTGGTATTCGGACAGGCTGTCCGGCACCGGCGTCACCGCACCTAATATAGTAGCGGGATCGGCACCCAGCGCGACGCAGATCGGATAAGGCTGGCCCTTGCTCTGTATGGCGTGCTCGCGGAAGTCCAGCGCGCCGCCACGGTGCGCCAGCCAGCGCATGATGACCTTGTTCGGCCCCAGCACCTGCTGGCGGTAGATGCCCAGGTTCTGGCGCTTCTTATTAGGACCCTTGGTAATCACCAGGCCCCAGGTAATCAAAGGCGCGACGTCGCCAGGCCAGCAGTGCTGGATCGGCAATTTCGACAAATCGACGTCGGCGCCCTCCCACACGATTTCCTGGCACGGCGCACCGCGCAACTCCTTCGGCGCCATGTCCCACACGGCTTTGACCAGCGAGCCCATGCCCATCAAGTCCTTGAAGCCCTTCGGCGGTTCCGGCTCTTTCAGGCGGGCCAGCACATGGCCGATCTTGCGCAGTTCGCTGACGCTGTCCGCTCCCATGCCGAGCGCGACGCGGCGTTCCGTGCCGAACAGATTGCCCAGCACCGGCATGCTGTGTCCGGTCGGATTCTGGAACAGCAAAGCCGGTCCGCCGGCCCGCAAAGTGCGGTCGCAAACCTCAGTCATCTCCAAATATGGTGAAACGGGCACCAAAATGGGCTTAAGTTCGCCCATCCGTTGCAGTTGAGAAATAAAATCTCGCAAATCAGAATATTTCATCGTTTTTTAATTTTTTCTTACAACGCAGCATACTGTTTAAAAAGACAGGTCAAGTAGTTGATTTTATTGGTTTTAGCCGCAATACAAGCAAAAAAGTAAGATTTAAAAGTTATAGCTTTCAATTGCGTTAGTATTGACTTGATATAAAACGGCTTCTACAATTTGCCCTACTTGAAGAGAACACGGTCCAGCACGGGTTGAACCCGGAACGCGGTCCACATAAATGTGTTGCTCATTCATTCACGGAGTCGGGGCTCCACATGACATTTTAAGGAGTGTTTTCAAAAGGCGTCTGCCTTACCCCCGAAAGAAGTTGTATTGCGACTGATCGAATACCACAGGGAAACATCAGCTCTAGCAAGCAATGACGGCGTCCAACGCGCGCTCCCAGCGGCGGCGGACGATGAGAAATTTCTGATGCACGGCATTAGCACCCGGTTAGCTGCGTTCAACGCTGGCGGGGACCCGCTTTTACGGACATTTCAGGGGAACTATATGATCAATCGCATCACCGGCGCAACGCAGTTTGCCCGTACCATGGCTCGCCAGCCAGCAGCGTGGTTTTCCACGACTCGCGTTTCGGCAAAAGGCGTGCTGACCACCGCCCAACACACTCTGACCATTCTGGGTGTGACCGCTTTAGTAGTAATGGCAGTACTGTTTGTCCGTCCCGACCTGGCCAAGGCACTGAGCAACAGCCTGAACCACGAACCGGAAGTCGAAGCTGTTGCCGTCGTGGCGCCGCCGCTGTCGGCCCTGATGGAAACGCCGTCCTCCACCCCGGCCGCCAGCACCGCACCGCTGACCGCCGAAGAAAAAGCCCTGCTGGGCACGCAGAAGCAGCAACAATGGGTTACTTCCTGGCTGTCCAAGCGTTACCGCGTAGCGGGCGACGCCGCCAACATGCTGGTGTCCACCGCCTACCTGACGGCACGCGAGATCAAGCTTGATCCGCTGCTGATCCTGGCAGTGATGGCGATTGAATCGGGCCTGAATCCGTTCGCGGAAAGCCCGGTCGGCGCGCAAGGCCTGATGCAGGTCATGTCGAAGGTGCACCACGATAAATTCCAGGAAATGGGCGGCCTGCAAGCAGCGCTGAACCCGGTGGCCAACATCCGTGTCGGCTCGCTGATCCTGAAGGACTACGTCACCCGTGGCGGTTCGGTCGAAGCCGGCCTGAAGATCTATGTCGGCGCCGCGGCGTTCGAACATGACGATGGCTACGGTTCGAAAGTGCTGGCCGAGTACCAGCGCCTGAAGCAGGTATCCGCAGGCAAGAAGGTCCCGACCATTACCCCGATGATGGCGGCAGCGCCAGCCAAGCCTACCCCGCCGGTCGCGGCGGTAGACAAATCGGTCAGCGGCACCCAGATCGCCGGTCTCTGATTTCGTAGCACAGACACTAAGCCACCTTGCGAGGTGGCTTTTTTACGTCCGCAGCAATCAGCGCGAGCAGGAGGTGATCTTGGTCTTGATACCGTCGCGGAAGGGATCGCGGCCGCCGGTCACGCCGTTCGACTCCTTGACCGCGCAGAACGTGCTGCCGTTCGCCATGCGGATCTTGGTCATCACGCGGCCGTCGTCCAGCGTGATGCTCTCCTGGGTCGTGCCTTCCCTGCCGACATAGGCACTTCCCAACTTATCGGCCAGCATGGTGGTGTCGTTGGCGATCTTCTTGTCGCGCGGATTCCAGGCTTCCTTGCGCAACTGCCGGTCGGCGGCTGCGGCGCTCTTGAGCGAGCGCTGCAGCAGATCGTCGGACGGTTTGGCAGGCGGCAGCGCGAACGGGTCCGGCGGTGGCGCGGTCTGGGTGATCGCCTGCGGCGCTGGAGGCTCGGCCGCAGGTGGCGCAGCTTGCGGCGCCGTGGGCGCCAGCGTCATGCGCGGAGCCTGGGGCTCACGAACGGGCTGGGCTAGCCTGGGCAGCGGCTTCGGCCGCTCAGGCGGCGGCACAAACGCCGGCAGGATGTAGGTGATGCCCGGCTGCGGCGCCAAAGGTGCAGCAGGATGCAGCCGCTCAGGCGAGCGCCAGCAGATAAACCCCAGCACATGGACGCCGCCGATCAGCGCCAGCCAGCCACGACGACGCCAGGCCGGCGCCGCGTTCAAGGTATGCAGTTCGATAACAGGCTTTCGCAGTTAATTTAAAAACAACCGATGATGGGGCTTGGCCCTCTTGCCGTCAAATATGCGGCCATCTATTTGCCAAACGATTTCGGGCAGGTGCCGACAAAGGTTTTGACGCCATCCCGGAAGGGATCGATCGCGGCGCTGTTGTTGGCCTGCTTGGTGCCGCAGTAGACGCTGCCGCCCAGCGTGCGCACCTTGGTCATCGTGCGCCCGTCCGGCGTGGTCAGGTTTTCCGTGGTAAAGCCCTGGTCGTTGCCGACGTAGGCGCTGGCCACGGCCGCGCTCAGCGGCGTGGCGTCGTTGGCGGTCTTCTTCGCGTCGGGATGCCAGGCTTCCTTGCGCAATTGCCGGTCGGCGGCAGCGGCGCTCTGGAGCGCGCGTTGCCGCAAATCCTCGACCGGCTTGGCGGCCGGCAGCGCGAACGGATCCGGCGGCGGCAAGGTCTGCGTGATCGCCTGCGGGGCCGGCGGCGCAGCGGGCTGCACTGACTGCACCGGCTGCAGCATGGGCGTCCGCAGCGTCATGCGCGGTGCGGACGCAGAACGAGGCGCCTGGATCGGCGCCGGCCGCTTCGCGGGCGCCAGAATATAAGTGATGGCTTCGTGGCGCCCCGCAGCGGCCGCCATGGGCCGCTCAGGCGCGCGCCAGCACAGGAAGGCCAGCAGATGCAGCCCGGCGATCAGCGCCAGCCAGCCACGGCGGCGCCAAGTCCGCGCCGCGCTCAGGGAATGCAGTTCGATGATGCGCCCTCGACATTGATTTAAAATCAATGGATTCTGCGGCGCAGTCCCCTCCCCGTCAAACCCCAAATAAAAAAAGCCACCACAAGATACCTTGGGTGGCTTTGCACAGTACCGAACGCTGCTTAGCGTTTTTTGTCGGCAGCGACTTCGTCCGGGCGGACACGGGCGGCCAGCTTGTCCAGCACGCCGTTGACGTATTTGTGGCCATCGATACCGCCGAACGACTTGGTCAGCTCGACCGCTTCGTTGATGACGACGCGGTAAGGGATTTCCAGGTTGTTCTTCAGCTCGAACGCACCGATCAGCAGCACCGCGTGCTCGATCGGCGACAGCTCGCCCACGCCACGGTCGACCAGCGGCGCGAAGCTTTCGCGCAGCGCTACCGAATCCTTGATCGCGCCGTACAGCAGCACAGTGAAGTGGTCGCCGTCGGCCTTGTCGAAGCCGTGCGCGGCGCGGATGTTGTTCACCACGGTGGATGCGTCTTCATTGTTCAGCAGCCACTGATACAAACCCTGCAACGCAAACTCGCGCGCACGATGGCGCGGCGTGCGGTTCTTGCTGGGGTTGGCGTGCAAAATTTTATCTGTCATGGTTATACCTGTTCTTAAATACTTACAAAATCCGGCTCAGTGCGCCGGCGCATACCGGCACACTGCGCCGTTTCCTACTGGTTCTTACTCGTCGTCGCCTTGGTCCTGGTTCAACTCTTCCAGGGCGATGGTCAGATTGGCCATTTCCACCGCCACGCGCGCCGCATCGGCGCCTTTTTCGGCCATGCGGACTTCGGCTTGCTCGTCGTTCTCGGTGGTCAGGATGGCGTTAGCGATAGGAATACCATAATCCAGGCCGATGCGGGTGATGCCGGCACCGGATTCGTTCGATACCAGCTCGAAGTGGTAGGTTTCGCCACGGATCACTGCGCCCAGTGCGACCAGCGCATCGAACTGCTGCGACTCGGCCATCTTCTGCAGCACCAGCGGCACTTCCAGTGCGCCTGGCACGGTCACGTGCAGCACGTCTTCATCGGCCACGCCCAGGTGCTTCAGTTCGGCCAGACAGGCCGACAGCAGGCCGTGGCAGACGTCTTCGTTAAAACGGGCTTGAACGATGCCGATGCGCAGGCCGTCGCCGGACAAATTGGTTTCGTAGCTTCCTACAGTCATGGAGTGCCTCTTGTGTGTTGGTTGAATTAGTGTGGTTTGGCCATGTAGCCGGTCACTTCCAGATCGAAGCCCGTCATCGACGGCATCTTGCGCGGGCTGGCCAGCAGCTGCATCTTGCAGACGCCGACTTCGCGCAGGATCTGGGCGCCGATACCGTAGCTGCGCAGGTCCATGCTGGCGGCGCGGCCTTTCGGTTTGGTTTCCGGCTTGCCCAGCGCGTCGAACTGGGCGAAGAACTGCTCCGCCGTTTCTTCGCAGTTGAGCAGCACGATCACGCCGCGCTCGGATGCCTTGACCGCCGCCAGCGACGACGACAGGTTCCACGAGTGGGTGGTCGCTTCCGATTCCAGGATGTCGAGGATGGACACCGGCTGATGCACGCGCACCAGGGTTTCCTTGCTCTTCTCGATATCGCCGTGTACCAGCGCCAGGTGGGCCGAGCCGCTCGGCTTGTCGCGGAAGGCGATCATGCGGAAGTCGCCCTGGGCGGTCTTCAGCGGACGCTCGCCGATCTTCTCAACCAGCGACTCGTTGCGGCTGCGGTAGTGGATCAGGTCGGCGATGGTGCCGATCTTCAGGCCGTGTTCCTTGGCGAATTCCAGCAGGTCCGGCAGGCGCGCCATGGTGCCGTCGTCCTTCATGATCTCGCAGATCACCGAGGCGGGCGTCAGGCCGGCCATCGCGGTCAGGTCGCAACCGGCTTCGGTATGGCCTGCGCGCATCAGTACGCCGCCCTTTTGCGCCTTCAGCGGGAAGATGTGGCCGGGCTGGACGATGTCCGACGGCTGGGTATCCTTGGCGACGGCGACCTGGATGGTCTTGGCGCGGTCGGCCGCCGAAATGCCGGTGGTCACGCCCTCGGCCGCTTCAATCGACACGGTGAAATTGGTGCCGAAGGCGGTGCCGTTACGGGCCGACATCATCGACAGGTTCAGCTGGTCGCAGCGCTCTTCGGTCAGGGTCAGGCAGACCAGGCCGCGCGCATGCTTGACCATGAAGTTAATGGCTTCAGGCGTCACAAAGTCCGCCGCGAGCACCAAGTCGCCTTCGTTTTCCCGGTCTTCTTCATCGACCAGGATCACCATGCGGCCAGCGCGCAATTCGGCGACGATTTCTTCGGTGCTGGAAATTGACATTTTTAATCCTTTGTAGCGGAGCTAGAACAGGGCGCTATTTTAAAGGATTTACGCCCGTCCCACCGTAAAACGCCGCTTTTATCCGCCAAATGGCTGGCATCGCAGCCCGTCCCGTGAATTTCTTATCAACATTCCGGCGATTGCATTGAAAAAATATTTGAATCCGATCGCCGCACTGTTGCGTACAAGCAATAAGAATAACTATTTGACGAGGAATGCGATGCTACCCACCACCCGCCTGCTGGCCCTGCTGTCCCTGACGCTGCTGTGCGCCATGGCCCGTGCCGAGCCGGACCGGCAGATCGCCGAGGGACAAAAGCTTTGGCAGCAGCGTTGCGCGGAATGCCACGCCATCGACAGCAACGAAACCGGCCCCATGCACCGAGGCGTGGTTGGCCGCCGCATCGGCAGCGTCAAAGGCTACGATTACTCCCCGGCGCTGCGCCAGGTCAAGGAGCGCTGGGATGCGGCCGCTCTGGACCGCTGGCTGACCGACCCCGAACAATTCCTCCCCGGGCAGAACATGGACTTCAAAGTCACCGCTCAGGAGGAGCGCGCCGCCCTGATCGCCTACCTGAAAACGCTATCCGCGCCCCAGGTCGCCGGCGTACGCTAGACAGAAATATTACCCATCTGTAATAAAATTTACCGCTTGGACTCTGATACATGGCGATACAAACGGCTAGAATGAGGCTTGCAAATCCAACAATGTATCTCATGAACAATTATCACATCAGCTATAAATCGTTTGAAATCCGCTCCTTCAGCAGTCAAAATGAACAAGATAAATGGCAGGGCCGCTGGGAGCTGTATCGGCAACTCAGCCGAATTGACTCCAGCACCGTCGTAACAGAATTTGCAACCTCGACCGACGCCAGCCAAAACGCTTTGGCCGTCTGCTGCCAAATGGTAGACGAAGGCCGTATCCGCAACCCGGCCTTGCTTGCAACCGGTTTTTAGGCGTTGCGGCCGGCCATGACACCGCCGTCCACGTCCCACACCGCGCCCGTCACCCACGCAGCCTTGTCCGACAGCAGGAACAAGATCGCCTCCGCCACGTCGCGCGGCGTGCCGACCCGGCCGATCGGATGGAAGCTGTTGAAGCCCTGCAGCGCGCCATGCACCTCCGCCTTCGGAATGAAGCCTTCGTAGATCGGCGTCTCCACCACGGCCGGCGCTACCGCGTTGACGCGTATCCGACTGGCGGCGAGTTCCATCGCCACATGCTGCGTCAGTGCATGCAAGCCGGCTTTGGCCATCGAGTAAGCCGACGAAGGCGTCGCCGCAATCGCCTGCCTGCCCCACATCGAGCCGATATTGACGATGGCGCCTGGACGGCCTGCCGCCGCCAAGTTGGCCGCCACCTTCTGCGTGATGAAGAAGAAAGCCTTGTTCAGCGCCTGATACTGGTCATAGTCCGCCTCCACATGTTCAAGGAACGGCTTGGGGAAGAACACGCCGGCCGCATTCACCAGCAGGTCGATATCCCGGTGGTCGGCATCGATGGCTTGCAGCAGTTGCTGCACGCCTTGCGCGCCGCCGAGATCGGCCGTCAACGCGGCGACCTGCCCCAGTTGCGCCAGCGACGCGCGCGCCGCCTCGGTCTTGTCCCGGCGCTGGCCGACGATCACCACGCTGCCGCCCTGCTGCAGCACCATGCGCGCGGTTTCCAGACCCATGCCACTGGTGCCGCCGACGACCAATAATTTTTTACCACTGAATGCAAGCATAACTGACTCCGATGTTTACCAACTAGTTGGTAGGTTAAACTACTTAAAAATATGCCGGCAGCCGCCGGCACGGAACAAGGCCAGCCCGTCAGGCCAGCAAAGACAATAGAAAAGTGTGCGCCACCCCGGCCGGCCCACGCGCGCTGCCCGACGAACGGGAGACGATCATCGCGCCTTCCAGCGCCGCCAGAAAGGTTTCCGCCAGCGCCCTCGCCTCCGGCAGCGGACGCAATTGCTGCGCGCGCTGGCCGTCGGCGATCACGGTCGCCAGCCAATCGGTGTTGACCTCGAAGAAGCGGCTCACCTCATGCGTGACGCCGGCAGGCAGCGAATTCACCTCCGCCCCCAGCATGCCGCAGACGCACAGGCGCTGATCGATGGCATAGGTGTTTTCAAACAGCGCCGCATACGCGGCCAGGCGGTCGGCAGCCTTGGCGTGGTGGCCCTCGATGCGCAGCAACTGCTCGCGGAATCGGTGCGTGTAGCGCTGCGCCACCGTCGCCGCCAGGTCGCCCTTGGTCGCGAAGTGGTGATGGATGCTGGGCTTCTTGATGCCGACCAGCTTGGCCACATCATCGTAGGAAAAGCCGTTGTAGCCTCGCTGCTGTATCAAGCCCTCGGCGGCATCGACCACCCGCAGCGCGGACTCGGAAATCTCGGAAAAATGCTTCATCTGCTCAACTCGCTAATAACCGACTAGTTGGTAGATATACTAAGCAAGATTCGGAATGCTGTCAACGCCCGGCGCACCGGGCGTCGCAAAGCTTATTTTCCTGCGGCGCCGACCGACACCATGCGCTCGACGTAGCGGGCGATCAGATCGATCTCCAGGTTGACCTGCTTGCCGACTTCCAGATGCTTGAGCGTGGTCATGGCGATGGTGTGCGGGATCAGGTTGATCGAGAACTGGCAAACCAGATCCTTGCCCGTGCCGATGTCGGTCACGCGGTTCACCGTCAGCGATACGCCGTTGACGACGATGGAGCCCTTGAAGGCCAGGAACTTGGCCAGGTCATGCGGCGCTTCGATCACCAGCTCCCACGATTCCCCCACAGCCTCGAACTTGCGCACCACGCCCAGGCCGTCCACGTGGCCGGATACCAGATGGCCGCCCAGGCGCTCATTGAGCGTCAGCGCTTTTTCCAGGTTCACTTCGGTCAGCGTGTCGAGGCCGACGGTGCAGTTCAGGCTTTCGCGCGAGACATCGACGCGGAAGCTGCTGTCGTCCTTTTCCACCACGGTCATGCAGGCGCCGTTGATGGCGATCGAGTCGCCCAGCGCGACGTCGGCCAGCGGCAGGCCGCCGGCGTGGATGTTCAGGCGCACGCCCGCGAACGAGCCGCCTTCGAGTGGCTTGACGGATTCAATTTTGCCGATAGCGGCGACAATTCCAGTAAACATGTGAGTGCTCTTATTGATGAGTGAATCGTGCAAGGATACGCAAATCTTCGCCGATCTGCTTAACCTCGTGAAATTTCAAAAGCTGCTTGTGCGCCAGGTCGGTCAGCGCCGGCAAGGCGAACATGCCCTGCGCATCGCCCAGCAGCGTCGGCGCCAGATAGACCAGCAATTCGTCCACGCAGCCCTCGCGGATCAGCGAGCCGTTCAGTTTGCCGCCCGCTTCGACATGCAGTTCGTTGATCTGGCGCCGGCCCAGCTCGCGCATCAGCTCGGGCAGATCGACCTTGCCGGAGGCATTGGGCAGCAGGATGATTTCGGCGCCGACAGCGCGCAGCGCCGCTTCCTTTTGGGGATCGCTCACCGCCGCCGCGATCCACGTCCCGCCGCCCTGCAAGACCTTGGCGGATGGATCGATGTCGAGCTTGCTGTCGACCACGATGCGGCGCGGCTGGCGCGGCGTCTCCACCGCGCGGACGTTCAACTGCGGATCGTCGGCCTTGACGGTGCCGATGCCGGTCAGGATGGCGCAGGCGCGGGCGCGCCACGCATGGCCGTCGGCGCGGGCTTCCGGCCCGGTGATCCACTGGCTGACGCCGTTGTGCAGCGCCGTCATGCCGTCCAGGCTGGCCGCGGACTTCATCCGCACCCACGGCAGGCCGCGCGTCATGCGCGAGAAGAAGCCGATGTTCAGTTCATAAGCCTGATCGGCCAGCAGGCCCGTGCTGATCTCGATGCCGGCGGCGGCCAGCTTGGCCATGCCCTGCCCCGCCACCAGCGGATTCGGATCTTCCATCGCCGCCACCACGCGGCCCAGGCCCGCGCGCACCAGCGCATCCGAGCATGGCGGCGTGCGGCCGTGGTGGTTGCACGGTTCCAGCGTGACGTAGGCGGTAGCGCCGCGCACATCATGGCCGCGCGCCTGCGCATCCTTCAGCGCCTGGATTTCCGCGTGGTCGCTGCCGGCCTGCTGCGTGACGCCGGCGCCGATCACCTGGCCGTCGCGCACGATCACGCAGCCGATGTGCGGATTCGGCGAAGTCGTGTACAACCCTTTCGCGGCCCATTCCAGCGCCAGCGTCATGCCTTCGAGATCGTTGCTGATGTTCACGTTGTCCTTAGTCAGTCGCGCTGGCGCAGCTTGCGCCGTCCACTGCCGGATCGCAGACGCGCACCCGGCCCAGCATATTGATTTTGATGTTGCGCACGTTCTCGCCTTGCGTCAGCGACAGCGTGCCCCAGCGCGCGGCCAGGCTGTTGCTGGCGCTGCAAGCGCGCCCTGCAGCATTATAAGCAAGGTAGAGCGGCGCTGCACCAGACGAGAAGACGGACGCGACGACAATACCGTCGGCGATGGCGCCGTGCTGGAACAACAACCGTTCGCCGGGGTCGGGGCGGCGGTTGCCATTATCGTCGATAAACACGGCCCAGCCCTGGCGCCACGAGGTGCCGGACGCTTCCAGCGGCGCCAGCAGCACCTTGCCGCCGCGCGCCATCGCATGCGAGCGCGTCAGGTTGATGGCGGCGACCAGGTCGTTGACGGCGATCCGCAATTGCTGCCGCTTGAGCGCGGCCTGATAACTGGGCACGGCAACGCCGAACAGCAGTGCCGCCAACACCAGCACGATCAGCAGTTCGGTCAGCGTGTGACCGTGGCGGGAAGCGTGGCCTGGCATCGTGTGCGCCCTCACGGCCAGCAACGGGTGGACGGCCCGGTGGCGAGGCGCAGACCGCTGCTGGTCAGCTTGAGCTGTCGGCAATCCTCGTCTCGGAATCTGGCATCGACCAGCGCTGTGCCCGGCGTGGCGATCAGTTGCACGCACTGGGAGATCAGCTCGCCGTCGCAGGCCTTGCCTTCGATTTCGTAGGCGCTGGTCGCCGCGCCGTTGCTGCTCCACCATTTGAACTGGTGGGCTTCCGGATCCGTCGTGCCGGATGAGAAAGCGATGTAGGTATTAGTCTGCGTGTAATAGCGTTCTTCCTGCTGCATCAGTTGCAGCAGCGCGGCCTGTGCTTCGGCGCGGCGCGAGCGTATCACGTGCTCTCGAAAACTGGGCAGCAGCTGCGCGGCCAGCACGGACAGTATGACCAGCACGATCAGCAATTCGATCATGCTGAACGCGTGGGCGCGTGCACGGACGGCCATCATTTTACGGCCTCGTGCAGCTCGCGCCAATTGGCCACCTCGCGCCAACTGAGCCGGCCTGCCCGCAAGCGCACCTTGACGCTGCCGGCCACCACAGTCTCGCGCGCTGACGCATTGACGACCGCGTAGCCCTTCTCCACCACGACCTGCCCGGTCGGATCGGGCGGTGCCCGGCTCGCCGACTGCTGCACCAGCGACGGCACCGCCGAATACGTCGCTTGCAGCACGCCGACGATGGGCGCGGCCGGCGCAACACTGGCCGCACTGAGCCCGCCCGGCAGGCCGCTCAACGCTTGCAGCACATACGTTCGGCTGCGCGAGGCATCGCACTTGTCCGCTCCCGGCAGCAAGGTATTGAAGACGACCGCACCGCCAACCAGCTTGCCGCCGCCAATGCTGCGTTCCCCCGTGAGCGCGGACTGCAGGAAGTCGACATACCAGCCTTTACTGCCCGCCTCCATCGTACCGCCGCCTATGCTCAGCAGGTCGCCGCCTGACGACGCCAGCACGCGCTCGGTGAGCTGGCGACGGCCGGTGACGACATCCATCGGCACGGACAAGCTGTCATGGATCGCGTAGAACGATTGCGTAGTGAAGTCCGTCGCCGCCAAATCGTTCCTGGCGAGCAGCCGGCCGGTGCCGAACAGGATCAGGTAGCCGCCACCCGACGCGTACGCCACCATCGGCTGCTGCGCGATGGGCTGACGGTTGCCGTCGCCATCACGGGCGACGAACAGCGCCTTGGCAGCCGCGCCCGGCCAACTGCTGAAATCGAAACGCCACAGATTGCCTTGCAGGTCCCCGGCATAAGCGTAATTCAACGCACCGTCACGGTCGGCAATCAAAGCTGGTGCGCTCAGTCCGTTGGCCATAGATGGATCGGATATTGGCGTGACGAGGCGGAAGTAGTTGACGTTCAGCCGCCACGGCGCATCGTGCGCCTTGTCCATCGCCAGCAGGAATAAGGCTCCCTTGCCGGCACCACTCCGATGGCCGTCGCGCGCGTAGTTGTTCAATCCGCTGGAGACGACGGCGAAGTAGCGGTAAGTCGCCACACCCGCTCCATGACTGGTACGCACCTTGATGACCTGAGGTAGCGTGGTGATGTTGCCCATCATCGGATCGTCGCGGTCGGTGAACTCCCATAGTACGGCACGTTCATCCAACGCTTCGGGATCGCTGATATCCAATGCGAACAAGCCCTGCGCGCCGCCGCCCATCGCGGCGACGAGGACCGTTCGCCAGCTGCCCGCGATCAGCGCGTCGCCACTGCTGGCGGGGCCATCGACGTAGGCGCGGTGTACGTAACCGGGGTCGGGCAGGCGGTTCAATGCAGGCAACAAGGCATCGGGCACATAGGCGTAGAGCTCGCTGCCAGTGCCGGCATCGAAGGCGTGCAGCATGCCATCGTTGGCGCCGAGGTAGATCACCGGGCGGCGGCTTTTGTGACGCTCGCGAAAGGCAAGATAGTCGGCATCCAGCGAGGCCCCGGACGGCGGACCGACCAGCACCGGCGTGCTGTTGATGGCGTCGCCAAGTACGCTGGTGCGCCGGCGGAACAGCGCCCCTTCATCGCTGCGTTCGCCACGCAGATAGGCAACGCGACGCTCGCCGAGCCCGTCGGCAGCCACCGCGTGCGGCGACGGCGGCGGCAGATCGAGCAACACCCGCTGCGCATCCGACAGAGCGAGCCAGGAAAACGGTATGCCGGCCAGTTTGCCATCGTTCTGCACGACAGCCGTGTACACCTTGCGCGCCTCAGGCGCCGGGGACGGCGCGCGCCCAGCCCCGCCGGTGAGGAGCGCTCCCGCATCCCACAACGCGGCGGCCGATGGCGGCAACGCGACGCCCGCCGCAGGCAAGGCAAAGCGCTCAAAATGCCCGCCCCAATCTCCCGCGTCCATGGTCGCGCCGAATAAATCGCCACCGGATGCCGCAGGTACCGTGGACGCAGAGGATGCGACAGCAGACGCCATCGCCAACAACGATGCTCCCGCAATTCGCGCGCCGCCCGGCGACGCCGGCCGACACGCGGCAGTGAGCGGCTCGCTCGCGAGATCGAGCACCGGCGGCGCGGCGCGCACGCCGACCGCCAGCATCGGCAACAACAGCAACAGAAAGCCGATCAGCATCCACGACAACATGCGCGCCGCCATCCGCACCCAGTGCCTGCCATGCCCTGACAGCGTACTATCGCCAGCAACTCGCATACCCCCTCCTCACTCCAGCTTGCTGTACACGGTTTGCAAGACCAGCTCCGTCGCCGGCCGCGCGCCGAAGCCGATCACCGTCACGCGATAACAATGCGCAACCGCTCCGCCAGCCGACGCATCCTCGCCCGGCTGATGGCACTCCATCCGCTCCACCACATAGCGCGGCTTCTTAAACGGCAGCACACCTTCAGCCGTCAGCATCGCCGCCCCGGTATGCGCGCCGTAGCCGAGCGTGCACGCGCCGCCATCCTCCACGCCGGACAAATCCACCCGCTGCCAGACCGGCGACGCATCGCAGGCACCGACCTCGCCCGCGCCATCCTGAATATCGTGCTCCGCATCCGCCAAGGCATCCTCCGCCGCCTGAAACGCCACGTCCCGATCCCGCTCGCCACGCGCTGCCTTCTCACCCTGCAAACTCATCTGCGCCGCCGAGACGCCCAGCAACATCGCCAGAAGCATCATCATCAGGCACATCAACACCACCACGCCCCGCTGCCGTTGGACCGCCATGATCTAGCCGCCCCGATTGCGCAAAGCCACCGTCATGCCCACCACCCGCCGCGCCCGCGCCCGCTGCGCCGGCGGCAAGCTTGCCTCCGTGACGCGCACGCCCTCGTCATCGCCATGCGCTTCGGAATACGCCGGGCCGAACAGATCGAAGCGCGTCGCCACCGTATCGGCGCGGGTATTGCTGTCGCCGTGCAGCAGCAAGGCCACCTTGACGCTGCACACCCGCTTCCAGAAAGTCTTGCGGCGCAAATCGCGCAGGCGCTCGTCCGTCGTCGCGCCAGACAGCAGCAGCGCGGCATCCATCGCATCGACGCCGCTGGCGTTGACATAGGCATTGGGAATATTGTCGGCAGGCGTATCGGTATCCACGCCATACAGCACCTGGAACGAATCGACGCCGCGCACGATGGCGTCCGCGCCCCAGCCGGATGCGCCGCGATATTTGCAGCGCAGCTCCGCCTCGCCGTCGCCATTGGCAGCGACATAGAAAATGCTCCAGCCACGACCATCCTCATCGTGCGGCACGGCGACGCCAAAGCCCGCGCAGTTGAGGCTGGAGCCGTCGCCATTGCCGCCCTCGCCCGAGCCGGAAAAGCGCAAGGCCAGCACATCGCTGCCATGCGCCACCGCCGGCAGTACTTCCGAAATATCGGCACTGTTGCGGCCGATACTGCGGGCATCCAGGCCGGCGATCGACGCAGGGGCGGCGTCATCGAGCTCGACCGGCGCCACCTTGCTATCCCAGTTGATGTAAGCGCCTTGCCGTATCGCCCGCGCCATGATGTCGAGCGCATGGCGGCCGCCGTCGTTGAGGCCGATGTTCTCACTGTGATTGCGATAACCGCTGCCGGCCGACAGCAGCAAGCCGCTGGCCAGCAAGACCACGATCAAGCCCAGCGCCAGCGCAATGGCGAACTCGATCACGGTCCAGCCGCGCACAGATAAAGGCCGCGCGCTCATCGCGTCGCTCCCACGGCGTAGGCCACGGCAGGCACGAACTCGCCGCCGGCATCCTTGCGCGGCGTGCCATCGGGATTCCTGTCGTGCCATCCGACCTTGACCACCACCGGCGCTCCCGCGCTGCCGCCGCAAGCCCAGCGCAAGGTGGCGCCGCCGTCGCGGCATACACGTATGCGGCCGGCCGGCAGATACATACTCACCTGCATTTTGGTTTCGTACAGATCGAACATCGCCAATTGCATGGCGTCGCACGCGGCGCCATAGCACAGCGACGACGGCGCCGGCGGCAGCGGTTCGGTCAGCGCATCGTAGTCCAAGGTCAGATAGGGATTGGCGCCATCGGCCAGGCGCATTTGCACGGCGTTGGCGCGCATGCGTTCGGCCAGGCCCGTGGCCACATAAGCCGCTTGCGACAACATCGCCGCCTGATGCCGCGCGCGCAGCGCCGACAGCTGCATCGCCACGCCGCCCGCGATGCCAACCGCCAGCAACAGCACGGCGACCAGTATCTCCAGCAGTGTAAAGCCCCGCATATCAGCGCGTGCACGCACGGCACACCTCCGCAAGTCGACAAGACTGAGCTAGAAGTTAGCAGTGGCTACTGTAGGGAATATGAGGTGTATCAAAGGTGCGCCAGCCGTAGGCCGGCGTACAACGTGCACGAAACTAAGCCTTACGCGGCTTGCGTTCCTGCCCGACTTCGGCAATCGCATCCTGGAACTCGGCCAGGTCTTCGAAGTTTTTATAAACCGATGCAAACCGGATATACGCGATCTTGTCCAGACGCTTCAACTCCTGCATCACCAGCTCGCCGATGTAGCCGGTGTCGACTTCGCGCTGGCCGCTGGTCAGCAGCTTTTCTTCGATCGACAATATCGCCGCGTCAACGGCGGGCGCCGCCACGGGACGTTTGCGCAAGGCCAGCGTCAGGCTGCCGCGCAGTTTGGCGGCTGCGTACTCGGTACGGCTGCCGTTCTTCTTGACCACATACGGCATCACCAGTTCGATGCGCTCATACGTGGTAAATCGTTTATCGCATTTACCGCAGCGCCGGCGCCGGCGTATCGAATCCCCTTCCTCGGATACACGCGTATCGAGAACCTGGGTATCTTCATGCTGGCAAAACGGACATTTCATATGGGCGCTATTCGGTGACGCGACACCGGCACAGGCCGGCGTCGCGGTACTGCAGATTACTTGGCGTAGACAGGGAACTTGTCAGCCAGAACCTTCACGGCCGCTTTCACGCGGTCGATGGTCGCTGCGTCGTGCGGATTGTCCAGCACGTCTGCGATCAGGTTGCCGACTTGTTCCGCTTCCGCTTCCTTGAAGCCGCGGGTGGTGAACGCTGGCGAGCCCAGACGGATGCCCGAAGTCACGAACGGCTTCTGCGGATCGTTAGGGATGCCGTTCTTGTTGCAGGTCATGTGGGCGGCGCCCAGGATCGCTTCCGCTTCCTTGCCGGTCAGGTTCTTAGGACGCAGGTCCACCAGCATCACGTGCGACTCGGTGCCGCCGGAGACGATGCGCAGGCCGCGCTTGATCAGGGTCTTGGCCAGCACGTCGGCGTTGATGACGACCTGTTGCTGGTAAGCCTTGAACTCAGGGGTCAGCGCTTCCTTGAACGCGACAGCCTTACCGGCGATCACGTGCATCAGCGGGCCGCCCTGGATGCCTGGGAAGATGGACGAGTTGATGATTTTCTCGTGCTCGGCCTTCATCAGGATGATGCCGCCGCGCGGGCCGCGCAGCGATTTGTGCGTGGTCGAGGTGACGAAGTCGGCGTGCGGCACTGGGTTAGGGTACAGGCCGGCGGCGATCAGACCGGCGTAGTGCGCCATGTCGACCATGAAGTAGGCGCCAACAGCCTTGGCGACAGCGGCGAAACGCTCGAAGTCGATCTTTTTCGAGAAGGCCGACGCGCCGGCGATGATCAGCTTAGGCTTGTGTTCCTTGGCCAGCACTTCCATGGCTTCGTAGTCGATGTCTTCTTCAGCGGTCAGGCCGTAGGACACCACGTTGAACCATTTGCCGGACATATTCAGCGGCATGCCGTGGGTCAGGTGGCCGCCTTCGGCCAGCGACATGCCCATGATGGTGTCGCCTGGTTTCAGCACGGCGAAGAACACGCCCTGGTTGGCCTGCGAGCCCGAGTTAGGCTGCACGTTGGCCGCTTCCGCGCCGAACAGCTGCTTGACGCGGTCGATCGCCAGTTGCTCGACGACGTCGACGTACTCGCAACCGCCGTAGTAGCGCTTGCCTGGGTAGCCTTCGGCGTATTTGTTGGTCAGCTGGGAACCCTGCGCTTCCATCACGGCTGGCGAGGTGTAGTTCTCCGACGCGATCAGTTCGATGTGATCGTGCTGACGGGTGTTTTCGTTTTGAATCGCGCCGAACAATTCCGGGTCAACGCTGGCGAGGGTGTGATCTTTTGCGAACATGTAAAAACTCCAATCAAATTGAGTAACTTGTTACTGGCAGGTTGGATCGAATGAGGGAAGCCGATAGCGGACAGGCAGCCTCTTCGTGCATTTCCATCGATGGCTGCCCAGGCGAACGGCTGTTGAAATCTCACGTTTCCCGGTGGATGCCCACCTTTCGCTGACCGATCGCCACGCACCAAATTGGTGACTATCAGAGCTTTTCGCCAGTTACGTGAGACGTAATGGAAGCCCGATTGTAATTTATGCGCCAGATTTGAGCAAGGAAATGATTGCCTAAAAGGCAATCTTATGCCGATTTTGATAGGAGAGATAAGCCATACTGCCATTTCGGCTACACTTGACCATCGTTTCCACTCTGGCTTTCACATAACCGCAAGGATAGAACATGATCGTCTTCATCACCGGCGCCACCGCCGGCTTCGGCGCCGCCATGGCGCGCACTTTCGTCCAGAACGGCCATAAGGTCCTGGTCAGCGGCCGCCGCGAGGACCGCCTGCAAGCCCTGGCGGCCGAGCTGGGCGCAGCCGCCCGCCCCATCGTGCTCGACGTGACCGACAAAGCCTCGATCAAGGGCGCGCTGGACAGCCTGCCGGCCGAGTGGTCGCAGATCGACGTGCTGATCAACAATGCCGGCCTGGCGCTGGGCGTCACCCCGGCGCACGAATCGTCGCTGGAAGACTGGGATACGATGATCGCCACCAATTGCAGCGGCCTGGTCGCCATGACCCGCGCCATCCTGCCGGCAATGGTGGCGCGCGGCAGCGGCACCGTCATCAACCTGGGCTCGGTGGCGGGCGACACGCCCTACCCTGGCGGCAACGTCTACGGCGCGACCAAGGCCTTCGTCGAACAGTTCACGCTGAACCTGCGCGCCGACCTGGTGGGCACCGGCGTGCGCGCCACCAACCTGGCGCCCGGCCTGTGCGGCGGCACCGAGTTCTCCAACGTGCGCCTGAAGGGTAACGACGCGGCGGCGGCCAAGGTCTACGAAGGCACGGAGCCGCTGACCCCCGAAGACATCGCCAACACTGCCTACTGGATCGCCACGCTGCCGGCCCACATCAACATCAACCGCATCGAGATGATGCCGACCTGCCAGGGCTACGGTCCGCTGACGATCAAGCGCAATCTGTAACTGAGTTTCGGCCCCTCTTGCTTAAGAGGGGCTTAGCCAGCGTTTCATTCCTGAAGTGATTCGTAAGCGGTTGTTACAATCCTTGGCAAGTTGCCGGGAAAACGCTTTACTGTTGTAAGTGCAATCTTTTGCGCGCCAGTTGAAAAATCCGCACGAACATCGGATTTGACGTGAATTACCCCGTCCTAGCTTCAACGAAAACAATAAAATCGCGTAGAATGTTGCTCAATCTCACTAGTAGTCAAAATAACATGCCAGCAGAGTTTATCTGGAACGTACGGGTCTATTACGAAGACACCGACGCCGGCGGTATCGTCTATTACGCAAACTACCTCAAATTCTTTGAGCGCGCCCGCACCGAATGGCTGCGCGCCATCCATGTCGAACAGCACGCTTTACTGCAGGAACATGACGTCTTGTTCGTCGTCAAAAGCGTCAGCGCGGAGTATCATGCGCCTGCCAAGTTGGACGATGAACTAAAATTAACACTTAGTATCGAAAAGTTAGGCCACGCCTCGATCCAGTTTGTGCAGCAGGCGTGGTGTGGCGAACGTTTGCTGAACACTGCCCGCGTCAAGGTCGGCTGCGTCGGCTCGGACCTGAGCCCGCGCGCCGTGCCGCCAGCGGTTGCTGAAAAAATGCGTAGTACCATCAAAACAGACTGAACACATACATGAACGTCACCCAAGACCTCTCCTTCCTGTCCCTCATCACCAACGCGCACCTGATCGTGCAGTTGATTATGGCGCTGCTGTTCGTCATTTCGCTGACCAGCTGGACCTACATCTTCAGCAAGATGTTCGCCGTGCGTTCGGCGCGCCGCCTGACCATCGAATTCGAGAAAACCTTCTGGGCCGGCGGCAACCTGCACGCGCTGCACCAGAACGCCGGCAAGGACCGCGCCAACAGCGGCCCGCTGGCGCGCATCTTCGAAGCCGGCATGGGCGAGTTCATCAAGAGCAAGGCCGCCTACACCTCGGCCCGCGAAACCATGGACCACGGCGCCATCCTGGACGGCGCCCGCCGCGCCATGCGCGCCGCCTTCCAGCGCGAGATGGATGTGCTGGAATCGCACCTGGCCTTCCTGGCCTCGGTCGGTTCGGTGTCGCCGTACATCGGCCTGCTCGGCACCGTGTGGGGCATCATGAACGCCTTCCGCGGCCTGGCCAATGTGCAGCAGGCCACGCTGGCAGCGGTCGCCCCCGGCATTGCCGAAGCGCTGATCGCCACCGCCATCGGCCTGTTCGCGGCGATCCCGGCCGTGGTCGCGTACAACCGTTTTTCGCACGATATCGACCGTCTGGCGATCCGCTTCGAAAGCTTCGTCGAAGAGTTCTCCAACATCCTGCAACGTCAGTCGCGTTAAGAAGGCAGAGCAATCATGGCTTCCTCTTTTTCCAGCAGCATGCGCGGCGGCCGCGGCCGCAAGTTCAAGTCCGAGATCAACGTCGTGCCCTACATCGACGTGATGCTGGTGCTGCTGATTATTTTCATGGTGATGCCGTCGGCTAACGACCCGAGCGTGGTCGACCTGCCGAGCGCGGAAAAATCCACCAAGCCGCCAAGCGACTACGTGCAAGTGGTCATCAAGCCGAACGGCGCGCTGTCGATCGGCGTCAAGGGCAAGGGTGAAGAGGCGCCGGAAACCGCGCCCAACCGCGACGCGCTGGTCAAGAAGCTGCGCGCCATCCACAGCGACCATCCGGACTATCCGGTGCTGATCGCCGGCGACAAGGAAAGCAAGTACGACGACGTGATCCAGCTGATCTCGGAAGCGAAGAAGATGGGCATCAACCGGGTCGGTTTGTCGACCAAGTAAATCACAGTGCATACGATGAAACCCGCAACAGCAGGCGGCCCCTACAAAGTACCGCGACAGAATGAAGGCTGGCGCTCCGTCGTGCTGGCCGCGGCCATGCACGCCGTGCTGCTGCTGTTCCTGTGGGTGGGCGTGAGCTGGCAGAACAATCAGCCGACCGAAGTGCAGGCCGAGATCTGGGACATGAAGGTGCAGGACGCCGCGCCGCCGGCCCCGCCCGTCGTCAAGCCCGAGCCGGAACCCGAACCGGAGCCTGAGCCGGTGGTCAAGGCCGCTCCGCCGAAACCGGTGGAAGCGCCGCCGGCGCCGAAGGAACCGGACATCGCCCTCGAACGCCTGAAGGCGAAGAAGAAGCTCGAACAGGAAAAACTCGAAGCGGCCAAGGAAGCCAAGCTGAAGAAGGAAGCCGACGAGAAGCAGGCCAAGCTGGAAGCCAGGAAACTGGCCGACAAGAAGGCCGCCGAGCAGAAGCTGAAGGACGAAAAAGAACAGGCCGAGAAAGACAAGAAGGAACTGGCCGAGAAGGACAAGAAAAAACTCGCCGCTGAAAAGGCCGCCAAGGAAAAAGCCGAGAAAGCCGAGAAGGCCGCCAAGGACAAGGCCTTCGCCGCCGAGCTGAGCCGCATCACCGGCAACGCCGCCAAGGGCAGCACCGGCACCGCCGCCACCTCGACTGGCGGGCGCGTCGATGGCGGCTACCAGGCGGCGATCCGGGCCAAGATCAAGAGCAACCTGGTGTACGGCACGGTCGACGATACGCTGAGCGCGACCTACCAGATCACCCAGCTGCCGACCGGTGAGATCATCGGCGTGCGCAAGATGAAGAGCAGCGGCTCTGCCGCTTACGATAGCGCGATTGAAAACGCGATTGCCAAATCGTCACCACTGCCCAAGAAAAAAGATGGTACGGTAGAGCGCGAGTTTGTCGCCGATTTCAACATGAAGGATATGCACTGATTATGAAAAAACTGAAACTAGCAATCCTCTCCGCCACGCTGGCGCTGGCCGCCGGTGGCGCCCTCGCCCAGATGCGGATCGAGATTTCCGGCGTCGGCAGCAACCAGATCCCGGTCGCGGTGGCTGGCTTCGCCGACGAAAACATCGCCCCGCAACAGATCTCGGCCATCATCAAGGCCGACCTGGAGCGCAGCGGCGCCTTCAAGCTGATCGACGCCGGCGTCATCACCAGCATGAGCAATATCGACTACGGCAACTGGAAAGCCAAGGGCGCCGACGCGCTGGTCGTCGGCACCGTCGCCAAGTCCGCCGCCGGCGACTTCGAAGTGCGCTACAAGCTGTTCGACACCGTCAAGCAGAGCGAGCTGTCGCAACTGAACGTGGCGCGCGCGCCGCAGTTCACCCGCCTGACCGCCCACAACATCGCCGACGATGTGTACCTGAAGCTGACCGGCATCCGCGGCGCCTTCTCGACCCGCATCGCCTACGTGAAGGAATACGACAAGCGCCACTACGAACTGCTGGTGGCCGACGCCGACGGCGAAGGCGAACAGATGGCGCTGCGCTCCAACGAACCGATCATTTCGCCATCGTGGTCGCCGGACGGCACCAAGGTCGCCTACGTATCGTTCGAACAGAAGAAGCCGGTGGTCTACGTGCAGAACCTGATCAACCGCGCGCGCACCGTCGTCGCCAATGAAAAAGGCAGCAACTCGTCGCCGGTGTGGGCGCCGACCGGCAACAAGCTGGCGGTGTCGCTGTCCAAGGACGGCCATACGCAGATCTACACCGTCAACGCCGACGGCGGCAACCTCAAGCGCGTCTCCAACAGCGCCGGCATCGATTCCGAAGCCAACTTCGCGCCGGACGGCAGCATCTACTTCATGAGCGACCGCAGCGGTGGACCGCAGATCTACCGCATGAACGGCGACGGCGGCGACGCCAAGCGCGTCACCTTCACCGGCAACTACAACATCAGCCCGCGCGTATCGGCCGACGGCAAGACGCTGGCCTACATCTCCCGCCGCGACGGCAACTACCAGCTGTACGCAATGGACCTGGCCAGCGGCCAGGAGCAGCGCCTGTCCGACAGCACGGACGACCAGTACCCAAGCTTTGCCCCGAACGGCAAATACATCATGTACGCCACTCAAGCCGGCGGCCGCAAATCGCTGGCTGTGGTCTCGGTGGATGGACGTGTGAAGCAACGCCTGACCACACAGGCGGGCAACATCAAGGAGCCCACCTGGGGTCCATTCATGCAGTAATTTTTACCTTTCATCACTAGGAGAATCAAATGCGTAAACTCAGCAGCTTAGCCTTCATCGTCACCACCGCCGCCATCCTGTCCGCTTGCTCGACTCCGGTCAAAATCGCCGAGCCGGCAAAAGTGGAAGAGCGTCAAGTCGAACAGAAACCACAGCCGCAGCCGGACACCCGTACCGTCGCTCCGGTCGAAACCAAATCGCTGGATCCGCTGGACGATCCTAAAGGCGTGCTGGCCAACCGCAGCGTGTACTTCGACTTCGACAGCTACGTCGTGCGCGACGACGGCAAGCCAGTGGTGGAAAACCACTCAGCCTACCTGGCCAAGAACAAAGCCCGCTCGATCCTGATCCAAGGTAACACCGACGAACGCGGTGGCGCCGAGTACAACCTGGCCCTGGGCCAGAAGCGCGCCGAAGCCGTGCGTAAAGCGATGACCACGCTGGGCGTGCCGGAATCGCAGATCGAAGCCGTATCGCTGGGCAAAGAGAAGCCAAAAGCATCCGGTTCGAACGAAGAGGCATGGGCACAAAACCGTCGTGCAGACATCGTCTACAAGTAATCGAAAGCACTACCCTTTTGCCGGGTCACAGGCATAATACGGGGCGGCGCGCGGATAACACCGCGCCCCGCCCCGTTTCCTTTTAGATTTGTGTGAAAGCGCCCGACATGATGAAACTCTCCAAATCCGGCCTGAGCGCCGCCCTGCTGGCCGCGCTGACCTGGCTGCCGCTGCAAGCCCATGCCGGGCTGTTCGACGATGACGAAGCCCGCAAGGCCCTGCTCGACCTGCGCGCCAAGGTCGAAGCCATGCGCGGCGAGCTGAACGCCCGCATCGACACCAAATCCGACAAGTCCAGCACGCTGGACCTGGTCAATCAAAACGAAGTGACGCTGCAGGAAGTGGCCAAGCTGCGCGGCCAGATCGAAGTGCTGAGCAACGAGCTGGCGAATGCGCAAAAGCGCCAGAAAGATTTCTACGTCGACCTGGACGCCCGCCTGCGCAAGCTGGAGCCGCGCGAAGTGACCATCGACGGCAAGACCGCGCAAGTGGACCCGAACGAGCAGAAGACCTACGAGGCGGCCTACAAGATCTTCCTCGCCGGCGACTACAAGGCTGGCGGCACGGCGTTCACCGAGTTCCTGCAGCGCTATCCGGGGTCGAGCTACGCGGCCAACGCCCAGTACTACCTGGGCAGCTCCTACTTCGCGCAGCGCGACTGCAAGGGCGCGATCTCGGCCCAGCTGCTGGTGCTGAAAAACTACCCGGACAGCCCGCGCGCGCCGGAAGCCATGCTCAACATCGCCAGCTGCCAGAGCGAGCTGAAGGACAAGGCCGCCAAGAAGACGCTGCAGGACCTGATCAAGGCCTATCCTGACTCGGCGGCAGCGGTGACGGCAAAAGAACGCCTCAGCGGCAAATAATTACCCGGGGGTATTTGACAGCACGAGCCATTACCCCCTATAATCTCGCTTCTTCGGGGGTCGTTAGCTCAGCTGGTAGAGCAGCGGACTTTTAATCCGTTGGTCGCAGGTTCGAATCCCGCACGGCCTACCATTCGAAGAAAACCAAGGTTACACACCTTTGGGTCGTTAGCTCAGCTGGTAGAGCAGCGGACTTTTAATCCGTTGGTCGCAGGTTCGAATCCCGCACGGCCTACCAAGAATACGCAGTACCAATGAAGGCTTACCCGCTCCGGCGCGTAAGCCTTTTTTGCGTTCCTTTACCCCCCTGGCCAAAACAACAACAGTTCAGGTCGCCCACTGCGGCCCAGCCACCGATAATCATGAACATGCCACGCTGAGTGACGGTGGCCGCCACCGCTTTGCGCGCAGCGTCATTCATCGCGTCCGGGCGTGACTTAAGACCCGGATGGCGTGGCTCGTCGGAATGCCTGTCGGGATGCAGGAAAAGCGGAACACAATTGCCCGGCCCTGTACAAACGTGCACCACACGGGACTCCGCACTCCTTGCTCCACATAACCGGCCGCCGGCCCGAGAAACCAACCATGAACATCCCATTTATGCCCTCACGCGCCTCCTGCGCCATGGCCACCCTGATACTGCTGGGCGCGTTTGGCACTGTCCAAGCCGCCACCTTTAAAGATCCCCGGTTCGAGTCGCTGCAAGACGCCGGCAAATATTCCGACCTGGAGCAACTTGCCCAGGCGCGCTTGAAAGCCAATCCCGGCGACGCAGAAGCCAGCGCGGCCTTGTCGCTGGCACTCACTTTTGTCGACGCCGGCGATGCCAAACGGCTCGATGCCGGCGCCAGGCAGGCCAGGCTATGCATTGAGCAGCACCCGATGGCGGCGGCCTGCCATCTGGCAGCGGCCGAGAACCTCGGTATGCAGATGGTCAATATGGGGATGGCCAAAGCCATGCGCAGCGCGGGGACCTTGAAGGACGCCTGGATCCGCACGCTGGAGCTGGATCCGGGCAGCTTTACGGCCCGGGTGCAGCTGGCCAAGCTGTATGTGACCTTGCCCGGCATGTTGGGCGGCAGCCTCTCCAAGGCCAGGGACCTGGAAGCCGCCGTGCGCAGCAGCCAGCCCGAGACTGCGCGCATCATCCGCGTCCACATCGCCGCCGAGGACAAGAAATGGGCGGAGATGGAGAGCGAGTTGCTGGCGCTCAAACCGAGCCAGGATGGTGCCATGCGCAAAGAGGTACGTGAAGCCACCACCCAGCTGGCCAAGGTCTTTTTGAATGACAGCAAAGACCTGGCCAGGGCCACGCGCCTGTATCAGACGCTGCAGCGCGATCAACCCGATACGGCAAGTGGCTTTTACGGCATGAGCCGGGTCTACGCCGCGCAGGGCCAAACGGACGAGGCGATCCGCAACCTGGAGCGGGCCCGGGCCCTGGGCGATGCCGCCGAATACCCGATCGACCACCGGCTGGGTGATGCCTATCTGGCCAAGGGAGACAAGGCGCAGGCCAAGGCGGCTTACGAGCGCTACCTCGCCAACAAGCGCGCCAACCCGGCCAATCTGGAAAGCGCCCGCAAGAGCCTGAGCCAAATCAACTAGAAAGCGCGCCATGAAACTTCGCATATCCTCTCCTGCCGCACCGTCACACAAAGAATGCAACATGAGCGACGACGACGTGCCCGTGTGGCGCTTGTACCTGTTGCGTGCGCTATATTTGATGGTTTCAGTGGGGTTGGCACTCTCATTTTGGCCTGCGTTGCTGCATCACAGCGACCGCTGGGCCCTGTGGGCGCAGCGTCGCGGGGAGATGGTGGCCATGCTGCTGGCCTTGTCGATGCTGTGCGTGTGGGGCTTGCGCTACCCGCTGCAAATGCTGCCTTTGCTGATTTTCGAGCTGGTCTGGAAGACCGTGTGGATTGCGGCCATTGCCTACCCTTTGTGGCAGCATGGGGCGATGACTCCCGGCGTCGAGGAATCCTTCTATGCTTGCCTGGCGGGTATCGTGATCACGCCGCTGGTCTTGCCCTGGCGTTATATCGCGCACCACTATTTCAGAAAACCTGGCCAGCGCTGGCGGTGATGAAGGGCCTTGGACATACTCTCTGTTTTCGCGCCTCAATTATCGGAGTATCCTGTCGCCATGCTACCCACTCCTGCTCTCGAAGTCGCTCCGCAGGCGCTGAATTTCCGTTGGCGGGCCTTATTTGGCTGGCGCCGCGTGTGTACAGCCGCCGCCATCTGCACCCTGCTGTTTGCTTTGCTGAGTCTCAACTATGCGACGTTTACCTTGCGCCTGCCGATTCGGGTGTACTGCACAGGCTTGGCGGTGCTGCTGGCCTTTGGCCTGTTCGAGCAATGGCCACGCCGGCTTCCCAGATGGTTGGCGCGCTGGGTGCTGCAAGTAATTGCGGTCGGCGTGACGGTGCCCGTCACCATCTTCCTTTTCTTCAAGCTGGGCACGCCTCCGGGTGCACCGCAATTCTGGGACGAACCGAAGCGATTGAATGGTTTCATGACGATGTTGTTTGTCGGTACGCTGGTGGCGCCCTGGACTGCGCTGGCCGCCTTGTTGCGCCAGCGCGAGGCCAGGGCGGAGAAGCAAGCGATCGAATTCGAATTGGAGCGCACTGAGATGGCCCGCCAGGCGCTGGATGCCCACATGCGCCTGCTCACCGCCCAGGCACAGCCGCATTTTCTGTTCAATACCCTGGCCAATGTACAGGCGCTGGTCGAGGCGGGTTCGCCGCGTGCGCCGCAGCTGCTGCAAAGCCTGACGGACTACTTGCGCGCAGCGGTGCCGCGCCTGGACGGCTCTGCCAACACGCTGAACCAGGAATTGGAGCTGGTGCGCGCCTATCTGGAGTTGATGCAAATGCGTATGCCCGATCGCCTTGCATTCGATTTGCATACCGGCGCCGGCGTCCACCTGCTGCGCTGCCCGCCGATGACGCTGCTGACGCTGGTCGAGAATGCAGTCCAGCACGGCATCGATCCCAGCGAAGAAGGCGGCCGCATCGTCGTTCGCGCCGATTTGATAGGCGACGGGCGCTGCCGCTTGAGCGTCAGCGACACCGGTGTGGGCTTGCAGGCGACCGGCCGCGGCCTGGGCACCGGGCTGGCGGCGCTGCGCGAACGTCTGCATTGGGCCTACGGCGCCAGCGCGACGATGGACTTGAGCGAAGTGGAACCGCATGGCGTGCAAGTCGTGATTGAATTTACTATCGAGCCAAAATGACCCCAGCCTCCCCTATCACGGCCTTGATTGCCGACGACGAACCGCTGCTGCGCGAGATCATGGAGGCGCGCCTGGCCGCCGCTTGGCCGGAGCTGAAAATCGTCGCGCAGGCGCGCAATGGCCGGCAGGCCGTCGAACTGTTCGAGCAGCATCAGCCAACGATTTGCTTTTTGGACGTGCACATGCCCGGCCTGAGCGGCATTGAGGTGGCGCGCCAGATAGGCAAGCGTTCGCACCTGGTTTTTGTGACCGCCTTTGGCGAGTACGCGCTGGATGCTTTCGAACATGGCGTGCTGGACTATCTCGTCAAGCCGGTCACCGCCGCTCGCCTCGCCGAGACGGTGGCGCGACTGCAGGCGCGCTTGCAAACGCATCAACCAGCAGTGCACACCGATGCACTGCTGGCGCAGTTGGCGGAGCGACTCAAGCTCAACCAACCGGAGCCCATGGGCTGGGTGCGCGCCACCGTGGGCAGCTCCCTGCGGATGATCCCGGTCGATGACATTGACTTTCTCAAGAGCGACACAAAGTACACGCTGGTGGCATACCGCGATGAAGGGCAAGCCGCCGAAGCGCTGATACGGATGCCGCTGAAAGAGCTGATCGCGCAACTTGACCCAAAGCAGTTTGCCCAGGTACATCGCTCGGTTGTCGTCAATCTGCGGTCAATCCGCTGCGTCACGCGCGGCGAGAATGAAACCGCCGATATTGAACTCAAGGGTCGCAGCGAGCGCCTACCGGTCAGCCGCAGCTACTTGCAGGTTTTTAAAGAGATGTAGGTGCGGCTACGCCGGGCGCGGCAGCGGCCTTGGGCTTGCGCGGGGCGCGCGGCTTTTTCGGCTTCTCTGCCGGGGCAGCGGCCTCGCGGCCTTTGACCGCTTCAATCAGGGCGTTGGCGTAGGCGTTGCGAGCGGTCTGGGCGAATGCGGTTTGTTGCTGCAAGCGGGCCAGTTCGGCGTCGACGGCCTGGATGTTGGCGGCCTGAATCCTGGCAGCCTCGTTCAGGTTGGCGGAGGCGTAGGAGGTGCCATTGATCGTAACGTATTGCGGTAAAGTCATCGTCTTCCTTGATTATCGTATCCGGGCCGAAAATCCCAGTCGACCGTGATTGTATGTCTAACCGGCACGCCTCGCCAAGGGCGCCTGCGCCCTCCTGCGGCTGTTAGGGCTTGTCAGATTCCGTTCCGCGCATTATCATGCTGGCCCCTTGGGTCGTTAGCTCAGCTGGTAGAGCAGCGGACTTTTAATCCGTTGGTCGCAGGTTCGAATCCCGCACGGCCTACCAAGATACCTCAAGAAAGCCCACCAACTTCGGTTCGTGGGCTTTTTTGTTTCTGCGTCAGCCCATACAAAAAAGCCCATGAACTCATGGGCTTTGGGATGCTCAGACTAGCGATAAATCAAATAGAACTTCAACCCGCTTGCGTTCTGCGTCGCGCTGCCGGTCTGCACCAGCGCCACGTGGTTGCCGCCGGCGCTATGGAAGATATTGCGGCCGTAGCTGGTCTGACCATTGACGGGCGGGAAATTCAAGTCGCCCGCAAACTGTATCAGCTCGCCTGTATAGCGCCTGTAGGTGCTCGGGTAGGTTGCCGCATAGTCCGGATAGCTGCCTGGCGTGCTGGCAATCGCCAAGGTCTCCAGTGCGTCCGATTGGCTCAGCGACGCCAGCGTGCCCGTCAGCGCCAGCTTGCCGCCGTACAGCAAGGTATCGGCGCGGAAGTAGGTGCCGAGCGAGGTGAACACCCAGTCCTCCTTCGACGACAGGAACAAGGTCAAACCGATCGGATAATCGCCGTGATAAGGCGAATCGCCGTAGATGGTGACGGCATCGCTGGCCGCATCGGTGGCGAAGAAGGAAATGTCCACCGGCGACAACCCCTCGGATACGGCATACCCCTTGTGATTGAGCGGCGAATAAATGCCATGCATGGTGCTGTAGAAGTAGCCGAAGCCGGTTGGACTAGTTCCCGGCGCCAGCGTCACACCGGTGCGCGCATTCAGCGCGGATACCGATGGCGAGTACCACTGCCCGCCGGTCTGGCCGCTGAGGTACACCAGGCCGCTATTAATCAGCATCACTTCGGTCTGCGCGCCACCAGTGGCGCTGGTGCGGATGATGCTGGCCGTTTGCAGATCCACCAGCGTCACCAGTCCCTCGTGCAGCACGGCGGCCAGCTTGCCGTCGCGGCTCAGGCTCATCGCCTTGTAAGCGGCCGGCAAAATCACCGACTTGATCACGCCGCTGAATGGATCGACGATTTTCAGCGCATCCGGCCCGCTCGCCACCATCACCGCCTTGTCCAGCGACTTGCTGTAGCGCGTCGCGAGCGGCGTAAATGGCAAGGCGACCGAGCCGCTGAGCTGGGCCAGCACCTTCACATCCTGGCGGGTCGTCACCGCACGCTTGCCGTCACTGACCTTGAGCAACAGGGTGTAAGTGCCCGGCAGATCCGGCGTGAAGGACAGCTCGGCCGCATCGGGCTTGGCCAGCGCCGCGGACGATCCGCTGGGTTTGCTGCCCAGCGTCCAGTTGTAGTTGAGCGGGTCAGCGTCCTCGTCGTAGCTCAAGCCGCCCGAGACGGTGACCACGCCGCCCGCCAGCACGGTCAGCGCGCTCTTGTCGAGCACCGCCACGGGCACGTGGTTGGTGGCAGTGACCGTCAGATCCTGCTCCGAGAAGGCGCCGACCGGGTCGGTCACGCGCAAGCGCACCACGTAGTTACCGCCGAGATCAGGCGTGAACTTCAAGGAAGCCGCGTTCGACGACGGCAGCGACACATTGCTGCCGCCCGGCTTGGATTGCAGGGTCCAGGCATAGGTCAGGGCGCCGGCCTCGGGATCGGAGCTTGCCGCGCCGCTCAGCGCAACTTCCGCACCGATCGATGGCGTACCCGTGCAGCAGGGACGGCGCCGGTTTGTGGGCGCGCACAATTGCAATCTTCATGTCCAGTTTCCCAAATTTAGATACGGCAATCATATTGCCAAAAAATTAAATTGAAAATAGGAAACTTTACTTAAGTATAAATAGTCATCGATATCGTTTTCGGTATCAAACGATAATATTTCTGCCAGGAAGCGTTTTCGGCCGCTGCGTAACCGCCCTGTCATATGGCGCCACTACCTTGGTGCGTTTTCCACCTTCGTACGCTACCTATATGCCTTTGTTTTCACCGCGTCCCCATATCCTGGCCCTGAGTATCGGATT
This sequence comes from Rugamonas aquatica, assembly GCF_009380215.1. GTDB lineage: Bacteria > Pseudomonadota > Gammaproteobacteria > Burkholderiales > Burkholderiaceae_D > Rugamonas > Rugamonas aquatica_B. The sequence goes on from NZ_WHUG01000020.1 coordinate 40,011, forward strand.
AGCCCTGAGCGCCTGCGGCGGCTCCCCCACTGAAGAACCGCTGGTGATCCCGGCAGCGCCAGCCGACCAGGGTGCAGCTGAAGTGGCGCCGCCGCCATCGGCCACCGCCTTTGTCGACACCGTCGCCACCAACCAGCGCGGCGACGCCCGCTACGCGACGCTGGCCACCAACGCCGGCGTCCGCATCCTGGGCGGCTTCCTCGATGTGTGGAAACCGTTGACCGAAATCGTCGACGCCGGCGTCACCGCGCCCGCCGCCGACGGCTACCCGGCCGTGGTCGCCTCGACCTGGACCGGCGTGCCCAACGACGGCACCCCGGACGGCAAAGTGGTCAACGCCGCCGTGCATCAGGCCAATATCGACTACGTCATCAAAGCCACCGCCAACCGTACGGCGGAACAAGCGGTGCAAGCCTATCTGGACGACCGCCGTGGCAAAGGCTACAGCGTCACCGACGGCATGGGTCCGCTGACCGGCGCCTGGCGCACCGCCGCCCAGCAGACCACCAGCATCAACACGGTCGCGGCCGACGCCACCAGCGTGCTGTACAACGACAGCGGCAACAACACCGGTGTCGCTGGCAGCGCCAACGCCAGCTTCGGCAGCGTGGTCGACCTGGTCAACCTGGTCGGCGGCAACGCCTCCACCGAGCCGGCCAAGCGCTTCTACAAATACGCCCGCCCCTACCGCTGGAGCAGCAGCGTGCAGGTATTGCCGACGCTGGTGCCGGCCAAGAGCAGCACGCCGGCCACCGACGGCGGCTTCACCAGCGGCCACTCGGCCGAAGCCGCGCGCGACGCGGTCGCCATGGCCTATGCGGTGCCGGAGCGTTTCCAGGAAATGCTGAGCCGTGGCCTGGAGCTGGGCGAATCGCGCATCCTGGCCGGCATGCATTCGCCGCTGGATGTGTTGAGCGGCCGCATCCTCGGCCAGGCCAGCGCCGCCGCCAACCTGGCGGATCCGGCCAACGCGGCCAGAAAAGCCGCAGCCGTCACCCAGGCGCACGCCACGCTGATGGCGGCCACCGGCACCACCGCCGACAGCTTTGCCGCCTATGCCCAGTCCGGCACCGTGGCCAATGACCGCTTTGCCGACTACGCCGCCAACAAGGCCAACTACCTGCGCCGCAGCACCTACGGCTTCGCGCCGGTCGCCGCCACCAATGCCGCCGCCGCCGTGCCGAAAGGCGCGGAAGTGCTGCTGGAAACCCGCCAGCCTTACCTGAGCGACGCCCAGCGCCGCGTGGTGCTGAAGACCACCGCGCTGCCGTCGGGCTATCCGGTCATGGATGACGCCGAGGGCTGGGGCCGCTTGAACCTGTTCGCTGCGGCGGACGGCTATGGCGCGTTCAGCGGCAACGTCATCATCGTCATGGACGCCGGCAAGGGCGGCTTCAACGCGGTGGACCGCTGGCGCAATGACATCGGCGGCACCGGCAAGCTGATCAAGCAAGGCACGGGCACGCTGAAGCTGGCCGGCACCAACAGCTGGACCGGCGGCACCGAGCTGACGGCCGGCACGCTGCAAGGCGACTCCGCCGCCGCGTTCGGTGCGGGCGACGTCTACGTCAGCGGCGGCACGCTGGTGGCCAACGCCCCTGCCCCGCTGAAGGTCGCCGGCAAATATACCCAGCTGAGCGGCAGCACCACGCTGGAGCTGGACCTTGGCGCCGCCGGCAGCCAGGGCAGCCTGGCCGTGTCCGCCACCGCCACCATTGCCGGCGGGACGCTGCGCGTGAAGTTCGTCAACGGCTACAAGCCCAAGGCGGGTGATGTGTTGACCGTCATCACAGCGGCCAGCCTGAAGGGCAAGTTCACCACCATCGCGGTGGATGGCTTCGCCAACGTCACGCCCAACTACAGCGCCACCACGTTGACGCTGACCATCGGCAGCTAAGCCGCACAACGCCCGGGCGCGCACTGCCCGGGCGATTGCTCAATCTTGCGCCCCTTCAAATGCCCTCAGCCCGCATCACAGTACTCTCGTCAAATACCTTTGACAGGAGCCCACCATGCAGCAGTCCGACGAAGAAGCATTCGAAAACGCAATCAAATCATTGGAAGCCACTACGGCCAGCGTGGGGATGCATCTGGAGATTGATTCCACCGCGCGCCGATTTTACGCGCGCGAGATAAAGGCCATGTCAGACAAACTTCGCCGGGATGTCGCGGCAGGAAAGCTGACCTGGGCTCAAGCGGCGGAGCAGGCACAGGCCACGCGAAACGCCGTCATGCAACTCACCAGATCGCGCACTACGCCCGTTGCACGCGCTTTCGCAGAACACACAAAGGCTGAGGGCCGTGGCATGACGGCATTGGTCGCCGAAAAAACCGCAAAGCTGTTTGGGAAAAATGCTGCCTTCGCAAAGCTCACTACGTCAAAGCAGAACCGCGTATTTGCCGAAATTGTGGCCTCGGCCGGCAGATCTCAACCCGCGATTACACGCAACGTGCTACGGCTATCGTACGTGGGCCGCAGCGTGATTCTGCTGTCGCTAGCACTATCGACGTACAACGTCCTCTCCGCTCGCGACAAATCCACGGCGGTCAAACGAGAACTCGTCACCACCACTGCGGGTATCGGCGGAAGCATTGCGGCTGGCGCTCTCGCGGGATTGGTGTGCGGCCCTGGCGCGCCTGTATGTGTGACAATAGGTGCGTTTGTCGGTGGCGCGCTGCCGGCCTTCGGCGCTGGCTTTATATGGTAGAGCAAGCTCGTGAGACTACTTTCGACTTCAGAATTCGCGATACGGCAGGCGTCGCCCTACACGGATACGGAGCTGGCGTCTTCCGAGCTGCTACTGGACGGCAAGCCCACTGGGTTGATCGTGACAGGAGCGGTACTTGAAGCAGCCCTGGAGTGGCAAGGCTGTCGCGTCGCCTTCTTCACCGATGACATCCCCTTCGAAGACATGCTGCGAATTTATATGTTCGACGCCAATATGATATTGATCGACGCGGCCGTGCTCGGCGCGATGTACTCCACCGGCGTATTTTCCGAGCTAAGCCTGCAGCCCCCGAATGCGCTGACGTTTCGCTTCTTCGGTGGCATCGCCTGGCGCTTGGTGATGCTGGCCGAACAGGAGTTTGCCCTGCCGTTTTTTTCCGATCCGCGTGGCGTCAATCGGAAATTCAAATTCTTCAGGCACTTCCGGATTGAAGGCGAGCCGCAGCGGGAGGGAGAGCCGAACGTCTTGCCAAGCACCGACTATAGAGGAGAGCAATGCCATTGAAGCCCAAGCAGATAGGCGAACTGCTCTTGTTAGCCATGTTACTTTCCGCCATTCCACTGGCATCCGCCAGCGCGAGCACTTGCTATGGCACCGTCGCCAACGGCCGCCTGCAAGACGGCGTGCAACTTCCCGCTGCCGGAAAAAACTTCGTCCCGTACAGCAGCTTGGGGGTATCGCTTGGCAGGACGTATGTACACCAAACCGTTCGCGACATCGTCGTCGACGCATACAACGCCGTGTATCTCACTGCGCCAGAAAAGCGATTCGTGTATGGCGAAACAGGATGGGCCAACGGCGGGCCATTCAAACCGCACCGCACCCACCAGGCCGGACTCTCGGTCGATTTCATGGTGCCTGTGCTCGACGGCAAACGCAGGTCTGTTCCCCTGCCGACGAGCGCCCTGAACAAGTTTGGCTACGATCTGGAATTTGACGCGACCGGCTCGCTGGGCGATCTGCGCATCGACTTCGAAGCCATGGCGGAGCACCTGTACCAACTTGCCGAAGCGGCGAAAAAACATCACGTCGGGATCAAGCAAGTCATCTTCCAAAAAGAACTCGTGGCACTGCTGCTGCAAACAAAACGCGGCAGCTACCTGCGCAACAACGTGACCTTCATGAAGGCGACACCGTGGATCAAGCACGATGAACACTATCACGTGGACTTTTCGCTGCCCTGCCGCCCTTCATAGCAACTGATGCACTTTGACAACAGCTAATTGTTAAAGTGAAAATCCGCGTGTATTGTGGTGCTCTTGATGTTGTTCAGCACCCAACATGAAACAGCCCCTCTTCTTCCGCACGCAACCCGGTCCAGGCTGGCTGCTCATCCTGGCCCTGGCGGCCTGCTACCCGCTGGCCGCCTCCGCGACCACACCGGAAGACGAAGACCTTGCCCTGTACGGCATGGACCGCTCCGCCATCAGCCTGGCGACCGGCTCCACCCAACTGTTGCGCCGCGCGCCGGCGGTCGCCTCCGTGGTGACGGCCGAAGATATCGCCGCCACCGGCGCCACCGACCTCAGCCAGGTACTGGAAACGGTGGCCGGCATCCACGTCACGCGCGGGGCGCCGCTGTTTCCACCGCTGTACATCATTCGCGGCATCGGCAGCGGCGGCCCCACCAACCCGCAGGTGCTGGTCATGCTCAACGGCCTGCGGATGAGCACCGACTACACCGGCGACAAAGGCAATATGTGGGTCAGCATGCCGGTGACGAATGTGGCGCGGATCGAAATCATCCGCGGCCCCGGCTCCGCCCTGTATGGCGCCGACGCGTTTGCCGGCGTCATCAACATCATCACCAAGACGGCGGACCAGATCCCGGGCCTGCGCGCAGGCGTGCAGGCGGGCTCGTTCAACACGCGCGACGCCTGGCTGGAATACGGCCACAAGCAAGACCAGCTGGCGATCGCGGCCTATCTGCAAGTGGGCCGCACCGATGGCCCGGACAGCATCATCGAAGCCGATGCGCAAACGCTCAACGACAGCCGCTTCGGCACCCACGCCAGCAAGGCGCCCGGCCAGATCAGCGCAGGCTACAGCGCCTCCGACGGCGGCCTCGACCTGACCTACCAGCGCTGGCGCTGGCGCACCAACCTGAAATGGCGCAGCAATGTCGGCACCGGCCCCGGCGTCAATTCGGCGCTGGACCCCGACCACAAAACGCGCACCGGCACGGCGCTCAGCGAACTGGCCTGGAGCGCACCCGATTTTTCCGACACCTGGAACGTGGGCGCTACGCTCAGCTACATGTTTTTCACCGAACAGTCGCCCAATGGACTGGGGCTGTTTCCGGCCGGCGCGCGCATCGGCCCCAACCTGTTCCCGAACGGGATGATCGGCGGCCCCAGCCGCTGGGAGCGCAATCTGCGCAGCGCGGCCTACGCCACCTACAGCGGCTGGGACCACCACGCGCTGCGCCTGGGCATCGGCCACGACGACCTGTATCTGTACCAGGTCAGCACGATGAAGAACTTCCTGCTCAATCCGGCGGGCGTGCCGATACCGACCGGCCCGGTGATCGACTACGGCGCCATCCAGCCGCACATCCTGCCGCAGCGCCGCAAGATCAACTACGCCTACATCCAGGACGAGTGGCAGTTCGCGCGCGACTGGGCGCTGACGGCCGGCGTGCGCCACGACGATTACTCCGACTTCGGCGGCACCACCAATCCGCGCCTGGCGCTGGTGTGGGACGCCGACCTGAACGTCACGATCAAGCTGCTGCACGGCCGCGCCTTCCGCTCGCCCAGCTTCAACGAACAGGCCGGCATCAACCCGGTCAACATGGGCAATCTGAAGATCGAGCCGGAGACCATCGCCACCACGGAAGCGGCGCTGGCCTGGCAGGCGCGCCATGACCTGGCCATCAACCTGAGCCTGTTCCGCTACAAGATGAAAGACCTGATCCGCTCGGTGCCGAATCCTGCGCCGGCGCCGGGCGCCACCTACCAGAACAGCGGCAGCCAGGACGGCAACGGCGGCGAGGTTGAACTGACCTGGGACGTGGACGCCAACCTGCGCTGGCAAGCGAACTATGCGCGCCAGAACGCGCGCGATCCGGCCACCGGGCGCGACCCCGGCTATGCGCCGCGCCATCACGCCAACACCCGCGTGGACTGGAGCTTCAGCCCGGGCTGGCGCCTGACGCCGCAACTGAACTGGGTGGCCGGCCGGCGCCGGGCGCTCGGCGACGCGCGCGCGCCGATTGCCGACTACCGCACCGTCGACGCCACGCTGACGCGGCGCCTGCCGCACGGCTGGACCGTGTCCGCCAGCGTGCTCAACCTGTTCAACGCCGACGCCCGCGAACCCAGCCTGACGCCCGGCCTGGCGCTGCCGTTCGATATCCCGGTATCGCCGCGCTCCGTGGCGATGCAGCTAAGCGTCAAGCTTTAACTGTTTTTCAAAAACGCATCCCGGCAGCTGCAGGACGCTCCGGGGCAAGCGCCCTTCAGCGGTGGCGTTCGGCTGTATCGGGCTGTCGTTCTACTGTGTGTTGCTGGTGGCATCCAGTGGCGCGCCGGGCAGCTGTGGGAGCGGCGTGTACCGGCGCGGCCACACAACATGCGCTTCCTGGCAAAAATAAAATTTATAAAAATGAATATACTATTCGACACATAACATATACCATGGGAAATTGAATTATACGTGTGACAACAAAAATACCCCCTACTAGGAAGAATCATGAAAATCGTCAAACTTTTGGCTGGTGCAGCATGCGCCGCAACGATGCTGCTGAGTTCGGTAGCCCACGCGGATGTCAAACAATGGGTCCTGTCCGGCGTCACCTTCAATGACGGCGGCACCCTGACCGGCAACTTCGCCACCGATTCGGTCACCGGCGGCCTGCTGTCCTTCGATCTGACCACGACCGCCGGCACGATACGCGACGGCTTCCACTACAACGCCGCATCGAGCTCCCTCTTAGGCAACAACCTCACCGGCGCTAACAGCTTCCTCATCATCAACAACTCGCCTTGGGCCAAGCCCTACCTGAATCTGCGCTTCGATGCAGCACTGACCGCGGCAACCACCAGCACGACGGTGCAGCATGGCGATATGGACGGCAACGGCTCCTGGGAGTGCACCAATTGCGACAACATACGTTTTGTGACCGCCGGCGTGGTCACGGCTGTTCCGGAACCTGAAACCTACGCCATGTTGCTGGGCGGCCTGGGCTTGGTAGGCGTCGCAGCCCGCCGCCGCGAGCGCAAGGCAGTCTGAACGCCGTACCGTTCCAACAAAAAAACCCGCCAGCACTGAACGCGACCTTGAGCGCGTCCAGGCTGGCGGTTTTTTTTATCGTTATTCCTCCGAATTCGCGCCCAGCGTAATGTGGACCGTCAACTCCCGCGCCGTGTTCGGGAAATACAGGTTGACGCCGAAGTCGGCGCGGTTCAGCTTGACCGTGGCTTCGAAGCCGGCCTCGCTTTCCTTCTTCATCGGATCGCGCTTGATCTTGTTGATCTTGCCGTCCAGGACCACCATCCTGGTCACGCCATGCACCGACAGGTTGCCGCTGATCTTCAGCGTATCCATCGGCCCCTTGACGATCCTGGTGCTCTGGAAGGTGATGTCGGGGTAAGTGGCCACATCGAGAAACTCCGCGGCCAGCAGGCGCTTGTCGAGCGCGGGCACGGCGGTGTGCAAGCCATCCACCGCCAGCTTCACCGTGACCGAGGACTTGCTCAAGTCTTCATCGAGCACCAGCTTGCCTTCTATCTTCTCGAAACGGGCCACCGGGTTGGTGTAGCCGTGGTGGTCCCAGCTGAAAATAACGGCGCTGTGGTTGGGATCGACCGTCAGCGTTTCCGCGCTGAAGGCAGGCAGGGTGAACAGCGAGAACAGCGGTAACAACAGGTATTTCATCGGGTACTCCTTCATGTGGGGGAGCAGCCACAATGCCGGCGCGGCGGCCGGAAGTCCTGAAATTGGTCTGAAATAGTTCTGAAACCACCTGAAAAGCCCGGCATGCAGGCGCGCTATAATCCAAGCCTGTCAAAAATACAAACATATCGGAGCGGGATGGAAACCATAACGGCAGCAAAGCTGGGCGTCGGAGCCTGGTGCGTCGACACCGCGTCGGGCGAGATCACACGCGATGGCGAGATGGTAAGGCTCGACCCGCGCACCTTGCGTTTGCTGCTGTGTCTGGCGGCCCGCCCCGGAGAGATCGTCAGCGCCGACGACCTGCTGAGCCAGGTGTGGCCGGGCGTGATCGTCACGCCCGATTCGGTGTACCAGGCCATCGCCTCGCTGCGCCGCGTGCTGGGTGACGATCCCAAGCAGGCCAGCTACATCGTCACCGTGCCGCGCCAGGGCTACAAGCTGGTGGCGGCGGTCGCGCCTGTGCATGAGCCGGAAAGCATCACGGCCCCGCCCGCCGCGCCGCTGGCGGAGGCCGCGCCGCGCTCCAACAACGCTTCGCGCAGCCGCTTCGCGTTTCTGGCGACGGCCTGTATTCCCGTGGTGATCGGCATCGTTTTCTGGCTGCACAACACGCTGGCGAACGAACCGCATGCCGCCGCGCAGGTGACGCCGTCGCCCAGGTCGATCGCCGTGCTGCCGTTCGCGGATCTGACCGAAGGAATGAAGAACGAGACCTTTGCCGACGGCATGACCGAAGAACTGATCGGCCGGTTCAGCAAGCTGCCGGGCTTCAAGGTGCCGGCGCCCAGCGCCTCTTTTTATTACAAGGACCACGAGGCCCCCGTGGCCGATGTTGCGGCCAAGCTGAACGTCGTCTACATCCTCGACGGCAGCGTGCGCAAATCAGGCAACACGCTGCGCGTGGCCGCCCGTCTGATAAAGGCCGATAACGGCTTCATCATCTGGTCGGAAACCTATGACAAGCCCGTCGACAATCTGCTGGCCGTGCAGGACGACATCGCCACCGCCGTCACCAAGGCGCTGACGGCGACCATCGCCAGCGGCGCCGGCGGCTAGGCCGGCAGCGCGCGCGGCGCCAGTCGCCGCGAGGCGAACTGAAACACGCGGCCCAGCGGCGTCTCCACCCAGCGGAAGAAGACGGCGCCTGCGACCAGGCTGGCGGACCACGCCAGCAGCATGCCCAGCCCCTGCCACAGCGGCGCGGCCGGCGCCAGGCGCGTGAACGCCGTGTTGACCAGCAGGCAGACCGGGAAGTGGATCAGGAACACCGAGTACGATATCTTGCCCAGGCCATTGACCGCCGACCAGGCGCGGCCGGTGGAAACCGTCTCGGCGCGGCCGAACAGGAACAGCAGGCAGGCGACCACCAGCGCCAGCGCCACGCGGCTGCGGAAATCCAGAAACAAGGCCACCGACACCGGCAGCAGCGCCATCGCCAGCAGTACGGCCACCGCGCCGGGTTTGCGGCAGCGGTCGCTCGCCCACCATGCCATCATGCCCAGGCCATAGCTGCCGAAGAAATATGGCGCCCAGTTATCCCAGTCGGCGTCGAGGTTGAAGTGCAGCAGCGACAATGTCAGGCCCAGCGCGGCCAGGCAAGGCATCAGCCACGGCCGCGAACGGCCGCCGGCCACGCGCCCGCCCACCCACAGCGCCAGCGCCATCAGCGCGTACAGCTGGAAGTCGATGGCGACATACCAGGCGCCGGCCGACAAGGATGGATAGCCCAGCACGCCATGCAGCAGCAGCGCGTGGGCGCTCAGCTGGCTCAGCGTGGCGGGGGCGGAAATCGAACCGTGGCTCATCCAGCCGGCGGCCAGCGACGATGCAACGGCGGCCAGCAGCGTGGCGGCGATGAACGGCGGCGCCAGCTTGACATAGCGGCGCCAGATCACGCCCAGCGGATAGTCCATGCCGGGCTGGCCCGACGGCGACAGCGATTTGGCGGCCAGGAAGCCGCCGATGACGAGGAAAACCTGAACGGCGATGCGCGCACTGCTCCCCAGCCAGTCTATCAACGCTGGCAACATTGGCCGCACGTGATCGGACATCGGTCCATAAAATGCCAGGTGATGCAGGACGATCAACTGCGCCGCACCGACCTTCAACAGATTAATCAAGCCAAACTGCGGCTGGACCGCGTCTTCCGCGCCAGCCTCTCCCCTTGCTACACCACTCATTCCCATCCCTAAACATGCGGCTAGTGCCGACCGGCCGTCATGATAGCCGAGCTTGGCCGCCAGATGGCGCCAGCTTGGTGACAAAGTGCGTATTTCCTTGAGGCACCAAAGCTGTATCATGCGGCCGGGAAATGATCAAAAAGGAAAAACAATGCTATTTATTTGGGGTAAACGAAGCTACGGCTCGGTGCAAAGCGTGGGTAACACGTCGGTCAAAACTGTGTTCGGCCATTTCTGGTATTTGCCGCTGTTTCCGATGGCGAGCTACTACGTCGAGAGCAAAAGCAAGGCCTGCTATAAACTCAACGGCTTCAACTGGCGCTCGGTCCTGTTCGGTTATCTGCGGGTATGGCTGCCGCTCGTCGCCGCGATCGCGCTGCTCATGACCTATGCGGGCGACGGCAGCCTGGTCGTTGGCGCCGTGGCGGCACTCAGCATCGCCGCCTTCGTCAGCACCTACATTTACGACAAGAAGTCGCGCGAGCAAGATGTCGCCAAGCTGCGCGAAATGATGCAGCGCCATTTTGGCGTGGCCATCGATCCCTACGCATGCCTGGACAACCTGCAAGCGGAAATCGACCAGAAATCCCAGGCCGGCACGACGGAGTCGCTGGAAGCCAACTGGTACAAGAGCGCCATCAAGGACGCCTTCGCCAGCAAGCAGACGCAGGAACTGGCGCTGCTGCGGGCGCGCTGCGACCAGCAAGACCAGTCGCTGCAACAGCAAGTGCTGGAGAAGGTCGCGCGCGCAGCCTGAGCCGCTAGTTCAGGCCGTACGCCGCATCGGCTGCATGGTTCCGTACATCAGCGTCCGCCACAGCCATTCCAGCGGACCGAAGCGATAGCGCCTCAACCACCAGGCGCTGAACGCCATCTGCGCGGCGTACACGGCGATGCCCAGCACCAGCACCGGCGCCGCACCGAGGCGTCCGAACTGGCCCAGGCCATAGCCGAAGAAGATCCATCCAAAGATCAGCGACTGCGCAATGTAGTTGGTGAAGGCCATCCGTCCGATGGCCGCGCAGCCTAGCAGCAGTTGGCGCGCTGACGAAAACTCCACCAGCGCGACGATCGCCGCCCCATAGCCTGCGGCCAGCAGCGTCTGGCCGACGCCGCCCAGCACATCGAGCACGCACAGCGCCCCGCCCACCGCCACGCCGATCACGGCCACCGTGATGAACAGGCGCTTGTGCCGCTGCGGCTGCCGCATCACGCCGCTGCGCCAGGCCAGCGCACCCAACAGGAACAAGGCCAGCGTGCGCGGGAAAATATAGAGGTGCAAAGGCAGCAGCGCAGGCAATTCATGCTGGCTGAATCGGACGATCTCGCTCATGCTGCCGGTCGCGTAGACCTGGCCGGCCAAGGCCACGTGCTGTTGCAGCCACGCGGCCTCGGGCCACGGTATGCCGACCGGCACCACGCCGATGAACAGATACAGCGCGTACATGGCGGCCGCGCCTACCGCCAGCGTCCAGGCCGGCGCGGCCAGCATCGGCAACACCAGCAAGCCGGCCAGCGCGTATTCGGTGAGGATGTCGCCGTTCCAGATCAGCAGCAGGTGCGCCAGCCCGAACACCAGCAGCACCAGCAAGCGCCGCGTGAGCCAGTAGAACGGCCGCCCTGTCCTGCCGAGGCGCTCGAACTGCACCGCCAACCCGACGCCGAACAGGAAGGAAAACAGCGCGAAGGCCTTCATCTCGAAGCCGACGTGGACGATGGCCTCGACCAGCCGGTCCCACATGCCCGCGCCTGGCTCGGGCGGCAGGAACTGCTGGAATATCGACACCCGGAACTCGGTCACGAGATTCACCGCCAGCACGCCAAACAGCGCGACGCCGCGCAGGATATCGATCGCGCCGATGCGCTCATCCGAATTTTGCCGCTCACCCATGCCATGCCTTGCTTAACCAGAGATGGCGCAGATAGTATCGATGGGTTTCCTAAAAGGCAAATCTTTGTGGCGGGCCGACGCTACTCCAGCACGGCGCCGCGCGCGCTGATGCGCAGGCGTTCGGGGTCGGCGCCCAGCACCAGCTTGAGGTTCTCGCGGGCGGCCGCGCGCAGATTGGCTTGCTGCGTCGGTTGCGGCGTCTGCTGCAGCGATTTCTGCGCCAGCGCCATGAAGGTGCCGACCATCGCGCTTTGCTCGTACAGATTGCGCAGCGACGCGGCGCTCTGCTGCTTGAAGCTGCCTGCCAATCGCGGATGGTTGCGCATCTGCCTGGCGACTGCGGCGAACTCCTCGTCCGCCACTTCGGTGTCGCGCATGGCCATGTAGTTGCCGACCACGAAAGCCGCGATCGCGCCACCGACATCGTTGCGCGACCAGCCCATCTTGGCCTCAATCTTCTGGTAGACCTCCATGCTGTCCTGGTAGGCCTGCGCCATCGGCGCGCGCTGCGCCGCAGGGAAGCGCTGCGCCAACTCCTGGGCGTTGCGCTGCACGGCGGGCGGCGCCTCGGCGCGCAGCGGCGCGGGGGCGGACGCCGGGGCCGATTTCTTGTCGCCGGGCGTGGCGGCGTCGATCATGTTCAGGTTGTGTATCGTCGCCAGCTGGATGAAATTGGACATCGGCACGCCGTAGGTCGCGTAGTCCTGTCCCAACCATTGGGCCTGCGCCGGCCAGGCCGTCAGCAGCAAAGCCGCCGACGCCGCACCGGCCAGCAGGCGGCGCGCAGCGGTGAAGTCGTGTGTATTCATGCAGTCCTCCTCTCGGATCGATGCATGAATATTATCAAGTGAACACCGAGCGCAGCGCCCGGTACGCGCTTAGCGGCGGAACCTTTTCGGCTGCCGTTTGCGGGCGGCGGAGTTTTGATCCTGCAGCATCGCGTCCACGCGCTCGGACGCCAGGCGCGACAGCTGCTGCGCCAGCACCGTGTCCGGGAAGTAGTCGGGCTGGCGGTAGGCCAGCCAGGCGTAGGCCGAATACAGGCGGCACGCATCCTCCACCTCCTGCAGCGACAGGTAGTGCAGCGGCGCCTGCTCCAGCTTCAGGTGCGTGATCTTCTTGGCCGCCAGCGAGGTGGCCCAGTGCTCCCACGCGCGCTGCAACGACGGCACCTTGGACGAGATCGGCACCAGCGACAGCGCGAACTTCTCGGCCACCGTCAGCGCCAGCGTGTCCAGCCAGGCGGCGCGTTCGAACTGGTCTTCGGTGATGCGCGGGTAGAAGAAGCCGTCCGGCACATCGATATTGTGGACGAAACGCTTGAGCAGCTTGGCCAGCGCATGCTCGTTGGTGACGGACGAAATCCGGTGCAGATGTTCCAGCGTCGGCGCCACGGCGAAGCCGGTGGTCTTCAGCGGCACCGGCTTTTCCGCCATCAGCGAGCGCATCACGTTGTGCGTCTCATTGTCGTAGCCGGCCACCAGGCCTTCCTCGTGCACGCCGAAGCGCCCCGCCCGGCCGGCGATCTGGCGCGCCAGCGCGGCCGGGATTTCTTCCTCTTCATAGCCGTTGTACTTGACCGAGGTGGTCATGACGATGCGGGCGATCGGCATGTTCAGTCCCATCGCGATTGCATCCGTGCCCACCACCACATCGGCGGCGCCGTCGCGGAAACGCTGGGCCTGCGCGCGCCGCACTTCCGGCGACAGATTGCCGTAGACGGTGGCCACCGACAGGCCCAGCTCCGTCACCATGTCGCGCCACATCAGCACCTCGCGGCGCGAGAAGCAGATCACCGCATCGCCACGGCGCAGATTGCTCAGCTTGCGCACGGCGGTCGGCTCCATCGACAGCGGGCCTTTGCGCTTGAGCACATGCACTTCAAGCTCGCACTCCAGCCGCGCAGCCAGCACCTCGATGGCGCGGCGCGCTTCCGGTGCGCCCACCAAGTAGACGACGTGGGCCGGCGCGCCGCACACGGCGGCGGTCCAGGCGGAGCCGCGGTCGCGGTCGGCCAGCATCTGGATTTCATCGATCACGGCGACATCGACCGGCGTGCGCGTGTCCAGCATTTCCACCGTGCTGGCCACGTGGGTGGCGCCCGCCACCAGGCGACGTTCCTCGCCCGTCACCAGGCTGACGGCCAGCGGCTTGCCGTGCGCCTCCATGCCCTGCAGGCGCTCGTAGTTTTCCAGCGCCAGCAGACGCAAGGGCGCCAGGTAGACGCCGCTTGGCGCCTTGGCCAGCGCTTCGATCGCCTGGTGGGTCTTGCCGGAATTGGTCGGGCCCAGCAGCGCGATGAACTTGCGCTTGATGCGCCGCGCCACCTCGAACGAGGCCGGGTATTCGGCCAGGTTGATGCTCTGGCGGGTGCGTTCGGCGTGCTGCTCCTCCATGTCGCGCTCGACCGCGTGCTCCAGGCGCTGGCGGATGCGGTCGAAAACGATGCCGGCCGGCTCGGAAATGAGCATCTCCGCCAGCGCGCCCAGGAAGGGTTGGGCGTCGAGACCGCAATCGTCGCAGGCATCGGCCATTTCCTGTACGAAGGCTTGCACGTAGCCGCGCAGCTCGGCGGCGACGGCGTCGCTGGCGCGCTCCATCAGCAGCTGGGAGCGCACACCCGGATCCATCTTGCGCCACTTGGACGACTTGGCCAGCACGCCCTGCGCCGGCACCAGGTCGTAGGGCACTTCCAGGCCAGCATACTTGACCACGCCGCGCAGCCGCAGGAAGACGCGGCCTTCCTGTCGCGCCAGCACCACACCTTTGTCGGCCAGGCCGAGGCGGCGCATCAAGTCGTCATCTTCGCCCTGATCGCTGTCGGGGGCGGTAGAGTGCGGCGCGGGGGAGGAAGTCATGGATGGGTACTCGGATGGATGGGCTGGAATTTTAGCAGATCGTTTGCCCGCACTGCGGCGCTCCGCAACATGCCTCGGGCGCTTCCGGCCCGCGTTCGGACAAGGATTACGTCGTCACCGTGCTGCTGTGCTTTTCCTGGGTTTCCTGGGCGTGCACCGCTTTTACGTCGGTAAAATCGGCACCGGCATTCTGATGCTGCTGACTTTCGGCGGTTTCGGCATCTGGGCGCTGATCGACTTTATTATGGTCGTGCTGGGCAGCTTCACCGATAGCGACGGCCTGAAAATCACCAATCGCTGATACTCCTCTCTTCGGCAGGATTTTGTTTTTCCTGCCGATTTCTGGCACCATAGTCCGGTTTACACCGCCGCCGTGCCAGAAATCTCCCCGCCATGCCCTATTCCATCGCCGCAGCCGTTCACAGCGAATTGCTGATTAAAAAAAGCCGCTTTATTGCCTGCGTTCAGCCGATGACCGACCGTAGTGCCGCGCAAAAAGTGGTGGCGGAATTGTGGGCGCAACATCCGGGCGCCGCCCACGTTTGCTGGGCATTATTAGCCGGCGGCCAATCTGCGGCTGTGGATGATGGAGAACCCAGCGGCACCGCCGGCCGTCCCATGCTCGATGTATTACGCCACCAGGATTTGGAAGGCGTATTGGCGACCGTGGTTCGTTATTTCGGCGGCGTTAAATTGGGGGCAGGCGGATTGGTGCGGGCTTATACCGACAGCGTGGCCCAGGCATTATTAAAGTCCGAAAAAATCGCGATTATCAAATTGCATTATCTGACCTGCACCGCACCCTATGCGATGGAAGGCATGGTGCGGCGTGAAATTGAAATGGCCGGCGCCCATCTCGATAACGTCACCCATTCCGACGAGGTGAGGTTCGAATTCAGCCTGGCCGACAGCGCCGCCGCGCAATTAATCAGCCGATTGAATGAGGCCGGCCACGGCCGCATTCAATGGATCGCTCCCGACGACGAATAAGCCGTTCCACAGCCTTCGCCGCCGTTCGTCCTTCACAAGCTGTTTTTTGGTATATTCGCGCCAATATTTGGCACGGCTTCACTATGAGCACCGATCCAGGTGGCTTTGTGCCACAGCGTTTCGAGCGGTCCCTGCTTGTGACGGCGCAGCCACCAGGCGCTGAACTGCCTTTGTAGCAGCGCCAGTACCAGCCCGATAGCCAGCGCGAAACTGGCGCCGGTATATTGGTACATGCCGAGGCCGAAACCATAATATATCGACGTGCCGACGATGGATTGCACCACATAACTGGTCAAGCTCATGCGCCCTAATGGCGAGAATATGCCCAGCCAATTGCCGGAATAAGACAACAGCGTAAAACCGGACACCAGCACCGCCATGAAAGCCACATTGGACCACGAGGTCACAATCACCAATAACGGCCGGCGCAGCGCAGCGCCGATATGCCAGGCTTCAGGCCATGTTTTCAGCAGATACAGCGGAATAAACGCCAGCACCGCTATCGCCAGTGTTTTACGCCAGAATAGGCGATGGGAATCGGATGGAATAAACAGCGATTTTCTACCGGCCAGCATACCGAGCATGAACAAACCGGGGATTTGGAATATCCGTCCATTTTCCCAACTCCACAGGATCACGCCGATTTTCCCGTTGGTTAAATTCCCGTACCAGACATCCCATGCGGAACCATGCGCCATATATTTTTCAGCGCGGCCGAAATACGCCCAGGATGCGGGATCGGCCAGTTTCTCGTCTGGCGCCGGCAGCGCCTGGAAAAACTCTATCCACGCATGCGGTTGCAGCAATAAGAATATGGCGATGGTGAATACCACGCCGCTGCGCAGCCGGGCCACCGGTATCAGCGCCAGGCCCAATACAGCGTAAATGCTGAGGATATCGCCGTGATAAAACATGGAATTAAACAGGCCGAATCCCAGCAATAACACCATGCGCCAGGCAAAGCGGGCGCGGAAATCTTCGCCGCGCTGCTCCCGCCTGTGGTCCTGCAAATAGAACGTCAAGCCGAACAGCAGCGCGAAGATCGCGTAGGACTTGCCGCCGAACAGGAAGAACAGGCTGTCCCAGATCATCTTGTCCACCGCCATCAGCCAGGCCGGCAATCCAGACGGGACAAAGTAGAAATCAAAGTGTTCGATATTGTGCAGAAGCATGATCGAGACGATGGCGAAGCCACGCAATGCATCGATCGCATCCAGACGGGAAGAGTTGGCGTTCATGATGTTCCATCAACCTTGACAAAAGTGAATAGAGTGCCAAGTATAAATGGAAACGTTACCAATGCTATGGATTTTTAGCGGCGGCGCAGTATTTGGCCACCATCGCGACCATGTCCTCGAACTCGATGGGCTTGGAAATGAAGTCGTCGACGCCGGCGGCGCGGCATTCGTCGCGCTCCGCTTCCAGCACATTGGCCGTCAGCGCCAGGATGGGCAGGCTGGTGTGGCCCTGCGCGCGCAGCAGGCGGGTGGCTTCGTTGCCGTCCATGACCGGCATTTGCATATCCATCAGCACCGCATCATAGGGCGGGCCATCCGCCACCCGGTCCACGCCTTCGCGGCCGTTGCCGGCCACATCGACGTGGGCGCCCTCCAGTTCCAGCAGCGCGGAGGCGACTTGCTGGTTGAGCGGATTGTCCTCCACCAGCAGCAGCCTCAGTCCCGCCAGCCGCTGCACCGGCGGCGCGGCGGCCTCCGGCGCCGACGCGGCCGCCGACAGCGCCGTCCTGCCGCCGCCCTGCACCGGCGCCATCCCGCGCAGCGCCTCGTACACCATGGCCGGCGTCAGCGGCTTCATCAGCACCAAGTCCAGTACCCCGGCCTGCTCCCGCATGCGCTGGTGCAGCGCGTGCGAACGTTCGACATTGGCCAGCGCGACGAAGGCCGCGCCCGTGTCTGCGCGCAGCCGCAGCATCGCATCCCAGTCGTCCACGCCGTCGAGCAGCACCAGTTCATACGCCGCCCCGGGGCGCGCCAGCTGCTGCGCTGCCGCCGCCATGTCGGCCACGCAATCGGCCTGGCCGCCCAGGCCCTCTATCATCGCTTGCAACAGCTGGCGCGATTGCTCGCCCGCGCTGACCAGCAAGACCCGCACCGGCAAGGCCGCGCGCGCCGGCCCCTGCGCGCTGCGGCCGTAGGTGATCGCGAACGCGAACGTGCTGCCGACGCCGGGCGTGCTCTCCACCCGCAGTTCGCCGCCCATCAGGCGCACCAGCCGCTGGCTGATCGCCAGGCCGAGGCCGGTGCCGCCGAAGCGCCGCGTGGTCGAGCTCTCCGCCTGCGTGAAGGAATCGAAGATGCTGCTCTGCTGCTCCGGGGCGATGCCGATGCCGGTGTCGCGCACCGAGAAGTGCAGCCGCACCTGGAGCGCGTCGGCATACTGCAGCTTGACGCCCACCACCACCGAACCGCGCTCGGTGAACTTGATGGCGTTGCCGGCCAGGTTGACCAGCACCTGGTTGAGCCGCAGCTCGTCGCCCACCACGTCCAGCGGCAGCGCGGGATCGAGATCGAACAGCACCTCGACCGGCTTGCCCTGCACGCTGGTGCCGAGTATCAGCGCCAGGTTGCGCAGCATCTGCTCCAGGTTGAACGGCACCTGCTCCAGCACCAGCTTGCCCGTTTCGACCTTGGAGAAATCCAGGATGTCGTTGAGGATGCCCAGCAGCGAATGCGCCGCCGCATAAGTCTTGTCGACATAGTCGCGTTGCTGCGCGCTCAGCGCCGTCAGCCGCAGCAAGTGCTGCATGCCGAGGATGCCGTTCATCGGCGTGCGGATCTCGTGGCTCATGGTGGCCAGGAACTGGCTTTTCACGCGCGTCGCGGTCTCGGCGCGGTTGCGCTCGACCAGCACCGCATCGCGTTCGCGCAACAGCTCCTCGGTGCGCTCGCGCACGCGCGCCTCCAGCGTCTCGCGGCCTTGCATTATCACCTGCGACATGTGGTTGAACGCGCGCGTGGCCTGGGCGATCTCGTCGTCGCCCACCACCTCCAGCTGGCCGCCCAGCTGGCCGGCCGCGATCATCTGCGCACCGTGCGTGAACTGGGCGATCTGGCGTATCAGATAGCGCCCCAGCAGCAGCGAGAACAAGGCCACCAGCGCCATCTCCAGCGCGGCCAGCGACAGGCTCCAGCGCCGCGCCTCGGCCAGCGTCTGCTCCAGGCTGGCGACATCGAGGCCGATACGCACGCTGCCGTAATTGACGCCGCCCACCGTCACCGGACTGGCGACGGCGAACATGCCGTCGCTGGCCTCGTCCAGCGTGGCGTGCGGCACGAAGGGCCGGTCCAGCGCCGCCTGCTGCCCGGCCTCGGCCAGCACGCGCTGCTCGGCGTCGAGCACCTGCGCATACAAGGTGCCCTCGGTGCCGCTGAGCTGGCGCGCGAACGACTGCAAGCTCTCCAGGTCGTGGCCGATGACGGCGTCGCGCGACATGGCGGCGAAAGTCTCGGCCGTCACGCGCGCGTGGCGCAGCACCTGCTGCTCGTTGGACTCGCGCAGGAAATGCAGCACGCTGAACACCAGCACGCCCAGCAGCAGCGCCTCGATCAGCGCGATGCCGAGGATGGTCTTGGCGCGAAAACTCAATGCCACACGCATGCTATTCCTGTATCCGGGCGTCCGCCGGCGAAATGCCCAGGCGGCGCACATCGTCCCAATCCTGGTCCTGCGCCGCTTCGAAGCCGTCGAAGCCGATCTCGGCGAGCAGCTTGAGCTGCGCCGGTTCCAGGCTGACCTGCATCATCGCCGCCAGCACGCGGCTGCGCACCGCCGGATCCAGCTGCGGCCGCGTGGCGATCGCGTGCGAGGTGTAGGGTTGGCTGGTCCACACCACGCGCAGTTCGCGCGAGATGGCGGGGTCCAGCAAGTCCAGCGTGCGCGGCACGCCGCCGCCGGCCGGATACAGGCCCTTGACCACGCCGCGATACACCGAATTGTGCGACTTGACGAAAGCCGCCTTGAACGGCAGGTGCTGGCGCTGCATCTCGGCCTGCACCAGCAGCGTCGCGCCGAACGCGGCCGGCGTCGGGAAGGCCAGCGTGGCGCCGGCCAGGTCTTTCATCTCGCGTACCGGACTGTCCTTGCGCACCACCAGCACGCCCCGGATGCGCTCGCCCTTGGCGCGCGCCAGCGCGCGGTAGCCGGGCTTGGCGTGATAGATCACGAAATGGTAGGGGTTCATGTAGGCGAAATCGTATTCGCCGGCCGCCAGCCGGCGCTCGAAGGTCGGCACGTCGGGTGCCGTTGCAAAGCTGAGCTTGATGCCGGATTTTTCGGACAGGGCCGCCAGCACCGGGCTCCAGTTGGCCGCCAGTTGCGACGCCGATTCCTGCGGCACCACGCCGAAGGTATAGCTGGTCTGCTGCGCGCAGGCCGCCCCGGCCGAAGCCAGCAGCAACAGGGCGGCGTACAGGCGGCGTAATGGATGAGCCATGAGTCACCTTGGTTCGCGAGAAGACAGGAGCTTCGATCATAGCATAACGCCAACTGTTTAAACGGCATTTGTTGCCTCAAGGTAAATCTTCATGTATATTAACGAAAATTGAAATATTGCATGACGGGCCGCCCAATCCCCGCGGCCGCCATCTCCCTCCAGGCCGATTCCCGCCTGCGCGTCCTTGCGCCCTGCAGCGGCACGCGCTTCTACCTTGAGCAACGACAACCACATGAACATGCGAAAAAATATCAAAGTAAGCACCCGGCTGGCCATCGGCTTCGGCGCCATCCTGCTGATGCTGGTCATAGGCAGCGTGAACAGCCTCATCAGCCTCGGCCAGCTCAACGCCGGCACCGATGTCATCGTCACCGAGAACTACACCAAGGTCCAGCAAGCCCAGGCCATCATGAACCACAGTAACAAGATCGCCCGCTCGCTGCGCAACGCGCTGCTGATCCACGACGAAGCCAAGTCCGCCAAGGAAATGGCGGTGGTCCTCGAAAAACGCAAGGAAGTCGAGACCGCCATGCAAAAGCTGGACGGCATGGTCAGGTCGGAAGCCGGCCGCGCGCTGTACACGCGCATGAAGGAGACGCGCACGCCCTACGAGGCGGCGGTGGACGAGGTGATGCGCAAGCGCAGCGGCGGCGACATCGAAGGCGCCGTCGACTACATGCTGGGCACCACGCGCGACCTGCAACTGGCCTATATGAACAGCATCGACGCGCTGGTCGCGCACCAGAGCGACGCCATGGAAAAAGGCCGGCTGAAGGCGGACGCCACCTACGTCCAGTCGCGCAACACCGCCATCGTGCTGGGCCTGCTGTCGCTGGCCATCGGTGTGGCGGCGGCCGCGCTGATTTCGCGCCAGCTGCTGCGCCAATTGGGCGGCGAGCCGGACTACGTGGCCGGCATCGCCGGGCAGATCGCGGCCGGCGACCTGGCGGTGGACATAGCCGTGCGCGAGGGCGACCAGCGCAGCCTGCTGTTCGGCATCCGGACCATGCGCGACAGCCTGGCCGAGATCGTCGGCCAGGTGCGCGGCGGCGCCGATTCCATCGTCACGGCGGCCACCGAAATCGCGGCCGGCAACCAGGACCTGTCCTCGCGCACCGAACAGCAGGCCGGCTCGCTGGAAGAAACCGCGTCGTCGATGGAAGAGCTGACCGCCACCGTCAAGCAAAACACCGACAGCGCGCGCCAGGCCAACCTGCTGGCCGCCAACGCCTCGCAGATCGCGGTCGAGGGCGGCGTGGTGGTGGCCAAGGTGGTGCACACCATGGGCGAGATCAACGACTCGGCGCGCAAGATCGTCGACATCATTTCCGTCATCGACGGCATCGCCTTCCAGACCAACATCCTGGCCTTGAACGCGGCGGTGGAAGCGGCGCGCGCCGGCGAACAGGGCCGCGGCTTCGCCGTGGTCGCCACCGAAGTACGCACGCTGGCGCAACGCTCGGCGGCTGCGGCCAAGGAAATCAAGACGCTGATCGACGATTCGGTGAGCAAGGTCGCCGCCGGCACCGAGCTGGTCGGCGAAGCCGGCGCGACGATGGAAGACATCGTCTCCGCCGTCAAGTCGGTGACGGAGATCATGGGCGAGATCAGCATCGCCAGCCACGAGCAGGAAGCCGGCATCGAGCAGATCAACCAGGCCATCGCCGAGATGGACACGGTCACGCAGCAGAACGCCGCGCTGGTCGAAGAGGCCGCCGCAGCGGCTGAAGCGCAGCAGGACCAGGCGCATCAGCTGGTGCAGCTGGTGGGCGTATTCAAGCTGGCGAGCGGACGCCGCGCCGCAACAGTCGGCAGCCTGGCCAAGCGCCAGCGCCCGCAGCTGGCGTTGGCTGCCTAGCCAAACCGCGCTACAATTTATCGATGAGCCAACTACCCATCGAACAGCTGGAGCCTTCGGGCTTCAGCGATTTCCTCCTCTACCTCAACGATCACCTGTCCGACAACGGCCGCGGCGACACCGCCTACTTCCAGCCGCTGCCGCGCGACGAGTCGCGCTTCCCCAACGACAAGGCCGAAGCCTTCCAGACCGGCATGCGCACCCCGCTCGGCATGCCCGGCTGGCGCCGCGTATGGGTGGCGCGCGATGCCCATGGCCGCATCGCCGGCCACATCGACCTGCGCGCTCATCCCGAGCGCCATGCAGCCCACCGCTGCTTGCTCGGCATGGGCGTCGACCGCGACTTCCGCAAGCACGGCCTGGGCCAGCGCCTGATCGCCCACGCGGGCCACTGGGCGCGCGACGCGGCCGGCCTGGCCTGGATCGACCTGCAAGTGCTATCGGTGAATACACCCGCGATCAGCCTCTATCAGCGCAGCGGCTACGTCCGCACCGGCGAAATCCCCGACATGTTCCTCATCGACGGCCAGCACTTCGCCTATACCAGCATGAGCAAGCGCCTTGACAACCAACAATGAGAATGATTATCATTCAAATATTTAACTGAGAAGCCCGCCCTCGCCAGCCATACTCTCTCGACTCATTGGGATAGCGATGGAAAAGCACAAGTTGGAACGACTGGCGATCACGGTAGCACTGGGCCTGGCCTGGCCCGCAGCGGCGCAGGCGCAGATAGCGGCAGCCGAAGCGGCACCCACGGCGGTCCTGCCGCAGATTGAAATCCGCGGCCAGGGCCTGGGCAGCACCACCGAGGGCACCGGCTCCTACACCACCGGCAAGGCCAGGACCGCCCTGCCCCTGAACATGGCGCTGCGCGACACGCCGCAATCGATCTCGGTCGTCACCCAGCAGCGCATCGAAGACCAGAACCTGGTCACCGTCACCGACGTGGTCAACAACGTCACCGGCGTCTCCGTCAACCAATACGAAACCAACCGCGCCGGCTTCACCGCGCGCGGCTTCGACATCGACAACCTGCAGATCGACGGCGTGCCGACCACTTGGGACCAGCCTTGGAGCTCGGGCGAAGTGGTGGGCAGCCTGGCCACCTACGACCGCGTCGAGGTGGTGCGCGGCGCCACCGGCCTGATGACCGGCGCCGGCAATCCCTCCGCCGCCATCAACCTGGTGCGCAAGCGCGCCAGCAGCAAGGAACTGACCGGCTTGGCCGAAATGGGCATAGGCAGCTGGAGCGAGCGCCGCGCCATGGCCGACATCTCCACGCCGCTGAACCAGGCCGGCAGCGTGCGCGCGCGCGTGGTCGGCGAGTACCAGGCCGGCGACAACTGGGCCAGCCTGATGACCAAGAAAAGCCATACGCTGTATGGCACGGTTGAGGCGGACCTGGGTGCCAAGACCTTGCTGTCGGCCGGCTACAGCCGCCAGAAGAACGATCCCAAGGGACCGATGTGGGGCGGCCTGCCCTACTGGTACACCGACGGTAGCAAGACCAACTGGGATGTCTCGAAAACCTCGGCCGCCAGCTGGACCCGCTGGGGCACCGAGTACGACAATTTCTTCGCCAACCTCGATCATGAATTCGACAACGGCTGGAAGCTGCGCGCCACCTACAGCCACGGCGACCGCAAGGCCGATTCCGCGCTGCTGTACCTGTCCGGCATCCCCGACCGCATCACCGGCCTCGGCATGGGCGCGTTTGCCGGCGCCTACCACACGCAGACCAGGCAGGACGACTTCGGCCTGCACGCCAACGGCCCGTTCACGCTGGGCGGCCGCAAGCATGAGGCGGCGTTCGGCTACATCGATTCGAAACAGCAATTCAACACCGACAGCTACGACGCCGATTTCGGCCCCGGCGGCACGCCGGCCGTGGGCAACTTCAACACCTGGAACGGCAGCTATCCGGAACCGAAATGGAGCGCCGCCCAGTTCTACGAAAGCAGCGTCACCAGGCAGCAAGCCTTGTACGGCGTGGCGCGCTTCTCGCTGGCCGATCCGCTCAAGCTGATCGTCGGCGCCCGCCTGACCGACTACGACAAGACCGGCCACGGCCGCTACACTCCCGCGTACGAGCTCAAGCACGATCGCGAAGTCACGCCGTATGCCGGCCTGGTCTACGACATCGGCGACAACTACTCGGCCTACGCCAGCTACACCAGCATCTTCCAGCCGCAGAACCTGAAGGACTACGGCGGCAAGATGCTGGACCCGGTCGAGGGCAAGAGCGCCGAGGCCGGCGTCAAGGGCGAGTTCTTCGACGGCCGCCTGAACGCCTCGCTGGCGGTGTTCCAGATCAAGCAGAACAAGCTGGGCCAGGAAGGCGGCATGGTCGACCGCGACGGCGACGGACCGCTGGCGCCGGAAGCCTGGTACCGCGCGTCCACCGGCGCCACCAGCCGGGGCATCGAGTTCGACCTGGCCGGCCAGCTGGCCAAGGGCTGGAACGCCAATATCGGCTACACCCGCTTCCACGCCGAGGACGCGGCCGGCGTCGACGTCAACAGCGTCTATCCGCGCCAGCTGCTGCGCCTGTTCACCACCTGGCAGTTGCCGGGCGAGTGGAAGGCGCTGACCGTCGGCGGCGGCGTCAACTGGGAAGGCCGCAGCTACACGGCCGATCCCAAGGCGCCGGCCAACAGCAGCGGCCGCATCGAACAGCCGTCCTACAGCCTGGTCAACCTGATGGCGCGCTACGACATCAACCAGCAATGGTCGGCGCAGTTCAACCTCAACAACGCGTTCGACAAGCGCCACTTCGGCATGTTCGCCGCCTACGCCGCCATCACCTACGCCGCACCGCGCAGCGCGGCGCTGTCGCTGAAGTACCGCTTCTAGGCCCGCCGCAACGTCATCCCCGCGAAAGCGGGGAACCATGCTGAAGGTGCGCATACGTTCTATGGGTCCCCGCTTTCGCGGGGACGACGACGGGCGAGGTGTCCGTTTCCGGACGGTGTTGAACGGAGACGGGCAGGCGCGCCCTGCCGCCCCGGGCGGCGGCCGCGCGCCAGAGCCTTGATTTGACTGGCTTTGCGGCCGTTCCGCGCATGTGGCACGGCAATTGCAATAAAGAGCACATCTTCAGCTCTTTATTGCATCCCCATGGACCAGGCGCTCAACCCTTCGATCATCTCCGGCCGCCGGCGCAAGACCGTCATGGTGCTGGCCGCCGTGCTGGCCACGCTGTGCGCGGCCGCCTGGGGCATCAACCGCGTGGTCAGCCCCAGCGTCAACGCCGACAGCCTGCTGATCGCGGAAGTCCGCAGCGGCAATATCGCCAACACCATCAACGCTTCCGGCATCGTCATCCCGGTGCACGAGGAACTGGTGTCCAGCCCGATCCAGACCCACGTCGCCAAGGTCCACGCCAAGCTCGGCCAGCAGGTCAAGGCCGGAGAACTGTTGCTGGAGCTGGACAACCGCACCATCGTGCTGGCCATCGACGGCCTGCGCGAGCAAGTGGCGCAGCAGGAAAACCGCATCCTGGCGCTGACGCTGGAGATGGACCAGAAACGCAAGCAACTGCTCAGCTCCATCGAGCTGCTGGAACTGGACCTGCAAGCCACCCGCGTCAAGCTGGGCCGCTACCAGACGCTGCGCAAGGCCGGCGGCGTCTCGGCCGAAGACTTGCTGACCGCCGAACTGAACGTCCAGCGCAACGAGATCCAGCTGCGCCAGCAGCACGAGCAGATCGAGGACAGCAAGCGCGTCACCTCCTCCGGCATCGAAGGCGCGCGGCTGCAAAAGAACATCCTGCAAAAGCAGCTGCAACAGCAACAGGAACTGCTGGCCCAGACCCAGGTGCGCGCCCCGTTCGCCGGCATGCTGACCTGGCTGCTGGCCGACGAAGGCGCCAGCCTGGCCACCGGCCAGCTGGTGGCCAAGGTCTCCGAGCTGAGCAACTACAAGGTCGAAGCCTCGCTGTCCGACTTCCACGCCCGCGCGCTCAACGCCGGCCAGGCCGTGCGCGTCGAGCAGGGCAATGTGCGGCTGGACGGCGTGGTGCAGACCATCCTGCCGGAAATCCAGAACGGCACCGTCAAGCTGCTGGTGACGCTGGACCAGCCCAACCACGCCATGCTGCGCAACAAGTTGCGGGTCGAGGTCAACATCGTCACCGAGCAAAAGAAAAACACCCTGCTGGCCGACTACGGCCCCGCCTTCAACGGCCGCGGCCCGCAAGACATCTTTGTCGTGCGCGACGGCGTCGCTCGCAAGACCACACTCAACATCGGCGCCAGCGATGGCAAGGCCGTGGAAATCCTGGCCGGCGTCCGCGCCGGCGACCGCCTCATCATTTCAGACACCAGCCGCTACAAGGATCGCGACAGCATCCGCGTGGCGCAATAAACCCGCATCGAAAGGACCATCATGATACGCCTGAGCAAAGTCAGCAAAACCTACCAGACCGACAAAGTCGAAACCCTGGCCCTGAAGGACATCGACCTGCACGTCGAAAAATCCGAGTTCGTCTGCATCATGGGCCCCAGCGGCTGCGGCAAGAGCACGCTGCTGAACCTGATCGGCCTGCTGGACCGGCCAGGCAGCGGCGCCATCCACGTGGGCGGCGCGCCGGTCGCCTCGTACAAGGACAAGCACGTCGCCAAGCTGCGCAACAACACCTTCGGCTTCATCTTCCAGAGCTTCCACCTGATTAACGACCTGCGCGTGATCGACAACGTCGAGCTGCCGCTGCTGTACCGCGACCTGTCGGCCAAGAAGCGCCAGCGGCTGGCGCGCGAGGCGCTGGAAAAAGTCGGCCTCGGCGCGCGCATGGACCACTATCCGAACCAGCTGTCGGGCGGCCAGCAGCAGCGCGTGGCGATCGCCCGCGCCATCGTCGGCCAGCCGCAGGTGCTGCTGGCCGACGAGCCGACCGGCAACCTGGACAGCAAGATGGGCCAGGAAGTGATGGACATCCTGCTCAAGCTCAACAGCGAAGGCACGACCGTGGTGATGGTCACCCACGACGAGCAGGAAGCCAGGCGCGCCGGCCGCATCGTGCGCGTGTTCGACGGCCAGCTGGTCGCATAAGGGGCCGTCATGTTCAGAAACTATCTGCTGACCGCATGGAAGGTCTTCATGCGCCGCAAGCTGTTCACCGCCATCAACCTGCTGTGCATCGTGCTGACGCTGGTGCTGCTGCTGGTGGTCACGGCGCTGCTGCAGAACGCCTTCTACCCGACCGGCGTCGAAGGCAAGAGCGAGCGCTTCGTGCAAGCCGTGATGATCGAGGCCCGCCATACCGGCGCCAACCACGTGCGCCGCAGCCCGCTGGGCTTCAAGCTGATCGAGAAATACATCAAGCCGCTGCCGGGCGTGGAGGCGGTCTCGGCCGCCACCGCGCCGGAAACCGTGTCGGTCTACCAGGAAGGCCGCGTCAGCGAACTGCTGATGCGCCGCACCGATGCCGAATACTGGAAGATCCTCGACTTCAAGGTGCTGCAGGGCCGCGTGCCCGACCAGGCCGACGTCGACCAGGGCCGCTTCGTCGCCGTGGTCAACGCCAGCACCGCGCGCAAGCTGTTCCCCGGCCAGCCGGCGCTGGACCAGAAGATCAGCATCGGCGGCCAGTACTTCACCATCATCGGCGTGGTGGCGGACGCGATGCACGTGAACGCCTTCGCCGACATCTGGGCGCCCGTCACCACCTTCCCGTCCACCGAATACCGCAACCAGATCTTCGGCAACTTCACCATGATGGTGCTGGCCTACAAGGCTTCCGACCTGCCGCGCATCCAGCAGGAGATCGAGCGCGTCGCCAAGACCGTGGTGTTCGACGATCCCAAGGAATTCAACGTCGCCCGCCTGTGGGGCGACAGCAAGCTCGACCTGTTCGCCCGCATCCTGCTGCAGCGCGACGGCGCCGACTCCGGCGCCACCACGCTGCTGACCGTGATCGGCGTGCTGATGCTGCTGTTCATGATGCTGCCGGCGCTGAACCTGATCAACCTGAACACCGGGCGCATCCTCGAACGCAGCAGCGAGATCGGCGTGCGCAAGGCCTTCGGCGCCACCAGCGCCCACCTGGTGCGCCAGCTGGTGCTGGAGAATGTGCTGCTGTGCCTGGCCGGCGGACTGATCGGCCTGGCCTGCGCGCGCGTGGTGCTGTGGTGGCTGGAAGGCTCGGGCCTGATCCCCTATCTGCAGGTGGAATTGAACCTGGCCGTGTTCGGCATGGGCTTGCTGCTGGCGACCGTGTTCGGCCTGCTGTCCGGCGTGCTGCCGGCCTGGAAGATGTCCCGCCTCGACCCCGTCCACGCCCTGAAAGGAGCCGCATGATGCTGCGCCACTTATTGAAATTGATCTGGAAGCGCAAGTCGCGCAATATGATGCTGTCGCTGGAAATCCTGCTGGCCTTCGTGGTGGTGTTCGCCATTGCCGCCTTCGCGCTGCGCAGCTGGCAGCTGTACCAGCTGCCGACCGGCTTCCAATACCAGGACGTCTGGTCGGCCGTGATCAACACCCGCGATCCGGCCGCGCTGGGCGCCGATCCCCAGCTGTACGACAAGCTGCGCCAGAGCCTGAAGGCGCTGCCCGAAATCGAGCAAGTGAGCTTCACCAGCTTCCCGGTGTACGAATCGTCGACCTGGACCAGCGACTTCGTCCTGCCCGAAGGCAAGCGCCAGTTCGAGACCCACCTGTATGAGATGAGCGATGAATTCCCCGCCGTGGCCGGCATGTCGCTGGTCGAGGGCCGCTGGTTTTCGCGCGCCGACGACGGCGCCGCCGCGCGGCCGGTCATCATCAACCGCCGCCTGGCGCAGCATCTGTTCCCCGGCAAGTCGGCGCTGGGCCAGGTGTTCAGCGAAAGCGTGGGAGATTCCAAGAAGCAGGCCAAGCAGTACCGCATCGCCGGCGTGATCGAAGAGTTCCGCAACCAGGGCGAGTTCCAGTCGCCGAGCAATTTCATGCTGCTGCGCTTCGAACCGGGCGTCAGCGAAGGCGGCACGCCGACCATCCAGATCAAGGTCCGGCCGGGCACGCCGCGCACCTTCGAAGCGGCGCTCAACCGCCAGCTCAAGCTGGTGCGCAACGACTGGAGCTACACCATTTCGCCCAGTGCCGACATGCGCACCTCGATGCTCAAGACGCAGACCATTCCGCTGACGATACTGGCGGTGATCGCCGCCTTCCTGCTGGTGATGGTGGCCTTCGGCCTGTTCGGCGTGCTGTGGCAAAACACCACCCAGCGCATCCCGGAGATCGGCCTGCGCCGCGCCATCGGCGCCGACTCCGGCCACATCTACAGCCAGATCATCGCCGAACAGATGCTGCTCAGCTCGGGCGCCATCGTCATCGCCCTGCTGCTGCTGGTGCAGCTGCCGCTGACCGGCGTGCTGGGCGAGAGCCTGAACTGGACGGTGTTTGCGATGGCGACCACGCTATCGGCCGGCGTGATCTATCTGCTATCCTTGCTCTGTTCGCTCTATCCGGGCTGGCGCGCCGCGCGCCTGAGCCCGACCCAGGCGCTGCACTATGAATAAGGCTGTTTGATTTGATGGAATCTCAGAAGCAACGCATCCTCATCGTCGACGACGATAGCGCGGTCCAGGTGTCGCTGGCGCTGCTGCTCAAGCAGTCCGGCTTCGACACCCAGTGCTGCGACGACCCCAAGCAGGCGCTGGAGCTGCTGGCCCGCCAGAGCGCCGACCTGGTGCTGCAGGATATGAACTTCTCGCTGCGCACCAGCGGCGAGGAAGGCTTGCAATTACTGGCCGACATCAAGCAGCTGCACCCGGCCCTGCCGGTGCTGCTGATGACGGCCTGGGGTTCGATCGCGCTGGCGGTCAAGGGGGTGCAGGCCGGCGCCGCCAACTTCTTCACCAAGCCCTGGGACAACGCCCAGCTGATGGAGCTTATCCGCACCACGCTCGACACCGCCGCGCCGGCGCCGGCCGCCTGCCCGACGCGCGCCGCCCTCGACGCCCAGTTCGATTTCAGCGCCATCGTCGGCGAGCACCCGCGCCTGCTGAAAGTGCTGGCCGCCATCGGCCAGGTGGCGGCCACCAAGGCGCCGGTGCTGATCCTCGGCGAGAGCGGCTGCGGCAAGGAGCTGATCGCCGACGCCCTGCACCGCAACAGCCCGCGCGCGCGCCAGGCCATCGTCAAGATCAACATGGGGGCGATCACGCCGTCGCTGTTTGAAAGCGAAATGTTCGGCCACGTGCGCGGCGCCTACACCGACGCCAAGACCGACCGCAAGGGCCACGTCGCCAGCGCCCACGAAGGCACGCTGTTCCTCGACGAGATCGGCGAACTGAACCGCTCCGACCAGGTCAAGCTGCTGCGCGTGCTGCAAGACCAGACCTACCAGGCGGTGGGCGCCAGCCGCATGGAACGCGCCGACATCCGCGTGGTGTCGGCCACCAACCGCGAGCTGGCCGAGCTGGTCGCCGCCGGCGAATTCCGCGAAGACTTGTTCTACCGGCTCAACCTGATCACCATCCGCCTGCCGCCGCTGCGCGAGCGCCGCAGCGACATCCCGCTGCTGGCGCGCCACATCCTCGGCCAGGTGTCGGCCAGCTACGGCCTGGGTCCGGCCAGCATCGCGCCGGCCGCGCTGGAGTGGCTGAGCGCGCAGCCGTGGCCGGGCAATATCCGCCAGCTCAAGCAGACGCTGGAGCGCACGCTGCTGCTGGTCGGCAAGAGCGAATTGAAACAGGCCGACTTCGTCGCCGCCGAGCAGCACGAGCATGGCGGCGCGATCGGCGGCCTGCGCCTGGGCGTCGACGGCATGACGCTGGAACAGGTGGAGCGCCACATGATCGCCAAGGCGCTGGAGCAGCACCAGGGCAATATCTCGCGCGTGGCCAAGGCCCTGGGCCTGAGCCGCACCGCGCTGTACCGGCGGCTGGAGCGGCACGGCCTGGGCGGCGACGGCGCGCAGGACAGCGACGCATGAGCCTGCGCCACAGCCTGTACGCCTACCTGGGCGGCGCGCACCTGCTGTTCCTCGGCCTGACCGTCACGCTGTTCCACCAGTCGCCGCTGCTGATGCTGGGCCTGGAGGCGGTGGTGCTGCTGAGTTTTGCGCTGGGCGCGCGGCTGGTGCGGCGCGCGCTGGAGCCGCTGAGCTACACCCGCCACTTCCACGATCTGCTGCAAGACCAGCACTACGCGGCGCGGCTGCAGCACAGCGGCGATCCGCAGTTGAACGAGCTGGTCCAGCTGTTCAACACCATGCTGGGCGCGCTGTACCAGGAGCGTCTGCAACTGGGCGAGCAGCAAGGCTTGCTCGACCGCCTGCTGGAAGCCACGCCCAGCGCGGTCATCGTGTTCGACTTCGATGGGCGCATCAGCCTGCTCAACGCCAGCGCGCAGGCGCTGCTCAAGCGCGACGACGCCAGGGGCAAGCCGCTGTCCGCCTGCCTGCCGGCGGACGCCGACCGCGACTATCCGGGCCTGCTGGCCCAGCTCGACGCGCTGCCGCTGGGCGACAGCCAGCTGCTGACCGACACCGACGGCCGCCGCTACCGGGGGCAGCGCGGCCACTTCTACGACCGCAGCTTCTCGCGCCATTTCCTGCTGGTCGAAGAGCTGACGCAGGAACTGGAAAGCTCGGAGAAAGCCACGTACGACAAGCTGATCCGCGTGCTGGCGCACGAGGTCAACAACACCGTGGCGGCCACCGGCTCGGTGCTCGATTCGCTGCTGTACTACCGCAGCCAGCTGGCCGAGCGCGACGGCGAGGATTTCAGCACCGCCATCGTCGCCGTCAAGCGCCGCAACGTCAGCCTGGGCGAGTTCATCGAGCGCTTCACGCGGGTGGTCAAGATGCCGGCGCCGGAGCTGCGCGCCAACGCCGTGCGCGACATCATGGACGACATCCTCTACCTGTACCGCGAGCCCTGCCGCAGCCGCGGCATCCGCCTGGCCTGGCAGCGCTGCGACGACGTGCCGGCCATCGCCATGGACCGCCACCTGATGGAGCAGGCGCTGCTCAACGTGGTCAAGAATGCGATGGAGGCGGTGGAAGCCGGCCATGCCGGCGCGGCCGCCGACAAGGCGATCGAATTCGTGCTGGAGGCCGAGGCCGATGGCGTGCGGCTATCGGTGATCGACAGCGGCAACCTGCTGGGCGAGGTGCCGGCGCGGCAATTGTTCACGCCCTTCTTCACCACCAAGAAAGGCGGCCAGGGCATAGGCTTGCTGTTCGTGCGCGAAGTGCTGAACCGGCACGGCTACACCTACCGCCTGGCCGCCACCGGCCAGGGCGCCACCCGCTTCGACATCTGGCTGCCCAAGAGCGGGGGCTGAGCGCCGGGGCGCATGGCCAGCGGCCGCAGCACCGCCGCGCGCGACTGCGCGTCGATCTGGAAGATGCTGACCACGCGCTCCAGATTGGCGGCCTGCTGCTGCATGGCTTCCGCCGCCGCGGCAGCCTCCTCCACCAGCGCGGCGTTCTGCTGCGTCACCGTATCCATTTCGCTGACGGCCTGGTTGATCTGCTCGATGCCCGCGCTCTGCTCATCGCCGGCGCTGCTGATGTCGGCCATGATGTCGGTCACGCGCCGCACGCTGGCCACCACCTCGCTCATGGTCTGGCCGGCCTGCTCGACCAGCCGGCTGCCGATCTCGACCTTCTCGACCGAATTGCCGATCAACTCCTTGATCTCCTTCGCCGCCGAGGCCGAACGCTGGGCCAGGTTGCGCACCTCCGTGGCCACCACCGCGAAGCCGCGCCCCTGCTCGCCGGCGCGCGCCGCCTCCACCGCCGCATTGAGCGCCAGGATATTGGTCTGGAACGCGATGCCGTCGATGACGGCGATGATGTCGACGATCTTGCGCGAGGAATCGTTGATCGCGCCCATGGTATCGACCACCTGCGACACCACCGTCCCGCCCTGCTGCGCCACCGCCGACGCCGATTGCGCCAGCTGGTTGGCCTGGCGCGCGTTGTCGTTGTTCTGGCGCACCGCGCTGGTCAACTCTTCCATCGACGACGCCGTCTCTTCCAGCGCGCTGGCCTGCTGCTCGGTGCGCGCCGACAAATCCTGGTTGCCGCTGGCGATCTGGCTCGACGCCGAGGCGATGGTCTCGGTGCCGCTGCGCACCTCGCCGACGATGCCGGCCAGCGCATCGCGCATCAGCTTCATCGCGTGCAGCATGCTGTGCTGGTCGCCGCTGCGGGTATCGACGCTGACGGTCAAATCGCCGGCGGCGATGCGGCTGGCGATGCCGGCCGCGTAATCGGGCTCGCCGCCCAGCTGGCGCAGCAGCGTTCGGGCGATCACCACGGCGGCGACCGCGCCCACCGCGATGGCCAGCCCGCTCAGCGCCAGCATCAGCACGCGCGCGCTCTGGTAGGCGGCGGTGGCCGCGGCGGTGTCGGCCTGGTTGTTTTCCTTTTGCAGCGCCGCGTACTCGTCCATCACGTCCTGCCAGCGCTGCGTGGCCGGGCCGGCCTGCTTCATCAGCACCTCGGTGGCCTCGGCATCCTGGTTGGCCTTGGCCATCGCCACCACCTTGTCGGTCAGCGGCCGCGCCTCCTGGCCGGCGGCGGCGATGCGGGCGCGGATCTCCAGCCCCTTGGCCGTCGCCGGCAGCCGGCCCAGCGTCTCGGCAGCCTTGTTGTAGTGGCCGCGCGCCGTGTACAGCTTGGCCAGCTCGCTCTCGATGGCGGCCGGGTCGTTCAGCAGCACCACCGTGCGCGTGACGCGGGCCACGATGTGCACCGACTCCGACATTTCCTGCACCAGGTCGCCCCTGGCCACGTTCAGGCTGACGATGTTGTCCAGCTTGGCATTGATGGTGCTCATGTTGTACACCCCCAGCAAGGCCACGCTGAGCAGCAGCGCCAGGACCAATCCGAATCCCAGGCTGAGCCGGGTACCGACTTTCATGTTTGCTATGGCCATACATCACTCCCCAGTGGACAACGGCATGTAACAAATTGTACGCCTTCGTCTCGGGCAGTTTTTTTAAATTTCCAGAGGCAAACATGTGCCGTTGCAACGTCTGTTGATATACAAAAAACGCATACCAATATAGCCAAATATTCGACTTTTAGTGGATAGAGGCGGCCTGTATATCGGCAATCGCATATAAAATGACCGATTCATTACCGGGTCCAACTACCAGCTGTCACCCCCGGTGACGATGTGTGACTATTTAATCTGGCGGCAAGGGGCTATTCATGACGATCAACGTAATTCTGAACCTGCTGGCGGCGCTGGCACTGCTGGGGCTGCTTTACGCGCAGCAGCGCAAACATGCATCCTTCTCGGTGCGCGTGTTCACCGGCATGGGGCTGGGCGTGGTGCTGGGGGCGGCGCTGCAGGCGCGCTACGGCGCCGGCGCGGCCGAGCTCAAGACTACCGGCGACTACCTCGACATCGTCGGCTCCGGCTACGTCAAGCTGCTGCAGATGATCGTCATGCCGCTGATTATGGTGTCGATCATTTCGGCCATCCTCAAGCTCAAGGGCATCAATTCGCTGGGCAAGATCAGCGCGCTGACCATCGGCATGCTGATGCTGACCACGCTGATCGCGGCCGGCCTCGGCATCCTGATGGCCAAGCTGTTCCACCTGAGCGCGGTCGGCCTGACCGCCTCCGCCGGCGACATCGCGCGCGGCGTCTACCTGCAGGGCAAGGTCGAGGCGGCGCAGGCGATCTCGCTGCCGGGCATGCTGCTGAGCTTCATCCCGGCCAATCCCTTCCTCGACATGACGGGCGGCCGCAAGACCTCGACCATCGCGGTGGTGATCTTCTCGGTCTTCATCGGCATCGCCGCCACCGGCATCCACGACAAGAAGCCGGAGCTGTACGCCTCCTTCGAGCACTTCATCCAGGTCGCCCACGCCATCGTCATGCGCATCGTCACGCTGGTGCTGCGGCTGACGCCCTACGGCGTGTTCGCGCTGATGGCGCAGGTGGTGTCGACCTCCAGCTACACCGACATCCTGCACCTGTTCGACTTCGTGCTGGCCTCGTACAGCGCGCTGATCCTGATGTTCTGCGTGCACCTGGCCATCGTCGCCGGCACCGGCCTCAATCCGGCGCGCTACGTGAAGAAAATCCTGCCGGTGCTGACCTTCGCCTTCACCTCGCGCAGCAGCGCCGGCGCCATCCCGATGAGCGTGCAGACGCAGACGCTGCGCCTGGGCACCTCGGAAGGCATCGCCAACTTCGCCGCCTCGTTCGGCGCCACCATCGGCCAGAACGGCTGCGCCGGCATCTACCCGGCCATGCTGGCGGTGATGATCGCGCCCACGGTCGGCATCGATCCGTACACGCTGGCCTTCATCGCGCCGCTGCTGGCCATCATCACCATCGGCTCGGTGGGCGTGGCCGGCGTCGGCGGCGGCGCCACCTTCGCCGCGCTGATCGTGCTGTCGTCGATGAACCTGCCGGTGGCGCTGGCCGGCCTGCTGATCTCGATCGAACCGCTGATCGACATGGGCCGCACCGCGCTCAACGTCAGCGGCTCGATCACGGCCGGCACCGTCGCCAGCCGCGTGCTGGGCGAGACCGACGTGCACGTGTTCAACAGCGACGCCGAGCTGCCCATCGACAGCGACCGCAAGGCCGCCTGATCCGGCGGCTTATTGGGCGTCGATGGTGATGCTGATGCCGCCTACGATTTCCAGCAGCTGCAGCCGGGCCAGCTTGGACACGCCCGCCGCCGTGATGCTGTAGGTCGTGGAGGTGGAGCCCAGTGTTTTATTCCCGGCATCGACAATGTTGCTCAGCATTTGGAAATTGAGGCTGTTGCCGTCGCTGCCGGCCGTCGTGACGTAGCTGATCTTTTGCGTGCTGACCAGCGTGCGCTTGCTGCTGTCCGCGTAGCAGCTGAAGGTCGCGATGTCGCCGGTCTGTCCGGCGGTGGCGGTGGCCGGATAGCCGCCCGTGCTGCTCCCGACGCAATAGGAGCCCGACTCATTCGAGCCGACCGGCGTGTACTGGGCATTCACATACAGCTGGCTGGACGTGGTCAGCGGGGTCGTCGTGCCGTTGCCGGAGATGCTCCCGCTGATCGTTTCCGTGGCCTGCTGCACGGCCGCGCCATTGAAGCTCGCATTGACGACCGCGCCGAGCGTGTACGTCAGCGTCCCCGTCAACGGATAGGTGACGGAACCATTGGTGGTGCTGCCCGTGACCGTCAGCGTCGACTGCAGACCATGGGTGAACGCGTAAGCCAGCCCCTGCTGAACCGGGAAGCTGGTGGCGGCCGGCGCCGGGGCCGGGGTCGCGCCGGCCGCCGCGCCGCCACCGCCGCCACCGCAGGCGCTCAAGGTCATCGCCAGCAGGCCGGCCAACGCCAGCGGCGCCGCACTTTTCGATAATGTCATGGTCATGTGGTTTCCCTGAATAAAGAGTTCCAGCATAGCATTGTTGCCACATGACAAATCTATCCAATAATCGCAACCGCGGGGCGAGGGAACCAGCAGCCGGCGGCCAGGTCTAACTGTTCTCCCCGCGTTGAAAGGAAAAATGATGACTCCCCTAAGCTCCCGTCTTTTACTGGCCGCCGCCGTGTCGCTCGCCTTGCTGGGCGGCTGCAACAAGCGTCCTGCCGACCAGCCGCCCACGCCCAGCGTGACCACGCCATCGAGCCCGTCGGACGCCACCCCGCCCGCGCCCGCGCCGGCCACGACGCCGCCGGCCCAGAACAGCAGCGCGCCGCCGGCCACGAATCAATAGGCGTAAAAAAAGGGCCCGAAGGCCCTTTGCGCTACAGCGTTCCGTATCAGAACTTGTAGTTGTAGGCGATACCGATCAGCGACAGATGGGTCTGATAAGTACCACGGGTGGTTTCGCCGTTACCCGTGCAAGCGGTGGCCAGCGGGTTGCACTTGTTGGTGTAGTTGATGTTCGCGTCCTTGAAGTCCAGGAAGCTGTACGCCAGGTCGATCGACGAACGTGGGCTCAGCTTCCAGTTGGCGCCGAAGGAATACTGCATGCGGTCGCTGTCCGGCAGCGCCGGATGGGTCAGCTCGGCGCTCTGCACTGGCGACTGGTCGTAGGCCAGGCCGGCGCGCAGGGTCAGGTTTTCGTTGTAGGCATAGTTGCCGCCCAGCGAAACGCGCACGGTGTTTTTCCACTGCTGACGGATCACTTCCGCGCCTTCGGCGGTGCCTGGGAACTGGATGTCCAGATCGCCCAGACGGTTGTGGCGCACGAAGGTCACGTCCGCCATGCCGGCCCATTTCGAGTCGAACTGGTGGAAGGCGTTGACCGACAGGGTCTCAGGGGTGCGCAGTTCAACCAGCGCGGCCGAGTTGACCTTGTGCGATGCGGCTTGCAGCACGCCGTTGACGATAGGGTCGTCGGTCACTTTCGAGAAGTCCCACACGGTGCTGCCGCGCAGCTTGTGCACGATAGGCGAGCGGTACGACACGCCGAAGCGGGTGTCCTTGTCCAGCGTGAACATATAGCCCAGGTTGAAGCCCCAGCCCCAGTCCTTGCCATCGTTCGAGCCATGGGCATCGCGCGTCGCGCCCAGCAGCTTGGGATTGCCGCCCAGCGCAGCGATCTGCTTTTGCAGCGCCAGGGCATTCGGCGTACCCGCCAGCGCGGCGACCGAACCCGGCACGTCCACGGCCTGGCCCAGGTTGGCTTTCATGAATTCGGCGTCGATACCGAAGCCGAAGGCGTGCTGTTCATTCAGCTTGAACGACGCCGATGGATTCAGCGTGACCGATTCCAGCTTGACGTCGGACAGCGCGTAGCGGCCGGTCCAGGTGTCGCCGTATTGGATCTTGGTACCGTATGGCACGAACATGCCCAGGCCGACGGCCCACTGGTCGTTCAGTTTTTTGCTGGCGTAGAACGATGGCGCCGTCACCGAGCTCGGGACGTAATCTTTGGCCGCGGTACCGCCGGTCGGGGTGGTGGTGAAGCGGGTCGAGCCGCTGTCGTTGAAGCTCGAGTGCGGGACAACCACGGTGGCGCCGGCGGTGATTTGCAGGCCATCCAGGCGGGACATGCCGGCCGGGTTGGAGAAGATGGTGGTGGCGTCGTTGGCTTCGGCGCCATTGGACTCAGCCGTGCCTTGGCCGGCCACGCTCTGCGAGCCGAAACGATAACCGGATGCCTGGGCGCTCACGGACATGGCGCCGAGCGCGGCGGCAATGATCAGGGGGAGGTATTTGTGTTGCATCTGTGGTCTCGCTTTATAAGTAGGCGTTCTACGCCAGGTTTTTCTGGATTCTTGCGCCAAAACCGGTGCAGGAGGCCAGCAGCATACTACATTTATAAAACTATTCAAAAGGCAAGTCGTTAGAGTGGAAGCTCTAATTTAAACCTTGAAACCGAGCAGTTGCTCTGCTTACCAGAAGTAAAAAAAGGGCCCGTAGGCCCTTTTTTAGTATCGTAAAAACAACGACTTAGTGCGTATCCAGCGCGCCGGACGGGATGGTGCGACCGCCCTTGCCGGTCACTTTGTAGACCACCCACATCACCATGCGGAACACGAAACGCACGAAGATCAGCGTCAGCACGCCCTCGACCAGGGTCATGATCAGGGCCGGCGCCGCCGTCCAGCGCACAGAACGGCGATGGAACTTGGCGATCGCGCGGTCCTTGGCGATCTCGATGCTGTCGTAGAAGGTCGGCACCACCAGCAGCGTCAGGATGGTCGAGGTGATGGTGCCGCCGATGATGGCGATCGCCAGCGGACGGTAGAACTCGCCGCCCTCGCCCAGGCCCAGCGCGACCGGGAACATGCCGGCGATCAGCGCAAACGTGGTCATCAGGATCGGACGCAGACGCATGCGGCCCGCATACATCAGCGCGTCTTCGCGGCCGTAGCCCTCTTCCTCGCGCTTGCGCGCCGCATCCAGCAGCAGGATGGCGTTCTTCGCGACCAGGCCCATCAGCATGATGACGCCGATAAAGCTCATCAGGTTCAGCGTGCCGCCGGTGATCAGCAGCGCCACCACCACGCCGATCAGCGACAGCGGCAGCGACAGCATCACCGCCACCGGCGCAGTGAACGAACCGAACTGTATCACCAGGATCAGGTACATCAGGCCAATCCCCATGACCAGCGCGATCGCCATTTCAGTGAACAGCTCGCTCTGGTTCTTGCCGTCGCCGCCCAGGTCCAGGCCATAGCCCGGCGGGAAGTCGATCGCGTTGGCCAGCTTCATGGCGTCGGCCGTCACTTCACCCGGCGAACGGCCCTGCACGTTGGCCGACACGGTCACGGTACGCTTGCCGTTCTTGTGCTCGATGGTGGACGGGCCCTTGCCCATCGTGATCGTGGCGATCTGGTCCAGCGGCACCATCTGGTTGGTGCCCGTGACCGAGATCGGCAGGCGCTCGATGTTTTCCGAGTTGACGCGGTCTTCCGGCGCCAGGCGCACCGCGACATCGCGCGATTCGCCGGTCGGGTCGACCCAGTCGCCCACTTCGACGCCGGCGAACGCCACGCGCAGCGATTGCGCCGCATCGTTGACGGAGATGCCCATCGAGTTGGCCAGGCCGCGATTGAGTTCGATCTGCAACTCGTTCTTCGGATCCTGCTGCGACAGGCCCACGTCCACCGCGCCCGGAACCTGGCGCAGCTTGTCCATATAGGCGTTGGTGATCTCCATCAGGCGGCGCGAATCCGGGCCGGTGAATTCGATCTGCACCGGCTTGCCGGAGTTGCCCAGGTCGTCGATCACCGAAATCTCGGCGCCGGCGATATGGCTCATCTTCTCGCGCAGCTCGGCGCCGATCTGGAAGGCGGTGCGCTTGCGGTTCTGGCGCTTGCCGATATCCAGGTAGATGCGGCCGCCGCCGGCGCTGATGTTGGAGTTGGTGTCCTTGGTCTCGGGAATCGTACGGGCGATGGCCGCGATGGTTTCCATCTTGCGGCGCGCAATCTCCACGCTGCCCGACGGCGGCATGCGCACGTCGATGGCGATGGTGCTGCGGTCGGCCGCCGGCAGGAAGCTCGAACCGCCCAACGTCGCATGCAGCACGATGGCGCCGACGAAGGTGCTGAAGGCGATCACGGCCATCCAGCGGCGGTGATGCAGCGCCCAGGCGATCACATGGCCGTAGCGGTCGGACTGGTGGTCGAACCAGTCGTTGAACTTCTGCAGCATCTTGCCCAGGCCTTTTTTCGGCGCGGTGTGGTGGTCGACCGGGTCGCCCCAGTAGGCCGACAGCATGGGATCGAGCGTGAACGAGATGCCCAGGCTGACCAGCACCGAGCACGTCACCGTCAGCGCGAACGGACGGAACCATTCACCGGAAATGCCGGGCATGAAGGCCACCGGAATGAACACGGCGATGATCGAGAAGGTGGTCGCGGCCACGGCCAGGCCGATCTCGGCAGTACCATTGAGCGCCGCCGTGCGGCGGTCCGAGCCCATCTGCATGTGGCGCACGATGTTTTCCCGCACCACGATGGCATCGTCGATCAGCACGCCGATCGCCAGCGACAGGCCCAGCAGCGTCATGAAGTTCAGCGTGAAGCCGCACAGCCACACGGCGATGAAGGCCGCCACCACCGAGGTCGGCAGGCTCAGCGCGGTAATCAGCGTCGAGCGCCACGAGTTCAGGAAGGCGTACACCACGAAGATGGTCAGCACCGCGCCCAGCACCAGCGATTCGATCACGTTGTTCAGGCTGCGCTGCGAATCGTCGCCGCCGTCGCGGGTGATTTCCAGCTTGGTGCCTTGCGGCAGCGTGGCGTTGACCGCCTTGATTTCCTCGCGCAGCTTGGCCGCCACCGACACCGTGCTGGCGTCGCGCGAACGGGAGATGGCGATGCCGACGTTGGGCTTGCCGCTGCGGATGCTCAGGCCGTTGATTTCGGCGAAGCCGTCCTCGATCGTCGCCAGCTGCGCCAGGCGCACCACCTCGTCGCCGCGGCGCTTGACCACCACGCCTTCGAATTCGCGCGGGGTGATGATGCGGCCCACCAAGCGGATGCTCTTCTCGTCCAGCACGCCGCGCACCTTGCCCACCGGCGCATTGGTGTTCTGGTTGTGCAGCGCGTTGACCACCTCGCTGACCGAGACGTTATATTCACGCAGCTTTTCCGCGTGCAGCAGCACCGACAGTTCGCGCTTGAGCGAACCGTTGACCTGCACCTGCGAGACGCCATCGACCGCGCGGAAGCGGTCCGACAAGGTATCCTCGGCCAGGCGCGAAATTTCGGCGTGGCTCTGGCTGGTCGACGACAGCGAGATCTGCATCACCGGATCGGACGCCGGATCGATGCGCTGCAGAATAGGTTCGCGCATCTCGGTCGGCAGCTTGTAGCGCACCGAGGCGATCGCGTTGCGGATCTCGTCGGACGCTTCGATCAGGTTCTTCTTGAAGCTGAACTCGATGAAGATCTGCGCCGTACCTTCGTTGGCGGTGCTCTCCAGCTTGGTCGCGCCGGAAATGGCCAGCAACGGCTTTTCCAGGCGGTTGACGATCTCGCGCTCGACCGTGTCGGGCGAAGCGCCCGGATACGGCACGCTGACGATGATGAACGGCACCTCGACGTCCGGGTTCTGGTTGACGCGCAGCTTCTTCAGCGCCAGCAAGCCCAGGCACATCATGGCGACGATCAGGACGATGGTCGCGATCGGCCGTTTGATACTGAAATCGGATAAGAACATGGATTAGTTCCCTTTCGGTGCGGTGCTCGGCGCCGGCGCGGCCGAGGCCTGGGCTGCGCCGTTGCCGGCCGCCGCCACTTTCGATGCCGCCAGTTCGACGCCCTGGCCCTCTTTGTAGCCGGAGTTCGGCACGCGCAGCACGCGGTCGCCGGCGGCCAGGCCGCTGCGCACTTCCCACTGGCCGGTGCGCGGATCGCGCACGCCGATGTTGAGCGCCACCTTGTTCAGCGCCTTGCCGTTGACGCGCCAGGTGTAGCTCTGATCGCCGCTGACGACCAGCGCCGAATCGGGGATCATCAGCGAGTTCGAGATGTCGGACTCGACGCGGCCTTCGGCGTACAGGCCGGCCACGCCCGGCATGTCCTTGCCTGCGAACTCGACCAGCACCTCGACCTGGCGCGTGACCGGATTGGCCGATGGATCGACGCGTTTCACGCGGCCGCTGAAATCGCGGTTCTGATAACCGTTGATGCGGAAGCTCACCGGCTGGCCAACCTTGACCACGCCGATCTTGTCGGCCGAAACCAGGCCTTCGAAGCGCATGCTGACCGGGTCGATCACCTTGATCAATTCCTTGCCGATGGCGGCGGTGTCGCCGTTGGACACCTTGCGCTCGCTGACGATGCCATCGAACGGCGCGCGCACCAGCGTGCGGGTCAGCTGCTGGTGGGCCGCGACCGAGCGCGACTTGGCGCTGGCCAGCTCGCTCTGGGCGTTGTTGCGGCGGATCTCGGAATCTTCCAGCGCCTGGGTCGACACCATGCCGGACGAGCGCAGCGTCTTCTGGCGCTCGAACATGCGGGTGGCCTGCTCCAGCGACTGCTGGGCGGCGCGGGTGGCTTCGTCGGCCGAGTTCAGGGCGTCGCGGATCGAGGTTTCATCCAGGCGCACCAGGATGTCGCCCTTCTTCACGGCCTCGCCGTTCTCTTTCATGACTTGCAACACCACGGCGCTGACTTCGGCGCGCAGGTCGGCCTTGCGCTCGGGCTGGACCGAACCGGTGATGACCGGACCGGAAGCCAGCGCGTTCGACTCGATGGTCAGCAGGTCCTCGGGCGCGAGCGACAGCACGGCCGGGGTGGCTTTTTTGCCATCCTTGCCATCCTTGGATGCGGCGGCGGTGGCCGAGGCGCTGGCGCCCGCCTTTTCAGGCTCCTTGGAGGACTTGCCGCAGGCAACCAGGGCTGAAGCGACGGCGAGAGCTAGAAGGGTTTTGCGCAACATACAGTTCTCCGGGAAATTGGCACGTGGGTGCTCGAATGCTTATGAAATTGTTAGCCAGACTACAG
Source organism: Rugamonas aquatica (assembly GCF_009380215.1). Classification (GTDB taxonomy): domain Bacteria; phylum Pseudomonadota; class Gammaproteobacteria; order Burkholderiales; family Burkholderiaceae_D; genus Rugamonas; species Rugamonas aquatica_B. The sequence goes on from NZ_WHUG01000020.1 coordinate 82,731, forward strand.
GGCGCAGAGTATCTCCGAGTGTCCGGAAACGGTCAATCAACGTGCGACTGGACGACAAAAAACGTGGCTGAATTGCCAAATGCTGGGATAAACGGTGAAAAGTCAGAATAGCCGGGAGTGGCTAAAAGAACAGGAAAACCGGGCGCGCCAGGACGGCGCGCCGGCAAACGCCGGATCAGCCGCGGCCAAACACGGCGTGGATGACGTGGGCGATGGCGATACCGGTGCACAGGCCGCCGGCGATTTCCACCAGCGTATGGCCCATGCGCTCGCGCAGCCATTTGTGGCCGCCGTCATCCTTGGCCAGGCGGTTGATCGCCGCCGCCTGCTTGCCGACGTGCTGGCGCAGGCTGTTGGCGTCGATAATCACGATGAAGCACAGCGTCACCGCCACGCCGAAGGCCGGATGGCCTATGCCCTCGCGCAGCGCGATCAGCGTCGCCATGCTGGACACCACGGCGCTGTGGTTGCTGGGGAAGCCGCCGTTGCCGACCAGGTTGAAAGCCCATTTGCGCGCCTTGGCGCTATTGATCAGAAACTTGATCGGCCCGACCGTGATCCAGGTAATCAGCGGGGTGACGAGATAAGCGATGTCCATCGGTGGTTCCTTTGCATTTTTGTGGCGCAATTATCGCAGATGGCCCCACAGCGGCGGAAGCAAGTAATATAAAATTCCCCCATTGTTCACCTTTCCATAAAAACAACGATGCAACACTTCAGAGTCTCTTTTGCCGTCACCTTGGTCCTGATGGCGCTGGCCGCCTGGTGGGGTTACAACCATGGCGGTGCCGCCGGCCTGCTGCAAGCGGTGTGGATAGCCGGCGTGCTGGGCGTGATGGAAGTGTCGCTGTCCTTCGACAACGCGGTGGTCAACGCCTCGGTGCTGCGGCATTGGGACGCGTTCTGGCAAAAGCTGTTCCTGACGGTCGGCATCGTGGTGGCCGTGTTCGGCATGCGGCTGCTGTTCCCGCTGCTGATCGTCTCGCTGGCCACCGGCCTCGGCCTGATGGACGTATGGCAGATGGCCACCGCAAATCCGGCCGAATACGCGCGCCACCTGACCGGCGCCCACGCCCAGGTGGCCGCTTTCGGCGGCGCCTTCCTGCTGCTGGTCTTCCTCAACTTCCTGTTCGACGGCGACAAGGAACTGCACTGGCTGGGCTGGCTGGAAAAGAAACTCGGCCAGCACGGCACCGAGATGCTGGGCGTGCTGCTGGCGCTGGCCGCCGTGTTCGGCTGCGTCGGCCTGGTGCCGGTGGAGGAAAAGTACACGGTCTTGGCGGCCGGCGTGATCGGCGTGGTGGTCTACCTGGCGGTCGGCTGGATCAGCACGCTGCTGGAAGAAGACCCGCCGGAAGACGACGATGACATCACCGAAGCCGGCGTCGGCGCGGTGGTGGCGACGGTGGCGCGCGGCAGCTTCGGCGGCTTCCTGTACCTGGAAGTGCTGGACGCCTCGTTCAGCTTTGACGGCGTGATCGGCGCCTTCGCCATCACCAGCGATGTCGTCATCATCATGCTGGGCCTGGCCATCGGCGCCATGTTCGTGCGCTCGCTGACGGTGTTCCTGGTGCACAAGGGCACGCTGGACGAATACGTCTACCTGGAGCACGGCGCCCACTACGCGATCGGCATCCTGGCCTTGATTATGCTGGCCAGCGTCAAGTACCACATTCCGGAATGGTTCACGGGTTTGTCGGGCGTGGCCTTCATCGCGGTGTCGCTGTGGTCATCGATACGCCACAAACGCCGGCTGGCCGCGTGATAAGATTAAAAACATTGCACTCAACTCAAGCGATCCATGACCACATCCAAACGCGTAATCCTCTACCTCATCGGCCTGGTAATAGCTGTCCTGCTGATCTTTGCCGCCTACACCTGGGTCATGCTGCACGTCTCCTACTCGGACGGCGAGCGGGCCGGCTACCTGCAGAAGTTCTCCAGCCGGGGCTGGGTCTGCAAGACCTGGGAAGGCGAGATCCTGCTGACCTCGATGCCGGGCGCCATCCCTGAAAAGTTTGAATTCAGCGTGCGCGACGACGCCGTCGCCCAGCAGCTGATGTCGGCCACCGGCAAGCGCGTGGTCCTCAGCTACGCCCAGCACAAGGGCGTGCCTAGCCAGTGCTTCGGCGAGACCGAGTACTACATCACCAAGGTTCAGATCCAGCCTTGATCCTTGCCGCGGCGTCAACATGGCGCTGCGTTTGCGGCGTTTCCGGTAAGTTAAGCAGCATTGCCTGCCGAAACCGGAAACGTCCATGTCTCTCCCCCTCCCCCGCCTGCTGCTTGCCGCGCTGCTGATGTCCGCCGCCGCGCACGCGCAAGACCTGTCGATGCAAGGCGGCGCACTGCGCGTCAGCGGCAAGAACCAGAACTCGTTCGCGGTCGGCGTCAACTACGCCCAGCCGGTCGGCGACTACCTGGCGCTGAGCCTGGGCTACCTGAACGAAGGCCATCCGCGCAACCACCACCGGGACGGCGTCTCCGGCCAGGTGTGGCTGCGTTCGCACATCAACGAGCAAGGCTGGTCGTGGGGCGTGGGCGCGGGACAGTACTATTTCTTCGACACGTCGCGGCCGCGCGGCGGCGGCGAGGCCTACATCAACGACCACGGCTGGGCGCCGATCTACAGCCTGCAAGCCACCTGGCACGATGACAGCCGCTGGTACGCGCAGGTGCAACTGAACCGGGTGGTGCCGAGCGGCGCCAAGGATCCGACCACTTCGCTGCTGGTCGGTGGCGGCTACCGCTTCGACAGCGTGCGCGGCGACAAGCTGCACCTGGACGGCGGCGCCGGCACCGACGACACGCTGACCGTATTGGCGGGGCAAAGCATCGTCAACAGCCTGGAGTCGGAACGGTCGCGGGCCAGCAGCGTCGAGTACCGGCGGGCGGTGGGGCGGTATGTGGACTGGACCGTCAGCGCGCTCAGCGAAGGCACCTCGGCCGGCACGCACCGCACTGGCGTGGCGACGCAGTTATGGCTGATCCGTTCATTGAACCGGGAGGTGGAACTGGGGATGGGCATAGGCCCCTACCTGGCGTTCGAAGTGCATGACGTGCCGGGCACGCGGTCGCACAAGGCGGGGCTGGTGTCGGCGGCGGGACGCTACCACTTCAGCAAACGGCTGGTGGGCACGCTGTCGCTGAACCGCGTCGTTACCGACTACCACCGCGACGCCGACCTGTTGCTGGTCGGCGTGGGCTACAGCTACTAAGCGCCGCCGTCATTCCCGCGAAAGCGGGAATCCATACTTAGCTTGCCTCGGATACGTTCTATGGATTCCCGCCTGCGCGGGAACGACCATAGTTAGCGGGCGCGCCAGACGGCTTGGCCGGCTTCGGCCGGCGGGGCCAGACGGGCGGCTTCCTTGCGGGCGCGGGCGGCGTCCAGCGTGGCGACGACTGCGCCCTCTTCCGCCTGCTTGCATTCACCAGCCGCAGCGGCCACCTTGGCCTGCACCGCTGCCAGCGCTTTTTGCGCGGCGGCGTGACGGCGGGTTTCCAGTTCCAGCAACTTCTGCTTGGCGGCGGTCATCGCGGCCGTGGTGTCGGCCACTTTGCGCTGCATCGCGGCGTGCGCCTGAGCGGTTTCCAACAGAGCCACTTGCGCGGCGGCCTTGTCGGCCAAGGCCTGCGTCGCGGCCTGCTCGGCCAGCTCGCGCTGGTGCATGGTGTCGGCTTCGGCCTGCTCGGCGTCGGCGCGCTGACGTGCGCAGGTGGCCACATTCCGCTCCGCTTCCAGACGGCCGGCGATCGCTTTCGATGCACGGATTTCCGAGGCCGTGGTCAAACGCTGCTGCGTCAGCTTCTGGTCGATCAGCGCCAGCGACTGGCGTTCGGTTTCGACGAATTCACGTTCCGCCAGCAGCAGCGCTTCCGCAGCCGCAGCCTTCTCCTGCTCGACGCGCGCACGCTCCGCGTGCACCACGCCCAGCTCGACGGCCAGACGGGCCTGCGCCGCCAGTGCCTGCGCTGCGATGGCTTTCTGCTCGGCTTCCCGCGAGACCTGCTCCGCCATCATGCGTGCGGCTTCGGCTTCCTTGCCGGCGGCGGCGGCCAGGCGCTGCTCGGCTTCCTGCTGCTGACGATAAGCTTCGGTCTGCGCGCGTTCGGCGGCGATGCGGTGCTGGGCGGCGTCGCTGGCGTCCTGCTCGGCTTCCAGTTTTTCCTTCAGCGCGGCGATGGCTTGCTGCTCGGCGGCGGCACGCGCCTGCTCGGCCTGCAACAGCACCTCGGCCTGCTCGGCTTTCTGCTGCGCCAATGCGCTGGCGGCGTTCTGCGCTTCGACATGCAGCGCCAGCGTGGCGATTTCCTTTTGCTCGGCGGCGTTCTGGCTCGCCCCCAGCTCGGCGGCTGCGCGCGACAACGCGGCGCGTTCCTCGGCCTGCTCGGCGGCGCGCTGTTGTTCCAGCAGATCGGCGCGGGCAGCTTCGGCGGCGGCCTGGTCGGCGGCCTGGCGCAGCTTGGCCTGCTCCAGCGCCTGCGCCTCGGCTTCGACCTTGGCGTGGGTATGCAGCTCGGCTTCCTGCTCGGCCTGCACGCGGGCCAGTGCGACGGCGCGCAGTTGACTGTCCACTTCGATACGCGCTTCGGTGGCGGCCAGGATGCTGGCGTCCGCGTCGCGGCGGGCCTGGGCGCTGGCGGCGGCCACCATTTCCAGACGCTCGCGATGGATCGCGGCGTCGCGGATTTCTTTTTCGGTTTGCAAGCGCAGATGCAGCGATTGCGCGGCGCTGCGTTCGGATTCGGCCTTGGCCAGCGCGATCTGTTCACGCTCCTGCTCCAGATGGGCCAGGGCGCGGGCCTCTTCCAGCGCGCGCACTTCGGCGGCGGCGCGGTTGAAGGCCGATTCCAGCGCGATCTGGTCGGCGCGTTCGCGCTGCACGGTCAGGTCCAGCGCTTCGGCTTCGGCTTGCGCCAGCATCTGCGCGGTCTGGCGGGCGGCGTAGGCGTGGCGCTCGCGTTCACGCGCCAGCGTCGCCACGCGCGCATCGGCGGAAGCGATGCCGACCACTTCTTCCTTGGCGGCCTGCACGGCGGCCACGCGCTCCACCGCTTGCAGACGGGCTTGTTCGGTTTGGGCCGCCAGTTCCTCGGCGGCGCGGGCGGCCTGCTCGGCCAGCTCGGATTCGGCGGCGATCTGTTCATGCGCGCGCTTGCGGCTTTCGCTCTCGACCTTGGCGCGCTGTTCGGCGGCCACGCGGATTTGCGTGTCGGCTTCGACGCGGGCGCGCAGTTCGGCGGTTTCCTGTTTGACGGCGTCCAGGCGGGCGACGCTGGCCTGGGCTGCGGCGCGCAGCGATTCGAGGCGCTCGCGGTTGGCGCTGATCGCATCTTCCGACGCTTGCGCATTTTGCAGCGCGACGGCGGCGGCGGCGGCATCCATGGCGGCGCGGTCTTCAGCCAGTGCGCGGGCGCGGGCTTCGGCGTGGGCGCGGCTCTCGGCGGCGCAGGCGGCCTTGGCTTCGGCTTCGACCCGGGCGATGGCTTCCTGGATGGCCTTCATTTCCATCGCGGCGCGCGGGGTCGGGGTGGCGGTGGTCGGTTCGTCCGTGCCATGCAGCGACATCATGGGGAGCAGAGTGACGCTGTCTTGTGTGCTGTCTTGTTTGGTCAATTGTGCTTGCATGAGGTTCTCGCTAGACGATATGTCCCGGCACCAGCCGAGACTTCTGAGTTCTCATTATCAAGCAGGAGGCAGGCAAACCGAACCGCAAGCAGAGCGGGAAAAACCCGCCAATTCGCTAGATCGGCAGCGGCGGCTCGTCCATCAGCGAGATTTGCTCCTTCAACTCCAGGATGCGGTCTTGCCAATAGCGCTGAGTGTTAAACCAGGGGAAAGCCACCGGGAAGGCCGGATCGTCCCAGCGTCGCGCCAGCCAGGCCGAGTAATGGATCAGCCGCAGCGTGCGCAGCGCTTCGACCAAGTGCAACTGGCGCGGGTCGAACTCGCAGAAGTCCTCGTAGCCGGCCAGGATGTCGCACATCTGGCGCACCTGGTCGGCACGGTCGCCGGACAACATCATCCACAAATCCTGGATCGCCGGCCCCATGCGGCTGTCGTCGAAGTCGACGAAATGCGGGCCGGCATCGGTCCACAGCACATTGCCGCCGTGGCAGTCGCCGTGCAGGCGCAGCTGCGGCAGCTCGCCGGCGCGGTCGTAGCTGCGGCGCACGCCGTCCAGCGCCTGCGCCGAGACGCTGGCATAGGCCTCCCGCAAATCGGCCGGGATGAACTGGTTGGCCTGCAAATACTCGCAAGGCTCGGTGCCGAAGGTGGCGATATCGATCGCCGGGCGTTCCTGGTAGGGCTTGATCGCGCCCACCGCGTGAATGCGGGCGATGAAGCGCCCGGTCCACTCTAGCACCGACGGGTCGCTGAGCTCGGGCGCGCGGCCGCCGTGGCGGGTGAACACGGCAAAGCGGAAGCCGTTGAAATGATGCAGCGTGGCCCGGTCCGGCCCCAGCGGCAGCGCCGGCACCACCGGAATCTCGCGCGCGGCCAGCTCCTCGGTGAAAGCGTGCTCTTCGAGGATGGCGGCGTCGCTCCAGCGGCCGGGGCGGTAGAACTTCACCACCAGCGGCTGCTCGTCCTCGATGCCGACCTGATAAACGCGGTTTTCATAGCTGTTCAGCGCCAGCAGGCGACCGTCGCCACGCAAGCCTATGCTGTCGAGCGCGTCGAGCACGCACTCGGGATTGAGCGCCGAATACGGATGCGGCGCCTGTTCCTGCGGACTGTCGCCCGCCCCCGCCAGCGGCTCGGCCATGCTGGCGGCCAGGGCCGCAGCGCGGGCGTCTTCTTCTTCGTCGTCGAAATGATCTTGGTTCATCCCCGCATTGTACGGGGCGCGGCGTGTATACTGTCGGCTTCAATCCAATAAAAAGAGCAAGCCATGCAACTCGACCAGCCACTGAGCGAAAAAGAATTCGACGAATTGGACAACTTCCTGTTGTCCGACCGCAGCCCTGAAGATGCAATGACGATGGATATGCTGCACGGCTATCTGACCGCCATCGCTATCGGCCCGGAACCCATCATGCCCGCCGAATGGCTGAAGCGCGTATGGGGCCAGGAAGACACCGACATCCCGAAATTCAAGAACGAGAAGGAAGAGGAACGCATCCTCAACCTGATCATGCGCTTCATGAACGAAGTGCTGGTGACGTTCGAAGTGGCGCCGAAGGAATTCGAGCCGCTGTTCGTCGAGCACGAGCACGAAGGCCAGACCCTGATCGACGCCGAAGCCTGGTGCTGGGGCTTCTGGGAAGGCATGGAGCTGCGTCCGGGTTCGTGGGACGAGATCTGGGAATCGGACGTGCAGGAACTGATGAAGCCTATCTACCTGCTCGGCGCCGACGAGATCGAGGAAGAAGAACTGCCGCTGGTGGAAGATCCTATCAAGGCGCACAAGCTGGCGCAGGAACTGGAAGCCAACCTGCCGACCATCTACAAGTTCTGGGTACCGCGCCGCAAGCCGGCCGTCACCACCCTGGTGCGCGAAGAGCCTAAAGTCGGCCGCAACGACGACTGCCCTTGCGGCAGCGGCAAGAAGTACAAGAAGTGCCACGGCGCGGACGCGGCCGAATAAGCCGATGACCTTGCGTGGTGTAGTCCTCGCGCTGGCGACGGCGCTGCTGGCGGCGACCTGCGCGTCCGCCGCGCAGCCGGAGCTGGTCCGCGACCGCACCACGCCCGCCAGCCAGGCCTCCGATGCGGCCCTGCTGCACTCCCTGGACCACGACGTTTTCCTCAACGGCAGCTACGCCGGCCCAACCGGCAAGCTGGGCTATCGGCTGATGCCGCCCGCCACTGTGCAGGACGGCAAGCGCTATCCGCTGGTCATCGTGCTGCACGGTTCCGGCGCGATAGGCAACGACAACATCCGCCAACTGGGCGCATTGGCCATGTCCTGGTCCGCACCGGCGATCCGCAAGCGCTTCCCCGCCTACGTGCTGGCGCCGCAATTTGCCGAGCGCAGCGCCAACTACAAGCCATCCGCCGTGGATAGCCTGCCGGCCGCCCAGCCCGGCCCCAACCTGCCCACCCTGCTCGCGCTGGTGGAGCAATTGAAACCACAGTTCGCCATCGACACCGACCGCATCTACGTGACCGGCTTCTCGATGGGCGCATCCGCCGCCACCCAGGCGGTGCTGAAGAACACCAGCATGTTCGCCGCCGCCGCGGCCTTCTCCGGCATCGCGCCGGAACGCGCCGCCGCCGCACAGCTGAAGGACTTGCCGCTGCTGCTGGTCCACGGCAATGCCGATACCGAGAACTCCATCGAAGCCGACCGCGCAATGTTCGCCGCCTTGCAGCGCCAGCCGGGCGGCGCCAAGGCGCGTTTCATCGAGTATCAGGGCATGGAGCACATGGTGCCGCCCGACATGCTGCTCTCCCCGGTCTGGCGCGACTGGCTGTTCGCCCAACACAAGGCGCGCTGACAAAAATTGTCAGCGTGCGGCCTGACAATTTTTGTCCGGCATCGACAAATTTCGTCGCCTCCCCACGCAAATCAAGCACTTAGCGCATGGCATAGATGTTGCCAGGTGACTTCCGTCGCTTAAAAAAACAATGGGAGAAGTCGATGTCATTTTTACCAACACGTATCTGGCCCGTTGCCTGCCTGCTGAGCCTGAGCGGCTCGGTGTGGGCCGCCACCGCCACCGTCGAAAGCACCGCCAGAGGCCCGGTCGCGCTGGGCAGCAAAGTCTGGTTCCTCGGCAAAGTCGACGGCCAGGGCGTCTACATGAATTTCGCCGTCAACGGCATCCCCGGCGGCAACGCCACCTACGGCAGACTCAATTCGCAGAATGGCGAGTACATCGCGCCGACGGTGCTGCCGTCCAACGTGGTCATCACGATCACCGGCACCACCACCAAGGACGCCAAGGTCGGCGCCAACCTGTCCGCCAGCACCACGCTGACGCTGAAGAAGGCGGCCACGCCGACACCAACGCCCACTCCAACGCCGTCGCCCGAGCCGAGCCCGAGCCCAACGCCGACTCCGACTCCGTCGCCAGCCCCCACGCCGACGCCAACGCCCTCGCCGGTCCCGCCACCGATCGGCCAGCAGCCCGCGCCGGACGCAGCCAAAATCAGCGCCGTGCGCCTGCTGGAGCAAGCGACCTTCGGCGCCACGCCGGCCGACGTGGCCGCGATCAAGGCCAACGGTTCGGCCGTCTGGCTCAAGCAGCAATTCGCCATGCCGGCCAGCGCCATCCCGGTCACGACGGACATGACCCTGCTGCAAAACACCTGGTACAAGAACATGGCCACCGGCCCGGATCAACTGCGCCAGCGCATGATCTTCGCCCTGTCGCAGTTGTTCGTCATTTCGGCCGACAAGAACCCCTACGCCAACGAAATCCAGCCTTGGCTGACCACGATCTCCAACAACGCCTTCGGCAACTTCAACACGCTGCTGCGCGAGATGACGCTCAATCCGGCGATGGGCAAATACCTCGACCTCGGCAACAGCATCACGCCATCGCCGAACGAAAACTACGCCCGCGAAGTGATGCAGCTATTCACGCTGGGCCCGATCCTGCTGAACCAGGACGGCAGCGCGCAGACCGACCGCAACGGCGATCCCATCCCCACCTACGACCAGGCCCGCATCAGCGACTTCGCGCGCGCGCTAAGCGGCTGGACCTACCCGGGCAGCAGCGCCACCGGCATCAACTGGGAAAACTTCACCGGCCCGCTGCAACCACGCGACAAATTCCACGACAAGGGCAGCAAGACACTGCTGCTGGGCGCGGTGCTGCCCGCAGGCCAGACCACCGTGCAGGATCTGGACGGCGTGATGCAGAACCTGTTCCAGCACCCCAACCTGCCGCCCTTCATCGCCACGCGTTTGATACGCGCCTTCGTCACCAGCAACCCAAGCCCCGCCTACATCACCCGCGTGGCCGACGTGTTCGCCTACGGCACGGCCGGACGCGGCGACCTGCAAGCGACGCTGACCGCCGTGCTCACCGATCCCGAAGCACGCCAGGACAAGCCGGCCGCCACGCAAGGCCACCTGAAAGACCCGATGCTGCAATCGCTCGGCCTGTTCCGCACCCTGGGCGCGAGCATCGCCGATCCGCGCAACCTGTTCTGGGATTACTTCCTGCTGGGCCAGAAGATCACCGCCGCGCCGAGCGTGTTCAACTTCTACTCACCGATGACGCGCCTGCCCGGCTCGCCGCAATACTACGGCCCCGAGTTCCAGCTGTACGCGCCCAGCCTGGCCGTGGCGCGCGCCAACTTCCTGTACAAGTTCATCTCCGGCGAGTACAAGGGCATGGTCAACGTCGACATCGCGCCCTTCGTCAGCGTGGCCGGCGACGCCACCGCGCTGATCAACCTGGTCGACGCCACCTTGCTCGCGGGCCGCATGTCGGCCACGGCGCGGCAAGCGATAGGCGGCGCCATCAACGCCTCCTCCGACCCGCGCCAGCGCGCCATCACCGCGCTCTACCTCGCCGCCATCAGCGCCGAATTCGCCGTCGCACAATAAGGACCGACCATGACCAAGCACTCCACCACCCGCCGCCGCTTCCTCGGCGCCAGCGCACAGACCGGTTTGATGGGCGCACTCTCCGCACTCGGTCTGGCCGGCGTGGCCGCACCGGCCCGCGCCGCCGTCACCGACTACAAGGCACTGGTCTGCCTGTACATGTTCGGCGGTAACGACGGCAACAATATGATCGTGCCGCTCGACAGCACCCGCTACGCGCAATACAACGCCATACGCGGCAGCCACGGCCTGGCGCTATCGAGCGCAGCCAACACGCTGCTGGCCGCGCGCAGCGCCACCCTGCAGGCCACGTCGAATCCAGTGACGCAGCCATTCGGCTTCCACTACGGCATGCCGGAGCTGGACGCGTTGTACGGCCAGGGCCTGGTGGCCGCCATCCTCAACGTCGGCAGCCTGCGCCAGCCGCTGAGCAAGGCGCAATACCTGGCCGGCGCCGGCGTACCGGCGCAACTGTTTTCGCATCCCGACCAGACCATCCAGAACCAGGCCGGCACGCCCTCTTCCGCCGCCACCGGCTGGGGCGGACGGCTGGTCGATGTGCTCGGCACCGGCGGCCATCTGGACGCGATCGCGGTCGGCGCCGGCGGCCTGTTTGTCGAAGGCGCCAGCACCCACGGCAATCTGTTGCCGGGCAACGGCCAGCTCGACCTGGCCGGCATGAACTTCTGGCCGCAGAAGGAAGCCGATGCGCGGCGCGCGGCGCTGGTGCAGATCCTGTCGGCGCAGAATCCCAACCTGATCGCCAGCGCCGCCAACAAGGCGCTGCTGAACGGCATGGACCTGGTGACGGACCTCAAGCAAGCCAACTCCGGCACGCCGCTGTCCACCGTGTTCCCCGGCACCTCGCTTGGCCAGCAGCTGAAGACGGTCGCGCAGCTGATACGCATCCGCTCGCAGCAAGGGCCGGGGCGGCAGGTGTACTTCGTCTCGCAGGGCGGCTTCGACACGCACGGCGGCCAGGCTTACCAGCAGTTCGACATGCTGCGCCAGGTATCGCAGGCGCTGGCCGCCTTCCAGCTGGCGCTGTCGGAAATCCACGCGCAGCAGCAAGTGACCAGTTTCACGATGTCCGAGTTCGGCCGTACCTTGCAGCCCAACAGCGGCGGCACCGACCATGCGTGGGGCAATCACCACCTGGTGGTGGGCGCGGCGGTCAAGGGCGGCCTGTACGGCCAGTTCCCCGATTTCACACTCGGCGGCAAGGACGACGCCACCGGGCGCGGCGCGTGGATACCGCAGTTCTCCAACCAGCAGTACGGCGCCACGCTGGGCCGCTGGTTCGGCGCCGATGCGGACATGCTGCAAAATCAAGTATTCAAGGACGAACTGGTCAATTTCCCGCAGGCCGACCTGGGCTTCATGCTGGGCTGAGCCGCCACGACGGGGAGTGGTACCGTTGCCACTCCCTCATCATTTGTCGCGATTTTTTAACATTCCTGCCCTGGGCAAAAACTACATTCCCGTCAGCAAAACAACCCTGCTATAGTGAAATGATGCTATCAATTGAGGACCAGCATGGGGTCGGTGTGCATGCGGGAGGGACGGATGAAATACCTGTTTTGCTGCCTGCTCCTGGCTTGCCGCCTGAGTTCGGCGGAAACCATCACGCTCGGCGCGGAAGACGACTGGGCGCCGTACTCGTCTGCGGTGGAACGCAGCGCGCGCGGCTTCGCGGTTGACGTCATCCGCGAAGCCTTTGCGGCGGTCGGCGTCACCGTCAATTTCGAAGTGCTGCCCTACGCCCGCTGCCTGGACGATACCCGCCGCGGCCGCCTGGTCGGCTGCTTCGACGCCGTGCCCAATGCCATGATAGGCGGCAGCTTCCTGTGGCACGACCATCCGCTGTTCACCACCCACATGAATGTGTACGCGCTGAGCGATTCGCGCGAAAGCGGCATGGGCGCGCGTCAGCTGGAAGGCAAGACCGTTGGGGTTGAGCGCGGCTACGAGTACGGCGACGAGTTCGATCTGAACACCAAGATCGTGCGCCGCATCGTCGACAAGAACGTGCAAGGATTCCGGATGCTGCTGGCCGGCCGCATCCAGTACATGGCGGCCGAAGAGCGCATCGCCAAAGCCCTGTTCACCAAGGAGGCGGCCGAGTTCGGCGGCAAGTTCAAACTGGTGGGCACGGTCGCCACGCCCGGCCTGTTCATCGCCTTCAGCAAGACGGGGCCGGACGGCGCCAAATATCTGCAGAAATTCAATCGCGGTTACGCCATCCTCCGCGACAGCGGCCGCTACAAGGCAATTGAAGCCGTCTGGTTCTGAGATGCCCACGGAGGCCATGTGCAAGCACTGCCAGCCAAGATCGGTATGAGATCACCCAACGGTGAAGCCCCGCCTGCCGCGCCGCTGCTGTCCGGCGACTCGATCGCCGCGCGCCTGCTGCGGATTATCTTCTGCTGCTACTTCCTGGTGACGGTGGTGGTGACGCTGGTGCAACTGGCGGCCGAATACAAGCACACCAAGGAGCGCGTGGTGCTGGAGATCCGCGCCATGCAGCAAACCTTCGGCCCCGGCATCGCCGACGCCATGTGGCGCTTCAACGAAGACATCCTGCGCGGCATCCTGTCCGGCATGAGCGAGCTGCCGGTGGTGGCCGGCATCAAGGTGGCCGACGATCACGGCAAGCTGGTGCGCGCCGTCGGCACCGTGCTCGAAGGCGGCGCCAAGCTGCACGCCGGCGCCGACGGCCAGCTGCGGCCGGAGCCCGACAGCGACGCGCTGTTCGCCGAAGTGTTCAGCCAGGACTTCCCCATCGTCTACAACGACGAGAACGGCCAGTCGCGCGTGATCGGCACGTGGACCGTGTATTCGAACCAGCGCATCATCGTCAAGCAGGTCGAGTATGGCTTCTTCCTGATCCTGGTGAACTCGGTCATCAAGACTTGCGCGCTGTGGTTCATCTTCCTGTTTGTGGTGCGGCGCTACCTCGGCCAGCCTTTGCGCCAGTTGAGCCAGTTCGTCGGCCAGCTGAATATCGACAACCTGGGCGACCGCGTCTTCGTGCTGAACGACCGCGGCCAGCACGAGCTGCATCAGCTGACCAACAAGCTCAACGAAATGGTGGCCAACATCAAGGCCTCGGTGGCGGAGAACGAGCAGCTGTACCGGCAGCTGCAGGTGGAGCAGACCGCCACCCGCCAGCTCAACGAAACGCTGGAGCGGCGCGTGGCCGAGCGCACCGCCGACCTGGTGACAGCCAACAAGGATCTGGCGCAAGCGCTGGACACGCTGCGCATCGCGCAGGATGAACTGGTCAACAGTGAAAAGCTGGCGGCGCTGGGTTCATTGGTGGCCGGGGTCGCTCATGAATTGAATACGCCGATCGGCAACGGCCTGCTGGCGGCCACCGTGTTGGTCGACAAGACCCGCCAGTTTTCCAGCGACTACAGCAGCGGCCTGACGCGCCGCACCACCGAAGCCTACATCAGCGACATGTCGCAAATCACGGAACTGGTGGTGCGCAATATCGCGCGCTCGGCCGAGCTGGTCACCAGCTTCAAGCAAGTGGCGGTCGACCAGACCAGCTCGCAGCGACGCCGCTTCCTGCTGGCGTCCGTGGTATCGGAGAACATCAAGGCGCTGCTACCGACGATCAACAAGACCGCCTTCAACGTCGAGCAGTCCATACCTGGCGACATCGACATGGACAGCTATCCCGGTCCCATCGGCCAGGTGCTCATCAACCTGGTCAACAACGCCATCGTGCATGGTTTTGAAGGCCGCAGCCGTGGCACCATCACGATCGACGCCGCGCCGGCCGAGCCGGGCTGGCTGGAATTGCGGATCAGCGACGACGGCGTAGGCATCGCCGCCGAGCACATTGGTCGCATCTACGATCCCTTCTTCACGACCAAGCTGGGCGCTGGCAGTTCCGGCCTGGGCCTGAACATCAGCCACAACATCGTCACCGGCCTGCTGGGCGGGAAAATCCGCGTCGTCAGCCAGGCCGGCGGTGGCACCACCTTCATCTTGCACTTGCCGCTGACGGCGCCTTACTCGACCGCCAATTCGTCAGGAACGTTGTAGGCAAAGGCTTTGCCGTCGAACATCAGCTTCCAGGTTTTCGCTTCCATCGCGACGCCGTACTGGCTGCCTTTGACGCTGACCGTCAACGGACCGGGCAGCGGGCCGATGACGTCGGCGGTGCGATAGGTCCAGCGGCTGCGCTCGCAACGCAGCGGTTCGGTGTCATCCATCGTTTCCGCTTCGTGCAATTCCTGTTCGCTGGTGTGCTCCTGGGCGCCCATCGCTTCCACCGCCTTGCGCCACGTCTCGTGGTCGGCGTTGGCCTGCGCGCAGTCGGCCGGCTCGGCATCCACCGAAGCCTTGAAGCGCGCCAGCAAGGCGATCTCGTCACCGTGCGGCGCCAGCATCACATTGCTGACCATGACCTGCTCCGCCTTCGGCCGCGTGCCGTTCTGCACCTTCAGCACCCAGCCCCAGGTGCGCTCGGACAAGGCTTCAAAACGCACCTTCTCCGGCGTCACCGCCACGTCGCTCTCGTAGCGGTACGGCGAGCTGATCTCGACCAGACCGCCGCCAGGCTTGCTGTCCGCGCGTATCAGGAACACGCCGTAGAAGTTGCGGCCATCACCCTTGAGCGAGGTGCCGCTGACAGCGAAATACAGTTCGTCGCTGGCGCCCACCGCCTCGATCTTGGCCTGCTGGATCACCCGCACCACGAAGGGATCGTTGGTCTCGTCCACATACACCCACCCCTTTTTCTCCGGCGAGTATTTGCCGTAGGTGCGCGTCATCGCCTCGTCGATGGAGGCGGTCTCGTCGATCTTTATCAGTTGCGGCTCGCTGTTGGCCTTGAAGAACGCCGCAACCAGCAGCGCGATCATCAGCACGCCCAGCACCGCCAGCGCGTACAGCACATAACGCCCCCACTTGCGGCGCTTCGGCGGCTGTGGCGGCGGGCTCTGGGTGGTAGGATTTTCGGCAAGGCCGGGTTCGAGAAGGTCGGACATAAAGTTTCCTGCAAAGGGGATGACAATTTAATATTTGCAGAATAATAATATTAAATGGAAAGGCACGGCGCACGGCTGCGCGAGGAAAATCACTTCACCACCGTGGCCGTCCACTCGCGCAACATGAAGCCGCCCGGCATGCCACGGCACAGATTGGACTCCGCCACATCGACCAGCTGGAAGCCTTGCGCCGTCCACATCCAGTCCCAGGCCGTGCCGCAATCGTACACCCCGCGCCCTTTGGCGTAGCTATTGAGCTTGCCGTTCTCGAACGACGCATTCATCACATCGCTGCCTTCCAGGCCCGGCAAAGTCAGGCGCTTGGCGGCGTACGGCGGCTTGTCGCCGGCGATCCACACGCTAAACGACGATTGATACGCGGCGCGCTCGCATTCCAGCACCAGCAGCACTTTGCCGCCGGGCAGGCGGTAGGCGCCGGAGTTGTACGCGGCCTCCTCGCTCCTGAAATCGACACTGCAGTCGCCAACCGGGATGGTCTTGGCGATCGCGGCCAGCAGCCGGTCGTCGCCCTTTTGCGCCGGCGGCATCGCCAGCGCGCGCACGGTCGGCGCCGGCAGCGGCGGCAGCACCGTGCTGGCGGCACGCGTGCCCGGCTTGGCCAGCGCCGTGGTCGTGCCCACCCGCCCCTGATGGTCGTCCATCTTCAGCAAGGCCGCATTCAGCCCGGCCAGCGACAGCAGCCAATGCCCCTTGCCGTCCGACACCTTGGCCGTCTCCGCATCCAGCAGCTGCGGCATCAGGCGCGCGATCTGCTCCGCCGTCAGCGCCGTGTCGGCCTTCAGGCCGGCCAGCGTCAGCTTGCCGACCACCATGGTCAGCGGGCCGGCATCCTTGTCGTCGGCGGTGACGACGCTCAGCTTGGCCTCCAGCGCGGCGCCCGCGCCCGCATCGCGCCCCAGCCACAGCGCCACCGGCGCGCTGCCGGACTCGTCCGTCTGATAGCCGACCGCCTCGCAGCGGCGCGTGTTGTCGCAGACGACTTCCCAATCCTTGACGCCGAAACGCATCGCTTCGGCCGTGGATGCGCCGGCCAGCGCCAGCATCACCAGAACTAATTTCATTTTTTTCATCACATCCGACTCTTCCCATGGAAATTAAACGAGATATTGGCTGAACGACAAGACTCTCCACCGGCCTGCCATTCGAAAGGCCGGAGGGCTGCCGGCTTTCATTTGACTTTTCCGCAACAGTTAACGACCTAATTTGCTTTTCAGATTAGCAAAGAATGAAATCTTGTTTCACAGATAAGCTGGTTCGTGAGAGATTTAGGGATCTACTAAAAGTTTCATCTTATGGCAATCGGGCCTGTGAAAATTTACGTAGAGTTACTTTTGCTTTAAAAAAACCAATATCGGGGGAAAACTTGCAAAATCATAGGAATCTGAACCGCAGTGCCGTTGCCATCGCGCTTGCGCTGGTCTACGCGCCTGCCATCCACGCCCAGCAAGCCGCGGGCAAGGAAATCGACACAGTCTACATTACCGGCTCCAACCTGAAGCGCGTGGGCAAGGAAGGTGAATCGCCGGTTCAAGTCATCACCGCGCTGGACATCAAAATGAGCGGCGCCGCCACGGTCGCCGAACTGATGCGCACTGTGCCATCGATGGGTACCGACAACAACTATGACACCAACGACGGCGGTTTCTCGCGTGGCGTCTCCACCGCTTCGCTGCGCGGCCTATCGTCGACCTCGACCCTGATCCTGCTCAACGGCCGCCGCATGACGCCGTCGGCATATGCCGACCCGAACGACGGCAATTCGACGCTGTATGACCTGAACAGCATTCCACTGTCGGCACTGGACCGGGTGGAGATACTCAAGGATGGCGCTTCGGCCGTGTACGGCTCCGACGCGATTGGCGGCGTCATCAATTTCATCACCAAGAGCAACTACGAAGGCCTGCAACTCGGCGTTCGCGCCGGCGCCAACGACGACCGCCGCTTTGGCAAGCGCGGCGCCAGCGCGTTCTGGGGCAAGGGCGACATCGACAAAGACGGCTACAACGTGTTCATCGCCGCCGACATCTCCAAGCGCGACCGCGTCAAGCGCGCCGACGCCACCGATATCGAAGTCGATCAATACAAGCTGCTCAACGGCCGCTTCGCCACCAACTACGGCAGCACGACGTCCAGCCACGCATCGTTCTATCGCGAAAAGTCGCCAGGGTCGGCCGATTTCGGCGTGTCGCAAGCGAACGCCGCCACCCGGCTGGTGACGCGCACCGACTGCGATCCGTCGCAGCAACTGGTGGGCAGCCGCGCCATGGGCCTGTCGAAGGCCAGCGTGTTCATCGGCCGCACCTTCTGTAACTACGACGCCACCCAGTTCCTGGAAGCGCAAAGCGCCGGCAACGACGGCAATATCATGAGCCGCGGCGTCCTCAAGCTCGGCGCCGATACCCGCGCGTTCGCCGAGGTGGCCTTCAGCCGCACCGAGCGCAACTACACCGCCGCGCCGATTACGCTGGGCCAGTCGTCAACGACCAACTTCACGGCGACCGGTACTGGCGCGCCGTTCCAGGCGATCCTGGAGATCGGCCATCCGGACAATCCATTCCCGAATGCGCGCTCCTCGATTGGCTACCGCTTTGAAAACCTGCGCGGCGGCACCCAGAACATCAACAAGGGCGTACGTGCCCTGGTCGGCCTGGAAGGCCGCTTGTCCAACTGGGACTGGAGCACCGGCCTGCTGTGGAACCAGTCGACCAAGGACGACATCACCTACGGCCGCCTCTACCTGCCGACGCTGCGCAAGCTCAACAGCGGCACCTCGCTGGCCGCGCTGGCTGCCGATCCGACGCTGTCGCACGATGTCGCCAGCGACAACAAGGCTTCCATCCTGCAGTGGGATGCCAAGGCCAGCACCGAGTTCGGCAGCTTGCCGGGCGGTCCGCTGGCGCTGGCGCTGGGCACCGAGGTGCGTCGCGAAAAGATCCAACTGAATCCTGATCCGCTGGTCGCTTCCGGCCAGATCTTCGGCTTGGCCAACACCGTCATCGACGGCCAGCGCGACGTCAAGTCGGCGTTCGTCGAGCTGCGCACGCCGCTGCTGAAGAACCTGGAATTCGATTTCGCCGGCCGTGTCGACAAATACCCGGGCATCAAGACCAACTTCGTGCCCAAGGTTGGCGGCAAATGGACGCTGGCCGAATCAGTCGCCCTGCGCGGCACCTATGCGCGTGGCTTCCGCGCACCTGGCCTGACCCAGGTGACACCGGGCGGCGCGCAGTTCTTCCTCAACAATATTTACGATCCACGCCGTTGCGAAACCGACGAGAGCACGCCGAAACCGGGCGCCACCGAGGTCGATTGCAACAAGTCGGCGGCGGGCACCGGCGGCGCCAATCCTAATCTGGTACCGGAAAAATCCAAGAGCTACTCGCTGGGCGTGATTATCTCGCCGACCAGCAATATCGACGTGGTGATCGATATGTGGCGCATCCGCAAGACCGGTGAAGTGATCCTTGGTTCGGCTTTTGACGCGCTGAAGAATGAAGACCAGAATCCGGGCAACATCGTGCGCGATCCTAACCCGGTCAACTGGGTCACCGACGCCAACGGCAAGCCGGTACCGAACTCCGGTCCGTTGCTGATGGTCCGCGAGCCATGGATCAACCAGGGTGCGAGCGAAGTGCGCGGTATCGACCTTGAACTGCGCCATCGCGCGAATCTGGGCGCGTGGGGCACGTTCAACAGCAAATTGAGCTCGACTTACACCTCGCGCTACACCATCGCTGCCAAGGATGGCGATATCGAGCACGACCTGTCAGGCAGCAGCGCCGGCATCACCGACTGGTCGCTGAGCAGCAGTCTGGACATCCCGCGCTGGAAGAGCTCCCTGTCGACCTCGTGGACCCTCGGCGACCATGCCGTTTCCGCCACCGTCAACTACGTGGGGCCGGTGTCGCTGCTGCGCCGCTATGACGGCAAGGATACGTTCGCGCAGCCGTTCTGCCACTACGGCACGCCGAAGCCGACCGATGCCGAGCCGGATCGCGACGCCACTGTGCCGCTGTACGAGGCCTACTATCCGGACTGCGCGGTCAACAGCTGGACCACGGTGGGCGTGGGTTACACCTACACTGGCTTCAAGAACCTGTCGCTCAGTCTGAATATTCAGAATCTGTTCGACAAAAAGGCGCCGTACGATCCACGTTCCGGCGTGAGCACTGCAGCGTCGCCACTGGCGGGCTACAACGAAGGCTTGCATAGCAACCAAGGCCGTTACTTCACCTTCAGCGCCAACTACACCTTCTATTGATCGTGTTGCGGGACTGAGCTCCAGAAAAACCAGGCACGCCGTGCCTGGTTTTTTTTTCGTCGGTCCCTGCCGTGTGCGGACGAAAAAAAACAGGTTCGAAGGGAACCTGTTTTGGGCGTTGCGCGCAGCTTACAGCTTGATGAAGTGCTCGCGGTAATATTTCAGCTCGTCGATGGACTCGATGATGTCGGCCATCGCGGTGTGCTTCTGGTGCTTCTTGAAGCCGCCGACGATTTCCGGTTTCCAGCGCTTGCACAGCTCTTTCAGCGTGGAGACGTCGATATTCCGGTAGTGGAAATACGCTTCCAGCTTGGGCATGTAGCGCACCATGAAGCGGCGGTCCTGGCCGATGGTGTTGCCGCACATCGGCGCTTTACCCTTAGGCACCCACTGTTTCATGAACTTGATCAGCTCCTCTTCCGCCTCGGCTTCGCTCACGGTCGACGCCTTGACGCGGTCGATCAGGCCCGAGCGGCCGTGCGTGCCCTTGTTCCAGGCATCCATCTTGTCCAGCGTTTCGTCGCTCTGGTGGATGGCGAACACCGGACCTTCGGCCAGCACGTTCAGGTGCATGTCGGTGATGACCACGGCGACTTCGATGATGCGGTCGGTGTCCGGCTCCAGGCCGGTCATTTCCATGTCGACCCACACCAGGTTGAATTCATTCTGGCGCGGGGTGACGGCCTCGGGTGCGGAACCTTCTGGCAATTCATTAGCTTGTGACATAATTCTCTCTTGGCTCAATTTATCCGAATCCGCCATTTTCTCACAGGCATAGAATGTATTCACTCGCGTTTTCGATTTTGTTTGTATCTTTCATCGTTTTGACGCTGATCGTGCGCTTCTGGCTGGCCTCGCGCCATATCCGCCATGTGCTGGCGCACCGCAGCGCCGTGCCGGCCGAATTCGCCGAGAAAATCCCCCTGGCCGCCCACCAGAAGGCCGCCGACTATACCGTCGCCCGCACCAAATTCGGCCTGCTGACGCTGCTGGTCAACACCGTCGTGCTGGTCGGCTTCACGCTGCTGGGCGGCCTGCAATGGCTGTCGGTCGAGCTGTTCAAGCTGACCGGCCCCGGCATGGTCTACCAGCTGGCGCTGCTGGCGGCCTTCGCCGCCGTATCCGGCGTCATCGACCTGCCGTTCGACTATTACAAGCAATTCGGCCTGGAGCAGCGCTTCGGCTTCAACAAGATGAGCCGCGGCCTGTTCTTCGCCGACACGGTCAAGGGCGTGCTGCTGGGCGCGGCCATCGGCCTGCCGCTGGTGTGGGTCATGCTGACGCTGATGGAAAAATCCGGCAACCTGTGGTGGCTGTACGCCTGGCTGGTGTGGAGCGGCTTCCAGCTGCTGATGATGGTGCTGTTCCCGACCGTGATCGCGCCGCTGTTCAACAAGTTCACGCCGCTGGAAGACCAGTCGCTGAAGGCCCGCATCGAAGGCTTGATGAGCCGCGTCGGCTTCGCCTCCAAGGGCTTGTTCGTGATGGACGGCTCCAAGCGCAGCGCCCACGGCAACGCCTACTTCTCCGGCTTCGGCGCCAACAAGCGCATCGTGTTCTTCGACACCCTGCTGTCGCGCCTGCAACCGCAGGAAATCGAGGCGGTGCTGGCGCACGAGCTGGGCCACTTCAAGCTCAAGCACATCATCAAGCGCATCACGATGATGTTCGCGATTTCGCTGGCCTTCCTGGCGCTGCTGGGCTACCTGAAGACCCAGCTGTGGTTCTACACCGGCCTCGGCGTCGATCCACTGCTGCTGCCGGGCCAGGGCAACGACGCCATGGTGCTGCTGCTGTTCATGCTGGCGCTGCCGGTGTTCACCTTCCTGTTCGGCCCGTTGACCTCGATCAGCTCGCGCAAGCACGAATTCGAAGCGGACGCCTTCGCCGCCCAGCACACCGACGCCCGCGACCTGGTGTCGGCGCTGGTCAAGATGTACGAGGACAACGCCTCGACCCTGACGCCGGACCCGCTGCACTCGGCCTTCTACGACTCGCACCCGCCGGCCAGCGTGCGCATCCGTCACTTGCACGCGGCGGCCGCATGACCGCCGCGATCGCCACCGCGGCCGAGCTGCTGAGCCACAACTGCCACCCGGCCAAGGACGCGCTCAGCGCCGGCGAGGCCGCGCGCCTGGCGGCGCTGCTGCCCGGCTGGTCGCTCGAAAACGGCAAGCTGGTCCGCACCTTCGGCTTCACCAACTACTATCGCACCATGGCCTTCGTCAACGCGCTGGCCTACCTGAGCCACGCCGAAGACCATCACCCGGAAATGACCGTGACTTACAAAAACTGCATCGTCCGCTACGACACCCACTCGGTCAACAATGGCCAGGGCGGCCTGTCGATCAACGACTTCATCTGCGCGGCCAAGGCCGGCCTGCTGTTCCATTCGGCGGCGGTGAAGCAATGAGCAAAGCCGCCCAACTGAGCGCCACCATCATCGCCGCCCACGGCCGCCACTACCTGGCCGAGGCGGACGGCGTCAAGCTGCAATGCGTCACGCGCGGCAAGAAGACCAACGTCGCCGTCGGCGACATCGTGCACATCACGCTGACCTCGCCCGACCAGGGCGTGATCGACAAGATCGCCGAACGCCAGACCCTGCTCTACCGCTCGGACCAGTACAAGTCCAAGCTGCTGGCGGCCAACCTGACGCAGCTGTTCATCGTCGTCGCCACTGAGCCCGGCTTCGCCGACGATCTGGTGTCGCGCTCGCTGGTGGCGGCCGAGGCGGCCGGCATCACCGCCCGCCTGATCCTCAACAAGACCGACGTCACCGAATCGCTGGAGCGCACCCGCGAACGCCTGCAACCGTATGCCTCGCTGGGCTATCCGGTGCACGAGGTGTCGGCCAAGGCGCGGCCGGACGAGGCCATGGAAGTGCTGAAGCCGCTGCTGGCCGGCCAATCGTCGATCCTGATCGGCCAGTCGGGCATGGGCAAGTCCTCGCTGATCAACCTGCTGGTGCCGGACGCCGACATCGCCGTGCGCGAGATCTCCGCCGCGCTCGACACCGGCAAGCACACCACCACCTTCACCCGCCTGTACCAGCTGCCCGAACTGGGGCCAGGCTCGTCGATCATCGATTCGCCCGGCTTCCAGGAGTTCGGCCTGTACCACCTCAGCGAAGGCATGCTGGAGCGCGCCTTCGTCGATTTCGAACCGTATCTGGGCCAGTGCAAGTTCTACAACTGCCGCCACCTGATCGAGCCGCAATGCGCGATCCTGAGCGCTGTCGCCGAAGGCAAGA
Source organism: Rugamonas aquatica (assembly GCF_009380215.1). Lineage (GTDB taxonomy): Bacteria > Pseudomonadota > Gammaproteobacteria > Burkholderiales > Burkholderiaceae_D > Rugamonas > Rugamonas aquatica_B. The sequence continues at coordinate 105,780 of NZ_WHUG01000020.1, forward strand.
TTGCCAAAATGCGCCACACTTTGTATGGCCAGCTGTTGCATGAATCGTCACAAACCCTCTATTAAAAAAAACAATTCTTGTAGCACACGCACAACTAGCATTTGGGGACTATAATTCCCCAAGGCAATTGTACGGCCCGGGGACACCGATGGACATGTTTGCGGTCGATGACGAAGTAGCGCAATGGGAAACGGCCCTGCTGCCGCTGCGCGGACCTGCGCGCCTGCCGGTGCTGGTGCCGCTGGCCTGGCACCTGCGCCAGCGCGACACCGTGCGCGCCGTCGCCCTCGCCACCGAAGGCCGCCAGCTGCTGCCGGCCACCGCGCTGTCGCAGGACGACATGCGGCTCGTCTCGGCCCGCCTGCTGCTGGTGCAGGCCGAATCCACCTGGCTGTCCGGCCAGCTCGACGACGCCGCCATCCTCGCCGAACAAGCTTACGACCAACTGTGCCACCTGGACGACCACCAGGGCTGCGCCGACGCCCACTGGCTGCGCGCCTGGATCGCCATCGACCGCGGCGACCATACCACCGGCGACAGCGAACTCGAACTGATGGCCGCCGCCGCCCGCCGCGTCGGCGACGAACAGCGCGCCGACATCGCCGAAGCGGCCATCGCCCGCTGGGCCGTGCTGCAAGACCTGCCCACCGCCGAGCGCCGCTGGGGCCAGCGCTTCGCCGCCGGCCAGGCGCCGCAGCATCCCGGCGTGGCGGCCTGGGTCTACGACTTCTTCGGCCTGGCCGCCAGCCAGCACAGCGACCACGGCACCGCCGCGCGCCATTACATCCATTGCTACGAGACGGCGCTGGAAACGGGCCAGATACGCGTGGCCGTCACCGCCGCCATCAACATCGGCCTCAATTTCACCATCCTCAACGACCACCACTCGGCGCTGGAATGGATGCAAAGCGCGCTCGATCTGGCGCGCCCCACCGGCTGGCCGCGCAGCATCGGCGCCTGTCTGATGCACACCGCCGAGACCATGCGCCGCCTGGGCCGCCTCGACGCCACCCGCGAGCTGCTGCACGAAGCGCTGCAGATCATGGCGCCGTTGCCGGGCGCGCGCAGCTACGCGCACGCGCTGTCCTACCTGGGCGACCTGGCGCTGGACCAGGCCGACTACAACGGCGCGCTCAACGCCTTCCACCGCATGCAGGTGCGCGCCGACGCGCTGCGCCAGGCCGACTTCCAATCGATCGCGCGGCGCGGCCAGGCCCACGCGCTGTGCTTCCTCGACCGTCCGCAGGAAGCGCTGGAGATGGCCGTGCGCGCGGTCGACCTGGCGGCCGAACAGGCCAACCGCTACAACCACGTGGCGGGCTTGCGCGTGCTGGCGGTGATCCACGAACGCCACACGCTGCCGCCGCCGCCCGGCATGACCCAGCAAAACGCCACGCTGCACTATCTGCACCAGGCGCTGGAAGTGGCTTCCGCCATCGACGGCTACACCCTGCCCGGCGACCTGCACGACGCGCTGGGCCGCGAGCATGCGCGCATGGGCGACTACGCCAGCGCCTACGCGGCCGCGCAAGCCGCCGCCGCCGCGCGCCAGAAGACCCACAGCCAGGAAGCCACCAACCGCGCCATCGCCATGCAGGTGCACCACCAGACCGAGCACGCGCGCGCCGAAGGCTTCCACCACCGCGAACTGGCAGCCTCCGAAGCGCGCCGCGCCGAAGTGCTACAGCAGACCAGCGCCACGCTGGAGCGCCTGTCGGCCATCGGCCAGGAGATCACCACCCACCTCGATGCGGCGGCCGTGTTCCAGGTGCTGAACCGTCACGTCCAGGGTCTGCTGCCGGCCAACACCTTCGCCATCTACCTGTGCGATCCGGGCGGCGAAACGGTCAGCCGCGCCTTCGGCATCGAGAACGGCCACGCGCTGCCGACCAACACCATCGCCGTCGACAACCCGCGCGCCAACTCGGCGCGCTGCGTGCGCGAGCGGCGCGAGATCTACGTCGAGGAAGCGGGACCGGACGACATCTTCCTCTCGCCCGGCACGCAGCTGATGGTCAGCGCGCTGTACGTGCCGCTGGCCGTGGGCGAGCGCGCGCTGGGCGTGATGACGGTGCAGGCCATGCACGCCCGCGCCTACGGCGAACGCGAACGGCTGATCTTCCGCACGCTGTGCGCGTACGGCGCCATCGCGCTGGACAACGCCGAAGCCTATCGCCAGCTGAAGGATGCGCAAACCCAGCTGGTATCGCAGGAAAAGCTGGCGGCACTGGGCTCGCTGATGGCGGGCGTGGCGCATGAACTGAATACGCCTATCGGTAACAGCCTGCTGATCGCCAGCACGCTGATGCAAAAAACCGAAGAGCTGGAAACGCAGATCAACGGTCCCGGCCTGCGCCGCTCCGAACTGGCGAACTACATGTCCGACGCCCGCAAGGCGCACGAACTGGTGATGCGCGGCCTGACCAGCGCCGCCGACCTGGTGAACAGCTTCAAGCAGGTGGCGGTCGACCGCACCACCGAGCAGCGCCGCGAATTCAATCTGCAGCAGGTGTCGCACGAAGTAATCGCGACCATGATGAACCGCATCCGCGCCGCCAACCACCGCATCGAAATCGACGTGCCCGAGCTGATCTCGATGGACAGCTACCCCGGCCCCTTCGGCCAGGTGATCGCCAACTTCATCAACAACGCCCTGCTGCACGCCTTCGCGCGCGACCGCAGCGGCAGCATGTGGCTGCACGCGTCCACGCCGGCCGAGGGCCGGGTGCTGGTCAGCTTCCGCGACAACGGCGGCGGCATCGCGCCGGAGCACATGTCGCGCATCTTCGATCCCTTCTTCACCACCAAACTAGGCCAGGGCGGCAGCGGGCTGGGACTGTCGATCAGCTACAACATTGTCACTTCACTACTGGGTGGCCAGATCAGCGTCCAGAGCACGCGCGACGGCACCACCTTCACCCTCGATCTGCCTCTGACGGCGCCGCAGCACCAGACCGCGGCCGCCGCGCAGATCTACACTTAGCTAGAGTCGCGCAGCATTACCTGTATAGACAGGAGATTCTGCGGCAATCCGACACATTGGCCGAATTGCCTTTATAATTGTTCGGCTAAGCCGGCCAGGCACCTCGCCCCACGCCCCGCTCTCCTGTCAGTTGTTAATATGTCTATCCAAAAACCGATCAAGCACTACCTGCAGTTTTCCGACTTTACGTTAGACGAATACGAATACGTCATCGAACGCGCGCACCTGATCAAACGGAAATTCAAGAACTACGAGATCTACCACCCGCTGATCGACCGCACGCTGGTCATGGTGTTCGAGAAGAACTCGACCCGTACCCGCCTGTCCTTCGAAGCCGGCATGCACCAGCTGGGCGGCGCGGCGATCTACCTGAACACGCGCGACTCGCAGCTGGGCCGCGGCGAACCGGTGGAAGACGCCGGCCAGGTCATGAGCCGCATGTGCGACATCATCATGGTCCGTACCTTCGGCCAGGACATCATCGAGCGTTTCGCCGCCAACTCGCGCGTGCCGGTGATTAACGGCCTGACCAACGAACACCATCCATGCCAGGTGTTCGCCGACATCTTCACCTACTACGAGCATCGCGGCCCGATCACCGGCAAGACCGTGGCATGGGTGGGCGACGCCAACAACATGCTGTACTCCTGGCTGCAGGCGGCCGAGGTGTTCGGCTTCCACGTCAACGTGTCGACCCCGAAGGGCTACGACATGGACATGTCGCTGGTCTCGACCGACCGCTACACCTTCTTCGAGAACCCGTCCGACGCCTGCCAGGGCGCGCACCTGGTCAACACCGACGTCTGGACCAGCATGGGCTACGAAGAGGAAAACGCCGCCCGCCTGAAAGCCTTCGACGGCTGGATCGTCGACAGCGCCAAGATGTCGCGCGCCGCGCCGGATGCGCTGTTCATGCACTGCCTGCCCGCCCACCGTGGCGAGGAAGTCTCGGCGGACGTCATCGACGGCCCGCAGTCGGTGGTCTGGGACGAGGCGGAAAACCGCCTGCACATCCAGAAGGCGCTGATCGAGTACCTGCTGATCGGCCGTGTCGATACCAAAGCAGACAACACCTAACACTTCACACCAATTGGAACTAGCATGAGCGATATTAAAAAAGTAGTCCTCGCCTACTCGGGCGGCCTCGATACCTCCGTCATCCTCAAGTGGCTGCAAGATAACTACCAGTGCGAAATCGTCACCTTCACCGCCGACCTGGGTCAGGGTGAAGAGCTGGAACCCGCGCGCGCCAAGGCGATCAAGTTCGGCATCAAGCCTGAGAACATCTACATCGACGACGTGCGTGAAGAATTCGTGCGCGACTTCGTGTTCCCCATGTTCCGCGCCAACACCGTGTATGAAGGCGAATACCTGCTGGGTACTTCGATCGCCCGTCCGCTGATCGCCAAGCGCCTGATCGAGATCGCCAACGAAACCGGCGCCGACGCCATCTCGCACGGCGCCACCGGCAAGGGCAACGACCAGGTGCGCTTCGAACTGGGCGCCTACGCGCTGAAGCCAGGCGTGAAGATCATCGCTCCATGGCGCGAATGGGATCTGCTGTCGCGTGAAAAACTGCTGAAGTACGCGGAAGACGCAGGCATCGAAATCGACATGAAGCACAAGAACGGCGGCGCGCCGTACTCGATGGACGCCAACCTGCTGCACATCTCCTTCGAAGGCCGCCACCTGGAAAACCCGAGCGCCGAAGCCGAGGAATCGATGTGGCGCTGGAGCGTCAGCCCTGAGGCGGCGCCGGACCAGGCAGAGTACCTGGACATCGAATACGAAAAAGGCGACATCGTCGCCCTGAACGGCGTGCGCATGTCGCCGGCCACCGTGCTGACCGAACTCAATCGCCTGGGCGGCAAGCATGGCATCGGCCGCCTGGACCTGGTGGAAAACCGCTACGTCGGCATGAAGTCGCGCGGCTGCTACGAAACCCCTGGCGGCGCCATCATGCTCAAGGCGCACCGCGCCATCGAATCGATCACGCTGGACCGCGAAGTGGCCCACCTGAAGGATGACCTGATGCCGCGCTACGCATCGATGATCTACAACGGCTACTGGTGGGCGCCTGAGCGCGTCGCACTGCAAACCCTGATCGACCACACCCAGGCCACCGTGAACGGGTGGGTGCGCGTCAAGCTTTACAAGGGCAATGTGATCGTGGTGTCGCGCGATTCGAAGACCGACTCCCTGTTTGATATGAACATCGCCACCTTCGACGAAGACGGCGGCGCCTACAACCAGGCCGACGCCGGCGGCTTCATCAAACTGAACGCGCTGCGCATGCGCATCGCCGCCAACGCACGCTTGAAGCGCGGCCAATAAGCCACACAGACGCCGTGACAAGGGCCGCTCGCTGAGCGGCCCTTTTTTTTGTCCTCCATAAAACGCGGCAAGGTGATACATTGCTCTCACGACCAGCGCCCCATAGGTGAATCATGTTGAATAATCTGAGTATCAAGAAAAAACTCACGTTCGGATTTGGCGCCATCATCGCCATCATTCTGGTGCTGCTCACCATGTCGTACAATAATTTCAGCCAGCTGTCGACCGCCAGCGGGTGGGATCGGCACACGCTGGAGGTACTGCTGGAGGCGAACAAGATCGAGACCGCCCTGCTGCAGATCCAGACGTCGACCCGTGGCTTCATGCTGACCGGCGAGGAAAGCACCACCAAGCAGATTCCCATCGAAGAGGAATCCGTGCACCGCCACCTGGCCGCCATCAAGACTCTCACGTTGGACAATCCGGCGCAGCAGGAGCGTCTGAAGCGCCTGGGGCCGATGATGGACAACTGGGTCATCAATGTGATCCATCCGCTGCTGGAAAAGCGCCGCGAATTGAACAAGCATGTCGGCGTGACGCAGCAGGTGGCCACAGCGGCCGATGTGCTCAACGGCTCCAAGACCATCTCCGAAGTACGCGCGCTGATACGGGAGATCAGCGACGAGGAAAGCCGCCTGCTGGCGCTGCGTTCCAAGCTGGCCGGCGATCTGCAGCAGAACATGTCGCTGATCCTGATCATCGGCGGCAGCCTGTGCGTGGTGCTGGCCATCGTCATCGGCTACCTGCTGACCAAGGCGCTGCTGGCGCCCCTTAACAACCTGACGCACGCGGTGGGCCGCATCGCCGCCGGCGAACAGTCGGCGCGGGCAGCGGTGCTGTCGTCCGATGAACTGGGCCAGGTGACGACGGAATTCAACCGCATGGCGCAATCGATCCAGGACAGCCAGGCCAACGAACTGGCCGCCACCAACCTGCTCAAGTCCAAGGTCGATTCCTTGCTGGGCGTGGTCTCCAAGGCCGCCGCCGGCGACTTGACCGGCAAGATCGAGGTGGCCGGCAGCGACGCCATCGGCCAGCTCGCGCATGGCCTGGACCGCATGTTCGAAAACCTGCGCGCCCTGCTCAACAACGTGCAGAAGGCCGGCATCCAGGTCACGACATCGGCCACCGAGATCGCCGCCTCCGCCAAGCAGCAAGAAGCCACCGGCATCGAGCAGGCGCAGACCAGCGTCGAGATCCTCAGCACCACCAAGGAAATCTCCGCCAACACCTCGCAGCTGCTCAAGACGATGGAAGACGCCACCGCGGTGGCCGACTACACCACCAGCGCCACCGCCGACGCCCAGAACAACCTGCGCCGCATGGACAGCACCATGCAGCACATGGTCTCGGCCACCGACTCGATCAACGCCAAGCTGGCGGCGTTGTCGGAGAAGGCTTCCAACATCAACAGCGTGCTCATTACGATCACCAAGGTGGCCGACCAGACCAACATCCTCTCGCTCAACGCCGCCATCGAAGCTGAAAAGGCCGGCGAGGCGGGACGCGGCTTCTCGGTGGTCGCGACCGAAATCCGCCGCCTGGCCGACCAGACCTCCGTCTCCACCTGGGACATCGAGCAGATGCTCAAGGAGATGCAGTCGGCGGTGTCGGCCAGCGTGATGGGCATGGACAAATTCTCCGAAGAGATACGCCGCAGCGTCGGCGAGGTGCGCCAGGTGACGGACCAGCTGTCCGGCGTGATGGACCAGGTGCAGAAACTGGCGCCGCAGTTCGACGCCGTGCTGCAGGGGATGCAGTCGCAGGCCGTGGGCGCGCAGCAGATTTCGGAGACCATGATGCAGCTGAACGACGCCACCCAGCAGACCGTGGAATCGCTCAAGGCCACCAGCGAAGCGGTGCACCAGCTGCAGTACGCGGCGGGCGACCTGCAATCGAGCGTTGCCAACTTTGCCGTTGCGGCTTGAGCATGGGACAATGCCGCATCTATGACGGCGCCTGGAGAAAGAATGTTTAAAGACTTGAGCATCAAGAAAAAGCTGTACATGAGTTTTGGCGCCATCCTGGCCATCATCCTGTTGCTGCTGTCGATCGCCTACAACAAATTCAACAGCCTGTCCGAAGCCAACGGGTGGGACAGGCATACGATGGAAGTGATCCAGGCCATCGACAGCCTGCGCAACAACCTGCTGGAAGTGCAGGTCGAAGCGCGCGGCTACTACCTGACCGGGTCCGCCGTTCGGCTGGAGCGCACGCGCAAGGAGATGGCCGACATCACCCCCTCCATCATCAAGCTGCAGAAAATCACCAGCGACAATCCCAACCAGGTGGCCCGCTTCAAGAAACTGGAAGCGATGATTAACGTCTGGTCCGGTGAAGTCATCGAATCGCAACTGGCCATGCGCGCCGACCTGGGCGACAAGCCCGGCGCCGCCGACGCCATGGGCCGCACGCCACAGCTGTCCGGCACCGGCGTGAATACCGTCATCGGCGAAATCTACCGCTTCATGGCGGAAGCCGCGGCCGAAGAACAGCACCTGCTGGCCGAACGGTCCTCCGCTTCCAATCGGCTGCAGGACACCATGCGCCTGGTGCTGACGGCTGGCGGCCTGGCCTGCGTGGTGCTGTCGGCAGTGGTGGCATGGCTGCTGGCGAGTTCATTGCTGGCGCCCCTGAACAACCTGACGCACGCGGTTGGCCGTATCACCGCCGGCGAACAATCGGCGCGGGCAGCGGTGCTGTCGTCCGATGAACTGGGCCAGGTGACGACGGAATTCAACCGCATGGCGCAATCGATCCAGGACAGCCAGGCCAACGAGCTGGCCGCCACCAACCTGCTCAAGTCCAAGGTCGATTCCCTGCTGGGCGTCGTCTCCAAGGCCGCCGCCGGCGACTTGACCGGCAAGATCGAGGTGGCCGGCAGCGACGCCATCGGCCAGCTGGCGCATGGCCTGGACCGCATGTTCGAAAACCTGCGCGCCCTGCTCAACAACGTGCAGAAGGCCGGCATCCAGGTCACGACATCGGCCACCGAAATCGCCGCCTCCGCCAAGCAGCAGGAAGCCACCGGCATCGAGCAGGCGCAGACCAGCGTCGAGATCCTCAGCACCACCAAGGAAATCTCCGCCAACACCTCGCAACTGCTCAAGACGATGGAAGACGCCACCGCGGTGGCCGACTACACCACCAGCGCCACCGCCGACGCCCAGAACAACCTGCGCCGCATGGACAGCACCATGCAGCACATGGTCTCGGCCACCGATTCGATCAACGCCAAGCTGGCGGCGTTGTCGGAGAAGGCTTCCAACATCAACAGCGTGCTCATTACGATCACCAAGGTGGCCGACCAGACCAACATCCTCTCGCTCAACGCCGCCATCGAAGCCGAGAAAGCCGGTGAAGCGGGACGCGGCTTCTCGGTGGTCGCCACCGAAATCCGCCGCCTGGCCGATCAGACCTCCGTCTCCACCTGGGACATCGAGCAGATGCTCAAGGAGATGCAGTCGGCGGTATCGGCCAGCGTGATGGGCATGGACAAATTCTCCGAAGAGATACGCCGCAGCGTCGGCGAGGTGCGTCAGGTGACGGACCAGCTGTCCGGCGTGATGGACCAGGTGCAGAAACTGGCGCCGCAGTTCGACGCCGTGCTGCAGGGGATGCAGTCGCAGGCCGTCGGCGCGCAGCAGATTTCGGAAACCATGATGCAGTTGAACGACGCCACCCAGCAGACGGTGGAGTCGCTCAAGGCCACCAGCGAAGCGGTGCACCAGTTGCAGTACGCGGCGGGCGATCTGCAATCGAGCGTCGCCAACTTTGCCGTTGCGGCCTGACGGGAGCGCGCGATGAAGCTGCTGATCTTCCACATCGGCGCCGACCGCTACGGCTTGCGCCTGCGCGACGTGGTGCGCGTGCTGCCGCTGCTGGAACTGAAGCACCTGCCGCTGGCGCCGGACGCCGTGGCCGGCCTGATGGACTTCCACGGCCAGTCGGTGCCGGTGATCGATTTGTGCCGCGCCAGCGGCCTGCCCACCGGCGCCGATCATTTTGACACCCGCATCATCGTCGTGGACTATCACTCGCCCGAAGGCACGGCCCACCTGCTAGGCCTGCGCGCGGAGCGCGTGCTGGGCGTGCAGGAGGTAGCGGAGGCGCAGCTGGCCGACAGCGGCGTCACGGCCGCGCCCTTCCTCGGCCAGGTGGCCAGCGACGCGGGCGGCATGCTGCAACTGGTCGAACTTGAACAACTGCTGCCTGCGTCGCTGCGCGCGACGCTGTTCCAGACATGACTCCCGTACAAGCCATGCTGCACGAGGCCACCGGCTTGACGTTGTCCAAGTCCTCGGTCGAACGCGCGATCAGGCACCGCATGGAGCAGACCGCCGCCGCCAATCATGACCTCTACCTGGAGCGCATGACGCCGGAAGAGCTGACGGCGCTGGTGGAGCTGGTGGTGGTGCCGGAGTCGTGGTTCTACCGCGATCAGCAAGCCTTCCAGGCCGCCAGCGAATTTGTCCGTGCGCGGCTGGCCGCCGATGCCGGCCGTATGGTCCGCATCCTGTCCATCCCCTGCGCCGGCGGCGAGGAACCCTACACCATGGCGATGGTGCTGGCCGATGCCGGCGTGCCGGCGGACAGCTTCATCATCGACGCCTACGACATCAGCGCCGGCTGCATCGCCCGCGCCAAGAGCGGCGTCTACGGCCGCAATGCCTTCCGCAGCCAGGACCTGGGCTTCCGCGACCGCCACTTCACCAGCGACGGCAGCAGCGACGACTACAGCATCAGCGACGCGCTGCGCAAACAGGTGCGCTTCAAGCAGGGCAATCTGCTGGAACTCGACCTGGGTGCACGGACCGGTTACTACGATGTGATCTTCTGCCGCAATCTGCTGATCTACTTCGACAAGCCAACCACCAAGGCCGCCATCACCAGGCTGGAAACCTTGCTCTCCGAAGACGGCCTGCTGTTCGCCGGCTATGCGGAAGTGCCGTCGTTCTGCCAGTACGGCTTTATGCCGCTCCAGTATCCACAGGCTTTCGGCTTGCGCAAGGAAGGTTCGTCAGCCAACAAGCGGGTCGCAACACCCGCCGCCAAGACGGCGCCGCGCGCCGCGCGCTCTGCTGCCGTCCGCCCCGCTCCGGCTGTGACGCCTGCCCCCGCGCCTGCGCCCACGCGGGTACGCGCCGGTGCGCCGACGCCGATGCCGGTGGCGCACACGCCCCTGCCCGCCGCCGACCTGCTGGCCGAAGCGCGCCGCCTGGCCGACCTGGGGCAGCTGAAGGAAGCCGAAAACAAAAGCCGCGACCACCTGGCGCAATCGCCCGATTCGGCGGAAGCGTATTTCATCCTCGGCCTGGTCAACGAACTGACGAACAAGCACAAGCTCGCCGAAGATTACTGGAAGCGCTGCATCTACCTGCAACCGGACCACTACGAAGCCTTGTGCCACCTGGCCCTGCTGGCCGAGACCAATAACGACCCGGCCGGCGCCAGCGCGCTCAAGGCCCGCGCCGCGCGCATCTACAAACGCCAGCAGGAATCATAAGGGCGCCCGACCATGACCACTACCACCTCCCCTATCGCCATCGCCAGCATCGACGACTGCTGGAACCGCATCGGCGTCATCGGCGACCAAAGCTGCGAGAAGCTGGAGCAGGCTGTCCACTGCCGCAATTGCGAAGTGTATGCGGGCGCCGCCCAGCGCAACCTTCAGCGCGCCGTCGGCGACGACTACAAGAAAGACTGGGCCGCCCACTTCCGCCAGGCCGCCGCCGGCGCGCAGCAGCTCGACGCCTCCTGCCTGGTGTTCCGCATCGGCCGCGAATGGCTGTCGCTGCCGACCAAAATGTTTGTCTCGGTGGCGCCGCAGGCCAAGCCGCACCGCCTGCCGCACCGCACGGAGCGCGGCTTGAGCGGCATCGTCAACGTCGGCGGCACGCTGTATCCCTGCATGTCGCTGGCGGCGCTGCTGGGCATCGACGAAAGCGAGGGCGAAGCCGCCACCAACCGCCACACCTTCGCGCGCCTGCTGCTGACGCAATGGGAAGACCAGGCCTACGCCCTGCCGGTGGCCGACCTGCACGGCATCCTGCGCTACGCCACCGCCACGGTGCAGGCGCCGGCCGCCACCATCAACAAAGGCCTGTCGCGCTTCCTGTCCGGCGTGATAGCGCATGAAGACATGCACATCGGCGTGCTCGACTCGGCGCTGATCGGCTACCAACTTGCGAGGACACTGCGATGAGCCAGGACAATAACGGAGACCTCAGCCAGTTCTCCATGCTGGACCTGTTCCGCATGGAGGCGGACAGCCAGACCCAGATCCTCACCGACGGCCTGCTGGCGATGGAACGCCTGAAGGACGACGCCAGCGCCGTCGAATCGATGATGCGCGCGGCGCACTCGATCAAGGGTGCGGCTTCGATCGTCGGCCTGGAGGTGGTGGTGCAGCTGGCGCACGGCATGGAGGACGCCTTCATCGCCGCCCAGCACGGCAAGCTGGCGCTCTCGCCCAACCGCGTCGACGTGCTGCTGGCCGGGGTCGACCTGATACTGCAGCTTTCGCGCCTGCAGGACAGCGGCGTCGACGCCTGGCTGGGCGCCAACTCCGCGCTGATCCGGAAAACGCTGGACGCCATCGCGACCATCGCATTCCTGCCCGAGCCGGTCAACCTGCAGGTGGAAGCGGGCCTGGCGCCGCCTGCGCCCGCACCGGCCGCACCCATTGCATTCCCGCCCGGCGAGCTGCCGGTAGCCGCCGCGCCGTCCGCACCTGCGCCCGATGAAGCTCCGGCCATCGCCACACGCACGCCGGCCGCACTGAAGACGGCGCAGAACTTCGACCGTCTGCTGTCGCTGGCCAGCGAGTCGCGCATCAACGCGCACCAGATGCATCCCTTCATCCAGGACATGCAGCGCTTCAAGCGCAACCAGAGCAGCCTGTTCGCGCTGATCGAGCAGCTGCACGAGGCGATCTCCAACAGCAGCGACGCCGGACTGAAAGAGAAATCCCTGCTGGCGCTGCAAAAAACCCATCCGCTCAAACAGTTCGTACTGGAGCACATCGCCGACATCGAAGCCTACGAACGCCGCCTGCTGGCCGTATCGCAAGGCATGGTGGACGAAGTGCTGACGCTGCGCATGCGTCCCTTCCGCGACGGTGTGCAGGCCTTCCCGCGCATGGTGCGCGACCTGGCGCGCGGCATGGGCAAGGACGTGCGGCTGGAGATCATCGGCGAGGACACGCTGGTCGACCGCGACATCCTGGCCCGTATCGAAAGCCCGCTCAACCACATGCTGCGCAACGCCGTCGACCACGGCATGGACACGGCGGAACAGCGCATCGCCGTCGGCAAGCCCGGCGCCGGCACCATCGTGCTGGAGGCGAAGCACCGCGCCGGCATGCTCAGTATCGAGATCAGCGACGACGGCAAGGGCGTGGACCTGGAAAAAATCCGCGCCCGCGTGATCGACCGCAAAATGGCCAGCGCGCAGATGGCGGCCTCGCTGTCGCCCGCAGAGCTGATGGAGTTCCTGTTCCTGCCGGCCTTCAGCCTGAAGGAAAGCACCACCGAGATTTCCGGGCGCGGCGTCGGCCTGGACATCGTGCACGAGACCATCCGTTCGCAGAACGGCACCGTGCGCATCGAATCCGAACTGGGCGTCGGCTTCCGCACCTACATCACGCTGCCGCTGACGCAGTCGATCGTGCGCGCGCTGGTGGTGGACGTCAAGGGCGAGGCTTATGCTGTCCCCATCGTGCAGGTGGAGCGCGTCATCAAGGTGCCGCAGTCCGCCATCCACACGCTCGAAAGCAAGCAGTTCTTCGATTTCGGCGGCGAGCATCTGGGCCTGGTCTCCGCCGCGCAGGTGCTGGAACTGGGCGACACCGACTCCAGCAGCGAAGAGCTGGCGGTGGTGGTCATCGGCAGCGGCGCGCGCCGCTACGCGCTGGTGGTGGAGGCCATACGCGGCGAACAAAGCCTGGCGGTGCAAGCCATCGATCCGATCTTCGGCAAGATGCGCGACATCGCCGCCGCCGCCCTGCTCGACGACGGCGAGCCGGTGCTGATCCTCGACGTGCCGGACCTGCTGATCTCCATCGACAAGCTGCTGCACGAAGGCGGCCTGCATCAGCTGACCAAGTCCGACCAGGCCGAGCGCCGCAAGACCAAGCGCATCCTGGTGGTCGACGATTCGCTCACCGTGCGCGAGATGGAGCGCAAGCTGCTGCTCAGCCGCGGCTTCCTGGTCGACATCGCCATCGACGGCATCGACGGCTGGAACGTGGTGCGCAGCGGCGACTACGACCTTGTCATCACCGATGTCGACATGCCGCGCATGGACGGCATCGAGCTGGTGACGCTGATAAAAAAAGACATACACCTGCATAAGCTGCCAGTCATGATAGTCTCTTACAAAGACCGTCCCGAGGACCGCGCACGCGGCCTGTCCGCCGGCGCAGACTACTACCTGACCAAGGGCAGCTTCCACGACGAGACGCTGCTGGACGCCGTCAGCGATTTAATTGGAGACGCCCGCAGATGAAGATCGCCATCGCCAACGATGTCGCCATGGCAGCCGAAGCGTTGCGGCGCGTGGTCGCCAGCACCGCCGAGCACCAGGTGCTGTGGATCGCGCGCACCGGCGCGGAGGCGGTACGCATGTGCGCGGACAACCGGCCCGACCTGATCCTGATGGACCTGAACATGCCGGAGCTGGACGGCGTCGAGGCGACGCGCCAGATCATGGAGCAAAGCCCGTGCGCCATCCTGGTCGTCACCGGCCGGCCGCAGGACAACGTCAACCAGGTGTTCCGCGCGCTGGGCGCCGGTGCGCTGGACGTGACGGCGACCCCGGTCCTGCAGGGCCAGCCGGGCGGCGACGCCGAGCTGCTGGCCAAGATCCGCACCATGGACAAGCTGATACGCCACAGCGGCGGCAGCCAGGCGATGATGCCGCGATCGGCGGCCAACGGCAACGGCCACGGCGCCAACGGCGCGGACGCGGTGGAGCGCGTCACCTCGCTGCTGGCGATCGGCGCCTCCACCGGCGGCCCGATGGCGGTCTCCAAAATGCTGGCGGGATGGAAGCCGCCGCGCGGCTGCGCGGTGGTGGTGGTGCAGCACATCGACCAGCACTTCGCCGACAATTTCGCCCGCTGGCTGGGCGAGCAGCTGGAAATGCCCGTGCGCGCCGCCGAGGAAGGCGACGAGCTGGTGGCGGGCACCGTCCTGATCGCAAAGAGCAACGACCACTTAACGCTGGATCAAAACTATCGACTGCGTTACGATGCAGAGCCGAAGGACTACGCCTACCGTCCGTCGGTCGATGTGTTTTTCCGTTGCGTGGCGCAGCACTGGAAGGGCGAAGCGGTGGGCGTGCTGTTGACCGGCATGGGCCGCGACGGCGCGGAAGGCTTGCTGGCCATGCGCCGCGCCGGCCAGGCCACCATCGCCCAGGACCAGGGCAGCAGCGCCGTCTACGGCATGCCGCGCGCCGCCGCGGAGCTGGACGCGGCACAGATGATTTTACCGCTGATGAAGATCGGACCAGTCTTGCGCAGCACCTTGGGCGGCCGTTCCTGAAAGAGAATACTGATGTCAGAAGCACTTGTAGTCCCAACCGATCCGGAACAATCGCTGACCAGCTTCAAGGTCAGGGTACTGCTGGTGGACGACCAGCTAATCATCGTCGAGGCGGTGCGCCGCATGTTGAGCGACCAGCCCGATATCGAATTCCACTACGTGACCGACGCCACGCTGGCGGTGCAGTCGGCGCAGCAGCTGCAACCGACCGTCATCCTGCAGGATCTGGTGATGCCCACCATCGACGGCTTTGGCCTGATCCAGCTGTACCGCGATCAGGAAGAGCTGCGCAACGTACCGGTGATCGTGCTGTCGGCGAAGGAAGACCCCAAGCTGAAGGCGCACAGCTTCGCCACCGGCGCCAACGATTACATGGTCAAGCTGCCGGACAAGCTGGAACTGCTGGCTCGCATCCGCTACCACTCGGGCGCCCACATCAGCCGCCTGCAGCGCGACCAGGCGTTCCGCTTTCTGCGCGCGAGCCAGAAGCAGCTGGCCGACGCCAACATCGAGCTGCAAAAGCTGGCGGCGCTCGACGGCCTGACCGGCATCGCCAACCGCCGCCGCTTCGACGACACCATGCGTATCGAATGGCAGCGCGGCCAGCGCGACAAGAAGCCACTGACGCTGCTGTTGTGTGACGTAGATTTCTTCAAACTGTATAACGACAGCTTCGGCCACCTGGCGGGCGATTTGTGCCTGAAAAAAGTGGCAGCTGTCCTGACCGAACATTTAAAGCGACCGGCCGACCTGGCCGCGCGCTACGGCGGCGAGGAATTCGCGATTATCCTGCCGGAGACACCACTGACTGGGGCACTGATCGTGGCCGAGTCGTGCCGCCGTCACCTGGAACAGCTGGCCATCGAGAATCCGCAGGCCGATACCGAGTTCTCCACCGTGACCATGTCGATAGGCGTGGCCAGCGTGGTGCCGTCGGCATCGTCCAGCGTCGATCAGCTGATCCAGCAAGCCGACCAGGCACTGTACGCCGCCAAGCGCAGCGGCCGTAACCGCGTGGTGAACGCGGAAGACCTGCCTGGTCTCCCAACCTGAATCGAACCTAGGAAAAACAGCAGTATGAGTGCTCAATTTGATCAAGTCAGCGTCGTCAAGAAATCGAACATCTACTTCGACGGCAAATGCGTTTCGCACAATGTGATTTTCGCCGACGGCAGCAAGAAAAGCGTCGGCGTGATTTTCCCGTCCAGCCTGACCTTCAACACCGGTGCGCCGGAAACGATGGAGATCATCGGCGGCGTATGTAAGGTGCGCCTGGCCGGCGCCAGCGCATGGCAGACCTACGCGGCGGGCCAGCAGTTCAACGTGGCCGCCAATTCGAGTTTCGATATCGAGACCGTCGAGACGGTCGATTACGTTTGCCACTTCGGCTAACGCGATACAAGGCGGGCCTGGCCCGCCTTTTTCAAATGAAGACCGGCTCCGGTTCCAGCAGCACGCCATAGCGCGCCTGCACATCCGCCTGGATCGCGCGCGCCAGCGCCACCACATCGGCGCCTTGCGCGCCGCCGTTATTCACCAGCACCAGCGCCTGTTTCGGGTACACGCCCGCAGCACCCAGGTTGCGCCCCTTCCATCCGCACTGGTCGATCAGCCAGCCCGCCGCCAGCTTTTCGCTGCCATCAGGCTGCGCGTGATGAACCAGCGCCGGGAAGCGCTCCAGCAGCGCCGCGCATTGCGCGCCCGTCACCACGGGGTTCTTGAAGAAGCTGCCGGCGTTGCCGATCACCGCAGGATCGGGCAGCTTGCGGCGGCGGATCGCGATCACCGTGTCGGCCACCTGCTGCGCGCTCGGCGCGGCGATGCCCTGCTCCGCCACCGCCTGCGCCAGTTCCGCATAGCGCAGATTGGGCTGCCACTGCTTGGGCAGCGCGAAGCAGACGTCGACGATGATCAGGTGGCGGCCATCGTCCTGCTTAAAGATGCTGTCGCGGTAGCCGAAGCGGCAGGCCGCGGCATCCATCGTGCGCGTGCTTGAGGTGGATGGATCGAACACGGTCACGCTGTGGAACACGTCCTTGGTTTCGAGGCCGTAGGCGCCGATATTCTGGATCGGCGCCGCGCCCACCGTGCCTGGGATCAGCGACAGATTTTCCAAACCGCCCAAGCCCTGCGCCAGCGTCCACTGCACGAACTCGTGCCAGTTCTCGCCGGCCGCCGCGCGCACGTAGTGGTGATGTTCGTCGCTGGCCAGCACCTCGCGGCCTTGCAGCGCGATGTGCAAAACCAGTCCGGGAAAGTCCTTCGTCAGCAGCAAATTGCTGCCGCCGCCGAGCACCAGCTTCGGCAAAGAAACCCAGGCGGCATCAGCAAAAACGCCGAGCAGTTGCTCTGTTTTTGTCACGCGCAAATACGCGTGCGCGCTCGCCGCGATGCCGAAGGTGTTGAGGGACTGCAATGGGAACTGGTATTGGATGGGGAACTGTGGATGCATGGAGGAAAAACCTGGGAAATTTGATCGATTATAGAGCGAAACAAGTAAAAAACCAGCGTCGATATGGCGGCGATGGCCCGGTTGTCCGTTAAAATGTCAGTCTTTGATGAAGTGAGTTTGATTCATGCTGCATGCCACACGAAAAGGAAATAGTTATGCCGTCGTTTGATGTAGTCTCCGAAGCCGATATGATCGAAGTGAAGAATGCCGTCGAGCAATCTCAAAAAGAAATCGCCACCCGTTTCGATTTCAAGGGTACGGGCGCCTCTGTCGAGCACAAGGAAAACGAACTGACCGTCGTCGCCGACTCCGAATTCCAGCTGCAACAGGTCCGCGACGTGCTGACCAATAAACTGTCCAAGCGCAAGGTCGATGTCCGCTTCCTCGAAGACGGCGACATCAAGAAAATCGGCGGCGACAAGGTCAAGCAAGTGATCAAGATCAAGAACGGCATCGAATCCGACGATGCCAAGAAAATCGTGCGCGTCATCAAAGACAGCAAGATGAAAGTCCAGGCGAGCATCCAGGGCGACGCCGTGCGCGTCACCGGCGCCAAGCGCGACGATCTGCAAGCGGCCATGGCCATGCTGCGCAAGGACGTGCCCGAAATGCCGCTGGAATTCAACAACTTCCGCGACTGACCTCCTCGCGCGACGCCCGGCGCGGCGTCACAATGCTGTAGTACACATGGAGTAGAATCAAAGCGGGCTCCATGCAGGTGTACTCACGCGCGACCGCATTTCACGCATAGCGTCGGGCTTTACGCCCGGCAACCAACTTCGGTAGTCTAAGGATAGCAATGAAACGTGTTGATGATTTCCGCCTGCGATTTGGCAAAAACGAGTACGTGCCCATCATGGTTGGCGGAATGGGCGTGGATATTTCGACGTCCGAACTGGCGCTGGAAGCAGCCCGCTTGGGCGGCATCGGCCACATCTCCGATGCGATGGTGGAAGACGTGTCCGATCGCAAGTTCGACACCAGCTTCGTCAAGGACAAGACCAAGCTCTACAAGTTCAACATCAACAACATGGACAAGTCCGTGGTGCAGTTCGACCTGGAACGCCTGGCCGACGCGCAGCGCCGCCACATCGGCGCCACCATGGCGGCGAAGCAAGGCCCCGGCCTGATCTTCGTCAACTGCATGGAAAAGCTGACCATGAACGGCCCGCGCGAAACCCTGCGCACCCGCCTGAACGCGGCGCTGGACGCCGGCATCGACGGCATCACGCTGTCGGCCGGTTTGCACTTCGGCTCGTTCGCGCTGATGGCCGACCACCCGCGCTTCCGTGAAGCCAAGCTGGGCATCATCGTGTCATCGGTGCGCGCGCTGCAGATCTTCCTGCGCAAGAACGCCAAGCTGGACCGTCTGCCCGACTACATCATCGTCGAAGGCCCGCTGGCCGGCGGCCACCTGGGCTTCGGCATGGACTGGGCCGAGTACGACCTGATGACCATCACCCAGGAACTGCTGGACTACCTGAAGGCGGAAAACCTGGACATCCCGCTGATCGCCGCCGGCGGCATCTTCACCGGCAGCGACGCAGTGCGCTTCCTGGAAGCGGGCGCGGCGGGCGTGCAGGTGGCGACCCGCTTCACCGTCACCAACGAATGCGGCCTGCCGGCCAAGGTCAAGCAGGAGTATTACAAGGCGTCGGAAGAAGACATCATCGTCAACGGCGTTTCGCCTACCGGTTATCCGATGCGCATGCTGAAGAACACGCCGGCCATCGGCGCGGGCATTCGTCCGGGCTGCGAATCGTACGGCTACCTGCTGGACGCTACCGGCAACTGCGCCTACATCAATTCGTACAACCGCGAAGTGGCGGCGCATCCGACCGAGAAGAACATCGTGGTCATGGACAAGACCTGCCTGTGCACCCACATGCGCAACTTCAACTGCTGGACCTGCGGCCACTACACCTACCGCCTGAAGGACACCACGCACAAGAAGGCCAACGGCGAGTACCAGCTGCTGACCGCCGAGCATGTGTTCAAGGACTATCAGTTCAGCGTGGACAACCAGATCGCCCTTCCTGAAAAAGAAGAGGTCTGAATGAAGAACGGCGCTCACTGAGCGCCGTTTTTTTAGCCCTCGGAATTGATCCGGGCAATTAGCGCCCCCAGCACCTCTTCCGCCCGCTCATTGTCGACCTGGCAGGTGCCGGCATTCTCGTGCCCGCCGCCGCCGTACTCCAGCATCAGCGCACCGATATTGGTCTTCGACGTGCGGTTCAAAATCGACTTGCCGGTGGCGAACACCGTGTTCTGGTTCTTCAGTCCCCACAGCACGTGGATCGAGATATTCGTCTGCGGATACATCGCATAGATGATGAAGCGGTTGCCGGCGTAGATGATCTCTTCGTCGCGCAGGTCCAGCACCACCAGGTTCTTGTGCACCGTGGCGCAGCGGCGGATTTGCTCCTTGCACTTCTCGGCATGCTCGAAGTACAGCTCCTTGCGCTCCTTCACGTCCGGCAAGGCCATGATCTCGGCGATCGTGTGGTTCTTGCAGTAATCGATCAAGTCCATCATCAGGTTGTAGTTCGAGATGCGGAACTCGCGGAAGCGGCCCAGGCCGGTACGCGCATCCATCAGGAAGTTCAGCAAATCCCAGCCTTCCGGATTCAACACTTCCTGCTCGTTGAAGCGCGCGGCGTCGCCCTTGTCCACCGCCACCATCATGTCGTGCCACGAGGCGGGGAAAGCCTTCTCGGCGCCGTAGTAATCGTAGACCACGCGCGCGGCCGACGGCGCTTCCGGGTGGATCACATGATTCTTGCGATCGCCGGTGTTGCGGATGGTTTCCGACAAGTGGTGGTCGAAGGCGATGTGCACGCCAGGGACGAAAGGCAGGTTGGTGGTGATGTCATTGTCGCTGATGGCGATCTTACCGTCCTGCATATCCTTCGGATGGACGAACAGGATCTCATCGATCATATCCAGATGCTTCAACAGGACTGCGCACACCAAACCGTCGAAGTCGCTGCGCGTTACCAGACGAAATTTTTTTGCTTCTGACATGAATGCACCCCTAGTGGATTGAACACGACGATGGACTAATGATACAACCCAAATCTGCACGTGGACAGCAATTGTCATGACACGTTGCAATACGTCACATCGGACCGGGCCACCTTTCGATTGTTAAGAAATCAAAAATCCGTGTGGTCTCTGTCTCAAATGTGGAAAAACCACAAACTTGCATTTTGGATTACCTAGAATGGCCGCGCTGCCCCATTCGACCGGCAGCCCCTTCCTATCCCATCCGCAAGAGGAGACCGAAACCATGCCGCGTATTTCCACCCTGCTCGGGCTGGCCATTTCAGGCTGCCTGAGCCTGTCCAGTCCGACGTTGTTTGCTCAAACCGCGCCAATCGGCGCATCGCCACAGGCGCAACTCGACGGCGCCAGCAGCGCCGCCCGGCGCGACTTCACGCAGTTCGTCCAGTTCCAGGTGCAGAACCATGCGGGCAGCGCGCCGCAGGGCTTCCCGCTGGACGTGGCCGATGTGCAGGACTTGAAAGATGCCCGCATCGCCTACGGTTTCCCGGTCTACACCATCGACCCGGCCGACCTGCTGGCCGGCCGCCGCGAACTGAAGGCGGTGGCCAAGCCCACCGGTATCTGGCGCTTCGTCGTCACCCTCAACGAACAGCCTATCGGCCTGGCCACGGTAGAGCAGGTCAACGGCAAATGGGAAACGGTGGCTTATGGCGCGACTGTGCTAGCCAAGGATCTGGATGCGGCGATGAGCGCCTACGGCAATGCCGACCGCTCGAACGTGCGCGTGCTGCGCATCTACCAGGCGCAATCCGATTTCCTGGAAGTCAGCGCCACCCAGAGCGGCGCCACCCGCTTCGCGCCGCTGCATTCGGCACGGCAGTCGCTGCTGCTGCAACGCAAAGCCGCCGGCGATGGCCTGCTCGATGCGAGCGAGTTGCTGGAGCCGCTGCGTGCGGCGGTCAAAAAGAATCTGGAGAGCGCGCGCTAAGCGGCTCGCAACTAGGAGACTCTCATGAAAAAATTGAACAGCCTGATATTGAGCGCGGCTTTGCTGGCGGCGCTGCCGTCCGCCTTCGCGCAATGGAAAACTCTGAACGTGCCGCTGGTGACGCAGGAGCATAGCCAGTGGTGCTGGGCCGGCTCCAGCAAGGCGGTGCTGAACTTCTATGGCCAGACACCCAGCCAGTGCCAGATCGTCAACTGGGCGTTCGGCCTGAACTACGCCTGCGGCAACACCAATTTCAACTGGAACAGCAACGCCAACCAGCCGAACAGCATGTATGGCAGCAATGGCAGCGTGCAAAACATCCTCAAGGCCTGGGGAGTGAGCAACACGGCCTACAGTTCAGCCTCGTCATGGAACAGCGTGGTGTCGGATATCAACGCGAATCGCCCGTTCGTCATCCGCTACGGTTGGAGCAGCGGCGGCGGCCACATCATGGTGGGACGCGGCTATGAAACGGCCAATGGCGTGAATTACGTTTACATCATGAATCCATGGCCGGGCGAAGGCCAGACCTACCGTACCTATGCCTCGGCGGTTTCGGCCTCGGATCATCAGTGGACTCACACGCAGCGCATGAATCAATAGACGAAAAAAAGCCCACCAGGATCACCTGGTGGGCTTTTTAGTATAACTAGCCTGACGATAACCTACTTTCACACTGGTTGCAGCACTATCATCGGCGCAGAGTTGTTTCACGGTCCTGTTCGGGATGGGAAGGGGTGGGACCAACT
>NZ_WHUG01000021.1 GCF_009380215.1 Rugamonas aquatica
TCCGACGCCCACACCGCGCCGTCCGTGCCGCCCGCGCTGACGGCGGTGGCCGGGCTGGCCGCGGCGGAGCTGGCGCTGCGTTCGCTGCGCATCGCCCCCGCGCAGACGGCGCTGGAGCGGGCGCACGCGGCGGCCGAACGGGCCGGCATTCCGGCGCTGCTGGCCGAAGTGGCGGAGGCCCGCTCGGCGCTCGACCGTCCCGCCGCGCTGCGCCTGGCGGCCGGCGGCGAGCAATTGCTGCGTCTCGGCGATGTGGCGGCGCTGCTGGCCTCCGACACGCTGGTGGTCGACGCCTGCCGCCGTGGAATCGGCAGCGGCGGGCTGTGGCAACCCCTGGCCCGCCGCCCGCTGCTGTTCGCGCTGGCGCGCGCGCTGGCCGAGGCCTGGCCAGCAGACGTCAGCCGCGAAGCGCTGATCGCAACCGCCTTCCGCACCCGCGACCCCGACGCCACCCACCGCGCCCGCCTGCGGGTCGAGATCGGCCGCCTGCGCGCGCTGGTCGCCGCTCAGGCGCAGATCGCCGCCACCGCGCGCGGCTTCGTGCTGCAGCCGCTGGCGGGACGCGATGTCGCCGTGCTGGCCCCGCCCATCGCCGGCGAGCAGGCCGCGCTGGTGGCGCTGCTGTCCGACGGCGCGGCCTGGTCGACATCGGCCCTGGCGCTGGCCCTGAACGCCAGCCAGCGCACCGTGCAGCGCGCACTGGCCGAGCTGGAGGAGGAAGGCCGCGTGCGTCCCATCGGCCGCGCGCGCACGCGCCGCTGGCTGGCGCCGCCGCTGGCCGGATACACGACAATCTTGTTACTCCCTGCGGCGCTGCCGTTGGAATAAAGTTCACTTGCGGCGCCGCTAAGCGGCCCACCCAACCGACACAGGAGGCAGCAATGAACACCAGCAAATCCAAAACCAAGACCCGGCCGGCCGAAATCGTGCGCGAATACGGCCCCTTCGACGGCGCTGAACGCATCCACGGCGTCACCCACGACGGCCAGCGCGTCTGGGCCGCCACCGGCGCCAGACTGATCGCCTTCGACCCCGCCAGCGGCGACACCACCCGCGCGCTGGACATCGCCAGCGACGCCGGCACCGCCTTCGACGGCACCTATCTGTACCAGATCGCCGAACGGCGCATCGACAAGATCGACCCCGCCAGCGGCCAGGTGCTGGCCTCGATCCCGGCGCCGGGCGACGGCTACGATTCCGGCCTGGCCTGGGCCGAGGGCAGCCTGTGGGTGGGCCAGTACCGCGACCGCAAGATCCACCAGGTCGATCCGGCCACCGGCGCGGTCATCCGCAGCATCGCTTCGAACCGCTTCGTCACCGGCGTCAGCTGGGTGGACGGCGAGTTGTGGCACGCTACCTGGGAAGGCGACGAGAGCGATATCCGCCGCATCGACCCGCACAGCGGCGCCGTGCTGGAACGGCTGGAGATGCCGGACGGCGTGGGCGTCAGCGGCCTGGAGTCGGATGGCGCGGGGCTGTTCTACGCCGGTGGCGGCGGCAGCGGCAAGGTGCGCGCGGTGCGCCGCCCGCAGTAGGGAAGGTTCAGTATTCGTTGTACTTGCGGGCGTCGCCGCGCACCTGCGCGGCCGGATACTTGACGGCGTTGAGCGCCATCTTTTCCACCGCCGCCGCGTACAGGTCGACGCCGCGCTTGTCGGCCAGCTGCACCAGGTAGAGCAGCACGTCGGCCAGCTCGTGGCGGATGGCGGTGCGCCTGGCGTCATCGAGTTCGTCGTCGGCGCCGGTTTTCAGCCACTGGAAATGCTCGGCCAGTTCCGCCACTTCCACCGACAGCGCCATCGCCAGGTTCTTCGGCGTATGGAACTGCTGCCAATCGCGCTCGCCGGCGAACTGGCGGGTCAGGTCGCGCAGCGCGGTCAGGCTGTCGTTGGCGGTGTGGGCGGAAGGGGCGGCGGGAGCGGTCATGGTGGTCTGCGGCGGAGGAAAGTCGGTGCCGTCATCATACCATCGCCGCCTCGCCCGCCGGCCGCAGCGAAAGGCAGCCATGGCGCCCTTTGGACGTTTTAGCCCCCGTTTTCTGCCGTTCGTCGCACGGCGCGGGCGGTGCGCGGGTGCCGGCGCTACAGTGTCGATACTATAACTTCAGGGACATCCCCATCATGCGTACCGCCATCTCCATCGCCGTCATCACCGCCTTCGCCACTCTCGCCGGCTGCGCCGTCATCGTCGTGCCGGACGACGGCAATGGCAACGTCCATTTCAGCTCGGCTTTCGGCAGCTCGGCGGTGCAGGGCAACGGCCAGCAAGCGGTCGAACGCCGCGACGCCGTCGGCACCGACGGCATCGATATCAACGGCCCGGTCGTGGTCGAAGTGCGCGTCGGCGATGCGCCGTCGCTGCAGGTCGAAGGCGACAGCAACCTGCTGCCTATGCTGCGCACCGACGCCAGCGGCGGCGCGCTGCGGATGTGGGTCGATGGCCGCATCCAGAGTTCCAGCCCGCTGCGCGTGATCTACACCACGCCGCAGCTGCGCCAGATCCAGTCGAACGGCTCCGGGCGCCTGACGGTCAGCGGCTTGAACGGCGGCGCGCTGAGCCTGAGCCAGAACGGTTCGCGCCAGGTGCAGTTGTCGGGCAGCGTCAGCCGCCTCGATGCGCGCGTCAACGGTTCCGGCGGCGTCAACGCCAGCGGCCTGCAAAGCGGTTCCACCGTCGCCAGCATCAACGGCTCCGGGCGACTGGACCTGGGCCGCCTGAACGGCGACACGCTCAGCCTGGACATCCACGGCTCCGGCGGCGCCAACGCCAGCGGCACCGTGCGCAATATGACGGTGCGCCTGTTCGGTTCGGGCAGCGCCGACCTGGCCGGCCTGACCAGCCAGAGCGCGGAACTGTCGTCGAACGGCTCCGGCAGCATCTCGGCCGGCGTCAGCCAGTCGGTGGTGGCCGACGCTTCCGGCTCAGGCCGCGTCACCGTGTACGGCAACCCTGCCCAGCGCACCCTGACCGGCAAACGCGTCAGCGTGGTTCAGTAAGCAGCGCGTCGGCGGCCGGCTGCGCGCCGGCCGCTGGAGCAATGTCCGCCGCCTGCGCCAGCCGGCGGCGGAATGCGAAGTAGTCATGGGCGCTGCGGCGCGGCGCCTCCAGCATCGGCAGGTGGCCGATGCCCGGCATCAGGATCACGCGGTGGTCGCCGAACAGCGCGGCCAGCGCGGCGGCCCCGGACGGATGCAGTATCAGGTCTTCTTCTCCCCACACGATCAGCGCCGGCGTGCGCAGCGCGTTGAACTGCCGCTCCAGCAGCGGCGACGCCGTCACCTGGCGCATGATGGCCGTGTGCAGCGCGAAGTCGGCCACGGCCCGCCGCGCCAGCGCGGTGCGCACCGAATACGGCAGGAAGAAGGCGCGGTGCGAGGAGCTGGCGATCAGCTGTGCGAAGTCGCGCTCCTGCGGCACCAGCAGCGGCATGGCGCCGGTGGCGCGGTAGCCGGCCAGCGCGGCCGAGCTTTGCGCGGCCTCGGTGCCCGCCGCGTCCAGCAGCCACAGGCTGGCCACCCGCTCGGGATGGCCGGCGGCGAATTGCGCGGCGATGTAGCCGCCCATCGAATTCCCTCCCAGATGGACCCGTCCCGGCGCATGGCGGTCGAGGAAGGCGCGCAGCCGTTCGACCTGGTCGGCGATGGCATAGCCGGCCTGCGGATCGCGGCTGGCGTCGCCGAAGCCGGGCAGGTCGGGGATCAACACGCGGTAGCGCGGCGTCAGGAAGCGGGCGATGCGGGTGAAGTTGTCCTTGTCGCCGCCGAAGCCGTGCACCAGCACCA
The DNA here is from genome assembly GCF_009380215.1 of Rugamonas aquatica. Classification (GTDB taxonomy): domain Bacteria; phylum Pseudomonadota; class Gammaproteobacteria; order Burkholderiales; family Burkholderiaceae_D; genus Rugamonas; species Rugamonas aquatica_B. The sequence continues at coordinate 3,783 of NZ_WHUG01000021.1, forward strand.
GGACGTCGCCGCTGCCGCCCTCCAGGTAGGGCATGGAGCAGCCGGGCAGGGCGGCCTGGCGCAGCCGCAGGCCGGCGCGGCGCCGCTCCAGCGCCATGCCCAGCCGCGCCGCCGCCACCGGCGCCACGCGTTCGAACAGCAGGACGGCGGCCAACAGCGCCGCCGCCACGGATATAACGGTATAAATCATTATCATCGTTTGTCAGCGCACCTTAAAGAAAGACATCGAACTTTGGAGCTGCTCCGCCTGGCCGCTCATTTCCTCGGCGGTGGCGGCCAGCTGCTCGGAACTGGACGCGTTCATCTGCGTGGTCTGGCTCAACTGGCTCATGGCGGAGTTGATCTGGCTCGCGCCCGTGGTCTGCTCCTCCGACGCCGCCGTGATCTCCTGCACCAGGTCCGAGGTGCGCTTGATGTTGGGCAGCATGGTGTCGAGCAGGGCGCCGGCCTTCTCGGCCAGGTTGACGCTGCCGCTGGCGACCTGCTCGATCTCCTGCGCCGCCACCTGGCTGCGCTCGGCCAGCTTGCGCACCTCGGCCGCCACCACCGCGAAGCCCTTGCCATGCTCGCCCGCGCGCGCCGCCTCGATGGCCGCGTTCAGCGCCAGCAGGTTGGTCTGGTAGGCGATGTCGTCGATGATACCAATCTTTTTGGCGATTTCGCGCATCGCCACCACCGTCGAGCGCACCGCCTCGCCGCCTTCGCCCGCTTCCTGCGCGGCCTTGCCGGCCATGCCGTCGGTGACTTTGGCGTTCTCGGTGTTCTGCGCGATCGAGGCCGACATCTGCTCGATGGCGGCGCTCGATTCCTCGGCGGCCGCCGCCTGTTCGCTGGCGCCCTGCGACAGCGACTGCGCGGTGGCGCTGACTTCCTCGGAGGCGCTGGCCAGCGCCTCGGCGCCGTCATTGACTTCGCTGACCACCCGCGACAGGTTGGTGACCATGGTGTTCATCGCCGCCAGCAGGCTGGTGGTGTCGCCCGGCTTGATGCGCACCTGTTCGGTCAGGTCGCCGGAGGCCACGCGGTTGACGATGTGGGCGGCGTAATCCGGTTCGCCGCCCAGCTGGCGGAGCAGCACGCGCGTGATGAAGGCCGAGATCAGCGCCACCACCACCAGCGTGGCGGCGGCGATGATGATGGAGTTGCGCATCGCCGCCTTCTTCATCGCCTCGGCTTCGTCGGAGCCCTTCTTGCCAAGTTCGATGTTGTAGTCGAAGTGGTTGTCGATGGCGGCCTGCATCACCTGGATCTCGGGTCTGGCCTGTTCCAGCGCGATGCGCGCCTTGTCGTTGCGGTTGGCGCGCGATTCCACCAGCACCGCTTCGATCTGCGGCTGCACCTTGGCCCATGAGGTCTTTTCGCGGTCGAGGATGGCCTTGTCCTTGTCGTCCGACAGCAGGGCCTCGTATTTCTTGATATTGTCGTCGACCGCCTTGCGCATCTCGGCCACCTGGTTGTCGATCTCCGCCAGTTTCTTGTCGTCGGTGTTGAGCACGTGCTGGTTGACGCGGATGCGCATGCGCAGGAAGGCGTCGCGCAGCCGGTCCAGCACCACCAGGCTGGGCACCGTGTTCACGGTCGAATAGCTGGCCGATTCGTAGACCCTGTCCATCTGGTACTGGCTTACGCCGGCCAGCAGCAGGATGCCGGCCAGTGCGGCGCCGGCCAAAACGATCATCTTGTGTGCGACTGTCAGTTTCATTGCGTCGTCCTCCCCAGTTGTCGATGGCTTATGCGGCCGCCACTGCCGTATTGCTTTGTAATCGTTCGATCAATGCCGCCAGCGGCATCGGCCGCGCATACAGATAGCCCTGCATGCAGGCGCAGGCGTTGGCGATCAGGAAATCGGCCTGGGCCTGGGTCTCTACGCCCTCGGCCACCACCCGCAGGCCCAGGTGGCCGGCCATCGCCAGGATGGACTGCACCAGCGCGCGGCTGTTGGCGTCGTCCGGCGTGTCCATGATGAAGCTGCGGTCTATCTTCAACTCGTACAGCGGCATCTTCTTCAGGTAGGCCAGGCTGGAATAGCCGGTGCCGAAATCGTCGATCGAGAAGCGCAGCCCCAGCGCCGCCAGCTGGTGCATGCGGGCGATGGTCTCGTCCATCTTGTCGATCAACAGGCCCTCGGTCACTTCCAGCACCAGCATGGCGGCCGGGGCGCCGGTGTCGGCCAGCGTGCGCTGCACCACCTCGACGAAATCGGCCTGGCGGAACTGGGTCGGGCTGACGTTGACCGACAGCGGCATCGCCAGCCCGGCCTGCGCCAGCCGCAGCACCGCCTCGCAAGCCTGGCGCAGCGCCCACGCGCCCAGTTCGACGATCAGCCCCGATTCCTCGGCCACCGGGATGAACACGTGCGGCGGCACCATGTCGCCGCCGGCCAGCGGCCAGCGCATCAGCAGCTCGCCGCCGACCGCGCGGCCGCTGCGGTCGACCTGGGCCTGCACATGCATCTGCAGTTCGCCGGCGGCCAGCGCGGCGGCCAGGTCGCGCTCCATGGTCAGGCGCCGTTCGACCTCGGCCTGCATCGCCGTCTCGAAGAAGGCGATGCCGTTGCGGCCTTCGGCCTTGGCGCGGTACATCGCGGTGTCGGCTTCGCGCAGCAGGTCTTGCGCGCTCTGGCCCTCGGCGTCGCCGCCGGCCTTGGGCAGCATGGTCACGCCGATGCTGGCGGTGGAGTTGTAGCTCTGGCCCTCGATCTCGAAGTCGCGGCCGATGGCGGCGCGGATTTTTTCGGCCACGGTCAGCGCCGCGTGGGTGGCGGCGTGCAGGTCGTGCGCCAGGTGGCCGAGCAGCACCACGAATTCGTCGCCGCCGATGCGCGCCACGGTGTCGGCCTTGCGCATCAGCTGCGACAGGCGGGCGGCGGCGTTGCACAGCAGGGCGTCGCCGGTGGCGTGGCCGCGCGCGTCGTTGATGGTCTTGAAGCGGTCCAGGTCGATGAACATCACCGCGCTGTAGGTGGCGCCGCGCTCGGAGCTGGCCAGCAGCTTGTCGATGCGGTCCATCAGCAGGCGGCGGTTGGGCAGGCCGGTCAGCACGTCGAAGAAGGCCAGGCGGTGGATATCGTCCTGCGATTTCTTGCGCTCGGTGATGTCGCGCTCGACCGCCACCCAGTGCGTGTTGACGCCGCCCTCGTCGGCGAACGGCACCAGCTCGGTCTCCACCCAGTACGGCTCGCCGGCCTTGGTGTAGTTGAGCAGCTCGGCGCGCACCGCCTCGCTGCGCGCCATGGCCCGCTCGATGTGGTCCAGCACCGCGGTCTCGGTGTCCGGGCCCTGCAGCAGGCGCAGGCTGCGGCCCAGCACTTCGCCGCGCCGGTAGCCGGTGCGGCGCTCGAACGCTTCATTGACGAAGATGATGTGCTGGACCGCCGCGCCATCTTCCTGGTTGACTTCGGCGATCAGCACCATGTCGTTCAGGCGCGACACGGCGGCCGAGGTCAGGCGCAGCTCGGCGTTCAGCGCCGACAGTTCGGCCTGGTGGTTCTGCAGTTCGCTGAAGGAGCGCGCCAGGTGCTGCAGCAGCACGGCGCAGGACAGCGTCAGCACCGCCGTCATGAACATGAAGTTGAGGGTGATGATGGCGGCCTTGAGGAAGCCGTAGTCCGGCATGCCTTCGATGTACAGCCTGGAGTTCTGCTCGAAGCCGACCACCATCACCGCCAGTCCGGCCAGGCCCAGCGTCCACAGCGCCGGCCGCAGTCCCAGCAGCAGCGCCGCCAGCACCGGAATGGCCATCAGATAGATCTGGCTGACCGGCCCGACCTTGAGCAGCAGGCCGATGCCGACCACGAAGGCGATTGCCAGGAAGTTGAGCACGCGCAGCGTGTAGGGCAGGCGCCGCAGGCGCCAGATCGCGGCCAGCCACAGCAGCGCGACGATGTCGATGACGACGATCGACCACATGCCTTCGCTGGCGGCCAGCAGCACGCTGGGCACGGCGGTGGCCGATCCGAGCAGGAACACGACCAGCAGCAGCTTCGCAAAGATTTGCGCGCGCCAGTGCGCGATGTCGTTCGGCACAGCCACCGTTCCTGCCTCCGGAATGCGTTGCGGGTTGTGGTCTTGATTCGGTCCTTTGATAGTACCCGCAATCGCCCGGCGTGTCAGCAGGGCAAGTTAGTCCCTGGCGTTGACGCTGCCGATGCCCGCCACAGACTTGTTGACGGTCTTGGGATGGCCGTAGTAGTCCAGCTCGCCCATGCCCTTGGCGACCGCGTTGAGCAGGTCGGTGGCGTGCACGCTGACATGGCCGACGCCTTCGAAATTGACGTCCACGCGCTCGGCCACTAGCGACTTGGTATCGACCTCGCCGACACCCTTGGCGTTGACGCGCAGGTACTTGACCTTGCCGTTGGCGACCAGGTGGCCGGCGCCCAGATAGCCGATGTCGAGGCGGTCGGTGTTGACCTTGTTGATGATGGTTTCGCCGGCGCCTTCGACCTTGACGCGGCTCAGCGCCGGCACTGTGATGGTGATGCGCGGGTCGCTCTTGGAGGACTTGAAGCTCTTGTCGGCCATGGTGATGCGCAGTTCGTTGTCCACCACCTCGGTCTTGAGCGAGGCGACGAACTGGTCTTCGCCACTGACCACCACCGATTGCGTCTTGCCCACTTCCACCGTCATGGCGAACGCGCCCTTGGCGTTGATGGCGACGAAGGATGGCAGGGAGCGGCTCGATTCGGCGGCCTGGGCGGCGGCGCTCAGGGCGAACAGGGCGGGGATCAGGACGGCGGCAGCGGTACGGCGCATGGTAAGACCTCAATAAGTGATGAAATTGAACGGTGTTAGTTTTAACAATGTTAATCTTACTGAAGCTGGCCGCCGCTGCCGACAAGTTTGCGACAAACTGCAAAAAAATGGTGTTGTGTTGCGCTAAGGCTACGATCAACGGCAGGTGGGTATCCGGCACTGAAGGGAAAATGAAAGCAAAGCGGCGTATCATCGCCAGACGCCCCTCGCTGCGGGGGCGCTCCGAACGACAACAAAGTATCAACCGCGAGACACGCCATGACTTCCTCTACCGCCTCCCAACCCCAGCAGTCGCGCTTCAGCACGGTGTTCCGCGTCGTCAGCGGCAACTTCATGGAGATGTTCGACTTCTTCCTGTTCGGCTTTTACGCCAACGCCATCGCCAAGGCCTTCTTCCCCAGCGGCGATGAAGTCGCCTCGCTGATGATGACCTTCATGACCTTCGGCGCCGGCTTCCTGATGCGCCCGCTGGGCGCCATCATCCTCGGCGCCTATGTCGACCGCGTCGGCCGCCGCCAGGGCTTGATCGTCACGCTGGCGCTGATGGCGTTGGGCACCTTGCTGATCGCCTGCGTGCCGGGCTACGCCAGCATCGGCTACCTGGCGCCGGCGCTGGTGCTGACCGGCCGCCTGTTGCAAGGCTTCTCGGCCGGCGTCGAGCTGGGCGGGGTGTCGGTCTACCTGTCGGAAATGGCGACGCCGGGCCGCAAGGGCTTTTATGTCAGCTGGCAGTCGGCCAGCCAGCAGGTGGCGGTGGTGGCCGCCGCCGCGCTGGGCTTCGCGCTGAACCAGTGGCTGACGCCGGCCGAGGTCGGCGCCTGGGGCTGGCGCATCCCGTTCTTCGTCGGCTGCCTGATCGTGCCGGTGCTGTTCGTGATCCGCCGCTCGCTGCAGGAGACCGAGGAATTCAAGGCCCGCAAGCACCGTCCGGAAGTGAAGGAAATCTTCCGCTCCATGCTCAACAACTGGGCGCTGGTGATCTCCGGCATGATGCTGGTGGCGATGACCACCGTGTCGTTCTACCTGATTACCGTCTACACGCCGACCTTCGGCAAGAACGTGCTGCACCTGTCGACCGCCGACGCGCTGATGGTGACGCTGTGCGTGGGCGTGTCGAACTTCCTGTGGCTGCCGGTGATGGGCTCGTTGTCGGACCGCGTCGGCCGCCGTCCGCTGCTGATCTGCTTTACCGTGCTGGCCATCTTCACCGCCTATCCGGCGCTGCACTGGCTGGTGCAGTCGCCCAGCTTCGGCCGCATGCTGGGCGTGGAGCTGTGGCTGTCCTTCCTGTACGCCAGCTACAACGGCGCGATGGTGGTGGCACTGACCGAGGTGATGCCGGTCGAGGTGAGGACGGTGGGCTTCTCGCTGGCCTACAGCCTGGCGACGGCGGTGTTCGGCGGCTTCACGCCGGCCATCGCCACCGGCCTGATCGAATACACCGGCGACAAGAGCGCGCCGGGCTGGTGGATGACGTTTGCCGCCGTGTGCGGGCTGTGCGCGACGCTGGTGCTGTATCGCCGCCAGGAGCGCCAGCAGCGGCATTCGGCCGGGGCCGGCGCGACGGTTTAGCGGCCGCTGAGCAGTCATTCCCGCGCAGGCGGGAATCCATGCACTGCATGCATTCCCTCCATGCCGGGCTGGCGCCGGCGGCGGTCTATGGATTCCCGCCTGCGCGGGAATGACGAAGCGGCCTTGGCGGCCGCTTCTCAGCTTACTTGGCGCTCAGGCATTCCTTCATGAAGGACTTGCGCTCGTCGCCTTTTTTGCCGGTGGCGTCGGCATTACATTTCTTCATCTTGTCCTGCTGCGTCAGTTTCGGCGCGGGCGCTGCGGCGTCGGCGCTCAGGCACTGTTTCATGAAGGCCTTGCGTTCATCGCCTTTTTTGCCGGTGGCGTCGGCGTTACAGGTTTTCATTTTGCTTTGCTGGGCCGTCGGCTCGGCGGCGTTGGCGGTCAGGGCCATCGCACCGCTCAGGGACAGGATCAGACTGGCAACGAACAGTTTTTTCATTTTCAATTCCTCGAAGGTCGAATGACGGTAGGGCGCGGCGGATGCTCTTGCCGCAAGGGCACTATAACCGAGTTGGCATGCGCCGGCCGTTTTTTACGCGCTGTACGGGATGTAGCTGAAGCCGTTGCCGATGACCTGGATCAGCGCCGCCTGGTTCTCCGGGCTCTCGCTGAAGTTGACCAGCAGGTTGGCGCGCGGCACGCCGATCTGCAGATCGTGCAGCCAGTAGGCATAGCCTTCGGCGTCGGGCGCGCGGTGCAGCACGTTGCTGTACAGCTGGGTCACGAAATCTTCATTGCTCAGGTTGGCGCCGTAGCGCCGGCCGAATTCTTCGCTGGCGAGGAAGTAGCCGGCGGTGTCGTGCAGGCTCAGGCCCTTGTCCATGTTGGCAATCCAGTAGCCCAGGCCGGACTCGTCCGGCGCGCGGTTGAAGGCGGCCTGGTACAAGCGGTAAGCCTTGCCGCCGACGCCGTCGACATCGAGCGCGATGCTCTTGTCGTCGAACAGCAGGCGTTCGACGCCGTCGAGGATGTTGGTGCCGCCAGTGCTTAGCTGGCTGACCTCGGCGTGGCCGCCGCGCTGGACGATGTTGTACCCGATCCACGAGCCGTCAAGGACCACCGTGTCGGTGCCGGCGCCGCCATGGATGGCCGCGCCGTTGTTCTTGCCGAGCAGGATGTCGTTGCCGGCGGTGCCGGCGTCGTTCGGTATCGGGTTCGATGCCTTGATGGTGTAGGGATCATGGCCGGCGTGGCGGTGTTCGAAGACCGAGACGACGATCGAGTAAGTGCCGCTGGTCGTGGCGGTAAAGGTCGTGGGGAGCAGGTCGGCGCGCTCAGGGCGGGGCGTGGCGTCCGCGATCTCCTTGCCCTGCTCATCGAGGATCCGCAAATGGAGAATGTCCTTGTCGCGCTGGTCGCCGCTGAGAGTGATCGTATAAATCTGGCCGGCTTGCACCTGCATGTGGAAGCGGTCCTGATCTACGCCATATTCCAGGCGGCCGGTGGCCTGGCCGCCCGCCACGATCACGCCGGCACTGCTGTCGTTGGCTGAATAGTCGTCAACGCGGTTGTTTGCGTGCATGCTGTAGTCGCCCACGGCGTTGCCGCCGACGGCGATGAAGTAATCGCCTGCGGTAGCCAGCTCCAGGGGGATATAGGAATCGGTCAGCTCCTTGCCCTGGGCATCGTAGATGGAGAAAAAGGTGGGCAGCAGCGATTCGTTGGGGAAGGAGAAGGTATAGTGCTGGCCTGCTTCCGCATGAAATTTATACCAGTCGACATCGCCGGCGACATCGAAGCGGCCGGTCACGATGCCCCCCGCAGTCAGCACGCCGGTGGTGTGGATATCGGCCGACAGTGCATCGGGCTGCTGGATTGCGGCCGAGATCTGGTAGTCGAGTTTTCCGTTCGGAAGACCGCCGGCATCATAGAGCTCGGCTGCAATGAAATAGTCGCCGCTAATGGCGGGCTGATAGGCGATGGCAGGGCCGGCGTCGTTGTCGCCCATGGCGGCAACGACACTGACGTTGTTGTAGTACAGATTTAAATTGGCGTTGCCCAGGATGTAGTCATAGCCAACGCCAAACAGCGATGTCATGGAAAACACGTAGGACGTTCCTGCCTCCAGATGGACTTTGAACCGGTCGCTGTCCCATTTGCTCTCGAAGCTGCCCCGCGCGGTGCCGCCGATGGCGATCGTGTCGATGGTTGGGGAAATGTTGTTGGAGTCGTTGGTGTCGGGCATCAGCAAAGCGCGGCGCGCAGGTGAAATAAGTTTTGCATTTTAGCATCTTTTGCCATTATGAAAACTCACCAATACCCACGCGCCGCCAGCCTCAATCCCCTGCGTGCGCCGCCTCCTCGACGAACACCACCGTGCTGCGCGCGGCGATGGTGAACTTGCCGCCGGCGCTGCTGTAGCTGCCGCTGCGCGCGCCCTTGCCGCCGTCCGCGCCCTGCTGGATGCGGTGCATGACCAGCTTGCGGCCCGCTAGTTCCGGCACGGCGATGGTCTTGCCCACCTTGTCCACATTGAACAGCACCACCACCGCGTTGTAGCGCGCGCCGTCGTAGCGGCGCGGATGCTGGCCGTCGATGCTCATCACGATAATCCCCGGCACCTGCTGCGGCCCGGTGTTGTGGAAGCGCAGCCGCTCCGACACGTCCTGCGCCGTGCGCAGGCGGAACAGGCTGCTGTCCTGGCGGATCGCCAGCAGGTCGTTGACGGCGTTGCGCGCGCTGACGATGGCCATGCTGTCCGGCTTGAGCAGCGGATTGGCCAGCAGCGGCGACATCAGCGGCCAGTTGTCCTGGTTGACGCCGGCCATCGGCAGGCCGACGCCGAAGTTGTTCGACTGGTAGCTGTAGTCGAGCTTGTTGAACCAGTCGCCGGCGTCGTAGCTGTCGCGGTCCATCGATTTCGAGCGCAGGATTTCCTGGCCGGCGTGCAGGAAGGGCACGCCCTGCGACAGGATATTGATCGCCGCGCCCAGGTTCTGCACCTTCACGCGGTCGGCCATGCTGGTGCCGACCGGCAGCTTGTAGACGTTGAGGTCGTACAGCGTCTGGTTGTCATGCGCTTCGACGTAGTTGATGGTCTCGGCCGGGCTGGCGGCAAAGCCCGCCTGCTGGCCGAAGTAATCGATCTGCGCGTTCGTGCGCAGGGCGCCGCTGCGGTCGACAAAGCTGTAGTCGCGCAGCGTGCCGGACAAGGCCACCTTGACCAGGTCGCCCAGGCGCAGCAAGTCGTCCCTGGTCTGCGTCGATTGCGCGTTCGGATCGGTGTAGACGCCGTTGATGAAACCTTGCTGGCTGATGAGGCTGGACCCGCTGTCGCAACAGCCGCCGCCGCGCACGGTATCGCGGATGCGGTCGTTGAACGAGCCGATGCCGCTGCCGTACATATTGGCCTGGCGCGCCTGCACGAAGCGGGCATCGTTGCCGACGGTGCCGAAGTTCCAGGCTTCGCCGTACAGGTAGATGTCGCGTCCGGCCGCGCCGTTGACGGCGCTCTGCAATTGCTTCATCACCGCCAGCGGCGTGAAGCCCATGATGTCGAAGCGGAAGCTGTCGACCTTGTAGTCGCGCGCCCAGGTGCTGACGGAATCGATCATCAGCTTGGCCATCATGGCGTTCTCGGAGGCGGTGTCGGCGCAGCAGCTGTCGTTGGTGATGCCGCCGCCGGCGTTGAGGCGGTAGTAGTAGGTCGGCACGATCTTGTCGAGCACCGACAGCGGGCCCTGCTGCGAAGCGCTGGTGTGGTTGTAGACCACGTCCATCGTCACGCGCAGGCCCTGCTTGTGCAAGCCCTGCACCATGGCGCGGAACTCGCGCACGCGCACCGCGCCGTCGTTGGCGTCGGTGGCATAGCTGCCTTCCGGCGCCGTGTAGTGCACCGGATCGTAGCCCCAGTTGAAGCAGTCGCCGCCGCGCGTCGCTTCCACCGCCGCCTGCTGGGCGCTGGCGTTGGCGGCGGCGTTCGGTATCGCCGGCGTGGTGCAGCCGGCTTCGTTGACGCTGGCGTAGTCGAACGAGGGCAGCAGGTGGATGTGGGTCAGGCCGGATTGCTGCAGCAGGCGCAGGTGGCGCATGCCGTCCGAGTCCTGGTCGGTGAAGGCCAGGTATTTGCCGCGGTGCGCGGCCGGCACGGTGGCGTCGCTGGCGCTGAAGTCGCGGATGTGCAGCTCGTACAGCGCGATGTCGGTCGGACTGTCGAGGCGCGGCAGCGGATGCTGGTCCCAGCCGTCCGGCTTGAGCGCGGCGCTGTCGAGGTTGGCGACGAAGCTGCGCTGGCTGTTGGCGTTCAGGCTGAACGAGTAGGGGTCGGTCACCGTGTTGTCGACCAGCGCGTTGCCGGCCCAGCGCGACAGCACCTGCACCTTGTAGGTGTAGTAGTAGCGGTTGACCCAGCCGGCGTCGGGCGCGGTGTAGCTCCACACGCCGCTGGCGGCGTCGCGCTGCATGGCGCGCGTCAGCGTGAGGGCGCTGCTGGCGTCCGGGTAGAGCTGGAGGCTGACCGACTTGGCGGTCGGCGCCCACACTCGGAAGGTCGGCACGCCGTTGCGGTCGTAGCTCAGGCCCAGCGTGGCATTGGCGGCGGCCGGGGCGAACACGCTGTCGAGCATGCCGCTCATTTGCAGCGAGGTCACTTGCAGCAGCTTGCCGCTGGCGTCGAAGCGGGCCACGGCGAACTGGCCGCTGGCCTTGGCGGCGATGCCGGCCGCGTCGGCGTCGGCCATGGTCAGCGCGGTGGCTCCGGCCAGGTGCGGATATTTTTGCTGCAGCGGCGCCGGCAGCGCGCCGGTGCTCAGCGCGATGCTGCCGTCGGCGCCGGTGACGCCGGCCGCGCTGGAACCGAGGCCGCCATTGGCCGCGTAGTACAGGCGGTAGCTGCCGTCGGCGGACGCGCCCGGCCAGGCCAGCGTGGCGGCCGACAGCCAGTGCGCGCTGGCGTTGTTGAGGTTGCCGTAGCTGATGGCGGGCGGCGCGCTGTAGACGGTGCAGTCGCCCTCCAGCATCCACACTTCCTGGCCGTTGGCGGCGATGTCGGGCGCGAAGTTGGCCGACTGGTCGTTGCCGCAGTTCTTGTTGCCGCTGCCGTCAGTGACCAGGAACCAGATCGCCGATTTGGCGGTGTCGACCGGGATGTCGACGTAGCCGCCGAAGTCGTCGCTCTGGTTCATCATGAAGCGGCCGCTGATCCAGCCCGGGCTCGGGTTGACCGGGCCGTCCCACGAGTACACGCCCCACTGGCTGGCGTCGCCGGCGGCGCGGTGGAAGTGCATGCGGATGTTGGCCGGGGCGGGCGGCGCCGCCACCAGTCCCGATACCATCCTGCCGCCCAATAGCCGGGTGGCCGGGGCGCTGGCGCCGCCGTCGCTGCCGCCGCAGGCGGCCAGCAGGGCGAGCGCGCCCATGGCCGTGATGACTTTCAGATGTGAAACTAAACTACAGCTAATTTCCATGCTGGTCTCCGTATTTTATGACTCCAATCATCGGTGGATTGGATGGCCTGTAATATTACTACTTAAAAAATATGGAAATGATAAATATTTCAATGGAGTGTTGTTGCTGATGAACAGGCAAAAAAACGCCACCCGCAGGTGGCGTTGCGCGTGGCGGGCCGGGCTGGCGCTACACGCTGTACGGAATGTAGCTGAAGCCGTTGCCGATGACCTGGATCAGCGCGGCCTGGTTTTCCGGGCTTTCGCTGAAGTTGGCCAGCACGTTGCCGCGCGCCACGCCGATCTGCAGGTCGTGCAGCCAGTAGGCGTGGCCTGCGGCGTCAGGCGCGCGGTGCAGCACGTTGCTGTACAGCTGGGTGACGAAGTCCGCGTCGCTCAGGTCGGCGCCGTAGCGCCGTCCGAACTCTTCGCTGCCGATGAAGAAGCCGGCGGTCGCTTGCAGGCTCAGGCCCTTGTCCATATTGGAAATCCAGTAGCCCAGGCCGGACTCGTCCGGCGCGCGGTTGAAGGCGGCCTGGTACAAGCGGTAGGCCTTGCCGCCGACGCCGTCGATATCGAGCGCGATGGTCTTGTCGTCGAACAGCAGGCGTTCGACGCCGTCGAGGATGTCGGTGCCGCCGCCGTTGACGGACTTGATCTCGGCATGGCCGTTGCGCTCGACGATGCTGTAGCTGCCGGCGTTGCCGGCGTAGACCACGGTGTCGGTACCGGCGCCGCCATGGATGGCGGCGCCGTTTGCCTTGCCGATCAGGATATCGTTGCCGGCGGTGCCAGCACCTGTCGCGGCCACGGTGGTGAAGCTGCGATGCAGGCCGCTGGCCAGCACATTGCCGGCCAGGTCGCTGATGGCGCCTGGCGCGATATCGATCGTGTAACTGGTGCCCGGCGCCAGGTGCGACAGCGGACGGAGCGCCAGATGGTAGTCGGCGGTGGCGGTCAGACTATGCTCATCCAGCGCGATCACATGGCCGGCGGCATCGCTCAGCTTGATCCCTTGGATATCGGCCACCTTGACCTTCTCGTCAAAGTCGAACGCGACGACTTCGCTCAGGCCGTACGGCGCGGTGTGCGGCAGCGCGTCGATCGGCTTCGGCGCGGCGGCCAGCGTTGCCGCTTTCAGCGTATAGCCGCCGACGGCGTTGGCGTCGGCCGTATCGGCGCGCACCGCCACGTAATAGTTGCCGGCGGTGGCGGCGCGATAACCGACGCTGCTGCCGGCGCTCTGCAGCAGGGCGCCGCTGTCGTCGTAGAGCGCGACCGAGTAAGCATAATGCGGGTCCAGGCCGCCAAGGCCGTTGCTGCGCAGGTCGAACTGATAGGAGCTGCCGGCTTGCAGCGTTACCTTGAGCACGTCGATGTCGCCGGCATAGTTCAGCTTGCCCTGGAGTTCGCTGTCGACGCTCAGGCGTAGCGCGCCGGCCTGGGTGTTGCCGTAGTCGTCCTTGCCCAGGAAGCTGGTGCTCAGCGTGTAGTTGACGGGCGGGTAGGCGAGTTGTTCGCTGATGTTCAGATAGATGTCGCCGCTGGTTTGCGCGGTGTACACCTGGTAGCTGCCGCCGTTCACGCTGGCGACCACGCCGAGCGGCGCCAGCTGCGCGTCGGTGATGGTCAAGTCGGGCGCCTGTGCGGCGGTGGCGCTGCCGGCGAACTTGTGTTCCAGCCGGAACGCATAGGTCATCCCCGCCACCGTGGCGAACTTGTACATGTCCCGCTCGCTGGGCACTTCCAGCATGCCGTAGGTGGTGCTGCCTGTCATCAGCCGTTTGGCCGTGTCGGGCTGGTCGGTGGTGTCGTAGCTGCGGGCGCTCGCTTGCAGCACGTAGTCGCCGGCGCCATTGAACAGCGAACCCACATCCACGTAATAGGTGCCGGTGTGCGACGCAACGTAGTACAGGTCGGCGTGCGCGGCATCGAAGAAAACTTTTGTGTTGGTCAGTTGCTTGCCTTGGGCGTCGAACACGTTCATGACGAGGCTGCTGTTGCCCTCGAACAGGCTGGAGCCGGACGGCGCTTGCAATGACAGGTGGTAGGTCATGCCGGCCGTCATGTCGAGCGCGAACCAGTCGTGGTCGCCTGCGCGTTCGAGCGTGCCCGCCGCGCTGCCGCCCGTCGCCAGCTTGCCGGTGGTGCCGGCGTCGGCGTGGTAATCGTCCGCCAGCACGCTGGCCTTGAGCTGGTAATCCGTGCCGCTTCTGCCGCTGACCTCGAAATAGTAGTTGCCGGTGGTGGCGGGCGTGAAACTGTGGCTGTTGCCATACCCGAGGTAGGGTATATACCCCAGCTCACCGGCATAGTCGCCATTCTGGTCGATGACGCGCAGCTGGCTGACCGCTGCGTCGACGGACGGGCCGCTGATCTCCAGGCCGTAGGTGACGCCCGCCTCCATCGCCAGCTTGAAAACGTCCAGGTCGCTGCTGCTGTTGATGACGCCGTGCACCGGCGTGCCGAGCGGGAGCGTGGTCGCGCTGGCCGGGCTGTCGCCGTGATCTTCCTTCAGCGGGACGGAGGCCTTGAGGGTATAGCTGCCGTTTCCGATCTTGGCGTCGGGATAGAGCGAGGCCACCGTGATGGCATACGTGCCGCTGCTGGCCGCCGTGAAGGTGCTGACATGGGTGCTGACGGTCTCTGGCGCGCCGTCTGAATACGCGACGAAGGAGCCGTGTTCGTCAGCGATCTCGAAGCGGAGTTCGTTCTGGTTGAGCGGATCGCCGTTCAGCACCAGCGCATAGGTCTGGCCGGCTTGCACCGTCAGATGGAAGCAGTCGCGATCGTTCACGTAGTTCAGGCGGCCCTGGACCTGGCCGCCTGCCGCCAGCTGGCCCGCGCTGCTGCCGTTGGCCGAGTAGTCGTCGTTGACCAGCACCGATTGCAGCGTGTAGTCGCCGACCACGTTGCCGCCGACGGCGACAAAATAATCGCCGCTGGTCATGGGTTCGAACGGCTCATACAGTCCGTCCAGCAATTGGCCGTCGGCACTGTAGACCTGCATGGATGTGGACGTCAGCGACGAGGCCGGGAAGGTGAACGCATAGTGCTGGCCCGGTGTCGCGTGAAATTTGAACCAGTCGATATCGCCCGCCACGTCGAATCGGCTGCTGACGCTGCCGCCGGCGGCCAGCACGCCCGGGGTATGGATGTTGGCCGGAAGCGCATCGGGCTGCTTGACGGCGGCCGAGATCTGATAGGAGTAGGTGAGGTTGTTCGGGAACAGCTGAGCGTCATCGTAGTTGACCAGCGCGTAGTAAGTGCCGCTGACGGCCGGCGTGTATTCCAGCGCCGGCCCCGCCGAGTTGGCTCCCACCGCGCTCGCCAGATCATTGCGATCGAGGCCAAGATGAAGCGAGGTCTTGGCCATCGGCACGAAGTCGCCCGGCGCCGACGAGACGGCAATCACGTAGGTCACGCCGGCTTGCAGGTCGACCTTGAACATGTCGCGGTCCCAGTGGGCGTCGAACGTGGCCTTGGTCGTTCCGCCAACGGCGAGGCTGGCGGAGGTCGCGGGAGTATCCCCTATGTTGTCGGGAGCGGGCATCAGCAGGGGACTTTCGGTAGCGGTGGTTGGGGGACGCTAGTTTACACGCTATACGGAATGTAGCTGAAACCGTTACCGATGACCTGTATCAGCGCCGCCTGGTTTTCCGGGCTTTCGCTGAAGTTGGCCAGCACGTTGCCGCGCGCGACGCCGATCTGCAAGTCGTGCAGCCAGTAGGCGTGGCCTGCGGCGTCGGGCGCGCGGTGCAGCACGTTGTTGTACAGCTGGGTCACGAAGTCCGCGTCGCTCAGATTGGCGCCGTAGCGCCGTCCGAATTCTTCGCTGGCGACGAAGTAGCCGGCGGTCGCTTGCAGGCTCAGGCCCTTGTCCATATTGGAAATCCAGTAGCCCAGGCCGGATTCGTCCGGCGCGCGGTTGAAGGCGGCCTGGTACAGCCGGTAGGCCTTGCCGCCGACGCCGTCGACATCGAGCGCGATGGTCTTGTCGTCGAACTGCAGGCGCTCGACGCCGTCGAGGATGTCGGTGCCGCCAGTGCCGTTGACGGGCTTGATCTCGGCGTGGCCGTTGCGCTGGACGATGCTGTAGTTGACGGCGTTGCCCTTGTAGACCGCCATGTCGGTGCCGGCGCCGCCATGGATGGCCACGCCGCCGGCCGGGCCGGGCAGGACGTCGTTGCCGGCGGTGCCGGCCTGGACGGCGGCCACGGTGGTGAAGCTGCGCTGCACGCCGCCGGCCAGGGGATTGCCGGCCAGGTCGGTGATGGCGCCCGCTGCGATGTCGAGCGTGTAGCTGGTGCCGGGCGCCAGATGCGTCAGCGGATCCAGTGCCAGATGTGAGCTGGTAAGGCTCATCAATTTGTTTTCATCGAATGCGACCACATGGCCGGCGGCATCGCTCAGCTTGATGCCGTGGATATCGGCGACCTTGATTTTTTCGTCAAAGTCGAGTGCGACGACGTCGTTCAGGCTGAGCGGCGCGGCGCCCTGCGGTGCATCGAGCAAGCGCGGCGCGTCGGCCAGCGCCGCCGTCTTCAGCGTATAGCCGCCGGTCGCGCCGGCGTCGCTGGTATCGGCGCGCAGCACCAGGTAGTAGTAGTTGTCGACGGCGACGCGATAGCCCAGGCTGCTGTCGGAGGACTGCAGCCGCGTGCCGGCATTGTCGTACAGCGTCAGCGAATAATGGTAGTTCGGGTTCAGGCCGGAGCTGTCGCGGCTCTGCAGGTCGAACTGGTAGGAGTGGCCGGGGTACAGCCTCACCTTGAACTGGTCGATGTCGTTGGCATAGCTCAGCCAGCCGCGAAATTCGGTGCCGATGTCCAGATTGCGAGCTTCCGCCTGGGTGTTGCCGCAGTCGTCTATGTATCCCAAGCCGGCGCTCAGCGTGTAGCTGGCAGCCGGGTACGCGAGTTGCTGGCTGACGTTCAGGTAGATATCGCCGCTGGTTTGCGCGGTGTACACCAGGTGTTTGCCGCCGTACGGGGTAGTATCCAAGGCCAGCGGCTTCATGTTCGCATCGGTGAGCGTCAGATCGGGCGCTTGCGGGTCCGCGGCATTGCTGTTCCGCTTGTGCTCCAGGTAGAAGGCATAGGTCCGGCCCGCAAGCGCGGCGAACTTGTACATGTCCCGTTCGCCGGCGCTTTCCAGCGTGCCGTTGACGGCGCCCTCGGACGCCAACCGGGTGGCGGTGTCGGGCTGGTCGCCGGTGTCATTGCTGGCGCTCGCCTGCACCACATAGCCGCCCGTCTTGGAGTAACCGGAGCCCACGTCCACGTAGTAGGTGCCGGAGCGCGCCGCCGCGTAGAACAATTCGGCCTCGGCCGGGCTTCTGATATTGCCTGTACTGACCAGGCTGTTGCCCTGGGCGTCGACCACGTTCATGGTGAGGGGGCCATAGCCGGCGAACAGCTTGTTGTCGGGGGCGCTTTGCAGCGACACGCGGTAGGTCATGCCAGCTGTCATGTCGAGCGCGAACCAGTCGTGGTCGCCTTCGCGTTCCAGCGTGCCGGTGGCGCTGCCACCCGCCGCCAGCCTGCCGCTGGTGCCGGCGTTGGCGTGGTAGTCGTCCGGCAGCGGGCTGGCCTTCAGCTGGTAGTCCATGCCGCTTCTGCCGCTGACTTCGAAGTAATAGTTGCCGGTGGCGGCAGGCGTGAAATAGTGGCCGTAGTCAGCCGAACCGGTGGGCAAGTAATCGAGCACACCGGCACTGCCGCCATATTGGTTGGTGACACGCAGAGTGCTGCTGCCGGCGTCGGTGGACGGGCTGTGGATCACCAGGCCGTAGGTGACTCCCGCCTCCATCGCCAGCTTGAAAACGTCCAGGTCGCTGCTGCCGTTGATGACGCCATGCACGGGCGTGTCCAGCGTAAACGTCGTGGCGCTGGCCGGGTTGTCGCCGTGATCGTCCTTCAGCGCGTCCGATGCATGGAGGGTATAGTTGCCCTGCTCGATATCGGCATCGTGATAGCGCGCAGCAACCAGGATGGAATAGGTGCCGCTGCTGGCCGCCGTGAAGGTGAGGGTTTCGGTGCTGGTGCCGGTGCTGCCGGGCACGGAGTCCGAAGAATTGACGAGGTAGTCACGTTCGTCGGTAATCTCGAACCGTAGTTCGTTGTGACGCAGCGTATCGCTGGTCAGCGTCAGCGTATAGGTCTGGCCGGCTTGCACGTTCAACTGGAAGCAGTCGCGATCATACTTGTAGTCGATCTGTCCCTGGAGCTGGCCTCCTGGCGTCAGTTTGCCGGCGCTGCTGCCGTTGGCCGAGTAGTCGTCTTCGACCAGTACCGATTGCAGGGTGTAGTCGCGGACCACGTTACCGCCGACGGCGATGAAATAGTCGCCGCTGGTCATGGGTTCGAACGGCGCGTACAGCTTGTCTGCCAGCAGCAGGCCGTCGGCGCCGTAGACCTGCAGGGACGTCGGCGTTGGCGATGACGCCGGGACGGTGAATGTGTAGTGCTTGCCCGCTGTCGCGTGAAATTTGAACCAGTCGGTATCGCCCACCGCGTCGAACCGGCTGCTGACGCTGCCGCCAGCGCTCAACACCCCCGGAGTATGGATATTGGCGGGAAGCGCATCCGGCTGCTTGATCGCGGCCGAGATCTGATAATTGTAAGTGCTGGTGTCCGGGAAAATCAGTTGAAAATTGTTGTAGTCGACCAGCGCGTAGTAAGTGCCGCTGACGGTCGGCGTGTACTCCAGCGCCGGCCCCGCATAATTGGCTCCCGTGGCGTCCGCCAGATCATGCTGCATCTCGTCGCGCAGCTGAAGCGTGGCCTTGTTCACCGGCGCGTAGTCGTTCGGCGCTGGCGCGACGGCAAACACGTAGGTGACACCGGCTTTCAGGTCGACCTTGAACATGTCGCGGTCCCATTGGGCGTCGAACGTGGCCCAGGTCGTGCCGCCAACGGCGAGGGGGGCGGAGGTATCGGGAGTATCCCCTATGTTGTCGGGAGCGGGCATCGGCGAAGAACTTTCAGTGGCGGTGATGGGGGCGGTAGTTTACACGCTGTACGGGATGTAGCCGAAGCCGTTGCCGATGACCTGGATCAGCGCCGCCTGGTTTTCCGGGCTTTCGCTGAAGTTGGCCAGCACGTTGCCGCGCGCCACGCCGATCTGCAAGTCGTGCAGCCAGTAGGCGTGGCCTGCGGCGTCGGGCGCGCGGTGCAGCACGTTGTTGTACAGCTGGGTGACGAAGTCCGCGTCGCTCAGGTTGGCGCCGTAGCGCCGTCCGAATTCTTCGCTGGCGACGAAGTAGCCGGCGGTCGCTTGCAGGCTCAGGCCCTTGTCCATATTGGAAATCCAGTAGCCCAGGCCGGACTCGTCCGGTGCGCGGTTGAAGGCGGCCTGGTACAGGCGGTAAGCCTTGCCGCCGACGCCGTCGATATCGAGCGCGACAGTCTTGTCGTCGAACAGCAGGCGCTCGACGCCGTCGAGGATGTCGGTGCCGCCGCTGCCGTTGACGGGCTTGATCTCGGCGTGGCCGTTGCGCTGGACGATGTCGTAGTTGCCGGCGTTGCCGGCGTAGACCACGGTGTCGGTGCCGGCGCGGCCGTGGATGGCGGCGCCGTTTTCCTTGCCGATCAGGATGTCGTTGCCGGCCGTGCCGGTGGCCACCGCGGCCACGGTGGTGAAGCTGTAGTGCAGGCCGGCGTAGCCGGTGCCGTTCAGGTTGCTGATGGCGTCGGCGGCGATGTCCAGCGTGTAGCGCGTGCCCGGCGCCAGGTGGACCAGCGGATCGATGGTCAGGTGCGAGCCGCTTACGCTGAGGATTTCCGTCAGCGGGATTTCATTGCCGGCGGCGTCCGTCAGCGTGATGCCGCTGCCGTCCGGCGCCAGGATCTTCTGGTCGAAGTCCAGCGACAGCGCGTCGCTGAGGCCGAGCCGCACGACGCCGCCGGCAACCGGTCCCGCCAGTTGCGGCGGCGCGTCCTGCGCGCTGGTGCTGACGATGTAGCTGCCGGTGGCGGCGGCGTCGACCTGGTCGGCCTTGATCGACAGGAAGTAGTCGCCGGTGCCGATGGCCTTGTAGCTGAAGCTGTTGTCGTAGCTCGCGACGTACTTGCCCTTGGCGTCGTACAGCTCGAACGCATAGGTGTACTGCGGATTGAGTCCGCCGATGTCGCCCGCTTGCAGGTCGAACTGATAGGTCGTGCCTTGCTTGAGCGTGACCTTGAGCATGTCGACATCGCCGGCGTAGCTGAGCGCGCCCTTAGCCTGGCTGCCGATGGCCACGCTGCCGGCGGATTTCTGTTCGTTGCCGTAATCGTCCGCGCCCAGCGAGACGGCCGACAGCGTGTAGCCGACCGGCTGATAGTTGCGGTCTTCGCTGACGTTCAGGTAGATGTCGCCGGTGGCGGTGGCCGTGTACAGCTTGTAGCCATCGACCGATCCCGGCGCGAGCAGGCCCAGCGGCCTGGACTGCGCATCGGTGACGGCCAGAGTCGGCCATTGCGACGGCAGGCCATCGTGCTGCAGCTGGAACGCATAGACCTGGCCCGCAATCACGGACACCTTGTACACATCGTTGTCGCTTGCGACTTCCAGCTTGCCGTTGGCGCTGGCGCCGATGGCGAGCTGCGTGGCGTTGTCGGGCTGGTTGCCGACGTCGTCGTCGATGGAGGTGTCGTGAAGGATGGTCATCGGTGTTGGTCGTGTATGTTATTGAAAGGCAATATTATCATTAGAGTAACCCATGTGGGGCAACTAAATCACATAAAAAAAGCCGCCACGAGGGCGGCATGGAGGGGGCGCGGGAAAATCACGCGGCCCTGGCCGATTCCGCGCGCCCGCAGTAGCGTTCCACATAGGCCTGGTGGCTCGGCAGCTGCACGACGATGCGGTCGACCCGCGACTTGATGCCGCCGAGGAAGTGCTTGAGTTCTTCGTCGCCCATCAGGTCGGCGCTCTGGTGGTGCGAGCGCGGCATGATGCCCTGGCCCAGCATCACCTGTATCCACGAGTTCTCCGCGAACAGTTCGTTCGGCACGCGGAACACGCGGCCGGTTTCGCGGAACAGATTGATGCGGTGCTGCAGCGAGGCGGGGATGCTCATCTCGCGCGCGGCTATCCAGAACTGCGAGTCGGTGCGGTTGTTGACATGGTAGTGCAAGATGATGAAGTCACGGATGTGCTCAATCTCGCTGTTGCACTGCTTGTTGTACTCGTCGATGTCGGCCTGGCTGATGCTGTCGGTGGGGAAGGTCTGCATCAGCCGCACCACCGAGCGCTGGATCAGGTGGATGCTGGTCGATTCGATAGGCTCCAGGAAGCCGCTCGATAAACCGATGGCCACCACATTGCCCTTCCACGTGTGCTTGCGCTGGCAAGGCTTGAATTTGATGACGCGCGGCGTAATCAGCGCCTTGCCTTCCACGTTGGACATCAGCTGCTTCATCGCCACGTCCTCGTCCAGGTGGCGGCTCGAATACACGATGCCGTTGCCGACCCGGTGTTGCAGCGGTATGCGCCACTGCCAGCCGGCCTGGTGGGCCATCGAGCGCGTCAGCGGCAGCGCGTCGGCCACGGCCTCGGTCTGCACGGCGATGGCGCGGTCGCAGAACAGCCATTGGCTCCAGTCTTCCATCGGCTCCTGCATGGCGTCGCCGATCAGCAGGCCGCGGAAGCCGGTGCAGTCGATGAACAGGTCGCCTTCGACTTCCTGGCCCGATTCCAGCACCACCGAACGGACGTCGCCATTGTCTTCATGCTTGGTGTAGCGCACGATCTTGCCTTCGATGCGCTGCACGCCGCGCGGCTCGCTCAGGCGGCGCAGGTATTTGGCGTAGCGGCTGGCGTCCAGATGGTAGGCGTAGTTCATGCCGTTGTCAGGCAGATGCGCGAAGCGGTGTTCCAGCGAGGCTTTCAGTTCCAGGCAGTAGTCGCCGTAGTCGCCGGCCAGGCCGCGCTCGACGCCCTTGTGCCAGAAGTGCTGGAAGCCGGCGGTCCAGTGGTCGGTGCCGGTGACGCCGAAGGAGTGGATGTAGTCTTCTTTGACGTTGCGCCAGCCTTCGAAGCTGATGCCCAGCTTGAAGGTGGCCTGGGTCTCGGCCATGAATTCCTGCTCGTTGATTTCCAGCAGATTATGGAAATTCATCAGCGTCGGTATTGTGGCCTCGCCGACGCCGACCGTGCCGATTTCGTCGGATTCGATCAGCTTGATGTCGAGCCGTTTGCCCAGCACCTTGGCGATGCCGGCCGCCGCCATCCAGCCGGCGGTGCCGCCGCCGACGATGACGACGCGGCGTACCGGCCGGCGCTGCTTGGAATCTCGGGTGTCTGGGTTCATCGTGGTCTCCTTAGCGGTTTATTTTTTTCAGCAGGTGGGCGCGCAGCGCGCGTGCGGCGTCGTCGTTGAGCGGTCCCAGCACATGGCGGGCGTGCTCGGGGATGTGCGCCGACGTGGTGTCGTCGGCTTCGAAGATGTAGTGGCGGAAGATTTCCTGCCACGCCTTGCGCTGCGCGGCCGGCAGTTCGCGCATGGTCAGGAAGGCCAGCATCAGCGTGCTGGTCGGCGTATCCATGTAGTCGGGCGATTGCCGCCACCA
This sequence comes from Rugamonas aquatica, assembly GCF_009380215.1. Lineage (GTDB taxonomy): Bacteria > Pseudomonadota > Gammaproteobacteria > Burkholderiales > Burkholderiaceae_D > Rugamonas > Rugamonas aquatica_B. Next base: position 26,052 of record NZ_WHUG01000021.1, read on the forward strand.
GTAGTTGACCAGCACGTTGAACGGGTCCAGCGCTTCGATGTGATGCCACCACATGCTGGGAATGAAGATGGCGTCGCCCGGCCCCAGCTCGGCGCTTTGCGCGTGCGCCAGCGCCTCGGCGAATTTCGGATATTTGTCGAAGTCCGGGTTCAGCAAGTCCACCAGGCTGATGGCCTGGCCGGCCGGCGTGAAGTCCAGCGGGCCGATGTACAGGTTCTTCAATTGTTCAGGCGGGAACAGCGTGAAGCGGCGGCGGCCGGCCGCCACCACGGCCAGGTTGTCCGGCACGTCGTAGTGGGCGGCGATGCGGGTGCGGTTGCCGATCCAGATGCTGGCCAGCGCGTCGCGGCCGCCCAGGTTGATGTCGTTGTGTTCGCGAAAGCCGGGCAGGCAGGTTTCCACCGTGGTCGAACCGACGTAGACGGTGGCTGGCTTGCTTTGATGGCGCTTGGCTTCGATTTCGTCCAGCACCGCGCCCAGCTTGGCGTGCACCGGATAGAAATTGAAGCCGTCCATATCGGCGTTGTAGAAGAAGCGGCCACCCGCTTCCGGCGGACCCAGCATGGCGCCGACCGTGGCGTCGCGGTAGTGGCGGCGCAGGTAGGCGTCGCCGCCGCGCTCGTCGGCCAGCGCGGCGCACACCATCGGCCAGCTGCCGGCCAGGCCGCGCAACACCAGCGGCTGCGTGGCGGTCAGTATTTCGTCGCCCAGGTCGTTCACGCCCAGGCCGCTGATCTCGCGTATGGCTTCAGGCATGGGCGGCGTTCTTGCGGTCGATCAGCAGGCGGAAGTTGGACAGCGAGGCCAGCACCATGTAGATGCTTTGCAGGTGGCCGGCCTGGTGCAGCGCGGCCACGGCGTCCGCGCCCAGCGCCGCCAGCCTGTCCTCGTTGATGGTGTGGAAGCCGACCAGGCGGTTTTGCGAGCCGTCGTTCAGTTCGACGTCGAGCACAAAGCTTTCCAGCAGCTCGTGTTGCAGCAGCGCGGCCAGCAGGGCCGGGGTGTCTTGCAGACCGCGATGGATGGCCAGCAGCATGGAACTGCTGCGTTCGAGGAAGTCGCTGTTGCCGCCGTGCGGCAGGAACACGGCCTCGCCGTCGCTGCGGCTGATGCGCGGGCTGTCGAGGTCGATGTGCACCATCAGCTCGCTGCCGCTGCCGCCGATCAGGAAGGGCAGGCGTTCGACCATCATCGGCAGATACGCGGCATTCCAGCGCTCGCCGTCCAGGAACAGGTTTTCCTCTTCATGGAAGCCGAACAGCGCGACCGGTTCGAAGCCCAGTCCGTCGGTGGTCTTGCGGAAGACGATGGGGTAGCACGCTTGCACGTCGCGGAATTCGGCGGGGAAGGTGACGGCCGCCATCTGGCGGTCGCCGTACCGGGCGCCGCGCCGGGTGATGACGCGCAGATCCTTGTGTTCTACATTGTTCAGCAGGGCGATGTTAGGCATGGTGTCTTTTTGTGATGTGGTTGATCAGTTCGCGGTTGCTCGGCAGCGCGCCCAGCATCTTGCGGGTCAGCGCGGCCGCTTCGCGGAAGTAGTGGTCGGCCTGCGCGGCTTGCTGCGCCTGGGGATGCGTGTATTCGCTGCGGAAGCCCATGCCGTACAGCACGTACTGGTAGCTGGCCGACGGGAATACTTCCTTGATGCGGTTGAAGTCGTTGCGCGATGGCGCGCGGTGGCGCCACAGCGTCAGCAAGTCGTTCAGGCGTTCGGGCACGGCGGCCGTGTTGTCGCGCCAGTAGTCGCTGTCGCGGCGGCGGCTCAGCACGTAGTGCAGCTTGAGGAAATCGATCACCCGTTCCCAGCGGTAGGTGAAGGCGTCGTTGAAGCGGCGGGCGACGATGTCCATCGCTTCGCGCGTGGCCGGCAGCTCGTCGCTGACCATCGCGGCCGACATTTCCACCAGCGCCAGGGCCGAAGCTTCCAGCGGTTCGATGAAGCCGGCCGACAGGCCGATGGCCACGCAGTTGCGGTGCCAGAAGCGCGCGCGGTAGCCGGGGTTGAAGCTGAGCTTGCGCGGCGACGGGATATCCTGCGGGCCGCCGGTGGCGACGATGTAGCGGCGCAGTTCGGCCTCGGCCTGGTCGTCGCTGATGTGCGCGCCCGAGTACACATGGCCGACGCCGCGCCGGGTCGGCAGGCCGATGTCCCAGATCCAGCCGGCGCTTTGCGCGGTGGACGAGGTTTGCGAGGCGATCGGGTAATCGTCGGCAGGGTAGGGGACTTGCACCGCCAGCGCCGAATCGTTGTACAGCACGTGCTTTTGCGAGATGAAGGGCACTTCGTAGTGCTTGCCCAGCAGCAGGGACTGCATGCCGGTGCAGTCGATGAACAGCTCGGCTTCGAGCGCGCCGTGGCTCTGCGTTTGCAGCGCGGCGATGTCGCCGTTGTCGTGGCTGACGATGCCGACGACGTTGTCCGGCACATAGTGCACGCCCAGCTTTTCCAGACAGTGCTTGCGCAGGAAGACGCCGAACTTGCCGGCGTCGAGGTGGTAGCCGTAGTTGGCCACCGAGGCGAATTCCGGCGTGCTCACTTGCTTGGGCGCGCGGCCGTTGACGCACAGGTGAGGTTGAAAACTGACCAGGTCGGCGAACGGGGTATCGGGATGCTGCGCCTGCCACTGCTGCGGCAGGTTGACTTCGCCATAGCCTTGCGGCAGCACGAAGGGATGGAAGTAGTAGTCGTGGTCGCCTCCATCGACCCAGCGGTTGAAGCGCGAGCCCTGCTTGAAGGCGGCGTCGCACTCGCGGAAGAAGTCGGCTTCGGAAACGCCGATGCGGCGCAGCGTGTCGCGCATGCTGGGCCAGGTGCCTTCGCCCACGCCGATGGGGGCGATGTCGGGCGACTCGATCAGGGTGATGTGCAGCGGCGTGCCCTGGTGGTCGGCCGCGATCAGGCCGGCCGTGAGCCAGCCGGCGGAACCGCCACCCACAATCACGATGCGTCGGATCATGTTACTCGCCTTGAGGTGATGAGATTGCTGGAAGTCTAACTGAAAAAGGGCCGCTGCCAGGCAGCGGCCCCGGTTGCTTCAACTACCGGTTAGAACTTGTAGCGCGCGCCGACCATGTAGCGCGGACCCTGCTGCGTCACCGACTCCAGCTGCTGCACGGTGCGGCTGTGCGTGCGGGTGATCGAGTTGCCCACGTTGATGCCCTCGAACTGGAAGCTCAGCTTGTCGTTGTAGTTGTAGCCCACGCTGACATCGAACTGGCCATACGCTTCCACGTACTGCGGGTTCGGGCCGGAGCCGTCGAAGGTCGACGACAGGAACTTGCCGCGCCAGTTGTAGGCCACGCGGGCGGTGAACTTCTTGTCCTCGTAGATGCCGACCACGTTCGACGAGTTCGACATGCCGACCAGCGCGAACTGCTCGCCCATCTTGGCGTTGTCGTAGCCCAGGCCCGAGTGCACGTAGGTGTAGTTGGTCGACACGCCGAAGCCGCTGTTGCCGAACATGTGCTGCAAGTTCACCTCCAGACCGTTCAGGCTGGCAGCCTTCTGGTTGGAATAGGAGTTGATCTTGAAGTTGGCGATCGGATCGTCCGGCTGGCCGACGATGGTGCCGGTGGTGTGGCCGTTGGCGTCCGGTCCGCGCGTCACGCCCGGCGCACCGTTGTGGTTGGTGAAGATGTAGTCGCGGATGCAGGTGGTGTCGCTGGTGGCGCAGCCATGGGCCAGCGCTTCGTTCCAGAACTTGCCGCCGGCCGGCGTGTGCAGGTTGAACGGCGTGGCGTCGATCTGCGACTGGCCGGCGTAGTTTTCCAGGTTCTTGCGGAAGTAGCCCAGCGAGAAGAAGTTCTGCTTGCCGTAGTACCACTCGTAGGACAGGTCCAGATTCTTGGACTTGACCGGTTTCAGCGCAGGATTGCCCTGGTTGCCGGTGCCGCCGAAGGTGCGGGTCAGACGGTCGAGCGTGGTGCCGCCCTGGATCTGGTCGTAGCGCGGACGGCCGATGGTTTCGCCCAGGCTGAAGCGGATCTTCTGGTCCGGCGTGATCTCGATGTCGGAGTCAAAGCTCGGCAGCAGGTTGTGGTACTTGCCGGTCAGCGTGGTGAAGGTCGGATCGCCGAAGGTGATCGGCAATTCGTTCTGCGAGACCCAGCTGATGTTGACGGCGGCCGGCACCAGCGCGGTCGAGACGACGTCGGTGGTTTCATAGCGCAGGCCGATGGCGGTGCGGATCGGCAGCTTGGTATCCCAGTCGGTGTTGAACTGGATGAAGCCGGATTTCGATTTCTCTTCGGTGCGGGCGTCGTTGTCGAAGGTGTTCTTCGGCATGTACAGCGCCGGCAGGCCGGACGCGGTGGCCGCCAGCTGGCGCACCTGGTTGAAGTTGAAGGTGTAGAACTGGTTGAACAGGTTGGAGCTGCCGCTGCCGCCGACATGGTCGAAGTACTGGCGCAGCGATTCCTGATGGAACACGCTGGCTGGATAATCCGACGGCTTGGTGGCGCCGCCCCAGGTGTCGCGCTGCTGGTTGGAGAAGGCCGAGCGGTTCTTGACTTCCGACGCGGCGACGCCGAATTTCAGTTCGGACGCTTCCAGTACTTTCCATGCGCCCTTGACCTGGGTCTGGTCGACTTCGCCCTTCATGTAGTTGTTGGTGAACACCGAACCGGTGACCTGCTGCGGGGACTTGGTGAAGTCGGCGCCCGAAATGCTCAGCACCGGGAAGTCATGGCTGAAGTCGACCGTGGTGTTGCCGCGGCTGAAGCTGGCCGTGCCCAGCGTGTTGCTCGAACCGAAGGGGCTGTCCGCTTTCGATTCGGCCGTCGAGTGGTGCGTGTCGAGTTCGAAGCGCAGGTCCTTGGTCGGTTTCCACACCGCGTTGAAGCCCAGCGATTTGTTCTGCGTCTTCGTGGCGAAGTCGGCCGCGCCCATGGCGATGTCGGAAGTGCCGCTCGGGATGAATTCCTGGTAGACCAGCGGGCTGGAGACCGGGCCGCCGGTCCAGGTGCTGGTCGATGGGCCGAGGTTGAACCAGGCCGACAGGTCGTTGCGCTTGGTCTGGATCTTGTTCTCGGAGTAGGTGTAGTCCAGCGTCGTCACCAGCGTGTCGACCGGCTTGTATTGCAAGGTCAGCTGGGCGTTGGTGCGCTGGCGTTTGACGCCGTTGAAGTTGTAGTTCAGGTTTTGCGGAACCGAGAACAAGTCTTTCGGGCCAGGGGCGTTGGCGGTGGCGCCTTTCAGCGCCTCGGCGCCGCCGCCCGGATCGCTGCCCAGGAAGGGACCGCGCCAGCCGTTGGAGACGGCGGCGGTGTTGTAGCCCAGATTGCGTTCCTGATAGCTGCCGGTCAGCGCCACGCCGAACTTGTTGTTGTCGAAGGTGTTCGAGTACAGGCCCGATACTTCCGGCGTGGTCGATTTGCTGGCCTTGACGTCGCCCGGCAGGTTGCCGTTGGTGCTGTCGTACACGCCCTTGGCGCCTATGCTCGCATGCATGCCCGGACGGTCGAACGGACGCGCGGTCATCACATTGACGGTGGCGCCGATGCCGCCGGTGGCCGTTTCGGCGCGGCTGGTTTTATACACCTGCAGCTGGGAGATCGCTTCCGACGCCAGGTTGGCGAAGTCGAAGGCGCGGCCGTTGAGGTCGCCCAGGTTGGAGGTCGGCATCTGGCGGCCGTTCAACAGCACCAGATTGAAGTCGGGACCGACGCCGCGCACGGTGATCTTCGAGCCTTCGCCGATCGAACGGTCGATCGAGACGCCGGAAATGCGCTGCAGCGATTCGGCCAGATTGGTGTCGGGGAACTTGCCGATGTCTTCGGCAACGATGCCGTCGACGATGCCGTCGGAATTGCGTTTCAGGTTCATCGAGGAAAGCAGACTCTGGCGAAGACCGGTAACGACCACGCTCTGGACTGCGGGCGCTTCGGCTGCCTTGACGGGGGCTTCCTGCGCCAGTGCCTGCCCGGCCGCCGCCGCGCAAGCGCTGGCCACCGCCAGGCTGATGAGTTTCTGTCGTGCCTTTGGATAATGCATGTTATCTCCTGTGTTTTTATGAACAGCTCGCTGCCACTTCCACGGATGGACATGGAAACGTTTCCATAGCAATCCGTCGAATAGTATGATTGACGAAATAGTTTGTCAATCGAAGTCAGCCGGCAGGGCCGCCTGCGCCCGTGCCAGCCATTAAAACTGCGCCATCGGTGTTGCAAAAAAATCGCCGGGGCCGGTAGGCGTCCCGTCTGCCGTTTCCGCCTTCCCGGTTTGGAAAGGTTTCCATTTCGTGTGGCAAATATAGCACCGAACGAAATTCAAAGTCAATTTGCAATGCCACATAAGCCACACCCGGTTTTCGTTGACAGAGGAAAGCAAGCCGCGCATCATGGCTGGTAACGTTTCCAAAAAGAGACACTTTGCATGCATGCTCGACCTTTTATTCGATCTTTGACGACGCTGGGCGCGGTCTGGCTGGGCTTGTTCCAGCCGGCGCCGGCGGCCGCCGCCGGCGCCGGGTCTGAACCCGCTGCCGGCTGGCCGCGCGGGGCGAGGGCGGCCGTCAGCCTGGCTTACGACGACGCCCTCGATTCCCAGCTCGACCACGCCATGCCGGTGCTCGACAAGTACGGCTTGAAGGGCAGCTTTTATTTGCAGTTGTCGAGCCCGGTGGTCGAGCGGCGGCTGGCGGCGTGGCGCCGCGCGGCCAGGCACGGCCACGAGCTGGGCAACCACAGCCTGTTCCATCAATGCTCGCGGGCGGCGCCCGGTCACGACTGGGTGCAGCCGCAGCGCAACCTCGACACCACCAGCGCCGAGCAGATGCAGGACCAGGTGCTGGCCGCCAACGCCATGCTGTACGCCATCGACGGCAAGCGCGAGCGCACCTACACCGTGCCCTGCGGCGACCGGCTGGCCGGCGGCGCGGGCGGCGTCGATTATCTGCCGCTGATCGCGCCGGCCTTCGCGGCGATCAAGGCCGGCGGCGGCGACGGCGTGACGGCGCCGATGGCCGCGCTCGATCCGTACGCGGTGGCGGTGCTGGCGCCGCAAGGCCTCAGCGGCCGGGAGTTGATCGCCATCGTCGAACGGGCGGCGCAGCAGGGCGGCATGGTCAACATCACCTTCCACGGCGTCGGCGGCGATTACCTGAGCACGTCGTCGGCCGCGCACGAGGAGCTGGTCCGCTACCTGGCCGCGCACCGCCGGATCTACTGGACCGACACTTTTATCAACATCATGACCTACGTGAAAAAGCACAAGCCGTGGCCACCATCAAAGACGTAGCCCGCCTCGCGGGCGTAGGACTGGGTACCGCTTCGCGCGTCGTCAGCGGCAAGGGTTCGGTATCGCCGGCCACGCTGGCGCGGGTCAAGGCGGCCATCGACGAGCTGGGCTTCCGCCCGTCGCACGCGGCGCGCACGCTGCTGTCGGGATCGAGCCAGATGATAGGCGTGTACATCCCGGTGCTGAGCGGCACCTTCTACACGCCCATCCTGCAAATCATCGACAACGAATTGCGCACCGCCGGCCTGCACATGGTGGTGGCCTTCGGCGCCGGCCTGGGCGGCGCGCGCCAGCAGGCGATCGAGGGCATCGAGTTCCTGATCGAGCGCGGCTGCGACGGCCTGATCCTGATGACCAATGTGCTGCAGGAAGAGGACATCGCCGCGCTGCGGCCGCAGTCCAACCACATGGTGGTGCTGAACCACAGCTTCGACAGCATCGCCGGCCAGTGCTTCACGGTCGACCACACGCTGGGCGGGCGGATGGCGGCGCGCACCTTGCTCGACCACGGCCACCGGCAGATCGCCGTGGTGGCCGGCCCGGCCAGCCTGCCGGACAACGTGGTGCGGGTCAACGCCTTCCTCGGCGAGCTGCACGCCAACGGCGTCGACATCGCCAAGCTATGGGTGACGGAGCGCGACTTTTCGCCAGCCGGTGGCTGGTCTGCGGCCAAGGAGCTGATGGATTCGAAGCAGCCGTGCAGCGCGCTGTTCTGCGCCAACGACGAGATGGCGGTGGGCGCGCTGTCTTACTTCCAGGAGGCCGGCATCCGCGTGCCGCACGAGCTGTCGGTGATCGGCTACGACGATACGCCCAGCGCGGAATTTTCGGCGCCGCGCCTGACCACGGTGCACATGCCGTGGCGCGAGATGACGCAGAACGGCATCAACGCGCTGCTCAACAGCTGCTACGGCCTGCAGCGTCCCGTCACGCGCGGCTATCCGGTGACGATGACCTTGCGCGCCTCGCTGGCCTCCCATCCCGCCGCCAAACCGGCGCGCCGCAGCGGCAAAAGCTGACCCTTGCCCCGCCGTGGTGCGGGGCACTTTCCTGGTGCAATATCCCCTGTTTTGGTGCGGATTGGCGGCTGCACGCCTGCGCGATCGCCGGAAATCGTTTTTCATAGTTGTTAATTTGCCGCATGAACCTGGTTTAACGCGGAAGTTTGCCGGAAACAATGGACGCTCAACAATGATGTCTATACATTCATCTGTAGCAACAATCATTACCGAGCACCCGTAGCACCAGCAACAGACACCTATAACATCACGAAAATAAAAGAGATCGCACATGAAGAAGAACTTTCCATTCGCAGCGTTGTTATTGTCCGCCAGCCCTTACGTCCTGGCTCAAGCCCAGGCCCAGGCAGAAGCTGCCGCCGTCGCGCAAACCGCCGCCGTGCAGTCCGCTGCCGCGGCCGATGCGACACCGGACGATATCCAGAAAGTGGTGATTGTTTCCACCGGTAGCCGCGGCGCCCAGCGCACCATGGTCGATACGCCGGTGCCGGTCGATATCATCGGCTCGCGTGAGCTCAGCAAGACCGGTCAGGCATCGCTCGATAAAGCGCTGCAATTCCGCGTGCCTTCTTTTAACACCGTGCAAACGCCGGTCAACGACGCCACGTCGCTGCTCGACCCGTACGAGATCCGCAACATGGGACCGAGCCGCGTGCTGATCCTGATTAACGGCAAACGCAAGAACGCCAGCTCGCTGGTCTACACCCAGACTTCGCCGGGCCGCGGCGAAAGCGGCTCCGACATTTCCGCCATTCCGCAAGACGCGATCAAGCGCATTGAAGTGCTGCGCGACGGCGCCTCGGCGCAGTACGGTTCCGACGCCATCGCCGGCGTGGTCAACATCATCCTCAAGGACAATGCCGAGGGCGGTTCGGTCACCGCGCGCGCCGGCATCACCCATGAGAGCGACGGCAAGATGGGCGGCCTGAGCCTGAACCATGGCGTGGCGCTGGGCGATCGCGGCTTTATCAATTACACGCTCGACGTTTCCCACGTTGGCTTGTCCAACCGTCCCGGCATCGTGGATGCCCGCGCCGAGCCCGATACGCTGGGCGGCACCTTGGCCGATGCGCAAGCCTTCCTGGCGATCAAGCCTGACGCCGGCAACATCAACGGCTCGCCTGCCACGTCCGCGCAAAAAGCGCTGGTCAACAGCCGCTACGAATTGAGCGACGACGTCTCGGTCTACGGTAACGCAGCCTACGTGCACAAGCAGGTCGACAGCTACGCCAACTACCGCACGCCGTACTGGCGTCCGACCGACTACGGCCTGCTGCACCCGGCCGGCAGCCCTTACCTGGGCTATGTGCCTACGTTTGTCGGCAAGCTCGACGACTACAACGCCACCGGCGGCGTCAAGTTCCAGCTGGGCGGCTGGGGCACGGACCTGAGCCTGACCTACGGCGGCAATGAGCAAAGCTATGAAGTCGGCAATTCGGTCAACCGCAGCCTGGGCGCTGCCTCGCCGACGCACTTCAACGCCGGCGGCGTGAAGTTCGAACACTTCGTGTTCAACGGCGACATCTCCAAGCAAGTGGCGTCGACCGTCAGCGCGTATGCGGGTACCGAAATCCGTCATGAAAAATTCAAGACCATCGCCGGCGAAGAAGCGTCGTATATCGGCACCGGTGCGGATTCCTTCGCCGGTAACGATCCGCGCAATTCCTTCCCGACTTCGCGCTCGAACTACGGCGTGTACGGCGGCGCGACTTGGGATATCAGCGACAGCCTGCTGATCGACGGCACCGGCCGCTACGAAAAGTACAGCGACTTCGGCAGCGCGTTCGTGTGGAAGCTGTCGTCGCGCCTGAAAGTCAGCGAGCAGCTGACCCTGCGCGCATCGGCATCGACCGGCTTCCGCGCGCCATCGCTGGCGCAGATCTACACGCAGAAGGCGCAGTATTCCTTCGTGCCGGGCAAGGGCATTCAGGTCTCCGGCCTGGTCAACAATGTGTCCAAGGAAGCGGCGGCGCTCGGCGTGCCGAAACTGCAGGCCGAGAAGTCGAACAACATCACGCTGGGCCTGGGTCTGAAGCCTGACAACAACACCAGCATCACGGTCGACTACTACAACATCAAGGTCAAGAACCGTATCGTGCTCGGCAAGGAAATCGTCCCGGCCTGTAACAAGCCCGACCCGGTCGAGCAAGACGCTTGCGTGAAGGCCAGCCCGCTCGATCAGGTGCTGAACGCCAACGGCATCGTGTCGGTGAGCTTCTTCGCCAATGCGCTGACCAGCCGTACTTCGGGTCTCGACTATGTGCTGTCGCGCAAAAACCTGCCGCTGGGCGAAGGCAAGGTCACGCTGAACCTGTCGGGCAATCTGTCGCTGAAAAACGAGCGTGAGGGCAACGTCAACAATCCTTCGACGGTGGCGGCGGCGAACCAGTCCGTGCTCGACCCGACCCAGGAAGCGCTGATGTTCACGTCGCGTCCGAAGTTCAAGACCATCTTCGGCGCGGACCTCGACTACCGCGACTACAACTTCTCGCTGAATAACACCGTGTTCGGTCCTACCCACTTCCGCAACGCCGGTTTGGACAACAACCTGGAAGTGGCGTTCAAGACCAAGGTGGTCACCGACTTCGCGTTCAACTACAACGTGGCCAAGAACGTGACCTTGTCGTTCAACGTCAACAACATCCTGAACGTGACGCCGAAGTGGAATATGCGGGCGCTCAACTCGGCCGGCCAGGCCCTGCTGGACAGCAAGGTCAAAGACCCGGCTACCGGCATGACCCCGTCCGAAGTGCAGTCGAACTCGATCACCTTCGACGGCCGCTATTCGATGGTGACCTACGATGGTTCGCAGTTCAGCCAACTGGGCCGCACCTTCGCCGCTTCGCTGAACTATCGCTTCTAAGCGCGGCGCCGCAGCTATAATGGGGTCCGCCGTTCCCGCAAGGGGCGGCGGACCTTTTTTATGGAGTGGTACACATGGTTTCGTTACAAGATCAATTGCTGAAGGCCGGCCTGGTTGCCAAGAACAAGGTCAAGGTGGCCAATCAGGAGAAGAGCAAGCAGAAGAAGGAAGAGCGCCGCTCCGGCACGCAGTCCGTGGACGAGGCCAAGCTGGCCGCGCAGGAGGCGCAGCGCAAGCTGGCCGAGCGCAACCGCGAACTGAACGCGCAGCGCGACGCCGCGGCGCAGCAGAAAGCCATCGTGGCGCAGATCGCGCAGATGGTGCAGCAGAACCGCCAGGACAAGGGCCGCAACGGCGACATCGCCTACAACTACACCCACGGCAGCAAGATCGAGCGCATGTTCGTGACGGCGGCGGTGCGCGAGCATCTGGTGGCCGGCCGCCTGGTGATCGTGGTGCTGAACGGCGTGGCCGAACTGGTGCCGCGCGTGATCGCCGACAAGATCGCCGAGCGCGATGCGGCGATGGTGGTGCGCGTCAACAAGAGCACCACCACCGTGGAAGAGGACGATCCTTACGCCGCCTTCCAGATCCCCGACGATCTGATGTGGTAATCAGCCGGCCAGCCTGCCCTTGAGCAGGTTCAGGCCTTGCGCCAGCAGGCCGTCGGCCGGCACTTCGCCATGCGGCGTCAGCTGGTCGATAATCTGCGGCAGCAGGTGCGCCAGGCCGGACGACACCTGCGACGGATCGATGCCGGCCTAGCCGGCGATCTGTTGCAGCTGATCCGAACCCAGCGCCGCTTCCAGCTGGGTGCCGGAAATGGCCTGGTTGGCGCCCGTGCCTATCCACGACATGACCTGGTCCGCCAGGCCGCTGTTCTTCAGTTGCTCCAGCACGGCGGGCACGCCGCCGGCGTTGTCTATCATCGCCATCACGCCCGACAGCAAGTTCCCTTGCTGCCCCTCGGCCTGCTGTCCGCCTCCCAGCGATCCCAGTACCTGTCCTGCCAGTTGATCCAGTAAGCTCATCATCTTCTCCGGTGGGTACGGCGGTCGAGATGTCATCTTTGCACTAAATCAAGGGCAAGGCAAGCGGCTTACAGCGCCGCTTCCAGGATGCGGCGGCTGCGCGCCAAATCGATGTCGCGGTGCTCGCCCAGGCTGGTCATGCCGTGCGTGGACAGCTGCTCCAGCACCGCCTCCACCGCCGGCTGGCCCAGGTCGTAGGCCGACAAGCGGGTCGGGATGCCCAGGCCCTCGAAGAAGGCGCGGGTGCGGGCGATGGTGGCGTCGATGCGCTGCGCTTCGCTGCCGTCGCGGATGCCCCACACGCGGGCGCCGTACTGCAGCAGCTTGGCGCGCTTGGTTTCGCGCTGCACTTCCAGCAGCGACGGCAGCACCAGCGCCAGCGTGCGCGCATGGTCGATGTCGTACAGCGCGGTCAGCTCGTGGCCGATCATGTGGGTGGCCCAGTCCTGCGGCACGCCGGCGCCGATCAGGCCGTTCAGCGCCAGGGTGGCGCTCCACATCAGCGTGGCGCGGGTGTCGTAGTCGTCCGGCTCGGCCAGCGCCTGCGGGGCGATTTCCACCAGCGTCTGCAGCAAGCCTTCGGCAAAGCGGTCCTGCACCGGCGCCTGCGCCGGGTAGGTCAGGTATTGCTCGACGGTGTGGACGAAGGCGTCGACCAGGCCGTTGGCCACTTGCTTGGCCGGCAGCGTGAAGGTCTTGGCCGGGTCGAGCACGGAGAACTGCGGGAACAGCAGCGGGCTGCGGAACGGCAGCTTGGACTGGGTGGCCTTGTGCGTGACCACCGCGCCGTTGTTCATTTCCGAGCCGGTGGCCGGCAGCGTCAGCACCGCGCCGAAGGGCAGGGCGCGGCGCACCTTGGCGCCGCCGCTCTGGGCGATCTCCCACGGTTCGCCGTCGTACAGCGCGGCGGCGGCGACGAACTTGGTGCCGTCGATGACCGAGCCGCCGCCCACCGCCAGCAGATAGTCGATCTCGTCGCGGCGCACTTGTTCGACTGCGCGCATCAGGGTTTCGTAGCTGGGGTTGGGTTCGATGCCGCCGAACTCCCTGACCACGCGTCCACCCAGGGCGGTGCGGACTTCGTTCAGCGTGCCGGTCTTTTCCGCGCTGGCGCCGCCGTACAGGATCAGTACGCGGGCGCTGTCCGGCACCAGGCGGGACAGTTGGGCGATGGTGTCGGCGCCGAAGACGATCTTGGTCGGGTTGTGAAATTCAAAGTTCTTCATGCTAGCTCCTGTTATTAGACTGGTCGTCTAGTTAATGCCGTAAAAAAAGCGCGGGCGACAGGCCCGCGCCTGGGATGGGTGTCAGTGGCGCGGCTGCGTATCCGGCGGCAGGCCCAGCATGGCGACCGTGGCCCGCCACGCGGCGCGCAGCGCGCTGGGCTCGCGCCGCAGCTTGGTCAGCATGGCGGCGCCCAGCCACATCTGGTACAGCGCCAGCGCCGTGTGGGCGGCGTCGGCGGTGGGCGGCAGCGAGCCTTCGGCCACGGCCTGGACGATGCCGTCGGCCAGGCGGGCGACGATGCGGTTGGTGCCGTCCAGCAGCGCGCTGCGCATGGCTTCCGACATGTCCGCCACTTCGCTGCCGAGCTTGACCACCAGGCAGCTGCAATCGCTGTAGCCGGCGCTGCTGTCTTCCCAGCTGGCCCAGTAGTCCAGCAGCGATTGCGCGGCGTTCTGGCCGTGCTGGTTCAGCAGGCGGTCGATCTGCGCCAGGTATTGCTCGACATGGTCTTCCAGCAGCGCCACGCCGAACAGCTCCTTGGATTTGAAGTAGTGGTAGAAGGAGCCCTTGGGCACGCCGGCCGCCGTCAGGATCTCGTTCAAGCCCACGCCGGCAAAGCCTTTGCTGAGGATGATGGTCTTGCCCGTGTCCAGGATGTGCTGGCGGACGTTGTGGTGTTCTGTGGTCATGGTGGCGCCATGATAGCACAATTAGACCAGTCGTCTAGAGTCCGGCGAAAACTAGAAAAAATATTCTAGATCATTTGTTCTACTTGCTTTACACTGGCCTTCGCTAACCCCACATGAAAGGCTGGTCTCCATGCATCGTTTCATCAAGAGCGTCGTACTGTTTGCCGTGGCTGTACTGGGAGGGGCCGCCGCTGCGGCCGATCTGGCCGGGCTGGACCGTTATCTGCAGGGCGAGATGCAGCAGCGCCGGATACCGGGCTTGCAGCTGGCGGTGGTCCAGGCCGGCAAGGTCGTGCTGCTGAAATCCTATGGCATGGCGGAGCTGCCGAACTCGGTCCCGGTCGGCAATGGCAGCGTGTTCTCCATCAACTCCGCGACCAAGACCTTCACCGGCGTCGCCGCCATGCAGCTGGTGGACGCGGGCAAGCTGGAGGTTGCCGCGCCGGTGTCGCGCTACCTGGCCGACCTGCCGGCGCCGTGGCGCGGCGTGACGATCACGCAGTTGCTCGACCACACCTCGGGCATCCCCAACATCATCAGCGACGAGACCTCGGCGCTGGTCGTTCCCGGCGATGTCGAGGCGGCTTGGCGGCTGGTGCAAACCCTGCCGATGGAATTCAAGCCCGGCGAGCGCTTCAGCTACAACCAGACCAACTATATGCTGCTGGGTAAAGTCATCGACCAGCTGAGCGGGCAGCCGTTCGCGCAGTTCATGCAGCGCCGCCAGTTCGACGCGGTCCGCATGCCCCACACCGGCTTTGGCGATGCGCGCGACGTGATACCGCACAAGGCGCCGTCCTACCGCATGGACAAGGACGGCAAGACGTTGCGGCCCATCATCGATGATTTCCCGGAGCAGATGCGTACCGGCGCCGGCCTCAACTCCAGCGCGGAAGACCTGGCGCACTGGATCATCGCGCTGCAAAGCGGCAAGCTGGTGTCGAAGGCGGGGCTGGCGCGGCTGTGGACGCGCGGGCAATACAACGATGGCGCTCCGGGGCGGTGGGCGCTGGGCTGGCCGGCCATCGGCCAGGGGGAGTATCGGGCGGTCGCGGGCATAGGCGGGGCACGCTCGGCGTTTTATGTCTACCCGGACCAGGACCTGGCCGTCGTCATCCTGACCAATCTGTCCGGGGCTTCTCCGGAGCAGATGATGGACAGCGTGGCCGGCTATTTCCTGCCCGGCTTGAAGCGCGCCCGCGCGGGCGGCTAGCGCTGGCAAAAAGGCCACCCGCAGGTGGCCTTGAGGTTTAGCCGCGTGCCGGTTTGCGGCGCCGCGCGACGACGCCCAGCAAGCCCAGGCCGGCCAGCAGCATGGCGTAGGTGTCGGCTTCAGGCACGCTGCGCACCACCAGCTGGTCGGCAAAACCGTGGGCGCCCGGCTGGCCGAACCATGGGCCGAAAGGCTGGCCGCCGCCATCCTGCCAGTCGCAGTGGCTGAAGGAGTTGCTGAAGTAGGCGGTGGCGCAGGCGGCCGCGCCGGTCAGGTTGGCGTTGGCGGCGGCGAAGTAGGCGCCGGTCGCCGGGTCGGTGCCGCCCAGCGGCACGTTGGCGCCGGCGAACATGAAGTCGGTGGCTTTGGGCGCGTTCTGCAGTTCCGCAGCCGTCGGCAGGCGCCAGCCGAATTGCGATTGGTAGGACAGGTCCAGGCCATCGGAGGCGGGTAGCGGGAAGGCCCACGCCCAGTCCAGATTGTTGTAGCTGATGTAGGCGTTGCTGGCCACCGGCGCTTCGACCAGGGCGGCGTGGGCGCTGCCGGCGGCGGCGCAAAAAGCGAGTGCAAGGCTGAGACGTTTAGCGAAGATCATAGTTTCCCTTGTAGTTGGTTTTTATTCGAAATACCGAGACTGGAACGGCAGGCTACCCCGGCGACTTGCACAAAACAATTGAAATAATTGAATGGAAGTTGTGTTTACGCCAGTTGTGCAGATTTAGCGGGATGGGCGGTGGATTTCGGCTAGCGGATCGGAGCCGGTCCGCACGATTTGCTGGACTAAATAGCAACATTTGCTTATTCTGCGGGGATGCCAAGTATGCTTGCCACCCCCGTCATGCAGCTCCGCCAGATCCGCCCGCCCGGATGGCTGCCGCCGTGGGCGGTGGCGGCGCTGGTGTGGAATCTGCTGGCGCTGCTGGGCGCGCTGGCCAGCTATGGCGATGCGCGCCAGGCCGCCGTCCCGGCAACGTTTGCGGCGACGCTGTTGCGCTTCGTGATCGTGCATCTGCCGCTGAACGCGGTCAGCCTGGTGTTGGCCATCGGCTTTCATCGCGCCGGTTTCCGGCGTCAGCAACTGCTGCTGGCTTACGGGGCGGTGCTGCTGGCCTTCCTTCCTTTGCTGAGCATCTGGCACAGCGCGATCAACAATCTTTTCAGCGGCCGGCCGCTGGCCGCGCTGCCGGCTTTGCTTAGCCAGCAGAGCGCGCTCAGCTGGTGGTTCGATACGCTGGTGCTGACGCTGGCGTTCGGCGCGCATCTGGCATACGGCGCCTGGCGTCACGCGCAGGCGCAGGCGTTGGCCGGGCAACTGGCCCGGCAGGGCAATCTGGCGTTGCGCTTGCGCCTGTTGCAGGGACAGCTGGAGCCGTATTTTCTGTCGAGCGCGCTGGCCGGCATCGGCCAGCTGAACCGCGAGGGCTTGCGCGAACAGGCTACCCGGGCGCTGGCCCGCCTCAGCGGCCTGCTGCGTTATGCGCTGCGCGCCAGCCGCTCGGACTGGCAAAGCGTCGCCGATGAAATCGAGTTCTTGCGCGACTATGTCGACTTGCAGCGCTTGTGCCACGGCGCCGGCCTGGCAGTCCAGTGGCAGCTGGGCGATGACGACTGGGCCGATTACCGCTGCCCGCCGCTGCTGCTGTTTCCGATGCTGGAGCGGGCGCTGTCCACGCGACCGCAACAGCTGACCGTGCGCATCGGCACGCAGCAGGCGGACGGCGGGCAGCAGGTGCTGGCCGAGGTCAGCTATGTGACCGGCGGCCACCGCGCACGCAGCGCCGGCGGCGATGCGCTGGCCGCGCTGGCCGAGCGCCTGGCCATGCTGTACGGCGACGCCGCCAGGCTGGCCTCGCACGCCGACGGCGACACCGTCCATATCCGCTTGTTCTATCCGGTATCGCGGCATGACGATTGACGCCGCCATCGCCATGCCGCCGGCCCTGGCGACACCCGCACAGGCTGGCGCGCCGGCGCGCATGCTGCGCGGCTGGCGGCCATGCCTGGCTATCCTGCTGGGCTGGCAAGTGCTGGCGCTGCTGGAAGCGCTGGCCAGGGCCGTTGACGCCGGCCACGGCGGGCACACGCTGGAACTGGGCCGCCTGATGGCGGGCCTGGCGCTGCAATACCTTCCGCTGGTGCTCAACAGCTGGGTGCTGGCGCTGGTGTTCCACCGCCAGCAGGAAGCCATGCTGCGGCCATCCCGGTTGCTGCTGGCATTTTTTGTATCAATGACGGTTTTCCTGCCACTGCTCACCGGCGCCGACCTGCTGATCGCCATGCGGCGCGACGGCCGCCCGTGGCAGGATTTCCCCATCATGCTGTCGCAGCTCGGACACATGACCTGGTGGTACAACATCTTCGTCGTAAGCCTGGCCTTCCTGGCGCAGGCCGCCTACAGCGCATGGCGGCGCGGCCGCCAGCAGGCATGGTCGGCGCAGCACGCGCACACGGAAAACCTGCAACTGCGCCTGGGCCTGCTGCAGGGGCAGCTCAAGCCGCACTTCCTGTTCAACGCGCTCAACAGCATCAGCGCGCTGGTGCGCACCGCCGATGCCGCGCTGGCCGACCGCGCCCTGCAACGGCTGGGCGAGCTGCTGAACTATGCGCAGGCCGCGGGCCAGGGCAGGCCGGCCAGCGTGGCCGACGAACTCGACTTCCTGCGCACCTATCTCGCGCTGCAAAGCCTGCGCTACGGCGACCGCATGCACGTGGCTTGGAGCGTCGAAGCGCGCGACTGGGGCCGCCATGCCTGTCCGCCGC
This sequence comes from Rugamonas aquatica, assembly GCF_009380215.1. GTDB lineage: Bacteria > Pseudomonadota > Gammaproteobacteria > Burkholderiales > Burkholderiaceae_D > Rugamonas > Rugamonas aquatica_B. Next base: position 44,094 of record NZ_WHUG01000021.1, read on the forward strand.
TGCTGTTCCAGCCGCTGGCGGAAAACGCCGTGCATCACGGCGTCGAACCGCATCAACTGGAATGCCGCATCGATATCGCGCTGGCCTGTGCCGACGGCATGGTGTGCCTGCGCATCACCAACCCGGTACTGGCGGGCGCGCGCGCCGGCCACGGACTGGGCCTGACCATGACGCGCGAACGCCTCGCCATCCTGTACGGGCAGCGCGCCGACCTTCACATAGACGCCGATGAACACCACTACACTATCGAACTGCGTTTCCCCGTCGACGGCCGGCAAGCGGCCTAGGACGGTCCTGATCGTCGACGACGAGCTGCCGGCGGTCGCCAACCTGGAATGGCTGCTGGCCCGGCGCCCGCACTGGCGCCTGCTGCCGTCGTGCCGTTCGAGCGAACAGGCGCGCATCCAGCTGCAGGCCACGCCGGCCGACCTGGTGCTGCTCGACATCCAGATGCCGGGCCAGTCCGGCCTGGAGTTCGCGCGCGAACTGTGCCAGCAGCCGGGGGCGCCGCTGATCGTCTTCACCACCGCCTACGACGAGCATGCGCTGAGCGCCTTCGACATCTTCGCGCTCGACTATGTGCTCAAGCCCTTCGACGACGAGCGCTTCGACCGCATGCTCAGGCGCGCCGCGCAGATGCTGGAGCTGAACCAGCAGGCCGAATTGAACGGCGCCGTGCACGACTACCTGCGCGACCGTGCGGCCGACGAAGCGGCGCAGGCCGCGCCGCTGCTGGAGCAACTGGTGGTGCGCACCGCCAGCGGACTGGAGCGCGTTTCGGTGGACGAGATCGAGTGGATAGGCGCGGCCGGCAACTATGTCGAACTGCACCTGGCCGGGCGCGTGGTCCTGCACCGCACCACCATCACGGCGATCGCCGGCCGGTTGCCGGCGCAGGACTTCGTCCGCGTGCACCGGACCGCCGTGGTGCGCAAGTGCGCCATCGTCGGCCTGCGCAGCGACAGCGACGGCGCCCCCGCCGTGCGCCTGGCGCAGGGCGACACGGTGCGGGTCAGCGCCAGTTACCTCAAGCAGGTGCAGACCCTGTTCGCCTGAACGCGGGCGGCGGCCAGTTCATCCCAAATCCTGCCCAATTGATCACATAGACATAGCCGGCAGTTTTACCTTCATGGCAAGCTTCGCAGACCTTACGGCTTACCACAGGAGGATCACCAGGATGAACAAGATCGGTATCAGCATGCTGGCGCGCATGGCCTGCATGGTTTTCGCTTGCGTCGTGATGAGCGCGTCCGCGCAGACGCTGTCGCAGGAGGGCGAGAAGTCGCTGGAAAACAGCGTCAAGATCGTCCGCGTCCACAATCTCGATTTCCCCGTACTCGACGTCGGCAAAGGGCCTGTCGTCTTGCTGTTGCACGGCTTTCCTGACTCGCACCGCGTATGGCGCAAGCAGGTGGCCCCATTAGTTCGCGCCGGCTACCGCGTGGTCGCGCCGGATCTGCGCGGTTACGGCGATGCGCCGATCTTGCCGAATGTCGCCGACTACAGCATCAACAAGGTGCTGGGCGATGTGGTCGGCCTGCTCGATGCGCTGAACATCCCGCAGGCGCGCGTGGTCGGCCACGACTGGGGCGCGGCCGTGGCCTGGTATCTGGCGGCGTTCTTCCCCGACCGCGTGGAGCGCCTGATGGTGATGTCGGTGGGCGCGCCGTGGACGCCTGAGTTCAGCAGCATCGAGCAGCGCGAGAAATCCTGGTACGGCTTGTTCTTCCAGTTCGAAGGCGTGGCGGAAGCGACGCTGCGCAAGAACGACTGGGCACTGTTGCGCGGCCTGGCCCGCAACGAGGGCGATATCGACGCGGCCATCGCGCACTTCTCGCGGCCGGGCGCGCTGACCGCCGCGCTCAACTGGTACCGCGCCAATTCCAAGCCGCAGATGCCGGCGCCGGACGGCACGCCGCCGCAAGCGCTGCCGAAGGTGCGCGCCAATGTCACCGGTGTCTGGAGCGAGCAGGACCACTATCTGACCGAGGAGCAGATGCAGGCCTCGGGCGGCGAAGTGCTGGGCCGGTGGCGCTACCAGCGGCTGGACCGCGCTGGCCACTGGATGATGCTGGAGCAGCCGCGCCAGGTCAGCGAGTTGATCCTGGACTTCCTGGCCCGCTGAGCGGATCTCGGCCCGCCGGCATCGGCGGGCTCACGGCGCCGCGCCGTAGACCACGCAGCCGCTCTTGCCGTTGCGCTTGACGTGGTACATGGCGTTGTCGGCGCACTGGACCAGCTCGGCGAGGCTGCGCCCGTGCTGCGGATACAGGGCGATGCCGATGCTGGCGCCCAGCGCATAGACCTGGCCGGCGACCTGTATGCCTTCGGTCAGCCGCGCCAGCAGCTTGCCGGCGACGTCGCTGGCCTGGCCGTCGTGCTCCAGCTGGGTGGCGATGACGACGAACTCGTCGCCGCCGACGCGGGCGCAGATGTCGGTGCTGCGGGTGCAGCTCTTGAGGCGGGCGGCGACCGTCTTCAGGACTTCGTCGCCGACCCCATGGCCGGCGGTGTCGTTGATGGGCTTGAAATTGTCGAGGTCGATATAGAACACGGCGACCACGTGGTGCGGGCGGGTGGCCAGCAGCAGCGCCTGGTCGAACAGCGTGTTCATGTAGCGCTTGTTATTGAGGCCGGTAAGCGGATCCTGGAACGCCATTTCCAGCGCCTTGGCCTCGGCGTCGATCAGCCGCATCTGGAACAGCGCCAGCACCGCCGCCAGCAGCGAGAAGTATTGTGTCAGCACCAGCGCGGTGCCGACCACGAAGGCGTAGCGCGACCAGATCGGGAACAGTTCGATCAGCGCCGGCGCCGCCAGCCAGTGGACGGCCAGCGCGAGACTGGCGGCGGCGGCCATTGCCATCGGCCAGCGCGGGAAGCCGGCGCGGTGTTGCAGGATCAGCCAGCCCGTGCAAGCGAGCAGTACGGCGTTGACGCTGCAATACCCGCTGGCGCGCAGGAAGGGCGCGAAGCCGGCGGCCAGTGCCAGCAGCAGCCACAACTCGCCGGCCAGCGCGGCGGCCCAGCACCAGCGGAGCCGGAGGTTCAGGTTCAGGAAGCGGGCCAGGCCGGTCAGCAGCAGGGGCTTCTCCAGCACGATGAACGCGACGTAGACCGGCAGCAGGCGCTGGTCATCCGCGGGCGATGCGAAGAACAGGCTGAGGCGGGCGAGCAGGGCGCAGCCGATGGAGAGCGCCCACCAGCCGGCGCCGGGGTTGGTTCTGGGGATCTGGACCGCCCAGATGAACAGGAGCATGAAAATGAAGTAGGTGGTGCTTCCGAATGTATGAACGGCTTCATACGACATCATTGCGTTTCTCCCCGCGCGACCGGCCCCATGTATGGAGCCATCTTACACCCGGACATGGTGACTATTCGATAGTTTCTTCACGCGGGAAAACGCCCATACTTGAAGCCTTGCCTGCTTGATGGTGCATCGAGGTGAACCCCATGATGTCCAGCGATCTATCGGAGCGCGTCGCCGGCGCGCCAGCCCCGGAACCGCCGCGCGCGCCGTTGAGGTCGCTGGCGATCGTGTTTGTGGTGCTGGTGTGCGCTTCCCTGATCGGCATGCAGGCCTGGCTCACCGCGCATGCGCGCGCCGTCCAACTCGCCGAATCGGAAGCGGCCTCCGCCAACCTGGCGGAGGCCGTGGCCCAGCATGCCTATGACACGATCAAGGAAGCCGACACGGTGCTGGTCGGGCTGGTCGAGCGGCTCGAACACGATGGCAAGTCGGCGCCCGAGCTCGACCGCATCCACGAGCTGCTGGTGCGCCGCGTCGCCGAACTGCCGCAGCTGCACGGCATCTTTGTCTACAACGCCGACGGCAGCTGGCTGGTCAACGCGCAACCGGTGTTGCTGCGCAATCAGAACAACTCGGACCGCGAGTACTTCGCCTACCACCGCGAGCACGCCTACCGCGGCATGCATATCGGCCCGCCGGTGCGCAGCCGATCCACCGGGGACTGGGTCGTGACGGTGTCGCGCCGCTTCGACCGGCCGGACGGCGCCTTTGCCGGCGTGGTGCTGGCCACCATCGACATGGATTACTTCCAGAGGCATTTCCAGCGCTTCAAGATCGGCGACGAGGGCGCCATCTTCCTGGCGCTGGAAAGCGGCATCGTGCTGGTGCGCCGGCCGTTCAGCGAGAAATCGCTGGGCCGTGACATCTCCAGGCTGCCGCTGTTCCGCGACTACCTGCCGAAGGCGCCGGTCGGCACCGTCACGTTCACCTCGGCCCAGGACGGCGTGACGCGGATTAACAGCTACCGCCGGCTGGAGCAGTATCCGCTGGTGGTCTCGGCCGCGCTGTCCAAGGCCGAGGTGCTGGCGCCGTGGCGCGCCGACGCTTATTTATACGGCGGCGGCGCGGTGGTGCTGGTGGTGGCGATAGCGCTGCTGGGGCTGCGGCTGGTGCGCCAGATTCAACTGAGGACGCAGGCCGAAGCCGAACTGGTGCGCGCCCGCAATGCGCTGGAGACGCTGAATCAGGCGCTGGAGCGCCTGGCCATGCAGGATGGCTTGACCGGGCTGGCCAACCGGCGGCAGTTCGATGTCTCGCTGAAGAACGAGTTCAGCCGGGCCATGCGCAATGGCAGTTCGCTGGCGCTGGTCATGCTCGACGTTGACTGCTTCAAGCAGTACAACGATATCTACGGCCATGCCGCCGGCGACGAGTGCCTGAAGGCGATCGGCCAGATCGTCGCCGACAGCAAGCGCAGGCCGGGCGACGTGGCGGCGCGCTATGGCGGCGAGGAGCTGGTCGTGCTGCTGCCGGGGACGGATGTGGCGGGGGCCATCGTGGTGGCCGAGAATATCCGGGCCGCCGTGGAACTACTGGAGCTGACGCATGGCGGCAGTACGACCTGCCGTGTGACGGTCAGCGCCGGCGTCGAAGCGCTCGCGCCGGTGCGCTTCGAGACCGAGCCGGTCGATCTGGTCAAGGCTGCCGACCAGGCGCTGTACCGGGCCAAGTCGCAGGGGCGCAACCGGGTGTGTTCAGCCGGCGACGAGGGGGAGCGCCGGGCGGCGCCGGTGTTTGCTTGTTCGCAAAGTTGACGTGCCGGGCGGTTGACGCGGTTCGATCTCTTTGCTACGTTCAGGGCCTCCTGCGCTTTGCCGCTTTCCTTCCCTGACGCCCTCTATGAACTCCAACGACCCATTTCCACAGGACTGGCCCGAGCACCTCGCGCACGACGCGAAGGTGTCACCGGTCGATGCCGCGCCGCCATTTGGCCGCGCGCTGCTCGACTTCAGCGGCATGGATGCGACCACGTTCGAACAGTTTTGCTGGTGGCTGCTGAAGAAAGACCACGCGCTGGTCGGGTGCAAGCGTCTGGGCGGGCCAGGCACGGAGCAGGAGGGCATCGATCTGCTGGCATTCGACCCCAGCGACGCTGGTCGACTGCGAGTATTTGAGTGCAAGGCGTGGAAGAAATTCACGCCGACCGCGTTGACGCATGCCATCGACGCCTTCCTCGCAGGTGAATGGGCCGGGGCGGCTGACCGTTTCACGCTCATCCTCGCGCAGAGAGATGTCGGATCGGCCCTGTCGAAACGCTGGGTGGAGGAAGTGCAGCGGCTCAAGCGGGCGGGAATTGAAGGTGAGCTGTGGACCGCCCACAATCTGACCCTCCAGGCACAGCGCTATCCGGACATCCTGACGAAGTTTTTCCCGTTCCATAGCGTGGAGACGTTTGCCAACCTGTGGATGGAACGGGTGGCCTTTTATGAACTGGTCGCCAAGTCATTCTTCGATCCTCGCGAACAGGTGGCGCAGTGGGCGCGCCGGCTCATGGGCGATGAGCATGCGCGCGGTGAAAACGATACGTCTGAGGACAGTCAGGTAGTGCCGGCAGCGAAGCCAGAGCGCGCCGTCGGCGCTGGCGATGAAGCCGCCGAGTTGTCCGGGCCATCGCCGTTTATCGACGGAATTTATCGAAGCGTCACGCAGTTTGGCAGCAGCTGGCATTTCAAAGGGCCGTGGTTCCACTTCAGCGCAATCTTGCCCGATGAGCGTTTCACGCATGCATCCGCAGCAATTACGTTCAACCGGCCCGACATGCAGGGCGTGGTGCTGACCGTCGACCACACGTGGCTGTTGACCCGTTTTCTGTTCAAGGTGGGGGCGCCGCTGCGCAGCCGGTGCCGCGACGTCATTCTTGGCGAAGTGCCCAATGAACACGGGCTGTTCGTACTGGATTTGCCGCATTGTAGGCTTTCCCTGCAGGAGGCGGGAGTGCGCCACCTGCTCGAAGTAGCAGACCTCCTGACTGTGGCGATGCGCGATGCCTTGCAGGGGCTCGAACGTCGATGGTCCGCACAACACTTTCCGTTCGTGATGCGCGGAGGGAAGAAAGTTGCGCTTGCCGCCATGCCGCGGTCGCTTTGGCGTGCGATCGGCCAATTCGCCGTCGAGCATGATGAGTCAAAGGGCGATAGCGCCTGGCATATGTTTGATGGCGATACCCAGATGTTAAAACCGTTTCACCGGATCGCGACGGAGCGATTCGACAGCGGATATCACGGCATTTTTTATGTGGCCGAAATCGATGGCCTATCCTATTCCGACGAAGTGGTCTTGCTATGGCAACCGGACGGGCCGCAACCTGAGCAGGCTTGCTCGCCGCGCGGATGGTGGTCTTGCGAGTTCGCTGTCGCCTGGCTCCATGATGCGCTGCTGCCGGAAGTGAAGCGTTGGGCGGTCCAGCGCAGTTTCGGGACGGTCTGGTCACGGCTTTTCAAGTCGCGCCAGGCGCAGGCCTACTCGCGATACCTGGACGAGGTGTTTGTGATGCGCGACCTGAGTGAGCAGCCGTTATTGGTGGAGGGACGACTCACCAGATCGCTCGTCGAGAGCGTGCAGGAGTTGCAATCGTTTTTCTACGGAGCCTCGGCCGAGCAGTGCTTCATTCGTCCCGGCGAAGTGGACGCGCTGTATGAAACCGTCGCCCTGGCGGCAAAAGCGGGGCGCGGTTATGTGGGCTATGCGCAATCGAAACTGGGGATCCGGGAAGATCTGGCCGATCACGCCGATTTGATCGCCCACATTCGCCTATACGTCCGCGATGGGCGTGTCCGTGCGAACTCCGGGGCTGCGGATGGAGCGTTGCGCGCCCTGCTGGAGATGCTGAGCGATTCCGACGCCCATCTGGACGACGCCGACCGGAAGGCTATCGTGGATAGTCTCATGCCTTTCGCCAGGATGCTGGATGAGGCAATGTTCGTCCGCCGCCACACCAAATGGAGCTAGCGGTCCCCGTGGGAGGCGACTCAGTTACGTTTCAAATTTTTGCCGAAAAAATCGACCACCGCAGTGTTGAATGTTTGATGAAACGCCGCTCTGTCAAAGCCGGGGTCGCTTTTGCAAATGGCGGGGGCTATGTTCGCGAGCGCGGCGCTGCAAGGCGGCAGGAAGTCGAAATGGCCGGCTTTGCGCACCACGTGGTAGTCCGGTACTTCCGGGAGAGCCTGACGAACTGCTTCGGCGTAACGAGGATGCGGCAGCAGGACGTCGTCCTCGGCGCGCCAGAGCTGCACCGGTATCTTGACGTCTTTCAGCCCATCCGGCGAGAGCGTGAACCCCAGCGCCGGAGCCGCCACAACCGCCGCCTTGATGCGACGATCTTGCGCGAGGCTGGTATCGGGCAGCGCGATATCAGCCTGTGCGGTCTTGGCTTTCAACTGGCAAGCAAAATCCTCCGGATGTTCGCGGCACATCGGGCCCACCTTGGAGAAATCTGCACGCCCGCCGATGCTTGCCAGTGTAGTAAAGCCGCCGGCAGAAAATCCGAACATCCCGATGCGTGTTGCATCGATGGCGGCGCGGCCGTCCCAGCTTGACAGCATATGGTCTATCACACGGCTCATTTGCTTGGGGCGATCCATGATGTAGATGCTGCGGCTCTGGTCGGCGTAGTTGTCGCCCGTGTGGCTGACGGCCGCGACGACATAGCCCGCGTCAGCCAAGGCGATGGCGGTATCGTAGTGTTCCAGGTATGAGCCTCCGGTGCCGTGCGACATCACCACCAGCGGCAATGCGCGTCCCTCTACGGCGCCGTTGAACGCCACCGACATCGTTGTCGCTCCCATGGCCACGGACTTTGGTGCCGCCTGGCTCGGATACCAGATGCCGATCTCCAGCGGTTTGCCGTTGGGATCGACGGCAAATCCGTGCTGGAATCCGGCAGCATGCACACATGCGCCCGAAAGCGCTATGGCCAGCGTGGCCATAGCGGAGAGCACAGTTAGTTTCAAGCTTTTCATAGATGGTTCCGGAGGAAGGTAGCAGTTAAAAATATGGCCTCATCCCGCTATGCCCAGAATGCCGTGCAGATAGGCGACATGCCGGTCAAATGCGGTTCTGCCGCTGGCGGAAATGGCGATGCGCGTGCGCGGTTTTTTTCCGATGAAGTCTTTCTCGACCACGACGTAGCCGGCCTTTTCCAGGGTGCCGATGTGCGCGCCGAGGTTGCCTTCGGTGGCCTCCACGATCGCGCGCAAGCGCACGAATTCAAGTTGCTCTCCGCGCGGCAGGGCTTTAAGCGTCGCCATGATTTTTAACCGCACGGGTTGGTGGATGATGTCGTTGAATTCGGCCATGTCACACCCGCTTCAGCCATGCGCCGGTCAGTATCAGGGCGCTGCCGCCGACAGTGGCCATCCATAAATTGAAATGGCTGTGCAGCAGGAAGAAACCGAGCAAGGTGAGGGCGCCGATGAGTACGCCCAGGATCACGAGCCGTCTGCCGTGCCAGATGCCAAGAAGGATATAGGCGGTGGCGATGAGCAGCGGAACAAAGGCGGACATCTGCCTGCCCGAATGCGGCGGCAAGATCGCAAAAGTCGCCATCGTGAAAGCCACGAGGGTGAGGAGGATGGCGCCGATGCGCCTATGCTCTTTGCCGGCGGCCCAGCCGTTGGCGCGCGCAATGCCGATCGACAGGGCGGCGCCGACGCTGTTGGCGATCAGCCATATCAGTCCCGCTTCGGCAGGCAGGGCGTCGCTTGAACCGTAGGCCGCCATCCACACGCAACCCCACAGTATCAAGTGGGGCGCTATCTTCGCGTACTTGTACAGCGTCGCGCTGCGATGGCCCGCGTGCTCCAAATCCTGCAATGCGCTTTCCGCCTGCTCTTTCGATATTGTCATCAGATGCACCTTGATTAATTCAGAGTACTCTATCATGCAGAGTGTGTGAATGCAAGCGGTGACGCGCATGCTGTTCTGGTCTTTGCCCGGTCAGAAAACGCCAGATCGCCGTGCGCGCCGCATGGAATGATCGACCGTGTTGTTCCAGGTACAGGGGCGCCGAAAACTGCTTAGAGTAGGCAATGCGAACGAGGTGGGAAGATGAGTATCGAGCAAATGAAAACACGCGTCAAAGAGATGATGGCGGCGAGCTACGGCAATGCGGTGGCCAATGTCGTGGCCGACGATGGGCAGATTGCCGGAGCCTTCTTTGTGCGGGCGAAGGATGCCGCGGCGATCCGTAATGTGTGCCGAAGCGGCGGCTACATGATTTCGTTCCGGGTCGCCGGCCAGCACACCCTGGCGCGTATCGACGGCGGCAACCCGTGCAAGGGGCACAAGATCACCGACAAATCCATCAAGGAATCGGCGACTGACGGGTTTACTTATACCGACCTGAGCCAGAGCGACTTCAGCCGCTTGCGCGGCCTGGTCGGCAAACCGGTCAGCCGCGAAGATAAACACCTGAGCGCGGTCTGGAAAGTCAAGCCTGACAATACTTACGAATCAGTGCCGCTGGCGGACGTCAGGCGCGTCATGGCCGATGATAAGGAGCTGGCGCGGTTCTACACCGGCGACTATGACATGCACGATTTGCTGAAAAAGGTGGGCGGCGGCCCGCTGAACCGCGTTCTGGCCGGCACGCCCGACGAAGCCAGCGCCATCGAGGCATTCAACCTGGCCATCCTGAATGGCGATCCGGCGCGCAAAACCAAGGTGAACGCATGGGTCAACGCCAGCCAGCCCGCCAAGCGCCTTGCCACCTCCGAATATGCGCTGATACGCCATGGCGCGCAGACCTCGTTCATCAGCTACCTGTTGGGGCCGGGCGAGACCGAGCTGCGTGCCGATCGGGCGGCAACCACCATCCCGCTGGAGGACCTGGTCAACAATATTGATCCGAAGATTTGCGTGTTTGCGGCGGATGGCCGGGCGTTCATCCTGGACACCGTCGCTAAAATTTACCGCTACTACGCCGACAACAATCTGCTGGATCAGATCCCGTTCTACTACTTCTTCAGGGACCTCAAGAAGCTGGACCCCAACTACAAGAGGGACCTGGTCACCTACGCGAGGGAGATTAACGCCTATATCGCCAATTGCTACGGTTGAAAAGAGCTTGCCGTTTGATAAATAAAAAACGCCACCCGAAGGTGGCGTTTTTTTGAATTCTTGGTGGCCCGGGGCGGAATCGAACCACCGACACAAGGATTTTCAATCCTCTGCTCTACCAACTGAGCTACCAGGCCAAGGGCCGCAATTATAGCAGACGCCCCCCGGGGTTTGGCAAGGGCCCGGCCTAACTTTTATTGACAGTAACAATGTCGGGGTATAAATTTAGTCGCTTTGGCATGATCTCGATAGGAACACTATGAAGCGGGCGACTTGGTTGTTGGCGGGATGGGCGGTGGCGGGCGCGGTGCATGGCGCGGAATTGACGCCGGTGCAAAAGCAGATGCGCGAGATTTACCAGGAACTGGTGGAAACCAACACCACCAATTCCACCGGCTCGTGCACGGTGGCGGCCGGCAAGATGGCCAAGCGCCTCAAGGCCGCCGGCTACAAGGACGCCGACCTGCACCTGATCGTGCCGCCCGGCGGCCCCACCAAGGGCAACCTGGTGGCGCGCATCAAGGGCGACGGCAGCAAGAAGCCGCTGCTGTTGCTGGCCCACATAGACGTGGTCGAAGCCAACCGCGCCGACTGGATCCGCGATCCGTTCAAGCTGATCGAGGAAGACGGCATGTTCTACGCGCGCGGCTCGTCCGACGACAAGGCCATGGCCGCCTCCTTCGTCGCCAATATGATCCGCTACAAAAAGGAAAAGCTGGCGCCCAAGCGCGATGTGGTCATGGCGCTGACCTGTGACGAGGAAATGGTGCCCAGCAAATTCGACGGCGCCGAATACCTGTTCAACCACCACCGCGCGCTGATCGACGCCGAGATCGCGCTGAACGAAGGCGGCAGCGGCCTGCTGGACAAGGAAGGCAAGCCGGTGCGCCACGGCATTCAGGCCGGCGAGAAAATCTATCAGAGCTTCCAGCTGGAAGTGACCAACCCCGGCGGCCACAGCTCCGCGCCGTATCGCGACAACGCCATCTACCACCTGGCCGAGGGCCTGTCGCGCCTGGGGCAGTTCGCCTTCCCGTTCAAGCTGTCACCGGTCACGCGCGCCTACTACGAGCGCATGGCGGCGGTGGAGAAGGGCCAGGTGGCCGCCGACATGAAGGCCATCCTCAGCGATCCGCCCGACGCCGCCGCGCTGGAGCGCCTGTACGCGGTCAGCCCGGTGCACAACTCCACCGTGCGCACCACCTGCGTGGCCACCAAGGTCGACGCCGGCCATGCCGACAACGCGCTGCCGCAGCGCGCGCGGGCCACGGTCAATTGCCGCATCCTGCCGGACGAGCAGGTCGATGACGTGCAGGCGACGCTGCAGCGCGTGGTGGCCGACGACAAGATCAAGATCACCCGCATCGGCGAAGGCCTGAGCGCGCCGATGCCGCCGTTGACGCCGGCGCTGATGAAGGCGGTGGAAGAGATCAGCAACGATATGTGGCCGGGCGTGCCGGTGATCCCGACCATGTCGACCGGCGGCACCGATGGCCGCTTCCTCAACAGCGGCGGCATCTGGACCTACGGCATCAGCGGCATGTTCGCCGGCCCGGAGGGCAGCGGCGCGCATGGCTTGAATGAGCATATCCGCGTCAAGTCGCTGTACGACGGCCAGGAATACCTGTACCGCCTCGGCAAGCGACTGGCCACGGAATAAGCCTTTACTCCGGCACGATGATGCGCCAGCGCCAGGGCTTGAGCACGGCCTGGCCTTCATCGCCGGCCAGCTTGTACTTCTGCAGCGTGGCGGTCGGGTTGACGATCACGCGCACGCTGTTCTTGCCCTGCTGGCGCTTGAAGGCAAACAGCTGCTCGTTGCCGACGTCGAGCAGCTGCACCGCGCCGCCGCTGGCGCCGTTCCACAGCGCCGGGTTTTCCTTCTTCAGCTGATTCAGGCCGGCGTAGAAGCCTTCCAGCTCGTAGCTCTTCCAGTCGATCGGGTCCTTCTCAAAGAACTCCAGCTTCTTCTCCAGCCGCGCCTCCTGGCCGTTGTAGATCAGCGGGATGCCGGGCAGGGTGTAGCTCAGCACCGCCATCGCGCCGTAGGCCGGGCCGTACAAGTCCTTGTCCGTGCCCTGCCAGGAATTGAGGTCGTGGTTGTTGGTGAACTGCAGCCGGTAGGCGTCGCGCGGATAGGCTTTCGGCGGATTGGCCAGATACGCTTTCAGTTCCGCCGCGCCGGCCTGGCCCTTGGCGATTTTTTTCATGATCTCGCTCAGCGGCCAGTCGTAGCTGGCGTCGAAGGCTTTGTCGTGCAGCGCCGGCTCGTTCCACTCGGCCAGCATGAACACCGGCTTGATCTTGTCGAGCTGCGCGCGCGCCTGGTTCCAGAACTCGGTCGGCACCAGGCCGGCCGCGTCGCAGCGGAAGCCGTCGATGCCGGCCTCGCGCACCCAGTACGCCATCGCCTCGGTCATGCCCTTCCACAGTTCCTTGTTGCCGTAATCGAGGCCGATCACGTCGGTCCATTCCTCCATCTCGCCCGCTTCGTTCTTGAAGGTGACGGAATAGATTTCGCCCTTGTCGTTCTTCTTGTACCAGTCCGGATGCTGGGTGGCCCACGGATGGTCCCAGGCCGTGTGGTTGCCCACCCAGTCCAGGATCACGTGCATGCCCAGCGCGTGCGCCTGCTTCACCAGCTTGCGCAGGTCGTCCATGCTGCCGTAGTCCGGATTGACGGCGCTGTAGTCCTGCACCGCGTAGTAGCTGCCCAGCGTGCCCTTGTGGTTCTTCTTGCCGATCGGGTGCACCGGCATCAGCCACACGATGTCCACGCCCATCTGCTTCAGGCGCGGCAGGGTGGCGGCGAAGGCGTTCAGCGTGCCCTCCTTGCTGTACTGGCGCAGGTTCACTTCGTAGATATTCGAACTGCGGGTCCAGGCCGGGTGCTTGACGGCGCCGGTTTCGGCGTGGGCCGCGAGCGGTGCAAACAATGACGCGGACAACGCGGCCAGCGGCAGCAGGGTGGCAAGCTTTTTCATGGGGCTCCTTTATTGTTTCAGCGTGCGTTCGAACAGCTGATAGATGCGGCGGTATTCATCGTACCAGCTCTCCGGGTGGACGAAGCCGTGGCGCTCCAGCGGATACGGCGCCAGTTCCCAGTTGTCTTTCTTCAGTTCGATGAAGCGCTGGGCCATGCGCACCGAGTCCTGGAAGAAGACGTTATCGTCGATCATGCCGTGGGCGATCAGCAGATTGCCTTGCAGCTTGTCGGCGTATTCGATCGGCGACGAGATCTTGTACGCTTCCGGGTCCAGCTCCGGCGTGTTGAGGATGTTGGCGGTGTACTCGTGGTTGTAGGTGGTCCAGTCGGTGACGGGGCGCAGCGCGGCGCCGGACTTGAACTGCTCCGGTGCGCGCAGCAGCGCCATGAAGGTCATGAAGCCGCCGTAGCTGCCGCCGTAGATGCCGACGTTCCTGGCGTCGCCCTGCTGGTTGGCCACCATCCAGTTCAAGCCGTCGACGTAGTCTTCCAGTTCCGGGTGGCCCATCTGGCGGTAGATGGCGGTGCGCCAGTTGCGGCCGTAGCCGAGCGAGGCGCGGTAGTCCATGTCCAGCACGATGTAGCCTTTTTCGACCAGCAGGTTGTGGAACATCTGCTCGCGGAAGTAGACCGGATAGCGCTTGCTGACGTTTTGCAGGTAGCCCGCGCCGTGCACGAACATCACCACCGGATATTTTTTACCCGCTTCCAGCGTGGCCGGGCGATACAGCTTGGCCCATACCGGATCGGCGCCGTGGGTGGAAGGCACGGCGACGATTTGCGGCGTGATCCACTCGCGCGCCTTGAAGCCTGCGCTGCGGGTGTCGGTCAGCTGGGTGGCGGCGCCGCCGCTGCTGGCGACGGTGGCGATCTGGGTCGGCATGTAGGAAGTCGAGTAGCGCACCAGCAGCTTGCGGCCGTCCGGCGACAGCGCGAAGCTTTCCACGCCGCCCAGCGAGGTCAGCTCGCGCAGGGCGCCGTCCCTGGCCGACGTCGAGCACACCTCGTAGGTGCCCGGCAGCTTGGGATTGCACAGGAAGTAGGCGGTGCTGCCGTCGGCGCTCCATTCGATGTCGCTGGCTTCCCACTTGCCCGAGGTCAGGGCGCGCGCCTTGCCGTCGGCCGTCTGCAGGTAGATGTGGGCGTAGCCGCTTTCCTCCGACTGGTACCACAGCGTGCGGTTGTCCGGCTGCCAGCCGAAGTCGTTGCCGCGGTTGTTGACCCAGGCGGCGTCGCTCAGGCGGTGCAGCGGTTTCAGCGTGGCGGCGGCCAGGTCGACGCCGGCGATCCAGCGGTCCTTGTTGTCGATCGCCTGCACCATCACGGCCACCTGCGCGCCGTTGTCGGTCCAGCGTATCGAGTCTTCGCGGCCTTCGAAGCGCACGCCCCGGTTGCCTTTGAGCGCATCGAGCTTGTGCGCGGCGCGCAGTTCGGCCAGCGGATCGACGCCGATGCCGGGCAGGGCGTCGAACGTCAGCTCGCTCACTTTGCGGGTAGCCAGTTCAACCAGTTTCAGTTGCTGCGCCTGCGGGCCGGTGTCGCTGACGCGTTTGCGTTCGTCGTCGCTTTCTTCGTAGCCCGATTCGGTCACGTACTTCGGCATCTTGCCGACGCGCCGCTTGTCGCCGTCCTTGGCGCTGGTGATGACCAGCAGGTAGCGGCCGTCCGGCGACAGCGAGCTGGCGTCGATCACCAGCTTCTCGCCGAGGTAGATGGGCTGCGGCGCGCGGGTGGCGTCCGCGCTGCGTTCGGCGTTGCGGCGGTCGCGGGTGGCGTCCTTTTCTTCCTTCAGCCGCGCCAGCGTGGACAGCAGGCGCAGTTGCAGGTCGCGGCGGCTGTCGGCGTCCGGTGCGGCGTCGGGATCCTTGGCGGTGCGCAGCAGCGCCACCGGCGACACCAGGCGCTCGGCGCGGCTCCAGCTGAACCAGTCGCTGCCGACGCGGAACTGCACGTGGGCGCCGTCGGCCGAATACTGCGGATCGGCGGCCGGCGTGGTGCCGCGCAGGATTTGCGTCAGCGCGCCGGTCTTCAGGTCGCGCTCGAACAGGTCGCCGTTGCGCAGCAGGATGGCGCGCGTGTGCTCGCGGTTGTACAGCGGCGCGGCGGTGTCGAGATTGGCCAGCTGCCTGTCGTCGACCGGCCTGGCCGCAGCGGGCACGCCCGCGGCGACCTGGAAGGTGTCGCGCAGCGGCGAGCCGGCGCGTTTTTGTTTGTAGTAGATCTGGCGGCTGTCCCAGCCCCACCATGCCGCTTCAACCGGATTGCCGATCCAGTCGGGGTTGGCCATCGCCTGGTCCAGCGTGATCGGGGTTGGCGTGGCGCCGGCATGGGCGGCGAAGGAGCCGGCCATGGCGGCGGCTAAAAAAGGCAAGACAAAACGCATCGGTAGTTTCGCTTTGAGGTTGGGTGAACAGGGGCGCCGGATCGCAGCGCGTTTCGGATTCTAGCCCAAGCTCCAGCGAACTGTAATGCTTATATGTTCAGTTGCGTCTTCAGTTGCGGGCCATCTTGTCGGTGCGGCCGTGGCGCGCATCGGGGCCGCCGTGGCGCGGCGACAGCCGCAAGGCCAGCAGCAGGATGGCGCCGGCCGCCAGGTACATGACGATCAGCACCGCCAGCATGGCGGCGTTGCCGCCCCAGGCCTGGGTGCGCGCGCCCAGCGCGGGGCCGAAGGCGCCGCCCAGCATGCCGCAGCTGACCACCAGCGCGATGCCGGCCGCCGCGCGCCGGCGCGACAGCAGATCGGTGACGATGGCCACCAGCAGCGGCGCCGCCGAGGCGATGCCCAGCGACGCCAGCGCCAGCCCGGCCAGCGACCACGCCAGGCCGTCGTTGGCGGCGATCGCCAGCGCCAGGCCGCCGGCCGCCAGCACCATGCAGGCGATGAAGTGGCCGCGCCGTTCGCGCCGGCGGTCGGAATCGTAGCCGATGGCGATCATGCCGATCACGCCCGCCAGATTGGGCAGGGCGGCCAGCAGGCCAGGCTGCATATGGCTTGCTTCGCTCCAGCGCTGCACCAGCGCCGGCGCCCACGAGGCCAGCGCGTAGCTGGCGCCGGTCAGCAGCAGGTTGGCGGCGGCCAGCAGGCACAGCGTGCGGTCGCGCAGCAGCGTGACGATGACGGCGGCGTCCGACGGCGGCTCGGCGTCGTCCGGCGCCGGCTGGCGCGTCGGCGCGGCCGCCTGCAGCAGCGCCTCGTCGCGCCCCAGGTCCTGCTCCACCATCAGCTGTTCGAACGGCGACAGCCAGTGGGCGTCGTCGGGGCGGTTGTCCAGGTACAGCCAGGCGATCGCGCCCAGCAGCACGGCCGGCAAGCCTTGCGTCAGCAGCAGCCATTGCCAGCCCTGCAGGCCGCTGTCGCCGTGCAGATAGCTCAGCGTGGCGTCGCACAGCGGCGCGGCGGCGACGTTGGCCAGCAGCGCGGCCGACGCGAACACGGCGAACACGCGCGCGCGGCGCGGCGCCGGGTACCACCAGGTCAGGTAGAGGATGGCGCCGGGGAAGAAGCCGGCCTCCAGCGCGCCCAGCACGAAGCGCAGCAGGTAGAACATGGCCGGCGTGCGGACGAAGGCGGCGGCGGCCGAGGCCAGGCCCCAGCCCAGCATCAGCCACAACAGCGTCTTGCGGGCGCCGGCTTTTTCCAGCAGCAGGTTGGCGGGCAGTTCGAACAGGCAGTAGCCGATGAAGAACAGGGCGGCGCCCCAGGCGTAGACGGGATCGCCGAAGGACAGGCTGTCCTGCATCTGCCGTTGCGCGTAGCCGAGGTTGATGCGGTCCAGGCAGGCGACCGCGTAGCACAGCATCAGCAGCGGCAGCAAACGCCAGCTGATCTTGCGGTAAATGGCGTCCATGCCGGCGGCGCCGCGGAGGTGCAGGACGGTGGCGGAATGGGTCTGCATGCAGTCGATATTATCCGCACGATATTGCTTAGGCAAGCTTTAGCGGCGTGCGGCGGAACTCAAAACAACAGTGCGCGGCGCCCCCTGGCGGCGCGCTTGCGCCAGATCAGCGCGCAGGCGTGGCGGGGCATGGCCGGCTCAGGCCGCCGCCGCGCCGGAGTCCATGTCGTAGATGCGGGTGCGGCGCGGACGCAGCTCCGGCTGAGTGGCGGCGCCGTTGTCTTCCTGCGCCAGGAACTGGCTGCCGATCTCGAACCATTCTTCGCTGGAGATGACTTTTTGCGCCAGCGGCAGCAGTTCCTGCTCTTCCTTGTCGAGCCGCTTGAGCAGGTTCTGGCAATACAGGTCCACCGTGCGGCACAGGAACTTGCCTTGCGAAGCGCTGCGGCGCATGGCGCGGCGCAGGCATTTGTGCACGGCGTTCAACATGGCGCCGCCGAGACGGCTCAGCGATTCCAGATCGTTCAGCAGCGCGCCGCAGTTGGCGTCCGCCGCCCGCACGGCCGGCATCAGGCAGGCTTCGACCTTGCGCTGGTGGCGCGTTTCGGCAAAGGTGGTCAGCTCCTTGAGCTGGGATTCGATGAACACAGGATCGATTTCCTGCGGGCGGCGCGCGATCGACTGCACATATTGCAGCAGGCGCGCGATGAAATGGCGTTCTTTTTTTTGTTCGATAGAAAGTGTCAACAAGACATAGGTGGCAGTAAGCATAGCGTTTCCCGTATTTCGTCTGACTTCGGCTGCGCGGCGAACGCTGGAGGGTGGACGCGCCCGAGGTGAAGACTGCTACCTTAGCGCCGTGCCGGCCTCATTCAACGTCGATTTACAATTGTTCACAACTGGTCGTGTGGCAATAACAAACTCGCGAAGATTACCGGCGGGGAAAACGAATGTACACACGTCAAGCCGGTCGTGATCGTGCGTACTCTTCCTGACTGAGAGGGAAATTATGCACCTATTTTGCGCATGAAAATACGCGATTTATTGCGTTGATCGAAAATATTTTGTATCAGCCGCGGCGAGGTTTTGCCGCGGCGTATTTGCTGCACTGCGTTGCTGCACTGCGTTGCTGCACTGCGGCAGCGGTCAGGCCGCGCGCGGCTCGCCCAGGTAGGCGCTGCGCGCGATGGTGAAGCCCTGCTTGACCTGGCGCGCGGTGTCGTCGGCCAGCACTTCATCCTGGCCCGCTTCCAGCGCGCTGACGATGGCGCGGGCGATGTCGGCCGGCGCCGATTTCGGCGCGTCGACGCCGCCGGTCATGTCGGTGTCCATATAGCCCATGTGGGCCGCCAGCACCTGCGTGTTCTGCGCGTGCAGGTCGGCGCGCAGGCCGTTGGTCAGCGCCCAGGCGGCGGCCTTGGAGATGCTGTAGGTGCCGCTGTGGGGGATGGTGATCCAGCTCAGCGCCGACAGGATGTTGACGATGGCGCCGCCGCCGTTGCGCTGGAGCGCAGGGGCGAAGGCCAGGCTGAGCGCCATCGGGCCGTAGAAGTTGGTGTCCAGCTCGGCGCGCACCGAGGCCAGCGCTTCGGGCCCGGCCACGTCGCTGCCGCTGAAGATGCCGGCGTTGTTGATCAGGATGGTCAGGTCGGGGATGGCTTGCACGGCGGCGGCGATGTCGGCCGCGTTGGTCACGTCGATCTGGATCGGCGTGACGCCGGCTAGCGTGACGGCGGCGGGATTGCGGGCGCCCGCATACACCTTGCGGGCGCCGGCGGCGACGGCGGCTTGCGCCAGGGCTTTGCCCAGGCCGCGGTTGGCGCCGGTGATCAGGACGACGGCATCTTTGAAGTTCATGGTGATTCCTTTCAGTGGGTGAAGTAGCGGACAGCGTAAGGTAAAACAATATGACCGGTCATCTTAAAAAATGCCGAAAAAAAAGCATCACAGCAAAATCTGGTTCAGCACCATGTCGGCGTAGCGGTCCAGCGGCGCCCGGCTCTGGCTGGCCTTGGCGTGCAGCACCGCGCCCTGCCAGGCGTCGATGATGAAATGGGCCAGTTCCAGCGCCGGCTGCGGCGCGCGCACGCTGCCGTCGCGCTGGGCTTCGGCGATCACCACCGCCAGGCACGCGGCCCAGGTGTCGAAGCAGCGGCGCAGCACGTCGCGCATGCCGGGGATCTGGCTCGACAGCTCGCTGCTGAAGTTGCCCAGCATGCAGCCGCAGTTGTAGTCGGTGGCGGTGTTGGCGCCGATCAGCAGGTCGAAGTATTGCCGCATCCTGGCCTTGGGCGCCAGGCTGGTGTCGTCCAGCACGTCGCAGTAGGTGGCGGCGGCCTCGGCGTAACGTTCCAATACCTCCAGCCCCAGCGTTTCCTTGCTGGCGAAGTGGTTGTAGAACGAGCCTTTCGGCACGCCGGCCGCATCCGTGATGTCCTGGACGCTGGTGGCGTTGAAGCCCTTGCTGTGCAGCAGGTTCAAGCCGGCGGTGACGAGTTGCTGTTTGACGTTAGGTTTAGCCATGCGATCAATATGACCGGTCGTCTTGATAAAGTCAAGATTTTTTTCGCCTGTCAATATAAGATGCCAATACACCAACCATAATTTCTTGATAAGGTTTTTGCTTATGTCCACGAAAAAAATCGGAGTCGCTCTGTTCGCTGGCATTTTTGCCCTGGCGCTGGCCGGCTGCGCCAGCACCGGCGACAGGGATGCCGCAGTGCCGCAGCAGGCCGCGGCCGCGCAACCCTGCAAGGGGACGGAGCCGACCACCGGCAGTTCGATCCGCCGCCGCGATTGCGGCAACTCGCCGGTGCAAACCGTCAACGCCGACAATCTGCGCGAGTACAAACGCGAAGCCGGCACCAGGTAAGCGCGGCCACGGGGATCCCGGCGCGCGGCTGACGATTGCTGCACAGGCAAGTATCGGCAAGTAACAGCCGGAGACAGTTTTGCTTGCTGCACTGCGATCTTGGTATCATGCCGGCAGCCGGCTACCCGCCGGTATTTTCTTATAACGTCGGAGATCACCGAATGAGACTACCACTGCTGCTGTTGGGAACCGCTGTCGCGGCTTCCAGCGCCATCGCCGCGCCGCGCGGCTTCACCGTTGAAGACATGGTCAGGATGGAGCGCGTCGGCAGCCCAGTGCTGTCGCCGGACGCTAGCCGCGTCGTCTACACGGTGCGTTCCACCAATATCGACAAGAACCGCGGCAACACCCAGCTGTGGATGCTGGACCTGCGCGCGCCCAAGGCCGCGCCGGTGCGCCTGACCCAGGCCGACGCCAGCAGCAGCGATCCCGAATGGTCGCCTGCTGGCGACGCCGTGTACTTCCTGTCGGCCCGCTCCGGCTCGCAACAGGTCTGGCGCCTGCCGCTGGCCGGCGGCGAAGCGGCGCGCGTGACCGACCTCGCGCTGGACGTGGAAAACTTCCGCCTGTCGCCGCAGGGCGACCGCCTGGCGCTGAGCCTGGCCGTGTTCCGCGACTGCGCCGACATCGCCTGCAGCAAGGCCCGCCTCGATGCGCAGGGCAAGAACAAGGCCAGCGGCAAGGTCTACGACAAGCTGTTCGTGCGCCACTGGGATACCTGGGCCGACGGCCGCACCAATGTGCTGTACGCCGCGCCTATCGACGCCAGCGGCAAGGTCAGCGCGCAGCCGGTCAGCCTGTCCGGCATGCTCGACGGCGACGTGCCGTCCAAGCCTTTCGGCGACCACGACGAATACCACTTCAGCCCTGACGGCAAGACCGTGGTGTTCTCGGCCCGCATCGCCGGCCGCACCGAAGCCTGGTCGACCAACTTCGACGTCTACACCGTGCCGGCCGACGGCGGCCAGCCGAAGAACCTGACGGCCGACAACGCCGCCTGGGACACCAAGGCGATCTACTCGCCGGACGGCAAGACCCTGGCCTACCTGGCGATGGACAAGCCGACCTTCGAGGCCGACCGCTTCCACCTGGTGTTGATCGATGTCGCCACCGGCAAGAAGCGCACCGTCGCCGACAGCTGGGACCGCTCGATCGCCGACTACCGCTGGACCCCGGACAGCAAGACCCTGCTGGCCACCGCCGACGACATCGGCCAGCACCGCCTGTTCGCCATCGACGCCGCCAGCGGCAAGGTGGCGCCGTTGACCGGCAACGGCTACGTCAGCGGCTTCGACGTCGCGCGCGACACCGTCGTCATGGCGCAAGCCAACCTGGCGTCCGGCGCGCAGCTGTTCAAGTTCAAGCTCGGTGGCACCGCCGACAAGGCCGCGCAACTGACCACGCTGAACGCGCAGGCGCTGGCCGACGTCAAGTTCGGCGAGTACGAGCAGTTCTCCTTCACCGGCGCCAACGGCGAGACCGTCTACGGCCACGTGATGAAGCCATGGAACGCGCAGCCGGGCGTCAAATACCCGATCGCCTTCCTGGTGCACGGCGGCCCGCAGGGCAGCTTCGGCAACTCGTGGAGCTACCGCTGGAATCCGCAGGTGTACGCCGGCGCCGGCTACGCCACCGTGTTCATCGACTTCCACGGCTCGACCGGCTACGGCCAGAAGTTCACCGATGCGATCAGCGGCGACTGGGGCGGCAAGCCTCTGGAAGACTTGCAAAAAGGCCTGGCCGCAGCGGTGCAGAAATTCCCGTGGCTGGACCGCGAACGCAGCTGCGCGCTGGGCGCGTCCTATGGCGGCTTCATGATGAACTGGATCGAAGGTAACTGGTCCGACGGCTTCAAGTGCATCGTCAACCACGACGGCGTGTTCGACACGCGCGGCATGGCTTACGCCACCGAGGAAATCTGGTTCACCGAATGGGAAAACGGCGGCGCCTACTACGACGTGCCGGAACTGCACGAGAAGTTCAACCCGGCGCTGAAAGTGAAGAACTGGAAGACGCCGATGCTGGTGGTGCAGGGCGACCTGGACTTCCGCATCCCGACCTCGCAGGGCCTGGGCACCTTCACCGCGCTGCAACGGCGCGGCATCCCGAGCAAGCTGCTGATGTTCCCGGACGAAAATCACTGGGTACTGAAGCCGGCCAACTCGGTGCTGTGGCACCACACGGTGATCGACTGGCTCGACACCTACCTGAAAAAATAAGCAAGCGACCAGTTTAACGACGCAACGCCCGCAGCCTCTGCGGGCGTTGCCACATTCCAGGAACACCCATGAAAAAATCCATCATCGTCGCCGCCATCGCGCTGGCCCATGGCGTCGCGCAGGCCGCCGCTCCCGCCACCGCGCCGCGTGCTGAAAACGCCTTCCTGTCGCAAGCCGACGCCGCCGCCCGCTCGGCGCGCGTGGCCAATGTCGACTACACGCTGGACTTCACGCTGACCGGCAAGGAAACCTTCTCCGGCACCACCACGCTGAGCTTCGACCTCAGCGACGCCGGCGCGCCGCTGACCATCGACCTCGACAAGGCCACCATCGCCAGCCTGACTGTCAACGGCAAGGCCGTGACGCCGCAATACAACCAGTGGTTCATCACCATCGCCGCCGCCGACCTGAAGGCCGGCCGCAACAGCGTCACCATCAGCTACCAGCGCCTGCACAGCACCAACGGCGAAGGCTTGCACCGCATGGTCGATCCGGTCGACAACCGCGTCTACACCTACTCGCACTTCGAGCCGGCCGCCGCGCACCAGATGTTCCCGGTGTTCGACCAGCCCGACCTGAAGGGCACGTATGAAATCACCGTCACCGCACCGGCCGACTGGGTGGTGTCGTCGACCAGGCGCGAGACCGGCATCCAGGACATCGGCAACACCAAGCGCTGGACCTTCCCACGCACCAAGAAGCTGAGCTCGTACAACTTCGCCATGCACGCCGGCCCGTACAAGGTGTGGGAAGACCACGGCGGCCCATATCCGATGCGTTTGTTCGCGCGCCAGTCGGTGGCGTCGCAGGTGTCGCCGCAGGACTGGTTCAGCTACACCCGCCGCGGCCTGAAGTTTTTTGACCAGTACTTCGGCGTGCCTTACCAGTTCGAGAAATACGACCAGCTGCTGGTGCCGGACTTCCTGTACGGCGCGATGGAAAACGCGGCCGCCATCACCTTCGCCGAGCGCGGCTTCCTGTACAAGGACGAGATGACCTCGGCGCAGAAGCAAAGCCTGGCCGGCGTCATCATGCATGAGATGGCGCACCAGTGGTTCGGCGATCTGGTGACGATGAAATGGTGGAACGGCTTGTGGCTGAACGAAAGCTTCGCGTCCTTCATGGGCACGCTGGCGACCGCCGAGTCGACCGAGTTCGGCAACGCATGGCAGGGCTTCTACTCGGGCGCCAAGCAGAGCGCCTATGTGCAGGACCAGCGCGTGACCACGCACGCGATCGAGACGCCGGTGCCGTCCACCGCCAACGCCTTCGACAACATCGACGCCATCACCTATTCCAAGGGCGCGTCGACCTTGAAGCAGCTGCGTCACCTGCTGGGCGAGGAAGTGTTCCGCCAGGGTGTGCACAACTACCTGGTCAAGTACTCCTACCAGAACGCCAGGCTGGACGACTTCATCGGCAGCCTGGGCGAGGCCGCGCACCGCGACCTGAGCGGCTGGACCAGGCAGTGGTTGTACGAGCCGGGCGTCAACACCATCGCGGCCGAATACAGCTGCGCCGGCGGCAAGATCAGCGCCTTCACTTTGCGCCAGAGCGCGCCAAGCAAGGCGATGCCGACGCTGCGCGAACAGCGCGTGCAGATCGGCCTGTTCAACCTGGGCGCCGATGGCCTGGCGCTGAGCAAGAACCTGGCCGTCACTTACAAGGGCGCGAATACCGCCGTGCCTGAACTGAAGGGCGCGGCTTGCCCGGACCTGGTCTATCCTAACTATCAGGATTGGGGCTATGCGCAGGTGCAGCTGGATAAGAAATCCTTCGCGACCGCGCAAGCGAGCCTGGGCAAGGTGGAAGATCCGCTGCTGCGCTCGATGCTGTGGCAAAGCCTGTGGGACGGCGTGCGTTCCGCCAAGCTGCCGCTCAACGAGTTCCTGAAGACCGTGCTGGTCAACGCGCCGGGCGAGAAGGATTACACCTTGCTGGGCGATGTCACCGGCAAGGTGCGCTCCGCCAAGGCTTACCTCGATGAGATGGGACCATCGGCCGCCGCTTACAAAGCCAAGGTCGTGCCGCAGCTGGAGCAGATGGCGTTTGCCGCCACCAACGCCGCCAGCGGCGACAAGAATTTCCAGCGCCGCTGGTTCTCGACCTATCTGGACCTGACCAGCAGCCCGGCCGCGCTGGCGCAATTGGCCGACATCCTCGGCGGCAAGCTGGTGGTGCCTGGCCTGAATGTCAGTCAGGATGTGCGCTGGGATATCATCAACCGCCTGAACCGCTTTGCCTATCCGGGCGCGGCGGCCTTGCTGGCGGCCGAGCAGGAACGCGACAAGTCCGACAGCGGCCAGGCCGCCGCGCTGGGCGCCACCGTGATCCAGCCGGATGCCAAGGTCAAGGCCGAGTGGCTGGCCAATATCGCCGATCTGCAAACCAAGCTGCCGTTCTCGAAGATTCGCCGGGCGATGGAGAGCATGTATCCGGCCGAGCAGGGTGCGTTGAATGAGCTGAGCGCAAGCCAGCGTCTGGCCCAGCTGGGGCAGATCGACAAGGCGGCCGGTCCGGTCTTCATGCGTTCGTATGCCAACATGATGATACCCGCCGGTTGCACGCCGGCCAGCGTTCAGCGTTTGCAGAGCGCTGTCGGCAAGCTGAAGGATCTGTCGGCCGGCACGCGGCGCGCGCTGCTGGTGACGCATCAGGAAGACGAGCGTTGCGTGGCCATCAAGAAGGCGATGACCGTCAACTAAAAACCGTCAGCAGGAAGCGAACCCGCGCGCCGCAAGGCCCGCGGGTTTTTTTGTGTTGTGCCGCACCTGCGGCGGCGGGAGGGTGGGTGGGGGCGCGTTTAAAACGCTGGTGCTCTAAAAGCTCTAAATCGTTATAGATCGCTCTAATTCGCTAGATTTCGCTCTATTTTTTCTAATTTCGATTCTAAAAACTCTAAAAATGACAGCGACGGACTCTAATTTCTCTATTTTTTCTGCACCGTGCTTCATTTTTAGAGCGATCTCTAACAATTTAGAGCGATCTCTAATGATTTAGAGCTTTTAGAGCTTTTAGAGTCCCTCCGAAAATACACCACCACCATGCTCTCTGTGCCCCCCGCTCTGCGCTAGCGTTCGCTCAAGCGTGCCTTGCGCGCCAAGCCGTCCGGGCCGAACAGGATGACGAAGTCGGCGTAGCGCGGCGCGCCATCGACGGCGGAACTGTGCGACGGATAGCGGTAGCGCCAGGCCTGGTAGCCGCTGTCGAAACGGATCACGGTGGCTGGCCCCAGTGCGGCCTGCATCTGCTGCATGCTGCGGTGGTCGTCTGCCACGGCGGTGTCGGCCGCGTCGGGCGGATCGTCCTGGTAATGCAGTTCCAGCAGCGTATCGTCGGACCAGCTGCGGTCCCACAGCGGCGCGTAAAAGCTGCGGTCCAGCAGCACCTGGCAATCGCAGAAGGGCAGCGTGGCTGGGGTCTGCGTGCCGCCCGCATACAGCATGTCGAACGGCAGCGCCTCGCTGCGCGCGCCATCGTGCAGCGTGATGGCAAACAAGGGACGCTCGCTGAAGAACAGGTAGTTGCCTTGCGGTGAGCCGCAGACGCGGTCGGCGTCGGTGAACAGTTCGCCCAGCCAGGCGAACAACTGGGCGTTGTTGGACAGCAGCCCGGCCTGCACGCCGACCTTGCACTCAAGCCGCAGATCGCCGAGCCGGCGCATGTTGGTCGGCACGCCGGGACTGCGAACGTGGGCACGCCAGGTGAGCGTGCTGGTCTTGCTGCTGGCGATTAGCGCCGCATCTTCCTTCAGCGCCTGGGCGTTGCGTTCCAGCGTGAAGGTATGGTCGGGCGCCACCAACACCGGCAGCGACAGCGTGTCGCCGGCCACGCGCAGCGTGATGCCGTCAAGCTGCGTGGACGGCAGGCGCGGCAACAGTTCGAAGCGCAGCGCGGCCTGCGGGGCCAGCGCATGTTCGCGCTCGAAGCGATCCATGCCCGCGATCATCTTGCGATAGGATTTGTCGACCGGGTCGCGCGTGGACGCGACGGTCACGCGCGGCGGCGTGGCGTCCTGGGCGCGGACATCGCTTGCTGCGGCCGGCGGCACCGCAAGCACCGCCAGCGTTGCAGCCAGCAGCCGGAGAATGAATGCATGGCGCATCGCCGATCCCTCCACCTAAAACCCGATGGTAGAGTTTTGCGCGGCGCGGCGGCGCACCGCTGCCGGTTATCGGCCGGTTACCGGCGCTGCTTCCATGCGTGCCTCGTTGACGCGCTCTGTCGCGGGAGGCGGGTTGACCGGCTGGTGTTCGATCCAGCGCAGCAGCTCGCGGCCGAACACGCGGGTGCGGGCGGTGTCGAGCTGGCGTTTCTTGTAGGCGTCGTGGCTGGCCGGACCGGTCAGGCTGCGCTGGTAGCTGGCCTCGTCCATCAGCTGGATTTCGTACTCGAAGAAAAAGCCCACGTCGTAATCCTGCTCCGGCCCCGCATCGAGCTGCTGCACGTGAATCATCTTGCGCACCGTGACTTGAATGCTGTTGAAGCCGCTGCCGCTGTGCGGATTGTCGCAGCGGGTTTGCGGCTGCGCCAGCTCGGCCAGTTCGGCGTCCATGGTTTGCAGCAGCTCGGCCGGGTAGTCGTCGCTGTGCTCCAGCCGGGCGCGGTACTTGTTGAAGATCTGCTTGGCCGCCTCCAGGTCCAGCAAGGTGTTGCGGGTGCGTTCGGCGTCGACATTGGTCACCGACAGCAGGTGGGCGCGCTGCAGCGTGCGCAGCGCCAGCAGGCATTCGAAGCGGGTGGCGAACACCAGCCGCACGCCCAGGTGGTCGAAGATGTCGGCCGCCAGGTAGGCGGCTTTTTGCAGCAGCTTGAGCAGGATGCTGTTGCGGCCCTTGTTGTCCTTGCGGTCGTAGTGCAGCATCGGCAGGCAGACTTCGCCGTCGGTCAGGTAGTGGCGGTCGCCGTCGTGGCGTATCACCTCGTCCAGCGTGCCGAACACTTGCGCGCGGATGGCGTGGAAGTGGCGCAGCTTGAGGTTGTTGTCGATGTAAAAAATCCCGTGCATCACCTTCAGCACCGCGCACGACCACATGCGCCGCACGTCGACGTGCTGGCCGCGCAGCGAGGCGTACACCAGCAGCAGCAGGGGATCGTCGGGATGGGTGACGTCGCGCGGGATCAGCGCCGCCTGTGCCGGCGTCAGGAAGCTGTGGACGATGAAATCGACCGCCTCGCGGTGGGCGCGCCGTATCAGCGCCGGCGCGGCCGGCTGGTCGAGGTCGAAACCGTACTCGCGCACGAACTGGCGGGCGTCGTGCAGGTTGCGCAACGCCAGCGCGCCCAAGTCGATTGCCGACACGCCATTGGCAATCGCGTTGAGATAACTCCAGTTGAGCGAGAACTTGCCCCCGCTCTTGAGCGAGGCTTTGAGTTCGGACATGGCATCAGGCCGAGGCTGCGATGATTCAGTATCGCAGCCAGTTGCGGCAGCGTCAATGCTGCACCGCCGCAGCTGCGGCGCTCTGCTTTCAGTCCAGCTACGCGAACTCAAGTTTGTCATTACAATAAGATGATCTTATTTGAATCGAAGGAGTCCGCATGTCCTTTCTGATCGTCCTGGCTGCGCTGGTGTTCCTGATGCTGGCCGCGTATCGCGGCTACAGCGTAATCCTGTTCGCGCCGGTGGCGGCGCTGGGGGCGGTGCTGCTGACCGACCCGGGCGCGGTGGCGCCGGTGTTCAGCGGCATCTTCATGGAGAAGATGGTCGGCTTCGTCAAGCTGTACTTCCCGGTGTTCCTGCTCGGCGCCGTGTTCGGCAAGCTGATCGAGTTGTCCGGCTTTTCCGAAGCCATCGTGGTGGCGGCGATCAAGTACATCGGCCGCTCGCGCGCCAACGCCGTCATCGTCGCCGTGTGCGCCTTGCTGACCTACGGCGGCGTGTCGCTGTTCGTGGTGGTGTTCGCGGTCTACCCGTTCGCCGCTGAACTCTACCGCCAGAGCAATATCCCCAAGCGCCTGATGCCGGGCGCGATCGCGCTGGGGGCGTTCTCGTTCACCATGGATTCGCTGCCCGGCACGCCGCAAATCCAGAACATCATTCCCACCACCTTCTTCAAGACCACCGGCTGGGCCGCGCCGTGGCTGGGCGTGATCGGCTCGCTGTTCATCATCGTGGTCGGCCTCAGCTTCCTCGAATGGCGGCGCCGCTCGGCGATGGCCGCCGGCGAAGGCTACGGCGCCACCAGCGCCAAGGACGCCGCCCACGCCGCCAGCACCGGCCTGCCGCATCCGCTGCTGTCGGTGGCGCCGCTGATGCTGGTGGGCGTGGCCAACTTCGTGCTGACCAAGCAGATCCCCGGCTGGTACGGCGAGACCTACGCGCTGACCACGGAAGCCTTGCCCGGCCTGCACGCGGCGGTGACGGTGCCGGTCAAGACCGTCATCGGCATCTGGGCGGTGGAGGGCGCGCTGTTGCTGGGCATACTGCTGGTGGTGGCGACCGCCTTCGGCCGCATCCGCACCAGCTTCGCCGACGGCACCAAGGCGGCGGTCGGCGGCGCGCTGCTGGCGGCGATGAACACCGCGTCGGAATATGGCTTCGGCGGCGTGATCGCTTCGCTGCCGGGCTTCCTGGTGGTCAGCGACGCCTTGCGCAGCGTGCCCAATCCGTTGGTCAACGCGGCGGTGTCGGTCAGCTCGCTGGCCGGCATCACCGGCTCGGCCTCGGGCGGCATGAGCATCGCGCTGGCGGCGATGGCCGACACCTTCATCAAGGGCGCGCAGGCGGCCAATATTCCGCTGGAGGTGCTGCACCGCGTGGTGGCGATGGCCAGCGGCGGCATGGACACGCTGCCGCACAACGGCGCCGTCATCACGCTGCTGGCCGTCACCGGCCTGACGCACCGCGAGTCGTACAAGGAGATTTTCGCCATCACGCTGATCAAGACGACGGCGGTGTTCTTCGTCATCGCGGTCTACTACCTGACCGGGCTGGTCTGATGGCGCAGCGCTGCTAGCCGCCGGTGCCGTCCAGCATGCCGTGCACGCTGTAGCTCATCATGGCGAGGAAGGCCACCAGTCCTAGGTAGAGCACGCCGTAGTTGATGCGGGTGTCGCGCGCCACCTCGTAGTACTGCTCGGGCTTGTCGGGATCGCCCCAGATCGCCGCCTTGATCTGCGGGTAGGCCAGCACGGCCACCAGGATCAGCATCGGGCTGGGGCTGTAGAAGAACAGCGCCGCCAGCAGCGGCACGCCGGCCAGCCACACCTTGGGCGAGATGATGGCCGTGATGCGGCCGCCGTCCAGCGGCGAGATCGGGATCAGGTTGAACAGGTTGAGCATGCAGCCCGAGTACGCCAGGGCCAGCAGCAGGCGGCTGTCGGTCTCGCGCGCGAGGAAGTAGCAGGCCAGCGCGGCGGCGGTGCCGGCCAGCGGCCCGGCGAAGCCGATGTAGGCCTCGGTCTCGACATCGTGCGGCACTTCCTTCAAGGCGATCCAGGCGCCGACGAAGGGAATGAAGGTGGGCGCGCCGACGTTGAGGCCGCGCTGCCGCGCCGCCACGTAGTGCCCCATCTCGTGGACGAAAATCAGCAGCACGAAGCCGACCGCGTAGCGCCATCCGAACACCCAGCTGTACACCACCATCGAGATCAGCATGGTGCCGCAGGTGGTCAGCAGCTTGCCCATCTTGCCGGCGGCCAGCAGCCACAGGATCAGCTTGCCCATCGCCTCAATCCCGCTTGCTCAGGTCGACGCCCGGCGCTTCGCTGGCGGCCGGCTCTGCGGCGGCTTGCTCGACTGCGGCCGCTTCCGCTTTCTTGCGGCCGAAGGCCTTGTACAGCCAGCTGCCGGCGGCGGCGATGCCGATCAGGATGATCTTCTTGAACGCCAGCAGCAGCGCGAAGATCTTGCCGAAGAAGCCCAGCTTGGCCGCGATGCCGCCGGCCACCAGCGCCGCCAGGCCGTATTCGGCGACCTTGTCGGTCTTGCTGTCGAAGTCGCCGTAGCGGTTGCCCGGCGTGAAGTCGGTGAAGGCGGTGACGTTCTTCATCTCGCTCTTGACCTGGGCGATCTGCTCCATGCCGGCCACGGCGTTGAGCACCAGCACGCCCTCGCGGCCCAATACGCGGATGTTGTAGTTCAGACCGTTCTCCTTGCTGCCCTCGGTGTGCAACTCCTTGGCCCAGTACAGCTTGTGCTGCGCCTTGTTGTAGCTGGGCGGCTCGGCCCAGCCGATCAGCGTCATCGCCGCATAGCCCTGTTCCTTGCGCGCGGTGTTGTGGTCGGCGATGGCTTCCTTCATCTGCGTCAGCAGCTCGGCGTAGTTGATGCTGTCGGCGTCGTCGTCCTTGACGTGGCCATCCTTGTCGTAGGTGACGATCACGCCCCAGCCGGCCGCGCTCAGCGGGTTGACGTCGGCCGGCAAGATCATGCCCAGCGTCTGCGCGCCCGGCGGATTGCCCCAGCCGTCGACCAGCACCTTGCCGGCGTCTTCCGGCGACAGGTAGCGGAAGCTGGGCGGCAGGTCCAGCGTGGCGATGTTGCCGGGCAGGGTGATCTTTCCGGTCTGGAAATGCAGCCCGGCCAGGAATTGCTGCTCCGTCATGGGCGGCGCCGGGGCCGGGGCCGGCTCGGGCGCGGCCAGCAACGGCGCGCTCAGGGTCAGGCTCAACAGGGTGGCGAGGATCAGGCGCATCGTTACTCCTTGTAAGAAAACCATATCTTACAGGAAACTATTGCGTATTTGGTAATTACTTCCAGTGGCGGCCAGTGTGGAAAAAAGGGTACAGAAGGGCAGGCTCTGCGCACGACCGTGCGATTGCTGCCGAGTTGATTTCATGTCAGTATTGCCGCGCAGTCCAATCAAAAAATAATTACGGAGACAGATTTGAAAAACACCATGCTCATTTGTGCTCTGGCCGCCGCCGCTACCGCTCAGGCAGCCACCGGGCCGGAGTTCGATGCCAAGCATTTGTCGCAAGACGTCAAAGTGCTGGCGTCGGATGAATACGAAGGCCGCGGACCGAACACGGCCGGCGAAACCAAGACCGTCAACTACCTGATCGAACAATTCAAGGCCGCCGGCCTGCAGCCCGGCGGCGACCTGCTCAAGGGCCAGAAGACCCAGCGCAGCTGGACCCAGGATGTGCCGCTGGGCCGCTTTGAAATCAAGGGCCCGGTCAAGCTGGTCGTCAGCGACGGCAAGGCCAGCCAGGAACTCAAGCAGGGCGAGGACATGGCCGTGCGCGCCGCCATGAACGGCA
The DNA here is from genome assembly GCF_009380215.1 of Rugamonas aquatica. GTDB lineage: Bacteria > Pseudomonadota > Gammaproteobacteria > Burkholderiales > Burkholderiaceae_D > Rugamonas > Rugamonas aquatica_B. The sequence continues at coordinate 75,583 of NZ_WHUG01000021.1, forward strand.
GCAAGCAGGTCGACTTCCGCAACGCGCCGCTGGTGTTCGTCGGCTACGGCGTCAACGCGCCGGAGCGCAAGTGGGACGACTTCAAGGGCTTCGACCTGCGCGGCAAGCTGGCCGTGGTGCTGATCAACGATCCCGACTTCGAGAGCGGCGTCGGCGACTTCGGCGGCAAGGCCATGACCTACTACGGCCGCTGGACCTACAAGTACGAAGAGATGGCCCGCCGCGGCGCGCTGGGCACCATCATCGTGCACGAGACCGCGCCGGCTTCCTACGGCTGGGCCACGGTGAAGAATTCCAACACCAACGTCATGTACGACATCGTCCGCAAGCAGCCGGGCATGGCGCACGCGCCTATGGAGGCATGGATACAGCGCGACCTCGCGGCCGACCTGTTCAAGCGCGGCGGCCAGGATTTCGAGGCGCTCAAGAAGCTGGCGCAAACCCGCAACTTCAAGCCGGTGCAGCTGAAGGGCGTGACGCTGACGGCCAGCTACGCGGTCGACGCGCAAACCATCGTGTCGAAGAACGTGGCCGGCCGCGTGATCGGCAGCACCCATCCCGAGCAGACCGTGATGTACAGCGCGCACTGGGACCACCTGGGCGTGGGCCTGCCCGACGCCAGGGGCGACAAGATCTACAACGGCGCGGTCGACAACGCCACCGGCATCGCCGCGCTGCTGGAGCTGGCGCGCGCCTACGGCAAGGCGCCGGCGCCGCAGCGCAGCGTGCTGTTCCTGGCGGTGACGGCGGAAGAGAAGGGCTTGCTCGGCTCCGAATACTACGCCGCCTATCCGCTGTATCCGCTGGCGGAGACGGCCGGCATGATCAACATGGATGCGCTCAGCCCCTACGGCCCGGCGCGCAACTTCACCATTTCCGGCAGCGCCAAGCTGGACTTGCTGGACCAGCTGATCGCCAAGGCCAAGCAGATGGACATGGCCTACGCGCCCGATCCGAAACCGGAAGCGGGCCACTTCTTCCGCTCCGACCACTTCCCGCTGGCCAAGCGCGGCGTGCCGGCGATTTCCTACGGTTCCGGCGACGACTGGATCGACGGCGGCACGGCGGCCGGCCACAAGGCGGAAGAGGACTACACCAGCAACAACTACCACCAGCCGTCGGACGAATGGAGCGCCGCCTGGCCGTTCACCGGCATGGCGCGCGACCTCGGCCTGCTGTACGGCCTGGGCCGCGATCTGGCCGACTCCGCCGCCTGGCCGAACTGGGCGCAGGACGCCGAATTCCGCGCCATCCGCGACGCCAGCTCGGCGAAACGCAAATAGTCGCCAATTTAACTAAAAAGCAATAGAATGCTTGCGCACCCGCTGTTATGCCGGTGCGCTTTTTTTTTGCAGCTGCATTCCTCTCACGGAGATTTCGCATGACCCTGTCACTACGCCGCACCATCCTGGCCGCCTCGATCGCCCTGCTGTCGACCGGCGGCGCGCTGCACGCCGCCGAGCCGGCCAAGGCCGCCAAAGCCGCCAACGCCGAGATCGGCATCCCCGATATCGCCTACACCAAGTTCGTGCTGAAGAACGGCCTCACCGTGCTGGTCCATGAAGACCACAAGTCGCCGGTGGTGGCGGTCAACACCTGGTACCACGTCGGTTCGAAGAACGAGAAGGCCGGCAAGACCGGCTTCGCCCACCTGTTCGAACACCTGATGTTCAGCGGCAGCGACCACTTCAACCAGGGCACTTTCATCAACGCCATGGAGCGCATCGGTGCGACCAACCTGAACGGCACCACCAACACCGACCGCACCAATTATTTCGAGAACGTGCCGACCTCGATGCTGGACTACACGCTGTTCGCCGAGAGCGACCGCATGGGCCATCTGCTCGGCGTGCTGGACCAGAAGAAGCTGGACTTGCAGCGCGGCGTGGTGCAGAACGAAAAGCGCCAGGGCGAGAACCAGCCCTACGGCGTGGCGTATCAGCTGCTGACGGAAAACACCTGGCCGGCCGGCCACCCGTATTCGTGGACCGTGATCGGCTCGATGAAGGACCTGGACGCGGCCTCGATGACGGACGTGCAGGAATGGTTCAAGACCAACTACGGCCCGAACAATGTGACCTTGGTGCTGGCCGGCGACATCACGCCGGAACAGGCACGCGAGAAGGTCGAGAAATACTACGGCGAGATCCCGGCCGGCCCGCCGCTGGCCAAGCATGAGGCGTGGATCGCCAAGCGCAGCGGCACCCACCGCGGCACCGTGCAGGACCGCGTGCCGCAGGCGCGCATCTACCGCGTGTGGAACGTGCCGGGCGCGCACACCGCGACCGAGCCGCTGCTGGACCTGGCCGCGCACGTGCTGGGCGGCGGCAAGACCTCGCGCTTCTACAAGCGCCTGGTGTACAAGGACCAGCTGGCCACCAACGCCAGCGCCAGCAACGACTCGTCGGAAATCGCCGGCCAGTTCGAGCTGACCTTGACCGCCCGTCCCGGCGCCGACACCCGCAAGCTGGAGCAGGCCGCCGACGAAGAGCTGCGCGCGCTGATGAAGTCCGGCCCGACCGCGGCCGAGCTGGAGAGCGCCAAGACCGCGATCCTGGCGCGCTACACCCGCATCGTCGAGCGCGTGGGCGGCTTCGGCGGCAAGAGCGACCTGCTGGCCGCGTGCACCACCTACACCGGCAACCCGGACTGCTACAAGGATTACCTGAAGGCGATCAAGGCCGCCACCCCGGCCGCCATCAAGCAGGCGATGAACGAGTGGCTGGCCGATGGCGACTACGTGCTGGACGTGCAGCCTTTCCCGACCAATCTGTCCGCCGGCGCCAAGCTGGACCGCAGCGCGCCGCCGGCGCTGGGCCAGCCTGAATCGCTGAAGCTGCCGGCCATGCAGAGCGCCACCCTGTCGAACGGCCTGAAGGTGGTGCTGGCCGAACGCCATAGCGCGCCGGTGGTCAATCTGTCGATGATGGTCGATGCCGGCTATGCGTCCGATTCGCAGGACTTGCCTGGCCTGGCCAGCCTGTCGCTGCGCATGCTGGAAGAGGGCAGCACCGGCCGCAGCGCGCTGAAGATCAGCGAAGAGTTCGAAGCGCTGGGCGCCGAGTACTCGGCCAGCAGCAACCTGGACGGCGCCTTTGTCCAGCTCAACGCGCTCAAGCCGACGCTGCCGAAAGCGCTGGATATCTACGCCGACGTGCTGCTGCATCCAGCCTACGCGCAGAACGAACTGGAGCGTCTGAAGAAGGACCGGCTGGCGGCCATCGCCCGCGAGAAAAGCAATCCGCAGCTGATGGCCTTGCGCGTGATGCCGGGCCTGATCTACGGCCAGGGCCATGCCTACAGCCTGCCGCTGACCGGCACCGGCACCGAGGCCGCCGTGGCGCGCATCAGCCGCGACGACCTGGTCAAATACCACGCGACCTGGTTCAAGCCGAACAACGCCACGCTGCTGGTGGTGGGCGACACCACGCTGGCGGAAATCACGCCGCTGCTGGAAAAAACCTTCGGCGGCTGGAAGGCCGGCGCGGTGCCGCAAAAGAATGTGGCCCAGGTCGCGCCGCCGGAAAAACCGGTGGTCTACCTGATGGACAAGCCGGGCGCGCTGCAAAGCGTGATCTATGGCGTGCAACTGGCGCCGCCGCGCAACGCGCCGGACGCGGTGCAGTTGCAAGTGGTCAACAACATCTTCGGCGGCACGTTCAGCTCGCGCATCAATATGAACCTGCGCGAAGACAAGCACTGGTCGTATGGCGTGAACGCCAGCCTGCCGCCGGCCGTGGGCCAGCGCCTGTACCTGAGCACCTCGCCGGTGCAGACCGACAAGACCGGCGCGGCCCTGCAGGAACTGGTGCAGGAATACGCCAACATCGCCGGCGCCAAGCCGATCACCGCGGCCGAGCTGAGCAGCGCGCAGGAAAACGAAACGCTGCGCCTGCCGGGCTCGTTCGAGACGTCGGGCCAACTGGCCGGCGCCTACAGCACCATCCTGCAGTACAAGCTGCCGGCCGACTACTACAACAGCTTCACCGGCAAGGTGCTGGCGATGACGCCGGAGCAAGCCAACGCGCTGGCGGCGCGCACCATCGCGCCGGGCAAGCTGACCTGGCTGGTGGTGGGCGACCTGAGCAAGGTGGAGGCCGGCGTGCGCGCGCTGAACCTGGGCGAAGTGCGCAAGCTCGACGCCGACGGCAAGCCGGTGCAATAAGCCTGCCGGCAGCCTGAAATCCCCGCGGCGGCGGGGATTTTTTTGCCCGCTTACTTCGTCAGAAATATTGCTCAAAAAGAATTTGTGTTGTATTTAGATAATTTATGTGTACATAAGACATGAAATATGTTTTACTGACATCACTTTGCCGGACGTCCGGCGTGTCCCAACCTGTCAGGAGTACATGAAATGAACAAAAAAATCCTCGCCGCAGTTGCAGCAGCCATGGCCGCCTTGAGTCTGGCCGGTACCGCGCAGGCGGCCAACCTGGTGGTCAACGGCAGCTTCGAAGACCCCAGCTTCACCCTGTCTGCCGGCAGCTATTGCTATCTGAACGGCCCGTACGAATGCGGCGCCGTCACCGGCTGGACCGGCGCCTTCCCGCTGATGTCGTCGTCCAGCGGCCCTTGGGGCAATCCGAACACGCCGGCCGGCGATTTCCTGGTCGGCATCCAGGGCACCAGCCACATCGAGCAGTCGCTGACGCTGGCGGCCGGCACCTACACGCTGTCGTGGATCGACGCCGGCCGCGGCAACTACGGCGGCCCGACCGAGACCTACCAGGTATCCGTGGGCGGCAACGTGCTGTCGACCGAAGCGGTCAACTACGGCGCGGCGTGGACCGCCAAGTCGCTGACCTTCACCACCGCCGGCAACACCGTGCTCAGCTTTGCCGGCCAGACCAACTACGACGCCACCGCCTTCATCGACAATGTCTCGGTCACCGCCGCCGTGCCGGAACCGGGCACCTACGCGATGCTGGTCGCCGGCCTCGGCCTGCTGGGCGTGGTGGCCCGCCGCAAGCGCGCCCGCTAAGCCGGACCGCTGCACAGCAAAACCCCGCCGGCGTTGCGCCGGCGGGGTTTTTTTATGGGCGCGCGGCGGAAGGCGGAAAAGTTGTTAGAGTTTCATGATAGTATTTCGGCATTCTTTCGCGCACAGGTGCCTGCTCCATGAAGCTGCTGTACAAATTCAACCTGTTGCTGCTGCTGATCTTTGGACTGGGCTGGTTCGCCACCGCCGCCATGACGCGCGATGTGCTGCGCGATAACGCCCGGCGCGAAGTGGTCACCCACGCCAGCCTGATGATGGACGCCGCCATGGCGGCCCGCGAGTACACCACCAACGAAGTCAAGCCGCTGCTGGCCGAGGGCATGCTGACGGCCTTCCTGCCGCAGTCGGTGCCGTCGTACGCGGCCACGCAAAGCTTCAACAAGCTGCACCAGACGCATCCGGATTTCAGCTACAAGGAAGCGGCGCTCAACCCGACCAATCCGCGCGACCGGGTGGCCGACTGGGAGGCCGACGTGGTGCGGCAATTCCGCGACCACACCGAACTGAAGGAAGTGATCGGCGACCGCCAGACGCCGTCCGGCCCGTCGCTGTACCTGGCGCGGCCGATCCGCATCAGCGACGGCCGCTGCCTGGCCTGCCACAGCACGCCGGCCGCGGCGCCGGCCACGATGAAGGCGCTGTACGGCGTCAACAACGGCTTCGGCTGGAAGCTGGGCGAGACCATCGGCAGCCAGATCGTCTCGGTGCCGCTGGCGGTGCCGCAGCGCGAGGCCGAACGCGCCTACACGCTCATCATGGGCGGCATGGCGCTGACCTTCGGCGCGCTGCTGCTGGCGCTCAACGCCATGTTCTACCTGCTGGTGCTGCGGCCGGTGCGGCGCATCAGCCACATCGCCGACGCCGTCAGCGCCGGGCAGATGGATGCGGCGCCGTTCCCGGCCGGCGGCAGGGACGAGATCGCCGTGCTGGGCCAGGCCTTCAACCGCCTGCGCCGCAGCCTGGAAAAAGCCATGGCCTTGCTGGCTTGAGGTGCGCGATGGGCGTCGACGTTTTCCTCAGCCATTCGCATGTCGACAAGGTGTTTGCCGACGCCATCTGCCATCGGCTGGAGGCGGCCGACATCCGCTGCTGGGTGGCGCCGCGCGACATCCGTCCCGGCGACGACTGGGCCGAGTCCATCATCAACGCGATGGAGCAGGCCAAGATGCTGGTGCTGATCTTTTCGGCCAGCGCCAACAACTCGCCGCAGGTGCGGCGCGAAGTCGAGCGCGCGGTCAACAAGGGCTTGATGGTGCTGCCGTTCCGCATCGAGAACGTGCCGCTGTCGAAGAGCCTGGAGTACTTCATCAGCACCCAGCACTGGCTCGACGCCATCACCGGCGACCTGGAACAACACCTGGACGAACTGTGCCACTGCGTGGCGATGCTGCTGGAGCGCTTGCCGCCGGCCGTGCCGTCGTCGCCGGCGGCGTTGGACGCGGCGACGGCCGCTGCGGCCGCCGCTGCTGC
>NZ_WHUG01000022.1 GCF_009380215.1 Rugamonas aquatica
TCGTACCCGCGAAGGCCGGTGCCGCGCCGGCGCGAAAAAAAAGCCACCCGAAGGCGGCTTGCTGACTTATCGGCCGCGGCCCGCGCAGCGGCAACAGCGCTCCGCGCTCGGCAGCACAGCACCGCTCCGGCGGCCGCGGCCGATAAGTCAGCAAGCCACCTTCGGGTGGCTTTTTTTTCGCGCCGGCGCGGCAGCGGCATTTGCGGTTACGATAAGGTTTCCGCCACCCTGCCCCGGAGCCCCCATGCCCCAGTTTGCCGCCAACCTGTCGATGCTGTTCAACCACGCGCCCTTCCTGGACCGCTTCGCGCTGGCCCGCGAAGCCGGCTTTGACGGCGTCGAATTCCTCTTCCCCTACGCCTACGAAGCCGAGGTGCTGGCCGAGCGCCTGCGCCAGCACCAGCTGCAACTGGTGCTGTTCAACCTGCCCTGCGGCGACTGGGACGCGGGCGACCGCGGCATGGCCTGCGATCCGCGCCGCCAGCAAGAGTTCCGCGCCGGCGTGCTGCGCGCGCTGGAGTACGCCACCGCGCTGGGCGTGCCGCGGCTGCACTGCATGGCGGGCAAGACGCCGGCCGGACTGGCGCCGGAACGCGCCCACGCCACCTATCTCGACAATCTGCGCTGGGCCGCCGCCGCGCTGGCGCCGCACGGCATCGAGCTGCTGATCGAGCCGATCAACCACTACGACATCCCCGGCTACTTCCTCAACTACAGCCGCCAGGCGCTGGACATCATCACCGAGGCCGGCAGTGCCAACCTGTTCCTGCAATACGACATCTACCACATGCAGCGCATGGAGGGCGAGTTGAGCAACACCATCCGCGCCAACCTGCCGCTGATCAAGCACATGCAGATCGCCGACACGCCGGGCCGCCACGAGCCCGGCACCGGCGAGATCAACTACCGCCACCTGTTCCGCTTCATCGACGAGATCGGCTACCGGGGCTGGCTGGGCTGCGAATACCTGCCGGCCGGCGACACCGCCGCCGGCCTGGGCTGGCGACAGGCGCTGAGCACCTGATCTGCGCTGACGCAAAACGAGGATATTCACCCAAGGCAACAATATCCTCACACTTTGCGGAGCGCTTATGAAAACCACCCGTGTCTTCCTCCTGCTTGGACTATTGACGCTGCTCGGCGGCTGCGCCAGCAGCACGCCGCGCATGTCCGCCGTGCGCGCCTTTGCCGCACAGGCGCCGCAGCTGGGTGCCTACCACGAACTGACCGAGCGCTACCGCACCACCTACCAGCGCGAACAACCGTTCCTGAGCGCGGCCGCCGACGCCCGCGAGCGCGAGCTCGACCGCCAGCGCCAGGCCGCCTGCGACGATTTCGCCCAGCTGCAGCGCGGCGTGCAAGCGTATATGCAGGCGCTGGGCCGGCTGGCCGGCGACGGCGCCTACGACATGGAAGACCAGGTCAAGTCGCTCGGCGACGGCATCAAGGCCTGGCCCGACAGCGGCCTCAGCGAGCACCACGTGAGCGCCTACGCCGGCCTGACGCGACTGGTGGCGCGCACTGTCACGCGGCCCATGCAGGAAGCAGCGGTGCAGCAGCTGATGCGCGACGGCCGCCCGGCCGTGCAGCAAGTGCTGGAAGCCATGCACATCCTGCTGACCCTGTACGGCAAGACCAGCGACAACGAAGAAAAAATCGTGCTCGGCATGCTGGAGACGGAGCTGCCCTTCCTCGATCCCAAGCGCGACCGCCTGCTGCAGGCATTGGCCCGCTCGCAGCAGCACGACAAGCAGGTCGAATACCATCTGATCGCCGCGCGCAACGCGCTGGCGCAGAAGAACCTGGCCGCCATCGAGCAAAGCCACCGCGTGCTGCTCGACCAATTCCCGCATCCCTGATCGCCGCAAGGAGCCGCCATGGCCGATACCCACAACATCATCGCGCTGGCCGACAGCCTGTCCGCCTGCGCCGACGCATTGCACACCCGCCTGATGCACGCCCTCCGCCAGCCGGCGCCGGGCGGCCAGGCGCCCGCCATCTCGCAGGGCGCGGCGCAGGCGCTGTTTGAAAACGAGGTGATCTTGCGCCAGCGCGCCAACGGCATCTACCTCGACGCCGCCCGCCTGTCCGCCAGCGGCCTGGACAGCGCGCAGCAGCAACTGCTGGACGTCACCGCGCGCGCCCGTGACGCCATCGACCGCATCGACCGCGCCAAGGACTTGATCGACATCGCCGCCGAACTGCTGTCGCTGGGCGCGGCGGTGGCCACCGGCAAGCCGGAGCGTCTGGTCGCGCCGCTGGAAAAACTCAAGCACCACGTGGACGCCTTGCTGCCGACGCGCTGACGCGGCCGCGAACAAAATCGCCGCGCGCGGGTCCAATGCCGTAAGGAGTGTGCGGCATGAACGGACTCGACGAGATGGAATGGATGGCCCTGCGGGCGCGGCTGGAAGGCGCGCGGGCCGCGCTGCTGAGCCAGCTGGCGGACGACCTGGACCGCAGCGCCGACGTGCGCCTGCCGCTGCCGCACGAGGCCGAGGCCTCGCCGGCCGACAACGCCAGCCAGCGCACCCTCAACGCGCTGGTGCACGAGGCGGCCGAACACACGACACGCCAGTTGCACATCGTGCGCCACGCGCTGGCCAAGTTCGACGACCGCAGCTATGGCTTGTGCGAGCGCTGCGGCGAGACCATCGGCTATTCGCGGCTCGATGCGCGGCCGGAGGCGCGGCTGTGCATCGCTTGCCAGACCTTGCAGGAACAGCGCCGCCGCTGAATTCAACAAGACTAAGCCGCGTCGCTCCACGGCTGGTTGCGGATCTTGGCCACCTGCCGCTGCGCCAGCAGGCGCCACAGCTGCAGCGCGTCGGCCTGCGCCAGCGCGGCCATGGTGCGCGGATCGGCCAGCGCGATTTCGCAATCGCGGTCCGACCATTCGGCAAAGCGCACCCTGCCCCCGGTCGACACTTCGACTTCATACATCAAGCCATCGTCGTAACCGAAGCGCAGCACCGCGCTGCCGGGACCACCGTCGGGACTGGCGGCGTTGCCGCTGTAGACCTCCGCCAGCGCCGCCGCCATCTGGGCTTCCGACGGCGCCGCCACATCGCGGCCGTCCGGGCGCGTGAGCACTACCCATGCCTGTGTCATAGCCGCATCCCCCTATCCAAACGCGTTAGTCCGACGGGTGCCAGGTTTTTTTATTGTAGCGACTATCATACCCAAAATTGCCGCCGGCGCAGGCATCGTCGCCGATAAGCAACAGCGCGCTGCAATGGGCGATGCCGGACTGGCACTGTTGCCGCCGCCCGCATTTCGCGCGGCATGACAAACCATCCCATGTCGTCCATAATCGACCGATAGTATTTTCGATCAGCAAGCTTCCATTACGATAGGAACGCCTGATGGAACTCGATTATCCCGGCCCGGCGCCCCTGCGCGACGATCTGCAAGCCGCGCTGCGGCTGGCGCTCGGCCGCGCGGAGCTGCAGCTGCTGTACCAGCCGCTGGTCGACCTGCGCAACGGCGCGGTGGCCAGCCTGGAGGCGCTGGTGCGCTGGCCGCAGCCGCCGCCCGGCCTGAGCGGCGCGCTGGGCGACTGGCTGCTGCGCCGCACCTGCCACGACCGCCTGCTGTGGCGCAGCGACACCCTCAGCGGCAGCGACCTGCAGGTGGCGATCAACGTCGCGCCGTGGCAGATGGACGACCCGCAGTTCGGCCCGGCCGTGGCGGCGGTGCTGGCCGAATACGCGATCCCGCCGGGCGCGCTGACGCTGGAGCTGAACGAAACGACGCTGACGCGCGACCCGGCCCGCAGCGACGCTGTGCTGGCCGGGTTCAAGCAGCTCGGCGCCTGCCTGACGCTGGACGACTTCGGCAGCGGCGACTCCTGCCTCGGCCATCTGCAGCGCTATCCATTCGACGTCATCAAGATCGCCGGCGCCTGCATCGCCGGTGTCGCGCAGCATGCCGGCGACGCCGCCTTCTGCAAGGCCGTGATCGCGATGGCGCACAACCTCGGCTTGCGGGTGGCGGCGCGGGGCGTCGACAGCGAGGCCCAGTGCGACTTCCTGCGCCGCCATATGTGCGACCTGGTGCAGGGCGCCTGTTTCGCGCCGCCGCTGGCGCCGGACGCCGTCGCCCAGCTGCTGCGCGACGACCGCCGCCTGCCGCCGCACCTGCTGCGCACGCAGGCGCGGCGGCGCAGCCTGCTGCTGGTCGACGATGAAAAAAACATCGTGGCGTCGCTGAAGCGGCTGCTGCGCCAGGACGGCTACGACCTGTACAGCGCGGCCAGCGGCGAGGAAGGCCTGGAGTTGCTGGCCCGCCTGCCGATCGACGTCATCATTTCCGACCAGCGCATGCCGGGCCTGAGCGGCGCCGACTTCCTGCGCCAGGCGCGCGTGGTGCGGCCGGAAACCATCCGCATCATGCTGTCCGGCTATACCGAACTGCAATCGGTGACGGACGCCGTCAACGAAGGCGCGATCTACAAATTCCTGACCAAGCCGTGGAACGACGAGCAGCTGCGCGCCCACGTCGGCGAAGCGTTCCGGCTCAAGGAAATCGCCGACGACAACCAGCGCCTGCACCTCGAAGTGCGCACCGCCAACCACGAGCTCGCCAGCGCCAACCGCCGCATGGAACAGCTGCTGCACCAGATGCAGCGCCAGATCCACCGCGACGAGATCAGCCTGAGCATCGCGCGCGAAATCCTGCAGCACCTGCCGCTGCCGGTGATCGGCATGGACGACGCCGGCATGATCGCCTTCATCAACGGCGCCGCCGAGCGCGTGTTCAGCGGCGCCACGCTGCTGGGCGCCGAGGCCGGCGTGGCGCTGCCGGCGCTGCTGCCGCCGGCCGGTCAGGCGGCCGGCCATCACGCGCTGATCGGCGGCGTGCGCTATGCCGTCATGGTGTATCCGATGGGCGAACATTCCGCCTCGCGCGGCAGCCTGATTACCCTGAGCCGTTTTGAGGAGAACGCATGAACCTGATCGAAAACCAGATCGCCATCGCCGACGTGGTGCGCAACATCCGCGACCTGCCCTCGCTGCCGGCGGTGGTGGCCGAGCTGCTGGCCAGCATGGAGCAGGACGACATCGACCTGCACGCGCTGGCCGCCAAGATCGCGCTGGACCAGGCGCTGACGGCCAAGACGCTGCGGCTGGCCAACTCCTCGTTCTACGGCATGCAGTCGACCGTCACCACCATCCAGCAGGCGATGGCGGTGCTGGGCTTCCACAGCGTGCGCACGCTGGTGACGGCCTGCGGCGTGATCGGCGGCGTGCCGGCCGTGCCCGGCATGGCGCTGGACTTCGACGCCTTCTGGCGCCATTCGATCGCCACCGCCGTCTGCGCCCGCACGCTGGCGCGCCACATGAAGCAAAGCCCGGACACCGCCTTCACCGCCGGCCTGCTGCACGACCTCGGCACGCTGGTGCTGGCCACCCGCTTCCCGGCCCAGTACGTCGCGGTGGAAGTCTGGCGCCTGCAGCACGACAGTTCGGTCAGCGCGGCGCAGCTGGCGGTGTTCGGCATCGACCACGCCGAGGCCGGCAGCGCGCTGGCCGCGCACTGGAAATTCCCGCGCAAGATCCAGGAGGCGATCACCGGCCACCACGACCCCGATGCCCCCGGCGCGGGCCAGAACATCTACCTGGCCAACCTGCTGGCGCACGCGCTGGAGGACGACGGCGCCGACGCCGCGCCGGTGTGGAGCACGCTGGGGCTGGACCAGGACGCGCAGCAGGAAGTGCTGGATACCTGCAGGCTGGTGTTCAACGAGATGTGCCAGATCCTGGTCGGCTGAGGGAGCACGATGAAACCCAATGTCCAGATCGCCGGCGCGGAAGTGGCGCTGTCGGAATTCTTCGACGGCCATCCGGTGGCCACCTTCGCCATCAACACGCGCCACATCATCATCCACTGGAACCGCGCCTGCGAACAGCTGCTGGGCTGGAGCCGCGCCGACATGATAGGCACGCAGAACCACTGGCTGCCGTTCTACGCCAAGCAGCGGCCGCTGCTGTCGGACTTGATCGTCGCCGGCGAGCAGGACATCGCCGGCCACTACCCGGGCCAGCACCAGCGCTCGCCGCTGATCCCGGACGCGTGGGAGGCCGAGGACTTCTTTCCCAACATCGGCGCCAGCGGCCACTGGCTGCACTTCACCGCCGCGCCGCTGCACGACCGCGAAGGCAAGGTGGTGGGCGCGATCGAAACGCTGCGCGACGTCACCGAGCGCCGCGTGGCCGAGAACGCGCTGCGCAAGGCGCACGACAACCTCGAACACGTGGTGGAAAAACGCACCGCCCAGCTGGCCGACGCCAACGAGCGGCTGGCCGACGACATCCGCCAGCTCACCGAACTGAACGACCAGCTGTCGATGGCCCAGCAGCAGCTGGTGCAGGCCGAGAAGATGGCGTCGATCGGCCAGCTGGCGGCCGGCGTGGCGCACGAGATCAACAATCCGATCGGCTATATTTTTTCCAACGTCGGCACGCTGCAAGGCTATCTGGAGCAGCTGTTCGAGATGCTGGCCGCCTACCAGCAGGCCGAGGCCAGCATAGGCGCGCCCGGCGTGGCGCAGCGCCTGGGCGCGATGCGCGAGCGCATCGACCTCGACTTCCTGCGCGAGGACATCCCGGCGCTGATGCGCGAATCGCGCGAAGGCATCGTGCGGGTGCGCCACATCGTCCAGGACTTGAAGGATTTTTCGCGGCTCGACGCCGGCCAGGACTGGAGCATGGCCGACCTGCACCAGGCGATCGACTCCACCCTCAACATCGTCAGCAACGAGGTCAAGTACCGCGCCGACCTGGTCAAGCAATACGGCGACCTGCCGGAAATCGAATGCCTGCCGCTGCAGATCAACCAGGTGGTGCTGAACCTGGTGATCAACGCCGCCCACGCGATCGGGCCGGAGCGCGGCGAAATCACGCTGCGCACCGGCGTCGCCGACCAGCACACGGTGTGGCTGGAAGTGGAAGACAGCGGCAGCGGCATCGCGCCCGAGGCGCTGTCGCGCATCTTCGATCCCTTCTTCACCACCAAGGCGGTCGGCCAGGGCACGGGGCTGGGGCTGTCGCTGACCTACGGCATCGTGCAGAAGCATGGCGGCCGCATCGAGGTCGATACCGAAGTGGGCCGGGGCACGCGCTTCCGCGTGCTGCTGCCGATCCGCCATACCGAGCCGGCCGAGGCCGGCGTCAAGGAGCACTCATGAGCCGCATCCTGCTGGTCGACGACGAACCCAACATGCTGAGCGCGCTGCAGCGGGCGCTGCGCCAGAGCAGCGCGCTGGCCGGCGCGCAGATCGAAACCTTCACCAATCCCTTCGATGCGCTGAACCGCATCTGCGTGTGCGATTTCGACCTGGCGATTTCGGATTTCATGATGCCGGAGATGAGCGGCGGCGAGTTCCTGCAAGCGTTGAAGGACGTGTCGCCGCTGACGGTGCGCATCATGCTGAGCGCATCGACCGATTTCAGCACGGCGATGGCGGCGATCAACGAGGCGCATGTGTTCCGCTTCCTGCCCAAGCCGTGGCAGCAGGCCGAACTGGAGCAGAACATCCTGCAGGGGCTGGAACACCGCGCCGCGCTGCTGGTCGAGGCGGGCCGCCAGCCGGCCGGCACGCCGACGCCCACGCCGCAGGAACAGGAGGCGCAGCGGCTGGAGCAGGAGGAGCCGGGGCTGCTGCACGTGAAGCGCGCGGCCGACGGCTCGATCATCCTGTGACTACCAGCCGCCGAGGAAGGAATACGGCTGCATCTGCGGTTCGGGCGGCGGTGGCGGCGGCGCCATCCATTCGCGCGGATCGACGCGGTAGTACTTGAGGAATTCGGCAAACAGCTCGGCGTGGTGCTCGGCCATCTGGTAGGGTTTTTCGAAGAAGGTCTCGGTGGCGACGGCGAAGAATTCGGCCGGATTGGTGGCGCCGTAATGGTCCATCACGCTGTGCTGGCGGTACATGGCGCTGTGGCGCAGGCTTTGGAAATCGCGCTCCAGCACTGCCGACCACTCGCTGTAGCTGGCCGGGTTGCCGAGATACGGGGCGCCGTTGGCGCGGCCCGATTCGCTGTCGAGCTGGTGGGCGAATTCGTGCAGCACGACGTTGTGGCCGCGGCCGGGGCCGGACATCACGTCTTCCCACGACAGCACGATGCGGCCATCGTCCCAGGATTCGCCCAGCATGGTCTGGTGGCCCGGCGTCACCACGCCGCCCGGCCCGACCTCGGCGCGCCGCGCCACGAAGGCGCCGGGGTAGACCAGGATGGTGTGCAGCGCCGGATAGACCTTGCTCGGCCGGTTCAGCAGCAGCAGACAGGCCTGGCCGGCGATGGTCACGGCCATCTCGTCGGTGACTTCCAGGCCCTCGCAGCCGATGAATTTTTTCTGGTGCAGAAACTGCACGACCAGGCGCTGCAACTGCTGCTGCAGCGCGGGCGCCATGCGGCGGTAGACCGGGATGTTGTGCTGCAGGACGGCCAGCGCGGCGGCCGGCAGCGGCTGCGCCAGCACCCGCCGCAAGCGCCAGCGCGGGTAGAAAAAAGGCGTCGCTATCAGCAGCGCCGTCAGGCCGATCCAGATCAAAGCTTCCATGTGCCGCGCGTCCGTTGAGATGTCCAGTCCAGGCTAGGTGGGGCGCCTTGCCGACATTTCAATATGCAAACAGCCGGGCATGCCCGGCTGTTCCATCATACGCCTGCGCTAACGCTCAGACCTGTTCTTCTTTTTGCAGCGAAGGAGCCGAGCCGAACAGTGCTGCCACCAGCGGATCGCGCATCACCGGGCCGCGGTTGACGCGGATCGCATAGTGCGTGTCGTCGGCCAGGATGTGGAAGTGGCGGCCGCTGCCGGCCATCGCCTGTTCGCGCAGGCCCGGACGTTCCTTGCGCGGTGGCGCGCCTTCGCGCTTCGGCTGGACGATGGCGGCCAGGAAGGCGGCCACGCGTTCAGGATCCGGCGTCAGCTGGTAGACGGCCTTGCCCAGATAGGTGGCCGTGCCTTCGACGTAGCGCGCCAGTTCGATCACGCCGGCTTCGCGCAGGTCGCGGATGTATTTGCGGGCGCCGGACGGCGAGAACTTCAGGAACCAGGCGATTTCGTCGGCCAGCATTTCGTGCAATTGCAGTTCGCCGATCAGCTTCTGCATGTTTTCGATGCGGCGCAGCGTGGCCGACGTCGAGCGGACGCGCTCGATCGAAGCCATCGACAGTGCCGGCTTGCGGTCCAGCGGCGCCGGACCCGGACGTTCCACCAGCATCAGCTTGGCGGTCGTCGCCTGCATTTCCGGCGAGGCTTTCATCTCGTTCTGGACCAGATGTTGAGGTTGTCTAACTGCATGCATGGGAACACTCCTTATAACAATTGCCGAGATTAGTGGCAGCGGATAGCGTGGCGGGCTGCTGGCATCGCGCTACGGTCTCTGCATCTGACGCCAGAATGCCTTTTCCTGGAGCATTAGTCTGTGCGGCAACGAACATTAGCGAAAATACTTGGCACTTAAGCTGTGACAAATGGCCGCGCACTAAGTTTCAGCAAACGTGCCGTATTTGATACAGCACAAGCTTAGGTACGCTAGCGCACGGAAGAGATGCACCAAACTCCCTAATCTTCAGTCCAACAGCGGTGCATGGTCATTGCTGCAACAACTCATCATTAATAATCGGGAGCTCACCTGTGAATAAATCCAAGAATATCGCCCTCGCCGTCGTCGCCCTGTGCGCGTCGTTTTCCGCCCTGGCTCAGGATGCGGTCATCAATCCATCGTGGTATATCCAGCCCAGCCTGAACGCCATGAAGCCCGATTCGGACTTCGGCGTGGACAAGCGCGGCTACGGCGCCGGCCTCAAATTCGGCAAGGCGCTCAATGAAAGCTGGGACGTGCAAGTCGGCACCACCTATGCCCGCTCCCGTGAAAACGGCCAGCGCTACCAGCAAAACACGCTGGGCGTGGATGGCTTGTACATGTTTTCCCGTAAATCGTTCCGTCCCTTCCTGCTGGTCGGCGTCGGCGCCGAGCGCGACAAGGCCAACCTGAACGTCATCGGCGAACGCCGCAAGAACTCGCCCTACCTGAGCGCCGGCCTGGGCTTCCAGGCCGACCTCAGCGACCAGGTCGCCTTCCAGGCGGACATCCGCAATGTGCACGGCTTCATCCGTGGCGATGAGTTCCCTAACAGCAAGAGCAATAACTACTACGCAACGGTCGGCCTGAACATCGCCTTCAACGCGCCGCCGAAAGCCGCCCCGGCCGCGCCGCCGCCACCGCCGCCGCGCGCGATCGAACCGCCGCCGCCACCACCGGCAGCCGTGGTGCCGCCACCGCCGCCACCGGCGCGCTTTGAAAAAGTGACGATGTCGGCCACCGAACTGTTCGGTTTCGACAGCGCCAAGCTGAACCCTAACCAGCCCAAGCTGGACGACATCGCCAATGTGCTCAACACGAACAGCGGCATCGACAACGTGGTGATCTCCGGCTACGCCGACCGTCTGGGCAGCGACAAGTACAACCAGAAGCTGTCCGAGCGCCGCGCGCAATCGGTCAAGGAATACCTGGTCGGCAAAGGCGTCGCCGCCAACCGCCTGAACGCCGTCGGCAAGGGCGAAGCCAACCCCATCGTCCAGTGCAACAACAAGAAACGCGCGGACTTGATCAAGTGCCTGGAACCGAACCGCCGCGTCGAGGTCGAGCAAATCACCATCGAACGCCGCGTGCAGTAAGCCAACAAGCCCCGCTCCCGCAGCGGGGCTTTTTTTATGATGAAACGAAATCTGGTCTCGGTACTGCGATGTACCGTCAGCGAATGGCTGGAACACCGCGCCAGCAGCAAGGGCGCGGCGTTGGCGTTTTACACGCTGTTTTCGCTGGCGCCCGTGCTGGTGCTGGTGTTGGCGATCGCCGGCTGGTTCTACGGGCCGCAGGCGGCGCAGGGCCAGCTGTTCAGCGAGCTGCGCGGCCTGATCGGCGCGCAGGGCGCCGAGGCGGTGCAACTGGTGCTGGCCGGCGCGCGCGACAAGGAGCAGGGACGGCTGGCCACCATGGTCGCCGGCGCCCTGCTGCTGTTCGGCGCGACCAGCGTGTTTGCCGAACTCAAGGCCAGCCTCGACGACATCTGGCAAGTCCCTCCCCTCGTGCACGGCACGGCGTGGGACGTGGTCCGCACCCGCCTGCTGTCCTTCGGCATGATATTGGTGCTGGCCTTCCTGCTGATGGTGTCGCTGGTGGTCAGCGCCGCGCTGACCGTGCTGGAAAAACTGTGGGGCGATTACTGGCGCGAGGCCGGCGTGGTGCTGTCGGCCGTCAACCTGGCGATCGGCTACCTCGTCATCGCCGCGCTGTTCGCGGCGATCTTCAAGCTGCTGCCGCGCATCCGCCTGTCATGGCACGACGTGACGATAGGCGCGCTGGGCACGGCCGCGCTGTTCACGCTGGGCAAATACCTGATCGGCGCCTACATCGGCAACAGCGGCGTCACCAGCAGCTACGGCGCCGCCGGCTCGGTGATCGCGCTGCTGCTGTGGGTGTACTACTCGGCGCAGATCTTCTTCCTCGGCGCCGAGTTCGCGCGCCAGTACGCGCTGCAGCTGGGCAGCCTGCGCGCTGCCGCCGCTACAGGCCGATAGCATCCAGGCCGGCGATCAGGCCGGCCTTGGCCGAGTCGTCGCGCCAGCCGGCGGCCACATGGCGCACCGTTCCACCGTTGAAGAAATAGAAGACCGGCGTGCTGCGCACATCGAGCATGGGCCAGCCGCGCCAGTGATAGGCGATCGCCATCGGCAGCGCCGGATGCCGGGCATTCCATGCCGCATAATCGTCGAAGCGCAGGCGCAGCGCGTGCGGCGCCTGCAGCTGCAAGGCGCCGTCGAAACGCCGCATCAGCGCGCCAGCGCGTCGGTGGCGGCGCGGGAAAAATGGCAGCCGGCGTCGGCGGCGACATGGATGAGCGGCGAAACCTCCAGCTGGCCGGGAAAGCGCTGCGCCAGCTGCGCGGCCGGCGCAAACATCCGCGCGTAGCAGCAGGCGTCGTAGCTGCGCTGCAGCTGTGCCGGCGTGGCCAGTCCGCTGCCGCAGCAGCTCATGGACTTGCAGCAGATGGCGCGCAAGGTCCTGGTCGGCGGTATGGAAAACGATAAGGAACAGATCGTCGAAAGGGGACGGCCGCGCGATCGCGGCGTACAGCCCCAGCCCGGCGGTCAGCTGCAGCGCGCGGCGCCGCGATTCGAGTGAGGGCTGAGCCATGTCCGGGACGATTGGCATTTAAGCAAGCTTAACTTTACCATCATTGTCGCCCGCACAAACTCTCGGATCATCACATGGGCTTGCGCCGCAGATAGGCGCGCGGCGTGGCGACCGGCAGATCGGCCACGGCCACCGTCGAGGCCAGCGCCTGCTGGTCTTCCTCGCGGATCACCGCGTCGGGCGCCAGCACGCGGGCGATCACCTGCGGGCTGATGCCTATCGATTGCAGGAACTGCACCGCGCTGGCGGTGCCGATGTCGCGCTGCACTTCCAGGGCCTGGCGGACGATGAACTCCAGCGAATGCCAGCCTGCAGTTTCCGAAGTCTCCGGCCGCGCGCGGCGGTCATGCTCTGGACTCATGTGCTGCTCCTCAAGACAGGTGTAACCGTATGTTAGCCGACTCGCGCACAGAAACAAGTGCGATTGCGAAAACTGCCCTACTCGCCCAGCAGTTCCGCCACCACTTCCATGCCTTCGACGCGCTCGGCCACGACCTTGACGATGACGATCAGCGGCACGCCCAGCAGCAGGCCGGACACGCCCCACAGCCAGCCCCAGAACAGCAGGCTGACGAACACCGCCGCCGCGTTCATGCGGGCGAAGCGGCCGGTCATCCAGGTCGCCACCACGGTGCCGACCAGCGTGGCGATCGCCAGCGACGTGCCCATCACCAGCGCGCTCATCTGCAGCGATTCGAACTGCATGAAGGCCACCGCGCCGGTGGCCAGCGTAATCAGCAAGGGACCGAAGTACGGCATCAGATGCAGCAGCCCGGCCACGATGGCCCAGGCGCCGGCATTCTCCAGCCCGATCCAGCGCAGCGCGACCCACATCAGCAAGGCCAGCAGGCCGTTGGTGACGAGCAGCATCAGCATGTATTTCTGGATCGATGAATTGATGTCTTCCAGGATGTGCACGGTGATCTTCTTCTTGCTCAGCGACGGCCCGGTCAGCTTGACCAGCTTGCGCTTGAAGGTATCGCCCGACAGCAGCAGGAAGAACACCAGGAAGATCACCATCACCGCCTGGCTGAGGAAACCCATCACGCCCATCGAACCGGCCCACAGCCAGTCCATGACGGGCAGCGCGCCGCTTTCCGGCGGCGGCGCGGCCTTGCGCGCGGCGCGGCGCTCCTGGGCGCCGGCGGTAGCCTGCTGCAATTCGGTGGCCACGGCCTGGATGCGCTGCAGGGTGCTCGGGCCTTGATGGGCCCGGTCGGCCAGCAGGCGCGACAGCTTATGGCTGACGGTGGGCAGTTCTTCGACGATGGATTCGAACTCGCCCTGCACCTTGTCGATGACGACCAGCGAGCCGCCCAGTATCGCGGCGGTAATCAGCGTCGCCCCGACCACGCGCGGCAGGCGCATGCGCTCCAGCCAGCACACGATGGGGCTGAGCATATAGGTAATCAGGATGCCGAGTAACAGCGGAACGAGGAAATTGCGCGACCATTGCAGCGCATAGATAAACGCCACCGTGGCGATGACGCCGAGCGCCAGGCCACGGGCGTGGACATGCAGGGGAATACGCAAGCTATCGCCATCGGCGGCGGCAGCGTTGACCAGGGGGAGTACTTCAGGCTGCTGGCTCATGATGGCTCGCTAAAAACCGCCGGCGCGGCTGGCCCGGATGGGCGGGCCGCGCCGGCAGGTAAGGCTTACTTGACGTGGATGTCGTTCTTCACGGCGGTCACGCCCTTGACGCCGCGGGCGACGTCGCCGGCCTTGGCGATGTCTTCAGGCTGGGCCACGAAACCGCTCAGCTGTACCGTGCCCTTGAAGGTTTCCACATTGATTTCCGTGGACTTCAGGCTAGGCTCGTTGAAGATGCTGGCCTTGACTTTGGTGGTGATCACGGAATCGTCGACATACTCGCCGGTGCCTTCTTTGGACGAGGTGGATGCGCAGCCGGCGGTGGCCAGCAGCGAAACGGTGAACAGGGCAGTAGCGATTTTGTGTGCGATTTTCATGGCATTCTCCTTGGAGTGATTAACAGTCGTTTGTCAGCTAGCGGGACTGGATGTCCTTGCTACCGATGTAGACGTTGTACGCCCCTTCCCCACCCATCTCTGTACGCTATCGTACAAAGACGGCACATCGCACACGGCGCCTGAACTGAGTGCGGAAGCGCACAGACCCTGGCCGGCGCGCTGGCTATGCTGGATTCATACTTTTTCGGGAGAACAACATGAAACACATGACCGCCATCGCCGCCGTGCTCGTCGCCGGCACCGCCGTCCTCAGCGGCTGCGCCAGCACCAGCTCGGCGCCGCAGCAGCAGGGCTATTACGCCAACCAGGCTGAAGCGGCCTCGTACGGCACCATCGACGCCATCCAGGTCGTGCAGACCAAGTCCGGCAGCAGCGGCGCCGGCGCCGTCACGGGCGGCCTGGTCGGCGCGCTGCTGGGCAACCAGATCGGCTCCGGCAGCGGCCGCACCGCCGCCACGGTGGCCGGCGCGGTCGGCGGCGCCGTGGTCGGCAACAATGTCGAGAACAACCGCAACCAGCCGCATGACCAGTACCAGATCAGCGTCCGCATGGACAACGGCGACTACCGCATCGTCACGCAAGACAATATCTACGACCTGCGCACCGGCAACCGCGTGCGCCTGGTCGACGGCCGCGTCTACCGCTACTAACCGCTGCTCACCGCTACTTATCCCACCATTAGGAGAATCCCATGGGCACCATCATTTTGATCATACTGGTCCTGGCGTTGATCGGCGCCCTGCCGGCCTGGCCGCATAGCCGCAGCTGGGGCTATGCGCCCAGCGGCGTCACCGGCCTCGTCGTCGTCATCCTGCTGATCATGCTGCTCACCGGCAGGCTGTAAGCGCAACGGAGGAAATCATGGCTCACATTCGACCCCTCATCATCGGCATGGCCATGGCCTGCGTCGCCTGCGCGGCGCAGGCCACCGACCAGACCACGCCGCCGCAAAACGCCCAGCTGCAACAGGCGGAAATCGCCAAGGGCGATCCGGCGCGCTGGTACCAGGACGACGCCACCGCCGCCGCGCAGCTGCGTACGCTGCGCAAGGAAATCGGCGCCGCGCTGGCCGAGGCCAACCTCGCCTGCAAACAAGGCCCGGCCGCCGAACGCAACCGCTGCATGCAGGAGGCGCGCGCCACCTACAAGCAGGACATGGCGAACGCGGCGCAGATCCGCGCCGAGAACCACCAGCACTAGCCCGCCAGTCCGCCGGCCGCGCTAGGCGGCCCGCTCCTGGTCGTGCGGCTGCCGCAGCGGCGGCAGTTCATGCACGACCAGCGGCGTATCTTCCGTGACAAAACTCAGCCAGCCCGCCGCCTTGATGGCGCGCAGCGCATCCTGATAGCCCTGGTCCCAGCGCCATTCGATCGAGCCCTTGGAAAAATTGATGTCCTTGGCCGCCATGTTCCAGTCGCGCCCGGCGTACGCCAGCCGCACCACGTGCAGCGTGGTGCCGCAGCCCAGCTCGGCCAGATCCTGCGCGCCCTCGACCGTCCTGGCCCGCTCCGGCAAGGCCTGGTACAGCGCGCGCAACTTCTGCTGCAGCTTGTGGGTGGCGACGTAGTCGTCCAGGTGGCGCTTGGAGCGCGAGGCGAAGGTCACGTCTTTCTGCCGCGTCTGCACCTCGTCCAGCGTGGTCGGTTCGGGGCCGTCGGCGCTCCACAGGTCGACCATGAAGCACAGCGTATCGACATGCTCGTTATCGTCCAGCACGGTCTCCAGCGGCGTGTTCGAATACAGGCCGCCGTCCCAGTACAGCTCGCCGTCGATGCGCACCGGCGGGAAGCCCGGCGGCAGCGCGCCGCTGGCGCGGATGTGGTCGGCGTTGAGGGTCTGTTCGCGGTTGTCGAAGCTGCGCAGGCTGCCGCAGGCGACCTTGAGCGCGTTGACCGTCAGCCGCATGCCGCCCGGCTGGTTCAGGTAGTCGAAATCGATCAGGCGGTTCAGCGTGTCGCCCAGTTCGCTCGTATCGTAGAAGCTGGCCTGCTCGGGATCGACCGCCGTCCCGGTAGCGAACAGGCTCATGAAGCGCGGCTTGAAGAAGCCCGGCACGCCGCGCACCAGCGTGTCCCAGGTTTGCAGCAGCACGTTGGAACGCCGCTGCTGGTCCGATACCTGGCGCATATCGTAGCTGTCGCGGTGGGCGATGCCGTCCCAGAATTGCCGCAACCGGTCCAGCCGCGTCTCGTGCGGATTGCCGGCCAGGATGGCGGCGTTGATCGCGCCGATCGAGGTGCCGACGATCCAGTCCGGCGCCAGGCCGTGCTCGTGCATCGCCTGGAACACGCCGGCCTGGTAGGCGCCCAGCGCGCCGCCGCCCTGCAGCACCAGCACCACGCGCAAGCGCTCGGGATTCAATTCGGGTTTGAGACTGCT
Organism: Rugamonas aquatica; assembly: GCF_009380215.1. Lineage (GTDB taxonomy): Bacteria > Pseudomonadota > Gammaproteobacteria > Burkholderiales > Burkholderiaceae_D > Rugamonas > Rugamonas aquatica_B. The sequence continues at coordinate 16,582 of NZ_WHUG01000022.1, forward strand.
CATCTGCATCGCTCCAATAAAAAAACGCCGCAGTTGCGGCGTTTGGGGGATTACTCCTGCTGCGGCGCGGGTTTGCGCCGTAACAGCCAGGCCATGCCGACGCCGGCGGCCAGCGCCACGCCGATGGCTGGCTTGACCAGGCGCTTGCGGGCGATGTAGGAACCCACCGTCAACGCATACGGCATCAGCGTCTTGAAGTTGACGCCCTTCAGGCCGCCCGGCTGCAACAGGCCGCCGAGGCGGGACTGGGCCATGCCGATGGCCTGCTCGACGGCGCCATGGAACATCGCGTCCGGCTGCAGCGCATTGGCCACCAGCGCCTTGGCGTGCACCACCTTGATGCGGTACAGCTCGCCCTCGCGTATCAGGCGCTGCTTGTCCGCGTCGATGGCGGCGCGTTCGGATTCTTTGCTCATCTGCTCTCCCGGTTACAACAGCATGTCGCGGTCGGACTTCAGTTCGGCCATCGTTGCCGGCATCGACAGTTTGCCGCTGCGTATCAGGCCGCGCGCATACAGCATCAGGCCGACGGCGATCAGCAGGAACACGCCGGTGATGATGGGCAGGATCTTCCAGCCCAGCGCATCCCAGGCCAGATAGGCGATCGTCACCGTGCCATAGGCCAGCGCGAAGCAGCCCGCCACCACGGCCAGCGCGAACACCAGCACCAGTTGCAGCAGGTGGTTGCGCACCTCCGACAGCTCCAGCGCGGCCAGCTCCAGCCGCGTCAGCACCAGGCCGATGCTGTTGCGGGCGATATTGCCCAGCGAAGCGATCAGACCCGGCGGACGGTTCATCTCATCGGACACGATGGCTTACTTGCGGCCGATGATGACGCCGATCAGCAGGCCCACGCCGGCCGCCGCGGCGATCGAACGCCATGGGTTTTCCTTGACGTAGACGTCGGCCTGCTTGGCCATTTCCTTGCTGGCGGCCACGGCGCTTTGCTGCGCCTCGTGGGCCTTGGCCAGCGCGGTGTCGAGCGCGCGCATGCCGCGGCCGCGCAGTTCTTCGGCTTTTTCGCCGGTCAGCGCGGTGGCGGCGGTGAACAATGCCTGCGCATCTTTAACCAGAGTTTTCACGTCGTTATTCACGGTACTGATGTTTTGTTCCAGCATGATGGAGCTCCTGTTATGGTTGTGTGAAGTGAAAACTGTACAGCAAAATACCAAATATGCATTAATCCAGCAAATCGCGCATATCGTCTGCGTGTTCTTCTTCCACCGCCATGATCTTGATCAAAAGGTGGCGGGTGGTCGGGTCGCTCATGCCGATCTGTTCGATCATCTGGCGATACGACTCGATGGCGACACGCTCGGCGATCAGATTGGCCTTGATCATCGATTGCACATCGTCAGATGCATCATACTCGGCATGGCTACGTGCGAGCAATGTTGCCGGATTGAAATCTGGCTGGCCGTTCAACTGAATGATACGCTCGGCCAGGCTGTCGGCGTGTTCCTGTTCCTCGACGGCGTGTTCGAGGAACTCGGCCTTGATCGGGCCGTTGTCGCGGCCGCTGACCGTGTAGTAGTGCCGCTTGTAGCGCAGCACACAGACCAGCTCGGTCGCCAGCGCCTCGTTGAGCATCTTGATGACGGCCTCGCGGTCGCCCTGGTAGCCTGCCGTGACCGGGCCGTCCTGCAGATTGCGTGCCGCTGCGCGGATGGCCTCTTTGTCGATGCCGGTGGGGGTGGATTCTGCCATGATGTTCTTCCTTAAAGTTTAGTGACGGGTGGCGATCGGCGCGCCGTTCTGCGACAGCACGATCTCGACGCGGCGGTTCAACTGGCGGCTGCCGGCATCGCCATTGCTGGCGACCGGGAAGGCTTCGCCATAGCCGCGGGTGGCGATCTTGTCGCTCTTCACGCCCATGCCGATCAGGGCGTTGCGCACCGATTCGGCGCGGCGCTGCGACAGCTCCAGGTTGTGCGAGGCGGTGCCGGTGCTGTCGGTGAAGCCTTCGATCAGCACGGCGCTTTGCGGTTCCTGCATCAGCACGTCGGCCAGTTTTTGCGCGGTGCGCATGCCTTCGGCGCTGAGCTCGGCGCGGTCGACGTTGAACAGCACGTCGCTCAGCGTGATGACGATGCCGCGATCGGTCTGCTTGGCTTGCAGGTCGGCCAGCTGCTGTTGCAGCGCGGCGTTCTTGGCCGCTTCGTCGCGGGCGCTGTTGGCGGCGGCGTCGGCCTGGGCGCGCGCGGCGTCGGCGTCAGCCTTGGCCTGGTTGGCCTGCGACTTGGCCTGGTCGGCGCTCATGCGGGCCTGGTTGGCTTCGGCGGTGCGGGCTTCCAGGCGGATCTCGTCGCGCTGGCGGCCGGCGTTGGCGATGTCGGCCTCGGCACGTTTGCCCTTGGCCACTTCCTGCGCGGTGGCGATCTTTTGCTTGGCGATGTAGGCCAGCTTGTCGATCTCGTCCAGGCTATCCTTTTTCGCGGCGGCGGCGTTGGCGCGGTCCAGCGCATCGGCGGCGGCCTTGAATTCCAGTGGCGCGTTGGCGGCCACCGAAGGATTGCTTTGCGCCGCCATGAAATCGCCGCGGGTCTGGTCGAGCAGGCTGGTGGTGGTCGGCGTGGTGCTGCAGGCGGCGAACATCATCGACATCGCGAAGGCGATTGGAATGAGTTGCAGCTGTTTCGTGCGCAGTGGATTCATGGTGAGCTCCTTATTGTTGGGTGGTATTGGTGCTGCGGTTCAATTCTTCGCGCAGCGTGCGTATGCTTTGCTGCAGCTCGTCGGCGGCGGTGGTGGCCTTGGCCGAGCTGGCCTTGCTCTGCGCCAGCTGGGCATCGGCCGACGCCTGGTTGGCCAGGTCTTGCGCGGTCTTGTAATCCTTGGCGGCCAGCGCCTGGTTGGCGCGCATCAGTTTTTCGCGGGCCGATTGCATTTCGGCCGGCGCCAGGTCGGCGGCGCCGGCGCTGGTGGCGTTGGCCACGGCGGCGCGCGAAACGGCGACGTCGGCGGTGGCCGGCGTCTTGTTGCTGGCGCAGGCGCTCAAGCCCAGTACGGCGGCGACGGCGCACAGCGCGGCGAGGTGGTGTTTGGTCGTATTCATTATTCTTCTCCTAAAAAGTCATGCGGTAGGTTGACGTTATAAGCCCATGCCGCCGCAGCTTCAGTACGGTGCCGCACATTCCGCGCCGACCATGCCGCCCTGCGTGCGCCAGCGCACCCGCGCGCCGCGTGCGCCGGTGTAGCCTTGTAAAATACCGTCATTCCAATAAGAAGAAAGGCCAGCCATGTCCCTGCCCCGCCGCACCCGTATTGCCCTCGCCGTCGCCGGCGTCCTGGTCGCCGTGCCCACCGTCGCCGTCATCGCGCTGATGAATTACGACTGGAACCGCGCCCGCCCCTGGCTCAATGAAAAAGTCAGCGAAGCCATCGACCGGCCGTTCGCCATCCGCGGCGATCTGTCGCTGACCTGGGAACGCCAGGGCCACAGCGACGCCGACCGCACCTGGCGCGACTACCTGCCGCTGCCGCATCTGGTGGCGCGCGATGTCCACGTCGGCAACCCGGCCGGCATGCAGGCGCCGCAGGAAATGGCCAGCGTCGGCCAGTTCGCCTTCTCCATCGACCTGCTGCCGCTGCTTGAGCACAAGATCAGCATCCCGGTGCTGCGCTTCGATACGCCGGCGGTGCTGTTGCAGCGCGACGGCGACGGCCGCAACAACTGGACCTTCAAGCAGGCCGACAAACCGTCGCCGTGGAAGCTGGACTTGCAGCGCGTGGTGTTCACCAAGGGCACGGTGCATTACGTCGACGCGCTCACCCATGTGGACGCCGTGGCCGAGGTCGACACGCTCAACGCCGATCCGAGCTACGGCGTGGCGTGGAAGGTGAAGGGCACATGGAACCGCCAGACCGTCAGCGGCGGCGGCAAGGCCGGCGCCGTGCTGTCGCTGCAACAGCAATCGACGCCCTACCCGCTGGCGGCCGACATCAACGTCGGCGGCACCCGCATCGCGGTGGTCGGCACGCTGACCAAGCCGTCGTCGCTGACCGCGCTCGACATGCGGCTCAAGCTGTCCGGCCCCAGCATGGCGCGGCTGTACGGCCTGACCGGCGTGCTGCTGCCGGAGACGCCGGCCTTCGCCACCGAGGGCCATCTGACCGGCAACCTGGGCGAACACGCCAGCCGCTGGGTGTACGACCAGTTCACCGGCCGCGTCGGCAATTCCGATATCGGCGGCAAGCTCGAATACCGCTACGGCCAGTCGCTGCCGCGTCCGTTGCTGACGGGCGCGGTGCAATCGAAGCTGCTGCAATTTTCCGACCTCGGCCCGCTGATCGGCGCCGACTCCAACGCCGCCAAAGAGGCGCGCGGGGTGGCGCCGGTGCAGCCGGGCGACAAGGTGCTGCCGGTGGAAACCTTCAAGACCGAGCGCTGGACCGCGCTGGACGCCAACGTCGGCTTCCAGGCCCAGCGCATCACGCGCGACAAGGATTTGCCGATCTCCAAACTCGACACGCAGATCGGCATGAAGGATGGCGTGCTGACGCTCAAGCCGATGAACTTCGACATCGCCGGCGGCCGCTTCACCTCCAACGTCATGCTCGACGGCAGCGGCAAGCTCAACGCCAACGCCATCCGCGCCGAACTGAAGGCCGGCGCGCGCCATCTCAAGCTCAAGCAGCTGTTCCCGCGCATCGAGGAAATGCAGGCCACGGTGGGCGAAGTCAACGCCGACATCTCGCTGTCGGCCACCGGCAACTCGGTGGCCAGCCTGCTCGGTTCGTCGAACGGCGAATTGAAGGGCGTCATCAACGAAGGCAGCGTCAGCAAGCTGCTGCTGGAAGAGATGGGCCTGAACATCGGCAACGTGGTGCTGACCAAGATGGTGGGCGACAAGCAGGTCAAGCTCAACTGCATGGTCACGGACTTCGGCGTCACCAACGGCTTGATGCAGTCGCGCCTGTTCGTGGTCGACACCTCGGACGCCAAGATCGACATCGCCGGCACAGTCAACCTCGGCAACGAAAAGCTGGACCTGACGCTGCGGCCGGACGCCAAGGGCTTGCGCGTGATTTCGCTGCGCGCGCCGATCTATGTGCGCGGCACCTTCAAGGATCCGGATGTCAGCATCGACAAGGGCGTGCTGGCCTTGCGCGCCGGCGGCGCACTGGCGCTGGCCGTGGTGGCGCCGGTGGCGGCCATCCTGCCGCTGATTAACGCCGGCCCCGGCGAAACCACCGGCTGTGAAACCTTGCTGGCACAGCAAGGCGGCAAGCCGGTCGCGCCGCCGCCGGGCAAGACGCTGGCGCCGAAACCGCCGGTCAAGCGTCAAAACTGACTTGGGCTCTATGTGTGCTGGCGAACGGAGACGCGACGGGGACTTGCGTACTCTATAGTCATTGGTGCAGGCGTTCTCTGCCGCGCCTTAATCAGCCAAGGAGTAGACCATGAAGAACGTCAAACAACTCGTATCGACCGCAGCCGTTGTGGCGGCCACGCTGGGCCTGAGCGCTTGCGCAGGCATGTCGAATCAGGACCGTAACACCGCCGTCGGCGCGGGCGTGGGCGCCGTGGCCGGCTCCGTGCTGACCGGCGGCAGCGCCATCGGCACCGTCGGCGGCGCAGCCGTCGGCGGCGTGATCGGCAACCAGGTCAACAAGCCACCGCGCTGATCGCCAGCACCATGAAAAAAGCCCGGCTGCGCGCCGGGCTTTTTTTATACCATTGATACTTTTTATAAGAATACATTGGCCATGCCGATGGCGCCATTGTCCTTGACCAGCTCGTAGCAGCGGCAGGACACGGCTTCCAGCCCGGCCGAATCGAGGATCTCGATATTGCCCCGGCTGTAGCTGATGAGCTTTTGCTGCTGCAAGGCGCTGGCGGCCTTGGTCACGCCGACCCGCCGCACGCCCAGCGCGTGCGCGAGGAACTCGTGGGTCAGGTGGAATTTTTCCGATTGCAGACGGTCGCGCGTAATCAGCAGCGAGCGCGCCAGGCGCGCCTCCAGCACGTGGAAGCGGCTGCACACGGCGATCTGGATCGCCTGCGCCAGCAAGGTGTCGGTGTAGCGGTACAGCAGGCGCTGCAGCGATGCGGTGCGGCGGAACTCGGCGCAGAAGTCGGCGGCGTCGATGCGGCTGGCGCGGCCGGCGCGCTGCACCACCGCGCGCACCTGCGCCTGCCTGTGCCCCAGCGCCACCGACGCCCCTATCATGCCCTCCTGCCCCACCGAGCCCACTTCCAGCGTCATGCGGCCTTCGGCCACCGCCAGCAGCGAGATCAGGCTGTCGACCGGAAAGTAGACGTGGCGGATGGTCTGGCCCGGCTCGTACAGCACCTCGCCCACCTCCACCCTGACCGTGTCGCACAGGGCCAGCAGTTCGCCCTGCTCTTCGTCGGGCAGGCTGGCCAGCAGGCGGTTCAGCACAGGCCGGGGCTGTGTTCTGTCTTCTTCGGTTTGCGATGAGGGATAGGTATGCATGGAATCAGCCTAATGGCAACGATTTGCGCTGTATGTACGCTCACGCACGGAAGCAGAACATGTCCTGAGCGAAAATCTGCCGCGTAATGCACTACTTTAACCAAAATAAAAGGACACACCATGGACACCCCAACCTCCACCAAGCAATCGCTGCATCCGATCATGGTCATCGCCGCCGTCGCGGTGGTACTGTTCTGCGGCGTCGGCAGCGCCGCCATCATGGGCTGGCTGCCGAACTCCAGCGCCACCGTGCCGGGCGCGGCACCGATGCCGGGCCAGCTGTCGTCGGTGCCGCCGGCCGAGCAGCAAGCGCTGCCGCCGCAAGCGGCCGGCTACGCGAACAACGCCGCGCCGGCGCAGCAGCAACAACAGGAACAAGTCGCCCAACAAGGCCCGGCCGTCTGCACCAGCTGCGGCGTGGTGGAGTCGGTGCGCTCGATCGAACATCGCGGCCAGGGTAGCGGCGTCGGCGCGGCCGGCGGCGCCATCCTGGGCGGCCTGCTGGGCAACCAGGTCGGCAGCGGCCATGGCCGTCAACTGGCTACCGTGGCCGGTGCGGTCGGCGGCGCAGTGGCCGGCAACCAGGTCGAAGGCAATATGAAAACCACGCACAGCTGGGAGATCACCGTGCGCCTGGACAATGGCAAGAAACGCGTGCTGCACCAGTCGTCGCAGCCGCAATGGCGCTCGGGCGACCAGGTCAAGATCGTCAACGGCCAACTGCGTTCCATTTAAGTACGGCAGCGTACAGAGAAGCAAGCCGGCATTGCAGATAATGGAAGCCAGATACACGAACACGACAACATAATCAAACGTTCGCAATCGCTTTCGATGACCACCGTGGACATCGCATAACAACCTGAGGAGAGAGTCATGCTCTATACCATCGCTGTAGTTTTGCTTATCCTGTGGCTGCTGGGCCTGGTCACTTCGTACACCATCGGCGGATTTATCCACATCCTGCTGGTTGTTGCTATCATCATGGTGCTGCTGCGCCTGATTAGCGGACGCGGCGTGTAGCGCCCACTCTGCAAGCCCCTCCGAAGCGGCGCTCCACTTGACGGTGGCGCGCCGTTTTTCTTTTATGGGAGTTCACATGAAACGACTGATCGTGTCGCTGGCCATGCTGGCCGCGGTGCAAGCCTCCGCCCAGACCATCAAGCCCGGCCTGTGGGAGCTGACCAACAAGGTCAAGACCGGCAACGCCCAGACCGACCAGGCGATGAGCATGGCGCTCAAGCAGCTGGCCAATCTGCCGCCCGAGCAGCGCGCGCAGATGGAAGCGATGATGAAGCAGAACGGCGTCTCCATGCCCAAGGCCGGCGGCGACGGCGGCATCGTGCTGACTGCCTGCGTCACGCCCGAGATGGCGGCGAAAAAGGAATTGCCAATGAATCAGAAAGGCAAATGCACGTCGAACAGCGATCCGGTGGCGGGCGGCATGAACATCTCGTTCAGCTGCACCGAGCCGGCCTCCAGCGGCACCGGCACGCTGCGCTTCAACGGCGACAGCAGCTATGTGATGAACATGAACGTCAGCAGCGAAGCGGGCGGCAAGCCGCAGAACGTGCAGGTGGAATCGACCGGACGCTGGCTGAGCGCCAGCTGCCCGGCCAAGCCCCAGTGATTACTCGCTGTCGGAGAACGCCATGTAGCGCTGGAAGGCCAGCGTGGCGATCGGGCCCACCGGCAGGCTGCGCGCTTCATAGCGGATGCACGGCGTGACCTTGCCGTAGTTGCCGGTGTTGAAGATCTCGATCGCCGTCTCCAGCTCCTCGGGACGCACCGAACGCTCTTCGACGACGATGCCCTCTTTCGCCAGCAAGGCGATCACGCGCGCGCGGGTGATGCCGGACAGGAAAGTGCCATTGGCGACCGGCGTCACGACCTTGCCTTCCGGCGTGACCAGGAACAGATTGGCGGAAGCGAACTCGGCGACATTGCCGGCGTTGTCGCACACCACCGCGTTGTCATAGCCGCGCTGCTGGGCTTCGCGGATGGCCTTGCTGGTGTTGGCGTACAGCGCCGACGCCTTGGCATCGGTCGGCGCCATCGACGGGTCCGGGCGGCGCAGCGCCGTCAGGCAGGCCGAGAAGCCGGTGAAGGCCGGCATAGGCGCATCGAACAGCGTCAGCGCGAACGCGCTCTTGTCCGGCACCGGCACCAGCAGGCCGTCGGTGCCGAACACCAGCGGACGGATGTACAGCTCGGCATCGGCCGGGAACTTGGCCACGCCTTCCCGCACCAGCTTTTCCATCTCATCGACGCTCAGCGGGCACACCAGGCCGAGGCGCTCCGACGAGGTGATGACGCGCTGCAGGTGCAGGCGCAGGTCCGGCATATGGCCGCGCAGCGAGCGCGCGCCGTCGAATACGGACGAACCCAGCCACACACTGTGGTCCATCGCGCCAAACAAGGGGGTGTTACCTTCAGACCAGCTGCCGTTGAAGAAAGTCAGATACATGCTCGTTCCTGGTGAGTGCTAAAACGAGCAATTTAGCACGGATCAGAAAGCGTGGCGCAGCCCGACGTGGATGGCCTGGTCGCCGTGTCCGGCGCTGCTGGCGTTGCCGACCGTGTAGCCGGCGCCGTTGCGGTTCTGGATGCGGGCATAGGCCGCATACACATCGCTGCGCTTGGACAGCGCATAGCTGACGCCGACGGCGATCTGGCTGGCGTCGCGGTTGGCGCCGCTGCGGTCATCCTTGCGGATGTAGGAAGCCAGCCAGGTGGTGGCGCCCCTCGGCACGGCGACGCCGACCAGCACGTCGCGGCTGTTGTTGGACGGCGTGCTCTGCGCCACCGCGCCGTAGGGGTTGGACATGTCCCACGGCGAGCTGCCGTCGCCCCTGCTGTGGCCGTAGGCGGCATAGCCGACGAAGCGGCCGAAGTCGATATTCGCCGCCACCAGCGTGTTGCGGGCCGACTGGTCGACCGCCGGCGTGGTGCCGGTGGCGTCCAGCAGATTGTCCTTGCGCTGGTGGGTGATGCGCAGCGTGGCCGCGCCGTGGGCATAGCCGATGGTGGCGCCGTAAGCCCGGTTGACCTTGCTGTTGTACGGCGATTCGCCGAAGCTGTAGATCGCCGCGCCGGTCCAGCCGCCCTTGCTGCGCGGCGACTGGTACTTGATGGTGTTGTCGTAGCGCTTGACGGTGTAGCCGACCAGGTTGGCGGCGCTGCCGGCCATGCCGCCGTGGAAGGGATCGGCCACGTCGGTCAGCGTTTCGTAGACCAGGTTGTACTGCCGGCCCAGCGTGACGGCGCCCAGCGGCCCGTCCAGCCCGACATAGGCCTGGCGGCCGAACAGCTTGCCGTTCTGGTCGGAGCCGCCGGTATCGTTGAGCACGCCCGCCTCCAGCGTGTAGACCGCCGCCGTGCCGCCGCCCAGGTCTTCGCGCCCGCGCACGCCCAGCCGCGAGCCGGAAGCGATGCCGCTGTCGACGCGGGTGCGGGCGCAGCCGCCCTGCGGGCAGCCGCGCTCGGCCACCACGCCCGCATCGAGCAGGCCATAGACTTGCTGCGCGCTGGCGGCCAGCGGCAGGATCAGGGGCAACGCGAACAAGATCGGTTTCATGGCAGGCGAGAGTCGAATCAGTGATAGGCCCATGGTACGACGGCCGCCGCCGCGTTTCTGTGCGGACGACCACGCTCCCGGCGTCTTGCTTCGGCCATCAATAAGTTTCCCAGCGGATAGACTATGTACGCCAGCGTACATACTTGGCAGACTTATACGTCTATACTGCGTTTTTGTCCTACGCGGTCCGCCCGCCTTATGCATGCTAGATATCCTCGAACGCATAGACGCAGACAGCAATGACATCGGCCTGATGGTCGAGCTGTTCGATACCCTGCGTCCCGCGCGCGCCACCGACGGCGCCCGCGCCACGGCCAATGTGCGTACCCTGTGCCAGCTCCTGCGCGGCAATCCCGCCCACGCGCTGGCCCTGCACCACTACGCCCGCAAGCTGCTCTCCAGCCGCCGCCACGCCAGCCTGTACACCGAGATCGGCGTGCTGTCGAACGACGGCTTCTTCACCGAACTCAAGCGGCGCATCGCCTACCGCATCCTGCCGCCCGCGCTGGGCGACGATTACCTGAGCGACGCGCTCGACCGCGTGGTCTACCGCCGCACCGATTACCTGTGGATCGCCGCCGTGCCGGCCGCCGACTGGCTGGCCCTGCTCGACGTGGTCAACGACGCGCCCGCCGCGCCCAACCTGATGCTGCCCGGTCTGCTGGAAGCGATACGCACGCTGTCCTACCGCGTGTGCGCCATCGGCCTGGAACCGACGCTGACCAATTTCCACACCGAGATGGAAACCTACGAGTCGCCCTTCATGGTGCAGAACTTCGAGGTCAACGCCTATCTCGACCACTACCAGCGCATGCTGGGCGGCGAACAGGCCGCGCCGGAAGACGCGCGCCACCTGCTGGTGATGCTGGACCAGTGCGACGCCGTGGTCGCCAAGATCCGCAAGAAGGCGCTGAGCCAGGGCACCAGCATCGCCCTGACCTATCTGCTGGTGACGCTAACGCAAAGCATAGACCGGCTGCGCAAGCTGCTGTTCCTGGTCGATGTCAGCGGCGAGTTGCAGGCCGCGCCGGCCGAGATCCAGCCGATGGACGCCGGCCACGCGCCGCACCAGCAGGAAGGCCCGCCCAGCCCGCGCCGCGGGGCCGCCATCGGCCTGGCGCTGGAACTGATCGAGGCGCACAACAACAAGTACATGGTGCGCGACCTGATGCGCGACAATATCGACCTGTTGGCGCGCAACGTCACCGAGAACGCCAGCCACACCGGCGAGCATTACGTGGCCGACCACCGCAAGGAACTGGGCGGCATGTTCGTGTCCTCGGCCGGCGCCGGCCTGGTGATCGGCTTCATGGCGCTGTTCAAGATATTGATGTCCTACCTGCGCGCCGCGCCGCTGGTCGAAGCCTTCCTGTTCAGCATGAACTATTCGCTGGGCTTCATGTTCATCCACCTGCTGCACTTCACCGTCGCCACCAAGCAGCCGGCGATGACGGCCTCGCGCATCGCCGCCGGCCTGCACAGCAAGGACGGGCGCAACATCGACATCGACAGCATGGCCGAGCTGTGCAACAAGGTGATACGCACGCAAAACATGGCGGTGCTGGGCAACCTGGCCACCGCCATCCCGACCGCATGGCTGATCGCCATGGCCTGGCCGCTGGTCACCGGCCACCACTTGGTGTCGCCGGACAAGGCCATGCACCTGCTGCACGACATCGATCCCTTCCACGCGCCGACGCTGATTTACGCCGCCATCGCCGGCGTCTGCCTGTTCGTCGCCGGCCTGATTTCCGGCTACTACGACAACAAGGCGCTGTACACGCGCTGGGCGCAGCGCATCGCGCAACTGCGCGGCCTGCGCTGGCTGCTGGGGCAGGAACGCCTGAACCGGCTGGGCGTGTACATGGAAAACAATCTGGGCGGGCTGATGGGGAATTTCTTCTTCGGCATCCTGCTCGGCGTGATGCCGCTGCTGGGCTTCCTGCTGGGCATGCCGCTGGACATCCGCCACGTCACTTTCTCGTCCGCCAACTTTGCGACAGCGATGGTCGGACTCGATCACAATGTCACTTGGCAACTGGTGGCGACCTCGGTGGCCGGCTTCCTGCTGATCGGCACGGTCAACCTGCTGGTCAGCTTCGGGCTGGCGCTGTGGGTGGCGCTGCGGTCGCGCCAGGTACATTTCAAGCACGGCTGGCAGTTGCTCAAGGCGCTGGGGCGCAGGTTCCGTCAGGGGCCGGTGTCATTCTTCTTCGGCTCTGCCGCGGAAGAGGCGGCGCCCCAGGCGCTGGCCGATGAATCGAAGTCTCCCGAAAAGGCGCACAAATGAAAACTGTCCACATGCGTTACTTGCTGCCTCCCGCCTTGATGTGCTGGGGCTTGCTGGGCGCATGTGCATCGCTGCCCAACGTGACGGCGATGAGCGACAAGCTCGACCCCGCCGCCACGCCCAGCGTCCAGGGCGCCAACGGCGTCATCGGCGAGGCGCGCACGCGCACGCTGCTGGCCAAGCGCTGGCCGAAGGGATCGCTGGACTTGCAGGCCCAGGCCGCGCTGGAGGAAGCGGCCACCGGCGTGCCCCTAATCGCCGGCAACAAGTGCACGTTGCTGTTCGACGGCCCGCAGACCATGGCCGAGATGCTCAAGGCCATCAACGGCGCGCGCAGCAGCATCAATCTGGAAACCTATATCTTCGACCAGGACGAGCTGGGCCTGAAGTTCGCCGATGCGCTGATCGAGAAGCAGCAGCAAGGCGTGACGGTCAACATCCTGTACGACAGCGTCGGCACCATCGGCGTGCCGGCGGCGTTCTTCGAGCGCATGCGCAAGGCCGGCATCCGGCTGGTGGAATTCAACCCCGTCAATCCGGCCAAGCTGAGCGGCGAAAGCTGGAAGCTCAACAGCCGCGACCACCGCAAGGTGCTGATCGTCGACGGCGCGATCGCCTTCACCGGCGGCATCAACATCAGCGCCACCTACGCCAAGAGTTCCTTGTTCCGCTCCGCCTCGCGCCCCACCGACAAGTCGCAGGTGGGCTGGCGCGACACCCACATCAAGATCGAAGGGCCGGCGGTGCAGGCGTTCCAGTGGCTGTTCGTGCGCCAGTGGGCGACGCAGGACAAGGACGACCTGCCGGCCGCCGACTACTTCCCCAAGCCGGTGATCGCCGGCGACAAGGTGGTGCGCGTGCTGGGCAGCGAGCCCGGCGGCAAGTTCGAAATCTACAAGGCCTACAACCTGGCGATCCAGGAGGCGAAGAAGAGCATCCACATCACCTCCGCCTACTTCGTGCCGGACCGGCAGACGGTGGACGCGCTGATGGCCGCCGCGCGGCGCGGCGTGGACGTGAAAATCGTGCTGCCGGGCGTATCGGACAGCGGGCTGGTGTTCTACGCCGGCCACGCCTTCTACGACGATCTGCTGGACAGCGGCGTGCAGATCCACCAGTTGAAGCTGGCGGTGCTGCATGCCAAGACCGCCGTCATCGACGGCAACTGGTCGACCGTGGGATCGACCAATATCGACACCCGCAGCTTCCTGCACAACAGCGAGCTGAACGTGGTGGTGATGGGCGAGGTGTTCGGCACCGAGATGGAGAAGGCCTTTCAGGAGGACTTGCGCGACTCGGTGCGGATCACGCCGGAAGCGTGGCGCCACCGCCCGTGGGCCGACCGCCTGCGCGAATTCGCCGCCCGCTTCATGAACTACTGGCTCTAAAAATCGGGGGTCAAGTCTGACATTTGGACATGAGCTCAACTGTAGCAAGCCGCTACAGTTGAGCTCATGTCCAAATGTCAGACTTGACCCCCATGGTTTTCACGCCGCGGCGGTCAGCGACCACGTGTCGCCGCTGCGCTGGAAGCGTTCGGTGTGGGCCAGCTCGAAGCTGCCCGTGCCGTCCACCCAGCTGTAGCGCTGGACTTCCACCTGGTCATGCTCGACCCGGATCACGTTGAAGGAATTCGACTCGCCCCGCCCGCGCGTGGACGTGGCTGTGCCGGCCTGCACCATCAGCGCCGCGTAGCCGCTGATCTCGTAGCGCTCGGCCGTGTTGTGCGCGTGGCTGACATGCATATGCCCCGCCAGCAGCAGATCGACACCGCATTCGGCAAACGCCCGCATCGCCAGCGGCGCGCGGTCCACCAGATCGTCCTTGTCGAACGATTCCGGCAAATCGAAGGGATGATGGGTGACGATGATGCGCGTCAGATGCGGATCGACCGCGCCCATGCGGCGGCGGATCTGCTCGATCTGCTCGCGGTTGATGCGGCCATCCTTGAACGTCAGCGAACGCGCCGTGTTAATGCCCAGCACGGCGATTTCCTCGTCCACATATTCCGGCGTCAAGTCCAGCGTGACGTAGCGCGTGTACTTGCGCAGCGGCGCCAGGAAACGGCTGGCGACGTTGTACAGCGGGATGTCGTGATTGCCCGGCACCACGATCTGCGGCCCCGGCAAGGTGTCGAGAAAAGCCCGCGCCGCCTTGAACTCCTCGGTCCTGGCGCGCTGCGTCAGGTCGCCGGACACCACCACCACATCCGGCGCCAGCCTGGCGACCAGTTCCTGCAACGGCCGCAGCAAGTTCTGGTCGACGCGGCCGAAATGCAGATCGGATAAATGAACGATGGTGCGCATAAGGCCCTCCTAGGCCGGAACGATGACGCTCAAGGCCGCCGCCCGCGAGCGGTAGCACAGCGGCGGCTTCATCAGCGTGACCTCGCCGTCGGTGGCGACGCGCATATGATGATGGCGGGTTTCGATCACCAGTTCCGGCGCCGACAACACGTCGAAATCGCGCGCCTGCCCCAGCTTGCCGAACAGCGCATGCAAGCCGTAGCGCAGCAGGCCGAGGCGGGTCGGCTTCTGCGCCACGTACAGGCACAGCTTGCCGCTGTCAATGCGCTCGCGCGCGCCCAGCGTCAGGCCCTGCAGGTATTCGTTGTTGCCGATGAAGACGAAGGGCGTGCGCCGCAGATGGTCTTCACCGTTGATCTTGAGCCGCACGCTCATGAACGGAAAGCGCCGCAAGGCCGCGAACAGCGCGCGCCCGAACGCCGGCCACTTGCCGCGCCCCAGGTGGCGCTGCTGCTGTTCGCGGTCGCGCACGATGTCGGGATAAATGCCCAGGCCGGAGTTGTTGAGGAAGATGCGGCCGTTCACCTCGCCCACGTCCACCTGGCACACCCTGCCCTGCACCACATTGGCGACGGCCTGGTCCAGGTCCAGCGGTATCTTCAAATCCTTGGCGAAATGATTCAGCGTGCCCAGCGGCAGCACGCCCAGCCGCGTGTCGCTGCCGATCAGCACCGAGGCCACCGCGTTGATGGTGCCGTCGCCGCCGCCCGCCACCACGACGGGCGCGCCAGCGGCCAGCGCCTGCTCGGCGCGCGCGATCATCTCGGCGCCGCTCTTGGCCAGCGTGATGTCGGCCTCGACGCCGTGGCTGCGGAACTTCTCTTCCAGCGCGGCGACCCAGCCGCCGCAATAACCCAGCCCGGCCCCGGCGTTGACGATAACGATGATGCTGTCCAGCGCGTTCTCCTGAAAATAGTTTATACCGTTCTGCCTTCGCGGCGCCTGCGCAGCGTCGAGATCGCCGTGATGCAGACCGCCAGCCACGCCACGCTCTCGGCCATCGCCGCCAGCACGTCGCTCAGGTAGTGGGCGCCGAGATAGACGCGGCTCAATGCCACCAACAATACCATCAAGCTGCAGCCGGCGGCTGTACCCAAACGCACATGCCAGTGAGGCCGGGCGATCACAAGATAGCTCGCCAGCAGTCCGTAGAACACCGTCGCGGCCGAGGTATGGCCGCTGGGGAAGCTGTAGGTCATCAGCGTCACCAGCGGTTCGTCGAATGCCGGCCGGGCGCGCTGGAAGTAGTATTTCAGCGCCACGTTCAACAGCGCCCCGGTAGGCACCGCCACCAGCAGCGCCAGCAGCCAGTAGCGCGCCTTTACGCGCCAGAAGTACCAGCCCAGCGCCGCCACCAGCACCGCCATGCCATAGCCCGTATGGACTAGCGACACGCCCAGCATGAAGCTGGTCAGCGGTTCGAAGGCGTGGGCATGGAACCAGTGCGCCACCTGCAGGTCCAGCACCGTGATTTCTTCCTTGCCCATCACATCCTCGGCCAGGTCGCCGAAGATCGCGCCCGAGACCAGCAGCAGCGCCAGTCCGACGGTCAGGTGCAGGCCGAATTCGCCGCTGGGGGAGAGTCTTGCTTCGATGAAACGGACGAATTTGTTGAAAATTTGGTGCTCCAAGGCCGATGGCCGATCAAGTTAGCGTAAAAACCACGAAATAGCGAATTTACTGTTTATTTACACAGTACCTGTTTATTCATACAGTACTTATGCTATTCTGAACTCCTCGATAAACACTACTCCTCCAAAAGGAAACGTCATGACTACACTGCACAGCAGCTTTGGTTCCCGCTTCGGTCTGGAATATATGCCTACCTCTTTCCTGGTTCGCATGGGCAAACGTGAGTTGCTGGTCTGCCGTGACTTCCGCAAGCGCTACTACGCGGTCAACCCCATCATGGAATGCGACACCGGCGTCCAGGCAGGCCATCTGGAAGTGCTGATGTTCCGCCGCTGGTTGTTGATCCTGTCGAAGGCGCACTAATGGTTGCCGGTGCCAGTTGCCCGATCCAGTCGCAAGACAGGCCGGCCGACGCCGCGGCCTCGCTCGCGCTCCTCACCTGGGTTTGGCAACTGGCGAACCGTCATCAAACAGATTCGCCTCGTACCACAGCGTCACAAACAACACCATCACGACCGGACCAATAAACAGTCCGACCAGGCCCAGGGTCTCGACCCCGCCCAGGATGCCGAACAGTACGGCCAGGAACGGCAAGCGCGTGGCGTTGCCGATCATGCCGGGCCGTACGAAGTGGTCCGCCACGAACAGCACGATCGTACCCCACACCGCCACTGCGATGGCGGCCGGTACAGCGCCGTTGAACACCAGCACCGCCGCCGCGCTGACAAACGCCAGCGGCGCACCGAATGGAATGATCGCCAGGATGCCCGTCACCGCCGCCCACAGAGCGGGGGACGGCAGGCCTGCGAACGCGTAACCGATGCCGATCAACACGCCCTCCGCCAGACCGACCAGCACCAGGCCGTTGACGGTGGCGCGTATCGCCGTGGGGATTTTTTCCGCGTAGCGCGCCCAGCGCTGTTCGCTGAGGCAGTGGCTGCCGATGGCGGCTATCTGCCGGTTCAGCGCCTCGCCGTCCTTGTAGAAGAAGAACAGGCACAGGAAGGCCAGGCCGAAATCGACCAGCCGGTGCATAAAGCCCACGCCTGCCACCTTGATCATGTCGCTGGCCGAGTGCAGGCCGTTGATTTCGCGTTCGGACAGCAGGTGCGACAAGCCGTGCGGCTGGCTCAGCGTGGCTTGCCACCAGTCGCTGATCCACTCGCCAACCATCGGCAGATGCTGGACAAAGGCCGGCACGGGGATGCCGTCGGTGTTGGCGGTGACGATGTAGTTGGCCAGTTCCGGCGCCTGCCTGGCGGCCTGCGCCACGCCCAGCGATACCGGCACGATGAAGACGGCGGCGCAGATCAGCGTCAGCACGGCGGCGGCCAGTACATCGTGACGGCCGAAGCGCGCCCGTATGCGCTGGTACAGCGGCCACGTCGCCACGCACAGGATGCCGGCCCAGATCAGCGGCAGGAAAAAGCGATGCATGACGAACGCCGCCAGCGCGATCAAGGTCAGGGAAAAGCCGGCACTGAGGATGTCGCGCTGGGTTTCGGTCATCGGAGTATCTCCTGGAAAATATTGTGGCTATGGTAAGCGCATTTGCCCCGACCGCAAACGGCGGCCTGGCGTTTTAATCAATCTCTAAGCGTGGGCCTGCTCGCATTGTGCGCGCAGGAAGTCGCGCAGTTGCAGTACTGTCGGCGTGATCTGCGCCCGGTGCATGCACAGCATATTCAACGGCGCCGGTTCGCCCAGTATGTCAGGCAACAGGATACGCAGGCGCCCGCTGCGGATATCGTCGGACACGTCCAGCCGAGATTTGTAGGCGATGCCCAGTCCCGCCACCGCCCAGCGCCGCACCACGTCGGCGTCGTCGGCGCTGCGGTTGCCGTTGACGTGCAGCGCCGCCGGCTCGGCGGCGGCGTCGCGGTAGAAACTCCAGCGGTCGTGAATCACCTCCTCCACCATGAAGCGCAGGCAGTTGTGGCGCAGCAGTTCGTCCAGCGCTTTCAACTTGCCGTGCTGGCGGATGTAGTCGGGCGACGCCACCAGCACGCGGCGATTGTCCGGCGCCAGCGGCAAGGCGACCAGGCTGGAATCTTCCTGCCGCCCGTAGCGTATGGCGATGTCGACCGGTTGCCGGTACATATCCGACACGCGGTCGCTGATGCCGAGCTGGAAGCCGACCTTGGGATACAGCGTCTGGAACTGGTCCAGCCAGCCGACCATCATATTGCGGCCCAGGTCCGACGGCATCGAAATCTTCAGCGTGCCGCCCAGCGTGGCCTGTCCCTGGATCAGCGCGTCATGCCCCTCCTTCAGCAGCCGCAGCGCTTCGCGGGCGTTACCCAGGTAGTGCTCGCCCACTTCAGTCAGCCGCAGCGAGCGCGTGGTGCGGGCGAACAGCCGCAAGCCCAGCTCGCCCTCCAGCCGCTTGACGGCGGCGCTGGCCAGCGCCGGCGAAATCTCCAGCTCGCGGGCGGCGGCCGACAGGCTGCCCCGGTCGGCGGTGCGGACAAAGACCGTCAAATCATCCAATCGCAGCACTATCTTCATTCCTTTGAAAGTGTTTCGTTATCCAGCCTCTTTTTCAGCCGTACGAAATAAATGATGATACGCCCATCGCCACTTATCCGGAACATTCCATGAAAGCCGTTGCCTACCGCAAGTCCCTCCCCATCACCCACGACGACGCGCTGATCGATATCGAGCTGCCGGCGCCGCAAGCGACCGGCCGCGACCTGCTGGTCGAGGTCAGGGCCATCTCGGTCAATCCGGTGGACGTGAAAATCCGCGCCAACATGGCACCAGCCGAAGGCGACAGCAAAGTCATCGGCTGGGATGCGGCCGGCATCGTCAAGGCCGTCGGCCCGGATGTCACGCTGTTCAAGCCGGGCGATGAAGTCTGGTACGCCGGCGCGCTGATGCGCCCGGGCACCAACAGCGAGCTGCACCTGGTGGACGAGCGCATCGTCGGCCACAAGCCGGCCAAGCTGGATTTCGCCCAGGCCGCCGCGCTGCCGCTGACCGCCATCACCGCGTGGGAACTGCTGTTCGAACGCCTGGGTGTGAGCCGCGACAAGGCCGCCACGCATGGACAGTCGCTGCTGGTGATCGGCGCGGCTGGCGGCGTCGGCTCCATCCTCGTGCAGCTGGCGCGCCAGTTGACCGGGCTGACCGTGATCGGCACCGCCTCGCGTGACGACACGGCAGCCTGGGTCAAGCAACTGGGCGCGCACCACGTCATCGACCACAGCAAGCCGCTGAACGAAGAGATCACCCGTCTCGGCCTGCCGCCGGTCAGCCACGTCGCCAGCCTGAACCAGACCGACCAGCACTGGAACGCCATCGCCGAACTGGTCGCGCCGCAAGGCAAGGTGGCGCTGATCGACGACCCGGCCGCCATCGACGTGCGCCTGCTCAAGCGCAAGAGCGTGTCGCTGCATTGGGAGTTCATGTTCACCCGCTCGATGTTCGAGACGGCGGACATGCAGAAGCAGCATCAGCTGCTGAACGATGTGGCGACGCTGGTGGACACCGGCGTCATCAAGACCACGCTGGCCGAACGCTACGGCAAGATCAACGCGGCCAACCTGAAGCGCGCGCACGCCCTCATCGAAAGCAACCGCGCCAAAGGCAAGCTGGTGCTGGAAGGGTTTTAAGCGGCGGGGGTTCCACCGTCGGCCGCGCGCTGTTCCATCTGGCGCATGCGCAGCAAGTCCAGCACCGCGTTGTCATGTTCGGCAAGCGCCGCCTGCATGGTGCTGGCCGAGACGCAGGAGGTTTCCAGGATCTGCAGGAACTGCGCCTGCCGCCGGCGCAGGCCAGCCGACTGGTAGCCCAGCTGCTCGAACATGCGGCCGACATCGATGCAGTAGCTGCGCAATTCCCACATGGTGTTCTTGGTGGCCTCGATATCGCCGCGCATGCTGAAGTCAACGTCGATCAGCTCAGTCTGCGCCGGCCCCTCCTTCGCGTACGAACGGATCGCCGGCAGCCACTGGTCGAACTTGCCGGAGATGCGTTTGATGCGGACGATCTTCTGGTCCAGCGTGCGGCAGTAATGCCAGCACAGCCAGCACACGGGCAGCCGCGCCAGCACGCGTGGCAGGCCGGCGGATTGCAAGGTGAGTTCGAGTTTCCTGACGGCGTCGAGCAACCGACGCGTGCTGTCGCTGACGGGCGAGGAAGACATGATGGACGCTCCTGAGGGATATCAGGAACACAGTAGCCGCCGCATCAAGCAAGGCGCTTGATGCGGCGTAAAGTCCACGCAGATTTATTCGGCTTTGCGCAACATGGCCTTGATGCCGCGGAGTCCCTGGCGGATGCGGGCTTCGTTCTCGATCAGCGCGAAGCGCACGTACTCATCGCCGTAGTCGCCGAAGCCGATGCCGGGCGACACGCACACCTTGGCCTCGGACAGCAGCAGCTTGGAAAACTCCAGCGAACCGAGATGACGATACGGCTCGGGGATGCGCGCCCAGATGTACATCGAAGCCTTGGGCTTGTCCACCGGCCAGCCCGCTTCGCACAAGCCTTTGTGCAGCACGTCGCGGCGGCTCTGGTACATGGCGCAGATCTCGCTCACGCAGCTCTGGTCGCCTTCCAGCGCGGCGATCGCCGCCACCTGCACCGGCGTGAAGCTGCCGTAGTCGTGGTAGCTCTTGATGCGCGCCAGCGCCGCCACCAGCTCCTTGTTGCCGACCATGAAGCCGATGCGCCAGCCCGCCATGTTGTAGCTCTTCGACATGGTGAAGAATTCCACCGCCACCTCGCGCGCGCCCGGCACCTGCATGATGGACGGCGCTTTCCAGCCGTCGAAGGTGATGTCGGCGTAGGCCAGGTCGTGCACCACCAGGATGTTGTGCTGCTTGGCCAGCGCCACCACGCGTTCGAAGAATTCCAGCTCCACGCACTGCGCGGTCGGATTGGACGGGAAGCCCAGTATCATCATCTTCGGTTTCGGATAGCTCTCGCGCACCGCGCGCTCCAGCTCGTCGAAGAAATCGACGCCGGGCGTCATGCGCACCGAACGGATATTGGCGCCGGCGATCACCGCGCCCCAGATGTGGATCGGATAGCTGGGATTGGGCACCAGCACCGTGTCGCCCTGGTCCAGCGTGGCCAGCATCAGGTGCGCCAGGCCTTCCTTGGAACCGATGGTGACGATGGCTTCCGAGTCGGGATCGAACTCGACTTCGTAGCGGTTCTTGTACCACTTGGTGATCGCCCGCCGCAGACGCGGGATGCCTTTGGATGCCGAGTAGCCATGCGTGTCGGGACGCTGCACGGTATCGACCAGCTTTTCGACGATGTGGGATGGCGTGGCGCCGTCAGGATTGCCCATCGACATATCGATGATGTCTTCGCCGCGACGGCGGGCCGCCAGCTTGAGCTCGGCGGTGACATTGAAAACGTAGGGAGGCAGGCGATCAATGCGCGAAAAGCTGCGCGGAGTTTGGGTGTCAGTCATGGATGTCTCACGTAAGCGCCCGGAACCGTCCGAGCGACGTCGATGCAATGTTGCATCGGCATCCATACTAGCCCAAGGTTTCGGCTTTTTGCAATAGCCTTTTTAAGCGCCGGCTTGTTTCTCCTGTTCGCTGAACCACTCGAACAGGATCAGGCCGACGATGGACGCGATCGGGAACAGGCACAGGCAAACGACCACCCACAGCGCAGGCGAACGGCCGAGGCGCTGCGCCGACATGCCGATGAAGATCAGGTGCACGATCAGGCTGACCGCGATGCCGACACCGGCCATGATCATCAGCGGCACCGAGTTCAGCGTGTATTTGTTCAGCGGCGGCAGGAAGGCGGCGACGCAGAAAATCCAGGCGATCAGCGAGACCGCTGCGGCGGCGATAGGTTGTTGTGCTGGGGCGGTTTGCATAGTGGTCTCCATCGATGAGCGGCTATGCTGCCACGAACTAGTCAGAAACGCAACACGCCTCAGCGCAGCGACGTCAGCGCCGAGGCCAGCACGATGCTGCTGATCGCCAGCCATTGCGTCAGCGTCAGGTGTTCGCCCAGCACCACCATGCCGGCCAGCGCGCTGAGCGCCGGGGCGCCGCTGCTGAACATGCTGAAGGTACGCGACGACAGCGTGCGCATCGACACCATCTCCAGCGTGTACGGCAAGGCGCTGGACATCACCGCAATCACCAGGCCGATCAGCAGATAGGTCGGCGTCAGCAAGGTCGCGCCCGCGTACCACGCGCCGATCGGCACGATGAACATCGACGCCGCCAGCATGCCCCACGCCACCGACTGCCCGCCATGCATCGCCGACACGCGCTTGCCGAACACGATGTACAAAGCCCAGCACACCGCCGCGCCGGCCGCGTACATGACGCCGACCGGGTCGAGCTGGCCGACTTCGCCGTGGATCGGCAACAGGAAATACAAGCCCACCACGGCCAGGCAGACGGCGGCGAAATCGCGCGGGCGGCGCGACGACAGCACCGCCACCGTCAACGGCCCGGCCACTTCGATCGCCACCGCGATGCCCAGCGGGATCAGGCTGAAGGAGCGGTAGATCAGCAGGTTCATCAAGCCGATCACGCTGCCGTAGATCGCCACGTTGCAGCCCTGCTTCCAGGTCAGCGGCGTGCGCCATGGGCGGAACACCAGCATCATCAGCACCGCCGAAATGCCGACGCGGTAAGCCGTCACGCCTTCCACGCCGATCAGCGGGAACAGGTGTTTGGCCACGGCCGCGCCGACGTTGATCGACAGCTGGCTGGTCAGCAGCGCCAGCCCGGCCAGCAGTGCGCTGCCGTGTTTTTTATCGTCCGTCATCTTATTTGGCCGACAGACCGAGCTTCAACGCAATCGGCTTGCCGGCGCTGGCGTCCACAGTTTCCGCTGCGGCGACACGCGCGGACGCAGGGTCTACGCCGTCATCTTTCAAGGCGGCGAGAATGGCGGCGGCTCGCTTGGCGCCCAGTTGCGGCAAGGCGTCCGCCGGCAACGGCTGGTTTTTCTCAAGGCGTTCCTGCAGCTTGGCGTAGAAGTCGCTGGCGTCCGCAACCTGCGGCTCGCCCTGCACCATCTTGCCCAGACGCTGCAGCATAGGCAGCTTCTTTTGCGCGGCGGCGTTGGCGTCGGCGGCGGCTGGAGCGGCGGACTCGGCGGCCTTCTTCTGCTTGTCCAGCTCGGCCGCGCCGAAGCGTTCTGCATACAGGTCGCGCATGGCGCCGCGTACCTTGCGCTGGCCGATGTCGAGCGGTCCCGGTTGCTCGCCGGCGGCCAGCTTGATGTCGGCACGCGCCAGCACCACGCGGCGCAGCGCTTGCGCGCGCAGGGCCGCGCCGTCGGACTCGACGCTGTACTGGCCGGGCACCGACAGTTTCAGCTGCGCCTTCTTCGCCAGGATCTGCGCCACCTGTTTCAATTTCTCGCGCTCCGGCGGCAGCACGACATCGCTGCCCGGATCGAAGTCGATGGACTCCAGCTTGTCGCCGCTGACGCCGAACAGACTGCCCAAGGCGCGGAATGGCGAGGTGACGATCTTGGTCATGATGTTGCCGATGGCCTTCCACACCACGCTGCCGTAGCTGAACTGCGGATCGTTCATATTGCCGGAGACCGGGACGCCGAGGTCGATGCGGCCGTCGCTGTCCTTCAGGATTGCCAGCGCCAGTTCCAGCGGCAGCTTGAGCGCGTCCGGGCTGTCGATGCGTTCGCCAAGGGTCAGCTTGTCGAGCACGATGTGGTTGTTGCCTTCCAGCTGGCCCTGGCGCACCTTGTACTCCAGGTCCAGCGAGATCTTGCCTTCGGCGATCTTGTAGCCGGCGAACTTCATGCTGTACGGCGAGGCCGAGACCATATCGACGTTCTTGAACACGACGTTGACGTCGGTGTTGTCGGCCGGGACGAAGGGGTTGAGCTTGCCGCGTATGCGCGCCAGGCCGAAGTCGTCGACGCGGCCATCCAGTTCGATCTGGCTGCTGGCGTCGCGACGCGACGACAGGCCTGTAATCACGCCGCCCAGCTCGTAAATTTTGGCGCTGAACTGCGGACGCAGACTGAGGTCGGTGAAGGCCAGCTTGGCATTCTCGACACGCACGCGGCGCACGCGCACGGGGAACGGTTCGGTCGCCGTTGCTGGCGCTGCGGCTGGTTTGGCTGCGGGTGCAGCATCGGCAGGCTGCTGCACCAGCAGGCGCTGGGCGTTGAAGCTGCGGTCGTTTTCAATGATGAGGGCCGCGTCCGGCTGGACCACGCGCAGTTCGGCCACGTCCAGCAGATCCGGGGACAGGCTGAAGGCCAGCTTGTCGGCACGCACCGTTTTCCAGTGGGCGAAGCGGCCGTTGTCTTCTTCGTTCAGCGTCAGCTCGGCCACTTCCAGTGAACCGTCGTAGCGCAGCGATGGATCGGCTTTGCCGCCGGCGCCGGTATGCAAATGTCCCTGGCCGGAAATGCTGCCGTCGGCGATCTTCAGCTTGACGTGCTTGGACAGCAAAGGCTGCACCGGCGCGATCGCCAGCTTGGTCAACTTGAGGTCGGTCTCGACGGCGCCAGTGGCAGGCACTACCTTGCCCTTGGCGACCAGCTGTCCACCTTCACGCATGCCGACGCTGCCGTCGAAAGCCAGCGGTTTCTTCAGGTCGGTGTTGGCGTCGGCCAGCTTGAGGTTGAAGTCTTGCAGGTTGACTTTGATGCCGGTGCTGGCGTCGTCGTAGCGGGCGCCGAATTTGTTGAACTCCACTGTCTTGACGTTGGCCGTCCACGGCGCGGCGGCTGGCGCGTCTTTCGCGGCCGGTTGCGCGGCGCTGCCACTGCCCGATTTCGGGAAGGTACTCAGGAACAGGAATTTGCCTTGTTTGTCGCGAGACAGGTCCAGCTGGCCGCCGTCCGCGTACAGGCGGCCCAGCTTGGCGCTATGCGCAGCCAGATCGATCTCGCCGCCATCGAAGCCCAGTTGCACCAGCTTCAACGGCGTCAACGCGCCGCTGCTCAGGACCAGATTGTCCAGCGAGAAGGCGGCGTCGGCGATGTTGAGCTTGAGGCCATCGGCAGCGGGTTCGGCTTGCAGTTGCAGGCGCAGTTTCAGTTTGTCCGCATTGAACTTCAGCGCGGGGCTGACGGTTTCGTCGACCGCAGCCACAGCGATTTCGTCGAACGCGAGTTGTTTGAGGTGGACTTTCCAGTTGCCGGCCGGAGCCGGTTTCGCGGCAGGTGCAGCGACAGGCGCCGGGGCCGGAGCCGACGCTGCGGCCGGCGCAGCAGGCACCATCAAGCCAGCCAGGTCAAGCTCACCCTTGGCATCGCGACGCACCGCCAGTGCACCGCCGCTGACATGCAGGCCGCCCACGTTCACCGTCCGCTTGAGCAAGTCCACGCCGACATCGCTGACATCGAACAGCTTCAGCTTGACGAAGGCCTCCGCCGCACCATCACGCTTGACCGCGAGATCGTTCAGCGCCAGGCCAGCTCCTGACAGGCCAGCATCCAGCTGCCCATCCTTGTAAGCGAATTTGTAAGGCAGCTTGGCCGACAAGCGGCCATCCACCACGGCCACCCGCGCAAACGACTTTAGATAAGCCGCCATGCCCGGCAAGGCCACATTCTCCAGCGTCAGCAAGCCGCTGCCCGCGATAGGATTGAGCGCCGACGTACCCTTCCAGCGCAACTTGCCGCCCAGCCCCGCATCGGCGCTCAGCGTGTAGTCGCCATTTTCGTCGGGCAGCGTGCTCAGGTTGTTCAGCGTGAACGCGATCGGCGCATAGGTATCGTTGTAGCCGGCATGACGGTCATGCATATCGACCTTGCCCTGCTCCAGCGCGAAATGCTCAATGACCAGGCGCGGCATGCCGCTATCGCTGTCATCATGCTTGCGCTTGTTCAGCGTCGCCACGAACTCCGCGATATTGAACTTGCCATCCGCCGCAATCGCCAGCTGCACCGATGGCGCCACGATGCGGATATCGGCAAAGCTCCAGGCGCGACGCAGCAGCGAGCGCCACTGCATCTCCACCTCCAGCGCGCCGACGCCAAACAGCGGCGCACCATTCGCCTCGGTCAGCTGGAACTGCTGCACCGCCAAGCGCAAGGTGAAGGGATTGAAACTGACTTCGCCGATGCTAGCCTTGCGCTCCAGCTCGGTCTCGACAAACTTTGGAAGCTGGCTTTTTATCAGCTGCGGCAACACCCAGGCACCCGCCAGCGCATACACGCCCACGGCGCCGGCCAAGCCCGCACCCCATCGCTTCCATCGTTTGTTCAATACCTGCAAACTATTCCCCTGAAGATTTCTATTCCACAGGCAACAGTATAGCAAGCACGACAACAATCAGTTGAATAGCGAGCAGTACTGTGTGTTGCTCTCGATATTCTGCCCCGGCGCGCCATCGGCCGCGATCACCTTCAGCCAGCCGTCCGGCTTGGACGGATTCGGCTTCTTGCCGCAGTTGGTGTGCACCCAATGAATGCCTACCCCGCCGTGCGTGTACAACTGGCCGCAGACCTCCACCTTGTCGTTGACGCGGATGCCGCTCAACGACGTCGGCACGGTGCGCTGGTTCGGCTCGAAGCCGCTGGCGAATACATTGTCGATAGCGACATCGTATTCCTTGCCATCCTGGTCGGCCTTCATCTTCAGATGCGTGTGCGACAGTTCCACGCCTTTGCGGAACTGGCCGTGCGCAAACTTCGGTCCCTTGACGACCACACCGGTGCGATAAGTGCCGGCCGATGCCGAGCACATGGCGGCTTCGTCTGCATGGGCGGCGAACGCCACCAGCAACGCACAGCCAAGCAATGCATGTTTCATATAAGCCTCCCGTGATGTGTGAGTGATCGCATTATCCACCACAATCTACTTGCCACGCCATACGGTGCCGATAGACAGCGACGCCAGTTTCTTGCGCCGGCCATACCAAAGATTAACCACGCCGCGCGAAACGAACACCGCCGAGAACATCGACGTCAGAATACCCAGGCAGTGCACCACAGCGAAGCCGCGTATCGCCCCCGAACCGAACACCCACAGCGCCACGCCGACGATCAAGGTGGTGATGTTGGAATCGAGGATGGTGGCCCACGCACGGTCGAAGCCGATGGCGATGGCCTGCTGCGGCGTGGCGCCGCCGCGCAGCTCCTCGCGTATGCGCTCGTTAATCAGCACGTTGGCATCGATCGCCATGCCCAGCGCCAGCGCAATCGCGGCGATGCCCGGCAAGGTCAGCGTCGCCTGCATCCGCGACAGCAGCGCCAGCAGCAACAACAGATTGCAGGCCAGCGCCAGCACGCTGAAGAAGCCGAACAACATGTAGTAGCCGATCATGAACACGGCAATCGCGGCAAAGCCGTACACGGTCGATGAGAAACCCTTGGCGATATTCTCCGCGCCCAGTTGCGGGCCGATGGTGCGTTCCTCGACGATTTCCATCGGCGCCGACAGCGCGCCGGAGCGCAGCATCAGCGCCAGGTCGGCCGCGTTCTGCGCGGTGCCGACGCCGGTGGTGCGGAAGTGGGCATTGAGCTCGCTGGTCAGCGTAGCCACCGAGATCACTTCCGGCTTGCCGGTTTTCTCGATCAGCACGATGGCCATGTGCTTGCCGACGCGGTCGCTGGTGGCGGCCGACATCTTGCGGCCGCCCACCGAGTTCAGGTCGATGAACACGGCCGGCTGGTTGTTCTCGTCCTGGCCGGCGGTGGCGCTGGTGATGTAGTCACCGGTCAGCACGACTTCCTTGTACAGCACGGCCGGCGCATCCCTGCCCACGGTGTACAGCTGCGAGCCCAGTGGAATCGCCGCGCCCATCTCGGTTCCGCGTGTAACGGTCTCGTCGACCATATGCACCTCCAGCGTCGCCGTGCGGCCGATGACGGCGCGGGCACGCGCCACGTCCTGCTCGCCGGGCAGCTGCACGACGATGCGGTCCGCACCCTGCTGCTGGATGATGGGCTCGGCCACGCCCAGCTCATTCACGCGCTTGGACAGCGTCGAGATATTCTGCGTGACGCCGTCGCTGATGGTCTGCTTCAACGCCTCCGGCTTCAGCGTGACGATGGTCTTCAGCTGCGCGCCATCGGCCGCATCGGCCAGCAGCAGCTCTGTGCCCTGCCCTGCGATCACGTCCCGGCCCTTGTTGCGCATGGCCTCGTCGCGGAAGCTGACTTCTATCGTGTCGCCGACGCGCACCATGCCGCTATACAGCACGGACTTGTCGCGCAAGGCGCTGCGCAGCGACGCTTGCACGCCTTGCAGCTTCTTGTCCAGCACGGCTTTGGTATCGACCTGCATCAGGAAGTGCACGCCGCCGCGCAAGTCCAGGCCCAGGTACATCGGCAGCGCGTGCAGGCTCTGCATCCATTGCGGCGTATCGGACAGCAGGTTCAGCGATACCAGATAGTTCGGATCGGAGGTATCGGCATTCAGGCTTTTTTCCAGCACCGACTTGGCGCGGAATTGTGTATCGGGATCGGCGAAGCGCGCGCGCACCGAGGCATGGGCGCTGTCATAGGCCACGCCGGAGGTCGGCACCTGCGCCTGCTTGAGCGCGCTCTCCACCTTGTCGACCAGCTCCGCACCGATGCGCACGCTGGTCTTGCCGCTGCTGATCTGCAGCGCCGGCGATTGTCCAAAATAATTGGGCGCGGTGTAAAGCGCGCCCAACAACAACGTGACCACAATCACGATGTACTTCCACAGCGGGTAACGATTCATCTCTTAATCACTTTTTAAGAATGGACCGACCTAAACTGTGGCTGCTTGAAACTTTTACAAGCCCGTCGCTGAACTATTTCTCGCGTCCACCGGCTGGCTGTATTTGCGGAACTGTTCGCGCATGTGGCGCAGCTTGGCCGCCAGATGGGCGTCCTGCATCACGTACAGGTCCAGACGCGCGGCGTAGTCGGGCGTCATCATCCAGCCGAAGGTTTCGGCCTTGTCTTCTTCCTGGCCGTAGCTCGAATACAGGCTGACCACGCCGGGCTTGGCATGGCCGACATCCTGCAGGTTCTTGCCGTAGAAGCTGGCGCCACCCTTGCCGTACGTGAGCCCGGCCGGATTCATCGCCAGCCATGCGGGATCGGCGTGGTAGTAGTCGTTGTGCTCGCGGTAGTCGATGAAGTGGTAGAACTCGTGATGCACGCGCATCTCCATGCCGGCCGGGCACAGCCTGGCGCTGTTGTCGGCGTAGGCCACGCTGTCCACCTCGGCCATCGGCATCGCCAGCCGGCGCTGGCCGGCCACCGCCAGCTCCTTCACCAGCACGATGTTGTGCAGGCGGACGTTGGCGAAGAAGGCGGACGGATAGCGCTCCATGCCAGGCAGCACCACGCTCAGCAAACGATGCAGGCGCTGGCGGTCGGGCTCGCTGTCGGTAAACGCTTCGGCGGTCGCGCCTTCGCTGTTCAGCTCCCACTGCGCGTTCAGGTTCAGCGCGGCCAGGCGGCGCGTGGCCGTCTCGCGCAATTGGGCCAGCGTGGCGTCGGCCGGCGCCACGCTTGGGTATTGCAGATCCCAGTGGCATTCGATGCGTAAGGCATCGTTGTTGTGATCGACAGGCGCGAGGGTGCTGCAGGCGGACAGCAGCAGCGCACTCAGCGCGCATAAAATTCTGTGACAGGACATGTGGAGACTCATGAAACGGCGCCGGCGCAAGGCCGGCGCCTGGGTTGATTACTTGAATTTGTAGCTGGCGGTCAGCTGCACGAAGCGGCCCAGCTGGCTGTGGTAAGACGTGCCGTAGCCTTGCAGATAGGCCAGCTGGCTGGCGTCCATCGGCGCTTCCTTGTTGGCCAGGTTCTGCACCGACAGCGACAGTTCCAGATTGCGCCAGCCCTTGTAGCGGACAAAGGCACTGGCCGTCAGCCACGAGTGGACATCGCAGTACTGCGGCGTCGCCGCTTCGAAGGAGCAAACCGCGTCAGGCGTGCTCTTGATCGAATAGCCGCCCACGTAGTTCCAGTTGAGGCTGGCGTCCCACGGGCCGCGATCCCAGGCCACGCCGGCGCGGCCGCGGTTCTTCGGCTGCAGGTAGTAGCCGACGTAGTCGACCGGATCCTCGCCCGGATTGCCGCTGCTCAGGTAGCTGTTCATGCGGTTGTAGCTGGCGCTCAGCGAGAAGCGGCCCCAGTCGCCGACGCTGAAGCTGCCGCGCGCATCGACATCGACGCCGCGCGTCTGCGTGGACGACAGGTTGGCGGTAATCAGGCTCAGGTGGTCGAGCTTGCCGCTGACCGGATTGCGCACGATGCGGTCGGCATACTTGGCCTCGTTGTCCAGCAGATAGCTGGCGCTGATGGTGGACAGCTCATCGCGGCGCTTGATGTGGTACGCATCCACCGACAGCGACCAGCCCGGCACCGGCTCGGCGACGAAACCTATCGTCACGCTCTTGGATTTTTCCGCCTGGATGTCGGGATTGGCGCCGGTGGTGAAGGCCACATAGCGTTCGCAATCGTCGTTGGTGGAGCTGAACACCGGGCAGCGCTTGGGATCGAGCACCTTGCTGTAGCCGTTGGTGTTCCCGGCGTGCAGCTCCGGCAGCGACGGCGCGCGGAAGCCTTCTGCATACGTGCTGCGCAAGGCCAGCTGCGGCAGCGGACGCCATTTGATGCCGGCCTTGGGCGTGAAGGCCGAGCCGAAATCGCTGTAGCGGTCGGAGCGCGCGGCCAGGCTCAACTCGACGGACTTGAGCACCGGCGCCGACAGCTCGCCATACGCTGCGGTGACGCTGCGCGAGCCGCTGGAACCGGTCATGCCGATCAGCTGGATGGAGCCATCGGTGAACAGCGGATCCGGCGTGGCGTCGAACTTCTCGCGGCGGTACTCGGCGCCGACCGCGATCGACAACGCGCCGCCCGGCAGCGTGTACAGCTCGCGGTTGCCGTGCAGGTCGATGCTGCTGGTGCTGGTGTCGGCGTGGTTGTCCAGCTGCGGATACAGGCGGCCCATCAGCCCGGCATCATTTTTGGCCGGCTGATGCAGCAGGAAGCTGTTGCGCACCAGGCCGTTCGCATCGAGCACGTCGTTAATCAGCACCTTGTCCTGAATGTAGCCGCGATAGCTGGTGTCGGTCAGCGAGCGCGAGAACATGGCCGCGCCTTCCACATCCCACTTGCCCAGCGTGCCGCGCGCGCCCAGCGTGGCGCGCATGTTGCGGCTCTCGCTGTTGATGGTGGTGGGAATATCGTTGAACACATAGCGCACGCCGACCGTCTTGCCCCACTGGTTTTGCGGATGGTCGGCCGGCAGCAGCAGGTAGCTGATGGTGGTGCCGGGCGCGTTGCCGTACAAGCCGAACTTGTCGACCAGGTCGTTCGTGTAGGCGCCGTAGGAATTGGTGGCGTAGCTGTACATGCCGGACGCCTGGCGGCTGCGGCTGAGCGCGGCGTCGCCGAACATTTCCCAGCCCTGTCCCAGGTCGTAGGTCAGCGCGCTGTAGACGTTGTCGCGCTGGCTCTTCGATTGCAGCGTGACGGCGGTGGTGTTGTCGTTGACGCAGCGGCCGTTCAGCGGCGAGCCCGCATCCACCAGCGGCGGGCAATCGCCGATGATGCCGAGGAAGCTGCCGCCGGTGGTGCCGGACGCGGTGTAGGCGTTGCTGGAGAAGGAGGAACGGCGGTCGGTCAGGCCGAAGCGGCGGAAGTCGGAGTCCCTGGTGCGCGGGCGGGCGTTGACCAGCACCGGGCTGCTGTCGCGGTGGGACAGGCTCAGCAGCCAGTTGTAGCCGTCCTGCGCCAGCGTGCCCTTGCCGTAGGTGAGGCCGATGGCGCCGGTGTTGCCGTCGTGGTAGGCCGAGGTGCCGGCCGAGGCCGTCACGCCCAGGCCCTCGTAGTTCTTGCGCAGGATGATGTTGATCACGCCGCCGATGGCGTCGGCGCCGTAGATGGCCGAGGCGCCGTCCAGCAGCACTTCGATGCGGTCGATGGCGTCGACCGGGATGGCGTTGGTGTCGACAAACGAGGCCGAGCCGAAACCGAACGGCGCCACGCGGCGGCCGTTAATCAGGGTCAGCGTCGCGCCCGCGCCGAGGCCGCGCAGCGATATGCCGGACGAGCCGAAAGCCTGGCCGGGCGTGCCCTCGCTGGTGTAGCCGCCGGCATTGCCGGACGGCAGATCGCGCAGCACGTCGGTGACGGTGGCCGCGCCCGAGCGGGCGATCTGCTCGGCCGTGATAAGCTGCACGGCCGACGCGGTTTCGGCATCGACGCGCTTGATGCGCGAGCCGGTGATCTCCACGCGCGGCGGCGCGCCGGCGTTAGTGTCAGCGCTGCTCTCGGCAGCGGCGTACAAGGGTGCGGCGCCGGCGCACAACAGCGCGACGGCACGAACGATAGGGCGAATTTGCGACATGAACACTCCGTTGTGTGACAGTTTGATGAATTCCCTGAAACTGTCTGGAGTGTGTTGGGTCGCCGTGCCGAGGTCACGGACAGAACTGCTGTTTTTGTACTATCCGGCTCGCATTCCCATGCCGCAGTGCAAACTGTGGGATGCAGGCCACGCCATCGCCGGCGGACGGCGCTACCGCGCCGCGCCGCTCAACGCCGGCCACGGCTGACCACGCGGCGCGCGCAGCGCCGGCGCGTTTGCGCGGCTGCCATCCTTCAACTGGAACACGCTGACCAGCTGCGACAGCGTGGCCGCCTGCTCCTGCAAACCCTGCGCGGCGGACGCCGCCTGCTGCACCAGTTCGGCATTCTGCTGGGTCACGGTATCCATCTGCGAAATAGCCTGGTTGACCTGCTCGATGCCGGAACTCTGCTCGCGGCTGGCGTGGCTGATTTCCGCCATCACGCCGGCCATGCTCTGCACGCTTTCCAGCACTTCGTTCATGGTCGCGCCGGCCTCGGCCACCAGCTTGCTGCCGATTTCCACCTGGCCGACCGATTCGCCGATCAACTCCTTGATCTCCTTGGCCGACGCGGCCGAGCGCTGCGCCAGGTTGCGCACCTCGGTCGCCACCACCGCGAAGCCCCGTCCCTGCTCGCCCGCGCGGGCCGCCTCGACGGCCGCGTTCAGCGCCAGGATATTGGTCTGGAAAGCGATGCCGTCCATGACGGCGATGATGTCGGCGATCTTGCGCGATGACGTGTTGATCGCGCCCATGGTATCGACCACCTGCGCCACCACCGCGCTGCCCTTTTGCGCCACACTGGCGGCGTCGGTGGCCAGCTGCTTGGCCTGGGCCGAGTTGTCGGCGTTGTGGCGCACGGTCGAGGTCAGTTCCTCCATCGACGCGGCGGTCTCTTCCAGCGAACTGGCCTGCTGCTCGGTGCGCGAGGACAGGTCCAGGTTGCCGGCGGCGATCTGGCCCGAGGCGCTGGCGATGACGCCGGTCGCGCCGCGCACTTCGCCGACGATCTTCTCCAGGTTGTCGCGCATGGTGCGCATGCCGAACAGCAGGCTGCTGCTGTCGCCGGCCCGCGTCTCGACGGTGACGCCGAGGTCGCCGGCGGCGATCTGGCTGACGATGCCGGTGGCGTAGTCCGGCTCGCCGCCCAGGCTGCGCGTCAGCCAGCGCGTAATCAACAGCGCGCCGACGGCGCCGAACGCCACGCTGCCGGCCATCAGCACCAGTATCCACAGCCGCGACGAGGTATAACGGCGGTCGCCCTCGACCGCCTCCTGCTTGCCGCCGTCGGTGTAGAAATCGACCAGCTGGTCGACCTGGCCGCGCAGGGCCACGATCAGCTTGTTCGACTCGCCGCGGATCAGCGCCCTGGCCTGGTCGTCGTCCTTGGCGCGGGCGGCGGCGCGGATCTTGGCGTCTTCCTGCATGTAGCGGCCCCACAGCTCGACGAAATTGGCGTACTTGGCGCGCTCCTCGTCGGAGACGGCCAGCGCCGTGTAGTCATCCTGCATTTTCTTCAAGTCTTCCAGGTCCTTGGCGATCACCTGGTCGTACTTGTCCATGTCCGCCGCGCTGGACGAAATGATGTATTGCAGCTCCCGCGTGCGGATGCGCGCGATCTGCGATTTGATGTCCTCGATCACCCGGATGCTGGGCATCCAGCGCGCCGAAAAACGCTTGGCCGTATTATTAACCTGGGAAAGTTCCCAAATTGAAAACACCCCCACGAGCACGGTCATGGCTAATACAGACGAGAATGCCAAGCCCAGTTTTTGCGCCAGGCGCAGGGAATTAAACCATTTCATAATGCTAGTCCTTCGACGTTTAATTTGATAGTAACTTCGACAATACGGCTCGGGTCAGCATCGAATAATAGCGCATCGTACGCCCACGCATGGAATGGCATTTATTTCCTGTAGGATATTCACAACACCTTGTTTCTAAAGCATTTTCACAATAACACCAGATGAAATTTTAGTTTCCAAATCACATTAAATACAACAGTTCAATACGTTTTGCGGCATTAGAATGTGCGCACTCCACGCCCCATTTCGTCTTAAACAAAAGGAACTATTATGTCTACGTCACTAAATAAAAGTGAGAATGTCACTATTTGCGTTTCTGATATATCATGGGGAGATGATTTAAATAACATATATAAAATTATCAGCCGCCGATTTAATGACTTTAATGAAAACGGTTTTTACG
Organism: Rugamonas aquatica; assembly: GCF_009380215.1. Lineage (GTDB taxonomy): Bacteria > Pseudomonadota > Gammaproteobacteria > Burkholderiales > Burkholderiaceae_D > Rugamonas > Rugamonas aquatica_B. The sequence goes on from NZ_WHUG01000022.1 coordinate 51,300, forward strand.
CCCACCCGGAGGAAGTGACGCTGCGTGCCGAGCTGGGCGAAGTCGGCGCGCTGCGCCGGCTGACGCGGCAGCTGCGCGCAACGGGCAGCAACGGCGTCGCCCTGACCGGCCTCGGATTGCACGGCTTGAGCGAAGACCGCCGCAACGCCGCGCTGTACGCGATCACGCTAATGCTGGGCTACCCCACCTCCACCGACCAGCGTACCGGCCGCGTGGCCTGGGACGTCAAGGCGCGGCCGGGCGCGCACAGCGACGCCCGCTTCACCACCTTTTCCGAGCGCGTCGGCAGCGCCGACATGCACACCGATTCCTCGTTCTATCCGATGCCGGAAGAGCAGTTCATCCTGTACGTGGTGCAGGCGGCCGACTGCCAGGGCGGCCACTCGCTGCTGATCGACGGCGAAGACATTTACCAGACGCTGCAGCAAACAGCGGCCGGCCGCGACGCCTACGAGCTGCTGCGCAGCACGCCGGTGCCGTTCCGCGTGCCGGCCGTGTACGCGGCCGGCGACACCGCCATCGAGCATCACGTGGCGCGCGTGTTCGATGCGCCGCGCCGCGACGGCGACCGCTTCACGCTGCGCTGGCGTTACGACGCCATCCAGAAAGGCCTGGCCGTGCGGGCCGACCTGAGTTCGCCCGCGCTGGTGGACGCGCTGGCGTTGATGAACGAGGTGGCCGAGCACAGCGCGCCGCGCTTCAAGCAGCAGCTGGCCACCGACACCCTGCTGTGGGCCGACAACCACCGCATGCTGCACGGCCGCACCACCTACGAGGATGAGCGCCGCCACCTGATCCGCATCCGCATGTCCGACGTGCCCAACGCCGAGCGCATCGGCCCATCCGGCGTGGTGCGCGATTGAGCGCGGTGGACGCCTGCGCCACAACGGAGACCGGCCTGCCGCCGGCCGAACGCACGTGGGCCATGCTGTCGCTGATGACCGGCGTGGCGCTGGCCTCGCTGGACACGGCGATCGCCAACACCGCGCTGCCGGCCATGGCGCAGCAGCTGCATGCGACGCCGGCGACGTCGGTGTGGATCGTCAACGCCTATCAGCTGGCAATGGTGGCGACGCTGCTGCCGCTGGCCGCGCTGGGCGAGATCGCCGGCTACCGCCGCGTCGCCCTCTGCGGACTGGCATTGTTCACAGTCGCCTCGCTGGCCTGCGCGCTGGCGTGGTCGCTGCCGGCGCTGGTGGCGGCGCGGTTGCTGCAAGGCCTGGGCGCCAGCGCCATGATGGCCGTCAGCACCGCGCTGATACGCGCCATCTACCCGCCCGAGCGCCAGGGCCAGGGCTTCGGCACCAACGCGCTGGTGGTCGCGGTGGCCTTCGCGGTGGGGCCGACGGTGGCTTCGGTGATCCTGTCCGTATCGTCGTGGCCGTGGCTGTTCGCGATCAACGTGCCGCTGGGCGTGCTGGCGCTGGCCGCGGCCTGGCGGGCGCTGCCGCACACGGGACGCGCGGCGCATAAGCTGGACTTGCCGGCGGCGCTGTACAACGTCGGCGCCTTCGGCCTGCTGATCCTGGCGCTGGGCGAGGCCGCGCATGGCGCCGCGCCGGCGCGGCTGCCGTTCGAACTCGGCGCCGCCGCGCTGTGCTGGGTGCTGTTGCTGCGTCGCCAGCGCGGCCACGCGGCGCCGCTGTTTCCGGTGGACCTGTTCTGCCAGCCGATGTTCGCGCTGTCGGCGCTGACGGCCTTCTGTACCTTCGCGGTGCAGGGCCTGGCCTTCGTCTCGCTGCCGTTTTTCTTCGAGCACACGCTGGGCCGCTCGCCGATCGATACCGGCTTCCTGATGACGCCGTGGCCGGCGCTGGTCGCGGTGATGGGGCCGGTGGCCGGCAGGCTGAGCGACCGCTACGCCGCCGGCGCGCTGGGCGGCATCGGCCTGGTGGTGCTGTGCGTCGGCGCGCTGCTGCTGGCGACGCTGCCGGCGCACGCCACGGCCTTCGACATCGGCTGGCGCATGGCCTTGTGCGGGCTGGGTTTCGGCTTCTTCCAGGCGCCCAACATGAAGGCCATCATGGGCAGCGCGCCGCGTGCGCGGGCCGGCAGCGCCAGCGGCATCGTCGCCACCGCGCGCCTGAGCGGCCAGGCCACCGGCGCGGCGCTGGTGGCGTTCTGCTTCACGCTGTCCGACACGCAGGGCCCGGCCTATGCGCTGGCGACGGCGGCCGGCTTCGCCGCAGTGGGCGCGGTGGTGAGTTTTTCGCGCCAGTTGCTGAAGACCTAGTTGCCGCGCAACTGGCGGAACCTGGCCGGCGGCGTGCCGAAGTGGCGGCTGAAGGTGCGCGACAAATGGCTGGCGTCGTGGAAGCCGCAGGCTTCGGCGATGTCGCCCATCGGCCGGCCGCCGGCCAGCAGCATGGTGCGCGCCTGTTCCAGCCGCATCTTCATCAGATAGCGGTGCGGCGGCAGGCCCAGCGCCAGATGGAACTCGCGCGAGAAATGCGCCTCGCTCATGCCGCACAGCGCCGCCAGGTCGCGGTTGCTGACGCCGGTCGCCAGGTTGCTGCCCATGTGGGTCAGCACGCGGCGCAGGCGTCCGCCGCCCAGGGTGCTGGACTGCGGCGCCGCCGCCGGACGGCTGTAGTGCTCCAGCAGATAGCTCAGCAGCGCCACCATCATGCCGTCGCAATACTGCGATTGCAGCGGCCCGGCCAGCGCGTCGGCGTTGAGCATGCGGCGCACCAGCTCCATCACGTGACGGTCCGAGGTGAACTGCTGGGCGCCCAGGCTCAGCGGCGTTTCGCGCTGCGCGTTCAGGTTGTCGATCAGCGTGGCGGGCACAAACAGGTTGACGATGTCGCAGCTGCTCAGGCGGCTCCACTGGCTGGAACCGCTGGGCGGGCAGATGCGGAAACGCTCGGCCGCGATCACCCCGCCCCACACCGGCTGGCCGTGCAGCCAGATGCGCGCGTCGACCGGTTCCAGCATGATGGCGATGCGGTAATCGTTGGGGTGGGAGCTGATGGTCTGGATCATCGAGTCCGGCTGGTTGCTGGTCCAGCGCACGATGGAGGCCTTGGAGCTGGGCAAGGGGCCGATGCAGGTGTGCAACGGCGTATGCACGCCGCTGCGCAGGAACCAGTCTTTCAACACTTCGGTATTGTCTATCGCGGTACCCATGGGCTCGTCCAGGCTTATGGCGGAGAAGCGATTATCGAGCGCGGATACTGCGGTGTCAAATCATCAATTATTCAGGTTTGGCCCAGTCCCTGTCCAATTCGGTTAACTCTGGTGCAGCGGAACTGCGGGGCAATCGAATTGGATGGACGCCAGGAAACTCCCGCAGGCCGCGCGCAGCAAGATTATCGACCGCTTCATAATTCACACCGTTGAGGTGGTTGGCAGGTGCTGTGAGCGCATCCAGCGACAATTCTTCCCGCCCTTCGGCAAACCGGAACAGCCGCTGCGTTTCAGCAAAGGAGAACGGACCGATCGTGGAGTCGTCATGCTGAATGATCCACCAGCGTGAAATGACAGCATCGGGAATCGCCAGAAAAACCACCTCTTCCCCGGTGACGTCGGTGCTCACCGAAGCGCCGACGGTCGCGGTAGGCATCTCACCCAGTTCATACACGAACGTACAAGAGTAAATTTCTCTGGCGTTCGGCCCGGAGTTGCTCCGCCTGACGAACTGCATCATCCATCTGGGAATCCGCCCTTCCGGAGCGAGCTCCTGGGATTGGGCCCCCTTGGCTGCGTTAATGGCCACCTTCAGGTCGGTCGAGGTCGATGGCGTCTCCATATTGTGGCCGTGAAACCACGGGCGAAACCGATCCGCATCCGCATTCGCATAATTGCGCGGTTTGAAACCTCCAGCCTCAGCAATGATCCATGGCGCACGAGAGTCGCCCCGAAAGAGCCGCGTGCCCGGCGCCTTGGTGTATCTTCTTAAACCACTGCCGGGGAAAAGGCACGGGTCATAGCAATCTGGATAAATGTCTGTTGGCGTCGCCAAGGTCACTGTGCCGGCAACCGTGCCGACCATTTGCGTTATTTTCGCGCTGGCTAGTCGAGAATATGTAGCGCAGACATAACACCATGCCACCTTCCAATACAGTTGAGCAATGGCTGCCTCGCGCCACCCGGTAATCGGCAGACAGCCCTCTCTCCTGCTTCGCTGCCATCCGGCACACGCGACAAGCAGCGTCTCGGTCATCGCTTCTACCCCGGCAGGTAACAGCTGCGTGGACGGCCACGCAAGCCTCAAGGCGTCAACGGCCGTATCGATAGGGCCGAGTCCATCCAGCTTCCGATGCGCGCCGAAGCGTTGTGACATGCCTCTCCAGCCATTCAGCAACTCCACCATCCCGGCATTCGCTAAATTCACGAGCGTGCCATATGGTTGTCGCCGAGCGATCTGGATCGGAGGATTGATGTGTTCGGCAGAAATCATCTTGCATCCTTTACGCCAACTCGTTCACTGTTTGATGAATGTAGTCAGTAAGTGCAAAAAATGCAATTCAATATTGCAGTATGACGATCGGATCAATTGGCGGGATTGTGCATCCAGGATGACATCAGGTCGACCACTTCCTTCTCCTGTCCGATGAAGCCGTGGTGGTGGTAGCTCTCGCAAGGGTCGCCTATTGGGTTGGCACCGCCGCTGACCATCACCAGTTTCTTGACCGGGGTGTTTTTCAGGCCCTTCATGATCCAGTCCACTTCGTAGGGGCGGCAGATCGCGCAGGCGTCATTCGCGTGGTGCAGCACCAGCACCGGCAGCTTGAGCGCGGCCAGGTTCTGCGTCGGCACCGCGCCCTCTTTCTTGAAGGCCGTCACGCTGGAGGTCAGCACCAGGCCGGCGATGCCGGGATCGTCCACGCTGCCGATGGCGACGTAGGTGGCCGACACCGTGCCGCGGCTGGTGCCGACCAGCCAGATCGGCGCCGGGCTTTGGGTGCGCACAAAGTCCAGCGCGGCGCGCACGTCGGCCAGGTGTTTGGGGTTGACGCGGTCGCTGTAGTCGAGCGCGGGGGTGTCGCTGGGCAGGCCGAAGATGGCGACGTTGTAGCCGTCGGCCAGGAACAGCGCGACGCTGCGGGCCAGGAAGTTGTGGCTGGTGGGTTTGCCGTCGACCACCTTGCCGTAGCCGCCGTTACCGCCGGTGAACAGGAACACCGTGGCCTTGGCGCCCTCCTGCGCTTCCCAGTAGACGCTGGCTTCCACGCCGGGACGGGTTGGGATGCGGAAGGTCTGGCCGTCGGCCCAGGCGTGGCTGCCGCCGAGGGTGAGCATCAACGCCATGCACCAGCAAAGTATTCTCATGGTCTACTCCTGAAAAACTGCCCGTCGGCGCTGCGCTCTACCGCAGATCCACGCCCAGAATCGTCAATGCATCGCCGATCGGAATGAAGAAATTCATGCCCGTCATCGTCCTCGCTTCGGCCAGATGCAACACGGTGATGCCGATCACCCTGCCGCCGGTATCGAGCAGCGGGCCGCCGCTGTTACCGGGCAGGATGCTGACGTCGCTTTGCAGCAAGCGCTGCTTGTCCAGAACCCGGTAGCCGCTCAGGATGCCGCGCGTCAGCGAGGTATTGAAGGTGTCGCCCAGGGGCGAACCGATCACGTACACCTCTTCGCCAATATTGGGTTCGTCTTCGCGGATCGACAGGGCGGGCATGCCCGCCGGTTCGGTCTTGATCAGCGCGACATCGCGCGCCTCGTCCGAGCGCAACACCTCGCCGATCAATTCGCGTCCGGTCGGCAGCTTGATCTTGACCACCTTGTCCGTGCCGACGACGTGCCGGTTGGTCAGCAGATAGCCGTCGCTGCTGATGAAAAATCCGCTGCCGGTCCCGGTCGCCGCAATCACCGTGGGGACGGAAGAGCGCAGCAATGTGACCCGCTTGGTCAACGGCTCCGCCGCCGGCTTGACGCGTTTGAGCGTCAGCCGTTCCGGGGCGGCTGGCTTCGGCGCCACGGCCGGCGGTGGCGGCGGTGCCGGCGCTGGCGCGCTCGGCCGCGTCACGGCGTTATAAAAACCCTGTTCGGCCAGGAGGTTTTTGGCGGCCTGCTCGTAGGCCAGCAGGAAAATCCGCTCGACCGGAATGTCCTCCGACGCGGCGGTCTGGAAGCTGCCCTCGGTGAGGGCTTCGAACACGACCTTCTTGACCTCGGGCGAATAGACCTGCCAAAACACTTTCATGTAGACGCCGCCGATGCCGCCATGCTCCTTCAGGCACAGGTTGGCCGAGACATCCTTGAGCAAGGCGCCGATCTGCAATTCCGGCATGGCCTTGGGCCGCTCCTTTTCAGTCGGCGCATCGAAAATGGTGTCGATCGCGATCGGCGTCGGATAGTGGGCCTTCTCCAGCACGGCGTGCAGCGAGGTTGCGAGCTTGCGGCTGAACAGCTTGTAGGCCTTCTCGTTCCAGATGATGTCGCTGCTGTTGCCGCAACGCCAGCCATCCTGCAAGGTGCCGATTTTTGCGTTCGGTGTTTCGAACGTGGTCTTGGCCGTTTTCAGATACGACACCCGGCCCGGCGTGCCCGGTTGAAACTCAATGACCAGCTTGTCGCTGACCTGCTTGACCGGCACCGGATCGGACCAGGCCAGACCGGATGTCGCCCATAAGAGTGGCAGAATCAGGGCGCTCAATTTTCTCATCGTAACTAACCGCACCCAGATTTGGCGCTGCGCTTTTATTTATTAATAATATTTATATCTTAAAGGGAACCATACCTCTGCGCAATGAAGTCTGCCCGGCCTGGCGATCCAGATATCCTATCTGTAATGTTAAGGCTTGCTCGGGGCAATGATGATGACGGCTCACGCATCAGTGCGGGCAAGCAGCGAAATCCTCTCACTGCCCGCTCCCGGAAGATGGCTGCAAGGCGATGACGGCCATGCCGAATAAAGCCAGTCCCGCGCCGATGTAATCGAAGCGGCTGAGCGTCACGCCGTCGACCACTTTCAGCCACAGCAAGGCGACGCCGATATACGTGCCGCCGTATGCCGCGTAGGTACGGCCGGCGGCGGTTGGGTGCAGCGTCAGCAGCCAGGCGAACAGCGCCAGCGACACGGCCGCCGGCAGCAGCAGCCAGGGCGACTTGCCCTGCCTGAGCACCAGCCACGGCAGGTAGCAGCCGGCGATCTCAGCCAGCGCCGTCGCAAAAAACAGCGCAGCGATTCTTATGATGTCCAATCGAATTCTCTTGAAAGTTTGGGTAGTCGGTGCCTCAAGGCGTGCACACGAAAATATAAGTAGCCTTTGCCGGCATTGCCTGCGCGAGCGTAAGGCGTCCGTTCAATCCCGGCAGCGCCTGGTCGATTGCGCCCTGTGCCTCATCCAGATTTCGGCGTAGTTTGATCGTCTTGTTTTTCTGGTAGATGAAATCGCCGATATAAACGCTTTTCCATGGAGGCGCCTCAAATGCGTGGACACCGCCTTCCAGCTTGGTCCAGTTAAACGGGCTGTAGACGTAGTGCCCAGCAGGGACATCAAACGCGAAATATTTCGTCTCACCCGGGGTCGCAGGAATGTGCGCATCGGTTCGATTGAAGGTCAGACAGTTGCCGGTAATTTGTTCGGTTTTTAAGTTGTACTCAGCCAGCTGGAGATTGAAACCTGCGTACTCCCACGAGCCTTCCATCTTCACGCCATAGACGATGACGGCGCGATCCTCGCTCGCCACGCCGCCCTGAGGCAGCTCACGTGTTGAGTTGATTACACAGCCGCTTACGCTGAACAGAATAGCTGGAAAAATCCACGAGCATTTCTTCATACAGTCCCAATTGTGCCGATACACCGATGCCGTTATGAAGAGCTAAGCATACCATCTTGCTTTCAGCGCGGCTGGCAGCAAGTGCCAGCCCAGTTGGCGCCTGATCTCTTCAGGCGCCGGCGGCGGCTCGCGGGATTGCTGTGTGCGGCGCGCGATGTATTCGCGGACGGCCTCTTTGGTGGGATGCGTGGTATCGGTCATGATGCACCGCCGGATTTAGTCCAGCGCCTCGATAAATGTCATGTCCCCGTATATGCCGCAATGAGCGTCGAAGGTTTAGCGATATAGCTGCGATCTACTGCCCCCAGTGCCGATTACCTCGCTGTCGATTGTTACCGTCACATCCGTGAATGTCGCTGCCGCGCAGCGGCAGCAGTTGGGCGATTCGGAGCGGGATGGCCCTGCAGGGACATGCCCTTCGAATCTCACACGCAAGGCCCGCAGGGGCCTTGCTCGCTTCCGCCAAGAAATAAAAAACCGCCAGCACCGAACGCGATCTTGAGCGCGTTCTGGCTGGCGGTTTTTTGTTTCTTGGCGGAAGCGGTGAGATTCGAACTCACGAACGGCTCACACCGTCGGCAGTTTTCAAGACTGCTGCCTTCAACCACTCGGCCACGCTTCCTAAGTGTGCAGCATTATACAGAACTCACCCTCACTTGGGTGCCAAAACCGTCGATCCGCCCTCAGGCCGCCCGACTGGCACGCCCCGGCGTCCAGTTCTCGCGCAACGCCTGCTCGAACGCCTCCGCCTCCAGCGGCCGCGAGAACAGGTAGCCCTGCACCTCGTCGCAGCCCGAATTCTTCAAAAACGCCAACTGCTCAACCGTCTCCACCCCCTCGGCAATCACCTTGTGCTTGAGCTGCTGGGCGATGCTGATGATGGTGTTGGCAATCGCACAATCATTGGCATCCCCCGGGATACCAATGGTGAACGACCGGTCGATCTTCAAGGTGTCGATCGGGAAGCGCTTCAGGTAGGACAAGCTCGAATACCCGGTACCGAAATCATCCAGCGACAAGGTCACGCCCAGCGCCGTGATGCGGTCCATGATGCCGATCACGCGGTCGATGTTGTGCATCAGCGTGCTTTCGGTGATCTCCAGCTCCAGCCACGACGGCTCCAGCCCGTAGCGCGTCAGCGTATCCTGCACCCGCCCCGGCAAGGTCGAGGTGAACTCGCGCGCGGAGACGTTGACCGCCAGCCGTATCGGCGGCAGCCCCGCGTCCTTCCACTGCTTGGCCTGCGCGCAGGCCGCTTCCAGCACCCATTCGCCGACCTGCACCACCAGCCCGGTAGCCTCGGCCAGCGGGATGAATTCGGCCGGCGGCACCAGGCCGCGCACCGGATGGCGCCAGCGCACCAGCGCTTCGGCGCCGATGATCTTGCCGTTGTCGATGCAAAACTTGGGCTGGTAGTGCAGCAGCAGCTCGCCGTTGCCCAGCGCGTGGCGCAGGCCCGATTCGATCCGCATGCGCTCCTGCATGCCCTGGTTCATGTCCTGGCTGTAGAACGCGACGTGGTCGCCTTCCGCCCCGCCCTCCTGCTTGGCGCGGTACATGGCGATGTCGGCCAGCCGCAACAAGGTTTCGGCGTCGCCGCCATCCTGCGGATAGACGCTGATGCCGATGCTGCCGCCGACGCGCAGGTCATGGCCATCGATCAAAATCGGCGTGTTCAGCGTGCCCAGCAGCTTTTGCGCCACCATGCTCGCTTCGAAGTGCTGGCCGATGTCGAACAGGCCGACGGCGAACTCGTCGCCGCCCAGCCGCGCCACCAGGTCCTGGTCGCGCAGCACGGCGCGGAAGCGGCGCGCGACTTCGCACAGCAGCTCGTCGCCGATCTTGCGCCCCAGCGTGTCGTTGATCAGCTTGAAGCGGTTGAGGTCGATGAACAGCACACAGCCATGCAGCCGGCTGCGCTGGGCCACCGTCAGCGCCTGGTCGACCAGCTTGGTCAGCAGCGAGCGGTTCGGCAGATTGGTCAGCGCGTCGTAGTAGGCCAGATGGTGGATGCGCTCCTCCGCCATCTTGCGTTCGGTGATGTCGGTCAGGTAGGCGATCAGGCCGATGGCGCGGTCGTTGATGTCGCGCAGCGGCGACAGCGACAGGCTGGCCCAGAACACCTCACCCGATTTCTTTTTGCGACGCACTTCCATCAGGCGTCCGCCCTGCTCCAGGAAGGTGTCGTCGAAGCTCTCGTCTTCGTCGTCGTACAGGAACAGGATGTTGCGCCCCACCGCTTCCACCGCGCTGTAGCCGAACAGGCGCTCGGCGCCCTTGTTCCAGCTGATGATGAAGCCGTTCATGTCCATGGTCAGCACGGACTCGTGGATGTGGTCGAGGATCTGCGCCTGGTGCTGCAACTGCGACTCCACCTGCACGTAGGCGTGGGTGGAGCGCTGCGCCAGCGAGTGCACTTGCAGCACGCTGCCGGCCAGGTTGGCCAGGCTGGCCAGGTGCTGGCGGTCGATGTCGGTGTAGTGCTGCTGGCGACCGGAGACCACGAAGCGGCCGAAATACTGGTCGTCGAACAGCACATCCTGGGTCAGGATGGGCACCGCGTCGTCATTGGCGGCCAGCACCTCGACCACCGGCGGCTTGAGCAGCATGGCGTGGGTGTCGGCCGGCAGGAATTCGCCCAGCGGACTGTTCATCACCCCGCGGACGATGCGTCCCAGTTCCTCGTTCAGGGCAGCTCCGCGCAAGCGCAACACCGCGTCGCATAAAGCCGCGCTGCTGCTCAGGAAATCGGAGACTGGATGCGCGAACATGGCTTATATATTCCTGCTCACCTGGATCGCCCAGTGGTATGCCTGCAATTGCGCGCCCCAGTAGGTCTCACGGTCGATACCGGCCTTGTCCAGACCGGCGGCGTCGTGACGCTCCACCAATGCCAGCAGCTCGCCCAGCGGGCCGGCGCGGTCCAGCAGCGCCATCACCACGTCGAGGTCGAGGCTGAGCGCGGCGACGATTTCGGTCATCGGCATGTCCAGCAACACGTCCAGCAGCGAGAATACGCCGGCCACGAAGGCCATGTCCTGCTGGTCGCGTTCCCAGCCCAGCGCCTTGCTCAGCGCTTCCATCTGCGAGGCGCGCACCGCCGCCAGCGGCAGCAGCGGGTTGGCCATGCCGTCGTCCTGCTGGCGCGCGTACAGCAGCAATTGCAGCCAGCGCTGCAGCTGGCGGCGGCCCAGCACGTTGATGGCCTGGCCGAAGCTGTGGATCGGCGAGCTGAGCGCAAACGCTGCCGAGTTCACCAGCTTGAGCAAATGGTAGGACAGCGCCGGATCTTGCTTGAGCAGCACTTCCAGTTCGCGCGAATCGGCGTCGCGGGCCAGCAGGCCCAGCAGCGCCAGCAGGCGTTTGCGCGAGGTGCCGTCGCCGGCGGTAGTGTCTTGCGGCGGATGCATGGCGAAGTCGCCGGAGAACCAGCTGAAGCCGGCCTTGACGCATTCGGCGATGCGGTGTTCGCTGCCCATACCGGTGGCCAGGTGCGGTCCCGGTTGGGCCACCAGCGCCAGCACCGGCGGCATGACGATGGCGGCGTCGACCATCAGCGAGCGCGCGCCGCACAGCGTGGCGGCCATGCCGGCCACGCCTTCGATCATGATGCGGTAGCCGGCGTCGGCGTAGCCGGCCAGTTTCTTTTGTACGGGAATCTCGGAACAGGCGGCGGCCGGCACACGCAACACCACGCGGTTGGGCGGCAACTCGGACAGCTGCGACAGTTCCAGCTGGGCCGGATTGGCGACCGGCAGGATGCAGTCCAGCGGCGCCAGCGCCGCGAACACATCGGGAGTCTTGAGCAAGGTCAGCGCCGCCTGGAAGGCGTCGCCAGAGTCTGCGGATAATTCAAAAGTCAGGGCCACCCACTCGTTGTGAGGGTTGGACACCGCTTGTAATTCCACCAGTGGAAACATGCTAGTTTCAGGTGCAGACATCAATATCTCATTGAAGGTTGTGCGCGCAATCTTAGATCAAGCATTGATATTAAGCAATCAATAACCATCTGTCAGTATTGTTATTTTCGATACGACCAGTATAAGACCAATCATCGCGCGCGAACGTTATCTTTTATACAATTGCAATTACACAACCGGTGCAGGAATATAGCAGATATTGCCGCACAAACACGCACTGTTAGGAATTGCTTAACGGAATTAGAGTCGATTCTCAATATTTACAACATGCTAGCGCTCACTGCACGTGCTGGACCGCGAAGCGTATCAACTCGGCCTGCCCTTCGATGCCCAGCTTGCGCTTGATGTTCAGACGGTGGGTTTCGACGGTGCGCACGCTGAGGTCGAGCGCGCGGGCGATCTGCTTGTTCGACTCGCCGTTGGCGATGTGGCGCAGCACTTCGTGTTCGCGCAGGGTCAGCTGGTTGTCCTGGTTTTGCGGCTGGGCCAGCTGGCGGGCCAGCGCCGCGCTGTAGTAGATGCCGCCGGACATGACGGTCTCGATGGCCACGACGATGTCCTTGCCGGGCGCATCCTTGAGCACATAGCCGCGCGCGCCGGCCTGGATGGCTTGCGACACGTATTCCAGCTTGTCGTGCATGGACAGGATCAGCACGGCGATGCGCGGAAACGCCTGCTTGAACTGGGCCGTGGCTTCGATGCCGTTGGTGCCGCGCATGTTAATGTCCATCAGCACCAGGTCGACATCGCACTGCGCGGCCTGCTCCAGCGCCTCGGCCGCGCCGCCGGCCTCGGCCACGACGCGGAATTGCGGCATCGCCTCCAGCCGCGCGCGCAAGCCGTCGCGCACCAGGGGGTGGTCGTCGACCAACAGGATTTTGATAGTGGCTGTCATGTCTTAATCTTTATAAACGGTATGGATTGTTTCTAACTGTTGTTGCCGGCAAACGCCGTGACCACCGTGCCGTCGCTGGACGAGGCGATGTCGAAGCGGCCGCCGATGGCGTCCATGCGCTCCATCATGTTGCGCAAGCCGATGCCGCGCTTGGGATGCAGGGCGATGCCCTCGGCGTCGAAGCCGGCGCCGTCGTCGCGGATGCGCAGCGTGACGCCGCCGCGTTCGCCGGTCAGGCGGATCTCGATGCGGCTGGCGCCGGCGTGGCGCTCGATATTGGTCAGCGCCTCCTGCGCCAGGCGGAACAGCACGGTGTTGGCGACATCCGGCAGCTCGTCGGTGCAACCCTCCGCTTCGAAGTGTACCGGGGTTCCACTGCTGAGGGTGTACTCCTGACCCAGGTGGTGCAGCGCCGCCGCCAGGCCCAGGTCGTCGAGGATGGCCGGGCGCAGATTGTGCGAAATGCGGCGCACCTCGCCCATCACGTTGTTGAGCTGGTCCGCCGCGTGTTCGAAGGCGGCCTGCGCCGCCTGTTGCTGGCCTGCCTGGCCCGAGGTCAGGCGGATGATGCCGGCCTCGATCTGCAGCTTGATCGACACCAGCCACTGGCTGATGCCGTCGTGCAGGTCGCGCGACAGCCGCGCCCGCTCCTCTTCCTGCGATTCCACCACCCGCTGGGCCAGCACCTTGAGCTTGGCGTCGGCCACGCGCAGCTCGCTGATATTGAGCGCCAGCCCGGAGCTGCCCACCGCCACCGCCGCCGCAATCGCAATCGCGGCGATCCACAGCATGGTGTTGTGGATGTTGCCGGACTGCTGGACGTCGACCTTGGCCAGCGCCCGGTCGACATCGTCGAGATAAATGCCGGTGCCCATCATCCAGCCCCATTTCGGCATCGGGATCACATAGCCGAGCTTGGCGCCGGATTTGTGGGTGGAAGGCTTGACCCACATGTAGCGCTCCAGCCCGCCGCCCGCCCTGGCCCGCTGCAGCAGCTTCTGGATGGTCGGCTGGCCCTGCTCGTCGCGCATCTCGTACAGGTTGCGGCCGACCAGCTCGGGCTGGCGCGGATGCATCAGCGTGTTGCCCTGCATATCGTAGACGAAGAAATAGCCGTCGTCGCCGTAGCTGAGCGAGGACAGGATGCGCTTGGCCTCGTTGCGGGTGGCCTCGTCGTCGCGGCCGGATTCGTACAGGTGGGCGATCGAATGCGAGGCCAGCGCGACGTAGTGGCGCAGCTCGGCCTCCTTGCTGCTCAGGTAGGCTTGCTGGATGGTCTCGCGCTGCTGCTGGGCCAGCAGCACCGACTGGTGGCGCACCGCCAGCGCGATCGCGATCAGCGCCAGGATCAGCGGCGTGATGGCGAGGAAGATGACTTTTTGCCGCAACTTCATGAGTTTCCGTCCCGATTGATGCCGTAGCGCGATTCTACGCTCCCCGCCGCCACGGCCGGCTACGTAGTTGTACCGAGCGATAGTGCGTAGTGCTGCGCTTGTGGCGGTTATCAGCTTCCTGAATACTGGACATAAGCTGCCGGCATTAAAAGCTGGGGTCAAGTCTGACATTCGGACACGGGCTCTGCCGTAGCTGAGCATACGGCAGAGCCCGTGTCCGAATGTCAGACTTGACCCCAGCCCAGAGCAGCGCCCAAAACCTTGGAGGAAGCATGAAAACACTGCACCATACCGCGCCACCCACGCTGGCCAGCCGGCTGGGCTGGGCCGCGCTCGCCCTGTGCGGCGCCGCGGCGCTCGGCGTCATCGCGCTCCAGCGCGGCGAAGCCGTCAGCGCCATCTGGATCGTCATCGCCGCCGTCTGCGTCTACCTGATCGCCTACCGCTTCTACAGCCTGTTCATCGCCGACAAGGTGCTGGGCCTGGACGCCCGCCGCATGACCCCGGCCAACAAGCTCAACGATGGCCTCGACCACGTGCCGACCAATAAGTACGTGCTGTTCGGCCACCACTTCGCCGCCATCGCCGGCGCCGGTCCGCTGGTCGGCCCGGTGCTGGCCGCGCAGATGGGCTATCTGCCCGGCATGCTGTGGATACTGGCCGGCGTGGTGTTTGCCGGCGCGGTGCAGGATTTCATCGTGCTGTTCATTTCCATGCGCCGCGACGGCCGCTCGCTGGGCGACCTGATCAAATCCGAACTGGGCCAGATCCCCGGCATGATCGCGCTGCTGGGCACCTTCATGATCATGGTCATCATCCTGGCGGTGCTGGCGCTGATCGTCGTGAAGGCGCTGACCGGCTCGCCCTGGGGCAGCTTCACCGTGATGGCCACCATTCCGATCGCGCTGTTCATGGGCGTGTACTCGCGCTATATCCGCGTCGGCCGCATCGGCGAAGTGTCGATCATCGGCTTCGTGCTGCTGATGGCGGCCATCTTCGGCGGCCAGATCGTGCAGGAGAATCCGGCGCTGGCGCCGATGTTCACCTTCACCGGCACCGAGCTGACCTGGATGCTGATCGGCTACGGCTTCATCGCCTCGGTGCTGCCGGTGTGGCTGCTGCTGGCGCCGCGCGACTACCTGTCGACCTTCCTCAAGATCGGCACCATCGTCGGCCTGGCGCTGGGCATCGTCATCGTCGCGCCCTACCTGAAGATGCCGGCGATGACCAAGTTCATCGACGGCACCGGTCCGGTCTGGGCCGGCTCGCTGTTCCCCTTCCTGTTCATCACCATCGCCTGCGGCGCCGTGTCCGGCTTCCACGCGCTGATCTCGTCGGGCACCACGCCCAAGATGATCGAGAATGAAACCCACGCCCGCTTCATCGGCTACGGCGCGATGCTGATGGAATCGTTCGTCGCCATCATGGCGCTGGTGGCCGCCTCGACCATCGAACCGGGCGTCTACTTCGCCATGAACAGCCCGGCCGCGCTGATCGGCACCACGGCCGAGTCCGCCGCGACGGCGATCTCGCAGTGGGGCTTCTACGTCACGCCGGAGATGCTGACCCAGACCGCCAAGGATGTCGGCGAGCACAGCATCATCTCGCGCGCCGGCGGTGCGCCGACGCTGGCGGTGGGCATGGCCCACATCCTGTCGGGCGTGATCGGCGGCAAGGTCATGATGGCCTTCTGGTACCACTTCGCCATCCTGTTCGAAGCGCTGTTCATCCTGACGGCGGTGGACGCCGGCACCCGCGCCGGCCGCTTCATGCTGCAGGATTTGCTGGGCGCCTTCGTGCCGGCCATGAAGCAGACCGAGAACGTGTTCGCCAACCTGACCGCAACCGGCCTGTGCGTGGCGGCCTGGGGCTACTTCCTGTACCAGGGCGTGGTCGATCCGCTGGGCGGCATCAACACGCTGTGGCCGCTGTTCGGCATCGCCAACCAGATGCTGGCGGCGATCGCGCTGATCCTCGGCACCTGCGTGCTGTTCAAGATGAAGCGCGCCAGGTATGCGTGGGTGACGATGCTGCCGACCGCGTGGCTGCTGATGTGCACGCTGACGGCGGGCTTCCAGAAGATCTTCGACGCCAATCCGAAAGTCGGCTTCCTGGCGCACGCCGCCAAGTACCAGGCCGCTTTCGACCAGGGCAAGCTGCTGGCGCCGGCCAAGTCGGTTGCGCAGATGCAGCAGGTGATCTTCAACGATTACCTGGATGCGTCGCTGGCGGGCTTCTTCGTGGTGGTGGTGCTGAGCGTGCTGGTGTTCGGCATCCGCACCGTGCTGGTGGCGCGCGCCGCCGCCCAGCCGACCGCCAAGGAAAGCCCGATGGTGCTGACGCCCAAGGTGCAGTGATGCTCGGCGAAATCGCCAAGGCCGGCCGCTATCTCGGGCAAAGCATGCGTCTGATGATGGGCCTGCCGGAATACGACACCTACGTCACGCACCGGGAGAACACCCATCCGGGCGAGCCGATGATGACGTACGAAGAGTTCTTCCGCGAACGCCAGGAAGCCCGCTACGGCGGCGCGGGCAAGCGCGGCGGTTGCTGCTAAAGGAATCCGGGGCCAGTCCCCGGATTTTTTTCGTCAACGCGGGAACTATCCCGCAAGCCCTCATGTCCAACTCCCTTGAGCCGCGCACATCGGTGCATTCAGGGAGACGCATGTCACACGAATTCTCATACCAACAGGCCTACGCCCGCAACATCGGCTGGGTCACGCAGGCGGAACAGTCTGTGCTGCGCGGCAAGCGCATCGCCATCGCCGGCATGGGCGGCGTCGGCGGCGTGCATCTGCTGACGCTGGCCCGGCTCGGTGTGGGCGCCTTCCACATCGCCGACTTCGACACCTTCGACATCGCCAACTTCAACCGGCAGGTGGGCGCCACCATGTCCACGCTGGGCTTGCCCAAGGTCGAAGTGCTGGCCGCCATGGCGCGCGACATCAACCCGCAGCTGCAGATCCAGCGCTTCCCCACCGGCGTCGACGGCAGCAACCTGGCGCAATTCTTCGACGGCGTCGACCTGTACGTGGACGGCCTGGACTTCTTCGCCTTCGGCGCGCGCCAGGCCACCTTCGCCGCCTGCGCGCGGCTGGGCATACCGGCCATCACGGCGGCGCCGCTGGGCATGGGCACGGCGGTGCTCAATTTCCTTCCCGGTAAAATGACGTTCGAACAGTACTTCGGCTGGGGCGAACTGCCGGACGAGGAGAAGGCGCTGCGCTTCCTGGTCGGCCTGGCCCCGGCCGGGCTGCACGCCGCCTACCTGGTCGATCCGTCCAGCATCAACCTGAAGGAGCAGCGCGGGCCGTCGACCATCATGGGCTGCGAACTGTGCGCGGGCGCCGCCGCCACCGAGGCGTTGAAAATATTGCTCAACCGTGGCAAGGTCGACGCGGCGCCGCGCGGTTATCATTTCGACGCCTATCGTAACAAGCTGGTCCGCACCTGGCGGCCCGGCGGCCACCGCCACCCGCTGCAGCGGTTGACCATGATGCTGGTGAAGCGCCGGCGCGAGGAACAGACATGAGCAAGATGGAACAGCATCTCGATGCCACGCTGGAGCAGATCCTGGAGCTGGCGCGCTGGGCGCCCAGCGGCGACAACACCCAGCCGTGGCGCTTCGAAATCCTCGACGCCCGCCGGCTGGTGGTGCACGGCCACGATACGCGCGACCATTGCGTGTACGACCTGGACGGCCATCCCAGCCAGCTCTCGCTGGGCGCGCTGCTGGAGACGATGGCGATCGCCGCCAGCGCCCACCAGCTGGAACTGCGCGCCATGCGCCATGTCGAGGCGCCGGACCACCGCCCCACCCTCAGCGTCGAGTTCGTGCCGGCGCCGCAGCTGGAGCCCGATCCGCTGGCCGACTTCATCCTGCCGCGCAGCGTGCAGCGGCGTCCGCTGAGCCGTCGTCCGCTGACGCCCGCCGAGAGGGCCGCGCTGACATCGGCGCTGCCGGACGGCTACCAGGTGCACTGGCTCGAAGGCGCGCAGCGGCTGGCCGCGGCGCGGCTGATGTTCCGCAACGCCAAGCTGCGCCTGACGATGCCGGAAGCGTGGCAGGTGCACAAGTCGGTGATCGAATGGAACGCCCGCTACAGCGAGGACCGCATCCCCGACCAGGCGCTGGGCGTGGACGCCGCCACCGCCAGGCTGATGCGCTGGGTCATGCAGCGCTGGCAGCGTGTCGCCTTCTTCAACACCTGGCTGGCCGGCACGCTGGCGCCGCGTCTGCAGATGGACCTGATCCCCGGCCTGGCCTGCGCCGCCCACTTCGTGCTGACGGCGCCGCGCAAGCCCCAGCGCGTCGACGACTACCTGGCCGCCGGCCGCGCCATGCAGCGCTTCTGGCTGACCGCCACCGCGCAGGGCTTGCAGTTGCAGCCGGAGCTGACGCCGCTGATCTTCGCCCGCTACGTGCGCGAAGGCCGCGTGTTCTCCGCCACGCCCGGCATGCAGCAGCGCGCCGAGGAACTGTCGCGCCAGGGCGCGCGCCTGACCGGCCAGGCGGTGTGGGAGACGGCGGTGTTCATGGGCCGCATCGGCGCCGGCCCGGCGGCGTCGGCGCGTTCGCTGCGCATGCCGCTGCGCGCGCTGCTGGTCGGCGCCGGCGGGAGGCCTTGATGCGCGCCATCAAGCCGGCGCAGATCGCGCTGTTCCTGGCGCTGCTGGCGGCCATACTGACGCTGGCCCTGCTGACCACCTCGCTGCTGGGCGAGCTGCCGCTGGGCGATTTTCGCGGCGTCACGCTGGTGTGCGCCGCCGTGCTGCTGGCCTACCTGTACGCCTTCCTGGTGTACCGCGCCTTCCTGTACGCGCTGCCGTTGCAGGAAGGCGTGGTGCCGGAAAATTCGCGCCAGGAACTGGCCGCCAACGTCAACATCCTGTTCTACCTGATGCTGTTCAACTCGCTGATCCGCACCCACTTCCTGCCGGTGCCGCTGCAACGCCTGGTCTACCTGGCGCTGGGCGCCGAGCTGGGCGCCAACACCTACAGCGCCGGCGCCATCCTCGACCCGCCGCTGACCCGCATCGGCAGCAACACCATCGTCGGCCACGACGCGGCCATCTTCGCCCACGTGATCGAGGGCAGCAAGCTGGAGCTCAAGGCCGTCGTCATCGGCAACACCGTCACCATCGGCGCGGCGGCCGTCATCATGGCGGGCGTGCGGATCGGCGACCATGCCATCGTCTCGGCCGGCGCCGTCGTCACCAAGGACACCATTATCGGCGCCGGCGAAATCTGGGGCGGCATTCCGGCCCGCCGCATCAAGGCGGCCGCGCAGCCGCAGTGACGGGAATTTTTACAGTGCCGCGCAGCCTGCAGCGAGAGACAGGCCCAAGCCTTTGATTCCGTACACATCGCGGCCGCTGGCAAGCGTCTTGCTCCAGTGCTGGGACAATCCCGATTCCGGGCTTGCCATCCAGCCAGGGAGCAACCATGAACAAACTTACACCGGCCATGGCCGCAGCCGTCGTCGCCAGCGCACTGGCGTCGTCCGCCGCCCATGCCGGCCCGACAGTCGGGCTGGACCCGACCGGCAGCGGCAGCTACAGCAGCTATGCCGACTTGTGGACCAACGTCACCAACACCGCGCTGGCCACCGGCTTCATCCCCGGCGGCAGCGTCGGCGGCGGCACCAGCTTCGGCCCCGCCGCCGTGCCCTATCTGAGCGAACTGCGTTCGCAGATGGTGATCGGCACCATGTCGAACGGCTCGGCCATCATCACGCCCGGCGGCCTGAACACCGGCTTCGAACTGAGCGCCGTGGTGCGCTTCCAGGAACTGGTGGACCGCCAGACGCCCACCTCCGCCCACTTCTCGCTGCCGGCCAGCCAGGCCGCCGCGATGGATGTCGACGCGCTGCACGCCGGCGTGCAAAATATCGCCTTCTACTTCGACCGCTTCGGCCCCGGCGCCGCCAGCAAGGCCGTGCCCGGCAACGGCCCCGGCACCGTGCGCTGCTACGGCGCCGGCTCCACCTCGGCCGGCTGCGGCGAGCCCGGCGACCCGGACGGCGACGGCCTGATGGTCATGTCCGGCCACCTGATCTTCAACGAAGCCAATGTCACCACCGCCGGCGGCATCTCCACCGGCGCCTTCGACATGCGCTTCATGATCGACTACGTCGACGCCCGCTATCTCGACGTCGTCACCGGCTCCGTGTTCCAGAACAACGTCACCGGCGCCGCCACCATCCCGTCGCTGTACACGCCGGCCACCATGTGGGATGGCACGCCGCCGGCCGGCGTGCCGCTGATGAAGTTCGACGGCTCGGGCTCGTTCGCGCTGGCGGCGGTGCCCGAACCGGCCACGCTGGCCCTGCTTGGCCTGGGCCTGGCCGGCTTGGCGCTGAACCGGCGACGGCCGCCGGCAGCCTGATGTCCGCCTTTCGGCCCGGCCACCAGCCGGGCTTTTTTTCGGCCGCCGGCAGCGACGGAATTCTTTACACCGCCGCCGCGCCGCGCGCGCTGCCGCATCGCAAGCCCTTGATTTGATTGACATGCAGTCCATTGGCAAGGCTTTTGCTCTGAAGTCCGTACGATCCCGATTTCCGGGTTCATATCTTTCTAGGGAGCACACATGAACAACCTCAAATCCGCCCTGGCCGCCGCGATGATAAGCACCTCGCTGGCCGCCGTGGCTGGCCCCACCGTGGGCCTGGACCCCACCGGCTCCGGCACCTACACCACCTATGCCGATCTGTGGACCAACGTTACCGACACCGCACTGGCCACCGGCTTCGTTCCCGGCCTCACCGTCGGTCCCGGCGGCGCCGCCCCTTATCTGACCGAGCTGCGCACGCAGATGGTGGTTGGCACTATGTCGAACAGCAACATCCCGGCCATCGTCACGCCGGCCGGCCTGAACACCAATTTCGAAATCAGCAAAGTGGTGCGTTTCCAGGAGCTGGTCGACCTGCAAACCCCGACCACCGCGCACTTCACGCTGCCCGCCGCCCAGTCGGCCGCGATGGATGTCGACCCGCTGCACGCCGGCGTGCAAAACCTCGCCATCTTCTTCGACCGCCTGGTGCCCGCAGCCGGCCCCAACAGCAAAGCCGTGCCGGGCAACGGCGTCAACACCGTGCGCTGCTACGGTGAAGGCCCCACCTCGGCCGGTTGCGGCGGCGTCGGCGATCCCGACGGCGACGGCATCATGATCCTGTCCGGCCACCTGGTGTTCAACGACGCCAGCTTCACCGCCACCGGCCCGGTGGGCACCGGCTCCTTCGATTCACGCTTCATGATCGACTACGTGGACCCGGCCTACCTGGACATCGTCACCGGCTCCATCTTCCAGGACAAGATCACCGGCACCACCAACGTGCCGTCCTTCTTCACGCCCACCACCATGTGGGACGGCGCCACGCCCACCACGGTGCCTTTCCTGAAGGTCGACTCCTCGCAGAGCTTCGCCGCCGTGCCGGAACCGGCCACGCTGGCGCTGCTCGGCCTGGGCTTCGCCGGCCTGGCGATGGGCCGCCGCCGCATCGTGCCATCGTGAGTCCGGACGGACCCGCGCATCCGGCGGGTCCGTTTTAATGCCGGCCGTCTAACACGCGCCGTAGCATGTCATCGAAGCGCTGCGCCACATCGTAGCGCTGGAACAGCGTCGCCACCCGCGACGCTGCCGCGCGGGCGTCGCCCGTCTCCAGCAGGGCCAGCACCGCGCGCCGCAACACCTCTTCGTTCAGCCGGTCCGACCGCAGCAGCACGCCGGCGCCCATCGCCGCCACGCCGCGCATGTTCAGATACTGATCCAGATTGCCCGCGATGCCCAGCACCGGCACGCCGGCCGCCAGCGCCTGCTGGCTGGTCGGGCTGCCGCCGTTGCAGATCACCAGTTGCGCGCGCCGCGCCGCCTCCTCGCCCGGCAGGTAGGCGGCCACCTGCGCATTGTCCGGCAGCACGCCGGGATCGGCCTGGCCGGCGGTGGCGGCGACCACCCGCAGCGGCAAGCCCGCCAGCGTCTGCAATATCTGCGGCAGCAAGGCGCCCTGCCCCGAGCTGCCCAGCGTGACGTAGACGATGGGCAAGTCCGTCGGCAGCAGCTCCCACCAGGACGGCGGCGCTATGGGCGGCGACCACGTCACCGGCCCCAGGTAGGCATGGTGATCCGGCAAGCCCACCGCCGGAAACATTTCCGGGATATCCGGATACAGCACGTAGTCGGCATCGGCGTACACGCGGCGCAAGTCATAGCCCAGTGACGGCAGGCCGTAAGCCCGCCGCACGCGGTTCAACGGCATGCTGTGCAGCGCGAACGCCAGCGGCCTGGCCAGGCGGAACAGACGGTCGGCCAGTGCGATCGGCAGCGCGCGCGCCAGCGCGATCGCCGGCACCGTGTAACGCTGCGGCACGTAGGGACTCCAGTAGGCATTGATCAGGCCGATATACGGCACGCCCGCCACGCGTGCGCTGACCGACAGCGACAGGCGGAAATCGCCCACCACCACATCCGGCCGCACCGCCTGCAGCAGGCGCAGATCGTCTTCCACATAGCGCCGCAGCGTGGCGCTGTCGTACACCGGCTTGCCGGCCGCCAGCGCCGCCAGGAAACGCTCGCTGGAGATGCTGCTCACGCGCCAGCTGCCGAGCCGGCTGCCGTGGAAAAAACTCTCGTAGCCGGGCGCGCAGGCGAAGTGCACATCGTAGTGCTGCGGCGACAGCGTCTGCGCGAGCGCCAACGGCCGGCCCACATGCGCCAGCGTGACCGCCTCCGCCACGAACAGGATTTTTTTGCGTCCCATGCTCCCAGCTTGCGGCGCCGCCCAAGGCGTTGTTTGAGAATGCGCAAAGGTGCGGGCATTAGATGCAGATCAAGGCTGCCCCGCTGCGGACGCTATATTTTTCCTATTGGCACTTACAGATCAGCCTGCCGCGCCGACGCTTTCGGCGTCCACCGTTTGCCAGCGACTACAGCAATGTTCAATTTCGAACGTTCCGGTCTGAGCCAGAAGCTGACCATCATCTCGGTGCTGTCCACCGGCAGCGCGCTGATGCTGGTCTTCATCGCATTTGCCGCCACCTCCATCCTCAGCCGTACCGACGACGAACGCAAGCAGCTGTCGACGCTGGCCGGCGTGATCGGCAACAACAGCGTGACGGCCTTGCAGGCCGCCGACAGCAAGCGAGCCGAACAAATGCTGGCCACGCTGGCGGTGGAAGACGAGATCGAACAGGCCGCGCTCTATGACAGCACCGGCAAGCTGCTGGCCCGCTATAAATCCAGCACCCTGCCCGGCGTGCAGGATGCGCCGGACCAGTTGCCGGAGCCGCAGGCGAGCCGGGAGATCAGCACCTTCCACAGCGGTCCGCCGTGGGCGCCGGCGATGCGGCTGTTGCGGCCGGTGCGCAGCAACGACGAGCTCATCGGCACCGTGATGATCGAAGGCGCGCAGACCCGCATGTGGGTCGACCTGTTCAAGAACTTGGCCGCCGCCGCCGTGGCCGCCATGCTGTCCTTCATGATGGCGCTGCTGACGGCGGCCCGCTTCAAGGGCAGCATCGCCGAGCCGGTCGGCAAGCTGATCGCGGCGGCGCAGCAGGTCAGCCGGGGTCAGCCGACGCCGCGCATCGTCCACCAGCGCAGCGACGAGCTGGGCGCGCTGACCGACAGCTTCAACGATATGCTGGCCCAGGTCGAGGCGCGCGACGGCGCGCTGGCGCAGTACCGCGACCAGCTCGAACGCCAGGTCGGCGTCCGCACCGAGCAGCTGGAAAAAGCCAAGAACGCCGCCGAGGCCGCCAGTCAGGCGAAGAGCGCCTTCCTCGCCACCATGAGCCACGAAATCCGCACGCCGATGAACGGCGTGCTGGGCATGACCGAACTGCTGCTGGCCACGCGCCTGTCCGAGCAGCAGCGCCACTACACCAGCATGGTCAAGCGCTCGGGCGAGCACTTGCTGGTCATCATCAACGACATCCTGGATTTCTCCAAGATCGAGGCCGGCAAGCTGACCGTCGAATACATCCACTTCAATTTCCGCGAATTGCTCGACGACATCGACAACGTCTTCTCGCCGCAGGCGCAGGCCAAGGGCATCCGCCTGGAACTGGCGATCGCCTACGATATCCCGGTCGCCATTTGCGGCGATCCCAACCGCTTGCGCCAGGTGATCTTCAACCTGCTGGGCAACGCGATCAAGTTCACCGAGAGCGGCAAGATCACGGTCAAGGTGGCCGTGGTGCAGGAGGACGCGCAGACCGTCGGCCTGCGCTTCGAAGTGCACGACACCGGCATCGGCGTCTCCAGCGAAGCGCGCGCGCGCATCTTCGACTCCTTCTCGCAGGCCGACGGCTCGACCACCCGCAAACACGGCGGCACCGGCCTGGGACTGGCGATCTCAAAACAACTGGTGGAACTGATGGGCGGCACGATAGGCGTCGACCATGCGCTAACTCAAGGGTCGATCTTTTGGTTTGCCGTAAATTTTGACAAACGTCGTATCGATGTCGACGATCCTTCTTTCCCCGCCACCCAGGAATGCCGCGCTTTGATTGTCGATGAGAACCCCGCCAGCCGGAGCGAGCTGGAACAGCTGCTGGCCAGCTGGCGCGTCGTCAGCAGCAGCGCCAGCGCCACCGAGGCCCTGCCCCAATTGCGGCAGGCGGCGGCGCGCGGTCATCCTTACGACGCCGTGCTGCTGGACATGGAACTGCCGCGCACCAGCGGCCTGGCGCTGGCCGCCGCCATCCGCGCCGAGCCGGCGCTGGCGGCGTCGCGGCTGCTGTTGCTGAGCACCGAGCGCAACGCCGCCGACGGCGTCCAGCAGCGCGAGGCCGGCGTCGCCTTTCAACTGATCAAACCGCCGCGCGCCTGCGACCTGTTCGACTGCCTGCTGACGCCCGGCCGCAGCGCGCCGGCGCCGACGCGTCCGGCCGAGACGCCGCCGCCGGCCGCCGCCCCGGTC
>NZ_WHUG01000023.1 GCF_009380215.1 Rugamonas aquatica
GGCCGCTGTTGCCGTAGCCGCGCCCGCTGGCGTGCCGGCAGTGGCGCCGGCTTGCGCCGCGCCCGCAGCGC
This sequence comes from Rugamonas aquatica, assembly GCF_009380215.1. Classification (GTDB taxonomy): domain Bacteria; phylum Pseudomonadota; class Gammaproteobacteria; order Burkholderiales; family Burkholderiaceae_D; genus Rugamonas; species Rugamonas aquatica_B. The sequence continues at coordinate 72 of NZ_WHUG01000023.1, forward strand.
TTCCTGCCGCGCCGGTCGCTGTGCCTCCTGTCGCGGGAGCGCCCGGCTTGAGCTGGCCAGGCACGCCGTCGGCGTCCGCCTGCGCTGCTTCGGCATCGACCGAGCCGGGTGTCGCCGGCTGGCCGGGCGGGGCGTTGCCGGCGGGCGCGCGCGGCGAGCCCGGCAGCGTGGCCGGGGCATCTTGCGAGGGCAGGGTGGGGGAGTACAGGCCGTCGCCGGTGTCGGCGGCTTCGCTGTAGACCAGCGTGGCCGAGCTGCCGGGAGGGCCGTTACCGAGCTGGAAGGTGGGGCGGGGTTGGGCGCTGAGCACGGTCAGCGGCACTTCGGCGCCGACCTGCACGCCCGGCGGCAGCATCATGCGCACCGCGTTGTCTGCCACCTTGACCAGGAAGCTGCCGTCGTTGAACTTGGACATGACCTCGGCCGTGACCGATTGTCCGACCAGGTTTTGCAGCGCGCGCTGGAACGCCGCCTGGCGGCCGTCGCCGACCGGCGCGGTGGCGCCGGTGCCGACAGCCGGGCCGACCGGCAGGATGGTGACTGCTGGCGGCAGCATGGCGCGCCCCTGCTTTAGACGCTGCCGTAGGCGTTCAGCACGCGCCGTTCAGTGCCGGTGGAGTTGATCAGTTTGGACAGTTGCGTCATCCACGGCATGGTCAGGTCGCGGATCTGGCGGTCGGCGTTGAGCATCTGGCGGATCAGGTCGATCTTGCGCTCGCGCTCGGCGCCCTGCATCGGCTGCGCCGGTTCCTGTTCGCGCAGCGCCTGCACATGGGCGGCGCAGCGCTGTTCCAGCAGCACCAACTGGTCCCAGTCGCTGTGCGTGGCGGCCTGCACCATCTGTTCGGTCAGGTTGGCCATGGCGGCGTACACGGATAAGATATCTTGGCTGGTCATCATGAATCAGGCGCTCGCGAGATTGGTAGGGTGGGCGCCGGTGACGGCGGGGGTGTCGGCGATCGCATTCCAGGCGTCGCGCAACTCGGTCAACAGGCGCTGTACTTCTTCCAGTATCGCTGGATCGTTGGTCATATTGGCCGTCAGCAGGCGTGAGCTCATGTATTCGTACAAGGCGTCCAGGCCTTCGGCGATTTCGCCGCCGGCTTTCTTGTCGAGCGCGGCGCGCAGGCCGCTGTCGATGATCATGATGGCTTTGGAGATCGATTTGCCCTTCTCGCCGATGTCGCCGCTGCGCATGCCGTGTAGCGCGGTGCTCAAGGCCACCATGGCGCCGTCGAACAGCATGACGATCAGCTTGTGGGGACTGGCGGCGACCACGCCGGTTTCCATGCCAACCTTGGCATAGGCGTGCACGCCAGTTTGTCGAGATCCAAACATACTCTGTCTCCTGTTAAAGCGTCAGCGGTTATTGCTTGGCAAGCGCCGCGAACTGTTGCGCCAAGAAGGACGCGGTGGTATTCATGCTGGCGATCGACGAGTCGAGCGCCGTGTACTGTGCGCGGTAGCGCGCTTCGATATCGACCAGTCGGGAGGCGAAGGCGTCCTTCTGCTTGGCGATATCCTTGACTGAGTTGTTCAAGCCGGTGGTGCGGCTGGTGATTGCACCCGTGGCGCCCAGATAGCCGGACGCCAGCGTATTGAGCTGGTAGGCATACCCCTGCGAGAAGCCGAAACTGCCGCGGCTGCCGAGCGTTGTGCCGGCGACGGTCAGTTTCAGGCCGTCAATTGGAGCACCCGGCGAGCCGGTCAGCGTCTGGCCGTCACCGGTGGCGGTGTAGCCGCCGATGGTGCCGGCCACGTCCACGCCGTCGACCGAGCTGCCGGTACCGAACACAGTCGACACGGCAGTGCCGCCGGCAGTGGCGATATGAATGTTGGACTTGGAGCCGTAGCGGGTCGAGACCAGCTTCAGCTTACCATCGTCGCCGACGGTGGCGCTGACGGTGGCGCCGGCGCTGGAAAAAGCGCTGACGCCGTTGATGCTCGACTGCAGCAGGGTCGCCAACTGGCTCGGGTTGTAGCTGCCGGCAGGCAGGGAAATGGTTGCAGTGTTGGCCAGCGTGGCGGGCTTGGTGTCGTTCAGTGTGACGGTCCAAGTGGTGTCGCTGTCGATCACCGTCTCCGCTGGCAGCACGGTGGTGCCTTGCAGCGTGCCCTGGCTGGCCAATTGGGTGATGTCGATCGGATAGTCGCCGGCTTGTGTCTTGGCGCTGGAACTGACGAACTTGACGTCGGCATCGGTGCCGCGGCCGACTGCGGCGAATAAGCCGGCGATGTCGTTGAAGTTGCTGGAAATGGCCTTCTGCAGCTTGCTGCTGTCGAGCGTGAGCGAGCCATCCTTCTGGAACGAGATGCCGATCTGCGACAGATTGGTCAGGCTGGTGCCTTGCAGGCCGGTGATCGAACTCGACAACTGGCGACGGATCGATGCTTGCAGGTTGCGCAGCGTGCTGTCGCCGAGCAGCGGGCCGCCGGTCTTGGTGTCGGGGTTGTAGGCACCCAGCGCGGTGATCTGGCCGCTGAGGTCGTTGTAGGCCTTGACGAAGCTGTTGACCGAAGAGGTCAGCGAACTGGTGTCCTTGGAGACCGACAAGGTCGAGCTGCCAACCTTGAGCGCACTGATCGTCACGCCGGTGACGGCGCCGGAGATCCCGGTGCTGGTGCTGGTCACGGCGATGCCGTTGACGGTGGCCAGCGTATTGGCCGCCGCTGCCTTCTGGCTCAGGTTTTGCACGCCGCCAGGGTCGTAGCCGAGCAGACTGACCAGGTCGGCGTCGGGCGGGTTGCCGCCGGAGCCGGACAGGGAGATCTTCATGGTCGACGTCAGGCCGGTATCGGTGGCGGTCAGGATCAGGTGGTTGGGCTTGGCGTTGGTGCCGGCGCTGCCGTCCGAGACGATGCTGGCGGTGACGCCGAAATTGCCCTTGTTGATCGCCGCCATGATGCCCTGCAGCGTGTTGTTGTTGCTGTCGATGACGATGTTGCCGCTGGTGCGGCTGGAGTCGGCCGCGAAGCTGGCGCCGAGGTAGGCGCCGCCGACGCCGGCGGTGAAGCCGGCTCCGCCGGGATTGGTGCCGCCCACGCTGATCGGGCTGCCGTCGGCCGACACGAGTGAGACCGAGCCGACCGCCGTGGTGCTCGACCCGATATTGGCGGTGCCGCTGTTGCCGATGCCGCCGGTAACGCTGCCGGACACCGCCTCGGAAATGGCGATATTGCTGCCATCGATGTTGCTGAATGTGAGGTCGCCGCCGGCGGCGGTGCCGCTGACGGTGATGTTGGCGTCGGCCAGGGCGCGGCTGACGGCGGTATTGGGGGCCAGCGCGGCGTCAAGCGAGGCGGCGCTGACGCCGCCGGCGGCACCTGCGGCCACGCCGGCCGCCTGGGTGGCGATCTCCACGCCGCCCACCGACAGCGAATAGGTGCCGCCGCCGCTGGTATCCACGTTGCCGAAGGTCGATGCGCCAGCGGCGCCGAACAGGGTGGCGTTGGTCACAGTGGGCGTGGCCTTGGCGGACACGCCGGAGGTGGTGCTTTTGGCATTGATGGCGTCGGCCAGCAGGCGCGCGCTGCGGGTGTTGCCGTCGGTGGCGATCACGGTGTTGTTCAGGCTGAGCGAGCCCGGCGTCAGGCCACCACTGCTCAGGCTGGCGCCCAGCGCGGTGCCGGTAATGCCGAAGCTGCCGCCGCTGACCGTTCCCAGCGAGAAGTTAATCGTGGTCTTGGCACCCAGGCCGATGGCCGCCGTCGTACTCTTGGTGCCGCCCGAGGCCAGCGTTTGCGCCTGGGCGATCTGGTTGATGTTGATGCGGTAGTTGCCCGGCTGCGCCGTGCTGGTGGCGGTGGCGGTCAGTACGGTGGGGTCGCTGGGCGTGCTCAGCAACGACTGGAAGCCGGACAGCGAGGTCAGCCCGCTGAGTGAACTTTGGAACGAACCGAGCGCGCTCGACAGATTGCCGAACGCGGAGACCTTCCCCAGGTAGCTGGCGGACTTCTTGTCGAAATCGGCCAGAGGCTGCGACTCAACCGTCATCAGCTTGCTGACGATGTCGTCGACTTTGAGGCCAGAGCCGATGCCAGGTGTAGAGATGCCCACGATGTGCTCCTAAGTAAAGCAATAATATAAGACAATATCGGCAGAATCAAACCGGACTTGAGAGGGGAAAATACCTGTCAGTTCAGGCAAAGCTGAAAAAAACGGGCGGCGGTCGGCGCTGCGGGACGTGGCGGGGCGGCGGAATGGCTCCGCAACGGGCGTGGCCCGCGAGATCCGCAGTGGCGGCATGCCTGCTTGCAGGATGCCATGAAGACAGAAAAAGCGGCGCGCGCGAGCGCGGCCGCTTCAGGCGGTTTGCTGGATCAGCAAACCGGAGGCGCCGGATTTCGATTCCAGCGATTTGGCGATTTCCAGCGCTTCGGGCGAGGGAATCTGGCGCAGCACTTCCTTGGTGGTCTGGTCGATCACCTTGACGACGGTGCGCTTGGTGTCGCTATCGACCGAAAACTCCAGTCCCTGCGACTTGGCCTGCGACGACTTGTTCAGCTGCGATACGGCGTGGTTGACCTGCTCCAGCGTCGGTACGTTGGCCGGGCCTTTGACGGCGGCCGCGGTTTCGACTGCCGTGGCTGGCGCACGCGCGGCGCCTTGGGCGGCGACATCGCCGCCGGCGGCGGTGGCCGGACGGTCTACTGGGCGGGCCTGGGTGGCCGTGCCGATGGTATCGATAGTCATGATGCTTCCTTTGTGAAAAATCCCCGGCTGAATAAATCAGCCGGGGAACCTAGTCAGAGTGACCTTGCTGCATCAACTCTTCCCCGGATTTTAGCCACGCAGCAGCGACAGCACGCCGTTCGGCAGCGAGTTGGCCTGGGCCAAGATGGCGGTACCAGCTTGTTGCAGGATCTGGCCGCGGGTCAGGCTGGCGGTTTCCGCCGCGAAGTCGGTATCTTGAATCCGGCTACGCGAAGCGGACAAGTTCTCCGTCGTCGTGTTCAGATTCGAGATGGTCGAAGCGAAACGGTTCTGGATCGCACCCAGTGCTGCGCGGTTGCTGTTGATCTGGTTCAGTGCCGAATCGATGGTCAGCAGCGCGGCGTTGGAGCCGGCCACGGTGCTGACGTCGAGCTTGGCGACCGATTGCAGGTCGCTACCGACCGAGTTGGCGGCCAGCAGGGAGGTGTCGCCAGCCACGCTGGTGGCGAGCGAGAAGCCGCTGTCGGACGAGTAGGTCAGCTTGCCGCCTACGATGCCTTGGTCATTGCCGCCGCCACTGGCGGCCAGCGTGACCGAGGCGCCGGCGGTTGGCAGGGTATTGCCCACAGCATCCTTGACGTCGGCACCGGTCAGGGTGGCGCCGTCCAGACCTTCGCCGGCGGTGGCGTTGAGGTTGTGGATGTTGATGTCATTGCCGCTGTTGTCGGTCAGCTTCAGGGTCTTAGCGTTGCTGGTCGGATCGAGTTTGACCGCCGCAGTGATGTTGGTCGTGCCGGACTGGGCATTGATTGCCTGGGCCAGCGCCGACAGATCGCCGCCGGTCACTTTGGCCGAGATCGTCACTGCTTGCGAATTCGGGTCGTTGGCGATCGAATTGGCGCCGCGCAGTTCGAACTGTACCGAGCCGTCCTTGATGCCGGCCAGCGTGGCGACCGAAGTCGCTTGGGCGGAGACGCCGCTGCTGTTGGACAGTGCGTTGAGGTTGGCTGCGATTTTGGCGGCGCTGTCGCCGTCGGCTACCTTGACCGTGGTGCTCTTGCCGTTGCCGGAAGTAATGGTCAGGTCTTGTGCTTTGGTCAGATTGGTCAGCGGGGTGGCTGCGGAGAACGTCCCGGCGAACGATTGCGAGATCGAGGTGGCGGTTGCCGAAGTTTGCAGCGTGTTGTTGCCGATGTCGCTGGCCTTGGCGCTCTGGATGCCGACGTTGATGGTTTGATTGGAATTGGCGCCGACTTGGAATTGCGCGCTGGTCAGGCTACCGTCGAGCACGTTCTGGCCGTTGAACTGGGTGGTGTTGGCCACACGGTTCAGTTCGTTCGACAGGGCCGAAACCTCGCCCTGGATCGATTTACGGTCGGAATCGGAGTTGGTGCCGTTGGCGGACTGGACTGCCAGTTCGCGGATACGTTGCAGCAGGTCGCCTGCGGTGCTCAAGCCACCCTCGGCCGTTTGAGCCAGCGAGATACCGTCGTTGGCGTTACGTGCAGCCGTGGTATTGCCGCGAATTTGCGAGGTGAAGCGCTCGGAAATCGCCAGGCCGGCGGCGTCGTCTTTTGCGCTGTTGATGCGCAGACCGGAAGACAGGCGTTGCAGGGAAGTCGACAGCGAGGCTTGCGACGTGGTCAGGTTACGTTGCGAATTCAGCGATGCAATATTAGTGTTAATGACTTGTGCCATGATGTTTCTCCAAAATACTTCGATTCGGCGATATGCTCAGTTCCCATTGGTCTGCCTCCACATTCCGAGACAATCAAACCGCTGTTGTAATCGGTAACGGTTGCCCAGTGGGAAAATTAAGGGGCAAAAAGCCGGGAAATTTTCTGAATCAGGCCTAAAGTTCAACACGCTTGCCCGTTTAAACGACCGCATTCGGGGAATCTTTAGGGCAAAAATAATTATATTTCGCTCTTTATTTTGGGCAAAAAAAAGCCCGGCGGGCGCCGGGCTGGAAGTCTTTTGATAACAAAGCGGCTCAGTCGGCCACGACCACGCGGTTCTTGCCGGTCTGCTTGGCGGTGTACATGGCCTTGTCGGCCCGCTTGACCAGCTCGGTCTGCTCCTCGTTCGGACGGCGCAGCGCCACCCCGGCCGAGAAGGTGATCAAGACTTTCTCGTTATCGTGCAGGAAGAAGTGCTTGGTCAGCTCGCGCTGCAGCCGGGTCATGGTGCTGGCGGCCGCCTCGACCGAGGTTTCCGGCATCAGGATCAGGAATTCCTCGCCGCCGAAGCGGGCGATCACGTCCATCGAACGCAGCGTGTCCTTGACGATCTTGACCAGGTGCTTCAGTGCGGCGTCGCCGGCGATGTGGCCGTAGGTGTCGTTGAGCTTCTTGAAATCGTCGAGGTCGAGGATGGCGATGCACAGCGGCGTGCCGCGGCGGTCGGCGCGCGCGGTCTCGCGCTCGAACACATCGTCCAGGCCGCGGCGGTTGAGGCTGCCGGTCAGCTGGTCTTCTCGCACCAGCTCGCTCAAATGCTGCAGCTTGGCCTCCAGCGCGTGGATGCGGTTTTCGGCGTCCTGCACTTCCTGGCGCGCCAGCACCATCTTGTCGCGCGCCTTCAGCGCTTCGCTCTGCACCAGGCGGGTTTCCTTGAGCACTTCGTCGAGGATGGTGTTGAGCTCGGCGATATTGTCGGCCTTGCTGATCTTTTCCGAATAGCCGCCGATCTTTTCGTGGAAGTCGCCGGTCGAGGCCGCAACCTGGCCGAGGCGGTCGATAAAGGTCATCATCATGTTCTTGACGGTGAGCTTGACGTCCGACAGGCTGTGCTTGAGCTGGCCCTGCTTGTAGATCACTTCCTTCAGGCTGCGCGTGGCTTCCTCCAGCGCGCGCACGTCGATCGGGCCGGTGATCAGGTTTTGCACCGATTCGATCTGGCCGCGCAGCCAGCTGTCGTCGTCGAGCAGCTCGCTGACGTTTTCCAGCAGCAGCTTGAACAGGCGCAGCAGCAGCTCCTGCTGTTCGCCGCTGTCGCCGCCGCGCAGCTCGATCTGGTAGCACAGCTGCTTCAGGCGCACGGCGATCTCGGCCAGCGCCTCTTCGCTGTGGGCCAGCTTGGTGGCCGCGCCCAGCGATTCGGCCTCGGCCACCAGCACCGGCGCGCCGGACAGCAGCGAGGCCACCGCGAAGGTCAGTGTGCGGCTCAGCAGGTCGCGCAGCGTGCGGCTTTGCTCGTCCTCGGCCGGCATGCCGGCCACTTCGATGCCGCCCTTTTTGCTGACGAAGTGTTTTTCCACCAGCTGCGACAGGGCCTTGGCATAGCCTTCCCAGTCGCGCGACTTGACGGCGCGGTTGAAGCGGCGGCCGAAGTCGGCCAGGTCGCCGGTGTTTTCGGTCAGGCGGGTGGCGAACTGGCTCAGCACCGATTCCGGGCCCGGATCGACCGCGCCGATCGGCGTGGCGGCGGCCGGCTCGGCGGCGATGCCGGCGATTTCGTTATAGATGTCGCGGTAGGCTTCCGGCGTCGGCGCTATGCGGCGCACCGCCAGGCGCTTGAACGCCTCGCGTGCGATATCGGCCGGATTCTGCTCGGGAGTAGTGGGTTTGCTGGACATGTTACGCGCGGCCTCTTAAAGGTTTACTCATTCATACCATGATAAGTGCGCGTTGCGTCCGGCATAGCCCGGATAAAAGGCCGGAAGGTAGCTTTCATCTCGGCATTAAGCCTGAGCATTGCTGCAACCGCGTGCGCGCGCCGTCCAGTGCCTATTCTATCAATTGGTTCTTGATTGCGTAATGGGTCAGCTCCGCGCTATTTTTCAGCTTCATCTTGACCAGCAGCCGGGCCCGGTATTCGCTGACTGTCTTGACCGACAGCGACAGTTCCTTGGCGATCATGCCCACCGTCTTGCCGGAGGCGATCATGGTCAGCGTCTGGTACTCGCGGTCGGACAGGCTGTCGTGCGGCGGCGCCTCGTGGTCTTCGCCGACGTGGTTGGCCAGTTCCTGCGCCAGCGCCGGGCTGATGTACTTGAGCCCGCCCGCGACCTGGCGGATCGCCGTCACCAGCTCGCGCGGCGCGCTCTGCTTGGTCAGGTAGCCGGCCGCGCCGGCCTTGAGCGAACGGATCGCGTACTGGTCTTCGCGGTGCATGGACAGCATCAGCACCGCCAGCTCCGGTTTTTCCTTCTTGATCTGCTTGAGCACTTCGATGCCGCTGCGGTCGGGCATGGAGATGTCGAGCAGCATGACCTGGCAGTCCGACTTGCGGAACAGCTTGATGGCGTCCAGGCCGTTCTCCGCCTCGCCGGCGACGACGATGTCGCGCGTCTCGGCCAGGATTTGTTTCAAGCCTTCCCGCACGATGGCGTGGTCGTCGGCGATGAAGACCTTGATGATGGCTTTTTCTGACATGTGATTCTTGATCCTATCTTTTACTATTTCACAGCAGAAATATTTTCACCCGCTATTGTAGCGCCGGCGGCGGCCGCGATGAGGGCCGCGCGCTCGGTTTCGCGCTTAATTTTGATCGTCACCACGGTGCCGCCGCCGGCCGCGTGGCTCAGGTTGAGCGTGCCGCCCAGCGCGCGCGCCCGTTCGGCCATGCCGCGCAGGCCGAAGGAAGCGGGCTTGGCGCGGTCGGCCTGGCGGATGCCGCTGCCGTTGTCGCTGATTTTCAGGCTGACGTGGTGCCGCAGCCGCGCCAGCTTGACGCTGACCCGCGTGGCGCCGGCGTGCTTGGCGATATTGGTCAGCGCCTCCTGGGCGATGCGGAACAGCGCGGTGGCCTGTTCGTTGTCGAGCTCGACGTCGCGCTGGTTGGCGTTGAAGGTGCAGGCGATGCCCACCTGTTTCTCGAATTCCTTGACCTGCCACTCCAGCGCCTCGACCAGGCCCAGGTCCAGCACGGCGGGCCGCAGGTCCAGCGAAATGCGGTGCACGGCGTCGATGGTGCGGTCGACCAGGGCGTCGACGTAGTCGGTCTTGTCGCGCAGCGCCGGGTCGGCACCGCTGCTGTCGAGGCGCGCGGCCAGCATGGCGACCGCCATCTTGATCGCCGTCAGGTTGCCGCCCAGCTCGTCGTGGATCTCGCGCGCGATGCGGGTGCGCTCCTGTTCCTTGACGCGCTCGGCGTGCGCGCTCAACTCGGCCAGGCGGGCGCGCGAATGGCGCACTTCGAGCTGCTCCTGCTTGCTGTCGCTGATATTGGTCATGATGCCGTCCCAGCGCACCGCGCCGCCGGCCAGCGCGTGCGGCGTGCAGCGCAGATTGATCCACTTGACGTCTTTCCAGGCGTCGACCCAGATCCGGCCTTCCCAGTTCCAGCTCCACAGCGCGGCGGCCGACGCTTGCATGGCGTCCAGGTAGGACTTGCGGTCGTCCGACAGGATCAGGTCGAGGAAGCGGGAAGGGCGGGCGTGCAGCTCGGCCGCGGTCAGGCCCAGCAGCGCCTGGCAGCCGTCGCTCAGATAGGGGAAGGAGACGCTGCCGTCGGCATGCAGCACGAACTGGAACACCAGGCCGGGCGTGTTGGAGACGATGGCGTCGAAGCGCGCGCGCACCTGTTCCAGTTCGTCGGCCAGGGCCGCGCTGTCGGGGCGGGGAGGGGAAGCTGCGCTCATGGTAAATGGTATAAATGATATGAATAGTTAGCGGGCGCGCCAGCGCGCGCGGAAGCGCCGCAGCAGGCGGCGGAAGCGCGCCATCCAGCTGCCCGGCGCCGGCGCGGCGTGCTGGCGCCAGTGGCGCCACGCCTTGGCCAGCGCGTCGACGCGGCGCCAGGCGGCGGTGGCGCGCAGCCGTGCTATCCAGCGTTCCTTCAGCGCCAGGAACCAGTGCAGCAACCGGGCGAACCAGACGACGGTCATCAGCACCGGCCGCGTCAGCAGGAAGATGCGCGCCACCGCCGCCGCGCCGCCGATCTTGGCCAGCACGATCACCAGCAGGCCCAGCAGCGCGTGGCCGTGCGCCATCGCCCACAGCGCCAGCAGCTTGACCGGGAACAGCAGCGTGGCCGGCAGCACGAACAGCGTCAGCGCCGCGCGCGGACCCAGCGTGCAGATCCAGGCTTCCAGCCGGTGCAGCGGCGGCCACGACGACAGGCGGCGCAGCACGCGCATGCCGATGTCCCACAGCCAGTCCTCCAGCAACAGCAACAGCGCCGCCAGGTAGACCAGCGGGGCAAACAGCGAGCGGCAGAAGCGGTGGAATAGTTTCATCGTTGAAGCGTTGTTCTATCGTTATCATGATACGTGAAAGCATCGCCGGCGCGGGGAAAAACACCGAACGTGCACAACAGCCCCGCCAGCGCACGAAGCCGTTACAATAGCCCGCATGAATAAAGCATTTGTCAAAGAGTCGGACCAGGACGACGACGAGGAAGCCGCCGCGCTGGCGCTGGCGATTCCGGCCGGGTCGAAGAACTATATCCGGCCGGAAGGCTACCAGCGCATCAAGGATGAGTTGTTGCAGCTGATCGATGTCGACCGGCCGGAAGTGGTGCGCATCGTGCACTGGGCCGCGTCCAACGGCGACCGTTCGGAAAACGGCGATTATATCTACGGCAAGCGCAGGCTGCGCGAGATCGACCGCCGCATCCGCTTCCTGACCAAGCGCATGGATTCGGCCGCCATCGTCGATCCCAGCGTGCACCATGGCAGCGACCAGGTGTTCTTCGGCGCCACCGTCACCTATTGCAACCAGGATGACGAGACGCGCACCATCACCATCGTCGGCATCGACGAGCTCGATCCGCTGAACGGCAAGATCAGCTGGGTGGCGCCGGTGGCGCGCGCGCTGACCAAGGCGCGCGAAGGGGACGTCATCACCTTCCAGGCGCCGCACGGCGTGGAGGAGCTGGAAATCCTTGAGGTGAGCTATCCGGCCCCGGCTGCCGACTAGCGTCCGCCGGTCGCTGCGCGGGCTGTGCATGCTGGCGCTGCTGGGCTGGCAGGCTTCGGCGCTGGCGCTGGACAGCTACATCATCGACCTGAACTCCAGCAAATCGGATTTCTATAACAGCCATCTGCGCCGCCTGCTGGTGGCCGCGCTGGATGCGTCGAGCCCGAAGTACGGCGCCTACGAAGTCAGGATCTCGACCCTGCGCGTGCAGCGCGACCGGCTGATGCTAGAGATGATGAAAGGGCAGGACGTCAACCTGAGCGCGCAGGTGACGTCGCCGGAGTGGGAGCAGAAGCTGATACCGGTGCGCATCCCGGTGGACAAGGGTTTGTCGGGCTACCGCATCTCGCTGATCGACGGCCGCGACCAGGCCGATTTCACGGCGGTGCGCACGCTGGCGCAGCTGAAGGCCATGAGCATGGGGGCGGGGCGGCAGTGGAGTTCGACGGTGGTGTTTGCGCGCAATGGCTTCACGGTGCAGACCGGGGCGACCACGTCGGGCCTGCACCGCATGCTGGCGGCGCACCGCTTCCAGCACTTCCCGCGCGCGATCGACGAGGCGCTGTTCGAGCGGGGCGAATATGCGGCGGATTTCCCGCAGCTGGCGCTGGAGCGCAGCATGGCGATCTACGTGCCGCTGCCGCGCTACTTCTTCGTCGGCGCGCAGCCGAGGCTGGCGCAGCGGCTGGAATACGGGCTGCAACTGCTGGTCGCCGACGGGCGTTTCGACCAGATCTTTCACGAATTCTATGACGGCCTGATCGAGACGGCGGGCTTGCGCAAGCGCCGCCTGTTCAGGCTGGACAATCCACTCCTGTCTCCGCAAACGCCGCTGGCCAACAAGGCGTACTGGTACGACCCGTTCGAGCGTCGCTGATCTGGAGGCCTCGCCTGCTGGTGGTTAATAAATAAAATATCTTTTATTGGCAATGTTATTCTTATGGTAAATTCTCGTGGGAAATGATTTCCGGAGGAAATTTTTCTGGATTGTGCCCTTGATTATCTACTTTAAGGAGTTGACATGGAGTTATTACATCGTCGCAGGAACCGTTCGGCATGGATCTATATTGCGGGTGCATCGCTGGGCATGCTCGCAGGCTCGGCATATGCCGCCCCCGATATCTCAGTCCGTTATGTGCTGCTGCCGCCTACTGAGCCCGCCGGAAACCTCACACTCAGCGCGAATGGCCAGTACGTCTCATATCGCTCCAATTCCCCCTCCGTCACCAACCCTGCGATCAACATTTTTATTTACGACCTGGTCAACAACACTCGCACACAGGCCAACTTGATGCCCAACGGAGACTTGCCGGCCGCAGCGACATGTGACGCGCCCGTGATGAGTGCCGATGCCCACTATGTGGTCTTCGGCTGTCTTGCTTCCTCCATGGGGACCCCGGTCCCATCAGGCGGACAGTCGTATTACGTTTATGACCGCATTCGCAATAAAACCGAGGTGATTCCCGCCACCACCTCAGATACTTTGAACAGGCAAATGAATCCCGCGATCAGCGCGGATGGGCATTTCATTGCATACCGTTCGAGCAACGGAAGCACTTCCTCGCTCTTCGTGCGAAACATGGTGAACAAAACCACTCGAACCACCACAGGCCAGTTCCTATCGGCGGGTTCTTATAACTACATCAATATTAGTACCGACGGTCGCTTCGTTTCTTACGATGGACGCGTAAAGCCTGAGAGCTCCTATTCAGACGTCTGGGTCCATGATGTTTCAAAGGGGACGACGGAGGCAATCAATGTTACGCCAGCCGGCCTGCGTGGCACCAAGGGCGCTAACTATCCAATCATGAGCGCCGATGGCAACGTGGTGGCCTTCTTTTCCACCGACACTGCCTTGACTTCACCGCCTGCGCCCATCGTTGGTGGAGTGTTTGTACGTGATCGTGTGGCAGGAAAAACTGAGTTCGTCAGCGGAATTGCTGCCGCCGGCTTTACCAACGACCATACCTTGAGTGCAAATGGCCGTTATGTCGCATTCACCGGCAATCCTGTTCAAACCTCAAAGAACCTGTATGTGTATGACCGATTGACGAAAGTTAACCGGATCATTCCGGGTGCTATCGGCGGCAACCGGACCGTCAGTGCGCCAAGGTTCAGTGCAGATGGACGCTATCTGGTGTTTTTGACCTCAAAATCGATAGCGGGACAAGCGCCTGTCCGATCGATCGGAATAGCCGATCTGGGTGTGGCTGCCGGCTTGACCGTGTCAGCTGATCCATTGTCGCTCACTGAAGGCGGCGCTGCCGGTACTTACTCCGTGGTGCTGGCCCAAGTGCCGAACGCCGATGTCACGGTGACGATCAGCCCCGACAAGCAGCTGAGCGTGGCGCGCACCAAGCTGGTCTTCACGCCGGACAACTGGAACGTGCCGCAAGTGGTCAGCGTGCAGGCTCTGCAGGATGGCGTGGCCGAAGGCAAGCACAACGGCGTCATCACGCACACCGTCACCAGCACCGACATCGACTACACCGTGGTCAAACCGTCGAGCGTGACGGTGGCGATCAACGATGCGGTGGTGCCGACCGTCGTGCTGCCGGGCGCGACCTGGAATCAGTCCGAGCTGCCGGTCAGCGGTACCGCCGCGCCGGGCGCCAACGTCTTGTTGACGGCCACCAACCGCAGCACCGGCTGGCTGACCTCGGTCAGCGTGCTGGCTGATGCGCAAGGCAACTGGAGCCGCACCTTGAGCGGCTTGAGCGACGGCGTGATCGAGATCGACGCGCAAGCCGACGGCATCCACAGCGCGGTGCAAAGCATCACCGTGGCGCTGCTGCCGCCTCCGCCGATCAGCCTGCCTCCGGCACAGCAGTAAACGCAAAAGGGCAGGCGCGATGCCTGCCCTTTTTATGCTGTGCGACAGCCGAGCCCGTGTCCAAATGTCAGACTTGACCCCGGGGTTTAGCTGCGCTCGCGCAGGATGCGGTTGACGCCGGCCACGCGGCGCACGTTGCGCAGCAGGCCCGCCAGGTGCACGCGGTCCTTCACCTGGATCGTGAAGCGCAGCTGGTGCAGCACGTGTTCCTTGTCCTCGTCCATGCCGACATAGGTGATGTTGGCGTCGGACTCGCCGATCTCGGCCGCCACGCGCGCCAGGATGCCCTTCTCGTTGTTGATGAGCAGCTTGATGCGGCTGTCGAAACGGCGGTTCAGCTCGGTCCCCCACTTGACCGCGATCCAGCGATCCGGTTCCTTGATCTTCTGGCGCTTGGCCAGCGTGCAATCGTTGGTGTGCACCAGCAGTCCCTGGTCGCGGCGCAGCTGGCCGACGATGGAGTCGCCCGGGATCGGCAGGCAGCACGGCGCCAGTTGCACCGACACGCCTTCGCTGCCGCAGATGGTGACCGGATCGAGCTCGGCCGCGCTGTTGTGGTCGACCGGCGCGCTGGCCGATTCGCCGCCGCGCAAGCCGAAGATGTGACGCGCCACCAAGGCCGCCATGCGCTTGCCGATGCCGATGTCGGCATACAGCTCGTCGAGCGACTTGGCGCTCGATTCGTTCAGCAGGCGTTCGGCCAGGTGTTCTTCCAGCTCCGGATTGATGCCCAGCGACGACAGCGCCTGCGACAGCAGCTGCTCGCCCAGCGTGATCGATTCCGGCAGGTTGATGGTGCGCAGGTGGTGGCGGATCGCCGAACGCGCCTTGCCGGTGCGGACGAACGACAGCCACGTCGGGCTGGGCCGCGAGTTGGCGTCGGTGACGATTTCCACGATGTCGCCGTTGCGCAGCTCGGTGCGCAGCGAGGCCGGTTCGTTGTTGATGTTGACCGATACCGTGTGGTCGCCGATGCCGGTGTGGATCGAGTACGCGAAGTCGATCGGCGTGGCGCCGCGCGGCAGCGCGATGATCTTCGATTTCGGCGTGAACACGTAGACCGAATCCGGGAACAGGTCGACCTTGACGTGTTCGAGGAATTCGGCCGAGTCGCCGGTCTGCTGCTGGATGTCGAGCAGCGATTGCAGCCACGCGTGGGTACGCTGCTGCAAGTCCGACATATTGGCTTCGCCGTTCTTGTACAGCCAGTGCGCGGCCACGCCCGATTCGGCGGTGCGGTGCATTTCCTGGGTGCGGATCTGGAACTCCACCGGCGTGCCGTACGGGCCGATCAGGGTGGTGTGCAGCGACTGGTAGCCGTTGAGCTTGCGGATCGCGATGTAGTCCTTGAACTTGCCCGGCATCGGCTTGTACAGCGAGTGCAGCGTGCCCAGCGCAACATAGCAGTTGGGGAAGCTGTCGACCACCACGCGGAAGCCGTACACGTCCAGCACCTGCGAGAACGACAGGTGCTTGCTGCGCATTTTTTTATAGATGCCGTACAGCGTTTTTTCGCGGCCGTAGACCTCGGCTTCGATGCTGGCCATGGACAGCGTGTTCTTGACCGATTCGAGGATCTTCTTGACCACCTCGCGGCGGTTGCCGCGCGCCGCCTTGACGGCCTTGGCCAGCGTGCGGTAGCGCAGCGGATACAGGTGCGAGAACGACAGGTCCTGCAGCTCGCGGTAGATGTTGTTCAGGCCGAGGCGGTGGGCGATCGGCACATACACTTCCATGGTCTCGCTGGAGATACGCGCCTTCTTGGCCGGCGCCATCACTTCCATGGTGCGCATATTGTGCAGGCGGTCGGCCAGCTTGATCAGGATGACGCGCACGTCGGACGCCATCGCCAGCAGCATCTTGCGGAAGTTTTCCGCCTGCGCTTCGATCTGGCTCTGGAACTCGATTTTTTCCAGCTTGGACAGGCCGTCGACCAGGTTGGCGACCGGCGCGCCGAAGCGTTCGATCAGCTCTTCCTTCTTGACGTCCTGGTCTTCCATCACGTCGTGCAGCAGCGCCGCCATGATCGCTTGGGCGTCGAGCTTCCAGTCGGCGCAGATCTCGGCCACGGCGATCGGGTGCGAGATATACGGCTCGCCCGATTTGCGCACCTGGCCCAGGTGCATTTCGTCCGAGAAGCGGTAAGCTTCCTTGACCTTTTTCAGGTCGGCGGCGTTCATGTACTCGGCCAGTTTTTCGGTCAGATGCGTGACGGAGGCGACGCCGGCGGTCAGGGTGGGCGTGGCCAGGGGCGACGAAGAAATCACAGGCGGGACGGGAGCTGGTGCGGATGAGGCGATGGTGGAGGCGGTGCTGTCCCCTGCGTCGGCACCGGACATGGCTTCAGCCGGCGTGGTGGCCGGCTGTTTGGCCCGGGCGGGCTTGCCACTCAATGTCGGATCGGCAGGGATCAGATTCATACGGTTGCGTTCCGTCTCGATGAGAATGTGAAATCATAATATGCGATACAAGGATATCCCATACTACTGCTAAACCGCACCATTCACATTGTTCGGGAACGCTGGGCCCAACTTACATTGGGACCTTTTTCAACATTTCCAGACCGACTTTGCCGGCGGCGATTTCACGCAGGGCGACGACGGTCGGCTTGTCCTTGGCTTCCACTTTCGGGGTGTGGCCTTGCAGCAGTTGGCGGGCGCGGTAGGTCGCGGCCAGGGTCAGCTGGAAACGGTTAGGGATAGTTTTCAAACAATCTTCAATAGTAATGCGGGCCATCTTAACTCCTAAAATCTTGTGTAATTATTCAGCGTGGATACCCAGTTGGGCAAAGAGCGAGGCGTTGCGCGCCGCTTGTTGCGCAAACCGGCAACGGGCCGCTCTGACAATCGCCGTCAGTTCCGACAGGGCGACTGCAAATTCTTCGTTGATGATAGCATACTCGAACTCGGGAGCGTGGGCGATTTCGCCGCCCGCCGCCAGCAGCCGGCGCGTGATCACATGGGGGGCGTCGGTGGCGCGTTTTTTCAGGCGTTCTTCCAGCGCGTCGATCGACGGCGGCAGGATGAAAATGCCGGCCGCTTGCGGGAACTGCTTCTTCACCTGGCGCGCGCCCTGCCAGTCGATTTCCAGCAGGATGTCGGTGCCGGTCTTCATCTGTTCTTCCACCATGATGCGCGAGGTGCCGTAGTAATTGCCGTGCACTTCGGCCCACTCCAAGAACTCGCCGGCGTCGGCGCGCTTGACGAAATCTTCGGCGGTGGTGAAGTAGTATTCCTTGCCGTGGGTCTCGCCCGGACGCGGCGCGCGGGTGGTGGTGGAAATCGACAGCTTGATGGTCGGTTCCTGCGCCAGCAGCGCGTTGACCAGCGTGGACTTGCCGGCGCCCGAAGGCGCGACGACCATGAACAGGCTGCCTGCGAATGAGTTGGTTGAGCTCATGTCTCTCTTTCGA
Source organism: Rugamonas aquatica (assembly GCF_009380215.1). GTDB lineage: Bacteria > Pseudomonadota > Gammaproteobacteria > Burkholderiales > Burkholderiaceae_D > Rugamonas > Rugamonas aquatica_B. Next base: position 17,834 of record NZ_WHUG01000023.1, read on the forward strand.
AAACGTCAGCGGGCGAACAACTGCATCGCCCAAAGACGTATTTTACCAAGAGCAAGCACTTGCATCCAATTTACAGCAGTGCGAGCAAGTGCAGGGCGGCGGCCGGCGCGCGCTCCTTGGCGCCGTTGATGAAGTAGACGTAGGCGTCGCCGGACTTGGCGCCTTGCTGCCATTGGTGCGCTTGCGCGGCCCACTGTTTCAGTTCGGCCCTGGTGTAGCCGGTGTCCAGTTCGCTGCGGGCGTTCATCAGGCGCGCGTAGACGAACTCGCCGGTGATCTCGGTGACGTTGGGATACTTGGGCGAGTCGGTGATGACGGTGGCGATCTTGTGCTTGCGCGCCAGTTGGTAATACTCGTCGCACAGGAAGCTGGGGTGGCGGGCGTCAAGCACATGGCGCAGCTTGCGCGTGCCGAGTTTGGTTGGCAGCAGCTGGAAGAAGGCTTGCAGGTCGTCGGGATCGAACTGCTTGGTGGCGGCCAGCTGCCACAGGATGGGGCCGAGTTTGCCGCCCAGTTCATCGAGGCCGCTGCCCATGAAGCGGGCTATGGATTCGCCGGCTTCGGCCAGCACCTTGCGGTTGGTGGCGAAGCGGCTGGCCTTGACCGAGAACACGAAGTCGTCCGGCGTCTGCGCGGCCCAGGAGGCGAAGTGCTCGGGCTTGGCGGTGCGGTAGAAGGTGCCGTTGATTTCGATGCTGGTCACCTGGCGGCTGGCGTATTCCAGCGCCTTTTTCTGCGGCGTGCCCTTGGGGTAGAACGTCTCGCGCCACGGCGCGAAATCCCAGCCGCCTATGCCGACCCTGACACTTGCCATGCGCCTCTCCCCGAAAGTCGATGCGGAGATGATAACGGTTTTTGGTGGCCGGGGCTTTTCCTTTCGCCTGCCGCCCCCATCATGGAGGTTTCCGTTCACTCCAGGAGTTCTCATGCAAGATCTGATCGTCGTTGCCACCCTGACCGCCAAGCCTGGCCACGAAGCGATGCTCAAGGCCGCGCTGGAGCGCATCGTGCCGCTCAGCCGCGCCGAGGATGGCTGCATCCGCTATGACCTGCACGCCGACCTGGCCAACCCGGCCAGCTTCGTCATGCTCGAAGCCTGGCGCGACGCCGACGCGCTGGCGCGGCACGAAGCCACGCCGCACTTTCATGAGTTGCTCAAGACGGTCGGCGGGCTGGTGGAGGTGCAGGTCGTCAAGCTGAATCAGTTGCTGTAGTCACGGCCCCGCGCGGGCTTTACTCCAGGTTCTGCACCTGTTCGCGCATCTGCTCGATCAGCAGCTTGAGTTCCATCGACGCATCGGCCAGTTCCTTGACCGACGCCTTGGCGCCCAGCGTGTTGGCTTCGCGGTTCAGTTCCTGCATCATGAAGTCCAGGCGCTTGCCGACCTGGCCGCCTTTTTTCAGGATGTGGCGGGTTTCGGTCAGGTGGGCCGACAGCCGGCCCAGCTCTTCGGCCACGTCGATGCGGATGCCGTACAGGATCACTTCCTGGCGGATGCGCTCCAGCGCGTCCTGACGCGACAGCGCCGAATTCGAACCCTGGCAGGCCAGCCCCAGCGCGTCCTGCATGCGCTCGACGGCTTTCTGCTGGAAGGCCGCCACCACCTGCGGGATCAGCGGCGTGATGCGCTTGACGATCACTTCCATCGCCTCGATGCGCGAGGTCAGCATCGCTTCCAGCGCCGCGCCTTCGCGCTGGCGGCTGACGACGAAGGCTTGCACCGTGCGCGCGGTCAGCGCGGCGACGTCGGCCTGCAGCGATTCCTGGCCGATCTGGGCTTCCTCGATCACGCCGGGCCAGCGCAGCAGCTCGGCCACCGACATGGTCAGCGCGGCCGGGAAATGGCCGCTCACTTCCGCCTGCAAGCGTTGTAATTCGGTCAAAAGCGGCAGATTCAGCGCCTGCGAACCGGCGGTGGCCGCCTTGCGGCCAAAGCTCAGGCGCAATTCCACCTTGCCGCGGGTGATCGCCGCCATGATTGCCGAGCGCAAATCGGGTTCAAGCGCTCGTAAATCGTCGTTTATTCGAAACTGCAAATCTAAAAACCGCGAGTTGACACTCTTGATTTCGATAGTCAGTGTTCCCGCCGCACTTTCACTGGTGGCGACCGCGTAGCCCGTCATGCTGGAAATGCTCAATGGATGTCCCCGATTTAATCTTTACAAAACAGTGATTTATCCACACAATCCGGTTGTTGAGGCGAGGAACTCTATGGCTGCACAAAACAATGCCCCGTTGCCAGATGGTCTGGAAATTGCTGGATATCGCATTGTAAAGAAAATTGCGTCCGGTGGGTTCAGTATTGTTTACCTCGCGTACGACGGCGACGGCGTGGCGGTGGCCATCAAGGAGTATTTGCCCAGTTCCCTGGCCCTGCGCCAGGAGGGCGAACTGGTGCCAGCCATCGCGAAAGCGCATCTGCCGGTGTTCCGCATCGGCCTCAAGTGCTTCTTCGAGGAGGGCCGGGCGCTGGCCCGCATCTCCCATCCGAATGTTGTAAGCGTGCTCAATTTCTTCCGCGCCAACGACACCGTCTACATGGTGATGGCCTACGAATCGGGCCATTCCCTGCAAGAACACATACAACGCCAGCGCAGCAAGGGCAGCAAAGTGGGCGAAGCCTTCATCCGCACCATCTTCCTGCAGGTGCTCAAGGGCCTGCGCGAGGTGCACGCCAACAAGCTGCTGCACCTGGACCTGAAACCGGCCAATATCTATCTGCGCACCGACGGCACGCCGATGCTGCTGGACTTCGGCGCCGCCCGCCAGACCGTCAATAACGACATGCCGACGCTGACGCCGATGTACACTCCCGGCTTCGCCCCGCCGGAACTGTACGCCAAGACCGGCGGCCTGGGGCCGTGGTCGGACGTGTACAGCATCGGCGCGGCCATGTTCGCCTGCATGGTCGGTTCGCCGCCGCAGCCGGCCGACCAGCGCAAGACCGAGGACAAGATGGCCGGCCATTTCGACAAGCTGGCCGGCCAGTACACGCCGGAGCTGGTCGCCATGGTGCGCTGGTGCCTGGCGCTGGACCCGCTGGAACGCCCGCAAAGCCTGTTCGCGCTGCAGAAGGTGCTGCAGGCCGCGCCGGCCGCCGCGCCCACGCCGCCGCCGGCGCCGCAGGGCGTGATCGACCGGCTGGGCGACGGCCTGCGCGGCCTGGTCGGCCGGCTGGGCGGCCTGGGCAAGCACAAAGCCAAGGCCAAGGCCGGACCCGATACGCTGATTTAACTGACAAAAGGCTCATCCATGCAATTCTCCGTGTATCAGGAAAGCCACATCGGCGGCCGCAAGGTCAACCAGGACCGCATGGGCTACAGCTTCACCCGCGACGCGCTGCTGCTGGTGCTGGCCGACGGCATGGGCGGCCACCTGCGCGGCGAGATCGCCGCCACCGTCGCGCTGCAAACCATCTCGGCGCTGTTCCAGCAGCAGGCCACGCCGTACGTGAAAAAGCCGCAGCGCTTCCTGGAAGAGGCGCTGCTGACGGCGCACCGCGACATCCACCAGTACCGCGCCGACCACGGCCTGACGGAGACGCCGCGCACCACCATCGTCGCCTGCCTGATCCAGCACAACACGGCGACCTGGGCGCACTGCGGCGACTCGCGCCTGTACTGGATGCGCGACGGCCAGATCCTGGCGCGCACGCGCGACCACTCGCACGTGGAAAGCCTGATCGCCAAGGGCCTGGCGCAGCCGTCCGAGCGCGCCACCCATCCCGACCGCAACAAGCTGTACAACTGCCTCGGCGCCGACAGCCTGCCGAAGGTGGACATCTCGGCCGGCGGCGGCATGCTGCCGGGCGACCTGATGCTGTTGTGCTCGGACGGTTTGTGGTCTATGCTGCCGGACGACGACATGGTGCGGCGCCTGCAGAGCCAGACCGTGGTGCGCGCCGTGCCCGATCTGCTGCAGGCGGCGCTGGCCGCGGCCGGCGACGCCAGCGACAACGTCACGGCGCTGGCCATCATGTGGCAAGGCAGCTCCTTGATCGACGGCGTGGGCGCCAGCACGCTCGCGGCGGCCGAACAGTCGACCGTGGTGTCGACCGAAGCGCTGCCGCAGGGCTTGCACAGCACCACGATCAACAGCGCGCCGGTGCCGGAGCAGGCCGCCGCGCCGGCGCCGCAAGCCGACGCCGTCGACGCCTTCGACGACGATGAAATCGAGAAGGCCATCGCCGAGATCCGCGGCGCCATCGAAAAATCCTCCCAAATACTGAAATAACATTGAAATAAGGAATACTGTTTATGACATTTGAATCCCGTCCGAGCGGCCGCGCCGTCGATGCGCTGCGCACCCTGCGTCTGACCCGCGACTACACCAAGCACGCCGAAGGCTCGGTGCTGATCGAATGCGGCGACACCAAGGTGATCTGCACCGCCAGCATCGAAGACAAGGTGCCGGGCTTCCTGAAGGGCAAGGGCCAGGGCTGGATGACGGCCGAATACGGCATGCTGCCGCGTTCGACCCACACCCGCATGGACCGCGAAGCGGCGCGCGGCAAACAGTCCGGCCGCACGCAGGAGATCCAGCGCCTGATCGGCCGTTCGCTGCGCGCGGCGTTCGACCTGGAAGCGTTCGGCGAGCGCACCTTGCATCTCGACTGCGACGTGATCCAGGCCGACGGTGGCACCCGCACGGCGTCCATCACCGGCGCGATGGTGGCGGCGTATGACGCGTTCTCCAAGCTGGTGGCGCGCGGCGCGGTGCCGGCGATTCCGCTGAAAAGCTTTGTGGCGGCGATTTCGGTCGGCGTCTACCAAGGCATGCCGGTGCTGGATCTGGACTACATCGAGGATTCCGGCTGCGACACCGACATGAACGTGGTGATGAACGACGCCGGCCACTTCATCGAAGTGCAGGGCACGGCCGAAGGCGCGGCCTTCGACCGCGCCGGCATGAACCGCCTGCTGGACCTGGCCCAGGGCGGCATCGCCGACCTGATCAAGCTGCAGAAGCAGGCGCTGGGTTTGTAACGCGGGCTTAGTGGTCGTCGGTCAGCGTGTCGTCGGCGCGCCGATGTTTCGGCAGGCGGCGCTCGGACATGGTCTTGGTCTGATGGTCTACGTGCTCAATCAACATCAGGGCGGCGTTCAACGCGTCGCTCATCGTTTTGACGGCGGCGGTCATCGCCGTGGCCGGCGAGGGTTGCGGCAAGGCTGCTTGCCGCTCCAGCTTGGCGCGCAGCAGTGCCGCGTTCGCCCAGTTGCGCTCTCCGGGCAGGCGTAACCACAGGTCGCGCCAGGCGTTGCGGCCATCGCCTGCAATTTCCATCGTCATCTGGCGCGGCGACACGGCTTTGCCACGAAAGATCAATTCGTCACCGACGACCTCGGCGTGATGGTAGTCGTCGCGGTATTTCATGCGTACGCGCGTGGCTTCCGGCAGGAACAGGCATTTCCATTGATAGCCGCGCACCGGGGCCGCCAGGGTGCGGCCGGCGGCGATCCACTGCTTGAGCGCGCTGACGATCGCCTCGGCGGGTGATAAGGTGCTGCCGCTTTGACGCAAATAATCAAGCAGCTCGGTATATGCGGCTGGTGGCACTGCGCAGATGCTTGGGGCATTCATACTCGTTCTCCTTCCTTGTTGTGTCCTGTTTTGTCTCGTTCTGTCTCGTTAGACCCGCTGCACTGCACAAAGTTCAAACGGGACGAAACGAGACAGAACGAGACAAGCAAACGAGTAACGATGCCCCAAGGGCCGTTCGGGGGGAGGGGGTATGCATGTCCTCCCGGCCGTGGTCGGCTGGGTTGCGGGCAAAAGGTTTACAATGGCGGCTTCACCGCCACATGCAGCCCAACACCATGACCCAACGCCTGATCCTCGCCTCGAACAACGCCGGCAAACTCAAAGAATTCAACGAACTGCTGTCCACCGTGGGCTTTTCCGTCCACGCCCAGGGCGAGTACGACGTGCCCGAGGCCGACGAGCCGTTCCACACCTTCGTTGAAAACGCCCTGCAGAAAGCCCGCCACGCCTCGCGCCTGACCGGGCTGCCGGCGTTGGCCGACGATTCCGGCGTCTGCGTCAACGCCCTGGGCGGCGCGCCCGGCGTGTACTCGGCGCGCTTTGCCGGCGAGCCGAAGTCGGACGCCCGCAACAACGAGAAAATGATCGCCGACCTGGCCGCCCATGCCGACAAGTCCGCGTACTACTACTGCGTGCTGGTGTTCGTGCGCCACGCCGACGACCCGCAACCGGTCATCGCCGACGGCCGCTGGAACGGCGAAATGATCGCCACCCCGCGCGGCAACGGCGGCTTCGGCTACGACCCGCACTTCTACATCCCGGCACTGGGCAAATGCGCCGCCGAGCTGACCGCCGATGAAAAGAACGCCTTGTCGCACCGCGGCCAGGCCCTGCGCGCGCTGGTAGAGAAACTGAAATGATCCCGATTAAAATCGTCGGCGCCACCAGCAAGGCAGCCAAGCCGGCCACCGACATCAGCGAAGCGGCCGGCGTCGCCGCCAAATACTTGCAGGCCGGTTCGCTGAACCTGCAGGCGCTGCCGCCGCTGTCGCTGTACATCCACTTCCCGTGGTGCGTGAAGAAGTGCCCTTACTGCGACTTCAACTCGCACGAAGCCAAGGACGGCCACACCTTCCCCGAACAGGAATACCTGGACGCGCTGCGCACCGACCTGGAAATGGCGCTGCCGCTGATCTGGGGCAGAAAGATTTATACGATATTCATCGGCGGCGGCACGCCCAGCCTGATGTCGGCCGCAGGGCTGGACCGCCTGCTGTCGGACGTGCGCACCTTGCTGCCGCTGGACAGCGACTGCGAGATCACGATGGAGGCCAATCCCGGCACCTTCGAGGCCGAGAAGTTCAAGTCCTACCGCGCCAGCGGCATCAACCGCCTGTCGATCGGCATCCAGAGTTTCAACAGCCGCCACCTGAAGGCGCTGGGCCGCATCCATGACGACAATGAAGCCAAACGCGCGGTGGAAATCGCGCAGGCCAACTTCGACAACTTCAATCTCGACCTGATGTACGCGCTGCCGTCGCAGACGCTGGAGGAAGCGCGCCACGACGTCGAAACCGCGATGGCCTTCCAGCCGCCGCACCTGTCGCTGTACCACCTGACGATGGAGCCGAACACGCTGTTCGCCAAGTACCCGCCGGCGCTGCCGGACGACGACGCCAGCGCCGACATGCAGGACTTGATCGCCGAGCTGACCGCCGCCAACGGCTACGGCCAGTACGAGGTGTCGGCCTATGCGAAGGAGGGCCATCGCGCCCGCCACAACCTGAATTATTGGGAATTCGGCGACTACCTCGGCATCGGCGCCGGCGCGCACTCCAAGCTGTCGTTCCCGCACCGCATACTGCGCCAGGCGCGCTACAAGCAGCCCAAGGCTTATATGGAACAGGTGCGTCTGGGCGCGCCGGTGCAGGACGAGTATGAGATCGGCCGCGACGACATGGGCTTCGAGTTCATGCTCAACACGCTGCGCCTGCACGGCGGCTTCGACCCCAACCTGTTCAGCGAGCGCACGGGCTTAAGCCTGAACGCGATCGAGCAGCAGTTGAACGCGGCCGAAGCCAAGGGCCTGCTCTACCGCGACTACAAGCTGATCAAGCCGACCGAGCTGGGCCAGCGTTTCCTCAACGATCTGCAGCAGATGTTCCTCAAGGGTTAGAACTCTTCCCAGTCCTTGTCGCCGCCGACGGTGGCGGGCTTGCTGGCCGACCGCGAGGCTGCCGGTGCCGCCGTTGCTGGCGCCGCATTGCGCAGGGCCGGCGCCGGGGCCGGACGGGCAGGGCGTGCCGCCGGCAGCGCCGCCGACGCCCGCGCAGGGGCCGACCGCGACGGCGCGGCCAGCGCCGGCTGCCGTACCTCATCCCCCAGTTTGAACGACGACGCCACATCGGCCAGGCGCGCCGCCTGCTCCTGCATGCTGGCCGCCGCCGCCGCCGATTGCTCGACCAGGGCCGCGTTCTGCTGCGTCACCTCGTCCATCTGGCCGATGGCGATGTTGATCTGGTCGATGCCCAGGCTTTGCTCGGTGCTGGCCGAGGTGATCTCGCCCATGATGTCGGTGACGCGGCGCACGCTGGCCACCACGTCGCCCATGGTGGTGCCGGCCTGCTGCACCAGCCTGGCGCCGATGTCGACCTGTTCGACCGAATTGCCGATCAACTCCTTGATCTCCTTGGCCGCCGCAGCCGACCGCTGCGCCAGATTGCGCACCTCGGAAGCCACCACCGCGAAGCCGCGTCCCTGCTCGCCAGCGCGCGCCGCCTCCACCGCCGCATTCAGCGCCAGGATATTGGTCTGGAAGGCGATGCCGTCGATGACGCCGATGATGTCGACGATCTTGCGCGCCGACGTGTTGATCGAGCCCATGGTGTCGACCACCTGGCCGACGATGGTGCCGCCGCGCTCGGCCACGTCGGACGCGGCCTGGGCCAGCTGGTTGGCCTGCTTGGCGTTTTCGGCGTTCTGCTTGACGGTGGACGTCAGCTCCTCCATCGATGACGCGGTTTCCTCCAGCGAGCTGGCCTGCTCCTCTGTGCGCGACGACAGGTCCATATTGCCGGCGGCGATTTCATTGGACGCGGTGGCGATGGTGGTGGTGCCGCTCTGCACCTGGCTGACCACATTGCGCAGCGCATCGTTCATGCCTTTCAAGGCGGTCATCAGGTCGCCGATCTCGCATTTGGTGGTGTCGGCGTCGAAGCGGGTGGTCAGGTCGCCGTTGGCGACGGTGGCGGCGATGTCCACCGCCGACTTCAGCGGCACCGTGATCGAACGCGAGATCACCCACGCCGCCAGCGAACCTATCGTCACCATCAGCGCGGCCAGCACCATCAGCAGCGTGTTGCTGCGGTCGTTGGCGGCGTCGATCGCGTGGGCGGTGTCGTCGATGGCCTTGCGCTGCAAGGTCAGCAGCGCCTGCACCTTGTTCTGGTAGGCCGTGGCCGCCGGCATGAAGACATCCTTGTACAGTTTTTCCGCCTCCTCGGCGCTGCCGGCCTTCTTGGCGTTCATGATGTCGGTCTTGGCCTTCTGGTAGGTGGCGCGCAGGGCCGCGGAGGCGTCGAACACGGCCTTTTCCTCGTCGCTGGCCAGCAGCTCCTTGAGTTTGCCTATCAGTTCGCCGCCGCGCTTGGTGCTGTCGGCGATGACGTCGGCGAACGTGGTCGACAGCGTATCGTCGCTGCTGCGGGCGATCAGCGCGGTGCGCGCCACGGCCGAGTAGATCAGCACGTACCAGTCGGAGGCCAGGCGCTCCTTGGCCAGCGGTTTTTCCATCATGTGGCGGGTGGCCTCGGCGTTGGCGCGGGCGTTGTACAGCGCCACCGAGGTGGCGAAGATGGCGAGCAGCAGGACGATGGCGAAGCCGACGGCGAGGCGGGTACCGATGCGCAGATGAGCCAGAAAGTTCATGATGTCACTCCGATGGAAGCGGCTGTGCGCGCCGGGCGGCGCGGCTTGCAGGGTTCAAGTATGCACCCGTGGCCCGGCGGCGGTCATGAAACTTCGGATGATTCCGTTGCTTTTTTGAAACAATCAGAAGGCGGCGGCCAGGCCCAGGTCGGGCCGTTCGCACCAGCGGGCGAAGGCTTCGGCCAGGCGTTCGCTTTCGGCGATGGCGCGGGTCCAGTCGCGGGTGCGGGCGGCGTGGTCCTGGCCGTAGAACTTGAAGTCGCGGCGGTCCGGCAGCTTGCCGTTGGGCAGGCTGGCGACGAAGGCGGGCGACGGCGACACCAGGATCACATTGTCCAGCGCGGGATCGCCGCCGCGGGCGCCGGCGCGGCGCCACGGCATGGCCTTGTCCAGCCAGCCGGGCACGATGTAGTCGCTGAAGTGCGGATACAGCACCAGGCCGGGATCGCGCTGGTAGGGCAGGTGCAGGTGGTAGTCGATCAGGCCGCCGTCCCAGTAGGCGCCGTCCGGGGCGCCGGCGATGGCGGAGACGGCGTCGAGCACCAGCGGGATCGAGCCCGAGGCCAGCAGGGCGTCGCGCAGGTTGGCCGGCTGCAGGCCGACGAAGTGGGCGGCGAAGGCGTCGAAGGGCTGGCGCAGCCAGCCGGCGTCGTCGGCCGCGTGGTGGAAGACCACGCGTTCCATCGAGGCGGCCAGGTGGCGGCGCGCGACGGTGTTGCTGGCGGCCGCGCGCAGGAAACCGGCCATCTCGCGCCAGCGCTGGCCGCCGGTGCGGCCGAGCGGGCCGACGCCGCGTACCGTCAGCACCGACAGGTGGTGCTCGGGATGGCTGAGCGCTTCGGCGGCGCGGCCGTCGAGCAGTTCGTCGAGCAGGGCGCGGCAGGTCTGGCTGACGTAGGCGGGCGTGACCTTGGCGGGGTAGCGCTGGGCGGCGTACAGGCGGGCCAGGCGTTTGTGGGCGGCAACCGGATCGTCGAAGGTGGACGCGGCCATGCGCCAGGCGCCGATGGAGGCGCCGACCAGGCGGCGCCGGCGCGGCGCGGCCTGCAGCCAGCCGCCGAACATCCAGCAATCGAGGCCGTGCAGGATCAGGCCCTTGGGGCCGCCGGCGGCGGCCGGCACGATGGCGATATCGGCCGCCTGCACACCCTCGGCGGCAATACGCTGCCGGGCGCGCGCGCCCAGGCGGATGGTGATCGGAGAAGTCATGGTTGATAATCCGCGAGTCATTCCCGCGCAGGCGGGAATCAATACTGAGCTTGCGACGGATACGTTGTATGGGTTCCCGCCTGCGCGGGAACGACGGTGGTTATTTTAAGCCGCCGCCGAGGGCGCGGTACAGGTCGATGGCGCTGGTGGTGCGCAGCAGGCGGGCTTGCACCAGCGCCTGCTGGGCGCTGAACAGCTCGCGCTGGGCGTCCAGCACGTCCAGCGAGCTGGCGACGCCGTTGTCCTGGCGCAGTTGCAGCAGCTTCAGGCGGTCGGCCTGCGCTTCCTGCACTGCGCGCTGTGCCGATACCTGTTCGCCCAGATAGTCGCGTGCGGCCAAGGCGTCGGCTACTTCGCGGAAGGCGGTCTGGATGGCTTTCTCGTAGTCGGCCACGGCGATGTTCTTGCGCACTTCGGCCAGGCCCAGGTTGGCGCGGTTGCGGCCGGCGTCGAAGATCGGCAGCGTCAGCTGCGGTGCGAACGACCAGCTGCCCGAGCCGCCGTCAAACAGGCCGCTCAACGACGGGCTGCTGCTGCCCAGCGCGGCCGTCAGGCTGATGCGCGGGAAGAAGGCGGCGCGCGCGGCGCCGATGTTGGCGTTGGCCGAGATCAGCCGCTGCTCGGCGGCGCGCAGGTCGGGACGGCGGGCCAGCAGGTCCGACGGCAAGCCGGCCGGCAGCGCGCTCAGGTCGTCGATCTGGCGGTCGCTGGGCATGGCGCCTGCGGTACCGGCCGCGCCGGCATTGGCGCCCGCGCCGCTGGCGGGCTGGCCGACCAGCAGCGTCAATGCGTTGTCGGCCTGTGCGCGCTGGCGTGCCAGCGTCAGCGCGGCGGCGCGGGCGGTTTCCATCAGCGTCTCGCTGGAGCGCAGGTCCAGGCGCGACGAGGCGCCCACTTCGGCGCGCTGCTGCGTCAACTTGTAGGTGCGCGCGCGGGCGTCGTAGGTCTGCTGCGCCAGCGAGTACTGCTCGGCGTAGGCGCGCTCGGTGTAATAGGCTTGCGCCACCTGCGCCACCAGGCTGATTTGCGCCGCCTGGCGCGCTTCGCTGGTCGCCAGGTAGGCCGCCAGCGCCGCATCGTTCAGGCTTTTCACGCGGCCGAAGAAATCCAGCTCGAAAGCGGAAATCGCCAGCCCGGCGTCATAGCGCTTGCCGATCGTGGTCTGCCCGCTGGGCGACAGGAAGGCCGGCGTCTTGGCCTTGGTGACGGCCGCATTGGCGTTCAGATTGGGCAGACGGTCGGCCGACTGGATGTCGTACTGCGCGCGCGCCTCCTCGATGCGCAGCGCGGCGGTGCGCAGGTCGCGGTTGTTCTCCAGCGCGGCGCCGATCAGCTGCTGCAGGCGCGGATCGGCGAAGTAATCGCGCCAGCCGGTATCGACCGCATCGCGGGCGCCGGCCGCCAACGGCAGCGGCACGCTGGTGCGGGCTGCGGCGCCAGCGGTATCAAGCGGGAAGGCCGCAGCCACCGGCGCGGCCGGGCGCTGGTAGGTCGGCGCCATCGAGCAGGCCGACAGCAGGGCCGCCGCCAATACGGCCAGGGGCAGGGCAGGCTTGTGGACAAACTTGCGGGCAAACTTAGTCATAGGTTTCATGGTTCTTATCGTTCAGTTCATGTGCGGCCAGTTTGCGCTGGCGTTCGCTGCCCTTGAAGATCTTGCGTATCACGACGAAGAACACCGGCACCAGGAATACCGCCAGCACGGTGGCGGTAATCATCCCGCCCATCACGCCGGTACCGATGGCGCGCTGGCTGGCCGAACCCGCGCCGGTGGCGATCACCAGCGGCAGCACGCCGAGGATGAAGGCCAGCGAGGTCATGATGATGGGACGGAAGCGCAGATGCACCGCCTCCAGCGTCGCTTCGATCAGGCCCTTGCCCTGCGCCTGCAAGTCCTTGGCGAATTCGATAATCAGGATCGCGTTCTTGGCCGACAGGCCGATGATGGCGATCAGGCCGACCTTGAAGTACACATCGTTCGGCAGCCCGCGCAGGCTGGCGCCCAGCAGCGCGCCCAGCACGCCGAGCGGCACCACCAGCAGCACCGCCACCGGGATCGATTCGCTTTCATACAGCGCCGCCAGCACCAGGAAGGCGGCCAGCAGCGACAGCGCGAACAGCATCGGCGCCTGCGAGCCGGAGGTCTTCTCTTCCAGCGACTGGCCGGTCCATTCGATGCTGAAGCCTGGCGGCAGCTGCGCCGCCAGGCGCTCCAGTTCGTCCATCGCCTCGCCGGTCGAGCGGCCTGGCGCGGCGTCGCCGGTCAGCTTGATGGCGGGGTAGCCGTTGTAGCGCACCAGCTGCACCGGACCTTGTATCCAGTGCGACTTGGCGAACGAGGAGAACGGCACCATCGTGCCGCTGGCGCTGCGCACGTTGAGCTGCATGATGTCTTCCGGTTGCAGGCGGCGCGGCGCGTCGGCCTGCACGATCACGCGCTGCTGGCGCCCGCTGCTGGCGAAGTCGTTGACGTAGGACGAGCCGAGCGCGGTCGACATCATCGAATTGATGTCGGCGAAGCTCACGCCCAGCGCATTGGCCTTCTCGCGGTCGATATCCACTTGCAGCTGCGGCGAATCTTCCAGACCTTCCGGACGCAGGCCCTTGAGGATGGCGCTCTTGCCGGCCATGCCGAGCAGCTGGTTGCGCGCCGCGATCAGCGCGTCGTGACCGAGCGCGCTGCGGTCCTGCAGGCGCGCGGTGATGCCGGTGGCGTTACCCAGTTCGCGGATCGGCGGCGGCGACAGCGGGAAGATCACCGCGTCGGCGATGCCGGACAGCGCGCCGAACGCGCGCTGCGCAATCGCCTGCGCCGATTCCTCGGGGCCGCGTTCCTTCCAGTCTTTCAGCGGAATGAACACCAAGCCGGCGTTCTGGCCGTTGCCGGAGAAGCTGAAGCCCGCCACCGCGATGGTGCGGGCCACGCCCGGCTGCTTGCGGAAGTAGGCGTCGGCCTGCGCCAGCACGGCCTGCGTGCGGCTGGTCGACGCGCCGGCCGGCAGCTGCACGTTGGCGATCAAATAGCCCTGGTCTTCGTTCGGCAGGAAGGACGACGGCAGGCGCGCATACAGCCAGCCCACCACGCCGCAGATCAGCGCGAACACCACCAGATAACGGCCGGTGCGCTTTATCATCTTGGCGATCACGCCCTGGTAGCCGGTGGCCGTCACCGCGAACTTGCGGTTGAACCAGCCGAAGAAGCCTTTCTTCTCGTGGTGATGGCCGGCTTCCACCGGTTTCAAAATGGTGGCGCACAGCGCCGGCGTCAGCGTCAGCGCCATCAGCGCCGAGAACAGCATGGCCGACACCATCGCCAGCGAGAACTGGCGGTAGATGGCGCCGACCGCGCCGCCGAAGAAGGCCATCGGAATGAACACGGCGATCAGCACCAGCGTGATGCCGATGATGGCACCGGTGATCTGGCCCATCGCCTTGCGGGTGGCGTCGCGCGGCGACAGGCCTTCCTCGCTCATAATGCGCTCGACGTTTTCCACCACCACGATGGCGTCGTCGACCAGGATGCCGATGGCCAGCACCATGCCGAACATGGTCAGCACGTTGATCGAGAAGCCGAACAGCTGCATCGCGGCGAAAGTGCCCATCAGCGCCACCGGCACCACGATGGTCGGGATCAGCGTGTAGCGGAAGTTTTGCAGGAACAGGTACATCACCAGGAACACCAGCACCACCGCTTCAAGCAGGGTCTTGACCACTTCCTCGATGGAGATCTTGACGAACAGCGAGGTGTCGTAAGGGATGGTGTACTTCACGCCGGGCGGGAAGTATTTCGCCAGCTGGTCCATCTTCTCGCGCACAGCGGTCGCCGTTTGCAGCGCGTTACCGGTCAGCGACAGCTGCACCGCGATGGCGGCGAACGGCGCGCCGTTCAGGCGGGCGTTGATGTTGAAGTTGGCGCCGCCCATTTCGATGCGCGCCACATCCTTGAGCCGCACCAGCGAGCCGTTGGGATTCGCGCGCAGCACGATCTGGCCGAATTCGGTGGTGGACGACAGCTGGCCCGTGACCACGATGGGCGCGGAGAAGGTCTGTTTGGCGGGGCTGGGCAGGTCGCCCAGCGTACCCGATGTGACCTGGGCGTTCTGCGCGCGGATGGCGGCGGTGACGTCGGCCATGTTCATCTTCAGGCCGATCAACTTGGCCGGGTCGACCCAGATGCGCATCGCCCGTTCGGTGCCGAACAACTGCGCCTGGCCCACGCCCGGTATGCGCTTGACCTCGTTGACCACGTTGCGCGCCATGTAGTCGCCAAGGCCGGTCGGATCGAGGCGGCCGTCGGTCGAGGTCAGGCCGACGAACATCAGGATGTTGGAGCGGGCCTTGTTGACCTGCACGCCCTGCTGCGTGACGGCGGCCGGCAGGCGCGATTCCACGCGCTTGATGCGGTTCTGCACATCGACCGCCGCCAGGTCCGGATTGGTGCCGGGGACGAAGGTGACGGTGATGGTGACGGCGCCACTGGCCTCACTGGACGATTCAACGTATTGCAGGCCGTCGGCCCCGTTCATCTCCTGTTCGATCACGCTGGTGACGGCGTCGTCCAGCACCTGCGCGGTGGCGCCGGGATAGTTGGCCGTCACCACGATCGATGGCGGCGCGATGGTCGGGTATTGCGACACGGGCAGCACCGTGATCGCCAGCATCCCGCCCAGCAAAATGAATAATGCGATCACCCACGCAAACACGGGGCGGTCGATGAAAAACTTGGCCATCAGGACTCCCCGGGGTTATTTGGCGGAAGCCGCAGCTGCGGCCGGAGCGGCGGCGGGCGCCGTGCCCACCGGGCCTTTCCACGGCTGCGGATTGACGGTGGCGCCGGGCTTGGCCTTCTGGAAGCCTTCCACCACGATGCGCTCGCCGCCTTTGAGGCCGGAGCTGACCACCCAGTTCTGGCCGTCGTTGGCGGTGGCCGTCACCGGCTGCGCGATCACCTTGTTGTCGGCGCCGACGATCAGCACCGACGAGCCCTCGGGGCTGCGCACCACGGCCTGTTGCGGCACGCTGATGGCCGCTTCGCTGACGCCTTGCTCCAGGCGGGCGCGCACATACATGCCGGGGAGCAGGGTGCGGTTAGGATTGGGGAATTCGGCGCGCATCGCCACCGCGCCGGTGCTCTCGTCCACCGACACGTCGGAGAACAGCAGGCGGCCGGCTTGCGGATAGGCCTGGCCGTCTTCCGTCACCAGCGTCACGCGCGCCTCGTTCTTGCTGGCGCCTTTGAGCTTGCCCTCGGCCAGCGCGCGCTGCAGCTTCAGCAGCTCGGTCGACGACTGGGTGATGGTGACGTAGATCGGGTCCAGCGTCTGCACCGTGGCCATCGGCGTCGCTTCGCCCTGGCCGACCAGCGCGCCTTCGGTCACCAGCGCGCGGCCGATGCGGCCGGAGATCGGCGACGTCACGGTGGCGTAGCCCAGCGTCAGGCTGGCGTTGGTGCGCGCGGCCTTGGACGTGGCCAGGTCGGCGGCGGCCTGCTTCTGCGCGGTGACGGCGTCGTCGTATTCCTGCTGGCTGACGGCTTGCGCGGCCAACAACGGTTTATATCGTTTTACCTTTAAATCGGCCTGGGCCAGGTTGGCCTCGGCCTTGGCGACGGCCGCCTGGGCGCTGTCGTAGGACGCCTGGAACTGGGCCGGATCGATGCGGAACAGCACCTCGCCCGCCTTGACGTCGCCGCCTTCCTTGAACACGCGCTGCAGCACGATGCCGGCGGTGCGCGCGCGCACCTGCGCGATGCGCGACGCTTCCGTGCGGCCCGGCAGTTCGGTGCTCAGCGTGAGGGCGGCGGGAGCGACGGTGATGACGGCGACGGTGGCGGGCGGCGGAGCGGCGGGGGGCGCGGCTTTGTCGCCGCAGGCAGTCAACAGGGATAAGGCAAAAACGGCGGAGGCAATGGCGGTATTACGAGGGACTGATCTCATGGATGGGTCTCGTGAAAGGAGGTATGTATCGAGCTTGGTCAGCCATGCTGGGTCGCTGGCTAAGGTCGCAACATTGTAATACAGCCAGTAATGTAACGTTTTGTATAGGTCAAAGGCGAAAAAAGCGGGGACGCAGCCTGCGCCGCGTCCCCGCCTCGGTGTGCCGTCGCGCGCCGGATCAGCGCATGCCGGAGATGATTTGCTTCAGTTTGCCGGAGTCGGCGCAGAAGGCGCGGATGCCTTCGCCCAGCTTTTCCGACGCCATCTGGTCTTCGTTGAGCTGGAAGCGGAAGGTCTTCTCATCCTGCGACAGCTTGATGATGCCGGCGCCCGGGGCGCTGTCGGCGCTGAGCTTGCGCTCGACCGGGGCGTCGCTGTCGGCCAGCTGCTGCAGCAGGTCCGGGCTGATGGTCAGCAGGTCGCAGCCGGCCAGTTCCAGGATCTGGCCGGTGTTGCGGAAGCTCGCGCCCATCACCTCGGTCTTGTAGCCGAACTTGCGGTAGTAGTTGTAGATGCGCTTGACCGACTGCACGCCCGGATCTTCGGCGCCGACGTAGTCGATGCCGGCGGTCTTCTTGTACCAGTCGTAGATGCGGCCGACGAACGGCGAGATCAGCTGGGCGCCCGCTTCGGCGCAGGCGATCGCCTGGCCCAGCGAGAACAGCAGCGTCATATTGCAGCGGATGCCTTCTTTTTCCAGGATCTCGGCGGCGCGGATGCCTTCCCAGGTGGCGGCCATCTTGATCAGCACGCGCTCGCGCTCGATGCCGGCTTTTTCGTACAGCTTGATGAGCTCGCGGCCCTTGGCCACCGAGCCCTCGACGTCGAACGACAGGCGGGCGTCGATCTCGGTCGACACGCGGCCCGGGATGATGCGCAGGATCTGCTTGCCGAAGGCGATCAGCAGATGGTCGATGGTCTCGGCGATCGAGTTGTCGAGGTTGTCGCGCACGGCTTTTTCCAGCAGCGGCTTGTATTCGTCTTTTTGCACCGCCTTCAGGATCAGCGAAGGATTGGTGGTGGCGTCGCGCGGGGTGTAGGCCTGGATGGATTGGAAGTCGCCGGTATCGGCCACTACGGTGGTGAATTTCTTGAGCTGTTCGAGCTGGTTCATGTGCGCTGCCAATCAGTTGAGGGGGTATGGTTGTCTTATTGTACTCAACCGTGAAGAATTGTTAAAGAAAGCGAAATCCAATAGTCTCCATATTGTCACGCAATAAAGGTCAGTTTGCCGATTAGGCAAGATCATTCCCGGTGTTGCTCCAGCTGGGACAGGATGCGGTAGGCGGCCTCGATCCGCGCCGCGCCCGGATAAAATTTGTTTGCCAGCATGACGATGCCGGTTTTCCGGCCGGGGCTGAACAGCACGTAGGCGCCGAAGCCGCCGGTCGATCCGGTCTTGTGGAGCAGCGCATCGGCTTGCGGCGCCAGCGGCGGCGTCAGCGGCGTGACCGGATTGCTCTTCCACGTCACCTGTTCGGACGCGCTGACCAGCAGGCCCGGCAGGCCTGCGGCGGCGGGATATTGTTCCCAGATCAGATCCTGGGTCATCGCGCCGAGCTTGAAGTAGCCGATGTGCGTGGCCTCGACCGCCTGGCGCAGCGCTTCGTCCAGCTTAGCCTGGCCCAGGTTGGCGTCGACGAAACGGATCAGGTCCGCCGCCGTGGTCTTGATGCCGTAGGCCTCGGGTTCCAGCACGGCGGGATGGACGCGCACCGGCGCGTTGGCGTCGTTATAGCCTTGGGCGTAGTGCGTCATCTGGTCCGCCGGCACCTTGATGTAGGTTTGCCGCATGCCCAGCGCGGGCAGCAGCTGCTTTTCCATCGCGTCCGCAATCGGCAGCCCCATGCTCTGGGCGCTGACCATGCCCAGCAGGCCGATGGTCAGGTTGGAGTAGGTCCGGCTGGCGCCGGCGGCGCCGGCCGGCTGTTGCCAGCTTCGGTAGAAGTCCATCAGCTGATCGTAGTTCTTGACGTTGTCGGGTACCTGCATCGGGAATTCGCCGGCCGTGTGCGTGCCCAGGTGGATCAGGTTGATGTGGTCGAAACTGCTGCCGCGCAGCGCCGGCACATGCTGGCTGACCTTGTCGGACAGCGTCAAGCGGCCCTGGGCTTGCGCGTAGGTGGCCAGCGTGGCCACCAGCGTCTTGCTGACCGAGCCGACCTCGAACAGGGTGTCGCGGTCGACGGGCTGGCGGGTCTCGCGCGAGGCGAGGCCGTAGTTGAAGACGTAGTTTTTACCGTGATCGGTGAGCGCCAGCGCCATGCCGGGGACATCGTATTTTTTCATCAGCGGCTCGATGGTCTGGTCCACCGTTTCCCTGAGCAGTGCCTCCTGCTCCACGGAGCCCAATAACAGCGGGAGTTCCTTGAGCAGCGCCTCGCGCGCCAGCATGCCGGCCGGGACATCGTTCGGCTGCGTGTCATCCCTTTGCATCAGGTGCGCGAAGCTGAAGCTGCGCTTGCCCTTCGTTGCCCAGCCCACGTACCAGCCGTAGCCGGAGGCGGAACCGGTCTTGCCGTGGATGCGCCAGCCCGCCAGCGGCTGGTCGCGCTGCGTCAGGCGCGCGGTCATGTCGTAGGCGCGGGCGCTGACGCCCAGCTGGCGGTTGACCACCTTGTTCAGGAAAGTCAGCTGCTCCAGCGGCGAGATCTTCAGCGACGACGAGATCCATGACAAGGTCAGGCCGTCATGTTCGGCATCGCCCGCGACGTCGGCGTTCCCGTACTTGAATTTGCTGGCGTAGCCGGCGAAGCGCGGCATGCCCAGTTGCTGCGTCACCTGCTGCGAGTACCAGACCACCGAGTCCTTCATCCACTTGGTGGGATCGGTATCCTGGCGCCAGTCGTCGCGCCAATCGACATAGCCTGCACGGAACGGCAGCTTGGGCGTGCGCTGGTCTTTCAGGATGCCGGCGTCGTAGCCCATCAGGCTGATGGCGATCTTGAAGGTCGACGCCGGCGTTACCTGGCGCTGGCAGTCGCCCCGCTGGAACAAGGTCGGGCCGTTGCTGTCGGCAAGCGCCGTGCACACTTCGGTGGCGTGGGCGGCGGAAATAGGGACGAGACTAGCCAGCGCCCCCAATATGATGTGGCGAAAATTCATACAACTCCTTTGTGTTTGCGTGTGTTTAGAGCGCGTCCAGTTGCGCAGGCAGGTCGCGCAGGAACGCGTCCCTGGTTCTGGGGCCGGCGGCGGAGCCGGCCTGTTTGTCCGCCAGTACCAGGCGGGAAAAGACCACGGTGCGCCCGTCCTTGGTGGCCCAGCCGACAAACCAGCCGTAGCTGTGCTGCGGGTCGTCGCTGCCGTCGGCCAGCACCGGTGAGGCGGTGCCGGTCTTGCCGTGGATTTGCCAGCCGTTCGGCAAGGTGCCCAATGCGGTGAGGCGGGCGGTCATGTCGTAGGCGTGTGCCGACAGCGGCAATTGCCGGTTGACGACCTTGCGCAGGAAGGCCGTTTGCTCGGCCGCCGATATCTTCAGGCTGGACTCGATCCAGGACATGGCCAGGCCGTTGTCCTTGCCGGCGTCGCCCGAGGCATCCAGGTTGCCGTAGCCGAAGCTGTTCAGATACTGCTGGAAGCGGCGCGCGCCCAGATTGGCCGTCACCTGCTGCGCGTACCACACGGTCGAGTTGCGTATCCAGCTGGTCGGATCGGTCGTGGCGCGCCAGTCGGGGTTCCAGTCGATGTAGCCGTGCTTGAACGGCAGGCTGGGGGAATGCTCGTCGCGCAGTATGCCGCTGTCATAGCCCATCAGGCTGACGGCGATGTTGAAGGTGGATGCCGGCGTGACGCGCTCGTCGCAATGGCCGTCGTGGACCAGCCGCGCGCCGCTGGCGGCATCGACCATTTCCGTGCAGCTGAAGGTGGCCGGCGTTGCCGCCTGCGCTGGCGAGGCGGCGCGGTCGGCCAGGGCGGGCTGGAACACCAGGCTGGTGGCGAAGATGGCCACCAGTCCGGCGACGGCGGCGCCGCGCGCCCACGGCCCGTGCGGCGCGGCGCCCGGTTCGCGGATCAGGCTGATGCGTGCCGCCACCGTGCGGGCGCTGACGCCGCCGAAGGCCAGCGCTGTCTTGGCCCGATGCGTGACCGGATGCGGCTGCAAGCGCAGCTGCGCCACCAGCGCGGCCGCATACGCTTTGCGCTGCGCCGGCGGACGGTTGCGCAGCACGTCGCGGTCGCAACCGAGTTCCTGCGCCCAGGCCAGGTTGTCGCGCAGCAGGCGCATGAAGGGATTGAACCACAGCAGCGTTTGCAGCACGATGCCGGTGCTCATCCATTGCAGGTCGCGACGGCGCAGATGCATGAGTTCGTGTTCGACGATCATTTGCTGCTGCTCCGGGTCGAAGCTGCGCAGATGGCGCGGCAGCAGCAGGTGCGGGCGGAACCAGCCGAACAGCATCGGCGAGATCGGCGCGTCCACTTCGATGATGGTGAGCGACGGCGCCGGCGTCGCGGCTGCATCCAGGCCGTGGTGCAGGCCCGGTGTGGCCAGGCGCTCGCCGGTGGCGGCCAGGCCGTTCAGCGTGCGGTGCGCTTGCAGCACGCGGCCCGTGGTGTAGGCCAGTCCCAGCAAGTAGAGCGACAGCCAGGCTTGCGCGCCGCCGGTCAGCCAGGCGCGGTAGTCCATCGCCGCATTGCCGCTGTCGGCCACGGCGGCTGCAGGCGCAGGCGTGGCGGCATGGTCCGGCGCGGCAGGCGCGGCCAGCATGGTTTCGGGGAGTTCAATCGGGGGAAGCAGGCGCAGGCGCTCGCTGTGCGGCAGCAGGATGACCAGGAAGGTCGCGATGATGGTCATCTGGCCCAGCAGCCAGGTGGAGCGTTGCACGGCGACCTGAGGCAGGTAGCGGCGGCAAGCGGCGGTCAATGCCCACACCACCAGGCCGGCGGCGACGCAGCCCAGGCTGGCAAGCAGGAAACGGAAAATCAGGAAGGTGGAAATGGCCATGCGACGCCTCTATGCGACAGATGTCACGCATTATGTGACACGTGTCGCAAGACGTCAAGAACCTTTGTTGTCCGGGGTGCTCAGCCGATGAAGGAGTCGAATTGCAGGTCGAACTCTTGCAGCGCCTTCTGGGCGTTCTGCATCTTCTTGCGGAACTCGGGGCCGCGTTGCAGCGCCAGGCCGACCGCCAGCACGTCGATCACCACCAGGTAGGCCAGGCGCGCCGAGATCGGCGTGTAGGGATCGATGTTGAAGATCAGGTCGATCGGGATCAGCACCGTCGCCAGGTCCGCCAGCGGCGTGCCCGACGGCGCCAGCACGATGACGTCGGCGCCGCCACGGCGCGCCAGCTTGATCGAGCGCACCAGCGACGGGCTGTTGCCGCGCTGCGAAATCGCCACCACCGCGTCGCCGGTGCGCAGCAGGGCGGCGGCGATACTGTGGATGTGCGGATCGGCGTAGGCCACCGTCGGCACGCCGGAGCGGAAGAACTTGTGCTGCGCATCCGCCGCCACGATGCCCGATGTGCCCTGGCCGTAGAACTCGATCTTGTTGGCCTTGGACAGGATGTCCAGCGCCTTCTGGATCGCCTCGGGGTCGAGGTTGTTGCGCAGGTCGAGCAGCGTGTTGATCGAGCGGCTGCAAATCTTGTTGACCAGGTCTGCGGCCAGGTCGTCCTGGGTCGGCTGCTCGTTCAGGCCGGGCAGGGCC
This sequence comes from Rugamonas aquatica, assembly GCF_009380215.1. Taxonomy (GTDB): domain Bacteria; phylum Pseudomonadota; class Gammaproteobacteria; order Burkholderiales; family Burkholderiaceae_D; genus Rugamonas; species Rugamonas aquatica_B. The sequence continues at coordinate 40,047 of NZ_WHUG01000023.1, forward strand.
AGCGCCAGGCCTTGCGCCAGCTTGAGCTTGAACTCATGCCAGCCATCGTAGCCCAGCGTGCGGCAAAAACGCACCACGGTCGGCTCGGACACCTGCGCGCTCTTGGCGAGCGCCGTGATGTTCTGGCTGACCGTCTGGCCCGGATGATCGAGTACGGCCAGCGCGACCTTGCGCTCCGATTTGGAGAGCGAGTCGAGCTGGGTACGGATGGAGTCTAAAAGCATTTAATCCTCAGGCAAAGCTTCTTCGCGCCACTGCAGGCCATCGCGGCCGATCAGTGCCGATGCGGCGGCAGGGCCCCACGTGCCGGAGGCGTATGGAATCGGGAAACTGTCGTCGGCTTCCCAGTTGTTCAGGATAGGTTCGACCCATTCCCACGCCGCTTCCAGCTCGTCGCCGCGCATGAACAGGGTCAGCTGGCCGCGCAGCACGTCGAGCAGCAGGCGCTCGTAAGCGTCCATGCGCGGAGATTTGAACGACTCGCGGAAGTCCAGTTCCAATTCCGCCTGCTTCAGGCGCATGCCGTCGCCCGGCGTCTTGGCCATCAGGTTCATGCGCAGGCCTTCGTCCGGCTGCAAGCGAATGACCAGCGAGTTGGGCTGGAAGCTGTTGGTCGGCTGCGCGAAGATCGAATGCGGGATCTGCTTGAAGCGCACGACGATCTCGGCCAGGCCGTCGGCCATGCGCTTGCCGGTGCGCAGGTAGAACGGCACGCCGGCCCAACGCCAGGTATCGATTTCCGCCTTCATCGCGACGAAGGTCTCGGTGCGCGAATGTTCCGGCGCATCCGGTTCGTCGCGGTAGCTCGGTACGGCCTTGCCGTCGACGTGGCCGGCGCGGTATTGGCCGCGCACGATGTTCTGCGCCAGCGTGGTCGGGGTGAATTTTTTCAGCGAACGCAGCACCTGCAACTTCGCATCGCGCACGGCGTCCGGCGCGATCGAGGTCGGCGGCTCCATGGCGACGATACACAGCAGTTGCAGCAGGTGGTTTTGCAGCATGTCGCGCAGCGCGCCCGAGGTGTCGTAGTAGCCCATGCGGTTGCCCACGCCCAGTTTCTCGGCGATGGTGATCTGCACGTCGGAGATCCACTCGCGGCGCCACAGCGGCTCAAACAGGATGTTACCGAAGCGCAGGGCCAGCAGATTCTGCACGGTCTCCTTGCCCAGGTAGTGGTCGATACGGTAGATCTGCGATTCCTCGAAGACCTTGCCCACTTCGGCGTTGATCTGCTTGGCCGAGGCCAGGTCGCGACCCAGCGGTTTTTCCAGCACCACGCGCGAGTTCTTCGTCACCAGGCCGTTGGTCTTCAGGTTCTCGCAGATCTGCGAGAAGATCGCCGGCGGCGTCGCCAGGTAGTAGACCTTGGTGATGGCGTCGTCCTTGCGCAGCGCCTCGACCAGCGTCTTGTAGCTGTCGGAATCGGTGGCGTTGAGCGACACATACACGATGCGGGCGGTGAACTTGGCCCAGGCGGCCGGCGTGACGGCCGGCGACTTGATGTGCGGTTTGGACGTGGTCTCTACCGTGTTGAGGAAGTCTTGCTGGCTGGCGTCGGCGCGGCCGACGCAGATGATGCGGGCGGTGGCCGGCAAGTCGTTGGCCACGTCGCGGGCGTACATCGCGGGCAGCAATTTGCGCATCGCCAGATCGCCGCTGCCGCCAAACAGAACCAGGTCAAAATCGGTAAGAGCCATAATTATTCGCAGTATGTAGAGTGCTGAAAGAGGGATGTCCAGTCGTGACCGTAAATTTACTACGTAAATTATCGTTTTGCAAGAAAATTTACTACAAATGCTGCGGTTGCAGCATATAGTTTATTCGATATACGCAGGCTCCGTGCGGCCGGCCACATCGACGCTGATCGCCAGCAGCTTGCCGCTGAGCGGATACTGCGCCAGTTCGGGCGCGGGACGGGCGCCGGCGCTGGTGACGTACAGCGTGCGCAGGTCGGCGCCGCCGAAGGCCATCATGGTCGGGCAGCGCACCGGCAGCGCGATCTCGCCGATCAATTCGCCGGACGGCGACAGCTTGACCAGGCGCGCGCCTTCGAACATCGCCACCCAGTAATTGCCTTCGCTGTCGACGGCGGCGCCGTCGGGACGGCCGCCGTAGTTGTTCTCCTTGTCCATCGAGAACTGGTGCAGCAGGCGCTGGTTGGAAGCGAGTCCGGTGGCGACGTCGAAGTCCAGCTTCGTGACGCGGTGGGCGCTGGTGTCGGCGTGGTACATGGCCGTGTAATCCGGGCTGAAACCGAGGCCGTTGGAGTTGGTCATGCCGCCCGACCAGGCTTTGCGGATCGCGCCTTTTTCGAGCACGAACATCTCGGCGGCCGGCTTGTCGCGCGGTTCGTAGATGGTGCCGACCCAGAAGCGTCCGGCGCCGTCGACGTGGCCGTCGTTGAAGCGGGTGATGGCGGTGTCGTAGGGCGCGGCGGCGATTTCGGTCAGGCGGACTTCATCGCTGCCGGTGTCCAGGTGCGCGAAGCCGCTGCGCATGGCGACCACCAGGCCGCCCTGGTCGCTGACGGCCAGTGTGGCCGGTTCGCTGGAGAGCTTCCACGAACGGTGCGCGCCGCTGGCCGGATCGAGGCGGTGCACGGTGAAGGCGGGGATGTCGACCCAGTACAGCGCCTGTTCCTGCGCGTGCCACAGCGGGCACTCGCCGGTTTGCATGACGGCGTCGTAGACTACTTCGATTGGATAGGTACTCATTGCATTGTTATCCGATGAGCCGTCATTCCCGCGTAGGCGGGAATCCATGCTGAGCCTATGTGGCAGGCGTTCTATGGATTCCCGCCTGCGCGGGAATGACTGGCGGTTAAATGTGCTGCGCGGCTTTGGCCATGATGATCAGGCCATTGGTGGAACTGTCGTGACGTTCCGGCTGGATGTCGCCGGTCAGCTCCGCGTGGATGTTCTTGGCCAGGACTTTGCCCAGCTCCACGCCCCACTGGTCGAAGCTGTTGACGTCCCAGATCACGCCCTGCACAAAGGTCTTGTGTTCGTACAGCGCGATCAGCGCGCCCAGCGTGGAAGGCGTCAGCTGGTCCATCAGGATGGTGTTGGACGGACGGTTGCCGGGGAAGGTCTTGTGCGGCACCAGTTCGTCGATTTCGGATTCGCTCAGCTTCTGCGCGGTCAGGTCGGCGCGCACTTCGGCGGCGGTCTTGCCGGTCATGAAGGCTTCCGATTGCGCGAAGCAGTTGGCCAGCAGCGAATCGTGATGACCCGGCAGGTCGTGCGTGGCGCGCAGCGCGGCGATGAAGTCGATCGGCGTGACGTCGGTACCTTGATGCAGCAGCTGGAAGTAGGCGTGTTGCGCATTGGTGCCGCACTCGCCCCACACCACCGGGCAGGTCGGCGTATCGACTTCGGCGCCGGCGCGCGTGACGCGTTTGCCGTTGCTCTCCATGTCCAGCTGTTGCAGGTAGGCCGGGAAGCGGCTCAGGTCCTGGTGATACGGCGCGATCGACAGCGAGCCGGCGCCCAGGAACTGGCGGTTCCAGAAACCGATCATCGCCAGCAGCACCGGCATGTTCTGTTCCAGCGGCGCCGTGCGGAAGTGTTCATCCATCGCATGTGCGCCGGCCAGGAAGTCGCTGAAGTAGCCGAAGCCCACCGCCAGCGCCACCGCCAGACCGATCGCCGACCATACCGAATAACGGCCGCCGACCCAGTCCCAGAACGGGAACATATTGGCCGGATCGATGCCGAAGGCCTGCACCGCCGCGGTGTTGGTGGAAACGGCGACGAAGTGGCGCGCCAGGTCTTCCTCTTTCGCGGACTGCAGGAACCAGCTGCGGGCGGTGCCGGCGTTGAGCATGGTCTCGGCGGTGACGAAGGTCTTGGAGGCGACGATGAACAGCGTGGTCTCCGGGTCGACCTGCGCCAGCGCGGCGTCCATGTCATGGCCGTCGACGTTGGAGACGAAGTGCATCTTCAGGCGCGGATGGGCGTACGAGCGCAGCGCCAGCACGGCCATCTTCGGCCCCAGGTCCGAGCCGCCGATGCCGATGTTGACGACGTCGGTGATCGGCTTGCCGGTGTGGCCCAGCCACGCGCCGCTGCGCACGCGGTCGGTGAAGCCCTTGATCTGGTCCAGCACCGCGTGCACGTCGTGGGCGATGTCCTGGCCGTCGACTGTCAGCGCCTTGCCGCGCGGCATACGCAGCGCCGTGTGCAGCACTGCGCGATGTTCGGTAAGATTGATCTTTTCTCCGCCCAGCATGGCGTCGCGCTGGCGCTCCACGCCGCGTTCGCGGGCCAGGTCCAGCAGTAGGCCGATGGTGTCGGCGTTCAGGCGGTTCTTCGAATAATCGAGGAACAGGCCGGCCGCGTCCACCGTCAGTTTGGGGAAGCGCTGCGCGTCGGCGGCGAACAGCTGGCGCAGTTGCCAGTCTTTTGCATCGGCGGCGTGGGATTCGAGGGCGAGGAAGCTGGAAGTGGAGGTCAGTGCTGGCTGGCGCATAATCATTGGGCGTCGTTAAGTCTGAGGGAGGGGATGCGTGAATGATACATGAAAAAGAGGTAAATTCACTACGGTTCCGTTAAAACTCTGCTTTCCGGGCTGCGCAGGGTGGGCGGTCAACAACCCCGGACGCGGGCGGGATAATAAAAGTAGGCTGAATTCGAAATTTTGTAGTAAAATTTCACGGAATTCATTCATAAGGAACGATCATGGCGTTGCATCCAGTCCTAGAAACCGTCACCGCACGCATCATCCAGCGCAGCAAGCCGTCGCGCGGCGCGTATCTGGCCCATCTTGAGGCCGCCCGCGTCAAAGGCGTCCAGCGCGGCGCGCTGGCCTGCACCAACCTGGCCCACGGCTTTGCCGCTTTCCCCGCCAACGACAAGCTGTCGCTGAAGGAACTCAAGAAGCCATCGGTGGCGATCGTCTCGGCCTACAACGACATGCTGTCGGCCCACCAGCCGTTTGAAGGCTACCCGGCGCTGATCAAGGATGCGGTGCGCGAAGTCGGCGCGGTCGCCCAGTTCGCCGGCGGCACGCCCGCCATGTGCGACGGCGTCACGCAGGGCCAGCCGGGCATGGAGCTGTCGCTGTTCTCGCGCGACGCCATCGCCATGTCGACCGCCATCGCGCTGTCGCACAATATGTTCGACGCCGCCGTCTACCTGGGCGTGTGCGACAAGATCGTACCGGGCCTGCTGATCGGCGCGCTGCACTTCGGCCACCTGCCTGCGGTGTTCGTGCCGGCCGGCCCGATGACCACCGGCCTGTCCAACTCCGAGAAAGCCAAGATCCGCCAGCTGTACGCGCAGGGCAAAGTCGGCCGCGCCGAACTGCTGGAAGGCGAATCGCAGTCCTACCACAGCGCCGGCACCTGTACCTTCTACGGCACCGCCAACAGCAACCAGATGCTGATGGAAGTGATGGGCCTGCACCTGCCGGGCGCTGCCTTCATCACCCCGAACACGCCGCTGCGCGACGAACTGACCAAGGCTGCCGCCCAGCGCGCCGCCGTCATCACCGCGCAATCGAAGGAATACCTGCCGGTCGGCCATGTGGTCGATGAGAAGTCCATCGTCAACGCCATCGTCGCGCTGCTGACCACCGGCGGCTCGACCAACCACACGCTGCACCTGGTGGCCATCGCCAAGGCGGCCGGCATCGTCATCGACTGGAACGACTTCGACGAGCTGTCGAAAGTGGTGCCGCTGCTGACGCGCATTTACCCGAACGGCAACGCCGACGTCAACCACTTCCACGCGGCTGGCGGCACCGGCTTCGTTATCCGCGAACTGCTGGACGGCGGCCTGCTGCACGACGACGTCACCACCGTGCTGGGCAAGGGCCTGCGCGCGCACTGCGCCGAGCCTTTCCTGGGCGAAGGCGGCAAGGGCGTTATCTGGAAAGATTCGCCGACCGAGTCGGGCGATGAGGCGGTGCTGCGCAAGATCACCGCGCCGTTCTCGCCGGACGGCGGCACCGTGCTGGTACAGGGCAACCTGGGCCGCGCAGTGATGAAGGTCTCGGCCGTCAAGCCCGAGCATCAGACGGTGGAAGCGCCGGCGCTGGTGTTCAACTCGCAGGAAGATTTCATGGACGCCTACAAGGCCGGCCAGCTTGACCGCGATTTCGTCGCCGTGCTGCGCTTCCAGGGCCCGCGCGCCAACGGCATGCCGGAACTGCACGCGCTGACCCCGGCGCTGGCCAACTTGCAGGACGCCGGCCGCCACGTGGCGCTGGTGACGGACGGCCGTATGTCTGGCGCGTCGGGCAAGGTGCCGGCGGCGATCCACGTGTCGCCTGAGATTCTGGCTGGTGGCCCGCTGGGCCTGGTGCGTGATGGCGACATCATCCGCGTTTGCGCTCGCACCGGCACGCTGGAGGCGCTGGTCGAATCGAGCGTGTGGCATTCGCGCTCGCTGGCCAACGCTGACCTGACGCCGAACGGCGTGGGCATGGGCCGCGAGCTGTTCGCCATGTTCCGCAACAGCGTGTGCGAAGCGGAGAAGGGCGCGACCACGTTCCCACTGCCGTCGCCGATTCCTACCACGGTGGGCCTGCATGACAAAGACCCGGTCGGCAACACCATGCCAGGCTCCGATGAAGATTACTCGATGAAGAAAGAAGCGTAAATCATGACCATGACTCTGCTCGATATTATGCGTACTTCGGCCGTGATCCCGGTGATCGCGATTGACGAACCTGAACATGCAGTACCGCTGGCGCGCGCGCTGGTGGCTGGCGGCATCCGCGTGCTGGAAGTGACGCTGCGCACCAAGCACGGCCTGGGCGCGATCAAGGCCATGTCGGCGGTGGAAGGCGCCATTGTCGGCGTCGGCACCTTGACGCAGCCGGAGGAGTTTGCTGCCGCGCGCGATGCGGGTGCAGTGTTCGGCGTATCGCCGGGCTTGACGCCGGCGCTGATCGCCGCCGCCAAGAGCAGCGGCCTGCCGCTGCTGCCGGGCGTGATGACGCCGTCGGAAGTGATGGCTGCGCGAGAGCAGGGCTTCCGTCAGTTGAAGCTGTTCCCGGCGGTGCCGGCGGGCGGCATCGGCATGTTGAACGCGATTGGCGGTCCGCTGCCGGACGTGATCTTCTGCCCGACCGGCGGCATCTCGCAAGAGACCGCGTCGCAATTCCTGGCGCTGAAGAACGTGGCCTGCGTAGGCGGCTCGTGGCTGACGCCGAAGGACGCCATTGCCGCTGGGGATTGGGAGCGCATCACTGATCTGGCGAAGGCGGCCAGCGGTTTGCGTTAAGCAGATAAAAAAAACGGCGCCTAAGGCGCCGTTTTTTTTTGACTGCCAATGTCGAGCAGGGAAAGCTCTTCTCTGATGACTTTTCTGAGTGAGGCTGCCGTGATCGGCTTGTTGCGATCAGTCGGCGTATTCATTGCAGCTCGGAGTGCGGTGTTGATCATGGTTTGATAGCCAGTTCCCTGCGTTTCCGCCTGATTGCGGAAGTGCTCGATAACATCATCATCCAACATGATGGTAATGCGAGTTTTCCCCGGTGACGCGATGACGGCGCCACGCTTGCCTTTGCTGAAATCATACTCTTTGCGCATGATATTGCTCCGCTTCGCCTTTGCTGGCCTTACGCGCGGAAATTAACCGAGTACGATCTCCACGCGGGGTGTGAATAACGACCAAAATTCGTGCGTTGGAATCTGATCCGAGCGTGACAAGGCGCTGCTCGTCCATCTCATCACAGTCGAGCATCGTGATGGCCATTGGATCGTTCAGCGCCTCCTCCGCTTGGGCAAAACTGACCTTGTGCTTGTTCAGGTTGGCTCTTGCCTTGGCGGGATCAAATTCGACGTTTGTATAGGAATTATGCATATCCTATACATATTGATTCAAGTGATGGCGGCTGCCTTGACCTTGCTCAATCCGTTAAATATGTTATCGATTCGGATTCAGGCAGAACAAGCCCGCCTTGGTCGCGAGCTCCAGTATCGGCGCGGCTTGTTCGCGGTTTTTGAAGTACAGGATGTTGGTGTCATCCCAACCCGCCGCATAGATGCAGCCCAGTTCCGGCAGGATGATGAATTGCGACGGCACGCCGTAGTCGTTGAAGCGCGACTGCCGCACAAAGCCTTCGCGGTCCGTGTAACGCTTCAGCACCAGCCTGGCCTTGGCCGGCCAGCGGCCGCGGTAGCGCAGCGTGTAGACCGGCGTCAGGTCGAACAAGGCCGCCCAGTGCTGCTCGAACTTCTTGTTGCGGCGTACGCGTTCTTCGCCTTCGAAGCAGTCCAGCAAATTCCACTCGCTCTCATCGTCGAGCCAGTGGTCGAACACGGAAATCGCCAGGCGCTCCATGCCGCCGTCCGAGTCCAGTTCGCGGATTTGCTTCAATTGCGGGAACTGCCGATCGATTTCGGCAGCGACGTTCGCGTCAACGCGAGACAGCATCTTCATATACTTCCTTGAGTGGTGGCCAGGCTTGCAAGGCCGAAGTATATACGCTCAGCCGCCCAGCTTGTTATAAAGGACGCCGGGCCAGCGCGCGGTGATGCGGCTGCAGTGCATTTCGAATTCGTCGCGGTCCTTGGTCTTCACCGACGAGAAGTGGTTGACGGCGATGCGGGTGGCGTCCTGCAAGGCGCCCGCTTCGGTGATCTGCTTGGGCAGCGGCTCGTCGCGGATGTGCAGCAGGTAGCGCACGTTCTTGGGCGCGGTGTTCTGGTCGTACCAGATCACCACTTCGATGTAGTCGTCCTCGTCTTCGGCTTCGGCGAAGCAGCGGCCGTGCCGCATGGTTTCAAATTTGAAGCGCATCGCACCTCCATCGTGATGACGTCTAGCGTATCACGACAACGAGGCGCGCGCGGCCTTGCAAGATGCTACTGGAAAGTGGCGAGGTATTTGGCGGGAACGGTTATGTCATATAGCCCGCCGGCGAAGGCCGCGACTATCAGCGCCGCCGCCGCGAAGCCGCACATCGAGAGCAGCGCGGTGGCGGCGCGCATCGCCGCCGCGCTCAATCGGTCCCGCGCCAGCCAGTGCAGCGCCCGCGCCAGATGGATGGCGATGGCCAGCACGGCGAAGAAGTAGTAGGGCAGGAAGAAGTAGCGATACGGCAGCACATGCATGCCGGCGGCGGCATAGTAGAAGTTCGTATCGAGCCCGAACTGCATGCGCCCGGTCAGCACCGCGCCCACGTGCACCAGCAGGAAGAAGGCCAGGTACAGGCCCGAACCGAGTTGCAGCAGATCGAGTCCCTGATGCCGCTCGCGCCAGCGGCGGCGGACGAAGGTCAAGCCGCTGGCGATCTGGCTCGCTGCACACAACAGCAGGATGATTTCAACCACGCGGTTGCGGTACACCGCGCGGAACGCCTCCATGAAACGGATGTGCGCCTCCACGCTGCCGACCGCCAGCAAGTGGTTGAACAGATGCAGTGTCAAAAAAACGCCGAGTACACAAGCGCCTGTGCGATGGATCTTGTGCAGCATAGGGCTCAGGCGGAGGCGACGCGTTCGCGCAGCCGCATGCGCAGGCCTACCGGCGACATGGTGAAAGCCATCAGCTCTTCCGGCTCCTTGCCGTCCACCGTGTCCAGCGTGGCGATGTCGAAGCTGCTGAGCAGCATGGCGCTGGTCAGCTTGATCTCCAGCAGCGCGAGGTAGCGCCCGGGGCAGGTGCGCACGCCGGCGCCGAAGGGCATCGACACATGCTTGTCCATCGCGCCGTCGCCTTTTTTCAGCCAGCGATCCGGATCGAACTGGCCGGCCTGCGGCACGTGGCTTTCGCTGACGCTGTCGTTCCGCATCACGCACCACACCAGGCCGCCCTTGGGTATCTGCACATCGCCGACCACGCTGTCGCGCAAGGCCTCCAGCGGCAGGAAGGGCGCCACCGGTTTCAATCGCATGGCTTCCTGGGCGCAGGCGTCCAGGTAGTCCAGCGCATCCATCTGTTCGATGGTGAAGGCGGTCGTATCGGGCGCGATCCGCAGCACTTCCTCGCGCGCCTTGCGCAGCGCGGCCGGGTTCTTTTGCAGCAGATACAGCATCCACGCCAGCGTGTTGCTGGTGGTGTCCTCGCCGGCCAGCAGCATGGTGGTGACATTGCCCGCCACGGCGACGTCGTCGACGCCGCTGTCGCCTTCGTCTGCCGCGCAGATCATCGCCTCCAGCAGATTGGCGGGACGCTCGCGCCGCTGCGGCTCGGCGGCCAGGCGGACGCGCGCGGTGGCGATCAGCTCATCGACCGCCTTGTCGAGTTCCCGCACGCAGTTGTCCAGATGATGGTCGCGCGGCAGCTTGACGTAGCGCCAGTAGGGGAACAGCGAGAACGAGCGGCGCGATACTTCCGGCAGGATGGTGTCCATGTGGCGCTGGATCACGTCCTCGCCGCCGTCGATGGTGTTGACTTCCGAGCCGAACGCCAGGCCGGCGATCACGTCGACGCTGAAGCGTTTCAGATCCTCGGTCAGGTCGATGGCGCTGCCGTCGCGCGCCGCCTGGCGCCAGCGCCGCTGCAGCCGCAGGGCGACCGACACCAGCGAAGGGAAGTAGGCTTTGACGGCGTGCGGCGCCAGCGCCGTCATCACCATGCGGCGCTGGTTGCGCCAGGCCGCGCCCTCGGCCAGGAACACGCCGGGACGGCCGCCCATCTCGTTCGATACCTGGGCCGTGATGGATGGACGGCGGAAGCCGTCGGGGCGGTCGCGCAGCACGGCGTTTACCAGGTCGTGCCCGGCCAGCACCACCGTCGTCGTCTTGCCGATGCTGATCTTGAACATGGGGCCATAGCGCTTGCTCCAGTCCTCGACGCTCTGGTGGATGTGCCGCAGCTCCATGTTCGGCAGGTTGCCCAGCAGCGGCCATGGACGCGGACCTGGCAGGCTGTCCACGGTGCGCAGGCGGGTGGCGGCGGGGGCGGTGATCGTATTCTCCATATCGGCTTCCTCTCGTTATGATGGCTTCATGATGCCGCGCCGCCGCCGGCGCGTATTGAACGTTTGCGACAGCTTTGGTATAAACTTTGCAAATGTCCGACACCGAACCATCCCTGACGCGTTTGATCGTGCCACCGTTTGCGCTGGCCTCCTGCGTGCGCGCCTACATCACGCGCAGCACGGTGGAGGCGCCGCTGACCGATCCGGCCGACCGCTTCAATCACTTCCCCGCCACGCCGCATTGCTCGATCACCTGGTTCATCGAAGGCGAGGCCGAAGTGGTCGAGCCGCCGGGCATGCCGAAGACTGAAATCCGCGCCGTGTTCGTCGGCCCGCAGACGCGGCCGATGGCGACCTACAATCCGGGGCCGGTGCGGATACTGATGGTGATGTTTTATCCGCAGGCGATGCACGCGCTGAGCGGCGTCGACGTGCCGGCCTGGGTCAACCGCTGGGACGACGCCGGGACGGTGCTGGGGCCGGAGTGGGCCGCGATGTCCGACGCGGTGCTGGCCGCGCCCGACGATGCCGCGCGGCTGGCGGTGCTGGAAGCCTTCCTGACGCCGCGCTGGCAGGCGGCGCGACCCGGCGGCGCGGGCGCGACGGCGGGCGACTGGGTGCGCCACCTGGCGTGGCAGGTGGCCGACACGGCGCTGGGCCGCGGCGTACGCAGCATCGAGCGCCACATCAAGGCGCGCGCCGGCCAGCCGATGCGCAAGCTGCTGCGCCTGCAGCGCGCGGAGCAATCGTTCTTCGACGCCCGCGAAGAGTTCCTGGCGGGGCGGGTGGTGTGGTCCGACGTGGCCGCGCGCGGCGGCTATTCCGACCAGGCGCACTTCTGCCGCGAGGCGCGCGAGATCACCGGCCACAGTCCGCACGAACTGGCGCGCATCATGAAATCCGAAGACGAAAGCTACTGGATCTACCGCATCTGGACCTGAGCCCTGATTAGCGCAGCGTGCCGCCCCAGGCGGCCGGGTCGATGTCGGCGATGGTTTGCGTGAAGGTCCAGATATGGCCGCCGGGATCGGCCACCGAGTACTGCCGCTCGCCGAAGGGATAGCCGGTCGGCGGGCTGAGCGAACGGGCGCGGGCCGCCATGGCGCGCTTGTAGTGCTGGTCGATGTCGCTGATGCGCACCATGATCGAATGGCAGGGATGCGGGCAGGGCGGCGCGGGACTGGGCCGCTGCGCCACCACCACCGCGCCGGCGCCGCCGTCGATGTCGAGCTGGATGCGGTGGTCGCCGATGCGCAGCCGTTCGCTGAAGCCGAACGCGCCGCACAGCCACTCCGCCGCCAATGCCACATCCGGATAGTGCAGCACCGGTATCACCGTCACCGCCTGGATCGACCGGTTGGGCGCCAACGGCGTCACAGCGTGCCTCCGCAGGCGCCGCGCACCAGAGGGAATTCGATGCGCTTGAGCGCGCCGTTGCGCAGGCCTTCGATGCTGGCGCGCAGCGTGGACGGCGCTTCGTAGCGGTAGATCACGCGCTGCGGAAAATCGTGCTCCAGGTTTTCAAATACCACCTCGGTGGCGCTCTGCACGATGGCGTGGAAGCTGGCCGCCGGCTTGCCGGCCGGCTGCGCATGGAACACCGCCTTGCCGTCGCCGCCGTCGGCGATGCGCATGAATTCGTACGTGACCAGCTTGCCGCCCCTGATGGTGCGGCCCATGCCCAGCATGGAGCCGGCGGCAGGCACGGTCCACTGCTCGCCCGAGCCTGCCTCGCCGGCGGGATCGACCCAGCAGCCGCTGAGCCACGACAGCTGCTCCAGCGGCGCCGCGTGGACGGAACATAGCGCGCCCCAGGCTGCCAATAAAACGGTAACGTTGCGCATACTGATCCTCGTTGTGGTGGATGGTCAAGCTGGCAGCATGGATTCGATGCGGTTGCGGCCGTTGCGCTTGGCCAGGTAGAGCGCGCGGTCGGCGGCGCCGATCAGCGCTTCGATCTCGACAGCCGTGTCGACCTTTTGCGTGGCGATGCCGATGCTGACCGTGACCTGGCGCAGCTCGGCGTTGTTGCGCTCGTGCGGGATGGCCAGCTCCTGCGCGCGGGCGCGGATCGCCTCGGCCATCACCGTGGCCTGCTCGACGTCGGTCTCCGGCAGTATCATCGCGAACTCCTCGCCGCCGTAGCGCGCCATCAGGTCGCACGGGCGCTTGAGCATGCCCGCCAGCGCGGCCGCCACCTGGATCAGGCACTGGTCGCCCTTCTGGTGGCCGTAGTGGTCGTTGTAGGCCTTGAAGTGGTCGATGTCGATCATCAGCAGCGACAGCGGCGTGCCGCCCCGCTTGGCGCGGCGGTGCTCCTTTTCCATGGCGACGTCGAAGTGGCGGCGGTTGGCGATGCCGGTCAGGCCGTCGGCGAAGGTTTGCGAGCGCAGCACCATGGCTTGCTCGCGCAGCAGCTTTTCGCGCCCGACCGCGATGCTGACATCGCTGATCTGGATCAGGCAGTGGCGCGGCGCGCCCTCGACCGCGATCGGCGTCACTTCCACCGCCTGCTGGATGCGCTCGTTGCGGGCGGCCGCCACAGGGCTGGCGTGCAGCGCGAACGGCGCCTTGTTGAGCGTCTGCGACAGCAGCGAGGGGAAGTTGTTGTACAGCGCCTGCTGGATCGCGGCCTCCATGCGGCCGCCGCGCAGGCCGGGGCAGACGGTGAAGAAATCGGCGCCGATCACCTTGTCGTGGCCCAGGCCGGAATGCTTGATCATCCACGAATTCCACAGCACGATGCGGCGTTCGTTGTCGAGCACGATGGCGCCCAGGTTCACCGTGCACAGCACGCTGTGCAGCAGATGCAGGCGGTGCGCTTCGTTCAGCGGATTCATCATGCCTGGCCCATTGCGCGGGCGATGTAGAGGTTGATCTGCTCCTTCAGATCGTGCAGCGCGGAGATGTCCAGCACGAAGGCGACGTAGCCGTGGATCTGGTGCTTCTCCAGCACGAAATCGATGTGCAGCATCAGCACCACGGTGTCGTGCTGGCTGCCGGAGGCGATCAGGATTTCATCGCTGGTGCCGACGTGGTACTGCGGCAGCGAACCCTGCAGCTCGCGCTGGAAGATGTTGGCCAGCGTGCCGACGCAGGAGTTGAGGATGATGTTGCCGATCTCGCACATGGCTTCCTGCTCCATCTCGGTCAGCTCCTTGAGCGGCACCGATTCGCCCACCATCAGGCGCACGATCTCCAGGCTTTTATCCTCGGGGAACATGAGGATGGCCTCGGTCGAGAACGCGCCCTCGTAGTGCTGGCTGACGCCGCAGATGGCGCCGGCCTCGGGCGCCTTGCCGTCGAGCACGCGCGCGGCCTCGGTGCGGTTGATGAAGCTCACCGACGGCACCGACATGCGCACCGTCTCGTTGACGATGGCGCTCATCGACGATGCCGCCTGGCCGACGCCGATGTTGAAGATCTCGATCAGCGCATCGTTTTCCAGCTCAGTCAGGGCGAACATGGTCACACCGCCTCCAGCGTGGCCAGCAGTTGCGCGATGCGCGCCTCGGTGATCGGTTTTTCCATGAAGCCGATGCCCAGCTGGGCCGCGCGTTCGCGCGTGGCCGTCTGCACATTGGCCGTCAGCAGCGAAATCGGGATGGCGGGGAATTCCTGGCGCAGCTGCTCGGCGGCGGCGATGCCGCCCATGCCGGGCATGTTGACGTCCATCAGGATCAGGTCGGGCGGCGTGGCGCGCGCCTTGGCCAGCGATTCCTCGCCGGTGCCGGCTTCCTCGACGATCCAGTCGGCGTGCAGGCCGGCGATGTACTGGCGGGCCATCATGCGCGAGACGCGGCTGTCATCGACAATCAAGACTGTTTTGGCTGGCGTCATGGCTCATCCCCGGCGATCGTTTTTGGACCTGCGTGAGCTTCATTCTCGCATATCCGGCCGCATCGCTGGCAAGCATCGTTGCATACACGCAGCGCTTGTGCCAGTCTGCGACACCGGCGTCCGCGAGGTGTTGTCTGAGCGCAATTTTTGGCTGAAAACGGTGGCGGACGGGGGCGATCCGTTAAAATAGCGGGATTGAATTTCCCCTCTCTTATAGAAACATCATGACCCAAGACGAACTGAAACAAGCCGTAGCCCGCGCCGCCATCGATTACGTGGTGGATAACGAGATCATCGGCGTCGGCACCGGCTCCACCGCCAACTTCTTCATCGACGAGCTGGCCAAGATCAAGCACCGCATCAAGGGCGCCGTGGCCTCG
Source organism: Rugamonas aquatica (assembly GCF_009380215.1). GTDB lineage: Bacteria > Pseudomonadota > Gammaproteobacteria > Burkholderiales > Burkholderiaceae_D > Rugamonas > Rugamonas aquatica_B. Next base: position 55,142 of record NZ_WHUG01000023.1, read on the forward strand.
TCGGAAGCGACCGCGGCCCGCCTGCGCGGCCACGGCATCGAAGTGTTCGACCTGAACGACGTGCCGGCCATCGCCGTCTACATCGACGGCGCCGATGAAATCACCAATACCGGCGCCATGATCAAGGGCGGCGGCGCGGCGCTGACGCGCGAGAAGATCGTCGCTTCGGTGTCCGGCCAGTTCGTCTGCATCGCCGACGGCTCCAAGCTGGTCGACGTGATGGGCAAGTTCCCGTTGCCGGTGGAAGTGCTGCCGATGGCGCGCGCCTCGGTCACGCGCGCGCTGGCCGCCATCGGCGGCACGCCGAAGCTGCGCCTGAAGGCCGGCAGCGACGAAGCCTTCATCACCGACAACGGCGGCATGATTATCGATGTGGCCGGTTTGTCGATTACCGATCCGGTGGCGCTGGAGCAGCAGATCAACCAGATCGTCGGCGTGATCGCGGTCGGCCTGTTTGCCGCGCGCGGCGCCAACGTCTGCCTGCTGGGCATGGCGGACGGCGTCAAGACCCTGAAGTTCTAAGCGTGTCGTTCCCGCGCAGGCGGGAACCCATGCTGAGTATGGATTCCCGCGTGCGCGGGAACGACAGTTCACCTTACCCGGGCTTCCATGAAACGCTCCTTGATCCTCCTGCTGTGCGGCACGTCCTTGCTCAATGCCTGTTCGTTGCCTGCCTCGCGGGGCAAGGTGCGTGAGGAAGCGGCGGCGCCGCGCAAGCCGGCGCTGCGCACCACGGCCGACGATGGCACGCCGATCAGCTATGTCGACGGCGTCGAAATCCAGAAAGTGCCATTCCGCGCCGGCGTCTCGTCGGCGACGGTGGAAAACCTGGCCAAGCAGCAGGGCTGCCAGGGCGGTTGGGGTGCGGGCTTGGTGAGCGAACCGGGACCGGTCGAGGTGTATCGCATGACTTGCGAAAACGGCAAAGTTTTCATGGCAAGGTGCGAGTTAAAGCAGTGCAAAGCGATGTGAAGTACTACACACCGGCGGCGAGCGCCGCCGGCGTTGACCGGATTTACTCGGTAGGCGGCACGTAGCCCATGGCCGCGTCGGCGCCGTCGCCGAAGAAGTGTTTCTCCATCTGCGTCGCCAGGTATTTGCGGGCGCGCTGATCGGCCAGGTTCAGACGGTTCTCGTTGACCAGCATGGTCTGGTGCTTCAGCCAGGCCGCCCAGGCTTCTTTCGAAACCGATTCATAGATCTTCTTACCCAGTTCGCCCGGATACGGCGGGAAGTCCAGACCTTCGGCTTCTTTGTTGAGTTTGATGCATTGAACGGTGCGGGCCATCTGTGTTGCTCCTAAAGCGGTATGTAAAACGACATTATAAGGTCTTAATCAAAACCTGGGACTTGCGCTGCCAGTTGTACATGCGCTGGCGGTCCTTGGGCAGGGCGTCGACGGTGACGGGCACGAAGCCGCGCTTCTGGAACCAGTGCGAGGTGCGGGTGGTCAGCACGAACAGCTTTTGCACGCCGATGGCGCGCGCGCGGTTCTCCATGTGCTTGAGGATGCGCTCGCCGTCGCCCTGGGCTTGCACTTCCGGGTTGACCGTCAAACATGCCATTTCGGCCATTTTCTGTTCCGGGAATGGATACAGCGCGGCGCAACCGAAGATCACGCCATCGTGCTCGATGACGGAGAAGTAGTCGATTTCGCGCTCGATCAGCTCGCGGCCGCGCTTGACCAGCGTGCCGTCGGCCTCCAGCGGCTCGATCAGCTTGATGATGCCGCCGACGTCCTCGATGGTGGCCTGGCGCAGCGATTCCAGGTTCTCGTGCGAGATCATGGTGCCGACGCCATCGTGGGTGAACAGTTCCAGCAGCGCCGAGCCGTCCATGCTGAACGAGACGATGTGCGAGCGTTCGACGCCGTTGTCGCACGCCTTGATGCAGTGCTTCAGGTAGAAGGCGGTGGCGTCCGGCAGGAAGCCGGCCTGCAGCACGGCTTCGGCCTGGTGCGACGACAGTTCGCGGATCTCGGTGCCGCCGGCGTCGGTCATCATGCCGGTCTCGGTGATGAAGATCAGCTTGTCCGCATGCAGGGCGATGGCGGTGCTGCACGCCACGTCTTCCATGGTCAGGTTGAAGGCTTCGCCGGTCGGCGAGAAGCCCAGCGGCGACAGCAGCACCAGGCCGTCCGAGCCGAGGATGGAGTGGATGGTTTCGGCGTCGACCTTGCGGGTGACGCCGGTCAGTTCCAGGTCGACGCCGTCGATCACGCCCAGCGGACGGGCGGTGATGAAGTTGCCGGAAATGATGCGGATGGCCGCGTTGGACATCGGCGTGTTCGGCAAGCCCTGGCTGAACGCGGCCTCGATATCGAGGCGCAGCTCGCCGGCGGCTTCCTTGGCGCACTCCATGGCGGCGATGTCGGTGATGCGCACGCCGTTGTGGAAGCGGCCTTCGACGTTACGCAGGGCCAGCTGCTCGGCCACCTGCGGGCGCGAGCCGTAGACCACGGTGACGTTGATGTCGAGCGCGTGCAGCAGCGACAGATCGTGGGCCAGCACTTGCAGCGCGCCGGCGCTCACGAGCTCACCAGGGAAGGCGACCACGAAGGTCTTGCCACGGAAGGCGTGGATGTAAGGCGCGACTGAGCGCAGCCATTGGACGAATTGGGTAGGGTTTTCCATTAGCCGCATTATAATTCGGTGCGCGACTTCCGCGCCAAAACCTTTGTAAAAAACAATGTCAGAAGCCAGTAACAAGTCTAAAGGCGCGTCCAGCACGCCCGCCAGCACGCAGAACCGCCCCTCCCGCACCCCGCAAGCGCCCAACGCCCGGCCTGGGCAGGGCCAGCCACGCCCGCAAGGGGAGGCCCGTCCGCGCAGCGGCGAACCGCGTCCGGCAGGCCAGCAGCAGTCGCCGCGAGGCCCGCGTCCGGAAGGCGCACGTTTGGTAAGGATGCGGCGCCCACCG
>NZ_WHUG01000024.1 GCF_009380215.1 Rugamonas aquatica
CCCATGGCAATCGCTCGCTTGAGGTTGGCCAGCGCGGTAGGGCTGCGCAGCAGGCCGTCCTGCGGGAACGCCACCAGTTGCAGATCCAGGTAAGGCGCCGCCGCCGCCGAACGCCGCCGGCGCCACGCCTGCCGCCGCCGTGCCGGTGGACGCCGCGCCGCCGCAGGGCATGCGCCGCTACAAGGTCAACCTGCCGCCATCGGCCAGCTTCGACATGGACGTGGCCCGGGTCGACGCCGACGGCACCAAATGGACGGGGGCCGCCGCGATGACATGGCATACTGACGGCAGCAACTACACCGCCTCGGTGGAAGCGGGCATCAGTCTGCTGGTGACGCGGGTGAACCTGCTGGTGATGCGCAGCACCGGCACCATCGACGATTTCGGCATCGCCCCGGCCACTGGCACGCAGAAGCGCGCGCGCCGCGCCGAGACGGCGACCCATTTCAACCGCGACGCCGGCACCATCACGTTTTCGGCGTCCGAGCGCAGCTACCCGCTGATGGTGGGCGCGCAGGACATGACGACGGTGCCGTTCCAGCTGGGCGGCATCGGCCGCGCCGACGTCAATCAGTTCAGCAGCGACATCGACATGCAGGTCGGCGAGGACAAGGAAGCGAACATCTTCCGCTTCCAGCTGGTCGGCGAGGAAGAGCTGGAGACGAAGATGGGCAAGGTCGTGACCTGGCACCTGAGCCGGCCGCCGCGTCCCGGCAGCTACTCGTCGCGGCTGGACGTATGGCTGGCGCCGGGCCTGAACTGGTACCCGATCCAGCTGCGCAATACCGAAGCAAGCGGCGCGCTGACGACGCAGACCGTATCCAAGATAACGATGACAGAATCCGGAAAATAATATGCATACATCCCACACCGCGCGCCTGCTGGCCCTGAGCGCCGCCATCCTGTTCAGCTGCGCGACCCACGCCGCCGCGCCGGACGCCGAGCACCCGAGCGTCAAGCGCCCATACAGCCTGCCGCCGTCGGCCGACCTGACGTACACCATCAAGGCCAGGCAGCACGGCTTGAGCATAGGCGGCACCGCCACCGTGCAGTGGCGCGCCGGCGACGGCAAATACATGGTCGCCACCGAGAGCCGCGCCGCGCTGTTCGGCAAGATCCTGGAAAACCGCAGCGAAGGCACGGTCGACGACTTCGGCCTGGCGCCGGCCACCTTCTACGAAAAGCGCTTCCGCAAAGACCCGAGCACCACGGTGTTCAAGCGCGATGTCAAAACCATCACCTTCAGCGAGGGTGACGACAGCTACCCGATCAAGGGCGGCGAGCAGGATCGCACCAGCATCCAGTGGCAGCTGGCGGCGCAGGCGCGCGCCACGCCGGACAAGTTCAAGCCGGGCAGCGAGTGGAATTACTTCGTGGCCGGCCGCCGCGACGCCGAGGTGTGGAGCTTCAAAGTGATGAAGAGCGAGATGGTGCAGGTCGGCGCGGGGGAGGTCAACGCGGTCCACCTGGTCAAGGCGCCGCCGCCGGATGCGCAGGGCCAGCAGGTCGACCTGTGGCTGGCGCCGTCGATGGACTGGTACCCGGTGCGCGTGCGCTTCAACGACAATGACGGCGACTTCGTCGACCAGACACTGGAAAAGGCCGTGAAAAAGTAAGCTTAAAAGCGGGGTCAGGTCTGACAATCGGACACGGTCTCTACCGTAATGCGCGCATTACGGTAGAGACCGTGTCCGATTGTCAGACCTGACCCCGGCTGGCTGTTATACTGACGCCCCCGCAATCTAGTCGTTGCGATGCGTACAGAATGGCAAAGAATGATAGAAATTATAACAAGTGAGCTGGATCAGCAACAGCAGCAGGACAGCCTGCAAGCCCACTTCCAGCCGAATATCTCGGCCGACGAGATCGAGCAGGTCTACCACCTGAAACGCGCGCAGCCGCTGCTGCAGGTGTTCACCGCGCTGTTCCACGGCGGCTTCGACGGCGTCCTGGTGCGCCTGCTGGTGCTGCGCGAGCTGGCGTCCGACGCCGCCTCGTCCACCTTCTCGCGCGCCGACATCAACACCCGCCTGGCCTACCTGCTGCCGGAATCGCTGGAAACGGCGCTGATGCGCCTGCGCACCAACCAGCTGCTGGCCTGGGACGCGCAGCAAGCCGTCTACCGCGTCACGCCGATGGCGCGCAACGTGCTGTCGGCCATCGACGGCCTGCTGGCGCTGGGCAAGGAAGAAGACACGGCCGACATGGGCTTCCTGCTGTCGCAGGTGGCCGGCGCCCAGGTGATGGGCGGCGTCACCGTCGAACAATTGAACCACCTGCTGGGCCGCCTGGTCGACCTGACCGAGGAATTCTCGGACGCCATCGCCTCCGGTTCCGAGTTCCGCCTGCGCGCCTCGCAGGCCAAGTGGCACACCGCCTGCGACTGGGTCGAGAAGGGTTCCGAGATCCTGCGCGCCATCCTGTCCGATGAAAACGCCGACGGCGCCACCCACAAGGCGGCGCAGGCCATCGGCCGCGCGCAATCGGCGCTGCTCAACATGCAGGGCATGTTCTCGCGCGCGCTCAACCAGATCGAACGCCAGCGCGTGCACCTGGGCCAGTCCGGCCTGTCCACCACCGACATCAAGCGCTGGCTGCTGCTGCACGAAGACCTGGCCTCGCTGGCCGAAGGCGCGATCGACCAGCCGGTGGTGCCGCTGTTTATCACGCCGGCCGAGATGATCGACGTCGCCGAGACGGAGCTGCTGCAGGACCGCGCCATCAGCGCCGTCTCCGGCGGCCTGCCGACCGGCCAGGATGCGCCGACCACCATCAGCGACGGCCCGCAGATGCAGCGCGAGCTGGACGACTGGCTGGCGCGCCTGTCCGACTTCGCCGCGCTGGGCAACTTCCCCAGCATCGCCGACGAAGGCCCGAAATCGATACCGGTGCAGGATTCGCTGCTGCCGGCCACCTTCGCCGTGGCCTCGTACCGCGCCTCGCTGCTGCCGCTGCTGGGCGACGCCGACGAGGCCCGCCTGCAAGGCGCCACCGCCGAACTGGCGCGCCTGCCGGTCAAATTCGCACCCACCGACGAAATGATACAGCTGCCCGATTTGCACGTGGCGGCGATGTCCCTGGCCTCCCTCTCACTGTCTTTGAATACGGAAGGCGACAAGTCAGATGAATGACGATTCCCAAATCCTGATCGCGCGCCTGCTGACGCATCAGACCCTGCGCCGCGACGACAAGCTGGTCAAGCGCGTGCTGTCCGACGAGTTGTTCCGCGCCGAAGTCGACGCGCGCCTGCTGGCGACCGGCCTCAAACTGCTCGACAACGTCTACGCCGACCATGTGACCATCGCGCTGCACCGCGCCATCGAGCCGAAGATCTTCGGCGCCCGCGACGTCTGGCAAAACAATAACTTCGGCCTGTCGCGCGACGGCGTGGCCTTGCTGGTGGTGCTGTGGGCGCAGATCATCCTGCCCAAGCGCGAACGCCAGGAAACCCACCAGCACGCGGACGACGACCAGAACGACATGTTCGGCGTCGAGAAGCCGCTGCCGCGTGCGGAAGACACGTCGATCGGCATCGCCTACAAAGCGCTGCTGGCCGACTTCGGCGACAAGCTGGGCAAGAAGACCCGTCTGGACATGAACCTCGGCATCCTGGCCAAGCTGGGCTTCATCGAGCGCCGCGGCGACGTGATCGTCGAAGGCCCGCTGCTGGACCTGATGATGGATACCGACCAGCTGAAAGAGCGCATCATCAACGGCGCCCTGGCCGACGTGTTCAAGCGCTCGCCGGCGCAGATCATCCCGGTGCCGCGCAGCGCTCCGCCGACCGCCGCCAACGACGACGAGGCGGCTGAAGAAGCCGCCGCGGACTCCGAACTTCCAGCCGAGGACTAAACGTGTTTCACATTAAATCATTAGAACTGGTCCACTGGGATTACTGGCAGCGCATCAAGAACATCCCGCTGGACGCCAAGATCATCACCATCGCGGGCCAGAACGGCTCCGGCAAGACCACCTTGCTGGACGCCTTGCGCACGCTGTTCGGCCTCGATTGCTCGATGGGGCGCACCTACAAGCACTACGCCCGCCACAGCGGCCAGCAGACCGCCTGGCTGCGCGCCGTGGTGGACAACAAGAACATCGGCAAGCAGCTGTCCAACCGTCCGTTCCGCAGCTCCGGCTTCTTCAGCGACGACGAAGTCACGCTGTTCTGCCAGATCCAGAAAAACGGCGGCGACTGGAAGCGCCAGTACCTTATGCGCCCCGGTAACGTGCAGATCGAAGACATCGGCGAAGCCGGCAACGACTGGCTCGGCGTCGAGAACTACCGCAAGCGCCTCGCCAACGCCGGCCTGTCGCCGGCGATGGCGAAAGTGCTGGCGCTTGAGCAGGGCGAAACCGACAAGCTGTGCGAATACGCGCCGCGCCAGTTGCTGGACCTGGTGTTCCAGGTCTTCGGCGACAAGGAAGTGCTGGACGCCTACGACGAAGCCAAGCGCCATCAGCGCGATACCGAAGTCGAACTGAAACGCTTCGAGTCCGAACTGGAAGCCTCCAAGACCAATCTGGAGGGCCTGCGCCTGCGCGTGGCCAACTACCACCAGTGGGAAGACCTGAACAAGGAACGCCGCAACCTGCAGGAAGAAGTGCTGCCGACGCTGGAGTATCACGAAGCGCGCGAGAAGCACGCTAACCTGAGCCGCCAGCTGCGCGATGCACGCAAGCCGCTGATGCAGGCCGACGCCCAGCTGACCGACAAGCGCAACGCGCTGGCCGCGCAGGCCAAGGCGCTGGCCGACGCGCAGCAGCACGAAACGGTGCTGGAGCAGGAATCGACCGCGCTGCAAAGCCGCCTGAATCAGATCAACGGCAAACTCAAGCCGCTGGACAGCCTGCTGGAACAGAAGACCCGCTTGCAAAAGCTGGCCGCCGACGCCGGTGCAGACCTGGCCGAAGTGGCGCAGCAGCTGCAGGAAAAGGAAATCGAGCTGGCCCGCCAGCGCATGGCGCGCGACGCCATCGCCACCAAGATCGCCGGCGAGCTGTCGACCATCGCCGCCTTGCAGGGCAAGACCGCGATGCCGGAGCCGGAAGCGCAACGCGGCATGCGCCGCGCGTTGAACGACGCCGGCATCGGCCACGCCATGCTGTCCGACATCGTCGAGGTGACGGATGCGCGCTGGCAGGGTGCAATCGAAGGCGTGCTGGGTGGCTATGCCTCCGTGGTGCTGCTGGATAAATCGTCCGACGCTTCGGCCGCGTACCGCCTGGCGGAGAAGGAGCGCTATCGCCACTTCATCGTGCCGGACCTGGTGCATGCGCCGACCGTCAAGGATGACTCGCTGATGTCGGTGGTGAAGTTCTCGGCCAAGGTTCCGTCCTGGCTGGTGGAACAGCTGTCGCGCATCACCCGCGTGGACACCGTCGATGCCGGCGCCAAGCTGGGTAGCCATGACGAGTGGATCACGCCGGACGCCTACCACCGCGAACGCCGCGGCGGCCGCTCGCTGTTCGTGGAAGCTTCGCGTTACCGCTTCGGTTCCGCAGGCCGCACGCAGCGTATGGAAGCGATCCAGAAATCGCTGCCGGCGCTGGAGGCGCAGGAAGATGGCCTGACCTTGATCGTGTCCAAGCTGGCGACCGAAATCAGCTCGCTGAAATCGCGCCTGGCCGGTGTGGACGCCGCCAAGGAACTGGCTGCGCGCCAGGAGGAGTTCGACGAGGCGGTGCGCAACTCGGTGCCGCTGAAGGCGGAACGCACCGAAGTCGGCACCCGTCTGGGCGAGCTGCAAGCGCTGATCAAGAACGCGGTGGTCACGCGCACCCGCGCCGACACCACTTGGCAGAACGCGCGCTTCGCGTTGTCGGAATCGGAAGCCGGTCTGCGCCTGAACAACAAGCGCCAGATCGAACAACGCGCCGACCACGCGCGCGCTCTGCTCACGCTGCGCAAGGCCTGGCGTCACCTGCCGAAGAGCTGGCGTCGTCCGGCGCGTCGTGCGGGCCTGGTCAGCGAGCATCAGAACTCGCACCAGGTGGTGCTGCGTGTTCACTCGCTGGAGGCCAGCCTGGCCCGCAGCGATTGGGAACTGGACGCCACCGTGATCGACCAGTACCAGCGCCTGAACGACCAGCTGCACGGCCGCCAGTCGGAAACCGAAGAGCGCCGCTACCAGAACAACCGCGCCATCGAAGCCACCGGCAACGCGCGCGGCGCCTACATGGAGCGGCTGCGCTACACCATCAAGACCTACTCCAAGAACATCAAGGAGCTGGGCGAGCTGGCGGGCATCGAGGTGCACTCCGATCCGGTACGCCTGGAGAACGACGATACGCAACTGGCGCAAGCCGGCCTGCACGTACGCTTCAAGTTCGACGGCAAGGGCATCATCGGCATGAACGACGGCGAAGCGTCCGGCGGCCAGCAGGTGATGAAATCGCTGGTGCTGCTGATTGGTTTGCTGAAGTCGGAAGATGGTTCCGGCGGCTTCGTGTTCATCGACGAACCGTTTGCCCACCTGGATATCCGTAACATCCAGCTGGTCGGCGAGTTCCTGAAGAACACCGACGCGCAGTACCTGATGACGACGCCGCTGACGCACAACACCGACGTCTACGATCCTTCGGAACTGACGCTCATCACGAGCAAAAAGAAGAAGGATACGGAGTGGGCGCAGCCTATCTTCGTGCTGCAGCGCCGTCCCGCCGCCGAGGTGGCGAAGGTGGCCTGAGGCCTAGGCTTCAGTTGAAACCCAGCAGCCGATCGAGCTGCAGGGCGAGGGCAGCGGCAGTGTCGCTGCCCTTTGCTTTTTGTACCGCCTCCAGATAGGGCGCGCGCAGCTGGCGCAGCTCGTCGACCGAGCTGGCTTTTTCCACCTTCAGCTGCAAGGTGAAGCCGCGCAGGCCTATCGTGCTTTTGATGGTCTGGTTGTAGAACTGGTAGACGGACTGGAATTGCTGGACCTGCGCGGCGGCCGGCGGCGCGGGGGCGAGCTCCGGTGCGGGTTCCGGCGCCGGCGGCTCGGCCGGCGCTTCCGCCATCGACGCGTAGCTGGTCGACAGCACGATGTATTCTCCCGCCAGCAGCTCGTGCACTGCGGCGATGGTCAGGCCCAGACCTGCCACATTGCGCAGCAGTTCTTCCTCCGTACGACGGCCATCGATCAGCACCAGCAAGCTGCGCAGGCGCGGCGCAAGACCATCCCTGCGCGTCGCGATCTCTTCCCGGCCCTTGGCGGTTTTGTCGTAAATGGACGTATTCATAACAGTGCAAAGAATTGCCGTACGGATACATCCAGCATATCACCAAATGTCACCAGCACCGCATGAAATACGATAGCACTGTCGCTAAAACGACGGCGTTCTTATAGCAGCTCGCCGGCGTCGTCTTTCGTCTCGCCGTCGTCCGGCTCCCAGCTCAGGATGTCGCCGGGCTGGCAGGCCAGGCGCTCGCAGATTTTCTCCAGCGTCGCAAAGCGGATGCCCTTGACCTTGCCGGACTTGAGCAGCGACAGATTCTGCTCGGTGATGCCGACATAGGCCGCCAGTTCGCGCGACTTCAGCTTGCGCTTAGCCAGCATCAGATCGAGGTTGATCAGGATCGCCATCAGACAAAGCCCTCGTTCTCTTCGCGCAGGCGGCGGCCTTCCTGCATCAGCCGCGTAATCAGGTAGAACATGCCGCACACCAGTATCAGCATCAGCTGCTCGGAATTGACGCCGACCGCGAAATGCTGGCCGCCGTTGCCGCTCAGGCGCAGCGCCAGCGTGCGCACCGGCAGTTCGACGATGGACAGCAAGGTCGCCAGCAGCGTGGCGCCGGCGAAGGCGCGCAGGTGGCCGATCGACTGCGCGGTGAACAGCTCGCGGCGGCGGAAGTTGAGCAGCAGCCGGTCCAGCCGCCACAGCCCCAGGAACAGCACCAGCATGGCCGGCAGCGCCAGCGCCGCGCCGATCGCGCGCTGTGCGGCCGTCATCGCCAGCCTGGCGCCGAAGGGCAGGCCGATGGCGGTCATGTCGATGGTCATCGAGCCGATGCTGGGCACGTAGGTGGTCCACGCCAGCACGAAGAAGGCCGCTTGCACGGCCACGCACAGCCACAGCAGCGCGCGGATCAGGGTGATTTTCATATTTATCGTAATGCAGTAAGAAATTATCGTTTTACATTAAAACTTTGTTGTAATATATTGTACATTCACTGGAGATCTTTATGAAACTCATATTGGCGATGATGGCGGTTTTGTTGTCTGGATGTGCGATGCAGATCGGCGAGGGCAGCATCGTGCGGCCGGACCGCGCCGGCGCGGTGCTGCCGCCCGGCCGGGTCGGCGATGGCGGCGCGACCGCCTACAAACTGGCGCCGCTGACGCTGGCGGCGGACGACGCGCAACTGGCCGGCGTCAGCGCCAGCGGCGAGGGCAATGCGCTGACGGTGCTCTACTTCGGCGGCAACGGCTTCCACCTGGACCAGCATGGCGACCATGTGCTGGCCGCCGTCGCGCCGTGCCGCGCCGACGTGGTGATGATCGATTATCGCGGCTACGGCCGCAGCACCGGCGTGCCGACCATCGCCACGCTGAAGGCCGACGCGCTGCGCGAATTCGATATGGTCAACGCGCAGGCGCCGGGCCGGGTGATCGTGCACGGGCAATCGCTGGGCAGCTTCATCGCCGCCTACGTGGCGCAGCAGCGTCCCGCCGTGCGCGGGCTGGTGCTGGAATCGACCACCACCAATGCGCGCGACTGGGCCAACAATATGATGCCGTGGTATGCGTGGCCGTTCGTGCGGGTGGAGCTGAGCGAATCGCTGAAGGGAATAGACAACGTGGCGTCGGCGTCGGGCTACGCCGGGCCGGCGCTGGTGCTGGAGGGAGACGACGACGAGGTTACGCCGCCACGCCTGGCGCGCAAGGTGTACGACGCCTTGCCGACGCCGTCCAAGCGCATGGTGATGGTGCCGGGCGCCGGACACAATGGCGTGCTGTCCAGCGCCGCGGTGCGGCCGGCCTACTGCGAGTTCGTGCAGCAGCTGGCGGCTAAATAGTTTATTTAATATCGAAGATATCGATAGGGCGCGGCACCGGCTTCTGGGTGCGGCGCCAGCGCACCAGCAGCACGCCGTAGCAGGCGTAGAAGCCGGCCAGCAAACCAAACAGCACGGCCGTCAGCGGGTTGCCGACGAAATCGGGATCGAGCGGCAGATGGTCGTGCATGTGCAGGTAGGCTTCGAATAGGCGGTAGATCAGGCGGCTGATGAACAGCATCGCCACCAGCAGGCCGAGGCGGCGGTTGGGCGTGTAGAAGAAGCCCTCGGCCGTGTTCTCCAGCCGGGTCAGTTGCATATTGCGGTAGCCCAGCGCGGCGCCGACGGCGGCGCCGATCACCAGCGCGCCGAAAGCTTCCCATTTGCCCAGCAGCGTCGCCGCCAGTACGCCCAGCAGCGCGGACATCGCGCCCGCCGCCAGGTAGTGGCGCCACAGTTCCGAGCGGGTGCGGCCCATCAGGCGTTTCAGGCGCGAGTAGATGCGCCAGATGGCCAAAGGCACCAGCAGCAACAGGACGATAGTAGGCATATCCATAAGCGATTCCAACGGCGAAATTCAAAGAACAGCGATTGTACGCCACTCCGCCTTTCCCCCACAGCGTTACAGATTGTCACCCAATATCCTGCATTGATTGACAATCACGGATAGCATAAGCAAACTGATCCGCAGCAGCCTCGCTTCTGGACCGAAAGGACTTCCATGAACAAACCGTTACCCCTGCTGCCCCTGAATCTGGGTTTGATGGCCGCCTCGCCGCAGACCGGCGCACAGGAAGGCGGCTACCGCCTGCCGCCCGCCGCCCTGATGGAGATCGTCGACGCCCCGCGCGCACCGGCCCTCAGCCTGAGCCCCCAACGCAACCTGGCCGCCGTGGTGCAGACGCCGCCGCTGCCCGGCATCGCCGAAGTGGCGCAGCCGGAGCTCAAGCTGGCCGGCCTGCGCATTAACCCGCGCACCTGTTCCTCTTCACGCTTCGCCTTCGGCACCGATCTTGGTCTGCTCGATATCGCCACGCAAAAGGAAAGCCGCATCCGCGGGCTGCCGCGCGCGCTGCGCCTGGCGGACCTGGCCTGGTCGCCGGACCAGCGCTACCTGGCTTTCTCGCACGTAGCCTACAAGGGCGAGCGCGGATCGGTGGAGCTGTGGCTGGTGGATATCGCCGCGCGCAAGGCGTCGCGGCTGTCGGCCCAGCCGCTGTCGGCGGTGCTGACGCGTGGCTTCAACTGGCTGCCCGACAGCAGCGGTTTGCTGGTGCACTGGCGTCCGGCCGGCATCGGCAAGGCGCCCGTGTCGGATGGGATTCCGACCGGTCCGATCCAGCAGGACAGCGATCCCGGTGGCTCGCTGCGCCAGCTGCGCACCTATCAGGATCTGCTGAAGAACGAGGCCGATGCGCGCCTGTTCGAGTACTACGTGACGGTGCAGATGGTGCTGCTGGACCTGCACGGCAAGGGGCGGCCCATCGGCGAGCCGGGGCAGTTCTCGCGCACCTCGCTGGCGCCGGGCGGCCAGTATCTGCTGACGCAAAGCGTGACGCGGCCGTACTCGTACATCGTGCCCGCCTCCAGTTTCGGCGAGCGGGTGGAAGTGCGCGACCTGCACGGCGCGGTGCTGCACACGGTGGCCCTGCTGCCGCTGGAGGAGGGCCTGCCGCCGGGGAATGACGCCGTGTCCGAAGGCGTGCGCCATGTGTCGTGGCGCGCCGACGCGCCGGCCACGCTGGTGTGGACCGAGGCGCAGGATGGCGGCGATCCGGCCCGTCCGGTGATCGACAACATCCGCGACCTGGTCTACCAGCACGCGGCGCCGTTCCGCGAACCGCCGCTGGTGCTGGCGCGGCTGACGATGCGCTACGCCGGCATCGCCTGGGGCCGTGGCGATGTCGCGCTGATCAACGAGCGCTGGCACAAGACGCGGGATTACAAGCAGTGGATGATACAGCCCGACCATCTGTCCACGCCGCCGGAGCTGATCTACGCCGGTTCGTACGAAGACCGCTACAACAGCCCCGGTTCGCCGGTGATGCGGGCCGACGGCAGCGGCTTCCCGCGCCTGCTGATCGGCCCCGGCACCACGCTGTTGCTGGATGGCGCAGGCGCCACGCCGGAAGGCGACCGTCCCTTCATCGATCGACTGAGCCTGACCACCAAGAACAAGGAGCGCCTGTTCCAGAGCGCCGCGCCGTATTTTGAAAACGTGGCGGCGGTGCTGAACGACGAAGGCACGCTGCTGCTGACGACGCGCGAATCGCCGACGGAACGGCCGAACTACTATCTGCGCGACCTGACCAAGCCGGAACACCGTCAACTGACGGCGCTGACCAGCTACCCGCATCCGACGCCGCAGCTGAAGGATGTGCACAAGGAGCAGATCCGCTACCCGCGCAACGACGGCGTCGAGCTGACGGCCACGCTGATGCTGCCGCCCGGTTACGACGCCGTCCGCGACGGCCCGCTGCCGCTGCTGATGTGGGCTTATCCGCAGGAGTTCAAATCGGCCGGCGCGGCCAGCCAGACCACCGGTTCGCCGTACCGCTTCAACGCGGTCAGCTACTGGGGGCCGGCGGCCTTTCTGGCGATGGGGTACGCGGTGCTGGACAATCCATCCTTCCCCATCGTCGGCTCGGGCGAGGAGGAGCCGAACGACAGCTATCTGCCGCAGTTGGTGGCGGACGCCCAGGCGGCGGTGGACGAGGTGGTGCGGCGCGGCGTGGCCGACCGTCACCGCATCGCCATCGGCGGCCATTCGTATGGTGCTTTCATGACGGGCAATCTGCTGGCGCATACGCGTCTGTTCAGGGCCGGCATCGCGCGCAGCGGCGCTTACAACCGCACGCTGACGCCGTTCGGCTTCCAGTCGGAGGAGCGGCCGTTCTGGCAGGCGCAGGCGGTGTATCAGGCGATGTCGCCGTTTAATAACGCCGACAAGATCAAGGATGCGATGCTGTTGATCCACGGCGCGGAGGACAGCAACTCCGGCACCTTCCCCTTGCAGAGCGAGCGCATGTTCCAGGCCATCAAAGGCCTGGGCGGCACGGCGCGGCTGGTGATGCTGCCGAACGAGTCGCACGCCTACCGCGCGCGCGAATCCATCCTGCACATGCTGTATGAAACCAATGCGTGGCTGGACAAATACGTCAGGCACGCCAAGCCGGCGTAGAATGGGGACGTGACTATGACTGGAGTGCCGACCATGGATACAGTGACTTCCCACCGCGCCCCCGATCCCGTGCCGGTGGATGATCCGGCGCCGCCGGCCATCCCCCATCCGGTGCCGCAGGACGATCCGGTGCCGGACCATAACCCGAGTTAGCCACACCGTCGTTCCCGCGTAGGCGGGAACCCATGCTTCACCTGTTCAGATGCGCCGTATGGATTCCCGCCTGCGCGGGAATGACGGCATGTTCGGCTTAATCGAAGGCCCAGGTGTAGAGCACGTCCAGCGCGTTGTTGGTGCCGGTCTGGAATTGCAGCGTGATGCGCGGGTTCAGTTTGTATTTGAGCTTGACCAGGCTGGTCGCCGTGCCCGCACCCTGTTCAAAGCTCAGGTAAGCGCGCGACGACAGGCGCTTGCCCACCGTGACCACTGTGCTCTGCAAGCCGGTGGCCGCGCCGGCCGAGGTGCCGGCCGCCTGGCTCACGCCCAGTTCATCCACGCCCAAGGCATTCGCCAGCTTGCCCTGGCCGCCGCCGAACAGCGCGCCCGCCGCTGTACTGAGCAGCGCCATGTCGTTGCCGGCGGTGTTGTCGATGCCGTGGCCCAGCACCAGCCAGGCCAGCTTGTCGCTGTCGGATACGGAGGGCGTCGACACCAGCTTGGCCACCGGCGCCAGCGCCGTGCCGCGTACTTCCACGCCCGCTTCCACATTGGTCTCGCTGAGCGCTTCGCCTTCCGGGCGGCGCCGCACGGCGAGGATGTTCAGGCCGGGGTTGTCGTAAGCGCCGGTGAAGTTGATTACGCCGCGGTCGATCGCCAGCTTCTGTCCATACGCCGCATAAGTGCCGCTGTCCACGCGGATGCTGCCGGTGACGCGCGGCGGCCGGCGGTCGGCCACGCGGATGCGAACGGCGCCGGCCAGCTGGGCGTCCAGGCCTTTGCCCTTGAGGTGGAAGGCGTCGCCGAGGTCCGCTTCCAGGTCGATATTGAGCGGCTGGCCTTGCGGCGTCTTGACCGGCGCCGCGCCCTTGCCGACGATGACCACGTCGTCGCTGAGCGTTGGCGTGTTCTCGCCGGCCAGTTCGATGCTGGCGCGGTCGGCGCGGAATTTGCCGTCCAGCTGGAAGCGTTTGGCGTCGCGCACCAGCGTGCTCTGGCCGCTGATGACCAGGATGCGGTCGGGCCGCGCCAGCACTTCCAGTTTGTCGGCGCTGAGTTTGAGGTTCATGGTGGCTTCGTTGCCGGCGTAGCGTATCCAGCCGTCGGCCTGAGCGTGGCCTTCGGCGCCGTCGAAGGCCAGCTTTTGCAGTTGCAGCTGGTCGCCGCTCAGGCGCGCCTGCAATTGGCCGTTGCGCAGCTTGATGCCCTGGTCCAGCCAGTTCAGCACCAGCTTGTCGCCGCTGATGTCGCCGTTCAGCTGCGGTGCGCCGAGGGTGCCGGCGCCGGTGACGGCCAGCTTCAGCGAGCCGTCGATCTCCAGGCCGGGCTGGCCGGCCAGCGGCGCGAGCCAGGCCAGCGAGCCCATATTGGCGCTGCCGTTCAGCGTGATGGCGCTGCTGTCGGCCAGGCGGCCGTCGTGCAGCTGGGCGCTGGCGTCGATGCGGGCCTGGCCGGCGCGGGTGCCGTCCAGGTTCAGTTGCAGGTGCAGCGTGCCGTCGTTGACGTCGACGCGGCCGTCCAGCGTGCGCAGGCCGAGCGGCTGTGGCAGGTCGGCGCCGATGATGGTCAGGTCGCCCTGTTCGCGGTACACGTGCAGCATGCCGCCGAGGACGGGCGGGCTGCCTTTGCTGGCGGCTTGCAGGTTCAAGCCCCATTCGGCGCCGATGGTCATGCTGCTGCGGACGTTGTCGCGCCAGGCGTCGGAGAGTTGGGCCAGGTAGTTGACCGGCACGCCGGCCGCCATGCCTTTGCTGCTCCAGGCGGGGCCGGTTTTCGTCAGGCTGTCGATGCGGATGCTGCCATCGGGGAGTTTGATGGTGGCGCTGCCCAGTGCGATCTGCTCGGGGTGCAGCAGGCCGGCCACGCCGCTGCCGGCTGGTGCTGTCAGTTTCAGTTGTGCCGGCGCGGCCAGGGTGAGGGCGAAGCGGCCGCGGTTTTGCAGTGTGTCGATGGCGCCGGTCCAGCTGTCGTTGGCCCAGGAGCCTTTGACGCGCAAGGCGGCGTCGAAGTCGGCGTTGCTGGCGCTGACTTGCAGCACGTGGCCGCTGCGCGTGCCGCTGGTTTGCAGGCGGGCCTTGTCCAGCGTCAGGGAAGGCGAGGCGTAGCGGGTGATTTCGATGTCGCTGACCAGTGGCACGTCGGCGTAGGTGTCGGCGTCGGTGCCGCTGTTGCTGCCGCCGCGTGCGGGTGTGGCGCGTGCGTTGGTGGCCGTTGTCGCCCGGCGGTTCTGCGTCGGTGTGGCGGCGATGGCGGGCGTGGTCGGCGTCGTGGAGGCGGCCATCGCGATCGTGTTGCCCAGCGTGGCGCTGCCGCGTATCGTGCCGATCTGCTGTTGGCCCGGTGCGCGCAGGTTGCTGCCGTCCAGCGTGAGCGCAAGCGCCGGCTTGGCGCTGGTGCCGGACAAGGTGCCGCTGGCGCGCAGTGCCCCCGCGAACTGCGGTCCCAGCGCGGCCAGTTGCGGCGCGTTGAGTTTCCATTCCAGCTTGTCGAGCGCGCTGCCGAAACTGCCCTTGGCTTGCAGGCTGTTGGTCGCCAGTCGCAGGTCGATGTCGGCGTTGCTGATGCTGTTCTTGTCGGCGTTGAGTTTTGCGTAGCCGCTCAAGGGCGCGTTGGCGAAAGTCGATGGCTGCAAGGTCAGGTTCAGGCCTGCGCGCCAGTCGGCGGCCAGCCGGGCGTCGGCCGTGAATCCGGCGTTGATGGAGCCCGCCTGCGCCGCGCCGAATGCGGCGGGATTCAGGCGCTGTATGCTGCCGTTCATTTTCAGCTCGGGCGTTTTCTTCGCGCCGGCCAGTGCGATGTCGCCGCTGGCGTGGATCAGGCTATCCGGCGCGGGGCGCTTGGCGGAGGCCAGGCCCAGGCCTTTGGCGTCGGCCTCGAAGCTGGTGCGTGGCGCATCCATGGTGCCGCTGACGATGCCGCTGGCGTTGACCGCGCCGATCAAATCGGCGGCCAGTGCGGACAGTTGGCGCGCGTCGATTTTCCAGCGCAGCTGTTCGCCCGCCGCGCCGAAGCTGCCGCTGATGTCGGCGGTGTTCTGCGCCATCGCCAGGTGTGCATCGACGCCGCTGATGTGCTTTGCGTCGGCATTCAGCTTGCCGCTGCCGGACAGGGTCTGGCCTGCGAGCTTGCTGGCCTTGAGGTCGAAGCCTGCCGCCACCTGCCATGCGGGGGCGATGTGGCCGCTGGCGTTGATGTCGGCGTTCAGGTCGGCGATCGGCAGGGCTGGGCCGAGCGCGGACGGGTCAAAGTGTTCGGCGCGCAGTTTGGCGCTGAATTCCTGCTTGTCCTTCAGGCTGGCCTGGCCGGTGGCGGTGATGCTGCCTTTCTTCGCCAGCAGGCGCGCCTGGTGCAATTGCAGCACGGCGTTGGCCAGCGTGGCTTGCAGGTCGAGGCGCAGGCCGTCCTGCGCGAGTTTGGCGTCCAGCGTTTGTTTGGTGGGCGTGCTGGCCAGCGTGATGTCGCCGGCGACGGCGGTTTTGTTGATGCTGCTGTGGATGTTCTTCAGGTCGAAGCGGTCGGTGTGCAGTATGAACTGTGCGGCGTCGATGCCGGCTTCGGGGCCGCTGCGCTTGACGTGGCCGCCGCCGGTGAAACGTCCCGCCTGGCCCAGGTCGAGCAGGACGTTTTCCAGTGTGGACGCGGTCAGGGTGCCGGCCAGCTTGCCGCTGAAGGTTTGCAGGGGCAGGCCTTGCTGGTCCAGTGGCGCGGCCTTGTCCTGGTTTAGCAGGGCGAATTGGCCGGAGAGCTTTTGGTCGGGAGTGATGGCGGCGTTGAGTTTGAGGCTGAACTTCGCCTGCGGCCAGCCGGGGTCGAAGCCGGCCGGGTCGAGATCGCGGCCGCTCAGGTCGAGCGCGCGCAGGATGACGGGATCGAACGGCGCCAACGCGGCGCTGGCATTGCCGCTGGCGCCATTGGCGCTGCCCTGGGCTTTCAGTGTGATCAGCGCGAGGTTGCCGCCGGCTTCCAGCGACAGCTGCGCGTTGCCGCTTGCCGGTGCGGCCTTGGCTTGCGCCAGCGAGGCCTTGCCCTGCAGCGCGAACGGCTTGTCGGCGCCGATGGTCAGGTCGGCCTTCACGTTGCCGAACGCCGTCTGCGCGCTGGCGTCTTCCAGGTGCCAGCTGCTCTTGTCGCCGTATAGTTTGAAGCGCAGGCGTTCGATGACGTCGCTGCCGGTGGCGCTGCTCAAGGTCAGCTTGTCGAGCCGGGCGTCGGACAGGCTGAGACGGAAGGGCGCCGCCAGCGATGCCGGCATCTTGGCCGGCTCCGACGGGCCGAGGCTGCGCACCGTCAGCGCCGCCACGTGCAGTTCGCTGATCGACAGGCCTTCCGAAAAATACTGCAACGGCGACCAGTTGATATCGATGTTGTCGGCGGTGATGACGCTGTCCTTGCTGCGGTACACCAGCCGGTCGATGTGCATGCGGTGGTACAGCGATCCGCTCACGCCCGTCACGGACACCTGCCCGCCGCTGGCGTTGGAGATGCGCTGCACCAGCTGCTGCAAGGTCGATTCGCGGCCCAGCAGCCAGACGGCGCCGGCCAGCACGGCCACCAGCACCGCCAGCGTTATCAGCACGCGGCGCGGCCAGCGGCGGCGCGCGGGGGCGGCCGTAGGATTGTCTTTGTTGTCAGCCATCAGAAGGTGAATCCCAGCGAGAAGTGCAAACGATACTTGCGTACCGCGTGGCCGTAGGCGACGTCCACGTTGATCGGACCGACGGGACTTTTCCAGCGGCCGCCGACGCCGTAGCCGGATTTAGGATGCAGCGCGTTGAAGGTGTCGCCCGCGTTGCCGGCGTCGTAGAACACCGCCGCGCCGTACGAAGGCTTGAACCAGTACTGGAACTCGGCGCTGCCGGTGGCCAGGTAGCGGCCGCCGGTGATGGCGTCGCCCTCGCGCACGCCCAGCTCCTGGAAGGCGTAGCCGCGCACCGACTGGTCGCCGCCTGCGCGGAACAGGTACACCGCCGGTACGCCGACCTTGTCGCGCGAGGCCAGTCCGCCAAGTTCGGCGCGCAGTATCAGGTTGGTGCTGGTGGTCAGCGGCCGGTACCACACGCCACGCGTATAGCCGCGCACGAAGGCGCGGTCGGTCAGGACAGGCAGCAGCGCGCCGCCCAACTGCGCGTTGAGCGCGTAGCCCTTGGTCGGGAACAGCAGGTTGTCCAGCTTGCGCCAGGTGACGCCGTAGGTCAGCGGCAAACTCTTGCTGGTGCTGGACGGGATGCCGTCCAGCGTCTTGGTTTCGGTCAGCAGCTCCAGCGACAGGCTGCGTTCCAGCAGCGGCGTGCCCCAGGCGCGCTTGCCGGCCACGCTGGCCACGCTGGTGACTTCACCCGAAATGTCGCTGCGCTCGAACGAGGCGCCGAAGCTGTCGTTGTAGCCTTCGGCCGTGGTGGGGAAGTAGAAGTCGCTGCGCGCGGTCTGCTTCTTGGTTTCCAGCGTCAGCGCGCTTTTCATGCGCAGGCCGAACACCGACAGGTCGTCGTAGGTCAGCGAGGCGCGGTTGCCGGTGTTGGTACTGAAACCCAGGCCGGCGCTGACGTTGCGGCGCTTGTTCTCGATCACGCGCACCAGCAGCGGCAGCGGCGCCATGGCCGCTTCGGCGTTTTGCGCCGGCGTGGCGGCGGCCGCGTCGAGCTGCTCGTTGAGGATGGCGCCCATGTCGGCGCTCACTTCGACGCTGCTGAAGTAGCCGGTGTCCTGCAGGCGCGATTGGTAGGATTGCAGCGCCGCTTCGCTGTAGTAGTCGCCGGCGTGGATCGGGTTCAGGTTGCGGACGATGGCGGCCGGGTAGCGCTTCAAGCCTTCGATGCGCAGTTCGCCGAAGCGCAGCTCCGGGCCGCTGTCGAGCACCACGCGCAGCGCGGCCAGGTGCTGTTCCGGGTCCACCGTGGCCCGGCTGTCGGTCAGCTGGGCGCGCGGGTAGCGCGTCTGCACCACCTGGCGCAGCAGGCCGCGCTTGGCCTGTTCCCAGTCGGTCTGGCGGAACACTTCGCCTTTTTTCAGCGTCCATCCGGCCTTCAGTCTGGCGGTGTCGAACTGCTGGTCGGCCGGCAGGCCGGGCGTCGGCGCGAAGCCTTCCAGCACCAGGTCGATGTCGCCGACCCGCACCGGCTCGCCCGGCTGCACGCTGATCTCGACCTTGGGCGTCTCGCCGTCGCGGTCCAGCCTGGCGCTGACGACCGGCGAGTAGTAGCCGTCGGTGGCCACCAGCGTCTTGATCTGCTCGGGCGCGGCGCGCACCAGGCGCAGCAGCTGTTCGCGGTCCATGCGCGGATTGCCGCGAAAACGCAGCAGGTCCAGGTTTTGTTCCAGCAGTTCCTCCAGCGGGCCGGGAGCGTCGATGTGGACGTCGTACTTCAGGGCCTGGGCGGCGGCGGGGGCGGCCAGGGCGGCCATGACGCCGGCTGCCGCCAGGCAGGCGGATACTTTTGTCACAACTTGTGCCAAAATTCGTGATCCTGCCAATTTTTTTGCTGGCAATGCCGGTAACATGAGACTCCATCAGGGTGTACGCTGACAGTCATGTTACCGGATTGCCTCAAAAGATGGCGTACTAATAACGTTGCAACGCCCTGCAAGCCCCTTGAAAGAATAAAGCAATGCTGCCTACCGATTCCGCCCTGGTCCTGTTTAGCGGTGGCCAAGATTCCACCACCTGCCTGGCCTGGGCGCTGAAGCACTACGCGCGCGTGGAAACCATAGGCTTCGACTACGGCCAGCGCCACGCCGTCGAGCTGACCGTGCGCCCGTCCGTGATCGCCAGCCTGCGCGCCCACTCGCCCGAATGGAACGCCAAGCTGGGCGAAGACCATATGATCGACCTGTCGCTGATCTCCGAGATTTCGCAGACCGCGATGACGCACGATATCGCCATCGAAACCCAGGCCAACGGCTTGCCAAACACCTTCGTCCCCGGCCGCAACCTGCTGTTCATGACGGTGGCCGCCACCGTGGCCTATCGCCGCGGCCTGACGGTGCTGGTCGGCGGCATGTGCGAGACCGATTTCTCCGGCTATCCGGACTGCCGCGACGACACCATGAAGGCGCTGCAAGTGGCGCTCAACCTCGGCATGGATACGCGTCTGAAGCTGGAAACCCCGCTGATGTGGCGCGACAAGCGCCAGACCTGGGCGCTGGCGCAGGAGCTGGGCGGCCAGGCGCTGGTCGACCTGATCCGCGACGGCACGCACACCTGCTACCTGGGCGAGCGCGGCGCGCTGCACGACTGGGGTTACGGCTGCGGCACCTGCCCGGCCTGCGCGCTGCGCGCGCGCGGCTACCGCCAGTTCGTGGGCAGCGAGGTGTAAATGACCGCCGGCGCCCGGGTCAGGCTGCGCCGGTTATTACAGGGGCTGTCCACGCCGGGCGCCCTGACGGTGGCGGTGCTGGCCGGTTGCCTGGGCGCCACCGCCTTGCTGTGGCAGGGCGCGCGCCAGGATGCGGTGCAGGATGCGCAGGCTGATTTCGACAGCCGCGTGCGCGAGCTGGTCAACAATCTCGACCAGCGCATGCAGACCTATGTGCAGGTGCTGTACGGCGTGCAGGGCTTGTTCGCCAGCTCCGCCAAGGTCGAGCGCGACGAATTCCGCACCTATCTGGCCGGGCAGAACCTGAACCTGCATTTCCCCGGCATCCGCGGCCTCGGCTACATGCCGCTGGTGACGCCGGCCCAGCGCGCCGGCCACGAGCGCGCGCTGCGCCAGGGCGGCTTTCCCGCCTACCGCATCCGGCCGGACGTTGCGCGCGATTGGTATGCGCCCATCGTGTATATCGAACCCTTCAGCGACAACAATCAGCGCGCCTTCGGCTTCGATGTCGCCTCGGAGGCGGTGCGGCGCGCCGTGCTGGAGCAGGCGCGCGATTCCGGCCTGCCCGCCGTCAGCGGCAAGATACGGCTGGTGCAGGAAGAGGTCGAACCGGCCCAGTCCGGTTTTCTGATGGTGTTGCCGCTGTACCGCCACGGGCTGGCGGCCGACACCCTGGCCGCGCGCCGCGCCGCCATCGAGGGCTGGGTGTATGCGCCGTTCCGCATGGGCGACCTGATGGCGGGGCTGGGCGGTCCGCGCGCCGCCGTGCTGGACGTGGAGATCTACGACGGCGAGGCGGTCGCCGCATCCGCGCGCATGTACGACAGCCATCCCGCCATCGGCGCGCAGCCGCATGGCAGCGTGCAGCAGATCAGCGTCGGCGGCCACCGCTGGACGCTGCGCATCAGCGCCGTGCCCGGCGTCGCGCCGCTGCACGACAAGGCGGCGCCGATCGCCGCCGCCGGTGTGCTGCTGAGCGCGCTGCTGGCCGGCCTGACCTGGCTGCTGGCGCGCGGCCGCGTGCGGGCCCGCGATGCGCTGGCGCGCGCCGAGGTGCTGGCCCGCGAGTTGCAGGAAGGCCAGTCCACGCTGCTGGTGCTGGCCGATGGCGCCCAGCGCAGCCAGGCGATGTTGCGCAGCATCCTCGATTCGACCGTCGACGGCATCCTGGTCGACAATCTGCACGGCGGCGTGCTGAACGCCAACCGCCGCTTCCGCGAACTGTGGAACCTGCCCGAACATCTGGACTGGCAGGCCGACGGCGCGGCGCTGATGGCGCACATGGCGCGGCAGATGCTGCATCCGGGCCAGGCGATGTTGCTGTCGCCGCAGCAGTTGCCGCTGCCGGGCCTGCCAGCGGCCAGCCAGCTCGAATTGCTGCACCTGAAGGATGGCCGCGTGCTGGAGCAGCACACGCGCCGCCTGCAGCTGGGCAGCGAGCCGGCGCGGCTGTGGTCGTTCCGCGATATCACCGAGCGCACCCAGGGCGAGCAGCGCGAGCGGACCCGGCGCCAGGTGCTCGAATTGCTGGCCACCGGGGCGCCGCTGCAAACCATCCTGGAGAGCGTGGTGCAGGGCGTCGAGGCGGGCAACGAGGACATGTTGTGCAGCATCCTGCTGCTCGACGAGCGGGGCGAGCATCTGCTGGTCGGCGCCGCGCCCAGCCTGCCGGCCTTCTTCAACGCGGCCGTGCACGGCCGCTCCATCCACAGCGGCCAGGGCGCCTGCGCGCAGGCGGTGCTGACGCGCAGCCGCGTGATCGTCGAGGATATCCGCCACGCGCCGGCCTGGCTGGAGTACCGCGACCTGGCGCTGCAGGCGCGGCTGGGGTCGTGCTGGTCCGATCCGATCTTCGGCGCCGCCGGCAATGTGCTGGGCGCCTTCGCCATCTACCACCGCGATGCGCGCCTGCCCAGCCTGGCCCACATGGCGCTGATCGAGCAAGCCGCGCGGCTGGCCGGCATCGCCATCGAGCAGGCCCGGGCGACGGTGGCGCTGCGCGCCGGCGAGGCCCGCTTCCGCAGCCTGTACGACCATGCGCCGGTGGCGCTGTGGGAGCAGGACTGGTCCGGCGTGCGCGCCGCGCTGGCCGAGCTGGAGTTGTCCGGCGTCGACGACCTGGGCCGCTATCTGCAAGCCAACGCCAGCCAGCTGCGGCGCCTGGCGGGGCTGGTGCGCATCGTCGACGCCAACGCTGCCGCGCTGGCGCAGGTGGGGATGGCGCCGGGGCGCAAGGATTTGTCACAGCTGAGCCTGGCGCAAAACTTCGACCAGGCCGCCATGCCCAGCTTTGCGCTGGCGCTGACCGCGCTGGCCCAGGGCCAGCATTTCTTCGCCTGCGAGGCCAGCTTCGAGCGGCTCGACGGCGTGGCCCGGCTCAACGTGCTGACCCTGCTGGTGATGCCGGGCCATACGCACAGCCTCGATTTCGTCATCGTTTCGACCCTGGACGTGACCGAGCGGCGCCGCATGGACGACGAGCTGCGCCTGCTGGCCACCACCGATTTCCTCACCGGCTTGCCGAACCGGCGCGAGTTCATGCGCCGGCTGGAGGATGAGCACGGCCGCGTGCAGCGCGATGTCGAAGCCTGCGCCACGGTGTTGCTGCTCGATGTGGACCACTTCAAGCGCATCAACGACGAGCACGGCCACGCGGCCGGCGACGCCGTGCTGCGCCAGCTGGGCGCGCTGATGCGCGACGGCCAGCGCAAGATCGACATGCTGGGCCGCATCGGCGGCGAGGAATTCGCGGTGCTGTTGCCGGGCACGGCGCTGGACGCGGGGGCGGTGTTTGCCGAGCGTTTGCGCCAGCGCGTGGCCGAGGCGGCGATGCGGCTCGACGATGGCGTGCTGTTGACGGTGACGGTGAGTATCGGGATCGCGGCGATGGGCCGGGCCGACAGCGCTGGCGATGCGGCGTTGCGGCGGGCCGACCAGGCGCTGTACTGTGCCAAGCGCGGCGGCCGCAACCGGGTGGAACTGCTCGATGTCGAGGCGGATCGGCCGGGAGTTCAGGTCCCGGCCGCTTCCGATTGAAACTGTGGTGCGGGGTGGCGGCTGGTTCAGACCGCGTGTTCCAGCGCCGCGTGCCGGTGTTGCTTGCGGCTGCGGTTGCGGAAGATCCAGTAGATGCCGATCGGGATCAGCAGCGGCAGCAGCAGGGGCGAGACGGCCGCCGCGACCACCACCGCCAGCAGCACCATGCCGCTGATCATCAGGATGCCGAGGCCGGCGAACAGCACGCCGACGAACACGGCCGCGCAGGTGATGGCCACGGTGGCGATCAGCAGGCCGCCGCCGGCAAACACGGTACCGAGCAGGAAGCCCAGCGGGCCGTCGATCTCGTCGCCGTCGATGTTGACCTGCATGCCGTCACCGAAGATGGCCTGCCATGCGGCGACGGCCAGCAGGGTGACGAAGGCTGCGAATACCAGTTTTTTAGCGGTGATTTTCATGGCTGACCTCGGTGGTTAGGTGGTTCTGTTCTGCTTGTGCCGTTTGGCATGGTTGAACTGTAGCGAGCGCGCCCGGCGCCAGCCAGCGGATTGCGACAGACCGGCAAATTGGCGGCATGGAATGCGTATCAGGCGCGCCGAGCGGAGGATTGTTCCTTGATTTAAAGTTATCCCTGCCTATACTGATAACCTGACCAGTGCAGGGAGGGCTTTAACATGGCTAGTCCAGAATTAATCGGGGGTCAATCGATATCCTCGGTGTGTCACCGGAGGCAGCGCCAGCGTAGCGCCCAGCATCTGTCCGGCGGAGGACCCAAAGGGCCGCCCTCGGCGCCGCCCACGATACCGCCTATCATCATTACACCGTTCAGCTATCAGATGCCGGAGCCGGCCATCGATCCGCGCATCACGCCGCTGCGGCCGCCGATCATGCCGCCGCCGCGGCCCTGCATTTCCTGCTGACCATTCCCGGCTGCCGCCGCTGGCGGCGGACGAAAAAAAGCCCGCATCGCGCGGGCTTTTGTGCTGGCTGCGGTGTTCAGCGGCGGGCGTAGCGGCGGGCGCCGATGCCCAGCAAGCCCAGTCCCGCCAGCATCATGGCGTAGGTTTCCGGTTCCGGCACCGGCGGCATGGTGTACACGCTCAGCTTGTACAGGCCGGCGTTCGAGCTGGCCTGCAGCTGGGTGAAGAACTTGTCGATGCCGCTGCCGCCGTTGAACTGGTAAAACGCCGTGCCGTTGCCCGGACCGCCGTTGCCGTTGCCGAAGTGCAGGCCGACGATGACATTGCCGGTCAGCAGGTGGTTGAAGTCGTAGGTCGTGACGTGGGTCGACGGATTCGCGGCGACGTTGATCGACTCGATCGGCGCGCCGGTCTGGCCGGGGAAGGCGAATTGCGTCGCCAGGATGTTTTTGACCGTCAGCGTGTCGGCCGGTGAATTGTTGATCAGGTTGCCCGCGACATAGCCGTAGCATTTCGAGACCGTCACGCCCGGAATCTCGAAGTAGATATCGGTCACGCTGCAGGCGGCCAGCGGGGCGCTCGCCGATGCGACACCGGACATGGCGAACATGGCGACGGCCGCTATTTTGGGAAGCAGTGCTTTCATGTCCATCCCTTTTCAGTAAAAGCGTGGCGTGGCCTGGTCGCGCTCGCGGCGGCTGGCGAAGCCCAGCAGGCCGAGGCCGGTCAACAGCATGGCGTAGGTCTCCGGTTCGGGGACGGCGGCGATGTAGGAATGGTTGTCCGATTCGAAGGCGTTCTGGTTGGCCGAGAACGTGACCTTGGTGATGTGCGTGCCGGCGGTGGTGAAGAAGTTCATGTAGAAGCCGACCGCCTGATTGCCGTTGGCCATCAGGCTGGCGGCGCCCGCCATCGCGATGCCATTGATCTGCAGCACCATCGTGTTACCGCTGTACATGGTCACGATGTTGTAGTCGTCGGGCGAACCCATGTAGTAGCCGAAATAGTCCACGCCGTTGCCGCCGAAGGTGACGCTGGACGACGAAGGCTGGCCGTTGCTGATGCCGACCGAGAAGAAGGCGGTCGGGTCGCCCGGCGGCTGGGCCGCATAGCCGGGATTGCCTGGCGAAGGGATCAGCGCGCCCAGCTGATCGTAGGTGGCGAAACCGATCGGCAGCAGGCCGTCGTCGAAGGTGTTGGTGGTGACGCCGCCGACACCGGAAGTGGGGCCGGCCGAGGCGTTGTAGATGACACCGGCGTTGGCGCTGAAAGCTGCGCCTGCCAGACCGATGGCCAGCAGGGTTTTGGAGATAGACATTTTGGACGTTCCTTGTTGAGAGGTCGCTAGTTGTTGAAACCGGACTTTCACTTTTATTAACTACTGGAAACTGGTGATTCAAGATTGATAATAGTCATGTTCCCTTGCCAATGCTTGGTGAGATTTAGAGAGTTTCATCGGTTTTTGTGAATTTCCGCCGGGATTTGTTACGCCGGAGCTGGAAACGGGCCGCCAAGCCCGTGGCCGGGGCGGGGTATGCCGTGGATGTCAAAAACACAATTGCCGTTGTGTTTAATACACAGCCGGGCGGCCAGAGTTTTTGCACCATTGCTGACTTTCTATTGTTGTTACGGGGCGGGCCGCTTATCATTTCACCCCAGCCAACTTTCAGCACGAGCCATCAGCATGAGCGCAGACTACCCCGATACCGACGAGCAGCAGGACGACGACGCCCCGATCCAGGAGGCGCGCGTATGGCAGGGGAACGGCTGGACCGCGCGCGTCATCAAGAACGATGACGACGAGGGCTGGGCGGTGGCGATGATCAAGGATGGCGAGCCGGAACCGGCGCTGGTCGGTCCGTGGACCATGGGCCGCGACAAGAAGAATCCCAAGCCGCTGGACGTCAACGCCTTCAATACGCTGGTCAAGACCGCCAACGAAGTGATACGCCGCCACGAGCAGCAGTTGCACGCGCAGCTGCACAAGAATGTGTTCGTCAGCACCGACGACGGCCAGATCAAGGTCAACCTGGACATCGTGCCGGACGAGGACGACGCCTACGCCACCCTGACCGCCTTCGACCCGTACGGCGAGGAGCTGGCCCAGGTGCGGGTCGCCCCGACCTTCAAGCTGAGCGTGACCAGCGCCTCGGCCTGGATAGACAGTGGCTATCGAAAACCATAGTTTCTTGCGACATTTGTTCTTTACTGGAATTAAGATTTCATTAAGTAAAGGTGTAAGCGAATGTAACTTTCAATTGTGCGGGGCCTGTTAAAATTGACGAGGCTGCTACATTTTGATCTCTTTTTTTTAGGAGATCCTTATGACTAAACTCAAAGCCTTGGCTGGTGCTTTCGTGCTAGGCAGTGCCGCCTTTCTGTCGCAAAGCGCCATGGCTGCCGACATCAGCAATCCGTCCGCCGCGCTCGATCTGAGCTCCGGTTCCGATTTCTTCGGCCACTTCATCACCGGCAATAACGCCGGCAACACCTTCTCCGACCGTTACACCTTTACCCTGACCGGCAACAGCATCCTGACCTCGGATCTGTCTTCGTTCTCGGGTAACGCCAAGAACGGCCTGGACATCACCAGCCTGGGCCTGTTCAACGCGGACGGCCTGGTGCTCAAGGGCACCCAGGTATCGACCGGCGACATCGACGTCTGGACCCTGGCCACGGCCCCTCTGGCCGCAGGCAGCTACTTCCTGCAGATCAGCGGTACCGTGATGTCGAAGGCTGCCGGCGTGTACTCGGCCGGCGCCACCGTGTCGGCCGTGCCGGAACCGGCGACCTACGGCATGATGCTGGGCGGCCTGGCGCTGGTCGGCGCCGTCGCCGCACGTCGCAAGGCTAAGCAAGACGACGCAGCGTAAGCGTCTTCCCGCTTGACCGTGACAGCCAGGCCGCTTCCGCGGCCTGGCTGTTTTTGTTTCTGTGGCCGGGCCGGGCGGGACCTGCTAGTATTTCCTATGCGCATTACCTCACTATAGGAAAATCGATGGAAAGTCGCCTCACCCGCCTGGAAGCCGTTCAAACGATGTTGCTCGAAATCGGGCAGAAGTCGAGCAGCTGCACCGATATCAGCGAGTTCCTGCAGGCCGTGCACGCGGCGCTGGGGCGCATCATGTACGCGGCCAACTTCTTCGTGGCCTTGAGCGACCGCGACGGTCCTGTCAACCAGGTGCGCTTCGTGTATTTCGTCGACGAGGTCGACGATCCGCCCAGCCGCGACGAATTGTTCGAGCTGGTCGAGGGCGAGTCGCCGACCGCCACCGTGATCGCCAGCCGCGAGCGCATGGTGATGACGGCGGCCGAGCACCAGTCGCGGCGCGAAGCCAACGCCGGCTTCGGCATCGGCACCATCGCCGAACACTGGATGGGCTGCCCGCTGCTGGACCAGAACCACCAGGCGCTGGGCGCCATCGTCATCCAGAGCTACGACAAGCAGCACACCTTCAACGAGGAAGACCAGGCGCTGTTCGGGCTGATCGCCAACCATGTGTCGAGCGCGCTGCAGCACCTGCAGAGCATGGACCGGCTGGAGCGCGCGGTGCAGGAGCGCACTGCCCAGCTGTCGCACGAGGTGGCCGAGCGCCGCCGCGCCGAGAACATCCAGCGCGCGCTGTACGAGCTGGCCAATCTGTCGGCCACGGCCACCGGCGGCAGCCGCCTGAACCAGCGGCTGCACCAGATCATCAGCGAGCTGGTGCCGGCGCAGAATTTCCTGATGGCGCTGTACCACCCGGACACCAAGGAAATCAGCATCCCGTATTTTGTCGACGAGAAGGACGAGCAGGCGCCGGTCAAGCGCTTCGACTTCGGCCTCGGCATGTCGTCGTACGTATTGCAGCGCAAGCAGGCCATGCTGCTGGACCGCGCCGGCTACACCGCGCTGGTCGACAGCGGCGAGATGGAGCACCCGCTGGGCAATGTCGACATCTCCAGCTGGATGGGGGCGCCGATGCTGCTGGGCGATGTGGCGTATGGCGTCATCATCGTGCAGAGCTATGACGACTCGGTGGTCTACACCCAGGCCGACCTCGACATCCTGGCCTTCATGGCCAGCCATGTGGCGGTGGCGATCGCGCGCATGCAGGCCGACCGCGAAATCCGCCGCGCCAAGGAAACGCTGGAAGAGCAGAACGCCGCGCTGGAAAACGCGCTGACCTCGCTCAAGGATGCGCAGGGCGAGCTGGTGCGGCAAGAGAAGCTGGCCTCGCTGGGCCGGCTGGTGGCCGGCGTGGCGCACGAGATCAACACGCCGCTGGGCATTTGCGTGACGGCCACCAGCCATCTGGTGGAAGAGCTCAAGCTGACGCGCGAAGACCTGGCCGCCGGCACGCTGGACGAGGACGGCTTGAACCAGTTCTTCGACATCATCGACCAGTCGCTGCGCATCATGACCACCAACACGCAGCGCGCGGCGGCGCTGGTGCGCAGCTTCAAGCAGGTGGCGGTGGACCAGTCGTCCGACGATATCCGCAGCTTCAACCTGCGCAAATACCTGGACGAGGTGCTGCTGTCGCTGCAGCCCAAGCTGAAGGGCAAGCCGATCGCGGTCGAGATCGCTTGCGACGAGCACATCAACATGGCCAGCTTCCCGGGCGCGGTGTCGCAGATCGTCACCAATATGGTGGTCAACTCGCTGGTGCACGGCTTCGAGGAGGGGCAGGCCGGCAAGATCAAGATCAGCGGCAAGGTCGACGGCGATTTCGTCGACTTCGAATACAGCGACGATGGCGCCGGCATGGACACCAGCACCTTGGCGCAGCTGTTCGATCCTTTCTTCACCACCAAGCGCGGCTCGGGCGGCAGCGGCCTGGGCGCGCACATCCTGTACAACCTGGTGACGGGCGCGCTGGGCGGCACCATCAAGGTGGCCAGCGCGCCGGGCATGGGCCTGCACTACAAGCTGCGCTTCCCCAAGGTGAAGCGCAAGTAAGGCGCCGCGCTGGGCGCGCAATCAGGTGGGAGTATGTACATGGGGTAGGTGGTGCCGCTCCTTGTAGAAAACCCCCTATTCCCGTCCCTGCTTTCCCCTATTTTTCCATCGAATGAACTATCTCCGCGACTCCCGGTCTAAATTGGGGAAAGCAGAAGAAAATAGGGGAGAAAATAGGATGAATACCACAATGACCGTGCAGGTGCCCACCGACACCCTGCTCCAGCTGATCGAAAAGCTGCGCCGCCGTGGCGGCTCGCAAGACATTTCGGAAGCCATGACGCAAGCGCTCAAATGCTGGCTGGAAGACTCAGCCAGATTCGCGCCCGGCGCAGATCCCGCCGGCCTGCACGGCTATCAATGGAAAACGCTGTTCCTGCCCGAAGGCACAATCCTGAAATCGTGGAGCTATGGCGAAAACAACTACGCGCGCGTTGAGGGCGACCAGATCATCCACAACGGCCGCGCTGTGTCGCCGAACCAGTTCGCGCAATCGTTCGCGCGCTCGACGCGCAATGCGTGGCAGGATTTATTCATACGTCGCCCGGGCGACAAGACCTTCAAAATTGCGTGCAGACTGCGCGACGAACTGGCCGCCACCTCGAAGGCGCCACCGGCGACAGCGCCCGTGCCTGCTGTCGCGTCAACAGCGTTGCCCGCTTCGGTGCTGCCACCGCCAACTGTTGCGCCACTGTGCAACAAGGACTGCGAACCCGGCTGGGATTTGCCGGAGCGGCGAAAATTCCGCTACAGGTTGGAAGACGTTGCCTACTAGCCCATTGCGGCTAGCGGGCCGCCGGCTTGATGGCGGTCAGCGTCGTTTTCACCCAGGCTTTCAGCGCTGCCTCGTCGGCCATGTCGCCGTGGTAGCGGCG
Source organism: Rugamonas aquatica (assembly GCF_009380215.1). Classification (GTDB taxonomy): domain Bacteria; phylum Pseudomonadota; class Gammaproteobacteria; order Burkholderiales; family Burkholderiaceae_D; genus Rugamonas; species Rugamonas aquatica_B. The sequence goes on from NZ_WHUG01000024.1 coordinate 29,364, forward strand.
CGATGGCACGAAGGGCTCGCGCGTGGCCTGCGCGCCGGCGAAGATGGCTGACGGCAGGGTGATGACGCCATTGCCGCTGGGGAGCTTGTACGGGCCGATCTCGCCGTACGGCGAATAGCCTATGGTCGGCTCGCCCAGCACCACGGTGTCGGCGATGGCGCTGATCTGCTGCAGGAAATTCATGCAGGAGCTGAAGCAGCCACGGTCGATCACGGCGGCGATGCGCGGACCCGCTGGACGCTTGCGCACCGCCGCCGCCAATGCATCGGCCTCTTGCTTCGACATGTCCTCCACGCGCGCCATCGGCTCGCCGCGTTCCTGCGCGGCCTTCATCTTGGCGATGGAATCGTCGAGCATGGGCTTGGCGGCGGCGAACTGCGGCAGGCTGGCGTAGCGCTGGAGCAGGGCGATCGCGGCCGACGAGGCGATCTGGGATTTGGTGTGGGACGAAGTGCGGCCCAGCTGCTCGCCATAGGCCTCGCCGTACAGCGCCTGCAGCGCGCGGTTGCCCCAGCTGGAGTCGCCGCCGCCATTGCCGCGCAGGTCGAACACGACCCAGCCGGCGTGCTTGTGCGCTGCCAGCTGCTGGTAGAGTTTTGCGTAGGCGTCGGCGGAAATGCCGCCATTGAAGTTCGGCATGGCCACCCATTGCATGTCCGCCGCCAGCGGCGTCAGGCCGACTGCGCCGGCCTGGGCGGTGTAGCGTTGTTGCACTTCGCTCAGGCGGGCCTTGCCGATGCCGTCCTCGATGGCGCGCAGCGGCAGCGCGTAGTCGCGCACGACGCCGCCGCTTAGCTGGAAGGTGCAGCGCTGCGGCGTCCAGCCCAGTCCGATGTCGAACATGGACTTGCGGGCCAGCTCGCTCGGCGTGGTCGCGTATTCGAGGCTGTGGTTGCTGAACGGGGCGACATTGCTTTTCAGGTAGGTGCCGATCCAGACGCCGTCGCAGCTTTGCACGATGGCGCCACGCGGCGGCAGCGGTTGCGGCCAGTTCGGCTCGGACCAGATGACGCGGTAGCCGCCATCGATGTGGTCGAGCACCACGCCGGTCCACGCGAGCGTCGGCAGGCGCAGCTGGATGCCGGTGTGCGGATCGCCGAAGCCGTTGATGAAGCGCACCAGTGCACGGCGGTAGTCTTGCTCGGTTTTGGCGTTGGCAGCTTCGATCATGCCGGCGCGGCTGCCGGCTTCCAGTGGTGCGGTGACGTCGATCTGGCCGCTGACGGCGCCGGCATGGCTGCTGCGCACGGCGTCGATGGCGAACTTCATGTCGGCCTGGGCGACTTCGCTCCAGTCGGTTGCGGAGGCTGCGGAGGCCGCGAACGCCAGCGGCAGAATGCTGAGACTAAACTTGATGTTGAAGGTCATGAACGGCGCCGGCGCGTAGTTGAGTTGCCAGGATAGTAACTCAACTGCGCGCCCGGCGGAATGGCTTATTTCGCGCCGGCCTTGCTGATCTCCACTTCCCAGTCCACGCCGGAATCGATGTGGTGCTGCTTGGCGTAGTTGCCCTGGCTGACGGCGACCGCCACGTCCAGCAGGCTGTTCAGGTAGACCAGCGGCTTGCCCTGCGCGACGCCGCCGAAGGTGTGCTCGAACGGCGCCACCACCTTGTCAACCTGCTTGCCCTTGTGCAGGATGCGGACCTGCACGCGGTCGTGCACGCCGATGCCCAGCTCGTCGAACAGCGCTTTCGGGATATTGGTCCAGACGTTGCCGTACTTGATGTCCAGCACGGGGATGATGCCGCGCACCACCTTGCCGTCGCGGACCGCCTTTTGGTAAGGGATCTTCACCACCGATTCGCCAGGCAGCACCGGGCCGACCTGCTCGAAGCTGATCGCACCGGACGCCAGCCGCGCGCCGACATAGGCGTAGACGTCGCGGCCGTGGAAGGTGTAGGACTCGCCGGAACCGGCCAGACGGTTGACCTTCTCGTCGATCTCGCGCAGCTCGGCCACGCCGTCGCGCTCGGCGATCAGCGTGAACAGGCCGTTGTCGGGGCCGACGAAGTAGCGGCCCTCTTTGGTCTTCAGCACCACCGACTTGCGGGCCGTGCCCACGCCCGGATCGACCACGGCGACGAACACGCTGCCCTGCGGCCAGTAGTTGGCGGTCTGGTACAGGCGATAGGCGCCCAGCCAGATGTCGTAGTCGGGAATGTTGTGGGTCAGGTCGGAGACGTTCAGTTTCGGATCGACGCCGAAGGCCACGCCGTGCATGGCGGAGACGGCACCGTCGGAGGTGCCGAAGTCGGTCAGCAGCACCAGGGCATTGCTGGCGTGGGCTTGCGCGGCCATCAGCGTGCTCATGCAGACGGCGGCGAACAGGTGGGAGATGCGGGTGAGCTTCATGGAATCCTTCTTAGAATGTGTAGCGCAAGCGGCCGTAGAAATATGCGCCGTTGACGCCGATCGGGTTGATGAAGTTGTACGGCAGCGCGCCGCCGTAGGTGGCGTTGTTGGTCTGGCGCACGCGCTCCGGATAGCGGTCGAGGATGTTGTCGCCGCCGACGGCCAGCGTCAGCTGTTTCGTCAGCTTGACCTGCGCTTCCAGGTCCACCGACCACACGGCGCCGAACGATTGCGCATGGACGCCGTCGACCACCGGCGCTTCCTGGTCATACGAGAAATCCTTCAGCGCGCCGAAGCGGGTGGCGCGCGCCAGCAGGCTCCAGCGGGCGGCCTGCCAGTCGGCGGTCAGCACCAGCTTGCTGTTCGGCGAGGCGTTGCGGATGCGGAACAGGCTGGTGTCGGTCAGCAGCGTCAGCGATGGATCGATCTTGGCCAGCGCGGCCGAACCCTGGCGCACCTTGTCCAGGCGGGTCTTGTTCAGGTTGAGCGCGGCGTTCAGGTCCAGCTTGCCGCCGGCGAAGGACAGGTCGTGGTTCAGCACGGCGTCCAGGCCGGTGGTGCTGGTGTCGAGCAGGTTGGCCAGGTAGGCCACCGACTGGATGTCGCTGCGGCCGATCGAGGCCAGGTAGGCGGTGGCGGCGTCGCTTTGCAGGTCGCTGCTGCGGGTGATGCGGTCGCGGATCTTGATGCGGTAGGCGTCCAGCGTGACGCTGGTGTTGCGCTGCGGACGCCACGCCAGGCCCAGCGACAGATTGGTCGATTTCTCCGGCTTCAGCGCTTCGGCGCCGAAGCTGCGCGCCAGCGCGTCGCTGGCCGGCAGCAGCGAGGCGGTCTGCAAGCCGCTGCCGTCGCTGTTGAAGTTGAGCGTGGAGAAGCGGAAGCCGGTCTGCACCAGCGCCGGCGCGCGGAAGCTGTTGGACAGCGAGCCGCGCAGCAGGAAGGTGTCGCTGAGCTTGTAGCGCGCGGACAGCTTGCCGGTGCTGGCGCTGCCGAAATCGCTGTAGTCCGAATAGCGCGCGGCAGCGCCCAGCAGCAGGCGGCTGGTGAGGTCGCTTTCGAGGTCGGCGTACACCGAGCGGATCGAACGGCCGCCGTCGAACGCATCCTGCGGCCGCAAGCCGGGGCCGGCCTGCGCGCCCGGCGGCGCGTCGACGATGGGGCCGGCCGCGTAGGAAGCCGCGTCGCCCGGCGAGCTGCGGTAAGTCTCGTGCATGAACTCGGCGCCCAGCGCCAGGTTGACGGGGCTGCCCAGGCCCAGGTCGAGCTCGCGCGTGAGGTCGGCGTTGAGCGCGTTCTGGCGGAAGTCGAAGGTGGCCAGGTGGAAGCTGGTCGGGCTCTGCGCGCCCAGCGAGGCGTTGGCCGAGTTGCTCACGTCGTAACGGAACAGGTTGCCGCCGTGGCGCGCGCTCAGGTCGGCGTTCCAGCCGGCTACCGCGAAACGGGCGCCGGCCACGATGCTGGTGTCGGTCATGTCGCCCTGGGTCACGGGACGGTAGCCGGACGGGTACAGCGCCGCCACGTTGGACGGATCGCCCGGATAGCGGAAGTAGGCGCTGCCATCGGACTTGCGCTGGTTGACGGTGGCGAACGAGTAGGCGTCGACGCCGTTGGCCAGCGGCAGCAGCGCGTTGTAGAACAGGTAGTGGTTGTTCTGCTGCGAGTCGCCGGACTTGAACACCACCTTGCCGTCCAGCGCCAGGTCGGCCGGGGTCGAGTTCCACGACGTCCAGCCGGCGTCGCTGAAGCCGGCGCGCTGGGTCGGCGAACGGCTGCGCGTCTCGGCGCCGAAGCGCAGGAAGCCGGCGTCGCCCAGCGGCACGCCGTAGTCGGCGTTGGCGATTTTGGTCTGGCCGTCGGTCTTGGTCTCGTTGGTGGGCTTGAAGTCGGTGTGGTTGGCGCCGTAGCTGACCGAGGCCGAGCCGCCGCTGCGCGCGCTTTTGAGCACGATGTTGATGACGCCGGCCACGGCGTCGCTGCCGTACTGGGCGCCGGCGCCGTCGCGCAGGATTTCAATGTGGTCGATGGCGCCCGGCGGGATGGCGTTGACGTCGACCGGCACCGTGCCGGCGAAGCTGCTCTCGGTGTCGAGCACGGCGCTGGTGTGGCGGCGCTTGCCGTTGATGAGCACCAGCACCTGGTCCGGCGCCAGCCCGCGCAGCTGGATGCCGCGCACCGAGTCCGAGGCGCCGCTCGATTCGATGCGCGGGAAGTTGATCGATGGCGCCAGGTTTTGCAGGGCCGCGCCCAGTTCGCCGCTGGCCGCCGCGTTCTCGACTTCGCGCTGGCCGAAGCGGTCGATCGGCACGGCGCTGTCGAACACGGTGCGGTTGCGCGCGCGCGAGCCGACCACGGTGACCTGGTCGATGGCGGCGTCGCTGGCCGGCGCCTGCTGCGCCCGCACTTCGGGCAGCGCGGCCAGCAGCAGCGCGCAGGCGAGCACGCTGCGGCGCAAAGGCAAATGGGGGAGGGCGTGCGGGGACTGGCTGCGTGGCATCGTGAATTCCTTGCGTGGACCGGACTACGATCTTACGGGCAAGGAATTCACTTTAACAAAGACCCATTGCTAATATGCTTATGCGGGGCTCAGTCGGGGAAGCGTTCGTTGATGGCGACCGCCTTGTCGATGTTTTGGCACAACAGATCGACGTAGACCGGGTCGAGGTGATGGCCGGCCACTTCGCGCAGATGCTCGACCACCTTGTCGATCGGCCACGCTTCCTTGTAGCAGCGCTTGTGCATCAGCGCGTCGAACACGTCGGCCACGGCGACGATGCGCGCGTACAGGTGGATGTCGTGGCCCTTCAAGCCTTGCGGGTAGCCGCTGCCGTCGAATTTTTCGTGGTGCTGGTGGGCGATCACGGCGGCCGCCTTCAGGATCGGGCGCTGCGAGCCGTCGAGGATGGACAGGCCCACGGTCGGGTGCTGCTTCATGATTTCCCATTCGGCCGCGTCGAGCTTGCCCGGCTTGAGCAGCACCGCGTCCGGCGTGGCGATCTTGCCGATGTCGTGCATCGGCGCGGCGTGGCGCAGCACGGCCGTCTCGTCGTCCGGCATGCCGGAAGCCTGGGCCAGCAGGTGGCACACTTCGGACATGCGGCGCACGTGGTTGCCCGCCTCGTTGGAGCGCGATTCGACCACGTCGCCGAGGCGCAGGATCAGCTCGGCCTGGGTGTCGGTGATTTCCTGGGTCAAGAGGATGTTGTCGAAGGCGATGGCGACGCCGGAGCAAAACACTTCCAGCAGCTTGGTGTCGATCTCGGAGATTTCCTCCACGCCCTTGAGGATCAGCAGCGACGCCTTGCCGCTGCTGTTGGGGAAGTAACCGATGTAGGTGTCGCCTTCGACGCGCGAGATCTTGTTGCTCTTGGCGGCGTCGAGCTGGGCCAGCACGTCGGCGCTGAGCAGGGTGCCGTCCTCGTCGCCGATCTGGGCCAGGATTTCGTAATCGTTCTCGCCGCTGATGGCGGTGGCGCCGCGCAGGCGCAGCAGCATGCTGTGTTCCAGGCGCAGCAGCGCCACCACTTGCTGCAGCAGGCCGTTGGCGAAGTCTTTCAGGTTGCGTTGCTGGAAGATGTGGGCCGAGGCGGCGATCACGCGCTCCAGGCCTTCGCGGTAGTTCAGCTGCTGGCGGCGGGCTTCCTCGACCTTCATGATGTCGCGGTAGGCGCGCAGCGCGGCGAAGGTGGTGGTGAACAGCTTGGTGCGGTCGAGCTCGGTCTTTTCCTTGTAGTCGTTGATGTCGTAGTTGACGATCACGCGCTCTTCGGGGGCCTGGCCGGGCTGGCCGGTGCGCAGCACGATGCGGGTGAACTGGTTGTCGAGGTCTTCGCGCATCCAGCGCGCCACTTCCAGGCCGCTGTCTTCCTTTTCCATCACCACGTCGAGGAACACCAGCGCGATGTCGGCCTCGCGCGCCAGCACTTCCTTGGCTTCGGCGCCGCTGTAGGCGTGCACGAAACTGAGGGCGCGGCCGTCGAGGCGGAAGCGGTTCAGTGTCAGTTTCGTGATGTCGTGGATGTCCGGTTCATCGTCGACCAACAGGACTTTCCAAGGCGCTAGCTTAGGCGAGGCAGCAGACAAAAAAGACATAAGGACGAGTTCCGCAAAATGGCACTACTGAATGGTTTTTTCGATTGTAGTCTTACCCACTGCTATTAACAACAGGCAACAAAAATTCCTGTTGCTTTGCACAACACTCCGGTCCATCTCCACACGCCTGATTGTACGTCGCGCCCGCCTGCGGCGGCGCAGTGTTGGTTTTCTGTAATGCTTATGTGCAGCCGAAACAATACTTCGTTTTTGGCAATATTGCTATCTCTGCGTAAAATATTTTTACCGGCGTGTGACAGACGCCGCCCGCCATGGAAGGGGCCGGTGTAAATAAATGTAAAATAGAAACTTGCTAACTCGCAATTCCCTTCGATGTCTGTCATTTCCACCGCCCCTCCCGCCCCCGCCTCCCTGCCTTACCGCCCGGACATCGACGGGCTGCGCGCCCTGGCGGTGCTGGCGGTGGTGTTCTATCACGCCTTTCCCGACAAGTTGCGCGGCGGCTTTGTCGGCGTCGATGTTTTCTTTGTCATTTCAGGCTATCTGATTTCCCACATCATTTACCACGGCCTGCAGCAGGGCGCGTTCAGCTTCGCCAGCTTTTACAGCCACCGCGTGCGGCGCATCTTCCCGGCCCTGGTGCTGGTGCTGGCGGCGTGCTACGGCCTGGGCGCGGCGGCGCTGCTGGACGACGAATTCGCCCAGCTGGCGCGCCATACCGCGGCCAGCGCCGGTTTCGTGCAAAACCTGGTGCTGTATCGGGAGTCCGGCTATTTCGACAACGCCTCCGAGCTCAAGCCGCTGATGCATCTGTGGTCGCTGGCCGTCGAGGAACAGTTCTACCTGCTGTTTCCGGTGCTGGTCTGGGCCGTCTGGCGGCGCGGCTGGAACCTGGCCGCCGTGGTCGGCGGGCTGGCGCTGCTGTCGTTCGGGCTGAACGTGGCCGGCGTCGACGACCATCCGGCCCGCACCTTTTTCCTGCCGCAGACGCGGCTGTGGGAATTGCTGGCCGGCGCGCTGCTGGCGCAGGCGCAGCGGCGCGCGGGATGGGCGCCGGCGCCGCGCCGCGCTGCGCTGGGCGGCAACCTGTGCGCGCTTGCCGGCCTGGCGCTGCTGCTCGGCAGCGCCGTCGGCCTGAGCAAGGCGCAGGCCTTCCCCGGCTGGTGGGCGCTGCTGCCGGTGCTGGGCGGCGTGCTGCTGATCATGGCCGGACCGCAGGCCTGGATCAACCGCCACCTGCTCGGCAGCCGGCCGCTGCGCTGGATCGGCAAGATCAGTTATCCGCTGTACCTGTGGCACTGGCCGCTGCTGGCGTTTGCGCGCATCCTCGACGAATTGCCGATCGGCGAACGCAATGCGGCGGTGATCCTGAGCTTCGTGCTGGCCTGGCTGACCTGGCGCCTGGTGGAGCAGCCGCTGCGCTACGGCGGCCACGGCGCGCGCAAGACGGTGCTGCTGGGCGTGGCGCTGGCCTGCCTGGCCGGCCTCGGTCTGCATCCGATTGAACTGGGACGGACGGGGGTGCAGACGGCGCAGCTGCGCAACAGCCTCAACCGTTTTGACTATCCGTACAAGCAAAGCTGCCGGCCCATGCTGGGCGCGGGCTTCGACGGCGGCTGGTGCAACGCCGGCAACGCCGGCGCGCTGCCGCCCGATACCCTGCTGATCGGCGACAGCTTCTCGAACGCCTACGCGCCGATGCTGGCCGAGCATGTGCGCGACGAGGGCGAGCGGCGCTTCGTGCAGATCGGCATGGGCGGCTGTCCGGTGCTGGCCGACTACGGGCGGCCGGACTGCCGCGCCTTCAGCCAGGCCGTGGCCGGCTATCTGCAACGCACGCCGTCGCTGCGCACCGTGATCCTGGCGGGACACTGGCCGGCTTATGTCGACCGCCAGGAGCTGGGGCCGCAGGTCGAGACCGCCGCCTCCTTCGACCAGGCGTTCGCCCGCAGCGTGGCGCAGTACCAGGCGCGCGGCCTGCAGGTGGTGGTGCTGCTGGCGCCGCCGACCGGCAGCAAGCCGCGCTCGTGTATCGCGCGGCCGATCACGCTGACCCACAAGCGGCTGTGCGACGTGCCGACCGAGATCGCCACCGACAACGACGGCGGCTACCGCAGCCGCATGCTGCCGCTGCTGGCGCAGCACCGGGTGGCGGTGTTCGATCCCTTCCCGGTGCTGTGTCCCGGCAAGGTTTGCAAGACCCTGGACGGCGAGCACATCCTGTACGCCGACATCAATCACCTGAGCCTGTTCGGCGCCCAGTACCTGGCCCGCAACGGCAAGCCGGCGCTGGACGCGGCACTGCCGCGCCATGGAAAAAGCCCGCAAGGAGCTTGACGCTCGTTGCGGGCCGGGACAGCTGGGGGAAACTTTAAGACTTAGCTCAGCTTAGCTCAGCGTCGGCAGGCCGGTCAGGTAGCCGACGGCGGCGCCGAAGCGGTCGCGGTAGTTGGCGCGGATCAGCGGGTCCAGCGTGGTCTGCACCTTGCCGTGCAGCGCCGAATCCCAGTCGCCCGGATGCTGGAAGTTGCTCATGATGTAGGCGAAGCCGTTCATGTCGTCCACCGCGTGCAGGCCGGTCGACTCGGCGCCGGCCGGGGTCGACAGCACGCGCGTCAGCGCCTTGGTGTCGACGTTGTAGGCCCACAGGAAGTTGTTGACGTGCATGCCGCTATCTTCGCCGATGAACAGCGTGCGCAGTTTTTCCGAGAACTTGATGTTGTCCGGATTGGCGATCTTGTCCGGATTGGCCAGGTTGCCCAGCTCGTCCGGCTTGGCCAGGTCTTCGCCGACCAGCGCCGGCACGGCGGCCATGTCGACCGGCACCCATTCGCTGTTGATGGCGGCGCCGGTGTCGTCCACCTGGCCGGCCTTCAGGTTCAGCGCGTAGACGATGCCGGCGCTCGGACCCTGGATCTTGATGCCGCCGGAACCATCTTTCATGGCGCCGTTGATGTAGCTCATCGCGCTGTAGGCGATCTTGTCCTTGGCGTTGACGGTCGTGCCTTCCATCTTGGTGAAGCCCAGGCTGCCGCCCTTGAACGCGGCGTAGCGGTGGGTTTCCAGGAAGGCCGCGGCTTTTTCCTTGCCCGGCACGATCTTGATCCAGTTGCTCTTGCCGCTGAACGGGATCTTGGTGTAGCTGGCGTCGGCCGGGTCGCTGGTCTTGACGCTGAGGATGTCGGCCGCCTTCAGCGTGTCGGCCAGGGCCTTGATCTCGGCGCTGGTGGCGCTGCCCAGCTTGATCCACGACAGCGTGGCCGAACCGCCGTTTTCGGCGGTCTTCTGGGTCCATTTGGCCACGTACAGCGTGCCGGAGGACAGGTCTTGCGCCTTGTCGGCGACGAACATGAACAGGCCGCCGTTGGTGGCGTCGTCGCCCATCAGCGCGGTGCGCTCATCGGGCATGACCTGCACCAGCTCGTGCGAGATGCGGCCCATGCAGTAGTGCTTCTTGATGCTGCCGCTGCCGTCCGGGTTGACGGTGATTTCCGGCATGTGGCCGTAGTGGTAAGGATTGGCCTTGGTGGCGTCGCCGTACAGGTTGGTGCTGAAGGCGGCGAACTGGCTGTTGCTGGCGATGGTGGTCGCGTCCGGCTCGTACTCTTCGCTCGACAGGTGGGTATTCCATGGCGAACGGCTGGCGCCGCAGGTGATCCACAGGCCGTTGACCGGGCTGGTGTTGACGTTGTGGTACTTCACCAGGGTCAGCGCGCCGGTGGTCTTGTCCTGGTCCAGCGTCAGCACGGCGATCGGCGACGGCAGCATGCCGTACATCGAATCGCCCTTGACGTTGCGGGTCGCGTATTCGAACTGCACCACGGCGAACACGGCGTTGCCCTTGATGCCGGACACGGTCGGCGCGGCCAGCTTGAGCAGCGAGGTGCCGTCCGGACAGTCCGAGAAGAACTGGCGCTGGCCGGCGTCGGTCTTGTCGACGATGGGCTGGTTGTTGATGTCGAAGTAGCCGCCGGCCAGGATGCTGCCGCCGGCCTGGTTGGGGACGGTGGCGCCGGTGATGAAGAAGGTCTGGTACGACAGCGCGTACGGCTGGGTCTTGCCGTCGGAGTAGGTGAAGTTCAGCGTCGAGGCGACGGTGGTGGTGGCCATCTTGGCGGCGTCGGCCAGGGTAGGCGCGCTCATGCCGGAGAAGGTCACGGACAGCAGCTGCGGCGCGGCCGCGGCGGTGTCGCCGCCGCCGCAGGCCGACAGCAGGGTGGCGGCGGCGCCGCCGGCGGTCAGCGGCAGCAGCGGCGCGCTGGACAACATTTTAAGGATGCTGCGGCGGGACAGATCGAGGGACTCGGTCATGGTAAATCCTGTTGGTTGTTATGGCCATTCCATGTGCCTGCGCCGGGCGCGGCATCATGCGAGGTGGTGGCTTCACCTCGACGGGCGCAATATTAAGGATTTGTTATGACAGGGGCGTGACAAAGCGTTAAAGTAAGTTTCGTAACAAACTTATTCAGGGCGGGCCTGGTGCGGTGAAAAGGTCTATATTGAAAGTTCGAACCGTGAAGGAGCAGCAAATGCGAACCATGAGCAAACCCTACGCCCGGCCGCTGCTGGCCGCCATGCTGGCGCTGCTGGCCAGCGCCGCCTGGGCCGACGTGACCGTCAGCTACGTCAAGCCGGAGGAATTCGCCGACGTGCCGCGCAACGCCATCGACCGCGAACGCGTGCTGAAGGATTTCAGCGATTATTTCGCCACGCTCAACGCCAGGCTGCCGGCCGGCCAGAACCTGAAGATCGAGGTGCTGGACATCGACATGGCGGGCCGCCTGTGGCCGCGCCGTTCGGGCGGCGAGGATATCCGCATCCTCAACAACGGCGCCGACTGGCCGCGCATGCATCTGCGCTACACGCTGGAGCAGGACGGCAAGGTGCTGCGCAGCGGCGACGAGCAGCTGTCGAATATGAACTACATGCAGGGCATCAGCCGCTACAGCGACAGCGATACGCTGCGCTACGAGAAGCAGATGCTGGACGACTGGTTCAAGAAAACCATCGTGCCGCAGGTGGCGGCGCGCTGAGCGCCGTCGGGCGTCAGTCGAGGCGGTTGACCTTGGGGAACTTGGCCAGGAATTCGGGCGCCATCGGCGTCACCTGGCTGGTTTTGTAGTTGAAGAAGACGAAGCCCGACTTGGCCATCGCCACCAGCGTGGCGTCCTTGGGGCGGGTGATGCGGAAGGTGATGTCGCCGCCGTACTGGTTGAAGTCCATCACGCCGATCTCGAACAGCAGCTGGTCGCGCGCGTGGGCTTCGGCGCGGTAGGTGGTGGCGAGGTCGGTGACGATGATGCCGACGCCGTCGCTGCCGGTTTCCTGCACGCCGAACTCGAACAGGAAGCGGGCGCGCGCCTCGGAGATCATCGAGATCATCGAGTCGTTGCCCAGATGGTTGGCGCCGTTGATGTCGGTCACGCGCACCGTCAGCTGGGTGGAAAAGTAGTATTGGTCTTCCGGGAAGTCCAGTTTCAAACGGGCCATGTGCTCACCTCTGTATCGATCCCCGTATTCTAGCGCAGCCGGCGCCTGCCCCTTTCGGGATAGGACCGCGCCGGCGATAGCGCGTACTATCAGAGTGGCAACTAAGTACTAACTAAGTGCCAACTTTGAAAGGACATCCCATGTATGGTCTCACCCAGCTCGGCGTCATTCATACCCTGATCAGCCTGGTCGCCGTGGCCGCCGGCCTGATCGCCTTCATCCGCGACCGCGGCATCGAACCGGCCAACACGGTCGGCAAGGTGTATATCGCCACCACCGTGCTGACCTGTTTGACCGGCTTCGGCATCTTCGCCCACGGCGGCTTCGGCAAACCGCATGCGCTGGGCATCATCACGCTGCTGACGCTGGGCCTGGCCTGGTGGGCCGGGCAGGGCCGCTTCGGCGCGCGCTCGGCGGCGGTGGCGGTGTGCGCGTATTCGATCACCTTCCTGTTCCACATGATCCCGGCCGTCACCGAGACCAGCACCCGGCTGCCGCTCGGCCACCCGCTGCTGGCGGACGCCGAGGCGCCCGAGCTGAAGGCGGCCACCGGCGTGCTGCTGCTGTTGTATCTGATCGGCGTGACGCTGCAGCTGCGCCGCCTGCGCCGCGTGCGTGGCGTGGCGACGACGGCTGCAAGCGCCTAGAGCTGCTCGCCGAGGAACAGCAGCGTGTTGCCGTGCGCCTGGGCGGCGGCGCGCTGCTGGTAGGAGGCGCGGTGGTTGCAGTTGAAGCCGTGCTCGGCGCCCGGGTAGACGTGGATCTCGACCTGCTCGTTGTCGCCGAAGCGCTCGGCGATGCTTTGCACGGCGGCCGGCGGGATGTGGCTGTCGGCGCCGCCGAAGTGCATCAGCATCGGCACGGTGATCTGCCCGGCGCGATCGAGCGCGTTGTGGATGCCGCCGCCGTAGTAGCACACCGCCGCGTCCACCAGGCCGTTGGCGGCCGTGTGGTAGGACAGGCGGCCGCCGAAGCAGAAGCCGAGCGAGGCCACCTTGCCCTCCACGCCGTCCAGCGCGCGCAGCGCCTTGACGGTGGCGGCGATGTCCGATTGCGCCAGCGCGAAGTCGGTGGCGTTCATCAGCTCGACGGCGCGCTTCCAGCCGGCGTCGTCGTAGGCGAGTTCGATGCGGGCGCCGTGGCGCCAGAACAGGTCCGGCGCGATCACCACGTAGCCGTCGGCCGCGTACTGGTCGGCGACGTTGCGGATATGCTGGTTGACGCCGAAGATCTCCTGCAGCAGCACGATGCCCGGCCCCTTGCCGCCGCGCGGCAGCGAGACGTAGGCGCCGAAGCCGCCGTCAGCGGCGGCGATATCGATCCAGTGGCTATTGGTTTCCATGGTGCTCCTTGTGCGTGGGTGGACGGAGCGGCCATCCTACCTTTTTTTGCGGCTTAGCGTTTGACCTTGCCGAAGGCGTCGCCGTCCTTCCAGCGCTGCATGGCCGGCGCGTTGCCGACCGCGTAGCCGAGGTTGAGCGTGAACTGCGCCTGCTGCACCATGCCCGACAAATCCCAGTCGGCGTGGTACTCGTCGCTGACCTGGTGGTAGTCCTGCTTGAAGGCGACCAGGCGCGCGGCCGACTTGGCCGGATCCTTGACGAACTCGAAGTGGCCGTCGCCGGAGAACACCGCCGAGCCGACGTTAAACGCCGGCACGCCGGCCTTGGCGAAGTTGAAGTGGTCGGCGCGGAAGTAGGCGCCCGACAGGTCGGGGATGGCCGGCGCCAGCTTCAGGCCCATCTTGCGGGCGACCTCGCCGGCCGCTTCATACAGGCTGCTGCGCTCGGCCCCGGCGACGCCGATGTCGCGCGTGGCGCCGACGAAGTTCATGCTGTCCAGATTGAGGTCGGCCGTGGTCTGCGCCAGCGGCCAGGCCGGGTTCTGCACGTAGGCGGCGCTGCCCAGCAGGCCCTGTTCCTCGGCGGCCGGCCACAGGAAGACCTGGGTGCGCTTGGCCGGATGCTTGACCGCTTCGGCCGCCATCGCCAGCAGGGCGGCGGCGCCGGAGGCGTTGTCGATGGCGCCGTTCCAGATATGGTCGCTGCGGTCGTCGCGGCGCACGCCTTCGTCCATGCCCAGGTGGTCCCAGTGGGCCGAGTAGACCACCGCCTGTTCCTTCAGTTTGGCGTCGCCGCCGGGCACGATGCCGGCCACGTTGAACTGCTCGATGCGGCGGATGGCGCTGTGCACCTCGGCATGCACGCGGGTCTTCAGGTCGACCGGACGGAACTCGCGGGTTTCGGCCTGGGCGCGCAGGGTGTCGAGATCGAAGCCGGCCGCGGCGAACAGCGCGCGCGCGGTGTCTTCCTGCAGCCAGCCTTCGACCGGATTGCCGGCCACGGCGAGGTGGAAGCGCTCGTGACTGAAGCCGTTGGCGGGCACGCTCCACGGATAGGAGGCGGATGGCGTGGTGTGGATCAGCAGCACGCCGGCGGCGCCCTGGCGCACCGCCTCTTCGTACTTGTACAGCCAGCGGCCGTAGTAGGTATAGGCCTTGCCGGCGAAGCGGTCAGGCTCGGCGGCGGTGGGCTGCGGGTCGTTGACCATCATGACCAGCACCTTGCCCTTCATGTCGATGCCCTTGTAGTCATCCCATTTTTCTTCCGGCGCGATGGCGCCGTAGCCGACGAACACCAGCGGCGCGTCGATGGTGACGGAGGCCTTGCCGCTGGCGGTGCCGAACACGATCTCGCTGCCGTTCTTCGGCGTGACGCTCTTGCCGCCGGCGTCGAAGCGCACGAAGCTCTTGTCCAGCAGGCGTGTGCCTTCGATCTTGACCGGCATGCGGTAGCCGCCGCCGGCCAGCGGCTTGAGGCCGATGATGGCGGCCTGCGTCTCCAGATAGCGCACCGCCAGATCGCCGCCGCGCTGGCCCGTGCCGCGGCCTTCGAACAGGTCGTCGGCCAGGAAGGACAGGTGGGCGCGCAGCGGCGCCTCCGTCACGACCGGGGCCTGCTGGGCGGCGGCGGGCAGGGAAGCCAGGCCCAGGCCGGCGGCGATTGCTAGTGCTTGAAGACGCATATTTACTCCGTGATGTGTGATTCGGTGCAGAAGCGGGCTATCTTACTGTACTTGCCAAAATAAGGAAGAGCCATGAAAGTCATCATCATCACCGGGAGTTCGGACGGTATCGGCGCCGAGATCGCGCGCCAGCTGGCGCGCAGCCATCGGGGCGGCGTGGCGCTGGTGCTGGCGGCGCGCAATGCCGCGATGCTGGAGCAGGTGGCCGCGCAGTGTGCGGCGGCGGGCGCGCAGACACTGGTCGTGCCGACCGATGTGTCGCAGCAGGCGCAGTGCACGGCGCTGGTGGCGGCCTGCGTGGCGCGCTTCGGTCGCGTCGATGCGCTGATTAACAACGCCGGGCGTTCGGCGCATGCGCTGTTCGAGGAGGTCGCGGACCTGGCTTGGTATGAGGAGCTGATGAAGATTAACCTGTGGGGCAGCGTGTGGTGCACGCATGCGGCGCTGCCTTATCTGAAGCAGTCGCGCGGCAGCATTGTCGCTGTGTCGTCGCTGGCGGGGCTGGTCGGTGTGCCGGGGCGTACGGCCTACGGCGCCACCAAGTTCGCCATGAGCGGCTTCTTTGAGGCCTTGCGCGCGGAGTTGAAGGCGGCCGGGGTGAGCGTGACGATCGCGTATCCGGGCGTGGTGGCGACGCAGATACGCTATCGCGGCTACAACGCGGCCGGCGGGGCGCTGGGCAGCAGCGGCCTGAAAGAGGACAAGGCGATGACGGTGGAGGAGTGTGCGCGGCTGATCGTCGATGGCATGCAGGCCCGCCGGCGCGAGGTAGTGATGTCGGCCAAGGGCAAGCTGGGGCGCTGGATGAAGCTGATCGCGCCGGGGCTGGTGGAGCGCATTGCGCTGGCGGCGCTGAAGGATGACGTGAAGCCGCATTGAGTCGGTTTTCGGCGAGTTGTAAGCGAGTGTAAGAGTCGGTAAGAGGTTGTAATGGTCGTCAACTGATGGGGAGGCTGCGCCGTTTTTTGCTCATGCGACACGGGATAGTCCCGATGCCGAAACCTAGAAAGAGGAAATACATCATGACCAAAATTATCGCTTCCCTGATCGCCGGCCTGTTCGCAACCGCAGCATTCGCACAAGCGCCAGTCGCCGCCACCACCGCTCCAGCCGCCAAGACGGCCGTGGTGAAAACCGAAGCGAAAGCTGAAGTAAAAACCGCCGAAGTCAAAGCCGAAGCCAAGCCTGAAGTGAAGGCCGAAGCCAAAGCTGAAACGAAGACCGCCGGCAAAACCAAAGCCCATCACAAGGCCAAAGAATCCAAAGTCGCAGCGCCAGTCGCCGATGCGAAAGCAGACACCAAAGCAGACACCAAAGCAGACACCAAAGCAGACACCAAAGCAGACACCAAAGCAGACACCAAAGTAGTCGCAAGCAAGTAATTAAATAAACTATATAAACCAATTCAAGGAATAACATCATGAAAAAAGTAATCGCTACCCTGATCGCCACCCTGTTCGCAGGCGCTGCATTCGCTCAAGCTCCAGCCGCATCGGCTTCCGCAACCGCCGCCGCATCGGCACCGATGGCAGCCGCATCGGCACCAGCAGCCAGCGCACCGGCCAAGAAGGCGCATCACAAGAAAGCCAAGGCAGTTAAAGCCGCCAGCGCACCGGCAGCTTCGACCCCGGCGCCGGCTGCATCGGCTCCAGCAGCCAGCAAGTAATTCGCATCCGCTAGCGCGGAACGCAGCAAGGCCTCGGCCGGAATGCCGCCCAGTTCACACTGGGCGGCATTTTTTATTTCATGGTGCCGGGCTTGGTCGCAGGGCGAGTTGTAAGCGAGTGTAAGAGTCGGTAAGAGGTTGTAATGGTCGTCAACTGATGGGGAGGCTGCGCCGTTTTTTGCTCATGCGACACGGGATAGTCCCGATGCCGAAACCTAGAAAGAGGAAATACATCATGACCAAAATTATCGCTTCCCTGATCGCCGGCCTGTTCGCAACCGCAGCATTCGCACAAGCGCCAGTCGCCGCCACCACCGCACCAGCCGCCAAGCCAGCCGTGGTGAAGACCGAAGCGAAAGCTGAAGTAAAAACCGCCGAAGTCAAAGCCGAAGCCAAGCCTGAAGTGAAGGCCGAAGCTAAAGCTGAAACGAAGACCGCCGGCAAAACCAAAGTCCATCACAAGGCCAAAGAATCCAAAGTCGCAGCGCCAGTCGCCGATGCGAAAGTAGACACCAAAGCAGACACCAAAGTAGCCGCAAGAAAGTAATTAAATAAACTATATAAACCAATTCAAGGAATAACATCATGAAAAAAGTAATCGCTACCCTGATCGCCACCCTGTTCGCAGGCGCCGCATTCGCTCAAGCTCCAGTTGCTTCGGCTTCCGCAACCGCCGCCGCATCGGCACCTGCAGCCAGCGCACCGGCCAAGAAGGCGCATCACAAGAAAGTCAAAGCCGCCAAAGCCGCCAGCGCACCGACAGCTTCGACCCCGGCGCCGGCAGCATCGGCTCCAGCGGCCAGCAAGTAATCCGCATCCGCTAGCGCAGGACGTGCCGCCCCGGACCTCCGCCCTGGGCGGCGCAAGGAAAAAGACAGGCTTAGGCCTGTCTTTTTTGTTTGGAATGCAACATCTATGGCGGGGCTAGTACCCTTTACATATCCTGAAGGGAACGTCGCGCTTTTGACTGCAAATCACCGTTTTTGCCCAAAAACCGGCTCAAGGTGTCGATAGAGAGTAAACTACGCACAAATTTCTTTCGCAATTAGGCGATTCGAACATACTTGTGAGTGACGCCATGTCTGAAACCCCAACATCCCCCATTACCCTTTTTACCGATCTGAACCTCAGCGCACCCCTGATTAAAGTGCTGAAAGAAGTCGGTTACGAGTCGCCTTCGCCTATCCAGGCCGCGACCATCCCGTCGCTGCTGGATAACCAGGACGTCCTGGGCCAGGCGCAAACAGGTACGGGTAAGACCGCAGCCTTCGCGCTGCCTATCCTGTCGCGCCTCGATATCAAACAGACCACGCCGCAGGCGCTGGTGCTGGCGCCGACGCGCGAACTGGCGATCCAGGTCGCCGAAGCTTTCCAGACCTACGCTACGCATATCCCAGGCTTCCACGTGCTGCCGATCTACGGCGGCCAAAGCTACGGCCCGCAGCTGTCGGCCCTGCGCCGCGGCGTGCACGTCGTCGTCGGCACCCCGGGCCGCGTCATCGATCACCTGGACAAGGGTTCGCTCGACCTGTCCAAGCTGAAAACGCTGGTGCTGGACGAAGCCGACGAGATGCTGCGCATGGGCTTTATCGACGACGTCGAACGCATCCTGCAGGAGACCCCGGAGTCGCGCCAGACCGCGCTGTTCTCGGCCACCATGCCGTCGGCCATCCGCCGCATCGCCAACACCTACCTGCGCAATCCGAAGGAAATCACGGTCGCCGCCAAAACCGGCACCAATGAAAACATCCGCCAGCGCTACTGGCTGGTGTCCGGCATGCACAAGCTGGACGCGCTGACCCGCATCCTGGAAGCCGAGAACTTCGACGGCATGATCATCTTCTCGCGCACCAAGCTCGGTACCGAGGAACTGGCGCAGAAGCTGCAAGCGCGCGGCTTCTCGGCCGCCGCCATCAACGGCGACATCCAGCAGGCGCAGCGCGAACGCACCATCCAGCAGCTCAAGGACGGCAAGATCGACATCCTGGTGGCGACCGACGTCGCCGCGCGCGGCCTGGACGTGGAGCGCATCAGCCACGTGGTCAACTACGACGTGCCGCACGATCCGGAAAGCTACACCCATCGCATCGGCCGCACCGGCCGCGCAGGCCGCAGCGGCGAGGCGATCCTGTTCATCACCCCGCGTGAAAAGAACCTGCTCAAATCGATCGAACGCGCCACCCGCCAGCCGATCGGCATGCTGGAACTGCCGACCATCCAGGCCGTCAACGACGTCCGCATCGCCAAGTTCAAGTCGCAGATCAGCGAAACCCTGGCCCAGGGCGAGCTGGAACAGTTCCAGTCGCTGATCGAGGACTTCGAGCGCGAACAGAATATCCCGGCGATCGAGATCGCCGCCGCGCTGGCCAAGATGGCGCGC
Source organism: Rugamonas aquatica (assembly GCF_009380215.1). GTDB lineage: Bacteria > Pseudomonadota > Gammaproteobacteria > Burkholderiales > Burkholderiaceae_D > Rugamonas > Rugamonas aquatica_B. The sequence continues at coordinate 48,328 of NZ_WHUG01000024.1, forward strand.
GGCGATGTGCCGCTGCTGCTCGATAAAAAGCATCAGGTGGCTGCCGCGACCTGGGACGAGCGCCCGGGCCGTCAAGTCGGCTTCGAACGCAACGACCGTGGCGACCGCGCCGAACGCTTCGACCGCGGCGGCGACCGTCCGGACCGCAGCGAGCGTTTCCCGAAAAAGGAACGCATCGTGCGCGCCGCCGATCCCGGCATGCAGACCTTCCGCATTGAAGTGGGCTACCAGCACGGCGTCAAGCCGGGCAATATCGTCGGCGCCATCGCCAACGAAGGCGGCATCGACTCCAAGCACATCGGCCGCATCGAAATCTACGACGACTACAGCGTGCTCGATATGCCGGACAACCTGACCGGCGACGTGCTCGATCATCTGGCCAGCATCAAGGTCGCGGGCCAGCAGCTGCGCATCAGCCGCGATAACGGCGACAGCGCGCCAGCCGCAGCGCCTGCGCCGGCCGCAGCCCGTCCGGTACCGGCGCGCGCGCCGGCCGCCGCACCGGCTTCGTCGCCGCTGGCCAAGGCCGCGCGCGTGGAGTCGGCCGAGCTGGATGACGCAGCGCCGAAGAAGAAAAAGGAAAAGCCGGGCAAGATCGCCCTGCCGATGAGCGCCTTCCGCATTGAAGTGGGCAGCAACCACGCGGCCACGCCGTCCAACATCGTCGGCGCCATCGCCAACGAGGCGGGCCTGGAAGCCAAGCATATCGGCCGCATCGAAATCTTCGACACCTACAGCATGCTGGAACTGCCGGACGGGATGCCGCCCGAGCTGTTCAAGCACCTGGGCAAAGTGTGGGTCGGCGGCGCGCAGCTGAAGATCAGCCATGCCGAGCGCATGCCGCCGGAGTCCGGCAAATCGACGCCGCCTAAAAAACCGGCGCCGGGCGCCGCCAAGGACAAGTTCAAGAAGAAGTATTGAACTGAGGAGCACTCATCGTAGTACAGCACAGGGCCGCAAGGCCCTGTTTTCATTTTTGCGTGTAGCATGACGGGATCGTCTATGGGAGCGCACGCATGTTGAACAAAATGGGAAGGACTCTGCTGGCGGCTGCCGTCGCCGGCAACGTGGGAGCGGCGGGTGCCGCACCCATGACTTTGCAGGATTATCTGGCGCTGAGCGGCCCGGCGCCGACGCAGCATGTGGCTTACGGCCCGGCGCCTTCGCAGTTCGCGGAATTGTTCCAGCCGCCCGGCGACGGTCCGTTCCCGGTGGCGGTGATCGTCCATGGAGGCTGCTGGACCAAGGAATTCGGCGGCATCACGCAGATGCACAATATGGCAGGGGCCTTGCAGCAGCAGGGCATCGCGGTCTGGAACGTCGAGTATCGCCGCTTCGACGAGGAGGGCGGCGGTTATCCCGGCATGTACCACGATGTCGCCACGGCGCTGGACCGCTTGCGGGTGCTGGCGCCGGAGCGTCGTCTGGACTTGTCGCGCATCGTGCTGGTCGGGCATTCGGCCGGCGGCCATCTGGCGCAGTGGGCGGCGGCGCGTGCGCGCCTGCCGCGCAGCAGTCCCTTGTATGTGGCCGATCCGCTGCCGGTGCCGACCGTCATCAGCCTGGGCGGACTGGCCGATCTGCGCAACGAACAGTCGCTGATCAAGATCAGCTGCGACCGCGACATGGCGCAACTGGCCGGCACCGCCAGCGCGGCGCGGCCGGACATTTTCTCCGACACGTCGCCGGCCGAACTGCTGCCGACCGGCGTGCGCACGGTGCTGATACACGGCGAGTTCGATACCATCTCGCCGCTGCGCGCCGGCCAGGATTATGCGCGCCGCGCCCACGCGGCCGGCGACCACGCCGAGGTGATCGTGCTGCCCGGCGGCAGCCATTACGATGAGGTGGCGGCCAGCTCGCCGTCGTGGACCATCGTGTCGGCACAGATCCGCAAGGCGCTGGGCTTGTAGCGCCTTTCCGCGCGCTGCCGCCATGGATTCCCTGATCGCCGCCTCCGCGCGCGCCCTTGCTGCCGGCGATGCGCTCGGCGCCCTCAAACGCGTCGCCCTGCGCGACGATCCGCCCGCGCTGGCCTTGCGCGGCATCGCCATGGCCCAGCTGGGCGAGCATGGCCGTGCGCGTGAACTGCTGCGGCGGGCCGCGCGCGGTTTCGGCTCGCATGAAGAACTGTCGCGCGCCCGCTGCGTGATCGCCGAGGCCGAGGTGGCGCTGGCCGTGCGCGACTTCGCCGCGTCGCCGCGCGCGCTGACGGCGGCGCTGGCCACGCTGGAGGCGCACGCCGACCGCGCCAACGCGCTGCACGCC
>NZ_WHUG01000025.1 GCF_009380215.1 Rugamonas aquatica
GGCGGTGGCAGCCGGCGCCGGATCGGCCGGCGTCGGCGAAGGCGCCGGGGCCAGTTCCGGCGCGGCGGCTTCGTTGATGGCTGCGGGCAGCGCCGCCGGCATCGGCAGCGGCACGACCGCTTCAACCATGCGCGCGCCTTTCAGCGCCAGGTCCGTCACCTCGATCACGCCGTCGTTGGCGAAGGCCAGCGCCCGCTCCAGGATATTTTCCAGCTCGCGCACATTGCCGGGGAAGGAATAGCCGCGCAGCGCATCGAGCACGCCCTCGCCCAGCCGCACCTTGTGTTCGAAAGTGCCCAGCCGTTCCAGGATTGCGCCGGTCAGCACGGCCAGGTCGTCCAGCCGTTCGCGCAGCGGCGGCAGGCTCAATTCGATCACGTTCAGGCGGTAGAACAGATCCTGCCGGAAGCTGCCCTGCTCCACGCACTGCGCCAGGTTCTTGTGGGTCGCACTAATAATACGCACATCGACCGGCTCCTCGGCCGTGGCGCCGATCTTGCGCACGCGCCGCTCCTGGATCGCGCGCAGCAGCTTGACCTGCATCGCCAGCGGCAGGTCCGCCACTTCGTCGAGCATCAGCGTGCCGCCGTTGGCCGCCTGGAAGAAGCCGTCCCGCTCATCGGCCGCGCCGGTGAACGCGCCCTTGCGGTAGCCGAAGAACTCCGCCTCCATCAGCGCCTCCGGGATCGCGCCGCAGTTGACCGCGATGAAAGGCTTGCCCGCGCGTGAACTCTGCGCGTGGATCTCGCGTGCCGCCAGCTCCTTGCCGCTGCCCGATTCGCCGTTGATGGCGATCGGCGCCATCGAGCGCGCCAGCCGTTCGATCTGCGCGCGCAGCGCCTGGATCACGGCCGACTCGCCCTTCAAACGGCTGGCCGCCTGCGCGGCGTCGGGCGCTTGGCCGGCCGGCGGCTCGGCGTTCAGCCGCAGCGCCGACTGCACCATCACCCGCAGCTGGTCCAGCGCCACCGGCTTGGAAATGTAATCGAAGGCGCCGGCCTTGAGCGCGATGACGGCGTTGTCGGCGCTGCCGAAAGCCGTCACCACCGCGATCGGCGTGTTCTTATATGCAGCGCTGACTTCGCGCACCAGCTCCAGCCCCAGGCCGTCCGGCAGGCGCATATCGGTCAGCACCAGTTGATAGTCATGCTCCGGCGCCGCCAGCAGGCCGCGCGCCTGCGCCAGCGTCGCGGCGCTGTCGACGTCCAGCCCCATTTTCAGCAGGGTCAGTTCCAGCAGTTCGCGCAGGTCGGCTTCATCGTCGACGACCAGCACGCGAGGGGCGCGTTGGGAACCTCTAGCAGTCATCAAGCAGCCTCTCTACTTTTGCGCCGGATGGGCGAAGGTGATTACAAACCGCCCGCTGGAGCGCGGCGTGCCATCGGGGCTGTCCTTGATGTCGAAACGGTATTCGTAGTCCAGCCGCGCCTCGTTATTCAAACACAATTCGCGCGCCAGATACAGTCCCAGCCCCGTTCCTTTGCTGGATGTGGTGTAAAACGGCTCAAACAGGTGGGCCCGCACCTCGGGCGAGATGCCCGGGCCGTCGTCCTGCACATGCAGTTCCATGCGGCGCGCCTTGTCGCTCAGCAGGTCCATGCGGATCGATTCCGGCCCGCCGCTGGCGTAGCGCACCGCGTTGTTGAGCAGGTTGAGCACCACCTCGCGCAGGTGCAGCGCATCGAAGCGCACCAGCGTGCCGGGCGGCGCCGAGGTGCCGATGATATCCGGCGGCAGGCCGTGGGTCTCGACGAATTCCGCCTTCAGCTCGGCCAGGAAGACCGCCAGCGCCAGCGGCTCGCTATGCGGCTGCACCTTGCGCGACAGCTGCAAGATATCCTCGACCATGCGATTCACGCGCGCCACGTTGTCGCCGACGATCTTCAGCAGCCGCAGGTGAACGGTGCTGTCCAGGTCCTCGCCCAGCAACGAGGTGGCGTGGCCGATGGCCGACAGCGGATTGCGCACCTCGTGGGCGATGCTGGCGGTGAGCCGCCCCATCGACGCCAGCTTCAGTTGCTGCGCCTGATTTTCGATGCCGGTCACGTCCTGCAAAAAGATCACGCTGCGCTCCGTGCCCAGCCCCTCCGTATTGACCGCCGCGAAGCGCACCTTCAAGTGCGCGGCCAGGTCGCGGCGCGCGCTCCACGCGGCCGTCACGTCCTGCAGCGCCGCCTCGGCATAGGGCTTGATGGTGACATAGGCGGTGCTGCGCGTGGCATCGTCGCGCCATTCGGCATAGGCTTGCGCCAGCGGCGCCAGCGCGGCGGCGGCCGACAGCCGGAACTTCATCTCGGGACCGATCATGCCCAGCATCTGCTGCGCCGCCGGATTGCCGGCGAAGACCTGGCCGCCGGCGTCGATCACCAGGATGCCGTCGCCGACGTTGGCCATCACCAGCCGGTTCACCGCCTGCTGCACGGTGATCTCGACGCCGCGCCGTATCGCCAGCTCCTCCTGGCCGATCAACTTGGCGGCCATGCGGTTGACCACGAACACGGCGGCGAAGAAGGCGGCGCCGTACAAGCCGGCCTGCAAATAAGGCTGTTCGCCCTCCATCATGAACACCTGCCAGGTGCTTTCGGCCAGCATGAACAGCGCCACCAGCGAGGCGCAGAACAGCGACAGCAGCAGCGGCGCCAGGATGGCCGAACCGGCCAGCGGGAATAAATAGAGGATGGCCAGGCCGCTGCGCAAGCCGCCGCCGGCCACATACAGCAGCGAGATCACGGCCAGGTCGCAGGCGATCTGCGACAGCAGTTGCAGCAGGAAGCGGCGCTGCCAGTAGACCGCCATCAGCGCGAAGGCGATCGCCAGGCCGAGATAGATCAGGCAAATCTGCAGGTAGAGATACGGCCCGGAAGCGCGCAGGCCGTGGTTGTCGAAGCTCAGGTAGACCAGCAGCACCAGCGCGATCACCACCCGCGTGGCGTTCAGCGTTTGCAGCGAGCGCCAGAAGGTTGCGCGCGATTCAGCCGATAAAGCCTGCAGGCGCGCGATCACGCCGGAACCTAGGCTGCCGGCAGCGTGGCGTGGGCCGCGCTGCAATAGTCGCGGCCGCGCGCCTGCACGGATTCCGATGCCGGATAGAAGATGCCGCAATGGGCGCACTGCAACATGGTTTCAGCGTCGGCCACCGATTTGGCGGCGGCACGCGCGCCGTCCGGCTGCTGCGGCGGCTGGCGGAACTGCTGCTGATGACGCTTCTGCGCGTCGCGGATCTTGCTGCGGATGGCGAAGATCACCAGGAAAACCAACGCCAGCCAAAAGATAATACGGCTCATGCCCAACCCTTATGCAAAACCACTTCGAACACAAAACGGCTGCCGACATAGGCCAGCAACAAGGTGGCGAAACCGGCCAGCGTGAAGCTGAGCGCGGTCTTGCCGCGCCAGCCACGGAAGCGGCGGCCCGCCAGCAGCGAGGCAAACAACACCCACGACATCATGGTGAACACCGATTTGTGGTCCCATTTGAGCGCCTGGCCGAACAGCTGTTCCGAGAACACGATCCCCGACAACACCGTCAAACTCAGCAAGGCGAAGCCGAAGCCTATCATGCGGAACAGCAGCTTCTCCATCGTCAGCAGCGCCGGCAGCCGGTCCAGCGCGCTGGACATGAAGCTCTTGGCGTCGGTGCCGGCGTGCAGCCGCTTTTCCTGCAAGGCCATCAGCACCGCATGGAAGGCGGCCACCGTCAGCGTGCTGTAGGCCAGCGTGGCGATGGCGATATGCCAGCCGAACAGCGGCGACTTGCCCTCCAGCGGAATCACATTGCCGGGGAAGCCGGCCTGCAGCGCCGCCGCCAGCGCGGCGTTCGGCATGACCAGGCGGCGCATGCCGTCCAGGCTGAAATTCTGGTTCTCTATCCAGTACGCGGCCACCGACACCCACAGCGCCGACGACAGCATGGCGGCGAAACCGATGCGGATGGTGCCGGCGCCGCCGGCCACTTCCGACCACAGGCCGGCGCCGTGCAGCACCCAGGCGGCCGCCGTCAGGGCGGAAATCAGCCCGGCGCGGCGCGACGGCAGCGCGGCACATATAAGATACAGCGCGATGGCTGCGAAGAGTAAAGGAGTCTGCATGTCCCTCAGTTTACACCATCGCTCAGTCGACGGCTGCCATGCGCAGCTCGTCGTTGTGATGGCGTTGCTGTTCTTCCATCACCAGTTGGCCCAGTTCGCGCTTCAGGGCGTTGAACTCGGCGGAGGCCGGATCGCGCAGGCGCGGCAGTTCCACCATCAGGTCGCGCTTGACGGTGCCGGGGCGGTAAGTCATGACGACGATGCGGTCGGCCAGGTAGATCGCCTCTTCGATGCTGTGCGTGACGAAGATGATGGTCTTCTTCAGCTCGGCCCAGATGCGCAGCAGCTCGTCCTGCAGGTTGCGGCGGGTCAGCGCATCGAGCGCGCCGAACGGTTCGTCCATCAGCATGATCGGCGAATCGAGCGCCAGCACGCGGGCGATGGCGACCCGCTGGCGCATGCCGCCGGACAGGTCTTTCGGAAAGCGGTTGCGGAAGTCGGTCAGCGACAGCATGGCCAGCAGCTTGTCGACGATGGCGTTGATCTCGGCCTTGGCCATGCCCTTGATCTCCAGGCCGAAGGCGACGTTGTCGGCCACCGTCATCCACGGGAACAGCGCGTATTCCTGGAACACCATGCCGCGCTCGGGCCCGGGCGCCGTCACTTCCCTGCCGTCGGCGAGGATGCGGCCGGAGCTCGGCGGCGCGAAGCCGGCGATGGCGTTCAGCAGCGTGGACTTGCCGCAGCCCGAAGGCCCGAGCAGGCAGACGAACTGGCCCTGCGGGATCTCCAGGTCGATATTCTTGAGCGCCACCAGCTGGCGCTCGGCGGTCTGGAACACCTTGCTGACATTGGCGACGACGATGTGGGGCGGGTTTGCAACACTCATCATCAGTTCTCCAGGCCGCGGTGCCAGCGCAGCAGATGGTTGTTCAGTTTGTTGACGGCGGTGTCGATGATCAGGCCGATCAGGCCGATGGTAATCATGCCGGCCATGATCTTGTCCGACCAGAAGTACTCGCGCGCCTCCAGGATGCGGAAGCCCAGGCCGTTGTTCACCGCGATCATCTCGGACACGATCACCACGATGAAGGCGGTGCCGATGCCGATCCGCACGCCCGACAGGATGTACGGCACGGCGGCCGGCAGGATCACCCGCAGGAACATGGTGCTGCCGCTGGCGCCCAGGTTGCGCGCCGCGCGCAGGTAGATGCTGTCGACCTGGCGCACGCCGGCGATGGTGTTCATCAGCACCGGGAAGAAGGCGCCCAGCACGATCAAAAAGATGGCCGGCGGATTGCCCAGGCCGAACCACAAAATCGACAGCGGGATGTAGGCGATCGGCGGAATCGGCCGCAGCAGCTGCATCAGCGGATTGAGCCAGGCGTACACGGTCTGGCTGGCGCCCATCACCAGGCCCAGCGGCAGCGCCAGCGCGGCGCCGATGGCGAAGCCGACCACCACGCGGTACAGGCTGCCGAGGGCGTCGACGATCAGCTCGCCCGACACGGCCCACATCAGCCAGCTACCCTGCTCCGGGCTGTACGGCTGGATCGGCAGCAGATAGGCGATCCAGCGTTCCAGCACCGCCAGCGGCGACGGCAGCATCTGCGGATTGGCCCAGCCCTTCATCGACACCACCTGCCAAAAACCGATCACCAGCACCGGCACGATCAGGCCGACGCCGGCCTCCTTCAGCTTGAACTTGGCCATTTACTTGACGCCCAGGCTTTTCTTGGCGCCGTCCAGCAGATCGGTCTTGACCCATTCCTTGGCGGCCGGCGGTTTGCTCATGCGGCCGACGCCGGTCTTGAACATGACGTCGGTGGTGATCTGGATGTGCTCGGGCGTGATGTCGTAGGAATACGGCGAATTGCCGATGGCGTCATCGAAATCGTCCTTGGTGATCTGGCCCTTGAACACGGTCTCGCGCACATACTTCTCGGCCACGGCCGGTTGTTCGATGAAAGTCTTGGTCGCTTCGACGAAGCAGCGCATGAACTTCTCGGCCAGCGGACGCTTCTCCTTGTAGAACTTCTCGGTCATCACCATCGTGCGGATCGGCTCGCCGATCGGGGTGTCGTAGGGCTTGAGGATCTCGTTGCCATAACCCTTGTTGATCGATTGCGACGATTGCGGTTCGGAGTTCATCATGGCGTCGATGTTCTTGCCCAGCAGCGCCTGGTTCAGATCGGCGTAGGCCAGGTAGATCAGCTGCACATCCTTGCCCGGCTGGTCCGACGCGCTCAGGCCGGCCTGCTGCAGCTCGGCCAGCAGCAGCACTTCCTGGATGCCGCCGCGCGTGACGCCGACTTTCTTGCCCTTCAAATCCTTGACGCTTTTCAGTTTCAGCTCGCTGCGGCCGACCAGGCGCGCGCCGCCCTTGGCGAAACCGGCCACCACGAAGATGGGCGCGCCGCTGGCGCGGCCGGAGATCGCCGCTTCCGACGCCGTCGTGCCGACATCGAGCTCACCGGCGATGATGCCCTGCATGACGTCCAGCCCTTTGGCGAACACCCGCTCCTCGACCTTGATGCCGCACTTGGGCGCGATCTCCTTGATGTAGGAGACGGCGCCATAGTGGGCGAACTTCAGATTGCCCAGGCGGACCACCTCTTGCGCCTGCGTGGCGCCGGCGGCCAGCATGGCGGCGATGGTCAAGGTCCTGGCGATAGCGTTCAGTTTCATCCGTCTCTCCTGTCGAGTGTGGTACCACTTTTTTCAGTGCAGATCATACCAAGCTGGAGAGCGCTTGCCTATCGCTCAATCACGGGGACAATCATGGCCGAGTGCGCAGCCGGGCCTGCCGTTCGGCGCTCGGCGGATGGCTGGAGAAATAGGGCGGCAGCTTGCCGCCGTCCAGCTTGTCCAGCTTGGCGAACACCGCCGCCAGATGGTCGAGCGCGATGCCGTTGTGGCGCAGCATGGCGGCCGCGTAATCGTCGGCTTCCTGCTCGGCGTCGCGCGAGTATTTCATGTCCAGCGCCAGCGCCGGCAGCGTGCTCAGCACGGCGGAGATGTCGCCGAACACCAGCGAGGTGGTGGCCGTCACGGCCGAACTCTGGATGATGCGGCGCGTCATATGGCGCCGCTGCAAATGGCCCAGCTCGTGCGCCAGCACGCCCATCACGGCTTCGTCGTCCTGCAGCAGCGCGACCAGCTGGTCCGTCATGACGATGTCGCCGGACGGCAGCGCGAAGGCGTTCGGGCCGACGAGGCTGCTACGGAACAGCAGTTGCCAGGTGGGCGCCGGGCCGTCCGACGGCGGCGGCGCCAACGCGGCAAAGCGGCGCCGCAATTGTTGCTGGCGGGCCGGCGCCAGCGTCGACGGCGCGAACATCTGGCGGTCGAGCGCGGCCAGCACGCCCTGCCCCAGCTGGCGTTCGACCGACAGCGGCAGCGCGGCGGCGATCCAGCCGGCGGCGGCCGGCAGAAAATATAAGTAGCCCAGCGCCAGCAGCGCCACCGTGCCGACGGCCGCGACCAGCACGCCGCGCCAGCTGTGCTGCAAGCGCACCACCGGACTGTCGCGGTGGCCGGTTTGCCGCAGCAATTGCTCGAAGCCGGCCAGGTCGTCGATTTCCATGTAGGCGCCGTCGGCGAACGTCACCTTGCGCGCCGCGTGGCGGCTGCGCTCGGAGACGCGCAGCTCGGCCAGCGGCGCCTCGCGTTCGGCGTCGCCTGCGAGGCGGGCGACGCCGCCGGCCACCGTCAGCGTGACGCGGTGCAGGCGCGACGTCTGGCCGTCGAAGTAGCGCGCGGCCACCGGCGGCACGGGCTGCTGCGCCTCGCTCAGCGTTTCGCTCATAGCGACAGGTCGTAGTCCATGAACTCGGCCATGCCTTCGCCGGTCGCGCCGACTTCGCCGTCCTGCACGGCGGTGATGTCGTCCAGGCTGCCATCGACCAGCAGCGACATCGACTCCAGGCGGTAGCGCATCGCCCGCACGCGCGCGAACGGCAGGAACAGGCCCAGCGTGCAGATCACGGCCAGGTAGTTGGTGAAGGTGATGAAGGCCAGACGGCCCCAGCGCATGTCGGAATGGAAGCGATGCTGCTCCAGGCTGGTGTGGTTCCAGATCAGCTTTTGCAGCATGTTCATGAACAGCGGATAAACCACAAAGGCCCAGCCGTAGAAAGCCAGCAGGAACAAGCTGGTTTCACCGATCGCCTGGGCGCTGCTGGCCGGCGCCGGCGTGTTCCGGATCATCAGCTGGAACAGCGCCACCACGCCGGCGCCACCGATCACAAACAAGCAGCCATATAGTTTATAAAAATCGGCGACGCTGCCGTCGAAGGAGAAGCGCGCCTTGCCGTAGCGGCTTTCGTTGTGCTGCCAAGCCTTGGCGCGCTGGTGGATGAAAGGCGTGGCCAGGCCGAAGCTGACGACGTTCAGCAGCGGCCGCACCATGTAGTTGGTGTAGGCGTCGTGCACGTCGCCGACGAAGCGGAAACGGATGCCGCGGTAGCTGGTGTTATGCAGGCGGAACTGCAAGCTCTTCCAGATGAACCACGGCGAGGCCGCGGCGATGTAGATGCCGAAGATCACGGCGGCGACGATGCGGCCCTTGAGGATGGCGACCGGATTGCCGTGGTATTCGAAGGTGCTGCCGGCCAGCTCGGTGCTGGAATAGAAGTACTGGTTGCGCCGCACCTTGGCCCAGGCCGAATAGATGCCCAGCGTGACGATGGTCAGCAGCAGGTTGACGATCCAGATGCGGAAGTACTCGCCGCCGGTGGCGTGAAACCGCACGCGTTGTTCTTGTTCCATACGATGCCCTTGATATTAGCAAAGCATTAACGATGCCAATATTAAACAACGTTGTCAATGGGAAACTGATTTTTGGCTGCGCTTGGTGACAATGCGCGCATTTTTCCCTGGCATCGAAATGAGATAATAAGATGGCAATATTGTATAAATAATTATTCCAATTTTCGAAAGCCACGCTTGAATTCCACCTTCCGCACCTCCGCCCATTGTGCCGCCGTCGCGCTGGCTTTGACGCTGACCGCCTGCGGCGGCGGCGGCTCCTCGTCACCGACCGCAGCCACTAATCCGCCACCTAACCCAGTCACGCCTGGCATACCGGGCACCGATCCGACGACGCCGGTGACGCCGACCGCGACCACACTGACCTTGAGCGCCCCGCCGGCCCAGGTGGCCGCCGGCGTGCCGGTTGCACTGAGCGCGACGCTCAACGGCGCCGGCGCCGTCAGCTGGACGCTGGCGCCCGGCAGCGCCGGCAGCCTGTCCGCCGCCAGCGGCAACAGCGTCAACTACCTGCCGCCGGCGCGCATCAATGCCGCCAGTCAGGTGACGATCACCGCCACCTCCGGCACCCTGAGCCAGAGCCTGCCGCTGAACCTGGCCCCCGATCCGGCGCTGGCCGGCCTGACGCTGACGGCCGGCACCATCGGCGGCCACTTCATGCTGGACGGCCAGGGCGCCGACGCCCGCTTCGACCTGGTCGCCGACATGGCGGTCGATAGCGACGGCAATACCTATGTGGCCGACAGCCGCCCCGGCGCTCCCAGCGCGGTGCGCCTGCTGGCCAAGGATGGCAGCGTCAGCACGCTGACGGCGGCCGTCAACGGCCACGCCGACGGCGACCGCAGCCGCGCACGGGTGGAAAGCGTCAGCGCGCTGGCGGCCTGCGGCAACGGCAAGCTGTACCTGCTCGACAGCGGCGCCCAGGCCAGCTATGTGCGCACGCTGGCCAGGGATGGCGGCATCGCCACCGTCGCCACGCTGCCGGCGGCCTACACCACCGCGCGCCGCCTCTTCTGCGACGACAGCGGCACGGTCTACGTGGCCACTGCCACCGCGCTGGGCAAGCTGGGCGCGGACGGCGGCGTGCAGACCGTGCCGGGCCTGACGCTGCCGGGCGACCCGGCGGTGCCCATGGATTATCTGGTGGACCGTCATGGCAATATCTATTACTACACCACCGTGTTGTATGCCAGCCAGGGGAACACCAGCATCTACCGCCGCACGCCGGCCGGCGTCGTCAGCACGGTGATCGCCTTGAATGCGAAGGCCTACGCGGACGGCCCGGTCGCCACCGCCGGCGTTACCGCCCCCGGCAGCCTGGTGCTCGATGCCGACGACAATCTGCTGCTGCTCGACAATGACCAGTTCGCCGGCGGCAGCGGCTACCGCGTGCGCAAGATCAGCGGCGGCGCCATCAGCACCATCTATCACGGCGGCTCCCTCGGCAACTATATGCACCAGAATAACGACCTGCCCGGCCAGTTGCGGGTGGCAGCCGACGGCAGCCTGCTGCTGTCCTACCAGAGCATCGTCAACCGCATCAGCGGCGGCAAGGTGGTGGCGCTGGCCGGGCTGCACGACGACACCGAGGCCCGCAGCATCGACGGCCAGGGCGGCGCGGCGCGCTACTATCTGCCGGGCGGTCTGGCCGCCGACAGCGCCGGCAATGTGTATTCGGTCGACGGCGCGGACGATCCGCAACCGCTGCCATATATGTACAGCCACATCATCGTCCGCAAGACCACGCCGTCCGGCGCGGTCAGCACGCTGGCGACCGGCGACAATCCCTTCGCTGCCCGCGCCGGCGGCGTGGCGCTGGCGCGCGACGGCACCGTGTATGTCACGCTGCTGGGTCGGAACATGAAGCCGACGTCGCAGGGCGTGATCTACCGCGTGGTGGCCGGCAAGCTGCAACTGGTGGCAGGCGCCATCGACAGCTTCGGCCAGGACGCGCCTGTCAGCGTCGACGGCGCCGGCGCGGCGGCCCGCTTCGCCTGGCCGCAGCTCAACGGTGTCGACGCCGACGGCAATCTGTATGCGACCGACCGCGACGCCACCGGCGCGGCGGCGGCCTACCGCAAGATCACGCCGCAGGGCGTGGTCAGCACCATCGCGGCGATCCCGCGCAGCGTGCTGGCGGCGCCGGACGGCTATCTCTACAGCGCCGATCCGGCGCAGGGCGTGATCTGGCGCACGGCGGCCGACGGCAGCCGCAGCGTGGCGGCCGGTGTGGCCGGCCTGCCGGCCCAGGGCACGGTGCTGGGCGCGCTGCCGGCGCGGCTGGACCGTCCAACCAGCATCGTGCCGACCGGGCCGCACAGTTTCGCGGTCTCGGCCGGCGGCGCCCTGCTGCGCCTGGTGCTGCCGTAACGGCGCCGCCGCAGGCATGGCGCCTGCGGCTCAGTCCTTCAGGTATTTGTCGTAGATGGCGCGGTAGCGGCCGCTTTTGTGCAGATGCGCCAGGCCGGCGTTGAAGTCGTCGCGGATGGCGGCGCTGCGGAACACCGGCCGGTAGTCGCCGGCGTCGGCGCGGATGAAGCTGTGCTCGTCCACCGGCGGCATCACGAAACCCGGCTCGCGCTTGCGCTGCATGCGGGTGTAGTACTGGAAGATGCTGCGGTCGCTCAGCACGATCTCGTAGCGGCCCAGCGCCAGCAGCAGCGGCTGCGACTCCTGGTGATTGCTTTCGACATAGTCGTGGCCGCGCGTCAGCGGCTGCAGCCACACCGGGTAGCGCGCGGCCGCGCCGACGAAGGAAATCACCGTGTGGCCCTGCAAATCCTCCGGCCGGCGTATCACCAGCTTGCTGCGCTTGAGCGTGTAAAACACATTGTCGTAGATGACCGGCGGCGTGCCGTAGTAGCCGCCGTGCGGCGTCATGTCCTCGCCGACATCCATCATGATGGCGTCCACCGCGCGCGTCTTGAAGCTGGCCGGGATGCGGCCCATCGGCAGGTAGCGCGCCTGCAGCACATGGCCGCGGTAGGCCAGCGCCTCGCGCACCAGCTCGACCTCGATGCCGGCGTCCTCTTTGACCAGGATAAACGGCGGCAGATTGTCGCCGAAGGCCATGGCGACATTGGCCGCCCCGGCCGGACCGGCCAGCGCCGGCATGGCCGCCAGGAAGATGCGCGCTCTGTTCATGCATTAAATGATAACAGGCTCTCCGCGCCCGCGGCCTGCCCGATGGGGTAAAATGACGGCCACTGTTCATTCCGGGTTCATCATGCTAGACAATCTTACCCAACGCCTTGCCAAGGTCGTTAAAACCATGCGCGGCGAGGCCCGCCTGACCGAAGCCAACACCGCCGAAATGCTGCGCGAAGTGCGCCTGGCGCTGCTGGAGGCCGACGTCGCCCTGCCCGCCGTGCGCGAATTCATCGCCAAGGTCAAGGAAAAGGCCCTGGGCGAAGAAGTGATTTCCTCGCTGACGCCGGGCCAGGCCCTGGTCGGCGTGGTGCAGCGCGAGCTGGCCGCCATCATGGGCGCCGACCTCGGCCCGGAAGCGGCGCAGCTGAGCTTTGCCCAGCAGCCGCCCGCCATCATCCTGATGGCCGGTCTGCAGGGTGTGGGTAAAACCACCACCGTCGGCAAGCTGGCCAAGTACCTGAAGGAAGAAAAGAAAAAGAAAGTGCTGACCGTGTCGGCCGACGTCTATCGTCCCGCCGCGATCGCCCAGCTGCAATCGGTGACCGGCCAGGTCGGCGCCGACTTCTTCCCGTCCACCGCGCAGGACAAGCCGGTCGACATCGCGCTGGCCGCGCTGGACTGGGCCAAGAAGCATTACCACGACGTGCTGATCATCGACACCGCCGGCCGTCTGGGCATCGATGAAGAGATGATGAAAGAGATCGCCGCCGTGCACGCGGCGGTCAAGCCGATCGAAACCCTGTTCGTGGTCGACGCCATGCTGGGCCAGGATGCGATCAACACCGCCAAGGCCTTCAACGATGCGCTGCCGCTGACCGGCATCGTGCTGACCAAGCTGGACGGCGATTCGCGCGGCGGCGCCGCGCTGTCGGTGCGCCACATCACCGGCAAGCCGATCAAGTTTGCCGGCGTGTCCGAGAAGCTGGACGGCCTGGAAGCGTTCGACCCGCAGCGCATGGCCAACCGCGTGCTGGGCATGGGCGACATCATGGCGCTGGTGGAAGAGGCGCGCAAAGGCGTCGACAGCAAGGCCGCGGCCGAGCTGGCGGCCAAGGTCAAGTCGGGCGGCAAGTTCGACATGAACGACTTCAAGGCCCAGCTGGGCCAGATGAAGAAAATGGGCGGCATGGCCAGCCTGGTGGACAAGTTGCCGGCGCAGTTCCAGCAAGCGGCCGGCGGCGCCAACATGGACCAGGCCGACAAGCAGGTGCGGCGCATGGTCGGCATCATCGACTCGATGACGCCGCAGGAACGCGCCAAGCCGGAGCTGATCAAGGCCACCCGCAAGCGCCGCATTGCGGCCGGCGCCGGCGTGCAGGTGCAGGAAGTGAACCGCATGCTGACCCAGTTCGAGCAGATGCAGACCATGATGAAAAAGCTGTCCGGCGGCGGCATGATGAAGATGATGCGCTCGATGAAGGGCATGATGCCGGGCATGCGCTAAGCCGGGGAAAAGCCCGCCGGACACAGGGAAAGCGCGCCTTGACGGCGCGTAGCCCCGGGAAAGCCCGTGTTTACGTGGTGTTTCCGGGAAAAAACGCGAAAAACACTTGCATACTCGGTAAATCACCACCAATATTAGCCGGTGCGATCAATTGCGCAATTTTCCATGTGTTCGTTAAGGAGGCTCGAAGATGGCAACAGCCAAAAAAACCCCAGCAGCAGCACCAGCTAAGAAAGCTGCCGCGAAACCGGCAGCCGTAAAAAAGGCAGCACCCGCAAAAGCAGCAGCCAAGCCAGCAGTGAAAAAAGCAGCCGCACCGGCCGCACCGCGCAAACCGAACGCCGCCTTCATGAAAGCGATGACGCCATCGGCCACCTTGGCCGCCGTAGTTGGCGCGACCCCGCTGCCTCGCACCGAAGTCACCAAAAAAGTCTGGGATTACATCAAGAAGCTCGACCTGCAAGATCCGGCCAACCGCCGCATGATCAATGCCGACGACAAGCTGAAAGCTGTATTCGGCGGCAAAGCCCAAGTATCCATGTTCGAAATGACCAAGCTCATTTCCGACCACCTGAAATAAGCGCAGCGGCCAGTACAGCCGCGCCGGGATGCCGTCACCGCCAACGCGTTGACGGCATTTTTTATTGCACCTTCCAGTTGTTCCAGGCCGACAGCACGGCGTTCGGATATTCCGGCTTGCCGCGGCTGCCGTTGTAGCGGCCCAGCGCCAGGTAGAGGTTGCCCGACTCCATGTCGATATACATGCGCAGGATGGCGCAGCCGTAGCGCAGATTGGTCTGCATATTGAACAGCGCACTGCGGTTGCGGTCGCCGATCACATTGGTCCAGAACGGCATCACCTGCATGTACCCGCGCGCGCCCACGATCGACACCGCGTACTTGCGATACGCCGATTCGACCTGGATCAGCCCCAGCACCATGCCCGGCTCCAGGCCGGCGCGGCGCGCTTCGTACCAGACGGTGGCGAGGAATTCGTTGCGGGTCTGCTCGTCGGGCAGCTTGCGCTTCAGGCGCAACGACACCTGCGCCAGCCAGCCCTGGTAGCGCAAACGTTCGGCGTCGGTGCGGAAAGTCGGCTGCGGCGGGGTCGCATCCTTGATGGCGTTGGCCAGCGCCAGCCGAACCGAATCGGCCAGCGCTTCTTCCTTCTGGTTGCCGGCATGGGCGACCGACGCCAGGCACAATGCCAGCGCCAGCGCCGCCAGTCGTTCCCGCGCACGCGGGAACCCATAGAACCTGTCCGCAGTAGCGAAGCATGGATTCCCGCTTGCGCGGGAATGACGGCGTGTCACGATCACGCCGCCATTTTGCCTTTGATGAAGCTGACGATGTCGGCCACCGGCACGGCGGTCGCTTCGGTGTCGCGGCGGCCCTGGTATTCCAGGTTGCCTTCCTTCAGGCCACGGTCGCCGATCACCACGCGGTGCGGCACGCCGATCAGCTCCCAGTCGGCGAACATGCCGCCCGGACGCAGGCCACGGTCGTCGAGGATGACGTCGATGCCGGCCGCCTGCGCGTCGGCGTACAGCTGCTCGGTCGCTTCCTTGACCGCTTCGCTGCGGTCCATGCCCATCGGGCACAGCACCAGTTCGAACGGCGCCAGCGAGGTCGGCCAGATGATGCCCTTGTCGTCGAAGTTCTGCTCGATCGCCGCGCCCAGGATGCGGGTCACGCCGATGCCGTAGCAGCCCATCTGCAACGGCGCAGGCTTGCCGTTCTCGTCGAGGAAGGTGGCCTTCATCGATTCCGAATACGCGGTGCCCAGCTGGAACACGTGGCCGACTTCGATGCCGCGCTCGATCGCCAGCACGCCCTTGCCGTCCGGCGAGGCGTCGCCCGCCACCACGTTGCGCAGGTCGGCCACGATGGTCGGCTCGGCCATGTCGCGGCCCCAGTTGGCGCCGGTGTAGTGGAAGCCGGCGTCGTTGGCGCCGCAGACGAAGTCCGCCATGTTGGCGACCGTGCGGTCGGCCACCACGGTGACCGGCGCCTTGGTGCCGATCGGACCCAGGTAGCCAGGCACGCAGCCATACACTTCCAGGATCTCGGCTTCGGTCGAGAAGCGGTGCGCGGCCAGGCCGGCGACCTTGCCGACCTTGACTTCGTTCAGCTCATGGTCGCCGCGCAGCAGCAGCATGAAATACTGTTTAGCTACTTTGCCGTCGGTCTCGGTTTCCACCGTCAGCGCGATGGTTTTGACGGTCTGCGACAGCTCCAGCTTGAGCAGCTCGGCCACCGCTTCGCACTTGGTGGCGTTCGGGGTCGAAGTCTTGGTCAGCGCCTGCGCGGCGGCCGGACGGCTTGCCGCCAGCGGCAGCGCCTCGGCCGCTTCCATATTGGCGGCGTAATCCGAGGTGTCGCAATACACGATGGCGTCCTCGCCGGTGCTGGCGATGACGTGGAATTCGTGCGAACCGGTGCCGCCGATGGCGCCATTGTCGGCCGCCACCGCGCGGAACTTCAGGCCGAAGCGGGTGAAGATGGCGACGTAGGCGTCAAACATGATTTTGTACGAAGCCTGCATGCCGGCCAGGTCGCGGTCGAAGGAGTACGCGTCCTTCATGGTGAACTCGCGGCCGCGCATCAGGCCGAAACGCGGACGGCGCTCGTCGCGGAACTTGGTCTGAATGTGGTAAAAATTCAACGGAAGCTGACGGTAGGATTTAATTTCCGAACGCACTACATCGGTAATCACTTCTTCCGACGTCGGCTGGATCGCGAAATCGCGGCCGTGTCTATCCTTCACGCGCATCAGCTCCGCGCCCATCTTGTCCCAGCGTCCGGTCTCCTGCCAGAGCTCGGCCGGCTGCACCAAAGGCATCAGCAGCTCAATGGCGGCGGCCTTGTTCATCTCTTCGCGGACGATGGCCTCGACTTTGCGGATGACACGCAGACCCATCGGCATGTAGGTATAAATGCCCGAACCGAGGCGTTTGATCATGCCGGCGCGCATCATCAACTGATGGCTGACGATCTCGGCGTCGGAAGGCGCTTCTTTAAGCGTGGAAATAAAAAATCGTGAGGCGCGCATACGGTGAATTCTTTTTAAAAAGAGAGAGTTATAATCAACCTAATTTTAAAGGATTAGCTGGCTGATGCGTCCATACTTTATACAAATGCGTTCAATTGATGCCTCTCCGGCCGTTTTCGTACCCCGAAAACCCAGCCGGAGCGCGGTTTTGTGGGCAAAAATATAAGCAGGGAGCTAGGTCGCAGAAAGTTTGAGGTGCAAAATGCTCGATCGTGAAGGGTTTCGACCCAACGTCGGCATCATCCTGCTAAACGCCCAGAACGAGGTGTGGTGGGGCAAGCGGGTGCGCGAGCACTCTTGGCAATTTCCGCAAGGCGGCATCAAGTACGGAGAAACGCCGGAACAGGCGATGTATCGGGAGCTGGAAGAAGAGATCGGATTACGGGCAGAGCACGTCAAAATCGTCGGCCGCACGCGCGATTGGCTGCGCTACGAGGTGCCCGACCACTTCATCAAGCGCGAAATTCGCGGCCACTATCGTGGCCAGAAGCAGATTTGGTTCCTGCTGCGGATGTGCGCGCGCGACAACGACGTCAACCTGCGCCTGACCGACCATCCGGAATTCGACGCCTGGCGCTGGCATGATTACTGGGTGCCGCTGGACGTGGTGATCGAGTTCAAGCGCGAGGTTTATCAGCGCGCCTTGCAGGAGCTGTCGCGCTTCCTGACCTGGCCGGCCAACGGCCACGACCGCCGGCATCACGGTTCGCGCTATCTGCGCCAGCCGCATCCGCCACGGCCGAATCCGGAACCGCCGGGTTCGACCTGCGGCACCGAAGCGCCTGCGGCAGCAGCCGCAGCCGAGGCGCCGCCCGAGCCGCAAAAGAAAAGCGGGTGAAAAAAGCCCCCATCAGCCTGAACGCGCTCAAGAGCGCGCCCAGTGCCGATGGGGCTTTTTTTTGCCTGGCGCCCTAGCGGTATAATGGCGCCATGTTTAATCCATCTTCCGACGACGTGCGCCGCTTCTTTTGCGAGACCTTCCGCAAGCAGCGCGACCATGAAATCCTGACTCCGCTTGAAGCCATGGCGGCCGACTGGGTGCGCCACCATCCCGAATACCACGACGTGCTCAGCGATGTCGACAGCGCGCTGGCGCGCGACTACTCGGTCGACGGCGCCCAGGCCAATCCGTTTTTGCACCTGTCGATGCACCTGTCGATCGACGAGCAGATCTCGATCGACCAGCCGCGCGGCATCCGCGACGCCGCCACCGCGCTCACGCTCAAGCTCGACGACGCCCACGCGGCGCAGCATGAAATCATGGAGTGCCTGGGCGAGATGATCTGGACCGCCCAGCGCAACGGCACACCGCCAGACGGCGACGCCTACATCGAAGCGATCAAGCGCCGCCTGTAACAGCGGGGGTCAAGTCTGACATTCGGACACGGCCTCTGCCATAAAAAAAGCCACCGGCCTGGACGCGCTCAAGATCGCGCCCAGTGCCGGTGGCTTTTTTATTCGCTGTGTTGCGGCTTAGCGGTGCACCGCCAGCGTGCCCGGCAGGCTGTGCAGGTAGGCCGCCAGATCCTTGATGTCCTGGTTGCTCAGCGGCTTGACCTGGCCGGTCATGATCGCATTGTTGCGGCCGTTGGCGCCGTCGCCGCGCTTGTAGGCGGTCAGCGCGTGTTCCAGGTAATCCTTGTGCTGGCCCGCCAGCTTCGGATAGCTCGGATCGATCGGGGTGTTGAAATCCTTGCCGTGGCAAGCGAAGCAGCTGTACTTGTCGGCCAGCGCCTTGCCGGCGTCGACATTGCCGCCTGCCAGGGCGGAGCTCGATACGGCGGCGAAGCACAACGCGGTGATCAGTTTTTTCATGGGGGCTGTCCTCATTTCGCAGCGGTGGCGGTGACGGTCTGCTGCGCGTAGAACGCGGCGACATCGGCGATATCCTGGTCCGACAGGCTGCTGGCGATGCCCTTCATCGACGGATGTTTGCGATCGCCTTTTTGATACGCCTTCAGCGCACTCTCGATGTACTTGGCAGATTGGCCGCCGATCATCGGCACCTGGAACACTTCCGGGAAGGTGGCTTTGTAGCCGGGGATCCCGTGACAACCGATACACATTTCAATCTTGGCTTTGGCGTTCTGGGCGTTGCCCACGACGTCCGCCGCCGGGGCGATTTGCGCGATGCCTGCGAGCACGAGGAGTGCGGTGATTTTTTTCATGGCGTTTGCTAGGTAAGTAATCGGATACTACCGCGGATGCAAAACTTGACTTTTGCACTATCAGCCTGCGATTCTAACTCAAGAATATAGCCAAGGCTACACACAATCATTGCCAGAACAACACACTGTCCAGGCCGCCGACCCGAGCACCTCCTCTAGCGTTCTCCCCTATACTGGCGCTTATCCCCATCTTTTCGAGATTGCACCATATGCACGCCACACCCCGCTTTGAAGGCTCCGACCAGTATGTCGCGACGCATGACCTGAAACTGGCCGTGAATGCGGCTTTGACGCTGCAACGGCCGCTGCTGATCAAGGGCGAGCCGGGCACCGGCAAGACCATGCTGGCCGAGGAAGTGGCCGCCGCGCTCAACATGCCGCTGATGCAGTGGCACATCAAGTCCACCACCAAGGCGCAACAAGGTTTGTATGAATACGACGCAGTGTCGCGTTTGCGCGACTCCCAGCTCGGCGACGAGCGCGTGCGCGACATCCACAACTACATCGTCAAGGGCGTGCTGTGGCAAGCCTTCACCGCGCCGGAGCCGGTGGTGCTGCTGATCGACGAGATCGACAAGGCCGACATCGAGTTCCCCAACGACCTGCTGCGCGAGCTCGACCGCATGGAATTCTATGTCTACGAGACGCGCGAAATGGTGCAGGCCAAGCACCGCCCGCTGGTCATCATCACCTCCAACAACGAGAAAGAGCTGCCGGACGCCTTCCTGCGCCGCTGCTTCTTCCACTACATTAAATTCCCCGACCGCGACACGATGGAACAGATCGTCGCCGTGCACTACCCGAACCTGAAAAAGGAATTGCTGGCGCAGGCGCTGCAAACCTTCTACGAGGTGCGCGACGTGCCGGGCCTGAAGAAGAAGCCGTCGACCTCGGAATTCCTCGACTGGCTCAAGCTGCTGATGGCCGAGGACTTGCCGCCGGAAGCGCTGCGCAGCAAGGACGCCAAGGCGGTGGTGCCGCCGCTGCACGGCGCGCTGCTGAAGAACGAGCAGGACGTGCACCTGTTCGAGCGCCTGGTGTATATGAACCGGACCAACCGCTGATGAACCAGCTCGCCCACCCCGCCGCCCCGATCGCCCCGGTCACGCTGGAACTGCACGGCGTCCGCCTCGAACCGCTGGGCCCGCAGCACGCCGACGGCTTGCGCGCGGCCGCCCGCGACGGCGAGCTGTGGACGCTGCGCGTGACCTCGGTGCCCGAGCCGGAACAGGTCGACGCCTACATCGCCACCGCGCTGGAAATGCGCCCCGGCCGGCTGGCCTTCGCCGTGGTCGATGCCGCCAGCGGCACGGTGCTGGGCACCACCAGCTACCACGACATCGTGCCCACCATCGCCCGGCTGGAGATCGGTTATACCTGGTATGGCAAGAGCCACCAGCGCAGCCACGTCAACACCACCTGCAAGCTGCTGCTGATGACCCACGCCTTCGAGACGCTGGGCGCGGCCCTGCTCGGCCTGCGCACCGACAATTTCAACTTCGCCTCGCAGGCCGCCATCGAACGGCTGGGCGCGAAGAAGGATGGCGTGCTGCGCCACCACGCGCTGCGCCGCGACGGCACCGTGCGCGACACCGTCATGTACAGCATCGCCGCCGGCGAATGGCCGGAGATCAAGGCGCAGCTGCGCTACAAGCTGGCCCTGCACGGGACGCGCTGACATGCTGATCGATTTCTTCTTTACCCTCAAGGACGCCAGGATCCCGGTGACGATCAAGGAGTTCCTGACCTTGCTCGAAGCCATGCAGCGCCAGGTCAGCACGGCGTCGATGGACGACTTCTATTACCTGTCGCGCCTGACGCTGGTCAAGGACGAGGCCCACTACGACAAGTTCGACCGCGCCTTCGCCCAGTACTTCAAGGGCATCAACGCCGCCTTCGAGGGCAATAGCGCGATCCCGCTGGACTGGCTGGTCAAGCGCATGCAGCGCGAGCTGAACGAGGAACAGAAAGCCCTGCTGGAAAAATTCGGCTACGACAAGCTGATGGACCGGCTGGCCGAACTGCTGAAGGAGCAGAAGGAGCGCCACGAGGGCGGCAGCAAGTGGATAGGCACGGGCGGCACCTCGCCGTTCGGCAACGGCGGCACCAATCCCGAGGGCGTGCGCATCGGCGGCAAGGGCGGCAACCGCACCGCGGTCAAGGTGTGGGAAGCGCGCGCCTACAAGGACTACGACGGCGAACGCGAGATCGGCACCCGCAACATCAAGGTGGCGCTGCGCCGCCTGCGCAAGTTCGCGCGCCAGGGCGCCGAGGAGGAATTGGCGCTGGACGCCACCATCCGCGCCACCGCCAACAACGCCGGCTACCTCGACATCAAGATGCAGCCCGAGCGGAAAAACAACATCAAGGTGCTGATGCTGTTCGACGTCGGCGGCACCATGGACGATCATATCGAGCGCACCGAGGAACTGTTCTCGGCCGCCAAGACCGAGTTCAAGAACATGGAATTCTTTTACTTCCACAACTGCGTGTACGACTACATGTGGAAGAACAACCGCCGCCGCAACTCGGAACGCTTCCCGACCTGGGACATCCTGCGCAAATACCCGCCGGACACCAAGCTGATCTTCGTCGGCGACGCCACCATGAGCCCCTACGAGGTGCTGCAGCCGGGCGGCTCGGTCGAATACAACAACGAGGAAGCCGGCAGCGCGTGGCTGACGCGCTTCACCGGCGCCTTCCCCAAGTTCGCCTGGCTCAATCCCGAGCCGGAGGGCGTGTGGCAGTACCGGCAGTCGATCTCCATCATCCAGCAGCTGATGAACCACCGCATGTTCCCGCTGACCATGGATGGCCTGGAGCGGGCCATGCGTACGCTGAGCAAATAAAAACCGGGCCGACACAAGTGTTGCCCGAGTAAAACAATGTAAAGATTCTCTATATACAATTTTAAACAAATATTAACTTGTCATCGTATCGTACGACGTATAGCCTGTCTTTTCTTTATCCTGTCGGCCCCGACCCAGCCTACAAAAGAGACCGCACGTTCCCATGCTACGCACAAGAAAACTACAACTCCGCCTGCGCCGACTGCTGCGCAACGCCAGCGCCCGGCTGATGCTGGCCGGCCTGCTGACGCTGGAAGCGCTGATCTTCCTGCTCGATATCGACACCGGCTCCGGCATTTCCTTCGCTCCCTTCCTGGTGGCGCCGACCGCGCTGGCGGCCTGGTTCCTCGGCCGGCGCGCGGCGCTGCTGTTCGTCGTGCTGTCGAGCGTGGCGCGGGTGGTCGACTACACGCTGATGCGCGCGCGCCACGAAAATCCCTATCTGCTGGCCTATGACCTGTTGCAAAGCGCGGCGCTGTACGGCCTGGTCGCGCTGCTGGTGTTGTATTTGCGCCGCCAGGTCGATGCGCTGCGCCGCCATGCGGCCAAGATCCGCGACACCGCGCGCCGCGAACGCCACCGGCGCCTGCTCGATTCGGCGATCCGGCGCGCGGTGCCCGAGGATGTCGACGCCATCATCCGCCTGACCACCTCGGGCGGCGAGAGCGGCGGCTTCGACCAGTCCGTCACCGACAACGTGCGGCAGGCCGCGCTGACGGCCACCTTCACCGCCGGCATCGTCGACGGCGCCGCGCTGCGCGACCTGTGGAGCGGCGGCCAGAGCACGGTGCCGATCGAGTTCTGGGTGTGCGAGATCGACGGCCGCGTGGTCAGCTACATGATGATACTGGGCGTGGACGGGCAGAAGAGCATGCAGCGCGAGCTGCACGCGATGGTGGTCGAGGACAGCTGCCGCGGGCGCGGCGTGGGCAGCCAGATGGTCGATTTCTTTTGCGCGCACTACAAGCACCGGCGCCTGCTGTCGGCCTGCCGCGACGGTTCGGCGATGATGCAGATGCTGAGCCGGCGCGGCTTCGCGCTGATCGCCCGCAGCGACCAGGGCTACCAGATCCTGGCGCGCGACTAGGCGCGCCCGCCGCTCACGCCGGCAATTGCAGCCGGTAGCCGACCGCCGTCTCGGTCAGCAGGTAGCGCGGCTGGGTGGGGTCGGCTTCCAGCTTGTGGCGCAGGTGGCCCATGTAGATGCGCAGGTAGTGGCCGTTCTCCGATTGCGACGGCCCCCACACGGCGCGCAGCAGCTGCGGGTTGCTCATCACGCGGCCGGCGTTGGCCACCAGCACCGCCAGCAGCCGGTACTCGGTCGGCGTCAGGTGCACATGCTCGCCGCCGCGCGTGACGCGGCGGTTCTGCAAATCGACCACCACATCGCCGAACTGGATCAGGCCCGCGCTGTCGGCGGCCGGCTGGCGCTGGCGCCGCAGGGTGGCGCGCACCCGCGCCAGCAACTCGCCCACGCCGAACGGCTTGGTCAGGTAATCGTCGGCGCCGGCGTCCAGCGCGCGTATCTTGTCGGCCTCGTTGACGCGCGCCGACAGCACGATCACCGGCACGCTGGACCACTTGCGCAAATCGGTCATGAAGTCGACGCCGTCGCCGTCCGGCAGGCCGAGGTCGAGCACCACCAGATCCGGCTTGCGGGTGCCGGCGTCGATCAGGCCGCGCTGCAGGGTGGCCGCCTCGTGCACCTGCCAGCCCTCCTCCTCCAGCGCGCTGCGCACGAAGCGGCGGATCTGCGGTTCATCTTCCACCAGCAGGGCGGTGGGCGCGCTATCGGGCGTGGTCATAAGCTTCCTTCGATTTCCAGTTCCGGCATGGCCGGCGGTGTGCCCAGCGGCAGCGTGATGACGAAGGCGGCGCCGCCCAGCGGCGACGCCGCCGCGTGGATGCGGCCGCCGTGCGCTTCGACAATGGCGCGGCAGATCGCCAGCCCCAGTCCCACGCCGGGCTTGGCCGACTCGCGCTCGCCACGGGTGAATTTTTCAAACACGGCTTCCTCGCGTCCGTGCGGCAGGCCGGGACCGTCATCATAAACGATGACGTCGATCCATGCGCCGCGCAGTTCGGCGGCGATCTCGATGCGCGAGCCGGGCGGCGTGTACTTGGCGGCGTTTTCCAGCAGATTGCACAACACCCGTTCGATCAGCACGGCGTCGTAGCTGAGCAAGGGCAGATCGGCCGGCAGGCGGGTACGCACGACGTGCCCCTGCAACTGCGAGCCGCTGGCGCGCAGCGCGCTGCCGACCACCTCTTCCAGCGCCTGCCATTGCAGGTTGAATTTGACTTCGCCGCTCTGGATGCGCGCCATGTCGAGCAGGTTGGACACCAGGGCGCTCATGCGCAGCGCTTCGTCGTGCAGCAGCGCCGCCACTTCCAGCTGGGCCGGCGCCAGCGGCGGCCGCGAGCCGGCCAGCGTTTCCGACAGGCCGACCAGCGAGGTCAATGGCGTGCGCAGATCGTGCGACAGCGCCGCCAGCAGCGAGTTGCGCAGCCGTTCCGATTCCATGTTGACCAGCGCGTTCTGCGCCACCTCGATGTAGTGCACCCGCTCCAGCGCGATGGCGGCCAGCGCGGCGAAGGTGTCGAGCTGCTGGCGCTGTTCCGGGATCAGTATCCAGCGCCGGTGCTGCGGCTCGATCGCCAGCACGCCGCGCGTGCGCATCGGCGCCACCAGCGGCAGGTAGAAGATGCGGCTGGCCGGCAGCGTGTCGGTGCCCAGGCCGGCGCTTTCGGCGCGGTCGTAGGCCCACTGGGCGATGCCGGTGTCGAGCACCGACAGGTGGGCGCGGCTGGCGATGTCGGCGGCGCTGAGCGGCGGCAGTTGCAGGCGGCCGTCGTCGTCCGGCACCAGCAGCGTGGCGCGGGCGCGGAAGGCGTGCTGGATGCAGCGCTGGGTGGTTTCGAAAATCTGCTCGGTCTGCAGAGCGCCCGACAGTTCGCGCGCGAACTCGTACAGCGCGCGCGAACGCTGCTCGCGGTGCGAGGCCACGCGCGCCTGGAAGCGCAGGTCGGATGTCAGGTGGCCGGTGATCAGGCCCACCGCCAGCATGACGATGAAGGTAATCAGGTACTGGAAATCCGAGACGGCGAAGGTGAAGCGCGGCGGCACGAAGAAGAAGTCGAAGCAGGCCACGCTGACGCAGGTGGCCACCACCGACGGCCCGCGTCCGAAGCGCACCGCCACCAGCACCACCACCAGCAGGAACAGCATGGCGATGTTGGCCAGGTCCAGCCAGGCCAGCAAGGGCGTGGCCAGCAGCGCGGTGGCGACGCTGGCCACGCTGGCCGCCGCGTAGCCGGTCACACGCCGGCGCAGCAGCGCCGTACTCTGCTCGTCGTCCGGGCCGCCGTTCGAGCCGCCCCCCAGGCCGCCATCGGCGCGGCCATCCGCGCGGGCATCGGCGCCGACGGCGCGCGCGGCAGCCGGCGTCTCCTTGCTGGGCGCACCGATTTCCACCAGGTCGATGTCGGGCGCGTAGCGCGCCAGGCGCTTGCCGTGGGGCTGGCGCCACGGCCAGGTCGGATGGGCGCGGCCCAGCACGATCTTGGACAGGTTGTGGCTGCGCGCGTAGTCCGCCGCCGCCAGCGCGATATCGTGGCCCGGCAGCACGGCGGTGGTCGCGCCCAGGTCTTCGGCCAGCTTCAGTGTCTTGAGGATTTGTTCGCGCTGCGCGGCCGGCAGCCGTTGCAGCGCCGGGGTTTCGATGTAGATCGCGTGCCAGCCGGTGCCCAGCTGGCTGGCCAGGCGCGCCGTGCTGCGCACCGTGTGCTCGCCGCCGGCGCGCGGGCCGACGCAGGCCAGCAGCGCGGCGCCGGTCTTCCAGATGTCGGCTATCGATTGCTCGACGCGGTAGGCGCGCACATCGTCCTCGATGCGGTCGGCGGTGCGGCGCAGCGCCAGCTCGCGCAGCGCGATCAGGTTCCCCTTGCGGAAAAAATTCTTCGATGCGCGTTCGGCCTGCTGTTCCTGGTACACCTTGCCACTGCGCAGGCGCGCCAGCAGCTCGTCGGCCGGCACGTCGACCAGCACCACTTCGTCGGCCTGGTCGAACACGGTGTCCGGCACGGTCTCGCCGACGCGGATGCCGGTGATGCCGCCCACCACGTCGTTCAGGCTTTCCAGGTGCTGCACGTTGACGGTGGTGAGCACGTCGATGCCGGCGTCCAGCAGTTCCTCGACATCCTGCCAGCGCTTGGGATGGCGCGAGCCGGGCGCGTTGGAATGCGCCAGCTCGTCCACCAGGATCAGCGGCGGCCGGCGCGCCAGCGCGCCGTCGAGGTCGAACTCGGCGAGGCGCTTGCCGCGGTGCTCGACCGCCCGCGGCGGCAGCACGTCCAGTCCCGCCAGCATGGCCGCGGTCTCGCTGCGGCCATGGGTTTCCACCACGCCGACCAGCACCGGCTGGCCGTCGGCCTGCAGCTTGCGGGCGGCGGCCAGCATGGCGTAGGTCTTGCCGACGCCGGCCGAGGCGCCGAAGTAGATGCGCAGCCTGCCGCGCGCGGCGCGGCGCTCCTGCGCCTGCACCTGGGCCAGCAGCGCATCCGGATCGGGACGGTCGGGACGCAGGCTATCGTTGGGGAACATGGACATCCGGCGATTCTACTGCTTCGGCGCCGGGCGTGCCTGGTCCAGCGCCAGATTGAGCGCCAGCACGTTGACGCGCGGCTCGCCGAAGAAGCCGAAGTACTGCTTCAGCCGCAGGCTGTCGACCAGCGCCAGCACCTGCTCGGCCGGCATCCGGCGGGCGGCGGCGATGCGGCCGGCCTGGTAGCGCGCGGCCGCCACGCTGATCTCGGGATCGAGGCCGCTGCCGGACGCCGTCACCAGGTCGACCGGCACCGGCGCGGTGTTGGCCGGGTCGGCCGCCTTGAGCGCTTCGATGCGGGCCTTGACCGCGTCGGCCAGCGCCGGGTTGTTCGGGCCCAGGTTGGAGCCGCTGGAACCGGCGCCGTTGTTGGGCATCGGCCCGGTGGCCGACGGCCGGCTCCAGAAGTACTGCGGCGACGAGAAGGCCTGGCCGATCAGCGACGAGCCGACCGCCCTGCCGTTGGCTTCGACGATGCTGCCGGCGGCCTGCGAAGGGAAGGCGGCGGTGCCGATGCCGCTGACGGCCAGCGGATAAACCACGCCGCAGATCAGCGTCAGGGCGGCGAACAGCACCAGGGCGGGACGAATATGGGATGACATGACAGCTCCAGAATAATAGTTGGCCGGGAATCCGTCATTCCCGCGAAGGCGGGAATCCAAACTGAGCTGCCCAGGATACTCAGCATGGGCTCCCGCCTGCGCGGGAGCGACGTGGTCACACAAGGTTGAGCGCCGACAGCAGCAGGTCGATCGCCTTGATGCCGATGAACGGCAGGATGATGCCGCCGATGCCGTACACCAGCAGGTTGCGGCGCAACAGCGCGGTGGCGCCGATGGCGCGGTACTGCACGCCCTTGAGCGCCAGCGGGATCAGCGCGATGATAATCAGCGCGTTGAAGATCACCGCCGACATGATGGCCGACGACGGGCTGGCCAGGTGCATGATGTCCAGCGCCTTCAGCTGCGGGTAGGTGCCGACGAAGGCCGCCGGGATGATGGCGAAGTACTTGGCGATGTCGTTCGAGATCGAGAACGTGGTCAGCGAGCCGCGCGTCATCAGCATCTGCTTGCCGATTTCGACGATCTCCAGCAGCTTGGTCGGATTCGAATCCAGGTCGACCATATTGCCGGCCTCCTTGGCGGCCTGGGTGCCGGAGTTCATCGCCACGGCGACGTCGGCCTGGGCCAGCGCGGGGGCGTCGTTGGTGCCGTCGCCGGTCATGGCCACCAGCCGGCCTTCGGACTGGTAGCTGCGGATCAGTTTGAGCTTGTCCTCCGGCGTGGCTTCGGCCAGGAAGTCGTCCACGCCCGCCTCAGCGGCGATGGCGGCGGCGGTCAGCCTGTTATCGCCGGTGATCATCACGGTCTTGATGCCCATGCGGCGCAGCTCGGCGAAGCGTTCCTTGATGCCGCCCTTGACGATGTCCTTCAACTCCACCACGCCCATCACCCGGCCGGCGTCGACCACCACCAGCGGCGTGCTGCCGCGGCGCGACACGTCGTCGACGGCGCGCGCCACTTCGGCCGGATAGGGCTGCCCCAGCGCCTCGACATACTGGCGCACGGTGTCGGCCGCGCCCTTGCGCACATGGCGTTCGCCGAGATCGACGCCGCTCATGCGGGTCTGCGCGGTGAACGGCACGAACACCGCCTGCAGCGACGCCATCTCGCGCTCGCGGATGTTGAACTTCTGCTTGGCCAGCACCACGATGCTGCGGCCTTCCGGCGTTTCGTCGGCCAGCGAGGCCAGTTGCGCCACGTCGGCCAGCTGCTGTTCGCTCACGCCGGGGGCGGCGAAGAAGGCCGAGGCCTGGCGGTTGCCCAGCGTGATGGTGCCGGTTTTATCGAGCAGCAGCACGTCGACGTCGCCGGCCGCCTCCACCGCGCGGCCGGAAGTGGCGATCACATTGG
This sequence comes from Rugamonas aquatica, assembly GCF_009380215.1. Lineage (GTDB taxonomy): Bacteria > Pseudomonadota > Gammaproteobacteria > Burkholderiales > Burkholderiaceae_D > Rugamonas > Rugamonas aquatica_B. The sequence goes on from NZ_WHUG01000025.1 coordinate 27,978, forward strand.
CCTGCATCATGCGGCTCATGCCGGCCACGCCGATGGCCGACAGCAGGCCGCCGATGGTGGTCGGGATCAGGCACACCAGCAGCGCGATCAGCACCGTGATGGTGATCGGCGTGCTGGTGACGCCTGCGGCGCCTGCCGCCGCCACCGAGAACAGCGAGAACGGCAGCAAGGTCACGGTGACGATCAGGAACACGATGGTCAGCGCCACCAGCAGGATGGTCAGCGCGATTTCGTTGGGGGTCTTCTGGCGCTTGGCGCCCTCCACCATCGAGATCATGCGGTCGAGGAAGGTCTCGCCCGGATTGGCGCTCACCTTGACCACCAGCCAGTCCGACAGCACGCGGGTGCCGCCGGTGACGGACGAGAAATCGCCGCCCGACTCGCGTATCACCGGCGCCGATTCGCCGGTGATGGCGCTTTCGTCGACCGAGGCCACGCCTTCGATCACCTCGCCGTCGATCGGGATCACGTCGCCCGCTTCGACCAGGATGTAATTACCCTTGCGCAGATCGAGCGCCGGCTGCGGCAGCCAGGTGGTGCCGTGTTTGGGGCTGGCCAGCTTCTTGGCGATGACGCTTTGCTTCAGGCTGCGCAGCGACGCCGCCTGCGCCTTGCTGCGGCCCTCGGCCATCGCCTCGGCGAAATTGGCGAACAACACCGTGAACCACAGCCAGACGGCAGTGGCCAGGATGAAGCCAGGCCGCGCCTCGCCGGCGCCGAACAGCGACTGCACATACAGCCCGGTGGTGATGATGCTGCCGACGTAGACCACGAACATCACCGGGCTGCGCAACTGCGTGCGCGGACTCAGTTTGCGGAACGAATCGACGATGGCCGGCATCAGCAGCTCGGAATCGAACATCCTGAGCTTTTTGGCGGGCGGATTGGTAAAGAGCGTCATCTCTTTTTGCGTAGCGTGTGACATGGTGATTCCTTATTGGGCAAACAGCTGCAGGTGTTCGACCACAGGGCCGAGCGCCAGCGCCGGAACGTAATTGAGCACACCGACCAGGGCGACCACGCCGACCAGCAGGCCGATGAACATCGGGCCATGGGTGGGCATGGTGCCGGCATTGGCCTCCAGCCGCTGCTTGCCGGCCAGCGAACCGGCGATCGCCAGGATAGGCACGATCATGGCGAAGCGGCCGAACCACATGGCGATCGCCAGCATGGTGTTGTAGAACGGCATATTGGCGGACAGGCCGGCGAACGCGCTGCCGTTGTTGTTGGCGGCCGAGCTGAAGGCGTACAGGATTTCCGAGAAGCCGTGCGCGCCGGGGTTGGCGATGCCCGCCTTGCCGGCCTCGCACATGACGGCGATGGCGGTACCGGCCAGCACCAGCGTCGGCGTGACCAGGATGGCGATGGAGGTCATCTTCATTTCATAGGCCTGGATCTTCTTGCCCAGGTACTCCGGCGTGCGGCCTATCATCAGGCCGGCGATGAACACCGCCATGATGGCGAAGATCAGCATGCCGTACAGGCCGGAGCCGACGCCGCCGAAGATCACTTCGCCGAACTGGATCAGCAGCATCGGGATCATGCCGCCCAGCGGCATGAAGGAATCGTGCATGGCGTTGACCGCGCCGCAGGAAGCGGCGGTGGTGACGGCGGCGAACAGCGTCGAGGCGCTGATGCCGAAGCGGGTCTCCTTGCCCTCCATATTGCCGCCCGATTGCAGCGCGCTCATGCCCTGGTCGACGTGCAGCGCCTGCAGTACCGGGTGGGCCTGCTGCTCGGCGCTCATCACGGCGACGGTGCAGACCACGAACAGCAGCGTCATCGCGCCCAGCACCGCCCATCCCTGGCGGCGGTCGCCCACCATGCGGCCGAAGGCGAAGCACAGGCCGGCCGGGATCACGAAGATCGCCAGCATCTCCAGGAAGTTGGACAGCGCGGTCGGGTTCTCGTAAGGGTGGGCCGAGTTGGCGTTGAAGAAGCCGCCGCCGTTCGTGCCCAGCATCTTGATCGCTTCCTGCGACGCCACCGGGCCCATGGCGATGGTCTGCGTGGCGGCGGTCAGCGTTTCGGTCAGCGGTTCGCCCTTGGCGTCCTTCAACGGCTGGCCGTCGGCGCCCATCTTCGGCTGGGTGTAGGTCACGGCGTCAAGCAGCTGCACGTCCTTGTAGGCGGAGAAGTTCTGGATCACGCCCTGGCCGGTCAGCGCCACGGCCAGCACCAGCGACAGCGGCAGCAGCACGTACAGCGTGGAGCGGGTGACGTCGGCCCAGAAATTGCCGATCGATTTGGCGGAGCGCGACGAGAAGCCGCGTATCAGCGCGTAGGCCACGGCGATGCCGGTGGCGGCCGAGAAGAAGTTCTGGCAGGTCAGCACCAGCATCTGGGTCAGGTAGCTCATGGTCTGCTCGCCGCTGTAGCCCTGCCAGTTGGTGTTGGCGACGAAGCTGACGGCGGTGTTGAAGGCCGAGTCGGGACTGACGTTGGCGATCGCCTGCGGGTTAAGCGGCAGGAAGGCTTGCACGCGTTGCAGGCCGTAGGTCGCCAGCGCGCCCAGGCCGTTAAACAGCAGCAGCGCGATGGCGTAGGCCTTCCACGACTGGCCTTGCGGAGCGCCGTCCTTGCCGGCGATGCCGGCGGCGCGGTACAGCAGGGTTTCGAGCTTGCCCAGCCAGCCCATATAAGGCACGGCGCCGCCGTTGCCGACGCGCGCCAGCAGCGCGCCCAGCGGCCAGGCCAGCGCCAGCAGCGCGGCCAGGAAGGCCAGCAGCAGTATGGTCGATTGCATGGTCATCACAGATCCTCCGCTTTCAACAGGGCCGCCACCAGATACACCAGCAGGCCGGCCGACGCCACGGCGCCGATCAGGTAGAAGAGGTTCATGGCTGGCCTCCCAGCTTGTCGCAACCGATGGCGAACGCCACGCTCACGGCAAAAAAGACCACCATTGCGCCGATAAATACTATGTCCATCACACCCCTCACAGGTCTTGTTTTGATACTGAGAAGGTTAGCGATCGGCGTCTAAAGATGGTGTAAAGACTTGGGCATGGGGTGTAAACAAAGCGTAAAAATGGCTGGCATTTATGCTTTGTTTACAGGGAGGGGCCGACTATTTAGAACATTTTTACGGGGGCAGGAATACGCTTTTTCTGTCTCCACTTCGTAAAGAAAATATGCTTACCTCCCTACACGGCATCTGGGTGCCGCTGGTCACTCCGATGCATCATGGTGAAATCGATTTATCCCGTTTGCAGCACCTGGCCGCCGGTCTGGTCAAACAGGGGGCGCACGGGCTGGTGGTGTGCGGCACCACCGGCGAGGCGCCGCAGCTGGACCTGGCCGAGCAAGGCGCGGCGCTGGCAGCCGTGCTGGAAGTGGCGCACAAGCGCTGCCCGGTGCTGATGGGCATAGGCGGCAGCGACACCTACGCCGCCGCCAGCCGCGTGCTGCAATTCGATGACATGGAGCTGGCCGGCTATCTGGTGTCGACCCCGGCCTACGTGCGGCCGTCGCAGGAAGGCTTGCTGCGCCACTTCGAAACCATCGCCGCCTCCACCAGCCGCCCCATCGTGCTGTACAACGTGCCGGCGCGCACCGGCGTCAACCTGGAGCTGGCCACGGCCGCGCGGCTGGCCAGGCGGCCGCAGTTCGCCGCCATCAAGGAGGCCGGCGGCCGGCTGTGCCAGATCACCGGCCTGCTCGAACAGACGCCGCTGGCGGTGCTGTGCGGCGATGACGCGCTGCTGTTGTCGGCGCTGATCGGCGGCGGGCATGGCGCCATCTCGGCCTCGGCCCATATCCGGGTCGACTTGTTCGTGCAGCTGTACGAACTGGTGGAGCAGCAGCGCCTGCCCGAGGCGCGCGAGCTGTTCGCCCGGTTGCTGCCGCTGATCCAGCTGATGTTTTCGGAACCCAATCCGGCCCCGCTGAAGGCTGCGCTGGCGATGCAGGGCCTGCTGCGCGACGAACTGCGCCTGCCCATGACGCCGGCCACCAATGCCTGCAAGGCGCGCATAGCCACGGTGCTGGAAGCGCTGGACGCCATCCCCGTCTACACCGCAGCGGAGGCCATATGATCGTCGCCCTCACCGGCATGGACGGCAACGGCACCGTCTCCGACCTGGCCGAAGACCTGGCGATGCTGCGCGTGGCGGCCGGCAGCCGCGTACTGCTGGTCAGCCCCAATCCCGGCGCCTACGATCCGCAACTGTATGACGACCTGGTGATCGTCGCCTCCGACCGTGACGCCGATGCGGCGCTGGCGCGGGCGGCGGTGATCGTGGCGCTGGTGCGCCCGGCCGAAATCGAACAAGGCCATCACGCAGCCTTCCTGACCCGGCTGCGACGGGCGCAGGAAGCCAATCCCTGCGCCCGCGTGCTGGTGACAGTGGCCCACGGCAGCGAGCCGCTGACGCCCCACCAGACCGGATGCCTGCTGGTCTTCGTCGCGCAAATCCCCGGCGCGCGCCTGGCCGACACGCTGGAACTCGACCAGCGCGGCACCTACCACTCCCACCACAGCGAACTGGAACTGGACAGCCGCAAGACCGCCTACGTGCTGTGCGCCCCGGAAGTACGCCATCTCTACAGCGAAGTATTCCGCAGCCGCGCCGCCAGCGCGTATCGCTAAAAAGGGTTCATCGCGGATTGCCGGGAAACGCGGTGTTGGGCGCGTCCATGATCGCAAGGCGCCCGGTTCGCCGGCATGATCAGAGGACACGTGGGGTGGTTGCCGTTTTTTCGGGTTTTACTAGAACGCGATAACCACTGCTGCCTCATGATATCCCTCGATATTTCATCAGAGTTCGCACTAATCGGGAACTAACTGCTACTGAGCGGCTCTAACGAATAGAGGCCTAAAAATTTTAGTATCGGATAGCGTTCGATACGGAAATTTTAGTAAGTCTTAGGACGCTGTAGTCCCCCTTAGCGGTGGTTCGCAGCGCTTAGTCAA
>NZ_WHUG01000026.1 GCF_009380215.1 Rugamonas aquatica
CAGCGTTCAATCTGAGCCAGGATCAAACTCTTCAGTTTAATCTCTGTTTATTTGCTATTTCTAGCACCGTCATTGCTGACGGGTCGCTCACTCAAAATACTGACAGGCCACTTCTTGCGAAGCGCCTTTTTCATTACTTCTTGTGAACATTTGATATTTTAAGTATCAACAGGACTAGCCTGCTGCGCACTTTCATCAAACGTCCACACTTATCGACTGTTAATTTTTAAAGAACTTATTCGGTACTGCTTGCTGCGGAGCGTTGTGTCCGTCAGCGAAGAAGAAAGAGTATGAAGCGTTTAGATCGTTTCGTCAACCCCTTCTTTTTTCTCCCCGTTTCACACTGCATTTGCATGCACCGTTTTGCGGGGAGGCGAACTATATCAAAGGCCGTCGAAGTTTGGCAAGCGCTTTTCGAGGAAAGCGTGCATGCCTTCTTTTTGCGCAGGCGTACCAAAGGCAGACTGGAACAGGCGGCGTTCATAATTAACGCCTTCCGTCAGCGTGGTTTCGAAAGCGCGGTTGACGGAATCTTTTATCATCATCGCTACCGACGTTGGCATCGACGCGATCTGTTTCGCTGCAGTCAGCACTTCTTCGATCAGCTTATCGGCAGGCACGACGCGCGATACCAGGCCAATGCGCTCCGCTTCTACCGCATCAATAGTGCGGGCGGTCAGCAGCATATCCATGGCCTTGGCCTTGCCTATGGTGCGCGGCAGACGCTGCGTGCCGCCGGCGCCAGGCGTGACGCCGACCTTGATTTCCGGCTGGCCGAACTTGGCCGTATCCGCGGCGATCAGGAAATCGCACATCATCGCCAGCTCGCAGCCGCCGCCCAGCACGTAACCGGCCACAGCGCCCACCACCGGCTTGCGGATGCGCAGGATGTGCTCCCAGTTGCGGGTAATGTAGTTGTCGCGATAGGTGTCCACATAAGTGTAGTCCGCCATCGCGGCGATATCCGCGCCGGCGGCGAAGGCTTTCTCGCTACCGGTCAGCACGATGCAGCCGATGGCCGGATCGGCGTCAAACTTATATAGGGCATCGCCCAGCTCGTTCATCATGCGATCGTTCAGCGCGTTCAGCGCTTTCGGACGGTTCAAGCGGATCAGGGCAACTTTGTCGTGCACTTCAACGATCAGATCTTCATATTGCATAAGGTGTCTCCTTCACGGTGGAATATTCCGTGAGGATTGTAGCGCCTAACTCCCGCGCTGGTATCATTGAAACTTAGCAACCTGCTTTAAAGAGCTTCCTATTTTTACCGCCTTCCACCGTCACCTGCGCAACAAGTTCGCCCATGACGCTCTGCTGCGCAACGGCGACTTCATGCGCTACTGGTCCAGCTCCATCCTCAATGGCTTTGGCAGCTATATCAGTGCGCTGGCCTTGCCGCTATGCTCGGTGCTGCTGCTGCACGCGACGCCGTCGCAAATGGGCATGCTGGGTGCGGCGGCCGCGATTCCCTTCGCGCTGCTGGCCCTGCCGGCCGGCGTCCTCCTCGACCGCAACCGCAAACTGCCCGTACTATTGTGCAGCAAGGCCGTCATGGCGCTGACGCTGGGCAGCATCCCGCTGGCTTACTGGCTGGGCCTGCTGTCCATCGAATGGATGTATGTCGTCTCCTTCATCGGCGGCGCCTGTTCGGTGGTGGGCGGCGGCGCGGAACAGATCTTCCTCACCAACCTGATCGGGCGCGACCGGCTGACCGATGCGCAATCGAAATTCGCCGCCACCGACTCCGCCTCGCGGCTGATCGCCCCCGGCGTGGCCGGCGTGCTGATCCAATGGCTGACCGCGCCGTTCGCGGTGCTGCTCAACGCCATCGGCTTCGTGGTCTCGATCCTGCTGCTGCGCAATCTGAAGGCCAACGATCCCAAGCCCGCGCCCTCCCACCAGCATCCGCTGCGCGACATCCACGACGGCCTGCGGTTTATCTGGGGCCAGCCGCTGCTGCGCACGCTGGCCTGGGGCGCCGGTGTGTGGCATATGCTGTTCTATGGTTTTGCCGCACTGAGCGTGCTGTTCGCCACGCGCGAACTGGGCATGTCGGCCGGCATGCTGGGCGCAACGCAGATGATAGGCGGCATCGGCGTGCTGCTCAGCTCCCTGCTGCTCAAACCCCTGAACAACCGCTTCGGCGCCGGCACCACCATGCTGATCGGCATAGGCCTGACCGCGTTCGCGTTCGCCGCCATGCCGATGATCCCCGCCAACCTGTTCGGCAGCCCCACCGCCAGCGCGGTGGCCTGCGGCAGCCTGTCGCTGTTCCTCGATTGCGGCGTGATGCTGTTCTTCATGCCCTACATGACGATGCGTCAGAAAGTCACGCCGGACGCCTACCTGGGCCGCATGGTCTCGACGATGCGCTTCCTGACGGTGGCGACCGCGCCGGTCGGCGCGCTGGCGGCCGGCTACATCGGCGAGCACTTCAGCATCCGCACCGGCATGGCCTGCGTGGCGGTGGGCGGCATCGTGTTGACGGCGACGATGTCCATGTCGATGCGCAATGTGCCGCAACAGGCGGCGCCGGCCACCTCCTAACGTGCGCCACCTGTCCGCCTAAAACATTAGGCTGGCTTCAGTGTCCCATTCACTGGAGTGCGCCATGTTCAAATCCATCCTGCTGCCCACCGACGGCTCGGACCTGTCCGACAAAGCGACCGCGATGGCGGTGCAGTTCGCCCAGCTCAATCACGCCCGCATCGTCGCCGTCACGGTGATTACGCCGCTACCGTTTGCGTCCATGGGCGACAGCGGCGCGGTCATCGATTCCGGCCAGTTCGCCACGCAGATGCAGAACGCGGCCAAGCACCATATCGAAAAGGTGGCCGTGGCCGCGCGCGCGGCCGATATTCCGTTCGAGGGAGTGATTACGATGTCGCCCAGCCCCTACGAGGAAATCGTCGAGGCGGCGAAGAAGTATGAATGCGACATCATCATGATGGCGTCGCACGGGCGGCGCGGCCTGAACCGGCTGTTCCTGGGCAGCGAGACGCAGAAGGTGCTCGCCCACACCACGCTGCCCGTGATGGTCTTGCGTTAAAGCGGCTGCTTCGGCAGCAGCACCCAAACACTACCGCGCTGCTTCATGCGTCCCGCGTTTTCCGACGCCTCCGTGCCGAAGCCGAAGAAGTAGTCGACACGGATCGCGCCACGGATCGCGCCGCCCGTATCCTGCGCCATCACCAGCCGCTGCAGCGGGATGTCGCTGTTCGGCATGCTGGTCGACAGGAACACCGGCGCGCCCAGCGGCAGTTGCGACGCATCGATCGCCACCGAACGCGACGGCGTCAACGGCACACCCAGCGCGCCCTTAGGCCCCACCTTCGGATCCGGCAGGCGCTCTTCCTTGAAGAACACGTAGCTCGGATTTACATTGAACAGCTCCTGCATGCGCGTAGGATGGCCGGCGATCCACGCCTTGATACCCTGCGCCGAAGCCTGCTCCAGCGTCAGCTCGCCCTTCTCCACCAGATATTTGCCGATCGATTTATACGGATGGCCGTTCTGGTCCGCATAAGCCACGCGCACGGTTTCCTGGCTGTCGGTCAGCTGCACCCGGCCCGAGCCCTGCACCTGCAGGAAGAACGATTCCACCGGATCGTCCACCCACAGCAGCTCCTTGCCGCTGAAATCGGCCTTCTCGATATCGGCGCGGGTCGCATACGGCACCACCTTCTTGCCGACCAGCTTGCCGCGCAGGCGCATGCCCTTCAGTTCCGGATACACACTGGCCAGGTCGACGGTCAGCATATCGTCCGGCACCTTATATAGAGGGGTCTGATACGGCCCGCCCTTTTTGCGCGCGCCGCGCAGCAGCGGCTCGTAGTAGCCAGTGACGAGGCCGTCGGTGGCGCCGTCCGGCGCGATCACCTGGTTGGGCTCCATGAAGGCTTCGAAGAAGGTGCGGATGGCCTTGTCGTCGCTGCCGTTGACGCTGCGCGCGATGGTGCACGATTCCTTCCAGTTCGGCTGCTTGACCAGCACCGAGCACGAGGACATGAACGCCGGCCAGGCCGCGCGCACATCGTCCTTGTCCCAGCCCGGCAGCGATGCGAAGGTGGTCGGCACCATTTGCAGCGCGGTAGGTTTGGGCGGCACGGGCACCGGGGCCGGCTGCACCGGCGGCACTACCGGCGCCGGCTGCGGCGTCACCGTGGGCGCGGGCGCCTTGTCCGGCGGCAGCGGCGTGGTGGTGCAGGCGGCCATGGAAAGCGCGACGACGCTCAGCGGAACGAGTAGACTACGGCGTGTTAATGACATAAGGATAGCTATGTGGGTATTAATGATAGAAGCATGCGTGGCGTTTTTCCTGCTGGTGTTCATCGTCTGGTGGACCATGTACCAGGGCAAGGGCAAGGCCAAGAAGCTGCCCCCGCCGTCCAGGGAAAACGAACCCGAGTAATCAATGCAGCGTGCGCGGCAGCGACAGCACGAACTCCGGTATCTTGGCTTCGAACTGATGGCCGTCCTCGGCCACGCAGAAGTATTCGCCGACCATCGAGCCCTGCTGGGTTTGCAGCGCGGTGCCGCTGGTGTATTCGAAATGCTCGCCCGGTTGCAGCAGCGGCTGATGGCCGACCACGCCCAGCCCGCGCACTTCTTCGACGTGATTGTTGGCGTCGGTGATGACCCAATGGCGTGAGATCAGCTGCGCAGCCACCGTGCCGGTGTTCTTGATCGTGATCGAGTAGGTGAACACGAAGTTGGTGCGCTCCGGGTCCGACTGATCTGGCAGGTACTGAGTTCTGACCGACACAGTAAATTCGTAAGTGGCCATCAAAATTCCTTAAGGCTTAGTAAAAACGTCATCGCTCTGGACAAAATTGGCGATTGTATATCGTCAGACCCCCATTGCACCGCAAATCCGCCCCGTATGCAAGGACGGCGCGGCTGAAAACCGGCGCAAAATCGGTACAGTCGCGCCGGGCAGCGTAAAATAGCGCATCTTTTTATCGCCAGCCCAACGCCATGACCACATTCCGCATCGCTCCCAGCATCCTGTCCGCCGATTTCGCCCGTCTGGGCGAAGAGGTCCGCAACGTCGTCACCGCCGGTGCGGACATCATTCACTTTGACGTGATGGACAACCATTACGTTCCCAACCTGACCATCGGCCCGCTGGTCTGCGAAGCGATCCGCCCGCACGTGCAAGTGCCGATCGATGTGCACCTGATGGTCAAGCCGGTCGACCGCATCATCCCTGACTTCGCCAAGGCTGGCGCCAACATCATCACCTTCCACCCGGAAGCGTCGGACCACATCGACCGTTCGCTGCAGCTGATCCGCGACCACGGCTGCAAGGCCGGCCTGGTGTTCAACCCGGGCACGCCGCTGAGCTACCTGGAACACGTGATGGACAAGATCGACATGATCCTGATTATGTCCGTCAATCCAGGCTTCGGCGGCCAGTCCTTCATTCCGCAAGCGCTGAAGAAGATCGCCGAAGCGCGCCGCCTGATCGACGAATCCGGCCGCGACATCCTGCTGGAAGTGGACGGCGGCATCAAGATCGACAACATCGCCGCCGCCGCAGCAGCAGGTGCGGACACCTTCGTGGCCGGCTCCGCCATCTTCGGCAAGCCGGACTACAAGGCCGTCATCGACGCCATGCGCGCCCAGCTGGCGACGGTGTAAGCATGAGTGTGCTGGCAGGCGTACGCGCCGCAATCATCGACCTCGACGGCACCATGCTGGATACGATTCCCGACTTCCACGTCGCGATCAACGGCATGCGCGCGGAACTGGACCTGGCGCCGATCTCGCAAGACCAGATCGCGCTGATGGTCGGCAAAGGCTCCGAAAACCTGATCCGCTCCGTATTGGGGCTGGACTGGGACGCCGCCCGCGTGGAAGCGCACTTCGAGACCGCGATGGACGCCTACCAGCGCCACTACCTGAGCATCAACGGCAATTTCAGCGCCCTGTATCCGGGCGTGACCGAAGGCCTGACGGCGCTGAAGGCGCAAGGCCTGCGCCTAGCCTGCGTGACCAACAAGCCGATCGCCTTCACCACGCCGCTGCTCAAGCTGAAAGGCCTGGACGGCTTTTTCGACGTGGTCTACGGCGGCGACTCGCTGCCGCGCAAGAAACCCGACCCGCTGCCGCTGCAAACGGTGTGCGCCGATTTCGGCCTGGCGCCGGCTCAGGTGGTGGCCGTGGGCGACTCCTCGAACGACGCGCAAGCCGCACGGGCAGCGGGTTGTCCGGTGTTGACGGTCCCTTACGGATACAATCACGGAGAGGCTATACACAAAACCGATTCCGATGGTATAGTAGCCACGCTGCTCGATGCCGCAATTTTGATCCGTTCGCATAATTAACCATTAGCTGAACCACTCTGACCGAAATGTCTTTCACCAAAAAACACAATGTCACCCAAACCGGCTCGATTGAGGCCTGGCTTTGGCGACGCTGGCAATCCTGGCAAAACTAAGCCGAACTGATTGCTGTCGTCCGCACCACTGCGCGCGACAGGTTTTTTGACCAACCACCGCCAAACCCACACCCACACCCTTGGCGGCATGGAGAGAAGACATGACCGAACTCGAATTCAAATCGTTGGCCACCGACGGCTACAACCGCATCCCGCTGATCGCCGAAGCCTTCGCCGATCTCGAAACTCCGCTCACGCTGTACCTGAAACTGGCCCAGACCCAGAACGCCGGCAAGAACACCTTCCTGCTTGAATCGGTGGTGGGCGGCGAGCGTTTCGGCCGCTTCTCCTTCATCGGCCTGCCGGCGACGACCGTGCTGCGCAACTTCGGTACGCGCACCGAGATCGTCAAGAACGGCGCCGTGATCGAGACCCACGAAGGCAATCCGCTCGAATTCATCGAGGCTTACCAGAAGCGCTTCAAGGTCGCGCTGCGTCCCGGCATGCCGCGCTTCTGCGGCGGCCTGGCCGGCTACTTCGGCTACGACACGGTGCGCCATATCGAAAAAACGCTGGCCAACACCCAGCCGAAAGATGACCTGGGACTGCCCGACATCCAGCTGATGGTGACGGAGGAACTGGCCGTCATCGATAACCTGAGCGGCAAGCTGTATCTGATCGTCTACGCCGACACCACGCAGCCGGAATCGTATTCCAAAGCGCGCCAGCGCCTGAAAGACCTGCGCATGATGCTGCGCCGCGGCGTCGATGCGCCAGTGACCAGCGCCTCGGTGCGCACCGAGATCACGCGTGACTTCCCGAAAGCGGAATACCTGAAGGCCGTCGCCAAGGCGCATGAATACGTGATGGCAGGCGACTTGATGCAGGTGCAGATCGGCCAGCGCCTGCGCAAGCCTTACGTCGATTCGCCGCTGACGCTGTACCGCGCGCTGCGTTCGCTGAATCCGTCGCCGTATATGTACTTCTACAATTTCGGCGACATGCAGATCGTCGGCGCCTCGCCGGAGATTTTGGTCCGCAACGAGACGCTGCCCGACGGCGAGAAAAAAGTCACGCTGCGCCCTATCGCCGGCACCCGCCCACGCGGCTCGACGCCGGAGCGCGACGCCGAACTGGCCAAGGAACTACTGGCCGATCCGAAAGAGATCGCCGAACACGTGATGCTGATCGACCTGGCGCGCAATGACCTGGGCCGCATCTCCGAAATCGGCAGCGTCAAAGTCACCGACCGCCTGGTCATCGAAAAATACTCGCATGTGCAGCACATCGTCTCCAATGTGGAAGGCAAGCTGAAATCCGGCCTGTCCAACCTGGACGTGCTACGCGCCACCTTCCCGGCCGGCACGTTGACCGGCGCGCCGAAAGTGCGCGCGATGGAAGTGATCGACGAACTGGAAATCTCCAAGCGCGGCATCTACGGCGGCGCCTGCGGCTACCTGTCCTTCGGCGGCGAGATGGACGTGGCGATCGCGATCCGCACCGGCGTCATCAAGGACGGCATGCTGTACGTGCAGGCCGCAGCCGGCATCGTCGCCGATTCGGTCGCCGAGATGGAATGGCAGGAAACTGAAAACAAGGCGCGCGCCGTGCTGCGCGCCGCCGAACAAGTGCAAGATGGCCTGGATGGGGAGTTCTGAGATGCTGCTAATGATCGACAACTACGACTCCTTCACCTACAACATCGTGCAGTACTTCGGCGAGCTGGGTGAAGATGTGCGCGTGTTCCGCAACGACGAAATCACGATCGCGGAAATCGAAGCGCTGAACCCGGACCACATCTGCATTTCGCCTGGTCCGAAAGATCCGGCACAGGCCGGGATCTCGATCGAAGTGCTCAAGCACTTCGCCGGCAAGAAGCCGATACTGGGCGTGTGCCTGGGCCACCAGGCCATCGGCGAAGCGTTCGGCGGCAAGGTCATACGCGCCAAGCAGGTCATGCATGGCAAAACTTCTTTAATTGCGCATACGGGCGTGGGCGTTTTCAAAAACCTCCCCTCGCCTTTCACAGTGATCCGTTATCACTCGTTGGCCATCGAGCGCAGCTCGCTGCCGTCCTGCCTGGAAGTGACGGCATGGACGGACGACGGTGAAATCATGGGCGTGCGCCACAAGGAATACGACATCGAGGGCGTGCAGTTCCACCCCGAGTCCATCCTGTCGGAACACGGTCACGCACTGTTGAAGAACTTCCTGGTCCGCTGACCAGCGCTGTTCGTCCCGGCGCGCACCGCGCGCGCCCATGCCAAAATTCAGAGAAGGAATAGCCATGCCTATCACCCATCAAGAAGCACTGCTGCGCTGCATCGAACACCGCGAGATTTTCCACGACGAGATGCTGCACCTGTTCCGCCAGATCATGTCCGGCGAAATGTCTCCGACCATGATCGCCGCCCTGACCATGGGCCTGCGCGTGAAAAAAGAAACCATCGGCGAAATCGCCGCCGCCGCGCAAGTGATGCGCGAGTTCTCCACCAAGGTGCCGATGGCCGACACCACCGGCCTGCTCGACATCGTCGGCACCGGCGGCGACGGCGCGCATACATTCAACATCTCCACCGCTTCGATGTTCGTCGCCGCTGCGGCGGGCGCGCGCGTGGCCAAGCACGGCGGCCGCAGTGTGTCGTCGTCGTCCGGCAGCGCCGACGTGATCGAATCGCTGGGCGCCAACATCAATCTGAAGCCGGAGCAGATCGCGCAATCGATCGCGCAGACCGGCATCGGCTTCATGTTCGCACCGAATCACCACGCGGCGATGAAGCATGCGGCGCCGGTGCGCCGCGAGCTGGGCGTACGCACCATCTTCAACATCCTGGGACCGCTGACCAATCCGGCCGGCGCACCGAATATCTTGATGGGTGTATTCCACGCCGACCTGGTTGGTATCCAGGTGCGCGTGCTGCAGCGCCTGGGCGCGCAGCATGCCATCGTGGTCTATGGCCGCGACAATATGGATGAAGTCTCGCTCGGCGCCGGCACCATGGTCGGCGAACTGGTGAACGGCGAAATCCGCGAATACGAAATCCATCCGGAAGACTTCGGCCTGCAGATGATCGCCAGCCGCAATCTGAAGGTGGCCGATTCGGTCGAATCGAAAGCCAAGATGATGGAAGCGCTGCGCGGCGAACCTGGCGCGGCCTACGATATCGTGGCGCTCAACGCGGGTACGGCGCTGTATGCGGCCGGCGTGGCCAGCTCGATCGAGGACGGCCTGGCGCGCGCGCGCGTGGCCATCACCTCCGGCGACGCGCTGCGCAAGGTCGAACAGTTCGTGCAGGTCACGCAAAGCCTCGGCAACAGCAATTAAGGGAGGCCAGCATGTTCGGCATCCACGATCTGACGCTGTTTGTAATCTCCGGGCTGCTGCTCAACATCATGCCCGGCCCCGACTCGCTGCTGATTATGACGCGCAGCGCCACCCAGGGCTGGCGCGCAGGTTCGGCCGCCGCGCTGGGCATAGGCGCCGGCACCATGATCCACATCTTCGCTGCGGCGCTGGGTTTGTCGGCGCTGCTGGCCACGTCCGCCGCCGCGTTCACGGTGGTCAAGTGGATCGGTGCGGCGTACATTGTTTATGTCGGCATCGGCATGCTGCGCGCGAAGCTGCGGGCGGATACCGACGATGCGGCCGCCGCTGAAACGGCCGCTCGCGTTGCGGCCCAGCCGCTGGCGTATCGTAAAATCTTCTTCCAGGGTTTTCTGACCAATGTGCTGAACCCGAAAGTGGCCTTGTTCTTCCTGGCGTTCGTGCCGCAGTTTATTTCGGCAGACTCCAGCAGCAAGCCGCTGGCGTTCATCGTCCTGGGCTGCATTTTCAATTTCAACGGTATGTTGTGGTGTAACGGCCTGGCCGTCTTCACCGCTTTCGCCAGTGCGCGCCTGAAGGTCAAGCCGCTGGTGGCGCTGTGGCTGAACCGCGTGACGGGCGGCCTGTTCCTGGCTCTCGGCCTGCGCCTGGCGCTGGCGGAACAACATTCATCTTAGGCTTATCATGTCCGACATTCTGAACAAAATCCTCGCAGTCAAAGCCGACGAAGTCGCCGCCGCTAAAAAATACCGCAGCCTCGCCAGCCTGCGCGCCGACGTTGAAAGCAACGCCGAACTGCGCGCCGGCCTGCGCGGCTTCGAAGCGAGCCTGCGCGGGAAAATCGCTGCAGGCCATGCAGGCGTAATCACCGAAGTAAAAAAAGCTTCGCCGTCGAAAGGCGTGCTGCGGGCAGACTTCCGCCCGGCCGATATCGCCGCCAGCTACGCCGCCAACGGCGCCGCGTGCCTGTCGGTGCTGACGGACGAGCAGTTCTTCCAGGGTTCGGTAGCCTACCTGCAGCAGGCGCGCGCCGCCTGCGCCCTGCCGGTGCTGCGGAAAGATTTCATGATCGACATGTATCAGATCTACGAAGCGCGCGCCATGGGCGCCGATGCGATCCTGCTGATCGTCTCGGCGCTGGACCACGGTTTGATGGCGGAAATGGAAGCCTGCGCCCACGAACTGGGCATGGATGTGCTGGTGGAAACCCACGACGGCGACGAACTGACCGCCGCGTTGCGCCTGAAAACCGCCCTGCTGGGCATCAACAACCGCAATTTGCGCACTTTCGAGGTATCGCTGGAGAACACGCTCGGCCTGCTGGACCGCATTCCGGCGGAAAAACTGGTGATTACCGAGTCCGGCATCATGGTTCAGGCTGACGTGCAGCGCATGCGCGAGGCGAATGTGCACGCCTTCCTGGTCGGCGAAGCGTTCATGCGCGCGCCGGATCCGGGCGCGGAGCTGGCGCGACTGTTCAACTAGGCCGGCACCGCCCGCAGCGGCGCTACCGGCATGGACGCGATCTCGATGCGGTCGCGTCCGCGCTCTTTGGCGGAATACAGCGCCTCGTCCGCCCGCATCAGGATGCCGTCCAGATCCTCGTCGGCACTTGTCTGGCAAGCAATACCGATGCTGACCGTGTAGGTCGGCAATCCATCGCGGCCGGGTTCGCGCACGGCCAGCAGGATGCGCTCGGCGATATGGTGGGCGCGATCCAATCCTGTGGTCGGCAGCAGCACGATAAATTCCTCGCCGCCGAAACGGGCCACGTGATCGGATACGCGCAGCGCCTTGCCGATAACCGCCGCCACATCGACTAAAACCCGGTCGCCGGTGGCGTGGCCGTGGCAATCATTAATCTTCTTAAAATAATCCAGATCGATGCTGAGCATCGTCATGGCGGTGGATTCACGCCTTAATAAAGCATGCTCCTTCGCATAGATGTCGGCGAAACCGCGGCGGTTTAATACCTGGGTCAGAGGATCCAGCGTGGAGCGGCGTTCCAATATGGTTTGCAGATGGCGGGTGGCAACCGCTTTGAAACTCACCGCCAGCAGCAATACCATGAAATGGCCGGCGGCCAGGTAAATACTCTGGAATGGTCCGATACTGGTTAAATTAACCTGAGCACCGCCATAAAACACCGCCAATAATCCACGCGTTAAAACAACCAGGGTTTGCAGCACTAATAATATGCCGAAGAATATGGTCGAGAAATGACGCTCGCCATAACGCCATACCATGGCAACCTGATTAATATAGAAAATCGAGATCAGGAAAGAAAATACAGCGACCCGTGCGGCAAAATGCGGTTGAATAACCAGCCAATAGCCAACACCCAACATGGCGCATGCCCAGACCAGATGAAATAACCACCATGCAGGTTTGCGGCCATAAAATTTCTGGGTGCCGATCATCGCCAGCCCCACGCCCCAAATCAGCGTTGAATTGGCGCAAAGCAAGATAAAAGTCTGACCCGAGGTGCTATTCCTCAGGCTGAACAATACCGCCCCGAGTGCCAGCAATATCAATCCGGCCGCCCAATAATCCAGCCCTTTAATCTCCCTGGGGAAGCTCAGATAGGCGGAATAAAGGACAACGCTCATCGCACCAGCCATCAGCGTCGACATCAAGATAATCGTGGTGGGATCAAGCAGTATCACTGGCGGGTCTATCCTGGTTGGCAAAAAGCTCAGCCAAATTCTAAACCAGAACAAGACCACAGCGGAAAATTAAACCGCCGGCCCGTCCCACTCCCCCAGCACATGCCGGAATCTGGTTAGTACGTGCCAATATCTGGCATAACCTGGGCAAAAAAATGGGGTCAGGTCTGACATTCGGACACGAACTCGGCTGTTAGCGGCTGAGCTCGTGTCCGAATGTCAGACTTGACCCCGGAGTTTTAGCGGGCGGCGCTGGGGCGCAATGGGCCGGAGGATTTCTTGCCGGCCGGGTCCAGCGTCAGGCTGATACCGGGTACCCGGTCGCCTTGTAACGTCACGCTGAAGGTCATTAATTCGTCGCGGCGGAATGCGTGGACTTCGATTTCCGAACCGACGCCGTAACGCGACAGCAGTGTCTCCAGATTGGCGGCGGTAACGCGCAATCCGTCTATCGCCATCAAGATATCGCCGGCCGATAATCCGGCTTGATGCGCAGCGCCATTTTCATGGACGCTGGACAGCTTGCAATCATTGCCGTCTTTTCCGAGATTGGCGTCCAGGCTGGGCTTGGCGGTTTTACGCTCGTCGCTGTATTTAACGCCGAATGGCGCCAGCATTTTTGCCAATGGCAAGTCTTCGGTGCCGCGTATATATTTATCGAAGAATGGTTTGAATCGGCCGCCGCTGATTTCATCGAATATCGCTTCCACTTCGGCCGGCGTTACGCCGCGCGCGCCGCCCTGATAGAAATCGCGGCCATAACGCTGCCATAAAACACGCATTACATCGTCCAGCGATTTCTTGCCGCCGGTTTTAGCGCGGATACTCAAATCCAGCGCAAGGCCGATTAAAGAACCTTTGGTGTAATAACTGACGATGGAATTCGGCGCATTCTCATCCTGGCGATAATATTTGCCCCAGGCGTCGAAACTGGAATCCGCCACGCTTTGCTTGGTGCGGCCACTGCCGCGTAATACGCTGCCGATGGTTTTACCCAGCAATTTGAAATAAGCCGGCTCGGCGATAACGCCCGCGCGCACCAGCATCAAATCGTCGTAATAGCTGGTGAAACCTTCGAACAGCCACAGCAATGGCGAATAATTCTCGACCTGCAGGTTATATGGCGCGAATGCCGCCGGTTTGATGCGCTTCACATTCCAGGTATGGAAATACTCGTGGCTGCACAGACCCAGGTATTGCAGGTAGCCGTCGCTGATCTCCTTGCTGACCGACGCCGTGCTCGGCAGGTCGGCGCGGGCGCAGATCAGCGCCGTCGATGCGCGGTGCTCCAGTCCGCCATAACCGTCGCCGACGGCCAGCGTCATGAACACGTAGCGGTCCATCGGCGCTTTCTTGGCCTTCGGTTCGAAGAAGGCGATCTGGGTTTCGCAGATCTTCTTCAGGTCGGCGCTCAGGCGCGGCAGGTCCAGGTTCGGCACCCGGCCGCTGATGACGATGTCGTGCGGGATGCCGTGCGCCTTGAAAGTGGCCAGCGCAAAATCGCCCTGCTCCACCGGATGGTCGATCAACTCGTCGTAGTTGGACGCGATGTAGGTGCCAAAACCATAACGTTTCGCTTTCAGCTCCGGCAGCGAGGTCGCCACGCGCCAGGTCTTGGCCGCTTCGTCGGCCGGACGCTGGATGTCCACCACGTGCGGCTGGTCTTCCTGGCCCAGCACGCGCAGGAACACGCTGGTGCCGTTGTAGAAGGCGTGATTCTGGTCCAGATGCGCGGCGCGCACCGACAAATCCCAGGCATACACTTCGTAATGCAGCGTCAGCGCGGCCGCATGGTCCTTCAGCGGCGCGGCCTGCCACGAGTGCTTGTCCAATTTGGTCAGCGCCACCGGCTGGCCGTTCGACTCGGCGCGGATGCGCACGATATTGCGCGAGAATTCGCGGATCATATAGCTGCCCGGTATCCAAGCCGGCAGCGCGAATATCTGGCCGCCTGCGGCCGGCGCGTCCACCGTCAGCGTGACGTGGAACAGGTGGGCGGCCAGGTCATGGCCGACGATGCTGTAGGCGATCGCTGGATTGTTCTTGCTCGTTTTTTTCATCTCTGTCCTTGTTTTACAAATCGCCAGGCGTATCGATATCGCGCACCACGCCGACATCGTCGACTATCAGCTCGCTCACCGCATGGCTTTTTAATATGTCGCGCGCGCCCTGGTCGCCTTCCAGCGCCAGCAGCAACGGCAAATGATAACTGCTGAAGGCGACCGGATTGCCGCGCCGCCCTTCAAAAACGGGCGCCGCGATGCGTGCGCCCCGTGTGATCGTGGCGACTAGCGCCTGCATGGTCTCCGGCCGCACATGGGGCATGTCGCCCAGGCCGACCAGCCAGCCCTCCGCACCTTTCGTGTATTCGACGGCCGCCGTCAGCGAGGAGGCGATGCCCAGATCGGCATCGGCGCAGACGCGCACCTCGCATCCCAGCTTGCCCAGCAGCGCAGCCACCTGGTCGTCGCCCGGACGGACCACGGCCACCACGCGCGGCACCACGGCCAGCATATTCTTCGCACTGGCGGCGACCACGGCGTCGCCAGTGCTTAATGGTTGCAGCAATTTGTTCTGTACGCCGGACGGGTCGAACCGCTTACCCCGTCCGGCTGCCAACAATATCCCTACCAGTGCCATGCAGCTCGGCTCAGGCGCTGGCCAGATCGAACGGCAGCTTGCGCAAACGCTTGCCGGTCAATTTGAACAGCGCGTTGGCGAAGGCCGGCGCCAGCGGCGGCAGGCCCGGTTCGCCCATGCCGGTCGGCGGATCGTTCGACGGCACGATGTGCACGTCGATCACCGGCATGTCCGTCATGCGCGCCACCGTGTAGTCGCTGAAGTTCTGCTGATCCACCACGCCATCCTTCAGCGTGATGGCGGCGCCCGGCAAGGTCATGCCGAGCCCCATCAGCGCCGCGCCCTGGATCTGCGCTTCGATCGTCAGCGGATTGACCGCCTGATTGCAATGCACGCCCGCCGTGACCTTGTGCAGCTTGGGAGTGCCGTTCTTCACGGACGCCACCACCACATAGGCGATCACGGTGTTGAACGATTCATGCACCGCCACGCCCCACGCCTGGCCTTTAGGTAAAGCCTTCTTGCCATAGCCGGACTTGGCGACCGCCAGGTCCAGCGCGGCGATGTGGCGCTTGCCCTTCTCGCCCAACAGCTTCTTGCGGTAAGCGACAGGGTCCATCTTGGCCGCGTGCGCGGCTTCGTCGATCAGCGTCTCCATCACGAAAGCGGTGTGGGTGGAGCCGACGGAGCGCCACCACAGCACAGGCACGTTGGCCTTGACGGTGTGCGCGCTCAGGTTCAGCGGCACTTCGTACGGTTCGCCCATGCCCTCGACCATGGTCGAATCGATGCCGTCCTTGACCATCATCGGCTCGAACGCCGTGCCGGCGATGATGGACTGGCCGACGATGACGTGATCCCAGGCGACGATATTGCCCTTGTCGTCCACGCCGATGTCGGCGCGGTGCACATGCGATGGACGGTAGTAGCCGCCCTTGATGTCGTCTTCGCGGCTCCAGATCACTTTGATCGGCTCCGTCTTGCCGGCGGCCTTCCAGGCTTTGGCGATATGGACCGCTTCAACCAGATAGTCGGAGGTCGGCACGGCGCGGCGGCCGAAACCGCCGCCGGCCATCATCGTCTTCAGCACCACCTGCTCCGGCTTCAGGCCGGCGGTGGCGGCGATGGCGCCCTGGTCCATCGTCTGGAACTGCGAGCCGGCCCACACCGTGCAGCCGTCCGCGCGCAGGTCGACCACGCAGTTCAAGGGCTCCATCGGCGCGTGCGCCAGGTAAGGGAATTCATACACGGCGGAGATCTTCTTCGCCGCGCCGGCCAGCTTGGACGTATCTGCCTTGCGCACCGGCAGGCCGGGCTTCTGCGACAGCGCCTTGTACTCGGCCAGTTGCTTGTCGCTGCTGACTTTTTCAACGCCGCTGATGTCCCAGTCGATGACCAGCGCTTCGCGGCCCATCTTGGCGGGCCAGTAGCCGTCGGCCACCACCACCACGCCGCTGCCGCCGCGATCGGTCTTCACTTCCATCACTTCGATCACGCCCTTGATCGCCTTGGCTTTCGACGCGTCGAACTTGGCGACCTTGGCGCCGAACACCGGCGGCCGCGCCACCACGGCGACCTTGCTGTGCGGTGCCTTGAAGTCCATGCCGAACTGCTGTTTGCCGGTCGATTTCAGTTTGGCGTCCAGGCGCTTCATCGGTTTGCCGATGAAGTTGAAGTCTTTCGGATCCTTCAGCTTGACGGTGGCGGGCACCGGCTGCTTCATCGCCGCATCGGCCATGGAACCGAAGCTGGCCTTCTGGCCGGCGGGGCCGATCAGCATGCCCTTCGAGGTCTTGACCTGGTCCGGCGTCACTTTCCATTCCTGTGCAGCCGCCGCGATCAGCATCGCGCGCGCCTTGGCGCCGATTTCGCGGTACTGGGTGTACGAGTGGGCGATACTGCCCGAGCCGCCGGTGATCTGGATGCCGAACGCCGGGTCTTTGTATTGGTCGCCAGCCGGCGCCAGCGCGCCGTTGACCTTGGACCAGTCGGCGTCCAGTTCTTCCGCGATCAGCATCGGCAAAGAAGTCTGCACGCCCTGGCCGAATTCTAACCGGTTGACCTGCACCGTCACGCTGTTGTCCGGCGCGATATGCAGGAAGGCGTTCGGTTCATACACCTTGGCGGGAGGCTGCTGCGCATTGGCGAAACGCCCCGCGCCCGGCATGAAGAAGCCCAGCACCAAGCCGCCGCCGGCCACCGCGCCGGCCTTCATGAATCCACGGCGCGACACGCCGTTGGTCGCATTCACACCCGCCGCCATCGCTTCCTGATTAAGCCATTCGATACGCATGACGTTCTCCTTTAGGCGATGGTTTTGGCTGCGTCTTTAATGGCTGCGCGGATGCGCTGGTACGTCCCGCATCGACAGATATTGCCGCTCATGGCGTTGTCGATGTCGGCGTCGGAGGGGGCCTTGTTGGTGCGCAGCAGTGCGGTCGCGCTCATGATCTGGCCACTCTGACAGTAGCCGCATTGAGGCACATCCAGCTTGACCCACGCCGCCTGCACGGCCTTGCCGACTTTATCGTTCTCCATCGCTTCGATGGTGGTGATCTTCTGGCCAACGGCCGCCGAAATCGGCGTGATGCACGAGCGGATAGGCTGACCGCCCAGGTGCACGGTGCAGGCGCCGCACAGGGCGGCGCCGCAACCGAACTTGGTGCCGGTCATGTTCAGGTTATCGCGCAAAGTCCACAGGATGGGCGTCGAAGGATCGGCGTCAACCTGCATGTCTTTACCGTTGATATTCAATGTGATCATTCGACTCTCCTGTGGGCACTGGTGTGGGACGGCTACTGCTTGATCTTGGCGAGTTTTTCTTCAAGCGCCTTGGTATCGATCGCACCCGGCACGCGGGTGCCGTCGGCGAAGAAGATGGCCGGCGTACCGGAGACGCCCAGTTTGTGGCCCAGCTCCACCACCTGCTCGTTCGGCGATTCGCAGTTCGCCGCCGCGACAGGGGCCGCCTTGTTGTTGATCATCCAGTCGTCCCAGGCCTTGCTGCGGTCCGGCGAGCACCAGATGTTTTTCGATTTGACGAAGGAGTCGTCGGCCAGGATGTTGTACATGAAGGTGTAGACCGTGATGTTGTCGGTTTCCTTCAGCGTGGTCTGGCGGAAGCGTTTGCAGTAGCCGCAGTTCGGATCTTCGAACACCGCGATCACGCGGCTGCCGTCGCCCTTGACGGTCTTGATGGCCTTATCCAGCGGCAGATCGGAAAACTTGATCTTGTTGATCTCTTCCAGGCGTTCCTTGGTCAGGTCGGTGCTGGTGGTCAGGTTGAACACGTGGCCGGAGAACAGATACGTCCCGGTTTTGTCGGTGTAGAGAATCTCGCTGCCGATGCGGATTTCATACAGGCCGCCGTATGGCGTTTCGCGCACCGAATCGACCTTGACGTTGGAACCCAGGCGCGGTTCGACCAGCTTCTTGATCGCATCCGTGGTCGGCGGGGTTTCAGCGCCCACGCAGGACGCCATCAGCGCCGACAACAACAGCAAAACGGTCTTACTCTTTCTCATGACATCTCCGATGACTACATTCGAACCCACTGGCGCGCTCACTTGCCCATCGCGTGGGAGATCAGGCGGCGCTTCAGCACGGGTAATTTATCCAGCAAGTTTAATCCCAAATTGCGAACCACGCGCAGCGGCTCCAGATCGGTCCCGAACAGGCGTTCCAGCCCGTCGGTGGCGATCTGCATCAGCAGCACGTCTTCCTTGCGGGCGCGCTCGTAGCGGGCCAGCACGCGGGTGTCGCCGATGCCGCGGTGTTCTTCGCACTCGCCCAGGGTCTTGACCAGCTGCGCGACGTCGGCGAAGCCGAGGTTCATGCCATGGCCGGCCAGCGGATGCACGACGTGGGCGGCGTCGCCCACCAGCGCCACGCGCGGTGCGCTCATGGCGTGCGGGCGGATCAGGCGCAGCGGGAAATCGCGCACCAGCTCCGGTTGCAGCGGCGTCAGCGCGCCCAGCTTCTCTGCGGCGTAGACAGCCAGGCGGTCGGCGATCTGCTGCGCCGATTCGGCGCGCAGCGTGTCGGCCAGCGCTTCCGGCGCGGACCACACCAGCGAAACCTGGTTGCCCGGCAGCGGCAGCAGCGCGACGATGCCCTCGGCGCCGGTGAACCACTGGTAGGCGGCGCCGTGGTGCGGCTTCTCGCAGGCGAAGTTGGAGACCACGGCGCGCTGGCCGTAGCTGCGGTAATCGAGGCCGATGTCGCACTGGCCACGCACCCAGGACTGGGCGCCGTCGGCGCCGACCACCAGCGCGGCCTTGATGCTGGAGCCATCGTCCAGGTGCACCGTGGCGCTGTCGTCGGCGCGCAGCAGGCCGGTGGCGCGGCCTTCGACCACGCGCACGTTCTGCGCGAACTTGAGGGCGGCGTCCAGCGCCTGCCCGAGGTTGCGGTCTTCCATGATCCAGGCCAGCGTGCCGGTGTGGGCGCCGAAAGCGTCGAAGGCCAGGCCGCCGGCATGGGGGCCGTCACCGTGGACGATCATGGCGTCGACCGGCGCCACGCGGGCGTGATCCAGCGCATGCCAGACCTTCAGCGAGGACAGTAAATGGTGGGCGGTATGGTTCAGCGCATAGACCCGCGCGTCCCAGCCCGGATCGGCCGCCGGCGCCGATGGGCGCGACGGCGGGCCAAGCAGGGTAACGCTGAAGCCGGCCTGGGTCAGGCCCAGCGCGGCGGTCTTGGCGATGGCGCCATCGCCAACAATGCAGATATCACTCTCAATAACGCGCAGCGCGGCGGGGGAGGATGGAATAGTCATCCGCTCATTATAGCGTTTGTATGGCTGAGAAATTGGCCCTTGCAATTCCGCCTAAGCCTGCTATAATTCTGCTCCTTGGCCTGGTAGCTCAGTTGGTAGAGCAGAGGATTGAAAATCCTTGTGTCGGTGGTTCGATTCCGCCCCGGGCCACCAAGAACAGTGTCAAACAGAACGCCAACCCACGCAGGTTGGCGTTTTTGTTTGCATCTACACTTCCTCGCCAAAACAAACCCACCTTTCGACCCGCATCCTTCAGCACGCCGTCGGCGCAGCTTTTTCAGAAGCCGGAGCAAGGAATGGGTAGGTGCCTGCACAAACCTTGTAGGAACCATTCGATTTTCTTCCCTATTTTTTTCGGCTTTCCCATAGTTAGGCCGCAAAATCCGGAATCGGTTCAAACCCGAAAAAAATCGAACAAAATAGGGATGGAAATAGGGGTTTTGCTACAAGGAGCTGCACCGCCGCCCCTATATGCATACTCCCTTCCCCAGTCCGGTTCAGCACGCCATAATTTGAAAAATTCGAATCTGGCCATAACCGCCTTGAAGGTACAGTCAAATGAATATTAGGGAGTTCGACTCTTGGCAGACGCCCTCCCCTCAAACCGCAAGCCCAGCACCAGCGGCACCATGATCGCATAGACCACCACGGTCGACAGCCAGATCGCGCCCGGCCATTGCTCCCTGACGAGGAAGTAGAAACTCGAAAACGCCAGCGGGCAGATGATGGAGGCCAGGCTCACGGCCGACGCCAGCACGCCCTGGAACTGCCCCTGCTGACTCTCATCCACCTGCCGCGTCGCCAGCGACTGCAGCGCCGGGGCGCCGATGCCGCCGAGCGCGAACACCGGCATGATCGCGAAAATCATCCAGCCCTGCGTGGCGAACGCCATCACGATCAGCGCGATGCAGGCGCCGGCCACGCCCGTCAGGATGGTCGCGCGTTCGCCCAGCAGCCTGACCGCCGGGCCGGGAAGAAAGGCCTGGGCCAGCGTCTGGCAGACGCCGAACGCGCCCAGCGACAAGCCTATCCCCAAGCCGTTCCAGTGGAAGGTGTCGCTGCCCCACAGCGCCCAGCAAGTGCCATAAACCTCGCCGGTGGCGCTGAAGATGAAGAAGATGACGGTGATGGGCAGCAGGCTCTTGGCCGAAAACACCCAGCGCAGCGGCCGCAGCGGGTTCAAGGCCGCCAGGTCGATTTTCTCGCGGCTCGGCGTGCGCGATTCCGGCAGCAGGAAGAAGGCCAGCAGCAGATTGCAGCCGTTCAGCACGGCCGCCGCGATGAACGGAAGACGCACCCCGTAATCGCCCAGCGCACCGCCCAGCACCGGGCCGACGATGAAGCCGATGCCGAACATGGCGTTGAACAGGCCGAAGCGGCGCGCGCGTTTGTCCTCCGGCGAGATATCGGTGAGGTAGGCGGTCGCCACCGACAGGTTGGCGCTGGTCAGGCCGGCGATGGCGCGGCCCAGCAGCAGCATCCACAGGCTGCTCGCCGAGGCCAGGAACACATAGTTGACCGCCGCGCCGGCAAGCGACACCAGCAGCACCGGACGGCGCCCCAGCCGGTCGCTCAGCGAGCCCAGCACCGGCGCGCAGACGAACTGCATCAGCGCGTACAGCGCGGTCAGGATGCCGATGTAGGACGCCACATTGTCGGCATGGGTGATGTCGCGCAGCAGCGCCGGCAGGATGGGAAAGATCAGCCCGATGCCCACGGCGTCCAGCACGATGGTGGCGAAGATGATGAAAAGTGGTTTATTCATATAATTGTACTCAGAACCAATATGTACTCAGTACATAAAGTGTACCTGCAACGACGCACGGCATCAACCGTTTTTGCCGTATATCGGTATACTCAGTACATAAATCACAATTCCAAAGCCCCATGTCGACGCCCACCGACCTCCGCACCCGCAAGCGCCTCGCCACCCGGCAGAGCATCTCCGACGCCGCCACCCTGCTGTTCTTCGAGCGCGGCTTCGATCAGGTGACGGTGGACCAGATCGCCGCCGCCGCCGACGTGGGGCGGATGACCGTGTTCAACCACTTCCCGCGCAAGGAAGACATGTTCTTCGACCGCGAGGAGGAAGGACGCGAGCTGTTGCGGCAGACATTGCTGCAACGCGAACCCGGCGTCGCGCCGGTCGAAGCGCTGCGCCGGCTCGCCCACCGGCTGGCGGTACGCAGTCCTTACCTCAGCTTCACCGACAAGGGCCGGGCCTATATGGAAGCGATAGCCGGCAGCGAAGCGCTCAAGGCCAGGGCCAGGGCGATCGGCGACGAGCTGGCGCAAGCGGTGGCGGCGGCACTCTGCGAATGCGTGGGACGGCCGGCGGACGATGCCGACGCCAGGCTGGCGGCCGCGCTGCTGCTGGCCACCTGGCGCGTGGCCCTCAACCAGGCGCACCAGCGCTTTGCGCAGCACGGCGACGCCGCGCAGGCGAAGGCGGACTTTCTCGCCGTCATAGAAAAAGGCACGCTCGGCCTCAATGCCGCGCTGGCGGCGACGCCCTACGCCTGATCGCTCGCGCGCCGCGGCCACAACAGGATATCTTTTTATCAAATATATCTTGCATCGCTGTCATATGTCAGATATTGTTGACACGTGATATCCAACTACGACTAAAGGTGACAGCATGCACAATCTCAGCAAGAACGCCCGTATTGCAGGTTTCGTTTATCTGTTGCTCATACTGATAGCGCCCCTGCGGCTGGTCTACATCCCCGGCAAGCTGTTCGTCAGCGGCGACGCGGCGGCAACCATCGCCGGCATCGCCGCCCACGAGCAGCTGTTCCGGCTCGGCATCTTCGCCGACCTGGTCACCGGCGCCGTCAGCCTGGTGCTGACCTTCACGCTGTACCGGCTGTTCAAGGACGTGAACAAGACCTGGGCCCTGCTGATGCTGATGATGGGCTTCATGGACACGCCGCTGTACTTCTTCAATTCGCTCACCGACATGGCCACCCTGATCCTGGTGCAAGCCCCGACCTATCTGGCCGCCTTCGACCAGGCCCAGCGCACCGGCCTGGCCACGCTGTTCCTGAAGATGCACAACCTGATGACGTTTGCGTCGGAGATTTTCTGGGGCCTGTGGCTGTTCCCGCTGGCGGCGCTGGTGTACCGCAGCGGTTTCCTGCCGCGCTTCCTGGCGGTCTGGCTGACCATCAACGGCGTCGCCTACTTGGCGCTGAGCGGCGCCGGCCTGCTGCGTCCGGAATACAACGAGCTGGTCGCCAACCTGGCCTTCCCTTGCCAGCTGGGCGAGGTGGCTTTCGCGCTGTGGATACTGACGATGGGCGCGAAGCCGCGCCAGCCGGCGGCGCTGCGCGGCGCGGCCACGACCGCGGCATAAGCAGTTCAGGCGGACAGCACAAAATATCAAAACCGATGCGCCGCCCTGGCGCATCATGCCTGCGTTGCCAACCAACCAGGAGTCCGCCATGCACATCGACCATCAACACATTTGGGAAACCTACACCTCCGCCTGGAAGGCGGACAATATCGACGACAAGCGCGCCCTGCTCGGCGCCAGCCTGGCCGACGCCTGCACTTACCAGGATCCGCTGGCCAGCACCAGCGGCTGGAGCGAGCTGATGGCGTACATGGCGAATTTCCACCAGCAGGTGCCGGGCGGCCACTTCGCCACCCGCCGCTTCCGCTACCACAACGGCCAGAGCGTCGCCCAGTGGGACATGCTGGACGCGCAAGGCCAGATCATCGGCGACGGCGTCAGCGTAGGCCGCTACAATGAGGCGGGCCGGCTGGTAACGGTGACGGGCTTCTTCGATACCTGACCATCCCCCGGGAGCGCGATTGAACTACCTGACGCAGATACAGCAAGGCATAGACTTCATCGAAACCTATCTGGAGGAAGACATCGCGCTGGCGACCGTGGCGCGGGAAGCCGGCCTGAGCCAATGGCACTACCAGCGCATCTTCAAGGCGCTGACCAAGGAAACGCTGAAGCACTACATCCGCACGCGCCGCCTCGCCAACGCGCTCGACAAACTGCTGGACACGCGGCTGGGCATACTCGACATCGCCATCCTGGCCGGCTACCACAGCCAGGAGGCGTTCACGCGCGCCTTCAAGGAACGCTACGCGCTGACGCCCAACGAATTCCGCCAGCAAGGACGGCGCAACCTCATCGTGCGCAAGCTGAAAATGGATGCGGACTATCTGCGCCACCTCCACCGGAACATCGAACACACACCGGCGCTGGCCGCGCGGCCGCCGATGCTGCTGGTCGGCATGCACACGCGCTTCTACGGCAGCGACTCCGACAAGAACAATCTGGGCCAGCAGCTGCCGCAGCTGTGGGAGCGCTTCATCGCGCGCCTGCCGGAGGTGCAGCACGCGGTGCCGGGCTGCTGCTACGGCGTGGTGCAGCCGGTGGCGGGCGACTCGGACCAGCTGGAGTACTACGCCGCCATCGCAGTGCGGCAGGCCGGCGCGCTACCCGCCGGCATGCAGCGCATCGAGCTGCCGGCCGCGCACTGCGCCACCTTTGTGCACCGGGGGCTGGGCAAGCTGGTCGACCGCACCGTCGATTTCATCTATTCGAGCTGGCTGTGCCAGTCCGGCTACCGCCACAGCGGCGGCGCCGACCTGGAAATCTACGACGCCAGCTTCGATCCGCTGTCCGAAAACTCGCAGATGCGCTATGCCATTCCGATTGTTTTGACTTGAATCAAGCAAAAATTTGATTTCGCTCAGTACACTCGATTCACGTTATATTTGCATCACCCTGGCCACCGCATCCCCCTCCCCATGGAAACCCACTACCTGACGCCGCTGTTTTCACCCCAGTCCCTCGTGGTCTTCGCCGGCAAGGCCGACCAGCCCGAACAGCAGACCTGCTACGGCCGCGGCATCCGCGCCCAGCTGGAGCAAGGCGGCTTCGGCGGCCCGGTGACCTTCCTCGACGTCGGCATGAGCGGCACGCTGTCCGACCTGGCCCACTCGCGCGCCGACCTGGCCGTGATCGCCCTGCCCAACGATGAACTGAGCTTCGCGCTGGAAGTGGCCGGCCGCATCCAGTGCCGGGCGGCGCTGATCCTGTCGGCCGGCGTCGACGGCGCGCTGGCCGGCGAGCTGCACGCCATCGCCCGCAAGCACGGCATCCACCTGCTGGGGCCGAACTGCCTGGGCTACCAGCGCCCGCGCCTGCACATCAACGCCAGCGTCGCCGGCCCGCTGGCGCAGCCCGGCAGCCTGGCGCTGATCTCGCAGTCGGGCGCGCTGACCACCGCCATCCTCGACTGGGCCAGCCAGAACGCGGTGGGCTTTTCCACCGTGGTCTCGCTGGGCGCCAACACCGCCGTCGACCTGGCGCAGACGCTGGACTTCCTGGCCACCGATCCGGCCACGCACAGCATCGTCATCTACATGGAAGGCTTGACCGACGCCCGCCGCTTCGTCTCGGCGCTGCGCGGCGCCGCCACCACCAAGCCGGTGGTGGTGCTCAAGGCCGGCAACGCGGCGGCCGCCTCGCAGGCGGCGCTGACCCACTCCGGCGCCATCGTCGCCAGCGACGACGTGTTCGACGCCGCGCTGCGCCGCACCGGCGCGGTGCGGGTGTCATCCTTCGTGCAACTGTTCTCGGCGGCCAAATGCCTGGCCTCGCGCTACCGCCCGGTCGGGCCGCGGCTGGCCGTGGTCACCAACGGCGGCGGCCCCGGCGTGCTGGCGGCCGACTGGATCGACCACCTGGGCCTGCAGCTGGCGACGCTGTCGGCCGCCGCCGCGCAGGCGCTGGCGCCCGAGCTGCCGCCGCACGCCAGCCTGGCCCAGCTGATCGACCTGTCCGAGGAAGCCGGCGCCGAGGCCTTCAGCGCGGCGGTCCAGGCCTGCGGCCGCGACAGCCAGGTGGACGGCATCCTGGTGATCTACTCGCCCAAGCTGGGCGGCGACCCGGCCGCCGTGGCGCGCGCCGTCAGCGCCCTCAACGCCGGCCTCGGCAAGCCGCTGCTGACCTGCTGGATGGGCGACCGCCAGGTGGCCGAGGCGCGCCAGCTGATCAACGCCGCCGGCCTGGCCACCTTCCGCACGCCGGAAGCGGCGGTCGACGGCTTTTCCAACATCGCCTCGTTCTACCAGAACCAGCAACTGCTGCACCAGACGCCGCCGCCGCTGTCGCAGCTGGCCCAGCCCGACCTGGACGGCGCCCGCCTGCTGATCGAGGGCGTGCTGGCCGAGCGCCGCAAGGTGCTCACCGAAATGGAATCGAAGGCGCTGCTGGCGGCCTTCCACATCCCGATCACGCAGACGCTGCTGGCGCGCAGCGCCGGCGAGGCGATGCTGATCGCCAGCCAGCTGGGCTACCCTGTGGCGCTGAAGATCGACTCGCCCGACATCGCCCACAAGTCCGACGTGCAGGGCGTGGTGCTCAACCTGCTCAACGCCGCCGCCGTGCGCGACGCCTACGGCGACATGATGGCCACCGTGCGCCGCCTGCTGCCGGACGCCCGCATCAACGGCGTGACGGTGCAGAAGATGGCCGGCAAGCGCCACGGCCGCGAGCTGTACATCGGCGTCGTCACCGACCGCCTGTTCGGCCCGGCCATCAGCTTCGGCGCCGGCGGCACGATGATCGAGCTGATCGCCGACCGCGCGGTGGAGCTGCCGCCGCTGAACCAGTTCCTGGCGCAGCGCCTGATCGGCCGGGTGCGCTCGGCCGCCACGCTGGGCGAATGGTGCGGCGCGCCGCCGGCCCAGCGCGAGGCGGTCGAGCAGATGCTGCTGCGCGTGTCGGAGATGGTGTGCGAGCTGCCGCAGTTGCGCGAAATGGACATCAACCCGCTGATCGTCGACGAGCACGGCGCGCTGGCGGTCGACGCCCGCATCGTGGTCGACGCCGCGCCGCCGTCGGCGCAGGGCTACGGCCACCTGGCGATCCTGCCCTACCCGTCCAGCTACACGCAGGAGTGGCCGATGCGCGGCGGCGGCCAGTACACGCTGCGCCCGGTGCAGCCGGACGACGCCTCGATGCTGCAGGCGCTGGTGCGCGGGCTGTCGGAAAAGTCGCGCTACTACCGCTTCGCCTCGTCGCTGCGCGAACTGTCGGTGCCGATGCTGGCGCGCTACACGCTGATCGACTACGACCGCGAGATGGCGCTGGTGGCGGTGCTGACCCAGCGCGCGCCGGGGCCGGACGGCGAGTTCGTCGAGACCGACAGCATCATCGGCGTGTCGCGCTACATCGCCAACCCCGACCGCAGCAGCTGCGAATTCTCGCTGCTGGTGGACGACCGCTACAGCGGCCAGGGACTGGGCACGCGGCTGATGCTGGGCATCATGGACGTGGCGCGCGACAAGGGCTTGAGCGAGATCGACGGCCTGGTGCTGTGCAAGAACAGCGGCATGCTCAAGCTGATGGCCAGCCTGGGCTTCCAGATCCGCCCCTACGAGGACGATCCCGACTTCCGGCTGTGCAGCAAGACACTCTAGTACGCAGGCGGGATTTTTTGACATAGGACAAGGACATGCGGCGGCGTCCTGGCTAGACTGCCTGGATTTTGCCCGCCGCCATGCTCCAAGCCCCCGAACTCCTCCTCCCCGCCGGCTCGCTGGCCAAGATGCACGCCGCCTTCGATTTCGGCGCCGACGCCGTCTACGCCGGCCAGCCGCGCTACAGCCTGCGCGTGCGCAACAACGACTTTTCCACGCTGCAAACGCTGCAGGAGGGCATAGACGGCGCCCACGCGCGCGGCAAGCAATTCTTCGTCGCCTCCAACATCTTCGCCCACAACGCCAAGCTCAAGACCTATCTGCGCGACATGGCGCCGGTGATCGCGATGAAGCCCGACGCGCTGATCATGGCCGATCCCGGCCTCATCATGATGGTGCGCGACCAGTGGCCCGACATGCCCATCCACCTGTCGGTGCAGGCCAACGCCGTCAACTGGGCCGACGTCAAGTTCTGGCACCGCATGGGGCTGACGCGGGTGATCCTGTCGCGCGAACTGTCGCTCGACGAGATCGAGGAAATCCGCCAGCGCTGCCCGGAGATGGAACTGGAAGTGTTCGTGCACGGCGCGCTGTGCATCGCCTACTCGGGCCGCTGCCTGCTGTCGGGCTACTTCAACCACCGCGATCCCAACCAGGGCACCTGCACCAATTCCTGCCGCTGGGATTACAAGGTGCAGCCGGCCGCCGAAGACGCCAGCGGCGATCTCGGCGCGATGCAAACCATCCCGCTACGCTTCGAGCAGGCGCTGGAGCAGGCCCGGCAGCCATGGTCGTCGCTGCACCAGCAGCCGCGCCACCCGCTGGCCGACCAGCCCTACCTGATCGAGGAGACCGGGCGGCCGGGACAGCTGATGCCGATCCTGGAGGACGAGCACGGCACCTACATCATGAATTCCAAGGACTTGCGCGCCGTCGAGCACATCGAGCGGCTGGTGAAGATAGGCGTCACCTCGCTCAAGGTCGAGGGCCGCACCAAGTCGCTGTACTACGCGGCGCGCACCGCCCAGGTCTACCGCCAGGCCATCGACGACGCCGTTGCCGGGCGGCCGTTCGACATCGGCCTGCTGGGCCAGTTGCAGGGCCTGGCCAACCGCGGCTACACCGACGGCTTCTACCAGCGCCACCACACGCAGGCGCACCAGAACTATATGCGCGGCGCTTCGGAGGCCGAGCGCAGCCAGTACGTCGGCGATGTGCTGGGCATGCAGGATGGCTGGGCGCGGGTCGAGGTCAAGAACCGCTTCGCCGTCGGCGACCGCATTGAGGCGATCCACCCCGGCGGCAACCGCGACCTGACGCTGGCGCGCATGCGCGCCGACGATGGCAGCGACATCGCGGTGGCGCCCGGCAGCGGCCACTTCGTGCACATCGAGCTCGACCCGGCGCTGGACGGCGCGCTGCTGGCGCGCTACCTGTAGCCGCGCCATTGCCGGGGCGCTAGCGCCCGTGCCAGTTCAGGCGGCGCTGCTGATAGGCGGCCAGCCAGCCGGCGTTCTCGTCCAGCACGGCCTTGCCCAGCGCGAACGCGAGGTCGCGGGCCTGATGTTCCTTGTCCGCGTTCGAACACGGCGCCGTCTCGCTGCGGACCAGCTCCGCGTCGGCGCGGCCATACAGCTTGTGCAGCTGCTCGGCCTGGGCCGCCGTTTCGCCGTGGCCCATCTTGGTGGCCAGCGACAGCCAGGCCGCGCCGACGCCGGTCGCCAGCTTCATGCCCGCCAGCAGCAGGATCAGCGGCAGCATGTGGCTGTGGCCGAAAACCAGCGCCACCACCAGCGCCGTCACCGACATCACCAGGCCGCTGAGCAGCATGTTGTTGCCGAACGCGACAGCGCGCGCGTGCTGGCGCCGCCGCCAGCGGTTGCCGGCGCCGCTCAGATAGGCGCGCTGGTCGTCGATCCAGCCGCGCAGCACGCCGCGCACCGCCAGGCCCGGCACCGGCGGCGCCACCAGGCAGGCGTCCAGCGCGTGGCGCACCCAGCCCATGCCGCCGCCGGCGCGCTGCGCGCAATGGTCGGTGACCAGCGAGGCCTCGCCGGCGCACAGCCAGTACATCTGGCAGCGCAAGCCTTCGGCCAGCGCCCGGTAGTCCAGATAGGCATTGCGCCGGCGCGACAGCGCCACCCACAGATAGGTGCCGACCGCGCAGATCGCGCCCGAGGTGAACACCACCGCCTCCACCAGTTCGCCGTGGGCGCTGCTGGTCAGCTTCAGCGACGGCGCGGCGCTGGCCATGATCACCGCCAGCGCCATGAAGCGCCAGCGATAGCGCCACCGGCGCTTGGCGCGTTCGGCCTGCACGTCGGCCACGCGAAAGACTTGCAGCAGCGGCGACAGGCCGGGGCGCAGCGCGGCCGGCAACGCGGCCGGCACACCCTCCGCCCCGCCCTGCCCCAGGCTGGACAGGAAGGCGCCGCTGCTGGCCGCCAGGCTGGCGGCGTAGCGCTGCGCGGCGTCGCCATCGTGCGCCCGCAGCGCCTGGCTGTGCAGGCGGTTCAGCAGATCGATCTCGCGGCCGGCGGCGTGCGTGCGGTACAGCACGGCCAGCGCCGGCGCATCGAGCGCGCGTCCCAGCCGCAGTTCGGCGTGGGCGACGGCGTCGCGCCAGGCGCGGTACTCGGCCCAGCGTTCGCAGGCGCGGATCGGCGCGCGCAGCCAGGAGCGCAGCGGCGGCGCCAGCA
>NZ_WHUG01000027.1 GCF_009380215.1 Rugamonas aquatica
TGGCCAGCGCCCCGGCCGCCGATTACAGCGCCTCGACCACCGCCGCCGCCGGCGCCGCCAAGGACGACAGCATCACCCGCAGCAGCGCGCCGACGCCGGCGCCGGTCGCCGCCAACGTCGGCTTCAGCCAGCCCGCGCCTGCCGCCACGCCGGCCGCCGCCGTGGTCAAGCTGGCCGGCTCGCCCGATCAGTGGCAGCAGCCGCTGCGCGAAGCGCTGGGCGACCGTCTGCAAGTCCAGCTGCAACGCAATAACGACCACGCGGTGATCCGCCTGGAACCGCCGAATATGGGCAGCATCGAAATCTCGATCCGCCACAGCGCCGGTGCGCTGCAGGTCAACCTGAGCGCCAACCACAGCGAAGTGCTGCGCCAGCTGAACACCATCGGCGACAGCGTGCGCCAGGATCTGTCGACGCGCCAGTACGCCGATGTCTCCGTGACGGTGTCGTCGTCGCGCGCCCAGGCCCAGGCCGACACGGGCGGCCGCGGCGGCCAGCAGCACGAGCAGGAAGAAGGCCGCACGCCGGGCCGCGCCCTGTCCGGCGACGAAGCGACCACCTTTGCCATGACGTCCGAGCGGGAGTAATCAGTAGATGAAGAACATGAAAATGATCATAGCGCTGGTGCTGGTGGCCGTGGTGGGTGCAGCGGTGGCCGGCGGCGCAGTCTGGTACATGTCCAAGGGCAAAGAGGAACCGGCCGCCGTCGCGGACGGCAAGCCGGCCAAGAAGCCGGCCAAGAAGGAAGAAAAGGAAGACAAGTCGCCGCCGAAATACCTGACGGTGGACAAGGTGGTCATCATGCTCAAGCGCCAGCCCGGCGATACGCTGAGCCACTACATGTCGGCCGACCTGGTGATCACCACCAGCGAAAAGAAAGAGAAGGAAACCAAGGAGCAATTGCCGCTGCTGCGCAGCGTGGCGGTGCGCACGCTGTCCAACCTGCCAATGGCCACCGCGCAAGTGATGACCATCGACCAGTTCGCGGCCGAACTGAACAAGGCCTTCGAGGCCACCTACGAACATGAAGGCCGGGAAAAACCCTTTTCCGATGTCATGATCGGCAAACTGATTATTGAGTAGCTTGCGGCAAGCATGAAGACGAGTGGTGCGACCAGTGGAGCGGGCATGGCCTATATAGAGCAATATGCGGACGCTTATGCCGAAAGTTATGGCGAGCCGGGCGGCGCGCCGGTCGCGCACAGCGTGGCCGACGAGCAGAAACACCTGCTGTCGTACGCGCCCCTGGTCAAGCGCATCGTACGCCAGCTCAATTCGCAGATCGCCGGCGCCATCGACCGCGACGACATGGAACAGATCGGCCTGATGGGCCTGCTCGAAGCGCTGCGCCGCTACGGCGAACCCGACGGCGCCTTCGGCAGCTACGCCAGCCTGCGCGTGCGCGGCGCCATCCTCGACGAACTGCGCCGCCAGGACTGGCGCCCGCGCGCGGTGCGCCAGCAAAGCCACAAGCTGCGCGACGCCGTGCGCGCCCTCACCCGCAACCTCGGCCATGAACCGAGCGAGCAGGAAATCATGAGCGGCCTGAACCTGACACCGGAAGCCTACCAGGCTTACCAGATGGATGAGAACGCCGAGCTGATCGCCAGCTTCGACGAAGTGCTGCAGGACAGCGTCAGCAACGACAGCGCCCCCAGCCCGGAAGACCAGCTGGTGGTGCGGCGCAGCCTGGAACAGGCGTTGCGCGGCCTCGACGAGCGCGAGCAGCGGGTGGTGCAGATGTATTACGAATTCGAGCTCAGCTACAAAGAAATCGCCGCCGTGCTGGACCTGACCGACGCCCGCGTCTGTCAGCTCAACAAGGCGGCGCTGGGCAAGATGAAGGCAGTATTGCAAAACGCCTGATCCAGAGCGGGCGCAAGGCAAGATTAGAAAAATGACGCGGAAAGGCGAATCATCATGCAGCAAATAGTCGGCATACTCATAGTTTTAGGCAGCGTCTTCGGCGGCTTCTTCATGATGGGCGGGGCTTTCCATCAGATCTGGCAGCCGATCGAGCTGATCGTGATTGCCGGCGCCGGTTTGGGCGCGCTGGTGATCGGCAATCCGCCGCACGTGCTCAAGGAGCTGATGACGCAGATTAAAAAAGTCATCACCAAGAAAAAGTACGACTCGGAATTCCAGCGCCAGTTGCTGCTGCTGATGTACGAACTGCTGCAACTGGCCGCCGGCGGCCTGAAGGCGCTCGACGCCCACGTCGAGGCGCCCAAGGACAGCCCGCTGTTCCAGCGCTACCCGCGCGTGCTGGAAGAGCCCAAGCTGCTGGCCTTCATCGTCGACAACTTCCGCCTGATGGCCATGGGCAAGATCAACGCCCACGAACTCGAAGGCGTGCTGGAGCAGGAACTGGAAGCCATCCACACCGAGCTGGAACAGCCGGCCAAGTCGCTCAACAAGATCGGCGAGGCGATGCCGGGCTTCGGTATTCTGGCCGCCGTGCTGGGCATCGTGATCACCATGAACACCGTCAGCGAAGGCGCGACCTCGGGCGAGATCGCCGAGCACGTCGGCGCCGCCATGGTCGGCACCTTCATCGGCATTTTCCTGTGCTACGGCCTGATCGACCCGCTGTGCAATGTGCTCAAGCAGCTGGTCAACTCGGAAGCGGCCAACAAGGAAACCGTCAAGGTGGTGCTGGTGACGCACGTGGCCGGCAAGCCGCCGCTGCTGGCGATCGACGCCGGCCGCCGCCTGGTGCAGCTGAACATCAAGCCTAGCTTCGCCCAGCTGGAACGCTGGATCAACGACCTGGAGGGCCGCGACAGCGCCCCGGCCGATGACAACGCACGTCGCGGAGGCCGTGGTGCTAAAGCCGCATGACAAGAACCATGACCAGACCATCGTCAAGCGCGGTGGCGGCAAGCACAAGCACGACGATCACGGCGGCGCCTGGAAAGTAGCGTTCGCCGACTTCTGTCTGGCGCTGATGTGCCTGTTCCTGGTGCTGTGGCTGATGGCGGCCCGTAACTTCGAATCGCTGGAGCAGATCCTGACCGAGGCCGACGGCGCCAAGACCGACCAGGGCAAGGGCGTCATGCCCGAGCAGGTGGGCGGCCCGCGCGGCAGCCTGATCGACCGTTTCCCGATGCCGCACACCGGCAGCACCGAGGAGCCGGGCGACGCCAAGGCCAAGGGCGAGGCCCACACCAAGGTCACCGGCGAAGCCGAACCGGTGGTCGAGACGCCGAAGATCAAGTACGACAGCCCGAGCGACCTGGCCGCGCTGTCCAAGGCGCTGACCAAGATGAGCGCGGAAGCCGGCCTGAGCAGCAACCTGGAATCGGTGATCACGCCCTACGGCTTGCGCGTGATGCTGCACGACACCGACCGCCAGGGCATGTTCGTGCGCGGCTCGGCCGTGCCGACCGACAAGTTCCGCGCGCTGCTGCGCCGCATGGGGCCGCTGTTCAGGCAGATGGAAAACCAGATGCTGATCGTCGGCCACACCGATTCGCTGCAGTACGCCGACCGCAGCTACGCCGCCTTCTCGAACTGGACGCTGTCGGCCAACCGCGCCATGTCGGCCCGCTCGCAGCTGCTGGCCGGCACCATGAACGCCGAATCGGTGCTGCAGGTGGTCGGCATGGCCGACCGCGCGCCGCTCGACACCAAGCGCGCCGACGCCGGCGTCAACCGCCGCATCGAACTGCTGATCCTGACCACGGCGCAAGCCAAGACGATCGCCTCGATGTTCGGCATGCCCGAAAACAGCAGCGCCCTGACCCAGGATGTCGACACCGCCTTGCCGGACGCCACCCTGCTGCAAAAGCTGCGCAGCAAGCTCGGCGGCGAAAGCCCGCTGCGCGACCCGCGCCGCAACAAATAAAGTACGACGTATGGAAACCAAGCCAAGCAGAGGCACACGTATGAGAATCACGACAGGAAGTCCGGACGGCATGGCCGTTCAGCGCGTGGCGGAATCCGCCCCGGCCGAAGCCGCCGAAGCGGTGGCGGCGCCGGCGGTGCACGCGCCGCTGCAATCGGCGGTGATGCAGCCGGCGCTGCAGGCGATGCGCGAGATGCCGGAAATCGACCAGGAAAAAATCGACCAGTTGCGCGACGCGCTGGCCAAGGGCGAGCTGCCGTTCGATCCGGCCAAGCTGGCCGGCCTGATCCAGCGCTTCCACGGGAGCGAGAAGTGAGCGAAGTCAGCACCGAGGTCAGCAACATGACGCGGCAGGACGCCATGCGCCTGCTGCTGGCCGGCATCGCCGACGACTTGCTGGCCTACCCGGCGCTGTCGGCCTTGCTGGAACAGCAATTCGACGCCGCCGTGCGCCATCGCGGCCCGCAGCTGACCAGCGTGGCCGAAGAGATTTCGGCGCTGGTCGACATCATGCTGGCGCGCCGCACGCAGCGCGTGGCGCTGGTACAACGTTTATTGGGGCCAACAGCTACCATGTTGCAGGCTTTTGCCTTGCTGAAAAATGCAGCACGGGAGAGAATGGAAGCTGACTGGAAGACGCTGGAACAGATGGTTATCGAATGCAAGCGTCTGGGCAAGCGCAATAGCGACTTGCTGGTAGAGCAGTACAGCATCATGCAGCGCGTGCTGCATGGCGAGGAGCAGATTTATGCGCCAGCTTGATCGGATGCAATCGACCGCACCCACTGCTGCAACCGTTTCGAACATGACCGCCAGCCGCCCCACCGCGGCCTTGGGCGGCGCCGTCTCGTCGGGCGCGTTCGCGTCCACCTTCCAGCAAGTCCAGCACGACGTCAGCACCTTCATCGCCCAGGGCGGCGGCAGCCTGGCCGCGTCGTCGGCGCCTGCGACGCCGTCCCAGGCCGCCAGCCTGCAGGCGATGGCGCTGCGCCACCAGGGCGCCGGCGCCATCGATGGCGGCGCCGATGCCGAACTGCAGCAGCAATTCCTGGCCTCGATCAAACCATGGGCCGAAGAAACCGCCGGCAAGCTGGGCGTCTCGCCCGACATCGTCGCCGCCCACGCGGCGCTGGAATCGGGCTGGGGCCGCAATCCGCTGCGCCAGGGCGGCGCCGACACCAACAACCTGTTCGGCCTGAAAGCCGGCGGCGGCTGGGCCGGCGCCGTGGCGGCCGCCAGCACCACCGAATTCGAACACGGCGCGATGCTGAAAAAGGTCGAGCGCTTCCGCAGCTATCCGGACACCGCCAGCGCCTTCCGCGACTACTCCGACCTGCTGACCGGCAATCCGCGCTACCAGGCCGCACTGAACACCGGCAACGACGCCCGCGCCTTCGCCCAGGGGCTGGTGCAAGGCGGCTACGCCACCGATCCCGCCTACGCGGACAAACTCAGCAAACTGGCCGCGCAGCTGCAGCGCGGCGGCCAGCTCACGGCGTCGGGGAATTAGTGGAAACGGGCATATCGACAGGTTCCACCGTCGCCGCGCCCGTCACCCGGGCACGGATCACGGTGCCGTTCGCATTGCGCACCCGCACCAGCGTGCCGCGCGCGCCGCTGTCCAAGGCTTCGCCCGCCATGCTGACCTCGATCTGCTCGCGCCTGGCCACGATGCGCACCGCGTCGCCGCGCTTGACCACGGTCGGCGCGGTCAGCAGCGTCGCGCGCAAGACCTCGCCGCTGCGCAGCGCGCGCTTGCCGCTCATGCCCACCACGTCCTGCGGATCGGACACGCTGTCGGCGATGCCGGAGATGTCGTGGCGCTCAAGCAACACGTCTTCGTCGGTCAATACTTTCCCTGATGGTACATCGCTTGCCACGACGGCAATGCGCGCCGAGATCTGCGCGCGTACCACGAACTCATATCGCCAGCCGTCGGCGCCGGCGCAGACGGCGGCAAAACGCATGCGGCTGGGCAGCCGCGTATCGACCGCATCGACCGTCACCGCCTGTCTGCATGCGGCCAGCGGCCGGCTGCCGCGCACGACGTTCAACTCGAATTTCGGTTCCACCAGACCGCTGCTGTCGGCCCAGCGCTGCACATGGTTGCGCGCGGCCGCCTCCACCGCGAGCGGAACCTGTTCCGCCGCGGTCGGCGCGGCGACACAAAAAGCGCCAGAAAGTGAAATGCAGAGCAGCAACATTACACGTAAAGCGGTTACAATAGTTTTGTTGAACATGAGCAATACCTCTACTATGATGCGGGAAGCTGAGACGCTACGGGTGCATGCTGCGCCCGCGCGTCATTCTACCCCGGCAACAGCGGTTTTCACTCATGCAACATCGTTTTACAGCAACGTCTACACAGGGGAAGAACATGGCGATTAATTTCAAAGATGCGGTGGGCTTGCATGCCGACGCGCTGCACCTGCGGGCCGAGCGCACACGCATCCTGGCGTCCAACATCGCCAATGAAAACACGCCGGGCTTCCAGGCGCGCGACATGGACTTCGCCGCCACGCTGGCCAACACCCAGGCCGAAGCCAACGGCGACATCGGCGGCGACGACGACAGCGCCATGATGTACCGCGTGCCCTTCCACCCTACCCGCGACGGCAACACCGTCGAGATCGGCGTCGAGCAGGCGGCGTTCTCGCAAAACGCCACGGACTTCCAGACCAGCCTGACCTTCGTCAATATGAGCCTCAAGGGCCTGGCCAAAGCCATCAACGGTCAATAAGGAGCGCCGACATGTCGTTCAAGAATATTTCTGAAATCGCCGGTTCGGCCATGGCCGCGCAGTCGGTCCGCCTGAATACCATCGCCAGCAACCTGGCCAACGCCGATTCCGTGGCCGGCAACGAAGCCGACACCTACCGCGCCCGCAAGCCGGTGTTTTCCGCCGTGATGGCCGACAGCATCG
Organism: Rugamonas aquatica; assembly: GCF_009380215.1. Taxonomy (GTDB): domain Bacteria; phylum Pseudomonadota; class Gammaproteobacteria; order Burkholderiales; family Burkholderiaceae_D; genus Rugamonas; species Rugamonas aquatica_B. Next base: position 6,771 of record NZ_WHUG01000027.1, read on the forward strand.
GCGACATGGGCAGCGCCGGCGGCAAGGTGCAGGTGCTGGACGTGGTCGAATCGAGCGAGCCGCTGCGCAAGGTGTTCGAACCCGGCCATCCGATGGCCAACGCCGACGGCATGGTGTTCTACCCCAACGTCAACCAGGTGGCCGAGATGACCGACATGATGTCGGCCTCGCGCGCCTTTGAAACCAATGTCGAAGTGCTGGGCCGTATCCGCACGATGCAACAGTCTCTCCTCAAACTCGGTGAAGGTTAAGCCATGACAGTCAGCCTCCTCAACAACGGCAGCAACGCCAATACCGCCACCAATACCGGCGGCAGCATCACCGGCAACACTGCCAGCGCGACCTCGGACATGTTCACCAAACTGCTGGTGGCGCAGATCAAGAACCAGGATCCGCTGTCGCCGACCGACCCGGCCCAGTTCGTCCAGCAGCTGACCCAGCTGTCGCAGACCGAATCGCTGCAGAACCTGTCCAGCCTGACCAGCGCCAACGCCAGCGTGCTGCAAAGCATGCAAGTGCTGGCCCTGGGCGCCCAGGTCGGCTCCGATGTCATGGCCGAGAGCAGCTCGCTGACCACCGACGGCGCGACCAAGGTCAACGGCCAGATCACCCTGAGCTCGACCAGCAGCACCACCACCATCGTGCTGACCGGCACCGACGGCGCCAAGCACAACGTCAACCTTGGCGTGGCCGCGGCCGGCAGCGTGCCGTTCTCGATCGATCCGACCGCGCTGGGCCTGCCCGCCGGCACCTACACCATGTCGGTGATCACCAGCACCAAGGAAAACCCGCCGGTCGACCTGCAGGGCCGCCTCAACAGCGTGCGCCTGTCGGCCAACGGCAATGTCGTCCTGAATATCGGCAACATCGGCGAAGTCGCGCCGACCGCCATCACCGCTTTCAACGGTAAATCCGCCGCTTCTGCCACCCAATCTAGTCTCTAAGGAAGGTATCCATCATGAGTTTCGATATCGCATTGTCTGGCATTCAGGCCATTAACGAAGCGCTGGACGTCAGCAGCCACAACATCGCCAATGCCGGCACCTATGGCTACAAGTCGTCGCGCGCCAACTTCTCGTCGCTGGTGGCGGGCGACCAGCTGACCGGCGTCAAGGTCGGCTCGACCACGCAGAACATCGGCCTGTCCGGCGGCATCCTCAACACCGGCCGCTCGATGGACGCCTCGATCAACGGCTCCGGCTTCTTCATGGTCAAGGACAGCAGCAACGCCATCAACTACACCCGGGTCGGCATCTTCAACACTTCCAAGGACGGCTTCCTGACCGACGCCTCCGGCCGCCGCGTGCAGGGCGCCACCATCACGCCGCCAAGCACCCAGCCGGGCGCGCAGGGCGACATCACGATCCCGACCGGCCAGATCCCGGCCGTCGTCAGCGACAAGCTCAACTACGTTGGCAATCTGTCGTCCGACTGGACGCCGACCACCTTCCCTGCGCTGGCCGCCGTCACCCCGACCACGCCGCCGGATCCGTCGACCTACAATATGTCCAAGGCGTCGATCATCTACGACACGCTGGGCGGCCAGCACACGCTGACCCAATACTTCAGCGCCACCTCGCCGGGCGCGATCCAGGTCAATTACGTCCTCGACGGCAACGGCATCGCCACCGACAACCTGGTGTTCAACCCGCTCAACGGCCAGATGACCACGCCGGATCCCAACGATCCCGCCGTCAAGGGCAAGATCTCGCTGGGCGACCTGAGCGCCATCGACACCAGCGACCCGGTGCTGTGGCCAGGCTTCATCAGCGGCGCCAAGCTGACCACCGCCTTCAACGTCGACTACAGCGGCTCGACCTACTTCCGCGGCGAGGCCACCACCTCGACCAACAGCGCCAACGGCTACGCTTCGGGCACCTTCGCCGGCGTCGACCTGGCCAAGGACGGTTCGGTCATCGCCAAGTACAGCAACGGCCAGAAGCAGCCGGTCGGCAAGCTGACGCTGGCCACCTTCCCGGACGAGGGCGCGCTGACCCAGGTCGACGACACCAGCTGGATCCAGTCGCTGGGTTCGGGCGTACCGCTGGTTAATTTCGCCGGCGTCGGCACCACCGGTTCGCTCAACACCAGCTCGCTGGAACAGTCGAACGTGGACATCACCTCGGAACTGGTCGGCCTGATGACTTCGCAGCGCAATTACCAGGCCAACTCCAAGGTCATCCAGACCGAGAACCAGATGATGCAATCGCTGATGCAAGCGATCTGAGGACTAGCCTAAATGGATGCGCTGATTTACACCGCCATGAGCGGGGCCGAACGGGCCCTGCGTGGCCAGCAGGTACACGCCAACAACCTGGCGAACATCGAAACCGGCGGCTTCCGCGCCAATATGGAGCTGTCGGCGGCGCAGTCGGTCAACGGCTACGGCTACGACGACCGCCACATGTCGCAGCTGCAGGCCAACGCCGTGTCGACCCGCCAGGGCACGCTCAAGGCGACCGGCCGCGACCTCGATGTCGCCATCGACGGCAACGGCTTCTTCGCCGTCCAGGGGCCGACCGGCGAGGCTTACACCCGCGCCGGCGCGATGACGCTCGATGAAACCGGCACGCTGAAAATCAACGGCAACGTGGCGCTGGGCGACGGCGGCCCGATCACGCTGCCCGAGTACAGCAAGATCGCCATCGGCGCCGACGGCACGGTCTCGATCCAGAGCCCCGGCACCACCACCATGCAGACCATCGACAAGCTCAAGCTGGTCAAGGCTGAAGCGTCGGAACTGACCAAGAACGAAGCGGGCCTGCTGGTGGCGCGCAGCGGCCAGCCGCTGGCCACCGACGCCACCGTGGTGGTCAAGCCCGGCCACCTGGAAGGCAGCAATGTCTCGGCGGTGGAGGAAATGGTCGCCACCATGAGCTTGAACCGTACCTTTGAAATCCAGATGAAGTTGTTCAAGGCCAGCGATTCGATGGCCGAAACCGGTAATCGCCTGATCGGCGGTTAAGCCGGTCCACGTTACACCACCAGGAGAAATCATGAATCCAGCAATGTGGATCAGCAAAACCGGCGTGCAGGCGCAGGACGAAAAACTGCAAGCCATCGCCAACAACCTGGCCAACGCCAACACCGTCGGCTTCAAGCGCGATCGCGTGGTGTTCGAGGACCTGTTCTATTCGATCGAACAGCAGCCCGGCACCCAGCGCGCCGACAACAACACGCTGGCGCCGTCCGGCGTGCAGCTCGGTAACGGCGTGCACATGGTCGGCACCCAGAAGGTGTTCAGCCAGGGCATCCTGCAAACCACCGGCAACCAGCTCGACGTGGCGGTGATGGGCAACGGCTTCCTGTCGGTGCGCCAGCCGAACGGCGAAACCGCCTACACCCGCGCCGGCCAGCTGCAGGTCGACGCCAACGGCATCCTGGTCAACGCCCACGGCCTGCCGCTGATCCCGCAGATCACCGTGCCGGCCAACGCCACCTCGCTGACCATCGGCGAAGACGGCACCGTGTCCGCCACGCTGGCCGGCAACACCACCGCCAGCCAGCTGGGCCAGCTGACGCTGACCAGCTTCATCAACCCGACCGGCCTGCTGGCCCTGGGCGAGAACCTGTTCGCCGAAACCCCGTCCAGCGGCACGCCGACCGAAGGCAAGCCGGGCGACGCCCAGTGGGGCAAGCTCAAGCAAGGCACGCTGGAAGGTTCGAACGTCCAGGTGGTCGAGGAGATGGTCGACATGATCGCCGCCCAGCGCACCTACGAGATGAACACCAAGGTGCTGTCGGCCGCCGACAATATGCTGCAGTACCTGTCGCAGGCCGCACGCTGATGAAAGCCGCCCTGCCCGTCCTGGCTGCGCTGCTGACTGCGCTGCTGGCCGGCTGCGCCGCGCTGCAGCCGCCGCCGGTGCGGCCCGGCCCGTCCGACGAGCCGCCCACCGTGTCGCGCGTGATCGGCCCGAAAGGCACGTCGGGCGGCGTCTACAGCGCCGACCTGGGCCTGTCGCTGACCTCGGACAGCCGCGCCTTCCGCGTCGGCGACGTGGTCACCGTCAACCTGCAGGAAACCACCCAGGCCAGCAAGAAGGCCGGCACCAGCTATTCGAAGAATTCGGCCGACAACATCGTCGCCCCCAACCTGCTGGGCAAGACTTTCGGCAAGGCCGCGGTCGGCCTGGGCGCCTCCAACAGCTTCGCCGGCGACGCCACCAGCACCCAGCAGAACGCGCTGACCGGCGCCATCACCGTCATCGTGCAGGAAGTGCTGCCCAACGGCCTGCTGCGCGTGTCCGGCGAAAAAACCCTGACCCTGAACCAGGGCGAAGAATTCGTCCGCCTGCGCGGCTACCTGCGCGCGGCCGACATCGACGCCGACAACCAGGTGTCGTCGCTGCGCATCGCCAACGCCCGCATCGCCTACTCGGCGCAGGGCACGCTGGCCGACACGCAATCGGCCGGCTGGCTGTCGCGTTTCTTCAATGGCCCGCTGATGCCGTTCTGAACGGCCATAGTTTTTATAGGGTGACCCCATGAATTTCCGCACGCTCTCCCGCCTTCTGGCCCTGCCGCTGGCCCTCTGCGTCGCCCTCGGCGGCGCCGGCCCGGCCCAGGCCGCGCAAGTACTGCGCAACCTGGTCGCGGTCGAAGGCATGCGCGACAATCCGCTGGTCGGCTACGGCCTGGTGGTCGGCCTGAACGGCAGCGGCGACTCGACCCAGGTCAAGTTCGCCAGCCAGTCGGTCATCAATATGCTCAAGCAGTTCGGCGTCAAGGTGCCGGACGGCACCGACGCCAAGTCCAAGAACGTCGCCACGGTGATGGTGTCGGCGGTGTTCCCGCCCGGCTACCGCAAGGGCCAGAACATCGATGTCGTGGTGTCGTCGATGGGCGACGCCAAGAGCCTGCGCGGCGGCGCCCTGCTGCTGACGCCTTTGCGCGCGGCCGACAATGAAGTGTATGCGCTGGCCCAGGGCAACGTCGTGGTCGGCGGCTTCAGCGCCTCCGGCAAGAGCGGCTCCTCGGTCACGGTCAACACCCCGACTTCCGGCCGCATCCCGAGCGGCGCCGCGATCGAGCGCGAGATCGCCACCGATTTCGCCACCAAGCCGACCGTGCGCCTGTCGCTGCGCCACCCGCACTTCCAGACCGCGACCAATATCGTCGATTCGATCAACAAGCGCTTCGGCGACATCGCCACCACCACCGACGCCACCAGCATCGACGTGGTCGCCCCCGCCAATCCGACCCAGCGCGTGGCCTTCATGGCCAAGCTGGAGGCGCTGTCGATCGACGTCGGCGACGATTCGCCGAAAGTGGTGTTCAATTCGCGCACCGGCACCGTGGTCATCGCCGACGGCCTGCGCGTGCGCGCCGCCGCCGTCACGCATGGCTCGCTGAAGGTGGTGATTTCCGAATCGACCAAGGTCAGCCAGCCGAACGCCCTGGCCCAGGGCAACACCGTGGCCACGCCGCAGTCGCAGGTCAGCGTCGACCAGGGCTCGGGCCAGATGTTCAAATGGCCGGCCGGCGCCAAGCTGCAAGCGATCATCGACGTCATCAACAGCCTCGGCGCCTCGCCGGACGACATCATGGCCATCCTGCAGGCGCTGGACCAGGCCGGCGCCATCGAAGGCGAACTGGTCGTCATTTAAGGAATACCATGAGCTTTGATCCCAGCAAATTCGACGGCAGCACCATGCGCATCGGCGTGGCCGACCAGCTCAGCAGCGTGCAGGTGGCGCCGCCGGTGGCCGATGCCGGCGTCGATCCGGGCATAGACCCCAAATACCGCGCCAAGGCGACCGAGGCGGCGGTCAAGTTCGAAAGCTTTTTCATCGGCCACGTGATGCACCAGATGCGCGCCGGCACCCGCGTGCTGGCGTCCGAGGACAGCGTGTTCAAGGACAAGATCAACGAAGACATGCTGGACATGGCCGACAACCTGGTGGCCGACCAGCTGGCCGGCCAGCGCGCCTTCGGCGTGGCCGACGCCATCCTGCGCCAGCTGCTGCCGCCGGCCAGCGCCCCGGTGGCGCTGGCCGCCTCGCTGCCGGGCCGCGCGGCGCCGGCGAATATTGCCGAGCCGCAAAATATTCCCAAAACGCTTAATCGGCTCAAGTAAGCGGTCGCCCTTTACAGTTAACGGACCAGTGAACGTCGTGTAAACACTGCAAGCGACTGGTCCTCCGGCCATCACCAGGAAAGACCCTTGCAATATGAGCATCTCTTACAACGCACTGTCCGGCGCCCTGGCCGCCCAGGCTGCCCTGAACACGGTCAGCCAGAACATCGCCAACGCGCAAACCAAAGGCTATACGCGTCAGGGCGTGCTGCTGCAAGCTAACGCCGGCGACGGCTCGGGCCAAAGCCCGGGCAACGGCGTGCAGGTCGGCTCGCTGCTGCGTTTCAGCGATTCCTACAAGTCCCAGCAGATGTGGCGCGCGGCGTCCGACATGGGCAACCATTCCCAGACCCAGCCTTACCTGACGCAGCTGGAAAAAGTCATGAGCGATGACAAATCCAGCCTCAGCTACGGTATCGACAATTTCTTCAAGGCGCTCAACGCGGCCGGCGTCGATCCGACCTCGACCCCGCTGCGCCAGCAGGTCATCACCGCCGCCGACTCCATGTCGCAGCAGTTCAACAGTATTTTCAACGTCACGGCCAACCAGTTGATCTCGGTGCAGCAGCAGCGCTCCGCCATCCTGCCGGGATTGAACGAATCGGTGGCCGGCATCGCCAAGCTGAACCAGCAGATCATCGCCGTCGGCGCCGGCGGCTCCAACACCTCGGCCCTGATCGACCAGCGCGAACAGCTGATCGACAGCGTGGCCTCGCAGGTCGGCGTCGAAGTGCTCAACAACCCGGACGGCACCGCCACCGTCTCGCTCAAGAGCGGCCAGCCGCTGGTGGTCGGCAATCTGTCCGCCACGCTGGCGTTCGACACCACCAGCGGCGTGCAGCAGCTGAACCTGACTTTCGCCCAGACCACCTTCAAGCTCGACGACACCAAGGTCGGCGGCCAGCTGGGCGGCCTGGCGAGCTTCCAGGAAAACACGCTGAAGCCGCTGCAGCAATCGATCGCCGAGATCGCCGACCAGATGTCGGCCAAGGTCAACGCCCAGCTGGCGGCAGGCTTCAGCGCCCCCGGCGTGCCGGGCGCGGCGCTGCTGGTGTTCAACCCGGCCAGCGCCACCGGCCTGCTGCAAGTGTCCACCGGCTTCAAGACGTCCGACCTGGCCTTCTCCAGCGACGGCACGCCCGGCGACAGCGGCAATCTGCAGCAGCTGGTCGCCATCAAGGGCCAGCCGATCACGCTGACCTCGCTGGGCAGCCTGTTGCTGGGCGACGCCGACACCCAGCTGGTCGGCAAGCTGGGCATCGACAGCCAGCAAAACCAGGCCCAGCTCAACACCGCCACCACGGTGCGCCAGCAGTCCGAAGACGATTGGAAATCCACCAGCGCCGTCAACACCGACGAGGAAGGGATCAATCTGATCGAGTTCCAGAATATGTACCAAGCCAACATGAAGGTGATCGCCGTCGCCAAGACCCTGTTTGATTCCACCTTGCAAATGTTCGGTTAAGGAGAGCCTGTATGCGTATCGCCACCAGCCAATTCCAGGCCACCATGAACCGCGGCCTGCAGGACAACCAGAGCCACCTGGCGCAAATCACCGCGCAGATGGCGTCCGGCAACAAGCTGCAACTGCCGTCCGACGACCCCGTCACCAATGTGCGCCTGTCGCGCCTGGCGCGCGAGGAAGCCATCGTCGGCCAGTACCGCGCCAACATCGCGGCCGTCAAGATCCGCCTGACGACCAACGAGACCTATCTGCAGAGTATGACCAACGACATCACGCAGAGTCACGACCTGCTGGTCTGGGCCTCGGACGCCAGCAACACCTCCACCGACCTGAAGTCCATGGTCAACCCGATGTCGGCGCTGCGCGACAGCCTGTTCTACAGCGCCAACGAAAAAGACCAGGAAGGCCGCTACATCTTCTCCGGCACGCTGACCGACACCCCGTCCATCACCTACGATGCGACGGCCGCCATCGGTTCGCGCTACACTTACACCGGCAACCAGAACCAGCAGAAGACCGTGGTCGGCAACGGCATCACGCAAGTGTCCAACGTCGACGTCAAGGGCCTGGAAACGCTGCTCAACCAGATGGACACGACCATCAACGAACTGCAGTCGCCGACGCTGACGGTGGGTTCGCCATCGCTGACCGCCGCGCTGGGCGCCAATATGGACGGCGCCAGCGCCACGCTGGACCTGGTGGCGGGCAAGATCGCCGATTTCGGCGGCGCCCAGAACGTCATGCAGACGCTGGACGGCAACCACGCCAACGTCAGCCAGTCGAACCAGACGGCGATGCTGGACCTGGGCCAATTGGACTATGGCGACGCCGCGACCCAGATGAACGGCTATAATCTGGCGCTGCAATCGTCGTACAAGGCCTATGCCAAGATCAGCAATCTGTCGCTGTTCAACATCCTGTAATTTAAACCGAGCACCGTATGCAAATCTCGCCCAATTCCAACCCCAACGTCATTGTTCCTGGCAACGCCGGCAATGCGACCGCGGTGGACGGCACCTCTCTGGGGCTGCATGGCGAGAACGCAGCCACGGCCACGCCGGTCACGCCGACCCCGACCTCGGCGGCGCCGCTGCGCCGCGGCCTGAACAATTGGGACCAGCCGCTGCAGGGCGACATCTCCGGCGCCCAGCAGGCGCTGGACTTCCTTGAACAGAGCGCGGCCCAGCTGCGCAACCTGAAGGCCGACCTCAGCGCCCGCCTGGCCAACCGCCAGCGCGCCGACGGCACGCTGGATGCGCGCGTGCGCCAGTTCAGCAACAGCTGGCGCAACCGCAGCCAGGCTTCCGGCGGCACGCTGGACGCCCGCCTCAAGTTCAGCAACAAGGCCAGCACCACCCGCTTCACGGTGCGCGGCATGACCATGGCCAACCTGCGCAACGGCGGCCGCGAAGTGCTGGCGATTTCGCTGGGCGGCGGCCAGAACCTGCGCTCGGTGGTGCTGGAGCCCGGCCTCACCGACGAACAGATCGCCCAGCGCTTCGACGACGCGCTGGCGCCGAGCGGCGTGCGCGCCGACCTCAACGAGGACGGCCAGCTGGAATTCACCACCGACGAAGCGTCGTGGACCAATGTGCGCGACACCATCGCCGTGCAGGGCGGCGGCATCCGCTTCCCGACCGGCCAGCTGAACCGCGTGAAGGCCGAGGCCGAAGCGCCGGCCGTCGATCCGGACAGCTGGCAGACCTCGGACATGGACGCGATCCGCGCCACGCTGCAGCAAGTGGTGCAGGCGCTGGCGCAGGTGGAACAGGCGATCGCCTCGGTGCACACGGCGCTCAACCAGGTCAGCGCCCGCGTGCAGAGCGCGGCGCCGAGCGACACCACCGACGGCATGGACCAGGTGGCGCAGAATTTCGTCTCGACCGCCAAGCAGCCCGGCTACCAGTCGCTGCTGTCGATCACCTCGGCGCTGGCCGGCATCAGCCGCGAACGCGTGATCTCGCTGCTGAGCCTGCGCTAAGCCCCGCCCTATTCGTCCATCAGGCGCGGCAGGCCGCGCCTGGCCAGCTCGCCCAGCTGCTCGGCCGGCATCGCTTCCGCATACACAAAGCCCTGCGCATAATCGCAGCCGGCCAGCGCCAGCAAGGCGCTCTGGGCCGCCGTCTCCACGCCCTCCGCCACCACCCGCAAGCCCAGCTTGTGCGCCATGACGATCAGCGCCTCGCACATCGCCAGGTCGCCGCTGTCGCTGGCCAGGTGCTGGATGAAGCTGTGGTCCAGCTTGAGCAGGTCGATGCCGAAATGCTTGAGGTGGGACAGCGAGGAATAGCCGGTGCCGAAATTATCCAAGGCCACCTGCAAGCCCATCTCGCGCAGCTCGCGCAGCCGGTCCGCGACCTTGGCGGCGCCATGCATCAGCACGCCCTCGGTGATTTCAATGACGATGCTGCGCGGCGCCAGCTGCAGCTCGGCCGCGTAGTTCAGCCAGCCGACATAGAGCGCGGTATCGCCGCGGAACTGCGCCGCCGACTGGTTGATGCTGACCTGGAAGCCCGGCCCCAGCTCGTCCTGCCAGCGCCGCGCCTGCAAGGCCGCCTGGCGGAACACCCAGTCGCCGATGTCCATCATCAGCCCGCCCGACTCCGCATGCGGCAGGAAATCGGCCGGCGCCAGCAGGCCGCGCCGCGGATGGCGCCAGCGCAGCAGCGCCTCGGCCCGCTCGATCTTGCCGTTCTGCAGATTGACGATGGGCTGGAAGTGCAGCTCGAACTGGCGCTGCGCCAGCGCCGAGCGCAAGTCCAGCGTGATCTGCTGGCGCGCCTCGGCCGCCAGCTGCAGGTCGGCGGTGAAGTAGCTGTAGCCGTTGCGGCCGGCCTGCTTGGCGGCGTACATGGCCTGGTCGGCGTTGCGCAGCAAATCCTCGGGCGCCAACGCGTCCGACGGATACAGCGCGATGCCGATGCTGGCCGAGATCGACGGCTGCGCCGTGCCCAGCGCGAACGGCCGGTTCAGCAGCGCCAGCATGGTCTGCGTGATGCGCTCGATGCCGGCCGCGTGCTCGATGCCGGACAGGATCACGGTGAACTCGTCGCCGCCCAGCCGCGCCACCGTGTCCGAGGTGCGCACGCAGGCGCCGATGCGGCGCGCCGCCTCCACCAGCAGCGCGTCGCCCTGCTCGTGGCCCAGCGTGTCGTTGACTTCCTTAAAACCGTCGAGGTCGATGAACAGCAGCGCCAGCTGCATGCCTTCGCGCTGCGCCTTCTTGACCTCCTGGCCCAGCCGGTCCTGGAACATGTGGCGGTTCGGCAGCGCCGTCAGGTCGTCGAAATTGGCCTGATGCCAGATGCGCTCGGTCGAGGCGCGGGTGGCCGTGATGTCCGACACCAGCGCCAGCGCGCCGAGATAGCCGCCGTCGCCGTCGAAGATGGGATTGGTGGCCAGCGTGGCCCACAGCTCGCCGCCGTCCTTGCGCAGGAACTTGAACTCGTGGCGCTCGGCCACGCCCGACTGGCGCCGCGCGATATTGCGCTCCAGGATGGCGCGGCCCTCGTCGTCCATGAACGCCACCAGCGGCTGGTCCAGCATCTCCTCGATGCTGTAGCCCAGCATGTGCGCCATCTTCGGATTGACGAAGCTGGTGCGGGCGGTGGCGTCGATTTCCCAGATGCCCTCCTCGGCGCTGTGGACGATGCGGCGAAAGCGCTCCTCGCTGCGCTCCAGCGCCGCCAGCTTGCCCTCGGCCAGCTCCAGCACCACGCGGATCGCCTGGCCGCTGGCGTCGACGCTGGCGCGCAGCGTGACCGGGAAGCCTTGCTGGTTGCGGGCGCGCGTCATTTGCAGCGAGCACAGCTCGGGATGCTTGCTGTTGACCGCCTGCCGCACGAAACGGTCGAAGTCTTCATGGAAGCGCGGCGCGATGAATTGTCGCAGCGGTATGCGCGCCGGGTTGTTGCGCGGCAGGCCCAGCAGGTCGGCGCCCACCACATTCATTTGCAGGATGGTGGTGTCGAAGCCCAGCACGAAATAGCCGACCGGCGCCAGCAGATAGATATCGTTGAAACAGGCTTGCTCGGCGCTGAGGCCGTCGGCCGGCGGCAGCTGGACGAACGGCGCCGCCGCTTCGTCGATGATAGCCATGCGGGTCAGGCCGTCGATGCGCGCCGCCGAGATAGGCTGCCGGCCGCCATGCAATTCGGTACTGTGCGTATGCTTCTCCATACCACCCCTTTGCGTAGGTGTTCAGACTAGCATTTAAGGCGCGTACTGTCGAGAAAACCGGGCCGGCTCAGCGGTGCGCGCGGTTCAAGCGTTGTTCTGCGCGCCGTTGCAGCGCTTCAAACAGCAGGCTCAGCACCCAGTAGATGACGGCGGCGGCCAGGTACAGCGGCAGCGGCCGGAACGTGGTGGCGATCACCTCCTTGGTCGACAACATCAGTTCGGTCATGGTGATGACCGACACCAGCGAGGTATCCTTGATCAGGCTGATGAGCGTATTGCTCATGGCCGGCACGGCGATGCGCAGCGCCTGCGGCAGCACCACGTGGTACAGCGTCAGCCAGTAGCCCAGTCCCAGGCTGTAGCTGGCCGCCCACTGGCCCTTGCTGACCGCGGCGATGGCGCCGCGCAGGCTCTCCGACAGGAAGGCGCCGGAGTTCAGGCTCAGCGCCAGGATGCCGGCCGTCACCGGCGTGAACTCGATGCCGACGCTGGGCAGGCCGTAGTAAATGACGAACATCTGCACCAGCAGCGGCGTGCCGCGCATCAGGCTGACATACACCGAGGCCGGCCAGCGCAGCACGCGGTAGGGCAGGATGCGCATCACCGCCACCGGGAAGCCGATCAGCAGCCCGCCCAGCATCGCGGCCAGCGCGAACAGCACCGTGTAGCCGGCGCCGCGCAGCATCACCGGCGCGGCCTCGCGCATCAGCTCCCACAGCGCCTGGACATCCATGCTCAAGGCGCCTTGCTGACGTCGATACCGAACCACTTCAGCGAGATCGCCTTCAGGCTGCCGTCGGCGGCGGCCGCGGCCAGCGCCTGGTTCAGCGCCTGCCTGAATTGCGGATTACCCTTCTGGAAAGGGATGCCCATGCGCTCGACCGCGCCGACCTGGGCGCCGGCCTTGATCGGCAGCTTGGAATTTTTCAGCAGATAGGCCGACATCAGGCTGTCGTTGAGCGCGGCGTCGACGCGGCCGAACGCCAGGTCGGACATGGTGTCCGGCGCCGCCGCGTAGCTGCGCACCTCGATGCCCGCCACCGCCTTGGCCTGCTGCTCGTAGACGCTGCCCTGCCCCACGCCCAGCTTCTTGCCCTTCAAGTCTTCCAGCGTCTTGTAGACGGCCTTCTCATCCTTGCGCACGATCAGCTGCGGCATCGAATAGATGTAGGGCGTGGAAAAGTCGAAGGCTTGCTCGCGCTTGGGATTGATGCCGACCTGGGAAATGATCACATCGTATTTGCCGGCCGACAGTCCGGCCAGGATGCTGGCCCACTCGCTGCTGACGAACTCCACTTTCACACCCAGCCTGGCCGCCAGCAGGCGCGCGACATCGACGTCGTAGCCGGCGATCTGGCCATCCTTCTCGCGGTAGTTGAACGGCGGATAAGTGCCCTCCAGCGCCACCTTGAGCGTGCCGCGCGCCTTGACCTTGTCCAGCAGGTCGGCCGCCGAGGCCGGCAATGCCGTGACCGCCATGGCCAGCGCCAGCAGCGCGCCCTGCGCCAGCTTGAAAGAGAATTCGCGTTTGTGCATGGAGTTCCTTATGAAATGGCGGGCGCTACCACGCGCCCATGCGGCGGCGCAGGCCGAAATTATGGCCCACGACCAGGATGGAGCTGGCGATCAGGCCGCTCAGGCCTATCATCAACTGTATCAGCTTATCGTCCGGCAGCACCCACAGCCGGCCCGGCGGCGCTTCGTCCACGCGCGCGGCGGCCATGATGAGCGGCGCCACCCAGGCCGCTTCCGGCGTCACGTCGAGGATCAGCGCGCCGTCCTGCGTGGTTTGCAGATAGATTTCGCCGCCTTCGGCCAGCGTGAAGCAGACGCCGTAGCCGGTCTCGTGCTTGGCGATATTTTCCTGGAGGCTCAGATCGTGCTCGGCGATCCACAGCTCCACATCGGCCGGGGTTTCGAGGCCGCTCCACGGCACCGGGCGGAAGCGCGGCGGCTCGTTATTGTCTTGCATAGCATTCCTGTTGACTTGGCAAGCCGCTAGTGTAGCCGATACGGGCTCAACCCTTCCAGGTACGCTTCAGGCCTGTATCCGCGTGGATCCAGCCGCCGCGCGGGCCGGCGCGGTAGTAGAAGCCGACGCCGCCCTGGCGGAAGCTCTTGACCAGGCCGCCCAGCACTTCGGAATTGAGGTTGGCCAGGCGGATGTCGGCCGCGCGGCCTTCCATGTGCAGCGACTGGCGCGCGGCCGGCACGCCGGCTTCGCGCAGCTTCTGGTTGGAGGCCGGGGTGCGGTAGCCGGACAGGATTTCCAGCGGCGTATCGATGCCGTAGCGCGCCACGAAAGCCTGCGTGCCCCACAGCGTTTCAAACAGCTTGGGATCGATGAGCGCGGTTTCCTTGCCGTTGACGTCGCGCAGCAGATGGCACAGGTCCTGGTAGGCCGACTCGATCAGCTCGCCATCGCGCCAGTACAAGAGCTTGGCGCGCTCGCCGCTGGCCGGACGGATCACATCGATGGTGCGCGGCTTGAGCCAGAACTCCAGGTCCAGCGCCTGCGCGTCGAAGATGTCGGGAGGCGGCTCCAGCTCGCCGGAACCGGAAGGCGCCGATTGCGCCGATGCGCGCGGCATGCCGGCGGCCGGCTTGGCCTGGGCCACGGCGCCAGTGGTGGCGGCGGAAGTGGCGCCTGAGCCGGCCGTATGGGCCGCCGGCTTGGGCGTTGCCGCCGCCGTATGTTGAACGGTAGTGCGGGAGGCGCATCCTATCAGCGGAACCGATAACAAACTCGCCCCCGCCAGGCCCAAACCCTGCTGTAAAAAATCTCTGCGCGATGCCATAGCCTATCCGTGAAAAACGATATGGACACTATAGCGTATGCAGAGGGAAATGAAAAAGGAAAGGCACCCGATTTCCTGCAAAAAACCAGGCGCCTCCCGGGCGCTAGCGCATCGCGATATACAGCACTTGCTCGGGCACGAACTGGCCGTCCGCCAGATTCTGCGCCGGCACGACCATCGTGATCCAGCCTTTGGGGCCGCCCTCGGCCTTCAGGTCGAGCTCCACCTTCAACTGCTTGTCCAGTGCGACAAAGGTGCCGCGCGTGGTGGCGACGATCTTGTGCGGGCGGTCCTGGTCCACGTAGGCGAACATATTCACGCCGCGGCCGACAATGGAGAGCGTCTGGCCATTCGACAGCGTGTAGCTACCGATCAGATCGCGATAATCCTCCGGCCACATTTTGTAGTAAGCATCCGGCAGCTCAATGCGCAACTGATTCGCTTTGACCGGCACACTGACGGGCTCTTGTCCGCTGTCGGTCTGCTGCGCCAGCGCGGCCGGCGACAATGCAAGCGACCCCAACACCACTGCCAAGCACATGGTTTTCATGATCAGATCCTCCGTTTGAGAATCTTTATTTAAGCAGTCGCCTCCAAAAATTCAAATTCAATCTGGCTATCGCCGGCAATGCGGCATCCAAATTTAAAATGATGCAGATTACCGGGCGATGCACAGCCATCGTATCGGTTACCACCGCGTGTCAGGCGGCGACGGCCCTCGCTTCGGCGTCGAGCAGATCGGCGCGCGGCTCATCCAGCAGATAGCCCTGCACCAGCAGCGGCACGCCCGCAGCCTCGCTCAACTGACGCAGCACCGTCAGCGCCTGCGGCGACTCCAGACGCTTGAACACCAGCGCCACGCCGGCCTGCGCGCTGCGCGTCAGCAAGGTCTGCAGCGTCTCGCTGTCATGCAGTTCGCGCGCATCGAGCTTGAACACGTCGGGCCGCAAGCGCTCCAGCACGTGCAAGGCTTCGCGCGCGCTCGGCACGTTGACGGCGAAGCGGAAACCATTGCGGCGGTAGTTGTCGGACACATAGTTCAGCAGCCAGCCCTGCTGCGGCGAGGCCGCCGGCAATTGCAGCACCACGCGGTCCAGCGGCAGCTCCAGCGCATCGAGGATGCGGCGGAAAGCGTGGCCGTGATTGCTGCTGACCGCGCTCAGCAGACGATCATGCACGTTCAGGTACAAGTCCTGCCCGCCCGCATCGGCCTGGCGGAAGAAATTAATCGCATGCAGCATGCGGCACAAACGGTCGAGCTCGATCGACTCGTCGTCGCTGGCCGCATGGTCGAGCAGCTTCCACAGCGACAGCCCCTGGTCCTGCGCGGACACGCTGCGCGCCAGACCCTCGTAGGCCTGCACCCTGCCCGACGCCAGTTCGCGGATAGGCTGGAAGGCGCTGCTCATGGTGCAATTGAAGAACCGCCCCTGCGCCTTGCCCTCGTGATCGAGCCAGATGCTGGAAGCGGCGCCGGTCGCGTCGGATAAACGCGCCAGGTATTTTTGCAGGATGGGGAAAGACATGAAACTCCTCGACAGATGCTGACAATAGCGACAGCGTAGGCCTGCGCGCGGCAAAGCTGAACGAATGCTTTCAGCTATGGATATGCCAAAACATTCGTTCCGCCCGGGGAGTGCTGCCGCTATCGTGGGATATCGCCACTTTATGCCTGAACACCATGTGCCAATTACTCGCCATGAGCAGCAGCAAACCCGCCGCCGTCGACTTCTCCTTTGCCGGCTTCGCGCTGCGCGGCAGCGAACACCGCGACGGCTGGGGCATCGCCCTGCATACGGCCAACGGCTGCCAGCTCTACACCGATTCGCTGGCCTCGACCCACTCGCCGCTGGCGGCCCAGCTGCGTAGCAATCCGATCAAGGCCAGGAACGTCATCGCCCATATCCGCAAGGCCACGCAGGGCCGCGTCTCGCTGGAAAACAGCCATCCGTTCACGCGCACGCTGTGGGGACAGACCTGGTCGTTCGCGCACAACGGCGACCTCAAACTGTTCGATCCGAATCCCAGCCTGTACTCGCCGTACGGCGACACCGACAGCGAGCGCGCCTTTTGCCACCTGCTGTCCGGCCTGGCGCTGCGCTTTGAAAGCCGGCCGCCGCGCCACCTGCTGTTCGCCGCGCTGGAGACGCTGGCCGGCGAGATCGCCGACTACGGCATCTTCAATTTCATCCTGTCCAATGGCGAGCTGCTGTTCGCCCATTGCAGCACCGACCTGCACGTGGTGGTGCGCGAATACCCGTTCTCGGTGGCGCAGCTCATCGATTGCGACCTCAGCATCGACTTCAGCAAGCACAACCATCTGGACGACCGCATCGCCGTGATCGCCACGCAGCCGCTGACCTCCAACGAGGAATGGACCAGGTTCGCGCCGGGCGAGCTGAAGCTGTTTGTCAACGGACTGGAGGTGGGAGCGACGCCGGTGCGGCGTCAGGAATGGGAACTGGAGATTTGCTGCTAGCGTTAAACCGGATTGCAGTTGCAGAAGCGCTTGCGCTTGCTGCCGTCCGGCGCTTCGGCGCTGGCGTCCAGCTGCTTCCAGAAGAACACGGTTTCCACGCCATACGGCGAGCGCACCTTGCCGGCGTCGACATAACCGCGCCTGGCGAAGAATTCCTGACCGGTGGCCGTGCTGTGTAATTGCAGCGCTTTCACGCCCCAGCTGCACGCCTGCTCTTCCATGCGCGCCAGCAGCGCCTTGCCGACGCCCTGGCCGCGCGCCTCCGGCAGCAGATAGCACAGGGCCAGCTTGCCGGCGCCGGTCAACAACGCGACGCCGACCACCAGGCCCTCGTTCAACGCGACCAGCGAAAAATTCGTCGGCGAACTGAACCAGTTCGCCACCATCTGCGGCGTCTTATTACCGAGCCACGCATCCAGGATGGCGGGATCGTTTTTATGATCCAGGTCGCAGCACTCCGTGATCGAGCGGCGCAGCACTGTGCATGCCGCATCCGCATCTGTCGAAGCAGCAACGCGAATTTCTAGACTGCGGATTTCAAAACTCATGTACGCTCACAAATATTCTCGATAGCAAAAATGAAACGCTACGCAGTATCGCCGCGCGCCTTCTTCAGTGCCTGAAACCGACTATACACCAAGCAGCAAAAGGCGTTGCGGGCGCACCCGAACGACTCTCGCAGACTAGTGGCTGGCCCTGCTTTTGCCCACGAATGTTTTCAAAAATCGTTATTCGGTTTTTATTGAAAACCCCGTGTCATACATGCCTTCTAAGCATATTACGAAAAATTCGTATCTTTTCCGGGCGAAATTTTACACCATGGGCGTCTGTTATTACGAAAGCTCATGATGACCAACAAAAAACCTGCCCGCCGCCTGATTATCTCGTCCTTCCTGGCCGCATCGGCCGCCATGCTGGGCCTGCCAATGCAAGCCAACGCCGCAGAAACCGTGCTGCTGAACGCCTCCTATGACGTCGCGCGCGAGCTGTTCAAGGAGATCAACCCGGTCTTCGAGGCCGACTGGAAAAAGACCACCGGCGAAACCGTCAACATCAACCAATCGCACGGCGGCTCGTCCAAGCAAGCCCGTTCGGTGGCCGACGGCATGGAAGCGGCCGTGGTGACGATGAACCAGGCCAACGACATCGACATGCTGGCCGACAAGGGCCTGGTGACGCAGGATTGGGCCAAGAAATTCCCGCATAACGCCGCGCCCTTCTATTCCACGCTGATCTACCTGGTCCGCAAGGGCAATCCGCAGCACATCAAGGACTGGGCCGACCTGGCCAAGCCTGGCGTCAAAGTCATCGTGCCGAATCCCAAGACCTCCGGCAACGGCCGCTACACCTATCTGGCGGCCTGGGGCTCGGTGCTGAAAAAAGGCGGCACCGAAGCGCAGGCGCGCGATCTGGTGACCCGCATCTTCAAGAACGTGCCGGTGCTGGACGGCGGCGGACGCGGCGCCACCACCACCTTCACCCAGCGCGAGATCGGCGACGTGCTGGTGACGTTCGAAAACGAGGTGAACCTGGTGCGTGCCGAGTTCGGCAACAACTTCGAAGTCGTGTACCCGTCTGCGTCGGTGCTGGCCGAATCGCCGGTGGCGGTGGTCGACAGGGTGGTGGACCGTCGCGGCACCCGCAAGCAGGCGACCGCCTACCTGAACTTCCTGTACACCGAGCAGGCGCAGGACATCATCGCCAAGCACTACTTCCGTCCGCGCTCCGAGGCTGCGTTCAAGAAGTACAACGCCAACTTCCGCCAGATTTCGCTGTTCACGGTAGATGACGTCTTCGGCGGCTGGAAATCGGCGCAGAAGAAGCATTTTGACGACGGCGGTGAATTCGATAAGATTTATCAGACCAAATAAGGATATACGTATCGATTCGTTTGCAAACGGCCTGACAACCCTTAATCTGACCATGTAGTATCAACCAGACAAAGGAAGCACGATGGCCATTTCTGAAATTAACGTACGTAACCAATTCCGCGGCAAAATCAAGGAAATCATCTTTGGGCCAGTCGTTTCGGAAGTCGATGTGGAGACCCAGCACGGCATCGTCACCTCGGTCATCACCTCGCGTTCCATTCATGACCTGGATTTAAAGGTCGGCAGCGAAGTGATTGCCCTGGTGAAATCCACCGAAGTCTCGATCGCCAAGATCAGCAGCAACTGATCGACAGCAACCGAGCACCGCCCGCCGGCGGTCACGCAAAGCCCTGAGCCATCCCGTCTCAGGGCTTTTTTATATGGGGTCAAGTCTGACATTTGGACACGGCCTCTGCCGTAAGCGCGCTTACGGCAGAGGCCGTGTCCAAATGTCAGACTTGACCCCGTACT
>NZ_WHUG01000028.1 GCF_009380215.1 Rugamonas aquatica
CAATGCCTGATGACCATAGCAAGTTGGTCCCACCCCTTCCCATCCCGAACAGGACCGTGAAACAACTCTGCGCCGATGATAGTGCTGCAACCAGTGTGAAAGTAGGTTATCGTCAGGCTAGTTATATTAAAAAAGCCCCTTCCAGTGATCTGGTCGGGGCTTTTTTTCGTCTGTCATTACCATGTAACGTACTGTAGCTAGACTTGCCTCTTTTTCAATCGAGGCTCGTTAAGCATGAAAAACTTTTCCCTGATATCGCTCGCGGTGTTTTCCGTCCTGGCAGGCTGCGGCGGTAGCGACAACGCGGCGCCAGCCAAGACGCCGATCACCGGCGTATTCCTGGACGGTGCGGTGGAAAACCTGGATTACGTCGCCGGCACCGCCGCGAAAGCCAGCACCTCGGCCAAGGGGGAGTTCACCTGCTACGCCGGCGATACCGTCAGCTTCAGCATCGGCGGCGTCGCGCTGGGCAGCGCGCCATGCGCCGCCACCATCACACCGCTGCAGTTGGCCGGCGTTACCGACGTCAAGGACAACAAGGTGGTCAACCGCCTGCTGGCCCTGCAACTGCTGGACGAAGACAGCGATCCATCGAACGGCATTAAGATTTCCGCCGATGTGAAAACCGCGCTGGCTGCCAAGAGCGCCGACTTCTCCTTGGACGCCACCGCCTTCAACACCGCGATGAGCGCCCACCTGACCACGGCCGGCGCCAAATACGCCGCTCGCGCGATCGACGACAGCCGCCGCGCGTTGGTACGCGAACACTTCGAAGATACGCTGGCCTCCAAGGTCGGCACGCCGGTGGTCGAGTCGTTCACGCAGAATACGCCGCTGGGCGCAGTCGCCGTCAACGTCACCCGCTATCAAATCCAGGCTGCGGCCAGCTACTACGTGCCGTACGAAGGTAGCAACGCCAAGGTCAAGGAAGAATTCCCGCTGGGCTTCCTGCCATCGTACGGATCGTCGCTGGCCTTCAAGGGCACCAACGCCAATGGCGATCTGGAGTTCTACGGCCTGACCGACCGCGGCCCGAACGGCGATGGTCCCAACCTGCCGTCGCTGAGTGGCGGCGGCGTCTCCGGCGCCAAGATCTTCCCGTCACCGAGTTTCACGCCGTCGTTCGGCGTAATCACCGTCGGTAAAACCGGCGCGGTGCTGACGTCGTCGACACCGATCAAGGTGTCGGCCACGGTCAACGCTTCCGGCCTGCCGGTCGCACCTGGCGCGGTCGGCAATTCGGCCGAACTGCCGGTGATGGACGCCATGAAGTACGACGCCACCAGTAAGGCCACCTTCAACGCCGGCGGCCTGGATACCGAAGCCATCGTGGTCGACAAGAAGCGCAACGCGCTGTGGATCTCAGACGAATACGGCCCGTTCATCATCAAGCTCGATCCGGCCACCGGCATCATCCTCAACAAGTACGCACCGGGCAGCGGCCTGCCGGATATCTTCCTGAAGCGCCGCGCCAATCGCGGCATGGAAGGCCTGACGCTGGACACCAGCACCGACAAGCTGCACGGCTTCCTGCAAAGCCCACTCACCGACGGCAACGCGACTTATTCGGTGACCGGCAAGAGCGAGGCGATCGAACGCTACGCGCGCTTCACGCGCTGGGTGGAGTTCGATCCAACCACTGGCACCTCGGGCAAGATGTACGCGTATCCACTGGACGCGGCCGACTACCAGGACGGCCGCACCGGCAACGCCAAGCTGGGCGACCTGGTCGCACTGGGTAACGGCAAATTCATCGTGATCGAGCAGGGCGCGGCGCCGAACGGCAAGGTGTTCAACAAGTTGATGCTGGTTGAGATAGGCGCGGCGACCGATATCGCCGGCGCGGGCTTCAACGTCAAGACGTCGGACCTGGAGAAGAGCAGCATGGGCGGCACCGCCGTCAACGGCGCGGACTGGAAAGCGGTGACGACGCTGAAGAAAACCCTGCTGCTGGACCTGAACGCGATCGGCTGGCTGGCAGAAAAAGCGGAAGGCCTGACCATCGTCGACGGCAATACGCTGGCACTGGCCAACGATAACGACTTCGGCATGAAAACCAAAGTCTTCACCGCAGCCGGCGTGGCGGTGGACGATGCGGATGTCACCAAGTGCAATATCGATGCATCCGGCGCCATCATCACCAGCACTGCTGCGGGCTGCAATGCCGCGAACACGATCCGCGTTGCGCGCGGCGAGGACCGCGAGCGTCCAAGCCGACTGTGGCTGATCAAGTTCACCAAGGCGCTGACGGCGTTTTGATGAGGAGGCGGGCCAAGCGGCCCGCCTTTTTTACTTCGCGGCGGCGTTCTGCTCCACGATCAGTTTGGCGATTTGCGAATCGGTCTTCACCGGCTCGATCAGCAGCACCTGCTGGCGGTTGATCAGCATGCGGTCTGGATTATGGGCTTCGCCACCGCGCTTGATCAGCACACTGGTGATGGCCTTGGTCTCGGGATTTTGCCGGCCCTGGATATAAAACACATCGCGCAGCGTCAGATAGTCGCCGCCGGCCGGTTCCAGTCGGCCGTAGAACATCTGGCCGTTCACCAGCGCCACCGCCTGGTAAGGCGTCTCCAGCTCCGGTCCCTGGTGGCCGCGCGTTCCCTGATAGGCGATGAAACTCAGCGCCGCCGCGATGATGATCGTGGCGAGCGCCGTCGTGCGCCCGGCTATGTTGTGCATGGTGTGTCTCCCGAATTGAAAATCAGCGCGGCAGCATAGCAGCTTGCGCGTACGGCGCACAGACGCTGTGCAAGCGCGCCACAGCGTCACGGGCATGTCATAAATTTATGGGATATTGAAGGTTTGCTCACACAATATCCGGGACAAACCATGCCGTTCGCGCTGTTGAAACCTCACTCCGCCATTCAATTCCTGCTGCTGGCTGCAGCCTTGCCGTTGAGCGCTGCCGCCGCTCCCGTTCCCGTGATCGTCTTCCCCGGCACGCTGAGCAACGCCAACACCGATGCGCAAACGCTGGACAAGAACCAGACCGGCACCATCACCACGACCGGCTCATTGACGGTAGGCGGCAGCGCGGTGGCCGTCACCATCATCGGCAAGAACGCGACGCTGGACAACCAGGGCCTCATCAGCCAGACCGGCAATGGCCGCGTGGTCCGCGATAACACCGGCGTCACCGGCCTGTCCATCATCAACGGCAGCGCCGCGAACAAGGCCGCGAAGATGCTGGCCGCCGACGGCGACGTGATCCAGATGAACAAGGCGAATGCCAGCGTCACGCTGACCAACTACGGCTCGATGATCTCGGATAACGCCAGCGCAGGCGGTTCGCAGGTGGTGGACTTTGCCGCCATCACCTCCGGCGCGAACATCGTGAACAACTATGGCCTGATGCAGGCGAAGGAGGCGGACTCGGTGCGCACCGGCGTGGGCGGCGCGGTGAACAACTACGGCACCATCGTCTCGACCACCAGCACCGGCAGCGGCAGCGACGGTATCGATGCGCAGAATAACAGCGGCGCGGTCATTCTCAATGGCGCGACTGGCTTGATCGACGGCGGCCGCCACGGCATCACCGGCGGCCAGAAGGATGGGACGCAGTCCTTCATTATGAGCATCACCAACGCGGCGGGCGGCATTATCCGCGGCAGCAACGGCTCGGGCGTCAACCTGGATGGCGTTAACGGCAAGCAGATCGCCACCATCGTCAATCATGGCACCATCATCGGCACCGGCGTGACGGGCGATGGCGACGGCCTGGATGTCGACGGCATCGCCAACGTCACCAACACCGGCATCATCCGCTCGGCCAACGCGTTCAGCGCACCGGCTGACGGCCTGGCATATAGCGAAGGCCTGAGTGTGGGTGGTGGCGTGATCGTCAACTCTGGCACCATCGAGGGTCTGGTCGCGGCGGGGAATACCAACGCCGTCGGACGCGGCATCACGCTGGCCGGCAACGACATCAGCGGCGCACCGGCCGGCACACGCGAAGGCTTGTATGGCAACGCCACGATCACCAACCAGCAGGGCGGCTTGATACGCGGCCAGAGCGACTCGGCCATCGTCACCGTGGGCGCAGCCAGCGGCTACGTCGTCACCATCAACAACAACGCCGGCGCCACCATTCAGGGCGGCGGCATCGTCAACGCCGCCATCAAGACCGGCGCGGACAACACGGTGATTGTCAATGCCGGCATCATCAACGGCGCCAGCAGCGGCAAGGCGATCGAGATGGGCAGCGGGAAAAACAGCCTGACCATCACCGGCGGCAGTATCACCGGCAGCATCAACGGCGGCAGCGGTGGCAGCAATACGATGGTCGTCAATCCGGGGGCCGGCAACAGCTTCTCGTATGCCGGCTCGATCTCGAATTTCAGCAATGTCGAGATCAAGAGCGGCACCGTGGTCCTGTCGGGCGTGAGCACCTACAGCGGCGCTACGCAGATCAGCGGCGGCGTACTTGCGCTGGATGGTGCGAACCGTCTGTCGGCCGACAGCGCGCTGGTGCTGAACGGCGGCACGCTGCAACTGGTCGGCTCTGGTGGCGCGAATGGGCAGACTTTCGCCAGTCTCTCGCTGACGGACAGCTCGTCGGTGCAGCTGGGTGGTTCGTCGCTCACGTTCAATGGCCTGGGCGCCATCGTCAACGGCAAGACGCTGTCGTTCACCGAGGCCGCATCGGGCGCGTATGCCTTCCGCCTGCTGGGCGACGTGACCGGCGACGCCGGCTTCTTGCAACTGGTGGGCGCCACCAGCATCAACGGCCTGGCGGTGCGCTATCGCTTCGACGGTGCGTACACCAACGCGATGGCGGTCCCGGAACCTGCCAGCTATGCGATGCTGCTGGCCGGCCTGGGCCTGGTGGGCGCGATGGCACGCCGCCGCAAGCAAGGCAGTTAAGCGGCGCTGCCTTTGCTGATGCTCTCACCATCTTGTTTGCGCAAGGACCAGAAGGTCAATGAGGACAGGACGGTGAGCACCGCCAGCGTCAGGAAGGCGTGATGCAGGGCGCTGGTGAGCGCCACGCGGTTCGATTGCGGCAGGTCACCGAGGAACCAGCCGGTAATCAGCGAGCCGGTGGCCAGGCCGAAGCTCATCGACAGCTGCTGCATCGAACTGGCCATGGTGCTGGCCATGCTGGAATCGGCGCTCTCCACGTCGGCATAGGCGATGCTGTTCATGGCGGAGAATTGCAGCGAATTGAAGAAGCCCAGGCACAGGCTTATCATCACGATCAGATACAGCGGGGTTCCCTGCTGGACGAATGAGTACATGCTGATGGTCAGGCCGATCAGCACTGTGTTGACGGTGAGGACCTGGCGATAGCCGAAGCGGCCCAGCACACGCACCGAAATGAACTTCATGCCCATGGCGGCAGCGGCGGACGGCATCATCAGCAGGCCCGATTGCCACGCCGGCAAACCCAATCCCAGTTGATACAGCAGCGGCAGCAGGAACGGCAGGCCGCCGATGCCGATGCGCGTAATGAAGCCGCCGACCACGGATACGCGGAAGGTGCGGATCTTGAACAACGCCAGTTGCAGCAAAGGGAAGGCCGCATCCCTGGCATGCCATACGTAGGCGGCGAGCAGGCTGCAGGCGATGAACAGCAGCACCGCCGCAGAGGTAACATCGATCTGGTGTTCGCCAAAAACCTCCAGCAGCCATGACAGCAGCGCCACGCCGGTTCCAAACAATACCAGGCCGACCAGGTCCAGCGGCCGCTCGCCGTCTCCACGATAGTCCGGCATGTAGCGGTGTGCCAGGAAAATCGCCACGACGCCGACCGGCACGTTGACGAAGAAGATATCGCGCCACGTCAGCCAGTGCACGATCAAGCCGCCGACGGTGGGACCAAGCAGGGGGCCGATCAACGCTGGAATGATCACGAAGTTCATCGCCGCCAGCAGCTCGGATTTGGGGAAGGTGCGCACGATGGTCAGGCGGCCGACCGGCATCATCATCGCCGCGCCTAAGCCTTGCAGCAGCCGCGCTGCCACCAGCATCGGCGAATTGACCGACAGGCCGCACAGCACCGACGCCACCGTGAAGATCGCCACCGCGCTCATGAAAACGCGGCGCGTGCCGAAGCGGTCCGCCATCCAGCCGCTGATCGGGATCGACACGGCCAGGCTGAGGATGTAGCTGGTGACGACGGCCTTCAGGCTGAGGGGAGTCACTTGCAGGCTGGCCGCCATGCTGGGAATCGCGGTGTTGACGATGGTGGAGTCCAGCTGCTCCATGAACAGGGCGGTGGCTACCACCCATGGAAGGTAGCTTTTGGCGGCGGAGGTATTCATGCATCCGATTGTCACACAAAAGCCACAGCAAGGTCATATGGCCGTCATGAATCGGGCGTAAGTTGGCCCACATCGAAATGGCCGATGGAGTTGATATGGACGCTAAGTCGCTGTTCCCAGGTCGTCGTGGTTTTATCCGGCAGATGGGCGCCACTGCCTTGCTGGGTGTCGGCGCAGGCGCGGGCCTGAGCGGTTGCAGCAGCACGGCTGCCAGCATCGCCGACGGCGCCGCGATCGGTTTCGATCATGGCGTGGCCAGCGGCGATCCGCTCAGTGACCGTGTGATACTGTGGACCCGCGTGACGCCGCGCCGCAGCGATGAAAGCGGCGAGGTTGCCGTCCGCTGGCAGATGGCTACCGATCCGGCCATGCAAATGATAGTCGCCAACGGCAGCGTGACCACGTCGGAACAGAAGGATTACACCGTCAAGGTGGATGCGGCCGGACTGCTGCCGGGCCATGTGTACTACTACCAGTTCGCCGTCGACACGGTGAAGTCGACCGTTGGACGTACCAAGACGCTGCCGCGCGGCGATGTGCGCCAGGTACGGCTGGCGGTGTTCTCCTGCTCGAACTATCCGTCCGGTTACTTCAACGTCTACGCCGATGCCGCGCGCCAGGACGACATCGACGCCGCGCTGCACATCGGCGACTACATCTACGAATACGAAAGCACCGGCTACGCTTGTGGCAATGCGGAGGCGCTGGGGCGCGTGTCGGAGCCGCGCGAACTGCTGCTTCGGTTGGACGATTACCGCCGCCGCTATGCCCAGTACCGCACCGATCCCGATCTGCAGGCGGTGCATGCGGCGATGCCGTTCATCGCCGTGTGGGATGATCACGAATTCGCCGACGATACCTGGCGCGACGGCTCGGCCGAGCACAAGGCCACCGAGTACGGCCCCTTCACGCTGCGGAAGGTGGCGGCGATGACGGCGTATCACGAGTGGATGCCGATCCGCGCGCCCGATCCTGCGACGCCTGAGAAAATCTATCGCTCGTTCGACTTCGGCGGCGTGGTGTCGCTGCACATGCTCGATACGCGCCTGATCGGCCGCGACCAGCAGCTGATGATGTCGTCCTACTACGATGAGCACAAGCGCTTCGATGTGGAAAAGTACAAGCACGACGTGTGTTCGCCGCGCCGTCAGATGATGGGCGCCGAGCAGATGGCGTGGCTGGAGCGCCAGGTGAGCGGTTCCAATGCGCGCTGGCAGATGCTGGGCCAGCAGGTGCTGATGGCGCGCATGGAATATCCGACCGCCATCGCCATGGGTGAATGCAATTGCACCGACTATTCGGCGCTGAAGAAGCGTGCCGCCGCCGATCCCTCCTGCGTCAGCAAACGTGAGCAGCGCTGGCTGTCCGCGCCGACGCTGCCGTGCTACATGGATTCGTGGGACGGCTATCAGAATGATCGCGAACTGGTGTTCGCCATGATGCAGCGGCACCGCAAGAATATGGTGGTGCTGGCGGGCGATACCCACAATGCCTGGGCCAGCGATCTGCATGACGCGCAAGGCCGCCAAGTGGGTGTGGAGTTTGCGACGGCCTCGGTGTCGTCGCCGGGAATGGAGGGCGCTTATCCGGACCGCGATCCTGAGGATGTGGCGAGCATGATGGTGGATCTGATCGAGCCGCTCTACTACGCGCAGACCAGCAAGCGTGGTTACATGATCGTCACCGCCAGCCACGAGCAGGTGCGCTGCGACTGGCGATTTGTCGATACGGTTTTCAAGCACGAGTTCACGGCGGTGACGGAGCGCAGCCTGCGCACGCTGGCAGGACCGGGCAACCGCCGCATCGAGGAGTGCGCCGGGGCCTAAGCTGTGACGGCCGGGTTATCCCAGCTGTCTTCAAACATGATGTCCGACAGCGGCCGGCGCTGGTCCCACTTTTCCAGTTCCAGCATGGGCGCGGTGTAGAACTCATGCACATGGCCGACGCACAGCACGGCGATAGGCTGGCTGCCGTCGGGCATACCGCAGATGTCGCGCAGCTGCTGCGGATCGAACATCGATACCCAGCCCGCGCCTATCCCTTCGGCGCGCGCCGCCAGCCAGAAGTTTTGCAGCGCGCAGGAGGCGGAGGCCAGGTCCATCTCCGGCATGGTGCGGCGGCCGAACACGTATTGGTCGCGCTTGTCGATAAGGCCCACCACCAGCACTTCGGCGCAGACAAGTATGCCTTCCACCTTGAGCTGCATGAATTCCTCGGCGCGCTTGCCCAACGCTTCGGCGGTCTTGATGCGTTCTTCGTTCACGTGCTGGTGTATCTGCGCACGCAGCGCGGGATTGGCGATGCGGATAAAACGCCATGGCTGCATCAGGCCGACGCTTGGGCCATTGTGGGCCGCCGCGATGAAGCGTTCCAGCTGCCCCGGTTTCAGTGGACCAGGTTTGAAGTGGCGGACATCACGCCGCTCACGAATGGCGCGATAGACGCCTTCGATTTCTGCCAGTGCGAAGGCGTGCGGATTGGCGGTCGTGCTCATGCGGATGGCGCCTTTTCATGCAATGCCAGCAGCGCATCGAGCAGCGGCTGGGTGGCGTCGGCGATGCGGTCAAGGCTGGCCTCGCGCAGTGCACTGGTATCCACGGTGTTTTCCGTTTGCAGGCCGGCCCAGCGCAGCAGGGCGCTGCTGGCTTGCGGCGTGTCGAACAGGCCGTGCAGATAGGTGCCGAGGATTTGTCCATCCGCCGAGAGCGCACCTTCGGGACGGCCATCGATGATGAAGGCCGGGACAGCGAGCGCACTGCCGGTCGAAGTGCCCATGTGGATTTCGTAGCCGCTGACGCTGGCCTGGTCCGCATCGAAGGCGCACACGCCCTGTACCTGCACCAGCCGTTTGTCGGGGGTCATTTCGGTGCTCATGTCGAGTAGGCCGAGCGCCGGCGATGTGCCGGCCTTGCCCTCCATACCTAACGGATCGGTCACGCTGTGGCCCAGCATCTGGAAGCCGCCGCAGACGCCGATCACCTTGCCGCCGTAGCGCAGGTGACGGGTGATCTGCTCCGGCCAGCCTTGGGCGCGCAGCCAATCCAGATCGCCCCGCGTGTTCTTGCTGCCGGGGAGGATGATCAGATCGGCCGCAGGTATCGGCTCGCCCTGGCGCACGAAGCGCAGGTCGACGTCCGGGTGGGCGCGCAGGGCGTCGAAATCGGTGTGGTTGCTCATGCGCGGCAGGCTGGGGACCACCACGCGGAAAGCGCCGCGCGAGGCTTGCACCGGCTGCACGGCGTCTTCGGCATCGAGGAACAGGCCGTGCAGATAGGGCAGTACCGCCAGCACCGGTTTGCCGGTCTGCTGCTCCAGCCATTCCAGGCCAGGCTCCAGCAGTTTGATGTCGCCCCGGAAGCGGTTGATGACGAAGCCGATGGTGCGGGCGCGCTCGCTCTCCGACAGGCAGGACAGCGTGCCGACGATGTGCGCGAACACGCCGCCACGGTCGATGTCCGCCACCAGTATCACCGGGCAGTCGACCTTTTCGGCGAAACCCATGTTGGCGATGTCGCGGTCGCGCAGATTGATTTCTGCCGGACTGCCGGCGCCTTCGACCACCACGCTGTCGTACTGCGCCAGCAGGCGTTCGTGCGATTCCAGTACGGCTTGCATCGCCACGGTTTTATATTGGTGATAGTCGCGGGCGTTCATCTCGGCGCGTACCTTGCCATGGATGATGACCTGGGCGCCGATGTCGCTCGATGGCTTGAGCAGCACCGGGTTCATGTCGGTATGCGGCGTCACGCCGGCGGCGATGGCTTGCAGCGCCTGGGCGCGGCCGATCTCGCCGCCGTCGGCGGTAACGGCGCTGTTGAGCGCCATGTTCTGCGGCTTGAACGGCGCCACGCGCACGCCCCGGCGCTTCAACAGCCGGCACAGGGCTGCAACGACGGTGCTCTTGCCCGCATCGGAGGTGGTGCCCTGAACCATCAGGGTCGAATAAGGGAAGCTCATATCAATTCTTGCGGTGCTGACGCGCCAGTTCGAGTTTTTCGCACATGGCGGTGGTGCCGGCGACCATGCGCGGGCCGGCGCGGTTCAGCAGTTCGCCGTCGAGCGTGAACAGGTTGTCGTTGCTGACTGCCTTCATCGTCGTGTATGGCTTCCACAGGCCCACGCCGCCGTAGTTCTTTTCGCTGGTGCCGAAGATTGCTTCGGGATCGGCTTGCAGCACCGCTTCGTTGCTGACTACCGGCGCCGTCACTTTCAGGTCGGCGAAGATGTTGACGCCACCGCACAGGCGCATGGCGTCGCTGACGATGGAGGTGCCGTTCAAGGTGTAGAGCGGCTTGTCCCACACCTGGTAGAACATCCGTACCGGCGGACGGTTGCTGTATTGTTTCGCCAGCGCGGCGAACTTCTGGCGGATCTCGGCGGCGACTGGCTGGGCTACGGCCTCAGTGCCCATCAACTGGCCGAGACGCAGCACGTTGTCGGCGATGCCATCGAGTTTGGTCGGCTCGCTGTGGAACATCGGGATATTCAGCTGGCGCAGCGTTTCGATCTGGCGTTCGGATGCGCCGTGCAGCCAGATGACGATCAGGTCCGGCTTCATGGCGATCACACGTTCCATGTCGACTTGGCGGTTGTCGCCGATACGTGGCAGTTTTTTTGCCGCTTCAGGATAGTCGCTGTAGGTGACCGCACCGACGATCTTGTCGCCGCCGCCGGCCGCGTACAGCAGCTCGGTTACGTGCGGCGCCATGGCGATGATGCGCTGCGCTGGCTTTTGCAGTGTGACGACATTGCCGTCGTCGTCCCGCACGCTGATGGCGGCATGGGCGCTTGCCGCCAAGGCCAGCATCGTCAGGCTTGCCAGCAGTTTGATCGTCGGTTTGTTCATATTGGTTCCTTGTTGATCCATTCTTTCAATGCCGATTCCAGCCGCTGCCATCCTGCTTCGTCGGGCGGCAGGCCAAGGCGGATTCCGCGCGCGGCCTGCTTGAACAAGCGCACCCATATGCCGCGTTCCGCCATGTGCTGCCAGAAGGCTTCGGCGCGTTCTTCGCTCCACCATTGGAACAGCGCGGTGCCGGTGGAGCGGATGCCGTGCGCCGCCAGCAGCTGTTGCAGGCGTTGGCCGCTGGCCAGCAGTCGTGCGAGTGCGTTGTGCTGCCATGGCCGGTCGCGCAGGGCTGCGAGGGCGATGTGCTGCGCTGGGCCGCTGACGGCCCATGGGCCCAGCAGGTCCGCCAGCTCGCGCAGCAGATCTGCGTGGGCTGCCACAAAGCCCAGCCGGATGCCGGCCAGTCCGAAGAATTTGCCGACCGAGCGCAGGACGATCAGGCCCGGTTGTCCGCTGTGCGCGGCGACGCTGTTGTGCTGCGCGGTGTCGCCGAAGGCTTCATCGACCACCAGCCAGCCGCCGCGCGCTGCCAGCTGTCCTGCCCATCGCAGAAGCTGGGCTGCTGGGATGCTGGCGCCGGTCGGGTTGTTGGGATTGCAGATGACGACGACATCGCTGCCGGCGACCGCTGCATCCAGCGCATCATATGGCGTCTGGGTCAGCGTGTGTCCGTGGCCGCTCCAGTGGTGCGCGTGTTCGGCATAGGATGGCGCGGCGACGGTAACACACGAGGGTTTGCGCAGCCGGGGCAGGGCCTGAATGGCGGCCTGAGTGCCTGCGACCGGCAGCATCAACGGCGCGCCGTAGTAGGCGGCTGCGGCCAACGCCAGTTCGGGGTCGGGCTCCGGCAGGCGGTGCCACGCATTGCCAGGCAGCGCGGGCGCGGGATACCAGTGGGGATTGAGGCCGGCGGACAGGTCCAGCCAGTCCTCGCGGCCGAAGCGCAGCGTGGCGTCGCGCAGATTACCGCCGTGTTCAAGCATGGACCATCTCCATCCATGCCGCGATGGCGCAGGCGATGGCCAGCCACAGCACCGTGGTGCGCGCGACCAGGCGCCATGCGCGGCTGATGTCGGCGCCGGTGGCGGGCAGGCCTTCGCCCAGCGGCGGGCGGTGTTCGATTTCGCCGTCGTAGATGGCGGCGCCGCCCAGCTGCACGCCGAGTGCGCCGGCGCCGCTCGACATCACCGGGCCTGCATTCGGGCTGCTCCAGGCCGGGGCCTGCGTGCGCCAGCACTGCCAGGCGCGCAGCTTGCCCTGGAGGCCAGGCGCCAGCAGCACGTAGGACAGCGCGGTCAGACGCGCCGGGATGTAGTTGAGCGCATCGTCGATGCGGGCGGCGGTGCAGCCGAATTGCAGCAGGCGCGTGGTGCGGTAGCCCCACATCGCATCCAGCGTGTTCGCCATGCGGAACAGCACCGCACCAGGACCGCCGGCGACGATGAACCAGAACAGCGTGCCGAAGACGGCGTCGTTGCCGTTTTCAAGCAGGGATTCGGCGCTGGCTTTGGTCAGTTCTATCTCGCTGGCGCTGGTGGTATCGCGGCTGACGATGCGGGCGGTCAGCAGGCGGGCATTGGGAAGATCGCTCTGCGCCAGCGCGTCGGCGATGGGCAGGTTGTGGTCGCGCAGGCTGCGCAGGCCGAGGCAGAAGTACAGCATGATGGCGTGCAGGATCCATGGCAGCGCGCCGTTGGTTCCCGCCAGCCGGACCAGCAATATGGCGACGGCGATCAGCGGCAGTACCGCCAGCGCCCAGGCTAGCGCGCCGCGCCAGAAGCGCAGGCCGCCGCGGTTGAGGCGCCGCTCCAGCGCCATCGCCAGATTGCCAAAGCCCACCAGCGGGTGCCAGCGCCGCGCCTCGCCCAGCGCCAGGTCGAGCAGAACGCCGACGACCATCAGCAAGGCGATGACGCCAAAGCTCAAACCTGTCAGCACGAAGATCCTTTTAACACCAGCGGCAAACCGGCGGCGACGAAGACCGCGCGGTCGCAAATGGCCGCCATGGCCTGGTTCAGGCGTCCCTGTTCGTCCATGAAGCAGCGCGAGATGGCGCCGAACGGCATGATGCCCATGCCGACTTCGTTCGATACCAGCACGATGTCGCTGGTGCATTTGGTCAGCGCGCTGACCAGCATGTCCTGCTGTTCGTGGAACAGGGCAGGCAGCGCGATCTCGCCGACTTCCGGATATTCCTCGCCGCCGCTGAACAGCAGGTTGCTGAGCCACAGCGTCAGGCAGTCGACCAGGATCAGGCGATCCGGCGAGGACCAGCGCAGCAGCTGGTTGCCCAGGGCGAGCGGTTCTTCTACCGTGATCCATTCGCTGGGCCGGCCGGCGCGGTGATGTTCGATGCGGGCGGCCATTTCGGTGTCGCCAGCAGTGGCGGTGGCGATGTAGACGACTTCCTTGCCCGACTCGATGGCCAGGCGATCGGCGTATCCGCTTTTACCTGAGCGTGCGCCGCCCAGAACCAGTGTACGTGTCATGCTGCGCTCCTTGAAAACAGGGCGGCGACGGCCGCCGGATTGGATGGAAAATAGGCGTGAAAATACGAAGCTGCCAGAGATCCTACGCGGTACCAGGCTTCACCCTGTACGGCGGATGGATGTTTGATAGTGTACGCCGCAGGCTCCACTGTTGTCTCCAGTTTGGAGTAATGGAACGTGTGGCCGCGCAGGACGCCTTGCGTCGTCGTCAGGCCTTGCGAACCCAGGCCCGCCAGGCGGACCTGCATCGCCACGGCTCCTGGCAGCACGCCTGCCATCGCCCATACCGCGCCTGCCTGGTCGGCCAGCGTATTGGCCAGCGCCATCATGCCGCCGCATTCGGCGACGATGGGCAGTCCGGCCGCATGGGCGGAACGGATCGACGCCTGCCATGTGGATGCCTGCGACAGCGCTTCGGCGTGCAGCTCGGGATAGCCGCCCGGCAGGTACACGGCGGTCGCTTCCGCCGGCACCGGCTGGTCGGCCAGCGGCGAGAAGAAGGTCAGCGTTGCGCCCAACTGGCGCAAGGTGTCCAGGTTGGCCGGATAGATGAACATGAAGGCAGGATCGCGGGCCACGGCGATGGTCTGTCCGGCCAGCAGCGGCGCCTGCGGCTCGGCGGCCGGCGGAACCTCGATACGCACTGGGCGCAGGCGCTCCCAGGCCGCGTCGTCGAACACCAGCTGGTCCGCCAAGTTGTCGAGCAGCTGGTCGATGTCGCCGACTTCGCCCGGCAGTACCAGGCCGAGGTGCCGTTCGGGCAGCGATTTCGCCTGGCGCGGCAAGGTCGCAAACAGCGGAATGTCGCGCAGCGAGGCCGCCACCATTTTTGCGTGATTTTCGCTGGCGACGCGGTTGGCGATCACGCCCGCCATCTCGACAGGGCCGTAGTCGCGCAGGCCGTGCACCAGCGCACCGGCGGTTTGCGCCATGGCGCCGGCGTCGATCACCGCCATCACCGGCACGCCGAATTCGCGCGACAGGTCGGCGGACGATGGCGTGCCGTCATACAGGCCCATGACGCCTTCGATCAGGATGACGTCCGCTTCGGCGGCGGCTTGCGCCAGCTGGCGGCGGCACAGGTCATGGCCGACCATCCACAGATCCAGCGAGCGCACGGGCGCACCGCTGGCGCGCTCCAGCAGCATCGGGTCGATGAAGTCCGGGCCGCATTTGAATACGCGTACCCGTTTGCCCTGGCGTGCCAGTTTGCGCGCCAGCGCGGCGGTGACCGTGGTCTTGCCCTGGCCGGAGGAGACGGCTGCTACCAGCAGGGCTTTGACTTCGATATGCGCCGCCATTACCACTCGGTCCCGGCTTGTGCGCCGATGCCGGCCTTGAAGGCGTGCTTGACGACTTCCATCTCGGTGACGGTATCGGCGATGGCGATCAGCTCCGGCGGCGCTCCGCGCCCGGTGATGACGACGTGCTGCATCGCCGGACGCGCCAGCAGGTCGTTGATGACGGTCTCCACGTCCAGATAGCGGTATTTGAGGGCGATATTCAGTTCATCGAACAGCACCAGGCCGATCTCAGGATCGGCCAGGAAGCGTTTGGCCTGCTCCCATGCCTGCAGCGCTTTTTCGATATCGCGTTCGCGGTTCTGGGTTTCCCAGGTATAGCCTTCGCCCATCGAGTGAAAGCTGACTTCTTCGGGGAAGCGGCGCAGGAACCGCTCTTCGCCGGTCTGCATCGCGCCTTTGATGAACTGCACCACGCCGACCTTCATGCCGTGGCCCATGGCGCGTATCACCATGCCGAAGCCGCTGGAGCTTTTGCCCTTGCCGTTGCCGGTGTTGACGATGATGATGCCGATCTGCTTGTCGGCGGAGGCGATCTTGGCGTCGATGATGGCCTTCTTGCGTTCCATACGGACGCGATGGCGCTCGTTCAGCGCCGCGGTTTGTTCGTCGATGTCGCCGGTGTTTTGCTGGTTCATGCAATGTCCTCGGAAGGGATGAAGATGCTGCGCTTGCCGTGCTGGAGGATGTCGATCGGATGGCCGAGGTAATCGCTGAGGATATCAGCCCGCATCACTTCCACCGTGGTGCCGGCCAGCCAGCGGCCGTCGCCCATCAGCAGCAGCGCGTGGGTGGAGACGCTGTGCGCCAGCGTCAAATCGTGGCCGATCATGATGGCGGTCTTGCCCTGCTCGCGGCACAGGCGCGCCAGCAGGCTCATAACGCTGACCTGGTGCGCCAGGTCCAGTGCATTGGCCGGCTCGTCGAGCAGCAGCAGCGGCGTATCCTGCGCCAGCATGGCGGCGATGGCCACGCGCTGACGTTCGCCGCCGGACAGCGTGCGAACGTCGCGCTCGGCCAGGTCGGCCACTTCCATCGATTCCAGCGATTTCAAGGCGATGGCGTGGTCGTCGCTGCCTTCCCAATAGCGGTTATCGTGATACGGGTGGCGTGCGGACAGCACGGTTTCGATCACGCTGTAGGCGAAGGCGTCGCTGCGGCTCTGCGCCAGGAAGGCGCGCTGGCGCGCCAGTGCGGGCAGCGGCCAGTCGGGCAGGGCGCGGTTCTGGATGGTGACATAGCCGCCGTCGGGATCGCGCAGGCCGGCCAGGGTTTTCAGCAGCGTGCTTTTGCCGGCGCCGTTGCGGCCGATGACGCTCCAGCATTCGCCTTCGCGCACACGCCAGTTCAGATCCGCGATCAGCTGGCGGCGGCCGATTTTCAGGGAGAGGTTATGAGTGCTGATCATCATTTACGAAGCCGATGCAGTTGGTACAGGAAGACAGGGGCGCCGATCAGCGCCGTCACCACGCCCACCGGCAGCTGTTGTGGTGCGATGATGGTGCGTGCCAGCGTATCGGCCAGCAGCAGGAAGCTGCCGCCTGCCAGCGTCGCCGCCGGTATCAGTACGCGGTGGTCCGGTCCGACCGCGAAGCGGCAGGCATGCGGCACGATCAGGCCGACGAAGCCGACGCTGCCCGCGCTGGTGACGGCGCTGGCGGTCAGCAGGCCGGAAACAAAGAACAGGCCTTTGCGCAGGGCGCCGACGCGGATGCCCAGCGTGGCGGCGGCTTCGGCGTGCAGCGCCATCACGTTCATGGAACGGGCGCTGCGCAAGACGAATACCAGAGCGCCGGCAAGCACTATCCATGGCAGCGCGCGCATCGGTGCACCGGCCAGGTCACCGATCATCCAGAACACCATGCTGCGCAAGCGGCTCTCCGGGGCGATGGACAGCATCAGCGTCACCAGCGCCATGCAGGCGGAAGACAGGATCACGCCGGTCAGCAGCAGCAGGGCGGTGCCGCCATCGGCTGCCGCGCCGCCGCGCAGGTCGCGCCGGGCCAGCAGGTATAACATCATCGAGACGGCGACCGCGCCGCCGAAGGCCGAGGCATCGACCATCCAGATGGCGCAGCCGAACAGCAGCGCTGCCAGCGCGCCGACGGAGGCACCGGCTGAAATGCCGAGCACATAGGGATCGGCCAGCGGGTTGCGCAACAGCGCCTGCATCATCACGCCGGCCAGCGACAGGGCGGCTCCGGTGACAAAGGCGGTCAGCGCGCGGCTCAGGCGCAGGTCAAGCAGGGTGGATGCCAGGGTCTGGGTCTGGCCGTGTAGCAGTTCGTTGATTGCAGCGGGAATGTCGGCGAGCGGAATCGAGATCGAACCGGTCATGCCCGAGAAAATAAGGCTGGCAAACGCGAACAGCACCAACCCGGTCAGGGTGATGGTGGCGCGCTGTCGCAGGTTGCGGGAGAAAGAATGCATGCACTGCTTTCAAAAAAGAGGGGCTGCCGGGCGCGCGGCGGATGCGCCCTACGCCCGGCAGGTTACACCATTACTGCTTATTTGTAGCCGTAGCGGATACCGGCAAACAGCTTGGACATCGGCGTGGCGTAGTTACGCGCCAGGTCGTACTGCTTGTCGTTGATGTTGTTCCAGCGGACCAGCGCCGACCAGTCACGGTTGAAGTGATAGGTCGCGTACAGGTTGACCAGGCCATAGCCGCCCATGCGGTTATTGTTGGCGGTATCGTCGTAGCGGTCACCGGACAGCTGGAGCTCCACGCCGGCCTTCCAGGCACCGGCGCTGTAGTCGGCCAGCAGGTTGCCGTGCTTTTTGGCGCGGCGCTGCAGGCGCTTGCCGCTGGTTTCGTCCTTCGGGTCTTGCAGGTCGACGTTGGCGGTGAAGTTGAAGCGGCCCAGTTGCTGGCTGGCGCTCAGCGTCAAGCCTTCAAGCAGGGCGTGGTTGACGTTGTAGACGCAACCGTTCGTGTAGCCAGCGGAGCCGAACGGGCACGGGTTGGTGCTGACCAGCAGGTCGGTCAGGCGATTGTGATAGTAGCTGGCGCTGAGCGCGGTGGTGCCGCTGTCGTAGTGCACGCCGATTTCTGCATTCTTGCCCAGTTCCGGCTTGTTGCGCGGATTGCCGTAGGACGGGTAGTACAGCTCATTGTAGGTCGGTGCGCGGAAGCTGGTGCCATAGCTGGCGGTGGCGCGCAGCGCTTGCGTGAAGTTGTAGCCATAGCCGACGGAGCCGGTGGTCTTCGCGCCGTACATCGATTTGTCGCGGCGCGCGCTGGCGTTGAACAGGTTGTCGCCACGGCGGGCGTTGTACGAAGCCGCAAAGGAGTTGGTGGTGCGCTGCGGGTTGTCCAGTTTGAAGCCGTTGGTCTCGACTTCCTCTTTACGGTGGCTGTACAGCAGTTGCAGCACGTCGGCGCCGATTTGCACATCATTCTGCCAGGTGAAGTCGGTCTGCTTGGTGTTGATCTGCGAGTAGCCGGAAGCCAGAGGGCTGCTGTAGGTGGCGCCTTCGTCCTTGGTCTGCGAGTACTGCACCAGGCTTTGCCAGATCGGCAGGATCTGGTTCTTGCTGTAGATGGCGGCGTTTTCGAGTTTTGCGTTGGAGCGCACATCGAAGGCGGCAGCGCCATTGTCGTATTGGGATTCGAGCTTGCTGTGCATGAGCAGCGCGCCGACTTCGTGGCCTTCGGCCAGGCGCAGGCCGAACTGGGCTGCAGCGCTTTCGTGGTCGTAGCCGTCTTTGTCGGCGTTGTAGGCTTTACCGATGGCTGGGCGGGTGGCGGAGAAACCGTCCGATTTTTCTTTGCCGGCGCTGATCGCGTAGCTGATGCTGTGTTCACCGCCGGTGGCGCCGGAGATCGAAGCGTCGGCTTCGCGGGTGTTGTCGGTGCCGTAGCCGGCGAAGGCGGTGAAGGCAGGCGCGCCCTTGCCCTTCTTGGTGAATATCTGGATCACACCGCCGATGGCGTCCGCGCCGTACAGGGAGCTCAGTGGGCCGTAGATGATTTCGATATGATCGATGGCGGTCAGCGGAATGGCGCTCCAGTTGGCGGCGCCGGTGGTGGACGAGCCGATACGCACGCCGTCGACCAGCACGATGTTCTGGTTGCTGTTGGCGCCGCGGATATACACGGTGGCGTTGGTGCCGGCGCCGCCGTTGCGGGCGATCTCGATGCCGCGCTGGCGTTGCAGCAGGTCGGCGATGGAGCCGGCGCCGGATTCGGCGATCTGTTCGGGGCTGATGGTTACGCTGTCGCTGATGACATCGGCCAGTGCTTGCGGGTGGCGGCTTGCGGTTACCAGTACGGTGCCGGCGGTCGGTTCGGCATGGGCGTAGGAGGCGGCCATTGCCAGCGCCAGCGACGTCAGGGCCGCTGGACGGGAGATACGAAGGGTCATGATGTAGTTTTTCTGTTAATAGCAACCGGCCGACGTCCCCGTGGGCCAGATTGAACAGAAGCGGAGAACCGGGAATCGCCTGTAGCGCTCATCCAGTTCGTTCGCTTCCACCTGATTTGGCCGGTATCCGGGCTGGCAAGTTAAACCGCCTCACCTTCCCATGCGGAGCACAGTGGTTGTCAGAGGTGGTTTGTCGCGCATGCGCTGCGACACTTGCTTACCGTTGCGGGGGCAGCACACGTGGGCCTTGGCTGCGTGAGCCGAGAGCTTCGTGTTTCCCGTTTAAC
This sequence comes from Rugamonas aquatica, assembly GCF_009380215.1. Lineage (GTDB taxonomy): Bacteria > Pseudomonadota > Gammaproteobacteria > Burkholderiales > Burkholderiaceae_D > Rugamonas > Rugamonas aquatica_B. The sequence continues at coordinate 19,560 of NZ_WHUG01000028.1, forward strand.
TGCGCATCTGGACAGACGCGCGGGCACCAAAACCCCGTCATTATACGGGTTTGCGCCGCATCGGTCATCGGGCGGCGGTTCAGCTTTGCAGCGTCAGCGTGGCGCCATAGGCGATTTGATGCGGGTTTCGGGCTGCTTGCATGGCCATGTCGGCGGGAGCCAGGCCTGCGTGACAGGCCAGCAGCAGACGCATCGCGCCGGCATGGCAGATGACGATGGCGTCCTGCTGCTGGCGCTGGAGGTCGGCGTGGAAGGCCGCGATGCGGCCGGCCATTTGCAGCACGCTTTCGCCGCCGCCGGGGCGGTAGTGGACCAGGTCTGCGGCCCAGGCATCGATGTCGGCGCGGGGGATATCGTCCCAGGGGCGCAGCTCCCAGTCGCCGAAGTCGATTTCCGCGATGCGGGCGTCCAGCAATGGTGCGGCGGATTGCAGCGGCGTCGCCAGTTGCGCAGCCAGGATGGCGCAACGCTGCAGCGGGCTGCTATATATAGGGAGGCGGCGCGGCAACGTGGTTGTCAGCGCGGCCAGTGTCTGCGCCAGCTGTTCCGGCGCGACCGCCAGATCGCTGCTGCCGTAGCACACGCCGGGCGCGATCAGCGGCTGCGGATGACGGACCAGTATCAGCTGCACAGCGTTACCAGGGCAGGGCGCCGTGGTGCATGCTGGCCAGCACGCACAGATAGAACACTACTTCGCTGAGCTGCTGTACCGCGCCGAGGCAGTCGCCCGTGTAGCCCGCGATGCGGCGGACAAATTTGCGGGCCAGCCAGATGGTGGCGATGAGCGCTGCGACGATGCCGGTCGCCAGTGCGTTCCAGGTCAGCCAGCCGCAGGCGATCATCGCTAGCGCGGGAATGGCCGCGGTGACGGCGGCTAGCAGGAATTCAATGGTGGTCATCTTTTGTGCCAGTGGTTTGGCCTTGCCTTCGGCGCGCGCGTAATCGAGACGCCAGATCAGCGAGGTGGCCATCAGGCGCGATAGCGGGTGGGCGACGAGCAGCGCGGCGATCGCCGCCAGCGGCGGCAGCATGGACAGCGTCGCGCATTTGGTGCCGAGCAGGCAGATGATGCCGATGGCGCCATAGGCGCCGATGCGCGAGTCCTTCATGATCTCCAGTACGCGCTCCGCCGTCATGCCGCCGCCGAAGCCATCGCACATGTCGGCGAAGCCGTCCTCGTGAAAGGCGCCGGTGGCGTAGATGCCGGCAGCGGTCGACAGTAGCACGGCGACCGGCGCGGGGAAGATCCAGGCCGCCAGTGCGTACACACCGGCCGCAATCGCGGCCACCACCACGCCGACCAGCGGGAAGTAGCGCGAGGCCTGGTTCAGCCACGCGGCATCGAACCCCACCCAGCCTGGAATCGGCAGGCGGGTGAAGAACTGGAGTGCGGTGAAGAACAGGCGTAGCTGGTGCACGGCGCTTACTCGGACTTCTCGCTGACCTGGGCCGATTCAAACGTGGCCATCTGGTTCAGGAAGTTGACCGACGCATGCAGCAGCGGCAGGGCCAGTGCGCAGCCAGTGCCTTCACCCAGGCGCAGGCCCAGGTTCAGCAGCGGTTTGGCGCCCAGCGCGGCCAGCATCTGCTGGTGGCCGTTTTCGTTGGAGCAGTGGGCGAAGACGCAGTAGTCCAGGATCGCCGGTTGTACGCGTGCCGCGACCAGCAGCGCGCTGGTGACGATGAAGCCGTCGATCAGCAGTACTTTGCGCAGCTCGGCCGCCTTCAGCATGGCGCCGGCCATCATGGCGATTTCCAATCCGCCGAAGGTGGCCAGTACGTCGAGCGGCTCCACTGCTACGGCGTGTTTGGCTACAGCCGCTTCGATTACACGCTGCTTGTGCAGTATGCCTTCCGCAGAGAGGCCGGTGCCGGCGCCGACGCATTGCGCGACCGGTATGCCGGTCAGCTTGTGCATCAGCGCTGCGGCGGCGGTGGTGTTCCCGATGCCCATTTCGCCGAAGCCGACCACGTTGCCTTTCAAGTCCGCAGCCAGCGCCATGCCTGCGGCCAGTGCGGCCTCGCAGGTGGCGCGGCTCATCGCCGGTTCTTGCGCGAAGTTCTGTGTGCCGTAGGCCAGCTTGCGGTCGATCAGGACATCGCGCGGGCCGAAGTCGTGATTGACGCCGGCGTCGATGACGTGGAGTTCGCAGTTGTTTTGCGTCGCGAAGACGTTGATGGCGGCGCCGCGCGCGAGGAAGTTCTCCACCATCTGCCAGGTCACATCCTGCGGGTAGGCGGAGATGCCTTCAGCAACCACGCCGTGATCGGCGGCGAACACTAATATGGCAGGCTGCGTGATCGCGACTTCGCGAGTGTTCTGTATAAGGCCGATTTGTTTGGCCAGCGATTCCAGTACGCCCAGGCTACCCAGCGGCTTGGTTTTATTGTTGATGGCTTTGTCCAGCAGGGCGGCCAGCGTCTCGTTATGAGTAGTAGGGATAGTTGGAATAAACATGTGGGCGACTTATAAATCGGTGAAGTCCGTATTTTACCCTTGCAAGCTGCGGCTGCTCTTGCTATAGTTCGCCTCCCCGCAAAACGCAGCATGTAAATGCGAAGTTAGCGAGGAAAAAGAAGGGGTTGACGAGATAAACGAAACACTTCATAATCTTGCCTCTTCGCTGATGAACACAACGCTTC
>NZ_WHUG01000029.1 GCF_009380215.1 Rugamonas aquatica
GGTGGCTGCGGCGGCGCCGGGGCCTGCGGTGGCTTCGGTGCCGGCGGCGCGGGCCGGGCGGGCCAAGGCGGCGCAGTCCGGCGCCATGCTGGGATTGCTGTCGCGCGAGTCCGGCGAGACGCTGATCGACCAGATCGTGCGTTCGGTGGCGGCGCGTATCGATGACCGCCTGCTGCGCGGCGGTGCGCGCATGCCGTCGATCCGGGCGTTCGCGGCGGCGCATGGGGTGTCGGCGTTCACGGTGGTGGCGTCCTACGACAAGCTGGTGGCCTCGGGCCATCTGGAGTCACGCCGGGGCGCCGGTTTCTTCGTGCGCGAACCGGCGGCGCTGGAGATGGACCTGGCGCAGCGGCGGCCGGGCGGGAAGCGCCGGGCCGGGGAGACCGAACGTGAGCGCGAACGCCTCGGCGTCCAGCCTATCGATGTGGTCTGGCTGGTGCGGAATATGTTCCGCCAGATGCCGCACGGGCAGACGCCCGGCACCGGCGTGCTGCCGCCGGACTGGCTGGACGGCGCGGCCATCGCCAACGCGCTCCGTTCGGTGAGCCGGCAGAACGCCAATCTGCTGGTCAGCTACGGCGTGCCGCAGGGCTTCCTGCCGCTGCGCCAGCAGTTGCAGCTGAAGTTCGCCGAGCTGGAGATCGCGGCGGCGCCGGAGCAGATCGTCACCACGGCCGGCGTGACGCAGGCGCTGGACCTGGTGGCGCGCGAGTTCACGCGGCCGGGCGACACCATCTTCGTCGACGATCCGGCCTGGTTCCTGATGTTCGGCTCCTTCGCGGCGCTGGGCGCCAAGGTGGTGGGCATTCCGCGCCTGGGCGACGGCCCGGACATCGCGCAACTGGCCGAACTGGCGGCGCTGCACAAGCCCAAGCTGTACATCATCAACTCGGTGCTGCACAACCCGAGTTCGACCTCGCTGTCGGCGGCCAAGGCCTTCCAGGTGTTGCGGCTGGCGGAGGAGCATGACTTCATCATCGTCGAGGATGACATCTACTGCGACCTGCATCCCGGCAGCGCGGTGCAGCCGGCCACGCGGCTGGCGGCGCTGGACCAGCTGCAGCGGGTGATCTACCTGGGCGGCTTCTCGAAGACGATGGCGGCCAATCTGCGGGTCGGCTTCATCGCGGCGTCGGCCGAACGGGCCGAGCGCCTGGCCGACCGCAAGATGCTGACCATGCTGACCACCAGCGATATCGGCGAGCGGGTGGTGTACAAGGTGCTGTCGGAGGGCTCGTTCCGCAAGCATACGGACCGGGTGCGCGCGCGGCTCGACGCGATCCGCGCCAAGACGATACGCCAGATGGAGCGGGTGGGGCTGAAGGTGGACGTGGCGCCGCCGGCCGGCATGTTCGTGTGGGCCGATGCGGGCTGCGACACCAATGTGCTGACCGAACGGGCGATGGCGCACAATCTGCTGCTGGCGCCGGGCAGCCTGTTCTCGCCCAAGCAGCTGCCGTCGACCCGCATGCGGCTCAATGTGGCGGCGATGCAGGAGCCGGCGGTGTGGCGTTTCTTCGAGCGGGAGCTGGGCCGCTCTTGAAAACCCTCTTATAATCCCCACTTTCGTCCAACCTGTGTATCAACCACAAGACTATTGAGGCTTTTAAAATGGCAGACACCGATAAGCAAACCCTGGGCTTTCAAGCGGAAGTGAAGCAGCTGCTGCAGCTGATGATCCACTCGCTGTACTCGAATAAAGAGATTTTCCTGCGCGAGCTGATTTCGAATGCGTCCGACGCGTCCGACAAGCTGCGCTTCGAGGCGATCAACAACGACGCCCTGTATGGCAACGACCATGAACTGAAGATCAAGGTGGCCTTCGACAAGGCTGCGCGCACCATCACCATTTCCGACAACGGCGTGGGCATGAGCCGCGACGAGGCGATCTCGCACCTGGGCACCATCGCCAAATCGGGCACCAAGGAATTCTTTGGCAAGCTGTCGGGCGACCAGCAGCAGGACGCGGCCCTGATCGGCCAGTTCGGCGTGGGCTTCTACTCGGGCTTCATCGTGGCCGACAAGATCACCGTTGAAACCCGCCGCGCCGGCGCGGCCGCCTCCGAAGGCGTGCGCTGGGAATCCGAAGGCCAGGGCGATTACTCGGTCGAGCAGATCGAGAAGCCGGGCCGCGGTACCGACATCATCCTGCATCTGCGCGAGGGCGAGGACGAATTGCTGTCGTCGTGGAAGATCAAGTCCATCATCCGCAAGTACTCGGACCATATCTCGCTGCCTATCGTGATGGCGAAAGAAGAGTGGGACGAGGAGAAGAAGGAAACCGTCGTCAAGGACGAGCTGGAAACCGTGAACCAGGCCAGCGCGCTGTGGGCCCGCAACAAGGCTGACATCACGCCGGAGCAGTACGAGGAATTCTACAAGCACGTGTCGCACGACTTCCAGGCGCCGCTGACGCATACGCACAACCGCGTGGAAGGCCGCAGCGAGTACACGCAGCTGCTGTACATTCCGGCCAAGGCGCCGTTCGATCTATGGGACCGCAACAAGCGTGGCGGCATCAAGCTGTACGTCAAGCGCGTGTTCATCATGGACGATGCCGAGCAGCTGATGCCGGCCTATCTGCGCATGGTCAAGGGCGTGATCGATTCGGCCGACCTGCCGCTGAACGTGTCGCGCGAGATCCTGCAGGAGTCGCGCGATGTGAAGGTGATACGCGATGGTTCGACCAAGCGTGTGATCGGCATGCTGGAAGAGCTGGCGAACGCGGATGAGCAGGAGAAGAAGGACAAGTATGTCACCTTCTGGAAGGAATTCGGCCAGGTGCTGAAAGAGGGCGTGGGCGAGGACGCGGTCAACAAGGACCGTCTGGCCAAGCTGCTGCGCTTCGCTTCGACCGCCAACGACAACGACGAGCAGAGCGTCTCGCTGGAGCAGTATGTGGCGCGTCTGAAGGAAGGCCAGGACAAGATTTACTACGTTACGGCCGATAACTACGTCGCTGCGAAGAACTCGCCGCATCTGGAGATCTTCCGCAAGAAGGGCGTGGAAGTGCTGCTGCTGACCGATCGCGTGGACGAGTGGATGCTGTCCTTCCTGACCGAGTTCGAAGGCAAGGAGCTGGTGTCGGTGGCTAAGGGTGGTCTGGATCTGGGCGCGCTGGAAGACGAGGCCGAGAAGAAGGAGCACGAGGAGACCGAGACTTCGTACAAGGATTTGGTCGGCAAGATGAAGGAAGCCTTGTCGGACAAGGCCAAGGATGTGCGCGTGACGTTCCGTCTGACCGATTCGCCGGCTTGTCTGGTGGCGGATGAGCATGAGCTGTCGGGCAACCTGCTGCGCATGCTGAAGGCGGCTGGCCAGAGTGCGCCGGAGTCCAAGCCTATCCTGGAGATCAATCCGAATCACCCGCTGGTGACGCGCCTGAAGTACGAGGAGGCGGGCAGCGCGTTCAGCGACTGGGCCAACATCCTGTTCGATCAGGCGCTGCTGGCCGAGGGCGGCTCGCTGAGCGATCCGGCTACGTTCGTCAAGCGTTTGAATGAGATGCTGCTGAACGGCGCGAGCAAGTAATCGGCAAGTAATCTGGTAAGACCCGTCCCGGGAGTTGTGCTATGTTGAGGTTTCACTGGCTCAGCTCCCGGGATATTCATGAATAAGATCGTGCTGGCGCTGACTGGCGCCTTCGTTTTATCCGCACAGGCCGTCCTGGCCCAGAATACGCTGCCGGCATCGACGCCGGGCGTGGCGGCTTCCCCGATGTATCCCGCACTGCCGAGCGAGACGCCTGATGAGTTCAAGGCGCCGGTCGATGGGTATGACTATGTCAAGCGCTCGGTGATGGTGCCGATGCGCGATGGCGTCAAGCTTAATACGGTGGTCATCGTGCCGCGCAAGGCGCGTAATGCTCCTATCTTGCTGACGCGTACCCCTTACAACGCTGCCGAGCTGACCAGCCATAACGAGAGCTCGCAGATGGAGTCCATCCTGCAGGGCTATGACAATGCGGCCGATGTCGTCGTCGAGGGTGGTTATATCCGCGTGGTGCAGGATGTGCGCGGCAAGTATGGCTCGGAGGGCGATTATGTGATGAACCGGGCGCTCAGCGGCAGCGCGCTCAATCCGACGCCGGTCGATCATGCTACCGATACCTGGGACACCATCGAGTGGCTGGTCAAGAATATTCCTGAGACGAATGGCAAGGTGGGCATTATCGGCATTTCCTACGATGGATTTTTGCCGCTGATGGCGCTGGTGAATCCGCATCCGGCGCTGAAGGCGGCGGTGCCGATGAATCCGATGGTCGATGGCTGGCGCGGCGACGACTGGTTCCACAACGGCGCGTTCCGGCAGGTCAATCTGTCGTATGTGCTGGAGCAGGTGGTGACGCGGCGCAATGAGGCCAAGTGGTACACCAGCCATTACGACGACTACGATATGTTCATCCGCGCCGGTTCGGTGGGCGAGCTGGCCCGTCAGCGCGGCGTGGAGCAGAGCGGGTTCTGGCGCAAGATCGTCGCCCATCCGAGCTATGACGCGTTCTGGCGCGGGCAGGCGATGGACCGGATCCTGGGGGCGCAGCCGGTGACGGTGCCTACCTTGCTGGTGCATAGTCTGTGGGATGCTGAGGATATTTATGGCGCGATCGCGGTGTACAAGGCGATCAAGCCGCGCGATCAGGATGGCAAGGTGTTTCTGGCGCTGGGGCCGTGGAATCATGGCGGGGCCATCGGCGATGGCAGCCGGCTGGGGGCGCTGCGCTTTAACAGCGATACGGCGCTGCATTTTCGACAGGAGATTTTGCGGCCTTTCCTGGACCGCTATCTGAAGGATGATGCGCCGTCGGAGCAGATTGCGCCGGTGTCGGCGTTCGAGACGGGCAGCAACAAGTGGCGTTCGCTGAACAGTTGGCCTAGCGGCTGCGTCAGCGGCTGTGCGATCGCGCCGGCCACGCTGAAGCTGGCGGCCAACTCGCGGCTGAGCTTGACGAATGCGGCGTCGCGGCCCGCCTCGGCGCCGGCGCAGCGGGCGGCGTTCGATGAATATGTGTCCGATCCGGCCAAGCCTGTGCCTTACCGCGCGCGGCCTATCGCACCTTACGGTTATGACGAGGCCAAGGGGCAGACGTGGCCGCGCTGGCTGGTCGACGATCAGCGCGAGGCGTCGGGGCGCACCGATGTGTTGACTTACACGACCGACGTGCTGACGGCGCCGGTGAAAATCAGCGGCGAGCCGGTCGCGCATCTGCTGGCGTCCACCAGCGGCACGGATGCGGACTGGGTCGTCAAGCTTATCGACGTTTATCCGGACCAGGTGGCGGCGCAGCCGGAGATGGGCGGCTATCAGCTGATGGTGTCGGGCGATATCTTCCGTGGCCGTTATCGCGAGAGTCTGGAGACGGCCAAGCCGATTGCTGCCAACACGGCCTTGCCGTATAGCTTCGCGTTGCCGACCGCGAACCATGTGTTCCTGCCGGGACATCGCATCATGGTGCAGGTGCAGTCGAGCTGGTTCCCGCTGTACGACCGCAACCCGCAGACCTTTGTGCCGAATATCTTCTACGCGCAGCCGGCCGACTACAAAAAGGCGACTCAGCGCATTTATCACGACAGTTACATCGAGCTGCCGCTGGTCGGCGCGACGCGCTAGTTACATCTTGCGGCGGCGTCGCGCCATCAGCAGCACGGCTGGTACGCCCAGGCCCAGCATGGCGATGGTGGCTGGTTCGGGTACCGGGGCGGTTGTCAGGAAGCCGCGTATTTCGCCGCCCGGGTAGCGCTCGCTGTGGATGTTGAGGTAGGCCTCGCCGGCGTTCAATCCGGTCGCGAAGGCTGCTTCGGCGCCGGCCGTGGTGCCGCCGTGGCCGCTCAGGAAGGCCGGATTCCAGCTGGCCGTCAACGAGGTGTTGTAGGTGTTGGTGTAGGCGCCGCTCGTTACGCCCATAGGGAAGCCGCCGAAGGTCGGAACTTCGGTCGCCACGCCGGCCACGCCAGCGCCGGGTGTGGTAGTGCAGCAATGGATGTGCGAGATGGTGCTCGGCAAGATCAGGCCGCTGAAGGCGACGTCCACTTCCAGTATGTGGCTGACGGGGTCGAACTTGACGACCGCCGCGCCGATGGCGGGCGAGGTGTTGGGCGGCGATTCCTGCGGGCCGGTGAGGATGGCGGTGTAGTTGGTGGCGCTGGCCGTCATGGCCGTCATGGCCGTCAGCAGCAGGGCGGCGGCCGCCGCGCAATTGCGGATACGCTGGTTCATCTTTCTTCCCTCCTTGTTCTTGATGACAGTTAGAGGGGGCTGGGGCGTGGAAGTTCCGTCAGCGATGCAGTTTTTCGCAGAAATCGTGCAGTAATTTTTCGCCTTCGGGCCAGGGGCCGTAGCCTGCGTCGCCGTTGATGTGGCCGGCGTTGCCTATCTCGACGTAGTCGCTGCCCCAGGCTTGCGCGAACTGGCGGGCGCGCTGCGGGCTGACGTATTGGTCGTCGCTGCTGGCGATCACCAGGCTGGGGAAGGGCAGGTGTTGCAGCAGCATGGGCTGGAAGCCGCTGGTGCAGTCGGGGTAGCTGGGGGCGACCAGGAAGGCGCCGGCGATTTTCAATTGCGAGCCGGAGGCGGCCCAGCGGCCGACCAGCGAGCAGCTCAGGCTGTGCGCGGCCAGTACCGGCGGGCGCTGGCATTGCGCGATGGCGGCTTCCAGTTCGGCCACCCATTCGGTGCTGTCGGGCGTCTCCCAGTCGCGGTGCTGGACGCGGATCCAGTGCGGGTATTTGCGTTCCCATTGCGTTTGCCAGTGGGCGGGGCCGGAGTTCCACAGGCCGGCCAGGGTCAGTACTTCGTAATCCATGCGGTTTCCTTGCTGGGTAAGATGGTGTTTATCTTACTTCGGCTGGGGGCGCTTGTTTCGCTGGCGTTGGCAGTTTGCGCAAGCATGGACAAATGTCTTCAATCGAATGCGACGTCCTCCAGGCGGAAGCGGTATTTCCTGCGTTCGGGCTCGGTCAAGCCTTGGGCGGGAGTGGTGTCACGGGGTGCCGGTTGTGCTGCGGGCATATGCGCGGCGTTGGATGAAGCCGCCGGCGTTGCGGCAGCTGCGGTCGGGGCCGCGGGAGCTGCAGGGGCGGCTGTGGCGCGGGCCAGTTCGCGGCGGCGGACGTCGGCGATTTTCCAGTTCTTTTCGCCGGGCATGCGGATGGAGATGTCTTGCCACGCGTTGCGCACACTGTCGGCGTAGCCGCTGGCTAGGCCATGCGCAGCCATGTGCCTTCGGGCAGGAGCAGCGTTTTCCATTGGTAGCCGCGCGGTGCGGCTGGCGCCGGTTTCGCGTAGCCGTTCCATCAGCGCGAGCAGGGTGATGGGGGAGACCTGCACGCTCATTGTGGCAAACATACTTTTCTCCTTACTGAAATCTACTGAATTCTGCTTCTGGCTACTGAGTTAGACCGGCGCAGTAGCAGGAAGTTCAATTCAGTAGATTTCAGGAGAAGATTCAGTAGGTTTGCTATAAGGAGAATGCGGTACTACCCATGGTGTGTATTCTCGTGGCAATCTCAGAGGGCGGTGCGCAGGGCGAACAGTTCTGGGAACAGAACCACGTCGAGCATCTTGCGCAGGTAGCTGACGCCGGCCGTGCCGCCGGTGCCGGTCTTGAAGCCGATGATGCGCTCGACCGTGGTGACATGGCGGAAGCGCCAGAAGCGGAACGCGGTCTCCAGGTCCACCAGTTTTTCTGCCAGCTCGTACAGCGCCCAGTGGCGGCTTGGGTCGCGGTAGACTTCCAGCCATGCTTCCTTGACGGATTCGTCGGCGGCGGTCGGCAGTGTCCAGTCGGCGTTGAGGCGCTCGGCGGAGACGGGCAGGCCGTTGCGGGCCAGCAGTTTGATCGCTTCGTCGTAGACCGAGGGTTCGCGCAGCGCCTTGTCCAGCACGGCAAACGCGTCGGGCGCGGTGGTGTGGACGTTGAGCAGGGCGGCGTTCTTGTTGCCGAGGATGAATTCGATCTCGCGGTACTGGTAGGACTGGAAGCCCGACGATGCGCCCAGGTAGGGGCGGATGGCGGTGTATTCCGGTGGCGTCATCGTGGCGAGCACGTCCCATGCGTGCACCAGCTGGTCCATAATGCGGGCCACGCGGGCCAGCATCTTGAAGGCTGGCGCCAGATCGTCTGATTGCAGGTGGGCGCGCACTGCGTGCATTTCGTGCAGCATCAGCTTCATCCACAGTTCGCTGGTCTGGTGCTGGACGATGAACAACATCTCATTGTGGTTGGGCGACAGCGGGTGCTGGGCGGTGAGGATCTGGTCCAGGCCCAGATAGTCGCCGTAGCTCATCTTGTTGCTGAAGTCCATATCCGCGCCGTGCCACTGGGCGTCGGCGGCGGGGGCGGCGGCGTGCATCGGGCAGCCGCTGGCGGTTTCTTTGGAATCGCTCATATCGTTTATCTCGTTATTAAGTCACGCGTTCAGGTCACGGCGTCGCGCTTGGCGTCGACGTTGTAATCCTGGCGGTCCAGGATGTCGCGCAGGATTTCCACCGCGTCCCAGACGTCGGCATAGCTGCTGTACAGCGGCGTGAAGCCGAAGCGCATGATGGCCGGTTCACGGTAGTCGCCGATGACGCCGCGCGCGATCAGCGCCGTCATCACCGCGTAGCCGTGCGGATGGGTGAAGCTGACCTGGCTGCCTCGGCGCGCATGTTCGCGCGGCGTGACCAGACCCAGCGGATGATCGGCGCAGCGCTGTTCGACCAGCGTGATGAACAGGTCGGTCAGGGCCAGCGACTTGGCGCGGATGGCGGCCATGCTGGTCTGGCCGAACACGTCCAGGCCGCATTCGACCATGGCCAGCGACACCACCGGCTGGGTGCCGCACAGCGCGCGGCCGATGCCGTCGGCGGGCGCGAAGTCGGGCGCCATGGCGAACGGCGCGGCGTGGCCCCACCAGCCCGACAGCGGCTGGCGGAAGGCGGCCTGGTGCTTGCGCGGCACCCAGATGAAGGCCGGCGAGCCGGGGCCGCCGTTCAGGTATTTATACGTGCAGCCCACCGCGAGGTCGGCGCCGTCGTCGTTCAGGGCGACCGGCACCGCGCCGGCCGAGTGCGCCAGATCCCAGACGATCAGCGCGCCGGCGGCGTGGGCCAGGGCGCTGGTGGCGCGCATGTCGTGCTGGTAGCCGGTGCGGTAGTTGACGTGGGTGAGCATGACGACGGCGGTGTCGGCGCCGATGGCGGCCGGCAGTTCCTCCACCGAGTCGACCAGCTTGACGCTGTAGCCTCGCTCCAGCCAGCTGCTCAGGCCCTGGGCCATATAGATGTCGGTCGGGAAGTTGGAGCGTTCGGTGACGATCACGCGGCGCGCCTGGCGGGCCGGGTCGGCGGCCTGCATGTGCAGCGCGGCGGCCAGCGCCTTGAACAGGTTGACCGAGGTGGTGTCGGTGACGACCACCTCGCCGTCGTCGGCGCCGATCAGCGGGGCCAGGCGGTTGCCCAGGCGCTTGGGCAGGTCGAACCAGCCGGCGGTGTTCCAGCTGCGGATCAGGTCATGACCCCATTCCTGGGCGATCACCTGCTGGGCGCGCGGCAGCGCGGCCTTGGGGCGGGCGCCTAAAGAGTTGCCATCCAAATAAATCACCTGCGGCGGCAGGTCGAACTGGTCGCGCAGGGCGGCGAGCGGATCTTGCGCGTCGCGGGCCAGGCAGTCGTTGCGAGTTGTCATTATGTAACTTCCTTGCGGGCTAGGTGAAATGCTTTAGGCTTCAATAAGTTGCCAGTGTAACCCGAAATATCCGGGGCGAACCCCGTTCGGAGCCCAACGCCAGGCCCTTGGGGTGCCTGCAAACCCGCATGTTTGCTGGGCTTGCGACTTTTTTTAAATTATTTTCGATTTTTTTCAAAAAAACCCTAAAGTTCCCCAAAACGCTGCCGTTACCAGTTTCATGATGAGCGGAAAAGCGCCATCAGGTGGCAAAGCGATAGTCGAAAATACTTCAAAATATTTTTGCGGAAACCCTAAAGTTCCTCGAAATGCTGCCGTAACCGGGTTAGATGTAGCAAAAAAGAGTCGCCGTACAGACTATTTTTCGTTTCACGACAGGACTTTTTTGAAGATCTTGGACCTTATGAAACCCGCGCCGCAAGGGCGTGGATGAGCGATCTGCGAGTGTTTGTCAGACAAACACCGACGGGTCGTGCCCGCTATTTCCCGACGAAAAATACGGAGGACATCCTCTACTCGTATTTTTGTTGCTCCCGCAGAATGTATCTCACTGGAAACGCAATTGTGTTCCGCAGTGCAGATCACGGACTAGGAGATGGAAATGACCGCTAACGATATGATGGCTGAAATTCGCGACGCCAACCTGAGCTACCTGATGTTGGCCCAGCAGATGATACGCGCCGACAAAGTCACCGCGATCTTCCGCCTCGGCATCGCCGCAGAGATCGCCGACCTGATCGAGGGCATGAGCAACGCCCAGATCCTGAAACTGGCAGGCGGCAACATGATGCTGGCCCGCTTCCGCTTCGACGACAGCGCCATCCTGTCGATGCTGACCAATTACAATAAAGACCGGGTGCTGGCCCAGTCGCACGCCGCCATCCTGATGGCCGGCCAGGCCGTCGAAGAAATCGCTTAATTGACCAGCCGCCCGGAGCACAGATCATGACCAAGAAAAGCGTAGTGACGGAAGCCCAGGAAATCCAGCTGGCCATCGAACTGATACAGCTGGGCGCGCGTCTGCAGCTGCTGGAGTCGGAAGTGTCGCTGTCGCGCGAACGCCTGCTCAAGCTGTACAAGGAACTCAAGGGTGTATCGCCGCCGAAGGGCATGCTGCCGTTTTCCACCGACTGGTTCCTGACCTGGCAGCCGAACATCCACGCTTCGCTGTTCATCAATATTCACAAATTCCTGACCGAGCACGCCGGCGCCACCGGCATCGAAGCGGTCATGAAAGCCTACAAGCTGTACCTGGAGCAAATGCCGCCGGAAGCAGGCGAGGAGCCGCTGCTGTCGCTGACCCGCGCCTGGACCCTGGTGCGCTTCTTCAGCAGCCGCATGCTGGAACTGGCGCCTTGCGGCAAATGCCAGGGCAAGTTCGTGGTCAACTGCATGGACTTGAACGGCAGCTATGTCTGCGGCCTGTGCCACATGCCTTCGCGTGCCGGCAAGACCAAGAAGGCGCGCGACGCCGACGCCCTGGCCGCGTGAACCGGCCGTCCCGCCCCGACTCCTATTTCCGGCGCCTGGCCCGCGCGCCCGCCGTGCGGGCGCTGCTGATCCAGTGCGGCGCCGCGCCCCTGACCCTGGCCATCCTGTACGTGATGGCCAGTTTCCGTTTTGACGTCGACGGCCGCAGCCTGGTGCTGGTGCAGGGCCTGCTCGCGGCCAGCCTGAGCTGGAAGCTGGGCCTGGCCGTGTGGTGGCGCGCGATCCAGCTGCTGTTCCCGGCCGCGCTGCTGGCGGCGCTGGCGCTGCAACTGCCGCCGTGGCTGTTCCTGGCGGCCTTCCTGCTGCTGCTGGGCCTGTACTGGTCGACCTTCCGCACGCAAGTGCCGTACTACCCGTCGCGCCCGGCGGTCTGGGATGCGGTACGTCAAGTGCTGCCGCCGCCGGCCGCCGGCCAGCGCCTGCGCGTGATCGACATCGGCAGCGGCCTGGGCGGACTGGTGCTGTACCTGGCGCGCCAGCGGCCCGACGCCGAGTGCGGCGGCATCGAACTGGCGCCGCTGCCGTGGCTGGCCAGCCGCCTGCGCGCCGCGCTGGCCGGCAGCCGCGCCCGCTTCACGCTGGGCGATTACGAGCAGCTCGACTTCGCCCAATACGAGCTGGTGTTCGCCTACCTGTCGCCGGCCGCGATGGATGGCCTGTGGCGCAAGGCCGCCGCCGAAATGCAGCCCGGCGCCATGCTCATCAGCTACGAGTTTGCCATCGACGCCCGTGCGCCCGATCAGACCATTCACGCCACAGAGGGCGGCGCCGCTCTCTACATATGGTACTTTTAAGCATCATTTCGCGTTATTCTCTTGCCCGCTCCCCCCTAGTCACGCTATTGTAGTTCTACATGTAAATTTATTGAAAACGGTCGTTTGTTAGGTATGATGCGTGCCGTTTTCATTCTGGGGAGTCAGGGCGCTTGTTAGTCATAATTGGATATGTAGTGGTCTGCGTCGGCGTGTTCGGCGGCTTCGCCATGAACGGCGGGCATCTGGCCGCGCTGCTGCAGCCGCTGGAGCTGGTGATGATCGGCGGCGGCGCGCTGGGCGCCTTCCTGGTCGGTAACAACGGCAAGGCGCTGAAAGCCACGCTGGCCGCCGTGCCGACGCTGTTCAAGGGCTCGCGCTACACCAAGGATTTGTACATGGAGCTGATGTCGCTGCTGTTCGACGTCCTGTCCAAGGTGCGCAAGGAAGGCTTGATGTCGATCGAAGGCGATATCGACAGCCCGGAGCAAAGCCCGCTGTTCAGCAAGTATCCGAGCGTGCTGGAAGACCACCACATCGTCGAGTTCATGACCGATTACCTGCGCCTGATGGTGTCGGGGAATATGGATGCGTTCCAGATCGAGAACCTGATGGACAACGAGATCGACACCCACCACCACGAGCACGCCGTGCCGGCGCACGCGATCGCCAAGCTGGGCGACGGCATGCCGGCGTTCGGCATCGTGGCGGCGGTGATGGGCGTGGTGCACACGATGGAATCGGTGGGCTTGCCGCCGGCCGAGCTGGGCATCCTGATCGCCCACGCGCTGGTCGGCACCTTCCTCGGGATTCTGCTGGCCTACGGCTTCGTCGGCCCGCTGGCCAGCCTGCTGGAGCAAAAGCTCGATGAATCGACCAAGATGTACCAGTGCGTCAAGGTCACGCTGCTGGCCAGCCTGAACGGCTACGCGCCGGCGCTGGCGGTGGAATTCGGCCGCAAGGTGCTGTACTCGACCGAGCGCCCGACCTTCGCCGAGCTGGAAGACCATATCAAGAAATCGAAGTCCAAGTGACAGTAACCATAAGGAATCGCCATGGCTGAAGAGGGCTTGCGGCCGATTATCGTCAAGCGCATCAAGAAGGGCGGCGGCGGCCACCATGGCGGCGCGTGGAAGATCGCGTATGCCGACTTCGTGACGGCGATGATGGCTTTCTTCCTGCTGATGTGGCTGCTGGGTTCGACCACCAAGGGCGACTTGAACGGCATTTCCGAATACTTCAAGACGCCGCTGAAGGTGGCGATGCAGGGCGGCTCGGGCAGCGGCGACAGTTCGTCGGTGATCCCCGGCGGTGGCAAGGATTTGACGCGGCGCGACGGCCAGGTCAAGGCCAGCGACGATCCGCAGATCAAGAAAACCTTTAATCTGACCGCCGCCAAGGCCGCGCTGGAAGCCGAGGAAAACCAGCGCCTGAAAGCCTTGAAGGAAAAGATCGAAGCCAAGATCGAGGCCAACCCGCTGCTGAAGAAATACAAGGAACAGCTGCTGCTCGACATCACCAGCGAAGGCTTGCGGATCCAGATCGTCGACGAGCAAAACCGCCCGATGTTCGCGCTGGCCAAGGCCGAGCTGCAACCGTACACGCGCGAGATCCTGCACGAAATCGGTTTCGTGCTGAACGACGTGCCGAACAAGATCGGCCTGTCCGGCCACACCGATTCGACGCCTTACCTGAGCGACGCCGGCTACAGCAACTGGGAATTGTCGGCCGACCGCGCCAACGCCTCGCGGCGCGAGCTGATCGCCGGCGGCATGGCCGACGCCAAGGTGCTGCGCGTGGTGGGACTGGCCTCGGCCGCCAACCTCGACAAGGCCGACCCGTTCAACCCGATCAACCGCCGCATCAGCATCATCGTGATGAACAAGCGCACCGAGGAAAACGTGATGCGCGACGGCGCGCGCCAGATGGAAGTGGGCGCCGAGGACGGCCAGCCGGCCGCGCCGCCGGCGCCGGCGCCGGCCGGTCCGCCGGTGCGCAAGTAGCACGCAACAAGTACGGCAAGCGGAACAACGAGACTGTTATGACGAGAAAAAAAATCCTGGGCTCACATGTAAAACGCCTGCTGTCGGGCGTGTCTGACCATGGACGCAAGCATTTAACCGAGGTCGAAACCGACCTGATCCAGACCGGCCTGCTGCTGGAGGAAGCGATCGAAAAGCTGTCCTTCAACTTCATGGCCATCCACCAGGCGGTCGAGGCCGAGCAGGCGACGATCCAGCTGCTGCTCGACGGCGGCACCGCCAGCGCCGAACAGCGCGCCCAGCTGGAGGCGCTGCAGGGCCAGGTGGGCGGCTACGTCAACGCCGCCATCACCAGCCTGCAGTTCCAGGACATGACCAGCCAGCTGATCGACCGCACGCTGAAACGCGTGACCGGCCTGCGCGAGTTCCTCGGCACGCTGGGCGCGCACGGCGCCGAGATGCTGCCCGAGAGCGACAACGAGGAAATCGTCGCGCTGCTGGGCAAGGTCAGCATGGCGCTGGCGATCCAGAGCCTGGAGCTGCGCAGCGTGCTGCGCAAGGCCGTCAGTCAACAACACCTGGAGAGCGGCGACATCGAACTGTTTTGAGCGCCGCGACCTACCGATTGTTTTAAAAGAACGGACTCCGGTCCGCATTGATAAGAGTGAGAACCAAGATGGCCAAGACAATACTTGCAGTTGATGATTCCAGTTCCCTGCGCCAGATGGTGGCCTTCAGCCTGAAAGCGGCCGGCTACCTGGTGGTGGAAGCGGTGGACGGCCAGGACGGCCTGGAAAAAGCCAAGCTGCAAAGCGTCGACCTGGTGCTGACCGACCAGAACATGCCGCGCATGGACGGCCTGCAGCTGATCAAGCTGCTGCGCGAACTGCCGGCCTACCAGAAGACGCCGATTTTGATGCTGACCACCGAATCGTCCGACGAGATGAAAGCCAAGGGCCGCGCCGCCGGCGCCAACGGCTGGCTGGTCAAGCCTTTCGATCCCCAGCGGCTCATCGAGGTAGTGAAGAAGGTCATCGGCTGATAAGGCGCGTGCAATGATGCTGAGCGAAACTTACGGAGTATCCCCATGACCATCGATATAAGCCAGTTTTTCCAGGTCTTTTTCGATGAGGCCGAGGAACTGCTGGCGGAAATGGAACGGCTGCTGCTGGCCGTCAACGTCGAGCAACCGGACCCCGAGGATCTGAACGCGATCTTCCGCACCGCCCATTCCGTCAAGGGCGGCGCGTCGACGTTCGGCGTCACCGACATGACGGAAGTGACCCACATCCTGGAAACCCTGCTGGACCGCATCCGCAAGGGCGAGATGGCGCTGACCTCCGAGCATGTGGACGCCTTCCTGGCGGCCAAGGACATCCTCAAGATGCAGCTCGACGGCCACCGCCACGGCGCGGTGGTCGACCAGGACGCGGTCGGCGACGTGCGCATGATGCTGCAATCGCTGGCGCAGGACGTGCCGCTGGCGGCCATGGCCCCGGTGGCGCCATCGTTCCACGCCGGCGAGGCCAAGGTGGTCGACCACAGCGGCGGCCGCCGCTACCGGCTCGAACTGCCGGCCATGGTGCACCGCGAAGTGACCGCCCTGGGCGCCGAGCTGGGCCTGATGGGCCATGTCTCGATCACGCCGCTGGACCACGACCGCAACGCCATGGTGGTCACCACCCACGAGAGCCTGGACGACATCATCGCCATCTGCTCCTTCGTGCTGAACCCCGACGACATGGTCGTCACCGAATTGCCGGCGCTCGACGCCAAACAGGCCAAGCTGGAAAACGCCGAGCGCTCCAAGGTCGAGAGCGCGCTGGGCTACGGCTTCTTCGACGAGACCGAGCTGCACCCGGCCGCCAAGGGCGGCGAGGGCTACGGCTTCTTCCAGCCGCTCGATGAAATCCGCGCCGCCGCCCAGTCGGGCGCCGAGGATGCGCAGGGCTATGGTTTCTTCCAGCCGGTCGAGCAGATCCGCGCGGCGGCCGGCATCGTCGCCGAGGCCGCGCCGACGGTGCAGCAGCAAGCCGCCGACGAGGAAAAGAAAGCCGCCAAGAAGGAAGAGAAGGGCGGCCCCGGCCCCGGCGCCGAATCGTCGTCGATCCGCGTATCGATCGAAAAGGTCGACCAGCTGATCAACCTGGTGGGCGAGCTGGTCATCACGCAAGCGATGATCGAGCAGCGCGTCGACACGCTGGACCCGATGGTGCACGAGCGCCTGCTCAATAGCGTCAGCCAGCTGACCCGCAACACCCGCGACCTGCAGGAAGCGGTGATGTCGATCCGCATGATGCCGATGGACTTCGTGTTCTCGCGCTTCCCGCGCATGGTGCGCGACCTCGCGGCCAAGCTGGGCAAGAAGGTCGACTTCATCACCAACGGCGCCGCCACCGAACTGGACAAGGGCCTGATCGAGCGCATCGTCGACCCGCTGACCCACCTGGTGCGCAACTCGATTGACCACGGCATCGAAATGCCGGACGTGCGCCGCGCCGCCGGCAAGAGCGACGCCGGCCGCCTGTTCCTGTCGGCCTCCCACCAGGGCGGCAACATCATCATCGAAGTGTCGGACGATGGCGGCGGCCTGAACCGCGAACGGATTTTGGCCAAGGCCGAGCAGAACGGCTTGCCGCTGCACGAGAACATGAGCGACGCCGAAGTCTGGCAACTGATCTTCGCGCCGGGCTTCTCGACCGCCGAGCAGGTGACCGACGTCTCCGGCCGCGGCGTCGGCATGGATGTGGTCAAGCGCAATATCACGGCCATGGGCGGGGTGGTCGACATCCGCTCGGCCAAGGGTTTCGGCACCACGATCTCGATCTCGCTGCCGCTGACCTTGGCGATCCTGGACGGCATGTCGATCCGGGTCGGCGAAGAGGTCTACATCCTGCCGCTGGGCTTTGTCATCGAATCGTTGCAGCCGGTGCCGGAAGACGTCAAGGAAATCTCCGGCAAGGGCAGGGTCATCAAGGTGCGCGGCGAATACCTGCCGCTGGTGCCGTTGTACCAGATGTTCGGCATCACGCCGCGCTTCACCGACCCCTGCCAGGGCATCGTGGTCATCATCGAGACCGACGGCCGCAAGGCCGGCCTGTTCATCGACGACCTGGTCGGCCAGCAGCAGGTGGTGGTCAAGAACCTGGAATCGAATTACCGCAAGGTGGCCGGCATTTCCGGCGCCACCATTCTGGGCGACGGCGGCGTGTCGCTGATCCTCGACGTCGCCGCATTGATACGTTCATCCCGCCAGCTCGCTGACGAACAGATTTTTAGCTAATCCCATCAAGGAAACCATCATGGCAGACGTACTAACCACCGGGGCAAACGAGATCGCCGGCCACGAATACCTGGCGTTCACGCTGGGCTCGGAGGAATACGGCATCGACATCCTGAAGGTGCAGGAAATCCGCGGCTACGAAACCGTGACCCGGATCGCCAACGCCCCCGAGTTCATCAAGGGCGTGATCAACCTGCGCGGCATCATCATTCCGGTGGTCGACATGCGCATCAAGTTCAACCTCGGCTCGCCGGTGTACGACCAGTTCACCGTGGTCATCATCCTCAACATCAGCGGCCGCATCGTCGGCATGGTGGTGGACTCGGTGTCGGACGTGACCACGCTGACGCCGGAGCAGGTCAAGCCGGCGCCGGAAATGGGCACCGCCTTCAGTTCCGACTACATGATCGGCCTGGGCACCATCGATGAGCGTATGCTGATCCTGGTGAACATCGACAAGCTGATGTCGAGCGCCGAAATGGGCTTGATGGAGCAGCTGGCGGCCTAGGGCCCGGCGGCCACCCGCGACAGCGCCCGGCAGAGTGCGCGCCGCAACGATCACAACGATACGGGGTCCGCAGGCCGTACCCGGCGGACAACAGAACAGACAGCAATAGGGGAGAAAACCACATGAATTTACGCGACTTCAAAATTGGCGCACGGCTGCGCATCGGCTTCGGCAGCATTCTGGCGATCCTGGTGGCGATGGTCCTGATGACCAACTACCTGAACTACAGCAACAAGAGCAAGCTGACCGGCGGCCTGGAGCTGTCGACCGAGAAGAACCTGGAAGCGGGCACGATGAAGAGCGCGATGCTGGAGACCGGCATCGCCATGCGCAACATCGGCCTGCAGTCCGACGTCAGCCTGATGCAGAAGGAAGAGCAAAAGGTCAAGGACCAGCGCGCCCGCTACGACAAGGCGCTGGCCAGCCTGAAGGCGCAGGGCTTGAACGAGGCCGAGAAGAAGGTGCTGGCCGATATCGCCGCGCTCGACTCGGACACCGACAAGGCCTTCAAGGAAGCCATCGGCCAGGTGCTGGCGTTTAACAGCGAAGGCGCGGCCAAGGTCATTTCCGGCCGCATCGACCCGCTGAACCAGCAGACGCTGGCGCTGATCAACAAGCTGGTCGACATGCAGCAGGCCGCCGCCAAGGATGTGATGGCCGGCTCGGTCACGGCCGACCGCAGCCTGATGGTGATGCTGTTCGTGCTGGGCGGGGTCGCGGTGGCGATCGGTGTCGCCTGCGCCGCCGTCATCACCCGCTCGATCACCGGCCCGCTGGCCGGCGCGGTCGAAGTCGCGCAGAAAGTGGCGGCCGGCGAGCTGACCTCGCAAGTCTACGTCGAAGGCAAGGACGAGACCAGCGAGCTGCTGCAGGCGCTCAAGGACATGAACGACAGCCTGGCCAAGACCGTCGGCGATGTCCGCACCGGCACCGAGCTGATCTCGACCGCGTCGCAGGAAATCGCTTCCGGCAACGCCGACCTGTCGGCCCGCACCGAATCGCAGGCCAGCTCGCTGGAAGAGACGGCGTCGTCGATGGAAGAGCTGACCTCGACCGTCAAGCAAAACGCCGACAACGCCCGCCAGGCCAACCAGCTGGCCGTGACCGCGTCGTCGGTGGCGGAAAAGGGCGGTACCGTGGTCTCGCAGGTGGTGGAAACCATGGGCTCGATCAAGGCCAGCTCCAGCAAGATCGTCGACATCATCGGCGTGATCGACGGCATCGCCTTCCAGACCAACATCCTGGCGCTGAACGCCGCCGTCGAAGCGGCGCGCGCGGGCGAACAGGGCCGCGGCTTCGCGGTGGTCGCCTCCGAGGTGCGCAACCTGGCACAACGCTCGGCCGGCGCCGCCAAGGAAATCAAGGAACTGATCGGCGACTCGGTCAACAAGGTCGACGCCGGCAGCAAGCTGGTCGACGAGGCCGGCCAGACCATGGACCTGATCGTCACATCGATCCGCCAGGTGGCCGACATCATGGGCGAGATCACCGCCGCCACCCAGGAACAGAGCAACGGCATCGAGGAAGTCAACCAGGCCATCACCCAGATGGACGAGATGACGCAGCAGAATGCCGCGCTGGTCGAAGAAGCGGCCGCGGCGGCCGAGAGCATGCAGGAGCAGGCCGAGTTGCTGGCGCAAGCGGTCAGCATCTTCAAGCTGTCGCACGACGAGTCGGGCCGTCGCCCGGCCGCGCGCGCGGCGGCGCCGGCCGCGCCGGCC